>NZ_VCCD02000001.1:0-3617723 GCF_006323185.2 Variovorax sp. KBS0712 | reverse complement strand
GCGCGCGACAAGCGCATCGCCGAGCTGCTGGAAACGGTGGGCCTGCGCCCCGAACACGCCAGCCGCTTCCCGCACGAGTTCTCGGGCGGCCAGCGCCAGCGCATCGGCGTGGCGCGCGCGCTGGCCGTGGAGCCCGAGTTCATCGTGGCCGACGAGCCGCTGTCGGCGCTGGACGTGTCGATTCAATCGCAGGTGATCAACCTGCTGGCGGACCTGCGCGAGCGCCTGGGCCTGACCATGCTCTTCATCTCGCACGACCTCGACGTGGTCGAGTATTTGTGCGACCGCGTGGTGGTGCTGTACTTGGGCAAGGTGATGGAAGTCGCCACCACCGAGGAGCTGTTCGCGAACCCCTTGCACCCCTATACCCAGGCGCTGCTGGCCGCGAGCCCGAAGCCTGATCCCGAGATGGCCACCGAGCGCATTGCCCTGAAGGGCGACATTCCCAGCCCGATCTCGCCGCCCTCGGGCTGCGTGTTCCGCACGCGCTGCCCGCATGCCATCGAGGCCTGTGCGCAGACGGTGCCGCCGCTCGAGGAGATTTCCGCAGGACACTACAGCGCCTGCATCCGCAAAGAACTGCTCCCCCACATCGCCGTTGCACGACCATGACCGACATTTCTTCCTCGACACACGATTTCATCGACCCGCTGCTGAGCGACCGCTTCAAGGGCTACCCGCGCACCCAGCCGCCGCGCCTGCGCAGCGAAGTCGGCGCCGCCGGCTGGAACGTGCTGGCCGGCGACCTGCCGCTGCCGCTGGCCGTACTCAAGCGCGAGGCGCTCGAACACAACCTCCAATGGATGCAGGCGCGCGTGCGCGAGTGGGGCATCGACCTGGCGCCGCACGGCAAGACCACCATGTCGCCGCAGCTGTTCCAGCGCCAGCTCGATGCCGGCGCCTGGGGCCTGACCTTTGCCACCGTCACGCAGCTGGCCGTGGGCGTGGCCGCCGGCGCGCGCCGCACGCTGATCGCCAACCAGGTCGTGAGCGACGAAGACCTCGCGGGCATCCAGCTGCTGCTGGCCGACCATGCGGACCTGCGTGTGGTGTTCCTGGTCGATTCGGTCGCGCAACTGGCGCTGATCGAAGACTGGTCGAAGCGCCATCCCGCGAGCGTGCCCTTCGAGGTGATGCTCGAGATCGGCGTGCAGGGTGCGCGCACCGGCTGCCGCACGCACGACGAAGCCATTGCGCTCGCCACCCGGGTGCGCGCCAGCGACGCGGCCAAGCTCGTGGGCATCGAGACCTATGAAGGGCAGGGCGCCACCGGCGAAAGCGGGCCCGACACGGCCTACGCCACCACGCTGATGGACCGCGTCGAAGCCGTGGCCCGCCACTGCGACACGCACCAGCTCTTCGAGACCGACGAGGTGCTGGTCTCGGCCGGCGGCTCGGCCATCTTCGACCTCGTGGCCGGACGCCTGAAGCCCGCGCTGGGTGCGCCCGTGCGCGGCCTGCTGCGTTCGGGCTGCTACGTGACGCACGACCACGGCTTCTACAAGCGCATGGTGAACGTGGTCGACGAACGCCTGGGTTGCGAATGCGGCGAAGGCCTGACGCCGGCGATGGAGGTCTGGGCCAACGTGCAGTCGCGGCCCGAGCCCGGCCTGGCGATCCTGTCGGTCGGCAAGCGCGACATCTCCTTCGACCTGTCGCTGCCCGTGCCGATCGCACGTGCGGCGCGCGGCGCGTTGCAACCCCAGGGCGTGCCCGCCGGCTGGAAGATCACCGCGCTGAACGACCAGCATGCCTACCTGCGCTGGGACGAGAGCGAAGAGGCCGATGCACCCAAGGTCGGCGACCGCGTGGGCCTGGGCATCTCGCACCCCTGCACCACCTTCGACAAGTGGCACTGGATGCCCGTGGTCGAGAACGACTACCGCGTGAGCGACGCTGTCGCCATGCACTTCTGAACAACGCACCGATGACGCCCTCATTGCTCCAGAGAATCGCCGAGGCGCGTGGCGATGCGCCGGCCACGCGGCGCGCGATTCTCGACCTGATCCTCGAAGACCCCGACCGCGCGCTCGAAGAGAGCTTCGAGCAGCTGGCCGAGCGCTCGCGCAGCTCGGTGCCCACCATCATGCGCACCTGCCGCGACCTCGGCTTTGCCGGGCTGCGCGAGTTCAAGCTCGCGCTCGCGCAGGAGCTGGCGCTCGGCGGTTCGCCGCTGCACCGCCGCGTCAACATCGAAGACGCCGCCGACGAAGTGGTCGGAAAGATCGCGCGCAGCGCCGCGGCCTCGGTCTCGGGCGTGCGCGGCCAGCTCGACATGCAGGTGCTCGACGGCGCGGTGCGCGCCATCGCGGCCGCGCCGCACGTCGACCTGTACGGCGCGGGTGCCACCTCGTGGTTCATGGCCAACGACCTGCAGGCGCGGCTGTTCCGCCTCGGCCTCTCGGCCAACGCCTGGGCCGACTACCACCTGCAGCAGGTGGCCGGCGCGGCGCAGCGCCCGGGCGGCGTGGTCATCGCCATCTCGCACGTGGGCGGCATGCCCTCGCTGCTCGACGCGGTCGACATCGCGCGCGGGCAGGGCGCCCAGGTGGTCGCGATCACGCGGCCGGGCACGGCGCTGGCGGCCAAGGCCGACTTTCTCATCGGCCTGTCGGTGCCCGACGACGCCGTGATGCACGTGGGCATCGACGCCTACCTCACGCACCTCACGGTCATCGAGATCCTCACCGTGCTGGTGGCGCAGCGCCGCGGCGAGCCCGCCGTGCAGCGCCTGCAGCGCGCGCGCGAGGCCTTCCAGCGCCACGGCATCGACGCCACCACGCACCCACTGCAAAGCTGGGACGGCGGCGGCATCAACACGAAAAAGGGAGACAGCGAACCATGAGCGACACCCAAGCCGTGCTGCTCGAAGCCGGCCTCGTGGTCGACGGCTCGGGCGGCCCTTCGTGGCCCGGCGACGTGCTGCTGCAGGGCGACCGCATCCTGGCGCTGGGCGACGGTCTGCGCGCGCGCCTGCCTGCAGGGTTGAACATCGCCGACGTCGACGTGATCGATTGCCGCGGCAAGGTGATCGCGCCCGGCTTCATCGACGCCCACACGCATGACGACGCCATCGTGCTGCGCGATCCGCTGTGCCTGCCCAAGGTGTCGCAGGGCATCACGACCGTGGTCACGGGCAACTGCGGCATTTCGCTGGCGCCCTACCGCACGCCGCAGTCGAAGCCGCCGCTCACGCTGCTGGGCGCCGACTCGTTCAAGCACGCGACCATGGCCGAGTACCGCGCCGCGGTCGATGCGGTGCAGCCTGCACTCAACGTGGCGGCGCTGGTGGGCCACACCACGTTGCGCTTCGCAGCAATGCAGGCGCTCGACCGGCCCGCCGATGGCGACGAGCTGGCGCGCATGGAAACGCTGCTCGACGACTGCATGGCCTCGGGCGCGCACGGCATGTCGTCGGGCCTGTTCTACGAAGAGGCATTTGCCGCACCGGCTGAGGAAGTCACCGCGCTCGCGCGCGTCGTGGCGCGGCACGGCGGCGTGTACGCCACGCACCTGCGCAGCGAGATGCAGCAGATCATCGAGGCGCTGCACGAGGCCGGCGACACGGCCTTCAGCGCGGGCGTGCCGCTGGTCATCTCGCACCACAAATGCGCCGGGCCCGCGAACTGGGGCCGCACCAAGGAGACCCTGCCGCTGATCGAGGCGCTGTCGCAGCGCCAGGAGATCGCGATGGACGTCTACCCGTACGTGGCCGGCTCCACCGTGCTGCGCGAAGACCTGGTCGACGGCGTCATCGACGTGCTGCTGACCTGGTCCGACCCGCACCCCGAGATGACCGGGCGCCTGCTCTCCGACATCGCGCGCGAGTGGGGCACCACCGAGCAGGAGGCCTGCCTGCGGCTGAAGCCCGGCGGCGCCTGCTATTTCCAGATGCAGGAAGAAGACGTGGAGCGCGTCATTGCGCACCCGCTCACCATGATCGGCAGCGACGGCCTGCCGCACGACCGCCATCCGCACCCGCGCCTGTGGGGCGCGTTCCCGCGCGTGTTCGCGCGCTACTGGCGCCAGCGCAAGCTCTTCACGCTGGAGCAGGCGGTGCACAAGATGACCGGCATGACGGCGCGCAACCTGCGCATCGCCGATCGCGGCCTGCTGCGCGTCGGCACCATGGCCGACGTGGTGGTGTTCGACCCCGAGACCATCACCGACACCGCCACCTACGACAAGCCGCATGGGGTGAGCGTCGGTGTCGAGCGCGTGTTCGTGAACGGCGTGCTGGCTTACCGCGGCGGCGAGGGCGAGGCGAAGGTGCTGGCCCGCGCGGGGCGGATGCTCACGCGCGGACGCTAGGCGTCAGGCACACATCAGGCAAACACCAGGCAGACGGGCGCAGGCACCTGCGCCACCTGCACCGGCTGGTCCAACTTGCCGCTGGCCGGATCGATGCGCAGGCGCAGGACGGTGTCGCCCTTCTGGCTGAGCGCATAGAGGTGGCTGCCGCCCGGCGCCATCGCCAGCGCACGCGGAAAGCGCAGGCCCTCGCTCCAGTGCTGCAACGGTGTCAGCGCGCCGTTGCTCGGGTCGATGCGGAACGCGGCGATGCTGTCGGCCATCGGGTGGTCCGACTTCAAGCGGCGGTTGCTCGCGTAGAGAAACTGCCCCGACGGATGCATCACCAGCGCCGCCGCGTTCTTCTGGCCGGCGTAGCCCTCGGGCACGGTCGAGACGCGCTGGCGCTGGTCCCCGACCTTGCCGTTCGCCGTGTCGTAGCCGAAGCCGGCAACCGTGGCGTCGAGTTCATTCACCACGTACAGGAAGCGCTGCGACGGATGCAGCGCCAGGTGGCGTGGGCCGCTGCCGGGCGCGACGGCCGTGCGGCCGAGCAGGGCCAGCTGGCCATCGGCGAGCGTGAACGCGTTGATGCGGTCGGTGCCCAGGTCGGTGGCGAGCAGGCGCTGGCCCGTGCCGTCGAACAGCACCATGTGCGGATGTGGCGATTCCTGCCGCTGCGCGTCGGGGCCGGTGCCGGTTTCCTTCTCGATGCCCGAGACCTTGCCCAGCCTGCCGTCCGCCTCGATGGGCAGCACGTTGTAGGCACCGCCGCCGTACAGCGCCACGGCCAGCGCGCGGCCGTCGGGCGACACGGCCAGGTGCGCGGGGACCACGCCCGAGAGCGAGAGCGGCTGGCGGTTGAGCAGCGTCAGGCGCCCGTCGTTCGCATCGATCGCGTAGGCCTCGGCCGTGCCGGTGGGCAGGCCCTGGTAGGTGTCGATCTCGTTGATCGCATAGAGGAAGCGCCGGCTCGGGTGCACCGCGAGGAACGAGGGGTTCGCGCTGGCGACGGTCTGCACCGGCGTCCAGCTGCCGTCCCGGATCGCGAGCACGTAGATGCCCTTCGATGCCGGGCCGCCGGCGGTGCCGCCGGGTGCGTCGCTGGTGTAGGTGCCGACGTAGGCGAAGCGGGGCGCGGGCGCGGTGCTGGCGGTGGTTGCGGCCGCGCCGGTGTCGGGCATCTGTGCGCCGGCGGGGACCATCGGCGTCAGTGCGCCGAGCGCGGAGGCGCCGCCGATCCATTGCATGACGGCGCGGCGGTCCTGGCCGAAGCGGTTGGGGCTGTGTGGCATGGAAATCCTTCCTCTCGTTCAGGGCCGCACCGACATGGCGTGGTGAAAGATGTTGTTCGGGTCGTAGCGCCGCTTCACTTTCCGAAGGAAGGCGTAGAGCCCCTGGTCCCCGTAGTAGAGCTGCGGCCAGAACGGGTGCGCCAGCATGTCGTTGTCCGGGTAGTTGATGTAGCAGCCCTCGTAGCGCTCGCCGGGGTAGGGCGTGCCGGCAAAGCGCTCGGGCACGTCGGGCGTGCCGTACACGTCGCGGTAGAAATCGCCGATCCAGCGCAGGTGGCCCGCATCGTCCGCCGCGCTGCGCCAGTAGGTCTGGTACTGCAGCTTCATGATCGATGCGCGCTGCGGCACGGCGGTGTCGCCGATGTGCTCGGGCTTGTTGATCGCGCCGCCGTAGGAGTCGACCTGCACCAGCGACTGGCTCAGGTCGATGCCGGGCATCGTGCGCGTGAGGTGCGTGTAGATGCGCTGCGCCTCGCGCGCGGTGAAGCTGCGCTTCATGTAGGCCGACTTGTACTTGCCGCGCTGGTTCTCGCCCGAGCCGTTGAGGTACTGCGTGGCCGTGAGCCAGTCGTAGCGCGTCACGGTGTGCGGCTTGGAACACAGCAGCTGCCCCGTGTCTTGCCGCGGCGCCGGGCCCACGCCAGGTGCGCGGCCCTTCAGCGGTACGGGCGTGCAGGCACGGAAACGGTCGAGGAAATCGTGGAGCACCGTGAGGTCGTTGCAGGTGCCGTCGGGATTGCAGAACTGCGTGAGCATCACGATCTGGCCCGACGAGCGGTGCGTGAGCTTGAGCAGCGAGAACATGCCCCAGGTGTCGGGCGAGGTGCCGCGCGTGGCCCAGTAGTCGCCGTAGATGGCGAGCAGCTGGGCGAAGCGCGCGGGCGTCATGCTGGCCCAGTCGAACGCGACCACCGCGAGCGCCACCTCGCGCGGCGCGGTCGGCAGGGCGTCGAACACATAGCTGGTGATCGCGCCGAAGTTGCCGCCGCCCGCGCCGCGGCAGGCACGGAACAGCTCCGGGTCGCGCGTCGCGTCCACGGTGCGCGGCACGACCTTGCCGCGTGCATCGACCGTGAGGATGTCCACCGCCGAAAGCCAGTCGACCGTGAGGCCCTGCAGGCGCGAGAGCAGCCCGTAGCCACCGCCGCAGATGTGCCCGCCCGCACCCACCGAATAGCAGGAGCCGCCGGGCAGCGTGACGTTGTGCTGCTTGTACAGCTCGAGGTAGCCGTTCCAGTTCTGCGTGCCGGGTGCGACGCGGTAGCGGCCGTCGCCCTTGCGCTCGGCACTGGCCTGCGTGAGCAGGCTCAGGTCGAGGATCGCGCCGCCGGGGTTGTTGGAGACGAAGTCTTCATAGCAGTGCCCGCCGCTGCGCACCGTGGGCCGCCGGCCCGCATCGACGATGCGCTGCAGCGCGGCGGCGGCATCGTCCGCGCTCTCCACCAGCTCGATGCGCGATGCCGCATCCGAATCAACGGAAGGCCATCGCAGGTTGAAGCCTTTCTTCAGGGTGTTGTAGCGCGGATCCTGGCGTGTCACGGTGATGGTCATGGGCACTTTCTGAAGGACGCCGTGCGACGGCGGTAAGACGAAAGAAGGATGCGAAACCTGGGGCGTGTCTTACGCGCGGGTATTCATTTGCAAGGCCGGCCGGAAATGGAAGCGTTATGTCTTATCTCCAGCGGGTCGTGCTGAATGCTGCGCGATGGCGCTCATCTTGCCGTCAATTTCGAGCGCGTCGCACCCCCTCGAAAGCATGTGGGTTTCGCGTCACGAACACCGCGTTCGATGCGCAGCAAGGGCGCGCAGACAGCGCCTGCGATCTCAGCGTGCGCCTGCCGCGGCTTCGTCTTCCGGCTGCGCCTGGAACATGCGCGTGAAGTCGCAGCACGCCTGCGCCAGCATCACGATCGACGACGTCAGCGCGCTGCGGTGCTCGCCCTTGTGCATGGCCACGTAGCGCACCACGGGCAGCGCGGGCGTCACGTCGAGCACCTCGAGCATGCCGGCGTCGACCAGCGGCGCGAGGCATTCGCGCGGCAGGTAGCTCACGCCCAGGCCCGACACGGTGAGGCCCGTGAGCGCCACGAGGTTGCTCACCACGATCGCGTTGGCGGGCTGCACGCCCTGGTCCTTCATCCAGGCGTCGTAGGCGCGGCCGGTGCCCGAGTTGTTGCCCTGCACCAGCATGCGATGGCGCGCCAGGTCGTGCAGGCGCACGGTGCCGGTGGCCGCGGTCGAGGGAACCACGCCGGGCTTGCACATCCACGCGCTCTTCACGCGGCCGATGACCTTGCTCTGCATGCGCGAGTCGGCGAAGGTGTGGGGCACGATGACCACGTCGAGTTCGTCGGCCAGGAGCTTGTCGCGCAGCTGCAGGCTGTCGTCCACGTCGGGTTCGAGGATCACCTTGGGGTAGTGCTGCTGGATCAGGCCGACCAGGCGCGGCAGCCACGTCATGGCGGTGAGTTCGGTCACGCCCAGGCGGATGCGCCGCTCCACCACGCCGGGCTTGCCGAACTGCTCGACCGCAGCATCGCGCTGGTCGAGCAGCTTCCTGGCGAGCACGAACATCTCCTCGCCTTTGTCGGTGAGGCGCGCCGTGCGCTGGCTGCGGTCGAAGAGTTCGGTGTCGAACAGCTGCTCCAGCTCGTGCACGCGCTTGGAGATGGCCGACTGCGAGGTGTGCAGCTGGTTGGCCGCCTGCGCGAAGCCGCCCAGCCGGGCGATCCAGTACAGGGCTTCGAGTTGCTTGAAGGTCATCACGGCGGGCGGCTCCAGAAAGAAAGAACGCTTTTCTTCATGCGATTCGATCACAAAAAATCGCTTTTAGAAATTCATCGGGACGCAGAAGATGCGCGCCAGGCCACCGTCATTGCAACCCAAGGAACACACCATGGACTTCAAACTGCCTCTCGCACCTTTCGCATTGGCACTCGCCCTCGTCTTCGCCTGCGGCGCCGCCAGCGCGCAGGACGCCGGCACGCTGCGCAAGATCAAGGAAAGCGGCACGATCCAGATCGGCGCGCGCGACAGCCAGATCCCGTTCTCGTACAAGCTCAGCGCCGACAGCGCGCCCATCGGCTTCACCAACGACATCTGCCTGAAGATCGTCGACGCCGTGAAGGCCAAGCTGGGCCTGCCGAAGATCGAGGTGCGCTACACCATGCTCAACTCGACCAACCGCATTCCGCTGCTGCAGAACGGCACCGTGGACCTGGACTGCGCGACCACCACCAACACCACGCAGCGCCAGGCGCAGGTCGACTTCGCACCGAGCCACTTCGTCACCAACATCACGGCCGCCGTGAAGAAGAGCTCGGGCATCAACGCGCTGCCCGACCTCAACGGAAAGAACGTGGCCACCGTCTCGGGAAGCACCTCGATCCAGCTGCTGCGCGGCGCGCGCAAGAGCGGCACCATCGAGGTGAACGAGATCGCGGGCAAGGACACCTCCGACGGTTTCCTGCTGCTGTCCACGGGCCGCGCCGATGCCTACGTGCTCGACGACGTGCAACTGGCCGGCATGATCGCCAGCGCCACCAACCCGGGCGACTACAAGATCCTCAAGGAGTCGCTGCGCCAGGAGCCCTACGGCATCATGCTGCGCAAGGACGACCCCGAGTTCAAAGCGCTGGTCGACGAGACGGTCAACGGCCTCATGAAGTCGGGCGCCATCGAGCAGCTGTACACCAAGTGGTTCCTCTCGCCGATCCCGCCGCGCAACGCGAACCTCAACTTCCCGATGACGGACGCGGTGCGCGAGATCTACAAGAACCCCAACAACAAGGGCGTCTGACACCATGGCAGCCACACGTGCGGACCTGCCTCGAGGCGAGCTCCTTTCCGATGCGCTGATGCGCCAGGTGCGCGAGCGCTTCCTAGGCATCGAACGCGACCACCACGGCCGCGAGCGCTTGTACTTCGACAACGCCGGCGGCTCGTTCCGGCTGAAGGCCGCGGTCGAGCGCTTCGCGCAGGTCGACGCCATTCCCGACAATGCCGAGCGCATCCACGCCACCGCCGTCGAGCTGCAGGCCATGCAGGCGCGCGGCGCCGACGACCTGCGCACCATCCTCAACGCCACGGGCGGCAGCGTGTACCCCTCGCTCACCGCCTCGGGCGCGATGTTCGACATGGTGCGCGCGGTGGCCGAGAACGTGCCGGGCACGAACATGGTCACGACCGCGCTCGAGCACCCCTCGGCCTTCGACGCCATGCGCCTGTATGCCGAACGCCTCGGGCGCGAACTGCGGGTGGCGAAGAGCAACCCCGTCACCGGCGGCGTCGACGTGGACGCCATCGTGAGGCTGGTCGACGAGAACACCTGTGTGCTCAACGTGATCCATGCGTCGAACATCTCGGGCGCCAAGCTCGACATGGCGGCCATCGTGCGACGCGCGCGCGAGATCAAGCCCGACCTGTACATCCTCGTCGATGCCGTGCAGCACGCGCCGCACGGCGTCATCGACCTGCAGCAGACGCCGGTGGACGGCATCAACCTCGCGCCCTACAAGTTCTTCGGCTGCCGCGGCTCGGGCTTCTCGTGGATGTCGGAGCGCGCGGCCGCGCTGCCGCATCACAAGCTGGCCGGCAAGAAGCCCGGCCACTGGGAGCTGGGCAGCTCGGCGCCGTGGCAGTTCGCGGTGCTCACCGAAATCGTCGACTACGTGGGCTGGCTCGGTGGCCACTTCACCGACGCCACCGATCGCCGCGCCCGCTTCGTGGCGGGCATCGAGCGCATCGAGCTGCACGAGCGCGCGCTGCTGGCGACGCTGCTCGACGGTACCGCGCGGACGCCGGGCCTGCGCGCGCTCGACGGCGTGCAGGTGTTCCTCGACCACGAAGACTTGACGCAGCGCGACCTGATCCTGGGCATCGGCTTCGAGGGGCTCGACTGCACGCAGGCCGTGGTGGAGTACGGCCAGCGTGGCGTGACGGTGTACGAGCGCGTGGCCAGCAGCATCTACTCGAAGCGGATGCTCGAATCCTTCGGGCTCGAAGGCACCGTGCGCGTGTCGCCGCTGCACTGCCACACGGTGGGCGAGATGGAAGCTTTCCTGCGCGTGACGCGTGAGATCGCAGGCGCTTTCACACCCGCGGTCAGCGCGGCGTAGGCCGCGCCAGCGCCGCGCAGGCCGGCGTGTCGTTCGCCTGCCGCAGGTAGGCGAGCAGGTCGGCGCGGTCGTGTGGATCGGGCACGCCGTCGTAGGTCATGCTGCTGCCCGGCACCATCGCGAGCGGGGCGCTGAGGAAGCGGTCGAGCGTCTTGTCGTTCCACACGATGCGCGACTTCTTCATCGCCTCCGAGTACGCGAAGCCCGGCACGCTGCCGGCGAGCCGGCCGAACAGGCCGCAGTGGCGCGGCCCGACCCGGTCGGCGGCCAGCGCGTGGCAGGCTTGGCAGCGCGCGTAGACCTGTTCGCCGCGCACCGCATCGGGCGTTGCGGCAGCCGCACAGGCCCATGCGGCCAGCAGGCTCGCAGCGAGCCCGCGCGCCGCACGGCTCACGACACGAACGCCGAAGGCACCGGCGCCTCGCCGAGCGCCTGGCGCAGCACGGCCCAGTGCATCGCCTCGTCGCCGAGGATGCTGGCCGCGGCCTTCGACAGCTCGCGGTTGCCGAACAGCGGCACCGCGCCCAGGTAGGCGCTCACGGCGCCTTGTTCAAGCTTCGCGGCGAAGCGCAGCACGTCGGCCTGCGACTTGAGCTGTTCCACCGGGAAGTCGTAGCGCGCCTTGGCCGCGACGGCCTTGCCGCCGAGCTTCGCGATGGTCTTGGCCAGCAGGTCGGCATGCTCCTTGTGGTGGCCCTGGAAGGTCACGGCGAGGTCGAGCACGGGCTTCTCGAGCAGCTTGCTTTCCGCACCGAGCTGGTAGGCCGCGATGGCCTCGAGCTCGGCGCCGAGCGCGGTGTTGAGGATCTGCACGTCGTTGCCGGTGGCGCCGCCGCTCTTCGCGGCGAGCGCGTCGCGCCCCGCCAGCAGCGCCACGGCGGCGCCCGACAGCATCAGGCCGGAGCGGCCGAGAAAGGCGCGCCGCGCGGCGGCCGGGGTGGGCATCAGGAAAAAGGACATGGCGAGGTCTCCTCGGGGGTGGTGGTTGTGGGAAAGCATCAGGGCAGCGCCGCCAGCACACGCGCCACGATGCGGTCGCAGCGCGCGCCGTCGAACGCGAAGGCGTCGCCCGTCGCCAGGTCGAGGTCGCGCGACAGGCTGTCGCGCAACAGGCTGCGGGCGCGGAAGAAACGCAGCCGCACCGTGGCCTCGGGCAGTTGCAGCGCCTCGGCGGTTTCGCCGACGCTGAGTTCCTGCACCGCGCGCAGCACGAACACGGTGCGGTAGGCGTCGGGCAGCCGGTCGATGCGGCGCTCCATGAGTCGGCGAAGGTCTTCCCGCATGGCGAGGCGCTCCGGTTGGCGGTCGGGGTCGTCGGCGAGTTGGGTGTCGGGGGCGTCGTCGTCCTCCGAAGCCACGCCGCCGTCGAGCGGAATCACCTGCGCGCCGCGGCGGCGCAGGCGGCCCAGCGCCTCGTTGATGACGATGCGCACCAGCCAGGTCGAGAGCTTTGCTTCGTCGCGGAAGCCGCCGATGGCGCGCCAGGCCCGCAGGTAGGCGTCCTGCAGCGCGTCTTCGGTGTCGGCGTCGCTGTGCAGGATGCTGCGCGCGGTGCGAAACAGCAGCTGGTTGTGGCGCCGCATGATGCGCGCGAAGGCCTGCGTGTCGCCCTGCGCGGCGCGTGCGGCCAGTTCGGCGTCGGACGCCTTCGCGTCGGCATCGGCAGTCAGGGGCAGGGCGGTGGGCGGCATGCGGTGAGTTCCTTCTGCCCATTGGATGGCGCATCCCCGCGCCGTGTTGCAACTTTCTCAGGCGCCTTCCTGCGGCCCGTGCGGCGCCTGTTGCGCGCTCACGCGCGCGATGTTCTTCTGGTGCGACACCAGCATGGCCGTCAGCTCGCCGTGGATGTGCGCGTCGCCGATCTGCGGCAGCAGCGCCTGCAGCTTGCGCACCACCCAGCCCTGGCCGCGGTTGAGCAGCGCCAGGCGCCCGCCCAGTTCCGGCACCGCCATCGCGCGCTCGTAGAAGGCGCCGGTGCGCGTGCTGGGCGTGGCGGCCAGCGACTGGATCGCATCGATCAGCACGCCGCACCAGCGCACCTCGTCGCGGTGGATGTCGGTCACCAGGCGCTGCAGCGCGGGGTCGTCGGTCTCGGCGGCGCTGCGCAGCGTGATGCGCGCACCGGCGCGCTCGGCTTCGAGCAGTTCGTTCAGCGCGGCCAGCAGGTCGTCGCGGTCGCCGGCTTCGCGGTAGGCCGCGTCCAGCTCGTCGGCGTAGCAGACCGGCGAGGACACCTGCACCCGCTCGGGAAAGCGCAGCCCCTGTGCGCGCAGCGCGGCGGGCGTGTTGGCGAAGGGCGCAGCGGCATCGTCGGGCGGGGCGGCGTGGGGCATGGGCGGCAGGGGACGCATGGGGCGGGGCTCCTGAAGTCGTGCGCTCATGGTGAACCGATGCATCTCCCCAAGCCAATGAATGTTCATTGCAAATGAGTGCAAAAAAACTAATATGAATCCGATGGACATCGGCCTCGCCCGCACCTTTCTCGAAGTCGCGGCCACCGGCAGCTTCGTGGCCGCGGCCGAGCGGCTGCACCTGACGCAGACCGCCGTCAGCGCGCGCATCCGCCTGCTCGAAGACCAGCTCGGGCGGCGCCTGTTCGTGCGCAACAAGGCCGGCGCGCGGCTCACCGCGTCGGGCGAGCGCTTCGTGGCCCACGCGACGACGCTGGTGCAGGTGTGGGAGCGCGCACGCCAGCATGTCGCGCTGCCGCCGGGGATCGAAGAAGGCGTGAGCGTGGGCAGCGAGCCCAGCCTGTGGCATCCGCTGCTGGCCGACTGGCTGATCTGGATGCACCGCGTCTGCCCCGAGATCGCGCTGCGCGCCGAGGTCGACAGCGCGCAGCGCCTGCTCGACGCCGTGCAGGGCGGCGCGCTCGACCTGGCCGTGCTCTACAACCCGCCGCAGCGCCCCGGCCTCGTGGCCGAGCTGCTGGCCGAGGAGCGGCTGGTGATGGTCACCACCGACCCCGAAGGCCGGCTCGACCGCACGCGCTACGTGTCGGTCGACTGGGGCCCGGCCTTTGCGGCCAACCACGAGGCGGCGTTTCCGGAGCTGGCCCATGCGCCGGTGTCGATCTCGCTCGGGCCGCTGGCGCTCACCTACCTGCTTGCCGTGGGCGGTGCGGGCTACTTCCGCATCGGCGTCGCGCGGCCCTTCCTGGCCGACGGCCGGCTGCGGCTGGTGGAGGGCGCGCCCGAGTTCTCGCATTCGGCGCACGCCGTGTATGCGCCGCAGCGCGAGAACGAGACGCTGGCGCGCGTGCGCGCCGGGCTGCGGTTGGTCGCAGCGGCGGAAGAGGGGCGTCAGGGCGGCGGCGTGCATTCGGTGGCTTGAGGCGCCGTCCTGCATCGCCGGGTGCTACTTTCAGGTACTTACGCTCGGGCCACCGGGACTCCGACAATCGGACGCATGCCACCCCGCGCAACGCGGGGAAGAAAAATAAGTTCGGGGAGTTTCATGTCCAACCACGGCAGCGTGCCCTTGCGCATGCGTTCGTCGTCACCATCCGCTGACCGCAGTGCCCTGTGGGCCGAGCTGAGCCAGACCGCTCGGCTGTACCGCCTCGAAGCGCCAAGCGCTGCTTCATCGTCTTCGTCCGCCGCGCGCGAGAGCATCGATGCCTTGCGCGTGGAAGGCTGGGTGCAGCGCGAGGCGGTGTCACAGCTGTTCGAGCTGCGCATCGTGTGCCTGAGCTTGCGCGCGGACCTGGCTCTGAGTTCGCTGATCGACCAGCCGCTGACGCTGGTTACGGTGCTGGCCAATGGCTCGCTCGCAAAGCGCACCGGATTGATCCGCGCCGTCGAGTCGCTCGGCTCCGATGGCGGCTTGGCCCGCTACCGCCTCACGCTCGTACCCTGGCTCTGGCTGGCCACCCAGCAAGGCCGAAGCCAGGTCTTCCAGCAGCGCAGCATCGCAGACATCATCGAACGCGTGATGGCGCCGTATGCCGAAGCGGGCAGCTGGGCCTTCTCCTCCGAAGTGAACAGCTTCCTCGCCGACGCCCCCGTTCGCACCTACTGCACCCAGTACCGCGAGAGCGACTACGACTTCTTCTCGCGCCTGCTGGCCGAAGAAGGCCTGGCCTGGCGCACCGAGGAAGACGCCCAGGCCCCGACCGGCCACAAGCTCGTCATCTTCTCGTCCAATGACACCCAGCCCGCCGATGCGGGCTCGCCCGTTCGCTTTCACCGCAAGAGCTCGCAGGAACGCAGCGACGCCGTGCAGGCGCTGGTGCGGCGCATGCGCCAGTCGGTGGCCCAGGTGCACCTGAGCGCCTGGAACGTCGACGGCAAGCGCCAGCTCACAGGCAGCGCTCCGGCGCGCTTTCCGGTCGGCGGCAAGAACGCCCCGCGGCTGGAGTACGACGACGTGCTCGGCCTGAACGACCGCAGCCGCGGCTGGGACACCAACCGCACCGTCGAGCGCTACGCCGCATTGATGATGGAAGCGGCCGAATGCCGCGCTGACCTGATGCTGGGCCACAGCACCGTGCGCACCTTGCGCGCGGGCACGCGCCTCGAGATCGACGACGCGCCCGCGCTGGGCTTGCAGGCCAAGCCTGCGCTGCTGCTGGACACCGTCGAGCATGTGGGCATCAACAACCTGCCCAAGGACACAGCGGCGTCGATTGCGGCGCAGCTGGGTGCGCTGACGGAACACCTCGTGTTCGACCAGCCCTGCGCCCCCGTGACGGCCGAGGTCGATGTGTTCGGTCTGGTGTCTACCGCAACGGGCACGAACAACGACAACACCATCTACCCGCAGCCCCAGAGCCTGGCCACCGCACAGGCCCAGGGCTACGCCAACAGCTTCTCAGGCGTGCACGCCCCACGCCCCTGGCGCCCCGCACTGGCCGCGGCCGACGGTGCCCGCCTGCACGCCAGGCCCACAGCCAGCGGCGTGCACAGCGCCATCGTGGTCGGCCCTTCGGGCGAGACCTCGCCCAACGGCGCCGACGAGCTGTACTGCAACGACCGCGGCGACGTGCGCGTGCGCTTCCACTGGCAGAACGGATCGAGCGAGAACGGCGGTAGCGGCGACAGTGCCCAGGACAACCGCAGCACCCGCTGGATCCGCGTGGCCCAGCGCCAGGCCGGCCCCGGCATGGGCTGGCAGTGGCTGCCGCGCATCGGGCAGGAAGTGCTGGTCAAGTTCGTCGACCTCGATGTGGACCAGCCTGTCATCGTCGGCGCGCTGTACAACGGCCGCGGCGATGGCGGCATCGCCCCCACGCCCGGCGGCGCATCGCGAGCCGGTGAAACCAATGAAGATGTCTTTGCCCAAGCGGGTAACGCCTCGCCCAGCGCCCAGGCCAACCTCGCAGCCGGCCATGCCCCGCCCTGGCACGGCGCCAGCGCCGACGACAAGGGCCACCGCAACGCCACGGCCCTGAGCGGCTTCAAGACCAAGGAGTTCGGCGGCGAAGGCTTCAGCCAATTGGTGTTCGACGATTCGAACCAGCAGCTGCGCGTGCAGTTGCATGCGAGCACCGCCCACAGCCAGCTGAACCTGGGCCACCTGATCCACCAGGCCGACAACTTCCGCGGCAGCTTCCGCGGCCAGGGCCTGGAGCTGCGCACCGACGGCTATGCCGCCCTGCGCGGCGGCAAGGGCGTCTTGCTGAGCACCTACCACGGCGCAGGCGGCCAGAAGCTGGAGCCCGTGGGCGACTTCGCCGCCGGCATGGCGCTGCTCAAGCAGGTGCAGCAGCTGGGCCAGGCCCTGAGCGATGCGGCCAGGACCCACGAGACCGTGCAGCTGGCCGGGCACATCGGGGCCGGCAAGGCCAACGCATCGCAACTCGACAAGGAGCGCGCCCCGTACGCAGCGATGGAACGGACCGCCAGCGGCATGGTGACGGCCGATGCGCTCGATGCCGCCTATGCGGACGCCGCAGACAAGGCCATCGCCACGGGCGAAAGCAAGGTGCCCCACACCAGCGACGCCGTGATCGCGCTGGCCGCACGCGGCGGGCTGGCGATGGTGGCAGGCCAGCAGCTGCAGGTCGTCAGCGGCGAGACCGCCACGCTGGCCAGCGGCGGCGACATCAACCTGGCACTGGCCGACGTGCTGCGCGTGCACAGCGGCCAGGCCATCGGGGTGCTGGCCGGGGCGCAGAAGGCCGATGCAGAAAAAGGCCTGTCGGTCATCGCGGGCAACGACGACCTGGACTTCCAGGCGCAGCACGACGAGTTGCGCGTGCAGGCCAAGGAGGCCCTGAAGATCGCCAGCACCGACCAGACGGTGGAGTTCGCGGCCAAGAAGAAGATCCGCATCGCGACGGCGCAGGGCGCGTCGATCACGCTGCAGGATGGGGACATCACTTTCGAGTGTCCGGGGAAGATCACTTATCACTCGGTGCAGCGGAAGTTGGCCGGGCCGGTGCAGAAGAGCTACCCGCTGCCGGCATTCCCCAAGAGCATCTGCGTGGCGTGCCTCCTGAAGTCGCTCAAGTCGGCGCCGGCCTTCACCCAGGTGGAGTAACGCACGATGAACCTGATCGACAAGCACGCACCCGGATGGATCGACGCCCTGTTTGCGGACGGCGGCCCTCTTGCCTCTGGCGCCGAGGGATTTCGCTACGCCTTGGTCGATTGCGCATTCGCTCCGCAATGCCATCAGCTGCTCGAGAGCCACCTGGGCTCCGGCTCCTGGCGGTCGCTCTACGAGAACATGCCCGGCGCTTCAGATGAAGCGATCCGGCATTCGCCCGTGCTGCTAAACATCGATGCCGTCGAGAGGCCCTTGCTCGATCGTGTGCTGCAGCTGACGAATGGCTTGCCGATGCTCAGCTTCATCCGCTCGGCCGAGCCGCTCGAGTCGCTGTTCGAACGCTTGAGTCCCTGGTGCATCGTGAATGCGGACGGGCAGTATTTCGTGCTGCGCTTTCCCGACACGCGCCGCCTGCCGGATGTGCTGGCTGCGCTGTCTCCGTTGCAGCAGACGGCGTTCTGCGGCCCCGGAGCCACATGGCATTTCCGTCGGCGCGACGCCAGCTGGAGCACTTTCCTTGCACTCGGGCAAATGAACGCCTCCATGTCGCTGCCCCCGGGCGCGCCGGTGCTCGATGGTGAACAATGCGCGGTGCTCATCGCCGGCAGCGAAGTGGACGAGATGGTCGCGAACCTGCTGCAGCTCTCGCCAGCCTATGAAGCTAAGCATTTGCCCTCGGCCTTGCACGCACTTGCGGAACGCGGGCTCGCCGAGGCCAATGCCATGCACCTCGACACGATGGCACAACGGATGAATCTGTGCGAAGTGTTTTGGCTGCATCCCGAACTCAGCCGCAGCGTTCGTTCAGACCATGAGGCGCTGCGCGCCTTGATGGTCTAGCGCACCACAGCAGTAACAACAGATGCTTCTCAAGAACTGGCTCCTTCCCTTCGTGCTTCTTGCATCCCTGGCCGCGACAGGATGTGCCATCGGTCGTGCCGACACGGTTCCAGCGTCGGTCAGCGGCGTCAACTACACCGACCAGGACATCCACTACCGGCTGTTCGATCCCAAGGACCTGAAGAAGACCGTGGTCGCTTCTGAAGAGATCGGGCCGTTTGCCGCAGGAGGCGTGATCTGTTGTTATGACGTGCCGAAGACGTGGGCACCCGGCATCCAGGTCGGCGTGATCCTGCAGAGCTACGACAACAAGGCGGGCGACTACCGGCCGCGCCAGACCTTCATCGTTGATCTACCTCCCTACGACAGGAGTGGCAAGGCGGGGGATGTGTGGTTCATCAACTATCCCGATGGCACGGTGGGGGTGGTTTCAACTGCGTACCGACCCAACGGCGACGAATGGCCCGGGAAGATCAAGGGATGGCCCAAGCCTTCCTTGGCCTTTCAGCGCGAGTTATGGGAACGGGATATGAGGTTGGCACAGGAGAGTCTCAGGGCGAGCAAGGAGTCAGCGGCTGAGTTCGATCGGAATCCCTTGGATTTTCTGAGGAAAAGATGGGATTTCTACTTGGAAGAGCTGAAGCAAAAACGACCGCCGAAGGAACTTCAAATGTTCGCGGGTCCGGATGATCCAGAATTTCTTGCTCACGAACGCCAATGGCGAATGCGGTTACTGGAGCATTCGCAAGACACAGTTGATCGACTTCTGAAAGTAAAGCCATGACAACGCAACTCGCAAGTGCGATGGATGCGGCAATTGATGCTGATCCTTCGAATCAAAGGGCCCTTCTCGAAAGCCAGGCTGGCAAGATCAAAAAAATCCGTGTGGTCGGGCTGCGCAGGAACTGGCTGTTCCCGTTTTTTCTTCTCGCATCACTGGCCACCAGTGGTTGTGCTCTAGGCCGCGCCGACACGGTTCCGGCCTCGGTCAGTGGCGTCAACTACGCCGACCAGGACATCCGCTACCGGTTGTTCGATCCCAAGGACCCGAAGCAGACCGTGGTCGTCTCCGAAGAGATCGGGCCATTTGCCGCAGGAGGTGTGATCTGTTGCTATGACGTGCCAAAGACGTGGGCACCCGGCATCCAGGTCGGCGTGATCCTTCAGAGCTACGACAACAAGGCGGGCGACTATCGGCCGCGCCAGACCTTCATCGTCGACCTGCCGCCCTACGACAAGAGTGGCAAGGCGGGGGATGTGTGGTTCATCAACTATCCCGATGGCACGGTGGGCGTGGTTTCAACTGGGTACCGACCCAACGGCGACGAATGGCCCGGGAAGATCAAGGGGTGGCCCAAGCCTTCGCTGGCCTTTCAGCGGGAGTTGTGGGAGCGGGATATGAGGTTGGCACAGGAGAGTCTCGAATCGAGCGCGCAATCACTCCGGGAGTTGAACCGCGAGCCGAAAAAATACCTCGAAAAAACATGGACTGAACTTGCAAAGGAGTTCGCCTATAAAAAGAAACTCGCTGCATTTTCGGGACCTGCCGATCCGGCATTTCTTGCGGAAGAAAAAGCTACGCTGGAGAAGCTGGTGGCCTGGAATCGGGAAAAAATCGATCGATTGATGCAGGTCAAGCCATGACGGCACACCTCGTAAACCCAATTGACGAGGCGATTTTTTCCAACCCTTCAGATCGCAAGGTGTTCTTCGGGGCAAGTAACAAGCAGATCGAAGTTGACTATGAAGTCGGCCGTGAATTACGCCCTGTAGGCCAGCCCGGCAAGTCCTGCGACGTGAACCTCTTCATGGGCTTCTTCTTCGACGGCACGCGCAATAACTACGACCGCAGCACCAGAGAAAAGGATCACACGCATTCCAACGTCGCGCGCCTGTACGGTGCCTATCCGGGCCAGCACGTGCCCGGGGTGCCAGCCGACCCCGATGCGCAGTGGACCACGAACCCCGACAACTACCAGCAGTTCTTCAAGGTGTATGTGCCGGGCGTGGGGACGCCCTTCACGCAGGTGGACGACAGCGGCACCGGCAAGGACGCGCTGCTGGGCAACGCCACGGCGCTCTACGGCGAGCGCCGCATCCTGTGGGCGTTGGCGCAAGCGCTCAACTGCGTCTACCGCTACCTCACCCGAAGCGGCAACGGGCCAGGGCTCTTCTCCAGCGAAGAAGTGCTGAAGTTTTGCAAGGCTTTCGACCTCGGGCGGGAGGAACTGCTGGAAGCGGGCAAAGGGCCCGCCGACAAACGCCAACGCGAGAACAAGAATCGCCGGACGCTCGAAGCGATGCTCAACAAGCTGCACGAGTCGGTCAAGCCGCACATGATCGATCCCGCAACGGGTCAGTGCAGCAAGGTTGATCCAGGGCGCGTGCAGCGCATCTTCGTCAGCGCATTCGGCTTTTCGCGAGGCGCTGCGGAGGCTCGGGTCTTCGTCAACTGGTTCCTCGCGATGTGCGAGATCGATGCCGAACTCCGCGGACAGACCGGGCCGACGCTGGCGTCGTTTCCGGTGACCTTCGACTTCCTGGGACTGTTCGATACCGTCGCGTCGGTCGGTGTGGCGGCCTCGTCCCTTTTCGCTGACGGCCATGGCGGCTGGGCTGACGCTGACACTTCGATGCGCATCCCGGCCGACGTGCCCTGCCTGCACATCGTGGCCGCGCATGAGTTCCGTCGCAGCTTTCCGTCGGATTCCGTTCATGTCGGCAATACGCTGCCCGCGAATTCTCGGGAGTGGGTGTGCCCCGGCATGCACTCGGACGTCGGCGGAGGCTACATGCCGAAGGAGCAGGGCAAGGGGATCGATGAGGCGGGCGAGGACATGCTTTCGCGCATTCCTTTGGCCCTGATGTACCGCGAAGCACGAATCTTGGGCGTGCCCCTGAAACTAGAACTGGCACGCCCAGTCATCCAGAAGCAATTCATGGTCGCCAAGGACCTGATCCGTGATTTCAACGCTTACCTCGCCGTATGCCGGGTCAAGGAAGGGGCTCTGCGCGACATCATGGCGGAGCAGCGCAAGCTGTTCATCCTGTGGCGCAAATCATGGGCCGGTCGCCCGTTGGAGATGGATTTTGTCCTGCGTGCTCCGGCCCCAGACCGGGCGGATCTCTTGTCGGCCGACGAGCAGTTCGTCAAGGAAGTGAAGGACTTCGAAGCCTGGCTCAAGAAAAAGAAGCGGATCAGCGGCCGCAACAGCCCGGACGGCACACCGCACGAAGTCGACAACGTGCCCGGCATCGATTCGGAGCGGGTCGGCGAGTGGGGCCGCATCGAGCCGTACTGGAACGAGACTGTGCTCACCAGCAAGCTGTTCGAAGACCGCGTGCACGATTCGCACGCATGGTTCAAGCTCACCGGGCCCGAAGCGGCCGAGTTCAAGGAGCAGCTCGAAAAACTGGTGGCCCGGAAGAAAAGGGCGGACGAGGCGCGCGGGCAGATCGATCCACCCAGAGGCGGAGCGCCCGCCGGGCTGACGCGCCGGCAGGAGCAATGGGTGAACCTGTACCTGACGAAGGGCGAGTACGCGCCCGAATTCACGGAAGGGCGCGAATGGTATGCATGGGGGGCCGGCTACCTGCGCTACCGCCGTGTGTATGCGGGCGCGGACGAGACACGGCTGACCCAGAACCGTCGGCCCGCCGAAAGGGCATCGCCGGAGCCGATGACGGCTTGATCGGAGCGGCAGGGCGGTGTCCTGCCGCTCCCTTGTTCAGAATGGATAGTGCCGAGGCGTCGTCTGCACTGTAATCCACCGCAGCTCCGTGAACGCTTCAACGCCGGCCCGCCCCCCAAACCGCCCATACCCCGACGCCTTCACCCCCCCGAACGGCATCTGCGCCTCGTCATGCACCGTCGGCCCGTTGACATGGCAGATCCCCGCCTCGATGCGCTGCGCAACGTTCCATGCGCGCGCCACATCGCGGCCGAACACCGCGGACGACAAACCGAACTCGTTGTCGTTGGCCACCGCCACGGCCTCTTCCACGCCATTCACCCGCACGACCGCCTTCACCGGCCCGAACGATTCCTCGCGGTAGATGGCCATCGCGGGCGTGACATGGTCGAGCACGGTGGCGGGCATCAGCGTGTTCTGCGCCTTGCCGCCGCACACGAGCACGGCGCCCTTGGCGAGCGCGTCGTCGATCAGCGCGTTGCAGCGGGTCACGGTGCTCATGTCGACGACCGAGCCCAGCACGACGGGGCCTTCGCGCGGGTCGCCGAGCGGCAAGGCCTGTGCGCGGGCGGCGAACTTCGAGACGAACTCGTCGGCGACGGCGTTGTCGACCACGAGGCGTTCGGTCGACATGCAGATCTGCCCCGAGTTGGCAAACGCGCCGAAGATCGCGCCGTCCACGGCCGCGTCGATGTCGGCGTCGTCGAGCACCACGAAGGGCGCCTTGCCGCCGAGTTCGAGCACGGCGGGCTTCAGGTACGTGGCGCAAGTCTGCGCGATGAGGCGGCCCACGCGCGTCGAGCCGGTGAAGTTGACGCGCCGCACGGCCGGGTGCGCGACCATGGCCTCGACCACGGCGCCCGCGTCGGCGGGCGCGTTGGTGACGAAGTTCACGGTACCTTCGGGCAGGCCGGCCTCGGCCAGTGCTTCGATGATGAGCGCATGCGTCTCGGGGCACAGCTCGGAGCCCTTGAGCACCACGGTGTTGCCGCAGGCCAGTGGCGTGGCGATGGCCCGCGTGGCCAGGATCACGGGGGCGTTCCATGGCGCGATGCCCAGCACCACGCCGGCGGCCTGCCGCACGCCCATGGCGAGGCTGCCGGGCACGTCGGACGGAATGACCTCGCCCGCGATCTGCGTGGTGAGCGACGCGGCCTCGGTGAGGATGCCCGCCGCCAGGTGCACGTTGAAGCCGGCCCACAGCGCCGAGGCACCGGTCTCGCGCGCCATGGCCTGCACGAAGGCGTCGGCGCGCGCTTCGAGTGCGTGCGCGGCCTTGAGCAGCAGGGCGCGGCGTTCGTTGGGGCCGGTCTGCGACCAGGTGAAGAAGGCGCGATGCGCGGCGTCGACAGCGGCGACTGCGTCGGCGGGTGTGGCGGCGGGGGCGCGCGTGGCGATGCCGCCGTCCAGCGGGTTGCGGCGCTCGAAGGTGGCGCCACCGGTGGCCGCGCGGCGTTCGCCGTCGATGAGCATGGAGATGTCGGTCATGGGTGTCCTTTGCAAGAAAGAAAGAGGAAGAGGGGTGTTCAGGCCACGCCCAGGTAGGCCTGGCGCACGGCGTCGGAATGCAGCAGCGCCTGCGCTTCGCCCGAGGCGACCACGCGCCCGCGTTCGAGCACGTAGCCGCGGTCGGCGGCCTGCAAGGCCTTGCGCACGTTCTGTTCGACCATGAGCACGGTCACGCCCTGGTCGGCGATGCGGCGCACGATGGCGAGCAGCTCGTCGACCATGCGCGGCGCGAGGCCGAGCGAAGGCTCGTCGAGCATCAGCAGGCGCGGCCCGCTCATGAGGGCGCGCGCCACGGCGACCATCTGCTGCTCGCCGCCGCTCATGGTGCCGGCGAGCTGCGTGGCGCGTTCCTTCAAACGCGGAAAGTCGTCGAAGGCGCGCGCGAGGCGCTCGGCGCGCAGCTGCGCGGGAATGAGCCAGCCGCCGAGTTCGAGGTTCTCGGTGACGGTCATCAGCGGGAACAGCTGGCGGCCCTCGGCCACCAGCGCCAGGCCGCGCCGCACGCAGGCGGTGGCATCGGCGGACGGCAGCGCCGCACCGTCGAGCACCGCATCGCCCGTGCGCGGCAGCAGCCCCGCCAGCGCCTTGAGCAGCGTGGTCTTGCCCGCGCCGTTGGGCCCGAGCACGACGGTGACGCCGGGCGTCACGTCGAGGTCCAGGCCCTGGATGACCTGGAAGCCGTGGTAGCCGGCCGAAAGGCCGCGCACGGTCATGAAGGTGCCGCTCATGCCGTGGCCTCCATCTCGTCGCCCAGGTAGGCCTCGACCACCTCGGCATTGCGCACGACCTCGGCCGGCGTGCCGTCGGCGATCTTGCGGCCCTGGTGCAGCACCAGCACGCGCTCGACGTACTTCAGCAGCGTGGTCACCGCGTGCTCGATCCACACGACGGCGAGGCCGTGGTCGTCGCGCAGGCGGCGGATGCGCCGCGCCATGGCATCGACCTCCGCTTCGGTGAGGCCGGCCGCCACCTCGTCGAGCAGCAGCACGCGCGGCCGGGTGCCGAGCGCCATGCCGATCTCGAGCAGCCGTTGCTGCGAGGGCGTGACGTCGGCCGCGATCTGCGTGGCGAGGCCGCCCAGGCCCAGCATGTCGAGGATCTCGCCGGTGCTGCCCAGGCCCGCGATGGGCGCACGGCGCCGGCCCGCGAACTGCATGCCGAAGCGCACGTTGTCCTCGAGCGTCATGTCGGCCATCACGCGCGGTGTCTGGAAGGTGCGTGCGATGCCGTGGGCGGCGTACAGGTGCGGGCCGCGCCGTGTCAGGTCGACATCGCCTTCCACCAGCAGCCGGCCCGACGTCGGCATGACCACGCCCGAGATCGCATTGAAGAAGGTCGTCTTGCCCGCGCCGTTGGGGCCGATGATGCCGACCAGCTCGCCCGCATGCAGCGTGGCGCTCACCGCGTCGACGGCGGTGAGCCCGCCGAAGCGCACCGTGAGGTCGCGGGCTTCGAGAAGCGGCGTGGCCTTCATGGTGCGTGCCTCCGCAACGCGGCCGCCTTGCGCTGCCACAGCGACGCGAGGCCGTTGGGCAGGTACATCACGCACAGGATGAGCAGCAGCCCCAGCACCATCATGTAGCCGTAGGGAAGCTGCAGCCGCAGCGTCTCCGACAGCAGGCTGAACACGATGGCCGCGGCCACCGGTCCGCCGATGCTGGCGGCCCCGCCGATCATCGCGATCAGCACGGTCTGGAAACCGATGAAGGGGCTGAACACGGCCGCAGGCTCGATGTAGGTCCAGCGCACCGCCATGGCTGCGCCCACCGCGCCGGCGAAGGCGGCGGTGAGCGCGAAGCCGGCGATCTTCACGCGGCGCGTGTCCACGCCCAGCGTCTGCGCACGCTGCTCGTCGGCGCCGATGCCGGCCAGCGCCAGGCCGAAGCGGCTGCGCTTCACGAGCAGCGCGGTGGCAATGGCCGCACCCGCAATCGCCAGCACCGTGAGGTACACCGTCTCGTTCGACGGCACGACAGTGAGCACGCGGCCCACGGTGCCCGAGACCTGCTTCTCGACGAAGGTGACCGCATGGCGGATCAGCTCGGTCATGCCGAAGGTCAGCACGGCGAAGTAGGTGCCGCGCAGGTGCAGCACGGCCGCGCCCATCAGCACCGCCACCGCGCTCGCGATGGCCGCGCCGCTCAGGATCACCAATGGCCAGGGCAGCACCTCGAGCAGCGTGGCGCTCGCATACGCGCCCAGCCCGAAGAAGGCCGAGGTGGCGAGCGACAGGTAGCGCGTGGCACCGCAGAACAGCGACCAGCTCGTGGCCAGCGCGATGTACATCAGGCAGCCGAGCGCCACCGAGGCGATGAACTCGCTCGCGACCCACGGCACGGCGGCCGCCAACACGAGGCCGATGCCAAGCACCCACCACGGTTTGTTTTGAAAGAGGGAGTTCATCTTCTGGAGAACAGTCCGTTGGGCCGCCAGATCAGCACGCCGATGAACACGGCATACGACAGCAGCATCTTGAGCGAGGGGCTCGTGTAGTGCATGCCCAGCGCTTCGACCACGCCCAGCAGCAGGCCGCCGACGAGGCTGCCCGCGATGCTGCCGAAGCCGCCGAGGGTGATGACGATCAGTGCCGTCACGGTGTAGGGCTCGCCCATCGAGGGCGAGATCTCGTAGGTCATCGACAGCAGCGCGCCCGCCACGCCCGACAGGCCCAGGCCGATGCCGAACATCAGCGGGTGCAGCCGCCTGGTGTTGATGCCCACGAGCTGCGCGCCGGTGGGCGACTGCATCAGTGCGCGCACCGCCTTGCCCAGCAGCGTGAGCTTGAGCAGCGCGATGAGCACCAGGCTCAGCGCCAGCGCCACGCCGAACAGCACGAGCTTGTTGGCGGTGAAGCGCATCTCGCCCAGCTGCACCGGTTCGGCCAGGTAGTCGTAGCCGCGCAGGTCGCCACCCCACACGAGCAGGGCGGTGTTCTGTACGAAGAACATCAGGCCGAAGCCGACCATCAGGCTGCGCGCCTCGAACACGTCGACGTTCGGCGCGCGCGCCGCCACCTGGCGAAAGCACAGCCAGTGCACCGCCATGCCCAGCGCCATCAGCAGCACGAAGGCCGCCGGCATGAACGCCAGCGGCGAGATGCCCAGCGCCGTGTGCGCCCACCACGTGAGAAAGGCGCCGAGCATCAGGAACTCGCCGTGCGAGATGTTCATGATGCGCATCAGCCCGTACTGCAGGTTCAGCCCGATGGCGACCAGCGCATAGATGCCGCCCGTGATCAATCCGCCGGCCAGGAGCTCGGCCCATCCAGAGAACGACACGCTGTTATTTCCAGGCCGGCTTCGGCATCAGTTGCGCGGTGGCGCGGTCTTTGGGCCACACCACTTCGAAGTCGCCGCCCTGCCACTGCGACACGGTGCCGGGGATCGACGCGTTCTCGCTGCCTTCGAAGCGGATCGGCCCGAGGATGGTCTTGAACTCGTTCTTCGCGATCTGCTCGCGCAGCGCCTTGCGATCGAGGCCCACTTTCTCCACCGCCTGCTGCAGGATCTGCAGGCCCGCCCACGCGTGGCCGCTGGCCCAGCGGTCGGGCTCCTTGCCGAACTTCTTCGTGTGCGCATCGAAGTAGGCCTTGGCCTCGGGGCTGGTCTTGCCGTTCCACGAGCCCATGCCGATCACGCCCTCGGTGTTGGCCGCCATCACGTTCTTGTAGAGCTGGAAGGCCGTGCCCACCGAGGCGTAGAAGTACTTCGGGTTGAAGCCCACCTCGCGCGCCTGCCGGCTCGCCAGGATGGTGTCCGGCGGGTAGGTGATGCCGATGAAGGCGTCGGGGTTCAGGTCCTTCATGGTGCGCAGCACGGGCGCGAGGTCTTTCACGCCCAGCGGGTAGCTCTTGCGGTCGAGCACCTGGATCTGCGTCTTCTTCAGCGCGTTGTTCAGCGCCGCGAAGTTCTCCAGGCCGAACAGGTCGTCCATGTAGACGATGGTGATCGTCTTCACGTTCTGCGCCACCAGCATGTCGACCAGCGCGCCCATCATCTTGTCGGGCTGCTGCAGCAGCGAGAAGAAGAAGGGCAGGCGCATGTCGATGAGCTTGCGCGACAGGGCCGTGGGCGCCAGCAGTGGATAGCCGAAGCGGTTGGCCAGCGGCGCGACCGCGAAGTTGGCGCCCGACCCCCAGGGCGGCAGCACGAGATCGACCTTGTCGCTGCCCATGAGCTTTTCAAACGTGCGCACGCAGGTCTCGGTCTCGCTGCGGTCGTCGTAACCGATGAGCTCGATGGGGCGCTTGGCACCCTTCACCGACAGGCCGCCCGCGGCGTTGACCTGCTCGGCCCACAGCAGGTAGTTGGGTTCCTGGCTCACCTGCGCACCCGCGGCCCAGGGGCCGGTGCGGGCGATGGCGTAGCCGATGCGAACGGGCGCGCTTTGCGCGAACAGCTGCGGCGCGACGGCGGCCGCGCCCAGCGCGGTGGCCGTGCCCTGGATCCAGTGGCGGCGGGTGGGGTGAAGCATGGAGGTCTCCTTCCGGGCGTCGGTATGCGCCCGCTGACCGGGATCGTAGAAACGCACGCCCTTTGCCGCTGTGCCCGCCGCGCACAAAGCACTTGACGCAGCGTGCAGGCGCCTAGTGGTTAACCCGCAAAGGCGAGGGCTTTGCGGGCACTCCACAATGCGCGGCATCCTGCTGCCGTGTTGCAATCTTTCGTCTTCACTGCTTTCGCCCCATGACCGCGTCCCTGCTCCTGTCCACCGACGCCATCCCGCCGAAGGAACGCGGGCCGCTGTGGTGCGAGTGGGTGTGGCGCCACTTCGGCGGCCTCGGCTCCGACCTGTACGGCGACAGCGATTTCGACGGCCACCTCGCGTCCTCGCACGCGGGCGACGTGATCCTCACGCGGCTCGAAGCCAACCGCCATCGCGTGCTGCGAACCCCGCAGATGGCGCGCCTGAGCGATGCGCCCTACCTGAAGATCGTCGCGCCCTGGCAGGGCTCGGCCGAGGTCACGCAGCGCGGGCGCGCGGCGGCGGTGCGCGCGGGCGGCTGGACGCTGTACGACACCACGCTCGACTACACCGTGGCCAACCCCGAGCGCAGCGACCACCTCATCGTGATGCTGCCAAAAGACCAGATCGCCTCGCCCGCGCTGCCGCTGGGCGACCTCGTGGCGCGGCGCATCGGTGGCGACAGCGGCATCTCGCGCGTGGCGCTGGAGACCATGCGCAACACCTACCTGGAGCTGCCCCACATGAGCGAGGCCGCCGCGCGCGGCGCGGGCGAGCTGCTGATCCAGCTGGTGCGCCTGTCGCTCATGGAGCTGGCGGGCCGCAGCACCGCCCAGACCCAGCGCGAGGCGCTCAAAGACCGCATCCACCGCCACGTGGCGCAGAACCTGCGCGACCCGGCGCTGTCGATCGACGGCATGGCGCTGGCCCTGCGTTGCAGCAAGCGCCTGCTGCACCAGGCCTTCGCGGGCGACGACGACACGCTCACCGGCTACATCCAGCACCAGCGGCTGGCCGCCAGCATCCGCGACCTCATCGACCCCGCGAACGCCGCGCGCTCCATCACCGACATCGCGCTGGGCGCGGGCTTCGGCAACCTCTCGCACTTCAGCCGCGTGTTCCGCGCGCACACGGGCGGCAGCCCGAGCGAGTTCAGGCGGCAGGCGACGTTGCCGCGCTGACGATGCGCGCGTGCGCGATGTGCGCCGCGCCGGCCGGCTGCAGGCCGTTGCGCCCGGTCGGGTCGTAGCGCGCCAGTGCTGCGTGGCCGTCGATGTCTTCGAGCAGATCGAGCCCGGTGCCGCGCAGCAGCGCAGCCAGCGTCTTCGGATCGAAGCCCGACAGAAACTCTTCGCCGACCGAGGCCACGTCGCTGCGCAGCTTCTGGAAGGCCTCGGTGCCTGCGGGGCCCGCGTGCAACGTGGCCTCGTCGATGTAGGTGAAGACCAGTTCGCTGCCGGGCGCCGCGCAGGTGGCGATGTCGCGCAGCGCGGCAAGGTTGGCCTCGCGCGTCAGGTACACCGTCACGCCGAGCCATGAGAAGAAGGTCGGCTGCGCGGCGTTGAAGGGCGAACGCGCGAGCGCCGCGCCGAGGCTCTCGGCCGACAGGTCCGCTTCGACGAAATGCACCGATGCGGACGGTGCCACGCCACAGGCCGCGAGGCGCTGGCGCTTCAACGGCTGCGTGGCCGGGTGATCGACCTCGTAGATGGCCAGGCCCTGCGCCCACTCGGGGATGCGGCACACGAAGCTGTCGAAGCCGGCGCCGATCAGCACGTACTGGGCGACGCCGCGCGCGACCGCGTCCTTCAACGCGTCTTCCGTGTAGCGCGAACGCAGGATCACGTCGGGGTAGGCGGCGTTGGCGCGCATCGCGTCGTCGAGCGTTGTGTCGGGCGAGCCCGTCGAGGTGGCGTCGCGCCGTGCCAGCGCGCGTTCGAGGAACGCGGCGCGCACGCTGTCGGGCACCAGGCGCTCGCCCCACGGGTCGTGCAGCAGCGGCGCGGGTGCGCTGCGTGCATGGATGGCGCGCATGAGCGCGGTGGCGAGGGCGGTTCGGCTGGCTTGCGAAGAAGGATTCAAGGGCGGGGCTCCAGTGGTGCGAGGGCGCGAAGTTTCAACCCGCGCGAGGCGTCTGTACAGCATTCGTTCCGCTCACGGGCCACGATGCACGTACGGCACACCGCGCGCTGCTTGCAGAGTTGCCATGAATGCTTAAGCAGCGCTTGTGTCGAAGCGGGCATCAAACTTAAATCTTCTCGGTTAACTGATTTCGCAGCGGGCGTTTTCAGATCAAAAAAAAGATGCTTTAACGCGTGCGCAGCCTCGAGAGCGACGCTTCCCGCTGGTATGGTCGTGCGCGCAATTCAGCTCCACGCCATCACGCCCGTTGTCGACGCATTGGGTACTTGCTTCACATGCCCCTTCGTCACGACCGCATCTTTCCGCGCTACGCGTTCTACTGTGTGCTGGCCGGCCTGGCCGCGATCTATGTCTTCTGCGCCATGGTGCTGGTGCCGGCCAGGATCTACATCCTTCCGTACCTCATCACGCCGGACTTCGTGCGCTACAAGGGCGCCTTCTTCGTGCTGGTGCTGGCGATCCCGGCCGCGATCTATCTGATCGGCTGGAAGGGCAGCGACTTCTTCGCGTGGCTGCGCACCCCGCAGGTGCTGACGCTGACCGCGCACGGCCTGCAGCTGGGCACGCAGACGGTTGCCTTCGCCGACGTGACGCGGCTGCGCCATCGCCACAACCGCAACCACCTGCTGCTCACCACCCGCGACGGCCGCACGCTGCGCCTGCGGCTCGACCTGTGGGACGACCCGTATGCACTCGTCGCCGAAGTGGAAGAGGCCGTGGGCGAGGTGCTGCGCCACGACGTCGAGCGCCGCCTGCATGCGGGCGACACCGTGCCCTTCGGCGCGCTGGCACTGAATGCCGAAGGGCTGGTGCACAAGGGCCAGCTCATCGCGTGGTCGAGCATCGACACCATCCGCACGCAGTCCGATGCCGAAGCGATGGACGTCGACGAGCACCTGCTCATCGTTGCCAACGGCAAGACCCGCAAGATCGATCGCTCCAAGATCGACAACGAACCGGTGCTGATGAGCTGCCTCATGCAGCGCCTGCCGTCGGCCTGAGCCCCTTTTCTTTTTCTTTCTTCAATCTCCAAAGTACAGCGACTCCAAAATGGAAATCTACAGCTCCGCCAGCCAACAGGAAAAAACCCGCCAGGACCGCCCCGTCTTCTATTCCCGCACACGGCTGATCGCCGGTGCCACGCTCTGGGTGGTGGTGGCGGTCGTGCTGGCCGTGCTGTGCATCCGCGCGCAGGACAAGAACATCGGCATCCTCATCGCGGCGGGCTTCGGCCTGCTGGCCGCGTGGCTGGCCGTCAAGTGCATCCGCACGCTGGCCAACATCGCCACGCCCGCCTTCGTCATCGGCCACCAGGGCCTGACTTTCGAGAACGGCCTGCTGCTGCCGTGGCACAACATCGTCGAGAACACCTGGGTCAACCAGGACTACATGGGCATTCCCATCGGCAAGCAGATCCAGATCAAGACCGACCTGCCCAAGCCGAAGGCCCGCGTGCTGCGCCGCGCCACCGCGCTGGAGATTTCGGGCGACGAGTACCTCGCGCTGTGCGACGCCTACGCGGCGTGACGGGCAAACAACCGCGCGTTTGAGCCGCCCGGCACCTGCTGGTAGGCTGGCGGGCCGCCATCCTCCGGGCTCGCTGTCGCGGGCCCCACGCGCATGAACGCCTCCCACCGCCGGCCGGTTCCGTTGAACAAGGCCTACCGTCTCCTGAACCACGGCCCGACCGTCCTCGTGAGCGCCGCGCACGATGGCCGGCGCAACATCATGGCCGCGGCCTGGGCCATGCCGCTGGACTTCGATCCGCCCAAGGTGGCGGTCGTGCTCGACAAGAGCACCTGGACGCGCGTGCTGCTCGAAGGCGCGGGCACCTTTGCACTGCAGGTGCCCACGCGCGCGCAGCTCGACCTGACCGAGGCGCTGGGCAACAGCTCGGGCCGCGAGATCGCCGAGCGCGACGGCAGCGACAAGTTCGCCGCCTACGGCCTCTCGACCTTCGCGGGCGACGCCACCGGCACGCCGCTGCTCGAAGGCTGCGCGGCCTGGCTCGAATGCCGGCTGCTGCCCGAGCCGCAGATCCAGCAGCGCTACGACCTGTTCCTGGGCGAGGTGATCGCGGCGCAGGCCGATGCGCGCGTGTTCTCCGAAGGGCGCTGGCATTTCGAAGGACACGACGAGCTGCGCACGCTGCACCACGTGGCGGGCGGGCATTTCATCGTCGATGGCGAGGCGGTCGATGCGAAGGCGCTGCCGCGGTTGACACCGTAGCCTGCATGCCGGACCTGAACCAGATCATCACCGTCGCCGCCTACAGCCTCATGGGCCTGCTGGCGGCCATGATAGGGTCGCTGGGCCTGGCGGCGCTGTGGACCTGGCGCGACTGGCCCGGTGCCGACCGCCTGACCGGCCTGGCCGCGCGGCTGGCGATCCTCACGTGGATGGTGGGCGGCGTGATGCTGGTCGTCGGCGGGCTGGCGATGGCCGGGCTGGCGGCGTGGGTCATCTTCTGGGCGTCCAAGCCGCTGCCGTCCACGGCGCTCGGCATCGCGGGCTACGTGGCCTCGCGGGCCGTGCTCGTGGTCATGGCGGTGCTGCTGGTGCGCAAGGGCGTGCTGGTCCTCGCCAGCTGGTGGGGCGCGCGCGGCGAGGGCACGGGGACGACGGCAGACAAGCCGTAGCGGTTCAGGCCGCGGCCCGGTGCGGCACCTCGACCGGGGGCGCGCCGAGCCAGTGCGACAGCGGCGCCAGCACCACCTCGCCGGCACCGTCGGCATCCCGCACCGGAAACACCAGGTCGCGCAGCACCGCGTACTCGCGCAGCCGCGCGGGGCCGATCGGGTCGCCCGGCGTCAGGCCGGCGGAGGGGTGGCACATGAGCACGTCGCCCGTCTCGCTCGCCGCGATCCACGCGGTGAGGCGCTGCTGGTGGTCCTGCATGTCGCCCTCGAAGTCGTACACGCCGAGCAGGCGGCGGCTGGTGGGAATGCCGTGGCGGTGGGCCAGCGCCGACAGGCCCGCGGCGCCCAGCGCATGGATGAGGCCGGCCTTCAGCCGCTCGGCGCCCCGGCCCGGGCCCGGCGCCGTGTGGCGCAGCCAGGGCGGCGCCGCGCCGTAGCGCCGCACGATCTCTTCCACCAGCAGCTCGCGCACCATCGGCAGCTGGTGCACGTGGCGGTGCCCGTCGACGAAGGCGGGGGCGCGGTGCATGGCGTCCTCGAAGCGGGTGAACTGGTCGCGGATGTCGGCGCGCAGCCCCGGGGCGAAGGCGGTCCGCGTCCAGGTGCGCGCCACCAGGCCGGTCAGGGCCGGCTCGGGGCCGCCGGAGACCTCGGGCCGCGTGAGGTCCAGGTGCAGGCCGGCGTCGAAGGTGCCAGCGTCGAGGCGCCGCAGCGCCCGTGCGCCGGCCAGCCAGGCGCGGCGGCGCACCATGCCGCTGGTGGCGCAGACGATGCCGCGCTCGACCAGGTCGATGACGGCCGTGTTCACGCCGGCGCTCAGGCCGAAGTCGTCGGCGCAGATGCACAGGCTGCGGGACGAGGCGGTGGGGGTGTGCATGTCGTCAGTCATTGGCGCTGGCCGGGGCCGCCGGCGGGAGGTCGAGGCAGTGCGCGTCGCCCGTGGCGCTGCCCGGGAAGCGCCAGGCCGCGACGGCCGGGGTGAAGGCGACCAGCCGGGCCCGCGCGAGCCACGGGTGGGCAAGCTGCGCGTTGCTCGGGCCCACCAGCCAGGTGGTGCGCGGCGTGCACAGCGCGGCGGCCAGCTGCGTGCGGTCGACCAGCAGGTCGGCGGCGCGCGCGGGGTCGAAGCGGGCCGCGTCCGCGATCTCCTTGCGCCAGTTGTCGCGCGTGTCGGTGGCGGCGGCTTGCCAGTCGTCCGCGATCCGCACCGGCGTGCGCAGCTGCCAGTAGAACGGGATCTCGTAGAGGTAGCTGTCGAGCATCAGCACCTGATCGCCGGCCGCCACGGCCTGGCCCTCGGGCAGCCGCAGCCGCGTGCCCGGCGGCCGGGCGTACAGCGCCAGGCCGGCCACGCAGGCGATGCACACGAGGGCCGACGCCAGGGCCGTCGCGCGGACCTTGGGCAGCAGCGTGTCCAGCACGCGGCCCGCGAGCACGCGCTGCGCGATCAGGCAGGCCAGCGGCGGCAAGGCCGGCAGCACGTAGCCGACCAGCTTGGAGCGCGGCAGCGAGAAGAAGCCCACGATGACCACGAGCCAGATCCACATGAGCCAGTCGATGTCGGAGAAGCGCGTGCGCGGCGCCGCCGCGTCGTGGCCGCGCGGCACCAGGGCCCACGCGAACCACGGCAGCGTGAGGGCTGCCAGCACCGGCAGGTAGAACCACATGCCGTGCTCGTTGTTGAAGCCCGAGGACGCGAAGCGCCGGAAGTGCTGGGTGATCACGAAGTAGTCGAAGAACCCGGGGTACTTCATCTGCATCGCGACGAACCACGGGCCGGCCACCGCGAGCAGGATCGCCCAGCCCGGCAGCCACACGGCCAGGCGCAGCACGACGGCCTTGCGCGTCACCGCGCACCAGGCCAGCAGCACCAGCGTGGGCAGCAGCAGGCCGATGAGCCCCTTGGCCAGCAGCCCCGCCGCCGCCAGCAGGTAGGCGCCCGCCAGCAGGCCGCGCCACGGTTCCTCGCGCTCGCGCGCCAGCACGGCGCCAGCGCCGAACAGCACGGTGCCCGAGATGCAGCCGGCCACCAGCATGTCCAGGTTGGCGAACTGCGCGCCCAGGAAGAAGAAGGGCGTGGTGACGAGCACCACGGTGGACAGCAGCGCCAGCCGCACCGTCGACCAGCGGCGCAGGAACAGGAACAGCGCCGAGGCCGCGATGCCCGCGCCCAGCACGGACGGCAACCGCGCGGCCCATTCCACCGGCCCGGCCACCGCCATCGCGGCGGCGCCGATCCAGTAGAACAGCGGCGGCTTGTGGAAGAAGGGCAGGCCGTCCAGCCGCGGCACCAGCCAGTCGCCGGAGTGCAGCATGCCCAGCGCGATGCCGACGTAGCGGCCTTCGTCGGGCGCCATCAGCGGCCGGGCCCAGGCCGTGATGAGCAGCCAGGCGAAGATGCCCGCGATGAGCCACAGCGGCTGCGGTGCGGTCCACCAGGCGGGCGTGGTCGTGCGCGGTGTCATGGCTGCCCGGCCCCGAGGCCGGTTCCGCGCTCCTGGCGCACCACGTACAGCGGCCGGCCCTTGGCCTCCTCGTAGATGCGTGCGATGTACTCGCCGACGATGCCGGTCGAGATCATCTGGATGCCGATGAAGAACATCAGGCTCACCACGATGGTGGTCCAGCCGGAGACGGCGTTGCCGAACAGCAGGTGGTCGATGGCCACGAAGATGCCGTACGACAGCGCCGGCACCGCGAACAGCAGGCCGACCACGCTCACCATGCGCAGCGGCCAGGTGGTGAAGGCGGTGAGTCCGTCGATCGCCAGGCTCACGAGCCGCCGCGCGTTGAAGCTGCTGGCGCCCTGCGCGCGCGGGGCCGGCGTGTAGGGCAGCGCCACGGCGCGGAACCCGACCCACGCGTACAGGCCCTTCATGAAGCGGCTGCGCTCGGGCAGGCTCTTCAGCGCGTCGACCACCTTGCGGTCCATCAGGCGGAAGTCGCCCGCGTCCTTGGGCACCGAGAAGCGGTCCGAGTCGTTCATGAGCCGGTAGAACAGGCGGCTGCCGAGCTGCTTGAAGCGGCTCTCGTCATGGCGCGCCTCGCGCACCGCGTAGACCACCTCGGCGCCGGCGCGCCACTGCGCGAGCATGTCGTGGATGAGCTCGGGCGCGTGCTGCAGGTCGCCGTCGAGCAGCACCACCGCATCGCCGCCGGCGGCGGCCAGGCCCGCGGTGAGTGCGGCCTCCTTGCCGAAGTTGCGCGACAGCGAGATGCAGCGAAAGCCCGACAGGTCGCACCAGGCCTCGGCCACGGCGGCGGTGTCGTCGGTGCTGCCGTCGTCGACCACGATGATTTCCCAGTGCATCCGCGTGGCCCAGAGCACGTCTTCGAGCAGCGGCAGCAGGTGGCGCAGGTTGGCGCCCTCGTTGAAGCAGGGGATCACGCACGAGAGGCTGTGCGCGCCGGGCGGCGGCGTGTCGGGGTCGACGGTCCGCGGCGAGGGGGCGGCCGTGGCCGTGGCGTCGGTGTCCGGGCGCAGGGTCGAGGCGGTGGTCATGAGGGTCTCCAGGCGGAAGCCGTGGCACGGGTGGCGGCGCGCGCGGCCGCGCGGTGGGCCAGCCACTGCGCGGTGCCCAGCGCACCGACGAGCGCGGCGGCCAGCAGCAGGCCGGCCGCGATGTCGAACGGGAAATGAACCCCGGCGTAGACCCGGCCCCAGCCCGTCGCGGCAGCCAGCAGGAACAGCGGCACGCCGATGGCGCGCAGGCCGGCGCGCGCCAGGAAGGCCAGCGCGACCGTGAACATCACGCTGGCGTGCGTGCTCGGCAGCGAGCCGTTGACCGCGTGCGTGATGTAGGCCGGCACCAGCTCCTGCGTGAAGGGGCGCGGCACGTTCAGCCGCAGCGCGATGGCGTGCGACAGCATCGAGGCCAGCCCGGCCAGCAGCCCGACCGCGGCCAGGTAGGCGCGCTCGTCGGGCCGGCGCCACAGCATCGCAAGCGCGACGGCGGCGCACAGCCAGCTGCCGCCGAGCGCCAGCGTGCGGGCGCACACCAGCACCCATGGCGTGGGCTGCGCGCCGGCGGCGAGCCATTGCAGCAGGGCGAGGTTCAGCGCGTGCATGGCGGCACCTCGCTCGGCACACAGCGAACGGTGGGCGCAGGGCGATGCGCGCACGAAGACAAAGCGGACATGGTCGGACCTTTCGACAAAGACGAGGGGGCGCCGGCCGCGCGCAGGGCGCAGCACAGCCGCTCGGCGCGCGAGGCGCCGCTTCTCAGGTCGCGAAAGGTGGGGCGGCGGGGGGAGGCAGGCGCCGCCAGGGGGCGGACGGCGGCGGCGCGCCGGCATGCCGCGGCACGGGCTCGGGCACCGTGCGCCCGGCAGGGCCGGCATGCCGCATCAGCACCACGGCCAGCGGCAGCAGCGCCAGCAACAGGGCCAGCAGCGTGTCCAGCCCCAGGTTCAATGTGTCGGGCAGATGAATCCCCGCGGGGCCCTGGGCGAACACCGTGGTCTCGCGGTCGGTCGGGTGGTCCGCGCGGTCGTCCGCTTCGAACTGCGTCGTCTCGCCGACGCCGCGCAGCCGCAGCATCGGTTCGTCCTCGAGCCCATCGCAGTTGAAATGCACCGCGATGAAGGGCTGCAGCAGGCTCAGCAGCAGGGCCGCGAACCACCATGCCCGGCGATGGGCACGAGCGAGACGGCGGACGCGTGCGAGCAACATGCGCGAATGCTAGGAGCCTCGCATGAACGGAACCTGATCGTGCAGGTCAGCGTCCCGCAAGGTAGCGGGCGGTGCGCGGAAGGGGAGAAGGCAGGCCGGCGCTACCGGGCCGGCGCCGCGCTTACAGCAGGAACGGAATGAAGCGCCGCGTGCCGCGCATGTACGCGCGGTAGTCGTCGCCGAAATGCGCGAGGCATTCCTTTTCGTCGCGCAGCGCCGTCAGGAACAGGAACAGCGTGGCCATCAGCACCAGCGCCAGCGTGAGCCAGGTGAACTGCTTGAGGAAGGCGCCCCAGGCCAGCAGCATCAGCGCCGTGTACATCGGGTGGCGGATGTAGCGGAAGGCGCCGGTGGTCACCAGCGCCGAGGTCTTTTCAAAGCCGTACAGGGCCGGGTCGTCGTTGCGTGCCTCGCTCGGCTTGCCCTGCGCCTTGAGCAGCCGCACCGCGTGGATCGGCAGCCAGATCGACAGCGCCAGCAGCACGCACGAGAGCAGCTGCGTGAACGAGAGCGGATCGACATGCCACACTGGCAGGTTCAGCACGATCAGCACCAGCATGCATTCCCACGCGAAGAAGCGGTAGAAGCCGTGCGAGCCGGGCTGGCTCAGCGGCCCGCGCGACACGTACAGCAGCGCGGCCGTGCCGGCGACGAAAAGAAAGAGCTGGAACCAGAGGAGCATGGCGGCCGAATTTACACGGCCCGCAAGACTCAGCCGGAGATCGAAAACCCGCCGTCGACCGGGATGGCGGTGCCGGTCACGTAGTCGGAGGCGGCGCTGGCCAGGAACACGGCCGTGCCCGCGATGTCGCCCGGCTGGCCCCAGCGGCCGGCCGCGGCGCGCGCCTTCACGCGCTCGTACAGGCCCGGGATCTGGGTGCGCGCACCGTCGGTCAGCTCGGTCTCGAACCAGCCCGGCAGGATGGCGTTGACCTGGATCTGGTCGACCGCCCACGAGAGCGCGGTCGACTTGGTGAGCTGCACGATGCCGGCCTTGCTCGCGGCGTAGGCCGGGGCGTATGGCGCGCCGAAGATCGACATCATCGAGCCGATGTTGATGATCTTGCCGCCGCCCGCGGCCTTCAGGTGCGGGTGCGCGGCGCGGCTGCACAGGAAGGCGCTGGTGAGGTTGGTGTCCATCACCTGGTGCCACTCGGCCAGCGCGAGCTGGTCGACCGGCTTGCGCACCGTGGTGCCGGCGTTGTTGATGAGGATGTCGAGCCGGCCGCAGCGCGCGGCGACCTCGTCGAAGGCCTTCTGCACCGAGGCTTCGTCGGTCACGTCGAGCGCGAGCGCGAAGCTGTCGCTGCCCAGTGCCTTCAGCGATTCGACCGCGGCGGCCGACTTCTGCGCATTGCGCGCCGCGATGATGACGCGGGCGCCGGCCTTGGCGAGGCCCTGCGCCATGCCGAGGCCGATGCCGCCGTTGCCGCCGGTGACGAGCGCGACTTTTCCTGTGAGATCGAACATCAGGTGGAGCTTAGGTGGTGGTGGGTTTCTTGGAGACGAGCGTCAGGATATCGTAGCTCGCGACCAGCTCGCCGAGCTGGTTGGTCACCTCCACGTCCCAGGCCACCACGCCCTGGCCCTGGCCGCTCGCGTCCTTCTTGTTGCGGTCGATCTTGCGCTTGCAGGTCAGGCGCGCCTGGATGGTGTCGCCGATGCCCACGGGCTTGACGAAGCGCAGCGTGTCCAGGCCGTAGTTGGCCAGCACCGGGCCGGGCGAGGGCGACACGAACAGGCCCGCAGCCGCCGACAGCACGAAGTAGCCGTGCGCGATGCGCTTGCCGAAGGGCGAGGCCTTGGCCGCCTCTTCGTCGAAGTGCATGTAGAAGTAGTCGCCCGAGATGCCGCCGAAGGCGACGATGTCGGCTTCGCCCACCGTGCGGCGGTGCGTGAGCAGCGAGTCGCCGATGCGCAGTTCTTCGAAGTAGCGGCGGAAGGGATGCACCTCGCTCTCGCGCAGCGCGGCGCCGCGCACGTGCTCGCCGGTCACGGCCGCGAGCATGGTGGGCGAGCCCTGCAGCGCGGCGCGTTGCAGGTAGTGCTTCACGGCGCGCAGGCCGCCGAGCTCTTCGCCGCCGCCCGCGCGGCCCGGGCCGCCGTGCTTCAGCACCGGCAGCGGCGAGCCGTGGCCGGTCGATTCGGCGGCGGCCTCGCGGTCGAGCACCAGCAGGCGGCCGTGCCAGGCGGCCGCGACCGGGATGGCCTTGGCCGCGATGGCCGGGTCGCGCGTGACGAGCGTGCCCACGAGGCTGCCCTTGCCGCGCGCGGCCAGTGCCAGCGCTTCGTCGATGCCGTCGTAGGGCATGAGCGTGCTGACGGGGCCGAAGGCCTCGACGTCGTGCGCGGCGTCGTGTTCGAGCGGCTTGCGGCTCAAGAGCAGCGTGGGCGCGAAGAACGCGCCTTCGCCCACACCGTCGCCCACGGGCGCGAAGCCGTCGCGCTCGCCGTACACCAGCTCCGCGCCCTGCAGCAGCGTGGCGACGCGCTCGGCCACGTCGGCCTGCTGGTCGCGCGAGGCGAGGGCGCCCATGCGCACGTCTTCGCGCGAGGGGTCGCCGATGACGGTCTTGGCCAGGCGCGCGCGCAGCTTCTCGGCCACCGCATCGAGATGCTGGCGCGGCACGATCGCGCGGCGGATGGCGGTGCACTTCTGGCCGGCCTTGATGGTCATCTCGCGCGCCACTTCCTTCACGAAGAGATCGAACTCCTCGTCGTCGGGCGTCACGTCGGGCGCGAGGATCGCGCAGTTCAGCGAATCGGCTTCGGCGTTGAACGGGATCGACTGGCGCACCAGGTTCGCGTTCACGCGCAGCTTGGCGGCGGTGTCGGCCGAGCCGGTGAAGGTGACGACGTCGGGCCCTTCGAGGCGGTCGAGCAGGTCGCCCGTGCTGCCGATCACGAGTTGCAGGCTGCCCTCGGGCAGGATGCCCGACTGCACGATGAGCTTCATCAGCGCCTCGGTGAGGTAGCTGGTGGCCGTGGCCGGCTTGCCGATGCAGGGCATGCCCGCCAGGAAGCTGGGCGCGAATTTTTCGAGCAGGCCCCACACCGGGAAGTTGAAGGCGTTGATGTGCACCGCCACGCCGCCGCGCGGCACCAGGATGTGCGTGCCCGCGAAGCCGCCCTTCTTGCCGAGCGGGAAGGCCGGGCCTTCGTGCACGAGGTTGCCCGAGGGCAGCTCGTTGGTGCCGATGCTGGCGTAGGCGCTGAGCGTGCCGGCGCCGCCTTCGATGTCGATCCAGCCGTCGGCGCGCGTGGCACCCGTGTGGGCCGACACGGCATACAGCGCTTCCTTGTTCGCGGCCAGGTACTTGGCCAGCGCCTTCAGGCGCTCGGCGCGCTGCTGGAAGTCGAGCTTCATGAGCGCGGGAATGCCGACGCGGCGCGCATGCGCCAGCGCCTCGGCGAAGTCGATGGCCTCGGCGTGCGTGCTCGCGACGGCCTGGCCGTTGACGGCGCTGCGCAGCGATTGCGCGGCTTCCTGGCCGATCCAGCGGCCGGCGATGTAGCTTTGAAGGGTGGTCATGCGGATGTCCTTTCGAGGTGTTGCTCCTTCCCCCGCTGGGGGAAGGTTGGGATGGGGGCCAGCGGCTTTCGTTCGGCGCAGTGCGCCATCAAGCGCCGCGTGCCCCCACCCCGACCCTCCCCCGGAAGGGGAGGGAGAAAAACAGGGTCATTTCTTGTTCCCGATGCCCAGGTAGGTATCGATGATTCGCTGGTCGTGCAGCAGATCGCCGGCATTGCCTTCGAGCGCCACAGCGCCCATCTCGAGCACGTAGGCGCGGTCGGCCACCTGCAGCGCGGCGCGGGCGTTCTGTTCCACCAGCAGCACCGAGACGCCGTGCTTGCGCAGTTGCGACACCACGCGCAGCACCTCGCGCACCACCAGCGGGGCCAGGCCCAGCGAAGGCTCGTCGAGCATCAGCAGGCGCGGGCGCGCCATGAGCGCGCGGCCGATGGCCAGCATCTGGCGCTCGCCGCCCGAGAGCGTGGACGCCATCTGCGGACGGCGCTCCTTCAGGCGCGGAAAGATCTCGAAGATCTCGTCCATGCGCGCGCGCTGGTCGCGCTGGCCCTTGCGCCACTGGTAGAAGCCGCCGAGCAGCAGGTTGTCTTCGACCGACATCTCGCCGAACAGCTCGCGCCGTTCGGGCACCAGCGCCACGCCGCGCGCGACCATGGTCTCGACGCCGGGGCGCGCGATGCGCTCGCCGTCCAGCGACAGCTTGCCGGTCGACTGGAGCAGGCCCATGGCCGCGCACAGCAGCGTGGTCTTGCCGGCGCCGTTGGGGCCGATCACGGTGACGATCTCGCCCTCGTTCACGTGCAGGCGCACGCTGTGCACCGCCTCGACGGTGCGGTAGGCGACGCAGAAGTCTTCCAGTTGAAGAATCGGATGGCTGTTGCGTGCCCCCACGCTTGCCACTTCGTGTGCTGCGCTGCCCCCCGTGGGGGCTTTCGCTTCTTGGGGCGGCCCTGCGAAGCTCATGGTGCGTCCTCCAGCAATTCATCGTCGGCGCCGCCCAGGTAGGCCTCGAGCACGCGCGGGTTGGCCTGCACTTCGGCCGGCGTGCCGGTGGCGATCACGGTGCCGAACTCGAGCACGGTGATGCGGTCGGCGAGGTTCATCACGAACTCCATGTCGTGCTCCACCACGAGGATGCCCAGGCCTTCGGCGCGCAGCTGGCCCAGCAGCTCGGAGAGCGCGCGCTTTTCCAGGTGGCGCAGGCCGGCGGCGGGTTCGTCCAGCAGCAGCACCGAGGGCTGGCCGGCGAGCGCGCGTGCGATCTCGACCACGCGCTGCTGCCCCAGCGAGAGCGACGCGGCCGGCGTGTCGGCGTGCGCGCCCAGGCCGCAGCGCTCGATCTGCTTGCGGGCTTCGGCCATCAGTGCGGCCTCTTCGGCCCGGTCCAGCCGCAGCATCGCCGCGAGCCAGCCGCGTCTGGCGCGCAGGTGCGCGCCGAGCGCCACGTTCTCGACCACGCTGCGCTGGCCCAGCAGGCGCACGTGCTGGAAGGTGCGGCCCAGGCCGCGCGACGCGAAGGCGCGCGAGGGGCGGCCCGACATGGCATCGCCTTCGAGCCGCACTTGGCCCGAGCTGGGGTCGTCCACGCCCGAGATCATGTTGAAGAAGGTGCTCTTGCCGGCGCCGTTCGGGCCGATCAGCGCGTGGATCTCGCCGGCCTTCAGCGTCATCGAGATGTCGTTGTTGGCGATGAGGCCGCCGAAGCGCTTGCTGACCGCGTCGGCCTGCAAGAGCAGCGTGCCCGCCGCCGGCAGCACGCGCTGTGCGAGCTGCGCCGCCGGTGCGGCTGCGTTGGCTGCGGGCACCTTGGCCACCGGCCGCACCCAGCGGCTCACGAGCCGCGCCAGCGTGGGCCACAGGCCGTCGGCAAAGCGCTGCAGCACGAACAGCATCAGCAGGCCGAACACCACCACCTCGAAGTTGCCGCTGGTGCCCAGCAGCGCGGGCAGGATGTCCTGCAGCTTCTCTTTGAGCAGCGTGATCAGCGTGGCGCCGAGCACCGCGCCCCACAGGTGGCCCGCGCCGCCGACCACCGCCATGAACAGCATCTCGATGCCGATGTTCAGGTTGAAGGGCGTCGGGTTCACGAAGCGCTGCATGTGCGCGTAGAGCCAGCCCGACACGGCCGCCAGCAGCGCGGCCAGCACGAACAGCTTGATGCGGTGGCGCGCCGTGTCCACGCCCATCGACTCGGCCATGAGCCGGCCGCCCTTGAGCGCGCGGATGGCGCGGCCTTCGCGCGAGTCGAGCAGGTTGTGCAGCGCCCACAGCGCCAGCAACAGCACGGCCCAGATCACCACGCCAAGCGCGCGTGGCGAGGCCAGCGAGATGCCCGCGACCACCAGCGGCGGCACGCCTGTGATGCCGGTCTGGCCGCCCAGGAACTCCATGTTGCCGAGCAGGAAGTACAGGCTCAGGCCCCAGGCGATGGTGCACAGCGGCAGGTAGTGGCCCGACAGCTTGAGCGTGACCGCGCCGAGCGCCCAGGCCAGCGCGAAGGTCAGCACCAGACCGAGCAGCAGGCCGAGCCACGGCACCAGCGCCGAACCGGCGATGCCGCCGAGCCAGCCCGCGGCCGTGGGCGAGGTGCAGATCCACGCCGTGGCATACGCGCCCATGCCGACGAACGCGGCCTGGCCGAAGGAGGTCATGCCGCCCACGCCGGTCAGCATGACCAGCCCGGCGGCCACCAGCGCGTACAGGCCGATGTTGCTGAGCACCGCGACGGTGAAGTCGGGCAGCCAGCCCCAGGCCAGCGCGAGCGCCACGATGCACACCAGCGTGAGCGTGCGCGGCGTGATCAGCGGACGGCCCGCGTGCGCGGCGGTGGCGGGCGAAGATGAAGTCGACGGCGCGCTCATTCCTCGTCCTCCACGTGGTGGCTGCGCAGCGAACGCCACCACAGCACCGGAATGATCAAAGTGAACACCAGCACTTCCTTGTAGGCGCTGGCCCAGAACGAAGAGAAGGCCTCCAGCAGACCGACCAGCAACGCGCCCGCGAGCGCCAGCGGGTAGCTCGCGAGCCCGCCGACGATGGCGGCCACGAAGCCCTTCAGGCCGATGAGAAAACCGGTGTCGTAGTAGACCGTGGTGATCGGAGCGATCAGCAAGCCCGACACCGCACCGATGAGCGCCGCGAGCGCAAAGCTCAGGTCGCCCGACAGCTCGGTGGGAATGCCCGAGAGCCGCGCGCCCACGCGGTTGATGGCGGTGGCGCGCAGCGCCTTGCCGACCATGGAGCGGCCGAAGAACCAGAACATGGCGATCACCAAGAGCAGCGTGACGCCGACCACCACGATCGACTGGCCGCTCACGGGGATGCCGCCGATGTCGAAGCGCACGTCGGAGAACGGCGTGGTGCGCGAACCTTCGGCACCGAAGAAGAACAGGCCCAGGCCGACCAGCACGCCGTGCAGCGCGACCGAGACGATCAGCAGCATCAGCACCGTGGCATCGGCCAGCGGGCGGTAGGCCAGGCGATAGAGCAACGGGCCCAGCGGCGCGATCAGCACCAGCGTGGTCACCGCCTGCATGGTCATCGACGTGGGCTTGAGACCCAGCACCAGCACCGCGGCGATCGCGGGGAAGGCCACGCACCAGGTGAAGGCCGAGCGCCAGTCGATGGTCGCGCCGCGCTTCCAGCGCCACACCTCCACGGCCAGCGCCATGACGCCCAGCGCCACCAGCAGCCACAGCGTGGCCGGCGTGCGCCCGCCCTGCAGCGCCGCCATCGAGAGCGCGCCGAAGGCGACGAACTCGCCCTGCGGAATGAAGATCACGCGCGTGACCGAAAACACCAGCACCAGCGCGAGCGCCATCAGTCCGTAGACCGCGCCGTTCACGATGCCGTCCTGCCCCAGCAACAGGGCAATCTGCAAGTCCATATGAAAACCTTCGGGCGGGGCCCGTGCGTCAGATCAGATCAAGAGCGACCGTCGTTGCGGTCGTTGCCACGCACACCAGCGTGGCCTGTTCCAGAAACACCGAGGAACCGGCTTCGCCGGCCCTCAGGTGTTGCCCCTGGAAGGGGGATGGCTCAGGGCTGGAATTTCCAGGCGCCGTTTTCGATCTTGACCATCACGCGGGCGCGCTGGTCCAGGCCCAGGTGGTCAGCAGCCGTCATGTTGAACACGCCGTGCGCGCCCGACACGTCCTTGGTCTGCTCGAGCGCGTCGCGCAGGGCGGCGCGGAACTCGGGCGTGCCCGGCTGGGCCTTCTTCAGCGCGACCGGCACGGCCGAGCTCATCAGGAGGCCCGCGTCCCAGGCGTGCGCGCCGAAGGTCGAGACCGTGCCCTTGCCGTAGGCGGCTTCATAGGCGGCGACGTAGGCGAGCGCAGACTTCTTCACCGGGTTGCTGGCGGGCAGCTGGTCGGCCACGAGCACCGGGCCGGCCGGCAGGAAGGTGCCGTCCACGTCCTTGCCGCCCACGCGCAGGAAGTCGGCGTTGGCCACGCCGTGTGTCTGGTACATCTTGCCGGTGTAGCCGCGCTCCTTGAGCGTCTTTTGCGGCAGCGCGGCCGGCGTGCCGGAGCCGGCGACCAGCACCGCGTCGGGCTTGGCCGACATGAGCTTCAGTGCCTGGCCGGTGACCGAGGTGTCGGAGCGCGCATAGCGTTCGTTGGCCACGATCTTGATCTTCTTCAGCTCGGCGGCTTTCGCGAATTCCTGCGACCAGCCTTCGCCGTACGCGTCGGAGAAGCCGATGAAGCCGACCGTCTTCACGCCGTTGGCGGCCATGTGCTCGGCGATGGCCAGCGACATCATGATGTCGTTCTGCGGCGTCTTGAAGACCCACTTCTTCTTGGCGTCCATCGGCTCGATGATGCGGGCCGAGGCGGCCACCGAGATCATCGGCGTCTGCGCCTCGCTGGCCACGTCGATCATCGCGAGCGAGGCCGGCGTGGTGGTCGAGCCCAGGATCACGTCGACCTTGTTCTCGGCGATCAGCTTGCGCGTGTTGTTCACGGCGGCCGTGGTGTCGGAGGCATCGTCCAGCACGATGTAGTTGATCTTCTGCCCGCCGATCGTCTTGGGCATCAGCGCGATGGTGTTCTTCTCGGGGATGCCGAGCGACGCCGCCGGCCCGGTGGCCGAGATGGTCACGCCGACGTTGACGTCGGCCCAGGCCGAGAGGGCCGTGGCGCACAGGGCGGCGATCAGCAGGGGCTTGAAGAATTTCATGGTTGGTTTGTCTCCGGGTTGAAAGGGGAAAGGCCGAGGGAAAAGCCGTGCGTTCAACGCTCGTCGAAGGACAGCGTGACGCGTTCGGTCAGGGGGTGGGCCTGGCAGGTCAGCACGAATCCCGCGGCCACCTCATTCTTGTCGAGCGCGAAGTTTCTTTCCATGCGGACTTCCCCGTCCACGCACTTCGCGCGGCAGGTGCCGCACACGCCCGAGGTGCACGAGAACGGCACCTCGAGCCCGGCCGCCGACGCCGCATCGAGGATGCTGGGCTGGCCCTCGGTGTAGGTGATCTCGCGCTGCAGGCCGTCGCGCACGATGGTCACGCGCGCCTGCTTGGCGTCGCCCGGCTGCGCCTCGTGCACCACCGCGCCGACCTGGCTGGCCGAAGGCAGCGCGACGCCGAAGCGCTCGATGTGGATGCGGTCCTCGGGCACGCCCGCGGCGAGCAGCGCGGCCTCGGCCTCGTCGTTCATCTGGAACGGGCCGCACACGTACACGTGGTCGATCTGCGCGGCGGGCACGACCGAGGCCAGGAACTCACCGATCTTCTCGCGGTTCATCACGCCGAAGCCCAGCGGCGAATCGGTGTGCTCGTCGGAGAACACGTGCTGCAGCACGAGGCGCGTCATGTAGCGGTTCTTCAGGTCCTCGATCTCTTCCTTGAACATCGTGGACTGCAGCTGGCGGTTGCCGTAGATCAGCGTGAAGCGGCTCTTGGGCTCGCGCGCCAGCACGGTCTTCATGATCGACAGGATCGGCGTGATGCCGCTGCCGCCGGCGATGCCCACGTGGTGGCGCGCGGCCTCGGGCTCGATGGGAACGAAGAAGCGGCCTTGCGGCGCCATCACCTGCAGGCTGTCGCCGGGCTGCAGGTGGGCGTTGATCCAGTTGGAGAACACGCCGCCGCGCACCTTGCGCACGCCGACGCGCAGTTCGCCGTCGTCGAGGCCGGCGCAGATCGAATAGGAACGGCGCAGGTCCTGGCCGTCGATGTCATGGCGCAGCGTGAGGTACTGGCCCTGCGTGAAGCCGAAGACTTCGCGCAGCGCGGGCGGCACCTCGAACGAGACGATGACGGCCTCGTGCGTGTCGGGCTCGATGGCCTTCACGCGCAGGGGATGGAAGAGGGTGCTCATCGTGGGCGTGCCTCAGATAGGCTTGAAATGTTCGAAAGGTTCGCGGCAGGCCATGCAGCGGTACAAGGCCTTGCACGCCGTGGAGCCGAAGGCCGACAGGCGCTCGGTGCGCTCGCTGGCGCAGCGCGGGCAGGCGATGCGCTCGCCGGCCATGCGGCCGAAGAGCCTGATCGGCACGGCGGTGTTGGAGGCCTGCTCGGGTGTGAGGTGCGCGGGCGGCGCGATGCCGTAGGCCTTGAGCTTGTCGCGGCCTTCGTCGCTGATCCAGTCGCTGGTCCAGGCGGGGGCGCGGCGCAGCGTGGCGCGCGCGCGGCCCAGGCCGGCGTTCTCGATGGCGGCCAGCACGTCGTGTTCGATGGCTTCGGTCGCGGGGCAGCCGGAGTAGGTCGGCGTGAGCACGATCTCCAGGCCGTCGTCGTGCTCGATCACCTCGCGCACGATGCCCAGGTCGCAGACCGACACGGCCGGCACCTCGGGATCGGGCACGGTGTGCAGCACGGCCCACGCCGCATCGACACGCGACGCCAGTGCGTTCGTCACCACACGCCTCCGGGGAAGCTGCGCTGCAGGTGCTGCATCTCGGCCAGGATGTAGCCCATGTGCTCGCTGTGCACGCCGTGCTTGCCGGTACTGCGGAACGCGGCTTCCTTCGGCATGGCGAGGCCGGCGGCGTCGAGCACCTGCTGCATCTCTGCCAGCCACGGCTCGCGCAGTTCGCTCCAAGCCGGGCCGAGGCCGCTGGCGCTGGCCTGCGCATCGACGTCGTCGCTGTCGAACAGCTCGGGCACGTAGAGCCACAGCTGCTTGAGCGCCTTCTCGGTGCGGCGGCGCGATTCGTCGGTGCCGTCGCCCAGGCGCACGACCCAGTCGGCCGAATGTTGCTGGTGGTAGCGCGCTTCCTTCAGCGCCTTGCCGGCGATGGCGGCCACCTCGGCGTCGCTCGATGCGGCCAGGCGTTGCCACAGCAGCTTGAGCAGCGTGGCGACCATGGTGTTGCGCAGCACGGCAAAGGCAAAGTCGCCGCGCGGCAGCTCGACCAGCGTGAGGTTGAAATAGTCGCGCTCGTCGCGCAGGTAGGCGAGCTGGTCTTCGTCGTGCGCGCGGCCGGCGCCTTCGAGCTGGCCGGCGTGCGTGAGCACCGCGCGGGCCTGGCCGACGAGGTCGAGCGCGATGTTGGCCATCGCGATGTCTTCTTCGAGCACCGGTGCGTGGCCGCACCATTCGCCCAGGCGCTGCGCGAGCACCAGGCAGGTGTCGCCGATGCGCAGCAGGTAGTGCACGGCGGGCGTGCGGTTCAGTTCGATCGAGGCTTGCATGGCGTGCCGTTCCTGGCTCACATGTGGTCCACGGACTTGGGCAGTGCGTAGAAGGTGGGGTGGCGGTAGACCTTGTCTTCGGCCGGGTCGAAGAACATGTCCTTGTCGCCCGGGTCGCTGGCCACGATCTGGTCGGAGCGCACCACCCAGATGCTGCTGCCTTCCTGGCGGCGCGTGTAGACGTCGCGCGCCATCTGGATCGCCATCTTCGGATCGACCGCGTGCAGGCTGCCGCAGTGCTTGTGGTCCAGGCCGGCCTTGCTGCGCACGAACACTTCCCACAGGGGCCACTCTTGCTTCACTTCGGTGCTCATGCTGCTTCCTTCAAAGGTTGTTTGTTGGCGTGGGCCAGGGCGGCTTCGCGCACCCAGGCGCCGTCGTCCCAGGCGTCCACGCGGGCCTGCAGGCGCTCGCGGTTGCAGGGGCCGTCGCCGGCGATCACGCGCCAGAATTCGCTCCAGTCGATGACGCCGAAGTCGTGCGACTGGCGTTCTTCGTTCCACTTGAGGTCGGGGTCGGGCAGCGTCACGCCGAGGATCGCGGCCTGTTCGACGGTGGCGTCGATGAACTTCTGGCGCAGCTCGTCGTTGCTGAAGCGCTTGATGCCCCAGCGCATCGACTGCGCCGAGTTGGGCGACTGGTCGTCGGGCGGGCCGAACATCATGATCGAGGGCCACCACCAGCGGTTGACCGCGTCCTGCACCATGGCTTTTTGCGCCTCGGTGCCCTGCTTCATCATCGTCAGCAGTGCTTCATAGCCCTGGCGCTGGTGAAAGCTCTCTTCGCGGCAAATGCGGATCATGGCGCGCGCATACGGTGCGTACGAGCAGCGGCAGATCGGCACCTGGTTCATGATGGCCGCGCCGTCGACCAGCCAGCCGATGGTGCCCATGTCGGCCCAGCTGAGCGTGGGGTAGTTGAAGATCGAGCTGTACTTGGCCTTGCCTGTGTGCAGCGCGTCGAACATCTGGTCGCGCGAGGTGCCCAGCGTTTCGGCGGCGGCGTACAGGTACAGGCCGTGGCCGCCTTCGTCCTGCACCTTGGCCAGCAGGATGGCCTTGCGCTTGAGCGTGGGCGCGCGGCTGATCCAGTTGCCCTCGGGCAGCATGCCGACGATTTCCGAATGCGCGTGCTGGCTGATCTGGCGCACCAGCGTCTTGCGGTAGTGCTCGGGCATCCAGTCTTTCGCCTCGATGAAGTCGCCGGCGTCGATGCGCGCGTCGAAGCGTTCCTCGAGACGCAGCTCGTCGGCGGAGCGCACGGCCTTCTGCTTGCCGTCGCCTGCGTCCTTGCCCATCGTGTCCATGGCCTGGGTGTACATGTGCGTGTCCTTTCGGTGCGGTGTGTGGGGCGCGCGGGCGCTCAGCGCGGGCGCGTGTCGACGACGCGCCGGGCCTTGCCGGTCTGCGTGCGTTCCATTTCGTCGGGGCCGTGCACGACCACGCGGGTGGAGATGCCGATGAGCGTCTTCACGCGGTGCTGCACCCACTCGGAAATGGCGTTGCGGTCGGCCGCGGCGGCTTCGTGCGGTGTGAGTTCGCAGTGCACCTCGACCTGATCGAGCAGGCCTTCGCGGCTCACGCGCACCTGGTACAGGCCGGTGAGGGCGCTGTGCGCGAGCACGATCTCTTCCACCTGCGTGGGGAAGACGTTCACGCCGCGGATGATCATCATGTCGTCGCTGCGCCCGACGATCTTGCCCATGCGGCGGAACGACCGCGAGGTGGGCGGCAGCAGGCGCGTGAGGTCGCGCGTGCGGTAGCGCACGATGGGCATGGCCTCCTTGCTCAGCGAGGTGAAGACCAGTTCGCCTTCTTCGCCGTCGGCCTTCAGCTCGCCCGTTTCGGGGTCGATGATCTCGGGGTAGAAGTGGTCTTCCCAGATCACCGGGCCGTCCTTGCTCTCGACGCATTCGCTGGCCACGCCCGGGCCCATCACTTCGGAGAGGCCGTAGATGTCGACGGCGTCGATGCCGGCGCGCGTCTCGATGTCGCGGCGCATGGCTTCGGTCCACGGCTCGGCGCCGAAGATGCCGACCTTGAGCGAGCTGTCTTTCGCGTCGAGGCCCTGGCGCTCGAACTGCTCGATGATCACCTGCATGTAGCTGGGCGTGACCATGATGATGTCGGGCTTGAAGTCCTGGATGAGCTGCACCTGCTTCTCGGTCTGGCCGCCCGACATCGGGATGACGGTGCAGCCCGCGCGCTCGGCGCCGTAGTGCGCGCCCAGGCCGCCCGTGAAGAGGCCGTAGCCGTAGGCGACGTGGATCATGTCGCCGGGCCGTCCGCCCGCTGCGCGGATGGAGCGCGCGACCAGGTCGGCCCAGGTGTCGATGTCGTTCTTCGTGTAGCCCACCACGGTCGGCTTGCCGGTGGTGCCCGACGACGCGTGGATGCGCGCCACCTGCGTGCGCGGCACGGCGAACATGCCGAAGGGGTAGTTGTCGCGCAGGTCGGTCTTCACCGTGAACGGGAATTTCGACAGGTCGGCCAGCGACTTCAGGTCGTCGGGGTGCACGCCCTTGGCGTCGAAGGCCTGGCGATAGTGCGGCACGTTGTCGTAGGCGTTGCGCAGCGTGGCGCGCAGGCGCGTGAGCTGCAGGGCGGCGATCTCGTCGCGGCTGGCGGTTTCGATCGGGTCGAGGTCGCCGGGGGCGGGGCGTTTCACGGTCATGGTGGGGTGTCTCCTCAAGCGGCCGGGACGGCCGGCCGGCCCTTGGCGGTGTAGGAGCGACCGCGGAACATCGCGATGCGCTCGCCGCGCTGGTTGGTGATTTCGGTGTCGTACACGCCGGTGCGGCCGGCCTTGGAGACTTCGAAGCAGCGCGCGGTGAGCACGTCGCCTTCGCGCGCCGGCGCGAGGAAGTCGATGGCGAAGCCCGAGGCCACGGTCAGCTCGTTGTACGAGTTGCAGGCGAAGGCGAAGGTGGAGTCGGCCAGCGTGGCCATGAAGCCGCCGTGGCAGATGGCGTGGCCGTTGAGCATGTCGGGGCGCACGCGCATCTCGAGCGTGGCCTGGCCGGGGCCGACCTCCACGATGCGCATGCCCAGGCCCTTGCTGGCGTTGTCGTTCGCGAACATGCCGTCGCGCACGAACTCGGCGGTCTGTTGCGGGGTGCGGGAAGCGTCGGTCATCTCAGCGGTCCTTGAACACCGGGGCGCGCTTGGCGCGGAAAGCCTCGACACCTTCGCGGTAGTCGTCGGCATTGCCCATCTCGCGTTGGATGCGCGCTTCTTCGGCAAGTGCCGCGCCGAGGTCGAGGTTTTGCGCGGCGGCCATCGCTTCGCGGGTGGCCACGAGTGCGCGCGTGGGCATGCCGGCCAGGCGCGCCGCCAGCGCGGCGGCGGTGTCGGCCAGGGCCGCGTCGTCCACGCACTGCCAGATCAGGCCGATGCGCGCGGCTTCTTCGGCGGGCAGCTTGTCGCCCAGCATCGCGATGCCCAGCGCGCGCGCCGGGCCCACGAGGCGCGGCAGCAGCCAGGTGCCGCCGGTGTCGGGCAAGAGGCCGATCTTGGTGAAGGCCTGGATGAAGCTGGCCGAGCGGCCGGCCACGACGAGGTCGCAGCACAGCGCGAGGTTGGCGCCCGCGCCGGCCGCCACGCCGTTGACGGCGGCAACCACCGGCACCGGCATCGAGCGCAGGCGCGCGACCAGCGGGCCGTAGTAGGTAGAGATGACGTGGCCCAGGTCCTTGGGCGCGGCGCCCGGCGTGGGGTCGGGCGCGACCGACGGGTCGGCCAGGTCCTGCCCCGCGCAGAAGGCGCGGCCGGCACCGGTGAGCACCACGCAGCGCACGCTGCTGTCGGCGGCCGCGGCTTCGAGCGCAGCCAGCAACTCGGCATGCAGCCCGGTCGTGAAGCTGTTGAGCGCCGCGGGGCGGTTCAGGCTCAGCGTGCGGACGGCGCCGGCGTTGCTGATGAGTACCAAAGGCTCAGTCATGCGTGTCTCTTTCATCCTTTGTGGGGACGGTTCGGTGCGTAAACACTATTGACCGACCGTTCGGTTGATTTTAGGATCGACCTCGATTCCGGCACAAGCGGGGCGCATTCAGGGCAAACCCTGAGGCCTGCGAAAAAACAAGGAGACCGAATGCCCAGCTATTCCATCGACGGCGTGATTCCTGTCGTCGACCCGAGCGCCTACGTGCATCCCACGGCCGTGCTGATCGGCGACGTGATCGTCGGCCCCAACTGCTACGTCGGCCCCTGCGCCAGCCTGCGCGGCGACTTCGGCCGCATCGTCTTGCAGGAGGGCTCCAACGTGCAGGACCACTGCTGCATCCACGGCTTTCCCGACAACGACACGGTGGTGGAGGTCAACGGCCACATCGGCCACGGCGCGATCCTGCACAGCTGCATCGTGCGGCGCGACGCGCTGGTGGGCATGAACGCGGTGGTGATGGACGAGGCCGAGGTGGGCGAGAAAGCCATCGTCGCGGCCTGTGCCTTCGTGCCCGCCGGCATGAAGGTGCCCGCGCGCTCGCTCGCGGCGGGCATCCCAGCCAAGGTGCGGCGCGAGCTCAGCGACGAAGAGATCGCCTGGAAGCTCGAAGGCACGCAGACCTACCAGGCGCTGACGGTGCGCAGCCTGGCCAGCCTGCACGAGGTGGCGCCGCTCGCCGAGGTGGAAAAAGACCGGCCCCGCCTGCCTGCCACCGACGTGAAATCCCTGATCGCCACCCGCCGCGGATAGCCCTGCGGCTTCATGCAAGATCGAGCCTGCTGCATGCCAGCAACCGACAGATAACCCAGGAAGAAGACCCGATGCCGCGTGGAAGATCCGCCACCTACGACGACCAACGCGAACTGATCCTCGCGCAGGCCGCCCAGCTGTTCGCCCGCCGCGGCTACCCCGCGACCTCGATGAACCAGGTCGCCGAGGCCTGCAATCTCTCGAAGGCCACGCTCTACCACTACTACAAGGACAAGAGCAGCCTGCTCATCAGCATCGCCGAGACGCACGTCTCGAAGCTGGCGGCGCTGGTGGCCGAGGAAGAGGCCCAGCCCTCAACCGACGAAGAGCGCCTGCGCCGCTTCATTTACCGCATCGTCGAGGAGTACGCCGGCGCACAGGACGCGCACCGCGTGCTGACCGACGACGTGCGCTTTCTCGAGGACGAAGACCGCGAGCGCGTGCTCGACCAGGAGCGCGCCGTGGTCGCCGGCTTTGCGCGCGCCGTGTCGGCGCTGCGCCCCGGCGCGCCGAGCGACGAGCTCGCCAAGCCGCTGACCATGCTGCTGTTCGGCATGATCAACTGGATGTTCACCTGGATGAAGCCCGGCGGCCGGCTCGACCACGCGGCCATCGCGCCGATCGTGGCCGACCTGTTCCTGGGCGGGGTGGGGGCGGTGAAGCTGCCGCCCGCGGTGGCACAGGAAGAAAACGCCGCTAAAGAATCCGGTTGAACCAGAGCAGCGACAGCCCCGCCGACAGCAGCGTGAGCACCGCCGCGCCCAGCGCGAACAGCGCGGAGATCTCGGTTTCCTTCTTCTCGACGGTGAGCTTGGAACTCAGCGTCTCGTAGACCTTCTTCAGGTCGCTCGCCGTGCCGGCGTAGAAGTACTCCGCGCTGGTCTTGTTGGCGATGGCCTTGAGCGTTTCTTCGTCCAGCCGCACGCGCATCGACCAGCCTTCGAAGCCGATGGTCTCGCCGTCGACCGTGCCCACGCCCACCGTGTAGATGCGCACGCCGCGGTCGGCCGCGGCCTTGGCGGCGTCCAGCGGGTCGACGCCGGTGGTGCGCTGGCCGTCGGTCAGCATGATGATCGCGGCCGAGGTGAACGAGCCGGGCGCCACGGGCGTGAACTCCTTGAGCTGCTTCTCGTTCTGGTCGATCGGGATGCCGCGCTGGCGGCTGGGTGCGCTGAACTGCGAGATGTCGATGCCCGCGTCAGGGAACAGCGTGGCCAGCGACACCACGATGGCATTGCCCGTGGCCGTGGCGCGCTGCAGCTGGAAGCTGTCGATGGCCGTCACGAGGTCGTCGTGGTTGGTGGTGGGCAGCTGCGCCACCTGCGCGCTGCCCGCGAAGGCGACGATGCCGACCTTCACGTGGCGCGGCAGGTCCTTGATGAAGCTCTTGGCCGCCTCCTGCGCCGCCACCAGCCGGTTGGGCTGCACGTCGGCCGCGCGCATGCTGCCCGACACGTCCATCGCCAGGATGATGGTCTGCTGGTTCGACGGCAGCACCACCACCGCCATCGGCCGCGCCGCCGCCACGAGCATCGCGGCCATGGCCACCAGGAACAGCAGCGGCGGGATGTGGCGCCGCAGGCTCTGGCCCGGGCCCATGGCCTCGCGCACGATCGACAGGCTGGCGTAGCGCACCGCCATCTTCTTCTTGCGGCGGATCAGCCAGACATACAGGAGCACCAGCAGCGGCAAGGCCGCCAGCAGCCAGAGGAATTGAGGCCAGAGGAATGTCATGCCGCCACCACCGCCTTCCCGCCACCCGCTGCGACGCCGCGGACCCGGCGCTTGCGCAGGTCCGCGAATCGCACGATGGCTTCGACCAGGTCGTCATTGGTCGAGAGTTCGAGGGCGTCGACGCCGGCCCGGGCCAGCGATTCGCGCAGGGCGGTCTCGCGCTCGGCGGCCAGCCGCGCGAAGCGTTTGCGGAACCCCGCGTCATGGGTGTCGACCCACAGCTGCTCGCCGGTCTCGGCGTCGCGCAGCGGCACCAGGCCGAGGTCGGGCAGCTCGAGCTCGAGCGGATCGAACAGGCGCACGGCAATCACTTCGTGCCGCTGCACCAGCTGGCCCAGCGGGCGCTCCCAGCCGGGCTCGCTGAGAAAGTCGGACACCACGAACACTGTGGAGCGGCGCGGCATCAGCGAGGCGGCGGAGGTCAGCAGGTCGGCCAGGCGCGTCATGCCCTTCTGCGCGGGCGCGGCTTCGGCCTGGTTCGCGCGCTTTTCCATCGCGTGCAGCAGGTGCAGCACATGGCGGCGGCCGGTGCGCGGCGGGATCACGGCCTCGAGGTCGCGGCCGTAGACCAGCGCGCCGACGCGGTTGCCGTGCCGCGTGAGCAGCCGCGCGAGCACGCCGACGAAGCCGGCCGAGATCTCGCGCTTGGCCTTCAGGCCGGAGCCGAAATCGACCGAGCGGCTCAGGTCGAGCACGAACCACGCGGCCATCTCGCGGTCTTCGGTGAACACGCGCACGTGCGGCGTCTGCAGCCGTGCGGTGACGTTCCAGTCGATGTGGCGCACGTCGTCGTGGTGCTGGTACTCGCGCAGGTCGGCCAGGTCCAGGCCGGTGCCGCGCATGAGCGTGCGGTAGTCGCCCTGCAGCAGGCCGTCGAGGCGGCGGATCACGGTCCATTCGAGCCGGCGCAGCGCGCGTTCGGCCCCGCCGGCTTCGATCGCGAGCCGGTCGTCGTTCGCGGCCTCGGGGGCCTTACGCCACCAGCTTTTCATGTTCGAGGGGCTTGGGAGGAGCGGGGACGGCCTTCATGATCTTCTCGATCAGCCCGTCGGGCGTGAGCCCTTCGGACAGGCCTTCGTAGGACAGCGTCACGCGGTGGCGCAGCACGTCGGGCACCAGCGCGCTCATGTCTTCGGGCAGCGCGTAGCTGCGACCGCGCAGCAGCGCCAGGGCGCGCGCGCCTTCGGTGAGGCTGATGCTGGCGCGCGGGCTGGCGCCGAAGGTGATGAAGCGGCGCAGGTCCTTCAGGCCATGCTTCTCGGGCGTGCGCGTGGCCGACACGAGTTTGACGGCGTACTGGATCAGCGAAGGGTCGACGTACACGCGCCGCGCCTCGGCCTGCAGCTCGGCCAGCTGTTCGGTGGTGGCGACCGGCGTGGCCGTGACCACCGGGCCGATCACGCGCTGCACGATCACGAACTCTTCCTCGTCGCTCGGGTAGTCGACCATCACCTTCATCATGAAGCGGTCGACCTGCGCCTCGGGCAGCGGGTAGGTGCCCTCGGTTTCGATGGGGTTCTGCGTGGCCATCACGAGAAAGGGGCGCGGCACCTTGTGCGTCTCGCCGGCGATGGTGACCTGGCGCTCCTGCATCACCTCGAGCAGCGCGCTTTGCACCTTGGCCGGCGCGCGGTTGATTTCGTCGGCCAGCAGCAGGTTGGCGAACACCGGGCCCAGCGAGGTGCTGAACTCGCCCGTCTTCTGGTTGTAGATGCGCGTGCCCACCAGGTCGGCCGGCACCAGGTCGGGCGTGAACTGGATGCGCTTGAACTGGCCGCGCACGGTGTCGGCCAGCGTCTTGATGGTGAGCGTCTTGGCCAGCCCCGGCACGCCTTCGACCAGCAGGTGGCCGCCCGCGAGCATCGCGACCATCACGCGCTCGAGAAAGCGGTCCTGCCCCACGACCACGCGCTTCACCTCGTAGAGGATCTGCTCCATCAGCTCGGCGGTGGCGGGGGCTGTTGCAAAGGTCGACGAGGTCGGGTTTTCTGTGCTCATGCGAAGGGCTTTCGAAGAAATCAGAAAGGCGGCGAGCCGGCCGCGGAGGCGGCGTTCTCGATTGGCACCGCGAAGCCGATGCCGATGAAGGTGCGCTGCTGCGTCGGGTTGAGGATGGCGGTGACGATGCCCAGCACCTCGCCGTCCATGTTGATGAGCGGCCCGCCCGAGTTGCCGGGGTTGGCGGCGGCGTCGAACTGGATCAGGTTACCCAGCTCCTGCTTGCCCTCGGGCGAACGGAAGGAGCGCTTCAGGCCCGACACCACGCCGGCCGACACCGAGGGTCCGATGCCGAACGGAAAGCCCACGGCCGCCACCTGGTCGCCGGAGCGCAGGTCGGCGGTGGAGCGCATCACGGCGGGGATCAGGTCGTCGGGGATCTTCTGCGCCTGCAGCACCGCGAGGTCGTTCTCGGGCTGCACGCCGGTGATGACGGCGATGGCCTCCAGGCCGTCGGCGAAGGTGACCTTGATCTTCTCGGCGCCGGCGACCACGTGCAGGTTGGTGAGGATCACGCCCTTGTCGACGATCACCACGCCCGTGCCCACGCCGCGCTCGACCTCGCCCGGCGTGCCGCCGTCGGCGGGCGCCTCGGGCGGCTTGCCCTTGGCCATGTTGCGCCCGCGCTTCTGGGTCTTGGCTTCGGGCGTGGCCTTCTCGGGGCCGTAGCCGACCACGCGCACCACCGAGGGCCGCACGATGTCGGCGGCCTTGGCCGCGGGCGAGGGCAGGGTGGCGGTCTGCAGCGTGCGCAGCACGGCGGCGTCGATGTCTTTCTGCGTGAGCGCCTTGGCGCCCTGGCGCGGTGCCCAGAAGGCGCCGCCGGCGGCGATGGCGATGCAGCTGACGGTGAGCAGGGCGAAGGCGCGGCGCCCGGGCTGCCAGCGTGCGCGAGGGGGTGGGGCTTGCACGGCGTCGGCCTCGGCCACAGCCGCGGCATCCGCCGGCGACCCGGCCGCCGGTGCTGCGGCCGGCGGCAGCGTGCGGGGCGAGCGGCTGTAGAAAGCGGGCCTGCGCATCGGAGCACCTCCGGCAAAAAAGGACGCGTGAAGGAGTTCACAGTAGCACGCTTTCCGCGCCTGTGCATCCCTTCGGGCATCATCGCGCGATGGCTGCGTTTGTCGATACCCACTGTCACCTCGATGCGCCCGAATTCGGTGCCGAGATGCCCGTCATCCGCGCCCGCGCGGCGGCGCAGGGCGTGGTGCTGTGCGTCATCCCGGCGGTGGCGGCCTTCAACTTCGCCACCGTGCGCGAACTGGCCCACGCGCAGGGCGACGCCTACGCGCTGGGCGTCCACCCGCTGTGCACGGGGCAGGCGAGCGATGCCGACCTGCAGACGCTCGACGACGAGCTGCACGCGCGACGCGACGATCCGCGCCTGGTGGCGGTCGGCGAGATCGGGCTCGACTACTTCGTCGAAGGCCTGGACGCCGATAGACAGGAACGCTTCTTTCACACTCAGTTGCAACTGGCGCGCAAGCACGGGCTGCCCGTGCTCATCCATGTGCGGCGCTCGGTCGACAAGGTGCTCAAGCATCTGCGCCAGACCGCGGGCGGACGGCCCTGGCACGGCATCGCCCACGCGTTCAACGGCAGCGAGCAGCAGGCGCAGGCCTGCATCGAGATCGGCCTGAAGCTGGGCTTCGGCGGCGCCGTGACCTTCGAGCGCGCGCTGCAGCTGCGCCGCCTCGCGGCCACCTTGCCGATGGACGCGTTGGTGATGGAAACCGACGCGCCCGACATCCAGCCGCACTGGCTGTACCGCACGCAGGCGCAACGCGACGCGGGCGAAGCACAGGGCCGCAACGAGCCCGGCGAGCTGCCGCGCATCGCCGAAGTGGTCGCGCAGCTGCGGGGCATCGACATCGCGTCGCTGGCCGAAAACACCACGCGCAATGCGGTGGCAGCCCTGCCGAAGCTCCAAAGTCTGCTGAACGTGTCGGAGGGGCGTCCGCCCAGCGCGTAGGCCAAGTTCCCGAGTTGCGCCAGCGCAGGCCATCGGGCCGGTTTTGCTGTCATCCTTGAAGTTCGAAGTGGCGTTGGTTGTCCAGTGGCACTGTCGTCACTCCGCACTTCACTCAAAAAAGGAGTCTTTCATGACCACATCTTTTGTTCGTACCCTGCCCGTCGCGCTCGCACTGGCGCTGGCCTCCATCGGTGTGTCGGCCATCGCGCAGACCACCGCGGCCGAGCCCACGACCACCGAAAAGGTGAAGGAAGCCGGCAAGGACGCCGTCGATGCGACCGCACGCGGCACCGAAAAGGCCTGGGACGCCACCAAGAGCACGACCAAGAAGGCCGTGAACGCGACCGAAAGCGGCGCCGAGAAGGCCTGGGATGCCACCAAGAGCGGCACCAAGAAGGCAGCCAACGCCACCGAGCGCGGCACCAAGAAGGCCTGGAACGCAACCAAGAACACCACCAAGAAGGCCACCACCGCCACCAAGAAGGCGGCCGTGAAGACCGGCGACGCGGTGGAGACGGCCGGCCACAAGACGGCCGACGGCATGCGCAGCGCCGGCAAGGCGATCGGCGAGAAGGTGCCGGGCACGGCCGAGAACGAAGCGGCCAAGAAGCCGTAAGCGGCTCCCTCCATCGGGGCTTCGGCCCCGTCCTCGAAAGAACCCGCTTCGGCGGGTTTTTTCATGGGCGTTCAGGCACACCGCGTGGCAATGCCAAGATACCGCCCATGAAACCGACCGCCGTCCCGTCCCCGACCGTTGCCGACAGCGCCGGCACGGTGCTGACCGGCCTCGCGCCCATCGTCTCGCCGAACACACGTGTGCTCATCCTCGGCAGCTTCCCGGGCGTCAAGTCGCTCGAGCGGCAGCAGTACTATGCGCATCCCCAAAATCAGTTCTGGAAGATCTTGCAAGCCCTCTGGCCCGACCCCCTGCTTCCGACGGGCGCAGACAGCTACCGCGCGCGCTGCGACTGGCTGCTCGATCGCGGCCTCGGCGTGTGGGACGTGTACGGCGCCTGCGAGCGCGAGGGCAGCCTCGACACCGCGATCCGCTCGCCGGTCGTGAACGACATCGCCGGCCTGCAACTGCCGAAGCTCGCCGCCATCGCCCACAACGGCGGCGAGAGCTTCAAGCATGCACGCCACACGCGCACCCTCGGGGTGCCGGTGTATTCGCTGCCCTCCACCAGCCCCGCCAACGCGTCATGGTCCTTCGAGCGCAAGCTCGCGGCCTGGCGCGAGGTCTTCGTTGCTCACCACCTTCTCTGATGGCTTCCTCTTCCGCTGCTTCCAAGAAAACCCTCGTCCTGCCCGAAGTCAATTTTTCCGACTGGGGCGACATCCGCTACCTGCACCTGGGCACCGAATGGGTCCAGGGCTCGATGAAGCTCGACGCGCCCTTCGAGATCGAGCTCGAGTACGTGCAGCGCATGATGGCCTGGCTGCTGTTCGTCGACAGCAAGGGCGTGGGCAACCGCCACGCGATGCAGCTGGGCCTGGGCGCGGCCACGCTCACCAAGTTCAGCCGCAAGACGCTGCGCATGCGCACCACCGCGGTCGAGCTGAACCCGCAGGTGGTGTCGGCCTGCCGCGGCTGGTTCAAGCTGCCGGCCGACGACCTGAAGCTGCGCGTGGTGATCGCCGACGCGGCCGAGGAAATCCGCAAGCCCGAATGGCAGGGCACGGTCGACGCGCTGCAGGTCGACCTGTACGACCACGAGGCCGCCGCGCCGGTGCTCGACAGCGAGGACTTCTATGCCGACTGCCGCGCGCTGCTCACCGAAGACGGCTGCATGACGGTCAACCTCTTCGGCCGCTCGTCGAGCTATGAGCGCAGCCTCGAGAAAATCGCCGCCGCCTTCGGTGCCGATGCCGTCTGGGCCTTCAAGCCGACGCGCGAAGGCAACACGGTGGTGCTGGCCCAGCGCACACCGTCGCGCCCGAAGCGCGAGGTGCTTGCCGAGCGCGCCCAAACCATCCAGACTCGCTGGGGCCTGCCCGCGCCGAAATGGCTGCGGGTGTTCAAGCCGATGACGCTTTCCCTCACCACCTGATCACCTGACCTCCGGTTCATGAGCGCTGTACCCGCCGCCGCTTCCGCCTCTGCTGCCCGCCACGAAGGTCCGCTCGACCTGCGTCGCCTGATCGAATGGCTCGCCACCGACGGCGTGATCTCGCCGATGGAGGCCAAGCGCACCATCGCGCGCTGCGCCCAGGCCGAGAGCCGGCAGGCGCCGCTGGTGCGCCTGGCCAACGTGGCCATGACGCGCGAGGCCGATGGCAAGCCGCTCGACCTCGAGGCGCTCACGCAATGGCTCGCCGGCCGCGCCGGCCTGGCCTACCTGCGCATCGATCCGCTCAAGGTCGACGTGGGCAAGGTGGCCGACACCATGAGCGCCGGCTACGCCGAGCGCCACAAGGTGCTGCCCGTGCAGGTGCTGCCGAACGAGGTGGTGGTGGCCACGGCCGAACCGTTCCTCATCGACTGGATCGCCGAGGTCGAGCGCCAGTCCAAGCGCACCGTGCGCCGCGTGGTGGCCAACCCGTCGGACATCCAGCGCTACACGGCCGAGTTCTTCGCGCTCGCCAAGTCGGTGCGCGCCGCGCAGAAGGCCGGCGGCAACACCGGCGGCGCGAGCTTCGAGCAGCTGGTCGAGCTGGGCAAGAGCACCAAGCAGCTCGACGCCAATGACCAGAGCGTGGTGCAGGTGGTCGACTGGCTGTGGCAGTACGCCTTCGACCAGCGCGCCAGCGACATCCACCTGGAGCCGCGCCGCGAGCAGGGCGTGATCCGCTTTCGCATCGACGGCATCCTGCACCCCGCCTACCAGATGCCCATGGGCGTGATGAACGCGATGGTCGCGCGCATCAAGCTGCTGGGCCGCATGGACGTGGTCGAAAAACGCCGTCCGCTCGACGGCCGCATCAAGACCCGCAACATGCGTGGCGACGAAATCGAAATGCGTTTGTCGACCTTGCCGACCGCCTTCGGCGAGAAGATGGTGATGCGCATCTTCGACCCCGACACCGCCGTGAAGGACCTCGACGCGCTGGGCTTCGCGCAGCACGACGCGCAGCGCTGGGAGCAACTGGTCACGCGGCCCAACGGCATCATCCTGGTGACCGGGCCCACGGGCTCGGGCAAGACCACCACGCTGTACTCCACGCTCAAGCGCGTGGCGACCGAAGAGGTCAACGTGAGCACGGTCGAAGACCCGATCGAAATGATCGAGCCTTCGTTCAACCAGACGCAGGTGCAGCCGCAGCTCGACTTCGGTTTCACCGAGGGCCTGCGCGCGCTGATGCGGCAGGACCCGGACATCATCATGGTCGGCGAAATCCGCGACCTCGCCACCGCCGAGATGGCGGTGCAGGCCGCGCTCACCGGCCACCTCGTGTTCAGCACGCTGCACACCAACGATGCGCCCAGCGCCATCACGCGGATGATGGAACTGGGCGTGCCCTCGTACCTGATCACCGCCGTGATGCTGGGCGTGCTCGCGCAGCGCCTCGTGCGCACGCTGTGCCCGCATTGCAAGCAGCCCGACGACGCGGTCACGCGCGAGAGCCTCGAGGCCATCGTCAAGCCGTGGCAGATCACCGGCCCCGTGCGCGCCTACAAGCCGGTGGGCTGCGTCGATTGCCGCATGACCGGCTACATGGGCCGCATGGGCCTGTACGAACTGCTGAGCGTGACCGAGCCGTTCAAGGACCAGGTCACCAAGGAACCCAACCTCACGGGCCTGCGGCGCCAGGCCGTGATCGACGGCATGCGGCCGCTGCGCCTGGCCGGCGCGCTGCGCGTGGCCGAAGGCGTGACGACCATCGAGGAAGTGCTCAGCGCAACGCCTCCTCTGGAATAGGTCCTCCCCCAGGCTTCGCGCACTTCGTGTCGCTACGCCAACCCCCTCGCCGGGGGCAACACCAGCGGCCCGGCAGAGCCGGTTCCGCGGTGTTTCTTGAAGGGATCCCATGAGTCATTTCGGGTTATCCCTAGTCCTTCGGTTAGTGGAATCCACATCGGCCTGACCGGAGGCTGACTCGACAATCCCGCATCGAAATTGTTCGAGGAGACTGTTCGTGAAAATCAAAAGTCAGAAAGACTTTTTCTCGGGACTGATGTTCACCGTCGTGGGCGTGGCGTTCGCATGGGGCGCCACCACCTACAGCGTGGGCAGCGGCGCCCGCATGGGTCCGGGTTACTTCCCGCTCATGCTGGGCATCCTGATGGCGCTGATCGGCCTGGGCATCATGTTCAGCGGGCTCACCGTTGAAACGACCGATGGCGAAAAGATCGGCAAGTGGGCCTGGAAGCAAGTGGTGTTCATCCTGGGCGCCAACCTCGCCTTCGGCGTGCTGCTCGGCGGCCTGCCGAGCATCGGCGTGCCGGCCATGGGCATGATCATCGCGATCTACGCGCTCGTGATCATCGCCAGCCTCGCGGGCCACGAGTTCAAGCTGCCCACCGTGCTGATCCTGGCCACCGTTCTGGCCATCGGCAGCTACGTTGCATTCATCTGGGCGCTGAAGCTGCAGATCCAGGTCTGGCCGACCTTCATCGGTTGAGAGAAGAAAGCTGCTCACATGGAACTGTTTGAACACCTCTCAATGGGTTTTGGCGTTGCCTTTACCTTCACGAACCTGCTGTACTGCCTGGTCGGCTGCATTCTGGGCACGCTGATCGGCGTGCTCCCGGGCATCGGCCCGGTCGCGACGATTGCGATGCTGCTGCCCGCCACGTATGCGCTGCCGCCTGTGTCGGCGCTGATCATGCTGGCCGGTATTTATTACGGCGCACAGTACGGTGGCTCGACCACCGCGATTCTGGTGAACCTGCCGGGCGAATCGTCGTCGGTGGTGACCGTGATCGACGGCTACCAGATGGCGCGCAAGGGCCGTGCAGGTCCGGCACTCGCTGCGGCCGGTCTGGGCTCGTTCTTCGCGGGTTGCGTCGGCACGCTGATTCTTGCCGCCTTCGCACCGCCGCTGACCGAGCTGGCCTTCAAGTTCGGCCCGGCCGAATACTTCTCGCTGATGATCCTGGGCCTGATCGGCGCCGTGGTGCTGGCCTCGGGCTCGCTGCTCAAGGCGATCGCGATGATCGTGCTGGGCCTGCTGATGGGCCTGGTCGGTACCGACGTGAACTCGGGTGTCGCACGCTACAGCTTTGACATCCCTGAACTCACCGACGGCATCGGCTTCGTGGCCATCGCCATGGGCGTGTTCGGCTACGGCGAAATCATTGCCAACCTCTCGCGTCCGGACGACGAACGCGAAGTGTTCACCGCCAAGGTCTCGGGCCTGTTCCCGACCAAGGAAGACTTCAAGCGCATGGTGCCTGCCGTGCTGCGCGGCACGGCGCTGGGTTCGGCCCTGGGCATCCTGCCTGGCGGCGGTGCGCTGCTGGCGGCTTTCGCGGCCTACACGATCGAGAAGAAGACCAAGCTGAAGCCGGGCGAAGTGCCCTTCGGCAAGGGCAACATCCGCGGCGTGGCGGCTCCCGAGTCGGCCAACAACGCCGGCGCGCAGACCTCCTTCATTCCGCTGCTGACGCTGGGCATTCCGCCCAACGCCGTGATGGCGCTGATGGTGGGCGCGATGACCATCCACAACATCCAGCCGGGCCCGCAGGTGATGACCAGCAACCCCGAGCTGTTCTGGGGCCTGATCGCCTCGATGTGGCTGGGCAACGCGATGCTGATCGTGCTGAACCTGCCGCTGATCGGCATGTGGATCAAGCTGCTGTCGGTGCCGTACAAGTTCCTGTTCCCCGCCATCGTGCTGTTCTGCGCGATCGGCGTGTACTCGACCAACAACAACACCTTCGACATCTGGATGGTGGGCATCTTCGGTCTGGTGGGCTACACCTTCTTCAAGCTGGGTTGCGAACCTGCACCGCTGCTGCTGGGCTTCATCCTGGGCCCGATGATGGAAGAGAACCTGCGCCGTTCGCTGCTGCTGTCGCGTGGCGACTGGAGCGTGTTCGTCACGCGTCCGATCTCGGCCAGCCTGCTGGCGGCCGCGGCCCTGCTGCTCATCATCGTGCTGCTGCCGGCCGTGAAATCGAAGCGCGAAGAGGCCTTCGTCGAAGACTGATCGACGGGCTTTCTTTCTCTGAACGCACAAACGGCGCCCTCGGGCGCCGTTTTTCTTTGGGGGGATGCCGTCGTCCCTATCTGCCCAGCGCGCTGAGCACCGCCACGGTCATCGCGTGCACGCCGGTCTTGATCGACGGCTCGGGCACTGGCGCGAAGAAGGGCGAATGGTTGCGGGCCAGCGGCTTGCCGCCGGGTTGGGCGGAGGCCGCGATGTCCCGCGCATCGAGCACGCCGATCGTGAAGTACATCGATGGCACGCCGGCGTTGATGAAGGCCGAGAAGTCTTCGCTGCCCGTCGAGGGCACTGTGGATTGAACGACCTGCGCCGCGCCCAGCGCCTGCTGGAGCGCGGCGGCCGCGCGGGTCACGACCGCTTCGTCGTTGACCAGCGCTTCTCCGCCCGGCACCAGCTTGACCACGGGTTCGGGCGCGCCGCTCGTCGCGGCGGCGGCCATGGCCATGCGGCGCACGCCGGCCAGCAGTTGCTCGCGCACCTGCGGCTTGTACGAGCGGATGGTGCCGCGCAGCGTGACCGTGTCGGGAATGATGTTGCCGGCGGTGCCGCCCTGGATGGCGCCGATGGTCACGACACCGAATTCGGCCGGGTCTTTCTCGCGGCTCACCACGGCCTGCACGTCGGTGACGAAGCGCGCGGCGATCACGATCGGGTCGATGGTGGTGTGCGGCCGCGAGCCGTGGCCGCCGCGTCCCTTGAAGACGATTTCCAGCGCGTCGGAGTTGGAGCTGCTGATGCCGACGCCGTAGCCGATGGCGCCGTGGGGCGTGGGCGCCGTGTGCAGCGCGAACGCGGCGTCGGGCTTGGGAAAGCGCGTGAACAGGCCGTCCGCGAGCATCGCCTTGGCGCCCGAAACGGTTTCTTCGGCGGGCTGGCCGATGAACATCAGCGTGCCTTTCCATTGGTCCTTGAGCGCGACCAGCGTGCGCGCGGTGCCGAGCCAGCTGGCCATGTGGATGTCGTGGCCGCAGCTGTGGGCCACGAAGCTGTCGCGCCCGCCCCAGTCGGTGCGGGCCTGGCTGGCGTAGGGCAGGCCGGTCTTTTCTTCCATCGGCAGGCCGTCCATGTCGGTGCGCACCATCACGACCGGCCCGGGGCCGTTGCGGTACAGCGCCACGACACCGGTGCCGCCGACCTTCTCGGTCACCTCGAAGCCGATCGCGCGCATCTCGGCGGCGAGCAGGGCGGCGGTGCGCGTTTCCTTGAAAGCAAGTTCGGGGTGGGCGTGCAGGTCCTTGTAGAGGGCGTCGAGCCGGGGGTACATCGCATCGACGAGCGGCGGGATCGTCGACGCCTGCGGTGATGGGGCGGGCTGGGCCTGTGCGCCTGCGCCGAAGGCGAGGAGGGCGGCCACGGCCAGGGAACGAAGGGCAAAGGTGGAGGTGTGGGTCAACATGGAATGAATGCAGGGGCGCATGAAAACGAAGATCAGAAGATGTGGCGGATGCCGAAGTCGTAGCCCGTGGCGCTGCGCGGGCGCCAGCCGCTGGTGGCCAGGTAGCCCGGATAGGGCGCGTCGCTGGCGCTCGTCACAGCGCCGATCGCCTTGTCGTTCTGGCCGTCCCGGATGCGAACGCGCGCGAACGTGGCGTACAGCGCCGTGCGGCGGGACAGGTGGTGCACGTAGCCCAGCGCCCATTGGCTGGCGCTGGCGCCTTGTGCGGCGTCTCCCGGCAGGCCGGTGGCGCCGGCCTTGTAGCTGACGCGACCGAACGACGCGCGGACGAGTCCCGGGCCCACGGGCACCGTGGCGCCCACCAGGTAGCCGTTGTATTTGTCGGTGCGATCCTGCATCCACGGCTGCGCCTGCGCGCGCCGGTGCCGCAGCTGCGACAACTCGCCCAGCAGCTTGACGGGGCCGAAGTCGTAGGTGGCGCTGAGGCTGAGGGTCTTCAGCCGGTCCTCGCCGCCGGCGTCGACGGGCGGCTTGGCTGCCGAACCCGAGGGCAGGCGGTCCTTGTTGTCTTCGCCGAACGCCAGCGCCACGTTGAGCGGCCCCTTGGCGTAGCCGAAGCGCCCGCCCAGGTAGCGCCCACGCGCGTTCGTCGGCGTCACGTCCGGGCTGTAGCGGACGTTCTCGGGCAAGGCGTACTGGAGCTGCCCGTGGAAGCCGCCGAGGTCCGGCGGCAGGAAGTAGCCGATGCTGTTGCTGGCGCGCGCGTAGTTGTCGCCGGCCGCCACCCCGGCCGGTGCGCCGCCCAGGAGCGTGGACGAGGCGCTGTTGACGCGCGCGATCACCGACAGGCCCGCGCCCTGCACGGCGAAGGGGTCGGCCAGCGAGTCGTTGCGAAAGATCGGCGTGTAGTCGCGGCCCAGCCGCAGCTCGCCGAAGCCGCCCGACAGGCTCAGCGTCGAACGCTTGGCGAAGGAGGCCAGGCCCGTCTTGCCGTCGTCATTGGCGATGTTCGACTCCAGCCAGAAGCTCGCCGCCAGGCCGCCTCCCAGGTCTTCCGTGCCCCGAAAACCCAGGCTGCTGCCGCGGTAGCCGCCGCGCGACAGCGTGGACTGGCTTTGCGTCACCCGCGGCACGGCCGCGGCGAGCAGGGCGGCGGCAGGGCGCCGCGGATCGAACGCCGGGCGGTACTCGCTGACGGTCTCGAAATGGCTGACGCCCGCATCCATGACGCCGAACAGCGTCACCGAGGACTGCGCCGAGGCCGCGCCGGCCAGCGCCAGCAGGGCCAGGCCGAGCGGGCGCCGCTTCACGCGAAGAACGCGCGAGCTGAAGCAGAGGGCGCCGGCATCGGCGCCCTCGAGGGAGGGAAAGTTCAAGGGGAGGTCTCCTGTGCGCCACTTCTGTGTCGAGTGGACTGGCGCGACTATCGGACGGCAGGGCGCCCGGGAGGAAATACCGTTTGCTGATGCGACCCCATCGCTATTTCTGATGGTCGGGCGCAAGGCCGCGCGCCGCGTGATGGCCGTGGCAACATTGATGCGCCAGATTCATATATCTATCCGATAAATCCATTTCCCTTTTCAATGCCCCGCGTGTCCAATCCTGCGGCCACGTCGGACAAGGCGCGCTCCCGACACACCACCTCGGACACAATGAATTCCATGAAACGAACCACCCGCGCCGCGCTTGCCGCGGCTGCGCTGGTGCTGGCCGCGGTGCCCGCACTGGCCCAGAACTACCCGAACCGGCCCATCCGCCTGATCGTGCCGTTCCCGGCGGCCGGCGCCACCGACCTCTTTGCCCGCACGCTGGGCCAGAAGATGGGCGAGAAGCTCGGCGCTACGCTGGTGGTCGACAACAAGCCCGGTGCCGGCGGCGCGATCGGTTCCGACCTCGCGGCCAAGGCGCCGCCCGACGGCTACACGCTGCTGCTCGCGACCACGAGCACGCACGCCATCGGCCCGGCCATCACGCCCAAGCTGCCCTACGACACGGTGCGCGACTTCACGCCCATCGCCCACGTGGGCGATGCGCCGAGCATCATGCTGGTGCCGATCAACACGCCCGCGAAAACGGTGCGCGAATGGATCGACAACGCGAAGAAGAACCCCGGCAAGCTCAACTACGCATCGAGCGGCAACGGCACCATCGTGCAGCTCACGGCGGAGCTGTTTAAGGCGCAGGCCGGCGTGTTCGTCACGCACATTCCCTACCGCGGCACGGCGCTGGCGGTGCCCGACCTCATCAGCGGCAAGGTCGACGTGCTGTTCGACTCGCTGCCCACCGGCATGCCGCACGTGCGCGACGGCCGCCTGCGCGCGCTCGGCGTGACCTCGCTCAAGCGCAGCCCGCTCGCCCCCGAGCTGCCGCCCATCGCCGACACGCTGCCCGGCTTCGAGTCGACCACCTGGTTCGGCTTCTACGGCCCGAAGGGGCTGCCGGCCGACATCGTGGCGCGCGTGAACAAGGCCGCCAACGAGGCGCTGGCCGATCCGGAGCTGAAGGACAAGCTCGCCCGCCTGGGCATCGAGCCGGCGAACGCGGGCACGCCCGAGCAGTTCGCAAAGATGGTGGCCATCGACGCCGCCAAATGGAAAAAGATCGTCGTCGATCGCAAGATCACGAACGACTAACGAGAGCACGCCGACATGAACTTCGACTTCAACAATCCCTACCTCTCGACCCGCCTCCCGGTCTTCGCACGCAACGTGGTCGCGACCTCGCACCCGCTGGCCGCGCAGGCTGGCCTGCGCATCCTGCAGCAGGGCGGCAACGCGGTCGATGCGGCCATTGCCACGGCCGCCGTGATGACGCTGGTCGAGCCCGTGAGCAACGGCCTGGGCAGCGACGCCTTCTGCATCCTGTGGGACGGCAAGGAACTGCACGGCCTCAATGCCTCGGGCCCGGCGCCCAAGGCCTGGACGCCCGAATACTTCAAGGCCAAATACGGTGCCGACGCCGCCACGCCGCCGATGCGCGGCATCGACTCGGTCACGGTGCCGGGCGCGGTGCGCGGCTGGGTCGCGATGAGCGAGCGCTTCGGCAAGCTGCCTTTCGCCGACCTGATGGCGCCCGCCATCGACATCGCCGAGCGCGGCTACCTCGTGCCGCCGGTGGTGCAGGGCAAGTGGGCGGCGGCCACGCCGATCCTGCAATCGCAGCCCGGCTTCGCGCAGGCCTTCCTGCCCTGGGGCCGCGCGCCCGAGGTCGGCGAGCTGTTCCGCTTCACCGCGGCGGCACGCGCGCTCAAGGCGATTGCCCGCACCAAGGGCGAGGCCTACTACAACGGCGAGATCGCCGAAGCCATCGCCAAGTTCTCGAAGGAGCAGGGCGGCGCGCTCACCGTGGCCGACATGGCGGCCTACCAGCCCGAGTGGGTCAAGCCCATCTCGCGCGACTACCGCGGCCACACGCTGCACGAGATCCCGCCGAACGGCCAGGGCATCGCGGCGCTGATCGCGCTGGGCATCCTCGAGAAGTTCGACATCGCCTCGCTGCCGGTCGACTCGGTGCAGTCGCAGCACCTGCAGATCGAAGCCATGAAGCTGGCCTTCGCCGACGTGTACCGCTACGTGTCGGAGCCATCGTCGATGACGGTGACCCCCGCGCAAATGCTCGATGACGCCTACCTGGCTTCGCGTGCGAGACTCATCGACGTGAACAAGGCGCAGGACTTCAAGGCCGGCAACCCGGTCAAGGGCGGCACCATCTACCTCACGGCCGCGGACGAGAGCGGCATGATGGTGAGCTTCATCCAGAGCAACTACATGGGCTTCGGCTCGGGCTGCGTGGAGCCCGAATTCGGCATCAGCCTGCAGAACCGCGGCCACGGCTTCAGCCTCAAGGCCGAGAGCCCGAACGTGGTGGCACCGGGCAAGCGCCCGTTCCACACCATCATCCCGGCCTTCCTCACCAAGGACGGCCAGCCGGTGATGAGCTTCGGCGTGATGGGCGGCAACATGCAGCCGCAGGGTCACATGCAGACGCTGGTGCGCATGCTTGACTACGGCCAGAACCCGCAGGCCGCGTGCGATGCACCGCGCTGGCGCTTCAACGCGGGGCTCGAGATCAACGTCGAGGCCGCGATGAATGCCGACACCTTGCAGGGCCTGCGCGACCTGGGCCACCACCTCGAGGTGATCAACGACTCCTACCAGGACTTCGGCGCCGGCCAGTTCATCTGGCGCGCGGGCGAGCCTTCGGTGGAAGGCTACGTGGCCGCGAGCGACCCGCGCCGCGACGGCCTCGCTGCAGGCTACTGAGGATCAAGGGATGATCGGGGGATGAACAAGACAGCCGCATCGGTCGGCATTCCCCCGCACGGACACGAGGCCGCCCGCAAGGGCTACGCCACCGGCCTCGTCCTGGCCACGCTGGGCGCCATCGCGTTCAGCGGCAAGGCCATCATCGTCAAGCTGGCGTACCGCTACGGCGTCGACGCCATCACGCTCATCATGCTGCGCATGCTCTTCGCGCTGCCGCTGTTCGCGCTGATGGCGTGGTGGGCCGGGCGCGGCAAGCCCGCGCTCACGACGCGCGACTGGCTCGGCATCCTCGGGCTCGGCTTCTCGGGCTACTACCTCGCGAGCTTTCTCGACTTTGCCGGGTTGGCCTACATCTCGGCCAGCTTCGAGCGGCTGATTCTTTACCTCAACCCCACGCTGGTGCTGTTCTTCGGCTGGCTGCTGTACCGGCGCCGCCCGACGCGTCCGCAGGTGTTCGGCATGGTCGTGAGCTATGCCGGCGTGCTGCTGGTGTTCGGCCACGAGCTGTGGACCGGGGGCGGCGGCAAGGGCGGCGGCGCGGCCGCGTGGGGCGCGTTCCTCGTGTTCCTGAGCGCGGTGAGCTATGCGGGCTACCTCGTGTACAGCGGCGAGTTCGTCAAGCGGCTGGGGTCGCTGCGGCTCGTGGGGCTGGCGACCACCGTCGCCTGTGTGCTGTGCATCCTGCAGTTCGTGCTCACGCGGCCGATGAGCGCGGCGATGGCGGTGGCGCCCGAGGTGATCTGGCTGTCGGTGCTCAACGCCACGCTGTGCACGGCGGTGCCTGTCCTCATGGTGATGATGGCCATCGAGCGCATCGGCCCCGCCATTGCGGCGCAAACCGGCATGATCGGGCCCCTGTCGACCATCCTCATGGGGGTGGTCATACTGGGTGAGCCGTTCACCGCGTGGATCGCGGCCGGCACGGTGCTCGTCATCGCGGGCATCTTCGTTTTCACACGCAAGGGGCGTTAGCCCCTGCAGCATCGATCAATCGATCGACGGGAGCAAACACATGGATCTGGGCATTGCAGGCAGGACCGCACTGGTGTGCGGCGCGAGCAAGGGGTTGGGCTACGGCTGCGCCGAGGCGCTGGTGCGCGAAGGCGTGAACGTGGTGATCGTGGCGCGCGGCGCCGAGGCGCTCGACGCGGCTGCGAAGCAACTGGTGGCGGTGGCCGGCCCGTCGGGGCCGTTCGTCAAGCACGTGGCAGCCGACATCACCACCGAAGCCGGCCGCGCGGCCGTGTTCGCGCTGGGCCATGACTTCGACATCGTCGTCACCAACGCCGGCGGTCCGCCGCCCGGCGACTTCCGCAACTGGGACCGCGAGGCGTGGATCAAGGCGGTCGACGCCAACATGCTCACGCCCATCGAGCTCATCAAGGCCACGGTGGACGGCATGGCCAAGCGCGGCTTCGGCCGCATCGTCAACATCACGTCGAGTTCGGTGAAGTCGCCGATCGACATCCTGGGCCTGTCGAACGGCGCGCGCAGCGGCCTCACGGGCTTCGTGGCCGGCGTGGCGCGCACGTCGGTGGCGGCGCAGGGCGTGACCATCAACAACCTGCTGCCGGGCTCCTTCGAGACCGACCGCCTCAAGGGCACGATGGCCGGCGCGGCGCAGAAGTCGGGCCAGGACTTCGACACGGTGTGGGAAGCGCGCAAGAAGAACATTCCGGCCAAGCGCTTCGGCAACCCGGCGGAGTTCGGCGCGATCTGCGCGTTCCTGTGCAGCATGCAGGCCGGCTACATGACGGGCCAGAACGTGCTCGCAGACGGCGGCGCCTACCCGGGCACTTACTGATCGACGCAGCGGCGCGCGCTCAGCGCCGCGACGACACCACGATCCCGCCCACGATCAGCACGAAGGCGGCGCCGTGGTACCAGTACGGCGCCTCGCCCAGGAAGGCCGCCGACAGCACGGCCGCGAACAGCGGCGTGAGGTTCATGAAGATGCTCGCCGCCTGCGGCCCTGCGCGCTGCACGCCGGTGCCCCAGCAGCGGTAGGCCAGCACGGCGGGGCCGATGCCGATGAACAGCATCGCCGCAATGAGCGGCCAGCCCAGGTCGATGTGGGCATCGGTCAGCGTCCATTCGCCGGCCGCCAGTGCGCCCGACCACGCCACGCCGAACACCAGCTGTGCCATGAGGAAGGCGGCCCAGTCGCCGCGTACGTTGGCAGGCTCGTGCGTGCGCGCTAGCAGCCAGCTGTAGAAGGCCCAGGCGATGGTGCCCGCGATCATGTACAGGTCGCCCGGCACCAGCCGCAGCGCCAGCAGTTGCTGCCACTCGCCGCGGCTCAGCACCAGCAGCACGCCGAGCATCGACAGCAGCGCGCCGCCCAGCGCGCGCCGGCTGACGCGCGCGCCGAAGCACAACGTGCCCACGGCCAGCATCCACAGCGGCAGGCTGGAGCCCACCAGCGTGACGTTGATCGGCGTGGAGGTCTGCAGCGCCAGGTACTGGAAGGCGTTGTACAGGCCGATGCCCAGCAGGCCCAGCAGCGCATAGCGCCGCCAGTGCGCCCACAGCGGGCTGTCGCGGCGCAGCACCCACGCCGCCAGCGGCAGCAGCAGCACGAACGCGATCACCCAGCGCACGAAGTTGAGCGTCAGCGGCGACACCAGCGCGCGCACCAGCCGGCCGACCACGGCATTGCCGGCCCACAGCAGCGGCGGCACGGTGAGGAGCAAGGCGGTGAGGGGCGTGAGGCGGTGGTGCGATGCGGACGACATGGCCGCCGACTCTACCGGGCCCGCGCAGTGTCCGTGGCCCGTCGAGAAATGGTCAAACGTGGCACGATGCCCGTCCCATTCTTTTTTCCCCTGCGTGGAGACAGCAACGATGTTGAGCAAAGCCGTCCGTATCGACCGCCACGGCGGTCCCGAGGAACTGAAGGTCGTCGAGGTCGAGGTGGGCGAGCCCGGCCCCGGCGAGATCCGCATCCGCCACAAGGCCGTGGGCCTGAACTTCATCGACACCTACCAGCGCACCGGCCTGTACCCGTTCCAGATGCCGCTGCAGCTGGGCATGGAAGCCTCGGGCATGGTCGAGGCAGTGGGCGAGGGCGTGACGCACCTGAAGGTGGGCGACCGCGCCGCCTACGCGAGCCAGCCGCCCGGCGCCTACTGCGAACTGCGCGTGATGCCGGCCAAGTGCGTGTGCAAACTGCCCGACGACATCTCCTTCGAGACCGGCGCGGCCATGATGCTCAAGGGCCTCACGGCCCAGTACCTGCTGAAGAAGACGCTGCCCGCCGAAGGCCTGCAGCCCGGCGACTTCGTGCTGTTCCATGCGGCGGCCGGCGGTGTCGGCCTCATCGCCTGCCAGTGGGCCAAGGCGCTCGGCCTGCAGCTCATCGGCACGGCTGGCAGCGACGCCAAGTGCCAGCTCGCGCTGGCGCACGGCGCGGCGCACGCCATCAACTACAGCACCGAGAACTTCGCGGCGCGCGTGAAGGAGATCACCGGCGGCCAGGGCGTGAAGGTGGTGTACGACTCGGTGGGCAAGGACACCTTCGAAGGCTCCATCGACAGCCTGCGCCCCTTCGGCCTGCTGGCGATCTTCGGCAACGGCTCGGGCCCGGTGCCGCCGGTCAACCTCGGCCTGCTGGCCTCGAAGGGCTCGCTCTACGTGACGCGCCCGACGCTGTTCACGCACATCGCCACGCGCGAGCGCACGCAGGCCATGGCCGACGACCTGTTCGCCGTGGTGCAAAGCGGCGCGGTGAAGATCCCGATCGACCAGCGCTACGCCCTGGCCGACGTGCAGCAGGCGCACCGCGACCTCGAGGCGCGCAAGACCACGGGCTGCACGATCCTCACGCTCTGAGGCCGACGGCGGCCGGCGGGTGATGTCCTACGCGCGGTGGGGTGTCACACCTTCGACTTGTGGCGGGCGCAATTTGTAGCCTGCACTTGTCCCTTTGCAGAGTCCGCCATGACCACCGTCCGCGCCTTCATCGTCGAAGACAACCCCGCCCAGCGCGCCAGCCTGGCGGGCACGCTGCGCGAGATGGCGCGCATCGATCCGGTCGGCCAGGCCGAATCGGAGGCCGAGGGCACGCGCTGGCTCACGCGCAACCCGGCGCTGTGGGACCTGGCCATCGTCGACCTGTTTTTGGGCGACGGCACCGGCTTCAGCGTGCTCGAGGCCTGCCGCAACCGCGACCCGAGGCAGAAGATGGTGGTGCTCAGCAACCACGCCACGCCCGAGACGCGCCGCAAGTGCGCGCAGCTCGGCGCCGACGCGGTGTTCGACAAGGCCACCGAGGTCGAGGAGCTGATCGACTTCTGCGTGCGCCAGCGCCAGGAGCGCTTCTTCAGCGCGCCTTCGTCGGCGGGGCCGCGGGCGCCTCACTGAGCGCCGCCGTCTCGCGCACCATGCGCCAGACCCGCTGCGCCAGCGGCGACAGCTCGCGGTTGCGGCGCCGGATCAGCATGATCGCGCGCTGCACGTTGGGCACCAGCGGGCGCACCACCAGCCGCGCCAGCCCTTCGGGCGGCAGCGACAGGCCCGGCATCACGCTGATGCCGATGCCGGCCTCGACCATGCGGAACACGGTGGTCGCGTGGCCCAGCTGCTGCTTCACGTCGCAGCGCGCGCCGTGCCGCTCCAGCGCCTGGTCGATGAGGCGCCGGCTGCCCGAGGCGTGGTCGAGCAGCACCAGCGGCTGGCCGTCGAGCGCCGACCAGTTCACCGAGGCCTTTTTTTCCGTCAGCCGGTGGCCGGGCAGCGTGACCACCATGAAGGGGTCGTTGAGGATCGACTCGCAGTGCAGGTCGTCGGCCTCGGAGGGCTCGATCACCACGCCGAAGTCGACTTCGCCGCTGCGCACGCTGTCCAGTACGTCCTGCTGGATGCGGTCGAGCAGCAGGAACTGGATGCCCGGCGCCTGCACCGCGCAGGCCGCGATGCAGTCGGGCATGAGGTTGGCCGAGAGCGTGGGGCTGCTGGCCACGCGCACCTTGCCGCCGCGCGCGCTGGCCAGGCCGGCCACGTCCTGCAGGGTCTGGTCGAGTTCGTCGAGCACGCGGTCGAGCCGGGCCGCGAACGAGTGGCCGGCTTCGGTCAGCACCACCTCGCGCGTGGTGCGGTCCAGCAGCTTGAGGCCGAGCTGGGCCTCGAGTTCCGAGATCGACCGGCTCACCGCCGGCTGGCTCAGGCCGACCTGATCGCCGGCGCGGCTGAAGTTGCGGCCCTCGGCCACCGAGCGGAAGACGCGGAGTTGGCGCAGCGTGACGTTCATGCGCTCAAATCATATATCCATCCGATAAATCCATTTCTCTTTTGAATGGGCGAAAGGTCCAATGCAGGGCATGGCACGTTCACGCTTTCTCCCCGACAACTTCACGCTCACGCTCGTCGCGGTCGTCACCCTGGCCAGCCTGCTGCCCGCCAGCGGCCGCGTGGCGCATTTCTTCGAGGGCCTGACCACGGTCGCGATCGGGCTGCTGTTCTTCCTGCACGGCGCCAAGCTGTCGCGCGAGGCGATCCTTGCGGGCATCACGCATTGGCGGCTGCACCTGCTGGTGTTCGCCTGCACCTTCATCCTGTTCCCGCTGCTGGGGCTCGCGCTGCGGCCTGTGCTGGGGCCGCTGGTGACGCCGCAGCTGTACACGGGCGTGCTGTTCCTGTGCGTGCTGCCGGCCACGGTGCAGTCGGCGATTGCGTTCACTGCGATGGCACGCGGCAACATGCCGGCCGCCATCTGCAGCGCTTCGGCCTCGACGCTGCTGGGCGTGTTCATCACGCCGGTGCTGGTGAGCCTGGTGGTCTTGCCTGAAGGCGGTGCGGTGGCGTCGTCTTCGTCGCTCGATGCGATCGGTCGCATCCTGCTGCAGCTGCTGGTGCCGTTCGTCATCGGTCACCTGTCGCGTCCGTTGATCGGCAAGTGGATCCAGAAGCGCGCCGCGGTGCTGAAGTTCGTGGACCAGGGCTCGATCCTGCTGGTGGTCTACACGGCCTTCAGCGCGGCGGTGATCGAAGGGCTCTGGAAGCAGATTCCCGTGAGCGCGCTGCTGGGGCTGCTGCTGGTGTGCGGCGTGTTGCTGGCGCTGGCGCTGGGTCTCACGACGTTCATGGCGCGGCGCTTCGGCTTCAACATCGAAGACGAGATCACCATCGTCTTCTGCGGCTCCAAGAAGAGCCTGGCGAGCGGGATTCCGATGGCCAAGGTGCTGTTCGCCTCGCACGCCGTCGGCGCGATCGTGTTGCCGCTGATGCTGTTCCACCAGATGCAGCTGATGGTGTGCGCGGTGCTGGCGCAGCGCTATGCGCGGCGCGCAGCGACGTCCCCGGCGCCTGCGCTGCGTACGGCCGAGTAGCCTGCCCGGCGCCGAGCGTTCATGCGCCGGCCGGCGCGTGAACGCAAAACAACACCCGCGCGGGGGGGGGCTGGCGTCCACCAGATTCCTCCAATTTTGAACAGGACCATCCGGTCAGCGGCTCGATGAAGAGCAGCTGAAAACCCCGGAGAAACCTGAATGAAGAAATCCCTCACGGCACTCGCCGCGCTGGCCGTCACCGGCCTGGCTTCTGCCCAATCGTCGGTCACCCTGTTCGGCGTCGTCGATGCCGGCGTGAGCTACCAGAGCGCCACGTCGCGCAACCCTGTCACGGGCACCACCAGCAAGCAGAGCCAATGGAGCCTGGCCAACTCGGGCTACAACTCCAGCCGCATCGGCTTTCGCGGCACGGAAGACCTGGGCGGCGGGCTCGCCGCCAGCTTCTGGCTCGAGGCGCCGATCAGCAACGACGACGGCGCCACCGGCATCGCCAACTTCAACCGCCGTTCCACCGTCAGCCTGTCGGGCGGCTTCGGCGAAGTGCGGCTGGGCCGCGACTACACGGCCACGTTCTGGAACGACACGGTGTTCGACCCGTTCGGCACCAACGGCTCGGGCTCCAGCGTGATCAACACGGTCAGCGGCAGCACCGCGCTGGGCAACACGAACTACGTGCGCGCCAGCAACATGGTCGGCTACTTCCTGCCGCCCAACCTCGGCGGCTTCTACGGCCAGCTGCAGTACAGCCTGAACGAGAACACGAAGACCAGCGCCACCGACACCACGGCAGCCACCAGCAGCAGCGCCGGGCGCTATGTCGGCGGGCGTTTCGGCTATGCGAACGGTCCGCTGGACATCGCACTGGCGGTGGGCCAGAACGTCGCGGTCGACACCACCACGCTCACGCGCAAGGTGCAGACCATCAACCTCGGCGCGTCGTACGACTTCGGCCCGGTCAAGCTGTTCGGCGAGCTGTCGAACGTGAAGAACAAGTTCGACCTCGCGGCGCTGGGCAACAGCCATGACAGCTACAACGGCTACCTGATCGGCGCGAGCATGCCGGTGGGCGCGGGCCTGATCCGCGCGTCGTACTCGACCGTGCGCTACAACGAAGGCGCGGTCGGCGTTACGGGCGACGACCCGCGCGCGAACAAGCTCGCGATCGGCTATGTGCACAACCTGTCCAAGCGCACCGCGCTGTACGCCACCGTGGCGCGCGTGAGCAACCGCAACGACGCGAACTACACGGGCAGCCTCACGGCCGCCAGCACCACGGGCTACGGCAGCACGGGCGTGGGCTACACGGGCCTGCCGCGTTCGTCGACGGGCTACGACTTCGGCATTCGCCACGCGTTCTGATCGGCTTCCGTTCGCGTGCGGCGGCGCTGCCGGCGCGCGCGAACGGTCCCTGCCGTCGAACACGCAACGCATCGATCCACATGATCCGGATTCACCACCTCGCGGGCGTGCTGGCAGCACTCGGCCTCTCCGGCTGCATCGTGCTGCCGCCGCCTCTTTTTCCGCCCGGGCCACCGCCGGGGTTTCGCGGCGAGGGGCCGCCGCCCCCGCCACGCTGCGGGGCCCCGAGCGGCTGCGCGCGGCCGGCCTTTCCTGAAACGCGCTGAGGACTGTCGACCGTGTACGGCAGTTCACTCGGCCTGATCATTGCCACGCTCATCGGCCTTGGGCTGGCTGGCGTGCTCGCGCTGATGGGCGCGCTGTTCGTCGCCAACGCCCGCGCGGCCGTGCACGCCCGTGGCCTCGCGCAGCAGGCCCGCACGCAGCAGCGCCAGCAACTGGCGGACAGCCGCGTGCAGGACCTGCGGCCATTGCTCGGCACTGAATCTGGCGATGCAACATCGCTGCACCTCGATGTGGACCTGCCCGCGGAAGCGGTGCCGGTCTTCGGCATTCCGTCGGAGTTGCGCGAGCTGCTGGCCAAGGTGGCTGCGCATGCCGCGCGCGTGATGGCCGCGGGCGCGACGCTGCAGGTGCGCGCGCGCATCGAAGGCACGCAGGCCGTCGTTCACTGGCGCGACCTCGACGCAGACAGCGAACGCCCACCGCTGGCGCGCTTCTTCGACGCGCTCGACGCCGCCTCGCTGACCAGCGCGCGCATCTGCGAGCGCATCGCGGGGCGCCACGGCGGGCGCATCTATTCCGCGCCGGACGACGGCGGCGTGCTCGGCCTGACGCTGCGCCTGCCGCTGTACGCGCCGGCGGTGACCGCTGGATCAGTCGACTGAGGTGCGCGTCGGCGCCGACGCGGCCGATACGCCCGAAAGCTCGAGGGCCTCGAGCGCCTCGTACTCCACCGCCAGGAAGTCCACCAGCTTGCGCACCGACGGCAGCAGGCCGCGGCGCGAGGGGAACACCGCATGCACGATGCCGCTGCGCGGCGCCCATTGCGGCAGTGCGTCGACCAGGCGGCCGGCCTGCAGGTCGTCGCGCACCATCATCGTCGGCATCTTGGCCACGCCCACGCCCTGCAGGGCGGCATGCCGCAGCGCGGCCATGTCGTCGGTCACCAGGCGGGGCTGGTGGCGCACCTCGGCGCTCGCGCCGTCGGGGCCTTCGAGCGACCAGGTGTGGTGCGGCTGGGCCGGGCCGAGGTCCAGGCTGGGCAGCAGGCCGATGTCGGCGGGGCTGGCCGGCGCCGTCAGGCCTTCGAGCAGGCGCGGGTGGGCCACCAGCCGCTGCGTGCTGTGGCCCAGCACCTTCATCACCAGGTCGGTGTCCTCGAGCGGCGGAAAGCGCACGCGCAGCGCGAGGTCGAAACCTTCGCGGATCACGTCGACGCGGCGGTTGGTGCTCTCGAGCTGCACGGTCACGCGCGGGCACTCGGTCATGAAGCGGGCGAGCATCTCGGCCACCTGGTAGTACACCAGCGCCGGCGGGCACGACAGCCGCACCAGCCCCTGCGGCTGGGCCTGCAGGCGGTCGATGGCCTCCTGCGCGGCGTCGGCCTCGACCAGCATGGCCACGCAGTGCTCGTAGTACTGGCGGCCGATGTCGGTGACGCTGAAGCGGCGCGTGGAGCGCTGGATGAGGCGCACGCCCAGCCGCTCCTCGAGCAGCGCGATGCGCCGGCTCAGGCTCGACTTGGGCACGCTGAGCGCGCGGCCGGCCGGGGCAAAACCGCCGTGGTCAACCACCTGGGCGTAGTAGTAGAGATCGTTCAGGTCGCGCATGGCTGGGAGGCCCTCCGTGCCGTTGATCGTTCGCCAGATGGAACGATGAGGGCGAATTCTGGCATCTACTCAAAGCATCGTTGCGGCCCCATCCTTGATCCATGGCTTTCCCGTTCCGGGCGAGCCGCCAGATGGAAAGGAACACAGACCATGAAGAAGATCCTCGGCACCTACAGCGCACCGCGCCCGCACTGGGTGGGCGACGGTTTTCCCGTGCGCTCGCTGTTCAGCTACGACACGCTGGGCCGCCACGCCAGCCCCTTTTTGCTGCTGGACTACGCCGGCCCGGCCCAGTTCACCCCGACCGCGCAGCCGCGCGGCGTGGGCCAGCACCCGCACCGCGGCTTCGAGACCGTGACCATCGTCTACAAGGGCGAGGTGTCGCACCGCGACTCGACCGGGCAGGGCGGCACCATCGGCCCCGGTGACGTGCAATGGATGACCGCCGGTGCGGGCATCCTGCATGAAGAGTTCCACTCCGAAGCGTTCACGCGCGACGGCGGCGAGCTCGAGATGGTGCAGCTGTGGGTCAACCTGCCCGCCAAGGACAAGATGGCCGCGCCCGGCTACCAGGCCATCGTCGATGCGCAGATTCCGTCGGTGCCGCTGCCGGAAGGCGCGGGCAGCGTGCGCGTGATCGCGGGCGACTACCTCGGCCACAAGGGACCGGCCCACACCTTCACGCCGATCGACGTGTGGGATCTGCGCCTGAACCAGGGTGCGCAGGTGACGCTGCCGGTGCCCGAAGGCCACACGGCCGCGGTGGTGGTGCTGCGCGGCACGGTGCAGGTGAATGGCGAGACGGTCGTGCGCGACGCGCAGATGGTGCTGCTCGACCGCGCGGGCGACGCGCTCACGCTGGACGCCAACAACGACGCGGTGGTGCTGCTGCTGAGCGGCGAGCCGATCGACGAACCCATCGTCGGCCACGGCCCGTTCGTGATGAACACGCGCGACGAGATCGTGCAGGCGATGAAGGACTTCGGCAGCGGGAAGTTCGGGCAGATGCCGGAGGCCGTGGCGCACTGAGCGCCCACCGCCGCCCTGGTTGAAGAATCAGGCGGCGGTGAGCATGCCGCGCGTTTCGATGAAGGCGACCACCTCGGCGACGCCCGTCAGAGTCTTGAGGTTGGTCATCACGTAAGGGCGCTGGCGGCGCATGCGCTGGGTGTCCTGTTCCATCACGTCGAGGTTCGCGCCCACGTAGGGCGCGAGGTCGGTCTTGTTGATGACGAACAGGTCGCTCTTGGTGATGCCGGGCCCGCCCTTGCGCGGGATCTTTTCGCCGGCGGCCACGTCGATGACGTAGATGGTGAGGTCCGACAGCTCGGGGCTGAAGGTGGCCGCGAGGTTGTCGCCGCCCGATTCGACGAACACCACGTCGGCGTCCGGAAAGTCTTCGAGCATGCGGTCGATGGCTTCGAGATTGATCGACGCGTCTTCGCGGATCGCGGTGTGCGGGCAGCCGCCGGTTTCCACGCCCATGATGCGCTCGGCCGGCAGCGCGCCGGCCACGGTGAGCAGGCGCTGGTCTTCCTTGGTGTAGATGTCGTTGGTGATGGCGACCAGGTCGTACTTGTCGCGCATCGCCTTGCAGAGCATTTCGAGCAGGGTGGTCTTGCCCGAGCCGACGGGGCCGCCGATGCCCACGCGCAGCGGCGGGAGCTTCTTGGTGCGGTTCGGGATGTGGTGCAGGGCGGAGGTCATGGGCGAAAAGGTCCGGTTCGGTCAGCTTCGGAAGAGGCGGGAATATTGTGTTTCATGGCGGGCCGACAACACCGCCAGCAGGGGCGCGAAGGCCTGGCGCTCGTCGTCGCTCAGTTGCATCGCGCGCTCGACGGCCGCAGGGATTTCGTTCGCCAGCCGCGCCAGGATGCGCTGGCCCGCGCTCTGGCCCAGCGGCACGGCCTTGACGGCGGCGGCCACCATGTTCTCGGCCCAGCCGAAGGCGAAGGCCAGGCAGCCGTCCTGCACCGAGGCTTCGGTGCGGCTGGCGGCGAATGCGAAGGCCACGGGGTAGGTCGCGGGCAGGCCGGCGAAGACCTCGGCGGTGTCGGCATGGTGCAGCTTGAGCCACTCGACGAAGGAACGGCCCATCTGCTCGGTCTGCAGGAAGAACTCGGCGGATTCGCGGGTGTGCAGCACCCAGTCGTTGAGGGTGCGGATGCGTTGCGCGTCGTTCGCGCGCCAGGCCGTGATCGCCTGGGCGGCCAGGGCGAGGTCGCCGCGCGCGAAGCTCAGGTGCAGCTGGTCGGAGAGCCACTCGGCGGCGCTGGCTTCGGAGTGGATGCCGGCCCATTCGACCGCGGCCTCGACGCCTTCGGAGTACGAGAAGCCTCCCACTGGCAGGGCGGGGGAGGCTAGCCAGATGAGCTGGAGGAGGCTGTGCGGGGTTGGCATTTGTTTATTGGCGCGCGCCGCTGTTCAGGGCGCGTGCGCAGGCCACCGGGTACTTCCCTCCGCGAATGTCCCCCGGGGCTTCGCCCCTCCTCCTTGATTTCGCTGCGGGAAGCACCCAGTGTCCTGCGCACGGGAAGGGCGGTGGGTCATTTCAATGCGAGTGGCCGTGGGAATGGTCGTGACCGTGGCCGTGATCGTCGTCGAGCAGTTCGGGGGCGAGCACGAGGGGCTTCGGGCCGCTGCTGTGCGAGTGCCCGTGGTCGTGGCCGTGATCATGGCTGTGGCCGCCATGCGAATGCCCCTGGGCGCCGTACGCACCGCCTTCGGGTTCAAAGGCTTCCTCGACGGCGACGACGATCAGGTGCATCGAGCGCAGCATGTCGGCCAGCACGTGGTCGGGTTCGATCTTCAGGTGGTCGGGCTTGAGCTCGATCGGCACATGCCGGTTGCCCAGGTGGTAGGCCGCGCGCGTCAGGTCGAAGGGCGTGCCGTGGGCGGTGCAGTGCGTGATGCGCAGCACGGGCTGCGGCGCCGCGATCACGCGCACCAGCGAGCCGTCTTCCGCCACCAGCACGTCGCCGCCGCGCACCGCGGTGCCGCGCGGCAGGAAGATGCCGATCTGCCGGCCTTGCGAGTCGGTGGCGTCGAAACGGCTTTTCTGGCGCACGTCCCAATCGAGTTCGATGGTGGCGGCACGCTTGAGCAGCACGGGCGCGAGACCGCGGCCCTGGGGCATGAGTTTGTTGGCGGTGAGCATGGCGGGTTGCGACTCCAGATGAGGCGGAATAATATAACGCTTGTTATAACTTTTGCTCGTGGGAGTCCGCCATGTCCGCACTCAAACTGACCCAGATCGGCAACTCGGTCGGTGTCATCCTGCCCAAGGAGGTGCTGGCCAGCATGAAGGTCGGCAAGGGCGACACGGTCTACCTCACGCAGGCCGCGGGTGGCGGCTTCACGCTAACGCCGTACGACGACGCCTTCGAACGCCAGATGGAGGCGGCGCGGCGCGTCATGAAGAAGCGGCGCAACGTGCTGCGCGAGCTGGCGAAATGAGCGCGGCCAACCAGGCCTGGGTCTGGCTCAGCCTGCAGTTGATCCATGCGGTGCATGAAGAGCAGTTGGCCGAGCACGGCGGGCCGGCCGGTGTGCGCGACGAAGGCCTTCTGGCCTCGGCCATGGGCTGGCCGCAGAACCGCGCGCTGTACGAGTCGCCCGATGCGGCCACGCTGGCCGCCGCCTATGCCTTCGGCATCGCGCGCAACCACCCCTTCACGGACGGCAACAAGCGAACCGCTTTCGTCGCGATGGAAGTGTTTCTCGACCTCAACGGCTTCGAGTTGGTGGCGTCCGACCATGACTGCGTGCTCATCACGCTGAAGCTCGCCGAAGGCGGGCTGGACGAAGACGCGCTCGCCCAGTGGATTCGCGAGCACCTGGCACCACGCAACGGCTGAAGCGGCGCGCGCGGCGCGGGTGAGTGAAAACGCAGGCATGGGCACGGTGCAACAAGGGTTCCTCCTTTCTTAGCAAGTACCGGGCCCCGCGAAGGACTTGCCTGCGCGCCCCATCCGCCCCAGCATCCGCGTCATGAACAGCCTGGCCTACCTGACGACCGACGTCGCCACCCCGCTGCGTTTCGACTACTGGCACGACGTCGTGTGCCGCCACTGCATTCCCGCGGCCAGCCGCGCGATGACGGCCGAGCCGTTCGAGGGGCGGCTCGACGTGCGCGAGGTGGGCGCGGTCAGCGTCAACCGCATGTCGGCGCCGATGCATCACTGGTCGCGCGACGCGCCCCACCTGCGCCGGCATCCGCTGGACGACCTGTGGCTGGCGTTCGTGCAGGAGGGCGAAGGCACCTTGGTGCAAGGCGGGCGGCAGGGGCGCCTGCGCAGTGGTGACATGCTGCTCTACGACGCCGGCCGGCCGTTCGAATGCACGCTGGACGCGCGCTCGGTCTACCTGGCGCGCATGCCGCGCCGGCTGCTGCTGCGGCGCTTCGCGAAGGCCGAAGAGTTCACCGCCCGCACCATCGCCGCGGACCGTCCCGGCGCGGCGCCGCTGCACGCGATGCTGCGGGAGACGGCGAATCCGGCCTTTGCGCAGCCGCATTCCGCCGCCGCCGAACGCTTCGGCGGCGCGCTCATCGACCTGCTGGCCGTGACGCTCGAGCTGCAGCAGGACATGGCTGGCGACGCCGGCGCCGAGCGCGGCCTGCATGCGCGCATGACGGCCTACATCGAGCGCCATCTGGACGACCCGGCGCTTTCGCTCGACACGCTGGCGCAGGCGCACCACGTCTCGGCGCGCACCGTGGCGCGGGCGTTCGCGCGCCAGGGCGCCACAGCGATGGGCGCGGTCTGGCAGGCGCGCCTGGCGGCCAGCCGCGAGGCGCTGGTGGGCGGGCGCGCGCACAGCGTGACCGACGTCGCGTTCCAGCATGGGTTCTCCGACCTGTCGCATTTCAGCCGGGTCTTCCGCAAGGCTTACGGCTGTGCGCCGCACACGCTGCTGAAGCCGCGCTGAGCGCCGCGCGCGGGGTGTCCGCCCCAGCACAAGTGCATGTCCGGAAGAGACCAGCGCGGGCCGCCGCGCGCCGATAAGGTTCGCCCGGGGTGGCGGTGTCGCCACTTGGATTCGGACCTTCTTTCTCAACCCTACACACGCGGAGTCAGTCATGGCGGACAAGGAATTGCATCATCTCGAACTGCTGGAGGTCGGCCGGCAGATCCAGTCGCGCGAACGCTCGTCGGAAGAAGTCACGCGCGCCATGCTCGCGCGCATCGAGGCCGTCGACGGCCGCTTGCGCAGCTACGCGACCCGCATGGACGCGCAGGCGCTCGACGAGGCGCGCCGCGCTGACACCGAGATCGCCGCCGGCCGCGCGCGCGGACCGCTGCACGGCGTGCCGCTGGCCGTGAAGGACCTGCTGTGGACCGAGGGCGTGCCGAGCGCGCACGGCATGACCATCCACCAATCGTTCCGCCCGACCGAGGACGCGACCGTGGTGCACCGCTTGCGCGAGGCCGGCGCGGTGATCCTGGGCAAGCTGCAGCAGACCGAAGGCGCCTTTGCCGACCACCATCCGCAGATCGCGTCGCCGGTCAACCCGTGGGACGCCACGCTGTGGCCCGGCGTGTCGTCCAGCGGCTCGGGCGTGGCCACGGCGGCGGGGCTGTGCTTCGGCGCGCTGGGCACCGACACGGGCGGATCGATCCGCTTTCCGTCGGCGGCCAACGGCATCACGGGCCTGAAGCCGACGTGGGGGCGGGTGAGCCGCCACGGCGCCTTTCGAACTCGCCGCGTCGCTCGACCACATCGGCCCGATGACGCGCAGCGCCGCCGATGCGGGCGCGATGCTGGCGGCCATCGCGGGCGCCGACCCGCGCGACCCCACGGCCAGCACGCTGCCGGTGCCCGACTACCTGGCGACGATGACGCGCGGCCTGGCCGGCTTGCGCGTGGGCATCGACCCCGCCTGGACGCTGGACCGCGTGGACGCACCCACGCGCGCCACGCTGGCGGCCGCGATCCGCACGGTGGAGTCGCTGGGCGCCTCGGTGCGCGAGGTGGTGTTTCCCGACACGACGCAGGCGGTGCTCGACTGGTCGCCGCTGTGCGCGGTCGAGACCGCCGTGGCGCACGAGGCCACGTACCCGTCGCGGCGCGATGAGTACGGCCCGGGCCTCGCGGGGCTGATCGACCTGGGCCTGTCGCAAAGCGCCACCGACTACCAGAAGCTGCTGCTGCGCCGCGCCGATTTCACCGGCCGCGTGCGCACGTTCTTCGAAGAGGTCGACCTGCTGCTGATCCCGGCCATTCCTTTCGCGGCGCCGACGCTCGAGCGCGCCGGCCAGCTCGGCGTGGACCCGGAGCTGCTGGCGGGCATGCTGCGCTACACCTGCCCGTTCGACCTCACGGGCAGCCCCACGCTCACCTTGCCGGGCGGCGCCACCGAGGCGGGCGTGCCGGTGGCCTTCCAGTTCGTGGCGCCGCACTTCGGCGAAGACCTGCTGGTGCGCGCGGGATGGGCGTTCCAGCGGGCGACGGACTGGCACCGCCGGCACCCGGCCGTGTGAGTCACCGCAGAAGCCGCAGCGCGGCTTCGTTCAGAACAGGAAGTAGCGCTGCGCCATCGGCAGCACCTTGGCCGGCTCGCAGGTCAGCAGCTGGCCGTCGGCGCGCACGGCATAGGTCTGCGCGTCGATCTCCATCTTCGGCGTGTAGCCGTTGTGGACCAGGTCCTGCTTGCGCACGTTGCGGATGTTCTTCACCGCGCTGAGGTGCTTGCTCAGGCCGTAGCGCTCCTTGATGCCAGCGGCCAGCCCGGCCTGCGAGACAAAGGTCAGCGAGCTCTTCGCCAGCGCGCCGCCGTAGGCGCCGAACATCGGCCGGAAGTGCACCGGCTGCGGCGTGGGAATCGACGCGCTGGGGTCGCCCATCGCGGCCATCGCGATGGTGCCGCCCTTGATGATGGTGAAGGGCTTCACGCCGAAGAAGGCCGGCTTCCAGACCACGAGGTCGGCCCACTTGCCGACCTCGATGGAGCCCACCTCGTGCGCGATGCCGTGCGCGAGGGCCGGGTTGATCGTGTACTTGGCCACGTAGCGCCGCGCGCGGAAGTTGTCGTTGCGTTCGCTGTCCTCGGGCAGCGTGCCGCGTTGCTGCTTCATCTTGTGCGCGGTCTGCCAGGTGCGGATGACGACCTCGCCGACGCGGCCCATGGCCTGGCTGTCGGAGCTGAACATGCTGATCGCGCCCAGGTCGTGCAGCACGTCTTCGGCAGCGATGGTTTCCTTGCGGATGCGCGACTCGGCAAAGGCCAGGTCTTCGGCGATGCCGGCATCGAGGTGGTGGCACACCATGAGCATGTCGACGTGCTCGTCGAGCGTGTTCACGGTGTAGGGCATCGTCGGGTTGGTCGACGAGGGCAGGAAGTTCGCCTCGCCCACCACGCGCAGGATGTCGGGCGCATGGCCGCCGCCCGCGCCCTCGGTGTGGAAGGCGCAGATGGCGCGCCCGCCCACGGCGGCGATGGTGTTCTCGACGAAGCCCGATTCGTTCAGCGTGTCGCTGTGGATCGCCACCTGCGTGTCGGTGGCGTCGGCCACGTCCAGGCAGTTGCTGATGGCCGCGGGCGTGGTGCCCCAGTCTTCGTGCAGCTTCAGGCCCATGACGCCGGCCTCGATCTGCTCGTGCAGCGCATCGGGCAGGCTGGCGTTGCCCTTGCCGAGAAAGCCCAGGTTCATCGGGAAGGCATCGGCCGCCTGCAGCATGCGTTCGATGTGCCAGGGGCCTGGCGTGGCCGTGGTCGCGAAGGTGCCGGTGGCTGGGCCGGTGCCGCCGCCGAGCATGGTCGTCACGCCCGAGGCCAGCGCCTCCTCGATCTGCTGCGGGCAGATGAAGTGGATGTGGCTGTCGATGCCGCCCGCGGTGACGATGGTGCCCTCGCAGCTGATGATCTCGGTGCCCGGGCCGATGACGATGTCCACGCCCGGTTGCACGTCAGGGTTGCCGGCCTTGCCGATGGCGGCGATGCGGCCGTCCTTCAGGCCGATGTCGGCCTTCACGATGCCCCAGTGGTCGAGGATGAGGGCGTTGGTCATCACCGTGTCGACCGCGCCCTGCGCGCGCGTGCGCTGCGACTGCGCCATGCCGTCGCGGATCGTCTTGCCGCCGCCGAACTTCACTTCTTCGCCGTAGCCGCCGGCGCGCAGCGTGTAGTCGGCTTCGACTTCGATCAGCAGGTCGGTGTCCGCAAGGCGGACCCGGTCGCCCACGGTGGGGCCGAAGATTTCTGCGTAGGCGCGTCGCCCGATGGTGGCCATGTTTTAGAGCTTCCCTTGAACGAGGCCGCGAAAGCCGTAGACGATGCGATCGCCGGAAAAATCGACCAGTTCGACGGTGCGCTGCTGGCCCGGCTCGAAGCGCACTGCGGCGCCCGAGGCGATGTTCAGCCGCATGCCGCGCGCGGCGGCGCGGTCGAAGTCGAGGGCGCCGTTGGTCTCGGCAAAGTGGTAGTGCGAGCCGACCTGGATCGGCCGGTCGGCCGTGTTGCGCACCACCAGCGTGAGGGCGCGGCGGCCGGGGTTGAGCGTGTGCTCGCCGTCGTCGGTGAGGAGTTCGCCGGGCGTCATGGCCGCCTCAGACCGCCTGGGCCAGCAGCGTGGCGCCCAGGGCGACGACGGCGGCACCGGCCACGCGCGGCAGCCAGGCGTTGGCATGGCGCAGCGCCCAGCCCAGCGCGATGCCGGCCGCGTGCAGCAGCAGCGTGGCGCTGACCATGCCGGCCAGCGTGAGGGCGGCGCCGTGCTCGCCCGCCAGCTCGTGGCCGTGCGCCACGCCGTGGAAGACGGCGAACAGGCCCACCACGGCCATGGCAACACCGGCCGGCAGGTGCACACGCGTGGCGACCAGCAGGCCCAGCACCAGCAGCGAGGCGGCGATCATCGGTTCGACGGCCGGCAGCTGCACGCCGGCCAGCCCGGCCAGCGCGCCCGCGAGCAGCATGCCCGCGAAGGCCAGCGGCGCCCACAGCAGGTCGGGCCAGGCGCGGCGCGCGACCAGCGCGCTCCACAGGCCGACAGCGACCATCGCCGCGAGGTGGTCCGCGCCGGTCAGCGGGTGCATGAAGCCGGTGACAAAGCCGTGGTGCACGCCACCGTCGACGCCCGTGTGGGCGCTGGCGGCCAGCGGCAGCAGGAGAAGGGTGGCGAGCAGGGCGGAAGTCTTTGCGAAGCGCATGGAGGGGTCTTTCTTCTTGTGGCGGAGGTTCAGACGATCGGCTGGTGGACGGTCACGAGCTTGGTGCCGTCGGGAAAACTGGCCTCGACCTGGATGTCGGGAATCATCTCGGCGATGCCGTCCATCACGTCGGCGCGGGTGAGCACGCTGCGGCCCTCGCTCATCAGCTCGGCGACGCTCTTGCCGTCGCGGGCGCCTTCCATCACGGCGGCGGTGATCAGCGCGACGGCTTCGGGGTAGTTGAGCTTGAGCCCGCGCGCCTTGCGGCGCTCGGCCAGCAGCGCGGCCGTGAAGATCAGCAGCTTGTCTTTTTCGCGCGGGGTCAGTTCCATGGCGGGGGTGGGGTCGGGTGGCGGTCGGTGATTATGGGCAAGGCTGTGGCTTTGCAACAGTCGTGCCCTGTTCGCCAAATGCCGTACCCGGTGGCACGGAAGCTGCACCGAAACGGTGTGAACCCCGCCGACACACCCCTCCTGACCGACGACGCCCCCCAGCGCATCGTCAAGGTGCGGCGCGACTACAACAGCTGGGTCGCGAGCGAAACGCTGGAGGACTACGCGTTGCGTTACACGCCGCAGCGCTTTCGCAAATGGTCCGAATGGCGGGTGGCCAACACGGCCTTCGGGGCGGCCTCGTTCCTGGTGCTGGAGGCGGTCGGCGCCACGCTGCTGGTGCAGTACGGCTTTGCCAATGCCTTCTGGGCGATCCTGGTCACGGGGCTCATCATCTTCCTGGCGGGACTGCCGATCAGCGTGTACGCGGCGCGCTACGGCGTCGACATGGATTTGCTCACGCGCGGCGCGGGCTTCGGCTACATCGGCTCCACGCTCACCTCGCTGATCTACGCGAGCTTCACCTTCATCTTCTTTGCGCTCGAGGCGGCCGTGATGGCCTATGCGCTCGAGCTGGCGCTGGGCATTCCGCCGGTGTGGGGCTACCTGGTGTGCGCGCTGGTGGTGATTCCGCTGGTCACGCACGGGGTGTCGGTGATCAGCCGGCTGCAGCTGTGGACGCAGCCGCTGTGGCTGCTGATGCTGGTGGTGCCCTTTGTCTTCGTGCTGGTGCGCGATCCTGGTGCGTTCGCGGGCATCACGCACTACGGCGGGGCGAAGTCGGGCGCGCAGGGATTCAACCTGCACCTGTTCGGTGCCGCGCTGACGGTCGGCATCGCGCTCATCACGCAGATGGGCGAGCAGGCCGACTACCTGCGCTTCATGCCCGCGCGCACCGCGGGCACGGCGCGTCGCTGGTGGGCGGGCGTGCTGGCGGGCGGGCCGGGCTGGGTGGTGCTGGGCGTGGTCAAGATGCTGGGCGGGGCGGCGCTGGCCTACCTGGCGATCACGCACATGGTGCCGGTGGAGCGCGCGGTCGACCCGAACCAGATGTACCTGGCGGCCTACGAGTACGTGTTTCCGAACTACGGCTGGGCGGTGGCGGCGACGGCGCTGTTCGTGGTGGTCTCGCAGCTGAAGATCAACGTGACGAACGCCTACGCGGGCTCGCTGGCCTGGAGCAACTTCTTCTCGCGCGTGGCGCACAGCCACCCGGGGCGCGTGGTGTGGGTGGTGTTCAACGCGCTCATCGCCTTCATGCTGATGGAGATGAACGTGTTCGAGGCGCTGGGCGACGTGCTGGGCCTGTTCGCCAACATCGCCATCGCCTGGATGATGGCCGTGGTGGCCGACCTGGTCGTCAACAAGCCGCTGGGGCTCTCGCCACCGGGCATCGAGTTCAAGCGCGCGCACCTGTGGGACATCAACCCGGTGGGCGTGGGCGCGATGGCGCTGGCGTCGGTGCTGTCGATCACGGCGCACCTGGGCGTGTTCGGGCCGCTGGCGCAGGCCTTCTCGGCGCTGATTGCGCTGGGCACGGCGCTGGTCGCGTCGCCGCTGCTGGCGTGGGCCACGGGGGGCAAGTACTACCTGGCGCGCACCTCCGATGCCGGCGGCTCCGTGCTGTTCGCGCCGGCCGCGGGTGGGCGCAAGGTGCGCTGGGCGCGGGTCGAGCCGTCGCCGGACGAGGGTGGCAGCTACCAGCGATTGAAGGTGCAGCACTGCGTGATCTGCGAGCGCGAGTACGAAGGCCCCGACATGGCGCACTGCCCGGCCTACCAGGGCGCGATCTGCTCGCTGTGCTGCACGCTCGACGCGCGCTGCGGCGACCTGTGCAAGCCGCACGCGAGCCTGTCGGCGCAGTGGTCCGCGGTGCTGCGCTGGTTGCTGCCGCGCCGCAGCTGGCGTTACCTCGACACGGGGCTCGGGCACTTCCTGCTGTTGATGCTGGTCATCGTGCCGCTGCTGGCGGTGGTGTTCGGCGTGCTCTACCAGCAGGAGCTGCGGGCCCTGAGCGAAAGCGCGCTCGCGCTGGCGGCGCAGGCCGACGTGGGCGGGGCGCTGGTCGCGGTGCAGCAGGCGTCGCTGCGCTCGGGTTTTCTCAAGGCCTACATGGCGTTGCTGGTCATCGCAGGCATCGTCGCGTGGTGGCTGGTGCTGGCGCACCAGAGCCGCAAGGTGGCGCAGGAAGAATCGAACCGGCAGACCCACCTGCTGGTGCGCGAGATTGCCCTGCACCGCGAGACCGACCGCGCACTGCAGGACGCGAAGCAAAGCGCCGAAGAAGCCCGCGAGATCGCCGAGCACGCCAAGCTCGCGGCCGACCAGGCGCGGCGGGCGGCGGACCTCGCGAACCAGGCCAAGAGCCGCTACATCAGCGCCATCAGCCACGAGCTGCGCACGCCGCTCAACAGCATCCTGGGCTACGCGCAGCTCATGGGCGAAGACCACTCGGTGCCGCCGCACCGCCAGCAGGCCGTGGCCGTCATCAAGCGCGGCGGCGAGCACCTGCTGTCGCTCATCGAGGGCACGCTGGCCATCGCCCACATCGAGGCCGGCAAGCTCACGCTCGATGCGCGGCCGATGCGCTTCGCCGATGCGATGCGCGAGCTGGCCGACATGTTCGAGCTGCAAGCGGCCGAGAAGGGCCTGCGCTTCCGTTTCGAGGCGGCCGGCACGCTGCCCGACGTGGTGCGCGCCGACGAAAAGCGCGTGAGCCAGATCCTCATCAACCTGCTGGGCAACGCGATCAAGTTCACGGCGGCGGGGCAGGTGACCTTGCGCGTTGCCTACGCGCGCGAGTTCGCCGCCATCGAGATCGAGGACACCGGGCCGGGCATGACGGCGGCCGACATCGAGCGCATCTTCGAGCCCTTCGCGCGCGGCCACGCGGCGGTGTCGTCGGCACCGGGCGCGGGCCTGGGCCTGACCATCGCGAAGATGCTGACCGACCTGATGGGCGGCGAGATGAAGGTGCGCAGCACGCCGGGCGAGGGCTCGCTGTTCTGCGTGCGGCTGTTCCTGCCGCGGGTGCATGAGGCGGTGGCGGGTGTCGCGCGCATCGCACCAGTGCCGCGCGCGCGGCGCGGCTACGAGGGCGTGCGCCGGCGCCTGCTGGTGGTCGACAACGAGGAGGCCGACCGCGAGCTGCTGGGCCATGTGCTCGCGCCGCTGGGCTTCGAGCTGCGCAGCGCGGCCAGCGGGCACGACGCGCTGGACCTCATCGCCGCGGGCTACCGGCCCGACGCCATGTTCGTCGACCTCGCGATGCCCGGCATCGACGGCTGGGAGACCATCCGTCGCGCGCGCAAGCTGGGGCTCGCCGACGCGTCGGTGGCCATCGTCTCGGCCAACGCCTTCGACAAGGGCCTGGACAACGACGTGGGCATTGCGCCCGAAGATTTCTTCGTCAAGCCTGTGCGCCACACCGAACTGCTCGACTGGCTGGAGCGCCGGCTCGCGCTGCAGTGGACCGACACCGCGGCGCGGCCCGCGCCCGCCGTGGCCGCGCCGCGCGCGATGCAGCCGCCGTCGCTGGCACGCCTGCGCGCGCTCGACGAGGCCGTGGGCCTAGGCTACTTCCGGGGCATCATGAACCAGCTCGACGACATCGATGCCGCGCAGCCCGAGTGCGCCGCGTGGACCGAGGCCCAGCGCGCGCTGGCCCGCCAGTTCCAGTTCGAAGCCATGGGCCGCGCGCTGGCCGAAGCCGCCGAGGGCGCCGCATGACCCTGTTGTCTCCACCGAACCTGCCCGCTTCACCGCTCGCCCGCACGCTGCGCGAGCAGCAGGGCGCCCACGGCGACCTGGTGCTGATCGTCGACGACGTGCCCGACAACCTCGCCGTGCTGCACGACGCGCTCGACGAATCGGGCTACACCGTGCTCATCGCCACCAACGGCGAGCAGGCGCTGCAGCGCGCCGCGCAGGCGCGCCCCGACATCGTGCTGCTCGACGCGATGATGCCGGGCATCGACGGCTTCGAGGTGGCGCGCCGGCTCAAGGCCGATGCGGCCACCGCGCACATTCCCATCGTGTTCATGACGGGCCTGACCGAAACCGAGCACCTCGTGGCCGCGCTCGAGGCGGGCGGGGTCGACTACGTCACCAAGCCGATCAAGCCCAAGGAAGTGCTGGCGCGCATGAACGTGCACCTGCAGGGCGCGCGCCGCGCGCGGCAGGAGGCGCACCAGGCCGGGCAGGCGCGCAATGCGCTCGACGCCTTCGGCTACGCGAGCATCACGGTGCGGCTGCCCGAGGGGCGGCTGATCTGGCAGACGGCGCTGGCGCGCGAGCTGCTCGCGCGCTACTGCGAGACGCAGGCGCCCGAGACGCCGCCGGCCGTGCTCGGCTGGCTGCGCCAGCACGCGCCCGACGCCCGCGCGCGCGGCATCGAGCCGCCCGCGCTGGTCATCGCGCAGGGCGCGCGCAGCCTGAGCCTGCGGCTGCACCGCCAGACCGGCGAGGACGATGCCGGCGACGAATGGATGATCGTCATGCGCGAGGTGTCCGACACCGCCGTGATCGAGGCCATGAGCCTGAGCCTGAAGCTCACGGCGCGCGAGGCCGAGGTGCTGTACTGGGTGGTCAAGGGCAAGACCAACAAGGACATCGGCGAGATCCTCGGCAGCAGCCCGGCCACCGCCAAGAAGCACCTGGAGCGCGTGTACGTGAAGCTGGGCGTGGAGACGCGCACGGCAGCGGCCGGCGTGGCGATCAAGCGCATCCGCGAGCTGCAGCCGCAGTTCGAACTCTGAAGGGTGGGGGATGGCGTTGCCGCGTCATGGCGCGGACTTTCCGGCTTCCTAGAATGAGGCAGGGCTCTCCGAGGGAAGCACGAAATGAAGAACAACAACACGCGCACCGCACGCCTGCTCCTGGCCGCCTTCGCGGCGCTGCCGGGCTTGGGCGCACAGGCCGCCGGCCACTTCGATGTCGACGACGCCGGCGCGCTCGACCCCGGCCAGTGCCAGTACGAAACCTGGTGGGGCCGCAGCGGCGCCGAGCCGGTCACGACGGGTTTCCATGTCGGGCCGGCCTGCCGGGTCGGGCCGGTCGAGCTGGGGCTGAACTTCGACCGGCTCTCGGCGCAGGGCGTGCATTCGGTCACGGGCGGCCCGCAGCTCAAGTGGACCTTTGCCGGCGCGGCCGCAGACGCGCCTTTCAGCGCTGCCGTGTCGATGGGCGCGGTGGCCGACCTGCGGCGCGGCGGTCGCTGGGGCGGCCAGCTGGTGGTGCCGCTGACTTGGCGGCCCACCGGGAGCTTGCAGATTCACGCCAACCTGGGCGCCGACTGGGCACTGGGCACCGGGGCGCGCACGCCGCGCGGCGGCCTGGCCGTGGAATGGGCGCTGAACGACGCCGTGTCGCTGATCGCCGAGCGCCACCGGGCCGGGGGCCTGTGGACCTCGCGCGTGGGCGGCCGCTTCAGCCTGACGCCGCTGATCAGCGTCGACATCAGCACCTCGCGCACCGGGCCGCAGGGCGTGCGCGGCGTGGTGATCGGGCTGAACCACGAATTCAGCTGGAAATGAAATAAGTGAAGGAAAACTGAAATCCGCTGCAATGGGATGAACTCCCGTATCGTGGATTTTGTTGATTTTGAATAAGATTCGGTCACATTTATTAACGAGTCAACGATCCGTGACCCCATCGCCCGTTCTGGACTTCAAGTTCACCGCGCCGCCGGAGAGCCCCGCGCAGACCTTCCTGCCGGGGCGGCCGGCCGGGGTGCTCGGCCGCTCGTTCACGCCGCAGCGCAATCCGCGCCTGCAGGGGCTGCAGTGCCTGCGCTGCGACGCGCTGTACCCGGTCACGCTCGCCAACGACGGCTGCCCGGCTTGCCGGCAGGCCGGCTTCCACGTCGGGCTGCGCGCCAGCTACCGGCCCGGCGGCCCGGACGTGGTGCCGATGCCGTACGTGCAGGGCTTTTCGCTCGGCGAAGGAAACACACCGCTGCACGACATGCCCGAGCTGGCGCGGCAGTTCGACATCGCGCGCCTGAGCATCAAGGACGAATCGCGCAACCCGACCGGCTCACCGAAAGATCGGCTGACCGCGATGGGCGTGGCGCAGGCGCTGGACGCCGGGGCCCACACGCTGGTGCTCGCCTCGTCGGGCAACACGGCGGTGTCGGCGGCGCACTACGCTTGGGCCGCGGGGCTCGGTTGCGAGGTGGCCTCCTACGAGGCGATGCCCGCCACCTACGCCCGCCAGCTCGACGCGCTGGGCGCGCGGCGCTATGTGTTCGCCGACAACACCGGCCGCTGGGGCTTCGTGCGCGAGCGCTCGCAGTACCCGGGGTATTTCGCGCTCTCCAACTACCGCCTGCCCGCGCTGGGCAGCGCACCCTTGGGCGTGGAGGGCTACAAGGCCATCGCCGAAGAGTGCCTGAAGGATGGTGGCCTGCCCGACCACGTCGTGGTGCCGACCGGGCGCGGCGACATGGCCTGGGGCATCTACGCCGGCTTTCGCGAGCTGCTGGCGGCGGGGCGCATCGCGCGGCTGCCGCGGATGTGGCTGGTCGAGCCTTTCCCGCGGCTGTCGCGCGTGCTCGGCGGCGGCGCGCTCAACGGCAGCTACCCCGGTCGCACGGCGCAGCTGTCGAGCGCGGGCGCGACGGTCACTTATCTGCAATGGAAGGCTGCCACGGCCAGCGGCGGCGGTGCCGTGGTGGTGGGCGACGACGAGGCCCGTGCGGCGCGGCGGCTGCTCACCGCGGCCGGCGTGAGCGCCGAACTGGCGGCAGCGGCGGGCCTGGGGGCCGTGCGGCAACTGCGCGAGGCCGAGACCATCGCGGCCGATGCGCATGTCGTGATGGTGCTGACCTCCGACGCGTCGAGCGACCCGAGCTGGCCTGACCGCGCCGTGGCCTGAGCCGCGCGTGCCGTGCAACCCCGGGGCTCAGCGCCCCGTGTGCACCTTGATGCGGATCGTCGCGACGTCCCAGCCCCGGTTCTTCAGCCGCGTGACCAGCATCGGCGACAGCTGGCGCAGCTTGGCGGCCGCGGCGCTGCCCTTGACCAGCAGGCACCACACGTCGCCCTCGGCCGGCCCCGGCTGGATGGCCGCGCGCATGGCCGGTGGAATCAACCCTTCGATCGCCTTCAGCCGCTCGGCCGTGTCCCGCGCGCGCGCCATCAGGCTCCCCAGGGTGGGGGCGCCTGCCGCAGCATCGTGCAGTGAAATGGCGGGGGGCAGTCGGCGATACATGGGTAATCCAGGGGTTAGAAACAAGACAGCTAAAATGCCCGGTTTGCCGACGCGTGCGTCGGCGTTTGTTCCGGAACGGGGCCATCCGACTTCGAGACTTGCGAAGCTTGCATTCGAAGAAGGTGCGCCCAACTGCTTTCACCATATCTTAGGGAATCCGGTCGCAGTGCCTGTCGTGTCAGGTGCCCGCCCCTCTCCACGCCCATGGCAACCAACTTCCTGACCCAGATCTTCGGCAGTCGCAACGACCGGCTCCTCAAGCAGTATCGCAAGACGGTGACGCGCATCAATGCGCTCGAACCCGAATTCGAAAAGCTCAGCGACGACGCGCTGCGCGCCAAGACGCAGGAATTCAAGGACCGCATTGCCAAGGGCGAGTCGCTCGACGACCTGTTGCCCGAAGCCTTCGCCACCGTGCGCGAAGGCTCCAAGCGCGTCATGAAGATGCGCCACTTCGACGTCCAGCTGCTCGGCGGCATGGCGCTGCACAACGGCAAGATCTCCGAAATGCGCACCGGCGAAGGCAAGACGCTGACCGCCACGCTGCCCGTGTACCTGAACGCGCTGTCCGGCAAGGGCGTGCACGTGGTCACGGTGAACGACTACCTGGCCAACCGCGACGCGACCTGGATGGGCCGCCTGTACAACTTCCTGGGCCTGTCGGTGGGCATCAACCTGCCGCAGATGCCGCGCGAGGAAAAGCAGGCCGCCTACGGCAGCGACATCACGTACGGCACGAACAACGAGTACGGCTTCGACTACCTGCGCGACAACATGGTCTACGAGCCCGGCGACCGGGTGCAGCGTGGCCTGAATTTCGCGATCGTCGACGAGGTGGACTCCATCCTGATCGACGAGGCCCGCACGCCGCTGATCATCAGCGGCCAGGCCGAAGACCACACCGACCTGTACCTGGCGATCAACAAGGTGGTGCCGCTGCTCAAGAAGCAGGAAGGCGAAGCTGATCCGCGCACGGGCGAGGGCGTCACGGTGCCCGGCGACTTCACGGTCGACGAAAAGACCCACCAGGTGTTCCTGACCGAAGACGGCCACGAGAACGCCGAGCGCATCCTGGGCGAGCTCAAGCTGATTCCCGAAGGCGCGTCGCTGTACGACCCGGCCAACATCACGCTGATGCATCACCTGAATGCCGCGCTGCGTGCCCGCCACCTGTACCACCGCGACCAGCACTACGTGGTGCAGCAGGGCGAAGTGGTCATCGTCGACGAATTCACCGGCCGCCTCATGAGCGGCCGCCGCTGGAGCGACGGCCTGCACCAGGCCGTGGAAGCCAAGGAAGGCGTCGAGATCCAGGCCGAGAACCAGACGCTGGCCTCGATCACCTTCCAGAATTACTTCCGCCTGTACGGCAAGCTGGCCGGCATGACCGGCACGGCCGACACCGAGGCCTACGAGTTCCAGGAAATCTACGGTCTCGAGACCACGATCATTCCGCCGAACCGCATCAGCAAGCGCGACGACCAGCTCGACCGCGTCTACAAGACCACGCGCGAGAAATACGAGGCGGCGATCCAGGACATCCGCGAGTGCTATGAGCGCGGCCAGCCGGTGCTGGTGGGCACCTCGTCCATCGAGAACTCGGAAATCATCGATGCCCTGCTCGAGAAGGCAGGCCTGCCGCACCAGGTGCTCAACGCCAAGCAGCACGCCCGCGAAGCCGACATCGTCGCGCAGGCCGGTCGCACGAAGATGATCACCATCGCGACCAACATGGCCGGCCGCGGTACCGACATCGTGCTGGGCGGCAACATCGAGAAGATGATCGAGGCGATCGAGGCCGACGAAGGCCGCGACGAAGCCACCAAGCAGGCCGACATCGCCCACGTGCGCGCCGAGTGGACCAAGGACCACGAGTTCGTGAAGTCGCTGGGCGGCCTGCGCATCATCGCCACCGAACGCCACGAGTCGCGCCGCATCGACAACCAGCTGCGCGGCCGTTCGGGCCGCCAGGGCGACCCGGGCTCCTCGCGCTTCTACCTGAGCCTGGACGATCCGCTCATGCGCATCTTCGCGGGCGACCGCGTGAAGGCGATCATGGACCGCCTGAAGATGCCCGACGGCGAAGCCATCGAGGCCGGCATCGTCACGCGCAGCATCGAGAGCGCGCAGCGCAAGGTCGAGGCGCGCAACTTCGACATCCGCAAGCAGCTGCTCGAATACGACGACGTGTCGAACGACCAGCGCAAGGTGATCTACCAGCAGCGCAACGACATCCTCGACGCGGCCGACCTCACGGCGCAGATCGCCGCGCTGCGCGAAGGCTGCTTCACCGACCTCGCGCGCCAGTACGTGCCGCGCGAATCGGTCGAGGAGCAATGGGACCTCGACGCCCTCGAGAAGAGCCTGTTCAGCGAGTGGGGCATCGACATGCCGCTCAAGCAGCAGGTCGAGGCCGCCGATGCCATCTCCGACGAGGAAGTGGTCGAGAAGATCGTGGCCTACGCCAACGAGAGCTTCGACGCCAAGGTCACGCTGATCGGCCAGGAGAACTTCACCCAGTTCGAACGCATGGTGCTGCTGCAGAGCATCGACACCCACTGGCGCGAACACCTGGCCTCGCTCGACTACCTGCGCCAGGGCATCCACCTGCGCGGCTATGCACAGAAGCAGCCCAAGCAGGAATACAAGCGCGAGGCCTTCGAGCTCTTCGGCCAGCTGCTCGACTCGGTCAAGAACGAAGTCACGCGCCAGCTCATGACGGTGCGCGTGCAGTCGGGCGAACAGCTCGAGCAGGCGGCCGAGGAAATGGAAAGCCGCGGCGAAAACGTCTCGAACATCACCTACACCGCGCCCACCGAGACCGGCGAGGTCGAGGTGCGCGTCGACGAAGAGAACCAGCGTCGCCTGGCGGCCGTCGGCACGGGCGCCCTGAGCGCCGAAGCCGCCGCCTTCGCGCGCGTCGGCCGCAACGACCCCTGCCCCTGCGGCAGCGGCAAGAAGTACAAGGCGTGCCACGGCAAGCTGAGCTGAGCTGAAGTCCCGCACCTTTCATTGAGAGAAATCCCATGCCCGTGAACCTGTCCGCTCCCGATCCCGCCGCCTTGTTCGCGGTGCCCGGCGTCCGCATCGGCGTGGCCGAAGCCGGCGTGCGCAAGGCCAACCGCAAGGACCTGACCGTCGTGCTGATCGACGAAGGCTCGGCGGTCGGCGGCGTGTTCACGCAGAACCGCTTCTGCGCCGCCCCGGTGCAGGTCTGCCGCGACCACCTGAAGGCCAACTACGGCATTCGTGCGATGGTGATCAACACCGGCAACGCCAACGCCGGCACCGGCGAAGACGGCCTGATGCGCACGCGCTCGACCTGCATCGCGCTGGCGCGCCACCTGGAGCTGGCACCCGAGCAGATCCTGCCGTTCTCGACCGGCGTGATCATGGAGCCGCTGCCCGTGGACCGCATCGAGGCCGGCCTGCCGGCCGCGCTGGCCGACGCGTCGGAAAACAACTGGGGCCGTGCCGCCGAAGGCATCATGACCACCGACACGATCCCCAAGGCGTTCAGCCGCCGGGTGCAGATCGGCGGTGCCACCGTCACGATCACCGGCATCAGCAAGGGCGCCGGCATGATTCGCCCGAACATGGCGACCATGCTCGGCTTCATGGCGACCGACGCGAAGATCGACCCGGCGCTGATCCAGCCGCTGGCCACGCAGCTGGCCGATGCCTCGTTCAACCGCGTGACCATCGACGGCGACACCTCGACCAACGATTCGTTCGTGGTCATCGCCACGCAGAAGGCCGCACACGCTCCCATCACCTCGCTCGACTCGGCCGACGGCCAGGCGCTCGTCGCCGCGATGCGCGACGTGGCCCGCCTGCTGGCGCAAGCCATCGTGCGCGACGGCGAAGGCGCGACCAAGTTCATCACCATCCAGGTCGACGGCGGCAAGGACGGGGCCGAGTGCCGCCAGGTGGCCTACGCCGTGGCGCATTCGCCGCTGGTCAAGACCGCCTTCTTCGCCAGCGACCCGAACCTGGGCCGCATCCTGGCGGCCGTCGGTTACGCCGGCATTGCCGACCTCGACCAGACCGGCATCGACCTGTTCCTCGATGACGTGCACGTGGCGGTGAAGGGCGGACGCAATCCGTCGTACCGCGAGGAAGACGGCCAGCGCGTGATGAAGCAGAGCGAAATCACCGTGCGCATCGGCCTGGGCCGCGGCGCCGCCAGCGACACCGTGTGGACCTGCGATTTCAGCCACGAATACGTCACGATCAACGCCGATTACCGGTCATGAACGAGCAGTTCCAGAAGCTCATCGAGCGCGCCGAACAGCTCATCGGCCGCATCGAATCGATCCTGCCGCAGCCGCTGGCCGCGCCGACCGACTGGAGCGCCTCCATCGCGTGGCGCTACCGCCGCCGCAGCTCCGGCCATGGCGTGCTGGAGCCCGTGAAGCACGTGGCCACGATGGCGCTCGATTCGCTGAGGGAAATCGACGTCCAGAAGGAAAAGATCGAGCGCAACACGCGCCAGTTCGTCGAAGGCAAGCCGGCCAACAACGTGCTGCTGACCGGCGCGCGCGGCACGGGCAAGTCGTCGCTGATCCGCGCCTGCCTGCAGGCCTACGCGCCGCAGGGCCTGCGCCTGATCGAGGTCGACAAGGCCGAGCTCACCGACCTGCCCGACATCGTCGAGGTGGTGTCGCAGCGTCCCGAGAAGTTCATCGTCTTCAGTGACGACCTGAGCTTCGACGAGGGCGAGCCGGGCTACAAGGCGCTCAAGTCGATCCTCGACGGCTCGATTGCCGCCTCGACGCCCAACGTGCTGATCTACGCCACCAGCAACCGGCGCCACCTGCTGCCCGAGTACATGAAGGACAACCTCACGTACAAGCACACGGACGACGGCGAGGTGCATCCGGGCGAGGTGATCGAAGAGAAGATTTCGCTGTCGGAGCGCTTCGGCCTCTGGGTGAGCTTCTACCCCTTCAGCCAGAACGAATACCTGACGATCGTGGGCCAGTGGCTCTCGTCGTTCGGCGTCGACGACGCGGCCATCGCGGCGGCGCGGCCCGAGGCGCTCGTGTGGGCGCTGGAGCGCGGCTCGCGCAGCGGCCGCGTGGCCTACCAGTTCGCGCGCGACTACGCAGGGCGGGCCGGCGCGTGAGCGAGGCTGTGACATCGGCGCGCAAGCACACCGAAGTGGCCGTCGGCGTGCTGATCCGGCTGGCCGACGAGGCGCTGCTGCTCACCACGCGCCCCGAAGGCAAGGCCTATGCGGGCTACTGGGAGTTCCCGGGCGGCAAGATCGAAGCCGGCGAGACGGTCGAGGAAGCCCTGCGCCGCGAGCTGCAGGAAGAACTGGGCATCACCATCGGCGGCGCCGAGGTCTGGAAGGTCACGGAGCACGACTACCCGCACGCGCTGGTGCGCCTGCACTGGTGCAAGGTGACGGACTGGACCGGCGAGTTCGAAATGCGCGAAAGCCAGGCCATGGCCTGGCAGCAACTGCCGCTCGACGTGGCGCCGGTGCTGCCGGGCGCACTGCCGGTGCTGGCGTGGCTGGTCGAGGAACGCGGCCTGCCCGCGTCGGCCGCCGAGGCGGTGTCGACCGTCGCCTGACGACGCACGGCACGACCGTGGTCCAGAAGTAAGAGATATGCATCCCAAGTACCGTGCCGACATCGACGGCCTGCGCGCCGTGGCCGTGGCCTCGGTCGTCATCTTCCACGCGTTTCCGAAGCTGCTGCCGGGCGGCTTCATCGGCGTCGACATCTTCTTCGTGATCTCGGGCTTCCTGATCACGACGATCATCATGCAGAGCCACGCGGCCGGCGATTTCAGCTACCGCGATTTCTATGCGCGGCGCATCCGCCGGATCTTCCCGGCGCTGATGCTGGTGCTGGCGGGCGTGCTCGCCTTCGGCTGGTACGTGCTGCTCAACAAGGAATTCGTCGAGCTGGGCAAGCAGGCGCTGGGCGGCGTGGGCTTCGTGGCCAACTTCGTCTTCTGGAGCGAGGCCGGGTATTTCGACACGGCCGCCGAGACCAAGCCGCTGCTGCACCTGTGGTCGCTGGGCATCGAAGAACAGTTCTACATTTTCTGGCCGCTGCTGCTCGGGCTGGCCTGGCGCCGTCGCTGGCCGATCGTGCGCGTGCTGTGGGTGCTGGCGGTGGTGTCGTTCCTCATCAACGTGACGACGATCCATCCGTTCCGTACGGCGGCCTTCTATTCGCCGGCCTCGCGCTTCTGGGAACTCATGGTGGGCGGCATCCTGGCCTGCATGCGGATGAAGCCGTCGGCGCCGAGCGTCTGGCGCAGCCATGTGCAGTCGGTGCTGGGCGTGGGCCTGATCGTGCTGGGCCTCGTGATGATCCGCAGCGACAAGGCCTTCCCCGGCTGGTGGGCGCTGCTGCCGACGCTGGGCGCGGTGAGCTGCATCGCCGCCGGCCCGACGGGCGTGTTGAACAAGTACTTCCTGTCGAACCGCGCGATGGTGTGGATCGGCCTGATCAGCTATCCGCTGTACCTGTGGCACTGGCCGCTCCTGGTGTACGCGCGGATCGTCAAGGGCGCGGAGCCGTCGGTGGGCACGCGCGTGACGATGGTGGTGGCCAGCGTGCTGCTGGCCTGGCTGACCTATCGCTTCATCGAACGGTTCACGCGGGCCCGCCTGGGCGCGGGCATGCTGCGCACGCTCGTGGGCACCGGCGCCTTCGTGGCCGTGGCCGGCGTGGCGGTGCTCAACGGTTTGCCCGCACGCCACAACAGCGAGCTGCTGCAGAAGGTGACCGACGCGACGGTGGACGGCGACTACTACGCCGGCTTCTCCTCCGAAAACTTCGGCCCCTACGCGGTGAATCGCATCGGCAACGGCGCCCGCAAGGTGCTGCTGATCGGCGACAGCCACGTCATCGAGTACGGCCCGCGTGCCGCGGAGCTGGCACGCCTCGCGCCCGAGCGCATGGCGACCACGTACTTCTTCACCTACGGCGCGTGCCCGGCCATTCCGAACGTCTTCGCCGAGCAGAACCCCGGCTGCGGCCCGGCCCGCGACCAGTGGATGGCGATGGCGCGCGACCCGCAGATCGACACGGTGCTGATCGGCAGCTGCTGGAACTGCTACTTCACGGGCGATTTCCCGCTGGACTACGTGCTGCGCGCGAACGGCGCGTCGCTCTCCCTGACCCGCGGCGACCGCGCCGGCATCGAGCCCTCGCTGGTGGCGCTGCAGGCGTGGGTGACCGAGCTGGTCAAGCAGAAGAAAAAGGTCTATCTGCTGCTGGACAACGCGCTGGGCGACGACTTCGAGCCGCGCCGCATGATCGAGGGCAGCCGGCTGCGCACGCTCTCGGTGGTGGGCAATTCGCCGACCGCGCCCGTGCTCGCCGACCAGGTGAAGCTCAACCAGCGGCTCCTGCAGATCGCGGCCGCCAGCGGCGCGGAGGCGATCGACGTGCTGGGCGCCCTGTGCAAGGACGGCCAGTGCCCGCGGACGATGCCCGACGGTGCGCCGGCCTACAAGGACCACGGCCATCTGCGGCCCGCGTTCACGCGGCAGTTCGCGACCTACCTGGACAAGGTGTTCCTGGAAGAGGGCGTGCAGCCCGCGGCGGCCAACTGACGACCCCGCAGCCTTGGGCTGCGGCGGCGTGCAGCCAATCTATTGCTGCAGCTTGGGATCGCCGAAGGGCTCTTCGTCGGGCGGTGTCTCCGCCGGCATCCTGAATTCCTCGGTCGCCCAGGCGCCGAAGTCGATGCCCTTGCAGCGTGCGCTGCAGAACGGCCGAAACGGGTTGCGCTCCGCATAAATGCTGTCGCCGCCGCAGGTCGGGCAGCGGACGATGCGTTCGTCTTCTTTCTTCTTGCTCACACCGGGCCTCACGCGCAGAGGGTCAGTTCGAAGGGGGTGTCTTCCGTGCTCGGGTGCAGGCGGTCGTCGGCCTCGTGCCGCATGAGCCGCACCGAGACCATGAGGCGGTTGCCGCTGATTTCCGGGACCAGGCCCAGCTTGGGATCGATGCGCAACCGCAGCAGCTGGAAGCTGCGCCCCTGAGGCAGGTTCTGCTGGAACTGCCCGTGGGTGGCGATCACCTTGTAGGGCACGTCGGCGTCGCGCAGCAGCTTGAGCAGCAGGTAGATCGACGAGGCCAGCGGCGACAGCGTGTTCGACCAGCGTTCCAGGTCGGCGCGGCGGCTGGCCGGCGTGCGGTGCTGCCACGCGTAGTAGGCGGGCAGGTCGAATTCGCAGGTGCCGCCCGGAATGCCGGCGCGGCTGCGGATGCTCATGAGCCACTCGTTCTCGGTGAGTGCCTGTCCCGCCTTGCCGGCCACGCCGTTGAGCGCGCTGAAGTTGCGTTCGAGCTGGTCGACCACCTGGTTCAGCACCGTCTCGGCGATAGCCGGATTGCCCCGGTAGCTGTTGAAGACGTTCTTGTGCTTGTCGAGGTCGCGCAGCACGTCGGCCTTGAGGTCGGCGCGCGCCGCCACGTCCATGATCTCGAAGATCGTGACCAGGGCGTAGTGGTGCGAAAGCGGCGATTCCGAGGGCACCAGTTCCCCGAGGCGACGGAACAGATGCTCCAGCCTCAGGTACGTGCGGATGCGCTCGTTGAAGGGGTACTCGTAGAGGATCACGCGTATTTGTCGGTTTCCTGTCGCGGAATCATAACTTCAGGGCGATTTGGAAGGGGGGGTGGGCATCACTTCGCGCACCGCGGCCAGCATGCGCTCGCCGAGTGCGAGCTGTCCGTGCATGGACATGTGCGTGTCGTTCGAGAAGTAGAAGTCGCGGATCTGCGTGTGCTTTTCGCGGGTGAAGGCGTACAGGTCGGGGCCCAGCTTCGCGTCGCGGAAGCCGCTTTCGAAGTCTTTCGAGAAATCGGGCTTGAGGTAGACCGTGGTCTTGTTGGGCACCACCATCCACAGGAGCGGGATGGTGCTGTGCGCAGCGGTGAAGTTCTTCATTCGCGCCAGCGTGTCGGAGGTCAACGGGCCATTGTCCTCGTCTTCCTGGAAGAAGGGCATCCGGTCGCACTGGCGATGCGAGAAGAATTTGCAACCGTCGGGGACTTTCCTTACCCAGGTGTCACGATCGAAATAGGTGTCTACCGGCGAGTTCTTGGCCTTCCACGTGTGGTAGTAGGTCACGACGCCGGTCATGTACTGCACTTCCCAGTTGGGCGCGAAGGCGGGCACGGTCTCGTCGGGCTCGATGAGGGGCTCGGCCTTGGCGCTGTAGGGGAAGATGGTCTTGCCGTCCTTGCAGCGCTCGCTGTAGCGCATGCGCATGTCCAGCAGGCGCTCCACGCTTTCGATGATGACCAGCTTGCCCTTGAAGCCGGAGTCGTGGACCCACTGGCTGAAGTCGCCGCACAGCGATTCGCCGTACTGGCCCCAGTACGAGGTCGAGACCCGGTAGCCGGCCTTGGCGAGCACGGACTGCCAGCGGTGCGTCATGGAGAAGCTGTCGCCGACGACCATCACGTCCGCCTGTTCGATGGGTGTGCTGGCGAGGTAGACCGGGTCGACCTTGGGCGGCGGGTCGCGCCAGCCGAACTCGCGTTCGGACAGGCGTCCGATGCGCGTGAGGTCGCCGTAGGGCACCGGGCTGGTGAGCGAAATGATCCACAGGGCCATCAGGACGAAGTAGCCGAAGAGGAAGAACCGCAGCCAGACTTTCGCGGGCGTCGTGGTCGTCGTCATGTCGAATCAGAATTGGAAATAGAGGAAGGGGCTGTAGCCGCCCAGCTTCGAAACGCACCACGCGAACAGTGCGAAGGTACCGATGGCGAGCACCACGGTCGACAGGCGGGCCATCACCGGGCGGCCGGCCATCGACTTCGGATGGGGAATCCAGCGCTCCAGGGTGATGGTCGGCGGCAGCGTCAGGCAGATGACGATCGCCACCAGCATGAGCTGGAAGAACTCCGGCTTGCGGAACGGCACCTTGCCGAACTCGCTGAACGCCGAGACCGGCGCGCCGTGCAGGCCCAGCATGCCCTTGTAGATGGACATGGCCGTGTTCATGCCGTCGGCGCGGAAGACGATCCAGGCCACCACCACGCACAGGAAGGTCAGCAGCCAGCCCAGCACGCGCGCGATGCGCCCCGGGGTGGCGTTGCGACGGACCTTGGCGTTCCAGAGGTGGTTGACCATCAGGAACGCGCCGTGCATCGCGCCCCAGACCACGAAGGTCCAGGCCGCACCGTGCCACAGGCCGCCCAGCAGCATCGTGAGGAACAGGTTCAGGTAGCGCCGCGCCGGGCCCTTGCGGTTGCCGCCCAGCGGCACGTAGAGGTAGTCGCGCAGGAAGGTCGACAGCGAGATGTGCCAGCGGCGCCAGAACTCGATGATGTTGGTCGACTTGTAGGGCGAGCGGAAGTTGAGCGGCAGCTGCACGCCCAGGCACATCGAGAGGCCGACGGCCATGTCCGAGTAGCCCGAGAAGTCGAAATAGATCTGCAGCGTGTAGGCCAGCGCACCGAACCACGCGGTGTACAGCGTGGGCTCGATGCCCTTGTGAACGCCGTTGAACATCAGGTCGGCGTACTGCCCCATGGGGTCGGCGATCAGCAGTTTCTTGGCGAGGCCGAAGACGAAGATCGTCAGGCCGATGGCGACCTTGTTCGGGTCCATCCGGTAGGTCGCGGGGTTCGCGAACTGCGGCATCATCTGCGCGTGGTGAAGCACCGGGCCCGCGATCAGGTGCGGGAAGTAGGTGACGAACAGCACGTAGTGGATGAAGCTGCGCTCGTGCACCTTGCCCTGCCAGCAGTCGACCAGGAAGGCGATCTGCGTGAAGGTGTAGAACGAGATGCCGATCGGCAGCACGATGTGCACCAGATCGATCGGCGTGAGACCCGCGGCGACCAGCCCCGCGTCGACGTTTTCCAGGAAGAAGTTGGCGTACTTGAAGACGGCCAGCACGCCCAGGTTGATCACCAGTGAGGCGATCAGCAGCGTCTTGCGCTTGCGGTCGTTGCGCCCCGGCGCGGGCGTCAGCTGCAGGCCGAACCAGTAGTTGACGCAGATGGAACCCAGCAGCAGCGGCAGGGCCTGCACGCTCCACCAACCGTAGAAGAACAGCGAGGCCAGTCCGAGGAAGCCGGCGGCGGCGCGGGCGTTGCGTTTGCCGATCAGGAAGAACCCGATCAGGACCAGCGGGAAATAGAAAAAAATGAAGGGATACGAGTTGAAAAGCATCTCGGGGAGGGCACTGCAGGGGCGAGCGCCTTTTTGTCGTAATCGTTATAGAGCCGCCGGGGCGGCTGGTCTCGGATTATCGCGTGGTGGCCGCAGCCCACAGCTTCCAGAGACCCCGCACCTCGGTGCCCAGTTCCGCGAGCGTCAACGACTCGTTGTAAATCACGGCGTCGGCGGCGGCCCGGCGCGCCTTGCGCGGCGCCTGCTGGGCGATCACGGCGCGCACGGCCTCGGGCTCCCATCCCGAGCGTGTGACCACGCGCTGCAGCTGCGTGTCTTCGCGGGCATCGACCACCAGCACGCGGTCCACGAGGGCGCGCCAGCGGCCGGATTCGACCAGCAGGGGGACGTCGAACACGACGACCGCATCGTCGCCCGCTGCGGCGGCCTGGCGTTGGGTCTCGGTGCCGATCAGCGGATGCAGGATCGCTTCGAGGCGGGCCTTGGCACCCGCGTCGGCGAACACGATCTGGCGCATGGCGGCCCGGTCGAGGCTGCCATCGGGTGCGATGACGGAGGGGCCGAACGCGGCTTCGATGGCAGGCATCGCGATGCCGCCGGCCTGCGCGATGCTGCGTGCGATGGCGTCGGTATCGACCAGCACCGCCCCTTCGGCCACCAGCAGCGACGCGACCGTGCTCTTGCCGCTGCCGATGCCGCCGGTCAGGCCGATGCGCTTCACCGCCATGCCGCTGTCGTTCTCAAAGGGCCAGGGCCCCGAAAGGGAAGGCGAAGGGAATCCACTGCTTGACGACGGCGGGACCGGCCACGAGGCAGATCAGGCCGGCGCCGGCCAGGAACGGGCCGAAGGCGATGGGAATGTCCTTGTGGGCCAGCTTGCCGGCAAAGCGCAGCGTGAGGCCGATCACCGCGCCCACCACCGACGAGACGAGGATGATCGCAATGAGGTAGTCGGCGCCGAGCCAGGCGCCCAGAGCGGCGAGCAGTTTGAAGTCCCCATGTCCCATGCCTTCCTTGCCTGTGGCCAGGCGGTAGGCATGGTACACAAGCCACAGGCTCAGGTAGCCGAACACGGCGCCCCAGACCGCGGCGTTCAGGCTGACGCCGGTCCAGCCCATGGCGGCACCGACCAGGCCGAGCCAGAGCAGCGGGTAGTTCATGGCGTCGGGCAGGAACTGGGTGTCGAAGTCGATCAGGAACTGGCAGATCAGCACGGCGCCGAAGGCCGCCCAGAGCGCGCCCGTGGGGGTGATGCCGAAGCGGTGTGCACACAGGGCGAACAGCGCGCCCGTGATCAGCTCGACGAGCGGGTAGCGGGGGCTGATCGAGGTCTTGCAGCTGGCGCACCGGCCACGCAGCACGAGGTAGCTGAGCACGGGGATGTTCTGGTACCAGCGGATCTTGTGGCCGCACGCGCCGCAGCGCGAGGCGGGGCGCGTGAGATCGAAAGGCGGGAGTTTCTCGAGCGCTTCGGCGGCCTTGTCGGCGGCCGCCTCGAGCCCTGCAGGCGGCACGGCCTTCGGGCCGAAGACCAGCGACCAGAGCGAAGGCATGTCCTTCGACGACATGAGGTTGGCGACCGCATCGCTCAGCCAGCCCCGGTACATCATGACCGGGGTGCGGTAGATCACCACGTTGAGGAAACTGCCGATCAATAGCCCCAGCACACCGGCCAACGCGGTGTCGAACCCTTGCGACGCCAGCATCAGACGACCTGGCCGAGCTTGAAGATGGGCAGGTACATCGACACCACGATGCCGCCGATGATGACGCCCAGGAACACGATGATGATGGGTTCCATCAGGCTGGAGAGGCCGGCCACCATGTCGTCGACTTCGGATTCGTAGAAGTCGGCGGCCTTGCCGAGCATGTGATCGATCGAGCCCGATTCCTCGCCGATGGCCGTCATTTGGATCACCATCGAAGGGAACAGGTTGACGTTGGTCATGGCGGCCGTGAGGCTGGTGCCGGTCGAGACCTCCTGCTGGATCTTGGCGGTGGCGTCACCGTACACCGAGTTGCCCGACGCGCCGCCCACGGAGTCGAGCGCCTCCACCAGCGGTACGCCGGCTGCGAACATGGTCGCGAGCGTGCGGGTCCAGCGGGCGATGCAGGATTTCTCTATCAGCGTGCCGAAGATCGGGAGGCGCAGCAGCAGACGGTCCATGAATTTTTGGACGCGTTCGTTGCGTTTCCAGGCCTGCAGGAAGAAGTAAGTCCCGCCGCCGATGACTCCAAAGATCAGCCACCAGTAAGAAACGAAGTACTCGCTGATGGCCATCACAATCAGCGTCGGTGCGGGTAGGTCGGCGCCGAATGAAGTGAACACTTGCTTGAAGGCGGGAATCACGAAGATCATGATGATCGCCACCACAATGAAGGCTACGACGACCACTGAGGTTGGGTACATCAACGCCGACTTGATCTTCGACTTGATCGCTTCGGTTTTCTCCATGTACGTCGCGAGACGATCCAGCAACTCCTCCAGAATACCGGCCGCTTCCCCGGCTTCCACGAGGTTGCAATAGAGATTATCGAAGTACTTCGGAAACTTGCGAAAAGCAGCCGACAGCGAGGTGCCGGTCTCGACATCGCTGCGGATGTCGTTCAGCAGCTTGGCGACGCTCGGGTTCGCGTTGCCGCGGCCCACGATGTCGAAGGACTGCAGCAGCGGCACCCCAGCCTTCATCATGGTCGCGAGCTGGCGCGTGAAGATCGCGATGTCCTTGGGCTTGATCGCCTTGCCCGAGCGCATGCGGCGCTTCTTGATCTTGGACGCCAGCACGCCCTGGCGACGCAAGGCCGCCTGCACCTGGTTCTCCCCGGCGGCGCGAAGCTCGCCGCGCACCAGCTTGCCGTTGCGGTCCTTGCCTTCCCATTCGAAGACGAATTCCTTGTGCGTGACCTGGGAGCGGGAGGATGCCACTGTTGCCATTCGATCTCCGGTTCAGTGTGTTCGTTATAGGTTGGTGCAGGCGACGACTTCTTCGAGCGAAGTGAGGCCCTGCATGACTTTGCGAAGGCCGGACTGGCGCAGCGAGCGCACGCCTTCGGCTTCGGATTGGTTCGCGATGTCCAGCGCACTGCCGTCGCGCAGGATGATTTCCTGGATGGCTTCCGAAATCGGCATCACCTGGTAGATGCCGACCCGGCCCTTGTAGCCGCCGCTGCAGGCGGCGCAGCCGACCGGGCGGTAGGGCTTCCAGGTGCCGTTGATGTCTTCCTCCTTGAAGCCGGCATCGAGCAGGGCTTCGCGCGGGATGTCGATCGGTGCACGGCACAGCATGCACAGCCGGCGCGCGAGGCGTTGCGCGGTGATCAGGATCACGCTCGACGCGATGTTGAACGGCGCGATGCCCATGTTGCGCATGCGCGTGAGCGTGGTCGGGGCGTCGTTGGTGTGCAGCGTCGACAGCACCAGGTGACCGGTTTGCGCGGCCTTGATCGAGATGTCGGCGGTTTCGAGGTCGCGGATTTCGCCGACCATGATGATGTCGGGATCCTGCCGCAGGAAAGCACGCAGCGCGGCCGCGAAGGTGAGGCCGGCCTTCTCGTTGACGTTGACCTGGTTGACGCCGGGCAGGTTGATTTCCGACGGGTCTTCCGCCGTCGCGATGTTGACGCCCGGCTGGTTGAGCAGGTTCAGGCAGGTGTACAGCGACACGGTCTTGCCCGAACCCGTGGGGCCGGTCACCAGCACCATGCCGTAGGGGCGGCCGATGGCGTGGAGGAGCCGTTCTTTCTCGTCGGCGTCGTAGCCCAGGGCGTCGATGCCCATGCGCGCGCTGCTCGGGTCCAGGATACGCACGACGATCTTCTCGCCGAACAGCGTGGGCAGCGTGCTCACGCGGAAGTCGATCACGCGGTCGGGCCCGATCTTGAGCTTCATGCGGCCGTCTTGCGGCACGCGTTTTTCCGAGATGTCGAGCCGCGAAATGACCTTGATGCGCGAGGCCAGCTTGTCCTTGATGACCGTGGGCGGACTGGCGATTTCGCGCAGCTCGCCATCGACCCGAAAGCGCACCCGGTAGTGGTGTTCGTAGGGCTCGAAGTGGATGTCCGAGGCCCGCATGCTGACGGCGTCGAGCAGCATCTTGTGCAGGAAGCGCACCACGGGTGCGTCCTCGACTTCGGCGATGGCCTGCTCGTTGGCATCGCCCGAGGTGTCGGCCGTGACATCGTCGAATTCGAACTCGGTGCCGACGATGCTGTTGATGGTTTCAGCCGCGCTCGCTGCAGCGGCTTCGATCATGCGCGAGAGCTTGTCGTACTCGGCGATGACCCAGTCCACGCCCATCTGCGACGCGAACTTGATTTTCTCTGCAGCCTGCTGGTCCGACGGGTCGGCCGTCGCGACGATCAGGCGGTTGTTGCGCTTGCTGAGAACGACGATGCGGTAGGCATGGCAGAGCTTCGGATCGAGCAGGTCCTTGGGCAGGCGCTGGTGATCGATGGCATCGAGGTCGAGCAGCGGGGCGCCGAAGGCGCTTGAGAGGGTGTGGGCGAGGTCTGCGGCCGAGACGGCGCCGGTGCCGGTCAGTTCGGCGATGAAGCTGGTGCGGCCGCTCAGCGACTTCTGGTAGATGTCTTCGGCTGTCTTCGCCGCGAGCTTGCCGGCCGACACGAGGGCGCGCGCCAAGCCGGGAAGGGCGATCTGCGTAGTTTCTTTAACGGGAATTTCGGCAGCGGCCATTCAGCGAATGCAAAAGATGTGAAAAAGTGCTTCACGATCATCGCTGAACACGCCTGTGCTGTAAATCGTTACACAGCAACAGGGGCTGACATTAACTGGACCAGTCGAGAAAAACTGGTCGGGGTGAGAGGATTCGAACCTCCGGCCTCTACGTCCCGAACGTAGCGCTCTACCAGGCTAAGCTACACCCCGATTGGTTGCAAGAAAAAGAACTCGTCCTAGATGCCAACTCTGTGGAGGTGTTTCAGGCACGTCGCTCAAGCAACTGAGCCGCCAATTGTAGCAAACCTGAAGCGTGCAAATTCGACGGAAGGTCGCGCAATGCATGAATTGCGCGTTCGGCCTCTGCTGCAGCGGCTGCGCGCGAGGCTTCCAGCGCGCCGGTTTCGCGAACGATCTCCACGATTTTCCCCAGCTGCGCGGTGTCGCCGGCTTCGATCGCGGCGCGCACCAGTGCGCTTTGCTCTGGAGTGCCGCGTTGCATGGCAAAGATCAGTGGCAAGGTGGTCTTGCCTTCGCGCAGGTCGTCGCCGACGTTCTTTCCGGTTTCCTGCGCATCGCCTGCGTAGTCGAGCACATCGTCGATCACCTGGAAGGCTGTGCCCAGCGCCTGTCCGTAGGTGGCGCAGGCTTCTTCGACTTCGGGCGTCGTGCCGGCCAGCACGGCCGCCAGCCGGGTGCTGGCCTCGAAGAGCTTGGCGGTCTTGGAGCGGATCACGCGCAGGTACGCCGCTTCGTCCAGCGAGGCGTCGTGCATGTTCATCAGCTGCAGCACTTCGCCTTCCGCGATCACGTTGGTCGCTTCGGCCAGGATCTGCATGATGCGCATGTTGTTTGCATCCAACATCATCTGGAAGGCGCGCGAATACAGGAAGTCGCCCACCAGCACGCTGGCGGGGTTGCCGAAGGATTCGTTGGCGGTGGCGCGGCCGCGGCGCAGGGTCGATTCGTCGACCACGTCGTCATGCAGCAACGTGGCGGTGTGGATGAACTCCACCACGGCCGCCAGGTTGAAGCGCTGTTCACCGGTGTAGCCGAGCGCGCCTGCCATGAGCAGCAGCAGCGCCGGGCGCAGCCGCTTGCCGCCGGCCGAGATGATGTATTGCGAAACCTGGCTGACCAGCGGAACGCCGGTATTGATGCGTTGGGCGATCACACGGTCGACTTCGACCATGTCGCCGGCAATCAGGTCCAGCACGGTGGCGGTGGGGGAGGTGTCGGCGGCGGGAACTGGCAAAGCGAAGGCGCGGGGCGCTGCGAGGATGAGGGCGGCCCTGGAGGCCGGAACGCGCGAATTATAGGGAGCCGTGCACGATTCCCTGGAGCGTCTCAGCGTCGGGGTGGTGAGTGTTCGCAAACCGCGCTATAATCTTGGGCTCTGCGGAATTCGCTGCGGAGACTCATTTCTAAGAGGTTTACATGTACGCGGTCATAAAAACCGGCGGCAAGCAGTATCGCGTTGCTTCCGGCGAGAAAATTAAAGTAGAACAGATTGCTGCGGACGTAGGCCAGGAAATCGTGATCGACCAGGTTCTGGCTGTCGGAAACGGCGCTGAAATCAAGGTCGGCACGCCCCTGGTGTCCGGCGCAACGGTGACAGTCACGGTGCTGTCGCACGGCCTGCACGACAAGGTTCGCATCTTCAAGATGCGCCGTCGCAAGCACTATCAAAAACGTCAAGGCCATCGCCAGCAGTTCACCGAACTGCAAATCGGCGCGATCGCCGGCTAAGGAGCACATTCCATGGCACAGAAAAAAGGCGGCGGCTCCACGCGAAACGGGCGCGATTCCAAGCCCAAGATGCTCGGCGTGAAGGCCTTCGGCGGCGAACTGATCAGCGCAGGCTCGATCATCGTGCGCCAGCGCGGCACCCAGTTCCACCCCGGCGTGAACGTCGGCGTGGGCAAGGACCACACGCTCTTCGCCCTGGTCGACGGCCACGTGTCGTTCGGTCACAAGGGTGCGCTGAACAAGCACATGGTCAACGTGACGCCCGCGGCCTAAGCCCCGCAGTCACTTCGATCTTTCCGAGGCCCCGCATTGCCGGGGCTTCTTCATTTGTAAACTGGACATCCCATGAAGTTCGTCGACGAAGCCTTCATCGACATCGCCGCGGGCGATGGCGGCAACGGCTGCGTGTCGTTCCGTCATGAGAAGTACAAGGAGTTCGGCGGCCCCAACGGCGGCGACGGCGGCCGTGGCGGCCACGTGTTCGCGGTGGCCGACTCGAACCTCAACACCCTGGTCGATTTCCGCTACTCGCGCCGGCACGAAGCCAAGCGCGGCGAGCACGGCATGGGCTCCGACATGTTCGGTGCCGCCGGCGACGACATCGTCCTCAAGATGCCCGTCGGCACGATCATCACCGACGCTGAAACGGGTGAGGTGTTGTACGAGCTGCTCAAGGACGGCGAGGTCATCACCATCGCCAAGGGCGGCGACGGCGGCTTCGGCAACATGCGCTTCAAGAGCGCGATCAACCGTGCGCCGCGCCAGAAGACGCCCGGCTGGCCCGGCGAGAAGAAGAGCCTCAAGCTCGAACTCAAGGTGCTGGCCGACGTGGGCCTGCTGGGCATGCCGAATGCCGGCAAATCGACGCTGATCAGCGCCGTTTCGAACGCCCGTCCGCGCATTGCCGACTATCCCTTCACCACGCTGCACCCGAACCTCGGTGTCGTGCGCGTCGGCCCCGAGCAGAGCTTCGTGGTGGCCGATTTGCCCGGTCTGATCGAAGGCGCCTCGGAAGGCGCTGGCCTCGGTCACCTGTTCCTGCGTCACCTGCAGCGCACCCGCCTGCTGTTGCACGTGGTCGACATGGCGCCGTTCGACGACAGCGTCGATCCGGTCGCCCAGGCCAAGGCGCTCGTGGCCGAGCTCAAGAAGTACGACGCGGCGTTGCACGAGAAACCGCGCTGGCTGGTGCTGAACAAGCTGGACATGGTGCCGGACGACGAGCGCGCCGCGCGCGTCAAGGACTTCGTCAAGCGCCTGCGCTTCAAGGGCCCGGTCTTCGAGATCTCGGCGCTCACGCGCGAAGGCTGCGAGCACCTGATCAAGGCCGTGTACCAGCAGGTCAAGGCGCAGCAGGTGGCCGAGCACGAAACCGTCGTGGTCGATCCGCGCTTCGTTCCGCTGCCGCCCGAAGGAAACTGAGGGCGTCGCGGCACCTTCGGTGCTGCAAAATGGATAGCAAGCAGCGCAGGCTGCATTCCTGAAACACGCCTTCTTTCTTCATGACCTCGAATTCCGGTTCCACTGCCTTGCGGGATGCCCGCCGTATCGTCGTCAAGGTGGGCTCCAGCCTCGTGACCAACGAGGGCCGCGGCCTCGACGAAGGTGCCATCGGCGAGTGGTGCCGGCAACTGGCCGAGCTGGTGCGCGACGGGCGCGAAGTGGTCATGGTGTCGAGCGGCGCGATCGCCGAGGGCATGAAGCGCCTGGGCTGGAAGACCCGTCCGCACGAAGTGCACGAGCTTCAGGCGGCGGCGGCCGTCGGGCAGATGGGCCTGGCCCAGATGTACGAGACCAAGCTGCGCGAGAACCAGATCGGCAGCGCGCAGGTGCTGCTCACGCACGCCGACCTCGCGGACCGCGAGCGCTACCTCAACGCACGCTCGACCCTCGTCACCTTGCTGCGCCTGGGCGTGGTGCCGGTGATCAACGAGAACGACACTGTGGTCAACGACGAGATCAAGTTCGGCGACAACGACACGCTGGGCGCGCTGGTCGCCAACCTGGTCGAGGCCGATGCGCTGATCATCCTGACCGACCAGAAGGGCCTGTACACGGCCGACCCACGCAAGGACCCCGACGCCAAGTTCGTGCACGAAGCCGCTGCCGGCGACCCGGCGCTCGAAGCCATGGCCGGCGGCGCCGGCTCGAGCATCGGGCGGGGCGGCATGATCACCAAGATCCTCGCGGCCAAGCGCGCGGCGGGTTCCGGCGCTTCGACGGTCATCGCCTGGGGCCGTGAAGCCGACGCGCTGCTGCGGCTCACGCGCGGCGAATCGATCGGCACGCTGCTGGTGGCGCAGACCGCCAAGCACCAAGCGCGCAAGCGCTGGATGGCCGATCACCTGCAATTGCGTGGTGCCGTCATCGTCGACGCCGGTGCGGCTGCGAAGGTGCGCGGCGAAGGCAAGAGCCTGCTGCCGATCGGCATGACGGGTGTGTCGGGCGAGTTCTCGCGCGGCGACGTGATCGCGGTGCGCGACGTCGACGGCGTTGAGCTGGCCCGTGGGCTGGCCAATTATTCGAGCGTGGAGGCCCGGCTGCTGTGCCGCAAGCCGTCGGCCGAGTTCGAGCGGCTGCTGGGCTACGCGGCCGAGCCGGAGATGGTGCACCGCGACAACATGGTGCTGATGCCCGGTTGATCTTCAGGGCGGGGCGCCATGCCCCGCCGCTGCTTCAGGGCAGCTCGCGCAGCGGGTTGCGGATGTTCTGCACCATCTCGTTGACCGAGCTGCGCGGCGCGTTGCCGCGGCACAGGCCCTGCGACGCCAGCGCCGGCACGTAGCTGGAGTTCATGTCCCTCACGCGCTTCCACTCGGGCGACTTCGTTTCCTGCCAGGCGCCGTTGTTGTAACGGGCATAGCTCTTCATCTCCGCCGTCGAGCAGCGCACGCCTTCGTAGAACGCATTGACGGCGCCACCGGCCCGGTTCTGCGCCACCACCACGTAGCGCACGATGCCGTCCTTCGTGATGGCGATGGTGTTCGGATCAACGCCGAACTTCAGCGTCATGTAGGGCGGCATCGCGATCGGCAGCAGACGGCTTTCGCTGAAGGCGGGCGGCGGCGGCACCGCAGTTTCTTCCCACTCCTTGTCCTGCTCGGTGCTCTTGGGCGCCGGTGGCATGCCGGCCTGGGCCCAGTCGGGGTTGTCGGTGTCGTAGCCGCGGGAGGCGCAGGCGGCCAGCAGGCTGACGCAGGCGATGACGAGCGCACGCTCAGCGTGGCGTCGGGAAAGAAGAGGGCGCGCTGTTCTTGGGAGGAGGTTCATCGCTCGCAGAAGGAATGTCGGGATGCGGGTCGAAGCTGCCGCCGGGCGGCAGATCGAGGCCTGCGGGTGCTCCATGGTCCAGCGTGTGGCGCTCGAATTCTCGGGCGCGCACGTTGCTGCGCAGGAAGCGGTTGCGGAAATCCTGCCGGGGCAGGTAGCGAGCAAGCTCGGTAAGCGCCATCTCGTAGACGCCGCGCTTGAACTCGACGACCACGTCGAGCGGGACCCAGTAGTCATGCCAGCGCCAGGCGTCGAATTCGGGATGGTCGGTGGCACGCAGGTTGAGATCCCAGTCGTGGCCGACAAGTTGCAGCAGATACCAGATCTGCTTCTGGCCTTTGTAGTGGCCCCGTGCGTCACGGCGGATGAACCGATCCGGCACCTCGTAGCGCAACCAGTCGCGGGTACGGGCCACGATGCGCACATGCTCCGGGTGGAGCCCGACTTCCTCGTGCAGTTCCCGGAACATGGCTTGCTCGGGACTTTCGCCACGGTCGATGCCGCCTTGCGGAAACTGCCAGGAATGCGTGCGTATGCGCTTGCCCCAGAAAACCTGGTTTCTCTGGTTGAGCAGGATGATGCCGACGTTGGGCCTGAAGCCGTCCCGGTCGAGCATAATCAAACCCCAATTTTTGAACTGAGTCGATTATGCATGCCGGGTTGCACTCGGCAAGCGACCGGTTCCGGGCTCTCAGGGTCTCTCCGGGGTGCCTGTCTCCCTCCTCACTTCGAACCCACCTGCGCGATCCCGATGAAAGCTTCCCGATTTTTTGTCTCCACCCTGAAGGAAGCGCCCGCTGACGCCGAGGTCGCGAGCCATCGGCTCATGATGCGCGCCGGCATGATCAAGAAGCTCGGCACGGGCATCTACACGTACATGCCCATGGGCCTGCGCGTGATCCGCAAGGTCGAGGCGATCGTGCGCGAGGAAATGAACCGCGCGGGCGCCGTCGAGCTCACGATGCCCGTGGTGCAGCCGGCCGAGTTCTGGCAAGAGACCGGCCGCTTCGACAAGATGGGCCCCGAGCTGCTGCGCATCAAGGACCGCCACGACCGCGACTTCGTGATCCAGCCCACCAGCGAAGAAGTGGTGACCGACATCGCGCGCCAGGAAATCCGCAGCTACAAGCAGCTGCCGAAGAATTTCTACCAGATCCAGACCAAGTTCCGCGACGAGCGCCGTCCGCGCTTCGGCCTGATGCGCGGGCGCGAGTTCATCATGAAGGACGCCTACAGCTTCGACCGCGACCTCGACGCGGCCAAGGCCAGCTACCAGGTGATGGCCCAGGCCTACCGCAACATCTTCGACCGCTTCGGCCTGCGCTACCGCGCCGTCGCGGCCGACAGCGGCGCCATCGGCGGCGACCTGAGCGAAGAGTTCCAGGTGATCGCCGCCACCGGCGAAGACGCCATCGTCTACTGCCCCGACAGCACCTACGCCGCCAACATGGAAAAGGCCGAGGCGCTGGCCCCGGCCGGTCCGCGTCCTGCCGCCGCCAACGCGCTCGAGAAGACGCCCACGCCCGGCAAGAGCACCTGCGCCGACGTGGCCGAACTGCTCGGCGTGCCACTGGCCACCACGGTCAAGTCGCTGGTGCTGGCCACCGATGTCCTCGACGCGGCCGGCAACATCCAGGGCGCGCAGATCTGGCTGCTGCTGCTGCGCGGCGACCATGACATGAACGAGATCAAGGTCAGCAAGCTGCCCGGCCTGGACAAGGGCTTCCGCTTTGCCACCACCGCCGAGATCGACGAGCACTTCGGCTGCAAGCCGGGCTACCTCGGCCCGCTGAACCTCAAGAAGCCCGTCAAGCTCGTGGCCGACCGCGAGGCCGCCGTGCTGGCCGACTGGATCACCGGCGCCAACGAGATCGACTTCCACATGACCGGCGTCAACTGGGGCCGCGACCTGCCCGAGCCCGACCTGGTCGCCGACCTGCGCAACGTGGTCGCCGGCGACGCCTCGCCCGATGGCAAGGGCGTGCTGGCCATCGAGCGCGGCATCGAGGTGGGCCACGTCTTCGTGCTCGGTACCAAGTACAGCAAGGACATGAACGCCACCTACCTCGACGAAGGCGGCAAGCCGCAGTTCCTCGAGATGGGTTGCTACGGCATCGGCATCACGCGCCTGCCGGCCGCCGCCATCGAACAGAACCACGACGAGCGCGGCATCATCTGGCCCGACGCGCTGGCGCCGTTCACCGTGGTGGTCTGCCCGATCGGCATGGACCGCAGCCCCGAGGTCAAGGTCGCGGCCGAAGCGCTCTACGAAGAGCTGCTGGCCAAGGGCGTCGACGTGCTGCTGGACGACCGCGGCGAGCGCCCGGGCGCGATGTTCGCCGACTGGGAACTGATCGGCGTGCCGCACCGCGTGGTCATCTCCGACCGCGGTCTCAAGGAAGGCCAGCTCGAGTACCAGGGCCGGCGCGACACCGCCGCCACCAAGGTGCCCGCGGCCGGCATCGCCGACTTCATCGCCGGCAAGCTCGCGGCATGAGCGTGGCGGGGGGCCTTTCGCGACGCAGCTGCCTGCTGGGCAGCGTTGCGGCAGGCGCCCTGACGACGCTGGCGCTGCCCCAGGTGGCCTGGGCCGGCGCGCAGATCGAAGAGCCGCTGATCGACTCGGTGCGCACCGCGCTGAGTTCGGCCATCCACAACAAGGCGCCGCCGGTGCCGCAGTTCGCCGACACCGAGGCCCGCCTCGCGTACCTGCGGTGGCTCGGCGAGATGAGCGAGCGCCTGCGCAAGAAGGTCGCCGACCCGGCCACGCGCATCGAGTTCCTGCAGACCGTCTGGTACGAGGCCAAGCGCTCGGGGCTCGACGTGAGCCTGGTGCTGGGCCTGATCCAGGTCGAGAGCAACTTCCGCAAGTTCGCGGTCTCCAGTGCGGGCGCGCGCGGCTACATGCAGGTGATGCCGTTCTGGACCCGCGTGATCGGCGACAGCGATTCGGCCAAGCTGTTCCACATGCAGACCAACCTGCGCTTCGGCTGCGTGATCCTGCGCCACTACCTCGACCGCGAGAAGGGCGACCTGTTCATGACGCTGGGCCGCTACAACGGCAGCCGGGGCCGCGCGCCGTACCCGAACGCGGTGTTCGCGAACCAGCGGCTGTGGGCTTACGTCGACAGGGACCGCTCGGCGGCCTGAAGGCAGCCGCGGTTGCTCAGTCGGCGACCACGGCCTTGGCGGTCGCCGAGCCCCTGGTCACCATCACCTGGTCGATGCGATAGCTGTCGACGTCCATCACCTCGAAGGTGTAGCCGCCCCAGGTCACGCTGTCCGTGCGCTTGGGCACGCGGCGCAGCATCACCATCAGGAAGCCGGCCAGCGTCTCGTATTCCTCGGCGTGCGGCAGCTCGTCGATGTGCAGCGCGCGCTGCACGTCCTGGATGGGCGTGATGCCGTCGATGAGCCATGAGTTCTCGTCGCGCTTCACGATCTGCTCTTCTTCGGGCGTCGAGGTCGACACCAGGTCGCCCATCACCGTGCTCATCACGTCGTTGAGCGTGATCACGCCGACCACCAGGCTGTACTCGTTGACGATGATCGCGAAGTCTTCGCGCGCCTGCTGGAACTGCTCGAGCACCTCGGTGAGCGAGAGCCGGTCGGGAATCACCAGCGCCTTGTGCAGCGTCAGGCCCTGGTCGAAGGCCAGCGGCTGGCCGCTGAGCACGCGCTGGAACATGTCCTTGGCATCCACGTAGCCCAGCACGTGGTCGATGTCGCCGTCGCACACCGGGTAGGCGGAATAGGGCTCGGCCACGATGCGCGCGCGCAGCACCGACTCGGGGTCGTCGTGCAAAAACCAGGCGATGCTCTCGCGCGCGGTCATCACGCTGCTGACGAGGCGCGTGTCGAGCTCGAACACGTTGGCGATCACCTGCTGCTCGCGCGCCGCCAGCACGCCGGCCTGCGCACCGGCCTCGGTCATGGCCAGGATGTCGGCCGAGGTGATCTTGTCGTCGCGTGCCATCGGCATGCCCAGCACCTTGAACAGCAGGTCGGTCGCGCGCGTGAAGAACCACACCAGCGGCTTGAAGGCGGTGATCAGCAGCAGCATCGGCCCGACGATGCGCACCGCGAGCCGCTCGGGTGCGCTCATGCCCAGGCGCTTGGGGAACAGGTCGGCGAACACCAGGAACACCGCGATCACGATCACGAACGAGCACAGGAAAGCGATGTTGGCCGCCACCTCCACGCTGAGCCAGTTCTCGAAGAAGCGGGCGAAATACGGGCTCAGCGAGCCTTCGCCCACCACGCCGCCGAGGATCGCCACCGCGTTCAGGCCGATCTGCACCACGGTGAAGTAGTGGCCCGGCTGCTCCTGCACGCGCAGCACCTTTTCCGCGCGCGGATCGCCCTCGTCGGCCATCTGGCGCAGACGCAGGCGGCGCGAGGCGGCCAGGCAGATTTCAGCGAGGGAGAAGAAGGCGCTCATCGCGATCAGCAGCGCGATGATGAGCAGGCTTTGGGTGAGGGTCATGGCGGCACGTCGTAGACCGCCATGGTGCCATGACTGGCACCGGGTTCGGGCGCGCGCGGGGCGCGGCGCCCGTCAAGCAGGGAGCGCAGGGCTCAGGCGGACGCGCCGCCGCCGATCACCTGCTGCAGTTCGCCCGACTCGTACATCTCCATCATGATGTCGGAGCCGCCCACGAATTCGCCCTTCACGTAGAGCTGGGGGATGGTGGGCCAGTTGCTGTATTCCTTGATGCCCTGGCGGATGCCGTCGTCTTCGAGCACGTTGACGGTCTTGAGCGTCTTGGTGTCGACGCCCACGGCCTTGAGGATCTGGATGGCGCGGCCCGAGAAACCGCACATCGGGAAGCTGGCGTTGCCCTTCATGAAGAGCACGAGTTCGTTGGACTTGACGAGGTCGTCGATGCGTTGTTGAGCGTCGGACATGGGGACTCCTGAAGAAAAGTGGGCTGGGGGGATTATTTCACCGTGCGCCAGATGCCGCCGGAGCAGCGCGCGATGCCGGCGAGGTCGTCACGGCTTTGCACCTCGGCAAAACCGCGTTCGGCCAGCAGCTGGCGCACCGCCTCGGCCTGGTCGTGGCCGTGCTCCAGCAGCAGCCAGCCGCCGTCGGCCAGGTGGGCGGGCGCGTCGCGCACGATCTGGCGGATGTCGTCCAGGCCGTCGGCGCCGGCGACCAGCGCGCGGGTCGGCTCGTGGCGCAGCGCGGGCAGGTGTAGGTCGCCGGCGGCGATGTACGGCGGGTTGCTGGCGATGACCGCGTAGCCGTCGGCGGCGCCGTCGAGCCAGCTCGATTCGGTGAAGCGCACCGGCAGGCCCAGGCGCTGCGCATTGGCCCGGGCCACCGCGAGCGCGTCGGCGCTGGCATCGACCGCGTCGACCTGCGCGTCGGGGCGCGCATGCTGCAGCGCCAGCGCGATCGCGCCGCTGCCCGTGCCGAGGTCGAGCACGCGCGGGGCGGGGCGGCCGTCGAGGCAGGCCAGGGCCCATTCGACCAGCGTTTCGGTGTCGGGGCGCGGCACCAGCACGCGGGCATCGACCTGCAACTGCAGGCCATGGAATTCCTTCTCGCCCAGCAGGTAGGCGACCGGCTCGCCCGCCGTGCGGCGCGACAGCTGGCGCGCGAACGCGGGCCAGGCCTCGCCGGGAAACGGGTCGGTGTCGTGCGCGAGCAGCCAGGCGCGGTCGTTCACGGGGCGGCCCAGCGCGTGCAGCAGCAGCAGCTGGGCGTCGAGGCGGTCGATGCCCAGGGCCATGGCCGCGGCCAGCGCCTGCGCCACGGTGGGCGGTGCGGTGGTGTCGGTCATCACGCGGGCAGGCTCGATTCGAGTTCGGCCAGCTGCTCGGCCTCGCGCGCGGCGCGCAGCGCCTCGAGCACGTCGCCCAGGTCGCCTTCCATGATGGCGAGCAGCTTGTAGAGCGTGAGGTTGATGCGGTGGTCGGTGAGCCGGCCCTGCGGGAAGTTGTAGGTGCGGATGCGGTCCGAGCGGTCGCCGCTGCCGATCAGGCCCTTGCGCATGGCGGCGTCCTTGGCGGCGCGCTCGCTGCGCTCCTTCTCCTGGATGCGCGCCGACAGCACCTGCAGCGCCTTCGCCTTGTTGCGGTGCTGGCTGCGGTCGTCCTGGCATTCGGCCACGATGCCGGTCGGGATGTGGGTGATGCGCACGGCCGAGTCGGTCTTGTTGATGTGCTGGCCACCCGCGCCGCTGGCGCGGTAGGTGTCGATGCGCAGGTCGGCCGGATTGATCTGCACCGCCACGGTCTCGTCGGGCTCGGCCAGCACGGCGACCGTGCAGGCGCTGGTGTGGATGCGGCCCTGCGTCTCGGTGGCGGGCACGCGCTGCACGCGGTGGCCGCCCGATTCGAAGCGCAGGTGGCCGAAGACGTCGTCGCCGACGATGCGGATCACCACTTCCTTGTAGCCGCCGAGCTCGCTCTCGCTTTCGCTCACCACCTCGCAGCGCCAGCCGGCGCGCTCGCAGTAGCGCGTGTACATGCGCAGCAGGTCGCCCGCGAAGAGGGCCGACTCGTCGCCGCCCGTGCCGGCGCGGATTTCCATGAAGGCGTTGCGTGCGTCGTCGGGGTCCTTGGGCAGCAGCAGGCGCTGGAGTTCGTCTTCGAGCTGCACCAGCTCGGCCTCGGCGCCGGCGATTTCTTCTTTAGCCATCTCGGCCATGTCGGGGTCGTCGAGCATCTCCTGGGCGCCCGCGATGTCGGCCTCGCGCTGCTTGAAGCGCTCGTAGCGGCCGGCGATCTGCGTGACCTCGGCATGCTCGCGCGAGATGGTGCGGTACTGCGCCATGTCGCTCATGATGTCTTCGCGCGAGAGCAGGAAGTCGAGCTCGCCCAGGCGTTGGACGTAGCGTTCGAGTTGGTGGCGCAGAAAGGATTTCACGACGGAAGGGGCTCGAAAAAGGGGGAGGGGAACGCCGCAGTGCAGCGGCAGGGCGCATGAAAAGCGCGGCCCGCGCGGCGGGCGGGCCATCGACGCGCGTCGTCGCTAACGCTCTTTGCGCAGGAACAGGCGCGACAGCGTCTGCGCCGTCTGTTCGCGCGAGGCGGCATCGCCCGCGTGCAGCTCGGCCATGGCGCCGTGCATCATCTTCTGCGTGAGGCCGCGCGACATGGCCTCGAGCACTGCATCAATCGATTCGCCCTTGGCCAGCAGCTTGCGCGCGCGGGCCATTTCGGTGGCGCGCCATTCGTCGGCCTGCGCGTTGAGCTGCTGGATCAGCGGCACGGTGCCGCGCTGGCCCAACCAGTGCATGAAGCTCTGCACGCCGGCGTCGATGATGACCTCGGCCTGCGCCACGGCGGCCTGGCGGTTGGCCTGGCCCTGCTGCACCACCTGGGCGAGGTCGTCCACGGTGTACAGGTAGATGTCCTCAAGCGCCTTCACTTCGGGCTCGATGTCGCGCGGCACGGCCAGGTCGACCATGAACATCGGGCGGTGCTTGCGAGCCTTGAGCGCGCGCTCCACGGCGCCCAGGCCGATGATCGGCAGCGTGCTCGCGGTGCAGCTGATGACGATGTCGAACTCGGCCAGCCGCGCCGGCAGGTCGGCCAGCCGCATGGCTTCGCCGCCGAAGCGCGAGGCCAGCTTTTCGCCGCGCTCCAGCGTGCGGTTGGCGATGGCGATGGCCTTGGGTTCCTTGGCCGCGAAGTGCGTGGCCGCGAGGTCGATCATTTCGCCCGCGCCGACGAACAGCACGCGGGTCTTGCGCAGGTCTTCGAACAGCTGGCCGGCCAGGCGCACGGCGGCGGCGGCCATGCTGATCGAGTGGGCGCCGATCTCGGTCGCGGTGCGCACTTCCTTGGCGACCGCGAACGAGCGCTGGAACAGCTGGTTGAGCGTGCTGCCGAGCGCGCCGGCGGTTTCAGCCGCGCGCACGGCGTCTTTCATCTGGCCGAGGATCTGGGCCTCGCCGAGCACCATGGAGTCGAGCCCGCTGGCCACGCGGAAGGCATGGCGCGCGGCTTCGTCGTCGTGCAGGGTGTAGGCGTGCGAGCGCAGCAGGGCGGGGGCCACGCCGCCGCTCTGGGCCAGCCAGCCGAAGGTGTGGTCGAGCGCGATGTGCTCGGAGGCGCAGTAGATCTCGGTGCGGTTGCAGGTCGAGATGATCGCGGCCTCGACCTGCGGGTGGCTGCTGCTGCCAAAAGAACTGCGCAGGCTGTGCAGCGTCGGGGCGATCTGGTCGAGCGCGAACGCGAAACGACCGCGCAGATCGAGCGGCGCGGTCGTGTGGTTCAAGCCGAGAGCCCAGACTGACATGTCCATGATTATAAAATCAGCAGCCGGGCGAGGTTTGCCGAGGGGCAAATGGCTTTCCCTATGACAGCCATATGCGCCGCCACATGGCCTTGCGCTCACTCACAGCCCCTCATGGACCTGCTGGATCTCTTCAACCACCTGCTTAATTTTGCGGCACCGGCGGCCTTCATCGCCTTGGTGCTGGTGGCGGTCGGGCGCTTCCTCGGCGGCCCGCGCACCGGCATTCCGCACTGGTGGAAGCAATGGGCGATCACCTTCGGGGCCGGCCTGCTGACCTCGCTGGCCGGGCTGATCCTCACGGGCCGCGACGGCTCGATGGCCACCTATGCCGCACTGGCGGTGGTCTGCGGCACCGTGCAGTGGCTCGCGATGCGCGGCTGGGGCCGCTGAGCCGGACTGCTCAGTCCAGCCGGCGGGCCATGTAGACCGAGTCCCCGGGGTAGGTCGCCAGCCGGGCCTGTTGCAGGTCGTCGGCCGGCACCGTGGCCGCATAGCCCTGGCGTTCCCAGAACCCGACCGAAGCCTGCACCGACACCAGCGTCGAATGCCGCCAGCCCGCGCGCAGCGCGTGCGCCCAGGCATGGCGCACGAGGCGCGGCCCCAGGCCCAGCCCCGAGGCCTCGGGGTGCACGGCCAGGTCGTGCAGGTACAGCGCGTCGGCGTCGGGCGCCACCTCGAAATCGCCGTGCAGCGGCGTGAGCTTGCCGCGCTGAGAGGGGTAGGCCGCCAGGTAGGCCCGCACGGCGCCGCCGTGCTCGGCCACCCAGCCGGTGTGCGGCGAGGCCGCCAGCCGCCGCGCGATGAGCACGCCGTCCTCCACGAACCCTGCGCCGTAGCAGGCGAGCTGGATCGCCAGCACCGCGTCGAGGTCGTCCGCGCGCATGTCGCGCACGAGGAGAGCGGAAGGCGTCGCGTCCATCAGGCCAGCAGCAGCTTGTCGTCGTCCAGCTTCTCGCCGCGCGTCTGCTCGAACATGCGCAGCAGGTCGGGCACGTCCAGGCCCGCGCGCTGGTCGCCGGCCACGTCGAGGATCACCTGGCCTTCGTGCAGCATCACGGTGCGCGTGCCGTAGTCCAGCGCCTGGCGCATGCTGTGCGTGACCATCATCGCGGTGAGCTGGCTGCCTTCGACGATCTTGGCGGTGAGCTCCAGCACGAAGGCGGCGGTCTTCGGATCGAGCGCGGCCGTGTGCTCGTCCAGCAGCAGGATGCGCGAGGGCCGCAGCGACGCCATCAGCAGGCTCACGGCCTGGCGCTGGCCGCCTGAGAGCAGGCCGATGCGGTCGGCCAGACGGTTTTCCAGGCCCAGCTTCAGGATCGACAGCTTCTCGCGGAACAGCTCGCGCAGATTGCGGTTGAGCGAGAAGCCGAAGCCGCGCCGCTCGCCGCGCTTCCACGCCAGCGCCATGTTTTCCTCGATGGTCAGCGCCTCGCAGGTGCCGGCCATCGGGTCCTGGAACACGCGCGCCACCATGCCCGAGCGCTGCCAGGCGTTCAGGCGCGTCACGTCCTTGCCGTCGATGTCGATGCGGCCCTTGTCGACCATCAGGTCGCCGCTGATCGCGTTGAGAAAGGTCGACTTGCCCGCGCCGTTGGAGCCGATCACGGTGACGAACTGGCCGGTCGGAATGTCCAGGCTCAGGCCGCGCAGCACGCGGTTCTCGATCGGCGTGCCCGGGTTGAAGGTGATTTCGAGTTGTTGCGCGCGCAGCATCAGTTCTTCCCCTTGAAGAGTCCGCCCAGCTTGCGCTTGTAGGCGGGCACCAGCAGCGCGAACGCCACCAGCACGGCGGTGACCAGGTTCAGGTCCTGCGCCTGCAGGCCCATGAAGTCGGTGTTCAGCGCCATCGCGATGAAGAAGCGGTACAGCAGCGCACCCAGCACGCAGGCCAGCGTGGTGATGACCATGCTGCGCGCGGGCAGCAGGGTCTCGCCGATGATCACGGCGGCCAGGCCGATCACGATCGTGCCCACGCCCATCGAGATGTCGGCCGTGCCCTGGCTCTGCGCGAACAGCGCGCCGGCCAGTGCCACCAGCGCATTGGAGAGCGCCAGGCCCGCCATGGTCTGGAAGTCGGTCGAGATGCCCTGGGCCCGCGCCATGCGCGCGTTGCCGCCGGTGGCGCGCATCGCCAGGCCTGCTTCGGAGGCAAAGAACAGGTCGACGACGATCTTCGCGGCGATCACGATGATCAGCAGCAAGAGCGGCTTGGCCCACTGCTCGGGCATGCCGCCGAAGCTGACCATGCTGAACACCGTGGGTTCGGTGATGAGCGCCACGTTGGGCTTGCCCATCACGCGCAGGTTGATGGAGTACAGCGCGATCATCACCAGGATGCTCGCGAGCAGCTGCATGATCTTCAGCTTGACGTTGAGCCAGGCCGTGAGCCAGCCCGAGGCGGCACCGGCCACGCAGGCCACGGCCGTGGCGGCGGCGGGGTTCCAGCCTGCGACGATGAGCGTCGCGGCCACGGCGGCGCCCAGCGGAAAGCTGCCGTCCACCGTGAGGTCTGGAAAGTTGATGATGCGAAACGACATGAAGACGCCCAGCGCGACCAGTCCGAAAATCAGACCGATCTCGATGGCGCCCAGCGAAGCAATGAGGGACATGGGGGCTTCCGGCGGGAGCGCAGTCGGCGGGCCCCGGCGCCCGGCCTGCGCCGGGAGCGGAAGGCCCGCCGGGGCGGCGTTTACTTGGTGCTGACGACCTTTGCCGACTTCAGCAGCGCGTCCGACAGGGTCACGCCCTGCAGCTTGGCCGCGCCGGGGTTCACCACCAGCTCGAAGTTGGTGCTGGTCTGCGAGGCGATGGTGCCGGGCTTCTCGCCCTTGAGGATGCGCACCACGATCTTGCCGGTCTGGCGGCCGATGTCGGTGTAGTTCAGGCCCAGCGCGGCCACGGCGCCGCGCTCGACGGTGGCGGTGTCGGCGGCCACCACGGGCAGCTTGGCCTGCTGGGCCACCTTCACGATGCCCTCGAAGGCCGAGACCACGTTGTTGTCGGTGGGCGTGTAGATCACGTCGGCCTTGCCGACCAGGCTCTGGGCGGCGGTGGGCACGTCGACCGTGCGCGCGGCGGCGGCTTCGACCACCGTCATGCCGGCGGCCGAGGCGGCCTTCTTGAGCGACTCGACGATGGCCACCGAGTTGGCTTCGCCGGGGCTGTAGATCACGCCGACGCGCTTGGCGTTCGGCACGACCTTCTTGATCAGGTCGATGTGCTTCTCCAGCGGCGACAGGTCGGACACGCCGGTCACGTTGGTGCCCGAGGGCTCCCAGTTCTTCACCAGCTTGGCGGCCACCGGGTCGGTGATGGCCGAGTACACGACGGGAATGGTCTTGGTGGCGGCCACGGTCGCCTGCGCCGACGGCGTGGCGATGGCGACGATCACGTCGGGCGCATCGCCCACGTACTTGCGGGCGATCTGGGCGGCGGTGCCCACGTTGCCCTGGGCGCTCTGGTAGGTGAACTTGAGGTTCTTGCCCGCTTCGTAGCCGGCGGCCTTCAGCTCTTCCTTCACGCCGTCGCGCACGGCGTCCAGTGCCGGGTGCTCGACGATGGCGGTCACGGCGACCGACTTGTCGGCGGCCAGCGCCGGTGCGGCGGCGAGCACGCCGAGGGCCAGGGCCACGGCGCTGAAGGGGGTGCGAAGCAAAGCGTTTTTCACGTAAGGGTCTCCGGGTGGGGAAAGGGGTGTGGGTGCGTTCGAAGCCGCCGGCAAGGCACCGACAAAGCACCAGGGCGCGCAATTTAGCGGCCCGGCGTGGCGCAACGCCGTCCGGGCGCGTCGAAGTCTAGATCGTACTTTGCACAATTAAGGTGCATGAATGCCTCGGGCTTTCCCCGCTTTAGGAAACATAATTGCATCATTGATGCGTATGGGGATACGAAATTGCAGATCATCGAACTCGACCGGACCGATCGGCGGATTCTGGACCACCTCCAGGCGCACGGTCGCGCGTCCAACCTGGACCTGGCCGAGGTGGCCCAGCTGTCGCCCGCGCAGTGCCTGCGGCGCCACCGGCGGCTCGAGGAACTGGGGCTGATCAGCGGCTACGCCGCGCGGCTCAACGCGCGCCACATCGGGCTGGGCGTGATCGCCTTCATCCACGTCACGATGGCGCGCGGCCACGTCGACGAGCTGCCCAAGTTCCAGGACCTGATCGCCGACATGCGCCAGATCCTGGAGTGCTACTCGGTGACCGGCGACTTCGACTACGTGCTCAAGGTGGTCGCGCGCGACCTGGAGGCGCTGTCGCAGTTCCTCATGCACACGCTGATGCACATGCCGGGCGTGTCGGCCGTGCGCTCCAGCGTGTGCCTGAACGAGATCAAGTGCACGGGGGCGCTGCCGCTCGAATAGGGCAGCGGGCGCAACAGGCGCTTCAGGTGCTGGTGGTGCCCGGCAGCGGAGACGCCGGCGTGGCGGGCGCCGGCGACGGCTCGGCGGGCAGCACCGGCGCGGGCGCCGCCATCACCAGCGTCGTGGGCGTGGCCAGCGGCAGGTCGGCCTGCTTGAGCGCATCGAGGATCGTGAACAGCAGGTCGCTGCGCACGCCGCCCGCGAGCCGGGGGCTCGGCACGTAGGCGATGGCCTGGAAGATCAGCAGCCCGTTCTCGATGCCTTCGAGCGTGAGCGAAGGCGCCGGCGTTTCCAGCACGCCCTCGTGCGCGCGGCAGGCCTCGAGGATCAGCTCGCGCACGCGCTGCGCGTCGGTGGTCAGCGGCATGGGCAGGCGGATCAGCACGCGGCCCTCGGCGTTGGCCAGCGTCATGTTGCGCACGGTCTTGGTGATGAACTCCGAGTTCGGCACGATCAGCGTCGAGCGGTCGCCCAGTTGGATTTCCGTGGCGCGCACGTTGATGCGCCGCACGTCGCCCTCGGTGGTGCCCAGCACCACCCAGTCGCCTACTTTCACCGGCTGCTCGGCCAGCAGGATCAGCCCCGAGATGAAGTTCTGCACGATGGCCTGCAGGCCGAAGCCGATGCCCACCGACAGCGCGCTCGCCACCCACGCGATGCGCTCGATGCCGATGCCCAGCGCCGACAGCGAGAACGCCACCACCAGGATGCCGCCCACGTAGCCCAGCAGCGTGGTGATCGAGCTCTGCATGCCCGGCTCGAACTGCGTGCTCGGCAGGTAGCTGCGCGAGAGCCAGCGCTTGAACACCCGCAGCACGATGAAGCCGATCACCGCCACCGCCACGGCGCTGAGGATCGCGCCCGGCACCAGCTGGAACTCGCCCACCTTCACGCCGGTGCCGAGCTTGCCGCCGCGCTGGAACACCTCGCCCGGGCCCGTGCCCAGCGGCGCGGCCAGCGCCACCAGCATGTAGAAGAACAGCGCCACGCGGCTCAGGCCCGAGAGCACCGTGGCCGCCTGGTCCAGCGTCTGCGGCGCCAGGCCGAAGCTCTTCTGCAGCCGCTGGCCGGAGGCGCTGCGCGAGGACACCACGGCCATGAACAGGTCGTCGGCGAACTTGAACAGCACATAGAAGGCCGCCGCGACGATGCCGCTCCAGGTGAGCTGCGAGGCCAGGAAGCTCGCCAGCGCCACGTAGCCGAAGGCCACCAGCACCCAGATGGTGATGACCAGCACCACGATCAGCGCCACCAGCACCCCGACCCACATCGGCCGTTCCGGCAGGCCGGCGTCGGGTGCGTCGGCGCGCAGCGCCTTCAGTCGGTACACGACGGTGCCGACCAGCGCGGTGAGCAGCAGCGCCGTCGCCACGTGCGTGGTGACCACGGCGGCAAAGCTGGCATCGATGAGCGCGTTGAGTTCGGCGGGCGTCCACGCCAGCGCGGCCACCAGCGCCACCAGCCACGGCAGTGCCGACAGGCGCTGCGCCGTGAGGTCGGGAATGGCCGGCAGGCGCCACGACGGCCGCCCGGTGGCCAGCAGCCCGCGCCCCAGGCCGATGATGAACGCCATGAAGGTCAGCGTCTGCGCCGCCGACTGCAGCGCCTTGCGCGCCTGCGCGTCCCACGTGGCGTGCGCCTTGAGCACTTCGACGACGCCGTGCGCGGCCACGGCGACCAGCAGCACGTGCGTGGCGACGATGGCGATCACCAGCAGCGAGCGGCGCAGCCGCCCGGCCGGCAGCACGCGCGTGGCCAGGTGCGCCAGCCCGCGCTCGGCGGCCCAGACGCCGAGCCATGCGAGCAGCAGCGCGCCGATGAACGAGGCGATCACCGGCGTGCGGCTTTCAGGCTGCAGCGCCTGATCGAAGCCGTCGCCGAGCGCCGCCCCGATCGCCTGCAGCCGTTCGAAATCGTCGGGCCAGGCGTCGCGCAGGTCGTCCCAGAACTCGCTGCCGAGCGGCGAGGCGGCGCGGCTGGTGAGCTCGGCCTCGAACTGCTGGCGCCGCTGCGACACCACGTCGGTGCCGCGCTGGCGCACGTCGATCGCCAGCAGCTTGGCCAGGCGGATGTCCGCATCGAGCGCATTGCGCTCCTTGGTCAGCTGCGCGCGCTGGCGCGTGATGTTGGGGTCTTCGGTGGCGCCAGCGGCGGGCGGGTTGCCGAGTTCGCCGAGCCGCGCGTTCAGGTCGGCCAGCTCGCCGGTGCGGGCGGCGACGAACTTGTCGGCTTGCACGCCGATCTCGTTGATCTGCGCGAGCTGCTTGCGTGCGTCGTCTTCGGCGCCCGGAACGACCGTGGCGTTGGCTTTGCCCGAAGGGGCGATCCGGGCGAACTGCGCGCGCAGCTCCGCGATGGTGGGGGGCGGGGCGGCGGCCGCCGCGGTGTTGGCGCTGTTGTTGGGGTTGCCGTTGCCTGCGTTCATGCTGGCGTCCGGCTGCGCGAAGGCGCCGCCGCACGTCAGCAGGGCCCACAGAGCCAGGAGGGCGGGAAGGCACAGGCCCGCCAGGCGAGAGGTCCGATTCATGGCCGCATCATAGAAGCCGCCATGACGTAAGAACGGGTAAGAAATGCAGCGTCAGCCCGCGGGGCTGAACAGGTCCACCCGGTCGGTGATGATGCCGTCGGTGCCCAGGTCGATGAGCCGCTGCGCGGCCCAGTCGTCGTTCACCGTGTAGCTCAGCGAGCGCAGGCCCGCGCCATGCACCTGCGCCACGGTGGTGGCGTCCCACAGCGCGTGGTTGCAGACGATGGCCTGGCAACCCAGGCTCGATGCCGTGTCGAGCCAACCGTTCCAGAGCGTGTCGAGCAGCAGGCCGCGCGGCAGCTCGGGCTGCACGGCCTGTGCGCCCTTCAGCGCATCGACCTTGAACGAGGTGAGCAGCGGCGGCACGGCCGCACCCTGCCACAGGCGCGCGGCTTCGCGCGCCACCACCTCGCCGGTCTCGCGTTCGGTGCCGGGCGTGGGCTTGATCTCGATGTTCAGCAAGAGGTCGTTGGCGAGGCAGAAGCGCGCCAGGTTCTCCAGCGTGGGCAGCGGCTCGCCCGCGAAGGCGCGCGAATGCCAGCCGCCGGCGTCGAGCTGCGACAGCGCGCTCCACGCCTGCTGGCCGCCGATGCCATGGCCGTTGGTGGTGCGATCGAGCGTGGCGTCGTGCATCAGGAACACCACGCCGTCGGCGCTGAGCTTGGCGTCGCACTCGAACATGCGGTAGCCGTGCGAGGCGCCGAAGCGGAAGGCCGCGAGCGTGTTCTCGGGCGCCAGCTTGCCGGCGCCGCGGTGCGCGACCCAGCGGGGGTAGGGCCAGGGGCTGCGTTCGGCCATCGCTCAGTCGGCGCGCTTGCCGGAGCCGGCGTCGAACCAATGGAGCTTGTCTTCGCGCGCGGCGATCTTCACCGTGTCGCCGGCCACCGGCGGGTGGTCGCCTTCGTCGGTGCGCATGATGATCTGTTCTTCGCCGATGCGGCCATACACCAGGCGCTCGGCGCCCAGCAGTTCGACCTGCTCGACCTGCACCGTCCAGCCGCTTTCGTCGAGCTTCATGTGCTCGGGGCGGATGCCCAGGATCTGGCCCGGGCGCACGCCCGGTGCGTGCTTGAGCAGGTTCATCGGCGGCGAGCCGATGAAGCTCGCCACGAAGGTGGTGGCGGGCCTGGAGTACACCTCTTCGGGCGTCGCGAACTGGTCCATCACGCCTCCGTTCATCACGATGATGCGCTGCGCCAGCGTCATGGCCTCGACCTGGTCGTGCGTGACGAACAGCGAGGTGATGCCGAGCTCGCGGTGCAGCTTCTGGATCTCGAGGCGGGTCTGGGCGCGCAGCTTGGCGTCCAGGTTCGACAGCGGTTCGTCGAACAGGAACACCTGCGGCTGGCGCACGATGGCGCGGCCCATGGCCACGCGCTGGCGCTGGCCGCCCGAGAGTTCGCGCGGCTTGCGTTCGAGCAGGTGGCCCAGCTCGAGGATCTTGGCCGCCTTGTCGACGCGCACCTTGATCTCGGCCGTCGGCACCTTGGCGATCTTCAGGCCGTAGGCCATGTTCGCGAACACGCTCATGTGCGGGTACAGCGCGTAGTTCTGGAACACCATGGCGATGTCGCGCTCGGAGGGTTCGAGCTGGTTCACGACCTTGCCGCCGATGCAGATTTCGCCGGCGGAGATTTCCTCCAGGCCCGCGACCATGCGCAGCAGCGTCGACTTGCCGCAGCCCGAAGGGCCGACGATGACGATGAATTCATGGTCGGCGATCTCGGCGCTCACGCCGTGGATGACCTGGTTGGCTTTCGGCCCGTGACCGTAGCGCTTGATGACGTTGCGTAGAGAGAGAGCAGCCATAGTTATTTTTCAGTGTCCACGAGGCCCTTGACGAACCACTTTTGCATCAGGATCACCACCAGCGCGGGCGGCAGCATCGCCAGGATGGCGGTGGCCATCACGACGTTCCATTCGTTCTGTCCGTCGCCGCCGGCAATCATCCGCTTGATGCCGACCACCACGGGGTACATGTCTTCGCTCGTGGTCGCCAGCAGCGGCCACAGGTACTGGTTCCAGCCGTAGATGAACTGGATCACGAACAGCGCCGCGATCGAGGTCTTGGACAGCGGCAGCAGCACGTCGAAGAAAAAGCGCATGGGGCTGGCGCCGTCCATGCGCGACGCTTCGGTGAGCTCGTCGGGCACCGTGAGGAAGAACTGGCGGAACAGGAAAGTCGCCGTGGCCGACGCGATCAGCGGCACCGTCAGGCCCGCGTAGGTGTTCAGCATGTTCAGGTCGGACAGCACCTTGTAGGTGGGCAGGATGCGCACCTCCACCGGCAGCATCAGCGTCACGAAGATGGCCCAGAAGCAGATCTTCTTGAACGGGAAGCGGAAGTACACGATGGCGAAGGCCGACAGCAGCGAGATGGTGATCTTGCCGATGGCGATGACCATGGCCGTCACGAAGCTCACCCACATCATGTGCGCCACCGGGGCGTTGGAGCCCGCGCTGCTCTCGCGCCCGAACAGCGCGCCCTTGTAGCTGTCGACGATGTTCGAGCCGGGGGTCAGGGGCATCGGCGCCTGCACGATCTCCTGGGCCGTGTGCGTGGAGGCCACGAACGCCAGGTAGAGCGGGAAGGCGACGATGAACACGCCCAGGATCATGATGACGTGGGCCAGGATGCCCTGCGTGCCGCGTTTCTCAACCATGCTGTGCTCCGCCGGATTCGATTTGTTCTTGTTGCTTCATCAGTACTGCACTTTCTTCTCGACGTAGCGGAACTGGATGACGGTCAGCGCCACCACGATCACCATCAGCACCACCGACTGCGCGGCCGAGCCGCCGAGGTCGAGGCCCTTGAAACCGTCGTGGTAGACCTTGTAGACCAGGATGGTCGTGTCCTTGCCCGGACCGCCCTGCGTGGCCGCATCGACGATCGCGAAGGTGTCGAAGAAGGCGTACACCACGTTGATCACCAAGAGGAAGAAGGTGGTGGGCGACAGCAGCGGGAACTGCACGGTCCAGAAGCGGCGCCACGGGCGCGCGCCATCGATGGCCGCGGCCTCGATCAGCGACTTCGGGATCGACTGCAGGCCGGCCAGGAAGAACAGGAAGTTGTAGGAGATCTGCTTCCACACCGAGGCCATCACGATCAGCGTCATGGCGTGGCCCGAGTCGAGCAGGTGGTTCCAGTTGATGCCGATCTTGCCCAGGGCATAGGCCACCACGCCCAGCGAGGGCGAGAACATGAAGACCCACAGCACGGCCGCCACGGCGGGCGCCACGGCGTACGGCAGGATCAGCATGGTCTTGTAGAACATGCCGCCGCGCACGATGCGGTCGGCGAACACGGCCAGCATCAACGACAGGCTGATGCCGATGCCGGCCACCAGCACCGAGAACAGCGCGGTGGTCTTGAACGACTCGGCGTAGGCCGGGTCGTCGAACAGGTGGCGGAAGTTGTCGAACCCGACGAACTCGACCGACGTGCCGAACGCGTCCTGCTGCTGCAGCGACTGCAACAGCGCCTGGCCGGCCGGCCAGAAGAAAAACACGAGGATCACCGCCATCTGCGGTGTCAGCAGCAGCCAGGGCAACCAGCCCGAGCGAAAGAAAACGCGTTTTTCCATGAAGCCCCTACATAAAAAATCCCGCCCGGCGCACCCTGGAAGAAGGGCGTGCGGGGGCGGGCGATATTAGCCGGACACGGAGCCCGGATCTTCAATCGTTAGCTTTTGTTCGCCTTTTGGAAGCGTTCGAGCTGTTCGTTGCCGCGGGTCACGATCGAATCGAGGGCTTCCTTGGCGGTCTTCTTGCCGCCCCAGACCTGTTCGAGCTCTTCGTCCTCGATGGCGCGGATCTGCACGTAGTTGCCCAGGCGGATGCCGCGGCTCTTGTCGGTGACCTTGCGGATCATCTGCGTCACGGCCACGTCGGTGCCGGGGTTCTGCTTGTAGAAGCCCGACTCTTCGGTGAGCTTGTACGAGGCGGTGGTCACCGGCAGGTAGCCGGTGCGCTTGTGGCTGGCGGACTGCACTTCAGGCGTCGAGATGAAGCTGAAGAACTTGGCCACGCCCTTGTACTCGGCCGGCTTCTTGCCCGACATGACCCACAGGCTGGCGCCACCGATCACGGTGTTCTGCGGTGCGCCCGGCACGTCCGGGTAGTAGGGCAGGGGTGCCAGGCCGTAGGCGAACTTGGCGTTCTTGGCCACGTTGCCGTAGAAGCCCGACGACGTGTTGATCATGGCGCACTCGCCCGACACGAACGAGGCTTCAGGCACGTTGCCGCGGCCCTTGTAGATGAACAGGCCCTGCTTGGACATGCTGGCCAGGTTCTCGATGTGGCGCTGGTGCAGGGGCGAATTCACCTTCAGGCGCGCGTCCAGGCCCTGCAGGCCGTTGGCCTTGCTGGCGAACTCCACGTTGTGCCAGGCCGAGAAGCTCTCGACCTGCGTCCAGTTCTGCCAGGCCGTGGTGAACGGGCACTTGTGGCCGCTGGCCTTGAGCTTGGCGGCGGCGGCGACCACTTCGGGCCAGGTGGCGGGTGCCTTGTCGGTGGGCAGGCCGGCCGCCTTGAAGGCGTCCTTGTTGAAATAGAAGATCGTGGTCGAGCTGTTGAACGGGAAGCTCAGCATCTGGCCGTTGGGGGCGGTGTAGTAACCGGCCACGGCGGGGATGTAGGCGGACGGGTCGAACTTCTCGCCCGCGTCCTTCATGACCTGGCCGACCGGAATGACGGCGCCCTTGCTGGCCATCATGGTGGCGGTGCCCACTTCGAACACCTGCAGGATGTGCGGTGCGTTGCCCGAGCGGAAGGCCGCGATGGAGGCCGTCATCGATTCGTCGTACGTGCCCTTGAAGGTCGGCACGATCTTGTATTCCTTCTGGCTCTCGTTGAACTGCTTGGCCAGGTCGTTGACCCACTCGTTGTTGACGGCGGTCATGGAATGCCACCACTGGATCTCGGTCTGGGCCTGGGCTGCATTGAACAGCGTGGCGGCCAGCGCCGATGCCAACGCGAGCGTCTTGAATCGCATGAAGACTCCTGAAGGGAAAAAATGGAAAGCGCGAATGCTAGGGCATGTGCGTGACACAGCCGCGTCACATTGGGGCACGGACCGAAGGGTTCCTCCAATCGGGGAAACCCCTTTGGCGTCAAGCCCGGCGCGGGTTGCGGGCCTCATGCTGCGCTGCACCATGCTAGCATCGCCCTCCCTTTTTTGGCCTAGCTTGTCGCCATGGCCGGGGCTTCCTTGAGTACGCCATGAGCAGCAAAACCTCCCTCGACAAAAGCAGGATCAAGTTCCTTTTGCTCGAAGGCATCCACCCCTCGGCCGTGGAGGTGCTGCGCGCCGCCGGCTACACCAACATCGAGTCGCTGCCGGGTGCGCTGCCCGACGCCGAACTCAAGGCCAAGATCGCCGACGTGCACTTCGTGGGCATCCGCTCGCGCACCCAGCTGACGGCCGAGGTGTTCGCCGCCGCGCACAAGCTGGTGGCCGCCGGGTGCTTCTGCATCGGCACCAACCAGGTTGACCTCGAAGCCGCCCGCGAGCACGGCGTGGCTGTGTTCAACGCGCCGTATTCCAACACCCGCTCGGTGGCCGAGCTGGTGCTGGCCGAAGCCATCCTGCTGCTGCGCGGCGTGCCCGAGAAAAGCGCCGTGGCGCATCGCGGCGGCTGGCTCAAGTCGGCCGAGAACGCCTTCGAGATCCGCGGCAAGACGCTGGGCATCGTGGGCTACGGCTCCATCGGCGCGCAGCTGTCGGTGCTGGCCGAGGCGCTGGGCATGCACGTGGCTTTCTACGACGTGGTCACCAAGCTGCCGCTGGGCAACGCCCGCCAGGTGCGCGAGCTGCACCAGCTGCTGGGCCAGAGCGACATCGTGACCCTGCACGTGCCCGAGACCCAGGCCACGCAATGGATGATCGGCGCGGCCGAGATCGCCGCCATGAAGCCGGGCGCCATCCTGCTGAACGCCTCGCGCGGCACCGTGGTCGAGATCGAGCCGCTGGCCGAGGCCCTCAAGAGCAAGAAGCTGCTGGGCGCCGCCATCGACGTGTTCCCGGTCGAGCCGCGCACCAACAAGGACGAGTTCCAGTCGCCGCTGCGCGGGCTGGACAACGTGATCCTCACGCCGCACATCGGCGGCTCGACCATGGAGGCGCAGGCCAACATCGGGCTCGAGGTGGCCGAGAAGCTGGTCAAATACAGCGACAACGGCACCTCGACCTCGTCGGTCAACTTCCCCGAGGTGGCGCTGCCGGCGCACCCGGGCAAGCACCGCCTGCTGCACATCCACCGCAACGTGCCGGGCGTGCTGTCCGAGATCAACAAGATCTTCTCGGACAACAACATCAACATCTCGTCCCAGTTCCTGCAGACCAACGAGAAGATCGGCTATGTCGTGATGGACATCGACGCCGCCTCGTCCGACCTGGCGCTGGAAAAGCTGGCGAAGGTGGGCGGGACGATCCGCAGCCGCGTGCTGTTCTGAGCCCGCCGGGGCCCGTGCGGGCTCCGCGATAGGGAATAGCGGCCGGGCACGGCAAAGCCCCCGGGGCCTGCCCTAAAATCGACCCCCCGGCTACATGGGCGCGCAGCGCCTGGCCAAGGGCCCCACCCGATGAATGCTCCGACCGCGTTGAATACGCTGTTGTCACAGGCCGCAGAGCCTGTACGACTGCGCGAGATCCCCTACAACTACACCAGCTTCTCCGACCGGGAGATCGTGATTCGCCTCCTGGGCGAGCGCGGCTGGGACCTGCTGCAGACCCTGCGCGCCGAGCGCCGCACCGGCCGATCGGCGCGCATGCTCTACGAGGTGCTGGGCGACATCTGGGTGGTGCAGCGCAACCCCTACCTCGTCGACGACCTGCTGGACAACCCGCGCCGCCGCGGCCAGCTGGTCGACGCCCTGCGCCACCGCCTGGGCGAGGTGCAGAAGCGCCGCACCCCCGACAGCGACCTGCCGCGCGACCAGCTGGTGGGCGAGCTCACCGGCCTCGTCAGCCAGGCCGTCGCCGCCTTCGACGACACCTTCCGCGACGTCGCCGCCCTGCGCCGCAAGGCCACGCGCGTGCTGCGCCGGCTCACGGCCAAGGACAACATCAAGTTCGACGGCCTCTCTCGCGTGTCGCACGTGACCGACGCCACCGACTGGCGCGTCGAGTACCCCTTCGTCGTGCTGTGCCCCGACACCGAGGCCGAGATGGCGCTGCTGGTCAAGGGCTGCATCGAGCTGGGCCTGACCATCATTCCGCGCGGGGGCGGCACCGGCTACACCGGCGGCGCGATCCCGCTGACCTGGAAGAGCGTGGTCATCAATACCGAGAAGCTCGAGGCCATGACCGAGGTCGAGCACGTGGCGATGCCCGGCCTCGACCACCCCGTGCCCACCATCTGGACCGAGGCCGGCGTGGTCACGCAGCGCGTGGCCGACGCGGCCGAGCGCGCGGGCTTCGTGTTCGCGGTCGACCCGACCTCCGCCGAGGCCTCGTGCGTCGGCGGCAACGTCGCCATGAACGCCGGCGGCAAGAAGGCCGTGCTCTGGGGCACGGCCCTGGACAACCTCGCCTCGTGGCGCATGGTCACGCCGCAGGCCGAATGGCTCGAAGTGACCCGCATCGGCCACAACCTGGGCAAGATCCACGACGCCGAGAGCGCCCTGTTCGAGCTGCAGTACTTCGCCGCCGACGGCAAGACCAAGCTGCGCACCGAGCGCCTCGACATTCCGGGCAAGACCTTCCGCAAGGAAGGCCTGGGCAAGGACGTGACCGACAAGTTCCTTTCGGGCCTGCCGGGCATCCAGAAAGAGGGCTGCGACGGCCTCATCACGAGCTGCCGCTGGGTGGTGCACAAGATGCCGGCGCACACGCGCACCGTGTGCCTCGAGTTCTTCGGCAACGCCAAGGACGCGGTGCCCAGCATCGTCGAGATCAAGGACTTCATGTTCGCCGAGCAGAAGCGCTCGGGCGTGCTGCTGGCCGGCCTGGAGCACCTGGACGATCGCTACCTCAAGGCGGTCGGCTACGCGACGAAGTCGAAGAAGCACGGCGGCCTGCCGAAGATGGTGCTGTTCGGCGACATCGCGGGCGACGACGCCGACGCGGTGGCGCGCGTCACCTCCGAAGTGGTGCGCATCGCCAACTCGCGCAGCGGCGAAGGCTTCATTGCCATCAGCCCCGAGGCGCGCAAGAAATTCTGGCTCGACCGCAAGCGCACGGCCGCCATCAGCAAGCACACCAACGCCTTCAAGATCAACGAAGACGTGGTGATCCCGCTGCCGCGCATGGCCGAGTACAGCGACGGCATCGAGCGCATCAACATCGAGCTGTCGCTGCAGAACAAGCTGGCGCTCACCGACGCGCTCGAAGCCTTCCTCACGCGCGGCAACCTGCCGCTGGGCAAGACCGACGACGCGCACGAGATTCCCGCGGCCGAGCTGCTGGAAGACCGCGTGGCGCAGGCTGTTGCGCTGGTGCACGAGGTGCGCGCGCTGTGGGCCGGCTGGCTGCAGAACGTCGACACGCTGTTCCCGCAACTGCAGGACCACACGCTGCGCGCCAGCTGGAAGACCCAGCTGCGCCAGCCGCTGCAGGAGATTTTCTCGGGCGCCGAGTTCGGGCCGATCCTGGCCGAGTGCACGGCCATCCACAAGCAGGTGCTCAAGGGCCGCGTGTGGGTCGCGCTGCACATGCACGCGGGCGACGGCAACGTGCACACCAACCTGCCCGTGAACAGCGACAACTACGAGATGCTGCAGACCGCGCACGCCGCGGTGGTGCGCATCATGGCGCTGGCACGCAGCCTGGACGGCGTGATCTCGGGCGAGCACGGCATCGGCATCACGAAGCTCGAATTCCTGAGCGACGAAGAGCTGCGCCCCTTCACCGAATACAAGGCCCGGGTCGACCCCGAAGGCCGCTTCAACAAGGGCAAGCTGCTGCGGGCGCCCGCGGGGCAGGCGCAGACGCTGCACGCCGACCTGACCAACGCCTACACGCCGAGCTTCGGCCTCATGGGGCATGAGTCGCTGATCATGCAGCAGAGCGACATCGGCGCCATCGCCGACAGCGTCAAGGACTGCCTGCGCTGCGGCAAGTGCAAGCCGGTGTGCGCCACCCATGTGCCGCGCGCCAACCTGCTCTACAGCCCGCGCAACAAGATCCTCGCGACCTCGCTGCTGGTCGAGGCCTTCCTCTACGAGGAGCAGACCCGGCGCGGCATCAGCATCAAGCACTGGGAAGAGTTCGAGGACGTGGCCGACCACTGCACCGTGTGCCACAAGTGCCTCACGCCGTGCCCGGTGAAGATCGACTTCGGCGACGTGTCGATGAACATGCGCAACCTGTTGCGCAAGATGGGCCAGAAGAGCTTCCGCCCCGGCAACGCGGCCGCGATGTTCTTCCTGAACGCGACCAACCCGCAGACCATCAAGGCGGTGCGCGCCGGCATGGTGGGCATCGGCTTCAAGGCGCAGCGCATGGCCAACGACCTGCTGCGCGGCCTTGCGAAGAAGCAGACCGGTGCACCGCCGGCCACGCTGGGGCCTGCACCCATCAAGGAGCAGGTGATCCACTTCATCAACAAGAAGATGCCGGGCAACCTGCCGAAGAAGACGGCGCGCGCGCTGCTCGACATTGAGGATGCGGACTACGTGCCGATCATCCGCAACCCGAAGACGACGACCTCGGAAACCGAGGCGGTCTTCTACTTCCCGGGCTGCGGATCGGAGCGGCTGTTCTCGCAGGTGGGCCTGGCCACGCAGGCGATGCTCTGGCATGCGGGCGTGCAGACAGTGCTGCCGCCGGGGTACCTGTGCTGCGGCTATCCGCAGCGCGGCAGCGGCCAGTTCGACAAGGCCGAGAAGATGATCACGGACAACCGCGTGCTCTTCCACCGCGTCGCCAACACGCTCAACTACCTCGACATCAAGACGGTGGTGGTGAGCTGCGGCACCTGCTACGACCAGCTGCAGGGCTACCAGTTCGACAAGATCTTCCCGGGCTGCCGGATCATCGACATCCACGAGTACCTGCTCGAAAAGGGCATCACGCTGGCCGATGCGGGCGGTGGCGGCTACCTGTACCACGACCCCTGCCATTCGCCGATGAAGCAGCAGGACCCGATGAAGACCGTGAAGGCGCTGGTCGGCGACAACGTGCTCAAGAACGACCGCTGCTGCGGCGAGTCGGGCACGCTGGGCGTGTCGCGGCCCGACATCTCGACGCAGATCCGCTTCCGCAAGGAAGAAGAGCTGAAGAAGGGCGAGGCCGCGCTGCGCGAGAGCGGCAATGTCGGCGCGACCGACAACGTGAAGATCCTCACCAGCTGCCCGAGCTGCCTGCAAGGCCTCTCGCGCTACGGCAACGACCTGAACAACGGCCTGCTCGAAGCCGACTACATCGTGGTCGAGATGGCCAACAAGCTGCTCGGCGACGACTGGATGCCCAACTACGTGGCCGCTGCCAACCAGGGCGGCATCGAGCGGGTGCTCGTATGACGGCGGTGGCCGGTTGCCCGCTGTGCGACGCGCCCGGCGGGCGCATCGTGTTCGAAGGCGCGAAGCTGCGCGTCATCCACGCGCAGGAAGAAGGCTTTCCGGCCTTCTATCGCGTGGTGTGGCGCGACCATGCGGCGGAGCTCTCCGACCTCGATGCGGCCGACCGCGTGCTGTGCATGGAGGCCGTGGTGCGCGTGGAGCAGTGCCTGCGCGACGCGCTGGCGCCCACCAAGCTCAACATCGCCGCGCTCGGCAACATGGTGGCGCACCTGCACTGGCACGTGATCGCGCGCTTCGACTGGGACAGCCATTTCCCCGGTTCGGTCTGGGCTGTCGTTCAACGGACCGCGCCAGCCGAGCGGCTGGCCGCCGTGCAGGCGCTGCTGCCGCAGGCGGAGGCCGACATGGTCCGACGGCTCGCGTCGCTGGCCTGAGGCCTTCGCTTCTTCTTAGTTGGCCGCGGCGGTGCGCGTCGCGCTGCCTGCCTTGCGGTCCGCGCAGGCCTGTTTGAATTCCGGCGTGGCGCGCGTTTCCTTCGAGAAGCGCTTCGAGGCCACGCTGCCGTCCCTGCACACGCGATCGAGCTCGGCCTGCGCGCTCTTGTTGCCCGCATGCGCGGCGTGGGCCAGCAGGCGCACCGCGTGGAAGGGCAGTGCGCCCGAGCTGCCGGGTGACGCGGTTGCTGCAGCGGTCGTCGGCTGCGGTGTTGCTGCAGCCTTGACCGGCTCCGCAGGCAGTGTGCGCGCGGTGCCCGCAGAGGTCGGCATGCGCTCGACGGCGGTGAAGTCGCCGCTCTTGCCAGCGCGCTCGACCATCTGCCGGTAGCTGTCCATCATGAACGACGTGTCCTTGGGCGTGAGCTCCTTCGCCGGCTTGGCAAGGTAGGCCGCGACCTCGGGTGGCAGCGCGGCGTTCACGGTGCTCAGTTCATGCGCGCCGCCGAAGCCGCGCGAGCCGGCCTGGGCGGCATGTGCCGCATCGTCGCCCAGCGCCATCGCGCCCTTGGCGGCCACGCCGGTTGCACCTTCGGCTGCCACCGCGCCGGCGCCGACCGCCGCGCCCTTGCCCGCGACGCCGGCCGCCTTGCCGGCGGTCGCAGCCTTGCCTGCCGCTTTGCCGATCAGGCCCCAGAAGGCATGGGCCGGTGGGGCGAGGGCGGTGCCCGCGAGCGCGGCGCAGAGGACGAGGGCGGCCCGGTTTGGACGCGACAAGAGGAGGAGAGGGCGTGTGCGTGACGGCATGCAGCGATGCTAAGCGCAGGCGGCCGACACGCTGGCGCGCAGCGCGCGGCATACTGCGCGAGTCCCACCCCTTTTCTCTTTTTCTCTTCTTCCGAACGGATTCCCCATGGCAGGTTTGCAAGCCGGCGCGCCGACACCCCAATCGATCACCGTGCACGGGCAGTCGCGCGTGCTCGAGGTCGGCTTCTCGGATGGCGCCACCTTCCGTATCCCCTTCGAGCTGATGCGCATCTATTCGCCGTCGGCCGAGGTGCAGGGCCACGGCCCGGGGCAGGAGGTGCTGCAGACCGGCAAGCGCGACGTCGACCTGGTCGGGCTCGAGCCGGTGGGCAACTACGCGGTGCAGCCGGCCTTCAGCGATGGCCACAACTCCGGCATCTACACCTGGAGCCTGCTCTATGACCTGGGCGCGCGGCAGGCCGAGCTGTGGGCCGATTACGAGCGGCGCCTGGCCGCGGCGGGCGTGGACCGCGACGCCCCGATGGCCGACAAGGGCGGCCACGCCTGCAGCAGCCACTGAGCGTTGAGGAACCGAGGGTAAACATACCCTGTTGCTATTGAAAAGATAGCCTTACACACAGCAAAGACGCGCGTTGCGGCGGCCCTCCGTTGGAGGAAAAAGCAACAAATGTCCGCCGTGCCCGCGGGGTCGTCGCCTTGAAGGAATGCCTTCCGGCCTAACATCCAGCGCATGAGTACAACCCACTTCGGCTTCGAGAAAGTCGACGAAAGCGAGAAGGCGCAACGCGTTCGCGGCGTCTTCGACTCGGTGGCCTCGCGCTACGACATCATGAACGACCTGATGTCGGCCGGACTGCACCGGGCCTGGAAGGCCTACACCGTGATGGTCGCGAACGTGGGCGAAGGCTCGCGCGTGCTCGACATCGCGGGCGGCACCGGCGACCTCGCGCTCGCCTTCTCGAAGAAGGTCGGCGCCACGGGCCAGGTGGTCCACACCGACATCAACGAAGCCATGCTGCGCACCGGCCGCAACCGCCTGCTCGACGCCGGCGTGGTGCTGCCCACCACGGTCTGCGACGCCGAGAAGCTGCCCTTTCCCGACGACCACTTCGATGTGGTCACTGTGGCCTTCGGCCTGCGCAACATGACGCACAAGGATGTTGCCCTCAAGGAAATGAACCGCGTGCTCAAGCCGCGCGGCAAGCTGCTGGTGCTCGAGTTCTCGAAGGTCGCCAAGCCGCTCACGAAGGCCTACGACTGGTATTCGTTCAACGTGCTGCCGCGCCTGGGCAAGCTCGTGGCCGGCGACGATGCGAGCTACCGCTACCTGGCCGAATCGATCCGGATGCATCCCTCGCAAGAGGAGCTCAAGACCCTCATGAAAGAGGGCGGTTTCGGACATGTGGACTATCACAACATGACGGGGGGAATTGCTGCCCTCCATGTTGGAATCAAGTGTTGATCACGATGACGACGCGAATTTTTCGCTCAAGAGGAGACGGCATGAAGAGTTTGGGTTCTTTGTTCTTGGCAGCAGCACTGGTGCTGGTGAGCGTTCAGGCGGAAGCTGCTCGCATGGGTGGCGGCAAGTCCGTCGGTCGCCAGTCGTCCAACGTGACGCAGCGCCAGGCCACGCAGCCCGCGGCCCCCGCGCAGCAGAACGCGACCAATGCGGCGCCCAAGCCCGCAACGCCCGCCGCCGCTGCACCGAAGCGTCCGTGGGGCGCGATGCTCGGCGGTCTCGCCGCCGGCCTGGGCCTGGCATGGCTCGCGAATTCGCTCGGCCTGGGTGCCGGCTTCGCCAACATCCTGCTGATCGCGCTGCTGGCTTTTGCCGCGCTCGCGGTGTGGCGCATCTTCAAGGCGCGCTCGGCCGCGTCGTCGGGCAACGCCAACCGCCAGGGCGCTTTCGCCTTCCAGGGCGCCGGCAGTCCCGCCGATGCACGCGCACCGGCACAGTACAGCCCGGCCAACGTCGGCAACGACGCCTCGGCACGGCCGTGGGAGCGCAACGCCACGGCGTTCGACGCCGCGCCGGCATCGCACGGCAGCAGCCTGTCGGCCGCGGGTGCCGCAGCCGGCGGCAGCATGATCGGTTCGGCACTGGCCGGTTCGCAGTCCTGGGGCATCCCCGCGGGCTTCGATGCCGACGGTTTCCTCACCGCCGCCAAGCGCAACTTCGTGACCCTGCAAGACGCCTGGGACCGCGCCGACGTGTCGATGCTGCGTTCCATGATGACCGACAGCATGGTCGAAGAGATCCGCACGCAGCTGGCCGATCGCGCCAGCCACACGGGCGGTGCGCTCAACAAGACCGAGGTCGTGATGCTCGACGCGAAGCTGCTGGGCATCGAAGAGCTGCCCGACGCCTACATGGCGAGCGTGGAGTTCTCCGGCATGATCCGCGAAGACGCCTCGGCGGGCCCGGCCCCGTTCCGTGAAGTCTGGAACATGACCAAGACCGGCAGCGCCGGCTGGCTGGTGGCAGGCGTGCAAGCGCTGCAGTGACAAAAACCTGAGCCACGGCCGTCACCCGGCCGTAGCACTGACGGGATAATGGGGACCATGGCTACACCATCGTCCCCTTTTTCTTTGCTCGGCGACCTGTTCAACCGCATCGGCGAACGCCTGCAACCGCCGGCCTGGGCCGTCCACGAAATCCAGCACCGCGCGGTGCTGTTCCTGAACCACGTGCTGCAGCAGGAACCCGAAGCGCAGCAGCGGCTGCTGCGCCAGCAGGGCAGGGTGGTGCGCTTCCAGTGGCGCTTTGTGACGATGGAGTTGGTGGCCACGCCGGCCGGCCTGCTCGACCTGGCACCTGCCGGCTCCACGCCCGAACTCACGCTCACCGTGATCGATGACTCCCCCTTCGACATCGCCCGCGCCACGCTGCGCGGCGACAAGCCTTCCGTGCAGATCGTCGGCGACGTGCAGCTCGCGGCCGAGGTCAACTGGCTGGTCGACCACGTGCGCTGGGACGTCGAGGACGACCTGGCCCGCGTGATCGGCGACGTGCCCGCGCACACGCTGGGCAATGGCGTGCGGCGCGTGGTCGGCGCGCTGCGCCAGTTCGTCGGCGACCGCTCGGCCCGTGCCGGCGGTGCGGCGGGCCACGCCGAATGAGTCGCTTCTATCGCGGCCTGTTCATCGTCTGGGTCGCACTGCGCTATGGCCTGGACGAGCTCGTGCTCACGAGCTTCCAGAAGCCCTGGCTGCGCGTGGTGGCGCGCATCGTCTCCGTTGGACGCAACCTCGACGCGCCGCGCGGCCAGCGCCTGCGCGAGGCGCTGGAGCGGCTGGGCCCCATCTTCGTGAAGTTCGGCCAGGTGCTGTCCACGCGGCGCGACCTGCTGCCGCCCGACATCGCCGACGAGCTCGCCTTCCTGCAGGACCGCGTGCCGCCGTTCCCCTCGGCGGTGGCGGTCGCGACCATCGAGCGCGCCTTCCGCCGCCCGGTGAGCGACGTGTTCGTGCAGTTCGACGAAACGCCCATCGCCAGCGCCTCGATCGCGCAGGTGCACTTCGCGACCATCCGCACCAACCAGGGCGAGATCCGCGACGTGGCGGTGAAGGTGCTGCGCCCCAACATGCGCGGCGTGATCGAGAAGGACCTGGCCCTCATGGCCATGATGGCCGGCTGGATCGAGAAGCTCTCGCCCGACGGCAAGCGCCTGAAGCCGCGCGAGGTGGTCGGCGAGTTCGACAAGTACCTGCACGACGAGCTCGACCTCGTGCGCGAGGCCGCCAACGCCGCGCAGCTGCGCCGCAACATGGCCTCGCTCGACCTGGTGCTGATCCCCGAAATGTTCTGGGACTTCTGCCACCCCGAAGTCATCGTGATGGAGCGCATGAACGGCGTGCCCATTGCCCAGATCGACAAGCTGCGCGCTGCCGGCGTCGACATTCCCAAGCTCGCGCGCGACGGCGTGACGATCTTCTTCACGCAGGTGTTCCGCGACGGTTTCTTCCACGCCGACATGCACCCGGGCAACATCCAGGTGAGCCTGGCGCCCGAGACCTTCGGGCGCTACATCTCGCTCGACTTCGGCATCATCGGCACGCTCACCGAGTCCGACAAGGAGTACCTCGCGCAGAACTTCGCGGCCTTCTTCCGGCGCGACTACAAGCGCGTGGCCGAGCTGCACCTGGAGAGCGGCTGGGTGCCGCAGGGCACGCGCATCGACGAGCTCGAGGCGGCGATCCGCACCGTGTGCGAGCCGTACTTCGACCGGCCGCTGAAGGAAATCTCGCTGGGCATGGTGCTGATGCGCCTGTTCCAGACCTCGCGCCGCTTCCACGTCGAGATCCAGCCGCAGCTGGTGCTGCTGCAGAAGACCCTGCTGAACATCGAGGGCCTGGGCCGCAGCATCGACCCCGAGCTCGACCTCTGGGCCACGGCCAAGCCCTTCCTCGAGAAGTGGATGATCGACCAGATCGGGCCGAAGAAGCTGTTCCAGCAGCTGCGGGCCGAGGCGCCGCGCTACGCGAAATTGCTGCCGCAATTGCCGCGTTTGCTGCACGATTTCCTGGAAAATCGGCCGCCCGATCACCGCCGCGAGTTGCAGGAGCTGCTGGCCGCGCAGAAGCGCACCAACCGGCTGCTGCAGGCCATCCTCTATGGCGGCATCGGATTCGTCCTGGGGTTGCTCGCCATGCAAGTGCTGGTGCGCGTGCGTTTGTTCTAGAGGCTGGAGGAGTTTCGCCGTGTTGTTGACGCTGGTCATCGTCTATCTGCTGGTCACCATCGCCATCGGCCTGTATGCGGCCAAACGGGTGAAGAACACCACCGACTTCGCGATCGCGGGGCGGCACCTGCCGCTGTTCATGATCATCACGACCACCTTCGCGACCTGGTTCGGGTCCGAGACGGTGCTCGGCATCCCGGCCAAGTTCATCGAGGGCGGCCTGAGCGGCGTGGTCGAAGACCCGTTCGGCGCGGGCACCTGCCTGATCCTGGTGGGCCTGTTCTTCGCGGGCAAGCTGTACCGCATGACGCTCTTGACCATCAGCGACTACTACCGCGAGCGCTACGGCCGCAGCGTGGAAGTGGCCTGCTCGCTGATCATCATGCTGAGCTACCTGGGCTGGGTCTCGGCGCAGGTCACGGCGCTGGGGCTGGTGTTCAACGTGCTGTCGGCCGGCGCCATCAGCATCCCGCTGGGCATGGTGATCGGCGTGGTCTCGATCCTGGCCTACACGCTGTTCGGCGGCATGTGGTCGGTGGCCGTGACCGACTTCATCCAGATGATCATCCTGGTCGTCGGCCTTGCGGTGATCGCGATGTTCGCGGGCGACATGGCCGGCGGCGCCGACAAGGTGGTGGCCTTCGCGGTCAGCAAGGACCTCTTCAAGTTCTGGCCCGAGCCCAACTGGCACGACATGGTGTTCTTCTTTGCCGCGGCCATCACGATGATGCTGGGCTCCATTCCGCAGCAGGACGTGTTCCAGCGCGTGATGTCGGCCAACAGCGTCAAGGCCGCGACCCGCGGGCCGGTGATCGGCGGCGTGGCCTACATCCTGTTCGCCTTCGTGCCGATGTTCCTGGTGGCCAGCGCGCTGCTGATCATGCCGGAGGAGGTGGCCGTGCTGCTGAAGGAGGATCCGCAGAAGGTGCTGCCCACGCTGGTGCTGCAGAAGATGCCCTTCGTGATGCAGGTGCTGTTCTTCGGCGCGCTGCTCTCGGCCATCAAGTCGACCGCCTCGGCCACGCTGCTGGCGCCCAGCGTCACCTTCACCGAGAACATCTGGCGCCAGTTCCGTCCCGCCGGAACCGACCGCGAGAACCTGATGACCATGCGCATCACGGTGCTGCTGTTCAGCGCCGCCGTGCTGGCCTACGCGATCCGCATGCAGGGCACGCCGATCTACGAACTGGTCTCGGGCGCCTACCAGGTGCCGCTGGTCGGGGCCTTCGTGCCGCTGGTGTGCGGCCTGTACTGGCGCCGCGCCACCACCCAGGGCGCCATCGCCTCGATCGTGGGGGGCATCGGCGTCTGGCTGCTGTTCATGGCCATGCCCTGGGGTACCGCCTTCCCGGCCCAGCTGGCGGGCGTGCTGTCCTCCTTCGCGGGCATGGTCATCGGCTCGCTGCTGCCGCAATGGATAGCGAACACTCACACGCCGCACCGCCTCCTGGCGACCGAGCCGGCCTGACGGCGGGCCGGGCCGGGCCCCCACGGCCCCTGCGGGCGGGGGCGCCCCTATAATCGAGGGCTTTGCGAGCGGCAGCTGCGTCGCTCATTCCCACCCCCGATTTCCCATGCCCATTTACGCCTACAAGTGCAGTTCCTGCGGCTTTGCCAAGGACGTTCTGCAGAAGATGTCGGACACGCCGCTCTCGGTGTGCCCGGAATGCGGTGCGAGCGCATTTGAAAAGCAGGTCACGGCCGCCGGCTTCCAGCTCAAGGGCTCGGGCTGGTACGTGACCGACTTCCGCGAGGGCGGCGGCAAGAAGTCCGAGGCCGCCACCGCGCCCACTGCGTCCGGCGACGGCGCCAAGTCGGCCGATGCTTCTTCTTCGTCCCCCGCCTCCAGCCCCGCACCGGCGCCCGCTCCTGCGCCGGCCCCCGCTGCAACGGCTGCCGCCAAGAGCGGCGACTGACGGAACCCTCTCCCATGTCCGCCCTGCGCAAATGGTTGTTCTCCGGCTTGCTGGTGATCGTTCCGCTGTTCATCACCCTGGCGGTGCTGAAGTGGATCATCGACACGCTCGACCAGACGCTGTGGGTGCTGCCGGGCGCATGGCAGCGCTGGCTCTACGACAACAACATCCGCGGGCTCGGTGTGCTGCTCACGCTGGCCATCCTGCTGGTGGTCGGTGCCATTGCGAGCAACTTCGTCGGCAAGCGCCTGCTCGGCTGGGGCGACGCCGTGGTGCGCCGCATTCCGGTCGTGCGCTCGATCTACTCGAGCGTCAAGCAGGTGTCGGACACGCTGTTCTCCGAGAACGGCAACGCATTCCGCACGGCAGTGCTGATCCAGTGGCCGCGCGAGAGCGTGTGGACCATTGCCTTCGTGACCGGCGCGCCGGGCAACGAGGTGGCCGAGTACCTAGGCAGCGAGGAATTCCTCAGCGTCTACGTGCCGACCACGCCCAACCCCACGGGCGGCTACTTCGTCATGCTCAAGCGCAGTGACTGCGTCGAACTGAAGATGAGCGTGGACGAAGCGCTCAAGTACATCGTCTCGATGGGCGTGGTCGTTCCAGGCGGCCCCTCCTCGGTGGCGATCAAGCCATCCAACTCATAAAAACGAACGCGCCACGACGGCGCCGGAAGTCATCTCTATGGCCATGCGTACTCACTATTGCGGTCTTGTGACCGAAGCCCTGTTGGGCCAGACCGTCACCCTGTGCGGGTGGGTCAACCGTCGCCGCGACCACGGCGGCGTGATCTTCATCGACGTGCGCGACCGCGAAGGCTACGTGCAGGTGGTGTGCGACCCCGACCGCGCCTCGACCTTCGCCGTGGCCGAGAACCTGCGCAACGAGTTCTGCGTGCAGATCACCGGCCTGGTGCGCGCGCGCCCCGAAGGCACGACCAACGACAGCCTCAAGAGCGGCAAGATCGAAGTGCTGTGCCACGAACTGAAGGTGCTGAACCCCTCGGTCACGCCCCCGTTCCTGCTGGACGACGACAACCTGTCGGAAACCACCCGCCTCACGCACCGCGTGCTCGACCTGCGCCGCCCGGCCATGCAGCGCAACATGATGCTGCGCTACAAGGTGACGATGGAAACGCGCAAGTTCCTCGATGCCAACGGCTTCATCGACATCGAGACGCCGATGCTGGGCAAGTCCACGCCCGAAGGCGCGCGCGACTACCTCGTGCCCAGCCGCGTGCACGACGGCAGCTTCTTCGCGTTGCCGCAGTCGCCCCAGCTGTTCAAGCAGCTGCTGATGGTGGCCGGCTACGACCGCTACTACCAGATCGTGAAGTGCTTCCGCGACGAAGACCTGCGCGCCGACCGCCAGCCTGAATTCACGCAGATCGACATCGAGACCTCGTTCCTCGCCGAGGAAGAGATCCGCGAGATGTTCGAAGGCATGATCCGCAACGTGTTCCGCAACGCCGCGGACATCGACCTGCCGGTGTTCCCGACCATGAGCTACGCCGACGCGATGTTCAAGTACGGCTCGGACAAGCCCGACCTGCGCGTGAAGCTCGAGTTCACCGAACTCACCGAACTGATGAAGCGCGTCGAGTTCAAGGTGTTCTCCAACGCCGCCACCATGGCCGGCGGTCGCGTGGTCGCGCTGCGCGTGCCCGGCGGCGGTGCCGAGGGCGGCCTGTCGCGCGGCGAGATCGACGCCTACCAGGAGTTCGTGAAGATCTACGGTGCCAAGGGCCTGGCCTACATCAAGGTCAACGACGCCGCCGCCGGCCGCGACGGCCTGCAAAGCCCGATCGTCAAGAACCTGGACGACGCCACGCTGGCCGAGATCATCGCTCGCACGGGTGCGCGCAACGGCGACATCCTGTTCTTCGGCGCCGACAAGGAAAAGGTCGTCAACGATGCCATCGGCGCGCTGCGCGTGAAGATCGGCCACAGCGCCTTCGGCAAGAAGGCCGGCCTCTTCGACGACCGCTGGGCACCGCTGTGGGTGGTCGACTTCCCGATGTTCGAGTTCGACGAGGAAGGCCAGCGCTGGAGCGCCGTGCACCATCCGTTCACCGCACCGAAGGACGGCCATGAAGACCTCATGGACACCGCGCCCGAGAAGTGCATCGCCAAGGCCTACGACATGGTGCTCAACGGCATCGAGATGGGCGGCGGTTCGGTGCGGATCCACCGCGAGGAAGTGCAGAGCAAGGTGTTCCGCGCGCTGAAGATCAGCGCCGAGGACGCGCAGCTCAAGTTCGGCTTCCTGCTGGACGCGCTGCAGTACGGCGCCCCGCCGCACGGCGGCATCGCCATCGGCCTGGACCGCCTCGTCATGCTCATGACCGGCGCCGAGTCGATCCGCGACGTGATCGCCTTCCCCAAGACCCAGCGCGCGCAAGACCTGCTGACGCAGGCGCCGAGCCCGGTCGACGAGAAGCAGCTGCGCGAACTGCACATCAAGCTGCGCAACACGCCGCAGGCGGCCTGATGCAGCCATGACGACCGGCACCCGGCCCTGGAAGATCCCGGAGTCGGTGCTGGTCGTGATCCACACGCCGGCACTCGATGTGCTGCTCATCCGGCGTGCGGATGCCGAGTCCGACTTCTGGCAGTCGGTCACTGGAAGCAAGGACGCAGTCGACGAGCCGCTCGCGCTCACCGCCGCACGCGAAGTGGCCGAGGAGACCGGCATCGATTGCAGTGAAGGCACGCCGCTGGCGTCGCAACTGGTCGACTGGCAACTGCGCAACATCTACGAGATCTACCCCGGCTGGCGCGCGCGCTACGAGCCCGGCGTCACCCACAACACCGAGCACCTGTTCGGCCTGTGCGTGCCCGAGCGCCTGACACCCCGGCTCGACCCGCGCGAGCACACCGACTGGCAATGGCTGCCGTACCACGAGGCGGCGGACGCCTGCTTTTCCCCGTCGAACGCCGAAGCCATTCTGTTGCTGCCAGAATTTGCGCGATGAACCCACCGGCCGCCGCAGCAGCAACGCAGAACCTCCGGGTCGCGACCTACAACATCCACAAGGGTGTGCAGGGGATCGGGCCGGCGCGTCGGCTCGAGATCCACAACCTGGGCCACGCCATCGAGCAGCTCGATGCCGACATCGTCTGCCTGCAGGAAGTGCGCAAGATGAACCGCCAGGCCGCCGCCCGCTTTCCGCGCTGGCCCGAGCTGCCGCAGGCCGACTTTCTGGCGCCCGAGGGCTACACGGCCGTCTACGAGACCAACGCTGTCACGCGCCACGGCGAGCACGGCAACGCGCTGCTCACGCGCTGGCCGGTGATCCGCACCAGCCACCAGGACATCTCCGACCACCGCTTCGAACAGCGCGGCCTGCTGCATGCCGTGATCGACGTGGAAGGGCGCCGGGTGCACGCCATCGTGGTGCACCTGGGGCTCATCAAGGGCAGCCGCGTGCGGCAGGTGGCCCGGCTGCGCGAGTTCATCGAGCGCGAGGTGCCGGCCGACGAGGCCGTGGTGGTGGCCGGCGATTTCAACGACTGGGGCGCGCGCATGCGCTACGCCATGAACGCCATGGGCCTGCGCGACACCAGCGACCTGCGCGGCCCGCGCACGCTCACATACCCCTCGCGCCTGCCCGTGACGCAGCTCGATTTCGTCTATGGCCGCCAGCTCGAACCGCTGGCCTGCAACGTGCCGCGCGGCCCGATCTGGGCCCGCATGTCCGACCACCTTCCGCTGGTCGCCGACTTCGCGCTGGCCTGAGCTCGCCCCCAGGCTTCGCGCACTGCGTGTCGCTTCTCCAACCCCCTGCCGGGGGCAACACCAGCGGCCCGGCAAAGCCGGTTCCGCGGTGTTTCCCCTCTGGCGGTGCTGAAAAAGGGTTCACTGATACCATCTGCGGATGCTGAGGAAAACCGACGTCGAACCGCTTCCCGATCGAAAAGACGATGACGAGGGCACGCCCGTCTCCGTCAAGATCCGCGAGCGACTGAATGCAGCGCGCAAGCGTTTCAACGCCAACGACAACATCGCCGAGTTCATCCAGCCGGGCGAACTGGAGTCGCTGCTCGACGAGGTCGAGGTCAAGATGAAGGCCGTGCTCGAGAGCCTGGTCATCGACGTCGAGAACGACCACAACACCGACAACACCGCGCGCCGCGTGGCCAAGATGTACCTCAACGAGGTGTTCCGCGGCCGCTATGTGCCGGCACCTCCGCTCACCGAGTTTCCCAACGCCGAGCACCTGAACGAGCTGATGATCGTCGGCCCGATCACCGTGCGCAGCGCCTGCTCGCACCACTTCTGCCCGATCATCGGCAAGCTGTGGATCGGCGTGATGCCCAACGAGCACACCAACGTGATCGGCCTGTCCAAGTACGCGCGCCTGGCCGAATGGGTCATGGGCCGTCCGCAGATCCAGGAAGAAGCCGTGGTGCAGCTGGCCGACCTGATCCAGGAAAAGACCCAGCCCGACGGCCTGGCGCTGGTCATGGAGGCCGAGCACTTCTGCATGGCCTGGCGCGGCGTGAAGGAAATGGACAGCAAGATGATCAACTCCGTCATGCGCGGCGTGTTCCTCAAGGATCCGAGCCTGCGTCGCGAATTCCTCTCCCTCCTGCCACGAAAGAGCTGAGCCATGCTGGTCCGACTTCTCTATGCCAGTCGCGCCGTCGATACCAGCCCCGAGGCCATCGAGGCGATCCTCGCGAAATCGCGCACGCACAACCCGGCCTGCGGCATCACGGGCATCCTCTGCTACGGCGCCGGCACCTTCCTGCAGGCCATCGAGGGTGGTCGCGACGCCATCAGCGATCTCTACGGCCACATCCAGCGCGATCCGCGCCACAAGGACGTGGTGCTGCTGCACTACGAAGAAATCTCCGAGCGCCGCTTCGGTGGCTGGACGATGGGGCAGGTCAACCTCTCCAAGCTCAACGCCTCGACGCTGCTGAAGTACTCCGAGAAGCCCGAGCTCGACCCGTACAAGGTCTCGGGCAAGGTCTCGCTCGCGCTGCTCGAAGAACTGATGGCCACCGCCGCCATCGTCGGCCGCCACTGATCCCGGTTCGACCGGGGTGCCCCTTTCCGCGTTCGCACTGATCCTGCTGGCTGGCGTCATCCACGCCAGCTGGAACATCGCCGCCAAGAAGGCGAACGGCGATTCACGCTTCGCGTTCCAGAGCGGCGTGTTCATGGCCGTGGTGTGGGCGCCCGTGGGCATCACGCTCGGCTGGAGCGTCGTGCCGACCTGGGGCACGAAGGAGTGGGCCTTCATCGTGCTGAGCGGCGTGCTGCACGTCTTCTATTACGTCGTGCTGTTGCGCGGCTACCGCAAGTCCGATCTCACGGTGGTCTACCCGCTGGCGCGCGGCTCGGGGCCGCTGCTGTCGTCGCTGGTCGCGATCCTGTTCCTGGGCGAGAAGATCAGCCTCGTCGGCGTGGCCGGCATCTTCGGCGTGGTGCTCGGCGTGTTCCTGGTGGCCGGCGGCCCGCGCCTCTTTCACAAGAAGCATGACCCGGTGCAGCGCGAGCGCGTGCACAAGGGCATGCGCTACGGCGTGCTGACCGGCGCCTTCATCGCGGCCTACACGGTCACCGACAGCTACGCCGTCAAGTTCCTCGCCATGTCGCCGATCCTGCTCGACTACATGAGCAACTTCGTGCGCCTCGTGCTGCTGCTGCCCGCCGCGCTGCAGGACCGCGCGACCACCGTGCGCATGTGGCGTGAGCAGTGGAAGTACGCGCTGCTGGTGGCGGCGATCAGCCCCGTCTCGTACGTGCTCGTGCTGTACGCGGTGCAGCAGGCGCCCATCTCGCACGTCGCGCCGGCGCGCGAGGTGTCGATGCTGTTCGCCGCGCTGATCGGCGGGCACCTGCTGCGCGAAGGCGACCGCATGCTGCGGCTGCTGGGCGCGCTGTTCATCGCGGCTGGCGTGATCGCGCTCGCACTGGGTTGACCGAAGGCGGGCGATGCTCTTCGGCTGCGATTTCTCGAGCGCACCGACCGCCCGCAAACCCATCGTCGTGGCCGTCGGCGAGAGCGCAGGCCCGGACGCTGTCACGCTGACCGGCCTGCACCGCTTCGCCACGCTCGACGCCTGGGGCCAATGGCTCGACAGCAGCACGCCCGCCTGGGTCGGCGGATTCGACTTTCCCTTCGGCCTGCCACGCGAACTGGTCGAGCACCTGCAGTGGCCGGCCGCGTGGGACGCGCTGATCGCCCACTACGCCGGCCTGAGCCGCGCCGAGATCCGCGACACCTTCGCCGCCTTTTGCGCGGCGCGTCCGGTCGGCGGCAAGTTCGCGCACCGTGCGACCGATGCGCCGGCCGGATCGAGCCCGTCGATGAAATGGGTGAACCCGCCGGTCGCCTACATGCTGCACGCCGGCGTGCCGCGCCTGCTCGCGGCCGGCGCCACCTTGCCGGGCCTGCACACGGGCACGCACAAGGAGCGCATCGCGCTGGAGGCCTATCCCGGCCTGCTGGCCCGCGAGCTGATCGGCCGGCGCAGCTACAAGAGCGACGACCTCGCGCGCCAGTCGCCCGAACGCGAGGCCGCGCGCGCCGACCTGCTGGCCGCGCTCGAGGCCGGACGCTCGCGGCTCGGCCTGCGCCTCCAACTCACGGCCGCGCAGCGCGACGGGCTGCGCGCCGACGCCAAGGGCGACGAGCTCGACGCGGTGCTGTGCCTGCTGCAGGCCGCCTGGGCCCGCCAGCGCGCCGGCAGCCCCGGGCCGGGCTACGGATTGCCGGGGTCCATGGACCCGCTCGAAGGCTGGATCGTCAGCGCCTGAGCGGCCTGCCGTCGCTTGCTTGTCCTACAGCGCTTCGGGCCTGTGGCGACACCCGGGCGCGGGCGGTGGGGACTAGATTGACTGGCGTGGACCAAGCCGGTCCATGCACCCATTTCCGACCGCAGGAGGATTTCCCATGACAACGTCGAACCGTTCCCTCGCTCCCTTTGCCACCTCGCGCACCTGGCTCGCCGTGCTCGCCGCCGGCGCCGCGCTGACCCTGGCCGCCTGCGACAAGCCGGGCAACCAGACCGCCGGTGAAAAGCTCGACAGCGCCGTCGCCAAGACCGAGCAGGCGGCCTCCGATGCCAAGGCCAAGACCGAACAGGCCGCGGCCGATGCCAAGACCGGCATGGCCGGCGCCACGGCCGATGTGAAGGAAGCCGCCAAGGACGCCACCGCCGCCGTGACCGCCACGGTCGACGATGCCGCGATCACCGCCTCGGTCTCGGCCGGCCTGGCCAAGGACCCGGACCTGAGCGCGATAAAGATCGACGTCGACACCAAGGGCGGCGCCGTGAGCCTCAAGGGCCCGGCACCGACGGCCGCCGCCAAGTCGCGCGCCGAGGAGATCGCCAAGGCCGTGCAAGGCGTGAAGTCGGTGAACAACCAGCTCGAAGTGAAGGGCTGACCGGCCCTTGCGCCGCGCCCAGCAAAAAAGCCCGGTTCGACCGGGCTTTTTCTTGTCTGCATGCCACGCGTTGGCGTGACGTCAGGGCGGGTCTTGCCGAGGCGGTCGCGCAGGCTTCTGCAGCAGCGTGTTGACCAGGTCGGCCACGTCGGAGGTCTTGAGCACCGCCGCGATCACGGCCGTGGCCGAGAGCAGCCGCCAGGGCCGCACGAGCACCAGCAGCGAGCCCGTGGCGGCCGCGGCGGCCATGAGCTTGACGGGCTCGGTGCGGGCGTAGTGTTCGAGCAGGGGGCGGGCCAGCTGGCCGGCCGCGTGCGCGGGATGGCGACGCCACCAGCGCTGCACCACGCCGCGCGCCATCGTGCTCCAGACGTTGTGGCGGCGCCCCGGCGAGGCGGGTGGCGCATCGCTGGCGTCGGTGTGTGCGTATTCGAGATCGTCGTCGGTGTCGCCGGCAGCCAGGGCGCGATGGGGCGCCGGCGCGTCGGGCTCGCCGCCGTTCAGTTGCCGCACGAGCGCGCGGCGCGAGAGGGCCAGCCGCTGTTGCGGCGTGAGTTGCGGTGCGCCAGGGCGGCGGGGATCAGGGCTGCTCATGGCGGGCTCCGGCGGCATGCAGCGCGTCGAGGTCCGCGGCCAGCTGGGCGCGCAGATCGTCGAAGCCGTAGTTCGGACTCGGGCGGGTGGCGATCCAGGTGCAGATCGCCGCGATCACCACCGCCACGGCAGGCACGACCACCAGCACCCAGTGGAAGCTGCCGTGCAGCACGCCGAGCAGCACGGCCACGCCGATCAGCCCGAGGGCGAGCACGGCGGTGGCCACGGCCAGGACGCCCGCGACCAGTCGGGCAACCAGGCCGCGTCCCGCCACGGCACTCTCCTGCCGGACAAGGGCTGCGTAGTTGGCGATGTGATCGGCAATGAGCTCCGGGTGCCCGAGCACCGTCGAGAAGATCGGATGAAGCATGTGCGAGGGTGGTCGGGCGGGGTCGGTCGGTCAGTGGCGATGCAACGGATCAGTAGTCGTCGCGGTTGCGGCGGCTGGCCAGCACGATCAGTGCCGTGATGGCGGCGCCGGCAGCGGCGGCCAGCAGCACCGAGCGCACGGGCTGGTCGGAGATGTAGCGGCCCGTCACGTCGGCGGCCTGCTCGATGCGGCGGTGCGCGCGGGCGCTGGTGGTCGAGGCGGCGTCGAGACCGCGCTGCACGGCTTGCTGCACGCGTGCGGCCAACTGCTCGACACCCGGCTCGGCGTCGCGACGCAGTTCGCGGACCTTTTCGCCCGCCGCATTCACCGCGTTCTGAGCGTAGGCGCGGGTGGTTTCGGCCGCTTCCTGGGCGGTCTGGCGCACGTCGTCGGCGAGTTGCGAAGGGGTCTTGGTCGTGTTCATGGGAGAGTCCTTTCCGGGAAGATGAAATGCGGGAGCCTGTGGATCGTAACTACGCTACTTGCGTCGTAGCAAGCCGGCCAGGAAGCTGGCGATGGCGAGCACGGCAAAGATGATGAAAAGGACCTTGGCGATCCCCACCGCGCTGGCGGCAATGCCACCGAAGCCGAACACGGCAGCGATGAGTGCGATGACCAGAAATACCACGGCGTAGTGCAGCATGCGGAACTCCTTCGAGGCTTCCCTCTTTGTGGTTTGAAACCATGCATCCGGGCGCATCACGGAAGACGCGGCCCGGTGCCGGATGACACAGGACCCACCTTAAGGGCGGGGCCGCATCGGCCCTGTCAGCGACTGGGGCGGGGGTGCGTAGGAGGCGACCGAGTCGCCGCAGGCCCGGGGCGTGAAGAAATGCCAGCGCCTGCGTCAGGCGCCGCGCGACGCGGGGGTGTCGAGGCTCGCCGGCGTGCCGGCCTGCGGTGTCGGCTTCACCACCGGCAGCATCGCGGTGAGCCGCGTACCCTGGCCTGGCGCCGAGGTGATGGTGAGCTTGCCGCGCGCCGCCTCGACCCGGTGGCGCATGCCCGCCAGGCCGTGCGTCGACGGGCGCATGCGCTGCGCGTCGAAGCCCTTGCCGTTGTCGGCCACCTCCACGATCACGTGGTTGGCGTAGTTCTTCAGCACGATGGTGGCTTCGCTCGCCTCGGCGTACTTGCCGATGTTGGTCAGGCTCTCCTGCACCATGCGGTAGATCGTGAGCTGGCGCGACTCGTCCATGGTCACGGGCTCCAGCGCCATCTCGATCTCCAGGCCCGAGCGCTCTCCGAACTCGCGCCCCAGGATTTCCAGCGAGGCGACCAGCCCGAGGTTGGAGAGCGACGAAGGCCGCAGGTCCTCGATGATGCGGCGCTTCAGCGCGATGCCGCTGTTGAGCAGCTCGGTCAGATGCTGCAGGCGCTGGATCGCGTCGGGTGAGTCGGCCAGGCGCGACTTCAGCCGCGCCACGTCGAGCTTGGCGGCCGTGAGCAGCGAGCCCAACTCGTCGTGCAGCTCGCGCGCCAGGTAGCCGCGCTCGGTCTCGCGCACGTCCTGCAGGTGGGTGGCGAGTTCGGCCAGAGAGGCGGTGCGCTCGCGCACCTCGTCTTCGAGGGCATTGCGTTCGCGTTGCAGCGCTTCCTGCTGGCGCTCGCCCACGGAGCGCAGCGCGTGCGTCTGGCGCAGGTACAGGAAGAAGGCGATCAGCGCCGCCAGCGCCACGATGCCGGTGCCGACGCGCGCCAGCTGCAGCGACTTCATCACCTGCAGCTGGCCGGCCTGCAGCGTCGCGTTGCTGGTCTTCACCAGCTCGTTGGCGGTGGCGCGGATGGCTTCCATCTCCTCGCGGCCGACATCGGTGGTCATGACGAACTTCCAGGCGTCCTCGTTGCCCTCGTGGCGCAGCCGCACGCTCATGTCCATCTCGGCGATCTTGCGCAGCACGTGCTTGGACAGCTCGGACAGTTGGGTGCGCTCGGCCGGGCGTTCGGCGTACAGCTGGCGCAGCGTGGCCAGGTTGCCGTCCACCTGCTTGACCGCGATGTCGTAGGGCTGGCGGTAGGCGGCTTCGCCCGTGAGCAGGAAGCCGCGCTGGCCGGTTTCGGCGTCCAGCATGTTCTGCAGGATCTGGTTGAGCGTGCCGCGGATCTGCTGCGCCTCGTCGATGTCCGCCAGGGCGCGGCTCGATTGCCGGTATCCTGCCTCGTTGATGCCCACGAGGGCCAGTGCGGCCAGCGCCGCGAGCAACAGGCTCACGGCCATTTTTTGGGGGGCTAACCAGTGCATGACACCCTTAGGGTCGCATTCAATGCAACTTCGTGAATAATTGATAACAATCAGGGACCGGCATGCTGCGGCTTCCAAAGCTGCGGCACAACGACGAAAGTAACAGATGATCAAAATTGGAATTGTGGACGACCACGCCATCGTGCGATCGGGCCTCCGGCAGTTCTTCTCCGAGCACGTGGACCTGCGCGTGGCGGGCGAGGCAGCGAGCGGCCGTGAAGCCATCGAGCTGGTACGCACCACCGAACTGGACGTGCTGGTGATGGATCTCTCCATGCCGGGACAAAGCGGTATCGATGCACTCGCCATGATCCGCGCCAAGGCGCCGGACGTGGGGATACTGATCCTCAGCGGCTACCCCGAGGAGCACTACGCGATGAACCTGATCCGTCAGGGCGCCAGCGGCTACCTCAACAAGGAATGCGATCCGATCGAGATCGTGAACGCCATTCGCACCATTTCGCTGGGCCGGCGCTACATCACGCCCGCCGTGGCCGAACTGCTGGCCCGCCAGCTCGACCGCAAGGACGACGCCGCGCCGCACGAGCAGCTCTCGGAGCGCGAGTTCCAGGTGTTCCTGAAGCTGGCCAAGGGCGAGACCGCCGGCGACATCGCCAAGACGCTGTCGCTGTCGGTGAAGACGGTGAGCACCTACCGCACGCGGCTGATGGAGAAGATGAACCTGTCCTCCAACAGCGACCTGACCTACTACGCGCTGAAGAACAAGCTCATCGATTGAGCTGCGCCTAGGCATCGCCGGGCACGGACCGCAGCGCGGCGGCCTGGCGGATGCAGAAGTCGACCAGTGCGTCGATCTCGTTCGACTTGTCGAACACCGCGTCGACCCCGAACTCGGCGCAGCGGCGCCGGATGTCGGGCGTCGCATAGTTGCTGAGCACCACCACCTTCTGGCCGGGCTTGCGCGACTGGCAGGCCTGAAGGATGCCCAGGCCACTTCCCTGCTTGAGAAAGAGATCGACGATGGCCAGGTGCCATTCGTCGGCATGGTCGCGCAGCCAGTCGCGCGCGTGCTGCTCGGTTTCCGCAAAGCCCACGACCGTGGTGCAGGTGAGCTCTTCCAGAGTGCCGATGAGGTTTTCACGGATCGTGGGGTTGTCTTCGACAACGTAGGTCTGCAATCTGGAATCCATGCCGAACCGCGCTTCCTCTGAGGTGGGCAGGTGCTCGTGTCCAAGCGCCCTGCGGAGGAGAGAGCCTGCCCATGGACATTGAGGCTTTCCCGCAGCGGATCATGCAGGGTTCAAGGGCCGCGCGTTGTAGGCGGGTTCCGACGCATGTGCAGGCGGCTGTCTCCACGCCGCCTCTCGCCCGCCCGTAGGCCAAGCCGCACGGGGTCTGCGGCCCGCCGCCGACCCGGTTCGGGCGCGCATCCGGGTAAGAATCGACCATGGCAACCCAATCCCTTCGCACCCGGCCGCGCTGGCAGAAGTTGCTGGCGGCCTTCGTGCTGCTGGTCGCCGTCCTGCTGACCGCGTTCGCGCTCCTCGTGGCCTTCTTTCCGTGGGACACGCTGCGCGAGCCGCTCAACCGCTTCGTGAGCGAGAAGACCGGGCGCAAGTTCGAGATCACCCGCCGGCTCGACGTGGACCTGGGCTGGAAAGCCGCCACCATCCACTTCGACGGCATCGAATTCGCCAACCCCGACTGGGCGCGCGACCCCTACCTGGTGAAGGCCGAGCGCGCGAGCTTCGAGATCCGCCTGTGGCCGCTGATCGACAAGCGGGTGGTCATTCCGAGCCTGGCGCTGACCGCGCCCACCGTCGGCCTGCAGATGGAACCCGACGGGCGCCGCACCTGGGCCTTCGGCAAGGACACCTCCGACACCGGCACCGTGCCCACCATCGGCCTGATCCAGGTCGACAAGGGCGCCGTCGACTTCCTGGCCCAGCACCTGGGCGTCGACGTGCACGCGGACCTGGACTACGACAGCAACCGCGGCGAGCTGCCGCTGCACTACCGCATCAAGGGTCGCTACAAGGGCCAGCCGCTCACGGCCGACGGGCGCACCGGCAACGTGCTGCAGATCAACGCCGCGGGCGCGCCGCCGTTCCCGCTCGAGATCAACGCCGCCGCCGGCCAGACCCGGCTCAAGGCCAATGGCACGGTGGCCCAGCTCGCGGGCTTCGACGGCATCGACGCCACGTTCCAGATCAAGGGCCAGACGCTGAGCGCGCTGTACCCGCTGCTGGGCATCGTGCTGCCGCAGACCCCGCCCTATGCGCTGAGCGGCGGCCTGCGCAAGCGCGGCAAGCTCTGGGAGGCGGCGGGGCTCAACGGCCGGCTGGGCCTGTCGGACATCGGCGGCGACATGGCCTTCGACCAGGCCGGCAAGGTGCCGCGCCTGTCGGGCACGCTGCGCTCGCGTGTCATGGACATGGACGACCTCGGCCCGCTGATCGGCCTGCCGCCCACGGCGCGTTCGGCCAACGCGGTGGAAGGCGTGGCGCCGGTCGCCTCGGCCCAGCCCAAGCGCCCGCCCGGCGGCAAGGTGCTGCCGACCAACCCCTTCGACTTCGCGCGGCTGCACGCCATGAACGCCGACGTGAGCTACACCGCCGAAACCATCCGCAACGTGCGCGAGGTGCCGCTGGACCGCGGCAGCGCCAAGATCAAGCTGACCGACGGCGTGCTGTCGCTCGACCCGCTGGACCTGGGCGTGGCCAACGGCAAGCTCGTGGGCGCGATCCGCATCGACGCCACCAAGACGCCGGCCGACATCCGCGCCTCGCTCGACGTGCGCGGCCTGCGGCTGGCGCGGCTCATTCCCAAGCTGGAGAACTCGGGCAACAGCGTCGGCCGGCTCGACGGGCGCATCAACCTGTCGGGCGCCGGCAATTCGGTGGCTGGCTGGCTGGGCGGCGCGTCGGGCGACATGGCGGTGCTGTCGGGCCGCGGCCAGTTCGGCAACCTGATGCCCGTGTTCGCGACGCTGGTGGGCGGCGACATCCTGAAGTTCCTGCTGCGCGGCGACCGCGACGTGGAGCTGCGCTGCGCCGCGCTGGCCTTCGACGTGAACAAGGGCGTGATGAACGGGCGCACGCTGGTGCTGGACACCACCAACGCCGTCTTCACCGCCACCGGCCAGGCCAACCTCGCGACCGAGTCGCTGGACTTCGTGATCCGGCCCGAGCCCAAGAGCGCCAGCTTCCTGTCGCTGCGTACGCCATTGGTCGTGAGCGGCACCTTCGGTGCGCCCAAGGGCGGCGTCGAGATCGGGCCGCTGGCCGGCCGCGGCCTGGCGGCGCTGGCGCTGGGCGCCATCAACCCGCTGCTGGCGCTGGCCGCGACCATCGAGACCGGCCCCGGTGAGAACGCCGACTGCACGGGCGTGCTGGCACTGGCGAACCGGCCCACGGCCGGGGCCGCCGCGCGCGGTGCGGCGCGGGCCAAGGGGGCTCGCCAGCCTTAACGAAAGAAAGAAGAGGGCAGGCGGGCGCTCAGGCGCCGGCCTGGGGCCGCTGCGCGCAGACGCTGCAGTGCGGGTCGCGCGAGACGCGCAGCGTATCGAAGCCGGTGCTGCGACCGTCGAACATCAGCAGCTTGCCCGCCAGCGACGGGCCGATGCCGGCCAGCAGCTTGAGCGCCTCGCTGGCCTGCAGCGTGCCGATGGTGCCGACCACCGGGCCGAACACGCCGAGCACCGCGCAGCGCGTTTCCTCGAAGCTGGCCTCGGGCGGGAACAGGCAGGCGTAGCAGGGGCAGGCGGCGTCGCGCGTGTCGTACACGCTCAGCTGGCCGTCGAAGCGGATCGCCGCGCCCGCCACCAGCGGCTTGGCGTGCGCCACGCAGGCGCGGTTCACGGCCTGCCGGGTGGCGAAGTTGTCGCAGCAGTCGACCACCACGTCGGCCTCAGCCACGAGCCGCGACAGCAGCGCCTCGTCGGCGCGCACGGCGTGGGTCTCGATGGCGATGTCGGGGTTGATGTCGCGCATGGCCTGCGCGGCGGATGCGACCTTGGACTGGCCCACCCGCGCGTGGGTGTGGGCCACCTGCCGCTGCAGGTTGGTGAGATCGACCTCGTCGTCATCGACCAGCACGATGTGGCCGACCCCCGCTGCCGCGAGGTACAGGGCCACCGGCGAGCCCAGCCCGCCGGCGCCGATGACGAGCACCCGCCCGGCGCTGACGCGCGCCTGGCCGTCAATGCCGAATTCTTCGAGGAGGATGTGCCGCGAATAGCGCAGCAGGTCGTGATCGTCCATGCGCGCCTGCCTGGGCCTGTGCGGGGGAGGGGAAAACGCCGGTGGCGCGAACCGCACGGTGCGTGCGGCCCGCTCGCCGGGATCAGTTTTCCTTCTTCTCGTCCTTGTTGTCGACGATGACCTGCGTCTTGCTCACGAGCACCGGCTGGCCCTTCAGGCGGTTGAGCGCCTGCACCAGCGGGAAGTCCTTGTCGGTGCCGAACTCGGGCACCTTGCGGTCCTGCGGCGGCTTCTTGGCTTCTTCCTCGAGGCGCTTGCGGGCTTCGTCGCGGGCCTTTTCACGCTCGGGGTCCTTCACCTCGGGGCCCTGGCCGCTGGCCAGGTGCTTCTCGAGGTCGGCCTCGCGCATGCGCAGGGCGGCGAAGGGGCTGCCCTCGGCGCTTTCGTCGACCAGCACGTTGGGCACGATGCCCTTGGCCTGGATCGAGGTGCCGCTGGGGGTGTAGTAGCGCGCGGTGGTGATCTTCAGGCCGGTGTCCGGGCCGAGCGGGCGCACGGTCTGCACCGAGCCCTTGCCGAAGGTCTGGCTGCCCATGATGGTGGCGCGCTTGTGGTCTTGCAGCGCGCCGGCCACGATCTCGCTGGCCGAGGCCGAGCCTTCGTTCACCAGCACCACCAGGGGCACGTTCTTGAGTGCTGCCGGCAGGTTGCGCAGCGGGTCGCTGCCCGAACGGCGCTGGTAGTACTCGGGCGCCGCCTTGTAGATCGACTTGCTTTCGGCCAGCTGGCCGTCGGTGGTGACCACCGTGACGTTCTCGGGCAGGAAGGCCGCCGACACCGCCACCGCCGCATCGAGCAGGCCGCCCGGGTCGTTGCGCAGGTCGAGCACCAGACCCTTGAGGTTCGGGTCTTCCTTGTAGAGCTCCTCGATCTTCTTGACGAAGTCGTCGACCGTGCGCTCCTGGAACTGCGACAGGCGGATCCAGCCGTAGCCCGGCTCGATCATCTTGCCGCGCACCGACTGGGTACGGATTTCCTCGCGCGTGATCGTGACCGGGAAGGTGCGGCTCTCGTCCTTGCGGAAGATGGTCAGCAGCACCTTGGTGTTGGCCTCGCCGCGCATGCGCTTGACGGCTTCGTTCAGCGACAGGCCGCGCACGGCGGTGTCGTCGATCTTGGTGATCAGGTCGTTCGGTTTCAAGCCGGCGCGGAAGGCCGGCGAGCCCTCGATGGGGGAGACGACCTTGATGAGGCCGTCTTCCTGCGAGATTTCGATGCCCACGCCGACGAAGCGGCCCGTGGTGCCCTCGCGGAATTCCTTGAAAGACTTCTTGTCGAAGTACTGCGAGTGCGGATCGAGCCCGGCGACCATGCCCGAGATGGCGTCCGAGATGAGTTTCTTCTCGTCGACCGCTTCGACATAGTCGCTCTTGACCATCCCGAAGACGGCCGCGAGCTGCTGCAATTCCTCGAGCGGGAGCGGCGCGAGCGAACCCCGCGCGACCGTCTGCAGCGAGACGGTGGTCAGGACGCCAGCAACGGCGCCGGCGGCGACCCAGCCGGTGATCTTCAGTTTCTGGCCCATCATGAGTGAAATGTCCTGTATGTCGACGGCTGTCGAACCAATATACACAGCTTGGAAGCAAATTGCCTGCCGGGGTTCCACGGAGGAACCGGCAGGCGGGGTTTTCTTCTTTTGCTTACGTCTTCAGCCCTTGCCCTGCGAAGCCACCGCGGCGGCGGCCTTTTCGGCGGCCGCGGCATCGCCCAGGTAGTAGTGGCGCAGGGGCTTGAGGTCGTCGTCCAGCTCGTACACGAGCGGGATGCCGTTCGGGATGTTCAGGCCGACGATGGCGTCGTCCGAGATGCCGTCCAGGTACTTCACCAGCGCGCGGATCGAGTTGCCGTGCGCGGCCACGACCAGGCGGCGGCCGGTGCGGATGGCCGGGGCCATCGACTCGTTCCAGAACGGCAGCACGCGCGCCACCGTGTCCTTCAGGCATTCGGTCAGCGGGATCTGCTCGGGCGAGAGCTTGGCGTAGCGCACGTCGGAGCGCTCGCTGCGCGGGTCGTCGGCTTCCAGCGGCGGCGGCGGGGTGCTGTAGCTGCGGCGCCAGACCAGCACCTGCTCGTCGCCGTACTTCTTGGCCGTTTCGGCCTTGTTCAGGCCCTGCAGGCCGCCGTAGTGGCGCTCGTTCAGGCGCCAGGAGTGCACCACGGGCAGCCAGGTGCGGTCGAGTTCGTCGAGCGTGTGCCAGAGGGTGCGGGTAGCGCGCTTGAGCACGCTGGTGTAGGCCACGTCGAAGTCGTAGCCCTCGGCCTTGAGCAGCCGGCCGGCCTGCTTGGCCTGCTCGACGCCGGTTTCGGTCAGGTCGACGTCGGTCCAGCCGGTGAAGCGGTTTTCGAGGTTCCAGGTCGATTCGCCGTGGCGGATCAGTACCAGTTTGTGCATGTCGGAGGCCTTTGGCAGCGCGTGGGAAAACCAGCATTCTAAAATCCCGGGTTTGCCATCCAAGGAACCCCCGTGAAATTGATCGAATTCGTCACCGCGAACTGGATGCTGATCCTGATGGCGCTCACCTCGGGCGGCATGCTGGCCTGGCCGATGCTCCGGGGTGCGGGCGGCGGCACGCTCACGGCCCAGGGTGCCGTGCAGCTCATCAACCGCGAACGCGCGGTGCTGGTCGACGTGCGCGAACCCGAAGAATTCGCGACCGGCCACATGATCGGCGCCAAGAACGTGCCCCTGAACCTGCTGGACGAAAAGCTGGCCAGCACGGTCAAGAACAAGAACGTGCCGCTGCTGCTGGTGTGCGCCACCGGCGCCCGCGCCCAGCGCGCCGTGGCCACGGCCAAGAAGCTCGGCTACGAGCAGGCCCAAGCCGTCGCTGGCGGGCTCAAGGCCTGGAAAGAGGCTAACCTGCCGGTTGAAAAAGCCTGATTTTCCCCAAGGTAGAGCGCATGCAAGCCGTCAAGATGTACACCACCGCCGTCTGCCCGTACTGCACGCGTGCAAAGCAGATCCTCAAAGTCAAGGGCGTCGAGCAGATCGAAGAGATCCGCATCGACACCGATCCGCAAGCCCGCACCACCATGATGGAGATCACCCAGCGCCGCACGGTGCCGCAGATCTTCATCGGCGACACCCACGTGGGCGGCTGCGACGACCTCATGGCCCTGGACAGCCGCGGCGGCCTGGTCCCGCTGCTGCAAGGCGCCTGAAGTCCCACGCGGCCGGGCGTCACGAAAGTGCGCGGGCCGTCGGGCGATAATCGTTTGTTCCCTCATCTGCAGCCCGCTGCGGGACCCTCTCCCCGGCGGGCATTGTTTTGATCCTCGAAAGTTCAGCCATGGCCGACCAGCAAGCCCAAGATCCCGTGTTCCAGATCCAGCGCGTCTACCTCAAGGACCTGTCGCTCGAACAACCCAACTCGCCCGCGATCCTGCTGGAGCAGACGCAGCCCACCGTCGACATCCAGCTCGGCGTGGACGCCCAGCCCGTGGCCGACGGCATCTTCGAGATCACCGTGTCGGCCACCGTGCAGACCAAGATCGAAGACCGCACCGTGTTCCTGGTCGAAGCCAAGCAAGCCGGCATCTTCGAGATCCGCAACCTGCCGGAAGACCAGATGGGCCCGATCCTGGGCATCGCCTGCCCGCAGATCGTCTACCCGTACCTGCGCGGCAACGTGGCCGACGTGATCCAGCGCGGCGGCTTCCCGCCCGTGCACCTGGCCGAAATCAACTTCCAGGCCATGTACGAGCAGCAGCAAGCCCAGGCCGCCGGCCAGGCTGCCCCCACCCTGGCCCAGTAAACCGGCCGCACGACGCCGCCAGCGCACGATGAAGATCTGCGTTCATGGCGCCGGTGCCTGGGGCACGGCCGTCGCAGTCAACGCGGCGGCCCGCCACGAGGTCACGCTGTGGGCGCGCGATGCCGCCCAGGCCGACGCCATGTCGGCCGCGCGTGAAAACACCCGCTACCTTCCCGGGCTGGCCCTGCCGGCCTCGCTGGCCGTGCGCGCGGGCGACATCGCCCAGGCGCAGGCCGGGGCCGACCTCGTCATCGTGGCCACGCCCATGGCCGCCCTGCGCGACCAGCTGCTCGCCCTGCGCGGCACCACCGCCCAGGTGGCGTGGCTGTGCAAGGGCGTCGAACCCGCGCTCGATGCCTCTCCCACCGCCTACGGCCTGCTCGCCCACGAGATCTGGGCCCAGGTCGCTCCCGAACTGAAGGCGGGCGTGCTCAGCGGCCCCAGCTTTGCGCAGGAGGTCGCCGAAGGGCGTCCGACCGCGCTGGTGGCCGCCAGCCCGCACGCCGGCGTGCGCGATGCGCTGGTCGACGCCTTCCACGGCCCGGCCTTGCGCGTGTACGCCAACGACGACATCGTCGGCGTCGAAGTCGGCGGCGCCGTGAAGAACGTGCTCGCCATCGCCACCGGGCTGTGCGACGGCCTCGCGCTCGGGCTCAACGCCCGCGCGGCGCTGATCACCCGCGGCCTGGCTGAAATGACCCGCTTCGGCCTGGCGCTCGGCGCCCGCGCCGACACCTTCATGGGCCTGTCGGGCCTGGGCGACCTCGTGCTGACCGCCACCGGCGACCTGTCGCGCAACCGCAAGGTCGGGCTGCTGCTGGCCCAGGGCCGTACGCTCGCGCAGGCCGTCGATTCGCTGGGCCACGTGGCCGAGGGCGTGTACTGCGCCCGCACCGTGGTGCAGCGCGCGCGCGGCCTGGGCATCGAGATGCCCATCGCCGAAGGCGTGGTCGCGCTGCTCGACGGCCAGGTGAGCCCGCGCGACGCCGTGGCGGCGCTGACCGGGCGCGACCCGGTGCCCGAGTCGGTGCAGCAACAGCCGCCCGCCGGCCCGGCCTCGCGCCATTCCTCCTGAAGAAGATTAGAGATTCCAGAGACATGAGCCCTCGCTTTGATTTCTCGGCGTCGGCCGTCGCCGCGCTGGCCGAGTCCGACGTCGCCCGCGCCCTGCAGGAAGACGTCGCCGACGGCGACCTGACCGCCTCGCTGGTCGACGCCTCCCGCACCGCCCATGCCCGCGTGCTCGCGCGCGAAACCGCCGTGGTGTGCGGCGCGCCCTGGGTCGAGGCCACCGTGCGGCGGCTCGATCCGCAGGCGCGCATCACCTGGCTGTGCGGCGAGGGCCAGCGCTGCGCCGCCGACCAGCCCGTGCTTGAAATCGAAGGCGGCGCCCGCGCGCTGCTGACGGCCGAGCGCACCGCGCTCAACTTCCTGCAGCTGCTGAGCGCCGTCGCCACCAAGACCGCGCTGTACGCCGACGCCGTGAAGGGCACCCGTGCCCGCATCGTCGACACCCGCAAAACCCTGCCGGGCCTGCGCCTGGCGCAGAAGTACGCGGTGCGCACCGGCGGCGGGCTGAACCACCGCATCGGCCTGTACGACGCGGTGCTCATCAAGGAAAACCACATCGCCGCGGCCGGTGGCGTGGCCGCCGCCCTGCGCGCGGTGGCGCCCGTGGCCGCGCAGGCCGCCTTTGTCGAGGTCGAGGTCGAGACCCTGGCCCAGCTGCAGGAAGCGCTGGACGCCGGCGCCCGCATGGTGCTGCTCGACAACATGGACCTGCCCACGCTGCGCGAGGCCGTGCGCCTGAACGACGCCGCGGGCGAGAGCCGCAAGGCCGTGCTCGAGATCTCGGGCGGCGTCACGCTCGACGGCCTGCGCGCCCTGGCCGAGACCGGTGTCGACCGGATCTCGATCGGCGCGTTGACCAAGGACGTGAAGGCCATCGACTACTCGATGCGCTTCCTGACCCACTGAACCGCCATGACGACCGCTTCCGTCATCGATGTCGACTACGAACAGCCCGCGCAAGGCGCGGTCTGCGACACGCGCCACGCCTGGGCCCGCGTGCCCCCCGAGCCTTCGCCCGACGAGCGCATTGCGCTGAAGGCGCGCATCCGCCGCCTGCTGCGCGAGCGCAACGCGGTGATGGTGTCGCACTTCTACGTGCACCCCGACCTGCAAGATTTGGCCGAGGAAACCGGCGGCATCGTGAGCGATTCGCTCGAGATGGCGCGCTTCGGCCGCGACCACGCCGCCACCACGCTGGTGGTGTCGGGCGTGCGCTTCATGGGCGAGACCTCGAAGATCCTCTCGCCCGAAAAGCGCGTGCTGATGCCCGACCTGGACGCCAACTGCTCGCTCGACCTGGGCTGCCCGGTCGACGCCTTCAGCGCCTTCTGCGACGAGCATCCCGACCGCACCGTGGTGGTCTACGCCAACACCAGCGCGGCCGTGAAGGCGCGCGCCGACTGGCTCGTCACTTCCAGCTGCGCGCTCGACGTGGTGAACGCATTGCATGCGGCCGGCCAGAAGATCCTCTGGGGCCCCGACCGCCACCTGGGCGACTACATCCGCCGCCAGACCGGCGCCGACATGGTCAGCTGGAACGGCGCCTGCATCGTGCACGACGAATTCAAGGCGCTCGAACTCGAGCTGCTCATGAAGGAACACCCGAAGGCCAAGGTGCTGGTGCATCCCGAATCGCCGTCCGATGTGATCGCACTGGCGCATGCGGTGGGCTCCACCTCGGCCATCCTGAACGCGGCGCAGCGCTTCGACGCGACCGAGTTCATCGTCGCGACCGACACCGGCATGCTGCACAAGCTGCGCACGCTGAACCCCGGCAAGACCTTCATCGAAGCGCCCACGGCGGGCAACGGCGGCACCTGCAAGAGCTGCGCGCACTGCCCGTGGATGGCGATGAACGGGCTGGTCGAACTGGCGAACGCGCTGGAGACCGGCGCGGGCGAGATCCACGTCGATCCGGCACTCGGCGTGCGCGCGCGCGTGCCGATCGACCGCATGCTGGCGTTCACCGCCGGGCTGAAGAACGGCCAGGCGCCGGGCAGCCTGGTGGCTGGCATCGGCGCCGCCTGACCGGCGGCTAGAACTCCACCGTACAGCTGTCGCCCAGCGCCTCGCGCCACACGCGCACGCGCGCCAGCGACGGCCGCAGGTCGGGCAGCGCGTCGGCGATGAACACGCACAGGTTTTCCAGCGTCGGCGGATGCAGCCCCGGCACGTCGTCCAGCAGGTGATGGTCGAGCTGTTCGCGCACGTCCTCGAGCCGGCGGCGCAGGAGGCCCAGGTCGATCACCATGCCCGTCACCGGGTCGCGCTCGCCCGCCAGCCACACCTCCGCGTGGTAGGTGTGGCCGTGAATGCGGCGGCTGCCTTCGACCTCGATCTCGCGTTTGAGCGTGTGGGCGGCGTCGAAGAAGAAGCGTTGGCTGATGGTGAAGCGCATCGTCAGAAAAAGGAAACTCGAAACTGAAAGGGGCTGCCGCGTCAGCGGATGCCCGTGATCTTGTGGGTCTGCACGCTCAGGCGCCACACCGGCTGCTTCATGCATTCGGCGATGCACAACTCGGTGTTGGCGAGCCGGTCGGGCCCGTCCATCGGTTGCAGGAAGCGGTGCGTGAACTCGCCCGTGCGCGCCATCGCATCGAGGTCGATGCCGACCTGCGGCCACACCAGCTTCAGCTCCTGGCCGCGCTGCTGCACCCAGGGCGCGCCGGCCTTGGGGCTGATGCACAGCCAGTCGATGCCAGCGGGCGCGACGACCGTGCCGTTGCTCTCGACCGCGATGCGGAAGTGCCGCGCGTGCAGCGCGTCGACCAGCGCCGCATCGACCTGCAGCAGCGGCTCGCCGCCGGTGAGCACGACCAGCCGGTGCGCGGTGTCGCCGGCGGGCCATTGCGCGGCGATGGTGTCGGCGAGCAGGTCTGCGTTCTTGAACTTGCCGCCCAGCGTGCCGTCGGTGCCGACGAAGTCGGTGTCGCAGAAACGGCAGACGGCCGTGTCGCGGTCTTCCTCGCGGCCGGTCCAGAGGTTGCAGCCGGCGAAGCGGCAGAACACGGCCGGCATGCCGGCCTGGCCGCCTTCGCCCTGCAAGGTATAGAAAATTTCCTTGACGCTGTAGGTCATGTCGCGAGCGGCGTGTCGATTTCGAGGTTGTCGATGAGCCGCGTGCTGCCCAGCCGCGCGGCGGCCAGGGCCACGAGCGCATCGCCGGCCTGCGGCGCCTGCAGGTCGGCGCGGCGGCGCAGCACCAGGTAGTCGGGCTGCCAGCCGCGCTGCGCGAGCGACTGCATGGCGCGCGCCTCGAGGGCGGCCACGTCGCGCTCGCCGGCGCGCACGGCCTCGGCCATGGCCCGCAGCGCCTGCGACAGCTGCACGGCCTCGGCGCGCTCGGTGGCGCTCAGGTAGCCGTTGCGCGACGAGAGCGCCAGGCCGTCGTCGGCGCGGAAGGTCTCGCCGCCCACGATCTCGATCGGCAGCGCGAACTGCCGCACCATGTGGCGGATCATCATGAGCTGCTGGTAGTCCTTCTTGCCGAACACGGCCACGCGCGGCTGCACGCACTGGAACAGCTTCATCACCACCGTGCACACGCCGATGAAGAAGCCGGGGCGGAAATGCCCTTCGAGCAGGTCGGCCAGCGCCGGGTCGGGGTGCACCTTGCAGGTCTGGGGCTCGGGGTAGAGCGCCTTCTCGTCGGGCGCGAACAGCACGTCGCAGCCGGCGGCGCGCAGCTTCTCGCAGTCGCTGTCCCAGGTGCGCGGGTAGGTGTCGAAGTCTTCGTGCGGCAGGAACTGCAGGCGGTTCACGAAGATGCTGGCCACGGTGGCGTCGCCCAGCGGCTTGGCCTGGCGCACGAGCGCGAGGTGGCCCTCGTGCAGGTTGCCCATGGTGGGCACGAAGGCGGGGCGCTGGCTGGAAGACAGGTGCTGGCGCAGTTCGTCGATGGTCTTGGCGATGTACATGGTCGGTGTCCTTCTGTGCTTACCAGGCGTGGAGCCGGTCGTCGGGGAAGCTGCCGTTCTTCACGGCCTGCACGTAGGCCTGCAGCGCGGGCAGCACGCCCGGCGCATCGGCCATGAAGTTGCGCACGAACTTCGGCATCTTCCCGAGGTTGATGCCCAGCATGTCGTGCAGCACGAGCACCTGGCCCGCGGTGCCCTTGCCGGCGCCGATGCCGATGGTGGCGCAGTGTTTCAGCTCCGTGGTGAGTTCGGCGGCCAGCGCGGCCGGCACCATCTCGAGCACCAGCATGGCGGCGCCCGCATCCTGCAGCGCGTGGGCCTGCTGCTTGAGCAGCGCGCCAGCGGTGTCGCCCTTGCCCTGCACGCGGTAGCCGCCGAGCGCATGCACGGTCTGCGGCGTCAGGCCCAGGTGGGCGCACACGGGAATGCCGCGCTCGACCAGGAAGCGCACCGTTTCGGTGGTCCAGCCGCCGCCTTCGAGCTTGACCATGTGCGCGCCGGCCTGCATCAGCACGGTGGCGCTGGCCAGGGCCTGCTCGCGCGACTCCTGGTAACTGCCGAAGGGCAGGTCGGCGATCAGCCAGGTCGTGCCCTGCACGCGGCGCAGGCCGCGCGAGACGCTGTCGGTGTGATAGCGCATGGCCTCCAGGCTCACGCCCACGGTGCTGTTCAGTCCCTGGCAGACCATGCCCAGCGAGTCGCCGACCAGCAGGCAGTCGATGCCGGCCGCGTCGGCCATGGCCGCGAAGGTGGCGTCGTAGGCGGTGAGCATGGCGATCTTCTCGCCGCGCGCGTGCATGTCGGCCAGCCGCGGCAGGCTCACGGGCTTGCGCTGCGCCAGGGGCGAGGCGGGCGGCAGCGTGCCGTAGGGCGTGGCGGCCGGGGCTTCGGACGGTGGTGTGGGTGGGGTAGGGGTGTTCGACATGGTTGGCTTTCTCCCTGCGGGCGTCGGTGGCCGGGCATCCTGAGGGTGATCGAAAGGTGACGAAGGGTGGGCTCAGTCGACCGGCGGCACCAGCACGGTGGGTGCGGTGGGCTCGGCCAGCGAAGGGTAATCGCGACTGAAATGCAGGCCACGGCTCTCGTGGCGGGCCTGCGCGGAACGCACGATCAGCTCGGCCACCTGCACCAGGTTGCGCAGTTCGAGCAGGTCGCGCGTGACGTGGAAGTTCGCGTAGAACTCCTGGATCTCGGCCTGTAGCAGCGCGATGCGATGGCTCGCACGCTCCAGGCGCTTGTTGGTGCGCACGATGCCGACGTAGTCCCACATGAAGCGGCGCAGCTCGTCCCAGTTGTGGGAGATGACCACGGCTTCGTCGGCATCGGTGACGCGGCTTTCGTCCCAGGCGGGCAGCGCGGCGCGTTCGCGCGACGGCGCCTGCGCAATGGCGTCGGCCGCGGCGCGCGCGAACACCATGCATTCGACCAGCGAGTTGCTGGCCAGCCGGTTGGCGCCATGCAGGCCGGTGCAGGCGGTTTCGCCGATGGCGTACAGGCCCGGGATGTCGGTGCGACCGGCTAGGTCGCTGAGCACGCCGCCGCAGGTGTAGTGCGCGGCGGGCACCACGGGAATCGGCTCGCGGGTGATGTCGATGCCCAGCTCCAGGCAGCGCGCCAGGATGTTGGGGAAGTGCTCCTTCAGGAACGCGGGCGGCTGGTGCGAGATGTCGAGGTACACGCAGTCCAGGCCGTGCTTCTTCATCTCGAAGTCGATGGCGCGGGCCACCACGTCGCGCGGCGCGAGTTCGGCGCGTTCGTCGTGCTTGGGCATGAAGCGCGTGCCGTCGGGCAACTTGAGCAGGCCGCCTTCGCCGCGCACCGCCTCGCTGATCAGGAACGACTTGGCGTGCGGGTGGTACAGGCAGGTCGGGTGGAACTGGATGAACTCCAGGTTCGACACCCGGCAGCCCGCGCGCCAGGCGGCGGCAATGCCGTCGCCGGTGGCGGTGTCGGGGTTGGTGGTGTACAGGTACACCTTGCCCGCGCCGCCCGTGGCCAGGATGGTGTGCGGCGCGCGGAAGGCCAGCACCTCGTCGGTCTCGTCGTCCAGCGCGTACAGGCCCTGGCACGACGGATCGGCGAGCCCGAGCTTGGTGCCGGTGACCAGGTCGACCAGCGTGTGGTGCTCGAACAGCGTGATGTTGGGCGTGCGGCGCACGCGCTCGATCAGCACCTGCTGCACGGCCGCGCCGGTGGCGTCGGTCACGTGCACGATGCGGCGCTGGCTGTGGCCGCCTTCGCGCGTCAGGTGCAGGTCGCCGCCTTCTTCCGAGAAGGGCACGCCGAGTTCGCGCAGCCAGCCGATGGCCTGCGGCGCGCCCTCGACCACGAAGCGCGTGGCCTCGGGGTCGCACAGGCCGGCGCCGGCCACCAGCGTGTCTTCCACGTGGGCGTCGAAGCTGTCGCCCGCCGCCAGCACGGCCGCGATGCCGCCCTGCGCCCAGGCGCTGGAGCCGTCGTTCAGCGCGCGCTTGGTGAGCACGGCCACGCGGTGCGTGGGGGCCAGGTGCAGCGCGGCGGAGAGGCCTGCGAGGCCGCTGCCGACAATGAGGACGTCGAAGTCGCGAACGGCGGAAGTCACAGGCGTGGGAACCGGTTGGGTCAGGCCGGCGAGTAGGCCAGCCGGACGTAAATAGGGGCGAAGGCCTCAGCCTGCGTGATGTCGATCAGCGTCTCCTTCGCGAGCTCGAGCATCGCGATGAAGGTGACGATCAGCACCGGCACGCCGCGCGAGACGTCGAAGAGCTTCTCGAACTCGACGAAGCGCTGGCCCTGCAGGTGGCGCAGCACGATGCTCATGTGCTCGCGCACGTTGAGCTCTTCGCGCGAGATCTTGTGGTGCTGCACGAGCTTGGCGCGCTTCATGATGTCGGCCCAGGCGTCGCGCAGCTCGACCACGTCGACGTCGGGAAAGCGCGGCTTGATCGACTGCTCGATGTAGACCTGGGCCTTCCAGAAGTCGCGCCCGTAGGTCGGCAGCGCGCTGATGGCGGCGGCCTGCAGCTTGGTCTGCTCGTACTCCATGAGCCGGCGAACCAGCTCGGCGCGCGGGTCTTCGGCCTCTTCGCCGTCGGCCACCTTCTTGGGCGGCAGCAGCATGCGCGACTTGATCTCGATCAGCATCGCGGCCATCAGCAGGTACTCGGCCGCGAGTTCGAGGTTGGTCTGGCGGATCTCGTCGACGTAGCTCAGGTACTGCCGCGTGAGTCCCGCCATCGGGATGTCGAGGATGTTGAAGTTCTGCTTGCGGATCAGGTACAGCAACAGGTCGAGCGGGCCCTCGAAGGCCTCCAGGAAGACCTGCAGCGCCTCGGGCGGGATGTACAGGTCCTTCGGCATCGCGAACAGCGGCTCGCCGTAGAGCCGGGCCAGGGCGACCTGGTCGACGACCTCGGGCATGCTGGCCACGATCGTGCCGTTGTCCTCGTCTGCGCTCATGAGGAAGTTGCTATCAACTTAATAGCTGTGCGCGCAGGCTGGGCGGCGGGATGCCGGGTGGGCACCATTCACTTGGGTTGGGTCTGGTAGACGTACGGCTGCATCGGCACGCGCGCTTCGCTGTACTCCTCGAGCAGGCTGCGGTCGAGGTGCTTGTCCCACAGCAGGGCGCGGCCGGCGCGCTGTTCGGATTCCAGCGTCGGCTTCTTTTGCTTCATCTCCTCGATGAAGTTCGTGATCTCGGAGGTGTAGTGGGGGCGGCGGAAGATGGACATAGACTGGACCTTTATCGCTCGAATTTTACCGGGGACGGCATGCAACGATTTCAGAAGGGCCGGATCGGCCTCATGGCAGGACTGCTGGCGGCGCTGATCGGGCTCGCGGGCTGCGATCCGCAGCGCATCAGCGAACTCGAAGAAGGCGTCTCGACCGAGGCCGACGTGCGCGCGCGTTTCGGTGAGCCGGAGAACGTCTGGGACGTGCCCAACGGCCGCGTGCTGGAGTTCAACCGCCAGCCGCAGGGCCAGAAGAACTACATGATCACCATCGGCGCCGACGGCAAGATGAGCGCGCTGCGCCAGGTGCTCACGCCCGAGAACTTCGCCAAGGTGCAGCCCGGCATGATGATGGAAGACCTGCGCAAGCTGCTGGGCAAGCCGGCCAAGGTCACGCCCTATGCGCTCAAGCGCGAGACCGAATGGGAATGGCGCTGGGTGCAGCCACCGAATTCGTCGATGGTCTTCACCGCCACGCTGAACGACGACCAGCGCGTGGTGCGCAGCGGGTCGTCGCCCGACCGGGGCACCGAGGCGCCCTGAGCGCGGTGCCTACAGCGCCGCCGCGTGCAGCGCCGGGCGCCGGGCGGCCCAGGGCATGGCCTGCTCGAGCTGCGCGGCGAGCTGCAGCAGCGTGGCCTCGTCGCCCATGGGCGCCATGCATTGCACGCCGATCGGCAGGTCGCCGGCCATCCCCAGGGGCAGCGAGATCGCCGGCTGGCCGGTGAGGTTGGCCAGCGGCGTGAAGGTCGCGTAGTCGAACAGGTGGTCGAAGAAACCCTGTGCATCGCGCGCGGGGTCGTCCTGGTCGAGGTAGCCCAGCGCCACGGGCGGGGTGCGCATCGTCGGCGTGAGCAGGATGTCGTGCTGCGCGAAGAAGGGCGCCACCTCGCGCGAGACCGCATTCATCTGCGCGAGCGCCAGTTCCAGGTCGAGCGCGCTCAGGCGCAGCCCGTGCTCGGCGGTGGCGCGGGTGCAGGCCTGCACCTGGCTCAGCGCCTTCTCCAGAGGCATCTGCAGCGCCTGCGCCACGCCCGCCACGCCGGCCGCCAGCAACGAGGACCAGAAGGTGCGCGTGGCCGAGAAGAAGGCCTCGTGCGCATACGACGGCGTCGCCCATTCCACGGCATGCCCGAGACCGGCGAGCGTGCGCGCCGTTGCCTCCACTGCGTCGACGCAGGGTTGCGCCGCCGGCTGCGTGCCCGGGAACTGCGTGCTCACCGCGATGCGCAGCCGGCGCGGCGCTGACCGGATGGCCTGTGCGTAGGGCTGCGCGGGCGCGGCCATCAGGAACGGATCGCCCAGCTCGGGGCCGTGCATGAGGTCGAGCGCGGCGGCGGCGTCGCGCACGGTGCGGCAGACCACGCCCTCCATGCCCAGGCCCATCAGCGGCTGGCCGTAGCCCGGGCCGGCGCTGATGCGGCCGCGGCTGGACTTCAGCCCGATCAGGCCACAGGCGGCGGCGGGCACGCGGATCGAACCGCCGCCGTCGTTGGCGTGCGCCATGGGCACGATGCCGGCGGCGACCGCCGCGGCCGAGCCCCCGCTGGAGCCGCCCGCGCTGTGCGCCAGGCTCCACGGGTTGCGCGTCGCGCCGCCGAGGGCGCTCTCGGTGGTGGCGTTGAAGCCGAGTTCCGGGGTCCAGGTGCGCCCCAGCGTGGCCAGGCCGGCGCGGCGAAAGCGCGCCATCAACGCGCTGTCTGCGGCAGCCGGCAGCCCGTCGCCGAACAGCCGGCTGCCGGCCTGGCAGCGCACGCCCTCGGCCTGCAGCACCAGGTCCTTGATGAGGAAGGGCACGCCGCCCAGCGGACCCTGCGCGTCGTGCGACAGCGGGGCGTCGAAAAGCTCGGCCATGGCGTTGATGCGCGGGTTGAGCGCGGTCGCCGCCTGGCGCGCGCACTGCTGCGCTTCGGCGGCGCTGATGTCCTTGCGGCGGATGCATTCGGCCAGCCCGGTAGCGTCGAGGCGGCTGTAGTCGGCGAGGTTCATGGCAACGGGGTCCTGTTTGTGTGTGATGTGGGAACGCCGTGCAGCGTAGGGCGGGGTGTCCGGCAGCGGCAGTCGTTCAGATGAACGATGCGGGAATCTCCGCAACCTCCGCGGGCGGGCGGCCCCTAAGATCGCGCCGCATGGCGCACAGCAGTTCTTCTTCGGGGTCGTGCATTCCGGCCGCACAGCTCGGCGCGCTGCTGCTCGATCTGTATCCGCGGGCCGCCGCGCCCGAGGCCTCGGCCGCCGGCGGGCTGCTGGACTGGCTGGCCGGCCACATTGCGTTCGATGCCGCCTGGTTCGGCCGCTCGGTGTTCGCCGCCGGACGGCTCGAGCCGCGAGACGGCCACACACGCGGGCTGGCGCCGGATTTCGTGGCCGACTGGTGCCGTGTGCGCCACCTCGATCCGATGGTGGCCGCGGTGATGGCACGACCGGGCCATGGCATGGCGATGGCGTCGCACGAGCTGCCGCCGGTGGGGTCGCTGCGCGCCTTCGCTTCGGACCATCGCCTCGACCGGGTGCTCAGCGTGATGCTGCATGCGCCCGATTCGCCGTGGTGGACGCACCTGTCGCTGTACGGCCGCGAAGCCGCGAGCTTCGGCGCGCGCGAGCACGCGCTGCTGGAATTGCTGATGCCTCACCTGGTTTCGGCGCAGGCGCTGCGGCTGCGGGAGACGCCGGCGCCAGGCGTCTCGGCCCTGGCGGTGCTGAGCCGTCGCGAGGCCGAGGTGGCCCGCCTGTTCGGCGAGGGGCACAGCTACAAGATGGTGGCCCGCAGGCTCGACAGTTCCCCGGCGACGGTGCGCCACCACCTGCGGCAGGTGTACGCCAAGCTCGGCGTCACGAGCAAGGTGCAGATGGCGCGGCTGGTGTGCGGCGAGGCCGCGCAGGCCTGACGAGCCCCGCCTAGGAGGTCGTTGCGGGCCGGCCCGAGGTCAGCTCCTCGGCGAAGCCCGAGCGCTCCAGCACCTCCAGCGGCTGCGGCTGCAGCGACTCGATGCGCAGCAGCCCGTCGCGTGCCAGCACCGCCCGGTGCAGCTGCCGCAGCGCATCGACGCCGGTGGCATCGATGTAGATCAGGTGCGTGGCGTCGAGCACCAGCGTCATGCCGCGCGGTGCGCGCTCCGCGGCGTTCACTGCTTCGTCGAGCTTGGCCGCCGCGCCGAAGAACATGGCGCCGTACAGCCGGTAGGTGAGCACCGGCGGCTGCAGCGTCACCAGCTCGACGCTGAACAGCCCGCTCATGCGCCGGATGAAGAGCGCGCACGCCAGCACGATGCCCACCTGCGCCGCCACCGTGAGGTCGAACACCACCGTGAGGAAGAAGGTGCCGAGCATCAGCAGGCGGTAGTGGCGGCTGAAGTGGCGCAGCTGGCCGGGCGTGAACTCGCGCCATTCGCCCATGTTCAGTCCCACGAACACCAGGATGCCCGCCAGCACCGCGAGCGGCACGTGGCGCGCCAGCGGCGCCGCCAGCAGCACCACGACCAGCAGCGTGACCGCATGCACGATGCCCGCAATGGGCGAACTGCCGCCGGAGCGGATGTTGGTCACGGTGCGCGCGATGGTGCCCGTGGCCGGCATGCCGCCGAAGAAGGGCGTGACCAGGTTGGCGATGCCCTGCGCCATCAGCTCCTGGTTCGGGTCGTGGCGCGGCTGGCCGCTGACCTGGTCGGCCACGCGCGCGCACAGCAGCGACTCGATGGCGCCGAGCAGCGCGATGGTCAGCGTCGGCGTCACCAGCTGCTTGACGGTCTCCCACGAGAAATCGGGCAGCGCGAAGGCCGGCACGCCCTCGGGAATGCCGCCGAAGCGCGTGCCGATGGTCTCCACCGGCAGCGCGAAGCCCCACGACACCAGCGTGAGCGACACCAGCGCGACGATCGGCCCCGGGATGCGCCCGACGATCTGCACCGGGCGCGTCTGCACCCAGCGCCCGCCCACGCGCTGCACCGCGCGCGCCAGCGCCGAGTCGCCGCGAAACAGCCGCGACCACGCCAGCAGGCCGAGCACGCAGGCCAGCCCGAGCGCGAAGGCGTGCGGGTTGAAGGTGTCCAGCCGCAGCGCCATCGCGTGCAGCTGCGAGAACACATCGGCCGGCATGCGCTCCACCGTGAGGCCGAGCAGGTCTTTCAGTTGCGACAGCAGGATCAGCACCGCGATGCCGTTGGTGAAGCCCACCACGATCGACAGCGGCACGAAGCGCACCAGCCGCCCGAGCCCGAACAGCCCCGCCATGAACAGCAGCACGCCCGCGCAGGCGGTGGCGATCAGCAGGTTGGCCACGCCGTAGCGCTCGACGATGCCGTAGACGATCACGATGAACGCGCCTGCCGGCCCGCCGATCTGCACGGCCGAGCCGCCCAGCAGCGAGATCAGGAAGCCCGCGATGATCGCCGTCCAGATGCCCGCCTCGGGCTTGAGCCCCGAGGCGATGGCAAAGGCCATGGCCAGCGGCAGCGCCACGATGCCCACCGTGGCGCCCGCGCCGAGGTCTCCCAGGAACCGCCCCCGGTCGTAGCCGGCCATCGTGTCCAGCAGGCGGGGGCGAAAGCGGGTGAGGTTCAGCGGCGACGACATGTGCGGTCATTGTGGCCCGGCCGTCGCGGCGGCCCGGCGATTTCCCGGCGGTGAGTACTTTCAGTCAGCTTATCGGCGGCGAGGCTGAAAGATACATTTTTGACGTTTAGAAACAAACGTCAATGAGGTCGCCCATGCACATCCTGCTCGTCGCGAGCGCGTTCAACAGCCTCACGCAGCGCGTGCTGGCCGAGCTCCAGGACCGGGGCCACACCGCAGGCATCGTGCTGGCGCTCGGCGACGACGAGGCCTTGCGCGAAGCGGTGCGCCAGCACGCGCCCGCGCTCGTCATCGCACCGATGCTGACCACGGCGATTCCCGAGGACGTCTGGCGCGCCCACACCTGTCTCATCGTGCATCCGGGCCCGCCCGGCGACCGCGGCCCGTCCTCGCTCGACCGGACGCTGCAGGGCGGCGTCGACAGCTGGGGCGTCACCGTGCTCGAGGCCGTGGCCGAGATGGACGCGGGCGATGTCTGGGCCTGGTCGCCGCTGAAGGTGCCGCCGCAGGCCGGCAAGAGCGACCTGTACCGCGGCGAGGTGGCCGATGCCGCCGTCGACGCCGTGCTGCTGGCTGTAGAGCGCTTCGCCTCGGGCACCTACAAGCCGAAGCGGCAGAAGGCGGCCGACCTCGCCGCCGGCTGGCGGCCCTTCATGAAGCAGGCCGAGCGCCGCATCGACTGGGCCACGCAGACCACCGAATCGGTGCTGCGGCAGCTGCGCGCGGCCGATTCGCAACCCGGCGTGCTCGACGAGCTGCTGGGAGCGCCGTGGTACCTGCACGGCGGCCATGCCGAGGACGAACTGCGCGGCACGCCCGGCGAACTGATCGCCACCCGCGCCGGCGCCGTCTGCCGCGCCACCGTCGACGGCGCGGTCTGGCTCACCCAGCTGCGGCCCTGGCGCGAGCCGGGCTCCGGGCTGCCGAGCTACAAGCTGCCGGCCGTCGAGGCACTGGGCGCGCGATTGCCTGCCGGCCTGCCCGAGGTGGCCGCGCCGCTCGAGCTGCCGGCCGGTCGCCGCACCTGGAGCGACATCCGCTACCGCGAGCACGGGCCGGTCGGCGTGCTGAACTTCTCGTTCGCGGGCGGGGCCATGAGCACCGCGCAATGCCGGCGTCTGCTGGCTGCCTACCGCTTCGCCTGCACCCGGCCGACCTCGGTGCTGGTGCTCGGCGGGCTGCGCGACTTCTTCTCCAACGGCATCCACCTCAACGTGATCGAGGCGGCGGCCGATCCGGCCGAAGAGTCATGGGCCAACATCCACGCCATGAACGACCTGGTCGAGGCCGTGCTCACGACCACCGATCGACTCACCGTGGCCGCGTTGGGCGGCAATGCCGCGGCCGGCGGCGTGATGCTCGCGCTCGCGGCCGACGAGGTGTGGTGCCGCGACGGCGTGGTGCTCAACCCGCACTACAAGCTCATGGGCCTGCACGGCTCCGAATACTGGACCTACAGCCTGCCGCGCCGCGTGGGCGTCGACGAGGCCGCGCGGCTCACGCAGTCGGCGCTGCCGGTGAGCGCGAAGCGCGCGGTGGCGCTGGGCCTGGCGCAGCGCGTGCTGCAGGCCGCGCCGGAAGAACTGGGTGACGAGGTCGGCCGGCTGGCCGCGCAACTGGCGGCATCGCCGGACCTGGCCGCGCGCCTGGCGGACAAGCAGGCGGCGCGTGCGCGCGATGAAGCGGCCAAGCCGCTGCAGGCGTACCGTGACGAGGAGCTGGCGCACATGCGGCGCAACTTCTTCGATCCCGCCGAGCCGCACGCGGCGTTGCGTTCGGCCTTCGTGCGCAAGGAAAAGGCGCAGCACACGCCCGCGCACCTCGCGGCGCTGGGCCTGCCGCGCTGAGCGGCCGTCAGTCCTTGCTGTCGGGAATCACCGCGTCGGCCGCCGCGCCCACGGCCTTGCCGGTGATGCGCGCGGTGCCGATGGCGGCATCGGCCGCGAGGCCGACCGCGCCGGCGCCCACGCTCACGGCGGTGCTCGCGACGCTGACCACCGCGCAGCCGCTCAGCAGCAGCGCACCCGCGAGGCCGAGCGCGGAAAGGACGAGGGGGCGGAGGCGGTCACTGCGTTGCATGGGCGGATTCTGCACCCGCAGCGCTGGATCGGGCGAGCGAAGCCAGGATCGCCTCGCGGTCCTGGTCCAGCCGCGGCGGTTGCCGCCGCACCTGCGTGCGCAGCCCGCCGACGTGCACCGGGTTGCCCGCCACCGTGAGCGGCTGGCCGCCCTGCGTGCGCACCTGCACCAGCATCTCGCGCGCCTGCACCTGCGGGTCGTTCACCACCGCCGCCACGTCGTTGTAGTCGCCGGTGGGAATGTTGTGCTGCATCAGCAGCGCCTGCCAGTGCGCGCAGGGCGCGGTCGACAGGCGCTCTTCGAGCAGCTGCTTCAGCGCCTCATGGTGCTGGCAGCGCGCCGGGTTGGTGGCAAAGCGCGTGTCCCCGGCGAGTGCGGGCAGCTCGAGGGCGGTGCACAGGCGCTGGAACAGCGCGTCGTTGCCCGCTGCGATCACGAACCAGCCGTCGGCCGCGCGGAACACGTCGAAGGGCGTGATCGACGGGTGCCGCGAGCCGATCGGCCCCGGTGCGCGACCCTCGGCCTCCATGCGCGAGATCGCGTTCTCGAGCAGCGCGACCTGGCAGTCGAGCATGGCCACGTCGACCCGATCCCCCACGCCCGTGCGCCCGCGCTGCAGCAGCGCGGCCTGCGTGCCGACGGCCGCGTACAGCCCGGCGCCTAGGTCGCCGATCGACACGCCCACGCGCGTCGGCGGCGCGCCCGGGTGGCCGGTGAGGCTCATGATGCCGCCCATCGCCTGCACCACCATGTCGTAGGCGGGGCGCCTGCTGTACGGCCCGGTCTGGCCGAAACCCGAGACCGAGGTGAACACGAGTTTCGGAAAGCGCGCGTGCAGCGTCGGCCAGTCGTAGCCCAGCTTTTCCATCGTGCCGGGCCGGAAGTTTTCGACCAGCACGTCGGCCGTGGCCAGCAGCTGCTCGAAGACCGCCCGGTCGGCCGGCGCCTTCAGGTCGAGCGCGATCGACTCCTTGTTGCGGTTGACCGACATGAAGTAGGCCGAGTCGCCTTCGACGAAGGGGCCGATCTGCCGCGCGTCGTCGCCCAGGCCGGGTTGTTCCACCTTGATGACGCGCGCGCCCAGGTCGGCGAGCAGCAGCGTGCAGTACGGGCCCGCGAGCACGCGCGTGAGGTCGATGACGGTGAAGCCCTGCAGCGGGCCTGCCTTGGGTGCGTGCGTGCTCATTCGACGCTCGCGCCCGAGCGCCCGGTGAGTTCCTTCGACTTCGCGCCTTCGGCCAAGGCCCAGGCGCGGAATTCGGCCAGCGACTTCGACGGCGCCGACTCGTTGCCCGACTTCTCCATTCGCGCCTTGACCTCGGGGTCGTTCAGCGCCGCCACGCTGGCGTCGAACAGCTTCTGCGCCACCTCCGGCGGCAGGCCGGCCGGGCCGAAGAGGCCGAACCAGAAGGTGTAGTCGTAGCCCTTCACGCCGGCCTCGGCCACGCTGGGCACGTCGGGAAAGAGCGGCGAGCGCTGGCCCGAGGTGACGGCCAGCACGCGCAGCTTCTGGCCCTGCGCCATCGGCAGCACCGAGGGCGGCGTGCCGAAGGTGAGCTGCACGTCGCCCGCGGCCACGGCCTGGATCGACGGCGCGCCGCCCTTGTACGGCACGTGCAGCATCTGCACGCCGGCCGCCTTCTCGAACGACAGGCCCGCCAGGTGCGTCACCACGCCCGCGCCCGACGACGAGTACGCCAGCTTGCCGGGGTTCTGCCGCGCCTCGGCGATCAGCGCCTGCACGGTCTTGGCGCTCACGTCCTTGTTCACCGCGAGCAGCATCGGCGCCGAGCTCCAGCGCGAGATCGGCACGAAGCTCTTCGCACCGTCGTATTTCACGCTCTTGTAGAGCAGCTTGTCGCTGCCGTAGAGGTTGGCGCTGCCCAGCAGCAGCGTGTAGCCGTCGGGTGCGGCGCGCGCGACCTGGTCCGATGCGATGGTGGTGCCGGCGCCCGGCTTGTTGTCGATGACGATCGGCTGGCCGAGCAGCTTGCCCAGCTTGTCGCCGACGATGCGCGCCACGGTGTCGGCGCCGCCGCCGGCGGGGAAGCCCACCAGCAACGTGATCGGGCGCGAGGGATAGGTGTCGGCCAGTGCGCCGGCCGAGGCCAGCAGCGCGGCGGCGGCGAACGAGAGGGCTCGCAGTTCTTGCTTCATGGGTTGTCTCCTGGGTCTTGTGTGGGGAAGGGGCGGGCGCGCTCAGCGGCCCTGGAACACCGGCGTGCGCTTCTCGCGCCAGGCCCGGCCGCCCTCGGCGAGGTCTTCGGAGGCGACGGTGCGCTGCACCTCGCGCGAGATCGCGGCCGCGTCGGCGGTGCCGCGCGCGATCTGGTTCAGGTGCTTCTTCATGCCCAGCAGTGCCAGCGGCGCCATGCCCGCGAGCACGGTGCGCAGGCGCTGCACTTCGGCGTCGAGCGCGGCGGCGTCGTCGACCAGCTGCGTGAGAAAGCCGCAGTCGCGCATGGCGGCGCCGTCGAGCTTCTCGGCGGTGAGGAAGAGGCGCTTGGCCGTGTCCAGCCCCAGCCGCGACACGTAGCGCTCCATGCCGCTCTGGTAGTAGTGCAGGCCGAGCCGGGCGGCCGGCATGAACATCTCGGCGCTGCGGGCGCCCACGCGGAAATCGCAGGCCAGCACGAGGTCGGTCGCGCCGCCGTAGACGCCGCCGTGCACCGCCGCGATGGTGACGGCGCGGCAGTTTTCGAACACATCGACCATCTCGCCGAAGCTGCGGCCCTCGGTCTGGCTCTGGGCGGCCACCTCTGATATATCAAACCCGCTGCAGAAGTACTTGCCCTCGGCGCGCAGGACCAGCACCAGCACCTCGGGCGTGCGGTTCACTGTGTCCACATGCTGGATCAGCACGGGAAGATCGTCCGGCGTGAGCTTGTTGGCGGCCTGGGGACGGTGCAGCGTCAGATAGGCCACGTGGCCGTCGATCGCGAGGGTGGGAGACATTGATGTACCAAACAGATGAATTAATATATCTGTAAGGTTAGCTAATATCCAGATCGCCATGCAACCCGCGAAAACCCTCGACACCCACAGCCTGCAGGACCGCATCCGCGCCCGGCTCGAACAAGACATCCTGGGCGGCGTGCTGTCGCCCGGCATGGCCATCGACGAAAAGGCCCTGGCCCTGAGCTTCAACACCTCGCGCACGCCGGTGCGCGAGGCGCTGCTGCTGCTCAGTGCGCGCGGGCTGGTCGACATCGTTCCGCGCACCGGCATCTACGTGCGCCAGCTGCGGGCGAACGAACTGGTGGCGATGATGGAAGCGCTCGGCGAGCTCGAAGGCGTGCTGGCGCGGCTGGCCGCGCTGCGCATCGGCCCGGCGTTGCGCGAGGAGCTGCTGCGCGCCCTGGCCGGCACCGCCGCGCAGGCGCAGGCGGACGACGCCGAGGCCTACCAGCAGGCCAACGCCGCGCTGCACGACGTGATCTACCGCGCCAGCGGCAACCCCTTCATCGTGGAGCAGGCGCAGACCGTGCGGCTGCGCATCTCGGCCTACCGTGGGCGGATGTTCGAGAAGCCCGGCCGGCTCGCCGCTTCACAGCGGGAGCACGAACGGGTGGTCGAGTGGATTCTCAAAGGCCATGCGGACAACGCCGCGGAGGCGATGCGCGACCACATCTCGGTGGGCGGCAAGGTGTTTGCCGACCTCGTGTTGAACAACAAGTTCGGCTAGTTCTTCTTTGCGTCGTCGGGTCAGCGCACGCGCATGCCCGGCGTCGCGCCGGCCCAGGGCTCGAGCACGTGGATGCCCGGGTGGGCCTTTTCGTCGCCGTGGCTCGCGGCCAGCACCATGCCTTCGCTGACGCCGAACTTCATCTTGCGTGGTGCGAGGTTGGCGACCAGCACGGTGAGCTTGCCCACGAGCTGCTCGGGCTGGTAGGCCGAGGCGATGCCGCTGAACACGTTGCGCGTCTTGCCCTCGCCCGCGTCGAGCGTCAGGCGCAGCAGCTTGGTCGAGCCCTCGACCTTCTCGCAGGCCACGATCTTCGCGATGCGCAGGTCGATCTTCGCGAAGTCGTCGATGGTGATGGTCGGCGCGATGGCTTCGCCGCCGGGCAGCTCCTGCGCTTCGGTGGCGACGGGTGCGGCAGCCGCGGCTTCGGGCACGTCGAACAGCTTGTCGACCTGCTTGGGGTCGGCGCGCTGCATCAGGTGCTTGTAGTCGCCGATGGCGTGGCCGGCCGGCAGGGTCTGCGCGGCGTCGGCCCAGGTGAGTGGGGCGATCTTCAGGAAGGCCTCGACGTTCACGGCCAGCGCCGGCAGCACGGGCTTCAGGTACAGCGTGAGCAGGCGGAAGGCCTCGATGCACACCGTGCACACGTCGTGCAGGCGCGCCTCGGCGCCTTCCTTCTTGGCCAGTTCCCAGGGCTTGTTCTGGTCGACGTACTCGTTCACCTTGTCGGCCAGCGCCATCACCTCGCGCAGCGCGCGGGCGTAGTCGCGGCCGTCGTACAGCGACTGCACCTGCGTGGCCGCGGCGCGCAGCGTGGACAGCAGCGTTTCGCCGTCGGCCGACACTGCACCCAGCTGGCCGCCGAAGCGCTTGCCGATGAAGCCGGCCGCGCGGCTGGCGATGTTGATGTACTTGCCCACGAGGTCGCTGTTCACGCGCGCCACGAAGTCGTCGGGGTTGAAGTCGATGTCCTCGTTGCGGCCGTTGAGCTTGGCGGCGATGTAGTAGCGCAGCCATTCGGGGTCCAGGCCGATCGACAGGTACTTCAGCGGATCGATGCCGGTGCCGCGGCTCTTGCTCATCTTCTCGCCGCTCACCGTCAGGTGGCCGTGCACGTACACGGCGTTGGGCGCCTTGCGGCCGCTGAAGTGCAGCATCGCGGGCCAGAACAGCGTGTGGAAGGTGATGATGTCCTTGCCGATGAAGTGCACCTGCTCCAGCTCGGGGTCGGCCATGTACTCGGTGTACGAGATGCCGTCGCCGCCCAGCTCGATGCAGCGCTTGTCCAGCAGGTTCTTGAGCGACGCCAGGTAGCCCACGGGCGCGTCCAGCCACACGTAGAAGTACTTGCCCGGCGCATCGGGGATCTCGATGCCGAAGTAGGGCGCGTCGCGGCTGATGTCCCAGTCACCCAGGCCACCCTTGCCTTCGTCGTCCTTGTAGAGCCACTCGCGGATCTTGTTCTGCACCTCGGGCTGCACGTGGCCGGGGGCGGCGGTCCATTCCTTCAGGTAGGCCTCGCAGCGCGGGTCCGACAGCTTGAAGAAGAAGTGCTCCGAGCTGCGCAGCTCGGGCTTGGCGCCCGACAGCGCCGAGTACGGGTTGATCAGTTCGGTGGGCGCGTACACGGCGCCGCACACCTCGCAGTTGTCGCCGTACTGGTCCTTCGAGTGGCAGTTGGGGCACTCGCCCTTGATGAAGCGGTCGGCCAGGAACATGCCCTTGGCCGGGTCGTAGAACTGCTCGACGCTCTTGGTCTCGATGAGGCCGTTGGCGCGCAGGTCGCGGTAGATGTCCTGCGCCAGCTGGTGGTTCTCGGGGGCGTCGGTCGAGTGCCAGTTGTCGAAGGCGATGTGGTAGCCATCGAGGTAGGGCTTGCGGCCCGCGGCGATCTCGGCCACGAAGGCCTGCGGCGTCACGCCGGCCTTGTCGGCCGCGATGGTGATGGCCGCGCCGTGCGCGTCGTCGGCGCACACGAAGTTGACGTCGGCGCCATTCATTCGCTGGTTCCGCACCCAGATGTCGGCCTGGATGTATTCCATCATGTGGCCGATGTGGAACTTGCCGTTGGCATACGGCAGGGCGGTGGTGACGAAGAGCTTGCGCGGGGCGGACATCGGGGAGGGCGCTTTCGGGAGTGGTACGGACGGAACCGGGCATTTTAGGTGGCGGCGTCCGCCCGTGCGTTCGGTGGCAGCATCGACCCCATGACGCATGCCATCGACCTGTCCGCCTACGTTGCGGGATTCGCCGCTTCTCCCCTGGCGCCCTGGGGCGCGCTCCTGCCCTGGGAACTGCCGCCGCGCGCGCCCGAGATCGTGCGCCGGTTGCTCGCGGCGCTGCCGGCGCACGCGTATGCCATCGACGGCGAGGTGGCCGTTCACCGCGACGCCGTGGTCGAGCCCGGCGCGGTGCTCAAGGGGCCGTTGATCCTGGGCGCGGGCTGTTTCGTGGCCGCGGGCGCCTACCTGCGCGGCGGCAACTGGTTCGATGCGCGCTGCACGATCGGGCCGGGCACCGAGCTGAAATCGTCCTTCGTGTTCGCGGGCTCGGCGCTGGCGCATTTCAACTTCGTCGGCGATTCCATCGTCGGCGCCGGCGTGAACATGGAGGCGGGCAGCATCGTGTGCAATCACCGCAACGAGCGCGCCGACAAGAACATCCGCGTGCGAAGCGGGGAAGGCGGCACGCTGCAGCCCACGGGCTGCGAGAAGTTCGGCGCGCTCGTCGGCGATGGCGCGCGCATCGGCGCCAATGCGGTCGTTGCGCCTGGTGCACTGCTGCGCCCCGGCCGTGTTGTGGCGCGCGCCTCGCTGCTCGATCAGGAGTTGCTCGATGGCCTGTGATGCGCCGGAAAAACCGGCAAGAAGTGCATGGCATCATCCCCGCTCAAACAACAGGGAGAGGATTCATGCACAACACCAAGTCATCTGCTTTCAAGGCAATTCTGGGCGCTGCCATCGCAGTGGCGGCAACGACCAGCGCCACCGCTGCCGCCCCGTCTTTTGCCGATTGCTTCAAGCTCAAGCCCGGTGTGGCCTACCGGCTGAGCGACCGCTCGAGGGTCCAGATCATCAAGACCCAGTTCGCGGGCAAGGCCGCCATGGGCGTGGTCAGCATCGATGGCGGCGTCAAGACGGTCAGTTTCTTCGACGAAACCGGCCGCCAGCGGCTGGGCTCCGAGCAGTATGGCATCGCGGCGCTCGGCGGAAACGCCAACGAGGTGGCCATCAAGGAAGTCTTTGCAACCCCGTTTCCCGAGGTGCCGGCCGACGTCAAGCCGGGCGCCGCCTTCAAGCTGGCAGGCAAGGGTGTGAAGACCACGAGCGCAGGCAATGAGTCCTTCGCCTTCGGCAAGAAATACCAGGCGGACCATGTTTTCGTGGGCTTCGAGAGCCTGGAGCTGAAGCCGAACTACAAAGCCCGCACTTTCGAAAACGTCTGCCACGTGCGCTCCCGCGGCAAGGACAACTCGGTCGACTCCTGGTATGCACCGGAGTACGGTGTCATCAAGATGCAGGTGAAGACCGCCAAGGGGGACGTGTTCTTCAGCTACGAACTCGACGGCCTGGAAGAGCGTTGAGGCGGGGGCGGGAAGGTCGGCTGAAAAATCGGCCTCCACTTCTCGCTCGTCCCATACGTCCTTGGGGGCATACGGTCTTGGGTCCGTCGCGCAAGCACGCCGTGGGATGATGCCCGCCAGCCTTTTCGCCAACCGACCTGAGCGCTCAACCCATGACCACTTCCATCCCCGCAACCCTCATCCCCGGCGACGGCATCGGCCCCGAGATCGTCGACGCGACCCTGGCGGCGCTCGACGCGCTGAAGGCGCCTTTCGTGTGGGACACCCAGATCGCCGGCCTCGGCGGCGTCAAGGCTTCGGGCGACCCGCTGCCCAAGGCCACGCTGGACAGCATCCGCAGCACCCGCCTGGCGCTCAAGGGCCCGCTGGAAACCCCCTCGGGCGGCGGCTACCGCTCGTCGAACGTGCGCCTGCGCGAGGAGTTCCAGCTGTACGCCAACCTGCGCCCCGCACGCACCATCATCCCGGGCGGGCGCTACGACAACATCGACCTGACCGTGGTGCGCGAGAACCTCGAGGGCCTGTACATCGGCCACGAGCACTACGTGCCCATCGACGGCGACCCGCACGCCGTGGCCATGGCCACCGGCGTCAACACCCGCAAGGGCAGCCGCCGCATCCTCGAATACGCGTTCGACACCGCCGTGGCCACTGGCCGCAAGAAGGTCACGCTGGTGCACAAGGCCAACATCATGAAGGCGCTCACCGGCATCTTCCTGGAGACCGGCCTCGACCTGTACGAAGAGAAGTACAAGGGCCAGTTCGAGCTCGACACCGTGATCATCGACGCCTGCGCGATGAAGCTGGTGCTCAACCCCTGGCAGTTCGACATGCTGGTGACCACCAACCTGTTCGGCGACATCCTCTCGGACCTCGTGGCCGGCCTGGTCGGCGGCCTGGGCATGGCGCCCGGCGCCAACATCGGCACCAACGCCGCGATCTTCGAGGCCGTGCACGGCTCGGCGCCCGACATCGCCGGCAAGGGCATCGCCAACCCGACCGCGCTGCTGCTGGCGGCCGCGCTCATGCTCGACCACGTCAAGCGGCCCGAACTGGCCACGCGCCTGCGCATCGCCATCGACCAGACGCTCAACCTGGACAACGTGCGCACCGGCGACCTCGGCGGCAGCGCCGGCACGGCGGCCTTCACGAAGGCGCTGGTCGCGCGCATCAACGGCGGTTGAGAAAAGCAGACAGTGCAGGTCGCATGAAAAAATTGCTGCTGCCTGCGCTGGTCTTCCTGCTCGCCGGCCTGGCATGGTCCGCCGCCGGCGCCGTGGACGCGCCGCCACGCTACACCGTCGTCAAGGTCGACCTTCGCACCGAACGGCTCGCGCTGTTCCTGAACGACGACACCGGCGCTGCCTTCAAGCGCTTCGACCGGCTCGAGGCCTGGCTGAAGGCGCGCCACAAGCAGCTGCTGTTCGCGGTGAACGCCGGCATGTACCACGCCGACTTTGCGCCGGTCGGCCTGCTGGTGCGCGAAGGCCGCGAGGAAGCGCCTTTGAATCTGGCCGACGGTGTCGGCAATTTCTTTCGCAAGCCCAACGGTGTGTTCCTGGTGACGGCCGAGGGGCCGCGCATCGTCGAGGCGTCGGAATACCCGGCGATCGCCGCGAAGGGCGGTGTGCAGCTGGCGACCCAGTCGGGCCCGCTGCTGCTGCGCCACGGCGCGGTGCACCCGGCGCTCATTCCGAATTCGGATTCGCGCAAGACCCGCAACGGCGTGTGCGTGTCGGGCACCACCGCGGTCTTCGTCCTTTCCGAGACGCCGGTGAATTTCTACGACTTCGCGCTGTACTTGCGCGACGTCCTGCATTGCCGCGACGCGTTGTACCTCGACGGCACCGTGTCGGCGATCTATTCGAAGACACTGCAGCGCAACGACTTCGTGCGCGACCTCGGGCCGATGCTCGCCGTGGTGGCGCCCTGAGGCCCGGCTGCCTTTTCACTTCTGCCCTTTCTCCCAGAGCCATGTCCACACCGCTGCCCGTCCTGTCCCTCCTTGAAACCCGTGTGCTCGGCGTGCTGGCCGAAAAGCAGCGCACCGTGCCCGACAGCTACCCGCTCACGCTCAACTCGCTGGTGTCGGGCTGCAACCAGAAGACGAGCCGCAACCCGGTGCTCGAACTCAGCGAGTCGCAGGTGCAGGCCGCCATCGACAGCCTGAAGGGCTATAGCCTCGTGGCTGAGACCAGCGGCGGGCGCGCCTTCCGCTATGAGCACAACATCGACCGCGTGCTGCGCATTCCGTCGCAGTCGGTGATCCTGCTCACCGTGCTGATGCTGCGCGGCCCGCAAACGGCCGGCGAGCTGCGCATCGCCTGCGACCGCATGCACAACTTCGCCGACATCTCATCGGTCGAGGGCTTCCTCAACGAACTCGCCGAACGCCCGGCCGGCGCGCTGGTGGTGAAGCTGGCGCGCCTGCCGGGCGCGCGCGAAAGCCGCTGGGCGCACCTGCTGAGCGGGCCGCCCGCGGAAGAGGTGGCGGGGCCGGGCGCCTCGGGCGACGGCGCCTTCGCCACGCACGGCGATTCGCTCGGCGAAGTCGCGGCGCTCAAGGCCAACGTGGCGCGGCTCGAGACCGAGGTGGCGTCGCTGAAGGCGCTGCTGGGGCGCGTGTGCGCGGAACTGGGCATTGCGCCCGACTCGCCGACAGCCTGATACCGCGCTTCACACAGGCTTCATCCAGCCCGCACATTCGCTGCCTACCGTCGGACCCATTGCGAACCAATGGAGCTCCGACCATGGACCACGGACAAACGGCCACCTGGCGCGACCCCGCGCCCTTCGACGACATCACCCGCCGCCTGCTGGGCGGGCTGGCGGCCCTGGCCGGCGTGGCCAGCCTCTACGCCTTCTTCTGGTGGGCCGCCTCGGCCACCGGCTTCCTGCTGTTCGACGGCTGGTGGCACACCTGGCGCGGCCTGGGCGCGGCCCTCGCGTTCCGCGACGCCGACTCGGCGTTCTACCTGCTGAGCTGGACACTGTCGGTTCTTGGCGGCGCGCTCGGCTGGGTCGCGCTGGTTGCGCTCGCCGTGACCCATCGGCGCGGCTGGGGCGCGGTGCCGACGTGGATCAAGGTTGGCTGCCTGCTCGGCGCGGTCGCCGGGCTGGCCTTCGAACCCGGTCGACTGCTGGCGCTGGCGCCGATCGTCGGCGCGGTGCTGCTGATGCTGCGGTCGATGTTGTCGGCGCGCTGAGCCCATCGGCTATCGTCGGCTTCCACGTTGTTTGCGGGAGCCGCATGACCTACGCCTGTCCCCATTGCCGCCAGCCGGGCATCGCCGCCATGGCCAAGCGCCTGTCCAGCCGCGGTTCGCCGGCGGCGTGCGGGCGCTGCGGCAAGCTCTCGCATGTGCTGGCCAGCACATCGAACGGCATCTGGACGGCGGGCTTGCTGATCATCGTGCTGTCGGGCATCGGCACTGCCGCATGGAACATGCCGCCGCTGCTGCTGGTCGGCGTGGGCCTGGCGGTGGCCAACAACTTCCGTGCTTGGCGCCGCGCCAAGCTGTGGCCCATCTCGAAGGAAAGTGCCGACGCCGCCAAGAAGGCTGGCTGGCTCGTCGCGGGACTGCTGGCGCTGTTCGGCCTGGGTTCCTGACCCGCGCTCAGGCCTTCGCCGACACCGGCACATCCAGGCTCACCTTCACCGGGTCCATCGTCACCAGCGTGCGAAAGCGCTTGACGTTGTTGCTCTGGAAAAACAGCTGGCGGGTGAGCGCGGTGTACTGCGCCATGTCGCGCACCACGCACACGAGGATGAAGTCCCATTCGCCCGTCACGTAGTAGCACTGCTGCACCTGCGGGCAGTCGCGAAAGCTCTGCTTCATGGCGTCGAGCCGTTCGATCTGCTCGCTCTCGGCCTCGACCTCGACCACGATGGTGAGCGGGTGCCCGAGCGCGGCGGGCGACAGCACGGCGCCGTGGCGCTGGATCACGCCCTCGTCGCGCAGGCGCTTGAGCCGGCGGTTCACCGCCGCCGTCGACAGGTGGATGCGCTCGCCCAGTTCTCCCTGCGAGAGGCGGCTGTCGGCCTGGATCAGTTCGAGCAGGTGCAGGTCGAGGGCGTCGAGGGGGGTCATGAAAAGAAAAGGCTTCACGCAAAAACGTTGCGTGGCAGCGGCTCATTTTGCGCACCTGTCCCGCTGCGTTGTCAATAGCATCTCGCCATGAAGTTTCCAGACGAACCCCTGCGCGACCAGCTGGCCGGCTGGCGGCACCAGCTGCATGCGATGCCCGAGACAGGCTTCGAGGAGGCGAAGACCTCGGCCTTCATTGCCAGCGCGCTGCGGGCGCTGGGGCTCGAGGTGCACACGGGCATCGGCGGCACCGGGCTGGTCGCCAGCCTCACGGTGGGCGGCGGGCCGGGCGTGATCGGCCTGCGCGCCGAGATGGACGCGCTGGCCATCACCGAGCTGGCGACCGAGCGGCCCTACGCCTCCGGCACGCCCGGGCGCATGCACGCCTGCGGCCACGACGGCCACATGGCGATGGTGCTCGGCGCCGCGCAGCTGCTGCGCGAGCGGCGCGATTTCGACGGCACCGTGCGCTTCATCTTCCAGCCCGCCGAAGAACACGGCCGCGGCGCCCGGGCCATGATGGACGACGGCCTGTTCGAGCGCTTTCCGATCGACGAGATTTACGGCCTGCACAACATGCCCGGCCTGCCCGCCGGCACCTTCGCCACGCGCGCGGGCGGCCTGATGGCGAGCGAAGACAACTTCGTCATCCACATCCACGGCCGGGGCACGCACGCCGCGCGGCCGCACATGGGCATCGACCCGATCGTGATCGGCGCGCAGATCGTGCTGGCGCTGCAGACCATCGTGTCGCGCACGCTCGACCCCGGCGCGCAGGCCGTGGTGTCGTGCACCGAGTTCATCACCGACGGCATCCGCAACGCGATTCCGTCGAACGTGGTCATCAAGGGCGACACGCGCAGCTACGACCCGGCCGTGCAGCGCATGCTCGAGGCGCGCATGCGCGAGATCAGCGAAGGCATCTGCCGCCTGCACGGCGCGGAGTGCACGTTCAGCTACACGCACGAGTTCGCGCCCACCGTGAACTGGGCCGAATGCGTGCCGACCGCGGTGGCCGCCGCGACGGCCGTGGTGGGCGCCGGGAAGGTCGATGCGAACGTCGCGCCGATGATGATCTCGGAGGACTTCGGCGCCTTCCTGCGCGCCGTGCCGGGCGCCTTCGTCTTCCTGGGCAACGGCGCCGAGGGCGAGCCCGGCGGCACGCCGCTGCACAACGGCCGCTACGACTTCAATGATGCGGTGCTGACCACGGGCGCGCGTTACTTCGCGCAGATCGTGCGCCAGCGGCTTCCCGTGCGCACCGCCGCCTGATCCATTCTTCCTTTCCGGTTTTCTTCCCATGCTCTTCGCCAATCCTCACGCGCAACGGCGCGGCTACGACGCGGCCCTGCAGGCCGTCATGAACATCGCACGCGGTCGCGAGAGCCGCCAGTGGCTGTCCACCTGGGACCGGCTCTCGCCGCAGCCGACGCCGGCGTGGCCGCTGCCCCGGCTCGCCGCGCAGCTGGGCGTCGCGCAGGTGGTCGTGAAGGACGAATCGCGCCGCTCCGCGCTCGGCAGCTTCAAAGTGCTCGGTGCGCCCGTGGCCTTGCTGCGGCTCGTGCTGCGCCGCTGGCCCGAGCGAGGCTGGACACCGGCCGACCTGTTCGCGGGCCGGCACGCCGAGGCGCTGCGCGACTTCGTCGTCATCAGCGCGACCGACGGCAACCACGGCCGCGCATTGGCTGCAGCCGCGCAGAGCATGGGCTGCCGCTGCGTGATCGTGCTGCACGCGCAGGTCAGCGAAGAGCGCGAGGCGCCCATCGCCGCGCTCGGCGCCGAGATCGTGCGCATCGCCGGCAACTACGACGCCTCGGTCGAGGAAGCCGCGCGCCTGGCCCGGGTGAACGGCTGGCAGGTGGTCTCCGACACCTCCTACGAAGGCTACGAAGAGATTCCGCGCGACGTGATGCAGGGCTACGGCATCCTCGTCGACGAGCTGCTCGAGAACACCGCGCCCGGCGCACCGTGCCCCTTCACCCACGTCATCGTGCAGGGCGGCGTCGGCGGGCTCGCGGCCGGCGTGGCGAGCCATGTCTGGGAGCGCTACGGCGCGGCGCGGCCGACGCTGATCGTCGTCGAGCCCGAACAGGCCGACTGCCTGCAGCAGAGCGCGCGCAGCGGCCGGCCCGACCGCGCCACCGGCAGCGTCGATTCGGTGATGGCGGGGCTGGCCTGCGGCGAGACCTCGCCGCTCGCGTGGCGTTTCCTGCAACCCTCGGTCGACCTCTTCATGACCGTCACCGATGCCGACGCCGAGCACGCCATGCGCACCTTCGCCACCGGCGAAGCGGGCGACGTGCCCGTGCTGGTCGGCGAATCCGGCGCGGCCGGCCTGGCCGCGCTGCAGGTGCTCGCGGCCGACCCCGAACTGGCGCGTGCCGCCGGCCTCGACGCCAGCTCGCGCGTGCTGCTGTTCAGCACCGAAGGCGCGACCGCGCCCGGCGTGTACCGCGCGCTGACCGGTCGCACAGGCGAAGAAGTCGTGGCGGCGCAGGCGCAATGGCTGCAGCGCGAAGGCATCGCCGAAGCCGCACTGATGGCGCGCATCGACGCGCACGCCGCCATCGGCGCGACCGCGCAAGGCGGCGTCTGCCGCATCGCGCTCACCGACGCCGACCGCGCGGGCCGCGACCGGCTCGTGCGATGGATGCGCGACCTGGGCCTCACCGTGCGCATCGACCGCATCGGCAACATCTTCGGCATCCGCCCCGGCCAACTGCCCGATGCGAAGCCCGTGATGACCGGCTCCCACATCGACACCGTCGCCACGGGCGGGCGCTACGACGGCAACTACGGCGTGCTGGCCGGCCTGGAGGTGGTGCGCTGGCTCAACGAACGCCAGCGCCAGACGCTGCGCCCCTTCGTGGTCGCCGCGTTCACCAACGAGGAGGGCGTGCGCTTCATGCCCGACATGATGGGCTCGCTCGTGCACGCGGGCGGCCTGGCGCTCGAGGCGGCGCTTGACACCGTCGCCACCGACGGCGCGCGGCTGGGCGACGAACTCGCGCGCATCGGCTATGCGGGCGACATGGTCTGCGGCGCGCTGGTGCCGCATGCGTTCGTCGAACTGCACATCGAGCAGGGCCCGGTGCTGGAGGCCGAAGGCGTCACCATCGGCGCGGTGGCCGACCTGCAGGGCATCTCATGGCAGGAGATCGTCGTCACCGGCCAGTCGAACCATGCGGGCACGACGCCCATGCACCTGCGCCACGACGCCGGCTACTGCGCCGCCGCCATCGCGGTGTTCGTGCGCGAGCTGGCGCGCCGCTACGGCGGCAGCCAGGTCGCGACCGTCGGCGCGATCGACCTGCACCCGAATCTCATCAACGTGATCGCGGCGCGCGCCACGCTCACGGTCGACCTGCGCCACACCGACGAGGCGACGCTGAAGGACGCTGAAGGCGAGTTGGCGGACTATCTGCGGCAGCTCGAAACAACCGAAGGCGTGACCATCGAAGCCCGCACGCTGGCGCGCTTCGAGCCGGTGCAGTTCGATGAACGGCTGGTGCGCCTCGTCGAGGCCAGCGCGCACGCCCGCGGCCTAAGCCACCGCCGCATGACCTCGGGCGCGGGCCACGACGCACAAATGATGGCGCGCATCGCGCCCGCCGCGATGGTCTTCGTGCCGAGCGTGCGCGGCATCAGCCACAACCCGAAGGAGCACACGGCGAGCGCCGACCTGGCGCAGGGCGCGAACGTGCTGCTGGACGTGGTGCTGGGGCTGTTGGACGAGGCGAACTGAGCGGCGGGGGCTCAGCCGACCGCTTGCGCGTTCACGTCGGCACCCACCCGAAGAACCGCAGCACCTCGTCGCGCTGGCGCATCGCGTCCGCACGCCCGAGTGCCATGAGTTCGCGCGTGTAGGCCGACTCGAACAGCAGGTAGCTGGCGAGCGCGCCGCCCTTCACGTCGGCCGCGACCTTCGAGCCGCCCAGCAGGTGCCGCACGGCGCCCGGCAGCGCGTCGACGTGGCGCGCCGCGATCATGTCGATGCGCTCCGACGGCGAGATCACCAGCAGGTCGAGCGGGCGCAGCGCGCTGGCGGCGCGAGCCTCCTCGGGGATCAGGCCCAGCGTGTGATTGATGCGGCGCAGACGTTCGATGTCCACCGCCAGCGCATCCAGAAAGATGCTCGACAGCGCATGGCCGGCGATCTGCGCCATGGTCGGGTAGCCGCTGTGGGTGTTGGGTGCGTCCTCGTCGCGCGGCTCGTGCATGCGGCCCGCGCCGATCACCACGATGCGCTGCGCACCCAGGTGGATCGCCGCCGCGATGGGCGCCGACTGGCGCATCGAGCCGTCGCCGAAGTACTCGGTGTGGCCCGGCGGCATGGGCAGCGCGGTGGCCGGGAACACGAAGGGAATGGCCGACGAGGCCATCAGGTGCGCGTGCGTGATGCGGTCGCGCACCGACAGGCGCTGCGAGCGCACCCAGGGCTCCATTGGCACGGCCGCCTCGAAGAAGGTCACGTGCTCGCCCGAGCTGTAGCTCGACGCCGTGACCGCCAGCGCCTGCACGTGGCCCTGCTGCATGAGCTGCGGCAGGCGGTCCAGCGGCACCAGGCGTTGCAGCAGGCCGGCCAGCGGGGAGTTGTCGAGCAGCGACTTCGGCTTGATGCGCATCCAGTTGGCCGCGAAGCGCCCCAGGCCGAGCAGCATGCGCCAGCGCGCGCCGCTGCCAAGCACCGAGAGCGAGTCGGCGCGGTAGATCTGCTCGGCGCGGAACTCACCCCAGACCTGCGCGATGTGCGCGACCACGCGGTCGAAGTCGTCGGCGCCGCAGGCCAGTGCTGCGGCGTTGATGGCGCCGGCCGAGGTGCCGGTGATGATCTGGAACGGGTTGCCGCCGCCGATGGCCGCACCGGCCGCTACGGCGTCGCGCCGGATCTCGGCGATGGCTTCGAGCACGCCGACCTGGTAGGCGGCGCGGGCGCCGCCGCCTGTCAGCAGCAGGCCGGTGGCGGGGCTTGTCTCGGGCATTGCGTCGGTGTCTTTTCTTCTTCGGCGTTTTTCGGACGGGAAATGAGCGCGTCCCGGTACGGGCTTGGCGGGCGGAATAGACTACCCGCCATTCAGGAGTTTGATCAATGGCACTCACCCCCGACGGGCTCATGGACGCACTCAAGAGCGTCACGGACCCTAACACCGGCAAAGAATTCGCAGCGACCCGCTCGCTCAAAAACCTGCAGATCGCCGAGGGCGATGTCTCGTTCGACCTCGAACTCGGCTACCCCGCCAAGAGCCAGCACGCGGCCATCCGCAAGTCGCTGGTGGCCGCGGCCAAGGCCGTGCCGGGCGTGGAGAACGTGTCGGTCAACATCGTCACCAAGGTCATCAGCCATGCGGTGCAGCGCGGCGTGCAGCTGATGCCCAACGTGCGCAACATCGTGGCCGTGGCCTCGGGCAAGGGCGGCGTGGGCAAGAGCACCACGGCCGCCAACCTGGCGCTGGCGCTGGCCGCCGAGGGCGCCAGCGTGGGCCTGCTCGACGCCGACATCTACGGCCCGAGCCAGCCCATGATGATGGGCCTGGACGGACGCCCCGAGAGCATCGACGGCAAGAACATGGAGCCCAAGGAGCGCCATGGCGTGCAGGTGATGTCGATCGGCTTCCTGGTCGACGCCGACCAGGCCATGATCTGGCGCGGCCCCATGGCCACGCAGGCGCTCGAGCAGCTGCTGCGCCAGACCAACTGGAAAGACCTGGACTACCTGATCGTCGACATGCCGCCGGGCACCGGCGACATCCAGCTCACGCTGAGCCAGCGCGTGCCGATGACCGGTGCGGTGATCGTCACCACGCCGCAGGACATCGCGCTGCTAGACGCGCGCAAGGGCATCCAGATGTTCGAGAAGGTCGGCGTGCCGATCCTGGGCATCGTGGAGAACATGGCGGTGCACATCTGCTCCAACTGCGGCCATGCCGAGCACATCTTCGGCGCCGACGGCGGCAAGAAGATGGCGGCCGAGTACCAGATGGCCTACCTGGGCGCGCTGCCGCTGGACATCAACATCCGCCTGCAGGCGGACAGCGGGGCGCCCACGGTGGTGTCCGACCCCGACGGCGAGGTGGCCGGGCTCTACAAGGCCGTGGCGCGCAGCGTGGCGGTGGGGATCGCGGAGAAGGCGAAGGACTTTTCCGCGAAGTTCCCGACGATCTCGATCAGCAAGAACACCTGAGGCCGAGGCGGGGCAGGGTGAGGGCCAGCGCAGGCGCCCCGGACGAGAGCCCGCAAGAAGAAAAAGGACGCACGCAATGAACCTGCTCGCCTCGATGCGCTACCTCGTCGCACTCAGCGAGCACAAGCATTTCGGCCGCGCCGCGCAGGCCTGCCACATCACGCAGCCGGCCTTGTCCAACGCGCTGCGCGCGCTGGAAGGCGAGTTCGGCGTCGTCATCGTCAAGCGCTCCCGCGTGTACGTGGGCCTCACGCACGAAGGTGAGCGCGTGCTGGCCACGGCGCAGCGCATGCTGCGCGACAACGAGGTGCTGCTGCAGGAATTGCGTAGCGAGGCCGGCGACCCGCGCGGGCGCCTGCGCATGGCCGCCGTGCCCACCGCGATCCCGATGCTGTCGCGCTTTGCCGCCATGCTGCAGCAGCGCCATCCGGGCATCGTGCCGGCCGTGCTCTCCATGAGCTCGCAGGAGCTGGAAACGGGCCTGGAAAACCTCTCGGTCGACCTCGCCCTGGGCTACACCGAGCGCATGCACCTGCCGGGCGTCAAGCTCAAGGCCTGGCCGCAGAGCATCGAGCATTACTTTTTGCTGCGGCGCGCCAAGAAGCCCTCGGCCGACCGGCTGCGCATCGGCCGCCCCATCGCCTGGGCCGAGGCCGGCAAGCTGCCGCTGTGCCTGCTCACGCCCGACATGCACAACCGCGCCATCATCGACCAGGCCCTGCGCGAGGCCGGCGTGGCCGCGGTGGCACCCGCCATCGAAACCAACTCGGTGCTCACGCTCGCGCTGGCCGTGAGCGCGGGCACCGTCAGCAGCGTGCTGCCCGGCGCCATGGTGGCGGCCGTGCGCAGCCACCGCGAACTGGAGGCGCTGCCGCTGGTGGCGCCCGAGGTTCGCACGCCCATCGGCTTCATGACGCAGGAGGGCGTGCGGCCCGCGCGGGCGCTCGATGCGGCGCTGGCCTTCTTGCAGACGCCCGAATGGCAGGCGCAGGCGCGCCAGCACAGCGGCGCGCTCGACGCCGCGTAGCCCAGCGCACGGGTGCCGACGGCACCTGGATGGTTTACCCTTCGCGCCATCATGAAATCCAAAGCCCAGTTCCGCCTGCGCATCTACCGGGACGACACCATCGCCATCGGCCCCGGCAAGATCGCCGTGCTCGAAGCCGTGGCCGAGACCGGCTCGATCTCGGCGGCGGCCCGCCTGCTCGGCATGTCGTACCGCCGCGCGTGGATGCTGATCGACGAGATGAACCAGACGCTGGCCTCACCCGCAGTGAACACGGCCGCCGGCGGCTCGCGCGGCGGCGGCACGGCGCTCACGCCCGTGGGCGAGGACATCGTGAAGCGCTACCGCGCCATCGAGAACGCCGCGCGCCTCGCGACGGCGGCGGACGTTCGCGCGCTCACGCGGCTGCTGGCGCCATGAACGCCGCCGACATCGACCCTGTCGTCTGCCGCCCGGTCGGCATCGTGCGCAGCCGCTTCACCGAGACCTCGGGCATGCCCATCCAGACGGCCGGCGCGCCCGACGAAGTGGGGCGCCTGGAGGTGTTCGCCGAGTTCGCGCCGGGGCTGCGCGACATCGAAGGCTTCGACTACCTGATCCTCGTGACGCACCTGCACCGCTGCGCGCACGAACGGCTCGAGGTGGTGCCCTTTCTCGACGACGCCACGCACGGCGTGTTCGCCACGCGCGCGCCCGCGCGGCCCAACCGGCTGGGCCTGTCGATCGTGCGGCTCACGGCGGTGGAAGGCACGACGCTGCATTTCAGCGGCAACGACATGATCGACGGCACGCCCGTGCTCGACATCAAGCCCTACGTGCCGCGCTTCGACGTGCGCGAGACCGAGCGCGTGGGCTGGTTCGGCGCGCGGCTCGATCAGCTGCCGCGCACGCGCTCCGACGGCCTGATGGACTGATCGCCGTCGCCTGACGCATCGCCGGCCGCGCCTGGCAGCAGGTCGCCCTGCCAGCACGACCACACGTCCTGCGACAGCGTCTCGCGCGCCTGCGGCGGCGCCTCGCGGATCGTGCCCATGCTGATGAAACCCGCCAGGTACTCGCCCGGCTGCACGCCGACCTGGCGCACCAGCGTCTCGTCGAAGCAGCGCTCGCCGCTGAGCACGATGGCGCCGTAGCCCAGCTGGTGCGCGGCGGCCAGCAGGTTGCCCAGCGCCGCGCCGGCGCCCAGCCACTGCTCGCGCGCGGGGATCTTGCTGCGCTCGCGCGGCGACACCACGAAGCCCAGCAACAGCGGCGGGCGCGTGGCGTGCTCGCGGGCGCGTCGCAGGTCGGTCGGGCTGGCGAGCGGATCGCGGCGCAGCTTTTCCTGTTCGAAGCACCAGGCCAGCGCCTCGCGGTTCTGCGGGCGGAACTCGATCACGCGCCACGGATGCAGCCCGCCGTGGTCGGGCGCGCGCAGGCCGGCCTGAAGGATGGCGTCGAGTTCGTCGGGGTTCGGGCCGGGCGATTGCAGCCGCCGCGGTGAGACCGAGCGCCGCGTCAGCAGGACTTCGAGGATGCGTTCCGCACCCGTCATGTGGCGCCACATGGCCGTCATGGCCCGCGCCGGTCGGTCCACGCGGCGCTGCGGCGCAGCACCTCGCCGATGTCCTGCGCGTCGCCCGGCGCCACCAGGAACGACTGGCTCTCGCCGCCCGGCGCGATGATCGACAGCACGAAGCCGCCGGCGTCCAGCGTGCGCTCGATGCGCCATTCGTGCACCTGCGTCACATGGCGAAGCTCGGGCCTGCCGGAGGTCGAGCGGACAACGGTGTCATGAGGGGAAAGGCGCATGGGGCGGATGGACAAAGTCTCCAACGCTGTATCCGCCAGTATATGAAGACCGGCGCATCCGTGCATCCCCGTGGGAACCAGAAGGCCGCTCATGTAACAATTACGCCGTATCTCAATGAACACGACGACCACTTCTTCGCTCATCGCCACCACCGACTGGTCGCCGCTGGTCCTGTCGCTGCAGGTCGCGGCGGTCGCGACCTTGCTGGCGCTGGTCGCGGGCGTGGCGCTGGGCTGGGTGTTCGCACGCAAGCAGTTCACCGGCTCGGGCGTGCTCGAGGCCGTGTTCATGCTGCCGCTGGTGCTGCCGCCCACGGTGATCGGCTACGCCATCCTGGTGGCGGCGGGGCGCCGCAGCCCGCTGGGCGCCTGGCTGCGCGAGCACTTCGACTACACCATCATCTTCAGCTGGCACGGCGCCGTGGTGGCGTCGGCCGTGGTGGCGTTGCCGCTGGTGCTCAAGTCGGCCAGCGCCGCGTTCTCGAACGTCGACCGCTCACTCGAAGCCGCTGCGAGCACCTTGCGCCAGTCGCCGTTCTCGGTGTTCCTGCGCGTCACATTGCCGCTGGCCTGGCCCGGCATCCTGGCCGGCACGCTGCTCGCGTTCGCGCGCGCCATGGGCGAGTTCGGCGCCTCGCTGATGGTGGCCGGCTCCATTCCCAAGCAGACCCAGACCCTGTCGATGGCCATCTACGACGCCGTGCAGGCCGGCCACGACGACCTGGCGCTGCTGCTGGTGGTCGTCACGTCGGTGCTGTCGATTGCCGTGCTGGTCGTGTCTAACCGCTTCTTTTCGCTTCGTTGATTTCCCCTTTTTCCAGGAGACTGTGCCCATGCGTCCGTTGCGTCTTTTGTCCGTCGTGCTTGCCCTGGCCCTGCCGCTTGCGGCCGCCGCGCAGCAGATCACCGTGTCCGCCGCCGCGAGCCTGACCGACGCGTTCAAGGAAATCGGTCCCAAGTTCGAAGCCGCCAAGGCGGGCAGCACCGTGCGCTTCAACTTCGCCGCCTCGGGCGTGCTGCTGCAGCAGATCGGGCAGGGCGCGCCGGTCGACGTGTTCGCCAGCGCCGACCAGGAAACCATGAACCGCGGCAACGACCAGAAGCTCATCGACACCGCCACCCGCAGGGACTTCGTCACCAACAGCCTCGTGCTGGTCGAGCCTGCGCAGGGCGCCGTCGGCCTGAAGTCGCTGCAGGACCTGAGCGGCGCCAGCGTGAAGAAGATCGCCGTCGGCAAGACCGCCACCGTGCCGGTCGGCCGCTACACCAAGCAGGTGCTGGACAACGCCAAGCTCTGGACCGTGCTCGAACCCAAGTTCGTGCAGGCCGACAGCGTGCGTCAGGTGCTCGACTACGTGAGCCGTGGCGAGGTCGAGGCGGGCTTCGTGTACCGCACCGACGCGGCCGTGGCCGGCGACAAGGTCAAGGTCGCTTTCACGCCCACCGGCCACACGCCCGTGACCTACCCCATCGCCGTGGTGGCCGAGAGCAAGCAGAAGGCGCTGGCGGGCGATTTCATCGCCTTCCTCGCGACACCGGCCGCGCAAGAAGTGCTCACGCGCTACGGTTTCGGCAAGCCATGATCGATGTCGATCTGCAGCTCACGGTGAAGGACGGAGCCCGGCGCTTCGACCTCGCCGTGCGCTTCCAGACCGACGTTCCCTTCGCCGCGCTCTACGGCCCCTCGGGGGCCGGCAAGTCGCTGACCCTGCAGGCCATCGCCGGCCTGCTGCATCCGTCGGCGGGCCATGTGCGGCTCGACGGCCGCACGCTGTACGACGCGGCGCAGCGCATCGACGTGCCCGCGCCGGCGCGCCGCATCGGCTACCTGTTCCAGAACTACGCGCTGTTCCCGCACCTCACGGTGCGCGAGAACGTGGCGTTCGGGCTCACCGCGTGGCACCGCCGCACGCTGCCGGCGCGCGACGCCGAGCGCGTGCAGGCGCTGCTGGCCAGCTTCGGCCTCGCCGCGCTGGCCGACAGCCGGCCGCAGAAACTCTCGGGCGGCCAGCAGCAGCGCGTGGCCCTGGCGCGCGCGCTGGCCTGCGAACCGCAGGTGCTGCTGCTCGACGAACCCTTTGCCGCGCTCAACCCCATGCTGCGCGCCGAACTGCGCAACGAGCTCGCGCAGGTGCGCAAGCAATGGGGCATTCCGGTGTTGATGATCACGCACGACATCGAGGACGTGCTGGCCCTTGCCGACGTGGCCTTTGTCTACAAGGACGGGCAGGTGGTGCGCGAGATCGACCTGCACAACGCCGACAGCCGCGACTTTGCGCTGCGGGAGATTGCGGGTGTGCAGGAGGTGGAAGAGACGCCGCTGCGCAGCAAGCTGCGGGGTTTGCTGATGGGTGGGGCGCGCGAGGCCTGAGCCCTTCATTTCCATTTTGAATCGCCGCATGTCCCGATTCAATTTGACGCCACGCCCCCGCAGGCCAACACTGCCGCCATGAGCGAGCAGAAGATCGAGTTTTACAAGGGCCCCGCCGGTGGCTGGGGCGCGTTGCGCAGCGTGACCAATGCGCTGCTGCGGCAGGACATTCCGGTCAAGGGCGCGAAGACGCTGCTCTCGGCCAACCAGCCCGACGGGTTCGACTGCCCCGGCTGCGCCTGGCCCGACCGCAACCATGCCTCGACCTTCGAGTTCTGCGAGAACGGCGTGAAGGCCGTGGCCGCCGAGGCCACCGCGCGGCGCGCCGGCCCGGAGCTGTTCGCCAAGCACACGGTGGCCGAGCTGGCCCAGCAGAGCGACTTCTGGCTCGAAGACCAGGGCCGGCTCACGCACCCCATGGCCTACGACGCGGCCAGCGACAAGTACGTGCCCATCGACTGGGACGACGCCTTCGCGCGCATTGCGCAGCACCTGAACGCGCTGCCCGACCCGAACCAGGCCATCTTCTACACCTCGGGCCGCGCGAGCAACGAGGCGGCCTTCCTGTACCAGCTGTTCGTGCGCGAGTACGGCACCAACAATTTTCCCGACTGCTCGAACATGTGCCACGAGCCCAGCGGCAGCGGCATGCGACCGCAGCTGGGCGTGGGCAAGGGCACGGTCACGCTGGAAGACTTCGAGAAGGCCGACGCGATCTTCATCTTCGGCCAGAACCCGGGCACCAACCACCCGCGCATGCTCGGCGAGCTGCGCGCGGCATCGAAGCGCGGCGCACGCATCGTGAGCTTCAACCCGCTGCGCGAGCGCGGGCTGGAGCGCTTTGCCGATCCGCAGGACAAGCTGGAGATGGCCACGCTGGGCTCCACGCCCATCAGCACGCACTACTTCCAGCTGCGCGTGGGCGGCGACTTCGCGGCCGTCAAGGGGATGATGAAGCACGTCATCGAGCGCGAAGACGCGGCGGTGGCGCGCGGCGAAGCTTCGGTGCTCGACCACGCGTTCATCGCCGAGCACACCCAGGGTTTCGAGGCGCTGGCCGACGACCTGCGCGCCGAATCGTGGCCGCTGCTGGTGCAGGAGTCGGGCCTGAGCGAAGCGCAGATCCGCGCGGCGGCCGACGTGTACCTGGGCGCCAAGCGCGTCATCGCCTGCTGGGGCATGGGCATCACGCAGCACCAGCATTCGGTGGCCACGATCCAAATGATCGGCAACTGGCTCATGCTGTGCGGCCACATGGGGCGCGAAGGCGCGGGCGCCTGCCCGGTGCGCGGCCACAGCAATGTGCAGGGCGACCGCACCATGGGCATCTGGGAGAAGCCGCCGGCCGCGCTGCTCGACCGGCTGCAGCAAGTGTTCGGCTTCGAGCCGCCGCGCGAGAACGGCGTGGACACGGTCGAGGCGATCCAGCTCATGCTCGACGGCAAGGGCAAGGTGTTCTTCGCGCTGGGCGGCAACTTCGCGGCGGCCACGCCCGACACCTACCAGACCTGGAAGGGGCTGCAGCAGTGCGACCTCACGGTGCATGTGACCACCAAGCTCAACCGCAGCCACATCATCCACGGGCGCGAGGCGCTCATCCTGCCGTGCCTGGGCCGCACCGAGATCGACATGCAGGCCAACGGCCCGCAGGGCGTGACGGTCGAGGACTCGATGAGCATGGTGCACATCTCGGTGGGCATTAACCCGCCCGCGTCGGAGCACCTGCTGTCCGAGCCGGCCATCGTGGCGCGCCTTGCTGCAGCCACCATCGGCGCGCGCAGCAGGACGCCGTGGCTCTGGCTGGTGGAAGACTACGCCCGCATCCGCGACAAGATCGAAGCCGTGTTCGACGACTTCAAGGACTTCAACGCGCGCGTGGCGCACCCCGGCGGCTTCCGCCTGCGCAACACGGCGAGCGAGCGCGTGTGGTCCACCGCGTCGCGCAAGGCCGTGTTCTTCACGCACGCCGTGCCGCTGGACACGCACGCCCACCGGGCCCGCGCGCGCTTCGCGTCGCAGCGCGACACGCTGGTGTTCACGCTGCTCACCACGCGCTCGCATGACCAGTACAACACCACCATCTACGGCATGGACGACCGCTACCGCGGTGTGTTCGGCCAGCGCCGCGTGGTGTTCATCCACGCCGACGACATCCGCCAGCTCGGCATGAAGGACGGCGACTGGGTCGACATCCAGACCGTGTGGAGCGACGGGCAGGAGCGTCGCGCCGATCGCTTCAAGCTGGTCGCCTACGACATCCCGCGCGGCAACCTCGCGGCCTACTACCCCGAGACGAACCCGCTGGTGCCGCTGTCGTCGGTGGCCGAGAACGCGGGCACGCCGACCTCCAAGTCGATCCCCGTGGTGCTGTCGCTGCATGTGGCGCCGGTCGCGGCGGAGGCCGACGCCGTGGCGGCATGAGCGATTCCGGGTTCGACGCCGACGCTTTCTCCATAGCGATCCTGCGCGCACTCGCCGAAGCACCGGGCGAGGGCGGCATGTCGCTGCCGCGCCTGGGCAAGCGGCTGGGGCAGGGCGCGAGCGTGGTCATGCGCCAGCTCACGCTGATGGGCGATGCCGCGCTCGGCGGCGTGCGCGGACCGGGCTGGGTGCGCGTGGTGCAGCTGGACGATCGCTGGGTCGCGCACCTCACCGACGCCGGACGTGCGGTGGTCGACAGCCTGCCGGCTGACGAAAACCGCGGCTGAGCGGACAATGGCCGCGGCCATGACAGACACCCCCGAACCCGACGCCCTGCAGCCCCTCGCGCGGCATGCCGTGCACGTCTTCGGCGAGCGCGGCCTCGCGCCCGAAGGCGTGGTGCGCGACGACACGCTGGCCGCCGAGGTGCCGGTGGCGCTGGTGTTCAACGGTGTCTCGCACGCGGTGATGATGGCCACGCCGCAGGACCTCGAGGCCTTCGCGCTGGGCTTTGCACTCAGCGAAGGCATCCTCGACAGCGCCGACGATTGCCGCGGCATCGACGTGCGAACGGTCGAGGCCCTCGATGCGGGCCTGCCCGAAGGCATGCCGGGCATCGAGGTGCAGCTCGAAGTGTCCACGCGCAGCTTCGAACGCCTGAAGGACCGGCGCCGCAGCCTCGCGGGCCGCACCGGCTGCGGCGTGTGCGGCGTCGAAAGTTTCGCGGGGCTCGACCTGTCGCCGCAGCGCGTGCCGCCGCGCGACTGGATCGAACGCATCGACCTGGCCACCGTGCTGCGCGCCTTCGCCGCCATGCCGCTGCGCCAGGTGCTCAATGCCGAAGCCGGTGCGATCCATGCGGCGGCCTGGGCCACGGTGGACGGCGAACTCACCGACCTGATGGAAGACGTCGGCCGCCACAACGCGCTCGACAAGCTGCTCGGCGCGCTGGCGCGCGCGAATCGGCTGCAGGAGCCCGGCTTCGTGCTGATGTCCAGCCGCGGCAGCCACGAGCTGGTGCGTAAGTGCGCGCGCCTGGGCATCGCGGCGATGGCAACCATCTCGGCGCCGACCGCGATGGGCGTGCGCATGGCCGAGCTCAGCGGCCTGCGGTTCTGGGGGCTGTGCCGCGCGCCGCGCGGCGTGCTTTACGCCAACGGGCTCGGTGCGCCGAGCGCCAGCACCGCGTCGGCCACGGCCTCGATGCCCTGATCCGAGAGGTCGGTTGCTCCCACGCGCTGGCGCTTGGCCCACGCGCGAAAGTGCGTCTCCTGCGACTTCTGGTAGTGCGGGTCGTAGTGCAAGGACATCAGCTCGGCGAACAGGTGCGGCAGGTCGGCCTCGTGGGCCCACTGCTGCCAGCGCGTCACCGTTTCCTTGCCCTGCAGTTCCTTGAGCACGCCCATCTTCTCGGCGAGCGCCGCGCGGTCGTCGCCCAGGTAGGCGTAGTCGCGCAGCAGGTAGGCCAGCCGCGCCTCGGGCGTGGCTTCCACCTCGATGCACGGCGCGGCGCGCATCTGCGCCACCAGCGACAGCGGCAGCGACAGCCGCCCGATGCGCACGCTCTCGCCCTCGACATACAGCGGGCGCGAGAGGTCGATGGCTTCGAGCACGGTCGCGATGCGCGTCTCGAACTGCTTTTGCGAAGGCTGCGCCACGCCCGGCAGCGCGCCGAGCAGCGAGCCCTTGTGGTTGGCGAAGGCTTCCAGGTCGAGCACTTGCGCACCGCGCTCGGCCAGCGCGTGCAGCACGCGCGTCTTGGCGCTGCCGGTGGCACCGCAGACCACGCGCAGGTCGAGCTGCGGCGTCAGCGCGTCGAGCTGCGAGATCACGTGCCGGCGAAAGCTCTTGTAGCCGCCCGCGAGCTGCTGCGCGTCCCAGCCCACGAGCCGCAGCCAGGTGACCATCGAGCCGCTGCGCATGCCGCCGCGCCAGCAGTAGACCAGCGGCTTCCACTTCTCAGGCCGGTCGGCCAGCGTGTCGCGCAGGTGCGTCGCGATGTTGGCCGCCACCATGGCGCCGCCGATGCGGCGTGCTTCGAAGGCGCCGGTCTGCACGTAGACCGTGCCGACGATGTGGCGCTCCTCGTCGTTGAGCACGGGGCAGTTGATGGCGCCGGGGATGTGGTCGAGCGCGAACTCGGCGGGCGAGCGGGCGTCGATGATCGAATCGAAGGCGTGGCGGTCGGCCACCCGAACGGGCTGGCGATGACTCATGGCTGAAGGGACCTCATGCCGCCATTGTCGGCCACTCAGGCGTAGGCGGGACCTAGGCCTTTTCGCAAGCGAGCACTCGCCAAGTCGACAAAGGTGACCAGCACGAACATCGCGATCAGCACCGTCATCGCCTGCTGCTGCTGGAAGATCGACAGGTGGAAGTACAGCAGCTGGCCCAGCCCGCCGCCGCCCACGAAGCCCAGCACGGCCGCCATGCGGATGTTCATTTCCCAGCGGTAGAGCGTGTAGGCCACCCACTGCGGCAGAACGATCGGCAGGCTGGCGTAGCTGAAGGCGGCGACCGGGCCGGCGCCCGAGAGCGCCAGCGCCTGCTCAGGCTCGCGCGGCGCGTTCTCCAGCGCTTCGGCAAAGAGACGGCCGAGCACGCCGGTCGTGTGCAGCGACAGCGCCAGTGCCCCCGCGAACGGCCCGATGCCGGCGGCCAGCACCATCAGCGCGGCCCATACCAGCTCGGGCACGCTGCGCAGGAAGTTGAGCACGAAGCGCGCGCCGTGGCGCAGCGGCCCGCCGATGCGCCCCGACGCCGGCAGCGCGAGCACGGCGCCCGCCACGGCGGCCAGCACGGTGCCCAGCGCCGACACGGCCAGCGTCTGCAGCGCGCCGTGGCCGACCTTGGCGAGGAACTCGGGCGACACGTCGGGCGGGAAGAACTCGGCGATGAACTTGCCCATGAGCTGGAGCGATTCGGCCGAGCCCAGCGCGCCGTAGTCGATGCCCAGGTAGACGAAGCTCGCGATCACCGCCGCGGCGATCAGCGCGACGGCGAGCCAGCAGCGCAGGCACAAAGGAGGGCGAGGCGGAAGCGTCGTCATGCCAGGAGCTTTCGCAATGCGTTGCTCAGCATGTCGGCCAGCAGCACGAGCGCGAGAAACACCAGCAGGATGCTGCTGGCCTCGCCGCCGTTGAGCATCTTCATCGACTGGTCCATCAGCTGCCCGAGGCCGCCCGCGCCCACGAAGCCCATCACCACCGAGGCGCGCACCGCGCATTCCCAGCGGTACACGGTGTACGAGGCCAGCTCCTGCGCCGTGTGCGGCAGCAGGCCGTAGCACAGCGCCGTGAGCCGGCCGCTGCCGCTTTCGAGCAGCGCGCGCGCGGGGCGCGTGTCGGTCGATTCGAGGATCTCGGCGTAGACCTTGCCGAGCATGCCGCCGTAGGTGATGGCCAGCGCCAGCACGCCGGCCGCGGGGCCGAGCCCGAGCGCGCGCACGAACAGCAGCGCCCACACGATCTCGGGAATGGCGCGCAGCACCATCAGCAGCCAGCGCGCTGCTTGGCGGACGATGCCGGCCTGCACGCGGCCGGGGCCGGGCCCGATGCGAGAGATGGACAGCGCACGCGTGGTCACGAAGCCCAGCGGCGCGCCGATCAGCAGCGCCATGGCCGTGCCGGCCGTGGCCATGGCCAGGGTCTCGAGCGTGGCCTTGGCAAGCAAGGCGAGAAAGGCCGGCGAGCTGTCGGGCGGAAAGAAGCCCGCAAGAAAGCCGCCGATGACCGCGAGGTTGCCGCTGCCGAACAACGCCCAGGGCTTGAATTCGGAGAGCGCGAGCACCGGCCAGGCGACGGCCAGCGCCGCGAGCCAGCCGGCCAGGCGGCGGCCCGCGTGCGGATCGCGCAAGGCGGGGCGGGCGAGTGTTGCCGTCACGGGCAGTCCGGCCGGTGGAAGGCCGGCTCGGCGGTGCCTGCCGTGAGGGCGACCGGCCCTTGCGTCGCCACGCCGCCTTCGCTCGCGTAGAGCGCCTCGAGCAGCGCCGGCGTCACTTCGGCGGCCGGCAGGTCGAAGGCGACCTGCCCGCCGCGCATGCCCACGATGCGCGGAAACCAGCGCAGCGCCAGGTCGACCGCGTGCAGCGACGCGACCAGCGTGGCGCCGGTCGATTCGCTCTGCGCCACCAGCTGGCCCACGGCCGCGTGCGCCAGCGTGGGGTCGAGCGCGGACACCGGCTCGTCCGCCAGCAGCAGTGCGGGGCGCTGGTACAGCACGCGCGCGATGCCCACGCGCTGCAGCTGGCCGCCCGAGAGGCGGTCGCAGCGGTCGAACAGCCGGTCTTCGAGCGCGAGCCGGGCCAGCGCCGCGTGCGCGCCCGCGATGTCGGACGGATAGAACAGCGAACCCAGCGCGCGCGCCGTCGACCACTGGCCGAGCCGGCCCGCGAGCACGGCCGTGACCACGCGCAGGCGCGGCGCGATCGGCGGTGCCTGGTGCACGGTGCCGATGCGCGCGCGCAGCTGCTTGAGCGCACGCGCCGGCAGCCGCCACGGGTGCTGGCCCAGCGCCTGCACCTGGCCTTCGCCGGGCCGCAGCGCCGCGCCGAGCACGCGCAGCAGCGTGGTCTTGCCCGCGCCCGAAGGCCCGATGACGGCGATGCGCTCGCCGTCGCGCGCGGCCAGCGTCACCCCGGCCAGCGCGCGCTGGCCGTTGGGGTGCACCACGCCCGCGGCGTCGAGCGAAAAACTCATCCGCGCATTCCGCTCACTTGATCAGGCCGACCGACTTGCCCGCCGTCTCGATGCCGTCGTAGTTCGACGACTTGGTGGGAATGAACTTGCTCGCGCGCTGCAGCGCCATGATCTCCTTGTGCGCCGGGTTGGCCGGGTCCAGCTTCAGGAAGGCGTCGGTCAGCTTCTTCGTCACGGCGGCGTCCAGGCCCGGGCGCACGGTCCAGTTGTAGTCGTAGTAGGTCGGCGTGGTGGCCAGCACGCGCACCTTGGCGGCGTTGGGGTTCTTGGCCTCGACCAGCTTGTCCCACACCGAGGCGTTGAGCACGCCCGCTTCGGCGCGCGAGGCGGCCACGAAGGCCACGGTGGCGTCGTGCGCGCCCGAGAACGCGACGGTCTTGAAGTCCTTCTCGGGGTTGATGCCGGCCTGCAGCAGGAAGTAGCGCGGCATCAGGCTGCCCGAGGTGGACGAGGGCGCGCCGAAGGCGAAGGTCTTGCCCTTCAGGTCGGCCAGCGTCTTGGCGGGGCTGTCGATCGGCACGATGAACTTGCTGGTGAACACCTCGTCCTCCGCGCGCTGCACGATCGGCACCGCGCCGCCGTTGGTGCGGATGCGCGCCTGCACGAAGGTGAAGCCGCCCAGCCACGCCATGTCGATCTTGTTCGTCGCCAGGCCTTCGACCACGGCGGCGTAGTCGGTCACGGGCGTGAACTGCACGTCCATGCCGGTTTCCTTCTTCAGGTAATCGCCCAGCGGCGTGAACTTGCGCTGCAGCTCGGTGGGCGCCTCGTCGGGAATGGCCGACACGCGCAGCACGCCCTGGGCGAAGGCGCCCACGGCGGTGAGGGACAGGGCCAGCGCGAGCGCGAGCCGGGACACGGTTTGTTTCGTTTGCATGGTGTGATGACGCGTTCAGTGGAAAAAGAAAAGGGTGTGTCGGGGCACTCGGGCACAGGGCGGTGCGGGCTTCGATAATCGCGGCTTGTTCCATTCGACCGACCCGCTGCCATGATCGAAGCCGCACCTTCCAAGCTCCTGAATCCGTTGGCGCCGCTGCGGCTCACCAGCTTCTCGCATGGGGGCGGCTGCGGCTGCAAGATCGCGCCGGGCGTGCTGTCGCAGATCCTCAAGAACCATGCGGGCGGGCTGATTCCGCCCGAGCTCATGGTCGGCATCGAGACCGCCGACGACGCGGCAGTCTACCGGCTCAACGACGAGCAGGCGCTGATCGCCACCACCGATTTCTTCATGCCCATCGTGGACGACCCCTACGAGTTCGGCCGCATCGCAGCGACCAACGCGATCAGCGACGTCTACGCGATGGGCGGGCGCCCGATCATGGCGCTGGCGCTGGTCGCCATGCCGATCAACCAGCTGCCGGTGGAAGTCATCGCCGAGATCGTGCGCGGCGGGCAGGACGTGTGCCGCGCGGCCGGCATTCCCATTGCGGGCGGCCACACCATCGATTCGGTCGAGCCGATCTACGGGCTGGTCGCGATGGGGCTGGTGCACCCCAAGCGCGTGCGGCGCAACGCCGATGCGCAGGCCGGCGACGTGCTGGTGCTGGGCAAGCCGCTGGGCGTGGGCGTGCTGTCGGCGGCGCTCAAGAAGCAGCAGCTGTCCGAGGCCGGCTACCGCCAGCTGATCGAGAACACCACCAAGCTCAACACGCCCGGCATCGCGCTGTCGGCGCTCGACGGCGTGCATGCGCTGACCGACGTCACCGGCTTCGGCCTGGCCGGCCACGCGCTCGAACTCGCGCGCGGCGCGGGGCTCGCGGCGGTGGTCGAATGGTCGCGCGTGCCGCTGCTGGACAACGTGATCGCCATGGCCGGTGGCGGGCTGGTCACCGGCGCGTCGGGCCGCAACTGGGCGGGCTACGGCGCCGATGTGCAACTGCATGAAGGCCTGCCGGCCACCGCGCAGGCGCTCATGACCGATCCGCAGACCTCGGGCGGCCTGCTCGTGAGCTGCGCGCCCGAGGCGGTCGAGGCGGTGCTGGAGATCTTCCGCAACGAAGGCTTCGGGCAGGCGGCGGTCATCGGCCGCGTGGAAGCTGGCGCGCCGGGCCTCGTCGTGTTGCCCTGAGCCGGGGCGCTGCCGGGCGGGTGGGGTCGTCATCGACACGCGCTCCTTCGTTTTTTCGCATCGTGCGACAGGTCCGCGCAGCGGGCAACACCTGGCGGCCCTTTCATTCAATAACCCTTGAGTCCGCCGGTGCCGGTAGGCGTCGGCTATCGTTCGCGCCATGAACGCTTCCCTTCGCCTTGGCTGGCGCACGCTCTGGCGCGACCTGCGCGCCGGCGAGCTGCGCCTCTTGATCGTGGCCGTGGTGCTGGCCGTGGCCGCGCTCACGGCGGTCGGCTTCTTCGCCGACCGATTGCAGGGCGGGCTGCAGCGCGACGCGCGCCAGCTGCTGGGCGGCGACGCGGTGGTCGTGAGCGACAACCCGACGCCCGAGACCTTCATCGCACAGGCCAAGTCGCTGGGCCTGGCGGGCACCGGCACCTTCGGCTTCCCCACCATGGCGCGGGCCGAGGACGCCCAGGGCGGCGCCAGCAAGCTCGTGGCCCTGAAGGCCGTGACGCCGGGCTACCCGCTGCGCGGCAACCTGCAGACGGCCACCACGGCCGAGGGCGCGGGCGCGGTGACGCGCGACGTGCCGGCGTCGGGCGAGGTCTGGGTCGATGCCTCGCTGCTCGACTCGCTGGGCCTGAAGGTCGGCGACACGCTGCTGCTGGGCGACACCGGCCTGCGCGTGGGCCGCGTGATCACGCTCGAGCCGGATCGGGGCGCGGGCTTCATGAGTTTTTCGCCGCGCGTGATGCTCAACCAGGCCGACGTGGCGCGCACCGGCCTCGTGCAGCCGGCCAGCCGCGTGGGCTACCGCTACGCCGTGGCGGGCGACGACGCCGCCGTGAAGCGTTTCACCGAATGGGCCGATGCCACCATCAAGAAGGGCGAGCTGCGCGGCGTGCGGCTCGACTCCTTCGAAGGCGGCCGGCCCGAGATGCGCCAGACCCTGGACCGCGCCGAGAAATTCCTGAGCCTGGTCGCGCTGCTCGCGGCGCTGCTGTCGGCCGTGGCCGTGGCGCTGGCGGCGCGCGGCTTCGCGGCCAGCCACCTGGACGACTGCGCCATGCTGCGCGTGCTGGGCCAGAGCCAGCGCACCATCGCCGCGGCCTACGCCTTCGAGTTCGCAGTGATCGGCACCGTGGCGAGCGCGATCGGCGTGGCCATCGGCTTCGCCGTGCACTACGTGTTCGTGCTGCTGCTGGCCGGGCTGGTCGAGACCGCCTTGCCCGCCGCCACGCTGTGGCCCGTGGCCTTCGGCCTGGGCATGGGGCTCACGCTGCTGTTTGCCTTCGGCCTGCCGCCGGTGCTGCAGCTGGCGCGCGTGCCGCCGCTGCGCGTGATCCGTCGTGACGTGGGCGGGCTCAAGCCCGCGTCGCTCGCCGTGCTCGGCATCGGCGTGGCGGGCTTCGCGGCGCTGTTGATGGCGGCCAGCAGCGACCTCAAGCTGGGCCTCATTGCGGTCGGCGGCTTTGCCGGCGCCGTGGCCGTGTTCGCGCTGCTGAGCTGGCTCGCCGTGAAGGTGCTGCGCCGCAGCGTCAGCGAGACCACCGCGCCGCGCTGGCTGGTGCTGGCCACGCGGCAGATCTCGGCGCGCCCGGCCTACGCCGTGGTGCAGGTGAGCGCGCTGGCCGTGGGCCTGCTGGCGCTGGTGCTGCTGGTGCTGCTGCGCACCGACCTCGTGGCGAGCTGGCGCAAGGCCACGCCGCCGGACGCACCCAACCGCTTCGTCATCAACGTGATGCCCGAGCAGAGCGAGGCGTTCCAGAAGACGCTGCGCGACGCGGGCGTCGCCAAGTTCGACTGGTACCCGATGATCCGCGGCCGGCTGGTGGCGATCAACGACAAGCCCGTGACGCCCGACGACTACACCGAGGACCGCGCCAAGCGCCTGGTGGACCGCGAGTTCAACCTGAGCAACAGCACCGAGGCGCCCGCGCACAACAGCGTCACCGCCGGCGCCTGGACGCCCGAGGCGAAGAACGAGGTGAGCGTGGAAGAAGGCCTGGCCCAGACGCTGGGCCTGAAGCTGGGCGACACCCTGCGCTTCGACATCGGCGGCATGCAGAACGACGCGCGCATCACCTCGCTGCGCAAGGTCGACTGGGGCTCGCTGCACGCCAACTTCTTCGTGATGTACACCGTGGCCTCGCTGGCCGACGTGCCCGTGACCTACATGGGCGCCTTCCGCGCGCCCGAGACGCGCGGCTTCGACAACGCGCTGGTGCGCAGCTTTCCCAACGTGACCAACGTCGACATGAGCGCCACCATCAACCAGGTGCAGCGCGTGCTCGACCAGGTGGTGCGCGCGGTCGAGTTTTTGTTCGGCTTCACGCTGGCGGCCGGGCTGGTGGTGCTGTTCGCCGCCGTGACCGCCACGCGCGAAGAACGTGCGCGCGAGTTCGCCGTGATGCGCGCCGTGGGCGCACGCGCCAGCCTGCTGCGGCAGGTGCAGCGCGCCGAGCTGGTGGGCGTGGGCCTGCTCGCGGGCTTCCTGGCGAGCATCGTGGCCTCGGTGATCGGCTGGGGGCTGGCGCGCTACGTGTTCGAGTTCACCTGGACCGCGTCGCCGCTCGTGCCGGTGGCGGGCGCGCTGGCCGGCGCGGTGCTCGCGCTGGCGGCGGGGTGGTGGGGCCTGCGCGATGTGCTGCGCCGGCCGGTGGTCGACACGCTGCGCCGCGCGGCCGAGTAGGGCCGCGCAGGCCCGTACAGTTTTTTTCTTCCGCGATCGGCAGGACGGGGCCGGGGATGCAATACATTCCCCGGCCCCGTATTCAATTCAGAAGAGAAATTCCTGCATGCGCTTGGCGTCATTCCAGATCACCAACTATCGCTCGATCCACGACAGCGGCTCCATCGATTCCTCCCAGATCACAGCGATCCTCGGCCGAAATGACAGCGGCAAGTCGAACCTGCTGCGCGCGTTGCACAGCCTGAACCCGACTGACGGGCTCACGGCACTCAGCCCCATCAAGGACTTTCCCCGGCACCGCCGCCTGGACGAATGCACCGACGACACTCCCGTCGTGCACACGCGCTGGGACCTCGACGCCTCCGAACAGCTGGCGCTCGCCGCCATCCTGCCGCGCGCGGCCGGCGTGCGCCAGGTCACGGCCGGCCGCGGCTACGGCGCCACGCGCACGACCGGCTTCGAGGGCCTGGGCCCGCTGTCGATCGACGTGAGCGACATCAAGGCCAAGGTGCGCAAGATCGTGCCCGCCGTGAAGGCCGCGGCCGAGAAGGTCGCCGACGAGCTGAAGGCCGCGCTCGAACAGGAAGCCGACGCCTTCGACGCCGCCATGATCCCGAGCCCCGACTTCGTCAAGTGGTCGGCCGGCGCGCTGCTGGCGCTGCAGGCGCTGCGCCAGGCACTGGCCACGGCCGGCGCCGAGATCGCCGACAAGCAGGCGCAGATGCTGACCGAGCTCGAGGAACTGGCGCGCACGATCGACAACGACCAGCCCGCGCTGGCCCGCGCCCGCGCCTGGGTGCTGGAGAAAATGCCGCGCTTCATCTACGTCGAGGACTACGCCTCGCTGCCCGGCCGCCAGAACATCGCCGAGTACCTCACGCGCAAGGGCTGGGGCGAGCGCACGGCGGGCGAGCGCAATTTCGAGAAGCTGTGCCAGGTGGCGGGGCTCGACCCGCAGCAGCTGCAGGACCTGCTGGCGAAGAACGACCTGGCGACGCGCAACCAGTTGGTGAACCGGGCGGGCTCGGTCGTCACGTCGGAAATCCGCCGCGTGTGGAAGGACCGCGAACTCAAGGTCCGCTTCAACCTCGACGGGCAGCACCTGGAGACGCTGGTGTCCGACCCCAACGCCGCCTACGAGGTGGAAGTGAACCTCGACGAACGCAGCCGCGGCTTCCAGTGGTTCTTCTCGTTCTACGTCGCGTTCTTCGCGGACACGAAGGGCGCGGCCGATGCGATCCTGCTGCTGGACGAGCCCGGCCTGCACCTGCACGCGCATTCGCAGGCCGATCTGCTGGCGCACCTGGAGCACGACTTCAGCAACCAGATCCTGTACACGACGCACTCGCCGTTCATGGTGCCGACCCACCGGCTCGACGCGGTGCGCACGGCCCGCATGAGCGAGGCCGCCGGCACGACGGTGAGCAACAAGGCCGAGGGCGATGTGCGCACGCTGTATCCGTTGCAGGTGGCGTTGGCGCTGAGCCAGGCGAAGTCCGTGGCGCCTGTCGAGGCACCCGCCGTGACTGTCGGCGAACAGGCGGAGCGTCAGCTGGTGGAAGCGGCGGCGTAGTCGCACGCCGGGCGTCTCAGGCCGCGTACTGCATCGGGCTCATACGGCGCCAACGAGGCGCCGCATGAGCAGGCCCTTCAGGTCCCTGCGCGTGTCGCAGACGACGTGGATGTAGGCGGTGTCCAGTCGCACCTCGTAGATGATGCGGTTCATGCCCGAGATGACCTGCCGGTACTGGGCCGCGTTCAGGTCTTCCAGTTCCTCGGGAATCCGGCCTGCCTGGGGATGGGCCGCGATCATCGCGACGGATTGCTTGATCTTTGCGTAGCTCGCCGCCCAGGTGTCCGCGCCGAAGTTCTTGAGCAGGTAGCGCCTCAGGTCCTTCAGGTCGGCTTCGGCGGACCGCAGGAACACCACCTTCATGGGGCGTCTTCTTGGTCCAGATCGGCGAACACATCGTCCGCGGACCGGAATTGGCCCTGTTCGATTTCGCGGTTGCCGAGCGCCAGCACTTTCAGCAGCGCGAGGGTCGCTTCCTGCTCTTCGAAGGAGCGGACATCCATCACCACGAGCTTGGCTTCGCCATTCTGTGTGATGACCAGCGGCTCGCGGGTGTCCGAGAGGGTCTTCACGATGTCCGCGGCATGGCTCTTGAGATAGCTGATGGGTTTGACCTGCGTGGAGAAATTCATGGGGCTCACCTGCGGTTGTCGATCGGACCGATTATGGTCTGAATTCAGTCTTTCGATGTTTCCGAGCCATCGTCCCTGAACATGTGCTCACCCGCGAAGTCGACAAACGCCCGCACCTTCGGCGACAACTGCCGGCTCGACGGCCACAGCGCCGAGAACTGTCCCTGCCGCACGAGGTGCGCGGCCAGCACGCGCTGCAGCTCGCCGCGGCGCAGCGCGTCGCGCGCCAGGAAGTCGGGCATGTACGCAATGCCCAGGCCCGCGACGGCGGCGCCCAGCATGGCTTCCATGTTGTTGCAGACCAGGCCCGGCGGCAGCTGGGGCGGCAGGCCGGGCAGGTCCCAATCTTCGATCTTTCCGCCGGTCACGAACTTGTAGCGCAGGCAGCTGTGGCGGGCGAGGTCGGCCGGCACCTGCGGCACGCCGTGTTGCGCCAGGTAGGCCGGCGAGGCCGCGAGCACGAAGCTGAACGGGCCGAGCCGGCGTGCCACGAGCTGTGAATCGACCAGCTCGCCGCTGCGGATCGCCACGTCGACACCCTCGGCCACCACGTCGACCAGCCGGTCGTTGAAGTCGAGGTCGAGTTCGATCTCGGGAAAGCGTGCCCTGAACGCCGGCAGGATCGGCAGCAGAAAGCGGTAGCCGATGGTCGGCAGGCTCACGCGCAGGCGGCCGCGCGGCGTGGCGACGGCGTCCTGCAGCATGGCACGCGCATCGCTGAGCTCGTCGAGGATGCGGCGGCAGCGTTCGTGGAACATCGCGCCCTCGGCCGTGAGCCGCACCTGCCGCGTGGTGCGGTGGAACAGCCGCACGCCCATCTGCGCCTCGAGCCGCGCGACGTTCTTGCCCACGGCCGAGGCCGAGATGCCCAGGTCGCGGCCCGCCCGCGCAAAGCTCTGCAGGTCGGCCGCCCGCACGAAGGATTCGAGTCCGCTGAAGCTGTCCATGGGCTTGATTGGCAACCTGGGGTTGGCAGTGTGAGGAGCTGAGGGCACATTTTCGTTTCATTGAATCCTTTTTATCTTCGCTTCACGCATTCCCCTTTTCCTTCTCCCGCGTGAAAGCCCTCCCGATGTCCTCCCCCGATTCCAACAAGGCCTGGCTGCTCGCCGCCGTCTGCCTGGCCGCGCTCGGCATGCCGCTGAGCTTCACCGGCCCGGCCGTGGTGCTGCCCGCGATCCGCGACGCGCTGGGCAGCACGCCGGTGCAGCTCAACTGGGTGACCAACGCCTTCATGCTGAGCTTCGGCGCCACGCTGATGGCGGCCGGCGCGCTGGCCGATGCGTACGGGCGCAAGCGCGTCTTCCTGCTGGGGCTGGCGGTGGTGGCGCTGAGCAGCGCGCTGCTGACGCTGGCGTCGGGCATCGTCGCCTTCGACCTCGCGCGCGCCGTGCAGGGGCTGGGCTCGGCGGCGGCCTTCGCGGCCGGCACGGCAGCGCTGGCGCAGGTGTTCGACGGGCCCGCGCGGTTGCGGGCGTTCAGCCTCATCGGCACCTCGTTCGGCGTGGGGCTGTCGTGCGGATCGATCCTCTCGGGCTGGCTGGCCGACACCGTCGGCTGGCACGCCGTGATGCTGAGCCCCGGCGCCGTGAGCCTCGTCGCGCTGTGCCTGGCCGCGCCGCGCATGCGCGAGTCGCGCAACCCGCAGGCGATGGGGTTGGATGTGCCGGGCACGCTCAGCTTCACGGCCGCGCTGAGCCTGCTCACGCTGGGCGTGCTGCAGGCGCCCGACAGCGGCTGGGCCAGCCCGTGGGTGCTGGCGGCACTGGCCGGCGCGCTGGCCATGGGCGCGGCCTTCATCGCCATCGAGCGGCGCGTGGCGCATCCGATGCTCGACCTGTCGCTGTTCCGCTTTCCGCGCTTCGTCGGCGTGCAGCTGCTGGCCGCAGCGCCGGCCTACGGCTTTGTCGTGCTGCTGGTGCTGCTGCCGATCCGCTTCATCGGGCTCGAAGGACGCAGCGCGCTGGAGGCGGGCGGTTTCATGTTCGCGCTGTCGGGGCCGATCCTCGTGGTGCCGACGCTGGCCGCGTGGCTCGCGCACCGCTTCTCGGCGGGCGTGATCTCGGCCGCGGGATTGTTGGTGTGCGCAGCGGGGCTCGTGTGGCTCAGCCGCTGTGCACCGGGCACGCCCTTGCACGGCCTCGTGGGCCCGCTGCTCTTGATCGGCGCGGGCATCGGCCTGCCCTGGGGGCTGATGGACGGCCTGGCCGTGAGCGTGGTGCCGCGCGAGCGGGCGGGCATGGCGTCGGGCATCTTCAACACCGTGCGGGTCGCGGGGGAGGGCATTGCGCTGGCGCTGGTGGGGGCGGGGCTCACGGCCCTCGTGGCGCTGCAGCTGAAAGCGTCATCGTCGCCTTCGTCCGCGGCGGTGTCGCAGGCGGCGCAGCGCGTGGCGACGGGCGACCTGGCGCAAGCGCTGGCTTTGCTGCCGGGCATGGACCGCGCGGCGCTGCTGCATGCGTATGGCGTGGCGTTCGGGATGCTGTTGTGCGTGCTGGCCGGGGTGACGGTGTTGACGGCAGTGGTGGTGTTTGCATTCCTGCGCGGCGACGAGCCTGCACGAGGCCACGCTGAAGCGCTCGGCCAGAACGCCTGAGTCACCTCACCCCGCACCCGATGAGGTGCTTTCATGGACACGTCATGCGCCGTTGCCAGCATCCCCGCTCGATCAACAGGAGCGGAGTGCGAGATGGTGATGAACAACAGTCGACGTGTCGTGGGAGCAGCTGCCACGGTGATTGCAGCCTGCGTGATGGCCGCATGCGGTGGCGGTGGAGGCGGCGGTGTCGCGTTCCCGCCGATCGCCGTGGCGCCGCCGGCACCTGCGCCTGCACCGGCGCCGCAGGGCAAGGCGATCGACCTCACGATCCTGCACATCGACGACCACCACTCGAACCTCGAAGCCAAGGACAAGACACTGCAGCTCAACGCGGGCGGCGGCGCGCCGGTGGCGGTCACGGTCAATGCGGCGGGCTTTCCGCGCGTCACCGCGGCGATCCAGGCGCTCGCGGCCCAGTCGCCGAACGTGCTGAAGCTGCATGCCGGCGACGCGCTCACCGGCACCCTGTACTTCAACCGCGCGGGCGCCGACGGCGAGGCCGATGCGGCGCTGATGAACACCGTGTGCTTCGACGCCTTCACGTTGGGCAACCACGAGTTCGACAAGGGCGACACCGGCCTGAAGGGCTTTCTCGACCTGCTGCGCAAGGGCAGCTGCCAGACGCCGGTGCTCAGCGCCAACGTGAACTTCGGCGCCCAATCGGCGCTGCATCCGTCGAAGGCGCCCGGCTACGTGAAGCGCTCGACGGTGCTCGAGCGCGGCGGCGAGAAGATCGGCCTGGTCGGCCTGACCATCGCGGGCAAGACCAAGGCCTCGTCCAGCCCCGACCCCGACACCACCTTCGAGGACGAGACCGTCGCCGCCCAGCGCGAGATCGACCTGCTGCGTGCGCAGGGCGTGAACAAGATCGTCGTCATGAGCCACATCGGCTATGCGTACGACAAGCAGGTGGCGTCGCGCCTGAGCGGCGTCGACGTCGTGGTCGGCGGCGATTCGCACACGCTCATCGGCCCCGACGCGCTCGCCCGCTACGGCGTGGGCTCGCCGGCCGGCGCCTACCCCACGGCGCTGACCGACAAGGACGGCAAGAAGGTCTGCCTGGTTCACGCCTGGGAGTACAGCCAGGTGGTCGGCGAGCTCAAGGTGAGCTTCGACGAGAAGGGCGACGTCACGGCCTGCAGCGGCACGCCGCACGTGCTGATCGGCGACGACTTCCGCGTCGGCGGCAAGCCCGCCGATGCCAACCAGCGCAGCGCCATCCTGGCCGACGTTGCGGCCAGCGGCTTCCTGCGCGTGACCGCGCCCGACGCCACGGCCACCGCCGTGCTGCAGCCCTTCAAGGACAAGGTGGCGGTGTTCAACACCACGCTGGTGGCCAGCGTGACCGAAGAGCTGTGCTCGCGCCGCGTGCCCGGCGGCACGGGCACCGTCGACTACTCGCGTTCCAGCGTCTCGTGCAACGCGCTGGGCAGCGTGAGCCTGCGGGGCGGCGACATCCAGCAGATGGCGGCGCAGGCCTACCTGGAGATCGGCCACAGCAAGTACGGCGGCGCCGACATCTCGCTGCAAAGCGGCGGCGGCGCGCGCATTCCGCTGGTGCCGGGCAACGTCACGGCGGCGAGCGTGATCCAGGTGCTGCCCTTCGGCAACATGCTGTTCCGCCTCGACATCACCGGCCGCGAGGTCAAGGGCATGCTCGAAGACGGCCTGCAGGCCGTGTACGGCCCGGGCGGCTCCACCGGCCCGTATCCGTACACCGGCGGCCTGCGCTTCGACGTCGATGCCACGCAGGCCAACGGCCAGCGCGCCAGCAACATCGAGGTGCGCGCGCCCGGCACCGGCGTGTGGGGCCCGCTCGACCTGGACAAGACCTACAAGCTGTTCGTGCTGAGCTTCAACGCCAGCGGCGGCGACGGCTACAAGACGCTGGCCGCCGTGCCCGCGGCGCGGCGCCTGGACATCGGCGTGCTCGATGCCGACGTGTTCTTCAACTACATCGAGTCCAAGCCCAAGGACGTCGGCTCGGGCCTGTCGCTGCTGCAGAAGCTGCCGGTCGAGCTGTACAGCACCAAGTCGTACAAGGCGCCTTGAGTCGTGCTCAGGCTTGCGCGGTGTCTTCTGCGAAGAGACCGCGCAGCCACTGCGTGAACACCCGCACGCGCGACGACAGCTGCCGGTTCTGCGGATACAGCACCGAGACCGGCATCGGCGGCGGCGCAAAGCCCGGCAGCACCGCCTGCAGGCGGCCGTCCGCCAGCTCGGCCGCCACGCGGTAGCGCGGCACCTGCACCAACCCGAGGCCCACGACGGCGGCGCCCGTGTAAAGGTCGGCGCCGGTCACCGACACGGTGGCGGCCAGCTGCACGGGCCGGACCTGACCGTCGACCGTGAACTCGAGCGGCAGCGCCTTGCCCGTGCTGCTCGACACGTAGTGCACCGCGCGGTGCGAGGCCAGCGCCGCGAGGTCGACGGGCTCGCCGTGCGCCGCGAGGTAGCCGGGGCTCGCCACCGTCACCTGCGGCAGCAGCGCCACGCGCTGCGCGACCAGCGACGAGTCCTGCAGCGGGCCGGCGCGCAGCACGCAATCGACGCCTTCGCGCACTAGGTCGACCAGCCGGTCGTCCTCGCCGATGTGCAGCTGCAGGCCCGGATGGCGGGCGAGGAAGGCGGGCAGCGCCGGCACCACGAAGTGCCGCGCCAGCGTGCCCTGCAGGTTCACGCGCAACAGGCCCTGCGGCGCCGCATGGGTGAACGCGCCTTCGGCTTCCTCAACGTCGGCCAGCAGCCGCACGCAGCGCTGGTAGTGGGCCTCGCCGTCCTGCGTGAGGCGCACGGTGCGCGTGGTGCGCTCGAGCAGCCGGGCGCCCAGGCGCGATTCGAGCCGCTGGATCAGCGTGGTGAGGGTGGCGCGCGGAATCTGCAGGTCGTCCGAGGCCTGCGTGAAGCTCTGGCGCTCGGCGATGCGCACGAAGGCCTGCATTTCCTGGAAGCGGTCCATGGGGTCGCCCTTCGTGCCTATTGTTTAAGTAAATGGAATTTTATTGACGAATGGGTGCTGATTATCTTTTGGGTGGAATGGCCGAACATCCGATTCATCCACTCACCACCCCCAAGGAATCGCGCCATGAACACCACCGCCATTTCTGCTTCGCTGCCCACCCGCGTCGCCCTCGTCACCGGCGCCTCGCGCGGCATCGGCGCCGCCATCGCCCGCCGGCTCGCCGCCGACGGGTTCGCCGTCGCCGTCAACTACGCCGCGGGCGCTGCGCCGGCCGAAGCGCTGGTCGCCGAGCTGAAGGCCACCGGCGCCCGCGCCCTCGCGGTGCAGGCCGACGTGGCGAACGCCGACGCGGTGCGCGCGATGTTCGACACCGTCGAAGCGCAGCTCGGCCCGGTCGACGTGCTGGTCAACAACGCCGGCGTGCTCCAGACCGCGCCGCTGGCCGCGCACAGCGACGCGCTCTACGACCACGCCTTCGACATCAACGTGCGCGGCACCTTCAACACCCTGCGCGAGGCCGCGACCCGGCTCGCCGAGGGCGGCCGCATCGTCAACTTCTCGAGCACCACGCTGGCGCTGCACATGCCGGGCTACGCGATCTACAACGCCACCAAGGCGGCGGTCGAGGCCTTCACGCACGTCTTCGCCAAGGAGCTGCGCGGCCGACGCATCACGGTCAACGCCGTGGCACCGGGGCCGGTCGCGACTTCGCTGTTCCTGGACGGCAAGACCGACGAGCAGATCCAGGCCTTCGCCCAGATGCCACCGCTGCAGCGCCTGGGCCAGCCGGAAGACATCGCCTCGGTGGTGTCGTTCCTGGCGGGGCCGGATGCGGGATGGGTCAATGGGCAGGTGCTGCGGGCCAACGGCGGCGTGGCCTGAGCAGTGGCCTCTCACGACATCCACGGAGCACGCACCATGCACCCGCCTTCACCCCGCGCGGCCACCCCGCGCTTCTTCAGCCTCGCCTACACGGCGTTCACGGCCGCCGCGGCCGTGGTGGCCGCTGCCGCTTCGGCGATGGCGCTCGTGCTCGAACTGCCCGTGTGGGCGATGTTCGTCGGCTGGGTGGCGTTCTACACCCGCGGCGCGACCGCACGCGACGGCGTGTTCAACCTCGTCTGCGTGAGCCTGGGCCTGCTGATCGGCAAGGGCGCGGCCCTGGCCATCGCCGCGCTGGCCCCGGTCGCGGGCGCCGCGGCGCTGCCGGTGGTGGTGCTGTTCGTGGCGCTCCTCGTGGTGTCGATGCGCAGCGTGCCGCGGCTGAACAACCTGCCGTGCTACTTCCTCGGGCTGATCGCGTTCTTCGCGGTCCACCAGCCCCCTTCGCTGTCGCTGTTCGCCACGCTGGCCGGCGCGGCGGCACTCGGATCGATGGCGGCGTGGCTGGCCCATCTGCTGCAGCGCCGCGTGCACTGACCACCGGACTTTCCTTTCTTCCTCCCACCTTCATTCAAGGGGTTTCATCATGCAATCCGTCATCCTCGTCACTGGCGCCGGCTCCGGCATCGGCAGGCTCAGCGCGCAGGCGCTCGCCGAAGCGGGCCACATCGTCTATGCCTCCATGCGCGACATCGCAGGCCGCAACAAGGCGCGCGCGACCGAGCTGCGTGCCCTGGCCGAAGCCCAGGGGCTTCAGCTGCATCCCCTCGAACTCGACGTGCTATCGCAGGCCTCCGCCGATGCCGCCGCGGCGACCATCGTCCAGGCGCAGGGCCGCCTCGACGTGGTGATGCAGAACGCGGGCCATCTCGTGGTCGGGCCGACCGAGGCCTTCACGCCGGAAGACATCGCCCGGGCGTTCGACACCAACGTGCTCGGCGCCCAACGCGTGAACCGCGCGGTGCTGCCGTACCTGCGCCAGCAGGAATCGGGGCTGATGCTGTGGATCAGCAGCACGACCACCAAGGGCGGCTTCCCGCCGTTCATGGGGCCGTACGGCGCGGCCAAGGCGGCCATGGATTCGCTGGCCGTGACGCTGGCCTACGAGGTCGCGCGCTTCGGCATCGAGACCTCGATCGTCGTGCCGGGCGCGTTCACGCGGGGAACCGATCACTTTCCGAGTGCGGGCAAGCCCTCCGATGCGGCGACCGCCGACGCCTACGGCCGCTACGACGGCGTGATGGACCGCATCGGCGAGCGCCTGTCCGCCCTCACGCCCGAGCACGCCGATCCGCAGGCCGTGGCCGACGACATCGTGCGCATCGTGGGCCTGCCGGCCGGCACGCGGCCGATGCGTTCGCTGATCGACTTCGTGGGCGACGGTGCGGCGGAGGTCTTCGAGGTGTCGGAGCGCGTGCGCATCGACTTCGCCCGGCGCATCGGCATGGGCGACCTGCTCGAGGCGAAGGTCCGGCGCTGAGCGGGGCGCTGTCAAGAAAGGCGGTGGATCTTCCTGTCCAATAGCGGCATGGAACATTCACCGAACGACGTGACAGAGCGCCTGAACGACCTCGAGATCAAGTCGAGCTATGCCGAAGACCTGCTCGAGCAGTTGAACATGACGATCTACCGGCAACAGCAGCAGATCGACAGCCTGATCCTGCAGGTCGCGCAGCTGCGGCTGCAAAGCCAGAACGCAGGACAAGACGGGGGCGCGCGCAACCTGCGCGACGAACTCCCGCCCCACTATTGATGAAGGGCGATCAGCCGTGCGCGTGCCAGAGCACGGCGAAGAAGTGGCAGGTGCTGCCGGCCAGCACGAACAGGTGCCACACCGAATGCGCGTAGCGCACCTTGTTGTCGAACAGGAACACCACGGCCCCGGCCGTGTAGAACAGCCCGCCGGCCACGAGCCAGGCCAGCCCCGCCGATGACATGCGCTCGTACAGCGGCACCGCCGCCATCAGCGCCATCCAGCCCATCGCCACGTACAGGCCGGTGGACCACAGCGGGTGCTGCAGGCGGTTGAACAGCTTGGCGCTCACGCCCAGCACGGCGGCGGCGGTGATGGCGCCGAACAGCGTCCAGCCCCAGGGGCCGCGCAGCACGCCGAACAGAAAGGGCATGTAGCTACCCGCGATGAACAGGTAGATGGCCGCGTGGTCGAGCCGGTTGAACCAGGCCTTGGCGCGGCCGATGGGCAGCGCGTGGTACAGCGTGGAGATCAGGTACAGCACGATGGCCGTGCCCGCGAAGAGCGAGGCGCCCACCACGGCCGCGGCCTGGCCCTTCTGGGCGGCGCTGTAGACCAGGATCGGCAGCGAGGCGATCGCCAGCAGCAGGCCCAGGCCGTGGCTCAGGGCGTTGAAGAGCTCTTCCATCGCGGTCTGGTCGCGCGCGGCGGACGCCTGCTTTTTCTGCAGATCGGTGGAACGGGCGGGCTGCAGCTGCAGCGGCGGGCTATTCGTCATCAGGAACAGAGCCTCCGGGGTCGGTGTTGGTTCCGCAAAAATCGCGAAACCGGCAGATCATGTTACTTGACCTGCTGTTTGCCGAGTTTGCGTGCCAATGTGCGCCGATGCATGCCAAGCCGGCGCGCGGTTTCCGAGATGTTGAAGCCGGTCTCGGCCAGCATTTCGTGGATGCGTTCCCACTCCAGCGTCTTGATCGAGGTGGAGCGGTTGGTCAGTTCGACCTCGGTGGTGCCGGCGGCGCGGCCGAAGGCGGCCTCGATGTCGTCGGTGTTCGAGGGCTTGGCCAGGTAGTGGCAGGCGCCGAGCTTGATGGCCTCGACGGCGGTGGCGATGCTCGCGAAGCCGGTGAGCACCACGATCAGCATTTCGGCGTCGTGCCGGTGCAGCATCTGCACGCAGGCCAGGCCCGAGGCCTCGCCGTTGAGCTTCAGGTCGACCACCGCGTAGCCGGGCGAGGGGCCGTCGCCTTCTTCAAGCAGCGCTTCCACCTCCTCGAGGTTGCGCGCATGCACCACCACGTAGCCGCGCCGTTCGAAGGAGCGGGCGAGCGTGCGCGCGAAGGCCTCGTCGTCCTCGACGATGAGCAACTGGCGGACCTCGGCGGTGTCGGGTGTGTGGGTCATGGGCTGCTCGGGACTGGGGGCGCGGCGTTGTCCGCGAGGGTGGTTGCTGCTTCCTCGTCCTCTTCGAGCACGATGGCCGCCAGCGGCAGCGTGATGGTCACGATGGCGCCGCCCTCGGGGCGGTTGCGCACGGCGACGCGTCCGCCCAGGGTGCGCGCCACGTTCACCACCAGGAACAGGCCGAGCCCGCCGCCGGGTCGGCCCTTGCTCGACTGGTAGGGCTTGCCGAACTCCGCGAGGATGGCCGGCATGAAGCCGGGGCCCGCGTCGGTGACGGTGATGGTGAGTGCGTCGGCGTCGTGCGTGGCTTCCAGGCGCAGCCAGTGCGGCGAGGCCTCGAGCGCGTTGTCGAGCACGTTGCACACCATCTGCTTGATGGCCGAGTCGGAGACCATGGGCAAATCCTGCCCGAACAGGTTCTCGTAGTCGAACTCCTCGACCGGGCGCGTGGTGCGCCATTCTTCGACCAGGTCGTCCAGGAAGGTGCGCACGGTGGTTTCTTCGGACGACTCGCCGCGCGTCTCGCCGGCCGACAGCAGGATGCCGCTCACGATGCTCTTGCAGCGCTGGATCTGCACTTCCATCTCGGCCACTTCCTGCAGCAGCTCGGGGTCGGAGCTGAAGTGCGGCAGCCGGCGCCAGTCGCCCAGGATCACGGCCAGCGTGGCCAGCGGCGTGCCCAGCTCGTGCGCCGCGCCCGAGGCCAGCAGGCCCATGCGCACGATGTGTTCCTCTTCGGAGGCGCGCTGGCGCAGGTCGGCCAGCCGCGCGTCGCGCACGCGCAGGTTGCGGCTGATGCGGGTGATGAAGACCACCAGCAGCGCCGCATTGAGCGCGAAGCACACCAGCATGCCCTGCACGTAGGGGCTCCACAGGCCGCGGTCGTGGTCCAGCGGCAAGGGCAGCGGGCGCGAGAACAGCGCCAGGCCCGCGAAGCACAGGCCGGTGATGACCACGATGGTCCAGGTCGACCAGGCCTTGAGCAGCACCGCGCCCAGGATCACCTGCAGCAGGTACAGGAAGACGAAGGGGTTGGTGGCGCCGCCGCTGAGGTACAGCTGGGCCGTGAGCGTGGCCACGTCGACCAGCAGCGCGACGAACAGCTCTTCGTTGGTCACGCGGCCATGGATGCGCAGGCGCAGCAGGCTCACCATGTTGAACAGCGCCAGGCAGGTGAGCACCTGCAGCATGTGGTTCAGCGGCAGGCGGATGCCGAAGCCGTAGTGCACCACGAGGATGGTGGCCACCTGCCCGACCACGGCGAACCAGCGCAGCTGGATCAGCTGCTGCATGTTCTGGTGGCCGATGGCGTTGTCCAGGCTCGCGACGCCCGCGCGCGGGGCGTGCAGCTCGCCGGCCACCGCGACGAGCTTGTCAGTCGCGGCGGGCATCGGCGGGGTCGGGGCGTGCGGCGTCGGCATGCGGTGCATTTTCGCCGCTACCGTCTTGCGATGCCCGTCGGCGCCGGTCGTCGCGCCACACGAACCCGTAGGCGCCGAGCACCATCAGCGCCAGCCCGTACCAGGTGAGGGCGTAGACGAGGTGGCTGTTGGGAAAGGCGATGACCGTCAGGCCGCCCGCCGGCCACGTGGGCGCGGCCTGTGCGGGCGCAGCGCCGCCCTCGGCATCGACGAAGTAGGGCGCCACGTCGGCCAGGCCGCGCGCGGCGGCAATGGCCTGCACGTCGCGCGAAAACCAGCGGTCGGCCGCGGGGTCGTTCGTGCGCAGGAAGCCGCCCTTGGGTTCGGTCAGGCGCAGCAGGCCGGCCACGGTGGTGTCGCCCTGGGGCTCGGGGGCAGTGCGCGCCGCGCGTTCACGCGCTTCAGGCGGCACGAAGCCGCGGTTGACGAGCACGACGCTGCCGTCGGCGGTGCGCAGCGGGGTCAGCACCCAGAAGCCGGCACCGAGCCGGGTGCTGGCCTGCACCAGCGCTTCCTTGTCATGGAGGAACGTGCCGCGAAGGCGCACGTGCCGGTATTCGTCGTTGGCCGCGTTGACCGTGGGCCATTCGGGTCGCGCCGGCGCGTCGGCGGCCGGGGCGTGCACGCGCTGGTCGACGCGGGCGATGAGATCGAGCTTCCAGGCCCTGCGCTCGACCTGCCAGGTGCCGAGCGCAAGAAAGCCGGCAAAGGCGAGGAGGGCGCAGACCGCCAGCGCCGCACGCGTGACAACGGAGCGCGGGCGGGCGGCCGGGGCCATCAGGGCATGTTCTTCATGTCGTGGACCATGGCCGGCATCATGTTGGTGTTCATGTGATACATGACCCACAACGAGCCGGCCAGCGTGATGACCACGAGCACCAGCGTGAAGATCAGCGCCAGCATGTTCCAGCCGCCTTCGGACTTGGCGTCCATGTGCAGGAAGTACACCATGTGGACCACGATCTGCACCACGGCGAAGCCGAGGATGACGAGGGCGGTGGTGCTCGGGTTGGCGATCACCTTGCCCATCACGAGCCAGAACGGGATCGCGGTCAGGATCACGGCCAGCACGAAGCCGGTCATGTAGCCCTTGAAGGTGCTGTGGCTCACGGGGCCGTCGTCGTGATGGTCGCCGTGGCCGTGGCTGTCGTGTGCGCCGTGGCCGTGTGCGGCGGTGGCGGTGTGTGCGGGGGCGCTCATGCCATCGATCCCATGAGGTAGACAAAGGTGAAGACGCCGATCCACACGACGTCCAGGAAGTGCCAGAACATCGACAGGCACATCAGGCGGCGGCGGTTGGCGGCGGTGAAGCCGTGCTTGGGCAGCTGGACCATCAGCACGACCAGCCAGATGATGCCGAAGCTCACGTGCAGGCCGTGCGTGCCCACCAGTGCGAAGAACGACGACAGGAAGGCGCTGCGCTGCGGGCCGGCGCCTTCGTGCAGCAGGTGCGCGAACTCGTACAGCTCCAGGCCGATGAAGCCCAGGCCCAGGAGGCCCGTGATGCCCAGCCACAGCAGCACGCCGCCCATGCGCTTGCGCTGCATCTCGAGCATCGCGAAGCCGTAGGTGATCGACGACAGCAGCAGCAGCGAGGTGTTCATCGCCACCAGCGGCAGGTCGAACAGGTCGGCGCCCGAGGGGCCGGCCGCGTAGCTGCGGCCCAGCACGCCGTACACCGCGAACAGGCAGGCGAAGATGAGGCAGTCGCTCATCAGGTAGAGCCAGAAGCCCAGCAGCGTGCCGTTCTCGGGGTGGTGGTCCTCGTTGCGGACGTGGAACAGGTCGAACGCCGGTGCGTTCGCGTTCCGGGAGGGGAGGGCGGTGGTATCAGACATGGGCGGTGGCCAGCAGGCGCGTGCGTGCTTCTTCGGTGCGAACGACTTCTTCCGCGGGGATGTAGTAGTCGCGCTTGTAGTTGAAGGTGTGGGCGATGATCGCGGCCAGCATGGCCACGAAGCCGATGCCCGCGACGAGCCACATCTGCCAGATCAGGGCGAAGCCGCACACCGCGCTCAGCGCCGCGATGACGAAGCCGGCGGCCGTGTTCTTGGGCATGTGCACGGGGCTGAAGCCGTCCAGCGGACGCTGGTAGCCACGGGCCTTCATGTCGGTCCAGGCGTCGTTGTCATGCACGCGCGGCGTGAACGCGAAGTTGTAGGCCGGCGGCGGCGACGAGGTCGACCACTCCAGCGTGCGGCCGTTCCACGGGTCGCCCGTGGTGTCGCGCAGCGACTCGCGGCGGATGAAGCTCACCACCAGCTGGATCAGGAACGAGGCGATGCCCAGCGCGATCAGCACCGCGCCGAAGGCGGCGACCTGGAACCAGATCTGCAGCGACATGTCCTGGAAGTGGCTCATGCGGCGGGTGACGCCCATCAGGCCCAGGATGTACAGCGGCATGAAGGCCATCCAGAAGCCGACGATCCAGAACCAGAACGAGCACTTGCCCCAGAACGGATCGAGCTTGTAGCCGAAGGCCTTCGGGAACCAGTAGGTGATGCCCGCCAGCATGCCGAACAGCACGCCGCCGATGATCACGTTGTGGAAGTGGGCAATCAGGAACAGGCTGTTGTGCAGCACGAAGTCGGCCGGGGGCACGGCCAGCAGCACGCCGGTCATGCCGCCGATCACGAAGGTGATCATGAAGCCGATGGTCCACATCATGGGCAGCTCGAAACGGATGCGGCCGCGGTACATGGTGAAGAGCCAGTTGAAGATCTTCGCCCCCGTGGGGATCGAGATGATCATCGTCGTGATGCCGAAGAACGAGTTCACGCTGGCGCCGGAGCCCATGGTGAAGAAGTGGTGCAGCCACACGAGGTAGGACAGGATCGTGATCACGACCGTGGCGTACACCATCGAGGCGTAGCCGAACAGGCGCTTGCCCGAGAAGGTGGAGACCACTTCCGAGAAGATGCCGAAGGCCGGCAGGATCAGGATGTACACCTCGGGGTGGCCCCAGATCCAGATCAGGTTCACGTACATCATGGCGTTGCCGCCCATGTCGTTCGTGAAGAAGTTGGTGCCGACGTAACGGTCCAGCGACAGCAGGGCCAGCACGGCCGTGAGCACCGGGAAGGCGGCCACGATCAGCACGTTGGTGCACAGGGCGGTCCAGGTGAAGACGGGCATCTTCATCATGGTCATGCCGGGCGCGCGCATCTTCACGATGGTGGCCAGCAGATTCACGCCCGATAGCAGCGTTCCGACCCCTGCGATCTGCAAGGACCAGATGTAGTAATCGACCCCCACGTCAGGACTGAACAGGATGCCCGACAGCGGCGGGTAGGCCAGCCAGCCGGTCTTGGCGAACTCGCCCACGAACAGCGAGGCCATCACGAGGCCGGCGCCGAAGGTGGTCATCCAGAAGCTGAAGTTGTTCAGGAACGGGAAGGCCACGTCGCGCGCGCCGATCTGCAGCGGCACCACGAAGTTCATGAGGCCCGTGACCAGCGGCATCGCCACGAAGAAGATCATGATCACGCCGTGGGCGGTGAAGATCTGGTCGTAGTGGTGCGGCGGCAAAAAGCCCGCGTTGTCCCCGAAGGCGACGGCCTGCTGGGCCCGCATCATCAGCGCGTCGGCGAAGCCGCGCAGCAGCATCACCAGGCCCAGGATGATGTACATGATGCCGATCTTCTTGTGGTCGATGCTGGTGATCCAGTCGCGCCACAAGGTGCCCCACAGCTTGAAGTAGGTCACGGCGCCCAGCAGCGCCAGGCCGCCCAGGATCACGGCTGCGAAGGTCACGAGCAGGATCGGCTCGTGAAGGGGAATCGCCTCCCAGGAGAGGCGGCCGAAGACGAGCTTCGTCAGGTCTAGGTTCTGCAACATCTTAGTCTTCGGTGGTGCACATCGCGGTGACGTACTTGCGCTTGGGCGTGTCGAGGGAGTCGGCCTGCCAGGCCTGCTTGGTGGCGACGTTGAAGGCGCCGGGCTTGCCCAGGCCGCCGTCGGCGTCGATGGCCATCATTTCCTTCATGCACATCTTGTTGCGGTCGACGCACAGGTTCAGGATGGCGTCGTACAGGGCGGGGTCGACTGCGGCGTAGTGGCGCACGGGCTCGCGCTCGCTCGGCACTTCGAGCTTCTTGTATTGCTCGCGGGTCAGTTCGCCCTCTTTGCCGGTCTTGACCTTGGCCACCCACTGGTCGAAGCCGTCATGGCTCAGGCCGTGGAACTTGAAGCGCATGCCCGAGAAGCCCGCGCCGCTGTAGTTGGCGGAGAAGCCGTCGAATTCGCCCGGCTTGTTGATCACCGCATGCAGCTTGGTCTCCATGCCCGGCATGGCATAGATCTGGCCGGCCAGCGCGGGGATGAAGAAGGAGTTCATGACCGACGAGGCCGTGATCTTGAAGCTGATCGGGCGGTCCACCGGGGCGGCCAGCTCGTTCACCGTGGCGATGCCCTGCTCGGGGTAGATGAAGAGCCACTTCCAGTCCAGCGCCACCACCTCGACCACCAGCGGCTTGGTTTCGGCGGGAATCGGGCGCTGCGCGTCCAGGCGGCTCAGCGGGCGGTACGGGTCCAGCGTGTGGGTGCTGATCCAGGTGATCGCGCCCAGCGCGATGATGATCAGCAGCGGCGCGGCCCAGATCGCCAGCTCGAGCTGCGTGGAGTGGTCCCAGTCGGGGCTGTAGGTGGCCTCCTTGTTCGACTGGCGATAGCGCCAGGCAAAGAAGATGGTCAGGGCGATCACCGGAATGATGATGATCAGCATCAGCACCGTGGAGACGACGATCAGGCGTCCCTGCTGGTTGGCGATGTCGCCGGAGGGGTTCAACAGCACCGTGTTGCAGCCCGCCAGGAAAATGGCGGAAAGCAGCAGAAGTGCTCGGCGAAGGGTCTTGAGGATGTGCATGCCGGGAGAGGAAAGTGCGAAGGCCGCGCAAAAATGACCCTGCAATCTACGCCGCCCAAGGGATTCCGCCTATTGGACGTTTTGTCCTATGGCGGTAAACGCAATTCGGTGAGACGCTACAGGGTGTCCAGAATTTCCCCTGTGTCGTGCCTCGGCATGACACCCGAATTACAGCCAGCCAGCTAGCAAGATGACGACGTCCAGCATCAGTCCACCAGGCGCCCAGCCTGTGTCGCACCCGACCGAAGGCGGCGCCCGCGCCGCAGACGCCGACCATTCGCACATCGCCCCGGGCGAGATCGCGGTCGGCGTGGTCATCGGCCGCGCCTCCGAGTATTTCGACTTCTTCGTCTACGGCATCGCCTCGGTGCTGGTGTTCCCGGCGGTGTTCTTCCCCTTCGAGCAGCGCCTGGAAGGCGTGCTCTGGGCCTTCGTGATCTTCTCGTTCGCCTTCATCGCGCGCCCCTTCGGCACCGTGATCTCGATGGCGATCCAGCGGCGATTCGGGCGCGAGACCAAGCTGACGATCGCGTTGTTCCTGCTGGGCACCTCCACCGCGGGCATCGCCTTCCTGCCGGGCTACGCCAGCATCGGCTTCACGGCCATCGTGCTGCTGTCGATCTTCCGCTTTGCCCAGGGCCTGGCGCTGGGAGGCTCGTGGGACGGCCTGCCGTCGCTGCTGGCGCTGAACGCACCGCCCAACAAGCGCGGCTGGTACGCCATGCTGGGCCAGTTGGGTGCACCGCTGGGCTTCTTCCTGGCCAGCGCGCTGTTCGCGTACCTGTATTCCAGCCTGCCGCTGGCCGACTTCCTCGACTGGGGCTGGCGCTACACCTTCTACGTGGCCTTCGCCATCAACGTCGTGGCGCTGTTCGCGCGCCTGCGCCTGGTGGCCACCGACGAGTACGCGCGCCTGCTCGAAGAGCGCGAGCTGCAGCCCACCAGCGTGGTCGAGCTGACCCGCTCGCAGGGCGCCAACCTGCTGATCGGCGCGTTCGCCGCGCTGGCCAGCTACGCGCTGTTCCACCTGATCACGGTGTTCCCGCTGTCGTGGATTTCGCTGTACTCCGACCAGTCGATCACCGAATTCCTGATCGTGCAGATGGTCGGCGCGGTGTTCGGCGCCATCGGCATCGTGGCCTCGGGCCTGATCGCCGACCGCATCGGCCGTCGCTTCACGCTCGGTGGCCTGGCCGCCATGATCGCCGTGTTCAGCGGCTTCGCGCCCACGCTGCTCGACGGCGGACGCATCGGCCAGGACATCTTCATCGTGCTGGGCTTTGCGCTCTTGGGCCTGTCGTACGGCCAGGCGGCCGGCGCCGTGACCTCCAACTTCGCGCCCAAGTACCGCTACGTGGGCGCGGCCCTCACGGCCGACCTGGCCTGGCTCATCGGCGCGGCCTTTGCCCCGCTGGTCGCCCTGGGCCTGTCGGCGCACTTCGGCCTGGCCTTCGTGAGCATCTACCTGCTGTCGGGCGCGCTCGGCACGCTGGCGGCGCTGGGGCTGAACCGGGCGCTGGCGCGGGACTGACCGGCAGCGTTTCTCGAACGAAGGGGCCGATGGCCCCTTTTTTCATGGCCGCTGCGTCGCTCGCTTAGGATTCGCCTCGATGTTCACCGCCGCCATTTTTGACATGGATGGGCTGCTGATCGATTCGGAGCGCCCCATCATGGCCGCCTGGATCGCCGCGGCCCGCACGCTCGATGTCGAGCTTTCGCACGCCCAGTACCTGCAATGCGTGGGGCTGGCCATGAGCGAGTCCAAACAGATTCTTGCCGCGCTGCTCGGCGGCCCCGCCGCCTACCAGCACGCGGCGACGCAGGTGACCGCCGCGCTGCAGCTGGAACGCGCCGACGGCGACGCTCGGCCGCTCTTTCCCATCAAGCCCGGCGCGGCCGAGCTGCTTGCCGCCTTGCGCGGACGCGGCACGCGCTGCGCGGTCGCCTCGTCGTCCACGCGCGGCCAGATCGCGGCCTGCCTGGGCAGCCTCGACGTGCTCCATCACTTCGAGGCCTTCGCGGGCGGCGACGAGGTGGCGCGCGCCAAGCCAGACCCCGCGCTGTACCGGCTCGCGGCCGAGCGCCTGGGCGTGGACCCTGCGGCGTGCGTCGCCTTCGAGGACAGCGAGAACGGCGCCAAGGCCGCGCTCGCCGCCGGCATGCGCGTGGTGGTGGTGCCCGACCTCAAGCACCCGCCCGAGGCGATCGTCGCGCAGGCCTTTCATGTGCTCGATTCGCTGCACGACGCGATGCCGCACGTGCCGCGCTGGTTTCCCTGACGAAGTCAGGGCCCGCGTTCAGTTCAGAGCACTTCGTCCCGCAGCTGCGGGAACACCTTCGACACCTTGGCCAGCAGGTAGTCGCCGTAGCGGCCGCTGAAGGCGTGCACGTTGGCGCGGTCCCAGCGCTCGGCGCTGTCGTCCAGCGCGTCGGCGCCGGCCAGGCCCTCGATGCGCTGCACGCGGGCTTCGAAGTTCGGGTCGAAGAACAGCGGGAACGAGAGCCGGTCGCGGCCCGAGGTGTTGCGCTTCACGCGGTGCGGCGTCGATTTGTAGAGCCCGCCGGTCATGCGGTCGAGCATGTCGCCGATGTTGCAGACGAAGGCGCCGGGCACCGGCGGCGCATCGATCCAGCCGCCCGGCGTGTGCACCGCGAGGCCGCCCACGGTGTCCTGGTGCAGGATCGTGAGCAGGCCGTAGTCGGTGTGCTCGCCCACGCCCCACTGCACGTCCAGCCCTTCGGGCACGGCCTGCGTCGGGTAGTTGAAGAGGCGGAACAGGATCAGCGGGTCGGCCGTGTAGCGTTCAGCGAAATAGGAGGCGGGCAGGCCGAGGCTCAGCGCGATGCCTTCCATCAGCCGGTGGCCCAGCTGCGTGACGGCGTCCATGTACGCGAGGATGGTCTCGCGAAAGTCCGGCACGTCGGGAAAGAGATTCGGCCCGTGCACCGGCGTCTTCGCCAGCACCAGCGGGTGGTCGGCGGGCAGCTCGGTGCCCAGGTACAGGCCTTCCTTCCAGTCGGGGCGGCCCGAGGTCAGCTCGCCGCCGCGCGGGAAGAAGCCGCGCCAGGCGCGGCCGCCCAGGGCCATGCGCCATTGCATCTTGGTTTCCTCGGGCAGGTCGAAGAACCTGTGGCTCAGGTCTTCGAGCCGTTGGATCAATGCGGCATCGACGCCGTGGCCCGTGACGTAGAAAAAGCCGTGCGCACGGCAGGCGTCGCCGATCTGCGCCGCCACGCGTTCGCGTTCGGGCGCGCCGGCCACCAGCGGGGCGACGTCGATGAGGGGGAGGGAGGAGTCGGTCATGCGTCTCTCGAAAAAGGCGAACGGATGTCGGACAGGAACTGCTGCGCACGCGGGTGCTGCGGGCGGTTGAAGAAATCGTCGGGCGTGGCGCGTTCGAGCACCTGGCCCTGGTCCATGAAGAGCACGCGGTCGGCCACCTCGCGCGCGAAGCCCATCTCGTGCGTCACGCACACCATGGTCATGCCGTCGCGCGTGAGGTCGCGCATCACCAGCAGCACCTCGCCGACCATCTCGGGGTCGAGCGCGCTGGTGGGCTCGTCGAACAGCATCAGCGGCGGCTTCATGGCGAGCGCGCGCGCAATGGCCACGCGCTGCTGCTGGCCGCCCGACAGCTCGCCGGGCCACGCATTGGCTTTGTTGGCCAGGCCCACGCGCTCCAGCAGTGCCATCGCGCGCGCGTCGGCCTCCTTGCGCGACAGGCCGTGCAGCTGCATCGGCGCCATGGTGCAGTTCTGTAGCACGCTGAGGTGCGGGAACAGGTTGAACTGCTGGAACACGAAGCCGATGCGCGAGCGGAACGCGTTCACGTCCAGGCCGGGCGCGTGGATGTCCTGCCCGTCGAGCGTGATGCGGCCCGACTGGATCGGCTCCAGCCGGTTGAAGGTGCGGATCAGCGTCGACTTGCCCGAGCCCGAGGGCCCGCACACCACGACCACCTCGCCCTTGTGGATGGTCTCGGTCACGTCGACCAGCGCGTGGTAGCTGCCGTACCACTTGTTGACTTGTTGGAGTTCGATCATGCGGGCACCTTGAGAGGCGCGGCGGGAAGGCCGCGGCGCGCGAGCCGGCGCTCCAGCCAGTAGGCGAAGCGCGAGAGGCCGAAGCACAGGATGAAGTAGGTCAGGCCCAGGATCAGGTAGATCTGCGCCGGCTTGGTGAACACCTGCGTGTTGATCTGCGTGGCGATGAACGACACCTCGGCCAGCCCGATGATGTAGCCCAGCGAGGTCTCCTTGATGGTCGAGACGAACTGGTTCACCAGCGAGGGCAGCATGCTGCGCAGCGCCTGCGGCAGCACCACGAGGCGCATCGCGCCGAAGTAGCTCAGGCCGAGCGCGCGCGCGGTTTCCATCTGCCCGCGCGGCAGGCCCTGGATGCCGGCGCGCACGATCTCGGCGAGGTAGGCGGCATCGAAGATCACGAGCGCGATCAGCATGGTGGTGAACTGGTCGGTCTTCACGCCCGTGACGCTGGGCAGGAAGAAGTAGGCCCAGAAGATCACCATCAGCAGCGGCAGGCCGCGCACCACGAACACCAGCGCTGTGACGGGCCAGCGCACGCAGCGCCACGGGCTCACGCGCGCCAGGCCGAGCACGATGCCCAGCGGCAGCGCCAGCACCAGCCCGCACGAGGCCAGCAGCAGCGTGAGCACCAGGCCGCCGAGCGGGCCGTTCGGGTACTGGCCGATGAGGAAGTAGACCCAGTAGTCGTTGATGATTTCCAACATGACGACCGCGCCTTCAGATGGTCCGCACCGGGAACCGGTGGTGGTACCAGGTCGCCAGCCCGGTGATGGCCAGCGACACCGTCAGGTACGCCGCACTCGCGAACGCGAACGACTCGAAGCTGCGGAAGGTCGCGCTCTCGACCTGCCCGGCCTGGTACATCAGCTCGGCCACACCGATCACCGTGGCGATCGAGGTGTTCTTCCACAGGCTCAGCGTCTGCGAGATGAGCGGCGGCACGGTCACGCGCAATGCCTGCGGCAGCACCACGCGGCGCATCGTGGCCAGGAAGCTGAAGCCCAGCGCGCGGCCGGCCTCGAACTGCACGGCCGGGATCGAGCGGATGCCGCTGCGGATGTCCTCCGCCATGAAGGCGGCCGTGTACAGCGACAGCGCCACGATCGCGCTGTAGGCCTCGATGTGGCCTTCGTAGAGCCAGGTCTTCAGGCCTTCGGGCAGCAGCTCGGGCGCGCCGAAATACCAGAACAGCATGTGGGCCAGCAGCGGGATGTTGCGGATCGATTCCACATACGCAAAGCCGAGCCAGCGCAGCGGCGCCAGCGGCGAGAGCCGCAGCAGCGCCACCACCAGCGCCAGCGGCAGCGCGAAGACGAGCGAGACCGCGAGCAGCTGCAGCGACAGCCACAGGCCCGCGACCAGCATGTCGTGGTACTGGCCGGTCAGCAGCAGCGAATAGTCGAACAGGGGCATGGGAAACGGGAGGCACGGCGAAAGGCGCCGGGGCGCACATGGTACGCATGCGGGCCGTGCCGCTCAAAAGCGAAGGGCGGGTCGCATGGCGGCCCGCCCCTGGTGTGCCGAGCGCGCGGGGCTTAGTCGATCTTGTCGGTCTCGAGCTTGAAGTCGCGCGTCTGGAAGCCCGATGCCGTGCTCGGGCCGTACCACTTCAGGAAGATCTTCTGCGCTTCGCCCGACTTCTCGAGCTCGCGCAGCGTGTCGTCCACCACGGTCTTCAGGCCGCTCTCGCCCTTCTTGATGCCGATGGCCAGCGACTCGGTGCTCAGGTTCTGCTTGAGCACCACGTACTGCGCCTTCTGCGGGCCCAGCTTGGCGTAGCTGCGCAGCAGCGCGGCCTCGTCGTCCACGTAGCCCACGCCCTTGCCCTGCTGCAGCGCCTGGAAGGCCTGCTGGCTGGTGTCGAAGGTCACGACCTCGGCGGTGGGCACGGCCTTGCGGATGTTGGGCTCCTGCGTGCCGCCGCGGATGGTCAGCACCTTCTTGCCGCCGAGCTGCGGCACCTCGGTGATGCCGCTGGTCTTCTTCACGATGGCCTTCTGGCCGGTGACGAAGGTGGTGAGCGAGAAGTCGATCTGCGCCTCGCGCTCCTTGTTGTGCGTGAGGCCGGCGGCCACCAGGTCCACGTGGCCCTGCTGCAGTTCGGGAATGCGCGCGGCCACGGCGATCTGCTTGAGCACCGGCTTCACGCCGATCTTTTTCGCAATGGCGTTCACCAGGTCGACCTCGTAGCCGACGATCTGGCGCGTCTTCGGATCGATGAAGGTGGCGGGCTCGTCGGTGCCGAGCACGCCGACCACGAGTTCGCCCTTTTTCTTGATGTCGGCGAGCTGGTCCGCATGGGCGGCAACGCCGGTCAGCAGGGCGGAAGCGGCAAGGGCCGCGGCAAGCAGGGTGTGGCGCATGGTGGGGATCGTCCTCTCTCCAGAGTGAAATTCAGGCCGGAACCATATCAATAAAACCCAAGATTATTAAATCGTCAATCGACATATGCATATGGGGCTGATGAATCGGCCTGTTGCCGGCTGGGTTAAATTCGCGACGCCGCGACGTGCCCCGCCGCCGTCCCCCGAATGTCTTACCGAGCGAGCTTTTCATGATCATCCAACCCCGCGTGCGCGGCTTCATCTGCGTCACCACCCACCCCGTGGGCTGCGAAGCCAATGTCCGGCAACAGATCGCGTACGTCAAAGCCAAACCCCCCATCGCGGGCGGCGCCAAGCGCGTGCTGGTGATCGGCGCGTCCACCGGCTACGGCCTGGCCGCGCGCATCACCGCGGCCTTCGGCAGCGGCGCCGACACGCTGGGCGTGTGCTTCGAACGCGCGGGCAGCGCGACCAAGCCCGGCTCGCCCGGCTGGTACAACACCGCCGCCTTCCACCGCGCCGCCACGGCCGAGGGGCGCTACGCCAAGACGATCAACGGCGACGGCTTTTCCGACGCGGTGAAGCAGCAGGCCATCGAGACCATCCGCGCCGACCTCGGCCAGGTCGACCTCGTGGTCTACAGCCTGGCCGCGCCGCGCCGCACGCACCCCAAGACGGGCCAGGTCTTCAACTCCGTGCTCAAGCCCATCGGCAAGGCCGTGACGCTGCGCGGCCTGGACACCGACAGCGGGACCGTGAAGGAATCGGTGCTCGAGCCCGCCACGCAGGAAGAGATCGACAACACCGTCGCCGTCATGGGCGGCGAAGACTGGCAGATGTGGATCGACGCGCTGCAGCAGGCCGGCGTGCTGGCCGACGGCGCCAAGACCACGGCCTTCACCTACCTGGGCGAGCAGATCACGCACGACATCTACTGGAACGGCTCCATCGGCGCCGCCAAGAAGGATCTGGACGAGAAGGTGCTGGACATCCGCGCGCAGCTGGCCGCCAAGGGCGGCGACGCGCGCGTGTCGGTGCTGAAGGCGGTGGTCACGCAGGCCAGCTCGGCCATTCCGATGATGCCGCTGTACCTGTCGCTGCTGTTCAAGGTGATGAAGGCCGAAGGCACGCACGAGGGCTGCATCGAGCAGGTGCACGGCCTGTACGCCGACAGCCTGTACGGCGCCACGCCGCACCTGGACGACGAAGGCCGCCTGCGCGCCGACTACAAGGAACTGGCGCCGCAGGTGCAGGCGCGCGTGCAGGAACTCTGGCCGCAGGTCACCGACGCCAACCTCGATGAGCTGACCGATTTCGCGGGCTACAAGACCGAGTTCCTGCGCCTGTTCGGCTTCGCCGTCGAGGGCGTGGACTACACGGCCGACGTGAGCACCGATGTGGGCATTCCCGATCTGATCCAACTCTAGAGTGCCCCCGAAGGGATACTCGCTTTCATGCAGATTCAAGACAAACCGCCCGCCGGCACGCCCTTCGAGTGGATCGGCGGCGAGCCGAAGGTGGAGGCGCTGGTCGAGCGCTTCTACGACCTGATGGACCTCGAGCCGGCCTACGCGCAACTGCGCGCCGTGCACGGCACCGACCTGGACAACGCGCGCCAGCGCCTCTTCTGGTTCCTGTGCGGCTGGCTCGGCGGGCCCGCCCACTACACCGACCGCTTCGGCCACCCCATGCTGCGCGCGCGGCACCTGCCGCAGGCCATCGGCGGCCACACCATCGGCATCAAGGAGCGCGACCAGTGGCTGGCCTGCATGGACCAGGCGATGGGCGAGACCGGCGTGCCTGAAGACTTGCGCGCACGCCTGCGCGACTCTTTCTTCAAAACCGCCGACTGGATGCGCAACCGCGGCGAGTGACCCGACAACGATTCCCGAAAGACTGTTCTCCATGAATTCCATCGTCATCATCGGCGGCGGCCACGCCGCGGCCCAGCTCTGCGCGGGCCTGGCGGAAGCCGGGCAGGGCGCGCGCGTGCACCTGGTCTGCGAAGAGGCCTGCGAGCCGTACCACCGCCCGCCGCTGTCGAAGGCCTTCCTCAAGAGCGCCGAAGAAACCACGCAGCCGCACAAGGCCGCCGACTGGTACCGCGAAGCGGGCATCACGCTGCACCTGGGCGACGCGGCCGTGGCCATCGACCGCGAGGCGCACACCGTCACGCTGCGCTCGGGCGCGGTGCTGCCATGGGAGCGCCTGGTGCTGGCCACCGGCACGCGCGCGCGCCAGATGCCCGGCCTGCCGCAAGGCCTGGAAAACGTGGCGAGCCTGCGCGCCGCCGACGAAGCACATCGCCTGCGCACGCGGCTGGCGGATGCACAGCAGGTCACGGTGCTGGGCGGCGGCTTCATCGGCCTCGAAGTGGCGGCCACCGCGCAGGCGTTGGGCAAGCGCGTGCAGGTGATCGAGTGCGCGCCGCGCCTGCTGGGCCGCGCCGTGTCTCCCGAGCTGTCGGCACACGTGCTGGCCACGCACCGCGCGGCCGGCATCGACATCGTGCTGGGCGCGCAGACCGGCGCCTTCGAAGTCGTGGGCGACCGGCTCGTGTCGGTCGAGGTCAACGGCGTGAAGCAGCCGATCGACCTGCTGCTGCTGGGCATCGGCGCGGTGCCCGAGACCGCGCTCGCGCAGGCCGCGGGCCTCGAGTGCGCCGACGGCATCGTGGTCGACGGCCACATGCAGACCAGCGCGGCCGACGTGCTCGCGGTGGGCGACTGCACGCGCTTCCCCGACCGCCGCGCGGGCCGCGCGCTGCGGCTCGAATCGGTGCAGAACGCGAACGACCAGGCGCGCACCGCCGTGGCCACGCTGACCGGCGCCGCGCGCGATCACGACGCGGTCGCGTGGTTCTGGTCCGACCAGGGCGGCCTGCGGTTGCAGATGGCGGGCCTGATGCCGGCCGAAGGCACGCCGGGCCTGGTGAGCGTGCGCCGCGCGGGGCCGAAGCCCGAGGCGTTCTCGCTGTTCCACTACGTCGACGGCCAGCTCGTGTGCGTCGAATCGGTGAACGCGCCGGTCGATCACATGATGAGCCGCAAGCTGCTCGAAGCGGGCCGCAGCCCCGCGCCCGAGGCGGTGGCGGACGCGGCGGTACCACTAAAGAATCACCTGACGTAACCGCTGTCGCAACGGCGCTGCACGACAGGCCCGGATTCACCGGTCTGTCACCCGGCTTTCGGAGACTGGCCTTCCTCATATCCGCAGGGAGACCTTTCGATGAACAACGCAGTGGCCGCGTCGCTGGCGCGCCTCGCCCCCATGTCCACCTGTGCCGCCGTCCTGGCCGCCGTGCTCACCGCCTGTGGCGGTGGCAACGGAGGCGGCACCACGTTTCCCCCGATCGTTCCGCCTCCTGCGCCCGCGCCGGCCCCGGCGCCCGTGGCCGCCGGCACGCGCACCACGGTCGCGCTGCTCGAAACGACCGACCTGCACTTCAACGTGCGCAGCTACGACTACTTCAAGCTCGCCGAAGACAAGTCGTACGGCTACGAGCGCACCGCGACGCTCATCAACGCCGCGCGCAAGGAGTTCGCGAACACGATGCTGTTCGACAACGGCGACACCATCCAGGGCACGGCGCTGGCCGACTACGAAGCGCTGGTCAGCCGTATCCCGTGCACGCAGCCGCTGTCGATGTACAAGGTGATGAACGCCACCGGCTACGACGCCGGCACGCTGGGCAACCACGAGTTCAACTACGGCCTGGACTTCCTCAACCAGGTGCTCGGCGGCGGCCTCGATGTCGAGGGCGTGGACGGCAGCAAGAAGTGCGCGGGCCCGAGCTTCCCGATGGTGGTGGCCAACGTGCACAGCCTCAAGAGCGGCAAGCCGCTCGTCGCGCCCTACACCATCGTCACGAAGCAGTTCACGGCCACCGCGCCGGACGGCAAGAGCGTGACGGTGCCGGTGAAGGTCGGCGTGATCGGCTTCACCACGCCCGGCATCATGAACTGGGACAAGCGCTTTCTCGAAGGCAAGCTGCGCACCGAAGGCGCGGTCGAAGCCGCCAAGCGCTATGTGCCCGAGCTGCGCGAGAAGGGCGCCGACATCGTCGTGGCGCTGCAGCACGGCGGCCTCGACGCCTCGCCGTACTCGCCGACGATGGAAAGCCCGGGCCTGTACCTGTCGAAGGTGCCCGGCATCGACGTGCTGATGATGGGCCACCAGCACGGCCTGTTCCCCGACCGTGGCGCCAAGCCGGGCTACACGCAGGCGGGTGTCGACAACGCCGCCGGCACCGTCAACGGCGTGCCGGCCGTGATGCCCAGTTCGTGGGGCAAGGCGCTGGGCCTCGTGAAGCTCGAGCTCGTGTGGGACGGCAAGGCCTGGGGCGTGGACAAGAGCAAGACGCTGGTCGAGGCGCGCTCCACGCAAACCGGCAAGGACGGCGCGGGCAAGGCCGTGTACGTCGACGCCGACCCGAGCGTGGCGCCGCTGGTCGACACCCAGCACCAGGCCGCGATCGACTACGTGAAGACGCCGATCGGCACCACCGACTTCCGCATGAACACCTTCTTTGCCGACGTGGGCGACCCGGGCGCGATCCAGATCGTGAACCAGGCCCAGGCCGACTACGTGAAGACATACATCCAGGCCAGCCTGCCGCAGTACGCGGGCCTGCCGGTGCTGTCGGTGAGCGCACCTTTCAAGTCGGGCTTCGAGGGCGGGCGCGACTACACCGACGTGGCCGTGGGCAACCTCGCGATCTTCAGCGCCGCCGACCTGTATCTGTACCCGAACACGGTGTACGCGGTGAAGGTGACGGGCGCCGAGATCAAGGGCTGGCTCGAGGCCGCGGCCAAGCGCTTCAACAAGATCGACCCGGCGCTCACGACCGACCAGTCGCTGATCAGCACCTTCCCGGGCTACAACTTCGACATGTTCACCACGCCCGACATGCAGTACGAGATCGACGTGACGCAGGCCGTGGGCAGCCGCATCAAGAACCTCATGTACCTGGGCGCGCCCATCGACCCGGCGAAGGAGTTCGTCATTGCGACGAACAACTACCGCGCGACCAGCGGTGCGAGCTTCATCCCGGCGCTGGACGGGCGCGCAACGATCTACGCCTCGCCCGATGCGAACCGCGACGTGCTGATCGCGTACATCAAGGCGAAGAAGACGATCACGCGCGCGGCCGACGGCGCGGCGCGCAGCTGGCGCTTCACGAAGGTGACGACCGCGGGCAACGTGACGATCACGTCGGGCCAGGGGCAATTGAGCGCGGCCACGGACGCGGGGTTGACGAACATCTCGCTGCTGACCGCGGATGACGGCAACGGCAAGGGCCGCTCGGTCTACAAGGTCGATCTGAGCAAGTAAGGGCAGGGCCCGTGCGGCGCTGTGTCAGCGCCGCACGGGCGCCAGCAGCACCACCAGCGCCCCGGCCCCGCCTTCGGCCGGCTTGGCCTGCACGAAGGCGATCACTTCGTTCTTCTGGATCAGCCAGCGCTGCGTCTTGGTCTTGAGCACCGGCTGCTTGCCGGGCGAGCCCAGGCCCTTGCCGTGCACCACGCGCACGCAGCGCAGCCCCTGCTTGTGGGCGTTGCGGATGAAGCCACCCAGCGCCTCGCGCGCCTCGTCGCTGCGCAGGCCGTGCAGGTCGACCTGCCCCTGGATCGCCCAGTCGCCCTTGCGCAGCCGCGCCGTGATGTCGGTGCCGATGCCGGGGCGGCGAAAGCTCATGGCGTCGTCGACGTCGAGCAGCGTGGTCACGTCGAACTCGTCGGACAGCGACTCGCGCAGCACGCGCTGCTCGTCGAGCTGGTGCTGAAACGGAATGGGCGCGGGCGGCTCGGGCGCGAGCGCCACCGCGGCCTTGCGGCGCAGCGGCTCGGTGGCGCCGATGGCGCGCGTGAACAGGTCTTTCTCGGCGGCGCGCTTGCGCTCGGCCGCGGCGCGCGCGGCGGCCTCGGCGGCTTCGCGCTCGCGGGTTTCGGCGAGCACGCGCTGCACCTGCTTGAGGTCGGCCAGGTTCTTCAGGGCCGGGGGACGCGAAGAAGACGACGCCATCAGAGCAGCCCCCGTTCCGCCATCGAGAAGCTCTGGCCCGGGCTCACGATGACGTGGTCGAGCACGCGCACGTCGACCAGCGCCAGCGCGGCGCGCAAGGTTTGCGTGAGCGATTCGTCGGCGCGCGAGGGCTCGATGCTGCCGCTGGGGTGGTTGTGGGCCAGCACCACGGCCGCAGCCTGGTGGTGCAGGGCGCGGGTGACGACCTCGCGCGGGTAGACGCTGGTCTGCGTGAGCGTGCCGCGAAACAGCTCCTCGAGCGTGAGCAGGCGGTGCTGCACGTCGAGAAACAGCACCGCGAACACCTCGTGCGGGCGCGAGCCGATGTGCATCTGCAGGTACTGCTTGACCGCCTCGGGCGAGTCGAACACCGTGCGCTCCTTCAGGCGCTCGCCCATGGCGCGGCGCGCCAGTTCGAGCACGGCCGTGAGTTCGGAGCGCTTGGCGCTGCCGCCCATGCCCTTGACCGCCTTGAGGTCATCGGGCGCGGTGTGCAGCAGCCCCGACAGCCCGCCGAAACGTTCGAGCAGTTGCTGGGCCAGCTGGAGCACGTTCTTGCCGGCCACGCCGGTGCGCAGCAGCAGCGCCAGCAGCTCGGCGTCGGCCAGCGCGGCGGCGCCCCGCGCGATGAGCTTTTCGCGCGGCCGGGCGTCGAGAGGGAGATCCTTGAATGCCATGAAACCCTGCAGAAACCTGGGCCGGGGCGAGATGTTGCCCCGATCCTTAAAATGAGGGCCAGTTTATCGGGACACCTCCCTCGTCTTTGCCCACCTTCGCTGCACCCATGTCCCAAGTTGTGACTTCCGGCTCCTTCCTGACCCTGCACTACCGGCTGGCCGGTCCGGCGGGCGACATCATCAACACCTTCGCCGACAAGCCCGCCACGCTGTCGCTGGGCACCGGCGAGCTCTCGCCGGCCATGGAGCAGCGCCTGATGGGCATGGAAGAGGGCGCGCACGCCACCTTCGAGCTGCCCGCCGGCGAGGCTTTCGGCGAGCGCAACCCCGACATGCAGCAATGGGTGGCGCGCAAGCTGCTGGCCCAGATGGGCGACCCCGACGAGCAGTACGCCGTCGGCGACGTGGTGCAGTTCCCCACGCCCGACGGCTCGGGCAGCTACGCGGGCGCGGTCGTCGAGTCGAACGAGACCGGCGTGCGCTTCGACTTCAACCACCCGCTCGCGGGGCAACCGGTCACCTTCGAAGTGAAGCTGATCGGCGTGCTATGAACCCGAACATCGAAGAAGTCCTCCTGGCCGAGCCGCGCGGCTTCTGCGCCGGCGTGGACCGCGCCATCGAGATCGTCGAGCGCGCCCTCGCCAAGTTCGGCGCGCCGATCTACGTGCGCCACGAGATCGTGCACAACACCTACGTGGTGAACGAGCTCAAGGCCAAGGGCGCGATCTTCATCGAGGAGCTCTCCGACGTGCCGCCCGGCTCCACGCTGGTGTTCAGCGCGCACGGCGTGAGCAAGGCCGTGGAGCAGGAGGCGCGCGACCGCGGCTTCTCGATCTTCGACGCCACCTGCCCGCTCGTGACCAAGGTGCACGTCGAGGTGGCCAAGCTCGCCAAAGAGGGCTACGAATTCATCATGATCGGCCACAAGGGGCACCCCGAGGTCGAAGGCACGATGGGGCAGCTGTCGAGCGGCATCCACCTCGTGGAAGACGTGGCCGACGTGGCCAATGCGTCGCCCCAGCAGACCGAGAAGCTCGCCGTGGTCACGCAGACCACGCTCAGCGTGGACGACGCCGCCGAGATCGCCGCCGCCGTGCGCGCGCGCTTCCCGAACGTGCGCGAGCCCAAGCAGCAGGACATCTGCTACGCCACCCAGAACCGCCAGGACGCGGTGAAGATCATGAGCCCTCAGGTCGACCTCGTGATCGTGGTCGGCAGCCCCACCAGCTCCAACAGCAACCGCCTGCGCGAACTGGCGCAGCGCCTGGGCACCGAGAGCTACATGGTCGATTCGGCCGACGAACTCAAGCCCGAATGGTTCGAGGGCAAGTCGCGCATCGGCCTCACCGCCGGCGCCTCGGCGCCCGAGGTGCTGGTGCACGAGGTGATCGAGCGCGTGCGCGCCTTCGGCGCCGTGTCGGTGCGCAAGATGGACGGCATCGAGGAAACCATCAAGTTCCCGCTTCCCAAGGGCCTCAAGCTCGACGACATCCCGCCCCCTGGGCACATCTCCTGAACATCATGACAAACACCGATTGGCGCTCCGACATCGAGAGCGCCTCCCGCAGGCTGGGCGAACGCGCCGGCCATTTCCTGCGTGAAACGCCGCTGTGGAAGCTGCCGGCCGCCGCCCTGGGCGTGGCCGCGCCGGGTGCCGAAGTCTGGCTCAAGCTGGAGCACATGCAGGTCAGCGGCAGCTTCAAGGCCCGCGGCATGATGAACCGCCTGCTGGCCAACGACATCCCCGCCGCGGGCGTGATCGTCGCCTCGGGCGGCAACGCCGGCATTGCCACGGCGGCCGCCGCCAAGGCGCTGGGCGTGCCCTGCCAGGTGTTCCTGCCGGGCGTGTCGCCCGAAGCCAAGCGCGCGCGCCTGCGGGCGCTGGGCGCCGAAGTGGTCGTGGTCGGCGAGCTGTACCCCGACGCGCTGGCCGCCTGCCTGGCGCGCCAGAAGGAAACGGGTGCCTTGCTCACCCACGCCTACGACCAGCCCGAAGTGGTGGCCGGCGCCGGCACGCTCGGCCGCGAGATCGAGGCGCAGGGCGGCCTGCCCGACGCCGTGCTGGTGAGCGTGGGCGGCGGCGGCCTGATCGGCGGCCTGGCCTGCTGGTTCGAGCAACGCGCCCGCGTGGTGGCGCTCGAGCCCGAAAAGGCCCCGACGCTGTTCCGCGCCCGCGAGGCCGGCGAGCCGGTCGACGTGGACGTCGGCGGCATCGCGGCCGATTCGCTCGGCGCGCGCCGCATCGGCGCCATCGCCTGGGAGATCACGCAGCAGCAGGTGCGCGACGCGCTGCTGCTGTCCGACGACGCCATCCGCGCCGCCCAGCAGTGGTTGTGGAAGGAGCTGAAGCTCGCCGTGGAACCGGCCGCCGCGCTGCCGCTGGCGGCGCTGCAGACCGGCGCCTACGTGCCACGCGAGGGCGAGAAGGTGTGCCTGATCATCTGCGGGGCGAACGTCGATCCGGCCACGGTCGCCTGAGTCGTCGCAGGCGTGCGAGCGGGGAGGGCGGGCGCGGGCCGGGCGCCCACCTAAAATCTCCCCATGCTCGACATCACCCTGCTCCGCAAAGACCTGGCCTCCGCTGTGGCCGGCCTCGAAAAACGCAAGAAGAACCAGCCCTACCTCGACGTCTCGGCGTTCACCGCGCTCGAGGCCGAGCGCAAGACGCTGCAGACCCGCACCGAGGAAATCCAGGCGCGCCGCAACACGCTGAACAAGCAGATCGGACCGCTGAAGGCCAAGGGCGAGTCGGTCGACGCGCTCATGGCCGAGGTCAACGCGCTCAAGGCCGAGCAGGAATCGCAGTCCAAGCGCCTCGAGGAAATCCAGCCCGAACTGCACGCGCTGCTGCTGGCCGTGCCCAACCTGCCGCACGCCAGCGTGCCGCTGGGCGAGGACGAGGCCGGCAACGTCGAGATGCGCCGCTGGGCGCCCCAGGGCGGCGCCGGCGCCAACGCCACGCCGCTGGCCTTCGCGCCCAAGGACCACGTCGACCTCGGCGCCCCGCTGGGGCTCGATTTCGAGATGGGCGCCAAGCTCTCGGGCTCGCGCTTCACCGTCATGAAGGGCCCGATCGCCCGCCTGCACCGCGCGCTGGCGCAGTTCATGGTCGACCTGCAGACCGAACAGCACGGCTACACCGAGTGCTACGTGCCCTACGTGGTCAATGCCGCCACGCTCAGCGGCACCGGCCAGCTGCCCAAGTTCGAAGGCGACCTGTTCGCCGCGAAGAAGGGCGGCCAGGACGGCGAGCCCGCGCCTGACCACTCGGCGCTGTACCTCATCCCGACCAGCGAAGTGCCGCTGACCAACTTCGTGCGCGACGAGGTCGTGCCCGAGGCGCAACTGCCCATCAAGCTCACGGCCCACACGCCGTGCTTCCGTTCCGAGGCCGGCAGCGCCGGGCGCGACACGCGCGGCATGATCCGCCAGCACCAGTTCGACAAGGTCGAGATGGTGCAGATCGTGCACCCCGAGAAGAGCTACGACGCGCTCGAGCAGATGACCGGTCACGCCGAAGCCGTGCTGCAGGCGCTGGAGCTGCCGTACCGCGTGGTGCTGCTGTGCACCGGCGACATGGGTTTCGGTTCCACCAAGACCTACGACCTCGAGGTGTGGCTGCCCGCGCAGAACACTTATCGCGAGATCAGCTCGGTGTCGAACTGCGAAGCCTTCCAGGCGCGCCGCCTGCAGGCCCGTTTCAAGAACGCGCAGGGCAAGAACGAGCTGGTGCACACCCTCAACGGCTCCGGCCTGGCCGTGGGCCGCGCGCTGGTTGCCGTGCTGGAAAACCACCAGAACGAAGACGGCTCGATCCACGTGCCGGCGGCGTTGCGTCCGTACCTCGGCGGTCTCGAAGTTTTGCGCGGTTGAAGCGCGGGGCGTCAAAAGTCAGATTTTTCTGGCTATAATCTGAGGCTCGACAGCACCGGAGAGGTGGCAGAGTGGTCGAATGTACCTGACTCGAAATCAGGCGTACTAGCGATAGTACCGAGGGTTCGAATCCCTCCCTCTCCTCCAGATTCAAGCCCCTGTAGCAGCCCTGCTACAGGGGTTTTTTCTTTGGGCCGTCCCCCCGATCCGGGTCCACGCGTGCACCACGCACCATGCATCCCGTCGTGCGATCGAAGGCATGTCTCGATACCCTCGTGCACATCGCCGTTTCGATTCCCGCATCGATCCGCGCGAGTCCGGTCCTCCCGGGCGAGTGGCCATTCACATGCGCCAGCGTCCTCGTTCCGCCACCGCGCGCGTCGGCTGCGGAGCGTGTCTCGGTGTTTTCCCTTGAGCCTTGATCCGTGTCGCGCGGGCGACCCCGAGCGGTTCGGCGAGGCACGAAAAATCCGCATGCGGGACGCCGATTCCGCATCGATCGACAAGACAAACAAGACAAGAGGGAGACGGACAAATGAACATGAACGGCACCAAGGCCCTGGCCTTCACTGCGATCTGCGTTGCCATGAGCAGCGGCCTCTCGGCCTGCGGCGGTGGAGGCGGAGGTGGCAGCAACGGATTCATCGCACCTGGCATCACACTCGACCCCGCCCCGGCACCCGCGCCTGCGCCGGCGCCCGCACCGGCGCCAGCACCAGCACCAGCACCCGACACGCGCGTACCCATCCAGTCGGTCACCGTCTTCGGTGACAGCCTGAGCGATGTCGGCACCTACAAGGTCGCGACGGGCGACGCGGCCAATCCCGGCAAGTTCACGGTCAACCCCGGCAAGGTCTGGGTCGAGGGCATCGCGGATTTCTACGGTTTCGCCCTGAGCCCGAACCGCTCGCTCACGCTCGACAAGAACGCCAGCGGCGTCGCCACGGCTGGCGTGGGAACCGCCACCGTCCTGGGCGGCAACGGGTATGCGGAAGGGGGCGCACGCGTCGATGCCTTCCCGAGCCAGAGCAGCGTCGGCAACAACCAGCTCGTGGCGCCGGTGACGCAGCAGATCACGCGCTATCTCGCCAGCCATGCGCGGTTCCCGGCCAGCGAACTGGTCGTGATCGATGGCGGCGGCAACGACACCTATGCGCAGTTCAGCTCGGTGTGCTGGGGCACCGACGACAACGGCCCGGGCACGGGCGGCGGCACCGCCACCCTCGCGGGCGCCACCGCGCAGGTCGCGTCGGCCGCGTACGCGCAGGTCGCCAACATCAAGCGCATCCACGACAACGGCGCGCCGGTGGTGTTGGTTGCGGCCGCGCTCGACTGGAGCGGCAATCCCTTCGGCCAGTACTACCTGAGCGACGCCTACCTGAGCGCCGGGTGCTACACCAAGGTGCCGGCGTCCCAAGTGAGCGCGTGGACGATCCAGTTCAACCAGATCCTCCAGAGCGGCATCGCAGGCATGCCGAACGTGGTTTACATGGACGCCGGCCCCGATTTCGCGGATGCCGTGGCCCACCCGGCGAAGTACGGGCTGCTCAACACCACCGCGCCAGCCTGTACGAACACCGCGCCCAACAACAGCGCCGCCTTCTGCACGGCGGCCACCCTTGCGGCACCGGATGCGGCGCAGACCTGGCTGTGGTCCGACGCGTTCCATCCGACACCGCGCGGGCACCAGATCCTCTCGGATGCGGCGCTGCAACTGCTGAAGGCGACGACGAAGAAGGCCCCCTGAAGGCCTCCAGACTCAAGCCCTTGCTGTCTCATGGCGCCCGCTGCGGCTCCCCACACCCCCTGCGCTGCAGCACCGGCAGCAACTGCGGCCCCAGCGACTTCAGCAGCTGGGTCGGCAGCGCGCTCGTGAACCGATAGCGAGCGGCATGGGGTTCGCGCACATACGCCAGGATGGTGCCGAAGTAGCGGTCGCCGATCATGAACACGAAGGTGGCCGAGCGGCTGATCTTGCGCTCCGAGAGCATCCGTCCGCCGCGGCCGGTGTGTCCGTAGCGATGGTCGCCGGTGCCGGTCTTGCCGCCGATCTCGAGGGCGCGGCCGCTCTCGTCCACCAGCGCGCCCTTCAGCCGCCGCGCGGTGCCGTCGTTCACCACCTCGACCAAGGCACGGCGCACCGTGGCGGCCACCTCGGCGGGTAGCACCTGCTGTGCGCTCGCATGGCGCGGCTCCAGCCGTGTCTCGTAGGGCGTGTCGCGCGCGAAGTGCAGGGCGCCGACCCGTTGCGTGGGCAGCCGCACGCCGTCATTCGCGAGGATGCCCATCAGCTCCGCCAGGGCGGCCGGCCGGTCGCCCGACGCGCCGATCGCGCTCGCGTAAGACGGCGTCAGCGATGCGAAGGGGTAACCCACGCGCTGCCATGAGCGATGGATCTGCGCAAAGGCGTCGAGTTCGATCAGCTCGCGCAGGCGCCTGTCCTGCGCGCTCTTGTGGCGCGTCTTGAAGAGCCAGGCGTAGACCTCCTGGCGTTCACGCACGCTGGCGTCCAGCACCTCGGTCAGCGAGGCGCCGGGGTGGCGCCGCAGGTAGCCGACCAGCCAGAGCTCCAGCGGATGCACGCGCGCGACATACCCGCGATCGGCCAGCGACAGGCCGGCGTAGGTGCGGCGCAGCGCCCCCAATGCGCGCGGCGAGCCGGCGCCGCGGCCCAGCCGCTGCACCAGGAGCGCGTCGAGCCGTGTGTCGTCGGCCTCGGGCTCGATGGTGAACAGCACGCTCGCCAGGCGCGGTGCCGATGGCCTCAGGCCGCGCAGCAGCAGCGCTTCGGCGTCCGCGGCCGGCAGGTGCTGGTACTTGCGATGGAAGCGGGTGAGGAAGGCCGAGCCTTCGCGGTCGGCAAAGCGCGCGAGCAGCTCGCGCCGGCCCGGGTCGGCGGGGTCCTTCAGCAGGCGCTCGGCGCCCGACGCACCGCCGAGCATGCGGTGGCGCACCAGGTCGCGCATCAGGCGGATGAACACCAGGTTGACCGAATGCTTGAAGCCTTCGCGCACGGTCATCGAACTGCTGTTGCGCGAGCGCTCGAAGTTCTCGAACTGGTGCAGGCCGCCGCCGGTGAAGAAGGCCTCGCCCGGGTTCGCCGAGTACTTGCGCTCCATCGCCGCCTCGAGCATCGGCGCAAGACGGCGATCCTTGGCGCGCAGGAGGTACTGCCGTGCCCACATGCCCAGCGGGTCGCGCGGGTTCGGCGCCAGCGCCGACAGCTGGGCCGGGCTCAGGTCGACCCAGCCCGCGTGCAGCTCGGCCACGAGCTCCAGGTAGCTCACCAGGGTGCGCAGCTTGGCGGTCGAGCCCAGGTCCAGCCGCGCGCCCTGGTTCACGTCGAACGGCTGGTCGATGTTGTCGGCCTGGATGCGCAGCAGGTTGGTCCCGGCGCTGCGCTCGAACAGCGTGAAGCTGTAGATCAGCGGGCTGGGGTCGGCGCCCGGGTCGAGCATGTGGGAGCCCACCAGCCCCGCCGCCTTCGTCGCGGCGGGCGTGCGCAGGCCGGCCAGCACGCGCGCCACGAGCGCCTGTGCTTCACCGTCTAGGCTGGTCTCGGCCTCGAGGTCGAGGCGCTCCAGGTCGTAAGCCCGTGGCACGTCGAGCAGCGTGCCGATGTGGGTGCGCAGCGCGGTCGCGGCCTTGCGCTGCACGAAGTCGGGCCGGGGCGTCGGCGGCAAAGGTGGCTGCAGGTGCAAGGACAGCGGCAGCGCCGCGTCGCGCAGCGTGGGCGAGATCAGGCCGGCCTCGGCCATCAGCCGCAGGTAGCTGTCGGTCAGGCGCGCCAGGCTGGCGCCGTCGCCGAGCAGGTGCTGCGACGGACGGCGCTGCGCGATCATCAGCGACAGCGCCTGCTTGAAGGCTTCCGCCTGCTGCCGCAGCGCCTCGTCCGTGGGCGCTGCCGCCTCTTCCGCCTGGTCGGCCAGCAGGCGGTTGACCTCGCCGAAGTCGCGCCCGTACCAGGCCCACAGGCCGTCGCCCAGGCCGTGCACCTCGCCCATGCCCGGGCGCGCGGCCAGCGGCACGGTGTCGAGGTAGTCGACGACGATCTGGCGGCGCCGCGCCTGCGTGTCGTCGCCGTCCTGGTAGGCACGCAGCGAGGCTGACGCCATCTGGCGCAGCTTGTCGCCGACCGACCCGGTGCGGCCCTGCGGCGAATGGCGGTACTTCTCGATCTGGGTGGCCAGCGTGCTGCCGCCCGTTGCCGACTGGCCCAGGCCGACCGCGCGCAGCGCCTGCTCGAGCGTCGCCTTGGCGAAGCGTTCCGGATCGATCGCGGGGTTGCGCTGCAGCGGCTGTGCGTCCAGCAGGTGGCGGTCCTCGACGAACAGCAGGGCGCTCACCAGCAGCGGCGGCACCTCCTCGAAGCGCTCATAGGCGCGCTGGGGCACGCGGGTGTGCAGCAGCGCCGTGTCCCGGCAGTCGCGCACGGTCAGACCGGCCTGGTTTTTCTCGCGGTAGGGCGCGAAGAGCCCGTAGTCCTGCAGTTCGAGCAGCCGCGGCGACATGCGGGCCTGGCGGGTGACGACATAGCCCTGCGGCGCCAGGCGGTCGATGTAGCCCGGCAGCTGGTGGTAGCCCAGCCGCTCGTCGTAGGGCCCGGTCCGGGGAAAGTGGATGGCATCGCTGGCACCGTCTTCGACGCTGAAGCGGGCGCCCTCGGCCAGGTCGCGCCACAGGGCCGATTGCAGCCGGGACGTCTTCAATTCGTCCAGCACGAACAGGGCAAGCCCGCCTCCCACGGCGAGTCCCGCGCCGATCCAGACAAGCTTCTTGAACCAAGTCATGCTCTGCCTCGCGAACAGTCCACACCATGGGTTCGTCAGTGACGATGATGCGCTTTTTGAGGCGATTTGGCATGCGTGCGACGACGCAATCGGCCGCAGTCATGCACTTCCGCCGCGCGGCAGAAGAGGTACCTCGACACACATGGCGCATGTCGATCTGCACGGACGTGCGGATCTATCTCAGGGCGAACTGACCTGCTAACCCTTCACGACCCCGGACACCCCACTAGTCGTCGGAGTCCTGCGGGCCCGCCAGCAGCCCGAGCACCAACCCGCCGAGGACAATGGCCAGGGCAAGAATCAGCGATGCCTCTGCGAGTAGTCTCATGGTGTCCTGCAATGAATCTCCCCCTCACGATGTGCCCGCCATTGAACGTGCGTTCACTGACTGGCGGCTGAGTGCGGAAGCAGAAGGGTTTTGTGCGGGGCTTCAGCCTGTCTTCAGGTAAGGCGCGGATACTGGCGGCGACGGTCTTCTGGCGTTGGTAGAGGACGCTTCGGCACCCGCCCTACGGGGTGGTTCCTCGAGGCCGGAGGTCGTCACGGTTTTTTCGTCGCGCGGGCGCATGCTCAGGCCCGCGCGCTTTCGCCGAGCCACACCGGCTCGTTCGAGGTGTCCGGGAAGTCCGCGGTGTCGATCAGCGGCGCCTCGTCGACGTCCGACGCGCACCGCGCGGCCGGCATGTGCCGCAGCTCGTAGCCCCGCCCATACACCGAGACCAGCACGAACTCGCCGCCCTTGTGCAGCGAGAGCTTGCGGCGGATGCTGGCCACACAGCAGTCCAGCGTGCGGCTCGTGCGTTCGATGCGCGCATCCACCCACAGCGAGGCCAGCAGCCAGTTGCGCTCCAGCAGCCGGCCGGCGTTGCGAAACAGCAGCAGCGCCAGTTCGAACTCGCGCGGCTTCAGGCGCACCTCGGTGCCGTGGCACACCACCACGCGGCGCTCGCCCAGGAACTGGTAGTCGCCGAAGCACGCGGCCGTGGCGTGCGGATGCAGCAGCGTGCGGTTGCGCCGCAGCGATTCGCGCACGCGCAGCTCCACCTCGAACTCGTCGACGGGCAGCACCGCGAAGTCGATGCTGGCGCCCTGCGTCTCGCCGCCCGCGGCCGACAGCACGTCGACCAGCAGGTCGCGCTGCGAGGCGCGCGCCACCAGGAAGATGGGAATGCGCAGCGCGCGGCACATCGCCGTGAGGATCGGCCAGGCGCCTTCGTCCTTCAGCACCACCAGCAGCAGGCCGAACTGCAGGCCCTGGGTGATCGCCAGCAGGAAGTCCGTGCTGTCGTCGAAGCACACGGGATCGCAGCCCATCAGGCGCAGGCGGTTGCCCCAGCCGGCCTGCTGCGCCTCGTCGCAGCCCACCATCGCGATGCGGCGCGCGCCCTGCTGCGCGGCCATCACGCGCGGGCTCCCCGGCGTGCGACCTTCTCGTGGCGGGGCGTTGGCGTGGCAGGAGAGGTCTTCATGTCGGTGGCATCCATGCGAAGGTGGTGAAGGGCGTCCCGGGGCGATGGCGTGGGCTCAGGGGCGGGCGGCGGCCGTGCTGCGCGGCAGCTTCCAGCCGATGCCCGCGTTGAAGCCCCAGTCCCGGCCCGTGCTGGACACGCCCATGCCCCAGGCCATGTCGCCGTCGCCCGAGCTGCGCTTGAAGCCCAGCGCCGCGGCCGAATAGCCCCGGTAGCTGCCGAAGGCCAGGCCGATCGACTGTTCGCCCGGCCGGTACGTCGGCACGTAGGCGGCCGACATCGCGATGGCCATGGCCGCGCCCGAGTAGGCGATGCGCGCCGTCTCGCCGACGGCCGCGCGCACCGGGTGCAGCTGGCCCAGGTTGATGGCGTCGTCCGAGCGCACGGCAGGCGCCAGTTCGAAGGCATGGGCGCCGGCGCACGCGAGCCACAGCATCAGCACCCGCAGGATCGCGGTGCGTCGGGGGGCGAAGCGTGCGAACGCGTTCACGGCTGCTGTTCAGCCGGCGGCCAGCCGGGTGCCCGCGCCGGCCTGCGTCTTGCGCACGCCGTCGGGGCCGTAGAAAGGTTGGGCGCGGGCCTGCAGGAAGTGCAGCGCCTGCTGCGTGAAGTCCAGGTGCGCGTACACCAGCGTGCCGTTGTGCAGGTTGCGGTTGCGCGCGTCTTCGGCGAGCGCGAGCAGTTCGTTCCAGGCCTGGCGCGTCGGCGCACCGCCCGCTGCCGCGGCGGCGTCCGCACCCGCGCGGCCGGGCGCGAAGCCCAGCGCCGCCTGCAGCGATTCGCGCTGTTGGTCGAGCTCTGCCATGCGGTCCAGCAGCGCGGTCTTGTGGCCGGCGATGGCGTTCAGCGCGTCGAAGTCGCTGGCGGACATGGCCTGCGCCTCCTGGTCCAACGCGACAAGGAACTCCCCGATGCAGCCCGCTTCTGCACGCAGCTGTGTCAGCAAGGTCGTCATGCCTCGCCCTTCGGTGCGAGCAGCTCGCGCACGCTGGCCAGCAGGCCGTCGGCGATGCGTTCGGGGCGGATCTCGTAGCGGCCGGCGCGGATGTCCTCGCGGATCGCGGCCACGCGGGCCGCGTCGAAATCGCTGCCGCCCACGGCGGCGGGCATCGCATGGACGAGCGCGGAAACGGGCGCCGCTTCCTTCGGGCGCTGCACGGCCTCGGCGGGCGTCGACGGAGCCGGCGCACCCGGTGCGGGCGTGCGGTGCAGGGGCGTGGCCGAAGGGGCGGTGGGATCGATTTTCAAGGTGATTCCTCAGGGGCTGACCCGTATATCGGCAGCCGGTGCAAGAACTTTAGGAAGGGCGTGCATGAAGTGAAGCCTGCGCCAACGCGGCGACCGCTACTGCACCAGCCGGACCTGTCCTTCCTCGTCGGCCACGCCGCGGATCACCCGGCCGTCCAGCGTCTTCGCCTGCACCACCGCGCCCACCGCGGCGCCGCTCAGGGCCTTGGCCTCGGTGCTGACGACAAAACCCGGCCCCTGCGCCACCACCTTCACGGCCTGGCCCTGCTGGATCACGGCGACGCCGCGCAGCAGCTCCTTGCGGATCGGAGCGCCGGGCGCGACGCGGTTGGCGCTCACCACCCCGACCAGTTCGGCCGCGCTGGTGACCACCGAGCGCGGCAGCCGCGTAAGGTCGCCGGTGCGCTCGACCACGTCGCCCGCGCCCAGCGCCCGGCCCGCGTCGATGGCGCGCGCCGCCACCAGGTAGCGGCCTTCCACCGCGACACGCGCCTGCACGAAGCGCGTCCACGGCCGCTCGGCATGGCAACGCACGCCCACCGAGATGCGGCCCCACGGCGTGACGCCTGGCGGCAGGAACACCTCGGGAGCCTCGCACAGGGGCAGGGCGTCGGTGCCGCGTCCTTCGAGGCTGACCGTCACCTTGCCCGGCAGGCCGGCGCTTTGCACCTGGAGGTAGGTCTCGACGGCCTTCGCAGCCGCGTCGCCTGCGATCGCACCGGTCGACATCGCGCACGACAGCCCCACCGCGCAGGCAGTGCGCAGCAGGCGTTGGCGAAGCGGCGAGAGGGTCATCGAAAGCGAAAGAAGAGGGCCAGAAAAATGAGGTCGCCGGTGCAGGAAAGCCGCAACCGGCGCCCCTGGATTCTTATGAATTCACCCCGCCGGCGAAGGTGCGAGCAGCAGGCGAAACCCCCCTTTGTTCGGACGATTGCCAACGCGCCGCATGCATAGACTTGCTTTCCATCGGTCGCTGCGCCCCGTGCACTGGCGACGCCTCAACAGATGGAACAAAGATGATCGACAAGCTGGATGCGGCGTTTCGCTTCCACCGCGAAGCGCTCCATCTCCGGGCCCAGCGCCAGGAGGTGCTCGCGGCCAACATCGCCCATGCCGACACGCCGAACTACAAGGCGCGCGACTTCGACTTCGGCGCGCGCCTGAGCGACGCCGTCGAGCGCGGCCGTGCATCGTCGTCGGTGTCGATGGCCACCACCTCGTCGCGCCACCTCGCGGGCCAGGCGCAGGCCACGGCCGGCGACGACCTGCTGTACCGCGTGCCGCACCAGTCCAGCCTCGACGGCAACACGGTCGAGATGGACGTCGAGCGCGTGGCCTTCGCCGACAACGCGCTGCGCTACGAGTCGAACCTGACCCTCATCAACGCCAAGATCAAGTCGCTCCTGTCGGCGGTACAGCCATGAACATCTTCGACGTGGCGGGCTCCGCCATGACCGCGCAATCGCAGCGCATGAACGTGACCGCGAGCAACCTCGCCAACGCCGAAAGCGTGGCCGGCCCTGACGGCCAGCCCTACCGTGCCAAGCAGGTGGTGTTCGAGGTGGCGGCCTCGGGCCGGCGCGACATCGGCGGCGTCAAGGTGGCCGGTGTCATCGAAGACCCGTCGCCCGCCAAGCTGGTGTTCGACCCGAAGAGCCCGCACGCCAACGCCGAGGGCTACGTGGCGATGCCCAACGTCAACGTGGTCGAAGAGATGACCAACATGATCTCGGCCTCGCGCAGCTACCAGGCCAACGTCGAGGTGTTCAACACCGCCAAGACGCTGATGGTCAAGACGCTGACCATCGGCCAGTAACCCCCGCACGCACACGCGCCTCCCGCAGGAAGAACACCGACCCCATGGCCCTCTCCGACACCTCGTCCATCAGCGGGCTGAACGCGCCCACGGCGGCGAACAGCAACAACAACGTGTCCAGCGCCGACAGCGAGCAGCGCTTTCTCAAGCTGCTCGTCACGCAGCTGAACAACCAGGACCCGCTCAACCCGATGCAGAACGCCGAGCTCACCTCGCAGCTCGCGCAGATGAGCACCGTGAGCGGCATCGAGAAGCTCAACGCCACGCTCTCCGGCCTCGTCAACCAGACCGGCGCCAACCAGCTGCTGCAGGCCACCTCGCTCATCGGCTACAACGTGCTGTCGCCCGGCGACGTGCTCACCACCAAGAAGCCCGAGGACGGCAAGGACCCCGCCACGCAGGCCTTCGCCGTGCAGCTGCCGGGCACCGCCGCCGACGTCGAGATCAAGATCGTCGACAGCACCGGCAAGGTGATCCGCACGCTCGACGCGGGCGCCATGAAGGAAGGCGTCAACGCCGTCACCTGGGACGGCAAGGACGACCTGGGCGTGGCGGTGCCACCGGGCGCCTACCGCTTCACGGTCGATGCCAGCAACAACGGTACGACGGTGAAGGCCACCGCGCTCACCTTCTCGCAGGTGGCCGCCGTGAAGCAGGGCGCCGGCGGCGTCACGCTGGAGCTGGCCTCGGGCGCCAGCATCGGGCTGGGCGACGTGCGCCTGTTCCTCTGAGCTTTCGTCTTCGTCTTCGGCGTGGCCCGTGCGGGCCGCGCCCTTCGCACTCTTCTTCCTCGCACCGAACAAGGACCCCCTCATGAGTTTCTCCCAAGGCATCAGCGGACTCGGCGTGGCCGCGGCCAACCTCGACGTCATCGGCAACAACATCGCCAACTCGGGCACGGTGGGCTACAAGTCGGCCGCCGCCACCTTCCAGGACGTGTACGCCGGCTCGCGCGTGGGCCTGGGCGCCTCGGTGTCGGGCGTGACGCAGAACTTCACGCAAGGCGTGACGCAGTCGAGCACGCGCCCGCTGGACGTGGCCATCCTCAACGGCGACGGCTTCTTTCGCCTGGCCAGCCCCAGCGGCGAGGTCTTCTACTCGCGCAACGGCCAGTTCACGCGCGACAAGGACGGCTACATCGTCAACGCGCAGGGCCTGCAGCTCACCGGCTACGGCGCCAACGCCAGCGGCGGCATCAGCGGCGGCACGCCGGGGCCGATCCAGGTGCAGGGCGGCATGATGCCGCCCAAGCCCACGGCCAACATCGACGCGCAGTTCAACCTCGACGCGCGCAGCACGGTGCCCGCCAAGACGCCGTTCAACCCCACCGACGCCGCCACCTACAACTACCCGAACGCCATCGGGCCCATCTACGACTCGCTGGGCAACCCGCACGACGTGGCCGTGTACTTCGTGAAGACGGCGGCCAACACCTGGAGCGTGTACGGCACCTCCGATGGCGCACCGCTGAACGGTGGCGCCGCGCTGTCCAACGTGACCTTCGACGCCAAGGGCGTCATGACCGCACCGGCCTCGGGCGCGTTCAACATCGGGCCGCTCACCTTCACCAACGGCGCCTCGCCGCTCACCGCCTCGGTCGACCTCACGGGCACCACGCAGTTCGGCAGCGCCAACGGCATGAGCAAGCTGGGCCAGGACGGCTACAAATCGGGCGAGCTCACCGCGTTCTCGATCAACCCCGACGGCACCATCACCGGCAAGTTCTCCAACGAGCAGACGCGCCTGTTGGGCCAGGTCGTGTTGTCGTCGTTCGCCAACCCGAACGGCCTGGAGCCCAAGGGCAACAACGTGTGGGCCGAGACGCAGGCCTCGGGCAATGCGCTCACCGGCACGCCGGGCGAAGGCACCAAGGCCGGCTCGCTGGCCTCGGGTGCGCTGGAGTCGTCCAACGTCGACCTGACCTCCGAGCTGGTGAATCTCATCGTCGCGCAGCGCAACTACCAGGCCAACGCGCAGACCGTGAAGACGCAGGACCAGGTCATGCAGACGCTCATGAACATCCGCTGAGCAGGAGCATTGCGTGGATCGAATGCTGTATGTCGCCATGAGCGGCGCCAAGCAGGCCATGGAGCAGCAGGCCGTGGTCGCCAACAACATGGCGAACGTCTCGACGCCGGGTTTCCGTGCGCAGATCGCGACCTTCCGCGCCGTGCCCGTGGTCGGCGAGGAAGCGCCCACGCGCGCCTTCGTGGCCGCCACCACGCCCGGCGCCGACTTCACCCACGGCCCGCTCACGCAGACCGGCCGCGCGCTCGACGTGGCCGTGGGCGGTGAAGGCTGGCTGGTGGTGCAGGCGGCCGACGGCGGCGAGGCCTACACGCGCGTCGGCAACCTGCAGATCGGCGCCGACGGCCAGCTCACGACGATGGGCGGGCGCCCCGTGGTGGGCGACAACGGCGCGCTCACCGTGCCACCGGGTTCGGCCGTGAGCATTGCATCGAACGGCCTCGTGGGCTCGCGAGACGCGGCTTCGACCGTGCTCACCGGCATCGCCGAGGTGGGGCGTCTCAAGCTGGTCAACCCGCCCGTGACCGACCTCGTGCGCGGCGACGACGGCCTGTTCCGCATGCGCGCCGACCTGCCGCCGGCCGAGGCCGACGAGGCCGTCACGCTCATCTCCGGCGCCATCGAGGGCAGCAACGTGCAGCCGGTCGATGCCATGGTGGCCATGATCGCCAACGCCCGCAGCTTCGAGATGCAGATGAAGTCGCTGCAGACCGCCGACATCAACGCGCAGACCGCCAACAAGCTGCTGGCCTACGGCTGACCCTCTTCCAGGAACTCCTTTCAATGATCCGCTCCCTCTACATCGCCAAGACCGGCCTGGACGCGCAGCAGACCCAGCTCGACGTGGTCTCCAACAACCTGGCCAACGTCGGCACCACCGGCTTCAAGCGCAGCCGCGCCGTGTTCGAAGACCTGGTCTACCAGAACCTGCGCCAGGTCGGCGGCCAGAGCTCCGACCAGACGCGCCTGCCTTCGGGCCTGCAGGTGGGCACCGGCGTGCACGTGGTCGCCACCGAGCGCATCCACTCGCAGGGCAACCTCACCAAGACCGACAAGCCGACCGACGTGGCCATCAGCGGCAGCGGCTTCTTCCAGGTGCTGATGCCCGATGGCACCACCTCGTACACGCGCGACGGCTCGTTCCAGACCGACCGCGACGGCCAGCTGGTCACGGCCAGCGGCTTCCCGGTGCAGCCCGCCATCACCATCCCGGCCAACGCCACCAGCATCACCGTGGGCCGCGACGGCATCGTGTCGGTGGTGCAGGCGGGAGGCACCAACACCGTGCAGGTCGGCCAGCTGCAGCTCGCGACCTTCGTCAACCCGACCGGCCTGCAGAGCCAGGGCGAGAACCTGTATGCCGAGACCGACGCCTCGGGCGCACCCAACCAGGTGAACCCCGGCGTGGACGGCGCGGGCACGCTGAGCCAGGGCTATGTCGAGGCCTCCAACGTCAACGTGGTGGAAGAGCTGGTCAACATGATCGCCACCCAGCGCTCGTACGAGATCAACAGCAAGGCGGTCCAGACCTCGGACCAGATGCTGCAGCGCCTGGCCCAGTTGTGATGCGGGCGGGGGTGCGTCTTCTTCGTCGGGCGGCGGCGCTGCTGCTCGTGGCCGCGCTGGCCGCCGGCTGTGCGCAGGTGCCGCGCGAGCCGCTGGTGCACCAGCCGATGACGGCGCGCGCCGACCAGTACGCGGCGGTGCAGGCGCGCCGCGCGCCGGGCGCGATCTTCCAGGACGGCCCCGGCGCCAACGCGCTGTTCGAAGACCGCCGCCCGCGCAACGTCGGCGACATCCTCACCATCCTCATCAGCGAGAAGGTCAACGCGACCAAGAACTCGGGCGCCAACGCCAGCCGCACGGGCAACACGACCAGCGTGTTCGCGGCCATTCCCAAGCTCATCGGCGGCCTGCTCGACGGACAGGACACCAAGCTGTCGGGCACCAACACGCTCAACGCCAAGGGCGGCGCCAACGCCAACAACACCTTCAACGGCGTGATCACCGTCACCGTGACCGACGTCATGGCCAACGGCAACCTGCTGGTGAGCGGCGAGAAGCAGATGGGCATCAACCAGGGCACCGAGTACATCCGCTTCTCGGGCGTGGTGAACCCGCGCACCGTGTCGGGCAACAACACCGTGCCCTCGACGCTGGTGGCCGATGCGCGCATCGAGTACTCGGCCAAGGGCTACATCGATGAAGCCCAGCACATGGGCTGGATGCAGCGCATCTTCTTGAATGTGATGCCATTCTGATGACACACCTCCAGGCTTCACCTACTTCGAATCGCTGGCGCATCGCGGCGCTGTGCGCGCTCCTGTTCATCGCGCCCGCGCATGCGGAACGCCTGAAGGAACTCGCCAGCATCCAGGGCGTGCGCGACAACCCGCTCATCGGCTACGGCCTCATGGTCGGCCTGGACGGCACGGGCGACCAGACGATGCAGACGCCGTTCACCACGCAGAGCCTGAACAACATGCTGCAGCAGCTGGGCATCACGATCCCGCAGGGCGTGAACATGCAGCTGAAGAACGTGGCGGCCGTCATGGTGACGGCCACGCTGCCGTCGTTCGCGCGGCCGGGCCAGAACATCGACGTCACCGTGTCGTCCATGGGCAATGCCAAGAGCCTGCGCGGCGGCACGCTGCTGATGACGCCGCTCAAGGGCGTGGACGGCGCGACCTACGCGGTGGCGCAGGGCAACATGGTGGTGGGCGGCGCGGGCGCCGCGGCCAACGGCAGCAAGGTGCAGGTCAACCAGCTGAGCTCGGGGCGCATTCCCGCCGGTGCGCTGGTGGAGCGCACGGTCGAGGCGCCGGTGGGCGCGGAGGGCTCCTTCACCATCGAGCTGAACCGCTCCGACTTCGGCACCGCGCAGCGCGCCACGGACGCCATCAACCGCCAGTTCGGCGCCGGCACCGCCGAGGCGATGGACGCGCGCGTGATTCGCGTGCAGGCGCCCGAGCCGCAGCGGCGCGTTGGCTTTCTCGCGCAGTTGCAGGAGCTCGAGGTCACGCCCACGCAGGCGGGCGCGCGCGTGGTGGTGAATGCGCGCACGGGCTCGGTCGTGATGAACCAGGCGGTGCGCGTGAAAGACTGCGCCATTGCGCACGGCAACCTGTCGGTGGTGATCAACACCGAGCCGGTGATCAGCCAGCCGGGCGCGTTCTCGGGCGGCAGCACCGTGGTGGCGCAGACCTCGCAGATTTCCGTCAACCAGGGCGGCGGCGCGATCCAGATGGTGCGCGGCGGCGCCTCGCTGGCCGATGTGGTCAAGGGCCTGAACAGCCTGGGTGCCAACCCGCAGGACCTGGTGTCGATCCTGCAGGCCATGAAGTCGGCCGGCGCTTTGAGCGCCGAGCTCGAGATCATCTGAGGCCGGCGGCATGACCATCTCTGCCCACACCGCGTGGACCGGCACCGACGCGGCCAGCCGCAGCGGCGCGCTCGACCAGCGTTTTGCGCTCGACGTGCAGGGCGTCGATGCGCTGCGGCGCACCGTGCGCACCTCGCCCGAAGAAGGCCTGCAGCAGGTCTCGCGCCAGTTCGAGGCCTTGTTCATGAACATGGTGCTCAAGAGCATGCGCGAGGCGACGCCCTCGAGCGGCCTGCTCGACAGCCAGGACCAGAAGGTCTATTTGTCGATGTTCGACCAGCAGCTCACACAGAACCTCTCGGGGCGCGGCGTGGGGCTGGCCGAGGCGATGCTGGCGCAGCTGCGGCGGCAATTGCCTTCGGCGGCGACCGAAGCCGACGACGGCATCGGCACGCGGGCGATGTCGCTCGAGCCGCCCGCCGGCCTGCCATACGGCCCGCGCGCGGGCATTCCCATCGGCTCTGCGCCTGGTGCGCGCGTGTCGACGGCGGCCGACCTCGGTGTCTATCAAGTCAGGAGCAGCCCCGCACCGGCGGCGAACGCCTCGCTGCAAGGCCAGGTCGATGCGTTCGTGGACCGCATGGGCGCTTCGGCACAGGCGGCCAGCGCCGCCAGCGGCGTGCCCGCGCCGCTGATCCTGGCGCAGGCCGCGCTCGAATCCGGCTGGGGCAAGCGAGAAATTCGCGCCGACGACGGCACGCAAAGCTTCAACCTCTTCGGCATCAAGGCCGACAAGGGCTGGAAGGGCGCGACGGTCGAGACCACCACCACCGAGTACATCGACGGCGAACCGCAGAAGGTGCGCGCGAAGTTCCGCGCCTACGCCTCGTACGAGGAGGCCTTCACCGACTACGCGCGCTTCATCACGCGCAACCCGCGCTACGCGAACGTGCTGGCCACCGCCGACCCGGCGCAGGCCGCGCACGGCCTGCAGCGCGCGGGCTATGCCACCGACCCGCGCTACGGCGAGAAGCTGGTTCGCATCATGCAGAAGTTCGGCTGAGCCGCTCGCACAGCCTGACTGCCCGGACCCGAGAACAACGACACGAGAGGCCCCGAGAGGAGACAAGCGAATGACGATAAAGAACTGGACGATCGGAATGCGGCTGGGCGCCGGCTTTGCGCTGGTGCTGGCGCTGCTGGTGGCCGTGGCGGGCATCGGCGTGCTGCGGCTGCAGGGCGTGGGCGAGGCCACGCAGGACATGGCGTCGCGCACCCTGTCGAAGGAGCGCCTGGCCACGGCCTGGCAGCTGGGCACGGCCACCAACAGCGTGCGCACCTTCTCGCTGCTCAAGAGCGACGACGCGCAGGTGCAGGCCCACCTGCAAAAGCAGATCGCCGCCACCAGCGCCACCATCTCCGAGACGCAGAAGGCGCTCGAGGCGCTGCTCGTGTCGCCGGAAGAGCTGGCGCTGAGCGCCGACATCCAGAAGCGGCGCGGCGAGTACATCGCGCTGCGCCAGCAGATCCTCCAGCTGAAGACCGAAGGCCGCAAGGACGAAGCCGCGACGCGCACCGACACGCAGCTGCTGCCGATGCTCGACGGCTACGACGCGGGCATCCGCGCCATGGTGACGCACCAGCAGAAGCACATCGACAGCACCGCCGCCGCCATCGACGCGCAGTACCGCGCAGGCCTCATCTACATCGTCGCGCTGGCCGCGGCCGCGCTGGCGCTGGGCGCGGTGCTCGCATGGCTGCTCACGCGCAGCATCGCCGATCCGGTGGCCGAGGCGCTGCTGATCGCCGAGACCGTGGCCTCCGGCGACCTGAGCCAGGAGTTCGAGACCGAGCGCGGCGGCGACTTCGGCCGGCTGCTGCGCGGCATGGGCGAGATGGAAGACACGCTCACCGACCTCGTGACGCGCATCAAGGCCTCGACCGATTCGATCGCGGTGGCGTCGCGGCAGATCGCGGCGGGCAACCAGGATCTTTCTTCGCGCACGGAAGAACAGGCCAGCTCGCTGGAGCAGACGGCGGCGTCGATGGAGGAGCTGACTTCGACCGTGAAGCAGAACGCGGACAACGCGCGGCAGGCGAACCAGCTGGCCGTCTCTGCTTCGGAAGTGGCAGTGAAGGGCGGCGCGGTCGTGTCGCAGGTGGTGGACACGATGGGCTCGATCAACGCTTCGTCGAAAAAGATCGTGGACATCATCGGCGTGATCGACGGCATCGCGTTCCAGACAAACATCCTGGCGTTGAATGCGGCCGTTGAAGCCGCACGCGCTGGCGAGCAAGGTCGCGGTTTCGCCGTCGTGGCTTCGGAAGTTCGCAGCTTGGCTCAACGCTCCGCAGCCGCCGCCAAGGAAATCAAGACCCTGATCGGCGACTCGGTAGAAAAGGTCGAAGAAGGCAGCAAGCAGGTCGCCGAAGCCGGCCGCACGATGGAAGAGATCGTGGGCAGCGTCAAGCGCGTGACCGACATCATGGGCGAGATCACGGCGGCGAGCCAGGAGCAGACCTCGGGCATCGAGCAGATCAACCAGGCGATCACGCAGATGGACCAGGTGACGCAGCAGAACGCGGCGCTGGTCGAAGAAGCCTCGGCCGCCGCGCAATCGCTGCAGGAACAGGCGGGCGCTCTGGTCGAGGCCGTGAGCACCTTCAAGCTCGACGCCGACGAAGCCGTTGCGGCCTGAACACCCCGTGTCCACGCATTTCCATCCGAAAGCCCTGCGCCGCGTCGGCATGGGCTTCGCCGCATTGCTCCTGCTGCTGGCCGTGGCGCTCTTCCTCGGCTTCCATGTCGGCACCGGTTGCGCCTGGGCGCTCCATGCCGTGTGGGCACTCGCGGGTGCCGCCTGCCTGACGGGCCTGGGGCTCGCGGGCTTCGCGGCGCATGCGCGGGCCCGTGCAAGTCACCACGACGCCAAGGTGGCCGAGCGGCTGGACCGGGTGTTCCAGCACGTCAACGCCACCGACGCCTGACAGAGAACGCATGCGCCCGCGCCCTGATCCGCACCGATATTCAGAAAAAAGACTCAAGTCTGGCGGCGTGCTGCCGATAACAGGGAGACGGGGTGGCGCAGGCCGCCGTCCCGCCATGCCGTCATGTCATGCCGGTGGCCCGCCGCGCGATGCGGCCACCGTCCCCCGTTATTGAAGGAAGAGAAGCGCAATGAGTTTGAAGGATCTGAAAATCGGCACCCGCCTGGGGCTCGGCTTCGCGGTGCTGCTGCTGCTGATGGCGTTCATTGCGGGCACGGGCGTGCTGCGCCTGACGAACGTGGGCCAGGCCACCGACGAGATGGTGCAGGGCGCGTTGGTCAAGGAGCGGCTGGCGGCCGAATGGCTCAGCCTGCTCAAGTCGAACACCGTCGCCAACTACGCGATGGTCAAGACCACCGACCCCGAGGTGGCGGCCTATTTCGCCAAGCTCCAGGCGGCGGGTTCGGCGCGCATCACGCCGGCGCAGAAGCAGCTGGAAGCCATGCTCGCCACGCCGGAAGAAAAGGCGCTCTATGCCGCGGTGGTCGCGGCGCGCGTCGTCGTGCTCGAGACCGTGGGCACGCTCAACAAGCTCAAGGACGAGAAGAAGATCGACGAAGCCAATGTGCTGGTCGACACTAAGTTCAGCGCGGCGCTCGCCGTCTACGCCGGCGCCGTCGAAAACCTGGCCAACCACCAGCGCGAGAAGATCGACGCCGCCGCCAAGGGCATCGCGGCCGACCACACCGAAGGCCGCACCACGCTGCTCGTGCTGTCGGCCATCGCGCTGGCGCTGGGCGCGCTGTTCGCCTGGCGCCTCACGCTGGGCATCGTGCGCCCGCTGGGCCATGCGCTCGAAGTGGCCGAGACGGTGGCCGCCGGCGACCTGAGCGCGAACATCCGCGTGGACAGCCGCGACGAAGCGGGCCAGCTGATGCAGGCGCTGAAGGACATGAACGCCAACCTGGCGAAGGTGGTGGGCGAAGTGCGCACGGGCACGGAGACCATTGCCACGGCCTCGGGGCAGATCGCTTCGGGCAACCAGGATTTGTCGTCGCGCACGGAAGAGCAGGCCAGCTCGCTGGAGCAGACGGCCGCTTCGATGGAAGAGCTGACCTCGACGGTGAAGCAGAACGCGGACAACGCGCGGCAAGCCAATCAATTGGCGGTTTCTGCTTCGGAAGTTGCAGTGAAGGGTGGGGCGGTCGTGTCGCAGGTCGTGGACACGATGGGCTCGATCAATGCATCTTCCAAGAAGATCGTCGACATCATCGGTGTGATCGACGGCATCGCGTTTCAGACCAACATCCTGGCGCTGAACGCTGCTGTTGAAGCCGCACGCGCTGGCGAGCAAGGTCGTGGCTTTGCCGTGGTCGCCTCCGAAGTCCGCAGCTTGGCCCAACGCTCCGCAGCCGCTGCGAAGGAAATCAAGACCCTGATCGGCGACTCGGTGGAGAAGGTCGAGGAAGGCAGCAAGCAAGTCGCAGAAGCCGGCCGCACGATGGAAGAAATCGTGGGCAGCGTGAAGCGCGTGACGGACATCATGGGCGAGATCACGGCGGCGAGCCAGGAACAGACCTCGGGCATCGAGCAGATCAACCAGGCGATCACGCAGATGGACCAGGTGACGCAGCAGAACGCGGCGCTGGTCGAGGAAGCCTCGGCCGCCGCGCAGTCGCTGCAGGAGCAGGCGGGCAGCCTGTCGCAGGTCGTCGGCGTGTTCCGCCTCGGCGGCAGCAGCAGCAGCCACGGCAACGCGCTGGCCCTGGCCTGAAGGCGACGCACCGGCCATGCGTGTCAACCTGCCCGTCACCGACATCGAATACGAACTCTCGAAGGAAGAGGCCCTGGTGTCCCGCACCGACCTCAAGGGCCGCATCACTTACGTCAACCCGGCCTTCGTCGCAGCCAGCGGCTTCACGGCCGGCGAACTGCTGGGCAAGGCGCACAACATCGTGCGCCACCCCGACGTGCCGCCCGAGGCCTTCGCCGACCTGTGGCGCACGCTCGACCAGGGCCTGCCCTGGACCGGCCTGATCAAGAACCGGCGCAAGAACGGCGACTTCTACTGGGTGCTGGCCAACGTCACGCCGATCCGCCACCAGGGCCGCGTGGAGGGCTACATGTCCGTGCGCAGCCGCCCCGCGCGCGAGGACGTGGCCGCCGCCGATGCCCTCTACCGCCGCATGCGGGAAGGCGAGGCCAAGGGCCTCGAGCTGCTGCAGGGCGAGGTGGTGCGCAGCGGCTGGGCCCATCCGTTGGCGCGGCTGCGGCGCATTCCGGTGCGGCGCCGCGTGTTCGGCGTGACCCTCGCGGCGGCCGCGCTGTCAGCAGGCCTGGGCGCGCTGGGCTGGATGGAAGCGTCCCGTCTGGCCGCTGCGTCCGGCGCGCACAGCTGGCTGCCCACCGCCGTGGCAGCGGGCAGCCTCGGCGCCGCGCTGGCGTGGCTGGGCCTGGGTGCGTTCCTCGGCCGCACGGTGTTCCGTCCGCTCGACGAAGCCATCGAGGTCGCGCGCACCATCGCGGGCGGCGACCTCGTGCGCTTCACGGTGCGGCCCGGCGACGAGGTCTCGGGGCTGCTGCGCGCGTTGAACCAGATGAGCGCCAACCTCTTCGCGATCGTCGCGGACGTGGGCGCGAACGTCGCGGGCGTGATGTCGGCGTCGAGCCAGATCGCTTCGGGCAACGAGGACCTGTCCTCGCGCACCGAGCAGCAGGCCAGCTCGCTCGAGCAGACGGCGGCATCGATGGAAGAGCTGACCTCGACGGTGAAGCAGAACGCGGACAACGCGCTGCAGGCGAACCAGCTGGCCGTTTCCGCCTCCGAAGTGGCGGTGAAGGGCGGCGCGGTGGTCTCGCAGGTCGTGGACACGATGGGCTCGATCAACGCCTCGTCGAAAAAGATCGTCGACATCATCGGCGTGATCGACGGCATCGCGTTCCAGACCAACATCCTGGCGCTGAACGCGGCCGTGGAAGCCGCGCGCGCGGGCGAGCAGGGCAAGGGCTTCGCCGTGGTCGCGTCGGAAGTGCGCAGCCTCGCGCAGCGCTCGGCCGCAGCCGCGAAAGAAATCAAGACCCTCATCGGCGACTCGGTGGAGAAGGTCGAGGCGGGCAGCAAGCAGGTGGCCGAGGCCGGCCGCACCATGCAGGAGATCGTCGGCAGCGTGAAGCGCGTGACCGACATCATGGGCGAGATCACGACCGCGAGCCAGGAGCAGACCTCGGGCATCGAGCAGATCAACCGGGCCATCGCGCAGATGGACCAGGTCACGCAGCAGAACGCCGCATTGGTCGAGGAGGCCTCGGCCACGGCGCAGTCGCTGCAGGAACAGGCGCAGGGCCTGGTCCGGGCCGCAGGGGTATTCAGGACCGGGGCGGGCGAGGGTGCCGGCGCCCGGGATGCGTATTGAACGAGGAGAAGAACACATGTTGAACAACACCAGAGACACATCACCGCGATCGAATGGCGCGGCGCCGTCCGCGTCCACCGTGGCCAACCGCCTGGAGGTCGTGACCTTCAAGCTCGGCGACGAGGAATACGGCATCGACATCCAGAAGGTGCAGGAGCTGCGCGGCTACGACGCCGTGACGCGCATCGCGAACGCGCCGGACTACATCAAGGGCGTGGTCAACCTGCGCGGCATCATCGTGCCGATCATCGACATGCGCATCAAGTTCGAGCTGGGCGCGCCCACCTACGACCAGTTCACGGTGGTGATCGTGCTGAACATCTCGGGCCGCGTGGTGGGCATGGTGGTGGACAGCGTGTCCGACGTGATCACGCTCACGGCCGAGCAGATCAAGCCGGCGCCCGAGATGGGCTCGGTGCTCGACACCGACTACCTGATCGGCCTGGGCACGCTGGACGAACGCATGCTGATCCTGGTGGACATCGACCGGCTGATGTCCAGCGAAGAAATGGGCCTCATCGAAGCCGCCGCCACCGTTTGAGGACCACCCCATGACATTCTTTTCGAACCTTCGCATCGGCACCCGCCTGACCCTTGCCTTCGCCATCGTGCTGGGGCTGACGCTCATCTCCAGCGCGGTGGGGCTGATGTCGGCGCACAAGAACGCCGAAGCCACGCGCATCATGATGCAGAGCCCGCTGGCCAAGGAGCGGCTCATTTCCGACTGGTACGTGCTGACCTACTCGGCCATCGCACGCACCTCGATGATCGCGCGCACCACCGACGAGGCGCTGCCGATGCTCTTCGCCGACGTGATCTCCGAGAGCGTGAAGAAGGGCAGCGAGACCATGGCCAAGGTCGAGGCGCTGCTGGTCACCGATGAAGAAAAGACGACCTACAAGTCCATCGTCGAGCTGCGCGCCAAGTACCAGGCCGCCAAGGACGAGGTGACCCGCGCCAAGGCCAGCGGCAACACGGTCGAGACCGTGCGCGCCTACCAGCTGTCGTTCCAGCCGGCCGCCAAGGCCTATGAGAACCGCGTGCTCGAGCTGCTGGCCATCGAACGCCGCGCCATCGACGACATGAGCCACGCCATCGACGCGGCGAATGCGAAGAGCTTCAACCTGCGGCTGCTGCTGACGGCACTCACGGTGCTGCTGGGCGGCCTGTTCGCCTTCTTCATCTCGCGCAGCATCGTGCGCCCGCTGGCCAAGGCCGTGGGCGTGGCCGAGACGGTGGCGGCGGGCGACCTGAGCGCGAACATTCGCGTGGACAGCCGTGACGAGACGGGCCAGCTGATGCAGGCGCTGAAGGACATGAACGCCAACCTGGCGAAGGTGGTGGGCGAGGTGCGCACGGGCACGGAGACCATTGCCACGGCCTCGGGGCAGATTGCTTCGGGCAACCAGGATCTTTCTTCGCGCACGGAGGAACAGGCGAGTTCGCTGGAGCAGACGGCCGCTTCGATGGAAGAGCTGACCTCGACGGTGAAGCAGAACGCGGACAACGCGCGTCAAGCGAATCAGCTGGCAGTCTCTGCCTCTGAGGTCGCCGTCAAGGGTGGCGCGGTGGTGTCGCAGGTGGTGGACACGATGGGCTCGATCAATGCTTCGTCCAAGAAGATCGTCGACATCATCGGCGTGATCGATGGCATCGCATTCCAGACCAACATCCTGGCGCTGAACGCGGCGGTTGAAGCGGCTCGTGCAGGTGAGCAAGGTCGCGGCTTCGCCGTCGTGGCTTCCGAAGTCCGCAGCCTCGCCCAACGCTCCGCAGCAGCCGCCAAGGAAATCAAGACCCTGATCGGCGACTCGGTAGAGAAGGTCGAAGAAGGCAGCAAGCAGGTCGCCGAAGCCGGCCGCACGATGGAAGAGATCGTGGGCAGCGTCAAGCGCGTGACCGACATCATGGGCGAGATCACGGCGGCGAGCCAGGAACAGACCTCGGGCATCGAGCAGATCAACCAGGCGATCACGCAGATGGACCAGGTGACGCAGCAGAACGCGGCGCTGGTCGAGGAAGCGTCGGCCGCCGCGCAGTCGCTTCAGGAACAGGCCGGCGCCCTGGTGCAGGCCGTGAGCGTCTTCAAGCTCGACGCGAACGCGGTCGCGACGACCCGCGCCAGCTTCACGCGCATCACGCCGATTCCCAAGCCGCCGAAGCCGACGCCCAAGCCGCGTGCCAAGGCGCTGCCCACGCGCCGCGAACCCACCGGGACGCCGCAGCTGGCCATGGCCGGCGATGCCAAGGGCGACTGGTCGGAGTTCTGAGCCAGGCGTAAAGACGACGCGTGCCCTCAACTTCGAGCGCGCGCTGCCGATAACCACGGGGAGGCATCGCGCGATGCCGCTCCCCCACACCCCTTTGACAGGTAAAGCCTTATGTCCGGAAGCATGTTCTACACAGGTCTGAGCGGCCTCGCGGTCGCCCGCACCGCGCTGATGACCACGGCCCACAACACCGCCAACGTGTACACGGCCGGCTACAGCCGCCAGATCGCGCAGATCGCCTCGGCCGGCGGCATTGCCAGCGGCTCGGGCTTCATCGGCTCGGGCGCCAACGTGACGACCGTGTCGCGCAGCTACGACCGCTACCTCACGGCGCAGCTGGCCACCGCGCAGTCGCAGTCGGCCGCGCTCGCCACCAACGGCGTGCAGGTCAACCGCATCGACCAGCTGCTGGCCGACAAGACCTCGGGCATCGCGCCGCTGATGCAGAGCTTCTTCACCAGCGTGCAGGGCGTGGCCAACACGCCGGCCGACCCGGCGGCGCGCCAGCAGATGATCAGCGCGGCGCAGTCGCTGGCCAGCAAGTTCCGCGCGACCGACCAGTACCTGTCGGACCTGAACACCTCGGTCAACGAGCAGATCGTGGGCAGCGTGAGCCAGATCAACACTTACGCCGCCAAGATCGCCAGCCTGAACCAGCAGATCAGCCAGATGAGCGCGGTGGCCGGCGGCCAGGCACCCAACGACCTGCTCGACCAGCGCGACCAGCTCGTGAGCGAGCTGAGCCAGGTGGTCGACGTGCGCGTGCTGCAGCAGGACGACGGCAAGTACAACGTGTTCATCGCCACCGGCCAGTCGCTGGTGGTGGGCGACCATGCCTCGAAGATGGCGGCGGTGACGTCGTCGGCCGACCCCACGCGCCAGGTGGTGGCGCTGTCGGGCTTTGCCGGCAACACCGTCGAGCTCGACGACAGCGCCTTCACCGGCGGCGTGCTCGGCGGCCTCATGGCCTTCCGCAAGGACACGCTGATCCCCACGCAGAACGCCATCGGCCGGCTCGCCATGTCGGTGGCCGACGCGGTGAACGCGCAGCACAAGCTGGGCGTGGACCTGAACGGCGCACTGGGCCAGAACTTCTTCTCGCAGGCCGTGCCGGGCACCATCGCCAATGCTGGCAACGCCGGCAACCTCGAGCTCGGCGCCACGCTGACCGATGCGTCCAAGCTCACCACGAGCGACTACAACGTGAGCGTGACCGACGTGGCGGGCACGCTCACCTACACGGTCACGCGGCTCTCGGACAAGACGCCGATGGGCAGCTTCACCACCTTCCCGATCAGCTTCGACGGCGTGAGCCTCACGGCCGCGAGCGGCACGGCGCAGGCCGGCGATTCGTTCCTGGTGCAGCCCACGCGCACCGGCGCGCGCGACCTCGAGGTGCTGGTGCGCGACCCGGCCAAGGTGGCCGCCGCCTCGCCCGTGATCACCGGCAACACCGCAGGCAACAAGGGCAGCGGCGCACTGGGCGCGGCCACCGTCGACGCCGCCTACCCGGGCTCGCCGCTGGCCGGCAACGTCACGCTGAGCTTCAACGCGGGCACCGGCACGCTGTCGGGCTTTCCGGCCGGCTCGGCCGTGACCGTCACGCGCGCCGACGGCACCGCCACCAGCTACCCGGCCGGCACGCCCGTGCCGTACACGGCCGGCGCGAAGATGAGCTTCGACGGCATCACCGTCGCCATGACGGGCGCGCCCGCGCAGGGCGACACCTTCACCATCGGCAAGAACACCGGCGGCGTCTCCGACGGCGGCAATGCGCTGCTGCTGGGCGCGCTGCAGCGCAAGACCACGATGTCGAACGGCACCGCGACCTTCAACGGCGCCTACTCGCAGCTGGTGAGCGACGTCGGCAACCGCGCCATGTCGATCAAGGTGGCCGCCGTCACGCAGGACAGCGTGACCGGCCAGATCAAGGCCAGCCAGCGCGCGATTTCCGGCGTGGTGCAGGACGAGGAAACCGGCAACCTGCTGATGTTCCAGCAGATGTACCAGGCCAACGCCAAGGTGATCCAGACCGCCTCGGCGATGTTCGACGCCATCCTCGGCATCCGCAGCTGATCGTTCACCCCCCGCACAGATTTCAGGACCCGCGATGCGCATCAGCACCCAATCCTTCTACGAACAGAGCCTGCAGTCGATGGGCCTGCAGCAGCAGAAGCTGTTCAAGGTCCAGCAGCAGCTGGCGACCAACTCCAAGTTCCTGACGGCCGGCGACGACCCGGTGGGCGCGGCGCGCGCGCTCGGCGTGAGCCAGACGCTGGCGGAGGGCGCCCAGTTCACCACCAGCCGCCAACGCGCGGCGCTGGCGCTGTCGACCGAAGAGAACGCACTCGACTCGGTGACGTCGATCCTGCAGCACGTGAAGACGCTGGTCGTGCAGGCCGGCGGCGGCGGCCTGTCGGACGCCGATCGCGGCTCGCTTGCCACGGCCATCCAGAGCAGCCTGGAGCAGCTCGTGGGCGTGGCCAACAGCGACAACGGCAGCGGCCAGTACCTGTTTGCCGGCTACAAGAGCGGCAGCCCGCCCTTCGTGATGGCTGCCGGCGGTGGCGTGCAGTACGTGGGCGACCAGGGCGAGCGGCTGATGCAGATCGACGTGGCGCGCCAGATGTCGACCTCGGACGACGGCCGCAGCATCTTCCAGTCGGTGCAAGGCGGTGCGGGCTACGTGACCTCGGGCTCGCCTGCCAACACCGGCTCGGGCGTGTTCGGCGCGGTGAGCATCACCGACGCCACCGCACCGAACTACGGCCGTGACTTCACCATCCGCTTCACCGGCACCGACTACACGGTGATGACCAAGGACACGCCGCCGGTCGTGGCCGCGAGCGGCCCGTTCACCGCCGGCACCCCGATCTCGTTCGGCGGCGTGCAGCTCGCCATCAGCGGCACCCCGGCCAACGGCGACAGCTTCGACGTGTCGACCGCGCAGAACGCCGGCACCGACATCTTCGCGGCCCTGGGCGAGCTGGTGAGCGCGCTGCGCGCACCGCTCAACGGCGGCGGCGCGGCGGCCCAGGCGCAGCTGCGCAACGCCTTGAGCACTGCCAACGTGAAGGTCACGAACGCGCACGACAACGTGCTCACCGTGCTGTCGTCGGTGGGCTCGCGCCAGGTCGAGCTGCAGGCGCTCGACAGCGCCGGTGCGATGAACAAGCTGCAGGAGGAAAGCTACCTGTCATCGATCGAGGACCTCGATCCGTACACGGCGATTTCCGAGTTCTACCAGCGGCAGTCGTCGCTGCAGGCGACGCAGATGACGTTTGCCAAGCTGAACAGCATCTCGCTTTTCAACTACCTGTAGGCGCGCGGGGCGACCACCTCCGGTCCCGGCGCGCCCGTTGGCGCGTGAGGGCGTCTCCAGCGCCACCGCTTCCCGTGGCCTCCCACAAAAGCGGTATTTCGTTTGCGAATCGGCCGGCTAGATTCAGGCGCCATCCTGGAGGAGAAAAGCATGCCGATCGTTCGCACCCTGGCCCTGAGCGTCTTCCTGCTGGGCACGGCCTTGCCCGCCCTGGCCGCGAACGACGGCACCGACAGCCATTGCGTCATCGGCAAGGACAGCACGCTTTTCAACCAATGCAACTACAGCGTCGACGTCGGCTTCTGCGTCGAGAACCCGCGGCAGACCAAGCACTTCTTCGACAGCTCCGAGGCCTTCCAGTGTCCCAACGGCGGACTCAGCACGCTGGGCCCCGGCAAGAAGGAGGGCAACCTCCTGCACGGCACCGTGCACTGGTGGGCCTGCTCGACCAAGCACCGGGGCACGGGCCGCTGGCGGTACGTGGAGGGGCGAGGCTACCGGGGGTACTGCTTCTCCGAGAAGGAAGCGAAGGCCGGAAACCCGGCGCCTTCCCAGCGAACGCGCGCCTCCTCGGAAGAATGCAAGGCGCTGCAGCAACGCGCCACGCAGGCCTCGGGCCCCGGCGCGGACCGCATCCACAACTACACGATGATCGAGTACCTCGATCGCAGCTGCGGCAACCTGACGCCCGAAGATCGCGCGGCCACGCGCAAGGTCTATCAGCAGGAGTACGTGCGGCTCGTCTCCGAATGCAGGCATTCGGGCGCCAGGAACTGCGACTCGGCCGCCATGCCGAACGAGGCCGCGGCGCCGGAACGTCCGACGGTCCAGGCGGGCAGCGTCCCCGCGGCGAGGGCACCCTCGCGCAGCGAACCCTCCGTGGACATGCTGATGTCGCGCTGCTCGGACGCCCTGCGGACCGCCATCGACACCTTCTATCAATCGGAGGTGGAGGCCGACCGCTACTACCGCCGCACGCACACCGGGTCGCGCGAGCGCGTACAGGGCTGGATGACGGAAAAAGCCAGGGTCGAATATGCCGCAGGCGCGCTGGCCGTTCCGCCCCAGTCGCTGGCCGAGTACCACGCCGGGGCACTGCAGGAGGCGGCGAGCCGGACCCGGCCGATGGGCAATGGCCTGCACGATCCCCATCGCGAACAGGCGCTGCTGCGGGCCTGCTACATGAAGGCGCGCCTCGACAGCCGCTAGAGGCCCGTGCGGGCGCGTCCTGTTCAGGCGCGGATGTGCAAGGGCGCGAACGACTTCACCAGGTCGTCCAACGCCTTCAGCTGCGTGAGGAACGGCTCCAGCTGGTCCAGCGGCAGGGCGCTGGGACCGTCGCACTTGGCCTGCGCCGGGTCGGGGTGCGCTTCGAGAAAGAGGCCCGCCAGGCCCACCGCCAGGCCCGCACGCGCCAGCTCGGCCACCTGCTCGCGCCGCCCGCCCGAGGCGATGGCGGTGGCCTCGCGCTGCTGCAGCGCATGCGTCACGTCGAAGATGACCGGCAGGTCCCCGGTGACCTTCTTCATGGTGCCGAAGCCGAGCATGTCCACCACCAGGTTGTCGTAGCCGAAGCAGGTGCCGCGGTCGCACAGGATGACGGAAGAGTTCCCCGCCTCCTTGAGCTTCTCCACGATGTTGAGCACCTGCGTCGGGCTCAGGAACTGGGGCTTCTTGACGTTGATGACCTTGCCGGTTTGCGCGAGCGCGACGACCAGGTCGGTCTGGCGGGCGAGAAACGCGGGCAGCTGCAGGACGTCCACCACTTCGGCGACGGGTTTCGCCTGCCAGGGCTCGTGCACGTCGGTGATGACGGGCACGCCGAACGCGGCCTTGACGGCCTCGAAGATCTTCAGGCCCTCTTCCAGGCCGGGGCCCCGGTAGGAGTGGATGGACGAGCGATTGGCCTTGTCGAAGCTCGCCTTGAAGACATAGGGAATGCCGAGCTTCTGCGTGACCCGCACGTACTCTTCCGCGGCACGCAGGGCCATGTCTTTCGACTCGAGGACGTTCACGCCGCCGAACAGGACAAAGCCCTTGCTGTTGCTGACGTGGATGGCGGGGGTGATGGCGACGGTGGTCAAGGCGAGCTCCTCTGAAGTGTCTGTTGCCCCGCATTCTCGCGGTTCGGCTTCTGGCCCAGAATGGCCCCCTGGCCACCTACGGCCTGAACCTGCCTGGCCGATAGGGACGGTGCACGACCTCGACACGGGGCCGGCGCGCCGTGATCCGCGTTAGGCTGCAGCGAACGCCATGAAAGTACTTTTCCCCAATCCCTTCGGCCGCGCGCCAGCCTCCGCGCAAGCGGTCGACGCGCTGCAGCGCCGCCTCGGTTTCTCCGACGCCTACGCCACCTTCCTGCGAACTCAGAACGGCTTCTCGCTGTACGAGATGGAACAGGCCGGCGACATCGCGGCCTATGTGCTGCCAGACGGCACGGCGAGCAGCGCGTCGCACGCCAACTTCCGGGTGCTCAACAGCTTCGGCGCCTCGGACCCCCACTGCGACCTGGAGACGCTGCAGGCCGAGAGCCTGCTGGCCGACTGGTTTCTGGACATCGGCAGCGACCCCGCGGGCAACCCGTTCGTGGAGGTGCTGCACGGCCGGCACAAGGGCCGCATCGCCAGCCTCGACCACGACCTCTTTGCAGGCAAGCTGGACACGCAGGAATTTCTGGCCGACATGGAACTGGCCCACCTCTCATCGCTCAGCCTGGACGCGCAGGCCGATGCGCTGTGCGACGAGGCGCAGGGCCTGGTGTGGTTCCACGCCAGCGACATGCAATCCTTCCTGGACCATTGCATCCACTGCGACGACGATTTCTGGGGCTTCGTGGTGGACGAACGCGCGCCCTGACGCGGTTGGATCAGTTTCTCGCCACGCTCCTGAACGCCGCAGACAGGGCGTCCACGGCCTCGCGCGCCCGAGCCTCCCGGACCCTGGAGTGCAGCAGGACCGGCAGGCGCGGCAGATCAGGCAGACCCAGCTTGGGGCCCACGTCGACACAGCCCAAGGGCAGCATGCGCGGCGCCAACGCCGCGACGCCCAGGCCGGCCATCACCGCCGCCGCCACGGCCGCGACGCCGCCCCCCACAAACACCTCGGTCCACGGGATGCCGGCCGTGTGCAAAAGCTGCTCCGCCAGCGCGCGCACGCCGCAGGGCTGCGCCATCGTGGCCAGCGGCAGGGGCTCACCCACGCGGTGCTGCCAGCCTGCGGCAGCGAACCAGCCGAAGCGCTCCTGCGTCAGAAGCTTTCCGTCCGTGCGTCCCGCGTGCAGCCGGACGATGACCGTGTCGAGTTCCCGTCGGTCGTAGCTCTGGAGCAGATCGCCTGACGAGCCGATCCGGATGTCGATCAGCAGCTGCGCGTCTTGCGCGTTCATGCGGGCGATCAGCGCGGGCAACTCCGGGCCTGCCACGTGGTCGCTGATGCCGATGGTCAGTCGCTGGCGGGCGCTCGCAAAGGCCGCCAGCGTGCGATCGTGGACCGCCAGGAGTTCCCGGGCATGTCCCAGGAAGGCGGCACCGCGCGCTGACAGCTCCACGTGCCGCGGTGTGCGCTCCAGAAGCCGGCAGCCCAGCCTGTCTTCGAGGCGTTTCAGTTTCAGGCTGATCCCTGCCTGCGTGGTCTGCATGACTTCCGCGGCGCGCGTGAAGCTGCCCAGCTCGGTGATGCGAACGAAGGCCTGAACGGCGTCGAGATCCAGTGGGCGATCAGTCATGACAAAAGATTGTTATTGAGATAAGTATCAATAGCAAATCCGAATACATAACATCCGCTGTTCCAAGATGACCGGAGTAGCGATGCCCACCATTCACATCTCGATGCGCGCGGGAAAGCCAGAGGCTTACCGGCAGGCGATCTTCGACAGCCTCTATCGCGCTCTGCGCGACACGTTGAACGTGCCGCAAGACGACCAGTTCATGACGATCACCGAGCACGAGGCCGCCAACTTCCGATATGGAGGCGCCTTCGGCGTCGCGCGCAGCGACGATCTCCTGTACATCCAGATCACCGTTTTCAACACGCGCACCGCGCAGCAGAAGAAGGCGCTGTTCCAGCGCATCGCGCAGCTGCTGGCCGAGAGTCCGGGGATACGCCCGGAGGATGTGTTCGTGACCCTTGCCGATGCACCCAGGGAGAACTGGTCCGTCGGGCACGGGCTGGCGCAATTCGCCTGAGGAACGGCGGCCGTCGGGCGGGCGAGAAATTGCCGGCCAGCCCCGGTGCTACCGGGACAAGGCCAGGGACGTCGGGCCGATCCCCCCGGTCGCCACCGCCGGCACGGCCATGGGCGCCAGGGCCCCTGTGTCGGCATCGATGGTGTAGGCCGACACGTCCTTGGAGACGTAGTTCGTGACGTAGGCAAAGCGACCCGTGGGGTCTAGGGCGATGGCGGTGGGGGACGTGCGTGTGGCCACCGTCGGCAAGGCCATGGGCGTCAACGCGCCGGTGCCGGCATCGATGCGGTAGGCCGACACGGTGTTGCCGGCCATGTTCACCACGTAGGCAAAACGGCCTGTGGCGTCCACGGCGATGGCGCGGGGGGATCGCCCTGTGGCAACGGTCGGCATCGGCGTCAGCACGCCGGAGCTTGCATCGATGGCATAGGTCGACACTGTGTCGTCGACCATGTTCACGACGTACGCAAACCGGCCCAGGGGATCCAGGGTCATGGCGGACGCGCCGACCCCCGCGGGCACCGTCGGCACGGCCAGCGGGCTCAACGCACCGGAGCTTGCATCGATGGCAAAGGCCGACACGGCCTCGGCGCCCAGATTCGTCACGTAGGCAAAGCGGCCTGTGGGGTCCACGGTGATGGTGTGGGGGGACGACCCCGCGGCCACCACTGGCACGGCCATCGGACGCCATGCGCCGGTGGCGGCATCGATGGTGTAGGCCGACACCGTGCTGGCGCCCGCGTTCGCCACGTAGGCAAAGCGGCCCGTCGGGTCCACGGCCATGGACATGGGCATCGCGCCCGTGGCCACGGTGGCGAACGGCGTCAGCACGCCGGTGCCTGCACCGATGGCGTAGGCGGACACGGTGCTGTCGCCTGAATTCGCCACGTAGGCAAAGCGGCCCGTGGGGTCCACGGTGATGGCGAGAGGGTTGGGACCTGTCCCCAGCATCGGCGCGGCCATCGATCCCAACGCGCCGGTGCTGGCGTCGACGGTGTAGGGAAACAGGTTGTCGGACCCTGAATTCGTCGCATAGGCGAAGCGCGCCGCAGGCGCGGCACAGACCACGGCCACGTCGGCAATGGCCGCATCCGTGACCGTGCCGGTGCCATGGCTGACGGTACAGACCCGGGTCAGGATGCGGGACTGGCTCTTGACCGTGACCGCGTAACCCGCGCCACTGGCGACTTCGGTGGCGAAGCTGAAGCTGCCGTCGGCCGCGATGCGCAGGTCGTCAACGGCGTTGTTCTGCAGCACCAGGCCCGTGCCCAGCAGACCCTTGACCGTGCCGCTGACCTTGTAGGTCGGCGCGGGGGCTGCGGGTGCGGGTGCTTCCGGCGATGCGGGAGGTGCCGGGGCCGGGGCTGGGGTTGCCGCCCAGAAGGCGGGGAGCGAGCTGCCGCCATTGCCGCCCCCACCGCAGGCGGCCACGCCGACGACCATCAGGGCGCTCAGCGCGACTTGGCCCAGTCGGGCGGACCCGCAACGCCAGGTGGACGGCTCGCGATTCGCATGAGGCGCATGCCGATGCGCAGGGAAGGAACGAGGGGACAGGACAGGGGCCAACATGGGTGAGATTTGCTTGGATGTCATGCGTTGCACGCAGCGTTTCCAAGTGTGTCGAGCCTGCATGCATCGCGCTATCCCAGAAAACTGGTAGACGGAATTCGAAGGAGGGCGACTTCCTCTTCTCGACAGGACGCCTTCTCGCAACGCCGCAGACCCAAGGTCCCGGTTCGGTCGCTCACCGCGCGCCTACTTCGCCAGGAGCGACGCAATCGCCGGCCCGGCCAGGCCGATGGTGGCACCCAGTGCATCGGCGTGGCCATTGGGACTGTTCATCTCGACATACTCTGCCGGCGTGCCTTGCGCCTTGAGGATCTCCACGGCGCGTTTGGACAGGAGCGGCGGAAAGATCTGGTCCGAGCTGATGCCCACGAACAGCGACCTGGCCTTGATGCGCTCTGGCTTGGCGCTGGGCAACTGCAAGGCCTTCAGCGTGTACAGCCAGCTGTTGGCGTCCATGCCCTTGGCACGCGCTTCGCCGATCTTCTCGAGGGTGGCATCGACCGCAAACTGGTTCGCGGCCGCTTCGCCGGGGTTCTTGCCCGGGTCGGCCCACCTCTGGCCGAAGGCCTTGTCGGCCCAGGCGAAGCTGAGCGCGTCGAGCGTGACCAGCCGCATGGCCTGCGTCATGCCTGCCAGCGGCTCGGCTTTGCCGTGGTAGTCGCCGTTAGCCCAGTTCGGGTCCAGCCGCACGGCCGCGCCCCACGAGCTCATCTTGGCGATGGCGTAGGCCGGGCTGTCGACGCCAGGACCCACGATGGACACCAGGCGTTGCACGCGCTCCGGGTAGGCCGAGGCCCATTCCACCGACATCCAGGCGCCGGCCGACGCGCCCGCCACGGCGTAAATGGTTCGAATGCCCAACGCATCGAGCAGGGCCTTCTGCACCTCCACCGTGTCCCGCGCAGCCAGCACCGGGAAGCGCGGGCCATACGGTTTGCCGGTGGCGGCGTCGATGCTGGCCGGGCCGGTGCTGACGACGGTGGCCGATGCGCGATTGGGGTTGGCCAGCGCGTCGGTCGCGATGACGAAGAACCGATCGGTGTCGATCGGCAGGCCGGCGCCGATGATCGTGTCCCAGTAACCCGGCGCGGCGTCGCTCGCCGCATACCGGCCGGCGGCGTGCGAGGTGCCGGTGATGAAGTGATTGATGAGGATCACGTTGTCTCGCGCCGCATTCAGACGGCCATAGGTTTCATAGCCGATGCGCACGCCCTTGATGACCTGGCCGTTCACGGTCGTGTAGGTGGGCAGGTTGAACACCTGCTTTTCCACGATGCCGTCGAAGGCCTGTGCGTTCGTCGTGACGAGGGCGGCACAGACGGCGGCCGCGGCGCAAAGCAGCGTGTTCGAAAGAGAAGAAGATCGTTGCATGGGGACTCCCGGGTGGTGAGGTCCGCACTGTCGACGGCCGCTGCCAGGCGCGCATCCGGTTTGGCGCCCAAACGCCCAACCGAGGGCGTCAACGGTCGTGAGGCGGTATCGAGCGGTCGCCGTTCGGTCCCCTCAAACGACGGCTCGAGGACAAACTCGCCCCCACGGGCCCTCGATCGGTGGCGGCATGGCGTGCCAACCTCTACAGTGGCGCGATGCATGCTGCCGACGGCCACCCGTGATCCGCGTTGATTCACCGATTCCCGCCCGCTGGCTGGGCGCAGCGCGGCTGACAGCCAGTTCGTTCCTGCTGTGCGCGATCGCGGCCGGGCTGCTCTTCTGGGCCGCTCCTGCACTCGAAACGCCGGCGCGTTTGTTCGTCTTCGTCGAATGTGTCGGCATGGTGTTCATCGCGTGCGTCGCGGTGCTGGGCCGCTTTGGACGGCTGCGGCGAATGCAGGCGCTGCCCCGTTGGCTTCTGACCGGCGCGATCGCCATCCCGACGGGGTACTTCGGCGGTCACCTGGTCGCGCTTCTGATCCTGGACGAACCGATCGGCCGCGTCGTGGGTCATGACAGCGACTACATGGTGGCGTTCGCCTTCGGCCTGGTGCTGGCCATGTTCGTCCTCTACGTCGCTGCGACGCGTGACCAGCTTGCCAAGGAGGCGGTCGCCCGATCCGACGCCCAGCGCCTGGCCACCGAATCGGAACTGCGGCTGCTGCGTGCGCAACTCGAGCCTCACATGCTGTTCAACACGTTGGCGACGCTGCGCTCGCTCGTCGACGAAGACCCGCGACAGGCCGAGCGCATGATCGACCAGCTGATCGTCTACCTGCGCAGCACGCATGCAGCGTCACGCGACGAGGTGACGACGCTGCAGTCGGAGTTCGCCCAGCTGAGGGCGTACCTCGAGATCATGTCCTTGCGCATGGGGCCCAGGCTGGCCTATCGGCTCGACTTGCCCGCCGAGCTGGAGCGGATCGCCATCCCGCCGATGCTGTTGCAGCCGCTGGTCGAGAACGCCATCAGGCACGGCCTGGAGCCGAAGTTGGGCGCAGGGGGCGTCGAAGTGCTGGCACGTTCGATCGAGGGCGGCATCGAGGTCGCTGTGGACGATTCCGGTCTGGGCTTGTCGCCGCACCTGCCCGCTTTTGGGGGCAACGAGGTCTGCGGGGCCGGACTGAAAAATGTGCGTGATCGCCTCCAGACCCGCTATGGCTTGCGTGCGTCCCTGTCTCTGCAAGCCCGATCGCCGTGCGGCGTCCGCGCGGTCGTGAGGATTCCATCGTGAGCGCGTGGCGCGGCGTGATTGCCGAAGACGAGCCGGTGCTGTCGCGAACGCTGCAGCGCTTGTTGCACGAAGCCTGGCCCGAGCTGGAGATCGTGGGCGTTGCCGACGATGGCCTGAAGGCGATCGAACTGGCACAGACCCTGGCGCCCGATGTGATGTTCCTGGACATCAAGATGCCGGGCAAGACCGGCCTGGAAGTCGCCGAGGCCGTCGCCGACGAGTGGCCCGACGACCAGGCCGAACCGCTCTTCGTCTTCATCACCGCGTACGACAACTTCGCGATCTCGGCGTTCGAGCATGCGGCGATGGACTACATGCTCAAGCCGGCGACGCTCGAACGCCTGCAGGTCTGCGTGCAACGTCTGAAGCAAAGGTTGCACGAGCGCGCCCGGACACCGGCTGCCGGTGGCATGGCGGCCCTGATGGAGCGCGTGCAGTCGATCACCGATCCGGCCGATGTGCCTGAAAAGATCAGGGTCATCCGCGCCGGCGTCGGCAACACCGTGCGGATGATTCCGGTCTCGGAGGTGATCTGCCTGGAAGCCGCCGAGAAGTACGTCAATGTCGTCACGGCCCAGGGCGAGGCGCTGGTGCGCATGAGCCTGCGCGATCTGGTGTCGCGGATCGACGCCACCGACTTCACGCAGGTGCATCGCGGCGTGCTCGTCAACACCCATTGCGTCGTGAGCGCCACCCGCGACGAGAACGGGCGCTACAGCCTGTCGGTGCGGGGCCTGGCGCGATCGCTCAAGGTCAGCCGGGCGTTCGGGCACCTGTTTCGCGCGATGTAGCGGGAGCAGGCTTGTTGATGGCCAGGGCCGGGGTCATCGTCTTGGGGCGCGCAGCCTCGCAATGCCGAAACCCAATGCCACGGCGACGCACAAGAATGCCAGCACGGCCAGCCAGGTGGATTGGGTGAAGTAGTAGGTGCCCAAGGCCGCACCCGCCGCCACGAAGGCGCCCAGCCATTCCAGGGCGGGGTCGAGCCAGCTCTTGGCAGCGTGCGCCTTGGGTTCCGCGAACGCGCGATCGTGTTCGTCGATCTGCTGTGTTGTTGTCGGCGATCTGCGGGCCTTCCGTTGTCGCGGGTCGGGGAAGTGCTCTCGCAACGCCGGCGTGGGCCAGGCGCCATCGCTGGATGACGCGAGGCCGCTCAATGTCCAGACCGGGTCCGCATCGTGCCTCGCAAGATCCGACATCAGGCTTTCGAGCGCCTTGCCGTCGTGGAGACCGTCGATGTCCCCAAGATCGGCGCGCAGCCATGGCTCGGCGTCGGCCGCATCTGGCAAGCCGGAGGTGCGCAGCAGGAGGTAGTCCCCGAAGTGCTGCGCAATCAGTGCTTCAAAGGACGCGTAGATCGGGCGGTAGCGTTCTCCGACGGCGCCGAGGATCGCTTCACGCCGTGTCGCCAGCCGCGCAACCGCTGCGGCCTTGTCAATGACGAGGTAGGGGTAAGTCGCGTCGGCGCCGAAATCCTCGATGCATTCCTCGCGGTCGACGGCCGAGGCTTCGTCGTCGATGTCGTATTCGTCGATGAAGCGCGCGTACCGGATGTCGCTGGTGCTGAAGAGTGCCCGCCAGAACAGCGGGAAGAACGCGTTGGCCTCCAGCTCCGCGCCATGGCCGAAGAAACTGCGCCATTCGTTGCGGCTGCCTTCCGGCATCCGGGGCAGGGAGGAGCTGGACAGATAAATGGGGTGTGACATGCGCGATCTTCCGTGTTGCGGCCGGAATCATCTTAGTGGGAGTGGCGCGTCATCCAGCGGCCCTGCTGCCCTTCAAACCAGCGGACTGGCCGCAAGCACAGGTCCAACCCTCAAGGCCGCAACCCCTGCGTGAACCGCAGCATGTTCGAGAGCGACTCCGCAAACCGCGGCTCCAGGAACGCCACCAGGTGCGGCATCAGCAGCTGCAGCATCACCAGCCCCGCCAGCAGCGTGAGCGGAAAACCCACCGCGAAGATGCTGAACTGCGGCGAGGCGCGGTTCAGGATGCCCATGGCGAGGTTGAGCGTGAGCAGCGCGGTGATCAGCGGCAGCGCCAGCAGCAGGCCGCTCGCGAAGATGTCGCCGGCCGCGAGCACCAGGAACATCCAGCCGCCGGCCGCCAGCGGCGCATCGGCGATGGGCAGCGTGTGAAAGCTCGCGGCCAGCGCCTCCAGCATGAGCAGGTGGCCGTCCAGCGCCATGAAGATCAGCATCGCCAGCATGTTCAGCAACCGCGACACCACCATCGTGCTGCCGTGGCTCATGGGATCGAAGAAGGACGCGAACGACAAACCCATCTGCAGGCCGATGTACTCGCCCGCGGCCAGCACGGCGGTGAACACGAGCCGCATCGAGAAGCCCATGGCGGCGCCGATCAGCACCTGCTGCACGATGATCCAGAGGCCGCCTGCCGACACCACGGGCACTGCGGGCAGCGGCCCGATCGTGGGCGAGATCACCAGCGTCAGCACGGCGGCGATGCCGACCTTCACCTGCCGCGTCGCCCAGGGCTCGCCGAACACCGGCGCCGTGGAGACCATGGCCAGCATGCGAACGAAGGGCCAGAGAAAGGCCACCAGCCAGGCCTCGAGCTGGCCCGAGGTGACGGAAAAGACCGAGGGCGTCACGCCAGCATCTGCGGGATGCTGGCGAACAGGGCGCGCATGTAGTCGAGCATGCGGTCGAGCATCCACGGCCCGGCGATGACCAGCGTCGCGAACACCGCGAGCAGCTTGGGAATGAAGGACAGCGTGGCCTCGTTGATCTGCGTGGCCGCCTGGAAGATGCTGACCACCAGGCCGATCACCAGCGCCACCAGCAGCAGCGGGGCGCCCAGCAGCAGCGAGATTTCCATGGCCCGGTGGCCCATGGTCATGACGGATTCGGGCGTCATAAATAGAAGCTCTGCGAGAGCGCGCCGATCAGCAGCTGCCAGCCGTCGGCCAGCACGAACAGCATGAGCTTGAAGGGCAGCGCGATGGACGCGGGCGGCACCATCATCATGCCCATCGACATCAGCACGCTCGCCACCACGAGGTCGATGATGAGAAAGGGAATGAAGATGGTGAAGCCGATCTGGAAGGCCGTCTTCAGCTCGCTGATGACGAAGGCCGGCAGCAGGATGCGCAGCGGCACGTCTTCGGGCCCCTGCATCTCGGGCGCCTTGGCGAGCCGTGCGAACAGCGCCAGGTCGGTCTCGCGCGTCTGCTTGAGCATGAAGGTCTTGAAGGGCGCGATGCCGCGCTCCAGCGCCTTCTCGGCGCTGAGCTTGCTTTCGGAGAAGGGCACGTAGGCCTCGGTGTAGGCCTTGTCGAACACCGGCGACATCACGAAGAAGGTGAGGAACAGCGACAGCCCCACCAGGATCTGGTTGGGCGGCGAGGTCTGCGTGCCGATGGCGGTGCGCAGCAGGCCCAGCACGATGAGGATGCGCGTGAAGCTGGTCATCGACAGCAGCAACGCGGGCAGGAAGGTGAGCGAGGTCAGCAGCACCAGCGTCTGCACGCTCAGCGACCAGGTCTGGCTGCCGCCGGGGCCCGGCGTGCTGGTGAGGCCGGGCAGGCCTTGGGTCCACGCGGCGGCGGGCAGCGTGGCGGCGAGCAGCAGCAAGGCGGTGCGCAGGCCGCGGTGCAGGGCAGGGCGCGTCATGGCGCAGTACGCGCTTTGCCCGCGAGCGAATCGCGTAGCTTCTGGGCGAACAGGCCCACCGGGTTCTGTGGCGACGTGGGTGTGACTGCCGCAGGCGTTGCCTGGGCCGGCAGCGTGTGCAGCGTGCGGACCTGGCTGCTGGTGACGCCCAGCACCAGCCACTGGCCGGCCACGTTCACCACGACCACGCGCTCGCGCGGGCCGACCATGGCGGTGGACACCACCTTCACCACCTGGCCGCCGCCCAGCCGCTGCAGGCCGAAGCGCCGCGCCAGCCACGCGCACAGGAAGATCAGGCCGACGACCGCCGCCATGCCGAAGCCCGCCTGCAGCAGGCCCGCGCCACCGACCGCAGCGGGCGGCGCGGCTTCGCGCACCGGTGTGGGCACGGTGGGCAGCGCGGCATGGACCGCATGCGCCGCATGCAGGCCCAGCGCCAACAGCGAAGACACCCGCGCCAGGTTCATGCGCGCGCGAGCTTCTGCATGCGCTCGGAGGGCGTGACGATGTCGGTCAGGCGGATGCCGTACTTCTCGTTCACCACCACCACCTCGCCCTGCGCAATGAGGTAGCCGTTGATCAGCACGTCCAGCGGCTGGCCGGCCAGGCCGTCGAGCTCGACCACCGAGCCCTGCGACAGCTGCAGCAGGTTCTTGATGGTGATGCGCGTGCGGCCGATCTCGGCGGTGAGCTGCACCGGCACGTCGAGCACGCGCGCGATGTCCACGGGCGTGGCGGACGATGCAGCCGGTGCATCCTGGATCTGCTGGAAGACCTGCGCGGTGGCCGGCGCCACGGCCGGGTCGGGCGCGGGCGCGCTGGCCGCGGTCTGCTCGGCCAGTGCGCTGGCCCAGTCGTCCGCGTCGCTGGCGGCAGAGGTGTTGTCAGTCATGGTCGTTCTTCGAATCGCTGTCTTGGTGGGAGATCATGTGTTGCACGCGCAGGGCGTAGCGCTCGTTGGAGGTGCCGTAGCCGCAGGCCATCACGGGCACGCCGCCGACCTTGGCGACCACCGTCGCCGGCAGCTCGATGGGAATCACGTCGCCCACGCGCAGCTTCATCACCTCGCCCAGCGTCGAGGGCATGGTCACGAAGTCGGCGGTGAGCTCGACGTCGGCGGCCTGCATCTGGCGCGACATCTGCGTGACCCAGCGCTTGTCGACCTCGACCTCGTCCTGGATCGGGTTCGAGAGCAGGTCGCGGATCGGCTCGATCATCGAGTAGGGCAGGCACACATGCAGGAAGCCGCCGATGGGGCCGAACTCGATCTGCAGCGTGGTGTTGATCACCACCTCGTTGGGCGCCACGATGTTGGCGAGCTTACCGTGCATCTCGGCGCGCACGTAGTCGAAGGCCAGCGGAAACACCGGCTGCCACGCGTCGCCATAGCACTGCAGCGACAGGTCGAGCAGGCGCTTGATGATGCGCTGCTCGGTGCGCGTGAAGTCGCGCCCTTCCACGCGCACGTGGTAGCGCCCGTCGCTGCCGAACAGGTTGTCCACCACGAGGAACACCAGCTTCGGGTCGAACACGAAGAGGGCGGTGCCGCGCAGCGGCTTCATGTGGACCATGTTGATGTTCGCGGGCACCGGCAGGTGCCGCACGAACTCGCCGAACTGCTGGATCTGCACCGGCCCGACCGAGATGTCGGGGCTGCGGCGCATGAAGTTCAGCAGCGCGCTGCGCAGGCCGCGCGCAAAGCGGTCGTTGATGACCTCCAGCGTGTGCATGCGGTTGCGCACCACGCGGTCGGGCGCGCCGAGGTCGTAGGCCGGCAGGCCGTCGGGCGGCGGCGCGGGCGCGGCGGCCTGGTCGAGGTCGCCGCCGGTGACGCCCTGCAGCAGCGCATCGACCTCGTCCTGGGAGAGCACCTGTTCATACGCCATGGATCGCGGGTCCGCAAACGGGCATCGTCGTCACTGCACGACGAAGGAGTTGAAGGACACGCTCGCGATGCCCAGCTCGGGCAGGCCCTCGGCCAGCGGTGCGTTCAGCACGCCGTGGATCTCCGTGGCCAGCCGGGCCTTGTCTTCCGAGGTGACCAGCGATTCGGGCGGGCGGTTCGACAGCAGCACCAGCAGGCGGCTGCGCAGCTCGGGCATGAACTCCACGATCTGCGCCTTGGCCTGCTCGTCGCGCACTTTCAGCGCCATGCCGATCTGCAAAAAGCGCGAGCGGCCTTCGGATTGCAGGTTGACGGTCAGCGGTTCCAGCAGAAGGAAGATGGGCTTCTCGGGCACCGGCGCCTTGGCCGTCTCGGCGGCGGCGTGCTCGGTGAAGCGGGGCAGCACGAAGACGTAAGCCGCCGCGCCGGCCGCGGCCAGGCCGAGGACGGCCACGAGCCCGATCAGCAGTTTCGAGGTGCGGCGCGAGGCCGGCGGGTCGGTCGCGACCGACGCAGCCGCGGTGGCGGCGGGAGAAGAGGTAGCCATGGTGAAACGGTGGACGGGTCCGATCTATTCTTTGCGAAGTCGCCCACCGGCGAACGGCCGAACAAGCGCACAAAGGCGCTTCACATCCGTTCATTGGGGGAGGCGGGCGGGGCGGTTTCAGGCGAAGGTGTCGACGCCCGGGCCCGTGCGTGGGGTGGCAACGGGGCGGGGTGCTGCCGTTGCCGTGCGGGCGATGTCGGTGGCAGCGGAAGTGCCCTGTGGTCGCCATGCGCCCTGTCGCTGGTGTTGCTGCTGCTGTTGCTGCGCGAACGCCGCGTCCTGCCCGAACGGCGCGCGCGTGTCCGCGCCCACCGAGGTCTGGCCCAGCGTGATGCCCTGCTCCGACAGGCTGGTGCGCAGCTGCGGCAGCGCGGCCTCGACGGCCTTGCGCACGCTCTCGTGCGCCGACACGAACGCGGCCTGCGCCTGGTGCTCGCCGACCGACAGCGTGACCTTCAGCGGGCCGAGGCCGGCGGGGTCGAGGTTCAGCTCGGCCGTGTGCGTGCCGGTGAGGCTCATGCGCGCGAGCTGCTGACCGAGTGCGGGGGCCCATTTCTCGCTGCCGACTTCGGGCGCGAGCGTGTGCATGGCGGGGCGTGCGACGGGGCTTTCGGTCGTGCGTTCTGTGGGAGTGGCGGCGGGTTGTTGAAGTGCAAAAGAAGCTGCTGGGGTTGCCGCGTCGTCGCTTGAAGCGGTGGCGGGCACTGCGGCGACAGGTGCGGCTTCTGCCGTCACGGGCTTCGCATCGGCAGCGGGCTGGGCTTGCGCTGCGGCTGCGAGCTGTTCGGTGGTCGTGGTGCTCACGGTGCGCGGTGCGCTGGCGCGGCCTGATGCGGCGGTGCCGACGGGTGGGCCGGCAGGTGCGGCCACCGGCTTCTTGCCATCGACAGCCATCGGCTGCGCGGCCACGGCGGCGCGCACGATCTCGTACAGCGAAGGCGGTGCCGCGTTGTCGGCTTCGGGCGCTGCGCTTTGTGCGGTGGCGGTTGCGGTGGGGGCGGAAGCGTCTTTGGTCGCGATGGCGGGCGCGGGTGTGGGGGCGGCGTCGCTGCTCACGCGGACCGTGCCTGCAGGCAGGCCGGCCTGTGCGTCGGGCGTGACCGGCGCCAGTGAAGTTTCTGGCGCACTGCTGCCCTGCGTGGCCTCACCTCCCGCAAGCACCAATGCCTGTTGCGGCGTGACGGCGGCAGCAAGAAAAGCGAGGTCCGGCTCTGCAGGCTGCGCGTCCCGGATCTCTTCCGCAAGGTCCGTCTTGCGCAGCGGCTTGGCATCCGCCACCACGGTGTCGGCATCCGACGCCTTCTCGGCCTGGCTCGCACGCGAACGTTCGAGCGCGGCACCGAACGCGCGGCCCTGCGTTTCGTCGGCACTGCGGCCACGTGCGCCGCCCTGCGCCACCGGCGAAGTGGCGGCAGGCGTGACAGTCGGCGGGATCATGGGAGGCATGTCGGTTCCTGGAGGAGATTCAGTGGGTGGGGTGCGAGGCGCGGTCGAAGAACTGGCGGGCGGCGCGTTCGTCGCTGTCGCGCTGTTCGCGCTTGGCCTGCGCCATCAGTTCCTGTGCGCGCACGCGATCGGCCAGCGTGTCGAAGGAGCTGAGGCGGCGCTTCTCGCGCTGCCAGTCGGTGCGGCCCCGGTCGAGCTGGTGCCCGGCCCGCTCGGCGATGGCGCGCTGCTGCGCGATCGCGTGGTCGAGCGTGCCGAGGAAGTTGCGGTAGTTGCGCCACTGCGACGACGGCAGGCCGCCGCGCATCAGCGTGTCCAGCTGCGCGTGGTAGTCCTGGCGGTACTGCAGCAGCAACTCGAGCTTCTGCTGCGCGCTCAGGTGCGCGCTCTGCAAGGCGCCCAGGCGGCGCGCGGCGTCGTCGGTCTGGCTCTGCGCCAGGTCGATGAGCATGCCGAGGGGGAGCTTGCTGCTGCTCATGGGCGTCCTGGGGAAGGTGTGTTCGTGAACAGGCTGTCCATGTGGGCGATGGCCTCCTCGTAGCCGGTGCGCTCGTGCATCGACTGCTGCAAAAAGGCCTCGATGCGCGGGTACATCGCGATCGCCTGGTCCAGCTGCAGGTCGTGCCCCGGCGCGTAGGCGCCGACGCTGATCAGGTCGCGGTTGCGCTGGTAGCGCGACAGCATCTGCTTGAAGCGGCGCACGGTGTCGAACTGCGCGGGCGCGATCAACGACGTCATCGCGCGGCTGATCGAGGCCTCGATGTCGATGGCCGGGTAGTGCCCGGCCTCGGCCAGCGTGCGCGAGAGCACGACGTGGCCGTCCAGGATCGCGCGCGCCGAATCGGCGATCGGGTCCTGCTGGTCGTCGCCTTCCGAGAGCACGGTGTAGAAGGCGGTGATCGAGCCGCCGCGCCCCTGCGCGTCGCGCGCGCCGTTGCCGGCGCGTTCCACCAAGGCGGGCAGCCGCGCGAACACCGAGGGCGGGTAGCCCTTGGTGGCGGGCGGCTCGCCCACGGCCAGCGCGATCTCGCGCTGCGCCATTGCATAGCGCGTGAGCGAATCCATGATGAGCAGCACGTCCTTGCCCTGGTCGCGAAAGTACTCGGCCAGGCAGGTGGCGTAGGCCGCGCCCTGCAAACGCAGCAGCGGCGAGTTGTCGGCCGGCGCGGCCACCACCACGGCGCGGGCCAGGCCTTCCTCGCCCAGCGTGTTCTCGATGAAGTCCTTCACCTCGCGACCGCGTTCGCCAATGAGGCCGACCACGATCACCTCCGCGCTGGTGTAGCGCGCCATCATGCCCAGCAGCACACTCTTGCCCACGCCCGAGCCGGCAAACAGGCCCATGCGCTGGCCGCGGCCGACGGTGAGCATCGCGTTGATGGCGCGCACGCCCACGTCGAGCACCGAGTCGATGGCCGCGCGCGACAGCGGGTTGATCGGCGGCGCCGCCAGCGGCACCTGGCGCGCCACGTCGAGCGGGCCGAGCCCGTCGAGCGGTCGGCCGGCCGCATCGACCACGCGCCCGAGCATGCCTTCGCCCACGGGCAGGCGCTTGGTGTGCGCGTCGCCGGTCGCACCGGGCTCGCGCAGGCCGGGTCGCGCGAAGACGCGCGCGCCGGGCAGCAGGCCCGCCACTTCGGTCTGCGACATGAGGAAGAGGCGGTCGCCGGCGAAGCCCACCACTTCGGCCTCGGCATGGCGCTGCGGATGGCCGGGCGGCAGCTCGATGAGGCAGTCGCTGCCCACGGGCAGTTGCAGGCCCACGGCTTCGAGCACCAGGCCGACGGCGCGCGTGAGGCGGCCCGAAGCGGTGGTGGTCGTGCTGCGGGCGACGTCGGCCCGCGCCTGTTCCAGCACGGCGCGCACGCTGTTCAGATGAGGGTTGGTGGGCGCGGTCTGCATCGGCTCAGGAAGCGTCGCCACGCAGCGCCGCACCCACGCGCTCCCAGCGCGTGGCCAGGCTGGCGTCCAGCTCGCCGGTGGCCGACTGCACGCGGCAGCCGCCGCGCGCCAGGCTGTCGTCGGCGCGCAGCTGCCAGCCGGCCGCCTCGATCTCGTTGCCCAGGCTGTTCTTCACCAGCGCGATGTCGTCGGGGTGCAGCAGCAAGCGCGGTTCGCCGCGCAGCGCGGGTTCGGCGTGCAGCAGGTCGCGCACCAGCGGCAGCACCCATTCGGGCTCGGCCTGGTAGGTGCGGTGCACCACCTGGCGCGCCACGTCGAGCGCGAGCGCGAGCACGGCTTCGGCCAGTTCGGCCTCGGCGCCGCACAAGGCTTCGGGCAGCGAGCGGGCGAGCGCGCGCAGGCGTTCGGCGTGCACGCTGGCGGCGGCGAGGCCGGTGGCCAGGCCTTCGGTGTGGCCGACCTGGCGGCCTTCGGCCAGCCCGGCGGCGCGGCCTTCGGCTTCGCCCGCGGCGCGCGCTTCCTTGCGGATGCGGGCCAGCTCGGCGAGGTCGACCTTGGGTGCGGGAGGCGCAGGCGGTGGAGAAGGGCGCTGCGCCGTGTGACGCGAGAGGGCCGCGCCCGACGGCGCCTTGCCATCGAGCGTGCCCATCTCCCAGCGCTCCCACGCCGACAGCGCGGGCGTGCCGGCGCCGGCCTGGCGCGCGGCCGCGTGGATGGCGGCGAGGCGCTCGCGTGAGCCTCCGAAGGCGCCGGGGTCAGACGAAGTCATCGGTGCCAGGCGCCGCGATCACGATCTCGCCGGCGTCCGCCAGACGGCGGGCGACCTGCAGGATGGCCTTCTGTTCGGTCTCGACCTGCGACACGCGCACGGGACCGCGCAGCTCCATGTCCTCGCGCAGCGTCTCGGCGGCGCGCTGCGACATGTTGCTGAGGAACTTGTCGCGCAGCTCCAGCGGCGCGCCCTTGAGCGCGATGATGAGCGAGTCGCTCTCGATGTCCTTGAGCAGGCGCTGGATGCTGCGGTCTTCCAGGCCCAGCAGGTTCTCGAACACGAACATCTCGTCGACGATGCGCTGGGCCAGCGCCTCGTCCTGCTCGCGCACATGGGCAATGGCTTCTTCTTCGACCGTGGTGCTCATCAGGTTGACGATCTCGGCCGCGGTGCGCACGCCGCCCAGGCGGCTGCGGCGCAGGCCCTGGCCCGCGAGCATCTCGGTCAGCACCTCGGTCAGCTCGTTCAGCGCCGAAGGCTGCACGCCGCCGAAGGTGGCCACGCGCATGATCACGTCGTGGCGCAGGCGCGCGGGCAGTTTCTCGAGCACTTCCGACGCCTTCATGCGGTCCAGGTGCACCAGGAGCGTCGCGAGGATCTGCGGGTGCTCGTCACGGATGAGTTCGGCCACCTCGCCGGCCTCGAGTTCGTTCAGGCGCTCGATGCCGCCGTGCGGCTCGTCGGGCTGCAGGATGTCTTCCAGCAGGTTGCTCGCGCGGTCGTCGCCCAGCGCCTTCTTGAGCACGGCGCGGATGTAGCTGGTCGAGCCCAGGTGCAGCGCCGACAGCTGCTCGGTCTCCTGGCGGAACTCGGCCAGCACCGAGGCCAGCTCGTCGCGCGAGACCGCGCTCAGCTTGGACATGGCCAGGCCCAGCGCCTGCACCTCGGAGGTGGGCAGCAGGTGCAGCGCGGCGGCGGCGCGGTCTTCGCCCAGCGCCATGAGCAGGATGGCGCTCTTGCGGGTGCCTGCTTCGCTGCTAGTCATCGGAGTGCATCCAGTGCTGGATCAGGGCGGCCACGAGCTTGGGGTCCTTGTCGGCGGTCTGCTGGGCGTAGTCCATGTCGGCCTTCTGGCGTGCGGACTCGCGCTGCTGCAGGGTTTCTTCGGGCTCGGCCGGGGCCGTGCCGGTGGGGGCCACGGCGCTCGCATCGGCCACGGGCGGTGCGGGTGGCGGCGCGGCCAGGTGCCGGCGCATCAGCGGACGCCCCACGGCGAACCAGGCGAACAGCGCGAGCAGGCCGATGAGCAGGTAGGGGATCAGCGTCTTGCCGAGCGCGAGGTTGTCGCGGTCGCGCCAGAAGGGCACGTCGGGCGCGGGGCCGGCCTCGCTCTCGCCGTCGCGGGCGAAGGCGCTGTTGACCACGTTGAGCGAGTCGCCGCGTTCCTGGCTGAAGCCCATCGCTTCCTTGGCGAGGTTGCGGATCTGCTCCAGCTCGGCCGGCGCGAGTGCGCGGGCGCTGGTCTTGCCGGCGGCATCGACCGTGTCGCGGTGGTTCACCACCACGGCGACCGACAGGCGCTTCACGCCGCCGGCGGCCTGCTGCACGTGGCGGATGGTGCGGTCGAGCTCGTAGTTGGTCGTGACGTCCTTGCGCGTGTTGCTCGGGCCGGCGGGTGCGGCGGTGGGTGATGCGTTCGGTGTGTTCGGTGCGCCCGGCGCATTCGGCGGCTTGGGCGCGGTGATCGGTGCCGTCGGGTTCACCGGCGGCTGGTTCGACAGCGCGCCCGGCACGCCGCCCGGCGGCGCGCCGTTGTGCTGTGCCGATTCGCTGGACTGCTGGCTGCGGATCGCGGCCTGCGCCGGGTCCTGGTTGGGCCGGTACTTCTCGTCGGTGTGTTCCACCACCGAGAAGTCGATCTCGGCCGCGACCTGCGCGCGCACGTTGCTCGCGCCCACCAGCGGCTGAAGAATGGCTTCGATGCGGCGCACGTAGCCCTGCTCGATCTCCTGCGCGTACTTGAGCTGGCTCACGTCGAGGCCCTGGCTGGTGCCGCGCGCCGACGACAGCAGGTTGCCGCGCTGGTCGACCACCGTGACGCTCTTGGCGTCCAGGTCGGGCACGCTGCTAGACACCATGTGCACGATGGCGCTCACCTGGCCTTCGTCGATGCTGCGCCCGCGCATCAGCGTGAGCACCACCGAGGCCGAAGGCTTCTTCTGGTCGCGCACGAACAGCGACGGCTTGGGCAGCGCCAGGTGCACGCGCGCCGCTTCGATGCTGCCGATCGATTCGATGGAGCGCGCCAGTTCGCCCTCGAGCCCGCGCTGGTAGTTGACCTGCTCGGCGAACTGGCTGGTGCCGAACTTCTGGTTGTCCATCAGTTCGAAGCCCACGCCGCCGGCCTTGGGCAGGCCCTGCGCCGCGAGCTTCAGGCGCGTTTCCGCCACCTTGTCGCCCGCGATCAGGATCGCGCCGCCGCCCTCGGCGAACTTGTAGGGCACGTTCATCTGCTGCAGCGACGCGATGATCGCGCCGCCGTCGCGGTCCGACACGTTGGTGTAGAGCACCTTGTAGTCGGGGCCGCGGCTCCACAGGAAGAAAGCGGCCGCCACCGTCACCAGCGCCGCGGCGCCGAGGATCAGCGGCAGCCGGGGCTGCGCGCGCATGCGCTCCAGCATCGGGGGCAGGCCGTTGGCGCCCGCCGCCAGGCCGCCCGTGGGCGCGGCCGTGCTCATCGGCGCGCCTTCGCCGGGGCCGCTGCGCCGCGCAGGGCCGGCGCCGGAGTGAGAGAAGGAATTCGGTGTTGGGATGTCATGCCGGTGGCCGGCGACGTCGTGCGCGGCCTGTGGTTTCGCGAACGATTGTCAGCAGGCGATGTGGAATTCGATCGGTCGAACAGCCGGGGGTTTTGCCCTCAGTTGCGCGTTTGAATGGGGGTCTTCCCTTGATACGCTGCCTGCCGGTCGGAGCGCTCGCGCGCTCCGTGTCAAGTCAGCTGGAAGTGAACTTTTCCCCATGTCCATCAATGCCATCGAATCCGTCCTGCAGCAGATGCGCGCCACCGCGCTGGCCAGCGGCATGGGGCCCACGACGACTGCGCCGGCCAGCGCCGGCGGCTTCGCGGCGGAGCTGCAGCGCTCGCTCGCCAACATCAGCGGCGCGCAGCAGCAGGCCTATGCGCAGGCCGAATCGTTCGAGTTGGGCAAGCCCGGCGTGGCACTCAACGACGTGATGGTCGACCTGCAGAAGGCCAACGTGGCGTTCCAGACCGGGCTGCAGGTGCGCAACCGGCTGGTGACGGCCTACCAGGAAATCATGAGCATGCAGGCATGACGAGGCAGAGGGCGGCAACGTAGAACTTTTTTCGTTGCGGCCCTAAAGGTTTGCGGACACCCGCCGATATCCCCTTCAACGATGGCTTGAGTCTCACCGTGGAAGCGGGTCCAGCGTTACGGCCGATGGCCGGAGTCCACAACCTTTTGTCAATCAGGAGTCGAACATGGCGCAAGTCATCAATACGAACAGCCTTTCTCTTCTCACGCAGAACAACCTCAACAAGTCGCAATCGGCCCTGAACACGGCCATCGAGCGCCTGTCGTCCGGCATGCGCATCAACAGCGCCAAGGACGACGCCGCCGGCCAGGCCATCGCCAACCGCTTCACCGCCAACATCAAGGGCCTGACGCAAGCTTCGCGCAACGCCAACGACGGCATCTCGATCGCGCAGACCACCGAAGGCGCGCTGACCGAAGTCAACAACAACCTGCAGCGCATCCGCGACCTGTCGGTGCAAGCCGCCACCGGCACCAACTCGGCCACCGACCTGGACTCGATCCAGTCGGAAATCGGCCAGCGCCTGGACGAAATCAACCGCGTCTCGGAGCAGACCCAGTTCAACGGCGTGAAGGTCCTGTCGGCCAACGCCGGCAAGCTGACGGTGCAAGTGGGCGCGAACGATGGCGAAACCATCGACATCGACTTGCAGGAAATCAGCGCCAAGACCCTGGGTCTGGACAACTTCAACGTGAACGGCAAGGGCGCCACCAACAAGGCCGCCACCGAAGCCGACCTGCTGGTCGCCGGCTGGGCCAAGGGTGCCACCACCAACGGCAACACCGCCTACACGAAGAACACCGTGGCCGCCACGGCCAACGACGTGCTCGGCAAGATGCAGGACAAGGGTACGGTCGCCATCGGTGCGAACACCACCTACACGTACAGCGCTTCGTCGAAGAGCTACACGCTGACGGAAACGGGCCGCACCGGCGCGGCACTGACGGATTCGCTGAAGGCGCCGGCTGGCCAGAGCCTGTCCGCGACCGTGACCCTTGGTGGCAAGTCGACGGACGTCAAGATCGACAGCTCGGGCGGCATCACTGCAGCCGATGGTTCGGCCCTGTACATCGACCCAACCGATGGCAACCTCACGCCGACCAACAACGGCGGCGGCGCCGCCGTCCTTGCAACCGTCGCATCGCTGACCACGGCGATGGATACCGCCGGCGACACGATCAAGATCAACAACACCGGCGCCGTGTTCACGACCACGGCTGCTGGCGTGATGGACGTCAAGAACGAGCCCGTGGCTGCTGCGACGGTCAATGCCCGTGTCAACGCGTTCGCGGCTGTGGCCACGATCGACATCGACGGCGCTGCGGGCGCCACCAACCCCTTCAGCGTGGCCGTCAACGGCGCGGTGACGGGGGCTGCTGCTGCTGCCCAGTTCGTCGACATCAGCGGTGCCATTAGCGCCGCCACGTCGGAAACGATCACGATGCACGAAAACGGCGCCGTGACCGACAGCAAGGCCAACACCGTCTACGCAGACGCAACGAAGACCGGCGCCCTGACCACCAAGACGGTCAGCAACACCACCGCAACGGTCGACCCGCTCAAGGCCCTGGACGCCGCCCTGTCGAAGGTCGACAAGCTGCGCTCCTCGCTGGGTGCGGTGCAGAACCGTTTCGACTCGGTGATCGCCAACCTCGGCACCACCATCACCAACCTGTCGTCGTCGCGTTCGCGCATCGAAGACTCGGACTACGCCGTGGAAGTGTCGAACATGACGCGCGCGCAGATCCTGCAGCAGGCCGGTACCTCGGTGCTGGCCCAGGCGAACCAGACCACGCAAGGCGTGCTGTCGCTGCTGCGTTGATTCGCTGAGACCGCCGGGCGCCCCTCGCGAGGGCGGCGCCCGGTGTCTTGCTTTTTTGCTCGCAGGCCTTCGGGGCGACCCGAAGCCGCCTGCGTTGTCCTGTGCGGCCACGCTGGTGGCGAGGCCGCACAGGACAACGAACTCCAGAAGAAGAACGCAGACCATGTCCCAGCCCGTACCCGCCGCCTCCGCCGTGGAAAGCCCCTGGCTGCAGCAACTGCTCGCCGGCCGCACCGGCGGTGCCGCTGCGGCCGCCGCCGAGGCCACCGCACTGCGCAAGGCCGAGGCCGAGGTCGAGGAGGCGACGCCGGTGCAGATCGAGATGGCGGTGAAGTCCGTCAATGCCTCGCTGGAGAGCCGCTCGATCAGCCTGCAGTTCGAGGTGGACCGCGACACCGACAAGCTCATCGTCAAGGTGGTCGACCGCAGCAACGGCGAAGTCATTCGCCAGATTCCGACCGAAGAGGTCGTTCGCATCGCCAAGGTCATGGACCGGCAGGCCGGGCTTCTGGTGAGCCAGCAAGCCTGATCACGACCCGCTCCAGACCTCTTCATTTCATTCGCATTTCAGGACACCCCCGACATGGCATCGATCAGCAGCATCGGCGTTGGCGCCAACCTTGACCTGGGCGCATTGCTCACCCAGCTGCAGACCGCGGAGAACCAGCCGCTGGTGGCCCTGAAGGCCAAGCAGACCAGCTACAACAGCAAGCTCTCGGCCTACGGCACGCTGCAAAGCGCGCTCACCGGCATCCAGGCGGCCGCCAAGAAGCTGGGCGACCCGGCGCTGTTCCAGGCCATCACCGGCACACCGAGCGTGAGCGGCATCCTGGCGGCGAGCGGCACCGACCCGAGGTCGGTCGGCACCTATGCCATCGACATCTCGCAGCTCGCGCAGGCGCAGTCGGTCATCGCGAAGGGGCAGGCCAGCACCACCACCGCGATCGGCAGCGGCAAGATCACCATCGACTTCGGCAAGGTGTCCGGCGGCACGCTGGACCCGGCCACCGGCCAGTACACCGGCGCCACCTTCGACAAGGACGCCACGCGCACGGCCAAGCCGATCACCATCGATGCGACCAACAACACGCTGGGCGGCATCCGCGATGCGATCAACGCGGCCAACGCGGGCGTGTCGGCCACCATCGTGAACGACGGCAGCGGCACGCCCAACCGGCTGGTGCTCACCTCCACGCAGACGGGCGAAGCCTCGGCCATGCGCATCTCGGTGGACGGCGACGCCGCGCTGCAGAACCTGCTGGGCAACGACCCCGCCGGCACGCAGAACCTGAAGCAGACCGCCGCGGCGCAGAACGCCAAGCTCACCGTCAACAACATCGCTGTCACCAGCACGAGCAACTCGGTGACCGACGCCATCCAGGGCACCACGCTCACGCTGGTGCAGACCGGCAAGCTCAGCCTGGTGATGAAGGCCAACACGACGTCGGTGAAGACGGCCATCACCGATTTCGTGAAGGCCTACAACGCGCTGCAGAGCACCGCGAAGTCGCTCACGGCCTTCGACACCGACGCCAAGGCCGCCGCGCCGCTGGTGGGCGACTCGACCTTGCGCAACCTGCAGACGCGCATCCGCCAGGCGCTGGTCGCACCGCAGGTGGGCGGCCCGAACGACCTGAAGGTGCTCACGTCCATCGGCATCTCGTTCCAGAAGGACGGCACGCTGGCGATCGACAACGACAAGCTCGACAAGGCCATCGACACCAACCTGGAGGGCGTGGCGAAGCTGTTCTCCAGCGGCACCGGCAGTACCGCCGGCTACGGCAAGCAGCTGACGGCGCTGGTCGACGACCTCACCGGCACCAAGGGCGCGCTCAAGGTCGCCACCGACGGCGTGACGAGTTCGCTCAAGCAGCTCGACACCCAGTACACCGCGATGAAGGAGCGCGCCGACGCGACGGTGGAGCGCTATCGCAAGCAGTTCGTGCAGCTGGACGTGGCGATGAACAAGATGAACGGCACGCTGAAATACCTCGCGCAGCAGTTCGACGCGATGAACGCCAACAAGGGCTGAGGACAGGACGCGACATGTACAGCTCTCACCACTCCCGCACCGGTGCCGGCGTCTATGCGCGCGTCGGCGTGGAGACGCGCGCCATGAGCGCGTCGCCGCTGCAACTGATCCACATGCTGTTCGACGGCGCGAAGACCGCCATCGGCGCGGCGCGCCTGCACATGACGGCCGGTGACATCGGCGCCAAGGGGCAGGCGATTTCGAAGGCCATCAACATCGTCGACAACGGCCTGAAGGCCAGCCTCGACGCCGAGGCGGCCGGCGAGGCCGGCGGCGACATCGTCGGCAACCTGTCGTCGCTGTACGACTACGTGGTGCAGCGCCTGCTGCTGGCCAACCTGCGCAACGACGTGCAGGCGCTGGACGAGGCCGACCGCCTGCTCGATCACCTGGCGTCCGCCTGGCGCGAGATCGACGACAGGCCTTCCAACTGATGATGCAGAGCGTGACCTGGGGGCAGGAACAGATGGCCGTGCGCAGCGAGATCGTCCATTGCTACGAGCAGCTGGCCGCGTGCATCTCGACGATGCTGGCGCTGGCCCGTGCCAAGGAATGGGGGCAGCTGCCCGAGCTGGAGGCCCGGTGCTCGGCGTCGGTCGAGCGCCTGAAGGCGATCCAGCCGCTGGCGTCGCTGGAGCCCGCGCAGCGCGACCTCGTGCTGCGCCTGCTCGAGCGCATCTGCACCGAGCAGGCCGAGCTGTCGGGGCTCATCAAGCCGCAACTCGACGACCTGATCCGCCGCATGGATTCGCTCAACCACCAGAAGAACCTGGGCAAGGCCTACGGCCTCGCGCACTGACGCGAACCGACAGGACGACACCACCGTGGCCATGCTGGGACTCACCGGACTGATCGATGCACTGAGGGCCGCGCGCCTGACGCCGCCGCTCGACCTGCTCGGCCTGCGGCCGGAGACCACGGTGGGCGCGCCCGGTGCGGCGGTGGCCGTGCCGAAGACGGCGAACGACGTGCGCCTGCCGTCGCGCGCGGCGCTGGACCGGCTGGTGCCCTCGGGTGCGTCCGGTGGTGAGGTGGCTGCGCCGCCCGCCGGCGGCGCGCCACCTTCGATCGACACCCGCCTGTCGCTGGCCGCGCGCGTGATCGGCGCGGTGCTGGCCGACCTGCAGGCCGCGCCGGGGCCGGTGCGGGGCGAGGCGCCGTTGCTGCTGCCCGTCGCGCGCCAGGGCACGAACACCGCCGCGCTCGCGGGCACGTTGGCGCAGACGGTGGCGGACAGCGGCCTCTTCTACGAATCGCACCTGGCCGAGTTCGCGGCCGGCACGCGCACGCTCGCGCAGATGGCGCGGGAGCCGCAGGCGCGCTGGGCGAGCCCGGTGATGGTGGCGACGACGACAAGCACAACGGGGCAGGGCGCGGTGGCTGCAGCGACGGTGCTGGCTGCAGTCGATGTTGCGACGCCGCCCGCACCGAATGCGCAGACTCAGGCCCCGCAACTCGACGCGCCGGAAGCCGACATCGCGCAAGCAGCGCGTGCGGTTGCGCGCAGCGAAACCCCCGCTGCGCCCGCACCGGATGCGGCGCGCGTGCAGGCGGCCTACGGCCTCTCCGACGCCGCGCCGGAAATGCCCGCGCCCCGCATCGCAGAACACGCACGCGCTGCGGCCGACGTCGCCAGCACACCCACTCCGCGCAGCGCCGAAGTGATCCATCCGCAAGCCGTCACCGTCGTGCACCAGCTCGACCTGCTGGCCAGCGCGGCCTTTCGCTGGAGCGGCCACGCCTGGCCCGAGGTGCCGATGGCGTGGACCATCGAGGAAGAGCCCGCCAACCCAAGCGCACGCGAAGGCGAACCCATCGAAGAAGAAGGCGCGCGCCGCTGGTCGACCACCGTGTCGCTCGTGCTGCCGCGCCTGGGCGAGGTCGACCTGCGCCTGAGCCTCAGCGGCCCGACCGTGCAGGCGCAGCTGCAGGCGCGCGAGCACGCCACCGTGGCCCGCCTGCGCGGCGACGCCGGCCGGCTCGCGCAGCGCTTCGAGGCGGTCGGTCTTCAGCTGCAGCAGCTGCAGGTCACGGAGAAGGCGGCGGCATGAGCGATGACCTTCACCATCGTCACAGCGCCGTCGTGCTCTCGCACGCGGACACGCGCAAGGCCCCCGTCGTCGTCGCCAAGGGCTATGGCGTGGTCGCCGAATCGATCCTGCGCGAGGCGCGCGCGTACGGGCTCTACGTGCATGCGTCGGCCGACCTCGTGAAGCTGCTGATGCAGATCGACCTCGACCGCCAGATCCCGCCGCAGCTGTACCAGGCGGTGGCGGAAGTGATGGCCTGGATTCACCGGCTGGAAGGCGGCGCCGAGGCTGCGGCGCCTTGATCGGCGGTTGTTCTATGGAAAGTCATTGACCTATTGAAAGACCATGAATAAAGACGCCGATTAACGCTCGGCTGCGTTCGATAGTCTTTATAAATTCAATTGGCGAGGGGATTGCCAATTGCCGGAATACGCACGCTCGTAACAATTGCTTGCGCTATGTGACCGTGCGCCGATGCCAGGACTGAAACCGCTTCCCCAGAGGGAGCTCTGAAGCCTTCCATCGGAAACCGCGTCAAAACCCTTTTACTTTTTGGTCTACTTTGTCTTCGAAGTGTAAATAAGTGTGTATATAATGTATACATGTTGGATGGACGTGCGGAGTCGACATGGAATCGGAAATGGAAGTAGACGTGGAAAATTGCAATGTCAACGCAGGCGGCGTGATTTCGAAGGAAATCGGCGAGATCAATCTGGCCTACATGCTGCTCGCGCAGAAGCTCGTGAAGCGGGACCGGGCGGAAGCCATGTTCCGCCTCGGCGTGGGGCGCGAGCTGGCCGACCTGCTCATGAACATGTCGCTCAGCCAGATCGTGAAGCTGGCCGCGTCCAACTTCCTGCTGTGCAGCTTCCGCCTGGACGACCGGCCCATGTTCGCGGTGGTCGGCGAGGGCAAGGAGCCCGCGCTGCAGCAGGCCCACATGTCGATCCTGATGAGCGCGCGCCAAGCCCAGGCCCAGCCGCAGATGCGCAAAGCGGGTTCGGCCAGCGCATGACTGCCAAGAGCATCCTGGGCGAGGTGCGGCAGGTGCAGCTCGCGGTCGAGCTCATCGGCCTGGGTGCGCGCCTGCAGTTCCTGGAGGCCGTGGTCGCGCTCAGCCGCGAACGCCTGATCCGCCTGTACAAGGAACTCAAGGGCGTCTCGCCGCCCAAGGGCCTGCTGCCGTTCTCCACCGACTGGTACATGACCTGGCTGGCCAACATCCACTCGTCGATGTTCTACAACATCTACCGCTTCATGCGCGACGAGGCCGGCGAGGGCGAGCTGCCCGCGCTCATCAAGGCCTACCGCCTGTACGCCGAGCAGGTCGAGTCGCAGGGCAGCGAGGTCGTGCTCGACTTCACGCGCGCCGAGACCATGGTGCGTTTCTTCGACAGCGACATGCTGCAGCTGAGCCCGTGCAGCCGCTGCGGCGGCCACTTCGTGGCGCATGCGCACGACCACAAGCACGGCTATGTGTGCGTGCTGTGCCGCCCGCCTTCGCGCGCGGGCAAGGCGCGCAAGCCCAAGCTCGAACCGGTGCGCCGCGGCGGCCTCATTGCCGGCGGCCCGGTGCTCGACATCGGCGGCGCCGTCTCGTGAAAGTGCCCCGGCGCCCGGCGCGGGTTTTTTGTTTTGGACGCCTCAGGGCATAGGGGAAGCGCGTGCTGGTACTGGTGGGATATCTGGTGGTGATCGGCGCCGTCTTCGGCGGCTACGGCCTCATGGGCGGGCATTTCGGCGTGCTGTTCCAGCCCGTGGAGCTGCTCATGATCGGCGGCTCCGCGCTCGGCGCGTTCATCGCGGGCAACAACGGCAAGACCATCAAGGCGACCATCCGGGAGTTGCCGCTGCTGCTGCGTTCTTCCAAGCACAACCGCCAGCTCTACATGGACCTGCTGGCGCTGCTGTACGAGCTGCTCGCCAAGGCCCGCAAGGAGGGCATGATGAAGCTCGAGTCCGACGTGGAGGCGCCGGAGCAGAGCGAAATCTTCGGCCGCTACCCGACCATCCTGGCGCACGAGGGCATCACCGTCTTCCTGTGCGACTACCTGCGCCTGGTCATCAGCGGCAACACCGACGCGCACGAGATCGAGGCCCTGATGGACCACGAGATCGACACCATCCGCCACGAGGCGGCCGTGCCCGGCCACAGCCTCTCGCGCGTGGGCGACGCGCTGCCCGCGCTGGGCATCGTCGCGGCCGTGATGGGCGTGGTGCATGCGCTGGGCTCGGCCCACCTGCCGCCGTCGGAAATGGGCGCGCTCATCGCGCACGCCATGGTCGGCACCTTCCTGGGCGTGCTGCTGGCCTACGGCTTCGTGTCGCCGCTGGCCTCGCTGATCGAGCAGAAGGTCGAAGAGGGCATGAAGATCTACCAGTGCGCCAAGGTCACGCTGCTGGCCAGCCTGAACGGCTACGCGCCGCAGCTGGCCGTGGAGTTCGGCCGCAAGGTGCTGTTCTCGACCGAGCGTCCCTCGTTCACCGAGCTGGACGACCACGTGCGCGAAGTCAAGGCACGCTGACCCTGCGACGGCCATGAGCGACGCGAAGCCCCGCATCATCATCAAGCGCGCCCACGGCGGCGGGCACGGCGGCGGCCATGCGGGCGGCGGCTGGAAGATCGCCTATGCCGACTTCATGACGGCCATGATGGCCTTCTTCCTCGTGATGTGGCTGCTGTCGATCTCCAGCCCCAAGCAGCGCGAAGGCATTGCCGAGCATTTCCGCATGCCGCTGCGCGTGGCGCTGGCCGGCGGCGACAAGAGCAGCATGAGCACCAGCATGATTCCCGGCGGCGGCGCCGACGTGATGCACGCCGAGGGCGAGGTGCGCCACACCGAGGCCGACAGCGAGGACGCGGCCGACGCCAGCCGCCTGGCCGAGATGAAGAAGAAGCTCGACGAGCTGATCGAGAAGAGCCCGGTGTTCCAGCAGTTCCGCTCGCAGATCCTCATCGACATCACGACCGAAGGCCTGCGCCTGCAGATCGTGGACAGCGAGAACCGTCCGATGTTCGAGCTGGCCAGCGCCCGCGTGGTGCCGCACATGCGCGCCATTCTTCGCGAGCTGGCGCCCGTGCTCAACGGCCTCCCCAACAAGCTCACGCTGTCGGGCCACACCGACGCCATCGTCTACACCAACGACCGCGCGTACGGCAACTGGGAACTCTCGGCCGACCGCGCCAACGCCTCGCGCCGCGAACTGGTGACCGGCGGCATGACCGAGGACAAGGTGCTGCGCGTGATCGGCCTGGCCGACAGCATGCACCTGGACCGCGCCGACCCGCGCAACCCCATCAACCGCCGCATCAGCATCATCCTGCTGAACCACCGCACGCAGGAGCGCATCGAGCGCGAGAACAGCAACGACGCCGGCGCCACGCGCATCGGCCTGCCGCCACCGGCCGCGCAGGCGCGCACGGCGGCGGGACACACGGCGGGATAACAAGAACAAGGAAGCGGCTTCGCGCAAGCGCGCGGGCCCCGGAGCACCACAGATGGACCTCAGTCAATTCACCCAGGCCTTCTTCGTCGAAGCCATCGAGCTGCTGGCGGAGATGGAGCAGCTCTTGCTCGACCTCGACGTCGAGGCGCCCGACGGCGAGCAGCTCAACGCCATCTTCCGCGCGGCGCACTCCATCAAGGGTGGCGCGGCCACGTTCGGTTTCACCGCCTTGACCCACACCACGCACGTGCTCGAAACGCTGCTGGACAGGGCCCGCCACGGGCAGCTGCACCTGAGCGCTCCGATGATCGATGCCTTTCTGGAAACGAAGGACGCCTTGCAAGAACAACTCACCGCCTACCAGGCCGGCAAGGAGCCGGACGCCGAGAGGGTCGCCCACATCTGCGGCGTGCTGCAGCAGCTGGCGATGGAGAACAATGCCGCCGCCGCGCCGGTGCCGGCACCCGCGCCCGCACCGGCGCCTGTCGTGCAAGCCGCTGCGCCGGCCGAGGAAGGCGGCAGCAGCAGCGACGGCGTGCTGGTCGTGCGCTTCGCGCGCCTGTCCGACAGCGAATGCGAGCTGCTGGCCGGCGAGCTGGCCAACCTGGGCACGGTGCTGACGCGCACGCGCAGCAACGACCAGCTGACCGTGCGGCTGGCCACCACCTGCGACCCCGACGACATCGTGGCCGTGTGCTGCTTCGTCATCGACGAATCGCAGATCGACATCACGCGCGAAGTGGTCGACGTTGCCGAACCTGTGGTCGCAGTTGAAGCACCGGTCGTGCAGCCACCCGCCGCACCGGCCCCTGCGCCGGCCGCCGCCGCGCCCGCGCCTGCATCCGCCGGCGCCAAGGAGTCCAGCTCCATCCGCGTCGACGTCGAGAAGGTCGACCAGCTCATCAACCTCGTGGGCGAGCTCGTCATCACGCAGTCGATGCTCACGCAGGCCGCCACCGTGCTCGACCCCGTGGCCTACGAGCGCTTCCTGAGCGGCCTGGGCCACCTGGAGCGCAACGCGCGCGACCTGCAGGAATCGGTGATGTCGATCCGCATGATGCCGATGGACTACGTGTTCAGCCGCTTCCCGCGCGTGATCCGCGACGTGAGCGCCAAGCTCGGCAAGCAGGTGCGCCTGGACACCTACGGCAAGGAGACCGAGCTCGACAAGGGGCTCATCGAACGCATCGTCGATCCGCTCACGCACCTGGTGCGCAACAGCCTGGACCACGGCATCGAGGCCCCCGAGGTGCGCCTGGCCAAGGGCAAGGACGCCACCGGCCAGCTGCTGCTGTCGGCGCAGCACCACGGCGGCAACATCGTGATCGAGGTGAGCGACGACGGCGCGGGCCTGAACCGCGAGCGCATCCTCGACAAGGCCCGCCAGCAGGGCCTGCCGGTGAACGACGCCATGCCCGACGAAGAGGTGTGGCAACTGATCTTCGCGCCCGGCTTCTCCACCGCCGAGCAGGTCACCGACATCTCGGGGCGCGGCGTGGGCATGGACGTGGTCAAGCGCAACATCCAGGAGATGGGCGGCCATGTGGAGATCCATTCGCGCGGCGGCCAGGGCACGTCCACGCGCATCGTGCTGCCGCTCACGCTGGCCATCCTCAACGGCATGTCGGTGCGCGTGGGCAGCGAGGCCTACATCCTGCCGCTGAGCTACGTCATCGAGTCGCTGCAGCCGCTGCCCGAGCACCTGCACTCCATCACCGCCGACGGCCACGTGATCCGCGTGCGCGGCGAGTACCTGCCGCTCATCGAGCTGCACCGTGTGTTCGATGTGGCCGGCGCGCAGACGCAGCCCACGCAGGGCATCCTGGTGATCGTGCAGGCCGACGACAGCCGCTTCGCGCTGCTGGTCGACGAGCTGCTCGGCCAGCACCAGGTGGTGGTGAAGAACCTGGAGACCAACTACCGCAAGGTGCCGGGCATCTCGGCCGCCACCATCGTGGGCGACGGCAGCGTGGCCTTCATCGTCGACGTGGGCGCGATGCCGCGCATCCAGCGCGCGCAGGCCGCCAGCGCGGCGGCCCTGGCGGGCGCGGCGCGCCGCACCGACGCGCTGGCGTCCTGATCCCGACGCGAGGGACGGCCGCATGAGGTTCGATTTCTTCCGGCGCCCCGGCGTCGACGGCAACGGCGCGCAAGCCGACACAACGCCCGCCATCACGCCCGCCGTGGGCGCCGACGGCCACGTGGCCTACGCCATGCTGCTCGACGGCAAGCGCCGCGTGGTCGGCTACCGCATGGCCTGGCGCGCGGCCGGGCAGGGCACCGACGCGGGTGCGGCGGCCGGCGTCAAGGCGCTCATGGACACGCTGGGCCTGCACCTGAACCCGGGCGGCCACGGCTGGCTGCTGGGCGGGCAGATGGTGTTCGTCGACGTCACGGTCGATGCGCTGTTCCAGAGCGAGCTGCAGTCGCTGCCGCCGCGCAACGTCGTGCTGTGCATGAAGGCCGACGAGCTGATGGACGCCGACATGCGCTCCATCCTGCTGTTCCTGCGCGAACAGGGCTTCGGCTTCATGCTGTGCGGCGGCGTCGCGCTGCCGGACGACGACGAGCTGCGCGCCATCGTCACGCACCGCGAGGTACTGCCCTCCCAGCTGGCGGACGTGTCGCCCGCCGGCCCGGCGCCCATCGCTGCGCGCGTGGCGAACTGGGCCGAGTTCGAGGCCTGCGCCGCACGCGGCGTGCAGGTCTTCGTCGACGGCGCCGTGCGCCTGCCGCCGGCGCGCGACAGCGCCGACGCGCTGCAGCCCGAGTTGCAGCTCATCGTGCACCTGATGCAGATGATCCTGCGCAACGAGGACGTGCGCGCCATCGAGGGCGCGCTCAAGCACGACGCGGCGCTTACCTACCGGCTGCTGCGCTACATCAACTCGCCCTCGGTCGGGCTGGCGGTGGAGATCCACTCGCTGCGCCATGCCGTCGCGATGCTCGGCTATTCGCCGCTGTACCGCTGGCTGTCGCTGCTGCTGGCCACCAGCAACAAGGTCAGCTCGCCCTTCATGATGAAGAAGGCCATTCTGCGCGGGCGTTTCGTCGAGCTGATGGGGCAGGGCATGCTGCCACCCAGTGAGGCCGACAACCTGTTCGTGGCGGGCATGTTCTCGCTGCTCGACCAGCTGCTGGGCGTGCCGATGGAAGGCGTGCTGCGCAAGGTGCAGCTCACCGAGGCGGTGCAGCAGGCGATTTTGTCGCGCAGCGGCGTCTACGGCCCCTTCGTGGCGTTGGCCGAAAGCTGCGAGACCGACGACGGCCGCGCGGCGCGCCTGTCGGAGGCGCTCTTCCTGAGCGCCGCGCAGGTCAACGCCGCGCAGCTGTCGGCGCTGGTATGGGCGCTCGACGCCGGCCCGGCCGTGACCGCACCGCCTGCCTGACCCCCGGAAATGCAAGGCTTTTGCGCGTCTGATCGGCCGATTGGAAACGGCGGTTTCCGTGACCATTGAAAGTCACGCTTCCAGGCTGGCTGTGACGACCGAGTTCCACTTTACCGACCACGACTTCTCCAGAATCCGGACCCTCATCCATCGCCGCGCCGGCATCGCCCTGGGCGAGCAGAAGCGGCAGATGGTGTACAGCCGGCTGTCGCGGCGCCTGCGCGAGTTGCAGCTGCCGGCGTTCGCGCCGTACCTGGACCAGCTCGAGGCGCGCCACGACGGCGACGAGTGGCAGCTGTTCATCAACGCGCTCACCACCAACCTGACCTCGTTCTTTCGCGAGGCGCACCACTTTCCCACGCTGGCCGACCATGTGCGCAAGCGGCCGGGCCCGGTCACCGTGTGGTGCGCCGCCGCCTCGACCGGCGAGGAGCCGTACTCGATCGCCATCACGCTGATGGAAGCGCTGGGCGAGCGCGCGGGTTCGGCCCGCGTCATCGCCAGCGACATCGACACCGCAGTGCTGGCCAAGGCCGCCACCGGCGTCTTCACCACCGAGCAGGTGCGGCGCCTGTCGCCCGAGCGGCTGCGGCGCTTCTTCAACAAGGGCACCGGCACCAACGCCGGCAAGGTGCGCGTGCGCCCCGAGGTGGCCACGCTGGTGAAGTTCTCGCGCGTCAACCTGCTGGACAGCGCCTGGTCGGTGAAGGAGCCGGTGGACGCGATCTTCTGCCGCAACGTGATGATCTATTTCGATAAGCCGACGCAGAAGAAGGTGCTCGACCGCTTCGCGCCGCTGCTCAAACCGGGCGGCCTGCTGTTCGCCGGGCATTCCGAGAACGCCTCGCTCGTCAACCCGGCCTTCCGCCCGCTGGGGCAGACGGTGTACGAGCTGTCGCGCACGCCGGGCCTCGCATGAGCCTGGCGAGCCATCACTACTTCGACCGCGATGTCGGGCGCATGGCCGTCAAGCTGCTGCCCTCCGAGTACTACGTGACCACCGACCACACCGTGCTGAGCACCGTGCTCGGCTCCTGCGTGGCCGCCTGCCTGCACGACGCCCAGGCGGGCGTGGCCGGCATGAACCACTTCATGCTGCCCGACGACGGCGAGCCCGGTGGCGGCTCGATGCGCTACGGCGCCTACGCCATGGACGTGCTGGTGCGCGAACTGGTGCGCGCGGGCGCGCGGCGCGAACGGCTGCAGGCCAAGGTGTTCGGCGGCGGCGCCGTGCTGGCCGGCATGACCACGCTCAACATCGGCGACCGCAACGCCGACTTCGTGCTGCGCTACCTGGAGGCGGAACGCATCGAAGTGGCGGCGCAGGACCTGCGCGGGCCGCATGCGCGGCGCGTGTGCTTCCTGCCCGAGAGCGGCAAGGCCGTGGTGCGCCGCCTGCGCGCACAGACCGAGGTGCTGCGGGTGCGCCGCGACGAAGGCGAGCTGCTGCGCCGGCTGTCGGTGCCCGCCGCGCCGCACGAGATCGACAGAACCAAAGGAAGCCGGTGAGCCTGCCAAGCAAGAAAAAGATCAAGGTGCTCTGCGTCGACGATTCGGCGCTGATCCGCAGCGTGATGAGCGAGATCATCAACAGCCAGAGCGACATGACCGTGGTCGGCACCGCGGCCGACCCGCTGGTGGCGCGCGACCTCATCAAGGTCACCAACCCCGACGTGCTCACGCTCGACGTGGAAATGCCGCGCATGGACGGCCTGGAGTTTCTCGAGAAGCTCATGCGCCTGCGGCCGATGCCGGTGGTCATGGTGTCCTCGCTCACCGAGCGCGGCTCGGAGATCGCGCTGCGCGCGCTGGAGCTGGGCGCCATCGACTTCGTGACCAAGCCGCGCCTGGGCGTGCGCGACGGCCTGCTGAACTACACCGAGCTCATCGCCGGCAAGATCCGCACGGCCGCCAGCGCGCGGCTGCTGCCTGCGCGCCCAGCGGCCACGGCGACGCGGCCCGCCCACGAGGCGGCGCCCGAGGCGCTGCTGCGCAGCCCGCTGCTGAGCACCGAGAAGCTGCTGATCATCGGCGCCTCCACCGGCGGCACCGAGGCCATCCGCGAGGTGCTGCAGCCGCTGCCGCCCGACGCGCCCGCGGTGCTCATCGCGCAGCACATGCCGGCCGGCTTCACGCGCTCCTTCGCGCAGCGCCTGGACGGCCTGTGCCGCATCCGCGTGAAGGAGGCGGAGCAGGGCGAGCGCGTGCTGCCGGGCCATGCCTACATCGCGCCGGGCGGCTTTCACCTGTCGCTGGCGCGCAGCGGCGCCAACTACGTGGCGCACCTGGACCAGGAGCCGCCCGTGAACCGCCACCGGCCGTCGATCGACGTGCTGTTCGATTCGGCGGCGAAGCACGCGGGCAAGAACGCCATCGGGATCATCCTCACCGGCATGGGCAAGGACGGCGCCGAGGGCCTGCTGCGCATGCGGCGCGCGGGCGCGCACACGCTGGCGCAGGACGAGGCCAGCTGCGTGGTCTTCGGCATGCCGCGCGAGGCGGTGGCGCTGGGCGCGGTGGACGAGGTGTCGTCGCTGAACGAAATCAGTCGCCGCGTGATGGCGCATCTTCGCACGTTCGGTGAACGTGCGAACCGGGTATGACGAGTTTGAACAACGACCTGTGGAGCTGGAAAAAATCGTGATCGACAAGAGCATCAAGATCCTGGTGGTGGATGACTTCCCGACCATGCGGCGCATCGTGCGCAACCTGTTGAAGGAGCTGGAGTTCCTCAACGTCGACGAGGCCGAGGACGGCGTGGCCGGCCTGGAGAAGCTGCGCGGCGGCAGCTTCGGCTTCGTGGTGTCCGACTGGAACATGCCCAACATGGACGGCCTGACCATGCTGCAGACCATCCGCGCCGACCCCGAGCTGAAGACGCTGCCGGTGCTGATGGTCACGGCCGAGGCCAAGAAGGAAAACATCGTCGCGGCCGCACAGGCCGGCGCCAATGGCTACGTGGTGAAGCCCTTCACCGCGGCGACGCTGGAAGAGAAGATCACCAAGATCTTCGAGAAGCTGGCCAAGGCATGAGCCAGGACACCCCGGGCGCGGTGGACGCCACCAACAACACCACCGAAGAACTGCTGGGCCGCATCGGCCACCTCACGCGCCAGCTGCGCGAAGGCCTGCGCGAGCTGGGCCTGGACAAGCAGGTGGCCAAGGCCGCGCAGGCCATCCCCGATGCGCGCGACCGCCTCAACTACGTGGCGGCCACCACCGAGCGCGCCGCGCACCGCGCGCTCAACGCCATCGACGTGGCGCAGCCGCTGCAGGAGGCGCTGGCCACCGACGCCAAGGCCCTGACGCAGCGCTGGGACCAGTGGTTCGAGAACCCGATCGAACTCGACCAGGCGCGCGAGCTCGTGCTGGACACGCGCGGCTACCTGAACGACGTGCCGCAGCGCGCCAGCGCCATCAACACGCAGCTCATGGAGATCCTGATGGCGCAGGACTTCCAGGACCTCACCGGCCAGGTCATCAAGAAGATGATGGAAGTCGTCAACGACGTCGAGACGCAGCTGCTGCAGGTGCTGATCGACAACTCGCCGCCCGAGAAGCGCCACGAGGCCGTGCAGAGCCTGCAGAACGGGCCGCAGGTGAAGGCCGGCAACCCTGACGCCGTGACCGACCAGGCGCAGGTCGACGACCTGCTCGAAAGCCTCGGCTTCTGAGCCGCTCGCAGCCTGCTTGATTGGCCGAATTGCAGGGCGATACCGGCCCTGATCGGCAGATTGTTCCGCACCACCGGATCCAATAATTTGGTTCTGGGCAAGGCGTACTTCGCCAGTGCTGGTTCGGAGCATGAATGGCTGAGGAAAGCGATCTCGAGAAAACGGAACCCGCCTCCGAGCGGCGCCTGGAGAAGGCGCGCGAGGAAGGCAACGTGGCCCGTTCGCGCGAGCTCACCACCTTCGTCATGCTCGCCACCGCGAGCGCCGGCCTGTGGCTGGCGGCCGAGTCGCTCGGCGCGAGCCTGAGCGGCGCGCTGCGACGCGGCCTGCAGTTCGAACGCGCCAGCGCCTTCGACCCCGCGCACATGCTCTCGCAGAGCGGGCTCATGGTGCTGCACGCACTCATGGCCATCGGGCCTCTGTTCGCCATGATGGTCGTGGCCGCCGTGGCAGCGCCGCTGATGCTCGGCGGCTGGATGTTCTCCGGCAAGGCCGTTGCACCCAACTTCGGCAAGCTCAATCCCCTGGCCGGCATCGGCCGCATGGTCTCGGCGCAGGCGCTGGCCGAGCTCGTGAAGGCGCTGGCCAAGTCGGCGCTCATCGGCGGCGTGGCGTGGTGGGTCATCGTGGACGACATCGAGGCCGTGATGGCGCTCATGTCGCAGCCCGCGCACGAAGCGCTGCCGCACGCGCTCGTGCTGGTGGCCAAGCACTGCGCGCTCATCGCCGCCACGCTCTTCCTCGTCGCGCTCGTCGATGTGCCGTTTCAACTCTGGAACTACTACCGCAAGCTGCGCATGTCGCGCGAAGACGTGCGCCAGGAGCACAAGGAAAGCGAAGGCGATCCGCACATCAAGGCGCAGATCCGCCGGCAACAGCAGCAGATGGCGCGCCGCCGCATGATGGCCGAGGTGCCCAAGGCCGACATCGTGCTCACCAACCCGACGCACTTCGCCGTCGCGCTGCAGTACCTGGACAGCGACATGCGCGCCCCGCGCGTGGTCGCCAAGGGCACCGAGCTGGTGGCCGCGCGCATCCGCGAGATGGCGAAGGAACACAAGGTCGCGATCCTGGAGGCGCCGCCGCTCACGCGCGCGCTGTATCGGCACACGAAGCTGGGCGAGGAAATTCCCGCAGGGCTGTACACCGCCGTGGCCGAGGTGCTGGCCTGGGTGTACCAGCTCAAGCGCTGGAACAGCGAGGGCGGCGAGGCGCCGCGCACGCCGACCGACCTGCCGGTGCCGGCCGACCTGCAGTATTCGCCGGCGGTGGCATGAACGGACTGAACGACCTGATGCGCCTGCCGGCGCGGATCTTCTCCGGCTCGCAGTTCAAGGGCCTGGCGGGCCCGATCCTCATCATCCTCATCCTGAGCATGATGGTGCTGCCGCTGCCGCCTTTCCTGCTCGACCTGCTGTTCACCTTCAACATCGCGCTGTCGGTGATGGTGCTGCTGGTGAGCATGTACACCATGAAGGCGCTCGACTTTGCAGCCTTTCCGGCGGTGCTGCTGTTCTCGACGCTGCTGCGCCTGTCGCTCAACGTGGCCTCCACGCGCGTGGTGCTGATGCACGGCCACACCGGGCCCGACGCGGCCGGCAAGGTGATCGAGGCCTTCGGCCACTTCCTGGTGGGCGGCAACTTCGCGGTGGGCGTGATGGTGTTCATCATCCTCGTGCTCATCAACTTCATGGTGATCACCAAGGGCGCGGGCCGCATCGCCGAGGTGGGCGCGCGCTTCATGCTCGACGCGATGCCGGGCAAGCAGATGGCGATCGACGCCGACCTCAACGCCGGCCTGATCGGCGAGGAGATCGCCCGCAAGCGCCGCGCCGAGGTGGCGCAGGAGGCCGACTTCTACGGCTCGATGGACGGCGCCAGCAAGTTCGTGCGCGGCGACGCCATCGCGGGCCTGCTCATCATGGTGATCAACATCATCGGCGGCCTCGTGGTCGGCATGCTGCAGCACGGGCTCGACTTCTCCACGGCCGGCAAGACCTACACGCTGCTGGCCATCGGCGACGGCCTGGTGGCGCAGATTCCGGCACTGGTGATCTCCACCGCGGCCGGCGTGATCGTCTCGCGCGTGACCACCGACGAGGACGTGGGCAGCCAGCTCACGGGCCAGCTCTTTTCCAACCCCCAGGTGCTGTTCCTCACGGCCGGCATCGTCGGCCTGCTGGGCATGATCCCCGGCATGCCGAACCTGGCCTTCCTGCTGATCGCGGGCGGCCTGGTGTGGCTTGGCAAGCGGCTGGTGCAGCGCAAGCCGCAGGCGGCCGCGCAGCAGGCCGCCGCGGCCGCCGCCACGCAGGGGGCAGGCGTGCCCGCATCGGCCGAGCAGGCCGAAGCCACCTGGGACGACGTGGCCATGGTCGATCCGCTGGGCATGCAGGTCGGCTACCGGCTCATCCCGCTGGTGGACCAGTCGCAGCAGGGCGAGCTGCTGGGCCGCATCAAGAGCATCCGCAAGAAGATCGCGCAGGAGCTGGGCTTCCTGGTGCCGGTGGTCCACATCCGCGACAACCTGGAGATCAAGCCCAACGCCTACATCATCAGCCTGAAGGACGTGGAGATCGGCCGCGGCGAAGCCTTTCCCAACCAGTGGATGGCGATCAACCCCGGGCAGGTGACGGGCACGCTGACCGGCACGCCCACGCGCGACCCGGCCTTCGGCCTGGAGGCCACCTGGATCGACGCCAGCCTGCGCCAGCAGGCGCAGGTGTACGGCTACACCGTGGTCGATGCCTGCACCGTGATGGCCACGCACCTGAATCACCTCATCCACACCCACGCGGCCGAGCTGCTGGGCCGCCAGGAAGTGCAGCAGCTGCTCGACCAGATCGCCAAGACCGCGCCCAAGCTCACCGAAGACCTGGTGCCCAAGGTGCTGTCGCTGAGCACGCTGCACAAGGTGCTGCAGAACCTGCTCGACGAAGAGGTGCCGATCCGCGACATGCGCACCATCCTGGACGTGATGGCCGAGCACGCGCCCACGGTGAAAGACCCGACCGAGCTCACCACGCTCACGCGCCTGGCGCTGGGCCGCGCCATCACGCAGCAGCTGTTCCCGGGCGACGAGGAGATGCAGGTGATCGGCCTGGACGGCTCGCTCGACAGCGTGCTGCAGCAGGCCCTGAACAACAGCAGCGGCATCGAGCCGGGCATTGCCGACAACCTGCTCAAGCAGGCGCAGGCCGCCATCGTGCGCCAGGAGCAGATGGGGCTGGCGCCGGTGCTGGTCGTGCAGCACGCGCTGCGCGTGCTGCTGTCGCGCTTCCTGCGGCGCAGCCTGCCGCAGCTCAAGGTGCTCTCGCACGCCGAGATCCCTGACGCCCGGACCATCAAGATCACCGCCGCCATTGGAGGACGAGCCGTTTGAATCCACAGACCGACGTGCGCACCACCGCACGCAAATTCGTCGCCGCCACCGGCCGCGAGGCCCTGCGCCTGGTGCGCGAATCGCTCGGCGCCGAGGCCATCGTGCTCACGCACCGTGCCACGGCGCAAGGCGTCGAGATCGTCGCCATGGCCGAGGGCGATGTGCAGGAGACGGTGCAAGCCGCCGTGCCTGCAGTGCCGCCCGTCGCGACCGCATCCGCCGACCCGACCGTGCTCAGCGAACTCCATTCGATGCGCGGCATGATCGAGGAGCAGCTCGCCAGCGTGGTCTGGAGCGACAGCCAGCGCCGCGACCCGGTGCGCGGCCGCCTGCTGCGCACGCTGCTGAGCGCCGGCTTCAGCGCGCGCCTGTCGAAGGCCATGCTCGAGAAGCTGCCCACGGGCCAGAGCTACGCCGACGGCATGGCCTTCGTGCGCTCCGAGCTCGTGCGCGCGGTGCCGGTGCATGAAGACGAAGACGCGCTGTTCGCGCAGGGCGGCGTCTATGCCTTGATGGGCCCGACCGGGGTCGGCAAGACCACCACCACCGCCAAGCTGGCCGCGCGCTGCGTGATGCGCTTCGGCGCCGACAAGCTCGCGCTCGTGACCACCGACAGCTACCGCATCGGCGCCTACGAGCAGCTGCGCATCTACGGCCAGATCCTCAACGTGCCGGTGCATGCCGTGAAGGACGCGGCCGACCTGCAGCTGGTGCTGCACGACCTGCGCGACCGCCACATGGTGCTCATCGACACCGTCGGCATGAGCCAGCGCGACCGCGCCGTGCCCGAGCAGATCGCCATGCTCGGCAGCAGCCAGCGGCCGGTGAAGCGGCTGCTGCTGCTCAACGCCACCAGCCACGGCGACACGCTCAACGAGGTGGTGCACGCCTACCGCCAGGGCCATGCGCTGGCCGGCTGCATCTTCACCAAGGTCGACGAGGCCACGCACCCGGGCGCGCTGATCGACACCGTGATCCGCCACCGCCTGCCGGTGCACTACATCTCGGGCGGCCAGAAGGTGCCCGAGAACCTGGTGCGCGCCGACCGCGCGCAGCTGGTGGACAGCGTGTTCCAGCCGCGCCAGCACAGCCCGCTCTTCGTGCCGGCCGAGGCGGACCTGCCCGACGAGGCTGTGCCTTCGCCGCAGGCGCAGGGCGAGACCGATCGCCTGCGGCTGCGCTACCAGAGCCTGATCCGTGCGATGGCGCACGACGCGCAGGAGCTGGCGACGACCGCCGGCGCGCTGGCCGGTGCGCACATCGGCTTCGATGGTGCGCGCGCGCTGTGGCGCCAGGCCGGTGACGAGGCCGTCGATGCCAAGGCTGTGTTGCACGAGCTGTCGGCGTTTGCGCGCGGCGAGGTGGCTGCGGGATGCGACACCCATGTGCTCGCGCTGGCCGGGCAGGTGGGCCTGCGCGCGACCGACAGCGGCGACGCCTACGTGTGCCATGGCAGCCTGCTGCTGTCGGACCGCAACGGCCTGCCGCTGGCGGCACCGAACCAGTGGCTTTCGACTGCTGCGGCCCGCCAGTCGGCGCAGCCGGGATCGCGTCAGGCGCAGTGGCTGCAGCAACAGGATTTCGGCAAACGATTGGTGCATGTGCTGGGCAAGCCGCCTGCGGTCGAACAGATGCTGGCGTGGCAGACCGAAGGCACGCAGTGGCTGGCGCGCGCGCCGGGCAGCACGGCCGTGACGGATGCGCACACCGGCGCCGCGACCACGCTCGCGCGCCTGGCCTTCGCGTTCGACGATGCGACCGAACGGCCCGTGCGCTATCGCGGCAAGGCCGCGCTGCAATGCGAAGCGCAGGTCGAGGTGTTGCCACGTACCGCGCTCGACCGCGACACCCTGCCGACGCTGCGCTGCGTGGCCGTGCGCGTGGTCGATGCGCGCAGCCGCAAGCTGCTGTCGCAGACCTGCGTGCTCACCAACCTGGGCGACGAAGTGGGCGCGCCGCAGCTCGCGCAATGGCAGGGCTGGGCCGCCGACGTCGAGCCGTGCTTCCGCCTGCTGCGCGATGGCGTGCAGCTCGTGGGCGGCATGGGCGAGCCCGGCGATCCGCACATGATGAAGCGCCTGCTCGTCGCCGGCCAGGTCACGACCACCGTGTGGCGCCTGCTGCAGGCCGAGGGCGAGTGGGCCGACCGCACGCGCCTGCTGCTGGGCCAGCTCACGGGCCGCGCCACGCGCGCCGGCCGCGCGCTGACGGGCGGCGCGCTGTACGCGGGCGTGGGCAAGCTGTTCCTGCTGCTCGATGCGCTGGGCACCGAATCGGCCGCGCCTGCGCAAGCGCCGCGCGCGCTGGAACACCTGGGCTGAAGGTCATGAGCGCACGCGTCACGGACCAGGCCGACGGGCTGCGCCGACTGCTCGGGCAGGCGCCGGTGCGCGTCGTCGTCGTCGCGGGCATGGGCCCCGGCGCGGGCGCGACCACGGCCGCGATGAGCCTGGGCGCGGCGCTGGCGCAGCAGGGCAAGGACGTGCTGCTGCTCGACGAACATCACCCCAAGGTGCGCTCGGTGTGCGATGTGTGGGCGCTCCGTCCTCGCGGAACGCTGGCCGATGTGTCGAATCGGCGGCTGCGCATCGACCAGGCCGCTGCGAGCGCGGTGTGCGGCGTGCAGGTGCTGCCCGCTTCGCCCGGCGCGACCATCGACCCGCGCACGCTGTGGCCGCGCGGCATCGTGCTCGTCGATGCGGCCTTCGACGACGAAGGCTGCCTGTCACCGCTGGCGCAGGGCGCCGACGAACTGCTGCTCGTGCTGCAGCCGCACCCGGCAGCCATCACCTCGGCCTACGCAGGCATCAAGCGCCTGCACCGCGCGCATGCGCTGAAGCAGCTGCGCTTTCTGCTCAACGGCGTGGCCGATGCGGGCACCGCGCAGCAGGTCATGCACAACCTCGCGCAGGCCGCCAGCCGCTACCTCGCGCTGTCGCTGCTGCCCGTGGGCTGGGTGCGCACCGACCCGTGGCTCGCTGATGCGGCGCGGCTGCGCCAGACCGTGGTCGAGGCCTTTCCGGCCAGCGCGGCGGCGGTCGATTTCCGCGCCATCGCCGACGACATGGGCCGCTGGACCTGGCGCACGCCCGCGCGGCCGGCCGTGTTCCCGCAGGCGCTCGCGGCCTGAGACACGACCACGAGGACGGACGGCCGTGTACACCGCACAGGGCACCATCGAGAAATCGCATCTGCTGGAACAGCACCAGCCGCTGGTGCGCCGCATCGCGCTGCAGATGATGGCGCGGCTGCCGGCCAGCGTGGAGCTCGACGACCTGATCCAGGCCGGCATGCTCGGCCTGCTCGATGCGTCGAGCCGCTACCAGGACCACCGCGGCGCACAGTTCGAGACCTTCGTCAGCCAGCGCATCCGCGGCGCCATGCTCGACGAACTGCGTGCCAGCGACTGGGGGTCGCGTGGGCTGCGCCAGTCGGCGCGCGGCATCGAGAAGGCGATCCAGGCGCTGGGCCATCGGCTGGGCCGCGCGCCCACCGAAGGCGAGATCGCGAAGGAGCTGAAGGTCGACCTGGAGACCTACCAGTCGATGCTGCAGGACATCCAGGGCTGCCAGCTGCTGTACGTGGAAGACTTTGCCAAGGGCGACCCCGACAACCCCTTTCTCGACCTGCATGCGCAGGAGGCGCGCAAGGGGCGCGGCGACTTCGACGATCCGCTGGCGCGCCTGCTCGAAAGCGGCTTTCGCCACCAGCTGGTGGACGCCATCGGCGCGCTGCCCGAGCGCGACCAGCTGCTGCTCAAGCTCTACTACGAGGAAGAGCTGAACCTGCGCGAGATCGGCGCGGTGCTCGAGGTGAGCCAGTCGCGCGTGTGCCAGCTGCACGGCCAGGCGGTGAGCCGCCTGCGCGCGAAGCTGAAGGACTCTCTGTAGAGAAACTCAGCTGGCGTAGTGCGCGTCGAGCGCATCGAGCTCGGGCTTGCGCACCAGCCGCTGCCGTTCGGCGAAGGGCGCGACCAGCGACGGGTCTTCGTCCATGCGCCGCGTGTCGCGCAGCACCGTGAGCGCCTTCTGCATGCCGGCCAGCGCGCCCTGCAGCGCGGCGTTGGCGTACAGCACGATGCCGTAGCCGAGGCCGCCGAGTTCCTCGGCGCCGAAGATCGGCGTCTTGCCGCCGATCACCATGTTCATGAGCTGGGGCTTCGCCAGCCGCTGCGGCAGCGCGCGGATCTCGTCGGCCGTGGTCACGGCTTCGACGAAGAGGATGTCGGCGCCGGCCTCGCTGAACTTCTGTGCGCGCTCGATCGCGGCCTCGAAGCCCAGCGTCGCCGCCGCGTCGGTGCGCGCCATGACGAGCAGGTCGGGGTCGGTGCGGGCATCGACGGCGGCCTTGATCTTGTTGACCGCTTCTTCGGTGGAGATCACCTCCTTGCCCGAGAAATGGCCGCAGCGCTTGGGCGCGACCTGGTCCTCGAACTGGATGCAGTCGGCGCCCGCGCGCTCCAGCACGCGCACCGTGTGGCGCACGTTCAGCGCATTGCCGAAGCCGGTGTCGGCATCGACGATCAGCGGCAGGTTCACCGCGTCGCGGATGCGCGCCGTGTGGTCGGCGATCTCGTGCAGGCCCATGAAGCCCTGGTCGGGCAGGCCGAACCACATGTTGGTGACGCCCGCGCCGGTGACGTAAATGGCTTCGAAGCCCAGGTCTTCGATGACACGCGCCGACAGCGCGTTGAAAGCGCCCGGCACCAGCACGCCGCGGCGGGCCTCGGCCAGGGAACGGAGGGTCTTGCGAGTCGACATCGGAATTTCCTGTGAATGAATCTGAAAGCTCAAAGGGCGTCGCCGGGCACGCGGACCCAGCCTTCCATCAAGACGCGGGCGCTGCGGCTCATCACCGCCTTGGTCACCTGCCACTCGCCCTCGACCTGGCTGGCCTGCGCGCCCACGCGCAAGGTGCCTGAAGGGTGGCCGAAGCGCACGGCCTCGCGCGCGCCGCCGCCGGCCGCGAGGTTCACCAGCGTGCCGGGAATGGCAGCGGCCGTGCCGATGGCCACCGCCGCCGTGCCCATCATGGCGTGGTGCAGCTTGCCCATCGACAGCGCGCGCACGAGCAGGTCGATGTCGCCGGCCGCCACGGCCTTGCCGCTCGAGGCGGTGTAGCCCGCGGGCTTGGCCACGAAGGCGACCTTGGGCGTGTGCTGGCGGCTGGCCGCTTCGTCGAGCGACTGGATCAGGCCCATGCGCAGCGCGCCGTGCGCGCGGATGGCCTCGAAGCGGGCGAGCGCGGCGGCGTCGCCGTTGATCGCGTCCTGCAGCTCGGTGCCCGTGTAGCCAATGGCCTCGGCGTTCACGAAGACGGTGGGGATGCCGGCGTTGATCATCGTGGCCTGCAGCGTGCCGATGCCGGGCACGTCCAGGTCGTCGACGAGCTTGCCGGTCGGGAACATCGCGCCGCCCGCGCCGTCTTCTTCGGCGGCGGGGTCCATGAATTCGAGCTGCACCTCGGCCGCGGGGAAGGTCACGCCGTCGAGTTCGAAGTCGCCGGTCTCCTGCACCGCGCCGCCGGTCATCGACACGTGCGCGACGATGGTCTTGCCGATGTTGGCCTGCCAGATGCGCACGACGGCCACGCCATCGCGCGGCACGCGGTCGGCATCGATGAGGCCGTTGCTGATCGCGAACGGCCCCACGGCCGACGAGAGGTTGCCGCAGTTGCCGCTCCAGTCGACGAAGGGCCGGTCGATCGACACCTGGCCGAACAGGTAGTCCACGTCATGGCCGGGCCGCTCGCTCTTCGAGAGGATGACGGTCTTGCTGGTGCTCGACGTCGCGGCACCCATGCCGTCGATCTGCTTGCCGTAAGGGTCGGGGCTGCCGATCACGCGCAGCAGCAGCGCATCGCGCGCCGGGCCCGGCACCTGCGCCGCCTCGGGCAGGTCCTGCAGGCGGAAGAACACGCCCTTGCTGGTGCCGCCGCGCATGTACGTGGCGGGGATCTTGATCTGCGGAAGGTGCGGCATCGTCAGTCGGCTTTCGTGGCGGCGAGGAAGTCCTGCGCAAAGCGCTGCAGCACCCCGCCGGCTTCGTAGATGGAGACCTCTTCGGCGGTGTCGAGGCGGCAGGTCATGGGCACGTCGAGCCGTTCGCCGTTGCGGCGGTGCACGACCAGCACGAGGTCGGCGCGCGGGTTGCGCTCGCCGGTCACATCGTAGGTCTCGGTGCCGTCCAGGCCCAGCGTGAGGCGGTTGGTGCCGGGCTTGAACTCGAGCGGCAGCACGCCCATCCCGATGAGGTTGGTACGGTGGATGCGCTCGAAGCCCTCGGCCGCGATCGCTTCCACGCCGGCCAGCCGCACGCCCTTGGCGGCCCAGTCGCGCGACGAGCCCTGGCCGTAGTCGGCACCGGCCACGATGATCAGTGGCTGCTTGCGCAGCATGTAGGTCTCGATGGCCTCCCACATGCGCATCACCTCGCTCTCCGGCTCGACACGCGCGAGCGATCCGGCGCGCACCGTGCCGTCGGCCTTGCGCACCATCTCGTTCTTCAGCGTGGGGTTGGCAAAAGTGGCGCGCTGCGCCGTGAGGTGGTCGCCGCGGTGCGTGGCGTAGGAATTGAAGTCGTCCTCGGGCAGGCCCATGCGCTGCAGGTACTGGCCGGCCGCGCTGTCGAGCAGGATCGCGTTCGACGGCGACAGGTGGTCGGTCGTGATGTTGTCCGGCAGGATCGCCAGCAGGCGCATGCCCCTCAGCGTGCGTTCGCCGGCGAGCGCGCCTTCCCAGTACGGCGGGCGGCGGATGTAGGTGGAGGCGGGGCGCCAGTCGTACAGCGGCGCGACCTGCTCGCCGGTGTCGGGCTGGATCGCGAACATCGGCTCGTACACCTGGCGGAAGTGCGCGGGCTTCACGCTGGCCTTGACGATGGCGTCGATCTCTTCGTCGCTCGGCCAGAGGTCCTTGAGGCGGATCTCCTTGCCGTCGACCACGGTGAGCACGTCCTTCTCGATGTCGAAGCGCACCGTGCCTGCGATGGCGTAGGCCACCACCAGCGGCGGCGAAGCGAGGAAGGCCTGCTTCGCATACGGGTGGATGCGCCCGTCGAAGTTGCGGTTGCCCGAGAGCACGGCGGTGGCGTACAGGTCGCGTTCGACGATCTCCTGCTGGATCGCAGGGTCGAGCGCGCCCGACATGCCGTTGCACGAGGTGCAGGCATAGGCCACCACGCCGAAGCCCAGCTGCTCGAGCTCGCCCATCAGGCCGGCATCTTCCAGGTACAGCGTGACCGCTTTCGAGCCGGGCGCCAGCGAGGTCTTGACCCACGGCTTGCGCGCCAGGCCCACGCGGTTGGCGTTGCGCGCGAGCAGGCCCGCGGCGATCACGTTGCGCGGGTTGCTGGTGTTGGTGCAGCTGGTGATGGCCGCGATGATCACCGCGCCGTCGGGCATCTGGCCGGGCACCTCGTCCCACGGTGCGGCGATGCCGCGCGCCGCGAGGTCGGCGGTGGCCACGCGCGCATGCGGGTTCGAGGGGCCAGCCATGTTGCGCACGACCGTTGACAGATCGAACTGCAGCACGCGCTCGTACACGACCTCGCCGAGCGTGTCGGCCCACAGGCCCGCCTGCTTCGCATAGACCTCGACCAGGCGCACCTGCTCGTCGGCGCGGCCGGTGAGGCGCAGGTAGTCGAGCGTCTGCGTGTCGATGGCGAACATCGCCGCGGTGGCGCCGTACTCGGGCGCCATGTTGGAGATGGTCGCGCGGTCGCCCAGCGTGAGGCTGGCTGCGCCTTCGCCGTGGAACTCGAGGTAGGCGCCCACCACCTTCGCCGCGCGCAGGAACTCGGTGAGCGCGAGCACGACGTCGGTGGCCGTGATGCCCGGTTGCGGCCGGCCCGCCAGGCGCACGCCGACGATGTCGGGCAGCCGCATCCACGAGGCACGGCCGAGCATCACGTTCTCGGCCTCGAGCCCGCCCACGCCCACGGCGACGACGCCCAGTGCATCGACGTGCGGCGTGTGGCTGTCGGTGCCGACCAGCGTGTCGGGGTAGGCCACGCCGTCCTGCGCATGCACGACGGGCGACATCCGCTCCAGGTTGATCTGGTGCATGATCCCGTTCCCCGGCGGGATCACCTCCATGTTGCGGAAGGCCCGCTTCGTCCATTCGATGAAGTGAAAGCGGTCTTCGTTGCGCCGGTCCTCGATGGCGCGGTTCTTCGCGAAGGCATCGGGGTCGAAGCCGCCGCACTCCACCGCCAGCGAATGGTCGACGATGAGCTGCACCGGCACCACGGGGTTCACCTGCGACGGGTCGCCGCCCTGTTCGGCGATGGCGTCGCGCAGGCCGGCCAGGTCGACCAGCGCGGTCTGGCCGAGGATGTCGTGGCAGACCACGCGCGCGGGGAACCACGGAAAGTCATGGTCGCGCCGACGCTCGATGAGCTGCGTGAGGCTCTGCACGAGGATCGCCGGGTCGCAGCGGCGCACGAGGTTCTCGGCATGCACGCGTGCGGTGTAGGGCATCGGGGCCCAGGCGCCGGGGCGGATCGCCTCGACGGCTGCGCGCGCATCGAAGTAGTCCAGCGCGGTGCCGGGAAGGTTCTTGCGGTAGTCGGTGTTCATGGGGGTGCTTGTCGCTCGGCACCCGCGCGCAGGCACGGGCGCTTTTCTTCTTCTCGTGTTTTTACTTCCGATCCTGGATCGGCGCGAACTTCAGGTCTTCGGGGCCCGTGTAGTTGGCGCTCGGCCGGATGATCTTGTTGTCGATGCGCTGCTCGATGATGTGCGCCGCCCAGCCCGACGTGCGCGCAATGACGAACAGCGGCGTGAACATGGCCGTGGGCACGCCCATCATGTGGTAGCTCACGGCACTGAACCAGTCGAGGTTGGGGAACATCTGCTTCACGTCCCACATCACGGTCTCGAGCCGCTCGGCGATGTCGAACATCTTGGTCGAGCCGGCCTCCTGCGACAGCGTGCGCGCCACGCCCTTGATGACCACGTTGCGCGGATCGCTCACGGTGTAGACCGGGTGGCCGAAGCCGATCACGACCTCCTTGGCGGCGACGCGGCGGCGGATGTCGGCCTCGGCCTCGTCGGGTGCGTCGTAGCGCTTCTGGATTTCGAAGGCCACCTCGTTCGCGCCGCCGTGCTTGGGGCCGCGCAGCGCGCCGATGGCGCCGGTGATGGCCGAGTACACATCGGAGCCCGTGCCCGCGACCACGCGCGCCGTGAAGGTCGAGGCGTTGAACTCGTGCTCGGCATAGAGGTTGAGCGAGGTGTGCATGGCGCGCTCCCACTGCGCGCTGGGCTTGCGCCCGTGCAGCAGGTGCAGGAAGTGCGCGCCGATCGAGTCGTCGTCGGTTTCCACTTCGATGCGCCGGCCCTGCGTGGACCAGTGGTACCAGTACAGCAGCATCGAGCCGAGCGAGGCCATCAGGCGGTCGGCGATGTCGCGCGCGCCGGGCAGGTTGTGGTCTTCCTTCTCGGGCAGCAGGCAGCCCAGCGACGAGACGCCGGTGCGCATCACGTCCATCGGGTGCGCGCTGGCGGGCAGTTGCTCCAGCGCCTCCTTCAGGCTCGCGGGCAGGCCGCGCATGGCTTTGAGCTTAGCCTTGTAGGCGCGCAGTTCGGCGGCCGTGGGCAGCTTGCCGTGCACCAGCAGGTGCGCGATTTCCTCGAACTCGCAGACCTCGGCGATGTCCAGGATGTCGTAGCCGCGGTAGTGCAGGTCGTTGCCGGTGCGGCCCACGGTGCACAGGGCGGTGTTGCCGGCGGTCACGCCCGACAGGGCGACGGATTTCTTGGGCTTGAAGCCGGTGGGGGTGGCGGTGTCGTTCATGCGGGTTCCTTGTCGGTGTGCAGGTAGGCGTTGCGCAGGCGCGCGGGACGGCCGCGGCCGTCGACGGCCACCATCTCGAACAGGCCTTTGAGCGAAGGGCGGGCCTCGCCGTCGGGCGGCTCGGCCGCGCCGGTGACGCAGACCGTGAGCGAGCTGCGTCCGGCGCGCGTCACCCAGGCCCGCAGGCGCAGCACATGGCCGACGGGCACGGGCGCGAGGAACTGCGCGTCGCCCAGGCTGGCCATCACCACGTCGGACTTCGCGAAGGCGCGCGCGGCGAGGAAGGCGGCCTTGGACATCAGCAGCAGGGCGTTGCCGCCGAACAGCGTGCCGTAGTGGTTGGCGTGCTCGGGGAACACGATGTCGGTCAGCTCGATGGCGGCGGATCGGTTTGTCATGCTTCGCAATTTACGCAATCGAACACTCATAATGAAGGCCTGAATTGGCGAATAGTTGCGAATGAAGACGGCTGATTTTGCAAATATTGCGAATATCGCAAAGACCCACGAGGTGACCCGATGAGCAAGACCTTCATGGGCGTGCGCCTGCGCACGCTGCGCGCCGAACGCGGCCTCACGCAGGTGGCGCTGGCCCAGATGCTGGGCCTGTCGCCGAGCTACCTGAACCAGATCGAGCAGAACCAGCGCCCGCTCACCGTGGCGGTGCTGCTGCGCATCAGCAAGACGCTCGGCGTCGACGTGCAGCAGTTCTCCGAGGACGAAGAGGCGCGGCTCGTGGCCCGCATGCGCGAGGCGCTGGCGGACAACCCCGGCGGCGAGGCCGTGGCGCTGCCCGAGCTGCGCGAGGTGGCGTCGCAGATGCCGGCCGTGGCGCGCGCGCTGCTCGCCTTGCACCGCCGCCACCAGGAGGCGCAGGAGCGGCTGGAGCTCATGGCCGCCGAACTCGGCGACGGGCGCGGCGACATCTCGCGCAGCCGGCCCATGCCTTTCGAGGTGGTGCGCGATTTCTTCTTTGCCCACCAGAACCATTTCGACCCGCTCGACACGGCCGCCGAAGCGCTCGCGGCGCAGGCCCGCGCGCAGGGCGGACCGCTCGCCGAATGGCTCCAGCAGCGGCTTCTTTCGGCGCACGGCGTGCGCGTGGTGCCGGGCGACGAAGGGGAGGGCGTGCTCGACAGCCAGCGCCGCTACGACCCGGCCCGCCGCGTGCTGCGCCTGTCGGCGGGCCTGGAGCCCGGCCAGCAGGCCTTCCAACTGGCCACGCAGCTCGCGCTGCTGGAGCAGGCCGCGCTCATCGAGTCGCTGGTCGTGCAGGCCGATTTCGGCGACGCCCCGGCCCACGCGCTCGCGCGCATCGGGCTGGCCAACTACTTCGCGGCCGCCGTGCTGCTGCCCTACGGCCCGTTCCTGCAGGCGGCCGAGGCGCTGCGCTACGACATCGACCTGCTCGCGCGCCAGTTCGGCGTGGGCTTCGAAACCGTGTGCCACCGCCTGAGCAGCATGCAGCGACCGGGCGCGTCGGGCGTGCCCTTCTTCTTCATCCGCGTGGACCGGGCCGGCAACATCTCCAAGCGGCAGTCGGCCACGCACTTCCACTTCTCCAAGACCGGCGGCACCTGCCCGCTGTGGAACGTGTACGAGGCCTTTGCGCAGCCCGGGCGCGTGCTGCCGCAGCTGGCGCGCATGCCCGACGGCCGCGCCTACCTGTGGATCGCGCGCACCGTGTCGCACGGCCAGCGCGGCTTCGGCTCGCCGAGCAAGACCTTCTCGATCGGCCTGGGCTGCGACATCCGCCACGCCCCGCGCCTGGTCTACGCCAAGGGCCTGGACCTGAAGGACCCCGACGTGCCCACGCCCATCGGCATGGGCTGCAAGGTGTGCGAGCGCGTGGCCTGCCCGCAGCGGGCGTTCCCGTTCATCGGGCGGCCGCTGGATGTGAACGAGAACGAAAGCCGGTTCACGCCCTACGCCGTGGCCGGCGCGTAGGGCGGTGGTGCGTCAGTCGCCCTGCGCAGGCTGCTGCGTGCCGGACGCCTCGCTCCACCCACCGCCCAGCGCCTTGTAGATCGCCAGCCGGTTCGTCTGCTCCGTGAGCTGCAGGCCGATGAGCGTCTGCTGCGCCGCATAGTCGCTGCGCTGCGCGTCCAGCACGTCGAGGTAGTTGGCGGCGCCGCTCTTGAAGAGCGACTGCGAGAGCTCGAAGCTGCGCGCGGTGGCGGCGCGCAGCGAGCGCTGCGCGTCGAGGCGTTCGGCCAGCGTGCGGCGTTCGGCCAGGGCGTCGGCCACTTCGCGGAAGGCGGTCTGCACGGCCTTCTCGTAGGTGGCGATCTGGATCTTCTGCTGCGCCTGCGCCACTTGCAGGTTGGCGCGGTTGGCGCCGCCGTCGAAGATCGGCACGCTGATCGACGGCGCGAAGCTCCAGGCCTTGCTGCCGCTGGTGAACAGGCCCGAGAGCGTGCTGCTCGCGGTGCCGGCCGAGGCGGTGAGCGCGATGCGCGGGAAGAAGGCCGCGCGCGCCGCGCCGATGTCGGCATTGCTCGCGCGCAGCGCGTGCTCGGCGGCGCGCACGTCGGGCCGCTGCTGCAGCACACTCGACGACAGGCCGGCCGGGGGCACGAGCAGCTGCGCCACGTCGGCGGTTGTGGCGGCGGTCGGCAGCAGCTCGGGCGGCGGCGTGGCGCCGACCAGCAGCGCGAGCGCGTTGCGGTCCTGCTCGACCTGGCTGTCGAAGGCCGCCGCGTCGGCGCGCGCGGCATCGACGGTGCTCTGCGCCTGCGCCAGCGCCAGGCCCGACTGCGCGCCGAGCGCGTGGCTGCGCTGCACCAGCTCGAAGGACTTGCGCTGGCTCTCGAGCGTGCCGCGCGCGAGCTGCAGGCGCTGCTCGTCGGCGGCCAGTTGCAGCCACGCCGTGGCGACGGAGGCCACGAGGCTGATCTGCGTGCTGCGCTGCGTCTCCTCGGTCTGGAAGTAGCCCTGCAGCGCCGACTCGCCGAGGTTGCGCACGCGCCCGAACAGGTCGAGCTCGTAGGCCGTCATGCCGAGGTTGGCGCTGTACTGCGAGGCGATGCGCGATTCGCCGCTGGTCGAAAGGCTGCCCGGCGTGCGCGAGCGCGTGCCGCTCGCGCCGGCGTTGACGGTGGGGAACAGGTCGGCCCGCGCGATGCCGTACTGGGCGCGCGCACGCTCGATGTTGAGCGCCGCCACGCGCAGGTCGCGGTTGTTGGCGAGCGCGAGCTCGATCACGCCTTGCAGCTGCTTGTCGACGAAGAAGTCGCGCCAGCCGATGTCCAGGGGTGTGGTCGTCGTGACGCCGGCCGAGGGCAGGGCCGACGGGACCGGCGAGGCGGGCGTTTCGTACGCGGGCGCGAGGTTGACGCAGCCCGCGAGCACGGCCGAGGCCAGGGCGGCGCCGGCCAGTGCGCGCAGGGGAAGGCGGGGAAGGGTGGTGCGCGTCATCATTGCGCTCCCTGTTCCGCAGGCAAGGCATCCGGCGGTGTGTCGGCCGGCTTGCGGCGGCCTTCCAGCCAGCCGCGGATCATCGCGAAGAACAACGGCACGAAGAAGATGCCCAGCGCCGTGCCGACCACCATGCCGCCCAGCACCGCGGTGCCGATCGACTGGCGTCCACCCGCGCCCGCGCCGGTGCCGATGGCCAGCGGCAGCACGCCGAAGCCGAAGGCCAGCGAGGTCATGAGGATGGGGCGCAGCCGCAGCCGCACAGCCTCCAGCGTGGCCTCGATCACGCCCTTGCCCTGCTCCTGCAGCTGCTTGGCGAACTCGACGATCAGGATCGCGTTCTTGGACGACAGCCCCACCGTGGTCAGCAGGCCGACCTGGAAGTACACGTCGTTGCTCAGGCCGCGCAGGCTGGTGAACAGCAGCGCGCCCACGATGCCCAGCGGCACCACCAGGATCACCGAGAACGGCACCGACCAGCTCTCGTACAGGGCCGCGAGGCACAGGAACACGAACAGGATCGAGATGGCATACAGCACCGGCGCCTGCGCGCCCGACAGGCGCTCCTGGAACGAGGCGCCGGTCCATTCGTAGCCGATGCCGGCGGGCATCTGCTTCATCACTTCGTCGACCGCGGCCATGGCGTCGCCCGAGCTCACGCCGGGTGCGGCATCGCCGACGAACTCGTAGCTGGGGCTGCCGTTGTAGCGCTGCAGCTGCGGCGAGCCGTACGTCCAGCGCGAGCTGGAGAAGGCCGGGAACGGCACCATCTGGCCCAGGCTGTTGCGCACGCTCCAGCGGTCGATGTCGGTGGGCAGCATGCGGAAGGCCGTGTCGCCCTGCATGTACACGCGCTTGACGCGGCCGTTGTCCAGGAAGTCGTTGATGTAGGTGCCGCCCATCGCGCTCGACAGGGTGCTGTCGATGTCGGACGTGGCCAGGCTGGCCGCGCCGGCGCGCGCGTCGTCGATGTCCACCGCGAACTGCGGCGTGTCGTCCAGGTTGTTGCTGCGCACGTTCGCGACCTCGGGGCGCTTGGAGAGCAGGTCGATGAGCTGGTCGCGCGCCTTCACCAGCGCGTCGTGGCCCAGCCCGTTGATGTCCTTCAGGTGGAAGTTGAAGCCCGCGTTGGCGCCGAGCCCGCGCACCGCCGGTGGCAGCAGCACGAAGATGCGCGCGTCGCGAATGGTCGAGAGCTCCTTGTTGGCGCGCCGCGCGAGTGCGGCGGCCGACTGGCCGGCGCCTTCGCGCTCGGCCCAGTCTTTCAGCTTCACGAAGGCGCGCGCCGAACTCTGGTCCCCGTTCTGCCCGGTGATGACGTTCACGCTCACCACCTCGGGTTGCTTGGTGAAGTAGTCCTGCATCTGCGTGACCACCGGCTGCAGGCGCGCGTCGGACGCGCCCGGCGGCAGCGTCACCTGCACCTGCAGGAAGGCCTGGTCTTCATCGGGCAGGAAGGAGGTGGGCAGGCGCATGAACAGCAGCGCCATCACGGCCGCGATCAGCAGGTACACCACGAGGCTGCGCTTGCCGCGCCGCACGATGCCGCCGACGATGCCCTGGTAGCGGTCGGCGCCCTGGTCGAAGCGGCGGTTGAAGCCCGCGAAGAAGCGGTCGACCGCGCCCAGCACGCCCTTGCGCGGCGCCGCGTGGCCGCCCTTGGCGACCGGCTTGAGCAGCGTGGCGCACAGCGCCGGCGTGAGCGTGAGCGCCACGAACACCGACAGCGCCATGGCCGAGACGATGGTGATCGAGAACTGGCGGTAGATCACGCCGGTCGAGCCGCCGAAGAAGGCCATCGGGATGAACACGGCTGACAGCACCAGCGCGATGCCCACGAGCGCGGGCGTGATCTCGGCCATCGACTTGCGCGTGGCCTCCTTGGGCGAGAGCCCTTCCTCGTGCATCACGCGCTCGACGTTCTCCACCACCACGATGGCGTCGTCCACCAGCAGGCCGATGGCCAGCACCATGCCGAACATGGTGAGCGTGTTGATCGAGTAGCCCGCCACGGAGAGCACGCCGAAGGTGCCCAGCAGCACCACCGGCACGGCAATGGCCGGGATCAGCGTGGCGCGGAAGTTCTGCAGAAAGATGTACATCACCAGCACGACCAGCACCATGGCCTCGGCCAGCGCCTTCACCACCTCGTCGATCGACGCGCTCACGAAGGGCGTGGTGTCGTAGCTCACGAAGGTCTGCATCTGGTTGGGAAAGAGCGGCTGCAGCTCGGCCACCTTGGCCTTCACGGCCTCGGCCACCTGCACCGCGTTGGCGCCGTCGGCCAGCACGATGCCCATGCCGGCGCCCGGACGTCCGCCCAGCACCGAGCGCACCGTGAGGTTCTCGGCGCCCAGCTCGACGCGGGCCACGTCGCGCAGGCGAACCACGGCGCCGTCGGGCGTGGCGCGCAGCACCACGTTCTCGAACTCCTCGACCGTCTTCAGCTTGCTGCGCGCGGTGATGGTGGCGTTGAGCTGCTGCTGCGCGCCGGCCGGCAGCGCGCCGAGCTGGCCGGCCGAGACCTGCGCGTTCTGCGCGGTGATGGCGTTGCCCACGTCGGAGGGCATGAGCGCGTACTTGCGCAGCTTGTCGGGGTCCAGCCACAGGCGCATGGCGTAGCCGGTGCCCAGCGTCTGCACCTCGCCCACGCCGTCGACGCGGCTGATGACGTCGACCAGGTTGCTGCTGATGTAGTCGCCCACGTCCACCGCCGAGGCGCTGCCGTCGCCGGAGAACATCGAGACGATCAGCAGGAAGTCGTTGCCGCCCTTGGTCACGGTGACGCCGCGGCTTTGCACCTGCTGCGGCAGGCGCGACATGGCCTGCTGCAGCTTGTTCTGCACCTGCATCTGGGCCACGTCGATGTTGGTGCCCGCGTTGAAGGTGAGCGACAGGCGCGCCACGCCCGACGAGTTGCTGGTCGACTGCATGTACAGCAGGTTGTCCAGCCCCTTCATCTGCTGCTCGATGACCTGGGTGACGGAGTCTTCGACCGTCTTGGCCGAGGCGCCGGTGTAGGTGGCGTTGATGGACACGCGCGGCGGCGCGATGTCGGGGTACTGCTCCAGCGGCAGCGTGCGGATGGCCATCAGGCCGGCGAGCATGACGACGATGGAAAGCACCCACGCGAAGATGGGGCGGTCGATGAAGAACTGGGCCATGGCGGGGCCTCAGCGCGCGACGGTGGCGGAAGCGGCCGACGTGGTGTCAGGCGTGGCGCTCGCGACGGAGGTGCCGGCCGGCTTCGCGCCCAGGTCGACCGTGCGCACCTTGTCGCCCACCTTCACGCGCTGCGAGCCTTCCATGAGCACGCGATCGCCCGCGGCCAGGCCGTCGATGACTTGCCAGCGTGTGCCGATGGCACGGCCGATGCGGATGGGCCGCTTCTGGACCTTGTCCTCGGCGTCGATCACCAGCGTGGAGGCGCTGCCGTCGGGCGCGCGCGTGACGGCCTGCTGCGGCACCAGCAGCGCGGCGTCGTTCACGCCTTCCTGCAGCACGGCGCGCACGTACATGCCGGGCATCAGCAGCTTGTCGGGGTTGGGCACCACGGCGCGCAGCGTGACGCTGCCGGTGCCGGCATCGACCGTCACGCCGCTGAAGGTGAGGCGCCCCGCGTGCGGGTAGGGGCTGCCGTCTTCCAGCAGCAGCTGGATGCGCGCCTCGGCCTCGCTGGCGCGCTGCAGCCGGCCGCTGGCCAGCTCGCGCTTCAGGCGCAGCAGCTCGCTGCTGGACTGCGTGACGTGCACGTGGATCGGGTCGAGTTGCTGCACGGTGGTCATGGCCGCCGCCTGGTTGGCTGTGACCAGCGCGCCCGGCGTGACGGTGGACAGCTCGGCCCAGCCGGTGATCGGCGAGGTGATGCGCGTGTAGCCCAGCTGGATGCGCGCGGTCTGCTCGGCGGCGCGGGCCACGCCGAGGTCGGCTTCGGCCTGCTGCTCGGCGGCCTGGGTCTCGTCGAACACCTGGCGGCTGATGGCGTCGATCTTCACCAGCTCGGCATTGCGCTTGGCGACCGTGCGCGCCGTGGCCAGGGCCGACTCGGCCTTGCGCACGCTGGCCTGCGCGCTGGCGTGGGCGGCCTGCAGCGAGGCGGGGTCGAGCTGGTAGAGCACCTGGCCGGCCTTGACCTGCGAGCCTTCGGTGAAGAGCCGCTCCTTGAGGATGCCGCCGACCTGCGGGCGGATCTCGGCGATCACCGGGGCCGCGGTGCGCCCGGGCAGCTCGGTGCTCAGGGCCAGCACCTCGGACTTGAGTGTGACGATGCCGACTTCTTTCGCGGGGGCGTTGGCCGCCTTGGCCGCGCCGGGGGCCTCCACATTGGTGCGCGAGCACCCCGCGAGGGCGGCGGCGATGCACAGGGCCGTGAGGAGCGGGGCGGAGCGGGAGGCAAAGTGGACGGGCATGGACAGGCAGAAGTAACGAAAGCCAAAGATGGAGCGGGCTCGCGCCGTCGAGTTCAATGCCGCGGCGCGGGGGCGGCGAACTTTACAGAGCGGAAACCGTGCCATGTCCCGAGGGGACTGGCGGGTGGCGTCGAGTGTGCGGCCCCACAGTTAAGCGGGTGTGAAGCGGGGCATTGCGCGCATGAAAAACCCGCCTGCTACGGTTTCTTCCTAGCCTGCGCGAAGAGGAAATCGACCAGCAGCTGCAGCGGGCCGACCTCGTTGTCGGTGCGGTAGAGGATGCCCAGCGGCGCGATGGGCGCGTTCATGCGCAGCGGCAGCTCGGCCACGGCCGAGCGGTCGAGCTGGTCGAGCACGGTGCGCGGCACCGGCACCACCACGTCGGGCTGCGAGAGCAGGGCGCGCACCAGCTGCGGCGTGAGCACCTGGATGGCATGCGGCCGCGGCACGATCCGTTCGGCGGCCCAGGCCGCTTCCATCACCTGGCGCACCGCGAAGTGCGCGGGCGGCAGCACCCAGCGCGAATCGGCGAGGTCGCGCAGCCGCAGGCGCTTGCGCTGCACAGCCGGGTGGCCGATGCCGGCGATGACCACCACCTCGTCGCTGCGCAGCGGCACGAAGCGGTGGGCATCGGGCACGCGCGCCGGCTGGCGCAGCAGCACGGCGTCGAAGGCGCCCGCGCGCAGGCCGATCGTGAGCCGTTCGATGTTGCCTTCCTCGATGAACAGGCGCAGCTTGGGGTGCTTGGCATGCAGCAGGTTCAGCGCGGGCTGCAGCACGCTGGCGATGGCCGCCTCGATGGCGCCGATGCGCAGCGCGCGCGTCTCCTGCGCGGCCAGCGCCGCGAGGCCGTCGCTGGCCACCTGCATGGCGTCGATCACCATGCGCGCGTGCAGCGCCAGCAGGCGCCCGGCCTCGGTGATGCGCATGCCGCGCGCGTGGCGCTCGAACAGCGGCATGTCGAGCAGGCCCTCGACCTCCTGCAGCATCTGCGTGGCCGCCGGCTGGCTGATGTGGATCGCCTCGGCCGCGCGGCGCAGGTGCGAGTGCGCGGCCAGCGCGTCGATGAGCTTCAGGTGGCGCAGGCGCAGGCGCGCGAGCAGCCGCTCGTGCAGCACGGAAGAGGGTGTGGGCGTGTCGGCGGCCATCGATAGGCAATCATTATCAGTCGATGCAAAAGCGATTGGACGCCAATCGGTGGCCTTCCTACGCTCACGGGGTCGGGCGGCAGACAAGGGCGCATCGGCTGCCGGCCCGACGGGGCCGTGCGGACGAAGGGCTCCCGCCCGGCGGGTCCTTCCCTTTCTTGCTTTTCTCACAACACATCACCATGTCCCACCGATTCCGTCCGGCCACGCGCCTGTGCCTGCCCATCGTCCTTGCCGTCTCGTCCCTGTGCGCCTCGGCGCAGGAGGCGCCTGCCGCGGTCACACCGCCCGCACCGGCCGCCGCCGTGCCGCTGTACCCGCTGATCGCCGAGCGCTCCAAGGCCATCGAGCAGAAGGTGATCGACTGGCGCCGCGACATCCACCAGCACCCCGAGCTGGGCAACCAGGAAAAGCGCACCGCCGCGCTGGTCGCGGCCCACCTGAAGGCACTGGGCTACGAGGTGCGCGAAGGCGTGGCCGTGACCGGCGTGGTCGCCACGCTGCGCGGCGGCAAGCCCGGCCCGGTGGTGGCGCTGCGCGCCGACATGGACGCGCTGCCCGTGAAGGAACAGGTCGACGTGCCCTTCGCCTCCAAGGCGCGTGCCCAGTGGGGCTTCGCGACGGTCGACGTGATGCACGCCTGCGGGCACGACGGCCACGTGGCGATCCTCATGGGCGTGGCCGAGGTGCTGGCCTCGATGAAGGCGCAGCTGCCGGGCACCGTGAAGCTGATCTTCCAGCCGGCCGAAGAGAAGCTGCCCAACGCCGAGATCGGCGGCGCGCGCCGCATGCTGGCCGAAGGCGCCTTCGACGCGCCCAAGCCCGACGCGGTGTTCGGCCTGCACCTGGTCTCGGCGCTGAACACCGGGCAGATCGGCTACAAGAGCGGCCCCATCACCGCGAGCTCGGACACCTTCAAGGTCAGCGTGAAGGGCCGCCAGACGCACGGCTCGCAGCCCTGGAGCGGGGTCGACCCGATCGTGCTGGGCTCGCAGATCGTGCTGGGCTTCCAGACCATCGCGAGCCGCCAGGTCAACGTGACCAAGGAGCCATCCGTGTTGAGCGTGGGCACCTTTAATGCGGGCACGCGCTACAACATCATTCCGGATTCGGTGGAGATGAGCGGCACGCTGCGCACCTACGACGACGAGATGCGCCAGTTCATCATCAAGCGCATGGGCGAGACCGCCTCGCACATCGCGCAAAGCGGCGGCGGCACGGCCGAGGTCCGCGTCGAGGCCGACGGCTACGCCCCCACCGTGAACGACCCGGCCCTGACCGCCAGGATGGTGCCCAGCCTGCAGCGCGTGCCCGGCGCCACGCCGATCGTGATCCCGAAGGGCACGGGCGGCGAAGACTTCTCGTTCTTCGCGCAGAAGGCGCCCGGCCTGTTCGTGATGATCGGCGCCACGCCGCCCGGCCGCGACGCGAACAAGGCCGAGCCCAACCACTCGCCGCGCTTCTTCGTCGACGAGGCCAGCCTGCTGGTGGGCGTGCGCACGCTGACGCAGCTGACGGTGGACTACATGGCGGGCGCGCAGCGCTGACCTGAGCGAATCGGCTGCTCCAGCGCATCCGAAAGCGGAAACAGGTGCTGCGCGATGAAGTCCACGAACACACGGATCCTGGGCGACAGCTGCCGGCTCGACGGCCACAGCACGTGGAAGATCATGTGTTCGCGGTTGTGGTCGTCCAGCACCGTGACCAGGCGGCCCTGTTCCAATTGCGGGCGCACGGCGATCTCCGGCACGCAGGCAATGCCCAGCCCCTGCTCGGCAAAGCAGACCTGCGGATCAAGCGTGTTGGTCACCATGCTGGCCGGCAGGTCGATGGCGGGCGCGCCGGCCGCAAGGCCCAACGGCCACACGTCCAGCTTGCCGGTGCTGGGAAAGCGATAGAGCAGGCAGGCGTGGCTTGCCAGGTCTTGCGGTTCGCGCGGCACGCCGGCCCGGCGAAAGTAGGCCGGCGAACCGACGATCACCTTGCGGCACGAGCCGATGCGGCGCGCCATCAACCGTGAATCGCTGGGCTCGCCGGTGCGGATGACCGCGTCGAAGCCTTCCTCGATGACGTCCACCAGCCGGTCGGCGTAGTCGATGTCCAGTTCGATGTCGGGGTAGAGCCGCTTGAATGCCGCCAGCTTGGGCATGAACAGCGTGCCCACCGACGGCAGGCTGATGCGCAGCTTGCCGCGGGGTGCGCTCTGTGTCTGCAGCAGTTCCGCTTCGGCCGATTCCACCTCGCAGAGGATGCGCCGGCAGCGCTCCAGGAACAGCGCGCCTTCCGGCGTCAGGTGGACGGTGCGCGTGGAGCGATGGAACAGCCGCACGCCCAGCCGTTCTTCGAGCCGCACGATGGCCTTGCTGACGGCCGAGGCCGAGATGCCCAACTGCTGCCCTGCGGCTGTGAAGCTGCGCGTTTCGCCGGCGCGAACGAAGACGTTCAGCGAACCCAGGTTTTCCATGGAGCGACTTTGATTGATGACTGGAGAGTCATATGTATTTGAAACTTTAGCCCATTTTTCATTGATGAATTCCCGCCCACACTGCGGTGAACGCCAACGCGGGCCACCCGGCCAACGCGGGCACAGACAATGGAAAACAACTGAATGACCACCACAACCGCCACCGGGGGCGAGCGCACTGAACGACTGCCCGTGGCCGCCTTGCTGGCCCTGTCGATGACCGGCTTCCTGGCACTGCTGACGGAAACGATGCCGGCCGGCATGCTCTTGCGCATCAGCCAGGACCTGGGCGTGTCGGAAGCGCTCGCGGGCCAGTTCGTGACCCTCTATGCCATCGGCTCGCTGGTTGCGGCCATCCCGCTGACGGCGGCGACGCTGGGCTGGCGGCGCCGACCGTTGCTGATCGCGGCGCTGGTTGCCGTGCTGGCCTTCAACACGCTCACGGCGCTGACGTCGAGCTATGCAGTCGCGCTGGTTGCGCGCTTCCTGGCCGGCATGGCGGGCGGCCTGATCTGGGGGATGCTGGCGGGCTATGCGCGGCGCATGGTGCCCGAGCACCTCAAGGGGCGCGCGCTGGCAGTGGCCGGGCTGGGGGCACCGCTGGCGTTGTCGCTGGGCGTCCCGCTGGGGACGTTGATGGGCGCCACGCTGGGCTGGCGCACCGCGTTCGGTGGCATGTCGCTGCTCACGCTGGCGGTGATGGCCTGGGTCTTCCTGCAGGTGCCCGACTATCCGGGGCAGCCGGCCGAAAAGCGCGCGCCGGTGCGCCGGATCTTCGTCACGCCCGGCGTGCGACCGGTGCTGGCCGTGCTTGCGCTGTGGGTGCTGGCGCACAGCATTCTCTACACCTACGTGATGCCGTTCCTGGCGCCGGCCGGCCTGTCTGATCGGGTCGATGCGGTGCTGCTTGTCTTCGGCGTGGCGTCGCTGGCGGGCATCTGGATCAGCGGGCTGCTCATCGACCGCATGCTGCGCTCGCTGGTGCTGCTCGCCCTCGCGGGCTTTGCGCTGGCGTCGCTGGCCCTGGGCGTCGCCGGCACGCAGCCGGTGGTGGTCTATGTCGCGGTGGCCGCGTGGGGGCTGACCTTCGGCGGCTCCGGGGCCTTGCTGCAGACCGCGTCGGCCGAAGCAGCCGGCCCCGGCGCGGACGTGGCGCAATCCATCCTCGTCACGGTGTGGAACATCGCCATTGCGGGCGGCGGCATCGTCGGTGGCGTGCTGCTGGAGACATCGGGCGTCGGCGCTTTTCCATGGGCACTGCTGGTGCTGTTGCTTCCCGGCCTTCTGATTGCCTGGGCATCGCGTGCGCACGGATTCCCCGCGAGACCGCACCGGTCGTCCAACTGATTCCGAAGGGCGCAGAGCATTTCGCGCGCAACGGGCGGGGCCCGCGAGAAAGGCAGGGGCTCGCTCAGAGCCAGTTGCCACCCTGCGGCATCTGGATCTGCTCGGCCGGGTCGCCGCCTGTCACGAACGAGCCGATGACGATGCTCAGCAGCGAGACGAAGATGCTCGCGAACAGCGCGGTCCAGAAGCCCGACACCTTGAAGCCCTTCACCAGCGCCGCCACCAACAGGATCATCAGCGCGTTGATGACCAGCAGGAACAGGCCGAAGGTCAGCAGCGTCAGCGGCAGGGTCAGGAAGATCAGCAGCGGCTTGACGATGGCGTTGGCCAGCCCGAGCAGCAGCGCCGACACGATCAGCGCCGAGGTGCTGTCGAACTTGAGTCCCTTGAAGAGGTGGCTGGCGACCCACAGCGAGATGCCGGTGATGGCCCAGTGGACGAGGAAAGGGGTGATGTTGTTCAGCATGGCGTGCGGTGTGTGTCGGCAGCCCGCATGGTAAACGGGGCGTCGCGGCGGACCGCTGTGCGGGGCGGGCGGATTTTCTGCGGTTACTTCCCGAAACCATGGCCGACAGGCCGTTAAGATCGCGAACTTCCGGCGCCTGCGCAGGCGCCTGTCTCCATCTTTCTCTGGTTTGGCCGAATCCACCACGGTCATGCATCCATGGCGAATGCGTCGATCGCAAGCGTGACACCCGCTCCGGCGTCGGCCGACGAGGCCGAGTCGTGGGTGCGCGGGGAACTCATCCGCAGCCTGATGCGCTCGGCGCGCGGCTCCTACCTCGTCTCGGCGGCGCTCATGCCCGCCATGGTCGGCCTGAGCTGGGGCCACGTGCCCCGCTGGGAGCTGCTGACCTGGCTGGCCGCCGGCATCATCGCCACCGCCTGCCGGGCCTGGGGCGCGCGTGTGTACGCCGTGCGCTATGCGGGGCGCAGCGCGGTCGCGCAGCAGCAGTTCACCGACCGCTACGGCTTCGTGTGGAGCACCAGCGCGGTGGTCTGGGGCTGCTCGGTGCTGCTGTTCTTCGAGCGCACGCCGCAGGTCAACCAGTTCATGAGCTGGCTCATCGTGGCCGGCGTGGGCACCTTCCCGCTCAATGGGCTGGCGCTGCACCCGCCGCTGCTCAAGCGCTACGTCAACACGCTGTTCATCACCATGCTCGGCGCGGTGCTGGTGCGCCTCGTGGCCGTCACCATGCAGCACCCGCATTTCCAGTACGGCTACCTCATGCCGCTGCTGCCGGCGCTGCACTGGTTCCTGCTGCTGCGCGCCGGCCGCAACATCCATGAGACCGCGCGCAACAGCCTGGAGCTGCTGTTCCACAACCACATCCTGATCAAGTCGCTCACACAGCAGCGGCAGGCGGCGGTGTCGGCCGTGGCCATGAAGAACCGCTTCCTGGCCAGCGCCGCGCACGACATGCGCCAGCCCGTGCTGGCGCTGTCGCTGTACGCCGACTGGCTGCGCAACGAGCCCGAGCTGGTGCTCGAACTGGCCCCGAAGATCGTGCGCGCCACCCACGCTGTGAACGCGCTGTTCGACTCCATGTTCGACCTGGCGCGCATCGACGCGGGCCAGGTGCGGCTGCACATCGAGCGCGTCGACGTGGCCGAGCTGCTGCACGACCTGGAGCTGCAGTACCGCCCCGTGGCCGAGAGCCGGGGGCTGGACTTCCGGGTGCACGTGACCGAGGGCTCGTTCCTCACCGACCCGATCCGCGTGCGCCGCATGATCGGCAACCTCCTCGCCAACGCCATCAAGTACACGACCGAAGGCGGCGTGCTGCTGGCCGCGCGCCAGACCCGCGAGGGCATGCGCGTGGAGGTGTGGGACACCGGCATCGGCATCGCACCCGAGCACCTGCGCGATGTGTTCCTGGAGTTCTACAAGGTCGCCGACCATGCCGGCACCTCCGACGGCTTCGGCCTCGGCCTGGCCATCGTGGCGCGGCTGTCGCACGTGCTGGGCCACCCGGTCAGCGTGCGCTCGCGCCTGGGCAGCGGCAGCGTGTTCCGCGTGGCGCTGCACGATGCCGACGAGGCGGTGGCGCAGGCGCGGGTGAGTGCGTCGGGCGGCTGAGCGGCGCTCGATCACACAGGTGCCGCAAGGCCGCGGCGAGCGCGCGAATGCGTCGCCGGCTCTGCTATCTTCCCTGTCAATACACAAGGGAGGATCAGGCGATATGGCGATTCAGTTCAAACACGCATTGGGCGTTGCGGCGCTCGCATTGCTGACCGCATGCGGTGGCGGTGGTGGTGGCGGCGGAGGGCCTGTCTTCGGCCTGCCTTCGCCAAATTCGGGAACGGGCACGGGAGGACCTGCCGGCCCCTCGGAGCCGGAGACACCGGCACCCGTCGGGGATGAACCGCCGCAAGCCCGCGTGGCAAAACCCATCGATACGACCCTGGGGCTGGTCCTCAAGCTCGACGGCCGCACGAGCCAGGCGGCACAAGGGCGTTCGCTGCGCTACGTGTGGGTGCTGCAGTCCAAGCCCTTGAACAGCAAGGCGGTGCTCACGGGCGCCGACAGTGCAACCCCTTCTTTCCTCCCGGACGTTCCCGGCGAGTTCGTGGTTCGCCTCGTGGTGAACGATGGGGTGAAGGACAGCGAGGCGGCCTACCTGACGGTCACGCCCACCGCGCCGGCGGCGACGGGGCCACATCTCAAGTTCGCGTTGATCGAGACGCTTGCCGCGCCGGACAACGGAAACAGGTACATCCCCGATGCGAGCTGCGGCGGCTATCGGTCCGACACGCACTTCAAGGATTTCTGGCCGACAGCACTCGATGCGCGGGATTGCTTCGCGATCAATTCCCCGCTCGAGCTCGAGGGGCGTTCGATGGGTTCCGGTTCGGCAGGAAGTCTGGATTTCCTGGTCCGCCGAATGGGTGAGACCGTCGTCGCGACCCCCGGAACCCTGCCGGCTGACACGCCAGCCACACCGGTCAGTGCGGCCTATGAAGTGACGGCAAATCCCGAGGCATTGGCGCGGACCCCGATCGGCAAGAGCAACGGGTTCTCCTTCCGCTACAGCCTGGAAGGGGCCCGGATGATCTACTGGCCGGATGATCCGCGCGTTGCCATCCAGCGGCCCAAGGCGCGATACCGCATCGCCGGAACGGTGGTGCCGGCCAACGCGCCTCTCGGATGGGAGGTGACAGGGCAGACCTCGGTTCGCATCGAGGTCACGTTGATCACCGATCGGGACAGCCCGTACGTCAAGGTTCCCGTCTATTCAAAGACGTTCGACACGGAGTTTTCCGAGAACGTCGAGCTCGACCTCAATGCGGCGGTCTATCAAGTGGTTCCGAACACGCAGGGGATCTACACCGTCGAGGTCGTGCATAAGCTCGTGTACCGGCGAAAGCCCTCCTGAGCGGATGCATGGAGGCGCCTGCAGGGGGCGCCTCCATGAAAAAACCGCGCACGAGGCGCGGTTCCTGATCAAGCCAGCTCTGGTTCAGGCTCAGCCCGAGAGCAGCCCATTCGTGCGTGCATAGTGCAAGGCCTGCGTACGGCTCTTCACGCCCAGACGGCGGAACAGGCGCCACAGGTGCACCTTCACCGTGTGTTCGCTGATCTCCAGGTCGGTGGCGATGTCGCGGTTGCTCATGCCCTTGTCGAGCATGGCGATCAGCTGGGTCTGGCGCTTGGAGAGCTTGCCGCTGTTGGCGGCCGGCATCTCTTCGGTGTCGTCTTCCGATCCGGCCATCAGCAGGCCGCGCAGGGCGGCTGCCAGCTCGTTGGAGCTGGCCGACTTCTCGATGTAGGTGTCGGCGCCGGCCTCGATGCAGGCGTCTTCCATGTCGGCGGCCGGGGCTGCCGAGTACACGGCGATCGGCACGTTCGGATAGACCTGCTTGACCGCGATCACGCCCGAGACGCCATTGGTGTCCGGCAGCTTCAGGTCCAGGCAGAAAAGAGTGGGCGCGCCACGCTGCTGGACCGAACTGGCGAGCTTGTCGAGCCGCTCGAGCTCGACGATGTTCTCGGCGGGGCGCAGGCGACGCAGGACCATCACGATCGCGTCGCGCATCAGGGGGTGGTCGTCGATGACATAAATGCTCATGTTTTCTTCCTTTGTGATCGCACCGTCTTCTCTCTTGTCACACCCGCCGGCGGATGGCCCGCGGGTTGTTGCCGGATCAATGTCCCTGGGTGGTGGACGTTGCCTCCGCCAGTGCCTCCAGCGCCTCGGTGGCGGCGCGAGCCTGTTGCGCGTCGACCGGTTCGAGCTGCGCGGCCAGTGCCGTGAGCGCCGCGCCGCGTTGCGCCTGCAAGTCGGCGATGGTACGGCCGGCTTCTTGCGGTGACGCGAATCCACGGCTTTGCAAAAGGGTTTCGCCGCGCGCATCGAGCAGCTTGAAATAGAACAGGCCGTCGGCCTTCTCGCGGTATTGCTTGAAGCTGGGCTTCGCCACCTTGGCGGCCTTGGTACCGGCGCCGTCGCGGCCCGCCGCGAGGTTGCGCAGGCCGACCGCATGGCGCAGCGAGGTCATGAAGGGGCGCGACAGCTTGCGCGCCTTCTCGGCGCCCAGCAGCAGGATGCGCTCGATCTCGGCCGGGTCGTTCATGAGCGCCTCGTAGCGCGCGCGCAGCGGCGCCACCTCGCGGTCGATGCGCTCGAACAGCACCTGCTTGGCGTCGCCCCAGGCGATGCCGTCGGCGTACGCCTTGCGCAGGGCCTCGGTTTCCTCGGCGCTGGCGAAGGCCTGGTAGATCTGGAACAGGGCCGAGCCCTCGGTGTCCTTGGGCTCGCCGGGCGCGCGCGAGTCGGTGACGATGCTGGCGATCTGCTTTTGCAGCTGCGCGCGCGGTGCGAACAGCGGGATCGTGTTGTTGTAGCTCTTGCTCATCTTGCGGCCGTCGAGGCCGGGCAAGGTGGCGACCGCATCGTCGATCTCGGCGTCGGGCAGCGTGAAGTGCTCGCCGTACTGGTGGTTGAAGCGCTGCGCCATGTCGCGCGCCATCTCGATGTGCTGCACCTGGTCGCGGCCCACGGGCACCTTGTGGGCGTTGAACATCAGGATGTCGGCGCCCATCAGCACGGGGTACATGAACAGGCCCGCCGTCACGTCGGCGTCGGGCTCCTCGCCCTTGGCGATGTTCTTGTCGAGCTGGGCCTTGTAGGCATGCGCGCGATTGAGCACGCCCTTGCCGGTGACGCAGGTGAGGAACCAGGTGAGCTCGGTGATCTCGGCGATGTCCGACTGGCGATAGAAGGTGACGCGTTCGGGGTCGAGGCCACAGGCCAGCCAGCTGGCCGCAATTTCGAGCGTGGAGCGCTGGATGAGCGCGGGCTCCTGCACCTTGATGAGTGCGTGGTAGTCGGCCAGGAAGAAGTAGCTCTCGACGCCGGCCGCGACACTCTGGCGCACCGAGTGGCGGATGGAGCCGACGTAGTTGCCGAGGTGGGGCGTGCCCGACGGCGTGATGCCGGTCAGGACGCGCAGGGGAGCTGGAGAAGACGAAGCCATGTGACGGAAGGAGAAACTTAGAGCAGCATTGCCTTGAGCGGCGTGATGAGCAGGTTGACCACGAAGTAGCCGGCATCCATCAGCGGGCGCAGCCAGTAGTTGCTGACGATGCCGGCGAGCACCAGCGCCATCACGATGAAGAAGCCGTAGGGCTCGATGCGCGCCAGGAAATTCTGCGCCGGGCCGCTGGGCAGCAGGCCGGCCAGCACGCGGCCGCCGTCGAGCGGGGGCAGCGGGAACAGGTTGAAGGCCCACATCACGAGGTTGACCAGCACGCCGCCCTGGCACATCTTGATGAAAAAGGTTTCACTGACGCCGGCCGCGACGATCACGATGAGCAGCACGGCCCACAGGATGGCCTGGATGAAGTTGGAGGCCGGGCCCGCGAGTGCGACCCACACCATGTCGCGCTTGGGATGGCGCAGGCGGTTGAAGTTGACCGGCACCGGCTTGGCATAGCCGAACAGGAAGGCGCCCGAGGTCGCGAAGTACAGCATCAGCGGCATCAGGATGGTCCCGATGGGGTCGATGTGCTTCATGGGGTTGAGCGTCACGCGGCCCATCATGGCCGCGGTGTTGTCCCCGAAGTGGCGTGCCACGTAGCCATGCGCCGCTTCGTGCACGGTGATCGCGAAGATCACCGGCAGTGCGTAAATCAGAACCGTCTGTATCAGATTGGAAATATCCACTGCGCGATTGTGTCAGAGAGGAATGGGGCGGCCGAGCCGTTCGTCAGAGGCCAAGCACCGCGAGCGCACCCCGGCCCTGGCGCACCACGACCGGGTCGTCGCCCGAGCCCATGGGCGTGAGGTCGACCACGGTGGTCGGCTGCGACGGGCAGGCGCCGGCGTCGATGACGGCGCCGATCTGCTTCTCGAAGCGCTCCCGGATTTCCTGCGCGTCGTTCAGCGCTTCGGTCTCGCCGGGCGCGATGAGGGTGGTGGCCAGCAGTGGCGCGCCGTGCAGTTCCAGCAGCTCCAGCAGCACCTTGTGGTCGGGCACGCGCAGGCCGATGGTCTTGCGCTGCGGATGGCTCACGCGGCGCGGCACTTCCTTGGTGGCTTCGAGCAGGAAGGTGTAGGGGCCGGGCGTGGCGGCCTTCAGCAGGCGGTACTGCTTGTTGTCGACGCGCGCGTAGTTGGCCAGCTCGCTCAGGTCGCGGCACAGCAGCGTGAGGTGGTGCTTCTCGTCGACCTGGCGGATGCGGCGCAGCTGGTCGACCGCGTCCTTGTCGTCCAGGTGGCAGGCCAGCGCGTAGCTGGAGTCGGTGGGCACCGCCACGACTTCGCCGCGCGCGAGCAGCGCCACGGCCTGCTTCAGCAGGCGCTGCTGGGGGTTCTCGGGGTGGACTTCGAAGTACTGGGCCATGGTGAATTGCTCCTGATCAGGATTCCGCAGGCTCGATCGGCACGCGCCGCTCGCGCACGGTGAGCCACGCGCCGGCGGCGCCGCACACGGCGATCATCGCCATGCCGATCAGCGAGAAGCGGTCGGGCACGTGGGAAAAGATGAGCCAGCCGCCCAGCATCGCGAAGGCGATCTGCGCGTACAGGTACGGGGTGAGGGTGGAGGCCGGCGCGCGCTGGTAGGCCAGGATCAGCATGAAGTGTCCCACCGTGCCCATGAAACCCATGAGGCACAGCAGCGCCCACCATTCCCACGAGGGCAGGGCGGTCCAGGCGAAGGGCACGGCCACCGAGGCCAGCAGCGTGCCGACCCAGCCCGTGTAGAAGTGCATGGTCAGCGGGTTCTCGGTCTGCGCGAGCTTGCTGGTGAGCACCTGGAACCAGGCGTTGGTCAGCACCAGCCCCAGCGGCAGCAGTACGGCCCAGCTGAAGCTGCCGCCGCCCGGTCGCAGGATGACCAGCGTGCCGATGAAGCCGCCCGCCACCAGCGTCCAGCGCAGCGGCGACACCTGCTCCTTGAGCGTGGTGGCGGCCAGCAGCGTGATCACCAGCGGCGCGATCAGCACGATCGACGTGAACTCGGCCAGCGGCATGTAGCGCAGGCTCAAAAAGGCAAAGAGGCTCGAGCCCAGCAGCAGCGCCCCGCGCAGCGCCTGGTAGCGCGGGTGCTGCGTACGCAGCAGGGCCGTGCCGCGCAGCGGCAGCAGCACCAGCGTGGTGGCCACGGCCTGGAAGGCATAGCGGAACCACACGCCCATGAGGATCGGCACGGCCAGGGTCGAGTACTTGGTGGCGGTGTCGAGCGTGGCGAAGCAGGCCACCGCGAGGATGACCAGCCCGATGCCTGCCAGGATGCGTTCGGATTCGGTGCGGCGGCGGGTGTGCGCCGCGGCGCGTGCCTGGGCGAGCGCGGCGCTGGCCGCGTTGTCGATGCCGGGCCCGGGGCTCTGGCTCACTGCTGGATGCGGTGGCCGAGCAGTTCCCACACCGGCGTGAGGCTGCCGGGCAACGGTGGCAGCTTGCCGAGATCGCAGTGGCTCTCGTCGGGGCTGTGGAAATCGCTGCCGCGCGAGGCGGCGAAATCGAACTCGAGCGCCTTGTCGGCGTACTCGACGAACTCGGCCGGCGTGTGGCTGCCCGTGACGACCTCGATCGCCTGGCCGCCGTGCGCCTTGAATTCGAGGAACAGCGCGTACTCCTCGTTGGCCGTGAACTTGTAGCGGCCCGGGTGCGCGATCACGGCCATGCCCTTGGCGGCGGTGATCCAGTGCACGGCGTCCTTCAGCGAGGCCCAGCGGTGCGGCACGTAGCCGGGCTTGCCTTCGGTGAGGAACTTGCGGAACACCTCGGGGGTGTCGCGGCAGTGGCCCTGCTCGACCAGGAAGCGCGCGAAGTGCGTGCGCGAAATGAGTTCGGGGTTGCCGACGAACTTGAGTGCGCCTTCGTAGGCGCCGTGGATGCCGACCTTGGCCAGCCCCTCGGACATTTCCTGCGCGCGCTTGCCGCGGCCGCCGCGCGTGTCGTACAGGCCCTGCGACATGGCGGCGTCGTCGGGGTCGAAGCCCAGGCCGACGATGTGCACGGTTTCGTTCGCGAAGGTCACCGAGATCTCGGTGCCCGTGAGGTAGCGCATGCCGTTTTCGCGCGCCGCAGCAGCGGCGCGGTGCTGGCCGCCGACCTCGTCGTGGTCGGTGAGGGCCCAGAGCTCGACCCCGTTGGCGGCGGCGCGGGCGGCCAGCGCTTCGGGCGTCAATGTGCCGTCGGAGACCACGGAGTGGCAGTGAAGATCGGCATTGAGAGTAGAAGACACCGGCCGATTCTAGGCGCTCTCGCCCGCCGACACCGGCGTGTGGATGCTTCGCGTTGCTACTAGATAAATAGCATTAACCTCATCGCCCAAGCGGCTTGGCGCGTGCCGTCCCGCAAGGCAGTGCGTGGCCGCTCAGGCGCGCAGGTCGTGCTTGACGAGGTCGGCGGCGCGCTCGGCGATCATGATGATCGGCGCGTTCGTGTTGCCCGACACCAGCCGCGGCATCACCGAGCCGTCCACCACGCGCAGCCCCTGCAGGCCGTGGACCCGCAGGCGGGCATCGACCACCGCGGCGGCATCGTCGGCGGGGCCCATGGCGCAGGTGCCCACCGGATGGAAGATGCTGCCGCCGCGGCGGCGCACCCAGTCCAGCAGCTGCGTGTCGCTGGCCAACGCGGGCCCGGGCTCGTGCTCCTGCGCCAGGTAGCGCGCCAGCGGCGGCGCGGCGGCGATCTCGCGCATCTTGCGCACCAGCCGCACGGCCAGCGCGCGGTCGGCTTCGTGCGACAGGTAGCGCGGCTGGATCGACGGCGCCGCCAGCGGATCGGCCGAGCGCAGCATGATCTCGCCGCGGCTGTGCGGGCGCAGCAGGCAGGCCGACAGCGTCACGCCCGGGAACGGGTGCGGCGGCTGGTGCGGCCGTTCGAAGCTCACCAGCCCGAAGTGGATCTGCGCATCGGGCCACCCCGCGGCGTCGTCGCCCGCCGCAAAGAAGGCGCCGGCGCGGTAGACGCCGCCGTTCAGCGCGCCGCCGCGCGTCAGCAGGTAGCGCATGAACTCGCGCGCGCTGCGCCAGCGGCTGTGGGCGATGTCGTTGAGCGTCTCGATGCCGTGGCAGCGGTAGCTGGGCCGCGCCTGCAGGTGGTCCTGCAGGTTGCGGCCCACGCCCTCGAGCGGCGCCACCACCGGCAGGCCCAGGCGGCCCAGCATCCCGGCCGGCCCCACGCCCGAGAGCTGCAGCAGCTGCGGCGACTGGATGGCGCCGGCGCTCAGGATCACCTCGTGCCGCGCCGAGACGCGTTCGGCCTTGCCGTCGCGCACGCACTCGACGCCGACGGCGCGCCGCCCCTCGAAGCACACGCGGGTCGCCTGCGCGCCCGACAGCACGCGCAGGTTGGGTCGGCCCCGCGCCGGCGCCAGGAAGGCCCGTCCGGTATCCATGCGCCGGCCGTGGCGCGTCGTCATCCGGAAGTAGCCGGCGCCGCTGTTGTCGCCACCGTTGAAGTCGGCCGTGGGCGCGATGCCGGCATGCGCCGCCGCGGCGATGAAGGCATCGGACAGCGCATCGCGCGGCAGCGCGGACACCCACAGCGGCCCGTCGGCCGCGGGCTGCGACCGGTCGAAGTAGGGGCGCACGCTGTCCCAGTCCCAGCCCGGGTTGCCCAGGGCGGCCCACTGGTCGTAGTCGGCGCGGTGGCCGCGCAGGTACAGCATGCCGTTGATGAGGCTGGAGCCGCCCGGCCCCCGCCCGCGCGGCCAGGGCAGGCGGCGCTGCGCCATGTCGGGCTCGGGGTCGGTTTCGAAGCACCAGTCGTGCCGGGGGTGGCCGACCGTCTTGAAATAGCCGATGGGAATGCGCAGCCAGGGGTTGCGCGAGGGCTGTCCCGCCTCGACCAGCACCACCTGCAGCGCGGGGTCTTCGCTCAGGCGGGCGGCCAGCACACAGCCCGCCGAGCCGCCCCCGACGATCACGATGTCTGCCTGCATCGCGCGTGCTCAGTCGGCCTTGATGCCGGCGCCGCGGCCCAGGCGCAGCCACTTGTCCGACTCGGCCGCCAGCACGGTGCGAAAGCGCGCCGGCGTCATCGGCTCCGGCTCGAGCGCCAGCGCGGCCAGGCGCTCGCGCACCTCGGGCGCGGCCAGCGCCTTGGCGAGCGCATCACTGAGCCGCTCGACGATCTCGCGCGGCGTGCCGCTGCGCACCGTCATGCCGTCGAAGGAGCGCAGCTCGAAGCCCGCGTAGCCCTGCTCGATCATCGTGGGCACGGCGGGCAGGGCCGGCAGGCGTTGCGCGCCGGTCACCGCGAGCGCGCGCAGCTTGCCGACCTGGATGTGGGGCAGCGCCGCCGACGCGGTCAGGAACATGGTGTCCAGGCGCCCGGCCAGCAGGTCGCCCACCGCCATCGGGAACTGGTTGTACGGCACGTGCGTGAGCTGGCTGCCGGTCTGCTGGGCGAACAGCGCGCCGGCCAGGTGCGCCGGCGTGCCGTTGCCGCCGGAGCCGAAGCTCAGCGTGCCCGGCCGGGCCTTGGCCGCGGCCTCCAGCTCGCGCGGCGAGCCCAGCGCCGAGGCGGCGGGCGCCACCAGCACGTTGTAGCTCCAGGCCGTCATGCCGACCGGCTCCAGGCTCTTGAGCAGGTCCAGCGACTGGCCCGGGAACAGCAGCGGCGCCACCAGCGAGGCCGACGACAGCATGTAGACGGTGTAGCCGTCGGCCGGCTGGCGCAGCACCTCGCCCAGGCCCACGGTGCCGGCCGCGCCCGGCCGGTTCTCGACGAACACGGTCTGGCCCAGTCCGCCTGCCATGCGTTCGGCCACCACGCGGCCCGCCACGTCCGCCGGCGTGCCGGGCGCCCACGGCACGATCAGGCGCACGGGCCTGGACGGGTACGCCTGGGCCGCGGCGCCGGCGGGCAGCAGGCCGGCCAGCAAGGCGGCAGCCATGAGGGCGGCGCAAAGAAATCGCTTCGTCGGTTCGGTCATCGCGGGTCTCCGGGGTGCCAGGGCGGTGGGCGGATTCTGGGCAGGCCGGGGGAGGGCGACAAATGAGAAATCCGAGCGTACTCATACCGTTGCCGATATAAATGACCATGGCCTCCTTCCTGGAACGAAACCTCACGCTGCGCCAGCTGCGGCTGCTCAGCCAGCTGGGCCGCACGCTCAGCCTGAGCAAGTCGGCCGAGCTGCTCAACACCACCCAGCCCGCGTTGTCGCGCACGCTGGCCCAGCTCGAGGCCACGCTGCAGGTGCGCCTGTTCGAGCGCACCACCAAGCGCATCGCGCCCACGGCGGCGGGGCTGAGCATGGTCCGGCATGCCGACCGCGTGCTGGGCGAGCTCATGCTGGCCGAGGAGTCGCTGCGCGACCTGCGCGTGGGCGTGAGCGGCGAGCTGCGCCTGGGCGTGCTGCCGGTGTTCTCGGCGCAGCGGCTCGCGGCCGCGCTGCTGCAGGCCTCGCAGATGCTGCCCCACGTGCGCCCGATGGTGCAGACGCTGGAGATCGAGGACCTGCACGCCGCGCTGCAGGACGGGCGCATCGACCTCATGCTCGCGCACGCGGAGTGGACGGTCGACCTCAACCGCGTCGAGGTCACGCCGCTGTACGAGGAGTTCAGCAGCATCGTGGCGGCGCCGCGGCACCGGCTGGCGCTCAAGCGCGCGCCGACCTGGGCCGAGGCCGCCAACGAGCGCTGGGTGCTGCCGCCGCACCGCACGCCGCTGCGGCCCAAGCTGGACCGCATGCTGTCGGTGCACCGCCGCCCGGGCGGGCCGCATCCGGCCGACATCCAGGCCGACTCGGCCCCGCTCGCGCTGCACCTCGTGCGCAGCTCGGGCCTGCTGTGGGCCACCGCCAACCACTACGCCGAAGACTTCGAGCGGCGCGGGCTCGTGCGCCGCATCGCCATGCGGGGCGAACTGCTGCGCGGCCCCATGTGCGCCTTCCGCCTGCGCAGCGAGGCGATGAACACGCCCACGCGCGTCTTCCTGCAATGCATGCAGGACGCGGCTACCGCGCCGCTGCCGTCGGATTGAGCGCGGGCGCGCCTCAGCGCTTCTTGCGAAACGCCGTCCAGGCGGCCACGGCGGTGAAGGTGGCGACGATCGCCACCACGATCCAGAACCCGTGCTTGTGCTCCGCCAGCGGGATGCCGCCCACGTTCATGCCGAACAGGCCGGCCAGGATGTTGATCGGCAGCGCCAGCACCGTGACCACCGTCAGCACGAACAGGCTGCGGTTGTTGTCCTCGTTGACGTTGGCGGCGATTTCTTCCTGCAGCAGCTTGATGCGCTCCTGCAGCGCCTGCATGTCGCGCAGCACCACCGAGAACTCCTCGGTCGAGCCGCGCAGCTCCTGCACGTCGGGCTCGGCCATCCAGGCCGGCGGGCCCTGCAGCAGGCGGAACAGCGCGGCCGGCTCGGGCGCCAGCAGCCGCTGCAACCGCACCAGCAGCCGGCGCAGCACGCCCAGGCGCGCGCGCTTGTGGTCCAGGCGGCCGGCCAGCAGCTCGTCCTCGATGCGGTCGATGCGCGAGGTGACGCCGCGCACGATCTTCACCAGCACGTCGGCCTGCGCGCGCAGCAGGTGCTCGAGCAGCTCGGTGCTCGAGCGCGGCGCCTCGCCCGCCTTCACGGCCGTGCGCAGCGCGTCGACCGAACGCAGCGGCTTGGTGCGCGCCGTGACCACCAGGCGCGGGCCGACGCTGATCCACAGCGTCGAAATGTCCGAGGGCTCGAAGCTGAACTCGAAGTGCACGTCGTTGATGACCGCGATCAGCGAGTCGTCGGCGCGCTCGATGCGCGTGGAGGGCAGGCCTTCGTGCAGCGTCTCGTAGAAAGTGTCCGACAGCGCCGCGTGCCGCACCAGCCAGCGTTCGGCGTGCGCATGGCTCAGGTTGAAGTGCAGCCACACGTAGGCGTTGCTGTCGCCGAGCTGGCCGGCATCCGCCAGCCACGCGGCGGCCTGCGCCGAATCGATCGCCCGCGCGGGTTCCGGCGCCGCGGCGTCGAACAGGTAGCCGCAGATCAGCCCGGCTTCGTCGCCGCCATAGGACTGCGCGGCGAGGTCATGAAATACCGACAAGGTGCGTGGTCAGAAAAGACATGTGAACAGGCAGACGCCCGTTTGGCGGGCTGCCGGCGTGCCCCGGATGGTGTTCGTGCCATGTGACAACGGCGTGTCGGCTTACAGAAAACAGCCGCAAAACCGTCACGCCGCCGTCATGCGGCGGGTGCAGCATGCTTTTTGTCTACCCGCCACTCTTGCCCCTTTTCATCATGCTGACGAGCGCACTTCCCGACCACGAAGACCTGATGCAACGCATCGCCCGCGACCTGATCGACAGCTACGACGAAGAGCTCGAACTGGAGATCGAAGACCGCAACCTCGACGGGCTCGACCCCGCATCGGCCGCGTCTTCCGTGTCCGACAAGGCGGCGCGCCAGGCCTACTTCAAGGAACTCTTTCGCCTGCAGGGCGAGCTGGTCAAGCTGCAGGACTGGGTGCAGCACAGCAAGCAGAAGGTGGTCATCCTTTTCGAAGGCCGCGACGCGGCGGGCAAGGGCGGTGTCATCAAGCGCATCACCCAGCGCCTGAACCCGCGCGTGGCCCGCGTGGCCGCGCTGCCCGCGCCCAACGACCGCGAACGCACCCAGTGGTACTTCCAGCGCTACGTGGCGCACCTGCCGGCCGCCGGCGAGATGGTGCTGTTCGACCGCAGCTGGTACAACCGCGCCGGCGTCGAGCGCGTGATGGGTTTCTGCAGCGACGACGAGTACGAGGAGTTCTTCCGCACCGTGCCCGAGTTCGAGAAGATGCTCGTGCGCTCGGGCATCAAGGTCATCAAGTACTGGTTCTCCATCACCGACGACGAGCAGCACATGCGCTTCCTGGGCCGCATCCACGACCCGCTCAAGCAGTGGAAGCTCAGCCCCATGGACCTCGAAAGCCGCCGCCGCTGGGAGGAATACACCAAGGCGAAAGAGATCATGCTGGAGCGCACCCACATCCCCGAGGCGCCGTGGTGGGTGGTGCAGGCCGTCGACAAGAAGAAGGCGCGCCTGAACTGCATCAGCCACCTGCTGGGCCAGCTGCCCTACCAGGAGGTGGCGCACGCGCCGGTCGAGCTGCCGGCGCGCGAGCGGCATGACGACTACCTGCGCCAGCCCGTCCCTGCCAGCATGATCGTCCCGGAAATCTACTGAGGCCTTCGCGGCCGTTTGGCCGCCCGGCGCTTTGCCTGCACACTGCGCCATGGCCCGTCGCTCCACCGCTTCTTTCTTCGCCCGCGCCTATGAGCGCAACCTGAAGGCGCTCACCAAGCTCACGCTGAGCAACGGCAAGCGCGTGGCCGGCCAGGTGCAACGCGCGACCGCCAAGCGGCTCAAGCCGCCGCCCGGCAAGGGCGACTGGATCAGTGGCATGGCGATGGGTGCGGGCGGGGCGCGCGGCTATCACCTGTTCCGTCCGGCCGACCTGGTGCTGCAGCCCGGCGAGAAACTCCCGCTCATGGTCATGCTGCACGGCTGCGGCCAGACCGGTCGCGACTTCGCGGCCAGCACGCGCATGAACGCGCTTGCCGTGCGCCAGCGCTTTCTCGTGCTCTACCCCGAGCAGGACCGCATCGCTCATCCGCAGGGCTGCTGGAACTGGTACGAGCGCCGCTCCGGCAAGGCCGACGCCGAGGCCGCCACGCTGATGGCCGCCGTCGACCAGGCCTGCATGCTGTACCCCGTCGACCGCGACCGCGTGGCCGTGGCCGGCCTGTCGGCGGGCGCGAGCATGGCGGCGCTGCTGGCCACGCGCTACCCGAACCGCTTTCGCGCGGTGGTCATGCACTCGGGCGTGGCGCCCGGCGCCGCGAAGTCGTCGGCCACCGCGCTCGGCGCCATGCGCGGACAGCACGTGCCGCCGATGCCCGTCACCGCGGTCGGCAAGGCCATGGGCGCGGCGGCCGTCTTCACGACGCTGCCGCCGATGCTGGTGCTGCACGGCGACGCCGACGCCGTGGTGGCGCCCAGCAATGCCATGAGCAGCGCGGCCGTCTGGGCCACCGCCGTGGGCGCGCACGCCGGCATGGCGCGCGACCTGCAACGCGGCCAGCGCCGCGCCATGCGCGTGACCGACTTCAAGCGCCAGGGCCGCACGCTGGTCACGCTGTGCGAGATCGCGGGGCTTGGCCACTCGTGGAGCGGCGGGTCGCGGGGGCAGCTGTTCAGCGACCCGCTCGGGCCCGACGCCACGCGCATGACCTGGGCCTTTGCGTCCGCGCAGTTCGACAGGCGCTGAGCACCTGAGCCTCGTGCGCATGACCTTGGAGGTCATTGCCGCGATGCCCGCCGGTGCCGACAGTGGGGGCCATGACCTCGTCGAACCCCGCCGCTTCCATCCCGTCGATCACGTCCGCCGTGCCCGGCCGGCTGGGCCTGTGGGTCATGCTCAGCGGCACCTTCCTGGTGGTGCTCGACTTCTTCATCGTCAATGTCGCGCTGCCATCGATGCAGCACGACCTGCAGGCCAGCGCGGGCACGCTGCAGCTGGTGGTCGCGGGCTACGGCCTGGCCACCGCCGCGGGCCTGGTCACGGGCGGGCGGCTGGGCGACCTGTTCGGCCGGCGTCGCATGTTCATGCTCGGCCTGCTGCTGTTCACGCTCGCCTCGGCCGCCTGCGGCGTGGCGCCGAACGCCGGGCTGCTCGTGGCCGCGCGCCTGCTGCAGGGCCTGGCCGGCGCGTTGCTGCAGCCGCAGGTGCTCGCGATGATCGGCCTGGCCTACACGGGCGAAGACCGGACACGCGCCTTCGCGGCCTACGGCCTCACGCTGGGCCTGGCAGCCACGCTGGGGCAGCTGGTGGGCGGCGCGCTGATCCATGCCGACCTCGCGGGGCTCGGCTGGCGCAGCTGCTTTCTCATCAACGTGCCGATCGGCCTGCTGGCGCTGGTGCTCGCGCCGCGCGTGGTGCCCCCGCTGGCGCAGGGCCGCGGCGACAGCCGGCTCGACCTCGCCGGCATGGCGCTGGTCGCGGCCGGTTCGGTGGCCGTGGTGCTGCCGCTGGTCGAGGGGCGCCAGCAGGGCTGGCCGCTGTGGAGCTGGCTGTGCCTGGCCGCCGCCGTGCCGCTGTGGGGCCTCTTCGCCGGGCAGCAGCGCCGCCTCGCGGCACGCGGCGGCGCACCGCTGGTGGCGCCGGTGCTGCTCGCGAACCGCCGCTTCTTGACCGGACTGCTCACCACGCTGGCCTTCTATGCGGGCAATGCCTCGTTCTACTTCGTGCTCGCGCTCTATCTGCAACAGGGGATGGGGCTGGGCGCGCTCCACTCGGGCATCGTCTTCACGGCGCTGGCCGTCGGCTTCTTCGCGACCTCGATGGCCGGCGCCCGCATCGCCCGCCGCTTCTGCGGCAAGCCACCGATCGCGCTCGGCGCCCTCGTGCTCGCGGCGGGGCATGCGCTGCAGTGCGCCAACGTGGCTGGCTGGCCGGGGCACACACATGTCGTGGCGTGGATGGTGCCGCTGCTGTTCGTGCAGGGCGCGGGGCTCGGCATGGTGATGGCGCCGCTGGTGTCCACCGTGCTGGCCGGCTTGCCGCCGCAGCACGCGGGCGTGGCGTCGGGCGTGCTGTCGATGGTGCAGCAGGCGGGCAATGCGCTGGGGGTGGCGTTGGTGGGGATCCTGTTCTATGGGCAGTTGGGGCACGGCGGCGACGCCGCAGGCCATGCGAGCGCGCTCGGCGTCGCGCTGCTCTACCTGATGGGCACGGCCTTGCTGGTGGCCGTGTTGCATCGCACAGGCGTGCGACAGCGTCAGGTGGTGGCAGGCGGGGGCAAACCGGACAGCGCCGAGGCCACGCGCTGACAGGCGACGATGAGGTCGCGAACGATGCGTTCGTCGATATTCATGTCGCCTTCGTATTCACCGAGGTTGCGGATCTCGTGCCCCTTGGCCAGCACGCGCCAGACTTCCGGCCCCAGCGCCAGGGTGTGCGGCAGCACCTGGAAGACGATGAAGCGGTTGCCCGATCGATAGCCGTGCCATCGCAGTGCAGCGAGGCACAAGGCGTGTGCCGCGTTGTAGGCCAGATCGAAGCGGCTTTCCAGCGAGAGCTGGGTGACCTGCGCATCGGCCAGGCGAGCCAGTCCGGAGCGAAGCAGGCCCGCGAATTCGCGCGCATCGGGTGCTTCGGCCGTCAGCGGTTTCGACGGGCCGCACAGGTTGTCAAGCGGGGAGGGCATGCGCGTCGCCAATCACCCAGAGCTTGGGCTGTGCCATGACGCGGGTGGCGAAAGCTTCGCCGTCCTTGAGTTTTCGCATCAGTTCTTTCCTCGTGAACAGGGTCGGGTTCACTGTACGGCCGAGGCGCGCCGAGACGGCGTCGAGGGCGAGAAAGAGGTCCGAATAGGCAAGTTCTTCACTGATCAGCAGCAGGTCGATGTCGCTGGCGGCGGTGTCGCTCTTCTTGGCCACCGAGCCGAAGACGAAGGCCGCTTCGATCTTGTCGGCCACGGGCGCCAGTGCATCGCGCAACGGGCCCGCGAGCCCGAAGGTCTTGCGCACGATGCTGCACAGCTCCTCGAAGATCGGTGCGTCCGCGTTCGCGCGGTAGTGTTTCTGGTTCCCGACACGCGACGTCGTGAGCAGCCCGCTGTCGGTCAGCTGCTGGAGTTCTCGCTGCACCGCGCCCGAGCCTGCGCCGGTAAGCTTGATCAATTCACTGGAAAAGAAGCTCCGGTCCGGCTGCCCGAAGAGACAGCCCAGCACGCGTTGCTGCGTGGTCGTGAACAAGGCGTCCGCCAGGCTGGCGGACTTCTCGACAACTGGTGCCGGTGATTTCAATTTACCCATTTTGGGCATGTTAATGCCCAAAATGGGTTTTTCCAACCCTACAGGAATGCCATGGCCGATGACCTCCAATCGCTGACCCAGGCCTTGCGCGACTTCGCACAAGCCCGCGACTGGGAGCAATTTCACTCCCCCAAGAACCTCGCCGCCGCGCTGTCGGTCGAAGCGGCCGAGCTGCTCGAACATTTTCAATGGCTCACCGAAGCGCAAAGCCGGGCGCTGCCCGCAGACGAGCGCGCGCAGATCGGCACCGAGATCGCGGACGTCCTGCTCTACCTGCTGCAGCTGGCCGACAAGCTCGGCATCGACCCGGTCGAGGCGGCGAAGCACAAGATGCTCGCCAACGCCGTGAAGTACCCGGCCCCGCCACCCGCCTGAGTACCTCCGTGTACGCCACCCGGCGTATTTCCCCTTTGTGGTGCGTTCCGCAGACTCCTCTCCATCGCCAGCCCCGCGCTGTCGACAAGGTTCAACCCACCCGGAGCAGGAGTCCACATGCAACGTCGTTTCACACTCAAGGCGCTCACCGCCGCCGTCGCGCTGGCCAGCATTTCTGCTGCGCCCGCATTTGCTGCCGACACCATCAAGGTCGGCGTGCTGCACTCGCTGTCGGGCACGATGGCCATCTCGGAAACCGTGTTGAAGGACACGGTGCTGATGGCCATCGACGACATCAACAAGAAGGGCGGCGTGCTGGGCAAGCAGCTGGAGCCCGTGGTGGTCGACCCGGCCTCCAACTGGCCCCTCTTCGCTGAAAAAACCAAGCAGCTGCTCGGCCAGGACAAGGTCTCGGTGATCTTCGGCTGCTGGACCTCGGTGTCGCGCAAGTCGGTGCTGCCGGTGGTCGAGGAAATGAACGGCCTGCTGTTCTACCCCGTGCAGTACGAGGGTGAAGAGCTTTCGAAGAACGTGTTCTACACGGGCGCCGCGCCCAACCAGCAAGCCATTCCGGCCGTCGACTACCTCATGAGCAAGGAAGGCGGCGGCGCCAAGCGCTGGGTGCTGCTGGGCACCGACTACGTGTACCCGCGCACCACCAACAAGATCCTGCGCGCCTACCTCAAGAGCAAGGGCGTGGCCGACAAGGACATCGACGAGAAGTACACCCCCTTCGGCCACAGCGACTACCAGACCATCGTTGCCGACATCAAGAAGTTCTCGGCCGGTGGCAAGACGGCGGTGGTGTCGACCATCAACGGCGACTCCAACGTGCCCTTCTACAAGGAACTGGGCAACGCGGGCCTGAAGGCCAAGGACGTGCCGGTCGTCGCCTTCTCGGTGGGCGAAGAAGAACTGCGCGGCGTGGACACCAAGCCGCTCGTGGGCCACCTCGCGGCATGGAACTACTTCATGTCGATCAAGAACCCGACCAACACGGCGTTCATCAAGCAGTGGAGCGACTACGCCAAGGCCAAGAACATCGCCGGCCACAAGGACAAGCCGCTCACCAACGACCCGATGGAAGCCACCTGGATCGGCATCCACATGTGGAAGCAGGCGGTGGAGAAGGCCAAGTCGACCGACACCGACAAGGTGATCGCCGCGATGGCCGGCCAGACCTTCACGGCACCGTCGGGCATCGTCTCGAAGATGGACGAGAAGAACCATCACCTGCACAAGAGCGTGTTCATCGGCGAGATCAAGGCCGATGGCCAGTTCAGCGTGGTGTGGAAGACGCCGGGCCCGGTCAAGGCCAAGCCGTGGAGCCCGTACATCGAAGGCAACGACAAGAAGCCCGATTACCCCGCTGGCAAGTCGATGTAAGTCTTCGACAAGTCCCTTGCCTTGCTCCATCTCCCCTCGGGGAGAGGGCGGGGGTGAGGGCAACGGCGGTCGATCCGGTCGCCGTGTTTGTTTGAAGGCCGCAAGCCCTCACCCCAACCCTCTCCCCCAAGGGAGAGGGGGCAACACGAATCTCATGATGCTTCGACGAACCCTTCACTGCGCCTTCGCCGCCATGCTCCTCGCAGCATCGGCCGCCCACGCGCTGACCGCCGACGAAGCCCGGGCCATCGCCTCCGGCGAGTCCGAAGCCCGCATTGCCGCGCTCAACAAGGCCGTCCTCACCGCCGACGACAAGACCGCCGCGTTCATCCAGGCGATGTCCGATGACGCCGTGAAGTACACCGAAGACAAGGTCTTCGTGATGAAGGACGACAAGGGCTTCGATCCCGTCACTGGCGCCGAGCTGAAGGTGCCCGACACCGCCGAAGACGTCGTCAACAACAACCTCATGCGCGGCGCGCTCGATGCCGCGCAGGCCGCGCTCAAGCTCACGAGCACCGACGACGCGGTGCGTGCCGAAGCCGCGCAGGCGCTCTTCAAGGAGCCCGACGAATCGCGCATTCCGATGGTCGAGAAGGCGCTGGCCGCCGAGACGAATCCGAAGATCAAGGCGCAGCTTGAACTCGTGCGTGCCGCCAGCTTGCTCACCAGCGCCGACAAGGCCAAGCGCCTGGCCGCGGCCAAGGAGCTGGGCAACAACCGCAGCCCCGACACCAAGCTGCTGCTCAACCAACGCCTGGCCGACGAAACCGAGGCCGACGTGAAGGCGGCCATCACCGCATCGATCGCCAACATCGACGGCGCGCTGGTCTGGGGCGACCGCATCAACGCCGTGTTCAGCGGCATCAGCCTGGGCTCGGTGCTGCTGCTCGCTGCGCTCGGCCTGGCCATCACCTACGGGCTGATGGGCGTCATCAACATGGCGCACGGCGAGCTGATGATGATCGGCGCCTACGCCACCTACGTGATGCAGGGCATCTTCCAGAAGTACATGCCCGAGGCAGCGTTCGGCTGGTACCTGGTGGCCGCGATTCCTGTGTCCTTCCTCGCCTCGGCGCTCGTGGGCGCGGTGCTCGAACGCGGCGTGATCCGCTTCCTCTACGGCCGGCCGCTCGAGACGCTGCTCGCCACCTGGGGCATCAGCCTGATGCTGCAACAGCTCGTGCGATCGCTCTTCGGCGCGCAGAACGTCGGCGTCGAAAACCCCGGCTGGATGAGCGGCGGCTTCACCATGCTGAGCAACGTCACGCTGCCCTGGAACCGCATCTGCATCATCGTCTTCGCGGCGCTCGTGCTGCTCGCGATGGGCTGGCTCATCGGCAAGACGCGCCTGGGCTTGTTCGTGCGCGGCGTCACGCAGAACCGCCCGATCGCCTCGTGCATGGGCGTGAACACCGCGCGCATCGACACCTACGCCTTCGCGCTCGGCTCCGGCATCGCGGGCCTGGCGGGCTGCGCGCTGAGCCAGATCGGCAACGTCGGCCCCGACCTGGGCCAGAGCTACATCGTCGACAGCTTCATGGTGGTCGTGATGGGCGGCGTCGGCCAGCTCGCGGGCACCGTGTATGCGGCGCTGGGGCTGGGCATTCTCAACAAGTTCATCGAAGGCTGGGCGGGCGCGGTGCTCGCGAAGATCGCGGTGCTTGTCTTCATCATCATCTTCATTCAAAAGAGACCTCAGGGCATCTTCGCCATGAAGGGCCGGAGCGCAGAAGCATGAGCAAGGTCGCATTGCCAACCAAGGGGCCGCTGCTGAGCGGCAAGGGCTGGACGGCCTTCTTCGTCGCGCTCATCGTCGTGTGCGCCGTGGCGCCCGTGCTCAACATGTGGGTGCCGGCCGACAGCCCGCTGCACATGAGCGACTACGCCGTGGCGCTGGTCGGCAAGATCATGTGCTACGCCATCTGCGCGCTGGCCATGGACCTGATCTGGGGCTACACCGGCATCCTGTCGCTGGGCCACGGCCTGTTCTTCGCGCTGGGCGGCTACATGATGGGCATGTACCTCATGCGCCAGATCGGCCGCGACGGCAACTACAAGAGCGACCTGCCCGACTTCATGGTGTTCCTCGACTGGAAGGAACTGCCCTGGCACTGGACCTTCAGCGGCAGCTTCGGCATGACGCTGCTGCTGATCGTGGCGGTGCCCGGCCTCATCGCCTTCGTGTTCGGCTTCTTCGCCTTCCGCTCGCGCATCAAGGGCGTGTACTTCTCGATCATCACGCAGGCCATGACCTTCGCCGCCATGCTGCTGTTCTTCCGCAACGAGACCGGCTTCGGCGGCAACAACGGCTTCACCGACTTCAAGCGCATCCTGAACATCCCGATCGCCACGCAGGAGATGCGCATGACGCTGTTCGCGCTCACGGGCCTCACGCTGCTGGGCTTCTTCCTGTTCGCCAAGTGGCTCATCGGCAGCAAGTTCGGCCGCGTGCTGCAGGCCATCCGCGACGCCGAAACGCGCGTGATGTTCTCGGGCTACAACCCGCTGCCGTACAAGCTCACGATCTGGGTCATCTCCGCCGTGATGTGCGGCGTGGCCGGCGCGCTGTACGTGCCGCAGGTCGGCATCATCAACCCGGGCGAGATGAGCGCGGCCAACTCCATCGAGATCGCCGTGTGGGCCGCAGTCGGTGGGCGCGCCACGCTGATCGGTCCGATCCTCGGCGCCTTCATCGTCAACGGCGCCAAGAGCTGGCTCACCGTGGCCTACCCCGAGTACTGGCTGTACTTCCTGGGCGCCTTGTTCATTGCTGTCACGCTGTTCCTGCCGAACGGCATCGTGGGGTTGGTGCGCAAGTGGCTCTCGCGCGAGAAGACGCAGAAGGCCGCAGCGCCGGCCGCAAAGGAAGCGCGGCGCGAGCCCGCCGCCGCGCATGCCGAGCCCGAAGCGACCGTGCAGGCGCCCCTGGTCGCCGACGTGAAGGGAGCCCGCGCATGACGCCCGACCTGATGGAAGCCGGCGCCGAGCGCGCCGCACGCGCAGCCGGCCTGCACGCGGCCACGGGCCAGACCGAATCGGGCGGCCGCACCGCAGGCTTCAGCCGCATCGCCACGCCGGGCGAAGTCGACGTCACCCACGGCCGCATCCTGTACCTCGAAGACGTGAGCGTGAGCTTCGACGGCTTCAAGGCCATCAACAAGCTCTCGCTGGACATCGCGCCGGGCGAGCTGCGCTGCATCATCGGACCCAACGGTGCGGGCAAGACCACGATGATGGACATCATCACCGGCAAGACCCGGCCCGACTCGGGCACCGTGTTCTTCGGCAGCACCATCGACCTCTTGCGCCATCGCGAGGCCGACATCGCGCAGCTGGGCATCGGCCGCAAGTTCCAGAAGCCGACGGTGTTCGAGCACCTCACCGTGTTCGAGAACCTCGAGCTGGCGCTCAAGACCGACAAGGGCGTGCGCGCCTCGATGCTGTTCAGGCTCGACTCGGCGCAGAGTGACCGCCTGGCCGAGGTGCTGGAAACCATCCACCTGGCCGACAGCGTGTCGCGCCTGGCCGGCAACCTGAGCCACGGCCAGAAGCAGTGGCTCGAAATCGGCATGCTGCTCATGCAGGACCCGAAACTGCTGCTGCTCGACGAGCCCGTGGCCGGCATGACCGACGAGGAAACCGCGCGCACGGCCGAGCTGTTCCTCACGCTCAAGGGCAAGCATTCGTTGATGGTGGTGGAGCACGACATGAGCTTCATCCGCACCATCTCCGAGATCGTGACCGTGCTGTGCGATGGCTCCGTGCTCGCGCAAGGCACGCTCGACGAAGTGCAGGCCGACGAACGCGTGATCGAGGTCTACCTTGGGCGGTGAATTTCTAGCCACGGCCGGAGCCGTCGGCATCAACGCCACGACCAGCGCCCGGTGTGCGGTGCGGCGTGGGCGGCCCCTCTGTGCCGCCGAGGAGCGCAGCGTTTCGCGGATCAGGGCTCGCAGCTGTCTGAGCGCAGCGAGTTCTGCGAGACCCCGCGAAACGCGAGCACCGCAGGGCAGCCCGAAGGGCCGGCACAGTGGGGCCGACCGCGCCGTGCCGCCCACCGGGTGCCCCCTGATAAAGACCAAGGAAGGCGTCCCACCATGCTGACAGTCAAGAACATCCACCAGTACTACGGCGGCTCCCACATCCTCAGAGACGTGAGCTTCCAGGCCACGCTCGGCAAGGTCACGGTATTGCTCGGCCGCAACGGCGTAGGCAAAACCACGCTGCTGAAGTCGCTCATGGGCCTCGTGCCCATCAAGAGCGGCAGCATCGAACTCGAAGGCAAGCCGATCCACAAGGCCACGCCCTACGACAGGGCCAGGGCAGGCATCGGCTTCGTCCCGCAGGGCCGCGAAATCTTCGCGCGGCTCACGGTGGAAGAGAACCTGCGCATGGGCCTGGCCTACAAGAGCGGCGGCACGCCCATTCCTGCGGAGCTGTTCGAGCTGTTCCCCGTGCTCAAGCAGATGATCAACCGAAGAGGCGGCGACCTCTCCGGCGGGCAGCAGCAGCAACTGGCGATCGCCCGCGCCCTCGCGCCCAAGCCCAGGCTGCTGATCCTCGACGAGCCCACCGAGGGCATCCAGCCCAGCATCATCAAGGACATCGGCCGCGTCATCCGCATGCTGGCCGACCGCGGCGACATGGCCATCGTGCTGTGCGAGCAGTACTACGACTTCGCGCAGGAGCTGGCCGACGACTACCTCGTGATGGAGCGCGGCGAAGTCATTGCGCGCGGCCTGGGCAAGGACATGGAAGCGCAGGGCGTGCGGCAGCTCGTCGCGATCTGACGCGCTACCGCGCCCACGTCTTGCGCAGGTCTGCCGCGAGGCGCAGCAGCAGATCAGCGTGCGCCTGTAGCGCGTCCGCCGACACCTCGCCCGTCGTCGGAAAACTCACGTTCATCGCATAGAGGCTGCCTGACGGCGCACGCAGCGGCAGCGCCACCGCCGTCATGCCCGGCGCCCAGTTCGCGTGGCAATAGCCTTGCGCGTCCACCGCACGCAGGGCCGCATCCACCTGCCGCTGCAGCGCGGGCCAGTCGCTGCCATGCGCCTTGCGCAGCTGGCCCAGCAAGGCCTTGCGTTCCGTCGCCTGCATGCCCGCCAGGAAAGCGCAGCCCAGCGACGTGCTCGCGATCGGCAGGCGCGAGCCCGGCAGGATGCGCCGGAAGATGCCCAGCCGGCTGAAGCGCACCGAGTCCAGGTACACCATCTCCAGCTGGTCGGCCACCGCCAGGCCCACGTTCACGCGCCGGCCCTCGGCCAGCGCACGCATCAGCGGCAGGGCCTGCGCCAGCGTCTGCTCCGAGGTGCGAAACGACAGGGCCAGACTCAGGCACGCGGCCGTCAGCCGGTAGCCGCGCTGCTCCAGGTCGTAGGCAAGAAAGCCCGCATCCACCAGCGAGCGCGTCAGCCGGCTCACCGTGGGCCGCGGCAGCTGCGTGCGGTCGGCCAGCTCGGCGTTGGTCAGCACGTCCACCCCATGCCGGAAGGCGCGCAGCAACGCCAGCCCGCGCTCGAGCGAATGGCTGCCCGGCGTGCTGCGCACGAAGGTGCCGGTCGACTGCGTTTCGGCCCGGGTAGAGGTGGAGCGGGGCGTGGCCATGATTTCGGTGAGCGAAATTGCAGCATTGTCACCGCCAGGGCGCGCCGGAATACTGAGCCCATGCCCGACACAGGGCGAGCAACGAACCGGAGACACGCTTGGAATTCACGGAACTCAGGTACGCGGTGACCGACCGCGTCGCCTCGATCACCTTCGACCGCCCCGACCGGCTCAACGCCTGGACGCCCACGCTGGAGGCCGAGCTGCGCGAAGCCATCCACCTGGCGCAGGCCGACGACGAGGTGCGCTGCGCCGTGCTGACCGGCGCCGGTCGCGGCTTCTGCGCCGGCATGGACATGGCGGTGCTGGGCGCAGCCGCCCGGCCGCCCGTGCCGCAGGCGCCCTCAGACGACGACCTTGCGCAGCGCTACGGCTACCTCGGCGGTTTCGACAAGCCGCTGATCGCCGCGATCAACGGCGCGGCGGCCGGCGTCGGGCTGTGCCTCGCGTTGCACGCCGACCTGCGCTACGTGGCGGCCGGCGCCAAGCTCAGCTTTCCCTATGCGCGCCGCGGCCTTGTGGCCGAGCACGGCACGGCCTGGCTGCTGCCGCGCCTCATCGGCCCGATGCATGCGGCCGACCTGCTGCTGACCGGCCGCACGGTGATGGCTGAGGAGGCCGACCGCATGGGGCTGGCCTGCCTGCTGCCGGCCGAGGGCTTTCTCGACGCGGTGCTCGCGCGCGCCGGCGAGATCGCGAACACCGCCTCGCCGCGCGCCACCCGTGTCATCAAGCAGCAGCTGCGCGCCGCCCGCTACCAGACGCTGGGCCAGGCCACCCGCGAGGCCGACCGTGAGATTGCTGCCTGCCGCGACACCGACGACTTCCGCGAGGGCGTGCAGCACTTCCTCGACAAACGCGCCCCCCGATTCACAGGACATTGAACATGACGCCCCCTCTGCACAACAACATCGCCGCCGCGCAGCCCCTGGCCGGCATCAAGGTCATCGAGGTCGGGCAGAACATCGCCGGGCCCTACGCGGGAGAGATCCTGTCCTCGCTCGGCGCCGAGGTGGTGAAGATCGAGCGGCCCGGCGCGGGCGACGACGCGCGCGGCTGGGGCCCGCCGTTCTGGCGCGGCACCGCGACCACCTTCCAGGCCATGAACCACGGCAAGAAGAGCATCGCGCTCGACCTGAAGAACCCGGCGCACGTGCAGTGGCTGCGCGAACACGCCACCGAGGCCGACGTGTTCATCCAGAACATGCGCCCCGGCTCGCTCGAAGAACTGGAACTCGGCCCCGACGTGCTGCGCGCGCTCAACCCCCGGCTGGTGTACTGCTCGCTGTGGGCCTTCGGGCACAAGGGCCCGATGCGCCTGGCGCCCGGCTACGAGCCGATGGTGCAGGCCTTCGCGGGCATCTTCAGCATCAACGGCGCCGAGAGCGGCCCGTCGGCGCGCGTCGGCATGCAGGTGCTCGACCTGGGCACCGGCATCTGGGCCGCGCTGGGCTGCATCGCCGCGCTGCTGCGGCGTGCGACGACGGGGCAGGGCTGCGTGGTCGACACCTCGCTGTTCGAGACCGCGCTGGGCTGGCTGCAGGTGATGATGGCCGGCTTCCACGCCACGGGCCGCCAGCCCGAGCGCCACCGCAGCGGCAACCCCAACGTGGTGGTGTTCCAGGCGCTGCCCACCGAAGACGGCGAAATCGTCGTCGCCGCCGCCAACGACCGGCTGTTCGCCAAGCTCGCGCGCGCCACGGGCCACGACGAGTGGACGCGCGACGAACGCTTTGCGAGCAACGCATTGCGCGTGCAGCACAAGGCGCTGCTCATCCCCGCGCTGGAGGCCGTGTTCCGCACGCGCTCGACGCGGCAGTGGCTCGACGCACTGGAGCCGCTGGGCATTCCGTGCGCGCCGATCCAGGACTTCGCGCAGGTGCTGGCGCAGCCGCAGACCGAGGCCATCGGCATCTTCCAGACCGTGCCCGACGAAGAACTGCGCATCGTCGGGCTGCCGCTGTCCTTCGACGGCGACCGGCCGCAGGTGCGGGCCCGCGCGCCCAGTGTGGGCGAGCACAACGAGGCGCTGGGCGCCGGCGCGCTCGGCTGAGCACCCACCGGCCACGACATTCAAAAACAGACAGGAGACACATCCCATGCACAGAAGACACTGCCTCGCCTGGCTGGCGGGCCTGCCGTTCGCGGCCACCGCCGGCACCGCGCTTGCTCAGGACAAGGACAAGCCGATCCAGATCATCGTGCCCTTCGGCCCCGGCGGCTCGGGCGACATCTCGGCGCGCATGCTGGCCGAGTTCCTCACGCGCAAGACCGGCCGCGCGGTGGTGGTCGACAACCGCCCCGGCGGCAACGGCATCATCGGCGTGGAGGCGGTGCGCAACGCGCCGGCCGACGGCTCGGTGCTGCTGCTGGCCACCACGTCCACGCACCTGGCCAACCCCAGCCTGTTCCGCAAGCTGCCCTACGACCCGGGCAAGGACTTCCGGCTGGTCGGCTCCTTCGGCCCCGGCTCCACCTACATGCTGGTGCGGCCCGACGCGCCCTACAAGACGCTGCAGGAGTTCGTGGCCGCCGCGAAGAAGGCGCCGGGCAGCATCAACTACGGCCACTTCAACGCGACCTCGAAAGTCACGGGCGCGCTGTTCGCGCACGAGGCCGGCATCGAGCTCGCGCCCATTCCGTACAAGCAGGTGAGCCAGGCGATGTCGGAGCTCATCGCCGGGCAGATCCAGGTGGTGTTCACCGACACCGTGGCCGGCGACGCCTTCGTGGCCTCGGGCCAGCTGCGCGCACTGGCGGTGCACAGCGACGCGCGGCTCAAGCGCTACCCGGCGCTGCCGCTGATCGCGGAGACGTACCCGAAGTTCACCATCCGCGGCGGCTTCCTCGGCATTGCCGTGCCGGCCGCGACGCCGGTGGAGATCCAGCAGAAACTCAACACCTGGATCAACGAGGCCGTGACCACCGACCCCATCCGCTCGCGGCTCGAGGGCTTTGCCTTCGCGCCGGCCAAGGTCAGCCTCGCCGACCTTGCCACCTTCGAGCGCCAGGAGCGCGAGAAGTGGAAGGGCTACGTCGACATCGCCAAGCTGGAGGTCCAATGAGCCACATCGCATCCCTCGAGTCGGGCCACGCGCACGTTGCGCTGCTCGAAATCCGCCGCGGTCCTTTCAACTACGTCAACGAGGCGCTGCTGCGCGAACTGGCCGACCACCTCGACCGGCTCGACGCCGAGCCCGGCTGCCGCGCCGTCGTGCTGGCCGCCGAGGGCCGCGCCTTCAGCGCCGGCGCCGACTTCAACAGCGGGGACGACGACGGCACCTCGCGCGACCCCGGCCCGCTGTACGCGCAGGCGATGCGGCTCTTTCGCAGCGCCAAGCCCCTCGTCGCAGCGGTGCACGGCGCGGCGGTGGGCGCGGGCCTCGGCCTCGCGGTGGCGGCCGACTTCCGCGTGAGCTGCGCCGAGGCGCGCTTCAGCGCCAACTTCAACCGCCTGGGCTTTCATCCGGGCTTCGGCCTGAGCGCCACGCTGCCGCGCCTCGTCGGGGCGCAGCAGGCCGGGTTGCTGTTCTTCACGGGGCGGCGCATCGGCGGCGAGGAAGCGCTGCGCATCGGCCTCGTCGACCAACTGGTGCCGGCCGACGAGGTGCGTGCGAGCGCGCTGACGCTGGCGGGCGAGATCGCGCTGTCGGCCCCGCTCGCCGTCGAAGCCACGCGCGCCACCCTGCGGCGCGGCCTGGCCGACGCCGTGGCCGAGGCCAATCGCCACGAGCGCGAGGTGCAGTGCGTGCAGTTCGCGACCGACGACTTCAAGGAAGGCGTGCGTGCCATGGCCGAGCGCCGGGCGCCGCAGTTTCAGCGGCGCTGAGGCTTTCGGCCGCAAGACGGTACCGACGCGCCGCACGAGAGCATCTTCACAATTTAAGGGTTTACCCTAGAATCGGGCCTTGCCCGCGTCCGCCGGGCACCCCCCAGGAGCCCGGCCTTGAACGCCTCACCGTCCGCCCGCGAAGGCGCGGAAACCACTGCCCTTGCACCGTCCGTCTCGTCCGCCCAGTTCCTGCGCGCGGTGCTCGCGCTCGGCGTTGGCGGCTTTGCCATCGGCACCGGCGAGTTCGTCATCATGGGCCTGCTGCCCGAGGTCGCGAAGGACATCGCCGTCACCATCCCGCAGGCCGGCCACGTCATCAGCGCCTATGCGCTGGGCGTGGTCATCGGCGCGCCCGTGCTCGCGGTGCTGGCCGCCGGCTGGGGCCGCCGCACGCTGCTGATCGCGTTGATGGCCGTGTTCGCAGCCGGCAACTTCGCCAGCGCGATGGCGCCCGGCTACCTGTCGCTCAACCTGCTGCGCTTTGCCACCGGCCTGCCGCACGGCACCTACTTCGGCGTGGCCGCGCTCGTGGCCGCCACGCTCGCGCCCCCGGGGCGCCGCGCGCGCGCCGTCGGCCTCGTGATGCTGGGGCTCACCGGCGCCACGCTGGTCGGCGTGCCCATCGCGGCGTGGCTGGGCCAGTTGTTCGGCTGGCGCGCGGCCTTCGTGTTCGTGGGCGTCATCGCGCTGGTTGCCGTGGTGCTGTTGCGCCGCGACGTGCCCGACATCGCACCCGCCGCCGGCGCCAGCCCCTGGCGCGAACTCGGCGCGCTCAAACGCAAGCAGGTGTGGTTCACGCTGGGCATCGGCGCCATCGGCTTCGGCGGCATGTTCGCCGTGTTCAGCTACATCAAGCCCACGCTGATCGAAGTGGCCGGCCTGCCGCTGGGCGGCGTGCCCTTCGTGCTCGCGCTGTTCGGCCTGGGCATGGTCACCGGCAACCTCGTGGGCTCGCGGCTGGCCGACAAGTCGCTCATGCGCACCATCGGCGGCGTGCTCGTCTACGCGGCGCTGGTGCTCGCCACCTTCACCTTCGCGGCGCACCACGTCGTGACGGCGGCCTTCACCGTGTTCCTCATCGGCACCACCGTCGCCATCGGCCCGGCCCTGCAGATCCGCCTGATGGACGTGGCCGGCGACGCGCAAACGCTCGCCGCCGCGCTCAACCACTCGGCCTTCAACATGGCCAACGCCCTCGGCGCCTGGCTCGGCGGCGTCGCCATTGCGGCCGGCCTGGGCTGGACCTCGACCGGCTGGGTCGGCGCGCTGCTGGCGCTGGCGGGCGTGGGCATCTTTGCCTGGGCGGTCGCCAGCGCGCGTGCGGATGCGCGGCGGCCGGTGGCGGTGGTTTGCGAAGGGTCGGCGGGCTGAGGCTCGCCGAACGGGGCATCATCGCGCTGCATGCCGATGACACCCCCATCCTTCACCCGCCGACGCCTGCTGCACACCGTCCTCGCCGCCGCCGCGCTCGGCCATCCCTTCCTGCACCTGCGCGCCCAGCCCTCGGCTTCGCGCGACCCGTTCACGCTCGGCGTCGCCTCGGGCGCGCCACGGCCTGACGGCATGGTGCTGTGGACGCGGCTCGCGCCCGACCCGGTGCAGGGCGGCGGCATGGGCGAGGCGTCCGTGGCGGTGCAGTGGGAGGTCGCCGAGGACGAGCGCTTTCGCCGCATCGTGACCAAGGGCATCGCCAGCGCCGAGGCCGACCTCGCGCACTCGGTGCACGTCGAAGTGCAGGGCCTGCGCCCGGGCCGCCCCTACTGGTACCGCTTCACAGCCGCCGGCGTGCGCAGCCCCGTCGGCCGCACGCGGACCACGCCGGCCGAGGATGACGCCACCGTGCAGCCGCTGCGCTTCGCCTTCGCTTCGTGCCAGCAGTACGAGGAGGGCTACTACGCCGCCTACCGCGACATGGCTGCGCAGCCGCTCGACTTCGTGGTGCACCTGGGCGACTACATCTACGAAAGCACGCGCGGCTCGCACAACGTGCGCCGCCACGAGGGCGGCATTCCCACCGACCTGGCCGGCTTTCGCAACCGTTACGCGCTCTACAAGACCGACCCGCACCTGCAGGCCGCGCACGCGGCCTTCCCGTGGCTCGTGACCTGGGACGACCACGAGGTTGCCAACGACTACACCGACGACGTCTCGCCGCGCACGCCCGACCCGGCGCAGTTCCTCGCGATCCGCGCCGCCGCCTACCAAGCCTGGTACGAGCACATGCCCGTGCCCGCCTCCATGCGCCCGCGCGGCGCCAGCGCGACCATCTACGGGCGCCATCGCTTCGGCCGCATGCTCGGCGTGATGCTGCTCGACGGCCGCCAGTACCGCTCGCACCACGCCTGCCTCCCGAGCCGCAGCACCAAGCCGCTGGTCGACTGCGCCGACCGGCTGACCCCGGAGCGCAGCCTGCTCGGCATGCAGCAGGAAGCCTGGCTCGCGAACGAACTCGCCACGCCGCCGGCGCGCTGGACCGTCATCGCCCAACCCACGTTGCTCGCCGAGGCCGACCGCCAGCGCGGCCCCGGGCACGGCTACTGGATGGACGGCTGGGACGGCTACGCCGCCGCGCGCACGCGCCTGCTCGACGCGCTGACCGCCAACCCGTCGCGCGGTGGCGATGCGCTGGTGCTCGGCGGCGACGTGCACGCCTTCTGGGCCGCCGACCTGCGCCGCGAGCCGCAGGGTCCCGTCGTCGCGACCGAGTTCGTCGGCGGCGCCATCACCTCCGAAGGACCCAGCGCCGCCAGCGTGGCCCACATGCGCGCGAAGAACGAACACCTGCGCTACGGCCGCGCCGACAAGCGCGGCTACGGCCTCATGACGCTCGACGCGCGCGGCTGCGCCGTCGAGTTCCGCGCGGTGGACGACGAGAAGAACGCCGACTCCGCCGTCGCGGCCATGGCCCGCTTCTCGGTCGAACGCGGCGCGCCCGGCGTGCACCTCGAATCCACCTGAATCTCCAGCGCCTGCAGGAATGCGCGGCCGTGCCTATGATGGCCGCCGCCTCTTTCCCTCCCTCTCTCACCTTCTCGGAGCGAGCCTGCATGAGCATCCCCACCATCCGCCTGGGCCGTACCGGCCTCACCGTGTCCCGACTGGCCCTGGGCACCATGACCTTCGGCCTGCAGACCGACGAGGCCGTGTCGCACCAGATCCTGGACAAGGCCGCCGACGCCGGCATCAACTTCCTCGACACCGCCGACGTGTACCCGCTGGGCGGCACCATCGAGACCACCGGCCGCACCGAAGAGATCATCGGCAACTGGCTCGACAAGCAGGGCCCCGCCGGCCGCCGCCGCTTCGTGGTCGCCACCAAGGCCGTCAACAAGGTCGGCCCCAACCCGTGGGACCAGGGCGCTTCGCGCAAGCACCTGCTCGACGCCATCGACCTGTCGCTCAAGCGCCTGAAGACCGACCACGTCGACCTGTACCAGCTGCACATGGACGACCGCGAGACGCCGCTCGAAGAAAGCCTCGAGGCGCTCGACGTCATCGTGAAGTCGGGCCGCGCGCGCTACATCGGCGTGTCGAACTTCCTGGCCTACCGCTTGGCCCGCGCGCTGGGCAAGGCCGAGCTGCACCGCTTCACGCGCTTCGTGTCGGTGCAGCCGCGCTACAGCCTGCTGTTCCGCGAGATCGAGCGCGAGCTGCTGCCGCTCGCGGCCGAAGAGGGCCTGGGCGTGATTCCCTACAACCCGCTGGCCGGCGGCCTGCTCACCGGCAAGTACAAGCCCGGCGCCAAGCCCGAGGAGAACACCCGCTTCACCCTCGGCACCGCCGGCGGCATGTACCAGGACCGCTACTGGAACGACCGCAGCTTCGACACCGTGACCCAGCTGCACGCGCTGGCCGACGAAGCCGGCGTGCCGCTGGCCACGCTGGCCGTGGCGTGGGTCATGGCCAACCCGCTGATCACCGCGCCGCTGCTGGGCGCCAGCCGCCCCGAGCAGCTCGACGCCACCGTGGCTGCCGCCAGTTACACGCTCGACCCGGCGCTCAAGCAGAAGCTCGACGCGCTCACCGCCGAGTACCGCAAGGGCGACGCGCCCCGCTGAGCGAACGGGCGTGCGGGCGCCCCGGATGGCCTGCCCGCAGTACGTGCTTGGGCCATGCGGGAGAATCGCGCCCGGCATGAGCACATCCCACACCCCCTCCCGGCGCGCCGCCCTGCGGCCCCCGGCAACGAACGAACGGCGGCCCGCAGCATGGCGCAGCTGATGTCGCTGCTGGTGCAGAACGCGATCCTGGTGGTGTTTGCCGCCAGCTTTGCCGCGCGCCTGGGCCTGCCCGTGCCGGCCGCGGCCGTGCTGGTCGTCACCGGCGCGCTGCTGGCGGCAGGCGACGTGTCGGTGGTCGGCGTGGTGCTGGCCGCCGTGGTCGCCAACCTGCTGGGCGACGGCGCGTGGTTTTATGCCGGGCGCCGCTTCGGCTACCGCTTCATGCGGCTGCTGTGCCGCATCTCGCTGTCGCAGGACTCGTGCGTGCGGCGGGGCGAGTCGCTCATTTCGGACTGGGGCGGCATGTCGCTGGTGGCCGCCAAGTTCGTGCCCGGCGTCTCCGTGGTGGCGCCGCCCATGGCCGGCGCGCTGGGCATGTCGGTGCGGCGCTTTGTCGGCTTCGACATCGTCGCCGCGCTGGTCTGGACGGGCCTGTTCCTCGGCCTGGGCTGGCTCTTTCGCGACCAGATCCAGCAGGTGCTCGCCGTGCTGGCGCAGGCCGGCGGCATCGCCACCGCCGCGCTGGGCGTGGTGCTGCTCGTGATGCTCGCCGTGCGCTACTGGCGCCGCCGCGCCTTCGCGCGCCTCACCGGCATGCCGCGCATCAGCGTCGACGAGCTGTTCGACCTCATGAGCGGCGACGTGCCGCCGCTGGTGATCGACGTGCGCGGCGAAGCCGGCGTGCAGGTCGACCCGCGCCGCATTCCGGGCGCGCTGTCGTACACCCTCAAGGCGCTGCAGCAGCGCAACCTGGACCTCACCATCGACCCCGACCGCGACGTGGTGCTGTACTGCAACTGCCCCAACGAAGTCTCGGCCGCGCAGGCCGCGCGCGTGCTGCTGGCGCGCGGGGCGCGGCGGGCGCTGCCGCTGACGGGGGGGCTGGATGCGTGGGTGGCTGCGGGGCGGCCTACGAGCCTGCACTGACCTGCTTCGCAGCTGCTCATCGCAGCTGCGTCATCGGGCATTCCAGAACAAGCCGGGTGGGCAAGGGCGAGTCTCGCCAGCCGGGCGCGTCTTTCTTTCGGTAGGCCTCGAGCGACGGATAGCCATCGGCCGTCCAGTCGGTGCCGTCCACCTGTTCGAGCGCGACGACTTCATACAAGCACTTGGCGTTGCGTGCCTCGAAGCGAAAGGCCATCCGCCCGGGTTCGCCGGGGCGGCTCATGTCCAGCACCTCATAGCTGCTGCGTGCGCAGCGGCTGAAACTCGATCGCCATTCGATGGTCTGGCTGCGCACGTGGAGCACACCGTTGCATGCCCGGCCCGTGCCGGTGAACTTACCGGTGAATGCGTGGGCGTGCGCGGGACCAGCCACAACTACTGAGCAGGCGAGTGCCAGGAGGCGCCGCCCGATGTTTCGGCCTACTTGCATGCGGTTGCCTCGGAGCCTCTGCGAACGGCCGCCAAGGCATAGCCGAGCTTGTCTGCATACGTCGCATCACCATCCACGTTGTAGTAAGTTGCCGCTCCCGATACCGTGATGGGCTTCCAGCCTGTGATGACCCTCTGAACCGAGGCCCTCTGGTAGTGCAGCACCTCGCCGGGCCGAAGCATGTGTGCGGACGGATTGAGCCGCTTCATCACCTCTGGCGTGCTGCCTTTCGCTCTGGCGATGCTGTTCAGGGTATCGCCAGCTTTCACGACGACCTGATGGGTGCGGGTGTCTGCATCGGGCACGCTCTGAAAAGAGAAATTGGCCATGCGCAGCAGCAGATAGCCGATGCCCGCCCGGATGTTGTCGGCAGGCGCGCGGCGCACGCCGTCGACGGAGAGGCTTCTGCGGTAAGAGGGCGGGAGGATCAGGTCACCGCCGTCCTTGCCACCCAGCAGCGCCTGGAGGCCCAGATCTCCTGTATTGCCGATCTGCATCGGGCGGGTCTTCCACTGCGGCCGTTTGGCCCCGGTTTCGACCCACAGCATGGCCTTCACCAGGCGCCAGTCCAACGGGACGTAGCCCTTGGTTCGAGAGAGGTGCATGTCGTATTCATGGACGGCCGAGCGGATCTCGCAGTCGTGGCTGTTCCACTTGTCGTCGGCGTTGTCGATGCCGCGCTTCCAGCCTTCATTCTCTGTCTCGGCTGCCGTCGTCTTTTGCGTCTTGCGCATACGTGCTCCCTCTTCCGTTTGTTGATGTCCCCGTGTTGTAGGCCGGTTCGGCGCTGCACACTGTCACCCAACGTCACCCGGTCCTTCTTCCCCGGAATTTCTCCGCGAAGCCGCGAGGCCAGCTCCCTGCCCACCCCCAGTGGTAGTCTCCCTCCCCGATGAACCTCCGCACCAAGATCGTCGCGCTGGCCGTTGCGCCCCTGCTGGTTGCGCTGGTGCTCGTGGCCCTGGCCGTGCGCCACCAGGAGCACGACCTGGCCCAGCGCGAGCGGGCGCTCATCGAGCGCAGCTACATGGCCCAGCGCCGCAGCGAGCTGCGCAGCTACGTCGACCTGGCCGTGAGCAACCTGCTGCCGCTGTACGAGTCGGGCCTGGACGACGAGGCCACGCGCACCGAGGCGCTGCGCCGGCTGGCCACGCTCAACTACGGCGACGACGGCTACTTCTTCGTCTACGACATGGACGGCAACTCGCTCATGCACTCGCGCCAGCCCGAGCTGGTCGGCCAGAACCTGTGGAACCTGCGCGATTCGCATGGCCGCTTCACCATCCAGGAGCTGATCAAGGGCGCGCGCGACAAGGGCGGCGCCTACGTCGAGTACGAATGGCGCAAGCCCTCCAGCGCGCAGATGGCGCCCAAGCTCGGCTACGTCACCGCGCTGCCGCGCTGGAACTGGATGGTCGGCACCGGCCTGTACCTGGACGACATCCAGTCGACCATGGACACGCTCGACCGGCAGATGAACGCCAACGTCACCGCCACGTTGCTGTGGATTGCCGGCATCGCCGCGCTGTGCCTGGGCGTGGTCAGCGCGGCCGGGTTATTGCTCAACCTCAGCGAGCACCGCACGGCCGAAGCCAAGCTGCGCCTGCTTGCGCGCCGCGTGGTGCAGTCGCAGGAAGAAGAGCGCGGCCACCTCGCGCGCGAGCTGCACGACGGCACCAGCCAGACGCTGGTGTCGGCCAAGCTGCTGATCGAATCGGCGGTGGAGCAGCTGGACCGCGCGCACCAGTCGCCGCCGCCCGCGCTCGGCAAGGCGCTGCAGCGGCTGAACGATTCGCTCACCGAGGTGCGCCGCATCTCGCACCGGCTGCGCCCCGCGCTGCTCGACACCCTGGGCCTGCCCGCCGCGCTCGAGCGCCTGGGCGCCGAGTTCGGTGAAGAAGGCGGCGTCGACGCATCCATCATGGTCGAGGGCGAACCCTTCGAGCTGTCGCAAGAAGCCAAGACCGCGCTCTTTCGCGTCACGCAGGAAGCGTTGACCAATGTGCGCAAACACGCGCGTGCGCAACAGGTGCACATCGCACTGGGCTTCGACGAAGAGGCCGTGCGCCTGGAGATCAGCGACGACGGCGTCGGCTTCAACGTCGAGGCCATGCAGCTCGACCCGCAGCGCGGCATCGGCCTGCGCAACATGCGCGAGCGCATGGAGTCCATCGAAGGCCGGCTGCGCATGCGCTCGGGCCGGGGCCACACGTCCATCGTGGCCGAAGTGCCCGTGCGGCGCGCAAAGCCAGAATAGCGGCCATGAAAGAAGACCCCGCCGCTGCTGCCGCTGTCCCCGTGGTTGTGCGCCTGTTCCTGGTCGACGACCACCCGCTGGTGCGCGACGGCCTGCGTGCGCGCCTGGGCGCCATGCCCGGCCTGGAGATCGTGGGCGAGGCCGGCAGCGCGGCCGAGGCGCTGGCACTCATCGGCCCCGCGCAGCCGCACCTCGTGCTCATGGACGTGGGCATGAAGGACATGAACGGCATCGAGCTGGCGGCGCTGCTGCTGCAACAACAGCCGCAGCACCAGAAGCCCGCGCCGCGCATCGTGATGCTCAGCATGTACGACAACCCCGAGTACGTGCAGAAGGCCCTGCAGGTCGGCGCGCGTGGCTACGTGCTGAAAGACGCGCCGGCGGCGGAGATCGTGGCGGCCATCGAGGCCGTGTCGGCGGGCGGCACCTTCCTGAGCCCGGCCGTGTCGAAGAAACTCTTTCGCAACCAGACGCCGCGCCCGCTGCTCACGCCGCGCGAGAGCGAGATCTTGAGCGCGCTCGGCCGCGGCGAATCGAGCAAGCAGATCGCACGCGACCTCGGCCTGAGCGTGCGTACCGTGGAGGCGCACCGCCAGAGCATCAAGCGGCGCCTGGGCATCGAAGGGCAGGCAGAGCTCATCAAGTACGCGGTGGAGCACGCGCGGGAGTTCGGCGGGCAGGGCTGAGGCGCTGCGGTCGATGCGGGGCTCGGACCCTGCTTTCAGGGCCTGACTGTCAGGGCTTTGTGAATCGCCGCTGCCGCAACGCGATTACTTGCGCGAACCGCGCATTCCTCGGCGAAATTTCTCTCTGTGCCGGGCGGGACTTCTCTACAGTGAATGCCCCTGTGATGAAACGACCCGCCATGTGGGCGAGGAGGGCAACACACACCACACCGCACCACGGACCACTGACTGATTGAGTGAATGAATGAACCGCTTCGCCTCACGGCGGGCCATCGATGCAGATCGATCGATGCGAACGTGAGGCACAAAAGGCGACGGCCACGGTGCGCGAACACCATGACCGTCTAACCAAGTGACGTGCAATCCCTTGAAGAAGGGCACAACAAATGGCTAAACGAATTATGGCCCGGGCTACCGAGCCGACCTCTTCCCGCGCGACCACCCCCAGCGCAGCAGACCTGCTGGAGTGCAAGCTGGAACAACTGAACTCACTGCTGTGGTGCTGCCACGGCGCCGGCGATGGATGGTTCGAAGATGCGGGGGCAGGGCATCGGGACAACCTGCTTTGGATCGCGTCGGATTTGGCGCGGGATGCGGCGGCGTTGTTTCAGGAGAGTGGGGGAGGGTGAGGGGCGGGCCCCTGCGTGGATGTTAGGGCGTCGGCCTCGAACTGAGCGCTGTCGTTCTTCAGCCTGTGGCGGGAGGCCTGTTTATGGAACGAAGCAGAAGTTGTGTGCGGCGGATCGAAGAGAAGCCGCAAGGTCTGCGTGACATCCATACTCTTTTAGGGCTCTCAGTGAGCCGTTGCAGCCAGGATGCTTTGAATGGATTGCGGGCCGGAACGCCTGCGAGCGTCGTGAAGCAGGCCCATCGACTCAAGTCTGATCTGCGCTGCGGAACGTGACACTCCATAGCGCTGCATCAGATGGCCCACGACGGCGTCGAAGTTCTGCAAATTGCATGGCTGATCATCAACATACAAAGGACCATAGCCTCTGTCCGAAATTTCCAATGTACGCAGCATCTGATGGAAATCGCTGGTAACGAAAGCTCTTGGCATCAGAAGACTAGCTGCGAGTAGATTGGCTTGCAGCTCCAACCGGGCAACGTCGTTGCCTGTGGAACCTATCGAGCGCCGTAAGTCGAAGTCACCGTCATCGCAACTTTCTCGGATCAGAAATCGGCCGTGATCCAAGAGATGGTGCGCGAGTTCATGTGCGAGCGTGAAGCGATCACGTCCGCGATGCATCGGCTCAACCGCGTACACCTGAATGGTAGGTGGCTCGAACTGGATTCGACCAAGAACCGGAAATGCAATGGCATTGGGTGACGAGAGGACTCCCGTTTCGACGACCAACCCTGTGCGCAGCGCCTCGTGGCTACAGAGCACATCCAGGTTCACCTCGCCCCCCGAATAGCCGATGGTTGAGAGAGCTTTCATAGCAGTTCTCTCAAGGTTCTCCATGGTAAGAAAAGGAACTTGACTCTTGAGCCTGCTTCGCGGATTTGTAATGCGCCGTATCAGCGCCGGGGGCAACGTGTCACCGAAAAGCACGTCTTCGAAGAAGTCCCAAAGCGAATTTGTCGCTCGAGAGGGAGACTGCATGTACATGTCGAACGCTTGGCTCGCGAAATCCTCTCGCGTAAGGGCAGATGCGATCGTTTCCGCTTGTTCGGCTGCGGAACTGTGTGCCGTGGCGGAAGATGAACGGTGCAACTCCCACTTGTGACTGCCCGGTTCGAAGTAGCGAAGTAGGCCTATGCCTTTGGATCTCGCGTATTCGACTGCTCCGTGCTGGAAGGGCGCCGTTGAAGCGATGATCATTTTGCAGTTCGCGGCGGCGACCTGCTGGACTTTCGAGAAGAACTCCTCTGCATCACTGACGGGCACGTGATCTTTGTAGTTCTTGCACTCGATGAGAACGAGGTGTGAGTATTTCTCGGCTCCGGGAAGGTACACCTCGATCGCCACGTCAAAAATTATCTCTGAGCCGCGATCCTTCGAGAAGTAGCCCTTCTTCCAGTAGAACTTGCATTGCTCCTTCTTCAAGTAGAAACGGTCTGCCTCGATCTCAGTTTGAAGTAGATCTCGAATGATGAGCTCTAGCGCATCCCCCTTTTTGGTTGTTGACCGGTGCTTCATCAGACCCTCTGAATGTCTAATTGATATGAGGAGTCCGAGCCTATCTCACCAGAAATATCAACATGGAGTGCTTCATCCACGGGGGATCCTTTCTCGAGGCATTCTGCAACATCTGCCTTGCAACCCAAGGTGTATTAACCCGAGATTTCTTTGATGCTCAATCTTCCTTCCAGCCCAGCCGCCGACCGCAACAAACAACCCATCCTCGATGCCCTGACCCGCATCCTCGGTGAGCGAGGCACCGCCTTGGAAATCGCCTCTGGCACAGGCCAGCACGCCGCCTGGTTCGCCGCCGCCATGCCCTCATGGACCTGGCAGCCCACCGACGCAGACGCCCGCTCGCTCCCCGCGATCGCCAGTCGCGTCGAGCAAGCCGCGCTGCCCAATCTGCGCCCGCCGCTGCTGCTCGACGTGATGGCGCCGCAATGGCCCTCGCAAGGCTCCGCGTTCGCTCAAGAAGGCAAAGAAGAAGAAAAGTTCGACGCCATCTACTGCGCCAACATGCTGCACATCGCACCCTGGCCCACCTGCGCCGCGCTGATGGCCGGTGCCGCGCGGCATCTGCGTGCCGGCACCGGCCTGCTGATCACCTACGGGCCTTACTTCGAAGACGAAGCACAGCACGGCCCCACGGCGCCGAGCAATCTGGCGTTCGACGAAGACCTGCGCGCGCGCAATCCCGCCTGGGGCATTCGCCGGCTCGACGACGTCGTGGCAGAGGCGCGCCGCGTCGGCCTCGCATTGCGCGAGCGGCACGCGATGCCGGCGAACAACCTGCTGCTGGTCTTCGGCTTCAGTTGATGCCGATGAAGGGCGAGGGCGTTGTCGCCCGCCAAGGGGCTCTGCATTGCGATCCGGCTCACTCGCGCTAGAGTCGGGCCACGTCCACAAGACCGGCCTGCGCCCATGCTCGACACACCATTGCCGACGCCTCCTCATTCCCCCGCATCGCTGTCGCTGCTGCAGCAGCGGCTCCTGTTTCGACTGATCCCCGCTGTCACCGCCTGCCTCCTGGCCATCGGTTGCGCGAGCCCGCCGCCGACGCGCACGCCCGGTGGTTCGGTGCCCAGCAGCAACATCCCGCCGCTGACGTCGGAGCAGTCGAACAGCATCACGATCCATGCGCTGGGGCTGGTCGGTACGCCGTACCGCTATGGCGGCAACTCGCCCGAGGGCGGGTTCGATTGCAGCGGGCTCATCGGCTACGTGTACCGCCACAGTGTGGGTCAGGTGCCGCCGCGCACGGTGTCGCGCATGGCGGGCTTCGGCCGGCCGGTGCCGATGTCGGAGCTTCGCTCGGGCGATCTGGTGTTGTTCGGCTCGGCGTCGCCCACGCATGCGGGCATCTATGTGGGCGACGGGCGTTTCGTGCATGCGCCGTCCACGGGCGGCGAGGTGCGGCTCGACCGGCTCGACGGCGTGTACTGGTCGCGTCAGCCGACGCAGGCGCGCCGGCCCGGCTGATCCGACGAGTCCGACTCGCGCGTTACGCGCGCGGCGATTGCACGTGCTCGGCCCGCACGCCGATGCCCACGGCACGCGCGGGCAGGGTGCGCAGCCACGGCCAGCGCCCCAGCAGGCGCAGGGGCCAGGGCATGGGGCGGGGCGCGGTCGATGCAGCCGCCTTGCGGCTGAGTACGGGCATCAGCACGCGGTCCTGCACGAGGCGCTGCGCGGCCTGGGTGACGCGCACGGGCCATTCGCGGCGGCGCTGCAGCTGGGGCAGCAGGTTGTCGATCTCCTTGTCGGTGGCGTTGCCGGCCAGCGACGCGGCCAGCAGGTTGGCGGCGGCCACGGCGTCCTGCACGGCGAGGTTGATGCCGACGCCGCCCACGGGCGACATGGCGTGCGCGGCGTCGCCGATGCACAGCAGGCCGGGGCACGACCACGATTCGAGCCGGTCGACGCTCACTTCGAGCAGCTTCACGGCCTCCCAGTCGGGCAGGGCCTCGGGCAGGCGCGTGGCGAAGAAGGGCGCGATGCGCGCGATCTCGGCATGGAAGGCGGCAATGCCGCGCGACTGCAGTTCGGCGCTGCCGCCCTTGCGGATGACGAAGGCGCATTGCCAGTAGTCGCCGCGGTTGAGCGTCACCAGGAGGTGGCCCGCCGCGATGTGGCCGCCGGTGGCCTCGGGGTCGCCGGGGAGCTTGGGAATGCGCATCCACAGCACGTCGATGGGCGCGCCGTAGCTGATGTGCGGCAGCGCGGCCGCATCGCGCAAGGTGGAGTGGCGGCCGTCGGCGGCCACGATGAGGGAGGCGTGCAGCTCGATGTCCTTCGGGCCGCCGCTGTCGGGGCTGCGGGCGCCGACGCGCACTTTCACGCCGTTGACGCGGCCCTTGTCCTGCAGCAGGCCGACGGCCTCGGCGTCGGTCCACAGCTCGAAGCCGGGGTAGCGCCGCGCCTCGTCGCACATGAAGTCCAGGAACTCCCACTGCGGCATGAGCACGAGGAAGCGGGCGTGCGTGGGCAGCCGCCTGAAGTCGGCAATGGTCACGCCGCGGCCCTCGTAGGTGCCGCGCAGCTCTTCGATGCGGTTGTGCGGGCGCTGCAGGAAGGCGTCGAGCAGGCCGAGTTCGTGCAGCACTTCGAGGGTCGAGGGGTGCACGGTGTCGCCCCGGAAGTCGCGCAGGAAGTCGAGGTGTTTCTCGAGCACGACGACGGGCACGCCCGCGCGCGCAAGCAGCAGGCCCAGCACCATGCCGGCCGGGCCGCCGCCGGCGATGCAGCAGCGGGGCGACGGGGTGGGAGCGGGCGCAGAGGTGGTGTGGGTGTCCATGGCTCCGATCGATCCGGTCGCGCCATGGGTGGCGTGGCCTGTGGGGTGCGCGGTGCATGCACCCTGGGTGCACGCACTGCGCGGCCGGACCGCCGGGGCCCGGACCTCAGGGCTGCATGAAGCTCACGCGCTGGGCGATGAGCACGCCGTCGACCACGCGGTCGCCGACGACGGTCACGCGCTTGCCGTTGCCCAGGTCTGCGGCGGTGCCGTTTTCGAAGATGGTACCGGAGCCGCCGGCATCCACGCGCTGGCCGCGCACGGTGAAGTCGGCGGCCGACACGTAACCGCCGATGGCGCCGATCACGGTGAACGACACCGGACCGCCGGTGCCGGGCACGTGGCGGATGCGCAGTTTCTTGACCACGAGCACCTGGCCCGAGAGGAAACCGTCGACCTCGACCTTCACGCCGTTGCCGATGGAGCCGCTGGGCCCGCCGGTGATCTGGGCGTTGCGCGCGTCGATCTTGTTGCCCAGGACGCGGAAGTCGCCGAGCGCGGCGAAGTCGGTGACCACGCCCGCCAGCTGCAGCGCGATGCCGTCGGCCGAGGGAATGGCGTACCAGCCCTGCACCTGGGTGGCGGTGAAGCGGCCGGCGGCCGGTGCCGCCGTGCCGCGCACGCGGACGATGGCGCCGTTGGCCAGGCTGGCGGCGTCGATGCCGGGGCCGAAGGCGGCGCTGGCGAAGTCGACGGTCAGCAGGCCGAGCGTGAACTGCTGGCCGCCGCGGTCGAGGTTCTGCACGGTGCCGGTCACCAGCGGGGCGGTGGTGGCGGGCGCCACCTGGACGCGCGTGGCGCGCAGGATGCCCGGCGCGGCGGGCAGGCCCCACACCTGCACCACGGCGGTGTCGACGAGGTCGGTGGCGCCCTTGGCGTCGCCCCAGACGGTGGCGTTGTCGGTGGTCACGCGGGCACCCATCACGGTGAAGCTGCCGTCCTTCAGGTCAATGGCCGACACGGCGCCGCGCAACTCGGCGGCCGAGACGACCGTGGCGGCGATGCCGTTGTTGAAGTCGGCGTCGACCTTGCCGGCGATGCGCGCGCTCATGCCGATCTGCAGCTCGGTGGTGTCCTCGAGGCTGAAGGTGGCGCTGTCGGTGTTGTAGCGCAGGCCGTTGAGGATCACGCTGCCCAGGCCGTCGGCCGCGCCGATGCCGGCGGCGTCCGCGGTCACGCCGGTGCCGCCGGAGCCCACGCCCGAGCCGTCGCCGTTGGTGTTGCCGGCGGTGCTGTCGCCGCCGCCGCCGGTGCTTCCGGTGCTGCCGTTGCCCGTGCCGCTGCCGGAGCCGGCGTCACCCGAGCCACCGTCGCCGCCCCCACCTCCGTTGCCGTTACCGGTGGCCGTGGTGCCGGAGGTGCCGAAGCCCAATGTGCCGCCGCCACTGCCACCGCCGCCTCCCCCGCAGGACAGAAGCAGGGCCATGGCGCCGGCCATCAGCAGGCCGCGCACGAGTCGCAAGGAGAGGGGAGGCGTGTTCATCGGTGGGACTCGTTGTGCTGGGGCGCTCCGGGGGCGGGCGCGCCTTCTTCGTCTTCGTAATACGTGTAGATGCCGACGCGGATGCGCGCCTTCGCGGAGGCCTTGGCCTCGGGGGGTACGCGGTCGACGGCTTCGGTCATCTCGCGGGCCAGCTCGTGGTGCAGGCCGGCCCAGCGTTCGCGCACGAGGCGTTCGATGGCCGTGCAGTCGGCCAGCGTGAGCCCGCGCGCGTACACGGCGCGCTCGAGCATGCGGGGCTGCTCGCCCAGGGTGTTGGAGACGGCGGCGAGCAGGTGGTCGCGGCCGTTGTCGCCCAGGAAGGCGAGCATCGATTGCAGGTCTTCCACCGGCACGAAGCCGTCGGCCGTGAGTTCGGCGCTGCCGTCGCTCTCGGCCACCATCTGCAGGCGCACCAGCTCGTCGAGGATGGTGCGGTGGTGCACGTTGCCCCGGCTGGCCAGGCGGGCCACGCGTTCGAACGAGGGCCCGTCACCCTCGGTGACGACGGGCAGGCGGCGCAGGGTGTCGTCGTCGGTGGTCATCTGTAACCACAACGTAAAAGTCTTGGCAGCCGCTGACAGCTCGGTGTGGGGCAGCGGGTCGACGGTGGCGCGGACCTTGGCGGTGACGACCTTGCGGTTCAGCCCGGTGGTGACCGAAATCTGGCTGAGGTTGGGCTTGGTCACGCCCTGGGCGCGCCAGGTGCGCTGGGCTTCCTCGATGAGCAGGTCGCGCAGCAGGGCTTCGAGGTGCGGGTGCTTGACGCCCATGGCCAGCGCCAGCCGGACCACGGGCCTGAGGATGCGAGCGCAGGCGGCAAGGGCCCAGTCCAGCCGGTGTTCCATGAATGCGGGAGCGTTGTTCCTGGTGAAGGTCGTCAAGGCAAGAGAGGCGGGACCGGCGCCCGGGCTTGCCACAGGGCCCTATTGTCGTTCGTCCGGCGGACCCCCTCGGCCGGCCGGGTCAGGTCGCGGCGCAGGTGCCGCCGCTCGCCCGGGTGACGGTGGTGCGCCCGGTGGCGCTGATGCTCACGGCGCGCGACTGGTCGGCGCTCGGGGTGGCGCGGCAGATGGTGATGCGGCTCTGGCCGGCGCCCAGGCCCGTGGCCTGGAACACGACGGCGCTGGCGCCGCCGGCCTCGCGCAGCCGGTAGCCGCTGGCGGCCGCGGGCTCGACGCGCAGCACCTGCGTGTCGCTGCGCACGATCCAGCCGGCTTCCCACTGCCCGTTGGTGCTGCAGCTGGTGCCGTTGGCCGAGGCGCACAGAGTGACGGGGGCGTTGCGCTTGATGGCCTCGCTGCGCGCCAGCTGGCTGCCCGCGACCAGCGCCGTGCTGTAGCTGCTCAGGCGGGTGGACAGCCGGATGCCGTCGAACGAGGGCACGGCAATGGCGATCAGCACCACCAGCACGGCCAGCGTGACCATCAGCTCGATGAGCGTGAAGCCGCGCGGCCGGTTGCGGGCCTGCCTGGGGTGGGGGTTGCGCATGCGCGGGTGCACGGCTTTACTTCTGGATGAACCAGTAGACCCGGCCCTTGGGCTGCTTGAAGGCGGCCTTGGGCGCGGTGCCCTTGGGGCTGAGGAAGGAGTCGGGGTTGGCGCCGATGACCACGTCGCGCATACCGCCATCGCCGTCCAGCTGGACACGGCCCACGACCGGCGTGGGCGCGAGGCCGCCGCCCACCACGTTCTGGAAGCGCCCGTTGGTGCCCTGGGCGGCCGCGTTGACGTACGACACGTTATAGACCCGCGCGGTGCCCAGGTCGGCCCGGCACGACTGCGTGTTGGGGTTGGTGGGCGTGTGGGTGTTGAAGGTGGTGGTGCCGTAGGCGGTCACCGAACCGGTCACGACCTGTTCGCCCGCTGCGAGCCCGAGGTACCAGCCCTTCTTGGTGGCGAGGTCGGACGAACTCGGCGTGCTCGCGTCGGTGATGGCCTGCAGCGAGGTATGGCACAGCACTTCGTTGCCGGTGCCGCAGCGGTCGGCCTCGCTGGTCAGCCAGGTGGCGTCGGTGGGCTTGTCGACCAGCATGTAGAAACGGTTGGCCACGCCGAGTGCGACGTTGTAGTGGCGCAGCGGCTTCTCGCGGTCGCCCGAGCCCAGCAGCACGACGTAGGCGCCGTTGTCCGCGACCACGTCGGGGCCGAACATGAACTTGCGGTTCGGCGTGCAGGTGGTCACCGTGTCGCAGCCGAGCGAGGCGATCTGGGTCATGGCCCAGGCGGACGGGGCCGCGCTGCCGATGGCGATGCGGTAGACATTGCCGCCCAGGTCGGCGGCGTAGGCGATGGTGGCGATGCCCAGGGCGTCGGTGACCACCGTCACTTCGCCGACCACGGGGCGGGCGGTGGTGAACACCTTGAGCTGCGCGCCGGTGTTGGCGTCGAGCACGTAGATCCGGTTGCCCTTCACGCCGGCGCCGCAGGCCTGGGCGGCGCTGTTGGTGTCGACGTCTTCGCACTTGTCGTAGCCGCCGCCGAAGATCAGCAGAGGGCTGCTGCCGCTGCCGTAGCCGGTGGCGCGCAGCACCTTCGGCGCCGACCAGGTCTGGCCGATGCCTTCGAAGCCGGTGTCGCAGCCGGTGTCGTCGTTCTGGTTGGGGCAGCCCTTGCGCCACTTCAGCGTGGGCGCGGCGGGCGACGAGACGTCGAAGGCGTAGACCAGCCGGCCGCCGCGGCGCATGCTGGCGTAGAGCCAGGCGGTGCTGCCCTGGCGGTAGGCCGCGACCGCGCCGTCCATGCCGTAGGGCTTGGGCGCCACCGCGCCCAGGCTGACGGGCAGGCCGGGGAAGTTGATGCGCGTGGTGTTGTCGTACAGCCGCTTGAGGCTGCCGTAGAACTCGGGCGGCATGAACGACCACAGCTCGGAGCCTGCGGCGGCCCCGCCGATGGCCGTGTTGCGGTTGCCGTTGATGGCGCGCAGCACGCCGTCGTTGCCGCCGTAGAACACCACGACCTGGGGCGAGGCGTCGGTGCCGTAGTTGATGGCCACCGGGCGCGAGTGCACGACGTCGCCGTGCACGGACGGGCGCATGGCGCTCGAGGGCACCGGGTTGCCCTGGGCGTTGGGCCGTTCGTCGCCCTTGTTGTCCAGGCCGCGCGCCCAGTTGATGAGCTGGGTGCGCTCGGTGGTTGCGGTAACGCCGAGTGCGGTGGTGGTGATGGCCGTGTTGGCGTCGTCGAAGGCGGTGAGGGCGGTGCAGCTTCCCGCCGCGCAGGTCTTCATGTTGCGCACGGCCGGCACGATGCCGCGCAGCATGTAGCCCTGCGCGCCTTTTTCCACCACGTTGCCGTCGGGGCTGTCCGCGGCTTCCTTCTTGAGGCAGTCGCCGGACGGCCGGAAGCTCCAGTAGGCGTCGGTGTCGCTGGCGGCCGGCGTCCAGAAGCTGCGTGCGCAGGGCGCGATGAAGCCGGTCTGGTTGTTGACCGCGTTCTTGTCGTCGGCGTCCTGCAGGATCAGCTGGCTGCTGCTGTCCAGCCCGAGCTTGTACTGCTTGAGGTTGCCGTTCCAGCGCGGAAAGGCGTTCTCGTCGGGGCGGAACATGCCCACGAACACCTGGTTCAGGTAGGTGCCCTGGGTGTTCACGCTCACGGGCAGGCTCACCGAGGAGAACACGCTGTTGACCGACTGGATCTTGCTGAAGATGTCGTCCAGCGCCTCGCCGAGCGCGGCGCCGAGTTCGGGCTTGCTCGAGAGGTCGTAGTACTCGCCGTTGCTCTGCTTGGCCATGCTCTGCAGCAGCGCGCTCCAGCCCGGGCCCTGGCCCTGGGTGGCCTTGGCGGCCTCGATGGTGTAGACCTTGACGCCCATGCTGGTCTGCAGGAAGCGCGCCCATTCGTCGGCCGTGTTGTCCTGCGAGCCGCTGGGGCTGAGCGTGATCTGGGCGGTGCTGCCGCCGGCGGCGCGCAGGGCTTCGTTGGAGAGCTGGTTGTCGTTGTTGTTGTCCTGCGCTGCGCCGTTGCTGATGTAGATGACGAAGGTGCCGATGCAGTTCTCGGTGCTCGGGCCGACATAGGTGCTGGCGTTGACGCTGGCCAGGGCGTTGCGCGTGAGCGCGTAGATGGCCTTCGATGCCGCGGTGCCGCTCACGTTGCCGGTGTAGTCGGTCTTGACCTTGCCGTTGCCGGCGATGGGCGCGGCGCTGGCCAGGTAGCGGTAGACCTCGGCCATGGTCTTGCCGGCCTTGCCGCCGTTGGACTTGTCGGCCACCTTGTCCAGGCTGCGGATCATGGCGCCGTACTTGAGCTTGGTGCCGCTGTCGAGCGTGCGCACCGCGGCGCGCACGTAGCCGCCGTCGCTGTTCGAATTGCCCTGGCCGGTCTCGGTGAACATCATCAGGCCGACCTTGAATTTGTCGGCCTGCAGGCTTTCGAAGGCGCTGGCGAGCGCGTTGAGCTCGGCGGTGAAGGGCTGGTTCCAGTTGGCCGTGTTGTCCAGCACGAACAGCACGTTCGGGGCCTGGGTGACGGCGGGGTTGTAGCCCACGAAGAGGTCGATGTCCTCCGCCTGCGCCGCCTGCATCGGCAGCGCGAGCAGCACGGCGGCCCACAGCGTGGTGAGTAGTTTCCTTGTCATGGCGGGGACCCGTTCATCGTCGTGGTTCAAGAGGCGGCCGGCGCGGGTTCGGCTGGCGCGACCGGCGGCGGCGCGCACAGCGCTTCGAACTGCGCCTTGTTGAGCAGCGCCCGCACGCCCTGGCGCACGGAGGTGGTGGTGCCGGTGGCGCCGGGGGTGGTGTCGGTCACGGTGGTGCTGATGTCCCACACGGCGTTGTACTGGTCGGGCAGGGCCGCGAGCCCCGAGCCGCTGCTGGAGGCGCCGCCCGTGATGCCGCCTGGGCCCGTGCTGCCGCCGCCGCCGCTGTCGACGGCCTTGGTGGCGCGCACGCACACGGGCGGGGCGACGGTGACCTTGTAGTCGTCCACGCCGTCGTTGTTGATGTCGACCATGCTCACGGTGCCCTGCGGCGGCGCGAGCGACGGGGTGCCGTCGCTGCCGGGCACCAGCAGGCTGGCCGCGACCTCCTCGATCGCGCGGTTGGCGGCGGCCACGGCTTCGTTGCGGGTCTGCAGGTTGCCCACGGCCTTGAGGTTGGCGCCGCTGAGGTTGAAGGCGGCGGTGACCACGAGCGTGATCAGCAGCAGCATGATCATCCCGATGATCAGCGCGGCGCCGCGCTGAGGGGCGACTGCGGACGGGGCGCGTGGCTTCATGGCGTTTCCCTCCGGCCGGTGACGTTGGTCAGGCGCACGGTGGTCGCGAACGCGTGCCGCTTGTAGTGGTCGTTGAACGGCCCGAGCGTGGCGGCGCCCATCTGGTAGGTGCGCGTGTCGGTGTGGCCCGGGGAGATGGCGGTGGCGCGCGCCAGCACATACAGCTTCACGGCCACCGTGTTGACCAGCTGGTCGGCGGTGCAGGTGGCGCCGCAGTGCACGAAGGCGCCGTCGGGGCTGCCGTCGCCGCGGTTGGACGGGGTGGACTTGTTCGCCGGGTCGGCCCAGGCGATGGCCTGGGTGTAGTTGACGGCGGCGCCGGTCTTGCTCAGCGTGTCCAGTCCGAGCTCGACGCGAAAGCCCTCGACGCCTTCGATCAGCGCCGTGGGCGGCTGCTGCGCGAGCGTGCCGCCCACCAGGTCGAAGCGCGAGCGTGCCAGCGTGGGAATGCCGTCGCCCACGGCCTCGGCGTAGTCGCGCACGTAGTAGATGTCGGCCACCAGCTTGCGCTTGGGCGAAGGGGTGGTGCAGTCCTTGAGGAACATCTGGTCGAAGGCGCCGGTCGAGAGGTCGAACGACGAGGGCTTTTGCGTGCCGCACAGCGACGACTGGAAGTACATCGCCCCGGCCGCGTCGGCGTCGCAATGCGCCGTGCCGGGCAGGCAGGTTTCGGCGTGGCGCACCACGAGGACGTCGGTGTTGGCCTTCTTGTGCGTCAGCAGGTCGGTGCAGGTGGCGGGCACGCTGCTGTAGACCTGCACGGGCAGGTCGAGCAGCTGGCGCTTGTAGTCCTCGGTCCAGTTCGCCGCCGAGTAGGCCAGGCACGGGTCGGGCACGGCGCCGGTGGGCACGTGCGTGGGCGCGGCGCTGACCGTGAGGTCGTCGAACTCGGGCATGTAGTTTTCCCAGAAGCCCGCGTGGGAGAGTTCGTTCTCGAGCACGAAGATGCTCAGGCGCCCGGTCTCGATCTGGCGGTTGACGCGTTCCATCTCGCGCTGGGAGCCGCTCACGTTGAGGAACAGCGTGAGCAGCGCGGCCATCACGATGAGCATGATGGTGATGGCCACCATCAGCTCGATCAGCGTCAGCCCGCGCTGGGCGCGGCGTGCGGTGGGGCGCGGGTTCATGAGAGCGATCCGATGCGCACGAGCGTGGTCACGGTGCGGCGGCACAGGTCGTTGATGCACTTGGTACCGGTGTCGTAGAGGTCCTTGCCGCAGGCCACGCCAGCCGGCGGCGCCGAGATCGGGCCCAGGCCCTGCCAGGCGACGGTCACGAGGTACTCGTTGTTGCCCATGTCCTGCACGCAGCCGCGCCCGCCGATGACGGTGCCCAGCTTGTCGTTGCCCGAGAACTCGGCCGCGCCCTGCAGCGCGTTGCACCACTCCCTGGCGTCGATCTGCTGGCGCGTGCCGGTGCCGGTGGGGCAGGCATCGGTGCCGCCCAGCGGTGCGCTGGTGGCGTAGCTGGCCGCCACGCGGCGGTTGATGGCGATGCGGTTGGCCATGTCGTTGAGCAGGATCAGCGCCTGCGAGCGCTGGTACGACTCCATCTCGGAGGCCTGCAGCCGGGCCTGCAGGCCGACGAGGCCGAACAGGCCGAAGGCCAGCACGAGCAGGGTGACCAGCACCTCGATCAGCGTGGCGCCGCGCTGGCGCTGCAAGGCGGGGCTCACCATTTGTTGGGCGGCGTCTTCACGCCTTCGCTGGTGAGCCCGAGGTTGCCGTCGCTTTGCTGGCTGCCGATCGCGGTGAAGGTGATCGTGAAGGTGGGCGGGCCGGATTCCTGCAGAGCGACGTCGTAGCTGTAGTTGCTGCTGACTTCGGCGGGCAGGCTGTAGCCGCTGGCAGTCAGTGCCGTCTTGTCGGCGTAGCCGCGGTTGGCAATGAGGAACTGCTGCTGCCGGTTGGCGATGTCCATCATCTGCGCCTGGGCCGCCGAGCGCTTCGATCGCACGATGTACTGCTGGTAGCTGGGCAGGGCGATCGACGCCAGGATGGCCACGATGACCACCGTGATCATGACCTCGATCAATGTGAAGCCGCGGGGGGCGCGTGCCTGCGAATGCTGGGTCATCGTGGACTCGTCAGAGATGTTTCACATTGTTAGTGAATGTGAATTTATCACATCTAATGTGTGCGCAACGGATTTGCGGCGCTTCCCGCGGCGGTCCGGTGGAGGCGATCCGGGCGTGGATAGGGGTTATCCATTAGGCAATTCCACCCGCCCGGCCCGCGCAGTTCGACGGATGCGGCCCGGCGGCGGGCGGGGAACACTCGCCCGGTTCATATCGAGGAGACATCCGCATGCCCAACATTCGCCGCCATCTGGTGTGGCTGGCCGTGGCCGTGCTCGGCGCTTTTGCGCTGGGCACCGTCGCCCTGAGCCGGGGGGAAAGCATCAACGCCCTCTGGGTCGTGACCGCCGCGCTCTGCACCTACCTGATCGCCTACCGCTACTACAGCCTGTTCATCGCCGACAAGGTGCTGGGGCTGGACGCCAACCGCAAGACGCCCGCGCACCGCCACAACGACGGCCTGGACTACGTGCCGACCGACAAGAACGTGCTGTTCGGCCACCACTTCGCGGCCATCGCGGGCGCCGGCCCGCTGGTGGGCCCGGTGCTCGCGGCGCAGATGGGCTACCTGCCCGGCTTGCTGTGGGTGCTGGCGGGCGTGGTGTTCGCGGGGGCGGTGCAGGACTTCATCATCCTGTTCATCTCCACGCGCCGTGACGGCCGATCGCTGGGCGACCTGGTCAAGCAGGAGATGGGTGTGGTGCCCGGCATGATCGCGCTGTTCGGCACCTTCATGATCATGATCATCATCCTGGCGGTGCTGGCCCTCATCGTGGTGAAGGCGCTGGCCGAATCGCCCTGGGGCAGCTTCACGGTCGCCGCGACGATTCCGGTGGCGCTGTTCATGGGCGTGTACCTGCGCTACATCCGCCCGGGCCGCATCGGCGAGGTGTCGGTGATCGGCTTCGTGCTGCTCATGGCGGCCATCTTCGGCGGCCAGTGGGTCAGCCAGCACCCGGTGTGGGGCCCGGCCTTCACCTTCGACGGCAAGGCGCTCACCTGGATGCTCGTGGGCTACGGCTTCGTGGCCGCCAGCCTGCCGGTGTGGCTGCTGCTGGCGCCGCGCGACTACCTCTCGACCTTCCTGAAGATCGGCACGATCATCGCGCTGGCCATCGGCATCGTGGTCGTGATGCCCACGCTGCAGATGCCTGCCATCACGCAGTTCGCGCAGGGCAACGGCCCGGTGTGGTCGGGCAGCCTGTTCCCGTTCCTGTTCATCACCATCGCCTGCGGTGCCGTCTCGGGCTTCCACGCGCTGATCTCTTCGGGCACCACGCCCAAGATGCTGGACAACGAACGCCACGCGCGCTTCATCGGCTACGGCGGCATGCTGGCCGAATCCTTCGTCGCCGTGATGGCGCTGGTGGCGGCCTCGTGCATCGAGCCGGGCATCTACTTCGCGATGAACAGCCCGGGCGCGCTGGTCGGTACCACGGTGCAACAGGCCGCGGCAACGATCTCCGGCTGGGGCTTCGTGGTCACGCCCGAGATGCTGCTGCAGACGGCCAAGGACGTGGGCGAGACCACCATCCTCGGGCGCACCGGCGGCGCGCCGACGCTGGCCGTGGGCATGGCCCACATCCTTCACCAGGTGATCGGCGGGCAGGCCATGATGGCCTTCTGGTACCACTTCGCGATCCTGTTCGAGGCGCTCTTCATCCTCACGGCGGTGGACGCCGGCACACGCGCCGGCCGCTTCATGCTGCAGGACCTGCTGGGCAGCTTCGTGCCCGCGCTCAAGCGCACCGACTCGCTGCCGGCCAACCTGATCGCCACCGCGCTGTGCGTGGCGGCCTGGGGCTACTTCCTGTACCAGGGCGTGGTCGATCCGCTGGGCGGCATCAACACGCTGTGGCCGCTTTTCGGCATCTCCAACCAGATGCTGGCCGCGGTGGCGCTGATGCTGGGCGTGGTCGTGCTGTTCCGCATGAAGCGCGAGCGCTACGCCTGGGTGGCGGCGGCGCCGGCCGTGTGGCTGCTGGCCTGCACGCTGACGGCGGGCTGGCAGAAGATCTTCTCGAGCGATCCGAAGATCGGCTTCCTGTCGCACGCGGCCAAGTACGCCGACGGCCTGGCCAACGGCGTGCTGATCGCGCCGGCCAAGACGCCCGAAGCCATGTCGCGCATCGTCTTCAACGACCGGCTCGACGCGGCGCTGTGCGCGCTCTTCATCTTCGTGGTGCTGAGCGTGCTGGTCTACAGCATCAAGGCCTGCCTGGCCGCTCGCGCGGCCAACCGGCCGACCACGCAGGAGACGCCGTTCGAGGCGATGGGCGCGGCCTCGTCCGCCGCCCACTGAGCGAACGCAAGCACGCCATGGGCCTCGCCATGCCGGAAGCCGGGCGCTACATCGCCCGCTCGATCAAGCAGTCGCTGCGGCTCATGGTCGGGCTGCCCGACTACGACGTCTACCTGACGCACATGGCGGCCACCCACCCGGACCGGGCGCCGATGAGCTACGAGGAATTCTTCCGCGAACGGCTCGAGGCGCGCTACGGCGCGGGCAAGGGGCGCTGCTGCTGACGGGTAGCGGTTGAAGGAAAAAAGGGCGCACACGGTGCGCCCTTTTTTATTGTCACGAGGCGTCGAGGATCTGCGCCATCCGCAGCGCCGCCGGCGAGAGCGGCCGGTTCTTCAAGGCCAGCCGGTACAGCGGCCGCGACAGCACCGCGCCCGGCAGCTTCAGCTCGCGCAGCGTGCCCAGCGCGAGCATGTCGGCCACCACCACGCGCGGCAGCATCGAGATGCCGACGCCGCTGGCCACGGTGCGCGCAATGGCTTCGTTGCTCGCCATTTCCATCCACGGCGGCGCGTCGATGCCGTGCGCCGCGCACAGCGCCTCGGTGGCCTGGCGCGTGCCCGAGCCCGGCTCGCGCAGGATCCAGTTCTGCCGGCCCAGCAGCGCGGCCGTCACGCCGCGCCGGGGCAGGGCGGCGTCGGGCGGCGCCACGATGGCGAGCGGGTCGGTGGTCCATTCGCGCACGTCCACGCGCTCTTCGTCCACGCGACCCTCGACCAGCGCAAGGTCGATGCGGCATTCGAGCAGCTGCTCGCACACCCACTGCGTGTTGCCGACCGTGACGCGCGGCACCACCGCCGGATAAGCCGCGCAGAAGGCCGCGATCTGCGGCGGCAGCCAGTAGCTCGCCACCGTGGTGCTGGCGCCCAGCGTGAGGCTGCCGCGCTGCACGCCGACGCGCGCGCGCACGTCGTCCAGCGCCGCGCGCTCCATCGCGAAGATGCCGCGCGCATGCGTGAGCAGCGACGCGCCGGCCTCCGTGAGCCGCAAGCCCTTGCCCGCGCCGCGCTCGATGAGCGTCAGGTCGAGCTGGTGCTCCAGCTCACGGATGCCCTTGGACACCGCCGGCTGGCTGATCCACAGGCCCTCGGCCGCGCGCGAGAAGCTGCCCGCCTCGGCCACGGCGACGAACAGGCGCACCAGGTGCAGGTTCAGGGTCATAACTTAACTTCATGCATCGGTGAAGTTTATGTCTTTGACTCATGGGGTGTCGATTCCTAAGCTCGGGTCCATGTCCTCCCTTGCCGCCTCCTTGCCCGGTTTCTCCTTTGTTCGCCGCTGCGGCCCCGGCGTGTTGCTGTCTGCACTGCTGGCGACCGCCGCCGCGCTGCTGGCCGAATGGCCGCCGATGGTGCACCTGGGCCTGAGCGCGCTCACGCTGGCCATCGCGCTGGGCATGGTGGCGGGCAACACGGTGTTCCCCGCGGTGTCGCAGCGCACCGGCGCGGGCGTGGACTTCGCGCGCAGCGCCTTGCTGCGCGCGGGCATCGTGCTCTACGGCTTTCGCATCTCGCTGAGCGACATCGGCGCCGTCGGCTGGCCCGGCGTGCTGATCGCGATGGCGATGGTGGCGCTGACCTTCGGCCTCGCCGTGCGCATCGGCACGCGCTGGCTGGGGCTCGACCGCGAGACGGCCGCGCTCATCGGCGCGGGCAGCGCCATCTGCGGCGCCGCCGCCGTGATGGCGACGCAGCCTGTGGTGCGCGGCGAAGAGCACAAGGTGTCGATCGCCGTCGCCACGGTGGTCGTGTTCGGCACGCTGTCGATGGTGGCGTACCCGCTGGTCTATCCGTACCTCGGGCTCACGGAACATGCCTTCGGCCTCTTCGCGGGCTCCACCATCCACGAGGTGGCGCAGGTGGTCGCGGTGGGCGAGGCCGTCAGCCCGGGCGCGGCGAACGCGGCCGTGGTCGAGAAGATGCTGCGCGTGATGATGCTGGCGCCGTTCCTCATGGGCCTGTCGTTCCGCGTGGCGGCCTCGACGCCGGGCGCGTCGAGCCTGGGCGCGTGCTGGCGCCAGGTGCGCGTGCCATGGTTCGCCGTGCTGTTCATCGCCGTGAGCGCCGTGCATTCGCTCGACGTGCTGCCGCATGCACTCGTCGCCGCGTTGGTGCAACTCGACACGCTGCTGCTGGCCACCGCCATGGCCGCGATGGGCCTGCGCACCAGCGCCGCCAGCCTGCGCAAGGCGGGGGCGCAACCGCTCAAGCTGGGGGCGCTGCTGTTCGTGTTCCTGACGGCCGGCGGCTATGCGGTGAATGCGGCGGTGCTGGCGATGTTCTGAACGGGGGCTCAGGCGGCGCCTGAGGCGTCCTGCGTGAATTCCAGTTTCTCCTGCGCGCGCCTTCGCGGGACCATCGGTGCCACGCAACCCGTGGAGAAAAAACCGATGTCATCCGAACTCAACCAGATCGTCAGTTGGTCGCTGCGCTGGCGCATTGTCCTGTCAGGCGCGCTGTGCCTAGTCGCCGCCATCGCCGCGGCCAAGCCCTTCGACGCGAACGTCGATCTGCAGACCGAGCAGCGCTACCAGCTCGCCCTCGAAGCGCAGGCCGCACGCGATTACCGCACGATGCTCGAGCAACTGCGCCAGGCCGCCACCGAAGGCCATCCCGAGGCGCAGGAGATGCTGGGCATGGTGTTGCTGACGGGGCAGACTTTGTACGGCCCGGCCGTGAAGGCCGACCGCTGCGAAGCGCGCACGTGGATGCTGCGCGCTGCCGGGCAGGGCAGCGAAACGGCCAGGGTGCAGCTGGCGTTTCTCAACAGGCTGCGCAGCGCGCCGTCCGGAAAGATCGCCTGCGGTTGAAGGCGGGGGCTGTGCGGCCATACTCGGCGCTCCTTCACGAGCGCGCCGTTGCATGCCCACTCCTTCTTCTGCGAACCGACGCATGCGCACCGTGTCCTGGATGCTGTCCGCGCTCGCGCTCGCCGGGTGCACGGCAACAGGCAACAAGCCCGACGCGACCGTCACCCGGACCGCCGACGGCTACGAGGTCACGCTCTACGCCACCCGGGGCTTGATGGTGCATGACCCTGTGTCGCTGATCTTCCACCGCAGCTACGAACTCGAATCCCGCATCCGGGTGCCGTCGATCGAAGGGCGCATCGACGCAGCCGACGCCTCGGTGTACGAGGTGAGCGAGTTCGACAAGGCGGCCGAGAAGAAGGCGCCCTCCACGCACCCTGTCGACCTCCGGCTGCGGGAGCACTACGAGAAGGAGCGCAGGCCGCGCCTCACGGGCGCGTTCGTTTTCTCGGGCAAGACGCTGACGGTCGACGTGCAGGCGGTGGGGCAGAACGGTTCGTCCCCGTATCCGTTCAACGGCACCTACCGCCTGAAGACACGACAGTAGCGGCGACTGCCGGCTGCGTCTCAGGTCGCCCAGATGCGCGGCGTGGCGGCCGGCAGTTGCCACAGCTCGCTGCGCCACGCCTGCCAGACCTGTCGCAGCAGCTGCATCGCAGGCTCGACCACCGGCGCGAGCACACGCAGCACCACCACCTCCGCATGTGGGCTGGTCGCGCCCGCGCTCTCGTGCAGTTCGTGCACGTCGAGCAGCCCACGCGCCTGCGCGAGCAGGGCCTCGCGCCGTGCCTTGGCCATCGGCGAACCCGCCACGACGAACAGCGAGGCGAGGCAGCGGTGGCCGCCCAAGCCCAGCGGGCTTTGCAGCAGGCGGTGGTCGCTCGCATCGATGCGCCCGCGCTCCAGCCACACGCCGGGCGCCTCGATGTGCTGCAGGTAGGTGCCGCGTTCGAAGGGCTGGTGGGCATTCGGCAGGCCGAGTGCGCACACGTCCCAGCCGATCATCTCCGCGCCCGGTGCGACCTCGAGCGTGAGCCGGTTCTCGGCCTGGCAACCGCTGTAGCAGATGGCTTCGAGCGGCAGCCATTCGAGCCGCGCGCCCGGTGCGAGGCGGATGCGCGTGCGTTGCAGCGCGGTCTCGCCTTCGGAGCGGTAGAAGCGCGAGGCGCCGGGCGTGGTGATCAGGCCGTGGCTGCCGTCGGCGGCTTCGATGTCGATGTCGAGCGTGTCGCCGCCCACGAGGCCGCCGGGCGGGTGCACCAGCACGTTGTGGCACACCGCATCGCCCTCGGGGTAGAGGCTCTGCAGGATGCGCAGCGGGCCGTCGTGGCGGAAACGGGCGACGCTGCGGTCGGCTTCTTTTTGGTAGGCGAGGTGGAGACGGGCGTGCCAGGGCATGCGGCGAGTCTAGTGCGCTGGCTCAGGTCTTCCAGGCGCCGTCGTGCGCGGCAGCCGCTTCATCGATGAGCGCAGGCCCGATGCACTCGATCGGATGCGGCGACGCACGGAACACGTCGCGGCACGACAACTCCGCGTCGCGCTGGTCCTGCCGCTCGCCACGGAACACGCGCAGCCGCTGCGCGTCGATGCCGAACACCACGCGGCCGATGTTCGACCAGAAGATCGCGCCCGCGCACATCACGCACGGTTCGCCCGACGCATAGAGCGTGGCGCCCGCCAGTTCTTCGCGCGTGAGGCCGCGGCCGGCCAATGCGCGCAGCGCGTTCACTTCGGCGTGCGCGGTGCAGTCGCCGGTTTCTGCGTTGCTGTTCGCGGCCTCGGCCAGCACTTCGCCGGCGGCCGAGACGATGACCGAGCCGAAGGGCCGGTTGCCGCGCCGGCGCGCGGCGTGCGACCACACGATGGCCTTGCGCAGGTAGCGGCCGTCGCGCTCGTCGAGCGTGATTTCTTCGGGGAGGGCGGAGGTGGAGTTTTCAGGAAGGTTCATGCCTTGGGTGCGGGAAGAAGGCGCTCGCTGCGCGCAGGCAACATCGCGCCGTTGAAGAGGGCGTCGGCCGAGGGCCGCGTCTTCAGGCCGAAGGTGTCGGCCACCTCGTCGACCTGCTGTTCGAGCGTGAGCTTGCGGATGTCGCCCAGCCCGTGGCCGCGCGTGTCCGCCGCGCCCACGTACTGCGCCGTGAGGCCCCAGCGTTCGAGTTCGACCTTCTCGTCCAGGATCGGTTCGCGCTGGCGCATGGCCGCGATGCTGGGCACCGGGTTGGCAAAGGTCTCGACGATGGCGCGGTTGGTTGCGCGCAAGAAAGCCGCCACCACCTTCGGGTTCTGCGCGATGAGGTTGCTGCTCGCGAGGATCGCGTTGCCGTACAGGTTGACGCCCGCGTCCGCGTACTTGAGCACCGAGAGCTCGTCGGCCTTCATGCGCGCGAAGAGCGAGACGGCCGAGTCGTGGAAGTAGGTGGCGGCATCGACGTCGCCGCGCACCATCACGTTGTCGCGCGCGCTGAAGTCGGTGGTCTGCCACTGGAAGGCGTCGCCGCGCATGCCCTGTTTGCGCGCCACCATCGGCCAGGCGCGGCGCGTGGACTCGACGGCGGCGGCCGCGACCTTCTTGCCGGTGAGGCTCTTGAAGTCGCCGGTCACGCCGCGGTCCTTGCGCCCGATGATCACGAACGGTGCACGGTTGTAGTACTGGTACACGGCCTGCACCACCGGCGTGCCCGGGTTCTGTGCATTGAACTCGACCAGCGAGCTGATGTCGCCCAGGCCCAGCTGGTAGACGCCGCTCGCGATGCGGGTGATCGATGCGACCGAGCCGGCGCCGGTGTCGATCGTCACGTCCAGCCCCTCGTCGCGGTAGTAGCCCTTGGCCTGCGCCAGGAAGAAGGGCGCGGTCTGGCCGTTGATGCGGAAGTCGAGCGTGAACTTGAGCGGTGTGAGCTTGCCGCCCTGCGCGAAAACGGCAGGGGCGGCGAGGGTGGCGGCAGCGGCGGCAAGAAAGGATCGGCGTTGCATGGTGGGGCCTCGGAGTCGGTGGTCTTGACGGATGCCTCCCACCGCGGGCGGGAGGCGCCTCAAGAGCAATTTCCGGGCGGGCGCACGGGGTTGGTGCGTGCGCTGCTGAACGCTTCTACTCTTGCTCGCTGTCTTGCATGAGGCATGCCAGGGTGCGGCGCTCGGGCATGGCGGCGCGGGGCTTGGACGCGCGACAAGGGCGCGCCACAATCCGGGCGCGCTAATTGCAAGTCGATCGGCGCAGAGTAGAAGCGTTCAGCCTCGCGCATGCCTTTTCAACCGGCATGCCGACGAAGCAGGAAATTGCTCTTTCACGTTCGTTCCCCCACGCAACAACGAAGGAGTTCGCCCATGCTCGTCACCCGACAACCCGTCTTCCGCAAGTTCTGGCATGCCGTCATGCCGCTCACCGAACTGGCCCACGGCCCCAAGCCCTTCCGGCTGCTGGGCGAAGACATCGTTCTGTTTCTCGACGCCGACGGTCAGCCGGCTGCCCTGCGCGACCGCTGCTGCCACCGCACCGCGAAGCTCTCGAAGGGCTGGTGCGTGGATGGCGAAGGCAAGGCCTGCGGGCAGGGCGCGATCCAGTGCGGCTACCACGGCTGGACCTACGACCGCAGCGGCCAGGTGGTGCGCATTCCGCAGTACGAGCCCGACCGCAAGATCTCGCCCGAGTACAGGACCACGGCCTACCCCTGCACCGCGCGCTACGGCTATGCCTGGGTGGCGCTGGAAGAACCCATCGCCGACATTCCGGCCATTCCCGAGTTCGACGACCCGGGCTATCGCACCATCTTCCAGTTCTACGAGGAGTGGCAGACCAGCCCGATGCGCGCGCTCGAAAATTCCTTCGACAACTCGCACTTCAGCTTCGTGCACCGCGCCACCTTCGGCGTGGCCGCAAGCCCGAAGCCGAGCAGGTACGAGCTGGTGGAAAACGAGTCGGGCTTTTACGCCGAGACGGTGATCGAAGCGACCAACCCGGTGAAGTTCCACGCGATCAGTGGCGTGACCGATGCGATCACCACGCGCCACATGCGCAACGCCTACTTCCTGCCGTTCGCGCGCCGCCTCGACATCGAGTACCCGAGCGGCATCCGCCACATCATCATCAACTGCTTCACGCCCATCGACGACGGGCGCATGCAGCTGTGCCAGTGGCTGTTCCGCAACGACACCGAGGCCGACTGCGCGGCGCAGATGCTGATCGACTTCGACGAGGAGATCACGCGCGAGGACAAAGACATCCTCGAATCGACCGACCCCGATGCGCTGGTCGACACGCGGCGGCGCGGCGTGGAGTACTCGATGGAGTCCGACCGGCCGGGCATGCTGATCCGCAAGCACCTGATGCAGCTGCTGGCCAGGCACGGCGAGGCGGAGGTGCACCGGGGTATGACGATCCCGATCGCGAAGGTCGCCTGAACGGGCGGCGTTCAGGCCTTCACGAAGGCGCCGTGCAACCCCAGCGGCAGCGCGTAGGGCAGCGTCGCCTGCGCCACCGGCCCGGCGGCCAGGTGGTCGGCGGCGAAGCACGACAGCACCGTGCGCTGCCGCCCGAAGTCCAGCGCGGTGCCCAGCACCCAGCCGGCCTTGGCGCCGTCGGGCACGAAGACGTGCTCTTCCACGATGGCCTGCGCGCCGTAGCTGAAGCGCTGGCTGCGCCCGCTCTCGATGTCGGTGCGCGCGACGGCGCCGAAGCCGGGCACGTCGGCGCGCGTCTGCGTGGCGTGCACCACCTGGCGGTGGCGCAGGCCGACGCGGCGCGGGTCGATGCGCGGGAACTCGGCCTCCAACGGCAGTTCCCGCTGCGTGGCCTTGCCCATTCCCAGGTCGAGCGTGGCGACGGTCAGGCGCGGTTCGTTGCGGCGCACGCGGCGCGCGCGCATCACCTCGCGGTTGCTGGTGAACACCGATTCGGCGTTCTGCGTGCGCACGTAGTCGATGTGGATGCGCGCACCGCGCGGCGTGTCTTCTTCCCACGCATTGCCGACGTGGAACAGGAAGCCGGCGGGCAGCTCGAGCAGCTGGCGCTTGTCGCAGTCCTGCTTGTCGACCACCAGCGCGCGCATGCCGAGTTCAGGCCGCCAGACGTGGGCATCGAGAAAGCTCGCGCCGGCCTCCTTGCGCTTGCTGTCGTACACCAGCGGCGGCATGAGGAACACCAGGTGCCGCGCGGTCACGGCGAAGTCGTGGACCATCGGCAGCTCGGGCACCGGCACCACGGCCGCGCGGCGCAGCGCGCCGCCGGGCGCGATCTCGTACAGCGCCAGCAGGCTCTGGCCCGAGCTCACGCCGAAGTTCCACACGGTGCCGTCCGGGTCGACCTTGGGGTGGGCCGAGAAGGGCATGCCCGCGAGGTCGGCGCGCCAGGTCTTCACGCCCAGCGTGTCGAGCGTGCGCGCGTCGATGCGCGTGGCCGAGCCGCCTTCCCACAGCGCCAGCACCTCGCCCTGCATCGGCAGCACGCTGGTGTTGGCGACGTTGATGGCGTCGGCCGAGGTGGGCGGCTCCACGCCCGGCGGCATGGTGCCGAAGGCTTCGGTGAGGTGGCGGCCGGCCTTCACTTCGGCCACGCGCTTGGGCGTGGCGACGTAGCGGCCCTGGTGGCGCACGTCGGCGCCTTCGATGACGAAGCGATGCACCATGCCGTCGCCGTCGAACCAGTGGTGGTAGCGCTCGCCGCCCAGGTCGTGGCCGGCCGGGCCGATGCGAAACAGCGTGCCGGCGACGGCGTCGGGAAAACGCCCGCGCACGGTGGCGCGGGTCAGGGGCAGGTCGCCCGGGGGCGTGGCGAAGCCGATCTTCCAGGGGGCGTCGGCGGCTTCGAACTGGGCTTGCCAGTTGTCGGTGGTGCCGGCGGCACGCGCCAGCGGGCTGAACAGGGGCAGGGCGCCGGCTGTGGCCAGCAGGCGCAGGAGTTCGCGTCGTTCCATGGCCGTGTCTCCTCAGCGCAGGTGGATGACGGCTTGGGCGTCGGCGTCGATGCGCAGCGCCGCGGCCTCGAAGTCGGGCGCGCCGCGGTTGCCCTTGGCGTCGTTCGAGAAGCCGTAGCGTTCGATCGGCATGCCCACCAGGTTGGTGTCGAGCTTGCCGTTGCCGTTCTCGTCGGCGAACACGCGCAGCGCATAGCGGCCCGGCGCCAGGTCGGTGAAGACGAAGCGGGCCTTGCCTTCGCGCAGGGGCGCGGTCTGCGAGGCGAGGGCCTTGCTCTCGGCGTAGCTGGCGGCGTCGTTGTACAGCGCGACGTAGAGCGTGGCGCCGGCGGCCGTGCCGTCGGCGATGCGCAGGTTCAGGTCGGCGGCCAGGGCGCCGAGCGGGGCGAGCGCGGCAGCGGCGATCAGGCCGCGCGCGGCGGGGCGGGAGAGGAAAGCGGGAAGGTGCATGGCAGGCCTCGTGGTGGGTGGAGGGCCCGACGATCCCGCAGTCGCCGGGCGGTGCCCAGCGTCATGCGACGGAATGCGCGAATGCGCGCGCGAAATGCGCGCAGAGGGAGTGAACGCCGGGGCCCGGGAAGGGCCGCGACCGGTGTCAGGCCTTGTCCTGCCCGTTCTTCGGGGCTTCTGCGGCGTCTTCGGTCGCGTGCCCCGTGCCCACATGGCCCGAGTCCGCAAAGAGGCTCCAGGCCGCCATGAACAGCGCCGCGATCACCGGTCCGATCACGAAGCCGTTGATGCCGAAGATCGCCATGCCGCCGATGGTGGACATCAGCACGATGTAGTCGGGCATCTGCGTGTCCTTGCCCACCAGCACGGGGCGCAGGATGTTGTCGACCAGGCCGATCACGAACACGCCGATGAAGATCAGCACGCCGCCCTGCCAGAAGTGACCGGTGGCCAGGTAGTAGATGGCCACGGGGCCCCAGATCAGTGCCGCGCCCACGGCCGGCAGCAGCGACAGGAAGGCCATCAGCACCGCCCACAGCAGCGCGCCCTGCACGCCCAGGAACCAGAAGGCCAGCCCGCCGATGGTGCCCTGCGCAATGGCCACGGCCACGTTGCCCTTCACGGTGGCGCGGATCACGGTGGTGAACTTGTTCAGCAGGTAGTGCGTGTGCGGCTTGGCCAGCGGCAGCGCGTCGCGCATGGTCTTGGACAGCGAGGTGCCGTCGCGCACCAGGAAGTACAGCAGGTACAGCATCACGAAGAAGCTCACCACGAAGTCGAAGGTGTTCTGCCCGATGGCCAACGCCTGGCTGGCGATGAGCTGGCTGGCCTGGCCCGCGATGGCCGAGACGCGCGCCTGCCAGGCGGCCATGTCGCCCAGGTTGAAACGCTCCACGATGTTCAGCAGCCACTGCGGCGTGGCGTCCAGGATCTGCTGGAAGTAGGCCGCGAAGTTGATCTGGCCCGAGCGGATGCTCTGCGTGATCAGCGCCACCTCCTGCACCAGCGACACGCCCACCATCGCCAGCGGCAGGATCACGATGAACAGGCAGATCGCCAGCGTGGACAGCGCGGCCACGTTGCGCCGGCCGGGCATCTTCTTGAGCAGCCACTTGAACAGCGGCGTGAACAGGATCGCCAGCGCCACCCCCCAGAGCACCGCGCCGAAGAACGGCATCAGCACCCACAGAAAGGCGACGGTGACAGCAGCAAGCAGGGCGAGGAAGACGCCGCGCTGGAGTTGGGGAGAGTTCATAAGTGTCTCGGACTGTAGCCGAGCCGGAACCCGCCGCCGTGTCAGCCGGCGCGCCCTTGTGCGGCGCAACAGGGTTGCCAATGAAAAACGCCGCAGGCGAAGGGCCGGCGGCGGGTGTCAGCTATGTAATCGATAGCTGATCGTGGCACAAATGCACAGCTTCAACGCCTGGCCGCGCGCGGCAGCGCCACCGGCGCCAGCGTGGCGCGCAGCCGGCTCGGCGCATCGGGCTCGGCGGTGGCGTCGACCTCCAGCGCGCGTTCGACATTGCCGATGTGGTCGAGCATGAGCTGGCGCGCCTGCTCGATGTTGCCGGCCTCGAGCGCCGCGACGATCGCGCCGTGCTCCGCGCATGACTGCCCGGCCTCGTGCTTCGATTGGTAGAGCGTGGCCGCCAGCGTGGTGCGCGCCGTGAGGTCGCGCAGCACGTCGACCAATAACTGGTGGCCCATCTGCTCGGCCAGGCAGACATGGAAGTCGGCCAGCAGGAAGGCGCGCGTGGCGGCGTCGGCGCCTTCGATGGCGCGCTGCTCGTCGGCGATGTGGTCGCGCAGCTTGCGGATCACCTGGCCCAGCGGGCGGCCCTCGCTGGCCGCGAGGATGCCGGCCTCGACGATGCGGCGCGCCGAGAAGGCGTCGCGCGCCTCCTCGGCCGAGGGCTCCACCACGTACCAGCCGCGGCGCGACTGCACCTCGACGAAACCGCGTGCCTGCAGCTGCATCAGCGCCTCGCGCACCATCGTGCGGCTGACCGAGAAGTTCTCGGCCAGCGCCTGCTCGCCGAGCCGGTCGCCGGGCGCGAGCTTCTGCGCGAGGATGGCCTCGACGACGCGTTCGGCGATGGCGGTGGGGCTGACGTCGGCGGGCATTTTTTTCAGTGGGCGGTGGAAGCGGCGGTGCCGGTGTTTACCACGGGCGCCTCGGCCAGCGGCTCGTCGTCGGGTGAATAGGTGCCGTCGAGCACGGCATGGGCACGTTCGCGGTCGATGTCGCCTTCCCACGCGGCGATCGCGACGGTGGCCACGCAGTTGCCGATCAGGTTGCCCAGCGCGCGGGCGATGCCCATGAACCAGTCGACCGACAGCACCAGCACCAGGCCGATGGCAGGAATCGCCGGAATCGCATGCAGCGTGGCGGCCAGCACCACGATCGCCGAGCCCGGCACGCCGTGCGCGCCCTTGGAGGTGACCAGCGCAATCGCCAGGATGGTCAGCAGGTCGGCCATCGAGATCGGCGTGTTGGTGGCCTGCGCGATGAACACCGCCGCCAGCGTGATGTAGATCGAGAACGCGTCGAGGTTGAACGAATAGCCCGTGGGAATCACCAGGCCCACCGTCGAGTCGCGGATGCCCATGCGGCGCAGCTTGGCCATGATCTGCGGCAGCACGCTGTCCGACGAGGTGGTGGCGAACACGATGGCCAGCTCTTCGCGCAGGTAGCGCAGCAGCTTCCAGAGGCTGAAGCCCGACATGCGCATCACCAGCCCCAGCACCACGAACACGAAGACCAGCACCGCGCCATAGAAGAGGGCGACCAGCATGCCCAGCTGCTTGAGCGAGCCGATGCCGTACTTGCCGACCGTGAAGGCAATGGCGCCCAGCACGCCCAGCGGCGCCAGCTTGATGATGATGCCCATGATCTTGAACAGCACCAGCGAGAGCGCGTCGACCACCGCCGCCACCGGCGCGCCGCGATCGCCCAGCAGCGACAGCGCGCAGCCGAACAGCACCGCGAACAGCAGCACCTGCAGCACGTCGCCCGTGGCGAAGGCGGCCACCACCGTGGTGGGAATGAGCTTCATCAGGAACTCGACCGTGCCGCCGCTGGTGAGCTTGTCGGCGTTGGAGGCGTAGGCGCTCATGGCGCTGGCGTCCAGCGCCTTGGGGTCGACGTTCATGCCCACGCCCGGCTCGAACACGAAGGCCAGCACCAGGCCCATCGCCAGCGCGATGGTGGTCAGCACCTCGAAGTAGATCAGCGCCTTCACGCCGACCCGGCCCACGCGCTTGAGGTCGCCCGCGCCGGCGATGCCGTGCACCACCACGCAGAACACCAGCACGGGAATGATCATCTTGATCAGCTTGATGAAGCCGTCACCCAGCGGCTTGAGCTTGGCGGCGAACTCGGGGGCAAAGAGGCCGACGAGCACGCCGATCACCAGTGCGATGACCACCTGTCCGAAGAGCGATTTGGCAAAGCGAGGCATGGAAATCTCCTGTCGTTGTCGTGTCGAGGTTTTGCATGCAAGGATCGCTTTTTCTTGCATACAAGAAATGTAGGCAAGAAGATTGCAGGGGGTTCAGAGGGTATTCCCGGGGCGTTCCGGCTGCCTGCGGGGGGCTCGGGCGTGAACCTCCCGGCTTTGAAGCGCCGTGCGCCATGTGCAAAGAACGAAGGCGCCATCGGCAAACTCCGGGGCGGCGCGGGCGATACGCTGCAGCCATGAACGCCATGCCGCAGCCCTTCTTTCTTCCTTCAGATTCAGTCACACGCCTGCATGCCCTGATGGCTGGCGGCCAGCGCAAGCTGCTGGGGCTGGTCGGTGCGCCCGGCGCAGGCAAGTCCACGCACGCGATGGCGTTGCGCCAGGCGGCTGGCGCCGGCTGCGCGCAGGTCGTGCCGATGGACGGCTTTCACCTCGCCAACGTCGAATTGCAACGGCTCGGCCGTGCCGACCGAAAGGGCGCGCCCGATACCTTCGACAGCGCCGGCTACGTCGCCCTGCTGCAGCGGCTGCGCAATCAGCGCCCCGACGGCGACATCGTCTACGCCCCCGAGTTCCGCCGCGAGATCGAGGAGCCGATCGCCGGTGCCATTGCGGTGCTGCCGTCGACGCCCCTCGTCATCACCGAAGGCAACTACCTCCTGCACGACGCCGGCCCCTGGGCGGGGGCGGCGGCGATGCTCGACGAAGTCTGGTACGTGGACATCGACGACGCGGTGCGCGAGGAACGCCTGGTCGCGCGCCATCGGCAGTTCGGCCGCAATGCCGAAGCCGCGCGCGACTGGGTGGCCAGCACCGATGCACCGAACGCGCGCCTGATCGCGGCAACGAAGGCACGCGCTCACCACGTGTTCACATGGCCTTGAGGCCCTCCGCCCTCAGCGAGGGTCCGCAAACGCCTTGCGAAACGCGGAAGGCGTCATTCCCTTCACCGCAAGGAAGCGGCGGTTGAAGTTGGCGACGTTGTTGAACCCGACGTCCTGACAGATCGCGGCGATCGGATCGCGCGCATGCGCCAGCAGCTGGCACGCCCTGGACACGCGCAGCTGGATCAGGAAGTCCGTGAACGTGTTGCCCGTGCGCCGATGAAAGAGGCGCGAGAAGTGGCTCTTGCTCATGCCGAAATGCCGAGCCACCCGCGGCATCGAGAGGTCTTCGGCATAGCGGTCGTTCATGAAGCCGATGATCGCGTCGATCTGCGCCATCGAGCTTGCGTCCTCTGCCGCATCGGTCCAGGGGTTGGAGAGCAGCCGGTAATCCTTCCACTCACCGAGCACGCAGAGGAACTCGAGGAAGACCGAGAACCTCGATATGCCCTGGCTGGCGCGGATGCGGCCGAAGTAGTCGCCGGCGAGCGCCGACATGTCGAAGAATTCGATGCCGCGTGCAGACCGGTCCAGAAGGGGCAGCACGTCCTTGAGTTCCGAGATCGATTCGGACGCCCGGTCCAGCGGCCCCCGGTCGAAGACGATGCAGTGATCGCGCAGTGCCACGCCGCCGGCGGGTGCGTTCGTCGAGATCCAGTTGTGAGGAAGCCTCGGGCCTGTGATCACGAGGTTGCCCGGCTCGAAGGTGCCGATGTAGTCCCCCACGAACATTTTTCCGCAGGTGGACACGACCAGGTGGATCTCGTAGTCGTCGTGGTAGTGCCACCGGATGAGCGGCGAGGGCGTGCCGTGGCTCACGCAGCGCACGAGCCTGTCGAGATCGGACGAGGGGCTGTAGCCGAGCTCTGCGTTGCGGCACAGCGGATCTTCCCTGGACGGGTGAGACTTTTCCATGCGCTTTCCGATCGCCCGTTGCGTTGGCTTGAAAGCGCCGGCTACTTGTAGTAGCCGGCCTTCTTCATCTCTCGCTCGGCGATGCTCTGCGAGGTCTTCAGCGCCTGGTCGACCGTGACCTTGCCCGACAGCGCCGCGCTCATCTGCTGCCCCACGCCGGTGCCGATGGCCTGGAACTCGGGAATGGCCGCGTACTGCACGCCGACGTACGGCGACTTGGGCAGCGTGCTGTCGCTGAGGTTGGCGCTGTCGATGGCCTTCTTCTCGGCGGCGGCGAACTTGGCGACCTTCTGGAACTCGGGGTTCGCGTAGGTCGACTTGCGCGTGCCGGTGGGCACGGAGGCCCAGCCGTTCTCCTTGGCCACGAGGGTGACGTACTCCTTGGAGGTCGCCCACTTCACGAAGGTCTGTGCGGCAGCGCCCTTGGTCGAGCTGGCGGGAATGGCGAGGTTCCAGGTCCACAGCCAGTTGGCGCCCTTGGGCGTCACGGCGACGGGTGCCTGCGCGAAGGCCACCTTGTCGGCCACTTTCGACTGCTTCGGGTCGCTGATGAACGAGGCCGCGATGGTCGCGTCCACCCACATGCCGCACTTGCCTTCGTTGAACAGCGCCAGGTTCTCGTTGAAGCTGTTGGCCGAGGCGCCCGGCGGGCCGTAGGCCTTCATGAGGTCGACGTAGAAGCCGATCGCGTCCTTCCAGGGCTTGGTGTCGATCTGCGGCTTCCACTGCATGTCGAACCACTGGCCGCCATGCGTGTTCACGAGGGTGGTGATCGGGCCCATGTTGTCGCCCCAGCCCGGCTTGCCGCGCAGGCACATGCCGTACAGGCCGCCCTTGGGGTCATGGATCTTGCCGGCCAGCTCCTTCACCTGCGCCCAGGTGGGCTGCTCGGGCATCTTGAAGCCGACCTTGTCGGCCAGGTCCTTGCGGTACATGAGCATCGAGCTCTCGCCGTAGAAGGGCGCCGCGTACAGCTTGCCTTCGTGCGACAGGCCGGCGCGGATGGCGGGCAGCAGGTCGTCGGCGTCGTAGGCGGCATCGGTGGCGACGGGCTGCAGCCAGCCCTTCTTCGACCAGATCGGCGCCTCGTACAGGCCAATGGTCATCACGTCGAACTGGCCGCCCTTGGTGGCGATGTCGGTGGTCACGCGCTGGCGCAGCGTGCCTTCCTCGAGCGTGACCCACTTGAGCTTGATGTCGGGGTTCGCCTTTTCGAAGAAGGGCGTGAGCTTCTGCATCTCGATCATGTGGCCGTTGTTGACGGTCGCGATGACCAGTTCGGTGGCCGAGACGGAAAAAGCGAACGCCGAGCCGGCCAAGCCTGCAAGCAGTTTCGTATAGGTCATGAGGTGTCTCCCATCGGGTTTGAAATCGGCGATTCCGATCTCCCCCAAGGATCGCGAGGATGGTCCGATTCCTGTAACGCGTCGACTTGCCGGAATTGATACTTCGGTGCTTTTTGGTCTAGCGATTTTCCCTAGCCGGCCGGGGGGGCGATGAGGCCGGTGCACTGCGCAGACGCCGGTTCATGCCGCATGCCGTGCACATGGCCGACAGCTACTCGATGAAAAGCAGCGCCGGACACTCGAGCGACGCCCGCACGGCCTGCACGAATTCGGCCGCCAGCTGGCCGTCGACCACGCGGTGGTCGAAGGAGGAGGACAGGTTCATCATGCGGCGCGCGACCACCGCGCCGCCCAGCATCACCGGGCGCTGCACGATGCGGTTGACGCCGACGATCGCCACCTCGGGCGCGTTGATGATCGGCGTGGAGGCGATGCCGCCCAGCGCGCCCAGGCTGGTGACGGTGAGGGTCGAGCCGCTCAGCTCGTCGCGCGTGGCCCGGCCCGCGCGCGCGGCGTCGGCCAGCCGGGCGATCTCGGTCGCGCTCGACCAGAGGTCGCGTGCCTCCGCATGGCGCAGCACCGGCACCATGAGGCCGGCCGCCGTCTGGGTCGCGATGCCGACGTGCACCGCGCCGTGACGCGTGAGCACGCCCGCCTCGTCGTCGAAGCGGGCGTTGATCTGCGGAAAGCGCGGCACCGCCAGCACCACCGCGCGCACCAGCAGCGGCAGCAGCGTCAGGTGCGCCCGCTCGCCGCCCCAGCGTTCGTTGATGCGGGCGCGCAGCAGCTCCAGCTCGGTCACGTCGACCTCCTCGACGTAGGTGAAGTGCGGGATGCGGCGCATCGCGTCCTGCATGCGCTGCGCGATGCGGCGGCGCACGCCGGTCACGGGCACGGCCTCCTCGTCGTGGCGCTCGGCGTAGTGCGCGGCATCCGGCGCCGGCGGACCGGGCCGGCGCAGCAGCCAGGCGTCGAGGTCCTCGTGCAGGATGCGGCCGTCCGCGCTGCTGCCCGGCACCTGCTGCAGATCGATGCCGAGGACCGCCGCCCGATGGCGCACCGCGGGCGCGGCGAGCGGCTTGCCGCCTGAGGGGCGTGCGCGTTCGACTGGTGCCGGTGCAGGCGCCGCCGCCGATACAACCGGCGCCTCCTCCCGTGCCTCACCGCCGCCGGCCACGTCGATCCGGATCAGCTCCGCGCCCACCGCGATCTGCTGCCCCACCTCGCCGCCGAGCGCGACCACCTTGCCCGCGACCGGCGAGGGAATCTCAACGGTGGCCTTGTCGGTCATCACGTCGGCCAGCACCTGGTCTTCAGCCACCGTGTCGCCGGGCTGCACGCGCCACGCCACCAGCTCCACCTCGGCAATGCCTTCGCCCAGGTCCGGCACCTTGATCGTGAGCGTGCCCATTCAGTTCTCCATGGCGCGGCGCAAGGCCGCGCCGACGCGCGCCGGGCCCGGGAAGTAGGCCCACTCCTGCGCATGCGGGTAGGGCGTGTCCCAGCCGGCCACGCGCCCGATCGGCGCTTCCAGGTGGTGGAAGCAATGCTCCTGCACCAGCGCCGTCAGCTCGGCGCCGAAGCCGCTGGTGCGCGTGGCCTCGTGCACGATCACGCAGCGGCCGGTCTTCTTCACCGAGGCGACCAGCGTCTGCAGGTCCAGCGGCCACAGGCTGCGCAGGTCGATGATCTCGGCGTCGATGCCGGTCTCGCGCGCGGCCGCTTCGCAGACGAAGACCATGGTGCCGTAGCTGATCACCGTCAGGTCGGTGCCGGGGCGGAACACCGTGGCCGACTCCAGCGGCACCGTGTAGTAGCCCTCGGGCACCTCGCCCAGCGGATGGGCCGACCAGGGCACCAGCGGCCGGTCGTGGTGGCCGTCGAAGGGGCCGTTGTACAGCCGCTTGGGCTCCAGGAAGATGACCGGGTCGTCGTTCTCGATCGAGGCGATCAGGAGGCCCTTGGCATCGCGCGGGTTGGAGGGCATCACCGTGCGCAGCCCGCACACGTGCGTGAACAGCGCCTCCGGGCTCTGGCTGTGCGTCTGGCCGCCGTAGATGCCGCCGCCACAGGGCATGCGGATGGTGATCGGCGCGGTGAAGTCGCCCGCCGAGCGGTAGCGCAGGCGCGCCGCCTCGGACACGATCTGGTCGTAGGCCGGATAGACGTAGTCGGCGAACTGCACCTCCACCACCGGGCGCAGGCCGTAGGCGCCCATGCCGATGGCCGAGCCGACGATGCCGCCCTCGTTGATCGGCGCATCGAACACGCGCGAGCGGCCGTACTTGGCCTGCAGGCCTTCGGTGCAGCGGAACACGCCGCCGAAGTAGCCCACGTCCTGGCCGTAGACGATCACGTTGTCGTCGCGCTCGAGCATCACGTCCATGGCAGAGCGCAGGGCCTGGATCATCGTCATCGAGGCCATGGCCGTCACCCCTCGGACGCCAGCTGTTCGCGCTGGCGCTTCAGGTGTTCGGGCATGTCCTTGTAGACGTCCTCGAACAGGGCGGCGTCGCCGGCGACGTGGCCGTCGGCCATGGAGCCGAAGCGCTCGGCCTCCTTCACCGCGGTGTTCACCTGCGCCTGCATGTCGGCCTGCGTCTGCGCGTGCTCCTGCTGCGACCAGGCGCCGATCGCCGTCAGGTGCTGCGCCAGGCGCGCGATCGGATCGCCCAGCGGGAAATGCGCCCAGTCGTCGGCCGGGCGGTAGCGCGACGGGTCGTCCGAGGTCGAATGCGCGCCGGCGCGGTAGGTGACCCACTCGATCAGCGTCGGCCCCAGGTTGCTGCGGGCGCGCTCGGCCGCCCAGCGCGAGGCCGCCAGCACCGCGAGGAAGTCGTTGCCGTCGACGCGCAGCGAGGCGATGCCGCAGCCCACGCCGCGTGCCGCGAAGGTGGTGGCCTCGCCGCCGGCGATGGCCTGGAAGGTGGAGATCGCCCACTGGTTGTTGACCACGTTGAGGATCACCGGCGCGCGGTAGACATGCGCGAAGGTCAGCGCCGTGTGGAAGTCGGACTCGGCGGTGGCGCCGTCGCCGATCCAGCCCGAGGCGATGCGCGTGTCGCCCTTGATCGCCGAGGCCATGCCCCAGCCCACCGCCTGGATGAACTGCGTGGCCAGGTTGCCCGAGATCGAGAAGAAGCCGGCCCGCTTCATCGAATAGCACACCGGCAGCTGCCGCCCCTTGAGCGGGTCGCGCTCGTTGGACATCAGCTCGCAGGTCAGCTCCAGCAGCGTCACGTCGTCGCGCGCCAGCAGCAGGCCCTGCTGGCGGTAGGTGGGAAAGCACATGTCGCCCTGCTGCAGCACCAGCGCGTGGCCGGTGGCGATGGCCTCTTCGCCCAGGCACTGCATGTAGAAGGAGATCTTCTTCTGCCGCTGCGCGATCAGCATGCGGGCGTCGAAGGCGCGTGTCTTCATCATCGCGCGCAGGCCGCGGCGCAGCAGATCGGGGTCGGCCGGCGGCGCCCACGGGCCGACGGCGCGGCCGTCGTCGTCGAGCACGCGCACCAGCGTGTAGGCCAGGTCGCTGGTGTCGGCCGGCGATGCGTCGACCGGGGGTTTTCGCACCTCGCCGGCACGCGACAGGTGCAGGTAGGAGAAATCGGTCTCGTGCCCCGGCCGCCCGGTGGGCTCCGGTACATGCAGACGAAGAGATGTGCCTTGGCTCATCGCGTTGTCTCCGCGCTCGATGGCATCGCGCGCCACCACAGCCTAGCGAATTTCGGGCGCGGGCGCAGCCGGTCAATCGCGTAATTCGTTTGTCTCCCGAGACGCATGGGCCTCCCATGGATGGGGGAGGCGACGTTTCGAGGCGGCTCCTAGCATCCGCGCACCCACAACGAGGAGCCTCCCGATGAAGATCGCCTTTACTTCCTGCTTCAGCGCCCAGACCTTCAAGGAACAACCGGTCTGGACCCAGGTGGGCGCGTCCGGCGCCACGCACCTGGTGCTGCTGGGCGACTCGGCCTACTACGACGCGGACGGCTCCAGCATGGGCGCCATCAAGGCCATGGGCGCGAACGACTTCGCGATCCACGCCTTCGGCCGGCTGCGCGACCAGCTGAACCAGAAGGAGTTCGCCAAGCTCGTGCGCAAGACCGACCTGCAGATCCATCCGATCTGGGACGACCACGACTTCCTGTGGAATGGCGCCTGCGGTGCGCAGATCGAGGGACAGCCTTCCTACCGGCACCTGCTGGACCCGACCCGCGCGGCGTTCCAGGAATATCGCAAGGCGCTGGATTCACACGATCCGAAGACTTTTCCCAAGGCCGGCGATCCCTGGGCCTCGGGCGTTCCCGAACCCGGCTACCGGCCCCTCATGCTGAGCAATGTCGGCGACGCGGATGGCCCGGTGATGCTGCACCTCACCGACGGCCGCAGCTACAAGACCAAGGGCGGCGAGGACGCCGTGCTCGGCAAGAAGCAGATGAACAAGCTGAAGAAGGCCATCGAAGACTCGGACGAGAGGACCGTGCACCTGATCGCCAGCGGCCTCACCTTCGAAGCCCGCCACGGCGAGACCTGGATGGACTGCGCGGCCGAGCACGCCGCGATCCTCAAGCTCGCGGAGAAGCGCCGCATCCTCATCCTCAGCGGCGACGTGCACGAGAACCGCTTCGCCGTGCCGTGGCCGGCAGACCCCTGGAGCCTGTTCGAAGCCACGTCCTCCGGCGCCGCGCTGCGCACGGCCGTCACCGTCGGCGCGCTGCAATGCAACTGGGGGCTGGTCGACATCACGAAGGACCAGGTGAACATCGAGCTGTCGCAGCTGAACATGGACACGCGCCGCCGCGTCATCGACCGCAAGAAGTGGAAGATGCTGTAGGCGTGGCGGCGAGCGGGTTCACGGGCCGCTCCTGCGGCTTGCGAAGCAGGATCACGAGGCCGGAGATCAGGAAGTACACGGCGCCCACCGTCGCATGGCCTGCGAGTGTCTGCAGGACCGGGGCATCGGTGCCTTGCCGTGCGACGAAGAGGCCGCCGGCCAGCGCAGACTGCGCGCCGCTCAGCATCATCACCCACTGCCCCCGATGGCTCTTTCGGCGGCGAACGGCCGTCGCCAGCTGCAGAAGGCCCGACACGATGGCCCAGACGCCGAAGATGGCCAGGCCGATCTGGAGCCCGAGCACCAGCGAGGCCGCAACGGCCACGGTGACCAGCGCGCTGATCCAGGTGTTCAGCATCTGGCTGGGGTTGGCCCGGGGGCCGCCCGTCATCCGGGCGTCCACTAGGTTCGCCAGCGCGTCCCACGCCGGATAGACGACCAGCAGGATCGTCGTCAGCACCGGCGACTGCCTGGCGACGCTGAAGGCCAGCGCGACCCACACGAAGGAAAAGGCCGCGCGGGTGAAGTAGAGCTTGCGCAGCCAGGCGGCCGGCTGCAGAGGGGGTTGGATGATGTCGGGCATGGAAGGGGGTGGGTAGGAGGAGGGGGGGCGCCTCGCACGAGGCGGGTGCAACGATTCTTCTGCGTTCCCCCGGACCACGGTATCGGTCGAATGACCGACACGCGCCGAACCGGCGGCTGTGCGATGCTGTGCGCTCGCCCCCGCGATCCCATGCCCGAAGACACCACCCTCACCGCTTTCGACGCGGCCCGCGCGCTCGCCTTCATCGGCGACCTGAGCATGGGCCAGCCCATCGACCATTCGCTGCGCACTGCCTGGCTGGCCGGCATGATCGCGACACAGGCCGGCTGCCACGCGGCGCAGGTCGAGGTCGCGCAACACGTGGCGCTGCTGCGCTGGTCGGGCTGCACGGCGAACGCGCAGGAGTTCGCGGACTTCCTGGAAGACGACGTGCTGGGTCGGCGAGCCCTTCTGGCCTCCGCGCAACCGCGCCTGCGCCAGCCCCACCAGGCGTCCATCCCCGGGGCCGTCGTGGCGATGGCCCAGATCCATTGCGAGATTGCCGGCGACATCGCGAACATGCTCGGCCTGGGGCCCGAGGCCGAAGCCGCACTGCGCGCCGTCTTCGAGGCCTTCGACGGCAGCGGCGTCCCGGGCCTGCTGCAGGGCGAGGACGTGCCACTGGCGACCTACGTCGTGTCCCTGGCGAGCGATCTGGAAATCTTCAGCCGCCTCTACGGGCTCGACGAAGCCCTCACGCTCGCGCGGGGGCGCGCCGACAGCCTTTACCCCGGCTTCCTGGTCGACGCCTGCGCACCGCACGCTGCAGCATGGATGACGCGGCTGGATGCGTCGCCCGCGCCGTGGACCGATGCTGCCGATCCGCCGGTGTCGATGCGCCGGCGCGTCGGGCTGGAACTCGTCGGCGACGTGAGCGATCTCAAGCTGCCGTGGATGACGGGCTACTCGCGGCGCGTGGCCCGCCTGGCGCGCGATTGCGGCGCCCAGTTGGGCCTGAGCGAAGCGATGTGCCATCGCATCCACCGGGCCGGCCTGATCCACGGCATCGGGCGGGCCGCGGTGCCCAACGCCATCTGGAATGCGCCCGAGCCGCTGCCGGCCGCGTCGATAGAGCGCCTGCGGCTCGTGCCGTACTGGACGTCCCGCGCGGCGGGGCAGATCGACGGCCTTGCGGCAGAAGCAGAGATCGCCTCGTTCGCCTTCGAGCGGCGCGATGGCTCCGGCTACTTTCGTGGCCGCTCCGGCGCGTCGATGCCGCTCGAAGGGCAGGTCGTCGCGGCGGCCGAGCAGTGGGTGTCGCACCGCACCCGCCGCCCGTGGCGACCCGAACTGACCGATGCCCAGGCGCGCGATCGCATGCAGGCGGACGCCGAGGCCGGCCGCTTCGATGCAGAGGTCATCAGTGCACTGCTCGCCTGCGCGCTCTCGGGCACGCCTGCGAAGCCCGTGGTGCCCGCGCAGGACGACGCGTCGCTGTCCCAGCGCGAGCTGGACGTCCTGCGCTGCATCAGCCAGGGCGACAACACGAAGCAGGTCGCGCGTGCGCTGGGCATCAGTGCGAGCACGGTGCGCACGCACGTCGAACGCGTGTTCCGCAAGCTCGGTTGCTCGACCCGCGCGGCCGCCACGCTGAAGGCCTCTGCCAGAGGCTTGCTGTAGCGGGCCGCGCCGGCCGCTCCATCGACTAAGCGGCCACAGGCTCCGGCCGAACCACCCGCGCAGGCACCGCGCTGTCGAGCTGCCCGTGCAGCATCTCCCACCGCACGCGCGCCGACACGATGCTTTCTTCCTTCACATGCCCGAAGCCGCGGATCTGCTCGGGCAGGCGCGCCAGCGACAGGGCGGTGTCGAAGTCGATGCGCTCGAAGCGCGCGAGCAGGTCTTCGACCATCGCGCGGTAGTCGGCAACCAGCTGGCGCTCCATGCGGCGCTCGGCGGTCCGGCCGAACGGATCGAGCGCCGTGCCGCGCAGGCCGCGCAGCTTCGCGAGCACGCGGAAGGCGCCGAGCATCCACGGGCCGAAGCTGGTCTTGACCGCGCGGCCTTCGGCATCGCGACGGCCCAGCATCGGCGGTGCCAGGTGAAAGCGCAGCACCGGCTTGCCTTCGAACTGCTCGCCGAGCTTCTCCATGAAGCGCGGGTCGGCATACAGCCGCGCCACCTCGTACTCGTCCTTGTAGGCCATGAGCTTGAACAGGCCCGAGGCCACGGCCTTGGCCAGCACCGTGCTGCCGCGCGTGCGCTGTTCGGCCTCGCGCACGCGTTCGACGAGGTCCGCGTAGCTGCGCGCGTAGGCCGCGTTCTGGTACGCCGTGAGGAACGCGGTGCGGTCGGCCACCAGCGCTTCGAAGCTCTGGGGTTTCTGCAGCGACACCACCTGCGCCGGCGCGGCCTGGCGCGTGACGGCCGCGAGGTCGAGCGCTGCCTTGCGGCCCCAGCGGAACGCCGCCTGGTTGGCCTTCACGGCCACGCCGTTGATCTCGATGGCTTTGTCGAGCGCTTCGGCCGACAGCGGCACGAACCCCTTCTGGAACGCGAAGCCCAGCAGGAACAGGTTGGCCGCGATGGCGTCGCCCATGAGGCGCGTGGCCAGCTGCGTGGCGTCGATGAAGTCGGCGCGGCCTTCGACCGATTCCTCGATGAGCGCACGCACCTGCGCGGCGGGGAACTGCCAGTCGGGCTGCTGCGCGAAGTGCCCGGTCGGCTGTTCGAAGGTGTTGACCAGCGCGTAGGTGCGGCCCGGCCGCATGCGCGCGATGGCGTCGGGCGCGCCGGCCGTGAGCATGTCGCAGCCCAGGATCAGGTCGGCCTCGCCGGTGGGAATGCGCTGCGCCTTCAGCTGCGCCGCGTCGCGCGCGATGCGCACGTGCGACGTGACCGAGCCGTTCTTCTGCGACATGCCCGTCATGTCGAGCACGCTCACGCCCTTGCCCTCGAGGTGCGCCGCCATGCCGATCAGCGCGCCGATGGTGATCACGCCCGTGCCGCCGATGCCGGTGATGAGGATGTTGTGCATGCCTTCGAGCGCGAGCGGCACCGGTGCGGGCAGGGCGGGTTCCTCGGCGGCCTTCACGGCCACGGGTGCGTGCTTGCGCGGCTTCACGCCCTCGACCGTCACGAAGCTCGGGCAGAAGCCCTTGATGCACGACTCGTCGGCGTTGCACGCGCTCTGGTCCACGCTGCGCTTCAGGCCGAGGTCGGTTGGCTTGGGCAGCAGGGCGGTGCAGTTCGACTGCTCGCCACAGTCGCCGCAGCCTTCGCACACCGCGTCGTTGATGAACACGCGCCGCGCGGCGGGCGGGAACTCGCCCTTCTTGCGGCGGCGGCGCTTCTCGGCCGCGCACACCTGGTCGTAGATCAGCACCGACACGCCCTCGAAGCCGCGCAGCTCGCGCTGCACCGCGTCCATGTCGTCGCGGTGGTGCACGCTCAGCGCAAAGAGGCCGTCGCGGTCGGGCGGCAGCAGGCTGCGGTCGGCCCAGCGCGTCGGGTCCTCGGCCACCAGCGCGATGCGCTTCACACCTTCGGCCGCCACCTGGTGCGCGATGCGCGGCACGGTGATCGGCCCGTCGACCGGCTGGCCGCCCGTCATCGCGACCGCGTCGTTGTAGAGGATCTTGTAGGTGATGTTCACGCCCGCCGCCACGGCCGCGCGAATCGCCAGCGAACCCGAGTGGTAGTAGGTGCCGTCGCCCAGGTTCGCGAACACGTGCTTGCGCTTGGAGAACCACGCCTGCCCCAGCCACGGCGCGCCTTCGCCGCCCATGTGCGTGGTGGTGCGGTTGTGCTCGGGGTAGATGGCCGTGGCCATCACGTGGCAGCCGATGCCCGCGAGCGCGAGGCTGCCTTCGGGCACCTTGGTCGAGGTGTTGTGCGGGCAGCCCGCGCAGTACCAGGCCGGGCGCGAGGGCGTGGCCACGGCCTTGCCGAGCACCACGTCTTTCGCGTCGAGGATCGCCAGCCGCATGCGGATGCGGTCGCTGGTGTGAAAGCGCGCCACGCGCCCGGCGATGACGCGCGCGATCTGCGCCACCGAGAAGTCGGCCGTGGCCGGCAGAAGCCACTGGCCGCGCGGGTGCGCGCCCCATTCGCCCTGCTCGTCGAATTTGCCGATGACGCGCGGGCGCACGTTCTCGCGCCAGTTGTACAGGTGCTCCTTGAGCTGGTACTCGACGATCTGGCGCTTCTCCTCGACCACCAGGATCTCTTCGAGCCCGTCGGCAAACTCGCGGATCGAGTCGGGCTCCAGCGGCCAGGGCATCGACACCTTGAACAGCCGGATGCCGATGCGCGCGGCCTCGTCGGCGTCGATGCCGAGTTCTTCGAGCGCTTCGAGCACGTCGCGGTACGACTTGCCCGAGGCCACGATGCCCAGCCGCGCCTGCGGCGAATCGATGGTCACGCGGTTCAGGCGGTTCTCGCGCGCGTAGGCAATGGCGGCGTAGATCTTGTAGTCCTGCATCAGCGCTTCCTGCTTGCGCGCCTGCACGCCGAGCGTGTCGGTCGACAGACGCGCATGCACGCCGCCGGGCGGGAACACGAAGTCCTTCGGCAGGCGCGTGTGCACGTCGAGCGCGCCCGCGGCAATGGAGCCGGACGACTCCACCGTGTCGGCCAGCGCCTTGAAGCCGACCGGCAGGCCGGCAAAGCGCGACATCGCAAAGCCGTGCAGGCCCAGCTCGATGTATTCCTCCACGCTCTGCGGATAGAGCATCGGGATCATCGAGGCGGCGAACAGGTGATCGCTCTGATTGGGCAGGGTGGATGACGACGCGCCGTGATCGTCGCCCGCCACCAGCAGGATGCCGCCCTTGGGCGATGTGCCCGCGTGGCTCATGTGCTTGAACACGTCGCCGCAGCGGTCCACGCCGGGCGCCTTGCCGTACCACATGGCGAACACGCCATCGACCGCGCTCTCGCCGGTCAGGTGCACCTGCTGCGTGCCCCACACGGCGGTGGCGGCCAGCTCTTCGTTCACGCCGGGCAGGAACTTGACGGCGTTGGCTTCGAGCTGCGGCTGGGCTTTCCACAGCGCTTCGTCCAGGCCGCCGAGCGGCGAGCCGCGGTAGCCCGAGACAAAGCCCGCGGTGTTCAGGCCGGCCTGCTGGTCGCGCCATTTCTGCACGAGCATGAGGCGCACCAGCGCCTGGATACCGCTCAGGTAGATCCGGCCTTCGGTGGCCGTGTATTTGTCGTCCAGCGCAACGCTGGCGAGTTCGTGGGTTGCCATGAGAGAGAAGACTCCGGGTAGGACTCGTGGAATGCGGGCGTGGCCCCGGTAGAGGGCCGGCCCGCGAAACGCCTCGCCGGGGTTGCCGCCGAGACAGCGACGATTCTTTCGCACCTCGGACCGAAAGTGCTTCTTCGTTTCGACGGGGAAACCCGCATTCCGGAAGAACCATCGCCGCCGCCGTCGATTCGCCGAAAGGCCTTCGGCCACGCGGCCGCAACCGCACAGGCCCGACAATGTCCGCCCGATCGACCGAGAACCCGATGAGACCCGACCTGGATTCGCTGGCGCTGTTCCTGCGCGCCATTGAGCACGGCAGCCTGTCCAAGGCGGCCGCCGAGAGCCACATGGTGCTGTCGGCCGCGAGCCGGCGCCTGGCCATCCTCGAGAGCCAGCTCGGCGTGGGGCTGCTCAACCGCACCTCGAAGGGTGTGACGCCCACGGGCGCGGGCGAGTCGCTGGCGATGCATGCGCGCCAGATCCTGCGCGACGTGGACCGCATGCGCGCCGACCTGTCCGACTACGCGCAGGGCGCCACCGGCCGCGTGCGGCTGCATGCCAACGCGTCGGCGATGGGCCAGTTCCTGCCCGACGACGTGGCCAGCTTTCGGCTGCGCTACCCCGAGATCCGCGTGAGCGTGGAAGAGCACCGCAGCGTCTACATCGTGCAGGCGATTCGCGACCGCCAGGCCGATGTGGGCGTGATCACCAGCGAGGCGGTTGACCCGGCGCTGCACTTCATTCCGTACCGCACCGACCGGCTCGTGGCCATCGTGCGCCAGAAGCATCCGTGGCGCGGGCGCGAGGTGTCGTTCGAAGAACTGCTCGACTTCGATTTCGTGGGGCTCGAAGACGACTCGGCCATCTCCCGCACCATGGAAGACGCCGCGATGAGCGCACGCAAGGTGCTGCGCCTGCGTGTGCGCGTGAAGAGCTTCGAGGCCGTGTGCCGGATGATCGAAGCGGGGATGGGCGTGGGCATCCTGCCCGAGGGGGCGGCGGTGACCTACCGCAAGGAGATGAAGCTGCGCTTCATCAACCTCACCGATGCGTGGGCTTCACGCCGGATGTACCTGTGTACGCGGCAGGAGGCGTTGAGTTTTCCGCAGCGTCGGTTGGTGGACCATCTGCTGGCGCGGGGGATGCCGTAGGGCGCGGGCTCATTCGGAGCGACGCAGGAACACATGCATGGCGCGCTCGCCCGCCACCTGCCGTTCGCAGCGGTAGCCCAGCGCCGGCAGGTCCAGGCCTGCGAACAGCGCTTCCCCCTGGCCCAGCAGCACCGGCCGCAAGGCCAGGTGCAGTTCGTCGATCAGGCCGGCCTTCAGGTATTCGCGCACGGTGGCCACGCCACCGCCCACCCGCACGTCACGCCCACCCGCGGCGGCCCGTGCCTGCGCCAGCGCGTCGTGGATGCCGCCGGTGACGAAGTGGAAGGTGGTGCCGCCTTGCATCGTCAGTGGTGCGCGGGCATGGTGGGTCAGCACGAAGACCGGCACGTGGTAGGGAGGCTCGTCGCCCCACCAGCCCTTCCAGCTCTCGTCGGGCCAGGGACCGCGCACCGGCCCGAACATGTTGCGCCCGAGGATCCAGGCCCCCATATCGGCGAAGCCTTGCTCGGCCATCTCGTTGTCGATGCCGGTCTCGCCATTTGTCTCGCCTGTCTGAAGCATCTGCTGCCAGACGCGCGTAGGCATGAACCAGTCCATGAGTTCGGGGCCGCGAACGCCCAGCGGATGCGCCAGACTCTGGTCCGGGCCGGCCGCGAAGCCGTCGAGCGAAACACCGAAGCTGCGCACAAGCAATCGAGGCATGGGGTCGTCTCCTGCAAAAGCGGAGACGCAGTGTAGACCTTGCAACACCGTTGAAAGAGGAGCCGAAGGACATGACACTCAAGCGAATGGACAACATCCTGATCGTTGTCGACGATCTGGAAGCGGTGAAGGCGTTCTTTGTCGCGCTGGGCCTGACGCTCGAGGGCCAGACCACGGTGGAAGGGCCTGCTGTCGGCAGCCTCATCGGGCTGGGAGATGTCCGGGCCACCCTCGCCATGCTGCGAACGCCCGATGGGCAGGGAATCGAACTGGACAAGTTCCACACGCCGGATGCGGTCAGGTTCGGGCCTGTGAATGCACCGGTGAACACCTTGGGTCTTCGCCGCATCATGTTTGCCGTCGATGGCATCGATGCGGTCGTTGCGCGGATGCAAGCCCATGGCGCGGAACTCATCGGCCAGATGCAGTACGAGAGGTCGTACCGGCTCGCCTACATCCGGGGGCCTGAGGGCATCATCGTCGGGCTTGCCGAGCAGCTCGGCTGAGGCTCAAAAAAATGCCCCTGCCGCCCGGCAATCGGGCCACAGGGGCAAGTGGCGCATCAGCCTTTCAGCCGAGCACCTCGGTCACGATGCCTGCGCCGACGGTCTTGCCGCCTTCGCGCATCGCGAAGCGCATGCCGTTCTCGATGGCCACGGGCTTGTTCAGCTCGAAGCTGATCTGCGCCTGCGCGCCCGGCTCGACCATGCCGGTCTCGGTGTTGACGCGAATGACACCCGTCACGTCGGTCGTGCCGAAGAAGAACTGCGGCTGGTAGCCCGAGCCGAACGGGGTATGGCGACCACCTTCGTCCTTGCTGAGAACGAAGATCTGTGCGCGCCCCGTCCGGTACGGCTTCAGCGCACCGGGCTTCACGACCACCTGGCCTCGCACGACAGCGTCGCGCTTGACCCCGCGCAGCAGCAGGCCGACGTTCATGCCGGCCCGCGCCTCGGCGACGTCCTTGTGAAAGGACTGCACGCCGGTGACGACCACCTGCTCGTCGCCGTCCGCGCTGAGCCCGACGATCTCCAGGCTGTCACCCACGCGGATCACGCCGCGCTCCACACGGCCGCTGACCACGGTGCCGCGGCCCGCGATGGTGTGCACGCCCTCGACGGGCATCATGAACGGCGCGTCGTAGTCGCGCACCGGATCAGGAATGCACGCGTCCAGCGCATCCACGAGCTCGACGATGCATTGCACGTCCGACCCTTCGAGGTCGCCGCGTTCGGCGGTGGCCAGGGCCTTCAGTGCGCTGCCGAACACGAAGCGGGCCTCGTGGTAACCGTGCGCGGCCAGCAGCGCGCCGATCTCCATTTCGATCAGCTGCTCGATCTCCGCACGGTCACTCGCGGCAACGAGGTCCATCTTGTTCACGAACACCACCATGTGGCCGACGTTCACCTGGCGCGCCAGCAGCACGTGCTCGATGGTCTGCCGCGCGGCGCCTTCGGTGCCGTCCACCAGCAGGATCGCGCCGTCCATCTGCGAGGCGCCGGTGATCATGTTCTTGATGTAGTCGGCATGCCCGGGGCAGTCGATGTGTGCGTAGTGACGGCCGTCCGACTCGTACTCGACGTGCGAGGTATTGATCGTGATGCCGCGCTCGCGCTCTTCCTTCGCGTTGTCGATCTGTCCATAGGACAGCGCATCGCCGCCAAAGCGCGCGGCCTGCACGAAGGTCAGAGCAGCCGTCAGCGTCGTCTTGCCATGGTCGACGTGACCGATGGTTCCGACATTCACATGAACCTTCTTGTTCATCATGTTTCTCTCCAGTTTGAGATTGAAAAACCGACGCGATTCGCTGGCCAGGCGAAACGGTCGGCGGGTTGTCGGTGCGCGCGCACCAAACTCGCGGTGCCCGCCATGCGGGCAATAAAAAAGCCTGCCGGGGTGGACCACCCGACAGGCTTTTTTTCTTGCCTGAAGGATGGACCTCCAGGCGCACGAGGGCCTGAAGGCTCTACACGAACCACTCCACGGAGTTGACGCACAGCACTGCGCCGGCAGCGCGTGCGGCGGAAGAAAGAAGCTCTCGTTCGGGGCTCATGTCCAAATCTCCAGGTGGGCAAGCGGAAAACAAAAAACCCGGTGGCTTGAGGCCTACCGGGTCTTGTGAAACTCAGGAGGCCGAGCCTCCAGGTGGAAAGGCTCTAGGAACGCAATTCGGCAAAAAAGGCACGCAGCGAAGTCACCGCGGCTGCGCGGGTCATCGATGCATCTTGCGTGGTCAGGAACTGCTTCATGGGGCTCTCGTGCGGTTGGTGTTGGCCGCAACGCGATGGTTGATCTTTTGGGGGGAGCGCAGGCTAACACCGCGATGGCGATCCGGCAACAGGGGCGTTGCACGCATGCAGCAATGATTGCGCAGTGCTTCGTCGCAGATGTCGACAGGTCGCGTTCGTGGCGCTGTGGTGCAGGCCGATGCAGATGATGGCAGGTTGAATGACCGATTCTTCGCGAGGAACTGGGGAGCGGGAATGGCAGCAACGGGCCCGAAGCAGCTGTATGTCTTGCTCCGAAGCGGCCCTCGGAATCCGACCTGGCCGCGTCCATCTGCGTCAGCGTTGCAAACGCTTGTAGAAGCTGCGCAGGCGCGACAGGTGTGCAACAACATCCAGAACGCAGTGCGCAGCTGTCAGAGTTCACGTCTACCAGGTGGCGTGGGGCTGTCGTCGCGCGGCGTCTTTTGCCGGCGCGCAGGAAGAAGCGCGGGGCGAGGCGCCAACCCGTCCGTCAACGCCTGCGCTCTGCTTCTTGCTCTCAGTACAAATGAACTGGGTGGCTGCCGCCGGCGGTATTGCCCGGATGGGGCTCTGCAGGCTGCGAGACCGCCAGCGTGCCGCCGTCGGCCGAGAGCGCCAGGGAGACGGCGAACCCGGCACTGCCAGTGCTCGCGTCCGGGCCCTCCAGGCGGGCCTGTTGGGCCCAAGCCCCGCTCGTGCGCGTGTACACGTACGCCGCACCTGGGAGACGGAAGGTCAAGGACCCGGCGCGTGCGCAGTTCTCCCCGACCGCCAGCGTGGCGCCATCCGCCGACAGGGCCACGCCGCCCATGCCAAAGCACTGTTCGGCACTCGTGGCCGGGGGCTTGACATAGCCCTGCTGGGCCCAGCTGCCATCTGTTCGGCTGTACACATACACCGTGCCAACCAGACGCACGCTGGTGTTCCCCTGGTTGCCATCGATGCCGGTGGCGCTGCTGAGCTCGACGGGTGCCGCGACCGCCAGCATGGTGCCGTCAGCCGAGAGGGCAACACTCACGCCAAAAATCGCGCTGGCAGGGTCGGACGCCTTCACATAGGCCTGCTGGGTCCAGGTGCCGTTCGTACGGACGTACACGTACACCGCACCAGGGCGGGGCGTGCTGTTGTCCGGACCTGCGTACTCGCCGGGCTTGACGCCCGAGGTGCCGCTGTCCTCGAACGGCGCCCCGACCGCCAGCGTGGCGCCATCGGCGGAGAGCGCCAAGCTCAGTCCGAAGTGGTCCCCTGCATCGGTGTTCGAGGCCTTCACGTAGGCCTGCTGGACCCACGTGCCGTTGCGGTGCGCGTACAGGTACACCGCGCCTGCGTAGGGCGCACTGTTGTTGAGCTGGTCGCCGTCAACGCCGGTGGCGCCGCTCGCTTCAGAGTCCGCCCCGACCGCCAGCGTCGCGCCATCGGCGGAGAACGCCACGCTGTTGCCGAAGTGGCCGCCAGCCGTCCTCGCGCCTTTCACATAGGCTTGCTGGGCCCAGGCGCCATTCCGACGGGTATAGACGTACACCGCACCGGTGTCGGTCGCACTGTTGTCCGCTTGGCCGGCATCGATGCCGTAGGCGCTGCTGTCCTCGGCGGGCGCGCCGACCGCCAGCGTCGCGCCATCGGCTGAGAGCGCCACGCTCATTCCGAAGTTGTCCCCTGCATCGGTGTTCGAGGCTTTCACATAGGCCTGCTGGACCCAGGCGCCGTTCACGCGGGTGTACACGTACACCGCGCCGGCCCCCCGTGCGCTGTCGTTCGATTGGTCGCCTCCAATGCCGGTGGCGTTGCTCTCCTCCTGGGGCGCGCCGACTGCGAGCGTGGTGCCATCGCCTGACAGGGTCATGCTGATGCCGAACAGGTCGTCAACGCCGGCGTTGGACGCCTTGACGTGGCCGATGGCCTTGACCGGGTCGGGTACGAGCGCGGCCGACGCCGGCCCGCAGCCCGACGCGTTGCACGCCCGCACGGTGTAGCTGGCGTTCAGGCGCAGGTGCAGCGCCACGGTGTACTGCAGCGTGGTCACGCCCACGTTGGCGCCGACCTGGCTGGTATTCGCCGCACCGGCGCCGTCGGGGTCTTCCTGCAGTTGGTAGTAGCTTGCCCCTGCCACCGGGCTCCAGCTGAAGTCGTAGCGCTGGGCTGCATAGCCCACGGCCAGGTCGGCCGGCGCGCTGGCCGGCACGGGCACCGCCACGCCCTGGCAGCTCACGGCGACGTCGCTCACCGGCGCATCCGCCTGGCCCCGATCGTTGACCACCGCGCACAGCTGGCCCTCGGGTTGGGCGAAGACGGTGACCTGGTAGCGCGCGCCGCTGGCCACCGGCGTGGTGAAGCGGAAGGCGCCGTCGGCTGCGATGGTCAGGTCGTCGCCCGCGTTGTTCTGCAGCACGAGGCCGGGTGCCGCCAAGCCGCTGACCGTGCCGCCGATGGCATAGGTTGCAGTGGGCGGCGCTGTCGGTACAGTGCCTACAGTCGAGGAGGGTACGGCCCCAGTGGCTGAACCGCGATGGTCTCCACCGCCGCAGCTGGCGAGCAGCGTCGCCGTCAGCAGCGCGGCCGAGGTTGCCGAGCGCCGACCTTGCCAGCAGGTCCAGAGGCGGCGTGAGCAATGGGTGGCAAGGGCGGACGCTGCCAGCGCCTCGTTCCAGATATTGGACAGCGCAAGCCGAGGAAGAGAAAGGGACGAGCGCATGGGGGCCTTGATGGATGCAGACCGGCGCGATCCTAAGCACGCGCTGGTGGGAGCGCATTGGACTAAAGTCTCATGCCCACCGCCGTTTCTGCCCGTTCGCCAACAGCGAAGCCTTACCAGGGGATGCTTCGCCCGCTCAAGAATTTCTTTGGCTCTCGAGAAAACGTCGGCTTTGAAGCGCTGCCAAGGTCGGCTCAGGGCCCACTGCGGTCTTCCGACATTGTCCAAAGCTGCCGGTCGTCGCGCCACTAAGAGACATCTCCTTCCACGCATTGTCTAGCCAGGCACGCTGAATAAAACCCAACCATGTCCGCCGCTGTAGTCCCACGCCCCCAGTGCACCGCTTGCCTGCGCCCGCTCAGCGCCTGCATTTGCCGCTGGGTCGCGCCCACTGCCCACACGGTGGAGGTACTAGTGCTGCAGCACCCGTTGGAGGTACACCAGGCCAAAGGCAGTGCCCGCCTGCTGCACCTCAGCTTGGCGCACTGCCGCTTGGTGGTGGGTGAGGCATTTGCCGTACCCGTCTGGCCGGAGGACGGCAAGCACACGCTGCTGCTGTACCCGGACAGTCTGCAAGATACCGCCCCGGACCTGCGAGTCCCACCCCCGCTACCGCCCGAGTGGCCGCAAGCCCCGTCGCGCCTGCGCCTGGTCGTGCTGGACGGCACCTGGCGCAAAAGCCGAAAGATGCTCTACCAAAGCCCGCCACTGCAACAGTTGCCCCGCTTGGCCCTGCACAACCTGCCGCCTTCGCACTACCGTATCCGCAAAGCCCATGGGCCCGACCAACTGTCCACGCTGGAGGCGACCTGCTCCGCCTTGTGCCAACTGGAAGGCGGTGCGGCGCGGTTCCAGCCCTTGTTGAATGCCTTCGACGGGTTTGTCGAGTACTTGGAGCAGGCTGGCGGGCAGCGAAACGCGCAAACCGACAAGTCCTGCCCTCGATCAAGGGATACAGGGTTCATTTAAGCGACCAGGTGAATGGCCGGTTTTGGCCGACTGTAGCCGGCTACAGCCGATCAGCCGGCTAGATTCCCGTCAGTCGCATCGCAAAGCCATTGCTCAAACCATTCGACCGGCATGCGCACCTGCTCAAACGAGCCAGTGCGAAGTTCCTGGAACGAGTACGTGTTGGTAAGAAATAGGTCCCACTGGGTGTCCACAGCAGTGAGGATGGGGAGTAGCCGCTCGACGTCGGGGGGAGCATCCACCTCCAGGTACTGACACCAGAATTGGTCACACCACTCCGCAATTTTCTCGTGCGAATATGGTGAGCCCGTGGACAGCGCACCCCAACGTAGCATCTGAACGGCTGCCGCGACGGTGAACGGCATATCAACGGGTGCATGTGATGGTGTGCTCATTTGAAGGCTTCGCGCGAATGTCCGGTCGTGGCCGACTGGCGCCAGCAGCATGCTACCTTCCGGACCGATACGGCTCGTTGGAATCACAGATGGACGTACATCAGCCTCGCCGCCCGCACCGACCCGGTTGGCTGCCCGTTGTCGACGCCGCGCGTTGCACGGGCTGCGGCTGGTGCGTCGCCGCGTGCGACCTTCACCTTCTCAGTCTCGAAGTCGAGCAATGGAAGAAGTTGTCGACGCTTCAAGACGCGGATCGGTGCACGGGCTGCAGCGATTGCGCAGTGACTTGCCCTTTTCATGCGATCACCATGCGAAAGGGCTGAAACGCCCTCGCCGCCCAGGCACTCCGCAGACCCGGGCGCGTGAGCCGGATGGCCGCGGGTGTCATGCCCCGTTCGACCATCCCGAAGAAGTCCCTTCCCGAGGCCTCTCACCTCAGGTCAGCTTTTGGACTTTGCGTATTCCTCCGCGCTCATCATCTCCAGGCCGACGAACGGCGCGTTGCCTTCGACCCATGCGTCGTGACCCGGCGGAATGGTGTACGACATGCCTTGCTCGATGACGGTCTGCGAGCCGTCATTCATTTGCACGGTGATCCGGCCGGACACCGCGTACCCGACGTGAGCCACCTGGCAACTGTCCGTGCCCACGACCGGCTTGATGCACTTCGACCAGCGCCATCCGGGCTCGAACTTGAAGCGTCCGAGCGTGTAGCCCTCGAGGCGGACCACTTCGACGCGGGTCTTTTCGGGCGCTCGAACCTCATCCGGTTCGTCATGGGATTTCGTCTGAAGCTTGCTGACGTTCATCGGGCTTGCCATCGCGACTCTCCTTGCGGCACGAGTGAGCAGACAGTCCGCGGCAGTCTCGTGCCGAACCGCACGTGAACGATGGAATGGTAGTCCTGGGTCACGCTGGCGATGACCTGTTGCTTGCACGGCAGTGCCGCTCTTGCAGCAGGTTTCATGTGGCAGTTTGCGTAAGCCGGGTTACAGAGAATCTTCGTCCACCACCAGCGACAAGACGGACCAGCGCAGTCGCTGGCCCAGTTCGATTCGCGCTCCCGGTGCAGTACCCAGCGGCGTCCGTCGCGCAGGAAGCTCCATCGCAGCCCGCCTCGCAGAGGTACCTCGCTCACGGTGAAGCTCGCGGGCATGCGCACGCGCTGGACCAGGTCGGCCAGTTTGCTGGCCAGCGCGGGGCTGTCGACGATCAGGCCCAGCTCCGTGCTGCAGTTGGAACGCGGCGCCACCGGGCATTGGCGGATCGGCGTCACCTTCGACCTGGACGAGGGGCTCACGCAGTGCCTTCGCGCGAAATCGGCAGGCCGTTTACAGCCACCGTACGCACGACACAGCGCCATACAAGCCACTGCACCGTTGCCCTCACAGTGCTCTGCCGCCGTCGCCGGCGCCGTTGCCACGGAGTTGGCGCAGGCCACCCCACAACGCCCTTCGGCCACCTTGCCGAGGGGCCCTCGGAGCACAAGCCGTGTCGTCGCAGAAAAAGAACGCCGCCTTCCTCGTCTCGACCTCGGGCCACCGCCTCCGGCGTGGCCGTGGCGCGCAGGAAGCAGCAGGCCTCGTTCGCGTACGCCGGCCGGATCTGGCGCGCAGAAAAGTAGCGCTTTTTAGTTAATGCCATGTAACGCCATCGGGCGTTACCGACAGGCCAACCAGGCGCTTGGACGCACGCGCACGGCTGAACGCATGCCGGCTGCGCGACGTCAGAGGGGCATGTCATGTTCACCCGTTACGCCATCCGCGCGCTGCTGTGCATCGCCGCCGTGCCCGCCATCTCCGAGGAGCCCGCACCCATCCATGGCCGCGTGTTCCTCAGCAAAGCCGAGGTCGAGAGCACCTTGATCGGCAAGCCCATCGTCTCGAGCAATCTGTCGACCGGCATGGTCTCGCGCTGGCAGTTCCATCCGGATGGCCGCGTCGACTTCGTCAACCAGAGTGGGCCCGGCAAGGCGTCGGGCAAGTGGGTTTTCAACGCCGACGGCGCGATGTGCGTGACGATGATTGCTCGAACCGGATGCCGCTACTGGTTCAGGAACGAAAAAGACGGTGCCATTGCGAATGCCAGGACCAGGGAGCCGAATGCGCCGACCGTGGCCGAGATACGGTTCGAGTGATGGTGCGGGACAGTGCCCTCAGCGCCCTCAACGCGCCGGTGATGAAAGCGCACGCATCCAGCGTTCGCGCTCTTCGTCTTCCAGCGCCAGCAGGCGCTCCGGCGAACCGCCGCCGCCGACCACGCGAAGGTCTTGCAGCTGCTTGCGCACCTCGGGCGTGGCAAGCACCTGGGCCACGGCTTCCTGCAGGGTGCGATTGGATGCGGCCTCCGAATTCGCGGGCGCCCAGAGGCTGAAGTGGTCGTAGGTCGTGTAGCCGGCCAAGGGCGCGCTCGAGCCCAGCGTCGGCCACGGCACACCCTCGAAGCTTTGCGGGTGCGCCGGGTCGGCGGTGGTGCCCAGCACACGCAACTGGCCGCGCCGCACGGCGACCGCCACGCCGTTCACGGGCGCGAACAGCAGGTCCACCGCATGTTCCTTGGTGATGACGTCCGAGTCGGGGTACATGCCCTTGAAGACCACGCGCTGCACGTCGACGCCGCTCGCTGCGCGGAACTGGCCGAAGGCGAGGTGGCCCGTCCAGCCGTCGTCGCCCGTGCCGATGCGCAGGCTGCCCGGGTGGGCCCGTGCGTAGGCCAGCAGGTCGTCCGTGCTGCGGATGCCCAGTGTGTCGGCCTTCGTGCTGTCGATGGCCAGCACCAGAGGCTCCGATGCCAGCAGCGTGACGGGGCGAAGGGAATGCATCAGCGCATCGATCGGCGCGGGCTGGTGCACGCCCTCGATGCCTCCGCGCGGCAGCCGCAACGCCGCGAGCAGGACCTTCTCGTTGCCGCCCTCCGTCATCAGCCGGCGATAGTCGGCCTCGGTGGCTGTCGGCACGTGATCGACCTGCACGCTGCGTCCCAGCAGGGTGGGCAAGTGGCTGGCCAGCATCTCGGCATAGTGGCCGCTGCGGCCACCGGGCGGAACCAGCACGGTGACGTGCAGCGCGGGCTGCGGCACGGCGGCAAGCCATTGCCCTGCATCGTTCATCAGGCCATAGCGTATTTCCCACGCGCCGCCCGTGGACGTGTTGCGCACCAGGGCTTCGGCCACCCAATGGCGACCCACGCGGTGGAACTGCCGGATGATCGGCCGTTCGTCTTGCCACCCGGGCGGCCGCCAGTCCTCTGGGAACGCACCCGAGACGACAGCGTAGCCATGACGGAACCGGCGCGCCGATTCGAACTGCGGCGCGATCGCCCATTGGCCCCGCGCGTTCTGGTAGCCCCATCGGCCGGTGGCCGCATCCTTGACCGGCCGCAGCGCGGCGCCGGCATTGCTGCTGCCATGCAGTCGTTGCCAGCGACACACCTGCGGCGTGCCGGCGTTGCGCTGGAGGTCCAGCCCGTCGGCGGTGCACAGCTGGATCCGCCGCTGGGCTGTGGCATCGGGCCGCTCGCCGAAGATGAACGGAATCACCATGCGTCCGCGCGCGTCGATCAGGCCCGAGCCGGTGGAGCCAGGCGTCACCATCTGCCGCTTGTAGTCCATCCACCGTGCCGTGGTGATGTCCCGCGGCGGGGCGGGGGGGCGCCACTGTCCCCGTGCATCGCGCAAGCCGGGCTGTGCGAACACCGTGTCCACCTGCAGCTCGGAAGGCACGGGCCTGGACCCATCGGGCATCAGGTAGGAGAGGGCGGCGGGGGAGTCGAGGGAGATCGTGTCCTTGCCATCGCAACTCACGGGCGGAACGGCCCACTGGCCTTGCGCATCGATGCGCCCGTTGGCCGTGGTGGTGCGCAGCCCGCCGCCGGGCTTTCGCTCCACCAGCCACACCCGGTGCAGCGGCTGCAGTGCGGGATTGACGGAGATGTATTCCTGCCGCACGACCTGCCAGCGTCCGTCGCAGAAGCTGCGCGCCGTCGGCGAAAGGAAAAGCACGCGCCCGTCGAGGCCGTCGAACAACGCGGGGGCGCGCTCGCTGTGCTTGCCCGGATTCAGGCTCAGCCAACGCGCCCGTTCGATCAGGTTGGGGGCGATGCCGATGGTGAAGGTGAAGATGTCTTCCCATGGTGGCGCCTGTGCATCCACTGGCTGCAGTTGCCAGGTCGGCTGCATCGGCAACGCGCGTTCCGGGTTGGCGTACAGCGCCTGGTAGGTCGGTGGTGCGGCGCGGGCCGGACCGAGAGCGATGCCGAGCCACAGCAGGGCGGCAAAGAGGCGCAGCCGCTTCATCGGGTGAGCGAGAAACAGGGGTTCAGCCTCGGGTCGTGGCCGTAGACGGAGGCCATTCCATCGCAGGCATCGCAGTTCGCCGAGGCGCTCGCGGTTGAACGCGCGGCGGCTGTCTGCCTGCTTGAACGATTTGTGGGCCCACGCTCAAACTTCGTATGCATAGATGCAAGTGAGCTCGGCCCCTTTCAGTGCGGATTGAAAGGGCTCAGGCGCATTCTTGAGGATGGCGCCAAAGCTGGCGTTGAGTTTGCCGGCACCCATGCTGCCTTTGTACTTGATGCTCTTGGGCTTGGCTTGAAGCTGGAGTTTGTTCGAACCGGACAGCGCAGCTTCCAACCTGAAGACGCCATGGCGGAAATCGGTGGACTCGGAGGTTTCCGCCTGGGGCGAAACCAGGCGCATGGTTTGCCCGCCGTAGGAGAGCTTCAGATCGACCTCCACGATGGAGGCGGGAACATCACCCACCAAGGTGAGTGCCTGCCCCGCGTGACTGCCCGTGCAGTTCAGTCGCGCCGTATTGGCACCCGCGAGGGCCTGACCCGAGAGGGCGGACAGCAACACGAGGGCGCAGAGAGGAAAGATTTTTCTCATAGGTTTTCCAAGGCACTGACGCGATGTGTCCCGCACGATCTGCGAGACAGGCTGGGCAGCGCGAACATGCCGGTCACGGGCTCCTCCACAAAAACGTTTCTGATCATAGGCGGAGCCATTCGCCGCGGATGCTCCGCTTCTCATCGCTTTCCTTGCCCCCACTGGTCCGCCCAGGCTGACAACGGCTTCAGCGCCTTCGAAAGCCGCCGCCCTTCGTCCGTCAGTCGATAGCCACCCTCGGCATGTTCGACCAGATCGACTTCCCTCAGTTCGGTGAGCCGCGTGTTGAGCAATCGGGTGTTCGTCTCGCACGCGTCCTGCAGCGCTCTGAAGGTCAGCGAGCCCTCCCGAAGTTCCCAGAGCACGCGCAGCGCCGTGCGCCGTCCCAACAGGTCCAGCGCGACCATGAGGGGGCGGCCGGTGGTGGAGCCGCGAACTGGGTGGCCGATGCGAGGTGTCGTCATGCTTTACTTTATACAGCAACGGACCTACGATGGCGTGGCCCTTGAATCAGGAGTCTGCATGCCCGCACGCATCGAGCCAGCAACGCCACCATTTGGTGAAGACATTTCCAGGTCACTCGACAGGGTGATGAAGGGACAGCCCCCCTTGCGGCTGTTCACGACCTTGGCACGCGACCCGCGTCTGTTTCAGAAGTTCTTTGCCGGCGGGTTGCTGGACAAAGGCCACCTGAGCATCCGACAGCGCGAGATCGTGATTCACCGCACCACGGCATTGTGCAAATCCGAATATGAATGGGGCATCCATGTCACGGTCTTCTCGAGGCTCGCTGGCCTGACGCCAGAGCAGGTTCAGGCGACCGTCACGGCTTCGGCGAACGACGCCTGCTGGTCGGCCGAGGACCAGGTGCTTCTGCGCCTGTGCGACGCCTTGCACGCGCACGCCGACATCGACGATGGCCTGTGGGACGCGTTGCGAACGTACTTCAGCGAAGAAGCCATCATCGAACTGCTGATGCTGGCTGGCTTCTATCGCACCGTCAGCTACCTCACGAACGGGCTGCGCCTGCCCCTGGAAGCGTCGGGCGCGCGATTCCCCGCTTGAGGCGATCAACCAGCGTGCAACCCCAGGAGAAATCTCGATGATCAAGGTCAGTGTCATGTACCCCTACGCCGCAGGCGCGCGCTTCGATCACGCGTACTACCGCGAGAGGCACATGCCCATGATGAAACGACTGCTCGGCGCTGCGTGCCTGTACTACATGGTGGACAAGGGCATCTCGGGGCGTGGTGTGGGCACCGACCCTGCGTACATCGCCAAGTGCGACTTCGTCTGCACCTCTGTCGACGCTTACCGGGCGGCCTCTGCCCAGCACCAGGAGGAGATCCGGGGCGACATCGGCAATTACACGGACATTCAACCCGTGGTGCAGATCAGCGAGGTGGTCGTGGAGCGTTCGGAGGCCTGAGTTCCCTCCGAGCGCGGGGCGTCGGCATGGAGGACAAACCAATGAGTACGGACAGCCGCATCATCGTTTCGCTCGACTTCCCTGCCGCCGCATTGGCGGCGGACCTCGTGAAGCAACTGGGCGCAGCGACCACGCACTACAAGGTCGGCCTGCAACTGCTGACCGCGGCAGGACCTTCGGTCGTCCGCGAGCTCGTTGATGCCGGGAAGAGCGTTTTCCTGGATCTCAAGCTGCTGGAAATTCCCAGCTCGGTGGCGGGCGCGGTCACCGCAGCCGGACATCTGGGTGCGTCGATGGTGACGGTGCACGCCTCGGGCGGTTCCGCAGTGCTTCGCTCGGCCGTCGAGGCCGCGAGCCCTTTCCCTCAACTGAAGGTGCTTGCGCTCACCGTCATCACCAGCATGGGTGACCAGGATCTGAAAGAGGTGGGCGTTGCCTCGACGGTTCCAGAGCAGGTCGCACGACTGGGCCGTCTGGCCGCTGCGGCCGGTTGCCATGGCGTTGTGTCGTCGCCATTGGAGGTGAGGCTGCTTCGCGAGATCCTGCCGCCCGATGCCTTGATCGTGACGCCAGGCACGCAGCTTCCAGGCGATGAAAAGAATGACCACGCGCGGGCTGCGACGCCCTCGCAGGCCATCGGGGCTGGCGCGACGCACGTGGTCATCGGCCGTCCCATATCGCGTGCCCCCCATCCTGCTGCCGTGTTCGCGGCCGTGCGCGCTGAGCTGGCGACCGCCATCCAGCAACGCTGAAGCGGTCAGGCTGCCTTGGACTGGCGGTCGCGCAAAAAGCGATCGACGGCTGCCCAGCGCCAACCCTGTCGATACGACCCTCGACGTGGGTCAGGTCTGCGCGGAAATCAACAGGCCGTTCACAAGCGCGGTACCCACGACACAGCGCCATACAAGCAACTGCACAGTTGCCTTCACAGTGCTCTTTCGCCGTCGTCGGCGCCGTTGCCACGGAGTTGGCGCAGGCCACCCTACAACGCCCTCCGGTCACCTTGCCGAGGGGCCATCGGAGCACAAGCCGTGTCGTCGCAGAAAAAGAACGCCGCCTTCCTCGTCTCGATCTTGGGCCAACGCCTCCTGGCGTGGCTGTGGCGCGCAGGAAGAAGCAGGCCTCGTTCGCGTACGCCGGCCGGATCTGGCGCGCAGAAAAGTAGCGCTTTTTAGTTAATGCCATGTAACGCCATCGGGCGTTGCTGACAGGCCAACCAAGCGCTTGGACGCACGCGCACGGCTGAACGCATGCCGGCTGCGCGACGTCAGAGGGGCATGTCATGTTCACCCGCTACGCCATCCGCGCGCTGCTTTGCATCGCCGTCGTGCCCGCCATCTCCGAGGAGCCCCTGCCCATCCGGGGCCGCGTGTTCCTGAGCAAAGCCGAGGTCGAGAGCACCTTGATCGGCAAGCCCATCGTTTCAAGCAATCTCTCGACGGGCATGGTCTCGCGCTGGCAGTTCCATGCGGATGGCCGCGTCGACTTCGTCAACCAGAGCGGGCCTGGCAAGGCTTCGGGCAAATGGGTGCTCAACGCCGACGGCTCGATGTGCGTGACGATGATTTCTCGAACCGGGTGTCGTTACTGGTTCAGGAACGAGAAAGACGGTGCCCTTGCGAATGCCACCACCAGGGAGCCGAATGCGCCGACCGTGGCGGAGATACGGTTCGAGTGATGGCGCGAGAGGGGGCGGTTCGGCTCAGCACTTCGCACGCGCCCCGAAGAATTTCAGCGCAGCGCTTCGACCAGGTCCAGCACCATGCGATCCGGCCCGAAGGTCTCGACTCCGTGCGCCAGCAGGGCATCCACAGCCTGCGCAATGCCATGGCTCGAAGACGATTGCTCCGCCATGTCGTTGTAGTACCCCAGGTCCTTCTTCGCATTCGCCATCGAGAACTTCAGTGAATCGGTGCTGCCCGTCAGCAGCTTGGGCTTGAGGCGTTCCAGCGCCACGCCGTTGCCGCCGCCCTTGGCGAGCACGTCCACGAACACCTCGGGCTTCACGCCGGCGCGCTGCGCGCAGGCCGCGGCTTCGCACAGCAGTGCCACGGTGCCCAGTGACACGAAGTTGTGCAGCAGCTTCATCGCATGGCCCGCGCCCACATCGCCGACGTGCGTGACGTTCTCGGCAAAGCAGCGCAGCAGCGGCAGGCACGAGGCCAGCACGTCGGCGTCGCCGCCCACCAGCAGGTTCAGGCGGCCTTCGGCGGCCTCCTTGGCGGTGCGGGTCATCGGCGTGTCGAGGAAGCGGCCGCCCTTGGCGAGCACGGCCTGCGCGACCTTGGCGGTGGAGGCGGGCACGGCGGTGGAGCAGTCGATCACCACGGTGCCGGGGCGCAGCGTGGTCAGCGCGCCGTTGTCGCCGAGCATCACGGCCTCGACCTGCGGCGTGCCGGTGACGCACAGGATCAGCACATCGACCTGCGCGGCCAGCGTGGCCACGTCTTTCACCGAGGTGGCGCCGGCCTTCAGCAGGTCGTCGATCGGCTGGTTGCCCGCGTGCTCCAGCACGGTGAGCTGGTGGCCGTGCTTGACGATGTTGCTGGCGATGCCGTGGCCCATCAGGCCGACGCCGACGAGGCCGACTTTGCGCGAGGTTTGTGGTTGCTGTTCAGTGGTGGTCATGAATTCATCCGTGCTTGATGGCGATGGTCTTGAGGGTCGTGAAGCCGAGCAGGGCCTCGAAGCCCTTCTCGCGGCCGAAGCCGCTCGACTTCACGCCGCCGAAGGGCAGTTCTACACCACCCGCCGCCCCGTAATTGTTCACGAACACCTGGCCGCAATGCAGCTTGTGCGCCATGCGCAGCTGGCGCGCGCCGTCGCGCGTCCACACGCCGGCCACCAGGCCGAAGTCCGTGCCGTTGGCCAGACGCACCGCCTCGGCCTCGTCGGCGAAGGGCATCACAGCCAGCACCGGACCGAAGACCTCGCGCTGGGCCAGGTCGCTGTCATGTGGCACGTCGCGGAACAGCACGGCCTCCTGGTAGTAGCCGGTGGACGGGGCCTGCGGCGACACCGTGCCGCGCGCCGCCACCTTCATGCCGCTGGCCTCGGCGGTCGCGACCATGTCGCGCACCTGGCGGAACTGCTTCTCGTTGATGAGCGGGCCCATGTCCAGGTCTTCGGCGGGCGTGCCCGCGCGCACGGCCGTGAAGCGCTTCGCGAGGCGCTGCACGACTTCTTCGTAGATCGACTGCTCGACCAGCACGCGGCTGCCCGCCGAGCAGGTCTGGCCCGCGTTCTGGATGATGGCGTTGAGCAGCACGGGCTCGGCCGCGTCGAGGTCGGCGTCGGCGAACACGATCTGCGGCGACTTGCCGCCCAGTTCCAGTGTCACGGGGCAGTGGCGCTCGGCCGCGGCCAGGCCCACGCTGCGGCCGGTCATGGTCGAGCCGGTGAACGAAATGTGGTCGATGCCCGGGTGCGCGCACAGCGCGGCGCCGGCTTCCTTGCCGTAGCCCGTGACCACGTTGAGCGCACCGGCCGGAAAGCCGACCTCGGTTGCGATCTCGGCCAGGCGCAGCAGCGACAGGCTCGCGTCTTCCGCCGGCTTGACCACGCAGGCGTTGCCCGCAGCGAGCGAGGCGCCCACGCTGCGGCCCGCGATCTGCATCGGGTAGTTCCAGGGAATGATGTGGCCCGTCACGCCGTGCGGAATGCGCACGGTGAGCACGGTGTAGCCGCGCTCGTAGGGCAGTGTGTCGCCGTGCAGCTTGTCGCAGGCGCCGGCGTAGTACTCGAAGTAGCGCGCCAGCGCGGTCGCGTCGTTGCGCGCCACGCGCAGCGCCTTGCCGGTGTCGCGTGCCTCGAGCTGCGCCAGCTCTTCGTGGTGCTGCATCACGGCGGCGCCGAGCTTGGCGAGCAGCCGGCCGCGCTCGAGCGCGGTGGTGGCGCCCCAGGGGCCGTCGAAGTGCTCGCCCATGGCCTGGCGCGCGGCGCGCACGGCGGCGTCGATGTCGGCAGCGGTGCCGCGTGCGATCTCGCCGAATTTCCGGCCGTCGCTCGGGTCGATCACGTCGATGGTGGCATTGCCTTCGGACGCCACGCGGCGGCCGTCGATGTAGTGGGTGGCGTTCATGGGAAGGTGTGTCTCCGTGTGGCGGGTCAGGTCGGGTCAGAAGGTGTGAATGAATCCGGCGTGGCCGAGCAGCCCGTCCAGGCGCGCCCCATCAAGGCGCAAAGCGCAGCCATAGCTTGGGCTATGGCGAGCATTTGCAACGCAGAGGGGGTGTGTCTGGGCGGGATGAGCGGGCATGGCGGGTTCGTTCACACCTTCTCTGGCCAGGGCTTCTGGGCGTCGCGAATCTGTTCGAAGGCGCGGCTGAACTGCAGCACGCCCAGGTCGTCGAAGCGGCGGCCGGCCACCTGCAGGCCGATGGGCAGGCCTTCGGTCGAGTAGCCGCAGTTGACCGACGCAGCAGGCTGCTCCGACATGTTGTAAGGCACCGTGAAGCCGATGTGTTCCAGCGGCCGCATCGGGTCGTTGGTGGGCGAGGCATGGTCCGCGGGCGCGGGCATGTTGGGCGACACCGGCGAGATCACGAAGTCGTAGGCCTTGGTGGCGGCGACCGTGGCCGCGCGCGTGGCGACGAACTGGCTGTAGCCGTCGAAGACGTGCGCACCCGAGAAACCGGCGGCGCTCTCGGCCCACTCGCGGATGTACGGCAGGATCTTCGCGCGCTGCTCGGCGCTCATGGCCTGCATGTCCAGGCACGAGCGCATGCGCCAGAAGTGGTCCATGCCCTGCAGCATCTGCGGCGTCATGAAGGCGGGGATTTCCTCGACGTGCGCGCCGGCGGCCTCGATGCGCCTGGCGGCATCGCGCACGGCCTGCGCGATCTGCGGATCGAGCGGCAGGCCGCAGCCGGCGTCCATGTGCAGCGCCACGCGCTTGCCCTTGAGGAACGACGGATCGACCTCGAAGGCGTTCCAGTCGATCACGGGCGGCGGCAGTTCCGAATAGTCGCGGTCGTCGGGCTGCGCGACCGAAGCCATCATCAGCGCCGCATCGGCCACGGTGCGCGTCATCGGGCCGGCGCAGCGGCCCATGTAGGGCGAGCTCAGCGGAATGCGGCCGAAGCTGGGCTTGAGCGTGAAGATGCCGCACCAGCTGGCCGGCAGGCGCAGCGAGCCGCCGATGTCGGTGCCCACGTGCAGCGGGCCGTAGCCTGCGGCGGCCGCCGCACCGGCGCCCGCGCTGGAACCGCCCGGCGTGCGCGAGGTGTCCCACGGGTTGCGCGAGAGGTCGTGAAAGCTCGACAGTCCCGACGACAGCATGCCCAGGTCGGGCATCGTGGTCTTGGCGACCATCACCGTGCCGTCGGCCTTCAGGCGCGCGGCGGGGGGCGAGTCGTAGGTCATCGGCACGAGCTCGTAGGCGGCGGTGCCCAGCGGCATCGGGTCGCCCTCGGTCGCGAGGTTTTCCTTGATGGTCACGGGCACGCCGTCGAGCGTGCCGCGCGGCGTGCCTGCGAGCCAGCGTTGCTCGGAGGCGCGCGCCTGTTCGAGCGCGGCCTCGGGGCGGAACAGCCAGGTGGCGCGCAGCTGCGGCTCGCAGGCCGCGATGCGTTCGTTGACCGCGCGCGTCACCTCGACCGGCGAGAGTTCCCTGGCGGCGTAGGCGGCGTGCAGTTCCTGCACGCCCAGGGCGTAGAGAGGTTTCGTCATCGCCGCATCAACCCCACGAGATGGCAGCCAGGTCGTTCGCGACGATCGGCATGTTCGGCCACAGGCCCTTCACTTCCTTGCGCGCGACCGTGGGGAACACGGCCTGGAACAGGAAGCCGTTGACGGCGTCGTTGGCGAGCATCTTCTGCGCCTCGCCGAGCAGCGCGTTGCGCTTCTTCTCGTCGGGTTCGCTCTGGACCGAGGCGTACAGGTCGCGGAACTTCTTCGAGTCGTAGCCCCAGTAGTAGTCGGGCTCGGTGTACTTCACGAGGTCGAAGGGCTCCACGTGCGCGACGATGCTCAGGTCGAAGTCATGGCCGCCGCCGAAGGTGCCGCTGAGCCACTGGGCCCATTCGACGTTCTGGATCTTCACGTGGATGCCGATGGCCGCGAGCTGGGCCGCGATCACCTCGCCGCCCTGGCGTGCGTACGAAGGCGGCGGCAGCGTCATGCGCAGCTCCAGCGGCGTCTTCACGCCCGCATCGGCCAGCAGCTTCTTCGCCTTGGCGATGTCGAAGGGGTTGATGCCGGTGGTGTCGACATAGCCCGGCGCGCCGATCGGGTAGTGGCTGCCGATGGCCTTGCCGAAGCCGTCGGCCGCGCCCTGGATCACCACGTTGCGGTCCACCGCGGCCAGGATGGCGCGGCGCACGCGCACGTCGTCCAGCGGCTTGCGCTTGTTGTTGATGGCCAGGATCACCTTGCTGCGCGTGCCCACTTCGAGCACACGGAAGCGCGGGTTGGCGCGGAACTGGCCCACGCTGCGCGTGCCGGCGCGCGGGAAGATGTCGATGTCGCCGGCCATCAGCGCCGCGGTCTGCGCGGCCGAGTCGGACATGAACTTGAAGACGAACTTGTTGACCTTGGCCAGCGCCGGGTTGCGGTACGTCGGCGACTTCACCAGTGCGCAGGCCGAGCCGCGCTGCCAGCTGTCGAGCTTGTAGGGGCCGGTGCCCACGGGCTTGGTGGCGTTGGTGTCGGCGCTCTTGGGCTCGACGATGCAGGCGGTGGCCTGGCCGAGCATGAAGAGCAGGTCGGGGTTGGGCTGCGCGGTGGTGATGACCACCGTGTCGGCGTCGGGCGTCTTCAGGCTGATCTCGCTGAAGAAGCGCTTGTCCTTGTTGGTGCTCTTCTCGCCGGCCGCGCGCTCGAAGCTGAACTTGACGGCGGCCGCGTCGAAGGCTTCGCCGTTCTCGAACTTCACGCCCTTGCGCAGCTTGAAGGTGTGGGTCTTCAGGTCGGGCGACACGGTCCAGCTCTCGGCCAGCAGCGGCGTCACGCTGCCGTCGGCGTTGATCTTGGTCAGCGTCTCGAAGATGTTGTAGTGCGCGATCTCGGCGATGGCCGAGGCGGCGGCGGTGGTCGGGTCCAGGCCCGGCGGTTCCAGCGGCATGCCGATGGTCAGCATGTTCTTGCCGGTCTGGGCCTGCGCGAACAGCGGAAAGGCGCCGGGGATCGCGGCGGCGATGGCGGTGCCCATGAGGGTGCGTCGCTTCAACATTCGGGGGTTCTCCTGGAAGAAAAAAGGGGCTGCCGGTTCGACCCGTTCGGGCCTACCGCGATGGCGTGTGCAGCACGGCCGACAGCAAGGTGCGTGTGTATGGGTGTTGCGCGTGGGCAAAAAGTTCGGCGGGCTGGCCGCGTTCCACGATCTGGCCCTTGAACACCACGCACACCTCGTCGCACAGGTGGTTCACCACGGCGAGGTCGTGGCTGATGAGCAGGTAGCTGATGCCGAACTGCTGCTGCAGGTCCTGCATGAGGTTGAGCACCTGGGCCTGCACCGAGACGTCGAGCGCGCTCACGGGCTCGTCAGCGACGATGAGCTTGGGGCGCGTGATGAGCGCGCGTGCGATCGCGATGCGCTGGCGCTGGCCGCCGGAGAACTCGTGCGGGTACTTGTCGAGGTCGGTGGTGCGCAGGCCGACGGCCGCGAGCGCTTCGGCGGCGCGTTCGCGCTGCTCGGCGCGGCGCGTTTCGGCCAGCGCTTCGAGCGGCTCGGCGACGATGCGCGCGACGGTCTGGCGCGGGTCGAGCGAACCATACGGGTCCTGGAACACCATCTGGAAGTCGCGCCGCGCCGTGCGCAGCTCGGCCTTCGAGAGCGCGTGCAGGTTGCGGCCTTCGAGGGCGACGCTGCCCGAGGTGGGCGTGTCCAGCGCCATCACGAGGCGCGCGATGGTCGACTTGCCCGAGCCCGATTCGCCGACGATGCCCACGCTCTTGCCGGCTTGCACGCTGAAACTCACGCCGTTGAGGGCCTTCACGGTGGGCGGCGGGCCGAAAAGTTTTTCGCGCGGCAGGGCGTAGTGCCGCACGAGGTCGGTCACCTGCAGCAGCGGGGTCGAAGAGGAAGACGTCGAAGTCATCGGGATGCTCATGCGGCGGCCAGCGTGGCGTGCGCAGCAACGGCGTCGAGGTGCAGGCAGCTCACCGCATGGCCGTTGGGTTGGCGGGCCACCGGCGGTTTCGTGGTGTGGCAGGCGTCGGTCGTGAAGTCGCAGCGGCCCGCGAAGCCGCAGCCGCGCGGAATGTCGACCAGCTCGGGCACGCTGCCGCGGATGGTGGGCAGCCGGCCCGCGCGCACGGCGCCGAGCGCGGGGCGCGCCGCGAACAGGCCGCGCGTGTAAGGGTGGGCGCGGTCGGCAAAGACCGCGTCGGTGGGGCCGCTTTCCACGGCGCTGCCGCCGTACATCACGAGCATGCGCTGCACGCTGCTGGCGATCACGCCGAGGTCGTGCGAGATGAGGATCAGCGCCATGCCCATTTCGGCGACCAGGCCCTGGATCAGGTCGAGCACCTGCTTCTGGATCGTCACGTCGAGCGCGGTGGTGGGCTCGTCGGCGATCAGCAGGTCGGGCCCGCAGGCCAGCGCCATCGCGATGCCGATGCGCTGGCGTTGGCCGCCCGAGAACTGGTGCGGGTAGGCGTCGAGGCGCGAGGCGGCATCGGGAATGCCGACGCGGTCGAGCAGGTCGAGCGCTTCCTTGCGCGCCTGCGCCTTGGTGAGGCCGCGGTGCAGCATCAGCGGCTCGCCGACCTGGCGCGCGATGGTGTGCACCGGGTTCAGCGCCGTCATCGGCTCCTGGAAGATCATGCCGATGCGGTTGCCGCGCAGCTGGCACATCTGCTTTTCGGGCAGGCCGACGAGTTCCTGGCCGTCGAGCTTGATGCTGCCCGTGACCTTGGCGGTGGAGGGCAGCAGGCCCATGAGCGACATCACGGTGATCGACTTGCCGCAGCCTGATTCGCCGACGATGCCCAGCGTTTCGCCGCGCTCCAGCGAGAAGGAAATGCCGCGCACGGCTTCGGCCGGGCCGCGCTGGGTCTGCAGGCCGATGTGGAGGTCGTTGACTTCGAGAAGGGGCATGGCGGTCTACCTTGCGCGGGCCAGGCGCGGATCGAGCAGGTCGCGCAGACCGTCGCCCAGCAGGTTCAGGCCGAGCACCGCGAAGGCGATGGCCATGCCCGGGAAGACGGCCAGCAGGGGCTGCTGGAACATGAGGGTCTGGGCTTCGCTGAGCATGCGGCCCCAGGAGGGCTGCGGCGGCTGCGTGCCGAGGCCGAGGTACGACAGCGCAGCTTCGGCCAGGATCGCGATGGCGAAGCGGATGGTGATCTGCACGATCAGCACGGCGGAGATGTTGGGCAGCACGTGCTGCATCGTGATTGCGAAGCTGCCTTTGCCGCAGGCGCGTGCGGCGGCCACGTATTCGCGCGACCAGATGGCGTTGGCCGAGGCGCGCGTGATGCGTGCGAAGGTTGGGATGTTGTAGATGCCGATGGCGACGATGGCATTGACGATGCCAGCGCCGAACACCGCGGTCATCATGATCGCGGAGAGGATGGCGGGGAAGGCGAGCGTGAAGTCCGACAGGCGCATCACGGCTTCCTCGACCCAGCCGCGTTTCGCAGCAGCGAGCAGTCCCAGCGCGGTGCCGGCCACGAGGCCGATGCCCACGGCGATCACGCCGACGAGGATGGAGGCGCGTGCACCCACCAGCAGCAGCGAGGCCACGTCGCGCCCGAACGCATCGGTGCCGAGCCAGTGCGTGGCCGAGGGGCCCTGCATCTTGTTCGCCATGTCCATCGCGTAGGGCGACCACGGCGTCCAGACGAAGGAGATCAGAGCCGCCAGCAACAGCAGCAGCGCGAACACGCCGCCGATGACAAAGCTGCGGTGCTTGACCGCGCGGCGCCAGAAGCCGGGCGCGAGAGGTGCGGCGGATGCTGGCACGGAGGAAGGGGAGAGGATGGCGCTCATATGTCGCTCGCCTTGATGCGCGGGTCGATGACGGCATAGAGCACGTCGACCACGAAGTTCACGATGACCACCATGGCCGCGAGCAGCATCACGCAGTTGCGCACCACGATCAGGTCGCGGTTGCTGATGGCCTGGAAGATCAGGCGGCCCAGCCCGGGCAGGTAGAACACGTTCTCCACCACGATGGTGCCGGCCAGCAACTCGGAGAACTGCATGCCCATGACGGTGATGACGGGGATCATCGCGTTGCGCAGCACGTGGGTCCACAGCACCATGCGCTGCGACACGCCCTTGGCGCGCGCGGTGCGAACGAAGTCTTCGCGCATCACCTCGAGCACGGCCGAGCGTGTGATGCGCGCGAGGATCGCGGCCTGCACCACTGCGAGCGACAGCGCGGGCAGAAGCAGGGACTTGAGCCCCGCGAAGATGCCTTCGCCCCAGCCCTCGAAGCCGCCGGCGGAGAACCACTGCAGTTGCACCGAGAACACGAGGATCAGCAGGATCGCGAACCAGAAGTTGGGAATGGCGATGCCGACCTGGGCCATGCCCATGAGGCCGACGTCGCCGAGCTTGTTGTGGCGCGCGGCGGCGGTCACGCCCACGAGCAATGCGATGACGACGGTCAGGGCCATCGCCATCACGGCCAGTGGCACGGTGAGGGCCAAACGTTCGAGGATCAGGTCGATGACGGGCGAGCTATAGGCGTAGCTGTCACCGAGGTTGCCGGTGAGCAGGCCACCGATCCAGTGCCAGTAGCGGGTCCACGCGGGCTGGTCCAGGCCGAGCTTGGTGGCCAGGGCGGCGACGGCGTCGGGCGAGGCGTCGGGGCCCATGAGCATCTGCGCGGCGTTGCCGGGGAGAATTTCGAGCACCAGGAACACGATGACGGATGCGCCGATCAGCGTGCCGATGAGCGTCAAGGTGCGCTTGAGCAGGAACAGGCCCATGATTCAGTGGCTCCGTTGTTTGTCGCTGTTCAGGGCGTGTGCCCAGGCCACCGGGTACTTCCCTCCGCGAATGTCCCCCGGCCTGCGGCCTCCTCCTTTATTTCGCTGCGGGAAGCACCCAGTGCCCTGGGCACGGGGGCACGCTGCGGGTGTGCGCAGCGCGTTTCGCTTCCTGCGAAAAAGAGGGTCGGGAGGTGTCATGCCGAAGCGATGCACTCGGCAATCGCGCGGCCCACGTCCACCGTGTTGGCGGTGCCGCCCATGTCGCGCGTGCGCGGGCCTTCGCTGAGCACGGTCTCGATCGCCGAGAGCACGGCCGCCGAGGCCTGTGCGTACACGGGGTCGTTGTCGCCCAGGTGGTCGAGCATGAGCGCGGCCGACCAGATCTGGCCGATGGGGTTGGCGATGCCCTTGCCTGCGATGTCAGGCGCGGAGCCGTGCACGGGCTCGAAGAGCGACGGGAACTTGCGCTCCGGGTTCAGGTTGGCGCTGGGCGCGATGCCGATGGTGCCGGTGCAGGCCGGGCCCAGGTCGGAGAGGATGTCGCCGAACAGGTTGGAGGCCACGACCACGTCGAACCAGTCGGGGTGCTGCACGAAGTGCGCGCACAGGATGTCGATGTGGTACTTGCTCGTGGCTACGTCGGGGTAGCGCGTGGCGATCTCGGCCAGGCGCTCGTCCCAATAGGGCATGGTGATGGAGATGCCGTTCGACTTGGTGGCGGCAACCAGGTTCTTGCGCTTGCGGCGGTTGGCGAGCTGGAAGGCGTAGTCGATGATGCGGTCGACACCCACGCGGGTGAACACGGCTTCCTGGATCGCCATCTCGCGCGGCGTGCCTTCGAACAGGCGACCGCCGACCGAGGTGTATTCACCTTCGGTGTTCTCGCGCACGACGAGAAAGTCGATGTCGCCGGGCTTGCGGTGCGCCAGCGGGCCCGGCACGCCAGGCATCAGACGCACGGGGCGCAGGTTGACGTACTGGTCGAAGTCGCGGCGGATCTTGATGAGCAGGCCCCACACGGCGATGTGGTCGGGCACCTTGGCGGGATCGCCCACGGCGCCGAAGTAGATGGCGTCGTGGCCCTGGATCTTGTCGGCCCAGTCGGCCGGCATCATCAGGCCGGTGCGCACGTAGTGGTCGGAACCCCAGTCGAAATGGTCGTACGCGAAATCGATGCCGAAGCGCCGACTGACCGCGTCGAGCACGCGAAGGCCCTCGGGCATGACTTCGACGCCGATGCCGTCTCCGGGAATGACGGCAATCCTGTGCTTTTGCTTCTGCTGCATTGACTCAACCTGTTCCTGAACCGTTTCGATAAGAGCGCCGACGCTTGTGACACCGGGCCGTCAAAAAATTCTAGGAGCGGGTGAGGCGCGCGCGATGGGGGTTGGCACCCACCGGGCATTGACAAAAAGAGAAGGTCAAAACGCCAGAACACGGCGGAAGATAAGCAATTGATGGTCATCGAACTGACTTGAGCTTCGAAAAATTAGAAGGCACCGGGGGCGGAAAACCCGCACCCGGGCACCCGCCGAAAGGGCCTGCGTACCATCGTGCCCATGCGAACACTTCCACTCCCCACCGGCGGCGAGATGCCGGTTCTCGGTCTCGGCACCTGGCGCATGGGCGAAGACGCCACCCGCCGCGCGGCCGAGGTGGCCGCGGTGCGCGAAGCCATCGGCCTGGGCTACCGCCTGATCGACACGGCCGAGATGTACGGCGAGGGCGGCGCCGAGACCGTGGTCGGCCAGGCCGTGGCCGAGGCGCTGCGCGCGGGCGATGTGCGGCGCGACGAGCTCTTCGTCGTCAGCAAGGTCTACCCGCACAACGCCAGCCGCCGTGGCACGGGCCAGGCCTGCGAGCGCAGCCTGGCGCGGCTGGGGCTGGAGCGCATCGACCTGTACCTGCTGCACTGGCGCGGCAACCACCCGCTGGCGCACACGGTCGAGGCGATGCACGAACTGGTCGCGGCCGGCCGCATCGCCCACTGGGGCGTGAGCAACTTCGACACCGACGACATGCAGGAGCTGGCGGAGCTCATCGGCCAAGGCCCGGCCTGCGCGGCCAACCAGGTGTACCTGTCGCTCGGCGAGCGCGGCCCCGAGTTCGACCTGCTGCCCTGGCAGCGCGAACGCGGCATGCCGCTGATGGCCTACAGCCCGATCGACCAGGGCGCGCTGGCGGGCGACGAGGCATTGGGCCGGCTGGCGGCCGACCTCGGCGTGAGCGCCGCGCAACTGGCGCTGGCCGCGGTCATCGCGCGCCCGGGTGTGGCGGCGATTCCGAAGGCGGTGCGCAGCGCGCACCTGAAAGAAAACAGGGCCGCCGCCGAGCTGCAGCTCGATGCGACGACCCTGGCGGCGCTGGACCGGATCTATCCGGTGCCCCAGCGCAAGACGCCGTTGGCGATGATCTGAGATCAAGCGGAACCTCCCTCAAACGAGGGATGCGGACTTGCATGGCTTTCAGTGGAATCCAGGATCGACGAAACGACCCTCAAAGGCCATGACAATGAAACGAAGAATTGCTTCAGGTGGGGTGTCATTTCACCGCCTGCTATCTCTTGGTTCCCTGCCGTTGGTACTCTTGGCTTGTCCCGCGGTGTCATGGGGACAGGGTTCTGCAATCGCCTGGCCGGTGGTTAGCACGCAGCTCACACAAACGGGGAAGGACGCCGTTGCATATCTGACGGTCAAGGCAGCGCCGGCCGGTGCACCTGTTTCACTGACGTCGGAGGCCAAGGAGGTCGCAGCGTTCTGTGCCGATGCGGCTGCGAGGCGTGCAGGTGTATACGTTGCGCCTTTGTCGGTGTATCGCCGTTGCTTCCCGGATGTACCGTCGATGGCGGCATTCGACCTTCCCTTCTTGGCCAGCGACTGGAGTCAGGCGAATCGGTTGCTTGCCGGCCCCGTTGGACTCTCAGTGGCTCAAGGATTTGCGACCACAGGTCATGACGTCCTGTTCTTCTGGCAGGGCGAGGCACGCATACTCGCGTCCGAAAAATCGATCACCAGTGGAAAGGACCTGCAAGGTCGAACCGTTCTGGGGCCATCCACTTATGCGAGCACGAATGCGGTCGTTCAACTCGGTGGCTCGGCGGTTGCGGTGCCGCTTCCGGAACGCTATGAGCTCGCCCGGGAGGGTTCGGACAAGGTGATCGACATACCCTTGGCCGAAATAGACAAGCTTCCTCCGAACCAGAACAACATCCTGTTGAGCAATCACTCGCTGGACCCTGTCGTCCTGATGGCTTCGACGAGTGCATTGGAGTCGCTCAACGCGCAGCAACGAGGATTCTTGGAGTCGGCGCTCTCTGATGCGACGCAGATCCAAGCAGCGGCCGCCCGATCTCAGGAGACCACTCAAAAGGCAGAACTGATGAGAAGAGGCGCCAACGTGACGGCTCTCACGAGCGTGACGAAGGCGAACTTTTCCTCTGGCGCCCTGGCCAGTTCATCCGCATTGCGCGCGATGGAGGTTTTTGCGATGAGCTCGTCTACGCTGAAGGCCTCGAGTCTCAAGCAAGTCAAGAGCCAGGAGCAATCGGTCTACGTGAAGGTGCTCTTCGCTACAAATCGAGCGGTCGCGAAGAACGCCGTTGGTGGAGATCTGTCCTCCGATCTAACCTACGGGCAAGCCAATGTCGAACTGGCCTACGAGGGGAACAACGACTATGTTCCTCCTTCGCTCAGTGTTCCAACGCAATGGGCGAATCTGTTTACGCCAGCCATCAAAGGCAAGGGGGTTCAGGTGAATTGGACGCTCACGACGAAAAAGCCCTTTGCGAAAGAGCAACTCTCTGCACCTCCATCGTTGCCTTCCAAGGCGCCGCTGCTCTACGTGCATGGATTTGCCAATTCATTCGACGATGCCCTGCAACGCGGTGCATGGCTGTCTTGGAACGTGGGCCGCCCTGTGCTTGCGTTTTCCTGGCCGTCCCGTGGGGTTCAGCTACCTGCCAGTTATCGGACTGATCAGAAGACTGCGGATAAGAGTGTGGATGCGCTGGTCTCGGTTCTGCAGACGCTGGGCGTACGCAACGGTGTGACAACCGATGTTGATCTGGTGGTTCACAGCATGGGGGCTCGCGTCATGCTGGCGGCGTTGAAGGCCATAGACCAGAAGCCGGTCGCAGAGCGACCGCGCTTTCGGCGCTTGATTATGGTTGCGCCTGACATTCCGACGACTGGACTTGCAGCCAACTGGAGTGCGCTGCGCCAATATTTTGGGCGAGATGCTTCTTTGTATATTTCCGACCATGACCTTGCGCTTGGGATTTCGAAGGAGGGGATGAACCCCGACGAAGGTCCTCGGGCGGGCTTGGCCCCGCCAATATTCACTGGCACTGGCGTCGAATCCATCTTCATTGGACGCAACGACTTTTCCTTGACCGGACACTCGTATCACGTGGTGAACAACGCCATATCCAGAGATCTGATCGAAGCGCTGAAGTACGGCGTGAATGCGAGCGAGCGATGGGGGCAGATACGTTCCCCGGACCAGAAGTATTTCGTAATCCAGGGGCTGAAGGATCTTTGATCAGCGGGCTTCGAGAGCTCAGTGCGCGTCGGCGTGCTTGGCCGCCGCGATCACCGCCTCTTCGTCGTGCTTCGCACCGTTGAGGAACAGGTTCAGCAGCACGGCCGTGATCGATGCCAGCAGGATGCCCGACTCGATCAGCGAGTGGATCGAGTGCGGCATCCACTGCTTGAAGTTGGGGGCGATGAGCGGAATCATGCCGACGCCGATGGCCACGGCGACGATCATCGCGTTGTGGCGGTTGGTCTTGAAGTCCACGCCCGACAGGATGCGGATGCCGGTGGCGGCCACCATGCCGAACATCACGAGGCCCGCGCCGCCGAGCACCACGGTGGGCAGCGACTCGACCAGCGCGGCCATCTTCGGCAGCAGGCCCAGCACGATCAGGATCACGCCGCCGGCCACGCACACGTAGCGGCTCTTGATGCCGGTGACGGCCACCAGGCCCACGTTCTGCGAGAAGCTGGTGTAGGGGAAGGTGTTGAAGATGCCGCCGATGAGCGTGCCCAGGCCGTCGGTGCGCAGGCCCTTGGCCAGGTCTTGCTGGCTGATCTTGCGGTCGGTCATTTCGCCCAGCGCGAGGAACATGCCGGTCGATTCGATCATCACGACGATCATGATGAGCGTCATCGTGAGGATCAGGATCGGGTCGAACAGCGGCATGCCGAAGTGAAAGGGCAGCACGACATCGACCCAGGCGGCCTTGCCGACCTTCTCGTAGGTCATGAGGCCGGTGAGCGAGGCCACCACCGCGCCGATCACGATGCCCAGCAGCACTGAGATGTTGGCGATGAAGCCCTTGGCGTACTTCACGATCAGCAGGATCGACACCAGCACCAGCGCGGCCACGCCGAAGCCCGACAGGTCGGCGTACTTGGGGTTGGGCACGGTGGGCATGATCGCGAAGCCCTTGGGCACCGCGGGGATCGAGCTGCCCGGCGAGGTGACCTCGGCCAGCCACTTGGCGTACACCGGGTCGACCAGCGCGGGCGCCGTCGGGCCCACGGGGTTGCCGAAGATCCAGTTGATGCCCACGCGCATCAGGCTGATGCCGATGACCGCGATGATCGTGCCCGTCACCACCGGCGGAAAGAACCGCAGCATGCGGCTCACCAATGGCGCGATCAGTATCGATATCACCCCCGCGCCGATGATGGCGCCGAACAGCAGCTGCGCCCCGTTCTGCCCGGGGTTGGCGTTGGCGATGGCGACCATGGGCGCCACCGAGGCGAAGGTCACGCCCATCATCACGGGCAGCTTGATGCCGAACCACTGCGTGGCGCCCAGCGCCTGGATCAGCGTGGCGATGCCACAGCAGAACAGGTCGGCCGAGATCAGCAGCGCGACCTCGTCGGGCGAGAGCTTGAGCGCACGGCCCACGATGAGCGGCACCGCGACGGCGCCTGCGTACATCACGAGCACGTGCTGCAGGCCGAGGGCCGCGAGCTTGCCCGAAGGCAGGCGCTGGTCCACGGGATGGACATTGCTGGAAAGGGAATCTGCCGTCATCGTTGTCTCCTGGCGCGGCGAGGGGAACGGAGCAGTGATGCGCGTCGCAGAGCCGTCGCGCACACCAGTTGTGTACGCGAAACTGTATACAATTTATGCGGCAATCCGGATTCAGGTAAACCCGAATCCGGCGAAGAAGCGCTGTGGGAGGCGCGCGCTGACGCCTCCGGCGTTTCGGCCGGCTCTCAGGTATCGGGAGTGGGGCGCGTCAGCGACGCGGGCTCAGGCCAGCAGCGCCTTCACCAGGTCGAGTTGGCGGTCGGGCTTCTCGGTGCCCAGTTCGAGGCTGGCCTCGATGCGTTCGAGGTGCTCGATCATGCAGGTCACGGCCGCTTCGACGTCGCCCTTGCGGCACAGGCGCAGGAAGTCGGAATGCTCGTCGGACGAGCAGTGCGGGTCGTTCGACGAGTGGTAGAGCATCGCGATCAGCGAGCTGCGCGCCACCAGCTCACGCACCATCTCGGCCAGCGTGTGGTTGCCGGTGGCTTCGGCCAGCGCCACGTGAAAGTCGCCCAGCAGTTTCTCGCGCACCGTGCCCATGGTGGTGCTCTGGCGCAGCGCGGTGCGTTCGAACTTGATGTGCTGCTCGAGCGTCTGGTAGTCGCGCGGCCGGGCGTTGGCGATGAACAGGCGCACCACCTCGCGCTCGAGGATGCGGCGCACCGCGAACACTTCGCGGGCCTCGTCCACCGTGGGCTGGCAGACGAAGGCGCCCTTGTCGGGAATCATCTCGATGAGCTTGTCCTTCGACAGCATCAAGAGGGCCGCGCGCACCTTGGTGCGGCTCACCGAGTAGACGCGGCCCAGCGCCTCTTCGCGCAGCCAGGTGCCCGGCGGCAGGCGCTTCTCGACGATCGCGGTGGCGATGTCGTTGGCGATGCTCTCGATGGAACTGTTCTTGTCGGCCGGCGCCGCGCCGTTCTCGGCCGGTGCGGCAACGGGGGCGGCGGAAGGGACGGAGGTTTTGGAACTGGCGCGGGGCATCCGTCGATTGTGGCTCAGCGCGTGAGGGTGAAGGCCTCGAGCGCGCCGATCATGGGCTTGGGCAAGGGCCTTGCCAGCTCGCCGCGTTTGCTGGTGCGCAGCTTCAACGCCACCAGCGATTCGATGAGCTTGGTGCCCGCGGCCACGCCGTCGATCACCGGCACGCCGAGCACCTGCTCGATGTGCGCGCACAGGTCGGTCATGCCGGCGCAGCCGAGCACGATGCAGTCGGCGCCGTCTTCTTCCAGCGCGCGCCGGCATTCGTCGACGATGCGCTCGCGGGCGTTGGAGCCCGGCTCTTCCAGCTCGAGCACCGGCAGCTCGCAGGCGCGCACGTTGGCGCAGAAGCGCTCCATGCCGTAGATCTCGGCCAGGTGCCAGGCCTGGCCCATGGTGCGCCCCAGCGTGGTCACCACGCTGAAGCGGCTGCCGATCATGCTGGCCAGGTGCATCGCCGCTTCGGCGATGCCGACCACCGGGCCACGCGCCAGCTCGCGCGCCGCCTTCAGGCCCGGGTCGCCGAAGCAGGCGATCACGTAGCCGTCGATGCCGTCGCGCTCGCCCGCCGCGATCTCCTGCAGCAACCCCGGCACGGCCAGCGCCTCGTCGTAGTGGCTCTCGATGGAGACCGGCCCCATGGCCGGGCTCACGGCCACGATCTCGGTGCCGGCGTGCGCCACCGCGCGGGCGCAGGCACCGATCTTCTCGGTCATGCTCCAGGTGGTGTTGGGGTTGATGATCTTGATGCGCACGGCGCGGTCCCTTCTTCGGTCAGTTCTTCAAGTCTTGTTGTTGCGGTTCAAGAGCACGTAGAGCACGAAGCCCAGGCCCATGCCGATGAACCACGCATAGTTGGCGGCGCCGCGCAGCGTCGGCACCATCACGCACAGGATGGGCACGAGGGCCGAGGGCACCAGCGCCTGGATCGCCTTCGGGTTGTAGCCGCCGCTGTACCAGTACTTGCCCTGCTTGCTCATGGTGTAGAGCGCGTCGACGTCGATCTGCTGCTTGCGCACGATGTAGTAGTCGGCAATCAGGATGCCGAACAGCGGCCCGATGAACGAGCCCAGCACGTCCAGCGTGTAGTGAATGACCTCGGGGCTGTTGTAAAGGTTCCAGGGCGTGAGAAACACCGAGCCCACCGCGGCGATCATGCCGCCCGTGCGCCAGCTGATGTGCTGCGGCGCCACGTTCGAGAAGTCGAAGGCCGGCGACACGAAATTGGCCACGATGTTGATGCCGATGGTGGCGATCATGAAGGTCAGCGCGCCCAGCACCACGGCCGTGGTGCTGTCGATCTTGCCCACGGTGTGCACCGGGTCGGTGATCAGTTCACCAAAAACGGGCAGCGTGGCCGCCGTGGTGATCACGGTGAGCAGCGAGAAGAACACGAAGTTGACCGGCAGGCCCCAGAAGTTGCCTTTCTTCACCGCGTCGAAGCTCTTGCCGTAGCGCGAGAAGTCGCCGAAGTTGAGCATCGGCCCGCTGAAGTAGCTCACCACCAGCGCGATGGCCGAGAGCATCACCGGCAGCGCGTCCCAGCCCTGGAACTTGATGCCGCCCAGATTCAGGTCGATGTTGCTCCAGCCGGCCTTCCACACCAGCCAGCCGCACAGCACCGCCATTACCACGTACACCGCCGGGCCGGCCCAGTCGATGAACTTGCGAATCGCTTCCATGCCGTGCCAGAACACGAAGGCCTGCAACACCCACATGACCATAAACGCCACCCAGCCCAGGGCCGAGAGGCCGACGAAGCCGTACTGCGCCACGTCGGCATACGGTGCCAGGCCCGGCGCCATGTGCAGCGCCAGCACCATGAAGGCCGCCGACGCCAGGTAGGTCTGCACGCCGTACCAGGCCACCGCGATCAGTCCGCGGATGATGGCCGGGATGTTGGCGCCCAGCACGCCGAAAGAGGCGCGGCACACCACGGGGTAGGGCACGCCGGTCACCTGGCTGGGCTTGGCCACCAGGTTGCAGAAGACCTGCACGATCACGATGCCCACCAGCAGCGCCACCAGCACCTGCCAGCTCGACAGGCCCAGCGCGAACAGGCTGCCGGCCGTGATGTAGCCGCCCACGCTGTGCACGTCGGACATCCAGAACGCAAAGATGTTGTATTGCCCCCAGGTCTGCTTCTTGAGCGGGGCGAGGTCCTCGTTGGTCAGGCGCGGGTCGTAGCCCGGCTTGATGAGGGCATTCGATTCCGCGTGCGGCGCGATGCCGGCTTCGCTGGCCCCGGCGGGGGCATGGCTGGCGACTGTGCTCATGGTCTTTCCTCGTACTTGGTTGGGATGAGGGACTTTTTGACGCAAATTTCGCGCCGTCTTTATGGGTGCGTTATTTGTATACAAAAATTGAACTCAATCAAGACCATGCGGGGAATCATATATCCGTAGATTCCCTGATGCGGGGCGGGCCGGGGCAAAGAAAAAGCGCCATGCCCCGCGAGGGACATGGCGCCTTGAAGGCCGGGGGCGGGGGCGCCGCCTACTGTGCCGCCACCTTCACGAACACCGGATTCGAATAGAACCACAGGTCGTTGTAGTTGCGCGCATTGATCGCGTTGAAGCGCGTGACCGGGTCGTCGCCGGCCGGCGTGGGCGTGCGTGCATCGAACAGCGGCTCGCCGCCCGCGGTTTCGTTCGGCACGTCGGTGCCCAGGTTGGTGCCTCGCAGGCGGAAGTACTGGTTGTTGCCGGCCTTCACGGTGTAGCTCACCGCGAAGTAGCCTTCGGTATCGAGCGTCCAGTCGGCGCGGGTGAAGCGCTTGACCACGCGGGTCGTCGGGTTGGTGTCGCGCGCATAGCCGGGGGTGCCCGGGAGTTCGCGGCCGGTCACGTCGCCGGCGATGAGGTCGATGTGGTCGACCACCGGCTTCACGTTGGCGTACACGCCGCTGCCGAGCTGGTACTCGAAGTTGTTGCGCTCGGGGCTCTTGAAGCGGATGGTGATCTTCAGGTCTTCGCCGGGCTTGGCGCTCACTTCGGCGCCCATCTCGCCGGCACCCTTGGCGCTTTGCACCTTGAAGTCGAGCGCGTCGATCAGGCTGCCGTTGACCGCGAAGAGCTTGCCCGAGCGCATCGCGGTGAGCAGCGACTTCGGGTCCTTGATGTCGCCCCAGAGGTGGTTCCTGGCGTACTCGCCGGGCGCGTAGCCGCTGCTGTACAGGCCCTTGGAGGTCGTGAAGTGGTAGTCGGAATCGGCCGTGTTCCAGATGCGGCGGCCTTCTGACAGCAGGGCGTCCCAGGTGCCGCCGAGTTTGGCGACGAGGTAGTCGACGCCGCCGTAGGTGCGCGAGGGCAGGTTGGCCGGCGTGTAGGCGCTCTCGTAGCCGCCGCGGTCGGGCTCCATCTGGTTGCCGACCATGCCCTCGAGCGAGAACACGATGTCGGGCGCGGCGTCGTTCATCTCGCGCAGCTGGGTGGCCGTGTACTTGCCGGGGCTGCGCGAGGGGTGGTTGATCTGCAGGTAGCTGGAGTCGGGGTAGTTCTTCTTCAGCCACGCGATGGCCTTGAGCACGTCTTCGTGCGTCGTGAAGGCGCGGGCGTCCTTGGCGTTCCAGGCGGCCACGTCGGCGGCCGGGAACAGCGCGGGGTCGCGGTTGGTGAACAGGTATTCGAACTGGCTCACGGCCTTGAGTGCCGCGTCGGACATGGGGCTGTCGGTCAGGATGCCGACGTTGCCGTGGTCGTGCGTGGCCATGTCCCATTCGAAGGACGCGAAGATCGTCTTGTCGGCGTACTTGCCGCCGGCCTGCAGTGCCTTGATGCGCGGCACCTGATAGAGGGCCATGCCTCGCGAGAACGGAATCGCTGGGTCCAGCTTGCGGCCGTCGTTGTCATAGGAAGACATGCGCAAGTGGTCCGACAGCGCGACCCAGTCGAGGCCGAAGGTGTCGAAGGCCTTGGCGAGCACCTGGTCGAGCGTGGAGATCTGCTGCGTGTCCTCCGACTGGATGGTGTGGACATGCAGGTCGCCCACGGTCCAGCGGCCGGCCGGCGCGGCCGGTGGTGGTGTGGCGGGCGAGGGCGCCGGTGCGGGGGCCGGCGGTGCGACGGGCAGGCCGGCGAACGGCGCACCGCTGCCGGAGCCGCCGCCGCAGGCGGTCAGCAGGGCCGCGCCGAGCGCGAGCGAAGAGAAAAGCGTGGTGCGAAAGCGGGGTGCGGGAGACAGGGTTTTCATGGCGACACAAGCAGCAACGGCCAGCGCATGGCTGGCCGTCGCATCGGGATTTCAACGAGGCGGACGGCGTGAAAGCGCATCCGCCGGAGAACCCCGGAGTCTGAAATCCTGTCGTGACGCTTCGATGAAACCGAGATGAAAGTTCACGCCCGAAGGCATGCGCTTTCAGTCGCAGTTCAGGGCGTTCAGGCCAGCAGGTCGGCCAGCGTGCGCGCCACCACCTTGGTCGCGCGGCGCAGGTCTTCAAGCACCACGCGCTCGTCGCTGCGCTTGGCGTGCGACTCGAGCACGGTGCGCGGGCCGGCGCCGTAGATCACGCCGGGAATGCCGGCTTCGACGTATAGGCGCACGTCGGTGTACAGCGGCGTTCCCATGGCCTTGATGGGTTCGCCGAACAACTCGCCGCCGTGCTTCTGGATCGCGTCGACCAGCGGCTTGTTGCCGGCCAGCGGCTTCATCGAGTTGGCGAGCAGCATGCGCTTGATCTCGACCGTGATGCCCGCGCTCTCGGCGGCGGCATCGGCGATCACCTGGCGGATGTTGGCCTCAACCTCGACCGGGTTCTCTTCGGGGATCATGCGGCGGTCGAGCTTGAACACGACCTTGCCGGGCACGACGTTGGTGTTGGTGCCGCCCTCGATGCGCCCCACGTTCAGGTAGGGGTGCGTGATGCCCTCGACCTTCGACGTGACCTTCTGGTAGAGCGTGTTCTGCGCGTACAGCGCGTTCAGGATCTTGGTGGCGCCCTGCAGCGCGTCAATGCCGGTGGTGGGCACGGCGGCGTGGGCCATCTTGCCGTGCACGGTGACTTCCATCTGCAGGCAGCCGTTGTGGGCGGTGACCACTTCGTAGCTGAAGCCGGCCGCGATCATGAGGTCGGGCTTGGTCAGGCCCTTCTCGAGCAGCCAGCCCGGGCCGAGGATGCCGCCGAACTCTTCGTCGTAGGTGAAGTGCAGCTCGATGCTGCCCTGGGTGGGCTTGGCCACGGCCTCGAGCGCGCGCAGCGCGAAGGTGAAGCTGGCGAAGTCGCTCTTGCTGACGGCGGCGGCGCGGCCGTACAGGCTGCCGTCGACGATCTCGCCGCCGTAGGGGTCGTGCGTCCAGCCTTCGCCGGGCGGCACCACGTCGCCGTGGGCGTTGAGCGCCACGGTGCGCCCGCCGTTGCCGTACTTGCGGCGCACGATCAGGTTGGTGATCGATTCGAGGCCGTAGTCCTTCACGTCCTGCGCGGGCACGGCGTGCTTCTCGGCGTCGAGGCCGAAGTCTTTCAGCAGCTCGGCGGTGCGCTCGGCGTGCGGCGCGTTGTTGCCGGGCGGCGTGTCGGTGGGCACCTGCACCAGTTGCTGCAGGAATTGCACTTCCTCGTCGAAGTGGGCGTCGATCCAGGCGTCGAGTTTGGCGTAGTCGGTCATGGTGGTTGTTCTTGTGGGGTCGGTCAGTGGGCTTGTTCGGCGGCGAGGTTGTCCAGCAGGAGCTGGAAGGCCTGCACGGCGAGCTGGATGTCGTCGTTGGTGCTCGACTCGAGCGGGTTGTGGCTGATGCCCGAGTTGATGCCACGCACGAAGAGCATGGCCTGCGGCATCACCTCGTGCAGCTTCATTGCGTCGTGGCCGGCGCCGCTGGGCATGCGGAAGAGCGGAATGCCCAGCGCATCGACGGCCTGCTCCCAGCGCTGCTGCCAGGCGGGGGCGCTCGGCGCGGCGGCGGCGCGCATGGTTTCCTCGAGCTCGTAGCGCACGCCGCGGCGTTCGCAGATGTCCTTCAGTGCGGCGACCACGTCGTTGGCCAGCGCATCGCGCTGTGCGTTGTTGGGCGCGCGCAGGTCGAGGCTGAACTTGCAGCGGCCGGGCACGACGTTGATCGAACCACTCGGCACTTCGAGCATGCCGACGGTGCCGACCGAGTCGCCGTCTTTGGCGGCGCGCTGCTCGGTGTAGAGGATGAGTTCGGCCACGGCGGCGGCGGCGTCACGGCGGCGGTCCATGGGCGTGGTGCCGGCGTGGCTGGCCATGCCGATGACTTCGCCCACGTAGCGCACGCTGCCGTTGATGGAGGTGACGATGCCCAGCGGCAGGTCGAGCTCGGTGAGCACCGGGCCCTGTTCGATGTGCACCTCGACGAAGCCGAGGTAGCGCGCGGGGTCGCGCTGGATCTTCGGAATGTCTTCTTCCTTCAGGCCGGCGTGCTGCATGGCCTCGCGCATGGTGATGCCGTCGGCATCTTTCTGGTCGAGCCAGCGCGGGTCGAAGTGGCCGATGAGCGCGCCCGAGCCGAGGAAGGTGGCCTTGTAGCGCTGGCCCTCTTCTTCGGCGAAGCCGACGACCTCGAAAGCGAAGGGCAGGCGGCGGTTCTGGCGCTTGAGTTCGCGCACGCAGGCCATGGGCACGAAGATGCCCAGGCGGCCGTCGTACTTGCCGCCGTTGCGCACGGTGTCGTAGTGCGAGCCGGTGAGCAGGGTCTTGGCGTCGGGCGTGGCGCCTTCGTAGCGGCCGACCACGTTGCCGACCGCATCGATGTGCACGGAGTCGAAGCCGCAGTCGCGCATCCAGCCCGAGATGTTCGCGGCGCAGGCGCGGTGCGCGTCGGTCAGGTAGGTGACGGTGAGCTGGCCCTTCTCGGCATAGCCGGGGTCGGTGTGCACCGACAGCTGTTCCTGCCAGTCCCACACGTCGTTGCCGAGCGTGATGTCGGCGCCGAACTTGTCGTTCAGGCGGATCTCGGCGATGCGGTGGATGTTGCGCAGCGCCTCGCCAAGTTCGAAGCTCGGGTGGTTGTGCAGCCGGCGCGCAAAGGTCTCGATGATCTCGCGCTTGGCCAGGCCCGTGCCGCGCGGGCCGCGCACGGCCAGGATGAACGGGAAGCCGAACTTCGCGTTGTAGTCGGCGTTGAGCTTCTGGATCTGCGCGAACTCTTCGGGCGTGCAGTCGGTCAGGCCGGCCTTGTTCTGCTCGTTGGTCGACTCGGCGGTGAGCGTCTTGCTGACCATGGCCTTGCCGGCGAGCTCGGGGTGGGCGCGGATCAGGCCGATCTGCTCGTCGGCCGACGACGCGGCCAGCGCCTGCACCAGCGCGTGCTTCAGATGCGCGAGCGAGCGGAAGGGGCGCTGCACCAGCGCGCGCTGCGCGATCCAGGGCGAGTGTTCGTACACGCCGTCGAGCATGGCGACGGCAGCGGCCGGCCCCGCGGCGTTGAGTTGGGCAAGGGTGAGGAGAGGGGTGCTCATGATGCGGCTCCGGCTTCGAAAGGATGTGCCTGCTTCCAGTGGCGTGCGATGTCGACGCGGCGGCAGACCCAGACCTTGTCGTGCGTGGCGATGTGATCGAGGAAGCGCTGCAGCGCCGTGATGCGGCCGGGGCGGCCGAGCAGGCGGCAGTGCATGCCGATGCTCATCATCTTCGGGCTGTCGTCGCCGTTCGGGTCGCCTTCGGCGTACAGCGCGTCGAAGGTGTCCTTCATGTACTGGAAGAACGGGTCGGCGTGCGAGTAGCCCTGCGGCAGCGCAAAGCGCATGTCGTTGCAGTCCAGCGTGTAGGGCACGATGAGCTGGGGCACGACGCTGCCGTCGGTCTTTTGCACCTTCATCCAGAAGGGCAGGTCGTCGCCGTAGTAGTCGCTGTCGTACTCGAAGCCGCCGTAGTCGGCCACGAGGCGGCGGGTGCGCGGGCTGTCGCGGCCGGTGTACCAGCCGAGCGCGCGCTCGCCGGTGAGCTTTTCGATCGCTTCCATGCCCAGGCGCATGTGCTCGCGCTCGGTGGCTTCATCGAGGTTCTGGTAATGGATCCAGCGCCAGCCGTGGCAGGCGATCTCGTGGCCGAGTTCCTTGAAGGCGGCCGTGAGCTCGGGGTAGCGCTGCAGCGCCATGCCCACGCCGAACACGGTGAGTGGCAGGCCGCGCTTTTCGAACTCGCGCAGGATGCGCCACACGCCGGCGCGCGAGCCGTACTCGTAGATGCCTTCCATGCTGATGTGCCGGTCGGGGAAGCTCGCCGGGTTGAACATCTCGGAAAGGAACTGCTCGGAGCCCGCGTCGCCGTGCAGCGTGGCGTTCTCGCCGCCTTCTTCGTAGTTGAGGACGAACTGCACCGCCACGCGCGCGCCGCCGGGCCAGCGGGCGTGGGGCGGGTTGCGGCCGTAGCCGATCAGGTCGCGCGGGTAGGGCAGGGTGGTGTCGTAGACGGTCATATCAAGAACGATCGTGGCAGTGGTCGTGACTCATTCGCGAAACACCGTGGAACCGGCTTTGCCGGGCCACTGGTGTTGCCCCCTTGAGGGGGGAGGCGGCTACACGAAGTGAGCAAGCAACGGGGGTGGTCATGAGAGCGCGAGGGAGATGTCGTTGGTCGGGACCTTGCGGTCGAAGGTGAGGTTGGCCTCGACGTGTTCCAGATGCTCGGTCATGAGGCGCACGGCGAGTTCCTCGTCGCGCGCGGCCAGCGCCTTCACGATGTCGGCGTGCTCGTCGTTGGAGTGCTCGGCGGCGCTGGTGCTCTGGTACATGAGCGTGATGAGGGCGCAGCGCGAGATCAGCTCGCCCAATATTTGCGCCAGCACCTGGTTGCCCATGAGCTCGGCCATGCGCACGTGGAAGTCGCCCAAGAGCTCGGTGCGGCCCGACACGTCTTCGCCGCCGACGGCCGATTTCTCGAGCGCCACGTGCTCCTTGAGCGCCTTGATCTTGGCGGGCGTGACGCTGCGCACGAAGGCGCGGGTCATCTCGGCCTCGAGCATGCGGCGCACCGCGAACACCTGCTTGGCCTCGTCGACGGCGGGCGCGGCCACGAAGGCGCCGCGCGCCGGCTCGAGCCGGATCAGCTTGTTCTGCGAGAGCTGGAACAGCGCCTGGCGCACCAAGGTGCGCGACACGCCGAAGTGATCGGCCAGCTTCTGCTCGGCGAGCTTGGTGCCGGGCTGAAGGCGGTGCTCGACGATGGCCTTCGTGAGGGCATCGACGATCGAACGGGTGGTGGAGGACTCCATGTTTTTCATGATAGACCCAAAGCCGGTAACTGTATACACTTTTGTCCACCGGAATTTCCCGCACTCTGATCTCACCGATCCGACACCCTTTGAAGGAGGCCTCATGGGCTTGAGCACTCACGTACTGGACACGATGCACGGCGGCCCCGCGGCCGGCATGGAGGTGGCGCTGTACACCACCGACGGCGACGCCGCGACGCTGGTGAAGCGCTTCACGCTGAATTCGGACGGCCGCAGCGACGGACCGCTGTACGACAACAACTCGCTGAAAGTCGGCACCTACCGGCTGGTGTTCGACGTGGCGGGTTACTTCAAGGCCCGCGGCGTGACGCTGCCGGAGCCGAACTTCCTGAACAAGGTGGCGCTGGACTTCGGCGTGGCGCACACCGACCAGCACTACCACGTGCCTTTGCTCGTGAGCCCGTGGAGCTACTCCACCTATCGCGGCTCCTGAGGTCAGTCGCCTTGTTGCTGCCCTTCGGTCAGGGTGTCGAGCTGGAAGCGCCCGCTCTTGTCCCACAGCCAGGTGTCGGTCCACGTGACCGCGCCCAGGCGCTGGGCGGGCGGGAAGGGCGCGGCCTGCAGCACGGCGCGCTCGATCTCGGCGATCACCTCGGGCGCGTGCTTGGGCGCGCGCAGCCAGTGCATCGAGACCACCTTGCCGCCGGCGTCCAGGTTCACCTGCAGCGTGCCGACCGCGTACAGCAGCGGCGGCATCTGTCCCTTGTAGATGCGCGAGGCGTTGGCGTTGTAGATGTGGCGTGCGGCGTCGCGGCGGTACTCGCGTGCGGTGGCAGCACTCGAGGCGCGCGGTGCGGGCCCGCTGCCCTGTGCGCTGCTGGCGCCGCTCAGCTGGCCGGGCACCGAGCCCGTCGAGCCGCAGCCGGCGAGCCACAAGGCGGAAAGAACAGTGGCGGCCCAGGCGAGGCGGCGCGGCGTAAGCTGGCGGTTCGTCATCATCGCCGGGGTTATACCGTGAGTTGTTGCTGCCTCGGCAACCGAAGGTTTCGGGCATGAACGGTGCGGTCGATCAATTGCTGGCGCGTCTTCGCACCGAAGACGCGGTTCTGGTGCGCGTCGAATCGACCCAGGGCTCGGCCCCGCGCGAGGCCGGCACCTGGATGGCCGTCTGGGCCGACGGGCTCACGGCCACCATCGGCGGCGGGCAGCTGGAGTTCCAGGCCACGCAGGAAGCGCGCGAAATCCTGGCCGGCACGCGCAGCCTCGACGGCGTGCAGCGCTACCCGCTCGGCCCGAGCCTGGGACAGTGCTGCGGCGGCGTGATGTTCCTGACCTACCGGCGCATCGGCGCCGCCGACGCGCCCGCGCTGCAAAAAGAACTGGTGGCGCAGCTCGAACCCGTGGCCCTGTTCGGCGGCGGCCACGTGGGCGCCGCGCTGGCGCGCCTGCTGGCCGTGCTGCCGTTCTCGGTGCGCTGGATCGACAGCCGCGACGGCGTGTTCCCCGACGCACTGCCCGCGCAGATCGACACCGAGCACTCCGAGCCCGTGCAGGACGCCGTGGCCGCGCTCGCGCCCGGCAGCCGCGTGCTGATCATGAGCTTCAGCCACGCCGAAGACCTGGACATTGTCATCGCCTGCCTGAAGCGCCTGCGCACGCGCAACGACCTGCCCTACATCGGCCTCATCGGCAGCAAGACCAAGTGGGCCACCTTCCGCCACCGGCTGGAGGCGCGCGGCTTCACGGCCGACGAGCTGGCGCGCGTCACCTGCCCGATCGGCGTGCCCGGCATCACGGGCAAGGAACCCGAGGTGATCGCGGTCGCCGTGGCGGCACAGTTGTTGCAATCGCTGGGCTGAACAGGGTTTTCCCTTGGCGACGACGCCGCAAATAGCATCCCGCCTCGTGTCAAAACTGTATACACTTTCGGTCCACAACAAGCCGCAGCGGAGCGAGGTCGTTTTCAACGGACCTGCGTTCGCGGCACTTTCTCTGCTTACAGCGCCCGCGGTGGTGAGCAGGCTGAAACCCCTCCTTGGCGCCCCCACGCGCCAACAGGGTTGAGAGAGAGCACATGGAAAGCTACTACCTCGACTGGGCCAACCTGCTGCTGCGCTGGGTCCACGTCATCACCGCCATCGCCTGGATCGGCGCCTCCTTCTACTTCGTGATGCTGGACAACAGCCTCGAGAAGCCGCAGGACCAGGAATCGCTCGACAAGGGCGTGGGCGGCGAGCAATGGGCCGTGCACGGCGGCGGCTTCTACAACAGCCAGAAGTACGCGCTGGCGCCCAAGAAGCTGCCCGACCACCTGCACTGGTCGTACTGGGAAAGCTATTCGACCTGGCTCACGGGCTTTGCGCTCTTCACGATGTCGTACCTGTGGAACGCGAGCACGTACCTCATCGACAAGAGCAAGATGGACTGGCAGCCCGGCGCCGCCATTGCCGTGGCGCTGGCCTTCTTCGTCGTGTTCTGGATGGTCTACGACGGCATCTGCCAGATCTTCGGGCGCCGCAAGAATGGCGACACCATCGTCGGCGTGCTGATCGCGATCTTCATCGTCTTCGCGACCTGGCTGGCTTGCCAGTGGTTCGCGGGCCGCGCGGCCTTCCTGCTGGTGGGCGCCATGATGGCCACCACCATGAGTGGCAACGTGTTCTTCTGGATCATCCCGGGCCAGCGCAAGAACGTGAAGGCGCTGCGCGAAGGCCGGCCGGTCGACCCGGTGCACGGCCAGCGCGGCAAGCAGCGCAGCGTGCACAACACCTACTTCACGCTGCCGGTGCTGTTCGCGATGCTGAGCAACCACTACAGCTTCACCTACACGCACAAGTACAACTGGATCGTGCTGCTGCTGATCATGCTCGGCGGCGCGGCCATCCGGCAGTTCTTCGTGGTGCGCCACCGCTTCAAGCTGGGCAACGCGGGCAACCCGCTGCCCTACGCCATGGTCGGCATCGCGGTGCTGGGCCTGACCATCGTGTGGATGAAGCCCGAGCCGGCCGCCCCCGTCGCGGCCACCGCCGCCCAGGCCGCGCCCGCCGTGGCCTACCAGGACGTGCAGAAGGTGCTGGAGCAGCGCTGCTTCATGTGCCACGGCGCGGCCGTGCAGATGAAGAACGTGCGCGTCGACACGCCCGACCAGGTGACGGCGCATGCGCAGGCGATCTACCAGCAGGTCGTGGTGACCAAGATCATGCCGATGAACAACGCGACGAACATCACCGACGAAGAGCGGGCGTTGATCAGCCGCTGGTTCCAGGCCGGCGCCAAGACGAACTAGAAGACGGTGGCCTGCGAGGGCGGGCCACCGGTCGTCGCACAATCGCCGAATGGAGACAACACGCAAGCCATGACCGCATCGACCTCGCCCTCAGCCATCGCCGCTACGCCCGATCCGCGCGAAGCCCCGCGCGCCTTCCTCGAACACCTGTACCGCGTGGCGGTGGACCGCGCACTGCCGCTGTCCACGCTGGGCGCGCACCTGCCCAAGCCGCCCAAGGGCCGCACCGTGGTGCTGGGCGCCGGCAAGGCCGGCGGCTCGATGGTGCAGGCGCTCGAGGCGCTGTGGCCGGCCGACGCCCCGTTGTCGGGCCTGGTCGTCACGCGCTATGACCACATCCCGCCGCGTCCCGAAGGCGTGCCGCAGCGCATCGAGCTCGTCGAGGCCGCGCACCCCGTGCCCGACGCGGCCGGCCAGCAGGCGGCCGAGCGCATCCTGGCGCTCACGCAGGGCCTCACGGCCGACGACCTCGTGCTGTGCCTCATCTCCGGCGGCGGCTCGTCGCTGCTGGTGCTGCCCGCCGAAGGCCTCACGCTGGCCGACAAGCAGCGCATCAACAAGCAGCTGCTCGACAGCGGCGCCCACATCGGCGAGATGAACTGCGTGCGCAAGCACCTGTCGCGCATCAAGGGCGGCCGGCTCGCGGCGGCCTGCGCGCCGGCGCGCGTGGTCACGCTCACCATCAGCGACGTGCCGGGCGACGACCCGGCCGTGATCGCCAGCGGCCCCACCGTGCCCGACGCCACCACCTGCGCCGACGCGCTGGCCATCCTCGACCGCTACGGCATCGAGGTGCCGGCGCCCGTGCGCGCGCAGCTCGCCAGCGGCGCGCTCGAAACCCCCAAGCCCGACGACGCCGCGTTCGCCGGCCACAGCACCCACCTCATCGCCACGCCGCAGCAGTCGCTCGAAGCCGCCGCCGCGGCCGCGCGCGCCGCCGGCATCGGCGTGCACGTGCTGAGCGACGAAATGGAAGGCGAATCGCGCGAAGTGGGCAAGGTGCATGCGGCGCTCGCCCGCGCCGTGGCCCTGCGCGGCGAGCCCTTCGCCCGGCCCTGCGTCATCCTGTCGGGCGGCGAAACCACCGTCACCATCCGTCCGCGCCAGCCCGGCCAGGCCAAGGGCCGTGGCGGGCGGGCCGGCGAGTTCTGCATGGGCCTGGCCGGTGCGCTCATGGGCCAGCCGCAGGTGTGGGCGCTGGCCGCCGACACCGACGGCATCGACGGCGTGGAAGACAACGCCGGCGCCTTCGTCACGCCCGACACCCTGGCGCGCGCCACGGCGCAGGGCAAGAAGCTGTCCGATCACCTCGACCGCAACGACGCCTACGGCTATTTCGACGCCATCGGCGACCTGTTCGTGACCGGTCCGACGAACACCAACGTCAACGACTTCCGCGCGATCCTCGTGCTGTAGGCGCGCCCCGGCCCCTGGCGGGGGCCGCCGGCAAGCTTTGTGAACTCAGGTTAATCTACGGCCCCGGCGGCACTTGGCCGCCGTTGTCGCATGCGCACCCCCACGGGGTGCCGCGCCGCGCGCCCGATTTCCCGTTTCGTTTTCACCATCCAGTCCTCGAAGGAAAGAGTTCGCCATGACCGCCACCTACACCGACACCCGCCTGCTGATCGACGGCCAATGGGTCGACGCCGCCGACGGCAAGACGCTCGACGTGCTGAACCCCGCCACCGGCAAGGCCATCGGCAAGGTGGCGCACGCCAGCATCGTCGACCTCGACCGCGCCCTGGCCGCCGCCCAGCGCGGCTTCGAAGCCTGGCGCGACACGCCCGCCAACGAGCGCGCCGCCGTGATGCGCCGCGCCGCCGGCCTGATCCGCGAACGCGCCCTGGACATCGCCAAGCTGCTGACGCAGGAACAAGGCAAGCCGCTGGGCGAGGCCAAGGTCGAAATGATGGCCGCCGCCGACATCATCGAGTGGTTCGCCGACGAAGGCCGCCGCGTGTACGGCCGCATCGTGCCCTCGCGCAACCTGGCCGCGCAGCAGCTGGTCATCAAGGAGCCGGTCGGCCCCGTCGCGGCCTTCACGCCGTGGAACTTCCCCGTCAACCAGATCGTGCGCAAGCTCGGCGCCGCGCTGGCCACCGGCTGCTCCTTCCTGGTGAAGGCGCCCGAGGAAACCCCGGCCTCGCCGGCCGCGCTGCTCAAGGCGTTCGTCGACGCCGGCATTCCGGGCGGCGTGGTGGGCCTGGTGTTCGGCAACCCGGGCGAGATCTCGAGCTACCTCATCGCGCACCCGATCATCCGCAAGGTCACCTTCACTGGCTCGACCCCGGTCGGCAAGCAGTTGGCCGCGCTGGCCGGTTCGCACATGAAGCGCGTCACGATGGAACTGGGCGGTCACGCCCCGGTGATCGTGGCCGAAGACGCCGACGTGGCGCTGGCCGTCAAGGCCGCCGGTGCCGCCAAGTTCCGCAACGCGGGCCAGGTCTGCATCTCGCCGACCCGCTTCCTGGTGCACAACAGCCTGCGCCACGAGTTCGCCAGCCTGCTGGTCAAGCACGCCGAAGGCCTCAAGCTCGGCGACGGCCTGGTCGAAGGCACCAACCTCGGCCCGCTGGCCAACGCCCGCCGCCTCACGGCCATGGCCCACGTGCTGGAAGACGCGCGCAAGAAGGGCGCCACGGTCGCGACCGGCGGCGAACGCGTCGGCGACACCGGCAACTTCTTCGCACCCACCGTCATCACCGACGTGCCGCTGGACGCCGACGTGTTCAACAACGAACCCTTCGGCCCCATCGCCGCCATCCGCGGCTTCGACACGCTCGAAGAAGCCATCACCGAAGCCAACCGCCTGCCTTTCGGCCTGGCCGGCTACGCCTTCACCAAGTCGATCAAGAGCGCGCACCTGCTGAGCCAGAAGCTCGAGCTGGGCATGCTGTGGATCAACCAGCCCGCCACGCCCTCGCCGGAAATGCCGTTCGGCGGCGTGAAGGATTCGGGCTACGGTTCGGAAGGTGGCCCCGAGGCAATCGAGGCGTACCTGAACACCAAGGCTGTTTCGATCCTCGGCGTGTAAGTCAGTCGCCCATCGACGGCCTCTGTACCGCTTCTTGCGGCAAGGCGGCATCGCTCAAGGCGGTGCCGCTTTTTTTTGACGGGCCGCAGCTATTTGGGATCGAGCTTGTAGGCGTCGTAGATTCTTTTCATGTCTTTCTGAAGCGCTGCAGTTGCCGCCTGGGCGGCTGCGAGCATCTGTTGGCTCGCGACAGGATAGAACGCCCGCGAAAATTTTTCGCTGGAGGCTGCGACGAGCTGCCCGGATGGAGAAGAGTAAAAAGCGATCGCTACGCGGAGGTCGGCCTCGCTGAGATCAGGCAGGAAATGCTCGATGTAGAACGCTTTGAATTCCGCGCCGGTGCTGTAACTGCACACAGTTACTCTGTAGCGCCTGTGCGCGGCTTCGACATCAGGCCAGTAGGACGATTTGGGCGTGAGCGATCCAAAGCTCCTTGGATCCACTGTGTAGGCCTGGGTGGCGAAGCTTTGCGGTCCTTCTTCTGTGCACCGCGCCAGCAGTTCCTCGTACATCACGCCTAGGCGAGCAGCGTCGAAGAACTGCGCCGCCAGTTGCTTTTTTGAATCCGTCGACGATACCGAAGACGGCGAGGGCTGAGCGTGTGCTGCAACCATGGCTGTCAGCGTGGCCGCGATGGCAAAGCGTCCTCGGATGCGAACTTTCAATGTTTCTCTCCCGTATTTTCCGAACCCTGCCGTAGCGGGTTCTGTAGGTTGTCGGCACGGGATGGTAGCGCTGCTAATCCTCCGCGCAGGCGTTCCAGAACGCCTGCTGAACGCCTTCCAGCGTTTCCAGCTCCGCGATCACCTGGTCGAGCTCTTCGGGCTCGACCGCGGTGGCGTACAGCGTTGCCGCAATCTCCGTGTCGGCCTGCCCGAAGGCGTGCTGGTCGATGTCGCGCACCGGGTAGTTCGCGGCTTCCAGCTGCACCAGCAGCTGGTCCATCACCTCGGGCCGTGCCGCGCGTGAGCAGATCACGCGCACCGTGTACGTGGCCTCGCTCGATTCCTCGTGCACCGGGCGGCGGTTGATGCGGTTCACCACCGGCCGCAGCAGCGTGTTGCTTGCCAGCACGAAGAGCGCGGCGATCAATGCTTCGCCCAGCAGATCGGCGCCCGCGCAGGCGCCCACCGCGGCCGACCCCCACAGCGTGGCGGCCGTGTTCAGGCCCGTGATGTTGGCGCCTTCCTTCATGATCGCGCCGGCGCCCAGAAAGCCGATGCCCGAGACCACGTAGGCGACCACGCGCACCGCGCCGTCGGGGCCACCCAGGCGGGCCGCCATGTCGACGAACACGGCCGCGCCCACGGCCACCAGCGTGTTGGTGCGCAGCCCCGCGGTGCGCTGGCGCACCTGGCGCTCGAAGCCGATCAGCGAGCCCAGCAGAAAGGCCGCGCCCACGCTGACCAGGGTGTCCAGCAGCGAAGGCAGGTTGATGTGGCGAATGGCTTCCATGCGTGATCCTCCTGATCCTCTGTGTGCGAAGCAGGGTAGCGGCCTTGTGTGACAGCCGCGACCCTGCGTCCGCTGGGTGGTTCTTGTCTTACTGCCAGCCGTACTTGCGCGCGTACCAGCCCTTCACGGCCTGCGTCAGCGTCGCGTAGCCGACGAGCATCAGCACCAGCCACGGGAAGTACGCGAGCGGCAGCGCCTGCAGCTTGAAGTAGTGCGCCAGCGGTCCCATCGGCAGCCAGATGCCCACGGCCGCAATCGCCGCGCCCATGGCCAGCAGCGGCCAGGCCGCGCGGCTTTGCAGGAACGGAATCTTGCGGGTGCGGATCAGGTGCACGATCAGCGTCTGCGACAGCAGGCCCTCGATGAACCAGCCCGACTGGAACAGCGTCTGGTGCTCCACCGAGTTGGCCGCGAACACGAACCACATCACGGTGTAGGTCAGGATGTCGAACACCGAGCTCAGCGGCCCGAAGAACACCATGAAGCGGCCCAGGTCGGACGGGTTCCAGCGCTGCGGCGTCTTCAGGAACTCCTCGTCCACGTTGTCGAACGGGATCGCGATCTGCGACACGTCGTACAGCAGGTTCTGCACCAGCAGGTGCAGCGGCAGCATTGGCAAAAAGGGCAGGAAGGCACTGGCCACCAGCACCGAGAACACGTTGCCGAAGTTCGAGCTGGCCGTGATCTTGATGTACTTGAGCATGTTGGCGAAGGTGCGGCGGCCTTCGACCACGCCTTGCTCCAGCACCATCAGACTCTTCTCGAGCAGGATGATGTCGGCCGATTCCTTGGCCACGTCCACTGCGCCGTCCACCGAGATGCCGATGTCGGCGGCGCGCAGCGCGGGCGCGTCGTTGATGCCGTCGCCCATGAAGCCGACCACGTGGCCGTTGGCATGCAGCGCCTGCACGATGCGTTCCTTGTGCGCGGGCGTGAGCTTGGCGAACACCTGGCGCATTTCGACCACCTGCCGCAGCTCGGCCTCGTTCATGCGCTCGACCTCGTGGCCCAGCACCATGCGCCCGGCGTCGATGCCGACGTCGCCGCAGACCTTGCGCGTGACCAGCTCGTTGTCGCCGGTCAGCACCTTCACCGCCACGCCGTGCGCGGCCAGCGCCTGCAGCGCGGGCGCGGTCGATTCCTTCGGTGGATCGAGGAAGGCGACGTAACCCAGCAGCGTGAGCCCCGCCTCGTCGGCCACGCCGTAGGCCGGCTTGCGCGCACCGGCATGCAGCGTGCGGCTGGCCACGGCCACCACGCGCAGGCCCTGGGCATTGAGCTCCGAGGCCACGCGGTGGATGCGCGCCATCACGTCGGCGTCGAGCGCGAGCACTTCGGCGCCGCGTTCGACCGAGGTGCACACCGACAGGATCTCTTCGAGCGCGCCCTTGCAGATCAGCAGGTGCTCGTCCTCGCCGTGCGCCACCACCACCGACATGCGACGGCGCGAGAAGTCGAAGGGCACTTCGTCGACCTTGCGCCAGCTTGTCTGCAGCTGCGCATCGAGCTGCACCTCGGCGTGGCTGAGCACGGCCTTGTCGAGCAGGTTCTTCAGCCCGGTCTGGTGAAAGCTGTTGAGGTAGGCCTGCTGCAGCACGTGGTCGGAGTCTTCGCCCCAGGCGTTGGTGTGGCGTTCGAGCACGATGCGGTCCTGCGTCAGCGTGCCGGTCTTGTCGGTGCACAGCACGTCCATCGCGCCGAAGTTGTGGATGGCCTCGAGCCGCTTCACGATCACCTTGCGGCGCGACATCACGACCGCGCCCTTGGCCAGCGTGGCCGTCACGATCATCGGCAGCATCTCGGGCGTGAGGCCGACCGCGATCGACAGCGCGAACAGCGCCGCCTCCCACCAGTCGCCCTTGGTCACGCCGTTGATCACCAGCACCAGCGGCGCCATCACCAGCATGAAGCGGATCAGCAGCCAGCTCACGCGGTTGATGCCGGCCTGGAAGGCGGTGGTGCCGCGGTCGGTGGCGCTCACGCGCTGGGCCAGCGCGCCGAAGAAGGTGCGCTCGCCGGTGTGCACGATCACCGCGGTGGCGGTGCCGCTGATCACGTTGGTGCCCATGAACAGCAGGTTGTCGCGCTCCAGCACGCCGGCCTGGTGGTCGGCGGCGGTGGCTGCGAACTTCTCCACCGGCATCGATTCGCCGGTGAGCGCCGACTGGCTGATGAACAGGTCCTTGGCCGAGAGCAGGCGCGCGTCGGCCGGGATCATGTCGCCGGCCGACAGCGCGATCACGTCGCCGGGCACGAGGTCGCGCATCGGCACTTCGATGCGTTGCGTGCCGGCGTGCGCGAGGTCGAAGCCGTCGTCACCGGCGCGTCCGGCCTTCTCGCCGGGCGCGGGGCGCAGCACCGTCGAGGTGTTGCTGACCATCGCCTTGAGCCGGTCGGCGGCCTTGTTGGAGCGCGACTCCTGCAGGAAGCGCAGCACGGTCGACAGCAGCACCATGCTGCCGATCACCACCGTGGCCTTCGTGTCCTCGGTGATGTAGGAGACCAGCGCGAGCACCGTCAGCAGCAGGTTGAAGGGGTTGCGGTAGCACTGCCACAGGTGGTTCCACCACGGCAGCGGCTGCTCGTGGCGCACCTCGTTGCTGCCCAGCCGCTTGCGCAGCGCCAGCGCGTGCACCTCGGTCAGGCCTTGCGATGAGCTGTTCATGCGCACCAGCACCTCGCCCGCGTCGGTGTGCGAGGCGGCGGCCAGCGCCTTGGCGATCTCGGCCGGCATCGCGGCCGAGCCCAGACTGCTGGGCTTGGCGCTCAGCAGCGTCTGCCAGCGCTCGAAGTGGTGCCGCATGTGGCGGCTGCGCAGGAAGCTTTCGAAAAAGGACTTCAGGACGTTCTTCATTGTTCTTCTCCTGTGTGAGGGCGCTCAGCGAGCGAACGCCCAGGTGAGGCCCAGCGTCCAGCCGCGCGGGCCGTCGTGGCGCAGGTCGCGGGCATGGCTGAGGTCGACGTTCAGGGCCGGCGTGGCCGCCCAGCGCAGGCCGGCGCGCCAAGCGTTGCGCCCGCCTTCGCGGAAGCGCTCGGCCACGAGCGACAGCGCGGGCAGGGCGGCCCATTCGAGCGCCGCGCCCGAGTGGCTGGTGCTCGGCTGCGCGCGATGGAAGTCGCGGCCCAGGTTCAGGTGGGCGCGCCAGGCGTCGTCGAACTGCCAGGTGACGGGGATCACCACGCTGCCGTCGGTGAGACGCAGCGAGGCGTTACCGACGTTGCTGCGTTGCCACGAGGCAGAGGCCAGCACGCCGGCGCTCAGCGTGTTGGTGAGCGCGAAGGCCCACTTGATCTGCGGGCCGGCGCGCAGCGTGCGGCCTTCGGCGTTGCGCTCACGCTCGAGGTTCAGGCCGAGCTCGACCGGGCCGACACGGCAGGCCGGGCCGAGGTGCACGAGGCGCTGGCCGGCCCAGGTTTCGATCTGGCACTGGCCCGGATCGAGGATGGCGGCGTCGTCCACCGAATGGTGGCCGCCGGCGGCGTGGGTCTGCGTGGCGGCCAGGCCGCAGAGCGTGGCGAGCCAGGCGCGGCTTGGCGCGCGGCGGCGGAAGGTAAGAGGGCGGGCGTTGGAACGGGCGGCCGTGGCCGTCCGCACGACACGCCGAAGGCGTTCGCGGGTCATGGGTGTTTCTCCTTCGGGTGCGGCGCGCCGCGAAGGAGGGAAACGCCCGTGACGACTTGCTTAATTACTCAGCAGTCAGCCGGCGGCGCTCCTCCGCAGCGCGGCAGGCTGCGAGGTGAATGGGGGATCGATCGGGCAGTGAAGGCGGCGCACAGCGGCGCAAGCAAGGGTCCGGGTCCATGAGGGCCTCCTGTTCTGTGGGGGTGGCAGGGGCGGGCTTCAGCGGCGCGTGGTGCCGTGGCCGGGCTGTTCGAGCAGCAGGAAGAAGCTGCGGATGCGGCGCGTGGTCCACAGCGCGGCGGCGCGGTCCAGGGCCTGCTCGTCGTCGACGTGCGGGGCCGGGTTCACACGCACAGGCGCACCGGCGTGCGCCGACGGGCGACCGTGAGACGGTCGCACCTGCGGATGCAACGGACGAATCTGAAACTGGCGCATGACAAGGCTCCTTCACGCTGAAGGGCCTCGCGCACGGACGCACGCAAGCTGACTGACAAAGTCAGCGACGAAGAACAACGGGAATCGGTAGGGGGAGCCGCTTGCCCGTGGGGCAAGGGGTTCGCGCTGCGGACACGGCGGCCGCAAGCGCGGGAGCTGCCTGCGCTAGAGGGCCGGGGGTGTCACGCCTGCCGAGGCACGCGTCTTGTCACTGATCCAACTGGCACTGTCCACGCACGGGGCTCCGAAATGATGATTTCCGGATTGTTGCACCGCATCATTGCCAGCGTCAACCCTTGGCATGAAGCAACAGGCTGCGCCGGGGTGGCGCGAGGTGGAGGCGGGCGTCGTTCGCGCTGCGTTCGATGGGGCTCGGAAACCAGCGAAAGACGTTCGAGTCGCCGCGCCAGCCGTCGCTGAAGCGCACGAACAGGAAGCCCGACATCGCATTGCCCAGGTCGTCCACCGGAATGCCCGCGGCGCGCAGGGCCTCGACCTCTTGCGCGGCGCTCATGTCGAAGGGAAGTTTCAGCGTGATGCTCGCGCTGTGAAGACTGGGTCGGGGCATCGTGACCTCCTTTGCACTGACCATGGGCCGTAGTGAAGCGCAAGGAGTTGTGTCAGGCGATACCGAAGATATGGGAGCTGTCCATTGGACAGAGAGGGTGCGAATCGCCCTCGCTCCCTCGTGGCATCCCCCGACCGGGGGATGCGATGGGTAGGGTGGCCTATGCCGAATGCCTGCCCTCTTTGCCTATAGTTGGCGCGCATGAAACCAAGCACCCCCGCCATCCTGTTCGTGTGCACAGGGAACATCTGCCGCTCGCCGACTGCGCACGCATTGCTGCTTCACAAGGCGCAGCGCGCGGGCTTCGCGGTGGAGGTCGACAGCGCCGCCATCTCCGACGAGGAGCGCGGCAATCCGCCCGATCCGCGCTCGGTGGCCGAGGCGCTGCGGCGCGGCATCGCGATGCCCGCGCACCGCGCACGCCAGGTGCATGCGGCCGACTTCGAGCGCTTCGATTGGCTCGTCGGCATGACGCAGCAGCACTGCGCCGCGCTGCGCCGGCGTGCGCCCGCGGAGGCGGCGCGCAAGGTGCGCCTGCTCTCGGAGTTCGCCGATGCCATCGGCGGTGAGGTGCCCGACCCGTGGTACGGCGGCCACCAGGCCTTCATCGAGGCCTTCGACCTGATCGACCTCGGCGTGGAAGGCCTGCTCGCGCAGCTGCGTCGCGAGGCGGCCTGAGCCTGCAGGCGGTGTAGCTCAGCCCGTGCAGAGCGCGCGGATCGTCGGCGGAATCGGTACCGCGCGGATGCCGCCGCCTTCGCGCTTCGCGGCAAAGATCCGCACCTCTTCGCATTCGAGGATCAGGTCGTCGCCACGCGTCACGCGGTAGGTCTGCACGAAGCTCTTGTCGCGCCATTCGGTGATACGCACCGCGATCTGCAGCGTGTCGCCGTAGCTGGCCGCCTTGACGAAGCGCGTGTGCGTGTCGACCAGTGGCGTGCCGATCACGCCGAGGGTGCGGGCGGTGTCTTCCCAGCGCGGCACGCCGCACTCGGCGAAGAAGTGGCGCGAGGCCGCGTCGATCCAGCGGAAGAAGTTGGGAAACCAGACGATGCCGGCCGGGTCGCAGTCGCCGAACTCGACGCGTGCGGTGTAGACGACTTCCTTGCCGGAAGCGTCGGTGGGAGAGGGAGTGCTGCTCATCCGTCGATTGTCCCGGCTGCTCAGTCCGCCTTGATGCCGCGCTCGCGGATCAGCGCGCCGAAGCGTTGCGAATCGGCCGCCGCGCGGCGCTGGAAGTCGGCCGGCGTGCCCGGTGCCGGCTCGCCGCCGATGGCCGCGATGCGCTCCTTCACCGCCGGCAGCGCGAGCGCGCGGTTGATCTGCGTGTTGAGCTGCGCCACCACCTCGGGCGGCGTGCCGGCCGGTGCGTAGAAGCCGAAGACGGTGTCGGCGTCGAAGCCGCGCAGGCCGGCCTCGTCGAGCGTGGGCACGTCGGGGAACTGCGACGAGCGGTGCGGGCTGCCCACGGCCAGCAGCTTGAGCTTGCCGGCGCGCACCTGGTTCAGGGCAATGCCGGGGTCGAAGGCGTAGTCGATCTGGCCGGCCAGCAGGTCCTGCAAGGCGGGCGCCGCGCCGCGGTACGGCACGTGCAGCGCGAACAGGCCGGCCTGGCTCTTGAACATCTCGCCCGCCAGGTGCGGCGAGCTGCCGTTGCCCGGCGAACCGTACGACAGCTTGCCGGGGTTGGCCTTGAGGTAGGCCATGAACGACTTCACGTCGGTGGGCGGCAGGGAAGGGCGCGTGACCAGGAACACCAGCACGCGCGCGGCGGCGGCCACGGGCACCAGGTCCTTGGCGGGGTCGAAGCTCATGCGCGCATACAGGTGCGGGTTCACCGACACCATGCCGCCCGAGCTCATGAGCAGCGTGTAGCCGTCAGCCGCCGCGCGCGCCACGGCCTCGCCGCCGACGTTGCCGTTGGCACCGCCGCGGTTCTCGATCACCACGGGCTGCTTCAGCGCTTCCTGCAGCGGCTGCGAGACGGCGCGCGCGAGCTGGTCGGCCGCGCCGCCGGCCGGGAAGTTGACGATCACCTTGATGGGCTTGGAGGGCCAGGTGTCGGCGTGCACGGTGGGCGCGCACAAGGCGGTGCTGGCCAACGCGAGCGCCAGCAGCAGGCGGCGCGATGAAACGGGGGCGGAACGTGGGGTCATGGTTCTTTGTCTCCTCAGATCGTGGTCGTTGTCTTGGGCCGCTTCATCCAGCGGATGGGTTGCGCCTGCACCGGGCGCGGCGCGGCGCCGTGGCGCGTGAGCGCGGCATCGAGCGCCTTGCCGCCTTCGTCCGCGAGTGCGGCCTCGCGGGCCGCGGCGATCGCCTCGGCGCGCGCGGCGGGCTGCAGCGTGGCGCGGCCCGCGAGCTCGTCGATCACGTGCAGCAGGTTGTGCTTGCCGCGCTCGTTGGTGCTGCCGTAGCCCTTGATGAGCCGGCCGCACAGCGCCAGTTCGCGGCCCAGCGCCCAGTGCGCGCGCGTGCCGGTCTCGACGGCGGCGAGCCAGCGCTCGATCAGCGCCTGCTCTTCGGCAAAGCGGCTGCCGCGTCGGCGCAGCCAGGTGAGCGAGGCCAGCAGCCGCAGCGAGGCCATGCCCAGCACCGAATGGCTGCCCACCTGCAGCGGCAAGGCCCACGGCGCAAGTCCGCGCGACTGGCGGGCGCGGTCCCAGGCGGTCACGCGGCGCGCGAGCGACGGCGGCAGCAGCGCCGCGAACTCGGGCGCGCCGGGCTTGAAGTGGTCGTAGACCTTCACGAGGTCGTCGTCGCCGGCGCGCACTTCCTGGCGCACGCGCTGCGCACGGCTGGCGCGGCCCTTCAGCGCGGCCACGCGCACGATGTCGTCGAAGGCCATCCACAGCGCCAGCCAGCGCGCCATTTCGCGCGTGACCGCGAAGCCCTGCGCGCCCGACGGATCGGCGGCGCGCTCGGCCTCGAGCACCCGCGCGAGGCGATCGGCGTACAGCGCGGCGTAGGCGCCGTCCTGGTAGTCGCGCACCCGTGCATGGCCCAGCGTGAGCATGTCGTGCACGGCCGGCGGAAAGCGGCGCGCCACCTCGTCGGGCAGGGCCTGCGGCGGCGGGGGCGCGTCGCGCGTGTCGTCGCCGGCCAGCACGCCCTGCACGAAGGCGGCCTGGGCGCGCGGCGCGCGCACGGCCTCGAAGGCGGCGGCAAAGCCGCGCAGGCTGGCGGCGGCCATCTTGCCGAGCTTGTCGGGCGCGGCCGCGTCGCCGCCGCGCACCGCGCGTTCGTAGGCCTCGCGCGGGAACGGGAACAGGCCGCTGCCCGCGATCGCGCCCAGCATCACGGCGCTGACCACCGTGCCGGCCTCGCGTGCCATTGCGCCCATGTCGAGCACGTGGTGCTCGCGGCTGAAGGCCTTGACCACGTCCAGCAGGCGCTGCGCGTCGGCGCGGCCGTCGCCGGGCACCATGCGCTCGGCCGTGGTGAGCACGCGCGCCGACGAGCTGATGACCAGCGTGCGCAGCGGCGCGCTCATGCCGTTGCCGATCTGGCGCGTGGTCTCCAGCAGCTCCGACGAGACGATCGCGTCGAGCGCGCCCGGCACCGGGCCCAGGCTGAACACCGGGCGCCGGCCGCCCAGCTGTGCCATCGGCACCGGGAACACTTCGAGGTAGTAGGTGGTGGCGCCGGTGCGCTGCGCCACGCCGGGGATCGACGTGCTCTGCGCCGCGTAGCCCGCATGTCGCGCGGCGTCGACCAGCCATTCGGTGAGCACGCCGCCGCCTTCGCCGCCGAGGGCGCAGACGAGGAGGGTGGTGGGACGGTTCTGTTCCATGTCTCGGTTCTCTTTCATGCCGGCCGCAGGGCGCCGACGATCGCGCTGCGCAGGCCGTGCAGCAGGCGTTCGTGCCACTTCGGGTTCTGCACCACCTCGGCGCGGTAGAAGCTCGGGCACAGCGTGGCCGCGTGCGCGTTGGCGCCGCACAGGCCGCAGCCCACGCAGCCGTCGATGACCACGGCCACCGGGTCGACCTTCAGCGGATCGGGGTTGTCCTTGAGCGTGAGCGTGGGGCAGCCCGACAGGCGGATGCAGGCGTGGTCGCCGTTGCACACGTCCTCGTCGACGCCGTACTTCACGCGCACCACGCGCTTGCCTTTTTTCAGCAGGCCGGCGATCCACGGCTTGATGCGGCGTTGGCGCTCCAGCTGGCACTCGCCCTCGGCGATCACCACCTTCAGGCCGTTGAAGTCGCTCGTGAGCGCCTCGGTGAGCGTCTTGCGCATGCGCTCCACGTCGTAGGTGGTGACGGTGCGCATCCACTGTACGCCCAGGCCCTTCAGCGTGGCCTCGATGGTCTGGTTCTTGTCGACCAGGCTCTGCTGCTTGTCGACGGCGCGCTCCTTGATCTCGTCGTCGGGCGTGGAGATGATGTCCTGCGTGCCGGTGGCCGAGGTGTAGCCGTTCTTGAAGATCAGCAGCACCGCGTCGTCGTCGTTGAACAGCGCGCTCTGCACGCCCGTGAGCAGGCCGTTGTGCCAGAAACCGCCGTCGCCCATGATCGACAGCGTGCGCCGGTTCATCATCGGCGCCACGCCCGCGCGGCTGGCCAGGCTCATGCCGTAGCCGAGGATCGAGTGGCCCATCGAGAAGGGCTCGAAGGTGCCGAAGGCATGGCAGCCGATGTCGGCCGCGATGTGCACCGGCCCCGTCTCCTGCTGCGCGAGCTTGAGGGCAGAGAACACCGGCCGCTCGGGGCAGCCCACGCAGAAGCTCGGCGGGCGGTTGGGCAGCGGCGCATCGAGCCGGCGCGCCACCGCCTCGCGGCGTTCGCGGTTGCCGGCCAGCCAGGCCTGCGCCGACGTGGCGGCTTCGCTCGCGCCGAGGTAGCGTTCGGCAAAGGCCGCGAGGCCGCCCGACAGCACCTCCACGCCGTACTCGCCGGCCTGCGGCAGCAGGTCCTTGCCGTGCAGCGGCGTCTGGATGTCGCGCCGGCGCAGCAGCGTGGCGATGTCCTGCTCGATGTACTCGGGCTGGCCTTCTTCCACCACCAGCACCGCGCGCTTGCCCACGCAGAAGTCGGCCACCTGCTCGGGCACCAGCGGGTAGGTCACGTTGAGCACCAGGATCGGGATGTCGGTGTCGCCGAAGGCATCGGCCAGGCCCTGCTGCTGCAGGCTGCGGATCAGTGCGTTGTACAGCCCGCCCTGCACCACGATGCCCAGGTCGGGGTGGCGCTGGCCGGGCATCAGCTCGTTGAGGCCGTTCGCCACGATGTGGCGGCGCGCGGCCGGCATGCGCTCGTCGCCCTTGAGCTTCTCGTGGCGGAAGGTGACGGGCGGGTGCGCCAGGCGCATGTAGTCGAAGCCCGCGGGCTCGTCCATCAGCGCGCGCGTGGACACGGCGGGCGCGATGTTGTCCTTGCAGTCGAAGCTGCCGCGCACGTGGCAGGTGCGGATGCGCAGCTCCATCAGGCAGGGCATGTTCGAGGCCTCCGACAGCTGGAAGCCCTGCTCGACCATGCGCACCATCACGCCCAGGTCGGGCCGCGGATCGAGCAGGCACATGCTCGACTTGAGCGCGTAGGCGTGCGTGCGCTCCTGGATCACGCTGGCGCCTTCGCCGTAGTCCTCGCCCACCACGATCAGCACGCCGCCGGTCACGCCGGGCGACGACAGGTTGGACAGCGCATCGGCCGCCACGTTGGTGCCGACGATCGACTTCCAGGTCACGGCGCCGCGCAGCGGGTAGTGGATGGAGGCGCCGAGCATCGCCGCCGCCGAGGCCTCGTTGGAGCAGGCCTCGACGTGCACGCCCAGCTCGTCCATGTAGGCCTTGCCCTGCACCATGACGTCCAGCAGGTGCGACACCGGCGCGCCCTGGTAGCCGCCGACATAGGCCACGCCCGACTGCAGCAGGCCCTTGGTGATCGCGAGGATGCCCTCGCCGTGGAAGGTGTCGCCCGCGCCCAGGCGCAGCATTTCCACTTCCTTGCTGAATGAAACTTCCATCGTGTCTCGTGCTTCTTGTCGTGGGGAGAACGCGGGAGTGTGGGCGGACCTGCGTCATACTTCAATCCAATGAGCCAGCTATCGAATATGAATGGAGTGCATATTGATTCGGTCGACCTCAACCTGCTGCGGTTGTTCGACGCCGTCTACCGCACCCGCAACGTGAGCCGCGCCGCCGAGGCCCTGGGCCTCACGCAGCCGGCGGCCAGCCACGGCCTCACGCGGCTGCGTCTGCTGCTGGGCGACGCGCTGTTCACGCGCAGCCTCGGCGGCGTGGCGCCCACGCCGCGCGCCGAGCGGCTGGCGGTGCCCGTGCAGTCGGCGCTGGCGATGCTGCAGCAGGCGCTGGCCGAGCCCGAGCGCTTCGACCCGGCGGCCTCGCGCAAGCTCTTTCGCATCCACATGAGCGACATCGGCGAGGGCCGCTTTTTGCCCGCGTTGATGGCGCGGCTGCGCGAGCTGGCGCCGGGCGTGCGCGTGGAGACCATGCCGCTCGCGCCGGGCGAGATCGCCACCGCGCTGGACAGCGGCAGGGTCGACTTCGCCTTCGGCTTTCTGCCGCACGTGGAGGACACCCAGCGCACCCAGCTGCTGAAAGACCGCTACATCGTGCTGCTGCGCCAGGGCCACCCCTTCGTGAAGCGCCGGCGCAGCGGCCAGGCGCTGCTGGCCGCGCTGCACGAACTCGACTACGTGGCCGTGCGCACCCACGCCGACACGCTGCGCATCCTGCAGCTGCTGAACCTCGAAGACCGCCTGCGCCTGACGACCGAGCACTTCATGGTGCTGCCGGCCATCGTGCGCGCCACCGACCTGGCGGTGGTGATGCCGCGCAACATCGCGCGCGGCTTCGCGGCCGAGGGCGGCTACGCCATCGTCGAGCCGCCGTTTCCGCTGCGCGACTTCACCGTGTCGCTGCACTGGAGCAAGCGATTCGAGGCCGACCCGGGCAACCGGTGGTTGCGGCAGGTGATCGTGGCCCTGTTCTCGGAGCGCGGCTGACCGCGACCGCCGACAGCGTGCCCCGTGACCAGGGCACTGGGTGCTTCCCGCAGCGAAATCAAGGAGGAGGGCGAAGCCCGGGGGACATTCGCGGAGGGAAGTACCCGGTGGCCTGGGCACGCGCCCCGGACACACGCGTTATTCTCAAACGTTCCCGCCTCGCGCCTAAGTCCCCCGATCCCCGTCCGCATGTCCGTCCCGCATCCCCTGTCCCCCGCCTTCCTTCAACGTCCTGCCAGCCTCGGCGCGCGCTGACAGCCTCCCGGTGCAAGCGATTCTTTCCGGGGCCGTCCCGGTCCTGATCTTCATGGCCTGCGTGGGCCTGGCCACCTACGCGCAGAACCTCACGGGCTTTGCGTTCAGCCTCATCCTGCTGGGCCTCGTGTCGGTGTTCGACATCGCCAGCGTGAACGACGCGGCCAATGCCGCGACCGTGCTGAGCCTCATCAACGCCTGGGCCTACTTTCGCGCGCGCCCCGGCCCCGTGCCCTGGCAGCTGATGAAGCCCGCGCTCAACGGCAGCACCGTCGGCGTCATCGTCGGGCTCATGCTGCTCGTGTGGCTCAGCGGCAGCGCCGTGTCGTGGCTGCGGGGCCTGCTGGGCGTGTCGATCCTGGTCTGTGCCGTGCTGCTGTTGCTGCAGGGCAAGCCGCTGCCGGCCGTGTCGGGCCGCACCAGCTTCGCCCTCATCGGCGGGCTCTCGGGCGTGCTGGGCGGGCTGTTTTCCGCCTCCGGCCCGCCCATCGTCTTCCACATGTACCGCCAGCCGCTGGACCGCGAACTCGTGCGCCGCGCGCTGCTGCTGATGTTCGCCTTCAACTCGCTCGTGCGGCTCGTCATCGTGGTGCCCACGGGCCACTTCTCGTGGCATTCGGCGCTGCTGGCCGGCTGCGCCATGCCCGTGGTCTACGCCGCGACGCGGCTGCACCATCGCCTGCCCAACAAGCTGCAGCCGCGCACCTTGCAATGGCTGGTCGCCGGCCTGCTTTTTGCGGCCGGCGTGACGCTGCTCGCCACCGCCTGGAGCGCGATCGCGCACGGCTGAGAAAACAGCCGGAAACCCTCGGTTTCCGGCGTGGCCCGGGAATTGCAACGTCAATCCAAGGGTTTCCCCGGACGTGGCATACCGACCCTCACATACGCGTTATGGGCGTGCCCGTATGCAAGACCCCACGCAAGCCGCTAACGTCCATGACTGGCCCACGACGGGCCGCCCACGAGCCTGAAAAAGCATGAGCACCGAGAGCAGCAGCAATCCGATTCAACCGATCCGCTTCTTCCATCGCGAAAAGATCGTCGACGTCAGCGGGGTCCATCCGACCCGCTCGGTGCTCGACTGGCTGCGCGAAGACGCGCGCTGCACCGGCACCAAGGAAGGCTGCAACGAAGGCGACTGCGGTGCCTGCACCGTCGTCATCGGCGAGCTGGCCACCGACGCCCACGCGCCAGGCGCGGTCGACGGCCTGCAGCTGCAGACCGTCAACGCCTGCATCCAGTTCCTGCCCACGCTGCACGGCAAGGCGCTGTTCACGGTCGAAGACCTCAAGGGACAGTGCGCGTCGCAGTGCAAGCCCAAGGCCGAAGCCCCCGCCAAGCACGCCGTTCACCCGCTGCACCCCGTGCAGCAGGCCATGGTCGACTGCCACGGCTCGCAGTGCGGTTTCTGCACGCCGGGCTTCGTGATGTCGCTGTGGGCCACCTACGAACACCACCAGGCCGAGGGCACGCAGCCCACGCGCCAGCAGCTGGCCGACGACCTGTCGGGCAACCTGTGCCGCTGCACCGGCTACCGCCCCATCCTCGACGCCGGCCAGCGCATGTTCGACCTGCCGGCCGTGCGCCTGGACACCGCGCCCGTGGTGGCCGCGCTCACCGCGCTGAAGAACGACGGCCTGGACTACGCCGCCCCGCTGGGCGCCCGCATCGACCACTTCCACGCCCCCAAGACCATCGCTCAACTCGCCGCGCTGCGCGTGCAGAAGCCGCGCGCCCAGCTGCTGGCCGGCTCGACCGACGTCGGCCTGTGGGTCAACAAGCAGTTCCGCGACCTCGGCGACATCATCTATGTCGGCGACGTGGCCGAGATGAAGACCGTGGAAGAGCGCGCCGACGAGCTGTACATCGGCGCCGGCGCCTCGCTCGAAGCCGCCTTCGGCGCGCTGGTGGCCCGCGTGCCCAGCCTGGCCGACGTGTGGCTGCGCTTTGCCTCGCCACCGATCCGTCACGCCGGCACCATGGGCGGCAACGTCGCCAACGGCTCGCCCATCGGCGACTCGCCGCCGGTGCTGATGTCGCTGGACGCCGAGATCGAGCTGCGCCGCGGCGACGTCGTGCGCCGCATGCCGCTGCCCGCGTTCTATCTCGATTACATGAAGAACGAGCTGCAGCCCGGCGAGTTCGTGCAGGGCCTGGCCGTGCCGCTGGCCGCCATGCGCCGCCAGGTGCGCGCCTACAAGATCAGCAAGCGCTTCGACTGCGACATCTCTGCGCTGTGCGCGGGCTTCGCCATCGAGCTGGAAGCCGGCAGCGACACGGTGAAGGCCGTGCGCCTGGCCTTCGGCGGCATGGCCGCCACCGTCAAACGCGCCGCCAACGCCGAAGCCGCGCTCGTGGGCAAGCCCTGGACGCAGGCCAGCGTGGCCACCGCCAAGCTGGCGCTGGCGCAAGACTTCAAGCCGCTCTCCGACATGCGGGCCTCGGCCGACTACCGCCTGCAGGTGGCGCAGAACCTGATCCAGCGCCTGTGGCTCGAAACCCGCACGCAGGACGCGCTGTCCCTCGAAGAAACCAGCGTCTGGAGCGTGATGCCCCATGTCGTTGCCAAGGTGGCGGCGGAAGGACTCTGACCATGAACAAACCCATCGACGCCCGCCTGCTGCAGCCCGCCGAGGCCTTTGCCGACTACCTGAAGAACACCGCCGCCCGCATCGACGTGGGCGCCGAAGCGCTGGCCCACGGCCGCGGCATGCGCGTGGGCATCAGCCGCCCGCACGAGTCGGCGCACCTGCACGTGGCCGGGGAGGCCACCTACATCGACGACATTCCCGAGCTCGCCGGCACGCTGCATTGCGCGCTGGGCCTGTCGCCGGCCGCCAACGGCCGCGTGACGGCGCTGTCGCTCGACGCCATCCGCGCCATGCCCGGCGTGGTCGCAGTGCTCACCGCCGACGACATCCCCGGCACCAACGACTGCGGCTCGATCATTCACGACGACCCGATCCTGCTGCCCGTGAACGACGGCGGCGAGATCCGCTACCTCGGCCAGCCCGTGTTCGCCGTGATCGCCGAAACGCGCGATGCCGCGCGCCGCGCCGCCGCCAAGGCCAAGGACGCGCTGACCATCGAGGCGCAGCCGCCCGTGCTCACGCCGCAGGACGCGCATGCGCGCGGCCAGTACGTGGTGCCGCCGATGCACATCGTGCGCAGCGGCGGGGCCGCCAACGAAGGCGACGAGGCCGCCGTGCGCGCCGCCATCGCGAAGGCACCGCACCGCCACACCGCCACGCTCGACGTCGGCGGGCAGGAGCAGTTCTACCTCGAAGGCCAGATCAGCTACGCCATCCCGAAAGAGGGCGGCACGCTGCACATCCACTGCTCGACGCAGCACCCGAGCGAGATGCAGCACCTGGTGGCGCACGCGCTGCACCTGTCCTCGAACGAAGTGCATGTGGAATGCCGACGCATGGGCGGCGGCTTCGGTGGCAAGGAATCGCAGTCGGCGCTGTTCGCCTGCGTGGCGGCCATTGCGGCGCGCCAGCTGCAGCGCCCCGTGAAGCTGCGGCTGGACCGCGACGACGACTTCATGGTCACCGGCCGTCGCCACTGCTTCTGGTACGAGTACGAGGTGGGCTACGACGACGAGGGCCGCATCCTCGGCGCCGAGATCACGATGGTGTCGCGCGCCGGCCATTCGGCCGACCTGTCGGGCCCGGTGATGACGCGCGCGCTGTGCCACTTCGATAACGCCTACTGGCTGCCCAACGTGAGCATGCACGGCTTCTCGGGCAAGACCAACACGCAGAGCAACACCGCGTTCCGCGGCTTCGGCGGCCCGCAGGGCGCCATCGCCATCGAGAACATCATGGACTCGGTGGCGCGCGAGCTGAAGCGCGACCCGCTCGACGTGCGGCGCGTCAACTTCTACGGCAAGGGCGAGAACAACGTCACGCCGTACCGCCAGACTGTGACCGACAACATCGTCCACGAACTCGTGGCCGAGCTGGAAGAAACCAGCGACTACCGCCTGCGCCGTGAAGAGATCGCCGCCTTCAACGCGAAGAGCCCGGTGCTCAAGCGCGGCCTGGCGCTGGCGCCGCTGAAGTTCGGCATCTCGTTCAACGTGAAGCACTTCAACCAGGCCGGCGCGCTGGTGCACGTGTACACCGACGGCTCGATCCTCGTGAACCACGGCGGCACCGAGATGGGCCAGGGCCTGAACACCAAGGTGGCGCAGGTGGTGGCGCACGAACTGGGCGTGAGCTTCGAGCGCGTGCGCGTCACCGCGACCGACACGACCAAGGTGGCCAACACTTCGGCCACGGCCGCCTCGACCGGCGCCGACCTGAACGGCAAGGCCGCGCAGGACGCCGCCCGCCAGATCCGCGAACGCCTGGCCGCCTGCGCTGCCGAGCGCCATGGCGGCAACGCCGCCGACGTGCGCTTTGCCAACGACCAGGTCGAAGTGAACGGCCGCACGCTGGCCTTCAGCACCGTGGTGGGCGAGGCCTACCTCGACCGCAAGCAGCTGTGGTCCGACGGCTTCTACGCCACGCCCGGCCTGAGCTGGGACAAGGACAAGATGCAGGGCCGCCCGTTCTACTACTACGCCTACGGCGCGGCGGTGAGCGAGGTGGTGGTCGACACCCTCACCGGCGAATGGAAGCTCTTGCGCGCCGACATCCTGCACGACGCGGGCAAGTCGCTGAACCCGGCCGTGGACATCGGCCAGGTCGAGGGCGCCTTCATCCAGGGCATGGGCTGGCTCACGACCGAAGAACTGGTGTGGCACCCGGCGAGCGGCAAGCTCACCACGCACGCGCCGAGCACCTACAAGATCCCGACGGCCAACGACTGCCCGCCGGTGTTCAACGTGCGCCTGTTCGAGGGCCAGAACTTCGAAGACTCCATTCACCGCAGCAAGGCCGTCGGTGAACCGCCGCTGTTGCTGCCGTTCTCGGTGTTCTTCGCCATCCGCGATGCCGTGTCGGCCGCGGGCGGGCACCGGGTCGATCCGCCGCTGAAGGCGCCGGCCACGAGCGAATCCATCCTCCGCGCCCTGACCGCGGTGCAGGCAGCCTCTGGCGAATGAGCACCGGCCGTGCTCGCACGGTCCGAGCGTCCTTCCGTTCTCCAAATGTTGCGCTGTATAACTGTTCGCACAGACAAGAAAGGTGTGAACAGCCATGAGAGACCAGGCGCTTTTCGACAAGATCGACCTTCATCTGATTCGGGTGCTTCATACCGTGCTGACCGACCGCAGCGTCTCGCGCGCCGCCATCCGCCTGGGCATGTACCAGCCGGCCGTCTCGGCCGCGCTGAAGCGCCTGCGCGAGCTGTCGGGCGATCCGCTGCTGGTGCGCTCGGGTTCGGGCATGGTGCCCACCGACGCGGGGCTGCGCATGATCGAGCCCGCGGCCAGCATCCTGCGGGCGGCCGAGATGCTGTTCTCGGATGCACGCGGCTTCGAGCCGCAGTCGGCGGCCACCACGTTTCGCATCGCGGCCAGCGACTACATGGACCCGCTGTTCCTGCCGATGCTGGTGGCGCAGGTCAAGCGCGAGGCGCCGCTGTGCCAGATCGAGATCCATGCGCTCTCGCCCGATTCGGACTACCACGGGCACCTCGCGCTCGGGCAGGTCGACCTGGTGATCGGCAACTGGCTCAAGCCGCCGGAAGACCTGCACATGGCGCGCCTCTTCGGCGACGAGGTGGTGTCGCTGGTCAACCAGGACCATCCGGCCGTGCGGCGCGGGTGGGACCTGGAGACCTGGCTGGCGGCCGAGCACATCGCGCCCACGCCCATGCACCCGGGCGGGCGCGGCATCATCGACCAGATGCTCGACGAGCTGGGGCGGCAGCGCAACATCACGGCGCGCTGCGCGCACTTCAGCCTCATTCCGGACATGGTGGCCTCGAGCCTTTTGGTGCTCACCACCGGGCGCCAGTACTGCGAGCGCTTTGCCACGCGGCTGCCCGTGAAGATCCTCGAGTGCCCGGCTGCCTTGCCGCGCCTCATGTACTACCAGCTCTGGCACGAACGCACGCATTCGTCGAGCTCCGCGCGCTGGCTGCGCGAATGCATCAAGGGCGTGGCGGCGTCGCTGCGGCCCGGCTTCGATGCCGCGCCGGCTGCCACCGCCCGAACCCTGCCGGCTGAGCCGCTTTCCGATCCTCCCTGAGCCCTCCGTCGCGCCGGCGTCGCGACCGAGGCAACGATGAACGAACCGCCACATACAACAGCTGGAGACAAGCGAAATGAACAGGTATGAAGAGGTGCCCAAGGCCACCACTCCCCGGGCCGCCGGGGCCACCGAGGCGGCGCCGTTGCGTGCGGCCACCGCACCGGCCAACGCCGGTCTGCTGGAACGCTTTTTCAAGCTGACCGAGCACAACACCACCGTGCGCACCGAAGTCATCGCAGGGCTGACCACCTTCCTGACGATGGCCTACATCATCTTCGTGAACCCCTCGATCCTCGGGGACGCGGGCATGCCCAAGGGCGCGGTCTTCGTCGCCACCTGCCTGATCGCGGCCATCGGCACGCTGATCATGGGCCTGTACGCCAACTACCCGATCGCCATGGCGCCGGGCATGGGCCTGAACGCCTACTTCGCCTACGTGGTCGTGCTCGGCATGGGCTACACGTGGCAGACCGCGCTGGGCGCGGTGTTCATCTCGGGTTGCCTGTTCCTGATCGTGACGGTCACCGGGTTGCGGGAGCTGTTCATCGCGGGCATACCGCAGTCCTTGCGAACGGCGATCACCGTGGGCATCGGCATGTTCCTGGCGCTCATCGCGCTCAAGAGCGCGGGCGTGGTCGCGGCTTCGCCGGCCACCTTCGTCACGCTGGGCGACCTGCACTCGGCTCCCGTGATCCTGGCGACCATCGGCTTCCTCATGATCGTGGCGCTCGACCGGCTCAAGGTGCGCGGCGCCATCCTGATCGGCATCCTCACGGTGACGGTGCTGTCGTTCTTCTTCGGCGGCAACAAGTTCCACGGCGTGTTCGACGCACCGCCGTCCATCGCGCCCACCTTCATGCAGCTGGACATCCTGAGCGCGCTCAAGGGCGGCATCCTGAACGTGGTGCTGGTGTTCTTCCTGGTCGAGATGTTCGACGCCACCGGCACGCTGATGGGCGTGGCCAAGCGCGCGGGCCTGCTGGTGCCGGGCAAGATGGAGCGCATGAACAAGGCGCTGCTGGCCGACAGCGGCGCGATCTTCGCGGGCTCGCTGCTGGGCACCTCGAGCACCACGGCCTACGTGGAAAGCGCGGCCGGCGTGCAAGCCGGTGGCCGCACCGGTCTCACGGCCGTGGTGGTGGCGGTGCTGTTCCTGGCCTGCCTGATGATCTCGCCGCTGGCGGGCTCGGTGCCGGCCTACGCCACCGCACCGGCGCTGCTGTTCGTGGGCTGCCTGATGCTGCGCGACCTGGTCGAACTCGACTGGGAAGACACCACCGAGGTGATCCCGGCCGCCGTCACGGCGCTGGCCATGCCCTTCACCTACTCGATCGCCAACGGCCTGGCCTTCGGCTTCATCACCTACGCCGTGCTCAAGCTGTGCACCGGCCGGGCACGGGAAGTGCATGCGATGGTGTGGGTGATCGCGGCGATCTTCCTGTTCAAGTTCGCCTACATCGGCGGACACTGAGAGGCTGAGTAGAGCGCCGTCGGGCGCCGATGGTCGCGGGGACGCCCGGGCCTGTAAACACTGTGTTTTGGTGCCGCGTTGGCCGGCAAAGGGGCTGGATGCAAGGCGCCCGCGCGCAGCAAGGCTTCTGCCTTGCAAGCGCGGGCAACGCCGCAGGCAGCCCCTTTGCCGGCCAACCCGGAGGGAAGGCCTGCCAGGGCGGGCCACTCGGCGTTGCGCTCCTTGCGTGTGCGCATGCACACGCGGCGTCACGCGCCTTGATTGGCCCGCCCTGGCAGGCCTTCGCGGCACCAAAACACAGTGTTTACAGGCCCTAAACTTATAGCTGTCCCCGCTTGTTGATGTTGAACGAGACAAACCCACGAAACCCGGCATGACAACCCCCAGACTCCAGCTGGCGCACATCACCAAGCGGTACCCCGCGGTGGTGGCCAACAGCGACATCTCCCTGGCCGTGCAGCCCGGCGAAATCCATGCCGTGCTCGGAGAGAACGGCGCGGGCAAATCGACCCTGATGAAGATCATCTACGGCTCGGTCAAGCCCGACGAAGGCACCGTCACCTTCGACGGCCAGGCGGTGAACCTGCGCAACCCGCAGCAGGCGCGCGCGCTGGGCATCAGCATGGTGTTCCAGCACTTCAGCCTGTTCGACACGCTCACCGTGGCCGAGAACGTCTGGCTGGGCCTGGACAAGTCGCTCGCGCTGGCCGAGGTGGCCCGCAGCATCACGGCCAAGGCCAGCGAGTACGGCCTGGACATCGACCCCTCGCGCCCCGTGCACACGCTGTCGGTGGGCGAGATGCAGCGGGTGGAGATCATCCGCGCGCTGCTCACCAACCCCAAGCTGCTGATCTTGGACGAGCCGACCTCGGTGCTCACGCCGCAGGCCGTGATCCGCCTGTTCGGCGTGCTGAACAAGCTGGCCTCGGAAGGCTGCAGCATCCTGTACATCAGCCACAAGCTGCACGAGATCCAGGAGCTGTGCACCGCCTGCACCGTGCTGCGCGGCGGCAAGGTCACGGGCGTGTGCAACCCGCGCAACGAGAGCACCGAATCGCTCTCGCGCCTGATGATCGGCAGCGAGCCGCCGCCGCTGCAGCACCGCCCGCTGCATGCCGGCGCGGTGGCGCTGCGCGTGCAGGGCCTGAAGCTGGCGCGCGAAGACCAGTTCGGCGTCGACCTGGACGACATCTCGTTCGACGTGCGCGCGGGCGAGGTCGTCGGCATCGCCGGCGTCTCGGGCAACGGCCAGAAGGAACTGCTGTACACGCTCTCGGGCGAGGACGTGCGCGCCGAGCCCGCCATGGTGCGCGTGTTCGACCAGCCGGCCGGCCGGCTGCGCCCGCGTGCGCGGCGTGCGCTGGGCCTGCATTTCGTGCCCGAGGAACGGCTGGGGCGCGGTGCCGTGCCCACGCTGGGCCTGGCGCACAACCTGCTGCTCACGCGCAGCAACGCGGTGGGCAAGGGCGGCTGGATCCGCACCGCCGAGCTCGACAAGCAGGCGCGTTCCATCATCGATCGCTTCAAGGTGAAGGCCGGCGGCCCGGGCGCGGCGGCGCGCTCGCTGTCGGGCGGCAACCTGCAGAAATTCATCGTCGGCCGCGAGATCGACGCCAACCCGAAGCTCTTCATCGTCTCGCAACCCACCTGGGGCGTGGACGTGGGCGCGGCCGCGCTCATCCACGCCGAGATCCTGGCGCTGCGCGATGCGGGCTGCGCCGTGCTCGTGATCAGCGAGGAGCTGGACGAGCTGTTCAACATCTGCGACCGGCTGCACGTGATCGCCAAGGGGCGGCTGTCGCCCTCGATCGACCGCGCGGCGGCTACGCTGCCGCAGATCGGCGAGTGGATGAGCGGCCTGTGGCCGCAGGCGCAGCCCCACCAGAACAACAAGAAGGAGGGCGCGCATGCTCAAGCTTGAACCCCGCCCGGAGCTGTCGCGCTTCTGGAGCTATGGCTCGCCGATCCTGGCGCTCTTGATCACCGTGCTCATCGGCGTGGCGCTGTTCGCCGCGCTCGGCAAGGACCCGGTCAAGGGCCTGCAGGTGTTCTTCTACGAACCGATCAAGAGCGGCTATGCCATCGGCGAGCTGATGGTGAAGGCCACGCCGCTGCTCATCATTGCGCTCGGCCTGGCTGTGTGCTTTCGCTCCAACGTCTGGAACATCGGCGCCGAAGGGCAGTTCGTCTGCGGCGCCATCGCGGCGGGCGGCGTGGCGCTCTTGGCCGACAAGAGCACCGGCAGCTGGATCGTCGTGGCCATTCTGCTGGCGGGCATCCTGGGGGGCATGGTGTGGGCGGGCATCGTCGCGTTCCTGCGCGACAAGTTCAACGCCAACGAAATCCTCGTGAGCCTGATGCTGGTCTACGTGGCCACGCTGATGCTGAGCTACCTGGTCTTCGGCCCCTGGAAAGATCCGCAGGGCTACAACTTCCCGCAGACCAAGACCTTCGAGGCGGTGACGCAGATCCCGCGGCTCATGAAGGGCTCGCGCGTGTCGATCGGGCTGATCATCGCGCTCGTCGGCGCGGGCGCGCTGTGGGTGTTTTTGTTCCGCACACGCGCGGGCTTTGCGCAGCAGGTCGGCGGTCTGGCGCCCGCGGCGGCGCGCTATGCGGGCTTCTCGGCACGCCGCGCGGTGTGGATCGCGCTGCTCACCTCGGGCGGCGCGGCCGGCCTGGCCGGCGCGCTCGAAGTGGCGGGCCCCATCGGCCAGCTCACGCCGTACGTGCCCGCAGGCTACGGCTTCGCGGCCATCATCGTGGCCTTCGTCGGGCGGCTGCATCCGGTGGGCATGATCTTCTCGGCCATCCTGATGAGCATGTTCTACATCGGCGGCGAACTCGCGCAGTCGCGCCTGGGCCTGCCCAAGTCGCTCACCGGCGTGTTCCAGGGCCTGCTGCTGTTCACGCTCCTGGCCTGCGACACGCTCATCGCCTACCGCATCCGCCGCAAGGCCGGCGCCAAGGCCGCGACGCTGACCACGAGCTCGCTGCAGGTCAGCACGCCGATCACCGCGCCGACCGCGCCCGTTGCGCCGACCGCGCGCGCCACCGAAGGGGGTCTCTGAACCATGGAAAGCTACGCACTTCTGCTGGGCTCGACCCTGAGCGCGGGCACCGTGCTCGCCATCGCGGCGCTGGGCCTGTTGATCAACGAGAAGGCCGGCGTCGTCAACCTCGGTGCCGAGGGCATGATGCTGTGCGCCGCCATCGCGGGCTTTGCGACGGTGGTCATCACGCACAACCCGTGGCTGGGCTTTCTGGCCGGCATGGCGGCCGGCGCGCTGCTCGCGGCCTTCTTCGGCGTGCTGGTGATCTGGCTCAACACCAACCAGTACGCGACGGGGCTCGCGCTGAGCCTGTTCGGCGTCGGCTTCTCGGCCTTCGCGGGCATCAGCTTCGTGCAGGCCAAGCTGCCCGAGAGCACGCCCTTCGCCATTCCCGTGCTGGCCGACATTCCGCTGGCCGGCCCGGCGCTGTTCCGGCACCACCCGATGGTGTACGTGGCCGTGCTGCTGACCATCGGGCTCATCTGGTTCCTGTACCGCACCCGCGCCGGCCTCGTGCTGCGCTCGGTGGGCGAGTCGCCCGAGTCGGCGCATGCACTGGGCTACCCGGTGCGGCGCATCCGCTTCCTGGCGGTGATCGCGGGCGGCGCGCTGTGCGGCCTGGCGGGTGCGTACCTGTCGACCGTGTACACGCCGCTGTGGGTCGAGGGCATGGTCGCCGGCCGCGGCTGGATCGCGCTGGCGCTGACCACCTTCGCCACCTGGCGCCCGATCCGCGTGCTGCTCGGCGCCTACCTGTTCGGCGGCGTCTCGATGCTGGGTTTCCACCTGCAAAGCAGCGGCGTCGACGTGCCCTCGCAGTTCCTCAGCATGGCCCAGTACATCGCGCCGATCGTGGTGCTGGCGCTGATCTCGCGCAACCCCGCCTTCATCCGCATCAACATGCCGGCATCGATGGGGAAACCGTTCTACCCCGGCTCATAATCGCGTTCTCGTTTTTTTGCCAACCCGTCCTTTTCTTCCGAGGATTTCGACAATGAATGATCTGAACAAGCGTTCCCTTCTCAAGCTCGCCGCCCTCACCGCGGTGGCTTCGGCGGCCCTCATCGGCTGCGGCAAGAAGGAAGAGGCGGCCGCCCCCGCAGCATCGCCGGCGCCGGCCCCCGCGGCCGCCCCGGCCCCCGCACCGGCGGCCCCGCTGAACATCGCATTCGCCTATGTCGGTCCCGTGGGCGACGGCGGCTGGTCCTTCGCGCACGACAACGCCCGCAAGGCGCTCGAGAAGGAATTCGGCGACAAGATCAAGACCACCTTTGTCGAAAGCGTGCCCGAGTCGGCCGACGCCGAACGCGTGTTCCGCGACTTCGTGGGCCAGGGCAACAAGCTGATCTTCGGCACCACCTTCGGCTACATGGAGCCCATGCTCAAGGTCGCCAACGACAGCAAGGACGTGAAGTTCGAGCATGCCACCGGCTACAAGACCGCCGAGAACATGCGCACCTACGACAGCCGCACCTACGAAGGCGCGTACATGGCCGGCGTGATCGCCGGTTCGATGACCAAGAGCAACACGCTGGGCGTGGTCGGCTCGGTGCCGATCCCTGAAGTGTTGCGCAACATCAACAGCTTCACGCTGGGCGCGCAGTCGGTCAACCCGAAGATCACGACCAAGGTCGTGTGGGTGAACGAGTGGTTCAGCCCGCCCAAGGAAACCGAAGCCGCCACCGCCCTCATCAACGGCGGCGCCGACGTGCTGTTCCAGAACACCGACTCGCCGGCCGTGCTCAAGACCGCCCAAGAGAAGGGCAAGCGCGCCTTCGGCTGGGACTCCGACATGACCGCCTACGGCCCGAAGGCCCACCTGGGCTCGGCCATCATCAACTGGGCGCCGTACTACATCAAGACCACGCAGGACGCGCTGGACGGCAAGTGGGCCACCGGCCAGACCTGGTGGGGCGTGAAGGAAGGCGCGATCGACATCGTCTCGATCGCCGAAGACGTGCCCGCCGAAGCCAAGGCCAAGGTCGAGGAAATCAAGAAGGGCCTGAAGGACGGCAGCTTCTCGATCTGGAAGGGCCCGATCGTCGGCCAGGACGGCAAGGAGCTGATCGCCAAGGACGCGGTCGCCGACGACAAGTTCCTGTCGGGCGTGAACTTCTACGTCAAGGGCGTGGAAGGCAAGGTGCCGGGCGGCGACAAGAAGTAATCATTGGTCGATCGCTTCGGCGATTGCCACGAGAAGGGTCGTCTGCGGACGGCCCTTTTTCATTCAGGAAAAGGATTCACACCATGAAGCTGCAGAGGGTCATGGCGGCAGGCGCGGCACTGCTGGCCGTGTCGATGTCGTTCGCCGCACCGCCGACGTTCTCGAAGGAAGAGCAGCGCCTGCGCAAGGCCGTGGACGACGCGGAAATGTGCTTTCACTTCGCCGGCGAATTCAACGGCGACGGTTCGGCGCACGACAAGGAAGTGGCGCGCCAGCAGCGCCAGCACTGCGGCAAGGAAGGCCAGCAGCTGGTGCTGCGCGCCTACCGCAAGAACCCGCAGGACACGCGCCTCTACCCGGCGGTGCTGCGACTGGACGGGCTGATGCCGGGGCTCACGTTGCCCGCGGCCGAGAAGGCACGACTGTGTGCCGTGGCGAAGACGGAACTGGCCTGCCCCTGAGCGCGCTTATTGCTGCGCCGCCGCCTGCAGCTGCGCCGCCATCTTCTGGTGGATCAGGTTCACCGCCTTCAATGGCCGCAGCATCACCTTGAACTCGGTGATCTTGCCTTCGGCGTTCCACTTCATCATGTCCACGCCGTTGATGGCGATGCCGTCCAGTTCGAGTTCGAACTCGAGCACGGCGTCGTTCGGGCCCTGGAGTTCGCGCACGTAGCGGAAGCTCTCGTTGAAGAAGACCTGGAAGGCCGCGGCGAGGTACTGCTTGGTGATGGCCTTGCCGACCTGCGGCCGGTGCACCACGGGTGACAGGAAGACGGCGTCGTCGGCCAGCAGGGCGTCGAGGCCCGCCACGTCGCGTGTCTTGACGAGCCGGTGCCAGGTGGAAAGGGTGTCGATCGCCATGGGTCTCCTCGCGCGGTGGATGGATGGAAGAACGGAAAACCCAGTCTAGCGAAGCGCCTGCGGGCCCGTCGTCGCGGGCGCGACGGGGCCGGCAGGTGGCCGGGCTACGCGCCCTGCCAGCGCTTGAGCACCAGCGTGGCGTTGGTGCCGCCGAAGCCGAAGCTGTTGCTCATCACGGTGTCGACGGTGGCGTTTTCGCGCGTCGCGGTGAGGATGGGCATGTCGGCCACGTCGGGGTCGAGCGCCTCGATGTTGGCCGAGCCGGCCATGAAGTGGCCTTCCATCATCAGCAGGCAGTAGATCGCCTCGTGCACGCCGGCGGCGCCCAGCGAGTGGCCCGACAGGCTCTTGGTGGAGCTGATGGCCGGCGCCTTGTCGCCGAAGACTTCGCGCACGCCCTTCATTTCCATGACGTCACCGACGGGCGTCGAGGTGCCGTGGGTGTTCAGGTAGTCGATGGGCGTGTCGACGGTGGACATGGCCATCTGCATGCAGCGCACGGCGCCTTCGCCGCTGGGCGCGACCATGTCGTAGCCGTCGGAGGTGGCGCCGTAGCCGACGATCTCGGCGTAGATCTTGGCGCCGCGTGCCAGCGCGTGGTCGAGCGACTCGACCACGACCATGCCGCCGCCGCCGGCGATGACGAAGCCGTCGCGCTCGGCGTCATAGGCACGCGAGGCCTTCTCGGGCGTGTCGTTGTACTTGGTGGACAGCGCGCCCATGGCGTCGAACAGGAACGACTGGGTCCAGTGCTCTTCCTCGCCGCCGCCGGCAAACACGATGTCCTGCTTGCCCATCTGGATCTGCTCCATGGCATTGCCGATGCAGTGCGCGCTGGTGGCGCAGGCCGAGGCGATGGAGTAGTTCAGGCCCTTGATCTTGAAGGGCGTGGCCAGGCAGGCCGACACGGTGCTGCTCATGGTCCGCGTCACGCGGTAGGGGCCCACGCGCTTGACGCCCTTTTCGCGCAGCAGGTCGAGCGCTTCCATCTGGTTCAGCGTGGAGGCGCCGCCCGAGCCGGCGATGAGGCCGGTGCGCGGGTTCGACACCTGCTCCTCGGTCAGGCCGGCATCGGCGATGGCGTCCTTCATGGCCAGGTAGGCGTAGGCCGCCGCGTGGCCGACGAAGCGATAGAGCTTGCGGTCGATGAGGTCTTCGAGGGGAAGGTCGATGGAGCCGGCCACCTGGCTGCGCAGGCCCATTTCGGCGTAGGCCGGCTGGAACCGGATGCCGGGGCGGCTGGCGCGCAGGTTGGCGGAGACGGTCTCCTTGTCGTTGCCCAGGCACGAAACGATGCCCAGACCGGTGATGACGACGCGTCGCATGGCGAAACCCTCAGAAGTTGTCGGTGGAAGTGAACACGCCGACCCGCAGGCCCTCGGCGGTGTAGATCTGGCGGCCGTCGACGCTCACCGAGCCGTCGGCGATGGCCAGGTTCAGCTTGCCCTTGAGCACGCGCTTGATCTGGATGCTGTAGGTGACGAGCTTGGCGGTCGGCAGGACCTGGCCCGTGAACTTCACTTCGCCCGAGCCCAGGGCCCGGCCGCGGCCCGGCAAGCCTTGCCAGCCGAGGAAGAAGCCCACCAGCTGCCACATGGCGTCCAGGCCCAGGCAGCCCGGCATGACCGGGTCGCCTTCGAAGTGGCAGGCGAAAAACCACAGGTCGGGCGTGATGTCGAGTTCGGCCGTGAGTTCGCCCTTGCCGTAGGTACCGCCCTCGGCGCTGATGTGGGTGATGCGGTCCACCATCAGCATGTTCGGGGCGGGCAGCTGGGCGTTGCCGGGGCCGAACAGTTCGCCGCGGCTGCAGCGCAGCAGGTCTTCGCGGGTGAAGGCGTTTTGTAGGGTCATGCGAGTCGATCAAGGACGGCGCCAGGGGCACGAATGCACGCTGCGCGCGGATTGGAGGGAACACGCCCGATGCCGGGCCTGCCGGGGTCCAAGCCTAGCGCATCCGCCATGGCCCGATTTGACCCAGATCAGTTTGGGGGAAATGGGGCTGGCAGCGTATACGTTTTCGGGGATGCCGCGCAGGGTGTCTGCCCTTATGCTGTGCGCGATCACAACGTCGATTTCCCACGCCCCATGACCGATTCCAGCCGCCCCCTCTTCGACCCCAGCTTCGCGCAGCGCATCCCCGCCGAACGCCTGCCCGAGCTGCTGCGCGCCATGCCCAAGGCCGAACTGCACATGCACATCGAAGGCTCGCTCGAGCCCGAGCTGATCTTCGCGCTCGCGCAGCGAAACGGTGTCTCGATCCCGTATGCCAGCGTGGAAGACCTGCGCAAGGCCTACGCCTTCACCAACCTGCAGACCTTTCTCGACATCTACTACGCCGGCGCCAGCGTGCTGCTGAAAGAGCAGGACTTCTACGACATGGCCTGGGCCTACCTGGAGCGCGCCGCGGCCGACCACGTGGTGCACACCGAGATGTTCTTCGACCCGCAGACGCACACGGCGCGCGGCGTGGCCATGGAAACGGTGGTCAACGGCCTGCACCGCGCCTGCGTCGATGCGCTGCCGAAGCTGGGCGTGAGCGCCTCGCTCATCCTGTGCTTCCTGCGCCACCTGAGCGAGGAAGAGGCCTTCGAGACGCTGGAGCAGGCGCTGCCGTACCGCGACAAGTTCATCGGCGTGGGGCTCGATTCGAGCGAGGTCGGCCACCCACCCGAGAAGTTCGCGCGCGTGTTCGCGCGCTGCCGCGAACTGGGCTTCCATCTCGTCGCGCACGCGGGCGAAGAGGGCCCGCCGGCCTACGTGTGGAGCGCGCTCGACGTGCTGAAGGTCGAGCGCGTCGACCACGGCGTGCAAAGCGCCAAGGACCCGGCACTGATGAAGCGGCTGGCGCAGGACCGCATTCCGCTCACCGTGTGCCCGCTGTCGAACCTCAAGCTGTGCGTGTTCCCCGACCTGTCGCAGCACAACCTGGGTGCGCTGCTCGACGCGGGGCTGGTCGCCACCGTCAACTCGGACGACCCGGCCTACTTCGGCGGCTACATGAACCAGAACTTCACGCAGACCTTCGCCGCCACCGGCCTGGGCGTGCAGCAGGCCTGGCAGCTCGCGGCCAACAGCTTCGAGGGCAGCTTCATCGACGCGGCCGCCAAGCGCGCCTACGTCGACCGGCTCAACGCCGTCTTCGCGACCTTCTGAGCCAGCTCTGCCGTGCAGGCGCCGGGACCGGCATTGCGGCGCGGCACGAGCAGCGGCATGGCCACCAGCGCACACGCACTGGCCGCCAGCCACACGACCGGCCAGCCCTGCAGCGCCAGCAGGTGCGGAATCGAGAAGGGCGTGACGAAGCACACGAGGAACACGCTGGTGTTCGCCATGCCCAGCGCGGTGCCGGCGCGCGCCGCGCCGGCCAGCGTGGCCAGCTCGGTGTACGCCACGCCGTGCCAGGCCGACACGCACACGCCACTCACGGCCAGCAGCGCGATCAGCGCCAGCCGCAGCGGCGCGGACGGCGGCTCGGTGCCCGCTGCCATCACCAGCGCGGCCAGGCCCGCGAACAGCAGCACGCTGAGCGCGCTGCAGGCGCGCAGGTAGGCCGGGCGGTTGCGGCGGCGGTCGGTCCAGCGGCCGCTCCACACGCGCATCGCCATCGCGCCGACCTGCACGAAGACCATGGCCGCGGTGATCGTGCCCAGGCCCACGTGGCCGAAGTCGTGCAGGAACACCGTGCCGAAGGACAGCACCGCGAACTGCGGCGCGCACAGGATGCCGATGCCGGCCACGATGCGCCACACGCGCACGTCGCGCAGCGGGCCGGTCTTCGGCGCCGGCGCTTCCACGTTCGCGTGCCGAGGCGCCACGGGCGGCTCGTGCACCCAGGCCCAGCTCATCGCCGCGCTCAGCGCGCACAGCAGCGCCAGCAGGCCGTACAGCGCGGCAAAGCCGAAGTGCAGCGCCACGAAGGGCAGCACCAGCGCGCCGATGCCGCCGCCCATCGGCACGGCGGTCTGGCGGATGCTCATGGCCAGGCCGCGCTCGCCGGCGTCGAACCACGTCATCACCGCGCGCCCGCTGGCACCGTTCACGCTGCCGCCGAGCAGGCCCACCAGCAGCAGCCCCGCGCCGAGCACGCCCAGGCCCGGCACATGGCCGGCGCCCGGCGCGGCCCACAGCGCCATCGCGACCAGCGCGATCGCCGTGCTGCCCAGGCCGGCCAGCAGCACGGGGCGGTCGCCCCAGCGGTCGGTCAGCAGGCCCCAGGGCAGCTCGCTCACGGCAATGCCCAGGCCCATGAGGCCGAGCACCAGGCCGAGCGCGGCGTTGTCGAGCTGGTAGCCGGTGCGCATGAGCACGGCGGTCATGGGAATGCCGCTGAAGGCGACCGAGAAGGCCGCGTTGGCGGCCACGCCGGCGGCGAGCACCTTCCAGCGGTGGCGGGGCGACAGCGGGGGGGAGGAGGGCGATTGGGTCATGTTGCAGCGCAGTGTCCGCCGCTGCAAAGGTTTTGAAAATCAGAAAATAATGAGCGGATCGTCCTGAAATTCAGGATGATCGAAAAGCCTCATGCAAGGACCCGCGATGACCCAGGTGATGTTCGATCTCGACGTGCTGCGCACCTTCTCCACCGGCATGGCCCTCGGCAGCTACGCGCGCGCGGCCGACAAGCTGGGCCGCTCGACCTCGGCCGTGAGCGCGCAGCTCAAGAAGCTGGAGTCGCAGGCCGGCACCGTGCTGTTCCGCAAGGAGGGCCGCGGCCTGGCGCTCACCGATGCGGGCGAGACGCTGCTGGCCTACGCGCACCGCATGCTCGAGCTCAACGACGAGGCCAGCGCCGCCCTGCGCGGCGCCGACCTGCAGGGCTGGGTGCGGCTGGGCCTGCAGGAAGACTTCGGCGAGACGTTGCTGCCGGCCGTGCTCGGCCGCTTCGCGCGCGCCCACCCCAAGGTGCGCATCGAGGCTTGCGTGGCGCGCAGCGGCGAGCTGCGCGAGCGGCTCGAGCTGGGCCAGCTCGACCTGGCGCTGGCCTGGGACGCGGGCGACCAGCCGCTGTCGCCGCATGCCGAGCGCGTGGCGCGGATGCCGCTGCTGTGGATCGGCCCCACGGCGCCCGAACGCGTCGATGCGCCCTGGTGGACCGAGCGCGAGCACCGCGCGGGCGTTCGCACCGTGAAGAGCAAGGAGCCGCTGCCGCTCATCATGCTGGACGCCCCGTGCCCGCTGCGCGAGATCGTCATCACCGCGCTCGACCGCGCCGGCCTGCCGTGGCGCCGCGCCTTTGGCAGCGCCAGCCTGGCGGCGCTGTGGGCCGCGACCTCGGCCGGCCTGGGCCTGACCGTGCGCACGCCGTTCGGCTTGCCTGCGCATGTGCGCGCGCTCGACCGCGCGGTGCTCTCGCTGCCGGCGCTGCCGCAGATCTCGCTCGTGCTGTACCGTGCGCAGGCCCGCGCCGAAGCGCCGGCGAGCCGGCTGGCCACGCTGCTGCTGGAGGCCGTGCGCCAGCATCTGCAGCTCGAGACCGTGCAACCCCGCTGAGCGCAGGCCCTTGCGCGGGCCGCCGCCGCGATGCGTGAGAATCCGCCGCTGGAGACAAGTACAAGAGACAAGACCCAAGCGAGACGGCATGACCACCACGCGGCACAACTCCCTGCACCTGTGGGACGACAGGTTCCTCTACATCACGCCGGCGATCCAGTCGGGGCTCACGGCCCGTTCGTCGGCCACGCTGCTGGCCTCGGTGAGCGGCCATCCCTTCACGCTGGAGGCAGTCGACGGCACGCGCGTGCGCTGCACCGCCGCGCTGGTGGGGCCGCATGTGTCGCGTCGCCTCGACGTCGACGGCTGCGGGCTGCTGTCGCTCAACCTCGACCCGGCCTCCAGCGCCTACCGCATGCTCTCGCGGCACCTGGGCGGCCACGGCATCCAGCCGCTCGACGCGCGCCGTTTCGGCCGCGCGCGCGACGACTTCGAACCGGCGCAGCACGGCGCGCTGTCCGACCGGCGCCTGCAGCTGCTCAGCTCCAGGCTGGTCACCGCGATCACCGAGTGCCCCGAGATCGAAGCCGCCATCGACCCGCGCATCGAGCGCGTGCTGCAGGCCATTCGCACGCATGCGGGGCAGATCCCGCTGCGCGAGCTGTCGGCGCTGGCCTTTCTCTCGCCCGACCGGCTCACGCACCTGTTCGCGCAGCAGGTGGGCGTGTCGATCAAGCGCTACGCGCTGTGGACCAAGGTGCGCCGCACGGTGCAGCAGTTCACCGCGCGCCGCCCGCTGACCGACGTGGCGTTGGTCAGCGGCTTCACCGACGCGGCGCACATGAGCCGCACCTTCCAGCGCTACTTCGGCCTGTCGCCGTCCTTCCTGTCGAACCAGGTGCGCGTGACGGCCGACGAGCAGGCCTCGCACGCGTGGGGGCGCGGGATGGCGCACTGAGTCTTCAGCGGTCTTCAGGCGCGGCGCAGGACAGCGGCTGCGTTCAAGCCGCAGCCGGTCTGCGTGCCTAAGCTGGCGGTGCTCCATCAAGAGAGCGCCCATCCAACTGGAGACAGCATGAGACCTCGGACTTTCCTGCGCGGCGCAACGCCGCGATCACTCTGGCTTGCGCTCGTGGCCGCCGCCGCACTGACCGCCTGCGGTGGCGGCGGAGGCGGTGGCAGCAGCAGCTTCCCCTTCTTCCCCGGCACGGGCGGCAATCCACCCGCAGAGAACAACGCCTACAAGGCCGAGATCCGCCGCACCACGATGGGCGTGCCGCACATCAAGGCCGCCGACTGGCCCGACCTGGGCTACGGCTACGGCTACGCGCAGGCCGAGGACAACCTGTGCACCATGGCCGACTCGTTCCTCACCTACCGCGGCGAGCGCTCGCAGTACTTCGGTGCCGACGCGAAGCTCGTGGCCAGCAGCACCATCGGCCTGCCGAAGAACATCGACGCCGACTTCTTCCACCGCCACGTCATCTCGTCCGACGTGCTGCAGCAGATGATCGGCGCGCAGGCCGACTACATGCAGCGACTGGTGGAGGGCTTCGCCGCCGGCTACAACCGCTACCTGCGCGACGCGAAGGCCGGTGGCAGCGCGCACGCGGCCTGCCGCACCGAAGCCTGGGTGAAGCCGATCACCGCCGAGGACATCTACCGCCGCATGTACGCGACCAACCTGGCGGGCGGCTACAGCAACTTCCTGGCGCACATCGCGAACGCGACCCCGCCCGTGCCCGCGGCGCCGACGAAGGTCGCGGCACGCAGCACCAGCAACAGCAAGAAGAAAGAGCCGCCGCTGCAGCTCGCCGCACGCGATCTCGCCGTGCCCTTGCAGGTCGGCGGCGAGGAGGGCGTGGGCAGCAACATGATCGGCTTCGGCACCGCCGCCACCGGCGACGCGAGCCCGCTGCTGTTCGGCAACCCGCACTGGTACTGGCGCGGGCCCGATCGCTTCTACCAGGCGCAGCTCACCATTCCGGGCAAGCTCAATGTGAGCGGCACCTCGTTCCTGGGCATTCCGGTGACGCTGATCGGCTTCAACGACAACATCGCGTGGAGCCACACGGTCTCGACCGCCAAGCGCTTCGGCTTCTACGAACTGCAGCTGGCCTCGGGCGACCCCACCAGCTACATGCGCGACGGCAACGCGGTGAAGATGCAGGCCCGCGAGATCACCGTGCAGGTGAAGCAGGCCGATGGCAGCGTGGCGCCGGTGACGCGCACGCTCTACAAGTCCGAGTACGGGCCGATCATCAACCTGCAGTACCTCAGCGACAAGCTGCCGCCGTGGACCACCACCATGGCCTACGCGATGCGCGACATCAACGACCAGAACTTCCGCACCTTCCGCAACTGGCTGCGCTGGAGCCAGGCGAAGTCACTCGACGAGTTCATTGCCATCCAGCGCGAAGAAGCCGCCATTCCGTGGGTCAACACCGTGGCCGTGGGCCGGGGCAGCGCCAAGGCCTGGTATGCCGACATCGGCGCGGTGCCCAACGTGTCGGTGGACCAGATGGCGACCTGTTCGAGCAAGAGCCCGATCGGCGGGGCGCTGCAGGCCGCGCCGGCCCTCGCACGCGTGCCGGTGCTCGACGGCTCGCGCAGCGCCTGCGACTGGCAGACCGACCCCGACTCGGCGCAGAAGGGCGCGCTGGGCGCCGCCCGCATGCCCAGCCTGCTGCGCGACGACTACGTGGCCAACATGAACGACAGCTATTGGCTGGCGAACCCGAAGGCGCCACTCACCGGCTTCCCGGAGATCATGGGACCGGCCGGCACCGACCCCGTGAGCTTCCGCACGCGCCTGGGCCATCTGCTCGCGCAGGGCCGCATCGACGGCACCGACAGCCACGGCGCGCGGGGCGCCACGCCCGACAGCGTGAAGCGCATGGTGCTGGACAGCCGCGCGCTGACGGCCGAGCTCTTCAAGATGCAGGCGCTGCCGCTGGTGTGCGCGAAGGCCACCATCAACGTCGCCAGCGATCCGCTGACCAGCGAGGCCATCGGCCGCGACATCGATGTCTCTGCAGCCTGCAGCGCGCTGCAGGACTGGAACGGCACCGGCGTTGCGGGTGCGCGCGGTGCGCATGTGTGGGACGAGTTCTGGAGCCGCGCCTCGCGCATTCCTGCGGCGGACCTGTACAGCGTGGCCTTCAACCCGGCCGACCCGATCCGTACCCCGCGCGACCTGAAGCCTGACGCCGCGCCCGTGCTGCAGCAGGCCTTCGGCGCCGCCGTGGCGCGGGTACAGGCCAGCGGCTTTGCCGAGAACGCGGCGCGCGGCGACTATCTGTTCGCCACCCGCGGCGGTCAGAAGATCCCGCTGTATGGCGGCTGCGGCGGCCCGGGCTACTTCACCATCGCCTGCTCCGAGAACCGGCTCGACAAGGGCGGTTACACGATGGACCTCAACCCGAACGGCAACAGCTACATGCACATCGTGCGTTTCCCCGAGGGCGGCGTGGAGGCCCACACCTTCCTGACGTTCTCGCTGTCGGACGACCCGGGCTCGGCACACAACGCCGACTACACCCGGGCCTACAGCGCGGGGCAGTGGCTGAAGGTGCCGTTCTCCGAAGCGGAGATCAAGGGCGACGCGGCCTACCGCAGCGCCGTCGTCAGCGAATAGCCGACGACGCGGCGGCTCGCTGCGCGAGCCAGTTCCACCCGGCGCCTGCGGCCATGAGCACGCAGGTGCCGAGAAACACGGCGCGCATGCCGATGTGCCCGCCCACGAAGCCGCCCAGCAGCGGGCCCGCCACCTGGCCCGCGTACTGCGCCGACGTCGAGTAGCCCAGCATGTTGCCGGCCACGCGCTCGGGCACGTTGTGGCGGATCACGCTCGCGATGCACGGCAGCAGCCCGCCGAGCGACAACCCCATCAGGAAGCGCAGCACCACCAGCTGCCAGCCCGATGTGACGAAGGCCTGCGGAATCAGCAGCAGCGCCGACACCGCGAGGCAGCCGACGATCACGTTCCAGTGCCCCACGCGGTCGGCCAGCTTGCCCAGCCGCGAGGCCGAGAGGATGCTGCCGAGCGCGGCGGCCGACATCACGAGGCCGGCCATCATCGTCACGCGCTGCGGGTCGTCGAGCAGCGTGGCGACGTAGACCGTGATGATCGGCTCGATCGACATGTTCGCGAGCATCAGCAGCATGCCGGTGAAGAGCATCGCGACCAGCGGGCGCTTGTCGGGCACGGCGGCCCAACCGGTGTCGTCGGACGTGCCGCGTTGCCTCGCGGCGGAAGGTGCCTTCTTCTCTTCACGGATGAGAAAGGCCGTCGCGAGAAAGGCGATGAAGATCATTGCGCCGGCCGCGAAGAAGGTGTTGCGGATGCCGACCAGCGGCGGCAGCACCCCGCCTACCAGCGGCCCCACGAGGTTGCCCGCCATGATGGCCGACGACATCGTGCCCAGCGCCCAGCCGGTGCGGTCCTTGGGCGTCTGCGTGGCGACCAGCACCATCGAGCCCGAGGCGTACCCGCCGAGCAGCCCCGCCAGCAGCCGCAGGCCTACGAGCTGCCACACGTTGGCCGCCAGGCCGATCAGCGCCATCGCCACCGCCATGCCGAGGCTCGCGCGGATCAGCATCGGCTTGCGCCCGTAGCGGTCGGCCAGCCGGCCCCACAGCGGCGCGACCAGCGCGGCGCTCAGGAAAGTGGCGCCATAGGCCGCGCCCGACCACTGCACGATGGCCGCGTGGTCCTTCACGCCAAGCTGCTCGACGTACAGCGGCAGGAAGGGCAGCAGCAGCGTCATCGCGATGATGGTCGTGAAGGAACCGAACATGCAGACGGCGAGGTTGCGCTGCCAGTGTGCGTGGGCGCCCGGTTCGGCTGTGGGGGCGCCTGTTGTCGTTGTCGTCGGGTTGGTCATGGTGGGGAACGCCCATTGTGGGACGACCCGCGCGGGCTGGCGCTTGCCGATTGGTGGGGGCACCCATCGCCGCGCGGGAAGGGGGCGGGCCGTATCCCTCCCGCTGGCACGGTGGGACGGGTTGGTCTAGCCTTGCGTCTGCTACCTCAAACAACCCTCTTTTCAGGACATGGCCATGAAACGCATCGGCATGCTCGTCTTCCCCGGCTTCCAGATCCTCGACCTCGCTGCCATTGCCGCGTTCGAGCTCGCGAACCTCCATGCCGGCAAGCAGGTCTACCAGGTCGAGCTGCTGTCGGAAGAGGGCGGCCCCGTGACCAGCTCGTCGGGCGTGGTCACCGACAGCAAGCGCTTCGGCACGGGAAAGTACGACACGCTGGTGATGAGCGGCGCGCTCTTCATCGCGCCCACGTCCGAGAAGATGTGCCGCTTCCTGCGCGCGGGGCTGCGCAACGCGCGCCGCGTGACCAGCATCTGCACTGGCGCCTTCGGGCTGGCGGCTGCGGGCCTGCTCGACGGACGCCGGGCGACCACGCACTGGTCCTTTGCGGGCGAACTGCAGAAGCGCCATCCCGCCGTCAAGGTGCAGCCCGACCGCATCTTCATCAACGACGGGCCGGTGTGGACCTCGGCCGGCATGACGGCGGGCATCGACCTCGTGCTGGCGCTGGTGGAAGAAGACCTCGGCGTGGAGGCGGCCCGGTTCGCGGCGAGGAAGCTGGTCGTGTACCACCGCCGCGCGGGCGGGCAGTCGCAGCATTCCGCGCTGCTCGAGCTGGCGCCCAAGTCCGACCGCATCCAGAAGGCGCTGGTGCATGCGCGCGCCAACCTGCGCGAGACGCTGTCGGTGGACGAACTGGCCGAGGTCGCGCACCTCAGCCCGCGCCAGTTCAGCCGCGCCTTCAAGGCCGAGACCGGGCAGTCGCCGGCGCATGCGGTCGAGAACCTGCGCGTGGAGGCGGCACGCGCGCTGATCGACGAGGGCAGCCTCGCGCTCGGCGTGGTCGCGCGCGAAACGGGCTTCGGCGACCCCGAGCGCATGCGCCGCGCCTTCCTGCGCACGCTGGGGCATCCGCCGCAGAGCGTGCGTCGCGTGGCCCGTCGGGAGGCCGCGACGGCTTGAGCAGGGTATGTCCTGAAAGGTGGCCTATATGACATTTACGCCATCGCCTTGCAGGAAGAGACTTCTCCTCACGGCCACACACCCGTGGCGACGAAGGAAACTCCATGACTGCAACCCAAGCAAATCCGAACAAGGGCACGGCCCTCATCACCGGCGCGTCGTCGGGCATCGGCGCCGTGTACGCGGACCGTCTCGCGCGGCGCGGCTTCGACCTGATCCTGGTGGCGCGCAACCGCGAGCGCCTCGACGCGCTGGCCGCGAAGCTCTCTGACGAGACCGGGCGCAAGGTCGAGGTTCTCCCGGCCGACCTGTCCGACCGGAAGGACATCGCGTCCGTGGAGGCCGTGCTGCGCACCCGCGGCGACATCACCCTGCTGGTGAACAACGCCGGCTTCGGCGCCGCCGCACCGCTGCTCGGCTCGGACATCGACAAGATGGAGGACATGATCGAGCTCAACGTGAGCGCGCTCACGCGGCTCACCTACGCGGCCGTGCCGGGTTTCGTCGAACGCGGCGGCGGCACGCTGGTGAACATCGCCTCCATCGTGGCGATCTCGCCTGAGACGCTCAACGGCGTGTACGGCGGCACCAAGGCCTTCGTGCTGGCGCTGAGCCAGTCGCTGCAGCACGAGCTGAAGGACAAGGGCGTGCGCGTGCAGGCGGTGCTGCCCGGCGCGACGGCCACCGAGTTCTGGGGCGTCGCGGGCGTGCCGATGGCGCACCTGCCCAAGGAGATCGTGATGACGGCGCAGGACATGGTCGACGCGGCCCTTGCGGGGCTCGACCAGGGCGAGCAGGTCACGATTCCGGCGTTGCCTGATCTGGCCGAGTGGGATGCGTTCGACGCGGCGCGGCGTGCGATGTCGGGCCGGTTGTCCAGCACGGCTCCGGCGGCGCGCTATGGCGCCGGTGCCGCCGCGCTACCGGCATGACGCCTGCGTTCGATGGGTGAGGCCGTCGGTCGTGCACGAAGAAGACGTGCCCCGGGAACTCCGCCAGCCTGGCTTCACTTCAGGGGCGGTCAGAGCGGCCGCACCTGCCATGCGGAGTCCGGTCCGAAAAGCGCCCGGCACTGGGGGCATTCCTCGGAGAAGTACGGAATCTCCGCATTGCACGAGGGGCACACGCCGAGGCGGGTCGCGGGGTCGAAGGTGTCCGGCGCCGGCATGTCGTCGGTGGGGAAGCCCGCGGAAGGAAACGAGAGCGGCGCGGCCGACGCAGGCGGCACGATCGGCGTCAGCAATCTTGCTTTCAGCGCGTCGCGTGTCTGCGCGTCCAGTCCTTCGCTGTCGGCATAGGCGTCCACGACCTTGCGTCGTTTCTCGAGCCATTCCGGCTGGTGCTGGCGCCAGACGGCGAAGGCCTCGGCCAGTGCCATGCGCAGCACGGTCGGCGGCATGCCGCGGTAGAACAGGTGCAGTTCGCCGAGATGCGTGACGAAGGAAATGAAGCTCTGCAGGGTCGGTTGCGTCGTGGCGGAGATGTGTTCCCGGCCCGCCAGGCCTTGCGTGGTCTCGCCCGTTGTCGCGACTTCGCGGTTCTCGATCGTGAGCTCGGCCAGCTCGAAGTAGGGCAAGGGGATCGGATCGCGGTTCTTGGCCTTCACCATCACGCATTTCGTGCCGAAGGCCAGGGTGACGGTCTCGTTGGTGAAGAGGTCGTAGCCCGCCGCGTTGGCGACGATGCATGGCTCGAGCACGGGCGTTCGGGGCAGCGGCGTGAAGTCGAAATGCATGCTGAGGGTCATGGCTGGCAGGGTGTGATGCGGAGGCACGGATCGTAGTGAGTGTGCGGCGTTCCTGGCCGCGGCATCCGATGCGTCTGTTCGGCAGGATGCGTTCGCGTTCTGCGGCGGCCATGGCTGGCGGGAGGCTGCGGCATTAAAATCCGAACCCCGCAGCAGGGCGTCCCGGCCTGCTGCGGGGTTTTGCTTTTCCGGGGCCATGTAGAGGAACACCATGTACAAAAACCTCGCGGGCCGCGCCGTTCTGGCGCTGGCAGCCGCTTGCTTTTTATCTCCCGCCCTGTCCCAGACCGCGCCGCCGAAGCCGCCTCCCGCCAAGGACGCGCTGAAGATCGGCTTTGTCTACGTCACGCCGGTCACCGATGCCGGCTGGGTGCGCCAGCATGAAGAAGGCCGCAAGGCCGTCGAGGCCGCGCTGGGCCCCCGCGTGAACACCGTCTTCGTCGAGAACGTGCCCGAGGGCGCCGACGCCGAGCGCGTGATCCGCGATCTTGCGCAGCAGGGCAGCTAGCTGATCTTCACGCCCAGCTTCGGCTACATGGAGCCGACGCTGAAGGTCGCGAAGGACTTTCCTGGCGTGAAGTTCGAATCGATCACCGGCTACAAGACCGCGCCCAACGTCGCCACCGCCAACGCCCGCTACTACGAGGGCCGCTACCTCGCGGGCATCGCGGCCGGGCGCATGACGAAGACCAACGTGGCCGGCTACGTCGCGGGCTTTCCGATTCCCGAGGTGCTGCAGGGCATCAACGCCTTCACGCTCGGCATGCGCTCGGTGAACCCGAAGGCCAAGGTGATCGTGGTGTGGCTCAACGAGTGGTTCGATCCGCCGAAGGAGCGCGACGCGGCGATGGCGCTGTTCAACCAGAACGCCGACGTGCTCGCCTTCCACACCGGCTCCACCGCCGTGATGGCCGCCGCGCAGGAGCGCGGCAAGATGGCCGTGGCCTACCACTCCGACATGCGCAAGATCGCGCCCGACGCGCAGATCGTCGCGGTCACGCACCAGTGGGGTGGCTACTACACGCAGCGCGCGAAGGCCGTGCTCGACGGCACCTGGAAGAGCGGCAACCTCTGGGGCGGCGTGAAGGAAGGAATGATCCGCGTCGGCGACTTCGGTACCAAGGTGCCCAAGGCCGTGCAAGAAGAGGTGCTGGCGCGGCAGAAGGACATCGCGGCGGGCAAGCTGCAGCCGTTCCGCGCGGCGGCGGCCGATGTGCGCGACAACGAAGGCCGCGTCGCGATCGCCAAGGGCGTGCAGCTGAGCGACGAGCAGATCCTGCAGATGAACTGGCTGGCCGAGGGCGTGCAGGGGCGGGTGACGCGCTGAGCGCGGCCTTTTGCCCCGCCTGAAGAGAGCGTTGCGCGTATAGCACTCATACGCGCAGGGCAATTCCCGCCGTCCGGGGCTGGATTACCCTCCGCATCCACGATGAAAAAAGCCTACCGCGCCTCCCTCCTGCGATTCGACGCCGCCGGCCTGCCTGTCTTCGACGAGGACGGCCTGCTGGTCGTCGCCCCCGACAGCACCGGCCGCCAGCGCGTGCTCGACGCCGGCAGCCATGCCGACGTGTCGCAGCGCCATGCTGGCGCCCACACCACCCACCTGCCGGGCCGCATCCTGGCGCCGGGCTTCGTGGACATGCACGTGCATTACCCGCAGACCGACATCATCGGCGCGCCCGCCGCCGGCCTGCTGCCCTGGCTCGAGAACTACACCTTCCCGGCCGAAAGCAAGTTCGCCGACCCCGCGCACTCGCGCGTGGTGGCCGACGTGTTCTTCGACGAGCTGCTGCGCAACGGCGTGACCACCTCGCTGACCTTCGCGACCTCGCACGTCGCCTCGGTCGACGCCTTCTTCGAGAGCGCACAGCGCCGCCAGCTGCGCATGATCACCGGCAAGGTGCTGCAGGACCGCAACTCGCCCGACGGCGTGCGCGACGACACCGAGCAGAGCCTGGTCGACACCGAGGCGCTGATCCGCAAGTGGCACAACGTCGATCGTCTGGGCTACGCCATCACGCCGCGCTTTGCGCCCACCAGCACCGACGCGCAGATGCGCGGCGCCGGCGAGCTGGCCGCGAAGTACGGCGACACCTGGATCCAGTCGCACGTGGCCGAGAACCGCGACGAGGTGAAGTGGGCGCGCGAGCTGTACCCCAAGTCGCGCTCCTACCTGGACGTGTACGCCGACTTCGGCCTGCTGCGCGAGCGTGCCGTGTACGCCCACTGCATCTACCTGGACGACACCGACCGTGCGCTCATGCACGAGACGAAGACGGCCGCCGCCGTGAGCCCCACGAGCAACCTGTTCCTGGGCAGCGGCTTCTTCGACTTCGGCGCGGCCGACCGCCTCGAGCAACCCTACGGCCTGGCCAGCGACGTGGGCGGCGGCACCAGCTTCAGCCCCTTCCACACCATGCTGGCCGCGTACTACGTGGGCCGCGAGGGCCAGACCAAGACCGGCCTGAGCATCGCGCCCTCGCGGCTGTGGTGGCACCACACCGGCGGCGCGGCGCGTTCGCTGGGGCTGGGCGGCGTGGTCGGCAACCTGCAGCCGGGCTGCGAGGCCGACTTCCTGGTGCTGAACCCGTCCGCCACGCCGCTCCTGGCGCGCAAGACCTCGCTGGCCAACAACCTCGAAGAGCTGCTGTTCGCGATGATCGTGCTGGGCGACGACCGGCTGGTCGAGCGCACGGTGATTTCGCAGGCGGGCTGAGCGGCGCCTGCGGGGGGAGGGCGCGCAGGGCGCCCATGCCACAATTCGGCCCCGATTTCCCCCGCAGCAGCATCAGCGAGCGCATATGAGCATCAAGAGCGACAAATGGATCCGGCGCATGGCCGAGAACGAAGGAATGATCGATCCCTTCGAACCGGGCCAGGTGCGCGAGAACAACGGCCACAAGATCATCAGCTACGGCACCTCGAGCTACGGCTACGACATCCGGTGCGCGCCCGAGTTCAAGGTCTTCACCAACATCCACAGCACGGTGGTCGACCCGAAGAACTTCGACGAGAAGAGCTTCGTCGACATGCACGGCGACTACTGCATCATCCCGCCCAACAGCTTCGCGCTGGCGCGCACCGTGGAGTACTTCCGCATCCCGCGCAACGTGCTGACCATCTGCCTGGGCAAGAGCACGTATGCGCGCTGCGGCATCATCGTCAACGTGACCCCGTTCGAGCCCGAGTGGGAAGGCTACGTGACGCTGGAATTCAGCAACACCACGCCGCTGCCCGCCAAGATCTACGCGGGCGAAGGCTGCGCGCAGGTGCTGTTCTTCGAGAGCGACGAGGTCTGCGAGACCAGCTACAAGGACCGCGGCGGCAAGTACCAGGGCCAGCGCGGCGTCACGCTGCCCAAGACCTGACAGCCTGATACGGGCATCCTGACCGCCGGTTACGTTCCGGGCGGCCGGGCCAAGTACCATCCTGCGACGTGCCGGCAAATACGCCGTTCAGCAAGCCGGCAAGGAGACTGCGATGAGATGGGAAGGCAACGAACAATCCGACAACGTCGAAGACCGCCGTGACGGCGGGGGTGGCGGCGGAGGCGGCGGCTTCATCGGTGGGCGCGGCATCGGCATCGGCACCATCGCGGTCGCGCTCATCGCCGGCTGGATCTTCGGCATCAACCCGCTCACCGTGCTGAGCCTGCTCAGCGGCGGCGGCGACCCGGTCCAGGTGCAGCAACAGCAGCAAGGCCCCGCGCCCAAGCCGCCCACCGGCGACCGCGAGGCGGCCTTCGTCTCCACCGTGTTGAAGAATACCGAGGTGGTCTGGACCGATCTCTTCCGCAAGAGCGGCGGCAGCTACCAGGCGCCCCGGCTCGTGCTGTTCCGCGGTGCCACGCCCACGGCCTGCGGTACCGGGCAATCGGCCATGGGGCCGTTCTACTGCCCGGGCGACAAGAAGGTCTACATCGACCTGGCGTTCTACGACACCCTCAAGAACCAGCTCGGCGCGCCGGGCGAGTTCGCGCAGGCGTACGTCATCGCGCACGAGGTCGGCCACCACGTGCAGGACGAACTCGGCATCACCGCCAAGGTCGACGGCATGCGCGGGCGCCTGAGCCAGTCGCAGAACAACGCCATCAGCGTGCGCGTCGAGCTGCAGGCCGACTGCTTCGCGGGCGTGTGGGCGCACCACTCGCAGGAGTCGAAGAAGTGGCTCGACCCGGGCGACATCGAGGCCGCCATGAACGCCGCGCAGAAGATCGGCGACGACGCCCTGCAGCGTTCCGCGGGCCGCGCCGTGGTGCCCGATAGCTTCACCCACGGCTCCAGTGCACAGCGCCAACGCTGGTTCGGCACGGGCTACCAGACGGGTGAAATGAAGTCCTGCGACACCTTCAACGCGCGCAATCTGTAAAGATTGTCTCCCGAGAGCCCTGATTTCATTGGAGTCTTTGCTATTGAATAAATAGCAATTCGGCCTGCGCGGATGTTGTCGTTTCGTTGTCACTGCCGTTTTTTGCGGCAGTGCGACAATAGAAGGCTCAATGACAATGTCCTTCTCCAATCTTTCGCTGGCAGAACCGCTGGCCCGCGCCGTGGCCGAAATGGGCTACGAGACCATGACGCCCATCCAGGCAGAGGCCATTCCGGTCGTGCTTTCAGGCCAGGACGTGATGGGCGCCGCGCAGACCGGCACCGGCAAGACGGCGGCGTTTTCGCTGCCCTTGCTGCAGCGCATGCTCAAGCACGAAAACGCCTCCACCTCGCCCGCGCGGCATCCGGTGCGTGCGCTGGTGCTGCTGCCCACGCGCGAGCTGGCCGACCAGGTCGCGCAACAGGTCAAGCTGTACGCCAAGTACACCAACCTGCGCAGCACGGTCGTGTTCGGCGGCATCGACATGAAGCCCCAGACGCTGGAGCTGAAGAAGGGCGTCGAAGTGCTCGTGGCCACGCCGGGTCGACTGCTCGATCACATCGAAGCCAAGAACGCCGTGCTCAACCAGGTCGAATACGTCGTGCTCGACGAGGCCGACCGCATGCTCGACATCGGCTTCCTGCCCGACCTGCAGCGCATCCTGAGCTACCTGCCCAAACAGCGCACCACGCTGCTGTTCTCGGCCACCTTCTCGCCCGAGATCAAGCGGCTGGCCAGCAGCTACCTGCAGAACCCGGTGACCATCGAAGTGGCGCGGCCGAACGAAACGGCCTCCACCGTCGAACAGCACTTCTACAGCGTCTCCGACGACGACAAGCGCCGTGCGCTCAAGCAGATCGTCAAGCAGCGCGGCATTACGCAGGCCTTCGTGTTCGTCAACAGCAAGCTCGGCTGCGCGCGCCTCGCACGCTCGCTGGAGCGCGACGGTCTGCGTACCACCGCACTGCACGGCGACAAGAGCCAGGACGAACGCCTGAAGGCGCTCGCCTCGTTCAAGGCCGGCGAAGTCGACCTGCTGGTGTGCACCGACGTCGCGGCTCGCGGCCTCGACATTAAGGACGTGCCCGCCGTCTTCAACTTCGACATCCCGTTCAACGCCGAAGACTACGTGCACCGCATCGGCCGCACGGGCCGTGCCGGCGCCTCCGGCCTGGCCGTGAGCTTCGCCAGCGGCGGCAACGATGCGCGCCTGGTGGCCGACATCGAGAAGCTGATCAAGAAGAAGATCGAGCTCGAGCCCGTCGAGTTCGAAGAAGACCGCCCGCGTGGCCGCATCAACGACGGACGCCGCCACTGGCGCGAAGAAGGCGAAGCCGGCGACGCACGCGACGTGCTCGACCAGCCGCGCGAACGCCGCGAAGCCGACACCCGCCGCAGCATGAGCGGTGGTGGCCGCCCGCACCGTGCGCCGTCCGCGCCGCGCGATCCGTTCTTCGACAAGCCCTACGAATCCGGCGAGCGCGAAGCCGCACCGGCCTGGGAAGCGTCGGCCAAGGCCGCGCCCGCACGCGGCATCTCGAGCAACATCAAGAGCAAGCGCAAGGTCGCGGCACTGTTCAAGGCGGCCGAGCCGGGTTGAGCCGGGGTCGCGCGACAGTGAAAGCAGAAAAGCCGGGCATGCCCGGCTTTTTTTCGTCTGCGCTGCGCGCGCTCAGGCCACGCGGAAGTGATGCGTGCCGTCGCGCCCCAGCTGCTCCACCAACCCGTACTCCCAGTCCAGGTAGCCCTGCATGGCCTCGACGGGCGCGTCGGTGCCTTCGTAGGGCCGGCGGTAGCGGTCGGTGCGGGCGGTGGCCAGGCGGGTCTCGCCGGTCTCGGCCGGCAGCCCGGCGGCGAACCAGGCGGTGTTGCCGCCCGTGAGCACCTGCACTTCCACGTCGCGCTGGCCGCGTGCGTCGAGCAGGGCGCGCAGGTCCGCGGCGGCGTAGCGGGCGAGCAGGCTGCTGCCGCAGGTCAGCACGTAGCGCGGGGCGGACGGAAGGGCCTGGCGGTCGAGCGCCTGGGCGAGCTGCGCACGGATCGCGTACCAGGCGCCGGGAATGTGGCGCTTCACGTAGTTGGCGCTCGTGGTCACGTCGATCACGGCGGTGGCGGGCTGCTGCTTCAGCAGCGCGGCGAGTGCCTCGGGTGTGATCTCGGCGACCGTGGCCGCGACGGGCGGGTAGGCCGATGTCGGCGTGCCGGTCTCGCTGAGCGCGGCGGCCGGCGGCACCGCATCGAGCACGTACACCTCCCAGCCCATCTGCGCGAGCCATGAGGCGCTCATCGATGCGCGCACGCCGTCGTCGTCGGCCAGCACGACGCGTGCGCCGCGCACCGGCACCTGGTGGTCGGTTTCCTGCACGAGCTGCCCGCCGGGCGCGCTCGCGAAGCCGGGCAGGTGGCCGGCGGTGTATTCCTCGGGCGTGCGCACGTCGAAGCGGTACACGGTGCGGCCCGGGGCCTCGAGCGTGCCGAGTGCGTCGAGCGCGATGCGGCGCACGCCCGCGGCATCGGCCACGCGGCGCGCGTCGGCCTGTGCCTGCGCGCGGTTCGCGTCCGTCACCGTGGCCGGTGCCTGCCGGCCGGCGCCGTGGTCGAGCACCTGGCCCGCGAGCTTCCAGCCGATGGTGCCGTTGCGCAGCGCCGCGACCGGGTTCGGGATGCCCGCGTTCACGAGCGACTGCGTGCCGATGATGCTGCGCGTGCGGCCCGCGCAGTTCACGATCACGCGCGTGGCCGCGTCGGGCGCGAGCTCGCGCACGCGCAGCACCAGTTCCGCGCCCGGCACGCTGGTGGCCGAGGGGATGCTCATGGTCTGGTATTCGTCGAAGCGGCGCGCGTCGAGCACGACCACGTCGGCGCGGCTGTCGATGAGCGCCTTCACCTCGGGCGCCGACAGCGACGGCGTGTGCCGCTCGTGCTCGACCAGCTCGCCGAAGGACTTGCTCGGCACGTTCACGTCGCGGAACAACTCGCCGCCCGCTGCGCGCCAGCCCTCGAGGCCGCCGTCGAGCAGGTGCACGTTGGTGTAGCCCAGCGCGGCGAAGGTGCGTGCCGCCAGCGGCGCGAGATCGACACCGTCGTGCGCACCGTACAACACGATGAAGGTGTCGCGTCGCGGAATGCGCCGCCACGCTTCGATCTCGATGCGCGACAGCGGCAGGTTGGCGGCCCACAGCGGATGCTCTTGGGCGAAGGGGTCTTCCTCGCGCAGGTCGAGCAGCGCGGTCTCCTCGCGCGCGATCAGCCGTTCGCGCAGCGCGGCGAAGGGCAGCAGGGGAAAGGAGGCGGTCGTTGTCGTCGTCATGCGGCAGTGTTTCGGAGTTCGGCGGAGCGGTCCCACAGGTTGGGCAGCAGCGTGTTGGAGTAGCCGGAGACGAAGGGCTTGCGCCCGCCTTCGGCCGGGTAGGTGTGGCGGCGCACAGCGCCGATGTTGGCGCCGTACACGTGGATGCTGATCGACACGCGGTCGGCATGCGCGTTGTGCACGCGGTGCAGGTCGCCCACGGTGGGCGACACGGCCTCGACATGCCCCGCGTCGAGCCGCACCGGCTCGCCCCGGGGCCGCGCGGTGCCGTCGGCGTCGAGCGCATAAGGCTGGCTGTACTCGGCGCCGCGCAGCATGCCGATGAGGCCCCACACCGTGTGGTCGTGGATCGGCGTGGCCTGGCCCGGTCCCCAGACGAAACTCACGACCGAGAAGCGCTCGGTGCTGTCGGCGTGCAGCAGGAACTGCTGGTAGTAGGTCGGGTCGGCCACGGCGAAGGCGTCGGGCAGCCAGTCGTCCCGCGCCACCAGCGTGCGCAGCAGCGCGCTGCCTTCGGACAGGATGCGCGGCTCGTCGGGCCGGCTGTCGAGCAGCCGGCCGAAGGCGCCGACGAAATCGCGCAGCGGAGCAATCATGCGGGGCGTTTCCAGAGTTGGGTGTCGGTGATCGCGCGCACATCCACGCGTGTGGGAAGGATACCGTCACGCGCCGAGCGGTCTGCCACAGTTTGTAGCGCGGCGATGTCGGCCTCGCTCACGGGCCGCCCTGCCACCGAGGCGCGCGCCGTGATGAGGCGCGCCGACGCGATCGGCAGCCGCGTGAGCTGGCTGTAGGCCTGCGCATAGGCCTCGGGGTTGGCCAGCGCCCAGTCGCCCGCGCGGGCGAGCCGGTCGAGAAACTGCACGATGGCCGCGCGCTTGGCCGCATCGGCCAGCGAATGCTCGCTCGCGGTGATGAAGCCCAGCGCCGTGTTGATGCCGCGCCCGTCGCGCAGGATGCGCCCGCCCTGCTGCAGCGCGATGGCGTAGTAGGGATCGAAGATGGCCCAGGCGTCGATCTGCCTGGAGGCAAACGCGGCCGCCGCGTCGGTGGGCAGCACGAACTTCACCGTGACCTCGTCGCGCCGCACGCCGGCCTCTTCGAGCGCGCCGTAGAGCTGGTACTGCGAGATGCTGCCGCGCGCCGACGAGACGATCACCGTCTGGCCGCGCAGGTCGGCCACGCGGCGCAGCGGCGAGTCGGGCTGCACCACGATGCCCAGCGACTCGGCCTTGCCCACGCGCGTGGCGACGATCTTCAGCGGCGTCTTGCCGACGGCCGCCGCGAGCACGGGCAGGTCGCCGGCCATCGCGGTGTCGACGGCGGCGCTGCGCTGCGCCTCGAACAGCGGCGCGGCGCCCTGGAAGTTGGCCCAGCGGTAGGCGAAGGGCGCGTCGTCGAGGGCCTTGGAGGCCTCGAACAGCGAGCGCAGGCCGCCGGCCTGGTCGCCGAGCACCAGCGTGGCCTGGGGTTGCGCCACCGCGCGCAGCGGGCCGGCCACGGCCAGCGACAGCGCGGCGCCTTGCGCGAGCCAGGTGCGGCGAGAAATTGGCAGCGCGCTCATGCGGCACCTCCCGATGCCTGCAACGCACGCTGGCCCGCCGCGACCAGGATCGCGTCGTTCTGCGGCGTGTGGATGCGGCTGCACAGCACGTCGCGGTAGTGGCGTTCAAGCGGGTTCTGTCGCGTGAGGCCGTGGTTGCCGCTCAGCTGCAGCGTCAGCTCGACCACGCGGATGGCGTGCGTGGTCACGGTGTGCTTGAGCAGGCCGCTGTCGGTCGCGTGCGGTGTGTGGCCGCTGTCGACCGCGGCCGCCGCGTCGTCGAGCAGCACGCGGTTGGTGCGCAGCAGCGCTTCGATTTCGCCCACCTGCTCCTGCACGCGCGGCAGGCTGGCCAGCGGCGCGCCCAGGCTGCCGGGCGCGCGCCGGTTCAAAAAGTCGACCAGCCAGTCGCGCGCGGCGCGCGCCACGGCGTCGTAGAGGCTGCCCAGCAGCACGACCATCCAGGCCTGCTGCGCCGCATGGGCGTCGATGTCGGTCTGGCTGCCGGCGCCGGGCGCCCAGTCGGCGGGCGCGCGCAGGTCGACGGCGTGGTCGGCGGCGATGGCGACGTCTTCGAACACCACCTCGTGGCTGCCCGAGGCGCGCAGGCCCAGGTGGTCCCAGCTCGCGATCACGCGGATGCCGGGCGCGTCGCGCGGCACCAGGAACACGCCGGTGCGTGGTGCGGGCTCGTCGGTGCGGGCCCAGACCGCGAGCCACGACAGGCCCTCGATGCCGGTCGTGTAGAGCTTGTGGCCGTCGATGCGCCAGCCCTCGGGCGCGCGCCGCGCCACGGTGCCGGGCAGGCCGCCGCGCGCGGGCGAGCCCAGCGCGGGCTCCACGCGCAGCGCGTTGATGAGCGCGCCGTGCACCACCGCGTCGCGTGCCACGCGCTCGCGCAGGTGCGCGGGCCAGCGGCTCTCGCGGCGCGCGAGCGCCTGGTGCTGCAGGTAGGTCATGGTGAGGATCAGCGCGGTGGCGGGTTCGCCGCGCGCCACCGCCGCGATCACGCGGCGCGCCGCGGCCAGCGTGGCGCCGCCGCCGCCGTATGCGGCGGGCGCGACGAGGCCGACCAGGCCGTGCGCCTGCAGCGACTCGAAGTTCTGGCGCGGAAAGGCGCCGCTGCGGTCGTGGTCTTCGGCCGTGGCCGCGAACTGCGCCGACAGGCGGGCCAGCACGCTGAGGTCGACGGAGGGCGGGGTGTCTGTTTCGGGAACGGCCGGCGCGCGGCGCAAGGGGAGTGCACTCATGGTGCCCGCACGGTAAAGGCCCGCTGCCAGCGCGCGAAGGATGCATCGCGCATATCCAAATTCGTTTTTCTGCGTTCGTTTTCGGGGCCTGCCTCGGTACGGTCTCGCTTCTCCTCGTGAGTGAGTGAAGAAGAAAGAACACAAGGCATGACACCCGATTTCCCGCTGGACCGACGCCGCCTGCTGCAGGCCGCCGCCGCATGGGGCGTGGCGGCTTCGGGCGTGGCGCAGGCCGCCGCGCCCTCGCGCGACCTGTCGGGCGTGACCCTGCGCGTGGGCACCTACAAGGGCCTGTGGCGGCCGCTGCTCACGGCCTCGGGCCAGGCCGACACGCCCTACAAGATCGACTGGCGAGAGCTCAACAACGGCGTGCTGCACATCGAGGCCATCAACGGCGACGCGCTCGACCTGGGCTCGGGCAGCGAGATTCCGCCGGTGTTCGCGGCGCGGCAGAAGTCGAGCGTGCGGCTCGTGGCCGTGACGCACGAAGACCTCAACAACCAGGCCACGCTGGCGCGCAAGGACTCGGCCATCCGCAGCATCGCCGACCTCAAGGGCAAGCGCGTGGGCTACGTGCGCGCCACTACCTCGCACTACTACCTGGCCAAGCAGCTGGCCGAGGCGGGCCTGTCGTTCGCCGACATCCAGCCCGTGAGCCTCACGCCGGCCGACGGGCTTTCGGCCTTTGCGCGCGGCGACCTCGATGCCTGGGCCATCTACGGCTACAACGGCCAGCTCGCGCGCACCCAGTACGGCGCGCGCACGCTCAAGACCGGCGTGGGCTACCTGTCGGGCAACTTCCCCATCTACGCCAACCCGCGCGCGCTCGACGACACGCTGCGCCGCGCGGCGCTGGGCGACCTGCTGCAGCGCCTGCAGCGCGCGTTCGCCTGGATCAACGGCAACTTCCTGGCCTACGCCCGCGCGCAGTCGGCCGAGACGCGCGTGCCCGTGGGCGACCTGGTCGAGCTGTTCAACGGCCGCAGCGGCGACTACAGCCTGGGCCCCGTCACCGACGCCGTGGTGCGCAGCCACCAGGACGTGGCCGACACCTTCCAGAAGATCGGCGTGCTCGACGGCCCGGCCGATGTGAAGCCGCTGTGGGACCGCCGCTTCGAAAACCTCCTGCGACTTCCTGCCGCCTGACCCCTTCATTCCATCCGCATCCACGAGGACACCATGAGCCAGAACGACGTTGAATTCATCGGCATGATCCAGGGCCAGAAGGTCTCGGAGATCCACGCCGCCAAGGGCCCGGCCATCGACCGCGACTACGTGCGCGCCTTCGCGCAGGCGCACGAAAACGCCGGCTTCGACCGCGTGCTGGTGCCGCACCATTCCACCAGCCCCGACGCCACGCTCACCGTGGCCTATGCGGCCTCGGTGACCGAGCGCATCCACTTCATGCTCGCGCACCGCCCAGGCTTCGTGGCGCCCACGCTCGCGGCGCGCCAGTTCGCCTCGCTCGACCAGTTCAGCGGCGGCCGGCTGGGTGTGCACTACATCTCGGGCGGCTCCGACGAGGAGCAGAAGCGCGACGGCGACTGGCTCGACCACGACCAGCGCTATGCCCGCACCGACGAATACCTCGAGGTGCTGCACAAGGTGTGGACGGCCGAGAAGCCCTTCGACCACGAAGGCGCGCACTACCGCTTCCAGAACGCGTTCTCCGAAGTGAAGCCGGTGCAGACCCGCCACGGCAAGCCGCACGTGCCCGTGTACTTCGGCGGCGCGTCGGAGGCGGCGATTCCGGTCGCGGGCAAGTACGCCGACGTGTACGCGCTGTGGGGCGAATCGCTCGACCAGGCGCGCGAGCTCACGACGCGCGTGCGCGCCGAGGCCGCCAAGCATGGGCGCAGCGTGCGCTTCTCGGTGTCGTTCCGCCCGATCCTGGCGGACACCGAAGAGGCCGCCTGGGCGCGCGCCGAGAACATCCTGGCGGAGACGAAGCGCCTGCGCGTGGTGCAGGGCTACAACCGCGGCGGCCCGCAACAGAGCGAAGGCGCCAAGCGCCTGCTGGCCGCGGCCGAGAAGGGCTCGCGCCTGGACAAGCGCCTGTGGACCGCGGTCGCGCAGGAGATCGGTGGGCGCTCCAACAGCACCGCGCTGGTCGGTACGCCCGAGCAGGTGGCCGACGCGCTGCTCGACTACTACGACCTGGGCGTGACCACCTTCCTGATCCGTGGCTTCGATCCGCTCGAAGACGCGACCGACTACGGCCGCGCGCTGATTCCGCGCACGCGTGAACTCGTCGCGCAGCGCCTGCAGTCGCAGCGCAAGGCGGCCTGAGCCATGAGCGCCGTCCTGTCCATCGACCGCAGCGCGGCCCAGCCGCTGAAGCTGCACGCGAACCCGCAGCAGAAGCACTGGTTCGACCCCATCCCGCCGCGCCCCACCGTGCAGGCCGAGCGCCGCCACCGGCAGGAGCGCCTGGCGGGCGCCTTCCGCCTGTTCGCGCGCTTCGGTTTCGCGCAGGGCCTGGCCGGCCACATCACGGCGCGCGACCCCGAGCTGACCGATCACTTCTGGGTCAACCCGCTGGGCGTGCACTTCTCGCGCATCAAGGTGTCCGACCTGCTGCTGGTCAATTCGAAGGGCGAAACGGTCGTCGGCGACCGGCCGCTCAACAAGGCCGCCTTCGCCATCCACGCCGCGATCCACGAGCACAACCCGAACATCGTGGCCGCCGCCCACACGCACTCGACCTACGGCAAGGCCTGGTCCACGCTGGGCCGCAAGCTCGACACGCTCACGCAGGATGCCTGCGTGTTCCACGACGACGTGGCGCTGTTCGACGACTTCACCGGCATGGTGGTCGACACCAGCGAGGGCGATCGCATCGCCCGCGCGCTGGGCGACAAGAAAGGCGCGATCCTCAAGAACCACGGCATCCTGACGGCTGGCCCCACCGTGGAGGCCGCCGCGTGGTGGTACATCGCGCTGGACAACGCTTGCCACACGCAATTGCTGGCCGAGGCGGCAGGCACGCCGCAGCCGATCGACGAGGCCACCGCGCGCCACACGCACGGCCAGATCGGCGGGCCCGAAGGCGCGATCCATTCCTTCGACAGCCTGTACGAAGGCCTGGTCGAGGCCGAACCCGAACTCCTGCTTTGACGATGACGACGAACCCCCGGAGCCTTTCCCCGATGAACGCATCCCTTTCCCGCCGCAGCGTGCTGCGCACCGGCGCCGCTGCCGCCGTGGTCGCCTCGGGCGGCCTCATTGCCTCGCAGGCCTTCTCGCAGCAGGCGCGCAAGCTCACCTTTGCCTGGAACGCCGCCGCGTTCTGCCTCTCGCCCGTGGTGGTGGCGCAGGAGCGCGGCTACTTCGAGCGCAACGGCCTGCAGGTGGACCTCATCAACTACACGGGCTCGACCGACCAGCTGCTCGAGTCGCTCGCCACCGCCAAGGCCGACGCGGCCGTGGGCATGATCCACCGCTGGCTCAAGCCGCTCGAATCGGGCTTCGACGTGAAGATCGTCGGCAGCTCGCACGGCGGCTGCGTGCGCCTGGTGGGCGCCAAGGACGCGGGCGCCACCAGCCTGGCCAGCCTCAAGGGCAAGATCATCGGCGTGTCGGACATCGCGAGCCCGGGCAAGAACTTCTTCTCGATCCTGCTCGCGAAGAACGGCATCGACGCCGACCGCGACGTGACCTGGCGCCAGTACCCGGCCGACCTGCTCGACATCGCGGTGAAGAAGGGCGAGATCCACGCCATTGCCGACGGCGACCCTAACGTGTACCTGATCGAGAAGCGCAACCAGGGCACCTTCGTCGAGCTCGCGAGCAACCTCTCGGGCGAGTACAAGGACAAGGTCTGCTGCATCGTCGGCGCGCGCGGCGAGCTGGTGCGCAAGGACAAGGCGACCGTTGCCTCGCTGGTGCGCGCCATCGCGCAGGCCTCCGACTACGTGGCCGAGAACCCGAACGAGTCGGCCAAGCTCTTCGCCAAGTACTCGCCCAAGGTGCCGGTCGAAGACCTGCGCGCGCTGCTGGGCACACTCACGCACAACCACCACCCGCTGGGCCGCAAGCTGCGCGACGAGGTGGAGTTCTACGCGCGCGACTTCCGCGGCGTCGGCGTGCTCAAGAAGACCACCGACCCGGTGCGCTTCGCGGAGCACGTGTCTTTCGATCCGCTGGCATGAGCGCCGTCATCGACCGGGTGCTGGAAGCACCGCCGGCGCCGGGCAGTTGGCGCCGCCCCGGCATCGAGAAGGCCGCGCCGGCCGCCGTGTTCGCGCGCCCCGCCGAAGGCTTCTGGCGCACCGGCGCGCTCGCGAGCGCGGGCTGGGTCGCGCTGGGCCTGCTCACCGTCTACTGGCCCAACAAGGCCGTGGGCTTCAGCGACTGGGCCTACACCGACGAATTCGGCATCGCCGCCATCGCCATCGGCGCGCTGCTGCTGCTCGTGGCGCTGCTCGGCACGCGCGCGGGCCGCGTGGCGCGCACGCTGCGCCCGGCCGGGCCGTGGCTGGTCGCGCTGCCGGTGCTGTTTGCCCTTTGGGAGATCACCACTGCCAAGCTCGCGCTGCTGCCCACGCCGTTCTTCGCGCCGCCGCAGAGCCTCATCGAAACCTACATCGACGACTGGCGCCGCCTCGGCGAAAGCCTGGCGCATTCGGCGCGGTTGCTCGCCCACGGCTTCGTGCTGGGCGCGCTGGCGGGCTTTCTCACGGGCGTGACCATCGGCTGGTCGCGCATCGCGGGCTACTGGGTGCATCCGGTGCTGCGCTTCGTGGGGCCGGTGCCTGCTTCGGCGCTGCTGCCGCTGGCGTTCTTCTTCTTTCCGTCGAGCTACGCGGCGGCCGTGTTCCTCATCGCGCTGGCCACGGGCTTTCCGGTGGCGGTGCTGACGTGGTCGGGCGTGGCGGGCGTCAACCGCAACTACTACGACGTGGCGCGCACCATGGGCGCGAGCGAGCGTTTCCTGGTGCTGCGCGTGGCCATTCCTGCCGCGCTGCCGCAGGTGTTCGTGGGCCTGTTCATGGGCCTGGGCGCCGCCTTCTCGGTGCTGGTGACGGCCGAGATGATGGGCGTGAAGGCCGGGCTGGGCTTCTATCTGTCGTGGGCGCAGGGCTGGGCCTCGTACTCGAACATGTACGCGGCGCTGATCGTCATGGCGCTGCTGTGCTCGGGCCTGATCACGCTGCTGTTCAAGGTACGCGACCGTGTGCTGTCGTGGCAGAAGGGGACCGTGAAATGGTAGCCACCGCTGAAGCCAACGTGCGCCAGGCCGGCGCGCAGATCGACATCCAGGGCGTGAGCCACTGGTTCGATGTGCCGGCCGGGCCGCTGCAGGTGCTCGACGACGTCGACCTCACGGTGAAGCCCGGCGAGTTCGTCGCGCTGCTCGGGCCGAGCGGCTGCGGCAAGTCGACGCTGCTGCGCCTCGTGGCTGGGCTGGAGCCCGCCACGGCCGGTCGCATCACGCAAGACGGCGCGCCCATCACGCGGCCCGACCCGTCGCGCATCGTCGTTTTCCAGGACCCGACGCTCTACCCCTGGCGCAGCGTGTGGGACAACGTGGCGCTCGGCCTGCAGGCGCGCGGCGTGCTCAAGGCACAGCGCGGGCGCGTCGACGAGGCGCTGAAGCTCGTCGGCCTCACCGACTTCGCCAAGGCCTTTCCGCACCAGCTCTCGGGCGGCATGGCGCAGCGCGTGGCGCTGGCGCGTGCGCTGGTCAACGACCCGCAACTGCTGGTGCTCGACGAGCCGCTGGGCAAGCTCGACTCGCTCACGCGCATCGCGATGCAGAGCGAGCTGGTCAACCTGTGGCAGCGCGCGGGCTTCTCGGCGCTGCTGGTGACGCACGACGTGGAAGAGGCGCTGTTCCTTGCCAACCGCGTGATCGTGCTGAGCGACCGGCCGGCGCGCATCGCGGCGGAGCTCGTGGTCGACCTGCCGTATCCGCGGCATCGCGGCCACGCGCGTCTGGCTGAACTGCGCCACGAAGCGCTGCGCCACCTGGGGCTCGACGCCACCTGGTAGATGTAGCTCGCCCCCAGGCTGCGCGCACTTCGTGTCGCTTCGCCAACCCCCTACCGGGGGCGGGCCGGCCGCTTCGGGCGGCCGTGCGCGGCGGCCCCCTTGAACAGATATGAACGCTCTGCCGGAAGCCGACTGGCTCAATTTCCTGATCGACCTGCTCCAGGGCGCCCAGGTGCAACTGCTGCGCGTGCTCGATGCGCTCGGCCTCGTGCAAAAGGTGAACGGCCAGCCGGCGTGGCCGTGGGCGCACCGGCTGTCGGGCGAGAACCTGCTGATCGACCTGGGGCAGGCGCGCAGCCTCGCGTGGACGCTGGTGTGCGTCGGCGTGGCGGTGCTGCTGCTGTCGGTCGCGTTGCTCTGGCGGCGCCCGCGCTGGTACCTGCTCGCGCTGGTGCCGATGCTGCTGATCGCCGCGCCCTGGCCCCACGCCAACGTCGTGCTCGTGCCTGCAACGCCGGCGAGCTTCCACGCGTCGCCGACCGGCTTCACGGCCACATCGATCGCGCAAGGCCGCGTGCTCTACGCGCAGCACTGCGTGAGCTGCCACGGTGCGGACGGCAAGGGCGAAGGGCCGCTGGCCGCCTCGCTGGCCGTGTGGCCGCCGAACCTCACGGGCCCGCTGCTGTGGCGCCGCGCCGATGGCGACCTGCTCTGGCGCGTGCTTCACGGCACCGCCACCATGCCCGGCTTCGGCGGCCCGCTCGACGCGGCCGATGCCTGGGCGCTCATCGACTACATGAAGGCGCAAGGCGCGGGTCAGAGCCTGCGCGCGCAGGGTCACTGGCCACAGCCCGTCGGCCTGCCCGACATGGCGGTGCGCTGCGGCGCGCAGGCGCCCCGGTCGCTCGCGCAGTGGCGCGGGCAGCGCGTGCGCGTCGTGGCGGGCGCCGTCGCGCCCAGCGAAGACCCGCGCCTAGTGACGGTGCAGCTGCTGCCGCCCGGGGCGAAGGCGGCGGGCATCACCGCCGATTGCGTGGCCGACTCACCGGCCGCTTGGGAGGCGCTGGCGCTCATCGCCGGCACCGACCAGCTTGCGGGCATGCAGCTCATCGCCGACCGCGACGGCTGGCTGCGCGTGCGCGGCCAGCCGGGGCAGGCCGGCTGGTCCGACGACGACCTGCTGTGCCGCAGCGACAGCCTGCCGGCCGCCTCGGCGAAAGGCGCCGTGTTGCCACCCGATGGCCTGGGCGCGCTCATTGCCCGCATGGACGCGGAGCCGGTGCGCTTCGTCAAGGGCGGCTTCATCCACTGATTTCATTTTTTACTGCTTCTACGGAGAACGAACCCATGACCTCGCACCTCGACCGATCGCGCCGCCAGCTGCTTGCCGGCGGCCTTGCTGCTGCCACGACCGCCACCTTGCCCGCCTTCGTGCGTGCACAAGGCCGCCCGGTGCTCAAGGCCGGCGACCAGAAGGGCGGGCTGCGCGCGCTGCTCGAAGCGGCGGGCGGGCTCGAGGGCCTGGGCTACGACATCCAGTGGTCGGAGTTCCCCGCCGCCGCGCCGCTGGCCGAAGCGCTCAACGCGGGCGCGGTCGATTCGGGCCCGATCGGCGATGCGCCGCTGATCTTCGCGCTCGCGGCCGGCACGCGCGTCAAGGCCATCGGTGCGAACCGCTCGGACGCCTACGGCACGGCGGTGCTGGTGCGGCCCGATTCGCCGCTCAAGAGCGCTGCCGAGCTCAAGGGCAAGAGCGTCGCCACCAACCGCGGCTCCATCGGCCACTACGTCACGCTCAAGGCGATCACGGCGGCGGGCCTGAAGCCCGAGGACGTGAACATCCGCTTCCTCGCGCCGGCCGACGCCAAGCTCGCGCTCACGCAGGGCTCGGTCGATGCCTGGGCCACGTGGGAGCCCTACACCGCGCTGGCCGAAATCAGCCGCCATGCGCGCGTGCTGGTCAGCGGGCGCGGCCTGCTGCCGGGGCTGAGCTACCTCGCCGCGACCGACGCCGCCATTGCCGCCAAGCGGCCGGTGCTGCAGGACTTTCTGCAGCGCGTGGTGAAGGCGCAGCGCTGGTCGTACCGCAACGTCGATGCGTTCTCGGCCACGCTGGCACGCATCATCGGCATTCCGCCCGAGGCGGCGAAGCTGCAGTTCGAGCGCCGCCAACAGCAGTGGATTCCCATCGACGCGCAGGTCATCGCCGACCAGCAGGGCACGGCCGATTTCTACCGGCAGGTGGGGCTCATCAAGCAGCCGCTCGACGTGAAGGGCACGTTCGACACGGGCTTCGGCACGGCGGCCTAGAACCGCCGTTCGAGCGCCTGCACGCGGAAGTCCTGCGGCGCGATGCCGTAGGCGCGGCGAAAGGCGCGGCTGAAGTCCGAGGCGCTGCGAAAGCCCGCGCCGTAGGCGATGTCGGTCACCATCACATGCGGGTAGCGCGCCAGGTCGCTCGCCGCCTGGCGCAGCCGCAGGCTGCGGATGTAGCTGCCCAGCCCGCCTTCGTGCTGGAACATGCGGTACAGCGTGGGGCGCGGCAGCTGCAGCGCGGCCAGCACGCTCTCGGGCGTGAGGTCGGCGCGGTGCAGGTGGGTCTGCACATGGCGGCGCACCCGGTCGAACATGGCGGCGCGTGCCGCCGCGCGCGCGTTGCCGTCGAAGCCGGCCTGCTTGCCGAAGGCCGACACCACCAGCTGCGCGCCCGTGCGCACCGCGCTCTGGGCCGCCGCCGGCGTCATGCCGCCGATGTGGCGCGCCAGCGAGATCGCATGCCCGGCCGCCAGCCGCGCCAGCGGCGTGGTGCAGGCCAGCGTGCGCCCGTGCAGGGCCTCGGGGTCGGGGAAGCTCTCCTGCACCAGCGCGCCGGGCACGAAGAAGGTGTGGACCCGGCAGTCGTGGCGCCGCATGCGCACCGGCTGGTTCATGTCCAGCGCAAGGATCGTGGGCGTGCCGGCGGGGGCGGGCGGCGGTTCGCCCTTGCGGCGCGCACCCGGCGTGGCGCGCACCCGCAGGTCGTCGACGCCGCCTTCCTCGAACACATGGAACACGAAGTCGCGCACGCTGTCGGTCGACACGCGGGCCAGCGAGCGCTCCAGCACCAGCGTGTCGGAGCGGCATTCGGTGAAGACCAGGCCGCCCACGTCGTAGCGGTCGATCGCGGCGTGGAAGGGGCGCTCGAGCGCGTCGCGCGAGGGCAGGGCGTCCATCACATGGCCGACGCGCGCGCGCCAGGCCAGGAACTGCCGGTCGGGCGGCTCTGCGTGCACGTCGAAATGGCTGTGCGCCACGCCCGGGGGACAGAGGGGACGTTCGGGGGCCGTGGCGGCGCTGTGCGTCATAGGGCGAGGTCGGAGCGGCGCCAAGGGGCTGGAGGGTCCATGCCCGCCAAATAGTACTAACTAAGCGTTAAAAAATCACAGATTTTGCGAAATTCTCCCAAGAACTGAGACGGAAGGTCAAGGCTGTTTACAAAGCGACCTCAGGCTCGCGAGAGGCGTCCTTGCATTGCATTTCGTGGCAGAGGGACGCCGGGTTTACTTTTTCCCCTAGCGTTGATCGACCGAGCGAGCATTGACATGTCCAAAGGAAGCGCCGAGCTGCGTGCCATTTCGGAACTGGACGACGCACCGCCCTTGAGCCCCGCCGTGGCCGCGAACGCCGCGGCGCGGCTCTTTGCCCAGGCCAACCAACTGGAGCTGGCCAACCTGATGGCGGCGGTCGAGCGCGGCGACGTGTGGGCGGCCGCGCGCACGGCGCGGCAGATCCTGTGCGACATCGAGGAGGCGGCCCTGGCGGCGCACGGGCTCGACAGGGCGCACGAAGAGGCCGGCGACGAGGGCTTGCTCTCGCCGCGCGAACTCAAGGTGCTGGAGCTCGTGGCCCAGGGCTGGAGCAACCGGCGCGTGGCCGAGGCGCTGCACCGCTCCGACAGCACGGTCGCCAGCCAGATCAAGAGCATCTACCGCAAGCTGTCGGTCCATTCGCGCACGCAGGCCGTGCACGAGGCCACGCGGCGCGGGCTGCTGCGCCCCTCGGGCGCGGCGCAGCGCCGGGTGATCAGGTTTCCGGTGTCCACCCCCGCTCGCAACTGAGCGGGGTCTGCGCGCGGCGCGAGCGCCGCGTGATCGCCATCGCGCCTGTCCACTGTCACCGTTCTGCCATCGGGCCTCAGAAGAATCGCGCCGTCAGCCAAGCTGACCACCGACTGACTTCTCCGATGAAAAGAACATGACCGACACCACGCAGCCTCGCTCGCCATTCCCCACCATTCCCCTCGACCTTCCCCAGCGCCGCGCCTTCCTGCAACGCTCCTTCGCGACCGCAGGCGCCGTGACGCTGCCGGCCTTTCTGGCTGCCTGCGGCGGCGGCGGTGGTGGCGGTGCGGTCGGCTTCCCGCCCCTGGCGGGCCTGCCGCCGAGTCCGCCGCCTGCGCCGGACGCACCGGCTCCGGCGCCCGCACCGGTCGAGCCGCCCGTCAAGAAGAGTCCGTTCGCTGAGTTCTCCGAGCTGCAGCCCGCCGATGCCAACGGCGTCATGCTGCCCAAGGGCTTCAGCTCGCGCATCGTCGCCCGGTCGGGCAGCGTGGCCGCGGGCAGCTACACGTGGCATGGCGCGCCGGATGGCGGCGCCGTGTACCCGGGTGCCGACGGCGGCTGGATCTACGTGAGCAACTCGGAAATCAAGGCGAACGGCGGTGGCGTCGGCGCATTGCGCTTCGACAAGAACGGCACGGTGGTCGATTCGTACCCGATCCTGAAAGGCACGACGACGAACTGCGCTGGCGGTCCCACGCCTTGGAACACCTGGCTGTCGTGCGAGGAATACGCCAGCGGCATGGTCTGGGAATGCAATCCCGCCAAGCCCTGGGTGGACGCCAGCAGCGCGCCCAGCCTGCCCGCGCTGGGGCTCTTCGCGCACGAGGCCGTGTGCGTCGACCCGGTCCACAAGACGCTCTACCTCACCGAAGACGCCTCGGGCGGCCGCGTCTACCGCTTCGTCTGCGACGCCACCGACTGGCCCGAGGGCGCCGACCGCGCCGCCATGAAGACCGGCCGGCTGCAGGTGCTGAAGGTCAAGGACATCGCGAACGACCTCGACCTGGCCGCACCGGCCCAGGCAGCGCTCAAGGACTTCAGCAAGCCGCAGCCCGTGGAGTGGCTGGACGTCATCAACGCCGACAAGGCGCAATCGACCGTGCGCAGCGGCATGCGCACCGCGGGCTTCACGCCGCCGGGCGCCATCTTCACCAAGGCCGAGGGCATCTGGTTCTTTGCCGGCATCGTGTACTTCGTGACCTCGTTCAATGCGCGCATCTGGGCCTACGACACGAAGAACGAGACGCTCGAAGTGATCTACGACGGCAAGGACAAGGACCCCGCCACGCATTCGATCGACGAGCCCGACAACCTGACGATCTCGGCGCTCGGCGACATCCTGGTGGCGGAGGACGCGGGCAACCTCGAGATCGGCGTGCTGCGCATCGAGGCCGGCACTTCGCAGCCGCTCATGCGCCTGGAGGGCCACGACGACAGCGAGGTCACCGGCCCGGCGCTCTCGCCCGACGGCACGCGCCTGTACTTCAGCTCGCAGCGCGGCGTCGGCAAGACCGGCCTCGGGATCACCTTCGAGATCACGCTGCCGTTCGCGGCGAAGTGAGGGGGCGCGGGGCCTGTGCGCCCCGCGTCTTCTTCACCGCTGCACTGGCACCCGGCGCCGGCAACTGCTCGCGCAGGTAGTCCAGGAAGGTGCGCACCACCTCCGGCAGCGTGCGATCGGCCAGCGTCTGCAACTCGACCGAACGCCCGCGCATGCCGGGCTCGCGGATCTCGGCCGCGACCAGCTCGCCGCGCTGCACGCGGTCGCGCACCGTGATCTCGCCCGTGATGCCCAGGCCGCCGCCCTGCAGCACGAAATTGGCGATGGCCTCGAAGCGGTTGCTCACCAGCACGGGGTCGAACACGAGGCCGCGGTTGCTGCAGGCCACGTCGAACAACTGGCGTACCGTGTTCTCGGGGCTGCTGAGTGCGATGGGAAACGGATGCATCTGCGCCAGCGTCACGCTGCGCGAGGTGGCCAGCGCATGGTCGGGCCGCATCACCACGAACACCGACGCCGGCTGGCGATGCTCGACCCGGATGCCGCGCACCGCCGCGCGGCTGTAGGTCAGGCCGATGTCCGCCTCGCCAAGCAGCACGGCATCGCTCACCTGCGTCGGCCCGGTGGCATCGAGCCGGAAGCGCACGCCCGGGTACTGTTCGCGGAACGCCGCGATGGTGCGCGGCAGGAACTCGTTGGCGAAGCCCGAGGAACAGGCGATGCGCACCCGACCGCTCAGCGGCCCCTGCAGCGCCTGGATGTCCGACAGCACGCGCTCGGCCTCCAGCGCGCCGCGCAGCGCGTGCGCCGCCAGCAGCTCGCCCGCGGCGCTGGGCACCATGCCGCGTGGGCGGCGCTCGAACAGCGGCGCGCCCACCAGCGTTTCGAGCGCGGCCACCTGGCGGCTGATGGCCGAGATGCTGACGTTCAGCCGCGCGGCCGCCTCGGTGAGCGAGCCCGTGCGGGCCACTTCGAGGAAGTAGCGCAGCGAGGTTTCCTGCAGGCGGCGGCTGGGCATGGGGTGATGTGAGGTTTGCAAGGAATGCAAAGGTAGCTCAAGAAAATAGCAATTGTTGAAAAGGTATGCGCTTTTTATGCTGCGCAGATCCCCGGTTCCCCGTCCTGCCCCCTTCTGCGCTGCCACCCATGTCCAACCCTTCCCCCCGTTCCCCCCGCCGCCTGATGGCGCTGCTCCCCACGGCCGTCCTGCTGCTGGGCCACGGCCTCGCGCAGTCCGCCGAACTCTCGCCGGCCCTGGCCGAGCGCCATGCGCAGGCCACCTACCGCGAGTACTTCGAGCTGCTGGCCCTGCCCAACGACGCTACCGTGCCGGAGGACATCCGCAAGAACGTCGACTGGCTGGAGCAGGCCTTCCGCAAGCGCGGCTTCACGACGAAGCAGCTGCCCAACAACGGCAAGCCGATGCTCTACGCCGAGTTCCCGGGCAGCGCCCCCGCGCGCAAGACGGTGCTCTTCTACATGCACCTCGATGGCCAGCCGGTGATCCCCGCGCAGTGGGCGCAAAAGAGCCCGTGGACGCCCGTGCTCAAGCGCAAGACAGAGAAGGGCGAGTGGGAAGAGATCGATGCGGCCCCGCTCTTCAGCGGCCCGCTGGACCCCGAGTGGCGCGTGTTCGGCCGGGCGTCGGCCGACGACAAGGGTCCGATCATGATGCTGCTGGCGGCCATCGACGCGCTGAAGGCCGGCGGCGGCCAGCCGGCGGTCAACGTCAAGGTGATCCTCGACAGCGAGGAAGAAAAAGGCTCGCCGTCGATCAGCCAGGTCATGCAGGCGCACCGCGAGCTGCTGCGCAGCGACGCCATCGTGATCCACGACGGCCCCATGCACGCGACCAACCGGCCCACGCTGGTGTTCGGCAACCGCGGCGCGGCCGATGCGCGGCTCACCGTGTACGGCGCCAAGGTGCCGCTGCACAGCGGGCACTATGGCAACTACGCGCCCAACCCGGCCCAGCGCCTGGCCAGCCTGCTGGCCACGATGAAGGACGACACCGGGCGCGTGACCGTGCCCGGCTACTACGACCGCGTGAAGATCGGCGAGGCCGAGCGCAAGATCATGGCCGCCGTGCCCGACGACGAGGCCGCGCTCAAGCGCCGCCTGGGCATCGCCCGCACCGACCGGGTCGGCGCCAACTACCAGGAGGCGATGCAGTACCCCTCGCTGAACGTGCGCGGCATGGCCTCGGCGGCCGTGGGCGACAAGGTGGCGAACATCGTCCCCGACAAGGCCGAGGCCGAGATGGACCTGCGCACCACGCCCGACTCCGACGCGCCCTACCTGGGCAAGCTGATCGAGGCGCACATCGTCAAGCAGGGCTACCACCTCGTGAAGGGCGCGCCGACCGACGAGGAGCGCGCCCGCTACGACAAGCTCGCCAGCTTCAGCTACCGCAGCGAGGGCGCCGACGCGGCGGGCTCGCCGATCAACTCTCCGATCGGCCAGTGGGCCTACAAGGCCCTGACCGACACTTTCGGCACCACGCCCGAGCCGGTGCGCATCCGCATGATGGGCGGCACCGTGCCGACGGCGGAAATCGTGCGCGTGCTGCAGGTGCCGTTCGCGATCATTCCGCTGGTGAACGCCGACAACAACCAGCACGCGGCGAACGAGAACCTGCGCATGGGCAACTACGTGACCGGCGTGCAGACGGTCTACGCGCTGATGACGCACGGGTTCTGAGCCCCCGAACGGGGCGGGTGCCCGTCAGGCCCCCTTGCCGGGCTTCTGCGCCTGTTCGCATTCCACCTGGACCAGCTCGCGCTGGTCCAGCGTCGCGCCGAAGCGCACCGCACTGAGGCAGCCGCCCCACACGCAACCTGTGTCGGTCGAGAGCAGGTCGGGCCGCGAGAGCCAGCCCAGCGTCGACCAGTGGCCGAAGGCGACCGTGGCCGCGGCCGTCTTGCGGCCCGGCACGTCGAACCACGGCAGGTAGCCTTCGGGGCCGGGAATCGCGCCGTCCTTGCTCTCGAACTCCATCACGCCCTCGGGCGTGCAATAGCGCAGGCGCGTGAGCGCGTTGACGATCACGCGCAGCCGCGCGTGGCCCGTGAGCGCGTCGTCCCAGTGGTCGGGCGTGTTGCCGTACATCTCGTGCAGGAAATCGCCCAGCGCGGGCCCGCGCAGCACCGACTCGACCTCCGAGGCCAGCGCCAGCGTGTCGCCCACCGTCCATTGCGGCAGCACGCCGGCATGCACCATCAGCAGGTCGCCGCCGCCGATCTGCATGTGCAGCGCCATGTGCTGCTGGCGCAGCCAGTCGAGCATCGCCGCGCTGTCGGGCGCGGCCAGCAGGCCGGCCACCGTGTCCTTGCGGCCGCCCTTGCGAACGCCGTGCGCCACGCCCAGCAGGTGCAGGTCGTGGTTGCCCAGCAGGCTGCGCGCCGAGGCGCCGTAGCCCTGCAGGCGGCGCAGCACCGCGGCCGAATCGGGGCCCCGGTTGACCAGGTCGCCGAGCACCACGAGGGTGTCGCGGCTGGGAGAGAAATCGATCTTGTCGAGCAGCCGGCCCAGGGGGACATCGCAGCCCTGGACGTCGCCGATACAGTAAAGTGACATTCCCTCATTCTCTCCCCCCGTTCATGGATGTCTTCCTGCTGGCCTTGCTGACCACCCTCAATGCGGTGTTCGCAATGTCCGAAATGGCCCTTTCCACCAGCCGCCGCGCACGCCTCGCGGCCTTGGCCGAAACGGGGGACACCGGGGCGGAGGCTGCGCTGAAGCTGATGGAATCGCCCACGCAATTCCTCTCGACCGTGCAGATCGGCATCACCTCCATCGGCATGCTCAGCGGCATCGTGGGCGAGGCTGCCTTCGCGGCGCCGCTCGCCGTGTGGATGGAAGGCCTGGGCATGGGCGCTGGCACCTCCAGCATCGTGTCGACTGCGGTGGTGGTGACCTGCATCACCTTCTTCACCATCATCTTCGGCGAGCTGGTGCCCAAGCGCATCGGCCAGCTGTACCCCGAGCCGGTGGCGCGTTTCGTGTCGCGCCCCATGCGCGGGCTGGCCAAGGCGGCCAAGCCTTTCGTGTGGCTGCTGGCCGGCGCCACTGCCACCACGCTGAAGCTGCTGCGCATCGACGCCAACGCCGCGCGCTCGGTGACCGAAGAAGAAATCTCGGCCAGCCTCGAGGAAGGCGTGGACGCCGGCGTGATCGAGCAGCACGAGCACCAGATGGTGCGCAACGTGTTCCACCTGGACGACCGCCGCCTGTCGTCGCTCATGATCCCGCGCGCCGACATCGAATGGCTCGATGCCTCCAACACCGTGGCGCAGGCGCTGCAGAAGGTGGCGGACGCCGCGGCGCTCAACCTCGTGCATTCGTGGTACCCCGTGTGCCGCAACTCGCTGGACGACGTGGTCGGCGTGATCAGCGTGGCGCACCTGCTGCGCCTGGGCTCCACCCACAAGGGCGTGCTCGGCCAGGAAGCCACGCCCGCCGTGTTCGTGCCCGAGACGCTCACCGGCATGGAGCTGCTCGAGCAGTTCCGCACGCGCGCCGGCCGGCTGGTGTTCGTGGTCGACGAGTACGGCGTGGTGCAGGGCCTCATGACCCCGCGCGACCTGCTCGAGGCCATCACCGGCGAGCTGCAGCCCGGCATGCAGGCCGACGCCTGGGCCCACCAGCGCGCTGACGGCATGTGGGAGCTCGACGGCCTCATGCCCGTGTCGGAACTGCGCGCGCGCCTGGGCATCCGCGAACTGCCCGACGAAGAGCGCGGGCGCTACAACACCGTGGCCGGCCTGCTCATGTCCGTGTCGGGCCACCTGCCCGCCGTGGGCGAGCACATCGACTGCGCGGGCTGGTGCTTCGAGGTCGTGGCGCTCGAAGGGCGCCGCATCGACCGCGTGTTGGCCTCGCCGGACCCGGCCGCGCCGCAAGAAGACTGAAGAGGAGGGCGCGGCCATGCTGTCGCTGCTTGCACTGAGTTGCCCCCAATGCTCGGCCCCGCTGCCGCGCGCGGCGCGCTGGCGCACCGTCAATTGCGGCTACTGCGGCGCCACCATCACGCGCGGCACCGAGACCGTCGAGCGCGAGAGCTTTCGCGCTGCCTGGCGCCGCGCCAACGCGGCGCAGCTGTCGGACACCGGTCGCCTCCTGCAATGGCGCGGCGCGCACTACCGCGTGCTCGCGCCGCTGGGCCACGGCGAACACAGCGAGGTGCTGCTGGCCGAACGGCTCGGCGCCGTGCCCGAGCGCGTGACGATCAAGCTCGCGCGCGACGCGGCGGGCGACGCCGTGCTGGCGCGCGAGGCCGCCGTGCTGCAGGCGCTGCAAGCCCTGTCGGTGCCCGGCGCGGCCTACTTCACGCGGCGGCTGCCGCAGCCGCTGGGCCTGGGCGTGGCGCAAGGCCTGGGCGACGGCGAACGGCAGGCGCTCGTGCTGCGCCACCCGACCGGTTTCTGGGGCAGCCTGCAGGAGGTGCAGCAGGCCAATCCGCAAGGCATCGATGCGCGCCATGCCGTCTGGCTCTGGCGGCGCATGCTCGAGGTGCTGGCCTTCGTGCACGGCGCCGGCTGGACGCACCGCGCGCTCGCGCCCGCGCATGCGCTCGTGCATCCGCGCGACCACGGCGTGCTGCTCATCGGCTGGTCGCAGGCCAGGCAGGACGTGTCGGGCGGCGCCATCGGGCGCGACCTGATGGCGTCGGCGCGCAGCGTGCGCGCGCTGCTGTCGGACAGCGCCACCTCCGCGCCGCTGGCCGCCTTGCTGCGCGAGTGCAGCGACGACGCCGTCGCCTGCGAGCGCCTGGGCGCGCAAGGCATCGAGCAGGCGCTGTCGGTCGCCTCGCGCGAGGCCTTCGGGCCGCCGCGCTTCGTTCACTTCGACCCCGCGCCGGTTCGCTAGCGAGCCGCCTTTCACTTTTTCCTCACGAAGGAGCACGTCCATGGGTTACGGAAACTACTCGCACGCCGCCCACGCGGCCATCGTGGCCGACCGCGCCGCCAAGTCCGGCAGCGAAGTCTTCACGCAGACCGCCACGCATGTGCTCATGAACCCGCAGGGGCTCAAGGTGCGCGAGTCGCGCGACAACGCAGACCATCCGAACTCGCTGGGCATCGCCTTCGCGCTCGACGTCACCGGCTCGATGGGCGACATCCCGCAGACCCTCGCACGCCGCGAGCTGCCGACCTTCATGAAGCTGCTGACGGACTGCGGCGTGGCCGACCCCCAGCTGCTCTTCATGGCCATCGGCGACGCCACCTCCGACCAGGCACCGCTGCAGGTGGGGCAGTTCGAATCGACCGCCAACCTCATGGACCAGTGGCTCACCTGGAGCTATCTCGAAGGCGGCGGCGGGGGCAGCGGCGAAGAAAGCTACGAGCTCGCCTTCTACGTCATGGCGCAGCACACCGACATGGACTGCTGGGTCAAGCGCAAGAAGCGCGGCTACCTGTTCGTCACGGGCGACGAGCTGCCGTACCCGGCCGTGTCGCGCCACCAGGTCGAAGGGCTCATTGGCGAGAAGCTCGACGAGGACATTCCCATCGAAGAGGTCATCGCCGCCGCGGCCGAGACCACGCACCTGTTCTTTTTGATCCCCGACGCGCAACGCCGCCGCCGCTGCGAGCCGCGCTGGCGCGAGCTGCTGGGCGATCACGTGATCTGCATGGACTCGCCCGACGACGCCTGCGCCGTGGCGGCCGGCATCGTCGCGCTCACCGAGAAGGCCGTGCCCAGCCTCGACGCGCTGGCCGGCGTGATGGCCGCCACCGGCATGGCCAAGGAGCGCGTGGGCGGCGTGCTGCACGCGCTCGACGGCTACGCCGCGCTGCTCGACCCGACCGCACCGCGCCGTGCCACGCCCGCCGCAGGCCACGGGGCGCGCAGCTCGTGGTGGAAGCGGCTCTTCGGCTGACGGCCTGCCGTTGACTTCGACGCGCTACGTTTCGCTGCTCGGCCTCGGTTTCGGCGACTGCGGCAAGGGCCGCTTCACCGACTTCCTGTGCGGCGCCTGGGGCGCGCACACCGTGGTGCGCTTCAACGGCGGCGCGCAGGCCGGCCACAACGTGGTGCTGGCCGACGGCCGCCACCACACCTTCTCGCAGTTCGGCGCGGGCAGCTTCCATGCCGGCGTGGCGACCGTGCTCGCCAGCCCGGTGGTGGTGCACCCGACGGCGTTGCGCGTCGAGGCCGAGGTGCTGCAGCGCGCGGGTGTGCCCGACGCTTTTGCTCGCCTGTTCGTCGATGCGCGCTGCCGCGTGACCACGCCGTTCCATCAGGCTGCTGGCCGCTTGCGCGAATGGGCACGCGGCGCGGCGGCGCATGGCAGCTGCGGCGTCGGCGTGGGCGAGACCGTGCGGCAAGCACTGGCCGCGCCTGAGACGACGCTGCACTACGGCGACCTTGTTCACTCTGCGCGCACGCTCGACAAACTCGAAGCCTTGCGCCTCGCGCTGCACCGCGAGTTCGCGAGCATGCCGCCTTCGTCGGACGACGCTGCGCAAGAGCTGGCCGTGCTCGCTGATGCTTCACTCGCACGACGCTGGCTCGACGCCGTGCAGCCCTGCCTGCGCCAGTCGCCGCCCGCGAGTGTCGACGTCATCGGCGAACGGCTCGCGCTTCAAGGCACCGTGCTGTTCGAAGGCGCGCAGGGCGTGCTGCTCGACGAATGGCGCGGCTTTCATCCGCACACGACCTGGAGCACCGTCTCCACCGCCGCCGTCGAGGCGGTGCTGCGCGACGCGGGCATCGCCGCGCCCGTGCAGCACCTGGGCGTGCTGCGCAGCCACCTCACGCGGCACGGCGTCGGCCCGCTGCCCACGCACGACCGCGCGCTCGATGCGCGGCTGGCCGAGCCGCACAACGCCGACGGCGGCTGGCAGGGCGCGTTCCGCCGCGGCCACCCCGACGCGGTGCTGCTGCGCTACGCGCTCGCTGCCGCCGGGCCGCTCGACGGGCTGCTCGTCAGCCACCTCGACGCGCTCGCGCACGCGGACCTGCGCTGGTGCACCGGCTACCGCGATGCCGACGGGCGCACGCTGTCATCGCTGCCGCTCGGCGATGCGACCGACCTGGACCACCAGCACGCGCTCACCCGCCTGCTGGAAGGCGCCCAACCTTTGTACGAATCGCAATCCGTCGCCCACGCCCCCGAGTGGGTGCGGCGCGTGGAAGCCCTCAGCAGCCTGCCCGTGCGCTTCGGCGCGTTCGGTCCAGTGCGCGAGGCCGTTCGCGCGCGCGACCTGCTGATCTGACCTGATGAGAAAGCCTGCGTGACCCCCAACCTCTTCCTGATCGCCGGTGCCGTGCTGAGCGCCATCGCCGCGCTCTTGCACATCTGCGTCATCTTCGGCGGCCCGGCCTGGTACCGCTTCTTCGGCGCGGGCGAGCGCATGGCCGCGAGCGCCGAGGCCGGCCACCTGTACCCCGTGGCCGTCACGCTGGTCATCGCCGGCATGCTGGGCGTGTGGGCCGCCTACGCGCTGGCAGGCGCCGGCGTGCTGCAGCCACTGCCGCTGCAGGCGCTGGTGCTGCCTGCCATCACCGCCGTGTACCTGCTGCGCGGCCTTGTCGCCGTCGCGATGTGGCTGTTCGACCGGCGCCGCCTCAACGCCTTCTGGATGTGGAGCTCGCTCGTGTGCTTCGTGTACGGCGTGGTGCACCTCGTCGGGCTCGTGCAGGTCTGGGACACGCTCTGACCACGACCCGCCATCGCACTCAAGCAGAATCCGAATCGAAGCAACCTCGTCCTGTTTTCCCTCCCACGATCGACACCATGACCACTCCCGAAGACATCTACACCGAACCCCCCGCCGATCCCGACACGCTCGCCAACCTGGGCCCGCTGCGGCCGCTGGCCGGCATCTGGGAGGGCACGAAGGGCGTCGACGTCAAGCCGAAGAAAGAGGGCCCGAAGACGCAGGTCTACGTCGAGCACTACGAGCTGCAGCCCATCGACGCGCAGACCAACGGCCCGCAGCTGCTGTACGGCCTGCGCTACCACACCTACATCCACAAGCCCGGCCTCACCAAGATGTACCACGACCAGGTCGGCTACTGGCTGTGGGAGCCGGCCACTAGCACCGTGTTTCTCACGCTGGCCATTCCGCGCGGACAGGTGGCCATGGCCAGCGGCCACGTGAAGCCCGGCGACACCGAGTTCACGCTCAGCGCCGAGCACGGCAGCCTGGTGAACGGCATCGTGTCGAACCCGTTCCTGGAGCGCGCCTTCACTACGGTGGCGTGGAACATCACGGTGAAGATCAACGCCGACGGCACCTGGTCGTACGACCAGGACACCGTGATGCAGATCCTGGGCCAGGCCGAGCCTTTCCACCACACCGACCGCAACACGCTCACGCGCGTCGGTGAGCCCGGGCTCAATCCGCTGGCGAAGATGGCCTGAGGCCCTTCAAGCAGCGGGTGGCTTCGGCGTGCGCAGGCGCCGCAGCCGCACGGTGAGCTCCTTCACCAGCTGAAGCTCCCCGCGCCGCTGCGCCACCTCCAGCGCCTGCGCGAACGAGGCTTCGGCCTTCGCGGCGTCGCCGAGCGCCAGCGCGAGCAGGCCCTGCAGCCGCCACGCGGCGGTGAACTCGGGGTCGAAGGCGAGCGCCTTCTCGACATGCATCAGCGCCGTGGGCGCGTCGTCGCGCCGGTGGTGCGCCAGCGCCAGGCTCATGCGCAGCAGGGCGCCGTCGCGGCCGGCGGCCAGCAGGCGCTCGAGCGCCTCGGGGGAGGGGCCGGGTGGGGTGGTGGCGGTGTTCATGGCATTCGTTCGACCTTCCTTGAGGGACTTTGAGCGCCGGCCGGCGGGCGTGTCAATATCAAAGAATAATCTTTGATATTTAAAAACGCAGGCGCCCCGATGAATCTCCCTACCTCCGTCTGGCTGTTCCAGTCCCTCCACGCGCTGGGCATGGCGCTGTGGCTGTCGATTGCCGTGCGCAACAACTGGCGCGGCTTCGCGGGCTCGGTGTTCGCGGTCGGCGGCACGATGTCGATGGCGCCGTTGCGCGTCGACCCCGCCATCGACACGCCCTTGCTCACGCGCGCCATCCGCTCGGTGGCGCTGCACCGCGCGGCGCTGGGCGTGGTGCTGGCGTTGCAGTTGGCGGCGGCGCTGGCGTTCTGGGCCGGCAGCGCGATGCTGGTGGTCGGTGGCGACCTGGCGGCCGCACGGCCATGGCTCAACCTGGGGCTGGCCGGCTTTGCCGCTTTCCTGTTTGCGATGCACCTGGGCGGCCTGTGGTTCGGCTACTGGATCCGGCAAGAGGGCCTGCAGCTTACGCACCTCGTGCTGCTCTTGTGGGTGCTGGCGGCGTTCTTCCTGTTCAACCTGTCATGGCACTGATGCCGTCTTCGTCCTACGCGCGCGGTGAGGCCACGCCCACAGCCCGCGCGACGCGCTGCACCCACCATCGGTCCCCATGAACAGAGTGATTCTTGCGTTCCTGGGTGGGGTTGCCTGCGCTGCCGCCGTGGTGGCCATCGCGGAGCCCGTGAGAGTGCCCGTCGACAGCGACGACAAGGGCACGGCCTACATCGCGCCCAATGTGAACTCCACCGAAACTTCGGCCCGAACGAACGGCGCCACGGTCGGCGTGCAGCGCCCCGATGGCAGTGCTTTGGAAGCCGGCACCGACACGTCGGGCAAGCGACCCACCTACTCGGTGGGTGCCAAGACCGGCGGCGACGTCTCCTTCTCGGGCGGTGCGCATTCGGACGGCAAGGCCAACACCGGCGTGAAGGCCGGCATCACCATCAAGTACTGATCGGTCAGACCATCGTCGCGTAGACGATGAAGCCCTCGTGCTTCGCGACCTTGTCGTAGAGCGTGCGCCCCGCTGCGTTGGTCGTGTGCGTCTGCCAGTACACGCGCTGCCCGCCTGCGCGCCGCACCGCGTCGTACACGCCCTGGATGAGTTGCCGGCCCACGCCCCGGCCGCGTTCGGACGACTGCGTGAACAGGTCCTGCAGGTAGCAGGTCGGCTCGATGCGCGTCGTGCTGCGATGGAACAGGTAGTGCACCAGCCCCACCAGCTGCCCCTCGCGCTCGGCCACCAGCGCATGCACCGGCTCGTACGCATCGAAGAAGCGCTGCCACGTGACCTGCGTGATCGCCTCGGGCAGGGCCGTGGCGCCCTCGCGGCCGTAGAAGGCGTTGTAGCCGTCCCAGAGCGGCTTCCAGGCGGCGAAGTCGCCGGGCGTGGGCGGGCGGATCAGGAGCGCGGGCGTGGTCATGAGGTCAGGAGGCCTTTCCGTTGGGAGCGGGTGTGTTGCGCGCCGCGATGGCGGTGTTGACGGGACAAGCCGGCAGCGCCACGGGCACTGCCGCGGGCATCGGTTCGGGCACCGGCCCCATCGATTTTTCGAGAAAGTCGAGCATCGCGCGCATCGCCGCGCTGTTGTGGCGGCGCTGCGAGTACGCGGCGTACAGCCAATGCTCGTGCGGCATGTGGTCGCGCAGCACCGGTACCAGCGCGCCGCGCTCCAGGTGCGACTGCGCCAGCGGCTCGGGCACGTAGGCCACCCCCACGCCGCGCAGCGCCAGCTCGATCAGCGCCACCGCGTCGTTGGCCTCCATGCGGCTGTGCACCGCCACGTCGTGCGGCTGGCCGTCGGTTTCGAACGGCAGGTGCGTGGTGGGCATCGGCGAGTAGCTCAGCACGTCGTGCCGCGCCATGTCCTCGGGCACCTGCGGAATGCCGCGCTGCGCCCAGTAGGCGGGCGACGCGCACACCACCATGTCGAAGCGCACCAGCCGGCGCACGATCAGGTTCATGTCGTCGATGCGCCCGCCCGTGAGGTGGATGTCGATGCCTTCCTCGATCAGGTCGATGTCGTGGTTGGTGAAATTCAGGCTCACGTACACGTCGGGATAGAGCTTGATGAACTCCGCGATCACGTCCGAAAGCCAACCCGCGATGAGCCCGTGCGGTGCGCTCATGCGCAGGCGCCCGCGCGGGTGCGAGCCGTGCGCCTGCAGGTCGTTGAGCGTGTTCTCGGCCATCGTCACCAGCTCGGTGCTGCGCTCCAGCAGCACCTCGCCCGCGTCGGTGAGGCTCAGGGAGCGCGTCGAGCGGTTGAGCAGGCGCACGCCGCTGCGCGCTTCGAGCTCGGCCACATAGCGGCTGACCGTGGCCTTGGACATGCCCAGCGAGAGAGCCGCGCGGGAGAAGCTGCGCCGGAACGCGACTTCGCGGAACGTTTTGATGAGATCGAGACCATCCATAGATCGGCGCATTGTTCCAGCATCGGGGGAGGGGGCACGGGTCGTAGGGGCATCCCGGTTTTGCGCTGCGAAGGGGGCGGGGGGGCGTGGCTATACTGCGGCCGTCACGTCAAAAACAGGCGTGGCCGGGATTGGCGTCCCGTGCAACTGCTGCGACGAAAGCCGCAGATTTCTCCGCAGAGACTCTGTGGCTTTGTCGTTCGTGCCTCCATTTTTTTGGCGGCTCGAGCAGGGAGCCGCGAGGCTCGCCGGTTTGCGCAAGCAGTTCCCGGTACGCCAACCTGTTCGAGCTGCCGCCCTCAATTGGCGTTGGGTGCGACGGTTGTTGCAAACCGAACTGCCTGGAGGCCACGCATGGCTCTCGCCCCTTCCGTCACAGCCGAATCGCTCGCCTTGCAGGCCTGCGATGACCTCGACAGCTTTCACATGGTGCGCCGCGCGTATGCGTGCATCGAGAAACTCATCGTGCCGCAACATGTGAACGACACCGACGATGTGTACCCGACGCGCACCGAACTCGGGGCGCTCGTGCGGCTGGTCAACGAAGAGCTGCAGCGACGCATCGAAGCCGCCGAGGCCACGCTGCAGTCGTTGCGTGCTGCCGCGGGCGATGCCCAGCGGGGCTGACGGCTCAGGCGGTGCGCTCGCCGTTCTCCGTCGGTAGCTGCTGTTGTCGCTGCTGCAACGTAGTCGAGATGCCGTAGAGCGCCAACATGCCGAGCACGTGCCCGATGGCAACGCCCGGCTCCCCCGATTCGATCCGCGCGATCGTCTGGACGTGAACGCCCAGGCGCGTGGCAGCGACGGCCTGGCCCTCGCCAGCGGTGGTGCGCGCCAGCTTGGCGGCAGCCCCGAACGCCTTGATCGCTTCGATCGCGTCGTCCCCAATGTCGGAAGAGATTCGTTTTCCTTTGGCCATGGGGTGATTGTCTCTGGTTGCCGGGGAGGCGTCCGGGGCGGGTAGGTACGATCAGGCGGGAGCGGTTCTTGGCGACCACAGCCGGACGTTCGCGTCGGCGGGCAGGGCCTGTCGTTCAAGAAGAGCTCAAGTCCCTTATTGCTTAGATTTCATGCCAGAACTTCCGGTCTACTTCCATATGCAACCTGGCGCCACGCTGCCCAACATCGGGTACTTGGCCCCCTTTCGGGCTGTTGTGATCATCGAGGAGGAAGTCTCCATTGAGTGGCGCGACGATGTCAGCAACTGGTTGGTGAATTCCGGCTGCCTCTACATGATGGCGTGGGGGCTGGACTGCACTTTGTGGGACGACTCTGTCGACTGGGCGAACATAGGTCAATTCCCCTTCGAGGACATTCCAGAGGATCGATTCGTCGTGACGACATGGCATGACAGTGATCCACTGGATGAGGTTTTCTATTTCTGCAAACACACTGCTGCTCATCCGATAGTGGAGCTACCTCAAGCGATCTTGCTGCACATCGCCCGCAATGAGAGTGCAGGCCCGATGCTTAATGCGTATAGCCGCGCCTGATAGGGTGGGCGAGACCTCTGACGCATCCCCAGCCATGAACCTAGTCAGCCTGTCAGCACTTTCCCCCGAGGATGTTCGCGCGATCTGGCGCCTGGCTGCATTGCCCCCCGTGGATGTTCAAGGCGCCGCAGCCTGGTCATTCGAAGGAAACGGCATTCGCACGCGCACGACGTTCCTGAAGGCATTCCACGAACTGAACCTGTCCGTCATCGAGCTGCCGAATCTCCTGAAGACAAACGAACGCGTGTGCGATCTCGCGGGCTATCTCGACCCTTTCTATGACATCTACGTCATCCGGGAATCGAACCATGAGCGCCTCGCGGAGTTCGCTGCTTCGTCCCGTAGGCCCGTAGTCAATGCGATGTCAAACGCCGGCCATCCATGCGAAGTTCTTACGGACGCCTACTTCATCGAAACAACCATAGGCCCGATCCAGAAGGTGCGCATCTGCCTTTGGGGGCCGCCGACAAACGTGTTTCGTTCGTGGCACGAGCTGGCCAGTGTGCTGGGCTTTACGCTGGTTCATGTCTGCCATGAGAGCTTCCACGAGACCATCCCCAACGTCGCCTTTTCATCGGCTTCCCCAGAAGCAGCGGACGTGGTCATCACCGATGGCTGGCCTCGGGGCACGGAGCAGTTGAGCCGTCCGCTGTCCGTCGAAGATCTGGCTCGGATGGGCAACCCCATGCTGTTGCCGACGCCACCGTTCACTGTCGGTGGTGAACTTTCGGTGGACCCTCGTCGCTATCCGCACTTCGCCGGCTACGAGCAGAAGAAGCTCCTCTTGCCGGTGCAAAGAGCGGTGCTTCAATATCTGCTTGCAACCTGAATTGGCCGGGGCCGGTCAGTCGAGTACTGGACGGAATTAGAGTCAAAAAAACTGAATAGCCTATGAGCGAGGACTTCATCTCCATCAGTCGATCGCTTGTCGAGGACGCATGGAACAACCCCGACAAGTGGGAAGCCAACCTTGCCTCTGCGCAAGCGTTGCTCTCGAAGGCGCTCATTGAATCTCCTGGCAATGTCCTTGCCCTGACGTGCTTGGGCGCCGTGCTTTCCGATCAAGGCAAGCACAAAGAGGCTGCATCCGCCCTGCAGCGTGCAGTCGAACTCGGCTCCACCGATCGGAACACTTTCTTCAACCTCGGCGTCGCAACGATGAACTTCGGCACGCGCGCGAAAGCGATGTCTGCATTCCGTGGGGCCGAAGGGCTCCAGGCTTCGCCGCTGTCGTGGCCGGCATACTTTGATGCGCAGGCCCATTGAGCACCCTCCACCCCAAGCAAGGAGACCCGCATGAGAACGCTGAAAATCATGGAGCACATCTCGCTGGATGGCGTGATCCAGACCTCGGGCGAAGACGGTTTTCCCTACGCGCACTGGACCGCGCCGTACCGCAGCCCCGCCGGCCGGGATGAAGTGCTCGCCGCGCATGGCGGGCGCTTCGACCTGCTGCTCGGGCGCCGTACCTACGACCTGTGGTCGGACTACTGGCCCAAGGCACCGAGCGGTGCGATGGCAGACGGCCTGAATGCAGCGACCAAGTACGTCGTGACCCACCGCCCCGAAAGTCTGGCGTGGGGCCCGTTCGAAAGCCTGGGGCCGGACATCGTCGAGGGCGTTCGTCGCATCAAGTCGCAGGCGGGCCCGAACCTGATTCTCTGGGGCAGCTCTACGCTGACATCGACACTGCTGGCGCACGGCCTTGTCGATGAAGTGCTGTTGATCGTTTATCCGGTCCTGGTGGGCGCTGGAAAGCGCTTCTTTGCGCAGGGAACCCCGCCGCGCTCCCTCGAGCTCGTCAGCACGAAAGCAATGCCGTCCGGCATCCTCGTCAGTGCCTACAAGGTCGCTGGCCCTTTGAACGCCGGGTAGTCGAACAGCCCGACATCGCGAGAGAAACTTGGCGTCACGCCAGACCCATCTGCCCCGTTCGAACGCCTCATGAATACCTCCACCCTTTCCGCCGCCCGCGCCTATGCACTGCGAAGGGCTGATGCGCGATGACCAGCGGCCACCGAACGTGACCTGAACCCCCCATGTTGAAGAACTCGCGCACGACAGCGGAGGTACGTTTTCTTGGGTAGCACTCAACCCCCTTTCCACACCACGCGCAGCGCGCCTGGACCGGCGGTGCAACGCGCGGTTGCCGACAGAGATCGGCTTCAAGCCGAACCGAAATCCCGTGCACTGCGCATGCTTCGCGCAGCAGCCGCCGCGATCGCTCTGCTGGTGGGATGGGCCGCCGCGCCCGTCGCCGCGCAGTCGCCACCGGCCACGGCCGGACCGACCACCGTGAAGGTGCCCCCCACCGGCGCGCGCACGTGCCTGGGCTTGCAGCAAGACGGCAGATCCGCCCCTCAGCCGTGCACGGACGCGGGACCGCTGGCCTTGATCCCCAAGCAGGACGGCATGTTGCGCGCGGGCCCACCCGACTACGAGGCGGTGGCCGGCCAACCCTTGACTTCGTGCGTGCGCGACCGGGTGTCCGGACTGGTCTGGGAGGGCAAGCCCGACAGCGGCAAGCTGGCGTGGATGAGGACACAGGCCGGTCCGCCAGGCACCGGCAAGCTGATCGACAGCTACGGTCCGCACAACGAGCCAGCGCCCGGCAGCCGGGCCAACACCGACGCCTATTCCTACTACGGCGACGGGCGGCCGGGCGATGCCATGGCCTATGTGGCGCAGGTGAACGCGATGCGCCTGTGCGGCTTCACCGATTGGCGCCTGCCCACGGTGGCCGAGCTGTACGGCCTGATCGATCTGGGGGAGCTGATCAACGAACGGACGGGGCGGTGGCCCGCCGAACAGGCCGCCGTCGATGCGCGATGGCTGCCCAACACCATGCCGGGCAACTACCTGAGCTCCGAGCCCGACGACCAGACCCGCATCTGGTGCGTGAGCTTCAAGCTCGGGTTCGTCTACAGCTGCAACCGCAGGATGGAGAGAAAACCGCAGCCGTTGTTCATTCGCCTGGTGCGCGGCCCCGAAGTGCCGGAGACGGGCCGCTGGCGCGAAGTGCCCGACGAGCGCGGCGTGCCCGGCGGCGTGGTCGAAGACCGCCACACCGGCCTGGCGTGGCGCCGCTGCGACGAGCCGCAGGTATGGAACGGCCAGCGCTGCACCGGAACGGCCGGGCGCTACCGCTATGTGCAAGCCCTGCAGCACGCTGCCACACAACCGGGTTGGCGCCTGCCCACCATCAAGGAGGTGAACAGCCTCGCCGAGCGTTGGTTCAAGAAGCTCGACATCCCCGCCGCCGATTTCCCGGCGTCCGGCACGCAGCCGCTGCGCGAAGGGTATCGGTCCTCCACCGTCTGCACCGCCGGCCCCGCGACGCGGGAGGCCCGTGCATGGATCGGCGGATGGGTGCTGGGAGGTGGGGGCGATGTCTCTTGCGAGGCGCAGCCCATGCCCCTCGGGGTCCGGCTCGTGCGCGAGTGATGTGCAGCGAGCGTCGGTCCCGAAGCAGCGTCGTGAACCTGCTTCCGGGGAAAGGGCGGCCGGGAACAGGCGAGACTCGCTTCACTCATTCACAAGGAACATCTTGATCCACCGCATCCGCACGGCCCTCGTGGCCTGCACCTTGGGCGCCGCGGCACTGGCCGTTTCCGCGCAGGTCAACATCGGCTTCATCGGCACGCTCTCCGGACCCGGGGCCGCGCTCGGGCAGGAGCAGTACGACGGCTTCATGCTCGCGGTCCAGCAACGCCAGGGCATGCTTGGCGGCGTGCCCGTGGCGGTCCTCAAGGAAGACGACCAGCACAACCCCGAGCGCGGGGCGCAGCTGGTGCAGAACCTGATTGAGAAGGACAAGGTCAGCTTCATCACCGGCGTGACCTTCTCCGACGTGATGATGGCCATGGCCAAGCCGATGGCCCGAGCGGGCATGCTGTTCGTCGGCTCGAATGCCGGCCCCGCGCCGATCGCCGGCAAGCAGTGCAACACCCGGTTCGTCTTCGCCTCGTACCAGGACGAGTACCAGGCCGGGATCGTGGGACGCTACGCGGTCGACAAGGGCTACTGGAAGACGCTGTTCATTGCGCCCGACAACGCAGCGGGCAAAGACCAGCTGCGGGGCTTCAAGCGCTACTACTCGGGCGAGGTGGTGAGCGAAATCAACGTCAAGCCCGACCAGACCGACTACGCAGCGGCGCTGGCGCAGATCCAACGCGTGGCCCCCGATGCGGTGGTGGCCTTCCTGCCGGGCGACATGGGCGTGAACTTCATCCAGCAGATGAACCGCTCGGGCCTGCTGAGCAAGGTGCCCTTGCTGACGGTGGGCACGGTCGATGGCACGACGCTGCCGCTGCTCAAGGATGCCGCGCTTGGTGTGGTGGCCGGCGCGGTCTGGGGCCCCGACCTGCCGAGTCCGACGAGCAAGGCTTTTGTTGCCGCCTTCGAAAAGAAGCACGGGCGCATCCCCTCGCAGTACGCGGCGCAAGGCTTCGATGCGGCGCTCCTGATCGACAGCGCGTTGAAGGAGACCAAGGGCTCCGTCGCCGATCGCGGTGCCTTGCGCAACGCACTCAACGCGGCCGACTTTGCGTCGGTGCGCAGCGGCTTCAAGTTTCTGCGCAACGGTTTCCCGGTGCAGGACGGGCACATCTTCGTGGTCGCGAAGGACACGCAGGGCCGCACGTCGCTGAAGCGGATCGCCACGCCGCTGGAGGCGAATCCGGACGGGTACTGGAACGATTGCCGGTAGGGGAGGCGGCCAGGACATGTCGCTCGCCGGGTCTTCGGCTCGCGCGGTGCGAGCCGGAAGACCCTGCGGTTCCTCCCAGACTCAGGGCGCCAGCGTGAGCTTGAAGATCTGGTTGCCGTTGGAGGCGCCCACGTAGACGCTGCCGTCGCTGGCCACTGCCACACCGATCGGGAAATTGAACGCGATCGCCGCGCCGGTGCTGTCGCGCAGCGTGCTGATCTCGCCCGCGGGCGTGACCACGCGCGCCACGCCGTCCCAGGCATGGGTCAGGAACACGTTGTCGTGCGCATCCACCGTCACGCCGTAGGAGAAGCCGAGCCGGGCTGGCGTGGCGGTGGTTCCGTCGACCACGCCGCCGTTGGCGCAATCGCCCAGCGGCGTGCTCACCGTGGCGCTGGCCACATCGATCTTGCGCAGGCACAGGCTGTCGGTGTCCGTGTCGTACAGCGTGCGGCCATCGCGGCTGATCGCCAGGCCCTGCGGGCGCGCAAACTGGGCGGCGGTGCCGACCCCGTCCAGGTTGGCCTGCGTGCCGTCGCCCGCGAGCGTGCTCGTGGTGCCATCGGCCGCGACCTTGCGCACGCGCTTGTTTCCCAGGTCCGCCACGAACAGGTTGCCCGCACCGTCGAGCGCGATGCTGGCGGGGTTGTCGAACATCGGCGTGGCCGGGCTGTCGGCATAGCCGTTGCTGGTGTCGCCGACCCAGGTGCTGTAGGTGGTGGCGTTGGGAGCGATCTTGTTGATGCGGTGCTGGTCGCTCACGTACAGGGTGCCGTCGGCGGCCAGCGCCAGGCCATACGGCGTATTCATGGTCGACCCCGGCGTGACTTCGGCGCCGGTGCCGCTGGCCGTGTCGATGCGGTAGACCGAGCCGTTGCCGCCCATGGCCACGTAGAGGTTCGCACCGCTGGCGTCCAGGACGAGCTGGTAGGGGCGGTTGTAGGTCACGCCGGTGGTCGCCAGCACGGTGGCGACCCAGGGCTTCACGGTCAACGTGGCGGCATGGCTGGTCACGCTGCTGTTGCCGCCCATCACCTGCACGCGCAGCTGCTGGCCGCTGTCGGCCAGCTGGCCGGCGGCGGTGGTGAAGCTGTCGCCGGTGGCGCCGGCGACATCGCTCCAGCTGGCGCCGCCATCGACGCTGCGCTGCCACTGGTAGGCGGTGGCGCGCACGGCCTGCACCTTCAGCGTGGCGGCCACGCCCTGGCCCACGGTGGTGTCCGATGGCTGCGTGGTGATGGCGGGCGTGGTGTCTTCCGGCGCGGGGGCGGGCGGCGGTGTGTCCTGGGCTGCAGGGGCCGGTGCAGGGGCGACGGCGAAGCCGGGGAAACCGCCGCCTCCGCCGCCGCCCCCACCGCAAGCCGCGAGCACGAGGTTCATCACCATGAGCGCGGCAGGTGCACGCCATGCACGAAGAACGGGACGAGAGGTAGTCATGAGGGGCCTTCCTTTTTTCAAGTGGAGTGAGAGAGAAGGCCTCCACGGTAGGGTCGGCAATACCCGCAATCCAGTGTCGAAGGTCATCGACACCCCGCAAAAAAAGTGCTCAGGCGCGCATGCCGGCGTGCGTTGCATCGTGCCGGGTCAGCGATGCCAGGGCCTGCAGCAGCCGGTCGGCGGCCACGGGCTTGAGCAGCACCTGCAGCCCCGATTCGCGCATCTGCTGCTGCCGCAGCGGCGCGGTTTCGCCGGTGATCAACAGCGCCTGCAGGCCGGGGCCGAAGCGCGCGCACAGCCGCTGCGCGGCGGCCAGTCCGTCGCCGCCGTCGGCCAGCCGCACGTCGCACAGCAGCACCTCGACAGGGGCGCTTGCGTGCGCGGCCTGCGCCAGCACGGCCTCGGCTTCGGCCTCGCTGGCCACGGCGTCGATGCGCACGCCGTGGGCCTGCAGCAGCCCGGTGACGGCCTGGCGGATCGCGGCTTCGTCGTCGATGAGCAGCACGCGCTGCGGCAACGGCAGGGCGGCGTCCGGGCGCACGGCCAGCGGCGCGACGCCCGAGGCCGACACCGCCGGCAGCACCAGGCGAAAGCGGCTGCCGTGGTCCAGGCGCGAGCGCACCTGCAGCGGGTGCGCCATCAGGCGCGAGAGCCGGTGCACGATGGACAGGCCGATGCCCAGCCCCTGCGCGCGGTCGCGCCCCGGATTCCCGACCTGGTAGAACTCGTCGAAGATGCGGCCCAGGTGCTCGTGCGGGATGCCGATGCCGGTGTCGCAGACGTCGATCCACACCAGCGGCCCGCGTGCACGGGCGGCCACCACCACGCCGCCGCGCACCGTGTACTTGAGCGCGTTGTCCACGAGGTTGGACAGCAGCCGCTGCAGCAGCTGCGGGTCGCTGAGCACCCAGCACGGCGTGGCGCGCAATCGCAATTGCAGGTCGCGGTCGGCCGCCTGGGCTGCGAACACATTGTTGAGCGCGAGGAACAGCGGGTTGAGTTCCACGGGGCGGATCTGCGGCGACACCTCGCCGGCGTCCAGCCGCGAAATGTCGAGCAGGGTGTCCAGCGAATCGCCGAGCGTGCCGACCGCATCCATCAGCCGCGCCGCGTGGTTCCATTCGTCGCTGCCCTGGAGCTTCTTCTCGATGACGGCGCCGAACAGCGCGATGGCGTGCAGCGGCTGGCGCAGGTCGTGGCTGGCGGCGGCAAGGAAGCGCGTCTTCTCCTCGCTGGCGCGCTGGGTCGCGGCAATCTGGTGGCTCAGCTGCTCGGCCAGCGCCTCCTTCTCGAAACGCATGGTCAGCGCGGCGGTCAGCAGCCGGTGGTGCTGCAGCGCGAAGATGATCATGACGCCCATGTACAGCAGGCAGCCGGTGGCCAGGAACAGGTGCACGGTGTCGCCGCGCCAGGCCAGCGCCAGGGTCAGGCTCGCCATGCTGGGCACGATGAAGCGGGGGATGTTGCGCTTGAGAACGGCCAGCGACAGCGCACCGCCGGCGCAGCCGCCCATCATCATGACGATGACCATGACCCACAGCCCGAGGTTGCGCCCCGGCGGCACGCACAGCCAGGGCGCCAGGCCCCAGACGCAGGAGCGCATCAGCACGTTGCGCGCGTTGAAGCGGGCCCAGTACTCGGGGTGGGCCGCCGCATCGGGGCTGCGCTGGTAGCGCCGGTACGCGCGCCGCAGGGTCAATGCCAGGTGCAGCGCCATCCACAGCAGCACCTGCCAGCGCCGCGTGGCCATGAACAGGCCGATGCCCAGCGTCTGTGCCGTGAGGAAGTCCGCGAGGTAGGCGGCCGGCGCGTTGGCATGCACCGTGGCCACCTGCTCGCGCAGCACGCGCTGGGCCAGCGCGGGCGGATGCAGCTCGGTCATCGCAGGCATGCGGGCATCGCCATGTCGAAGGCCGCACCGTGCGCGGGCGTCACCTCAGGCTGCTGATGAGCTGGGCCCGCGAGCGCATGCCGAACAGCAGCAACAGGGTGGATACGTGGTTCTTGACCGTGCCCTCGGTCAGGCGCGACAGCTGGGCGATCTCCTTGTTCGACTTGCCGGCCAGCAGCCAGTCGAGGATCTCGACCTGGCGCGCATTGAGCTGCGGCTGCAACTCGGCCACGGCCGCCTTCGCGTGCACGGGGGAGGGTGCGTCCGCCAGGGGCCGGGCCGGCAGGCCGACCAGGTCGTTGTCGCGCACGTAGCGCAGCACCTCGCCCAGGTGCCCGGTCTTGGGCAGGAAGGCCTGCGCGCCGAGCGCCATCGCGCCCTGCATCAGCGCATGGCTGTCCTTGCCCGAGAGCACGACCACGCGCGATGCGGGAAAGGCGCGCTTGAAGCGCACGAGGGTGTCCAGCCCCTGTGCGTCGGGCAGGTCGAGGTCGAGCAGCACCAGGAAGTGCGACGCCAGATGGAGCTCGTACAGGTGCAAGGCGTCGGCCAGCGAGCGCGCCTCGTACACCGGCACGCTGCCGGTCTCGGCCAGCAGCAGCGCCCGCAGGCCCAGGCGCACCAGCTCGTGGTCGTCGACCACCAGGATGCCTCGCGCGGGGATGGCAACGCCGGCCTCGCTGCGCAACGGCGCGGCATGCGACGGCTGTGGTGTGGCAGTGGCCATGGTCCGGGCATGGTAGTGCGGACACCAGCGAACCTGAAATGACCAAAGTCATGACGCACGCCGCATTCGCGAAGGGAAAAGACATACGCACAAAGGCATATGCCTTGCGGGCCGACCGGCTACAGTCGGTCGGGACCGACCTGCGCAGCGCCTGTTGCAGGCGTTCAGAAACCAGCCTCCTTCCTCCCGGCCACTGACGGGAGACAACCCGCCCATGCAATCGACCGGAACCCTGCGCGGCATCGCCGCGATGCTGTTGGCCTGCGCCTTCTTCGCCTGCATGGACGCGCTGCTCAAGACCCTGGCCGGGCACTACCCGCCGGTGCAGGTGATGGCGCTGCGCGGTCTCACGGCGCTGCCCCTGGTGTGCCTGTACATCGCCTGGCGGCGCGAGGCAGCCGGTGTTTTCAACCGTCGGCTGCGCTGGCGTCTGCACCTGCTGCGCACCGCGCTGAACATGACGATGCTGGTGCTCTTCGTCCACGGCCTGAAGACCCTGGGCCTGGCCGAGGCCTACACGCTCACGTTCATCGCGCCGTTGCTGATGGTGCTCATCGCCGTGCCGATGCTGGGCGAATCGGTGCAGCCGCGGCACTGGATCGCCATCGGGCTGGGCTTCGTCGGCGTGGTGGTCGCGCTGCGGCCCGAGCAGGGGGCCTTCCTTTCGACGGGCGCGCTGGCGATCCTGGTGGCGGCCGTCTGCTATGCGCTGTCGAACATGCTGGGCCGGCTCATCAGCCGCACCGAGCCGAGCGCTGCACTGGTCTTCTGGACCACGGCGGGCATGGCTGTCGGCGGCAGCCTGCTCGCGGCGCCGCAATGGGTGCCGCTGCAGGCCGGGCACGCGTGGGCGCTGGCGGGTCTGGCCCTCAGCGGCTTCCTGGGCCAGCTGGCCATCGCCGAGGCCTTCCGTCACGGCCAGGCCGCGGCCATCGCGCCCTTCGAATACAGCGCGCTCGCATGGGCGCTCGTGATGGACTGGGTGTTCTGGCAGGCCGCGCCCGATGCATGGACGCTGGGCGGCGGGGCGTTGATCGTCGCGAGCGGACTGTGGCTGGCGCGCAGCGAGGCGCCGAGGTCGGTACAGAAAAAACAGAAGACCGCCTGAGCCGCTAGAGTCGGCCGGAAGCAGCCACGCGCACAAGACTTTCAATGCCTCGAACCACTTCCGAGATCGCTCGCGACATCGCCAACTTCGAACCGCCGGAGGATGGCAGCTGGCGCCACCTGGACTCGCTTCTGGATGAACTCTGGCGGGCGGGCAGTCCGGAGCAAGCCATGCCCGAAATGCTGAGCGTTTTCGAGCGCTACCCGGAGGAAGACGGCTACGGGGTCATGTGGACCATCGTTCACGGATTGGAGAGCTTGCCCAACTACCAGCCTGAGCTTCTTCGCTCCCTCGCGCGACAGCCCAGCGAACTCGGCATCACGATGATCGGGCGCATCCTGAACGCCGGCACGACGGAGATCGGCGGCGTTTCATTGCTGCAGACGCTGCACGATCTGGCGAACACGGCGGCCTCTTCGTACCTCAGGGAAGAGGCGCAACGTGTGGCGTCGCGACCGCGCTGAACGTCCGCCGTCAAGAACCTAGAACTGCTTCGGCGCAACGTCGACCCAGAAGAGGGGCGAGGATCACGCCAGGGTGCGCGACCACGGCATGCAAGCCTTCGATCGTTCCCACAGGGCCGCAAAGCGGCTTGCCGTCGTTTGTCATGGGGCGCTGCGCGGCGTGGATGGAAAGCAGCGGTGGTGCCGCCGCGATCCCGAGCAGCTGCGCAATGGCGTCGCCGGTTCGCGCGGCAAGGGCAGGCATGCCGCGCTCGCCGTCGTCCGGGCAGTCGGCTGCAGACACGAGGCCGCCGCCCAAGGCGGGGCGCAGCTCCAGGTCTTGCGCGCAAACCAGGTGACGCATGCCGTGCGCCTGCGCATCGAACCGAATCAGCACCGCGGGCGACGCATGGACCGGCAGGTCGACGCCGACCGTCGAGGCCAGCGTGCGCGCGCCATGGCCGTTGGCGAGCACCACGATGTCTGCAGGAAGTGAGTGCCCGTCGATCACGACACCGGTGACCCGATGGCCCACGGTTTCGATCGCTTCCACCGTGCCCTGGCGGATACGGGCCCCGGCGGCTTGCGCCGCTGCCAGCAGCTGGCGTGCAAGGGCGGCCGGCTCCAATGCGAAGTCGTCGGGCGCCCAGGCCGCGAGCGGCGGTGGGTCTGCCAGCATCGGTTCCTTTTCGGCGACCTGGGAGCGGGAGAGTCGCTCCATCCGTGTGTCGGCGGCCTGATGCTCCGCAATCATGGCGGCCGTTTCGTCTTCCGAAGACCACCAGAGAAGCGCGCCGCGCGCTGCGATCGGCAACGGGCCGAGTTCGCGCTCGAGCCGGGAAAACTCTTCCAGCGCCTTCAGTCTCTGGGCGAAGGCTTCCGGGTTGTCGGAAGGCGTGCTCGCGCTGGCACCGACCCATCCGAAAGACGACGCGGTCGCAGAGAAGAGATCGTCAGGGGCGCGTTCAACCAACGTGACCGCGGCACCCGCCTTGGTCAGATGCCACGCGGCCGACGCCCCCATGAGGCCGCCGCCGACCACAATGACCTGGGCTCTGCGTTTCACGAAGCAGGGGTGCCTGGTTGCCGGGCCAGCACAGGCGCTTCATGCCGCGAGGCCACTTCCGGCTGGCCATCGAGCGTGGCCCGTGCCCCGGCAAAGCAATCCACGTCGGCCGGCAAGGTCACGCCGCTTTGGGCGGAGCGGGTCCAGATGTGGCTCGTGAGTTCAACGGCATTGGGGTCGTCATAGCAACCGCGCGAGATGGCGCGCACATCGGGCCAACGCTCGAAGGTCAGGCCCATCGTCGTGCCGCACGAGGGGCAGAAATGAACGAAGACCTGCTTGTGGCTGCCGTCCGATCGGTGCGCGTACTGCCGCAGTTCGCCTTCGTTGAACTGCACGGCGTCCATCGGAAAGAGCGACTCGGCGTAGAACGACGTGCCGGTCATGCGCTGGCAGAACGTGCAATGGCACGCGAACGTGCGCAGCGGCGGCTGGCTCGTGCTGAATCGGACCTTGCCGCAGAGGCAACCCCCTTCAAGTACAGCTGGCATACGGCACCCGGAAAAAAGAGGGGATTCTGCCCCCTCGACCGACGGCGTTCGATGCAGCTGCGCGAACCGCGCGCTCAGGCCAGCCCCAGCTCCTTGGCCTCGGCTTCGTAGTTCGGGTACGACGCCTTCATCGTCGCGCCATTGAGGATCATCTCGGCCACCAGCGTGCGCGAGGGCATCTCGTAGACCTGGGTGCGCACCCACACGGACTCGGTGCGCGCGCTTTCGCTCAGCGCGATGATCTCGCGCTCCAGTTCGTAGTCCTGGTCGACGAAGAGCGGGCCCTTGATGAGGCGGATTTCCTGTCCGGCGAACAGGCCCACGGCCGGCTTGCGGCCACTCAGTTGGGCCTCGGCGCTGGTGGAGCCGAGCAGCACGCTGATCATCTCGGTCGGGATGATGGCCCGCCCCCACGGCGAGCGTTTGCCGCCTTCGGCCGTGTACCAGTCGCAGGGCTCGGTGATGACCTTGAGCTTGTCGGCGAGCGTGAAGGGGTAGTGGTCGCCCATGTGCTGGTCGAAGCCCATGCGGATCTTCTCGACGACCGCGCCGCGCTGGCCCACGCGCAGGTCGCGGTTGATGACCAGGCCCTGCGGCGGGCGCAGCTTGGCGATGCGCTGCGGCAGCTCGTGCGGGTGTTGAGCGGCATCGCCCACCGACGCAGTGCCGGTCAGCACCGGCGTGCCGTCGGCCTTCTCGGCGCGCAGGCGCACGAAGGTGGCGCCAGGCGCGGGCAGGTCGACAAAGGCGCGCACCGACTCGCCCTCGACCACCATGTTCTGATAGTGGGCACTGATGCAGCCGGTCTCGAACCAGGCCTGTCCGAACACATGGAACAGCAAGGGGTCGAACTGGCTGAAGTGCGTCGGCCCTTCGATCGGCCCGGCGCGCAGGCCCAGCGTTTCCGCCGTCGCGTCGTCGTGGATCGACTTGTGGTCGTCGTAGGTCTGGTCGGCCAGCATCTGGCGCGGCTGGCGCAGCGGGCCGCACAGGCCCAGGGCGGTGGTGGTGAAAGGCGAGGTCATGGGGGAAGGGCTCCGTGTAGCCGGCGGCGGGCGCCAGTCGAGTTCGCGATGATGGCAAAGTCTCCGCGCCGCGCCTGTCGCCTAGGGAACGCCTGATGCGGCCGGCCACACGGTCACTGGCGGTCGGCGCACGGAAGATGCATCGGTCGTCCTTGCATGACGGTCCGGGTGGTCGCCTGCCTCATTGCGCCTCGACGCCCAGCTCGCGCATCCGCCTGGTGATCACGTTGAACTCCTCCTTGTACGACACCGCGAACTGCTCGGGCGTGCTGTTCATCACCTCGAAGCCCCGGCCCACGAACAGCTGGCTGACGTCGGGCGAGCCGACGATGGCGCGCACTTCACGGGCCAGCTTGTCGACGATGGGCTGTGGCGTCTTCGCCGGTGCCAGCAGCCCGATCCAGACGTTGGTGTCGTAGAGCGGGTCCTTGAAGCCCAGTTCGTTCATGGTCGGAACCTGCGGGAGCGTGGTGGAGCGCTGTCGTCCCAGCACGGCCAGCGGCACGACCTTGCCCGTCGGCACATGCTGCATCGCGCTGGGCACCGACGACAGGCCGACGTCGATGGTGCCCGACAGCAGGTCGGTCACCACGGGACCCTCACCGCGCTGCGGCACATGCACCATGCCTGCATTCAGGCCGCGGTTGAGGCTCTCGCCGGCCAGATGGCCCAGTCCGCCGACGCCCCAGGACCCGTAACTCAGCTTCGCGCCGCCCTTGGCCACCTTGGCCTTCAGGTCTTCGATGCTCTTGATGCCGGTGCCGGGGTGCGTGGAAATCAGCGCCGGGCTGCGCACCACCTGCGTGACGCCGACGAAGTCCTTCTGCGGGTCGTACGCCAGGGTCTTGAACAGCGCCGTGTTGTTGATCTGCGAATCGGTGATGGTCATCAGCAGCGTGTAGCCGTCGGGCTTGGCGCGGCCGACTTCGCCGGCGCCGATGGCGCCTGCCGCGCCCGCCTTGTTGTCGACCACCACCGGCTGCCCCATCGATTTCGACAGGCGATCGCCCAGGGTGCGTGCCACGAAGTCGGTCGCGCCGCCGGCGGCGTAGGGCACGACGAGGCGGATCGGCCGCGAGGGGTAGCTCTCCTGCGCGGCGATGGGCAGCGCCAGCGTGATCGCTGCGCATGCGGCAGTCATTTTTCTGAACATGGTTGTCTCCAGTGGTGGGGTTGGGTTGTCTGCTTGTTGTTGGGGGGCGTCAGAGATCGAGGACGAGGACGGCGCTGCGCGCGCGAGACACGCAGGGCAAGATGCAGGTGTGGCTGTCGCGCTCCTCGTCGCTGAGCACGAAGTCGCGGTGATCCGCCTTGCCCTCGAGCAGCGGGACCTCGCAACTGCGGCACATGCCTTCGCGGCACGAGAAGGGAATGCTGACGTTGGCGCCTTCCAGTGCATCGAGCAGGCTCTGCCGCGGTGCGACCTCGATCCTCTGGCCGCTGCGATGCAGCACCACGGTGAAGGTGCCGGCCGACGCTGCGGGCGTGGCGGGTTCCGGCGGTGCGAAGCGTTCGAAATGGGTGGCCGCCTTGCCGATGCCGACAACGCCTGCGGCCGCGCCGACCGCGTTCATCAGCCCTTCGGGGCCGCAGCAGTAGAGGTGGGCGCCTGGGGCCGCACCGGCCAGCCAGCCCGCCAGGTCGGGTGGCGTGCCCGCCGCTTCCTGGTCCACGTGCAGCTGCACGCGGTCATGGTGGCGCGCCAATGTCCACGCATAGGCGGCACGGGCTCGCGTGCGCACGCAGTACAGCAGCTTCCAGGGCCTGGCGTGGGCCTCGCACCAGAGGATCATGCTCAGGATGGGCGTGATGCCGATGCCCCCGGCCACGAACACGTGCTCGGTGGCGGCCGGGTCGATGCCGAACAGGGCGCGCGGTGCGCCCACCTCGAGCACATCGCCCACGACAAGGCGCTGGTGAACGAAGGCCGAGCCGCCGCGCGAGGCTGGCGCCAGGCCCACACCGAGCACGTAGCGGTGGCGCTCCAGCGGCGAGTTGGCCAGCGAGTACTGGCGGCGGATGTCGCCGGGCAGCAGCAGGTCCACATGGGCGCCCGAGGTGAAGGGCGGCAGCGCGGCGCCGTCCTGCGCACGCAATTCCAAGCCGAGCACATCCTGCGCCTCTTGCGTGAGGCGGGTGACGAGGAGCTTCATGGCTCAGGCCTTGACGGGTTCGGGCGCTGCTGTGGCGGCAGGGCGGGCCGCGGCTTCCTCGAGCGCTTCTTCTTCCAGCCGGCGCGAGACCATCCAGCGGAACTGGTTCAGCGCGGCGTCGATGCCGAAGGCCATCATCTTGAAGTCGGGCGCCAGCGCCAGGCTCCTTTGCTGCGCGGTGATGATGTCGCGGTCTTCGTCGAAGGCATCCACCACGGCCTGGTGGATCGAGTGCGTGACTTCGGGTTGGTCGATGGCGAAGTTGTGGGGATGCGCGAAGAAGTAGTGGGTGGAGTTTTCCGTCTCGGGCGTGATGGCCTGGCAGCCGCGAAATTCGATCGCACCTTCGCGGTTGCCTTCGGCAGCGCCCTGGCCGGTGGGCGCCATGCCGGAGTCCATCAGCAGGATGGCCGGGATGGTGAAGTTGTAGATGTTCCATCGATCGACCCTGCTGCCCCAGTCCTTCACCGCCTGGGCGAACGGCGGCGGCTCGGTGTCGAGGGCCCACCGGGTGATGCGCACGCCGTTGTCGATGCGTTCGACCTTGGGCTGGGCGGCGGCGTAGTCCGCACTGCCTCCCAGCGTGGTCGGGTGCACGAAGGGCAGGTGGGAAAAGTCCAGCAGGTTGTCGCAGATCAGCAGGTAGTTGACGTCGTAGTGGATGTAGCCGTCCAGGCTGCGCCAGTGCGGGTCGTCCAGCCAGGGCGTGTCGGGGATCAGCGCCGGGTCGGCCTTGTCGGGGGCGCCCATCCAGATCCAGACCCAGCGGTGGCGTTGCACCACCGGGAAGGTGCGCACCCTGGCCTGGATGGGAATGCGCTTCTGGGCCGGCGCCTCGATGCACTGGCCCGAGGCGTCGAACTTCAGGCCGTGGTACATGCAGCGCACGCAGTCGCCTTCCCGCCGTCCCACCGACAGGGGCGCGCCGCGGTGGCAGCAGCGGTCTTCCATGGCGACGATCTCGCTGTCGTCCTTGCGGTACATGAGAACGGGCACGCCGATGATGGTGCGGGCGAACAGGCCCTGCGGCGTGAGCTCGTTGTCCCAGGCAGCCACGTACCAGGTGTTTTTGATGAACATGGGGCGTCTCCTTTGTTGTTCGCCGCGTTCGGGTCACGGCATGGGCAGAGCGTAGGGCGAGGGTTCCCATGTATCAATGTCATTTCAGTCATTCCTAGAATGCGCGGCATGCATGCGGAAAACCTCGACCTGAATTTGCTGGCGGTCTTCGACGCGATGTTTCGCGAGGCCAGTGTCACGAAGGCCGCGCAGGGCCTCGGGCTGACGCAGAGCGCGATGAGCCATGCGCTCAACCGGCTGCGTGCTTTCTTCGACGACCCCTTGTTCGTCAAGGTCGGCAGCCGCATGGAGCCCACGCGCAAGGCCGAGGGCATGCGCGCCGCGGTGGTGGAGGTGATGACCACCGTGCGCCAGCAGATCCTGGCGGGCGCCCGGTTCGAGCCCGCACTGGCGCGACGCACCTTCACCCTGTGCATGACCGACATGGGCGAACTGGTGTTCCTGCCCCCACTGCTCGAGCGCTTCAAGAAGGAGGCGCCCGGTTGTTCGCTGCGCACGCTGCAGGTGCCGCTCGAGCAGGTCGAAGGACTGCTTGCGTCAGGCGAGGCCGACCTGGCGGTGGGGTCCATCCGTGCGGCGCCCGAGGGGCTGTTTCATCAGCGCCTGTTCCTGCACTCCTTCGTGACCATCGCCAGCGCGCGGAACAAGGACATCGGCGCCACCCTCACGCGCGAGCGCTTCGAGGCGATGCGGCACATCGTGGTCTCGCTCACCGGCCACTCGGCGGAGAGCTATGACAAGGTGCTGGAAGACCAGGGCATCCGCCGCACCGTGGCCGTGATGACGCCCCACTTCCTGATGGTTCCGCTCCTGATGGACCGGCACGCCGATCTGCTCGCGACGGTGCCGCGCGAACTGGCGGAGGTCTTCGCCCGCATGGGCACGGTGCGCATGTTCGAGCCGCCGGTGCCCGTGCCCCAGTTTCAACTCAACCAGCACTGGCATCCGCGCTTTCACCACGACCCTGCCGTGGTCTGGCTGCGCGACGTGATGAAACATACCTTCGAGCACTACCCGCGCATCACCACGCAGGCCAGTCCTCCGGCCAGGAAAGGGGCGCGAGCCAAGTCGCGTTGACGCGCCAGCCGGCATCGACTTTGCCTCTGCTGCGAACCTCATCCCCCACCCGTTTCTGCGTGCACGCTTGTTCGAGCGGCCGCGCACTGTTACAAAGGGCGTCTCCATGCGCTCGCCCACCTTCCTCTTCGTTTCGCTGCTCTGGCTTGTCGTGGCCGCCCCGGCCGCGCAAGCGGAGGTGGTGCGTTGCACCGACGCCGACGGCCGCATCGTCTACACCGACGGCGCCTGCCCGCCGGGCACCAGGCAATCGCGGCAGCTGCGCATCGACGAGCCGCCGCCTGCACCACCGCGCGCCTCCAACGAGGAAGCCGAGCCGCGCCGGCCGGACTACGCGGCACCGTCCGCGCCACCGCCGCAGCCCGTGCCCTCGGGGCCGGCCATCATTCCGCGCTACCCGGTGGGCGAGGCGCCCGCGGCCGACCCGGGGCCGACCTACATCTGGGGCGGCGATCCGTACTACGGCCCGCCGCGACCGGGGTATCACCCCCGGCCGCCGCGTCCGCCGCGCGATCCGGGGCCGCCACCCGGCCAGCGGCCGTGCAATCTCGCGGGCATCAAGCGCAGCAACTGCTGAGCGCGTTCGTCCTCTTTCCTCTGCTTCCTGCTTCTTCATGACCGTTGCCGCGCCCGAGCGCCTTCCCCCGTGGGTCGTCCATTGCGACGGCAGCGCCATGCCGAACCCCGGGCGCATGGGCGTCGGCGTCGTCATCACGCAGCCTGACGGCACCCGCCACACCTTCTCGCAGGCCACGCACACCACGGGCTGCAACAACGAGGCCGAGCTGCGGGCGCTCACGCTCGCGCTGCGCGAACTGCAGGCGCGCGGCGCCACGGCGGTGCAGGCCTTCAGCGACAACAGCACGCTGGTCGAACAGCTGAGCGGCGCTGCCGACGTGCGACCGATCGTGCGTATGGCGCCGCTGTTCGAGGAGGCGCGCACGCTGCTGCAGGGCTTCGACGAGGCGCGCGTGCAATGGATTCCGCGCCACCGCAACGGCGAGGCCGACGCGCTCGCGCGGGCCGCGCTGGGCTTTGGGCCGAAGCCGCCGCCCAAGGCCTGGAAGAAGCGGCGCTAGCGGCGCCCGCGAAGGGGCATGCGGCAGGTTCTATCATTCGGGTCGATTCAGACACCCGTTTCCCCATGACCGAAGAAGCCACCTCAAGCCCACGCTGCCCGACCACCTCTCGACCGATCCGCGCAGCCCGCACCACATTCCCGCCGTGTTCGAGCACCCGATCGGCATCCGCTTCAACGGCAAGGACCGCCTGGACGTCGAGGAGTACTGCATCAGCGAAGGCTGGATCAAGGTGCCCGCCGGCCGCACGCTGGACCGCAAGGGCTATCCGCTGCTGATCAAGCTCAAGGGCGCTGTCGAGGTGTACTACCGCGACTGACGGACCGGGGCGCAAGCCCCCACCGTTCCTGTTTTTCTTTCAGCGCCACTGCAGCAGCAGCGACCACGGCTGCCGGCTCATGTGGCGATCGATGCAGGCGCTGCCGCCCGCCGCGCAGCCTTCGGGCAGGTAGCTCGGGTCCAGCAGCCGCGTGCCGGGCGCAAAGGCCAGGCGCCGCAAGGTGACCGACTGCAGCACGTTGCCACCCACGGCATCGAAGCCCGCCCCGTCCACGTCCGCCACCACATCGCAGTGCATCGGCAGCGGCGCGCCGCCCGTGGGGCGCCCGGCGAGCCACTCGCCGATCTTGCCGAAGCCGTCGAGCGCGGCACCGCGCAGGCCGCGTGCATGGCAGACCAGGTCGCCCGGGCGCGGCGGTGTGCGCATCAGGTCGCAGGCGCGCAAGGCTTGCGGTGTCGGGCGGCCCGCCGCCTCGTCGATGCCGGCCTGCCACGCGGCGCCGGCGTAGTCGACGTGGGCCTCGGAAAAGACGAACTCGTCGGCGCCGAGCCCGGCCTCGCGCGCCACCCAGCTGATGAACGCGGCGGACCAGGGCGTGTCGATCACCGCGACGCGCTGCAGGGCCACCTCGATGGCGCGCTGGTCCGGTGCGTCCAGCCCCTGGCCGGGGCCGACGCCCAGGCCTTGCAGGCGCGCGGCGCTCGCCTGGTTCAGCGCGTCGGTCAACCGCGTGCGGTCGGCCGCCTGCGGGGCACCGAAGCGAACGAGAGAAGGCAACCGCTCACTCGACGGATCGACCGCGCGCCAGTAGCGCAGCACGCGTTGCCATGCGGGCAGCGCGTCGATCGGATAGCGCGTGTCTTCTGCTTCCGAATAGCCAGACTCGGTGAGTCGGCCTTCGGCGTCCATGGTCTGGCTGCCGAAGGCAACGTGCTCCTGGCGCGCCAACGCCGCCATCGCGAGGGCGCGCGGCGGTGGCGGAATGTAGGAGGCCGTGGCAAGGCAGCCGGACGCGGCCGATGCGAAGGTGGGCGCCGCCGCGAACACCAGGGCTGCGCACAGCGTGCGCGCGGCGTGGCGCAGCGGTTGTGTGAGCGCGGAGGAGGGCGCGATGACGGGCGGTGGCGGCATGTGAGGCGAGCATAGCGGGGCACTGCCCGTGGCAAGCAGAATGCAGGGCGCTCCCTGAAGCGCCGGGCCGTCCGGTGCAGGCGCTCCACCGTGAAGCTCAAGACCATCCTGCTGCGGATCCTCGGCGTCATCGCCGGCCTCGCGATCGTGGGCTATGCCGCGTTCCAGTGGAGCCCGTGGCCCTCGGTGCTGATGATCCGCTACGCCTTCGGCAAGGGCTCGGACGCCGCGTCGCAGTCGCTGCAGAAGCACGTGCCGCTCGGCATCGCGGCGGTGCTCGACCAGCACTACGACGAGGCCGACCCGGATGCCTACCTCGACGTGTTCCGCCCGGCCTCGGCGGGCGCCCAGCCCTTGCCCACCATCGTGTGGGTGCACGGCGGCGCTTGGGTCTCGGGCCACCGGCGCGACGTGGCGAACTACGCGCGCGTGCTGGCGGGGCAGGGCTTCACCGTGGTGGCCGTCGGCTATTCGATCGCGCCGGGTCAGGGTTATCCGGTGCCGGTGCGGCAGGTGAACACGGCGCTGGGTTATCTGGTGCGCGAGGCGGCGCGGCTGGGCGTGGACCCCGCGCGGCTCGTGCTGGCCGGCGACTCGGCGGGCGCGCACATCGTCGCGCAGGTTGCGAACGCCGTGGCCGTGCCGGGCTACGCGAAGGCCGTCGGTCTCACGCCCGTCATCGCGCGCGAGCAGCTGCGTGGTTTGCTGCTGCACTGCGGGGCCTACGACGCGGCGCAGGCCAAACTCGACGGTGCCTTCGGCGGCTTCCTGCGGACCGTGTTCTGGTCGTACAGCGGCAGCAAGGATTTCCAGAACGCGCCGGCCTTCGAGACTGCGTCGGTGCGCCGCTATGTGACCGGGGCCTTTCCGCCGTCGTTCATCACCGCGGGCAACGGCGATCCGCTCGAAGGGCAGTCGCGGTCGATGGCCGAAACATTGGCGGCGAAGGGCGTGCAGGTCGACAGCCTGTTCTTCCCCGCCGACCAGACGCCTGCGCTGCCGCACGAGTACCAGTTCAACCTCGACGATGCGCCGGGGCGGCTGGCGCTGGAGCGCTCGCTGCAGTTCTTGCGGCGCGTCACGGCGCCGTAGCTAGGTCAGCCCTGGGGCTTGCTCGGCAGGTCGCCTTCGCGCAGCTTGCGGCCGACCCACATCAGGCCGGTGGCGTAGTCGGCGCTGCCGACCTGGACGCCGCCCACGGTGCGCAGCGCGCCGGTGCCGTCGTCGGTGGCCGGGCCTTCGCCCGTGAGGTCGCCGGGGACCAGCAGGCGGCCGTCCTTCAGGAAGTCGGCGATGCGCAACTGGCGCATGCCGCGGCCCCAATGCCAGTGCTGCTTGAGGTCGAAGGATTTCGGCGATGGCGCGGGTTTGGATTTCTTCACGGGATGTCGGGGAGGGGCTTGCGAAGGTTCGCGTCGGCGCGATCAAACGTACAAGTTAACGCACCATGAAAAAAGCCTGCTACCTTGTGGGTAGCAGGCTTTCCAGCGTTGCCGCGATGTTGGTTGGTGGGCCCTGAGTGACTCGAACACTCGACCTACGGATTAAGAGTCCGCTGCTCTACCAACTGAGCTAAGAGCCCTTGCTTTGAAAACCGTTAGTGTTTTCTGGCAAGACCACGAGTATATACCAATCTTTTTGGGACTTCAAAAAATTTCTGCACATTTGTACGAGAGCGTTAGGATGCGCGACCTTCGGGGCCCGACCCCATCCCTGTCAGAGGAGAAATTTCGATGAGCGATGCAAGCAACACCCCCCATGTCCTGATCACCGGCGCCGCGGGCGCGCTGGGCCGGGCCGTGGCCCAGCACTTTCTTGACCAGGGCGCGCGGCTCGCGCTGGTCGATCACCACGCCGGTCGCCTGGCCGAAGTCTTTCCGGGCCTGGACAACTCGCAGCACCTGCTGCTGGCCGGCGACGTGACCTCGGCGCCCGACATGGCGGCGCTCACCGGCCAGGTGCTGCAGGCCTTCGGCCGCGTCGACGCGCTGGTGCACATCGCCGGCGGCTTCGAGATGGGCGAGGCGACGCACGCACTCACGCGTGCGAGCTGGGACCGGATGATGAATCTCAACGCTTGGTCGTTCGTGGCCGTGACGCAGGCCGTGCTGCCCTCGATGATCGTGCGCCGCGCGGGCCGCATCGTCGCGGTGACGGCCAAGGTGGCGGCGCGTGGCCTGCCGGCGATGGCGGCGTACATCGCATCGAAGAGCGCGCTGCAGCGGCTCGTGGAATCGATGGCGGCCGAGGCCGCGCCGCACGGCGTGAACATCAACAGCGTGGCGCCCAGCGTGCTCGACACGCCGGCCAACCGCCAGGCGATGCCCGACGCGAACCCGGCCGAGTGGGTGTCGACCTCGGTCGCGGCGCAGACCATCGGCTTCCTGGCATCGCCGGGCGCCGCGGCATTGCACGGCCAGCACCTGACGCTCGACGCCTGATCTGGCATTTCCCGGCGGCAGCGCACAGCTGCAAATGAAAAAGGCCTTGGCGATTGCCAAGGCCTTTTTGCTGGGTCGGTTGGTGGAGAGGAGGAGGATCGAACTCCCGACCTCCGCATTGCGAACGCGGCGCTCTCCCAGCTGAGCTACCCCCCCAACACAGCCCACATTTTATCCAGCCGCGCATTTCCATGCACGCGGCCGTGCCAAGATGCGCCCCGGAAAAACAAGGAGCAAGCACCGCATGGAAGCGCACGACCCCGCCTGGCTGGAAGGCATGTACAACAACCTGGCGCGGGTGAAGGACCACCCCGCCTACTTCGCGCGCTGGGGGCGCGATTCCGCCGCGGCGCGCGACACGCTGCCGTGCCGCATCGATGTTCCCTACGGCACCGGACCGAACGAAACGCTCGATATCTTTCCGGCGCCCGTGCCCGATGCGCCGGTGCTGGTCTTCATCCACGGCGGCTACTGGCGCGCCATGGACAAGAAGGACCATTCGTTCATCAGCCCCGCCTTCCACGACCGCGGCATCTGCGTGGTGCAGCCCAACTACGCGCTGTGCCCGGGTCCGGTCGACCAGCCGGTGACGGTGCCGGGCATCCTCTTGCAGATGGTGCGGGCGCTCGAATGGACGTGGCGCCACGTGGCGGCGCATGGCGGGGACCCTTCGCGCATCACCGTCGCGGGGCATTCGGCAGGCGGCCACATGGCGGCGGCGTTGCTGGCCTGCGACTGGAAGGCGGTGGCGCCCGATCTGCCCGCGCAGCTGGTGCGCAATGCGCTGTCGGTCTCGGGCCTGTTCGACCTGCGGCCGTTGCAGCGCACGCCCTTCCTCGAGCACACGCTGAAGCTCACCGATGCCGACGCGCGGCGTGCGAGCCCGGCGCTGTGGCCTGCGCCGGCGCGCGGCCAGCTCTATGCGGCGGTGGGGGGCAACGAGAGCGCTGAATTCCTGCGCCACAACGCGATGATCCGCGAGGCCTGGGGCCGCCACACCGTGCCGGTGTGCGAGGTGCTGCCGGGGCTCGACCACTTCGGCGTGGTCGATGCGCTGGCCGATCCGGCGCACGCGCTGCACCGCTACGCGGTGCAACTGCTCGAGGCCTGAAAGAAAAGAGACGGGCGGAGGGCCGCCCGTCGCGCTCACATCAGCAGGTGTTCGCCGGCGTTGTCGCCGCCCAGCGTGACGTAGTTGACCTTGCGGATGTCCATCAGCGTGCGGCCGCCCGCGTAGCTGATCGAGCTTTGCACGTCCTGCTCCATCTCGACCAGCGTGTCGGCCAGCTTGCCCTTGATGGGCTCGAGGATGCGCTTGCCTTCGACGTGCTTGTACTCGCCCTTGTTGAAGTCGCTGGCCGAGCCGTAGTACTCCTTGAAGAGCGTGCCGTCGACGTCGACCGTCTTGCCCGGCGACTCTTCGTGGCCCGCGAACAGCGAGCCGATCATGACCATCGACGCGCCGAAGCGGATGCTCTTGGCGATGTCGCCGTGGTCGCGGATGCCGCCGTCGGCAATGATCGGCTTGGTGGCCACGCGCGCGCACCACTTGAGCGCCGACAGCTGCCAGCCGCCCGTGCCGAAGCCGGTCTTGAGCTTGGTGATGCAGACCTTGCCTGGGCCGATGCCGACCTTGGTCGCGTCGGCGCCCCAGTTCTCCAGGTCGATCACGGCTTCGGGCGTGCCGACGTTGCCGGCGATCACGAACGACTTCGGCAGCTTGGCCTTGAGGTAGCCGATCATGTTCTTCACGCTGTCGGCATGGCCGTGCGCGATGTCGATCGTGATGTATTCGGGCACGAGGCCTTGGGCCACCATCTGGTCGACGGTGTCGTAGTCGGGCTTCTTCACGCCCAGCGAGATCGAGGCGAACACGCCCTTGCCCTGCATGTCTTTCACGAACTGGATGTTGTCCAGGTCGAAGCGGTGCATCACGTAGAAATAGCCGTTCTGCGCGAGCCACAGGCAGATCGACTCGTCGACCACCGTTTTCATGTTGGCAGGCACCACCGGCAGGCGGAAGGTGCGCTCGCCCAGCGTGACGCTGGCGTCGCATTCCGAGCGGCTTTCCACGCGGCATTTGCGCGGCAGCAGAAGGATGTTGTCGTAATCGAAGATTTGCATGACCAGGCTCCTGAAAGGAATCGTTGAGTGGAACGAATGAGCGCTTGGTCCGGCCGGTTCTCGTGGTCGCGTCATGAAAATGACGGCCAAAAAAAACCGGACGCAAGAAACTTGGGCCCGGTGATTGATTTTACGGCCATGGCGATGATGCGCAAGTCGCCGGAGCGTATTGACCCTATGGGTTGCTGCGTATACCCGACGACCATGGTGCGGCTCTTCCTCAGAACCGGTAGCCGATGCCTACGCCGAACAGCCACGGGTCGACCTTCACGGTCGAAAGCTGCACGCCATTCATGTTCACGGCGCTGCGGATGCGCAGCTTCTTCACGTCGAGGTTGAGGTAGGTGTTCTTCGCCACCTCGATGTCGACGCCGGCGCCCAGCGCGAGGCCGAAGCTTTCGTTCTGCAGCTGAAGGCGGCCCACCGTCGGCACCTGCAGGTTGACGCTGCTCAGCCGTGTGTAGTTCAGGCCCGCGCCGATGTAGGGCCGGATCTTCGCGGTCGGCATGAAGTGGTATTGCAGCATCAGCGAGGGCGGCAGGTGCTTGAAGGTGCCGATGTCCACAGGGCCCCCCAACGCACTTTGCTGCACGGTGACCGTCTGTTTCTGCGGCACCGTCAGCACCAGTTCGGCGGCGATGTTCGGCGTGAAGAAGTAGGTGATGTCGAGCTCGGGAATGGTCTTGCTGTTGACCGTGATGGCGTCGGCCGGAATCGACAGGTCGGCCACCGGCGCCGAGTGGTTCGCCGGCTTCAGGTACACGGCGCGGGCGCGCACCAGCCAGTTGCCTTGTGCTTCCTGCGCGGCGGCCGGCAGGGCGGCCATGGCGCCGAGCAGGGCGGCGATGCAGGCGGGGGCGAGTTTTTTGGGCATGGGTTCTCCAGTGACGGCCGGCGCGCAGGGCCGGCAACTGGAAGGCAGTCTCCCGCCCGGCACGGCCGCCTCGCTTGATCTGTCGCAAGCGCGGCGGGCCGGCGCACGCCAGCGGGCACTGCCTTGATCCAGGTCATGCCCGCAGGGGCAAGCGCGCCCGGCGGGGCCCGGGGCGGGGCAGCTTTCTACAATGGCACCCATGCTCCCTCACGACCTGTTTTCCGGCGCGTCCGCAGCCGATACGGGCGGCCCTGCCTCGCCGTTGCTGAACAACCTCAACGCCGAGCAGCTTGCTGCCGTCACGCTGCCCGCGGGCAACGCGCTCATCCTCGCCGGTGCCGGCTCCGGCAAGACGCGGGTGCTCACCACCCGCATCGCCTGGCTGCTGCAGACGGGGCAGGTGTCCGCCGGCGGCATCCTGGCCGTCACCTTCACCAACAAGGCGGCCAAGGAAATGATGACGCGGCTGACCGCGATGCTGCCAGTGAACGTGCGCGGCATGTGGATCGGCACCTTCCACGGCCTGTGCAACCGCCTGCTGCGCGCGCACTGGAAGCTGGCCAACCTGCCTTCGACCTTCCAGATCCTCGACACACAAGACCAGCTCTCGGCCATCAAGCGCCTGATGAAGCAGTTCAACGTCGACGACGAGCGCTTTCCGGCCAAGCAGACGCAATGGTTCATCGCCGGCGCCAAGGAAGACGGCCTGCGCCCCGGCGACATCGAGGCCCGCAGCGACGACGACCGCAAGAAGGTCGAGCTGTACCAGCTGTATGAAGAGCAGTGCCAGCGCGAAGGCGTGGTCGACTTCGGCGAGCTGATGCTGCGCAGCTACGAGCTGCTGCGCGACAACGAGCCGGTGCGTGAGCACTACCAGCGGCGCTTTCGCCACATCCTGGTCGACGAGTTCCAGGACACCAACCGCCTGCAGTACGCATGGCTGAAGATGCTCGCGGGCCACACGGCACCCGGCGGCCACTTCACGCCGGGCGAGCACAACAGCGTGATCGCCGTGGGCGACGACGACCAGAGCATCTACGCCTTTCGCGGCGCGCGCGTGGGCAACATGACCGACTTCGTGCGCGAGTTCGACGTGCGCCGCCAGATCGTCCTGGAGCAGAACTACCGCAGCTACAGCAACATCCTCGATTCGGCCAACGAGCTCATCAGCCACAACAAGAAGCGCCTGGGCAAGAACCTGCGCACCGACCAGGGGCCAGGCGAGCCCGTGCGCGTGTACGAATCGCCCACCGACCTCGCCGAAGCGCAGTGGATGGTCGAGGAAATGCGCCAGCTGGCGCGCGACGGCTTCGACCGCAAGGAAATGGCCGTGCTCTACCGCAGCAATGCGCAGAGCCGGGTGATCGAAACGGCGCTGTTCAACGCCTCGGTGCCGTACCGCGTGTACGGCGGCCTGCGCTTCTTCGAGCGCGCCGAAATCAAGCATGCGCTGGCCTACCTGCGCCTGCTCGAGAACAAGGACGACGACACCAGCTTCCTGCGCGTCGTCAACTTCCCGCCGCGCGGCATCGGCGCACGAACGCTCGAAAGCCTGCAGGACGCGGCCCGCGCCGCCGGGCGCTCGCTGCACGACGCGGTGAGCGCGGTCGGCGGCAAGGCCGGCTCGAACCTCACGGCTTTCGTCGCCAAGATCGACGTGCTGCGTGAGCAGACGCAAGGTGTGAGCCTGCGCGAGATCATCGAGCTGGTGCTCGACCACAGTGGCCTCGTCGAACACTACAAGGCCGACCGCGAAGGCGCCGACCGCATCGAGAACTTGGACGAACTCGTGAACGCGGCCGAGAGCTTCGTCACGCAGGAAGGCTTCGGCCGCGACGCCGTGGCGCTGCCGGTCGACGAGCTGCGCCAGTCGCCCGCCAGCCAGGGGCTCGACCCCAGCCGGCCGGTGCTCGACGAGCCGCTGGCGCCCGATGCCGAAACCGGCGAAACGCTGAGCCCGCTCGCGGCCTTTTTGACGCATGCGGCGCTCGAGTCGGGCGACAACCAGGCGCAGGCCGGGCAGGACGCGGTGCAGCTCATGACCGTGCACGCCGCCAAGGGCCTGGAGTTCGACTGCGTGTTCATCACCGGCATGGAAGAGGGCCTGTTCCCGCACGAGAACTCGATGAGCGATTTCGAGAGCCTCGAGGAAGAACGCCGCCTGATGTACGTGGCGATCACGCGCGCACGCAAGCGCCTGTACCTGAGCCATTCGCAGACGCGCATGCTGCACGGCCAGACCCGCTACAACGTCAAGAGCCGCTTCTTCGACGAGTTGCCGGAAGGCGCGCTCAAGTGGCTCACGCCGAAGAACCAGGGCTTTGCGCCTTCGGCCTTCGGCTATGGCGGCGGCTATGGCAGCACGCGCGGCGGTGCCGGCGGCTACGGTGGTGGCGGGGGCGGCGGCAACCGCTACGGTGGTGGCGGCAGCAGCGCCGGCAAGGACACCTTCGCCAGCCCACCCGTGCCGCCGCAGAAGACCGCGCCGTCGCACGGTTTGCGTTCAGGCATGCAGGTGTTCCACAACAAGTTCGGCGAGGGCACGGTGACCGCGCTCGAAGGCACCGGCGACGATGCGCGGGCGCAGGTGAAGTTCGCGCGCCACGGCGTGAAGTGGCTGGCGCTGTCGGTGGCGAAGCTCACGCCGGTCTGAGGCCGGCGGTCCCGCTTGCCCGAAAGGGCAGCGGGCGATGCCCGCTCAGTTCGCGTCGAAGCTGTCGCGGAACGTGAACCAGGTCGAGGCCAGCGACATGGCCGCCAGCACCAGCGCGGTGCCGATCATCAGGATGTTGCCGATCGCCAGGGCCGCGCCGTCGGAGCCCATGGCGCCGACGCCGATCAGCACGGTGGCGAGCAGGCCGATGGCGATGCCCGCGAGCATGAACACGCCGAACCACGCCAGGCCGAACAGCGCGTAGGCGCCGAAGTTGCGGAACAGCGCGACGATGCTGAAGAAGACGCTCTTCACCGGCTCCACGCGGTGCCAGTGCACCAGCGCCGGCGCATGCCACATGGCCAGCGACAGTGGCAGGTTCAGGCACATCAGCAGCGTGCGCGCCGTGAGGAACTCGCTGCTCTTCATGACCTCGGGCGTCACCACCTCGTCGAACAGGTAGGCGCGCATGAGCTGGCCGCCGTCGACCAGTGCCGTCAGCGTGACGGCCAGCACGAAGTACACGGCCGAGATCACGCCCAGCACCACCAGCGAGCGCCATTCGGTGCGCATGGCGTCGAACACCGCGATGAACATGGCCGAGCCCGTGGGGCGGCCCAGGTCGCCCGCGTTGCCCAGGCCGTCGGCGTTGTCGGTTGCTGCGACCGAGGTCGCGACCATCAGGCCGAGCGTCATGAAGGGCAGCAGGATCGGGGCGAGCACGCTGCCGAGCAGCGGCAGCATCGACACCGTCGAGATCATCGCCATCAGCAGGAAGAACAGCGAGATGAAGGCCAACGGCTGGCGCCAGAAGGTCTTGAGTCCGAGGCGGACCCAGTCGAAGCCGGTGCGCGCCGGCACGAGGTGGAGTTTCATGTGGGGGGTCAGAAGGTGTGAATGAATCCGGCGTGGCCGAGCAGGCCGCCCAGACGCGCCCAATCAAGGCGCAAAGCGCAGCCATAGCTTGGGCTATGGCGAGCATTTGCAACGCAGAGTGGGTGTGTCTGGGCGGGATGAGCGGGCATGGCGGGTTCGGTCACACCTTCTTTAGGCTGCCAGCGCCGGCTCTAAGACGTGGGCGATGGCGTGCGGGTGGGTGGCGCGCTCGCGCAGCACGCGCTCGAAGTGCGTCGGGTCGTGGGGCTTGAGCATGCTGGCCTCGCGTGGCAGGTGGAAGTCCCACAGGCGCGAGATCCAGAAGCGCAGCGCGGCGGCGCGCAGCATCGCGGGCAGCAGGGCGCGCTCGGAGGCGTTCAGCCTGCGCACGCTCTCATACGCGGCGAGCAGGGCGTCGGCGCGGGCGGCGTCGTGCCGGCCGCTGGCCAGGTCGATGGCCCAGTCGTTCAGGCACACGGCCAGGTCGAACAGCCAGGTGTCGGTGCCGGCGAAGTAGAAGTCGAACACGCCCGTGAGGCGCGGCGGCGCGTCGGGCTCGCCGCCGGTCGCGAACATCACGTTGTCGCGGAACATGTCGGCATGCACCGGGCCGCGCGGCAGCGCCGCGTAGGCCGACGATTCGGCGACATGGTTCTGGTAGGCCAGCTCGGCGCGCAGCAGCGCGGACTGCGGCTCGTCCATGTAGGGCAGCACCACCGGGGCGGTCTCGTTCCACCAGGGCAGGCCGCGCAGGTTGGGCTGGATGCGCGGGTAGTCGCGCCCGGCCAGGTGCATGCGGGCCAGCATGGCGCCCAGTTCGGCGCAGTGAGCGGCCGTGGGGGCCAGCTCGCTGCGGCCCGAGAGCTTCTGCACCAGCGCCGCCGGCTTGCCGGCCACGCGGTGCAGCAGCTCGCAGGGCGCCTGCGCGGGGATCGACAGCGCATGGCCGGTCGGCGGCGCCACGGCCGGGTCGGCCACGGGCGCGGGCACAGGCAGGCCGGCACCGGCCAGGTGCTTCATGAGGCAAAGGTAGTACGGCAGCTGCTCGGCGCTCAGGCGCTCGAACAGCGTCAGCACGAACTCGCCCGACTCGGTGGTGGCGAAGTAGTTGGTGTTCTCGATGCCGCCCTCGATGCCGCGCAGCTCGCGCAGGGCGCCCATGCCAAGACGCTGGACGAGCGCGTCTGCCTCGCCGAACTGGACTTCGGTAAAAACTGCCATGGCGATGCTCAGCGCCGGACGGCGGCTGCGGGAGAAAAGAGGGAGGGCGGGAAGGAGAACGACGACGTCACGGTCAGAACTTCAGCACGTTCCAGACACGCGGGCCGTTGCCGCCGCTGTTCGCGTCGCCGGTCGTGCCGGGGCGGGCGCTGCCGCCGTCGTTGGGCAGCACTTCGTAACCGGGCATGTTCGACTTGGGCTTGACGTTGATGCTCTGCGTGCGGCCGCCGTAGCGCACCTCGTCGACCGAGGCGCCGCTGTCTTCCGTGTGGATGTGCTCGACCTTCTGGTTGCGCCGGCCGTCGGCCTGCTCCTGATTTTGTAGCGGTTCCGCCGGGGCCGGCTTGGCGGCAGGCGCGGCCGGCGCCTGCGCGAGGGCGGCAACGGGGGTGGCGAAAGCCAGCGCCAGCAGGATGCGGCGGGCGACCAGGAGTGGGGAGCTAGGCATGCACGGATTGTAGGCGTGCACCCGCTGGCGGCGTGTCGGCCGCCAGCCGACCCTGGTGTCGTTCCGGACGCCGGTCCGGGCACGGCAAAATGCCCCGATGACCGACAAGAAAACGCTGCTGCTCGTCGATGGCTCGAGCTACCTGTACCGGGCCTTCCACGCGATGCCCGATCTGCGCGCCGTGCCCGGCGACCCGAAGAGCCCGGCCACCGGGGCGATCCGGGGCATGATCAACATGATGACCGCGCTGCGCCGCGAGGTGCGCGCCGACTACGCGGCCTGCATCTTCGACGCCCCCGGCAAGACCTTCCGCGACGACTGGTACCCCGAGTACAAGGCCAACCGCTCGCCGATGCCCGACGACCTGCGCAGCCAGATCGACCCCATCCACGAAGTGGTCAAGCTGCTCGGTTGGCCGGTGATTACCGTGCCCGAGGTCGAGGCTGACGACGTGATCGGCACGCTCGCCAAGGTGGCGGCCGCGCAAGGCGTCGAAGTGATCGTCTCCAGCGGCGACAAGGACCTGAGTCAGCTGGTCGACGAGCACATCACCATCATCGACACGATGAACGGCAAGAAGCGCGACATCGCCGGCGTGACGGCCGAGTTCGGCGTGCCGCCCAGCCTCATGGTCGACTACCAGACGCTCATCGGCGACACGGTCGACAACGTGCCCGGCGTGCCGAAGGTCGGTCCGAAGACCGCCGCCAAGTGGCTGCTCGAATACGGCTCGCTCGATGCACTGGTCGAACGCGCCGCCGAAGTGAAGGGCGCCGCCGGCGAGAACCTGCGCCAGGCGCTCGACAAGCTGCCGCTGAGCAAGCGCCTCGTCACCATCCGCACCGATTGCGACCTGAACGGCTTTGTCGAAGGCCTGCCCTCGCTCGAAGGCCTGCCCGTCGGCGCGCCGCAGGCGGCCGAGCTGAAGCCCTTCTACGAGAAGTTCGGTTTCAAGAGCCTCGTCAAGTCGCTCGAAGCGCAGGAAGTGCCGCCCGAGCTGATCGAAGAGAACGCCAAGAAGAAGGCCGCTTCCAAGGTAGACCGCGACCAGGGCGGCTTGTTCGACGAGCCTTCCGAGCTGGACGCCCAAGAGGCCGCCGCGCCCGCGAGCAACCTCAAGTACGACACCATCATGGAATGGGCGCAGTTCGACGCCTGGCTCGCGAAGCTCGAGGCCGCCGAACTCACGGCCATCGACACCGAGACCACCTCGCTCGACGAAATGGTCGCGCAGATCGTGGGCATCAGCTTCAGCGTCACGCCGGGCGAAGCGGCCTACATTCCGCTCACGCACAACTACCCCGACGCGCCCGCGCAGCTGCCCATCGACGAGGTGCTCGCCAGGCTCAAGCCCTGGCTCGAGAACGCCGACAAGAAAAAGCTCGGCCAGCACATCAAGTACGACCGCCACGTGTTCGCCAACCACGGCATCGAGGTGCAGGGCTACGCGCACGACACCATGCTGCAAAGCTACGTGCTCGAAGTGAACAAGCCGCACGGCCTGTCGTCCCTGGCCGAGCGCCACCTGGGGCGCAGCGGCATCTCCTACGAAGACCTGTGCGGCAAGGGCGCGCACCAGATCCCGTTCAGCCAGGTCGACATCGCCAAGGCCGCCGAATACTCGTGCGAAGACAGCGACCAGACGCTCGACGTGCACCGCACGCTCTGGCCCCTGCTGCAGAAGGAAGAAAAGCTGGCTTACATCTACCAGCTCGAAATGGATTCGAGCGAGGCGCTGTACCGCATCGAGCGCAACGGCGTGCTGATCGATGCGCCCACGCTGGCCGCGCAGAGCCACGACCTGGGCACGCGCATCATGGCGCTGGAGCAGGAGGCCTACGACATCGCGGGCCAGCCCTTCAACCTGGGTTCGCCCAAGCAGATCGGCGAGATCTTCTTCACCAAGCTGGGCCTGCCCGTGGTCAAGAAGACGCCGAGCGGCGCGCCCAGCACCGACGAAGAAGTGCTCGAGAAGCTGGCCGAAGACTACCCGCTGCCCGCCAAGATCCTCGAGCACCGCGGCCTGTCGAAGCTCAAGGGCACCTACACCGACAAGCTCGGCCAGCTGGCCAACCCGCGCACCGGCCGCGTGCACACGCACTATGCGCAGGCCGTGGCCGTCACGGGCCGCCTGAGCAGCAACGACCCCAACCTGCAGAACATCCCGATCCGCACGCCCGAAGGCCGCCGCGTGCGCGAGGCCTTCGTGGCACCGGCGGGCAGCGTGATCGCCAGCGCCGACTACTCGCAGATCGAGCTGCGCATCATGGCCCACATCAGCGGTGACGAGTCGCTGCTGCGCGCCTTCACCGACGGCGTCGACGTGCACCGCGCCACGGCCGCCGAGGTGTTCGGCACCACGCCCGACCAGGTGTCCAGTGAGCAGCGCCGCTATGCCAAGGTCATTAACTTCGGCCTCATCTACGGCATGAGCAGCTTCGGCCTGGCGAAGAACCTGGGCATCGAGACCAAGGCCGCGGCCTCGTACATCGATCGCTACTTTGCGCGCTACCCGGGCGTGAAGACCTACATGGACCAGATCGTGGAGTTCGCGCGCGACAAGGGCTATGTCGAGACCGTGTTCGGCCGGCGCCTCTACCTGAGCGAGATCAACGGCGGCAACGGCCCCCGCAAGAAGGCGGCCGAGCGCCAGGCCATCAACGCGCCGATGCAGGGCACGGCGGCCGACCTCATCAAGCTCAGCATGGTCAAGGTACAGAACGTGCTTGACGAAGAAAAGCGCGCCACCAGGATGATCATGCAGGTGCACGACGAACTGGTGTTCGAAGTGCCCGAGGCCGAGGTCGAATGGGTGCGCACCGAAATCCCGCGCCTGATGGCCGGCGTGGCGGCGCTCAAGGTGCCGCTGCTCGCCGAGATCGGCGTCGGTCCCAACTGGGACAAGGCCCACTGATCCCCACTGATCCACGTTCGCACGCCCCAACGAGACATCTCGAAGAAAGAAGAAGCACCTCCATGACACTCCAGCCCCGCACCTTCCTGCTCGCCGCCGTCTGCGCGGCCTTCCTCGGCACCGCTTCCGCTGCCCCTGATGCCCGCATCGCCGCGCTGGCCGCCAAGGAAAAGCCCGCCCTGCTCGAGACGCTGAAGGAGCTGGTCTCCATCGAGTCGGGCAGCCGCGACATCGAAGGCCTCGAGAAAATCTCCGACCTCATCGCCGCCAAGTTCAAGGCGCTGGGCGGCGAGGTCGAGCTCATCGACCCGAGCGCCGACGCCTACCGCATGGAAGACACGCCCGAGAAAATCGGCCGCGTGGTGCGCGCCACCTTCAAGGGCACGGGCACCAAGAAGATCATGCTCATCGCGCACATGGACACGGTCTACACCGTGGGCATGCTCAACAAGCAGCCGTTCCGCGTCGACGGCGACAAGGCCTACGGCCTGGGCATTGCCGACGACAAGCAGGGCGTGGCCGTCATCACGCACCTGGTGTCGATGCTGCAGGCGCTGAAGTTCAAGGACTACGGCACGCTCACCGTGCTGATCAACGGCGACGAGGAAATCAGCTCGCCGGGTTCGCGCGCCTTGCTCACCAAGCTGGGCGGCGAGCACGACGCCGTGCTGTCGTTCGAGGGCGCCTCCATCAAGGACGACAAGCTCTCGCTGGCCACCGCGGGCATCGCCTCGGTCACGCTGAACGTGGCGGGCAAGGCCTCGCACGCGGGCTCTGCGCCCGAGCTCGGCGTGAACGCGCTGTACGAGCTGTCGCACCAGATCCTGCAGATGCGCGACCTGTCCGACCCGTCCACGGGCCTGAAGATGAACTGGACCATCTCCAAGTCGGGCACCAACCGCAACGTGATTCCGGCCAGCGCCACCGCGGGCGCCGACGTGCGCGTGCTCAAGGTGGCCGACTACGACCGCATCGAGCAGCAGGTGAACGAGCGCGTGAAGAAGCAGCTGGTGCCTGACGCCAAGGTCGAGCTGAAGTTCGAACGCCGCCGTCCGCCGCTCGAGGCCACCGACGCGTCGCGCGCGCTGGCCAAGCACGCGCAGGCCATCTACAAGGACGAGCTGGGCCGCCCGCTGGGCGCCGACGACAAGGCCGCCGGTGGCGGCACCGACGCGGCGTTCGCTTCGCTCAAGACCAAGGCGCCGGTCATCGAGCGCTTCGGCCTGCAGGGCTTCGGCGCGCACACGGCCGACGCGGAGTACGTGCTGATCGATTCGATCGAGCCGCGCCTGTACCTCGGCGTGCGCATGGTGATGGACATCGCGACGGGCAAGACCACCGTCCGCTGACCGCCCCCGACCGCTGTCGGCCATGCGGCTGCGCCACATCGAGGTCTTCAACGCGATCATGCTCGCGGGCAGCGTGAGCGCGGCCGCGCGGCTCATCAACATCACGCAGCCGGCCGTGAGCCGCACGCTGCAGCACGCCGAGCTGCAGCTGGGCTTTCCGCTGTTCCAGCGCGCCAAGGGGCGGCTCACGCCGACCACCGAGGCGCTCACGCTGTACCCGCACATCGAGCGGCTGTTTGCGCAGCTCGACGAGGTGCAGCGGCTGGCGGCGAACCTGCGCGCGGGCAATGACACGGGCGAGCTGCGCATCCTCAGCGTGCTTGCGCTGAGCTACGAAATCCTGCCGCGCGCGCTCAAGGCCTTTCGCGAGATGCATCCGGGCTACGCGATCACGGTCGAGTCGCTGCACTCGCCGCAGATCATGTCGGCGCTGCTGCTGCAGGAGGCCGATGTTGGCTTTGCCTTCAGCCCCGCGGTGCACCCCTCGCTCACGCAGGAGACGCTGGCCGACAGCCGCATGGTGTGCGTCGCGCCCAAGGGCATGCTGCCGCGCGCGCTGGTGCGCAACGGCTCGGTGGCGCTGCACGACCTCATCGACCGCCCGGTGATCGGCCTGGACGGCCGCGACCCGGTCGGCACCAGCCTGAGCCAGGCCTGCCGGCAGGCGGGCGTGGGCTTCCAGCAGGCCGTGGTCACGGTGCAGACCTACCACGCGGCGCTGGCCATGGCGCACCACGGGCTGGGCGTGGCGCTGGTCGACGGCTGCACGGCGCGCTCGGCCGACCGCGCCAAGGTCGACGTGCTGACGCTGGAGCCGCACATTCCGGTGCCGGTGCGCGCGCTGCGCTTCGCGGGCCGGCCCGATTCGGTGGCGGTGCGCGGCATCACGCGCTGCATGCGCGAGGCCATCGAGCAGACCGCCTGAGAAAGATGCGGGGCATTCTCCCCGCGCCATAATCCGCGCCCATGCACGCCCTTCGAACCTTCTGCGCAATGCACCGCCTGGTGCTGGCGTGGTTCATGGCGTCGCTGCTGGTCGCGGGCGCATCGCCGCTCGTGAACCCGCAGGCGATGGAACTCGTGTGTTCCGCCGCGGGCACCGTCAAGCTCATCGTGCAGGGCGACGACGGCGCCACCGAAGTCGGCATGGCGGCGATGGACTGCCCGCTGTGCATGGTCTCCGGTCCGCCGCCCGCCGCCGTGCAGGTGACGCTGCCCACGCCGCTGCCGCTGGGCCGCGCGCTGCAATCGATTCCCGCTGCCCGCCTCGCGGCAGCCACGGCCTCGCCGCTGCCGGCGCGCGGGCCGCCCACGCATCTCTCCTGAGCTTCGTCGTTCCTGCACCTGACGCCGCCTGAACGGGCCGCGCGGTGCGTTCCCGGTCGTTGTGCGGCCGGCGCTGCGCTTCATTGTTTTCGCCAGCGCCGTCGCAAGAGAGATGCCATGCCCACCCTTTCCCGTGCCCCCGCTTTGGGGCTGCTTGCCTTGTTCGGCGCCGTCAGTTCGCCTGTCCAAGCCCAGACCACCGTGTCTTCGCTGCCTTTGATCGAAGTGGCCGACGACGCCCCGCGCCCCAACGGCCGGCTCGACCTCGACACGCCCGCCGACACCGCGAGCCGCCTGGGCCTCACGCCGCGCGAGACGCCCGCTTCCGTCACGGTGGTGAACCGCGCGGTGCTCGATGCGCGCGGCGCGCAGAACACGCAGGAGGCGCTGCGCGCCGTGCCCGGCGTGACCGCGCACGACGCGCCCGGCAACGTCGGCGTGAGCTACCGGGGCTTCGGCAGTGGCTCGATCGCGCAGCTGTTCAACGGCATCAACCTGCAGTACTCGATCGCGGCCCGCCCGGTCGACAGCTGGATCTACGACCGCGTCGAGGCCATCGGCGGCCCGTCAAGCTTCCTGTTCGGCTCGGGTGCGCTGGGCGGTTCGATCAACTACATCACCAAGGCGCCGGAACGCAGCGACTTCGCCGAGGCGCAACTGCGCCTGGGCACGCAGAACCTGAAAGAGGCCTCCTTCGGCCTGAACCGCCGCATCGCCGGCGACGGCGGCGCGGGCAGCCACTACGCGCGCATCGACGTGAACCACCGCGACGCCCACGGCTGGACCGACGGCACCAAGAGCAAGTCGACGCAGCTCGCGGCCTCGCTGCTGTCGGACTTCGGCGGCGGCCTGAAGCACACGCTGGCCTACGAGTACCAGGACGAAGACGTCACGCGGCCCTACTGGGGCACGCCGGTGCTGAACCCCGCGGGCGGCGAGATGCGCATCGACCGTGGCACGCGCTTCAAGAACTACAACAGCGCCGACGGCCTCTACGCGCAGCGCGTGCAGTGGCTGCGCTCGGTCACCGAATGGCAGGCCAGCGACGCGCTGCAGTTCAAGAACACCTTCTATGCCTACGACGCGCTGCGCGACTACCGCAACGTCGAGAACTACCGCTACAACGCGCGCAACACGGCCGTCATCCGCTCGGGCGCCTTGCTGCAGCGGCACGACCAGGACGTGTGGGGCAACCGCGTCGAAGGCCTCCACAAGGGGCAGCTCGGTGGGCTGAAGAGCGACTGGTCCTTCGGGCTCGACTTCAGCGTGAACCGGCAGACGCGCTTTCCCAACAGCCTGCCCGGCACCGTGAGCACGGTGAACCCGTACGTCTTCGCCACCGAGCGCTTCTTCGACGTGCCGGGCATGACGCCGGGCTTCCGGCCCGACCGCGACAACAAGGTGCGAACCACCGCGCTGTACCTGGAGAACCGCACCGCGCTGCAGCCGTCATTGCACCTCGTGACGGCGCTGCGCCACGAACGCATCGACCTCGACCTGGTCAACCGCCGCACGGTGGACGCGGCGAACCCGGCCACCTTCCATCGCGGCTACAAGCCCACCACCGGCCGCATCGGCCTGGTGTGGGACTTCGCGCCCGGTGCCAACCTGTACGCGCAGTACGCGACGGCGGCCGATCCGCCGTCGGGCGTGCTCTCGACCGCGTCGTTCGCCGACGTGCGCAACAACAGCGAGCTCACCACGGGCCGGCAGGTCGAGGTCGGCACCAAGCTCGATTTCTGGCAGGGCAAGGGCACGGCCACGCTCGCGGCCTACAGCATCCGCCGCACCAACATCGCGACGCAGGACCCGGCCAACAGCGCGCTCACGGTGCTGGTCGGCGAGCAGTCGTCCAAGGGCGTGGAGCTGGCGCTCGGGCTGCAGCCCACGCCGCAGTGGTCGCTGCAGGGCAACCTCACGTACGTCGATGCGCGCTACGAACAGTTCCGCCAGGGCGGCGTGTCGCTCGCGGGCCGCACGCCGACCAACACGCCGGCCGTGGTCGCGAACCTCTGGGTGTCGCACGCCATCACGCCGCGCCTGCAGGCCACGGCGGGCGTGCGGCATGTGGGCAAGGTGTACGCCGATGCGGCCAACACGATGCACTGGCCCGGCTACACGCTGCTCGACCTCGGGCTGAGCTGGCAGGTGAACCGCAACGTCACGGTGGTGGGCCGCATCCGCAATGCGACCGACCGTGTGTATGCCGCGAATGTCGGCGCAGGATTCGCCTACCTCGGCGCGCCGCGCACGGCGGATGTCTCGCTGCGCGTGAGCTTCTGACATGCATGCCAAACGCTGGTTGTTTCTGATCCACCGCTGGCTCGGCGTGGTCGTCTGCGCCTTCTTCGCGATGTGGTTCGTCTCGGGCGTGGTGATGATGTACGTGGGCTACCCCAAGCTCACCGAGGCCGAGCGTCTGCAGCACCTGCCGCCGCTCGATGCGGCCACGCCCTTGCTGGGGCCACGGCAGGCGCTCGATGCGGCCGGTATCGCGGGGCCGTTGCAGGACCTGCGGCTGGCCGTGGCCAGCGGCGGGCAGGCGGTGTACCTCGCGGTGCCGGCGAGCGCGGCAGAACCCGGCGCGCGCCGATCACCGCCGGGGCGCGGCGTGGTGGTCGTCGATGCGCAGAGCGGCGCCGTGCTGCGCCAGGTCGACGGCGCCCGCGCGCTCGTGAGTGCGCAGGCCTATGGGGGCGAGGCCGTGGTGCTCAGGTACCGGGGCACCATCGACGAAGACGCCTTCACCCATTCGCGCGGGCTCGATGCGCACCGCCCGCTGCATGTGGTCGACCTGGCCGATGCGCAGGCCACGCGGCTGTACATCTCGGGCCGCACCGGCGAGGTGGTGCGCGATGCACCGCGCGCCGAACGGCTGTGGAACTACGCCGGCGCATGGATCCACTGGCTGTACCCGCTGCGCGGCACGGGCCTGGACCGCTACTGGGCCGACATCGTCAACTGGCTGTCGATCGTCGGCATCGCCGTCACGCTCACGGGCACGGTGGTGGGCGTGATGCGCTGGCGCTTCCGGCGCACCTACAAGAGCGGCTCGCACTCGCCGTACCAGGGCTTCATGATGCGCTGGCATCACATCAGCGGGCTGCTGTTCGCGCTCGTCACGCTGACGTGGATCTTCAGCGGGCTGATGTCGATGAACCCCTGGCGCGTGTTCGACAGCGGTGCGCCGGCATTGCGCATGGCGGCGATGCAGGGCGGGCCGCTCGTCGTAGAAGCTGGCGATGCGGCGCCCGCTGCGCTGCTGGCTTCCACGCGTGGCGATGTCCGCGAACTGCGCTGGTTGCGCGCGGCAGGGCAGACGCTGGTGCTGGCCAGCACCGCGAGCGGCCGGCCGCTGGTGCGCGACGCGGCCAGCGCGCAGCCTCGGCAGATCGACCCTGCGGCGCTGCGCACCGCCGTCGCGCAACTGCTGCCCGACCCGGTCGCACGCATCGACGTGCTCACCGCCTACGACAGCCACTACTACACGCGCGACGCGCACACCATGACCGGCGGCAGCGAGAAGCCGCTGCCCGTCTGGCGCGTCGTGTTCACCGACGCGCACGCCACCTGGGTCCACGTCGATCCGCAGACCGGCGCCGTGCTCGGTCGCAGCGACAGCACGCGCCGGTGGAGCCGCTGGCTGTTCGCGATGCTGCACAGCTGGGACTGGCTGCCGCTGCTCGCGCACCGTCCGTTGTGGGACGTGCTGCTGGTCGCACTGAGCGCGGGCGGTGCGCTGCTGAGCCTGACCGGCGTGGTGATCGGCTGGCGGCGCCTGGGCCGCAAGCTCAGAAGCGCGACGGGGCCGCGTCCAGCGCCTGCGCGATCCGCTGCGCCGAGCCGAAGGCCAGCGTGAACCCCAGCGCGCCGTGGCCGGTGTTGAACAGCATGTTCGACGGCGCATGCGGCAGCCGCCCGATGATCGGCAGGCCCTTCGGCGTGGCCGGGCGCATGCCGGTCCAGGGGTGCAGTTCGGCCAGCCGGCTGGCGCGCGGGAACACGGCGCGCGTGGCGTCGGCCAGCGTCTCGATGCGCGTGGCCGGAATGCTCGCGTCGTGCCCCACGAGCTCGGCCATGCCGGCCACGCGCAGGCGCGAGCCGATGCGCGCGAAGACGACCTTGCGCGCGCTGTCGGTCACGTTCACGCGGGGTGCCGCGCCGGGGGCGGGGTCGACGTCGACCGTGATGCTGTAGCCCTTGAGCGGATACACCGGCAGGTAGGCGCCGAGCGCGCGACCCAGCTTGTGCGAGGCCGAGCCGAGTGCCATCACGAAGGCATCGGCTTCGATGTTGCCTTCACTGGTCTGCACGGCGGCGACACGGCCCTCGCTGCGCGCAAAGCCGTGCACGTCGGCACCGAGCAGGAACCGCACGCCGCGCGCGCTCAGTGCGCGCATCAGCTCGGCGCACACCTTGAGGCAGTCGGCCGCGCACTCGCTCGGCGTGTGGACCGCGCCCGCCATCTGGCCGCGGTAGTCCGCGAGCGCGGGCTCGATGGCCACGCACTCGTCGGGCGTGACGATGCGCTGCTCGCTGCCCAGGGTGCGCTGCAGTTCGACTTGTGCGCGCGCGCCGGCCAGCGAGGCGGCGCTCGCATAGAGCACGAGCTTGCCGGTGGCGGAGAAGTCGCAGTCGGGTGCGATGTCGGCCTGCATGGCCTCGAAGCCGGTGCGGCTCGCGGCCGCCAGCGCGAGCAGCTGCGCGGTGGTGTCGCGCGAGGTCGCGGCGTTGCACGCGGCCAGGAAGGCCAGGCCCCAGCGCCACTGCAGTGGATCGAGCTGCGGGCGCAGCTTCAGCGGCGAGGTGGGGGAGAACAGCAGCTTGGGCAGCTGCGTCCAGATCGACGGATCGGCCAGCGGCTGCACGTACGAGTAGCTCAGCTGCGCGCCGTTGCCGCCGCTGGCGCCCGCGCCGGGCGCCGCGCGGTCGATCACCGTGACCTGGTGGCCCTGGCGCTCGAGTTGCCAGGCGGTCGCCAGGCCCACGATGCCGGCGCCGAGCACGCACACATGCATGGAGGCAACTTTCCGGAAGTGAAGAAGAAAGGGAACAGAAGAGACAGCGTGCGACTGTAGAGGCCCCTCGCTGTGTCCGGAAATGCCAAAAGAACCCAGCCCATAACCTTTGGGCATGACCCCGGGGTTAATTGGAATTGTCCCGATGTGTCACTCCTTCTTACACTGGCTGTCTGTTCAATCCAACCGATGAAGGCTCGAATGAAACTCTCCGTTTTGATGGCGTCCCTGGCTGCCGCGGTCCTCTTCACTGCACCGGCCGCGCAAGCTGCCGACACGCTCGCCAAGATCGCCGAGTCCGGCAAGATCTCGCTCGCCTACCGCGAGTCGTCGGTGCCCTTCAGCTACCTGGACGGCCCCAACAAGCCGATCGGGTTCTCGGTGGAACTCTCCAACGCCGTGGTCGAGGCGGTGAAGAAGAAGTTGAACAAGCCCAACCTGCAGGTCTCGCTGATGGCGGTCACCTCGCAGAACCGCATCCCGCTGATCACCAACGGCACCATCGACCTGGAGTGCGGCTCCACCACCAACAACACCGCGCGCGGCAAGGACGTGGCCTTTGCGGTCAACCACTTCTACACGGGCACGCGCCTGCTGACGAAGAAGTCCTCCAAGATCAAGGACTACGCCGACCTCGCGAAGAAGACCGTGGCCAGCACCACCGGCACGACCAACGCGCTGGTCATGCGCAAGTACAACACCGAGAAGAACCTCGACATGAACATCGTGCTCGGCAAGGACCACGCCGACGCGTTCCTGCTGGTCGAGAGCGACCGCGCCGTGGCCTTCGCCATGGACGACATCCTGCTGTTCGGCCTCATCGCCAACTCGAAGAACCCGGCCGACTACGAAGTGGTGGGCGAGTCGCTGCAGGTCGAGCCCTACGCCTGCATGCTGCCCAAGGACGACCCGGCCTTCAAGAAGCTGGTGGACGACACCTTCACCGCGATGATGAAGAGCGGCGAGTTCGAGAAGCTCTACACCAAGTGGTTCATGCAGCCGATCCCGCCGAAGAACGTGCCGCTGAATCTGCCGATGAGCGACCAGCTGAAAGAAAACCTGAAGGCCTTCAGCGACAAGCCAGCAACTTGAGTTCGCCCCCAGGCTGCGCGCACTTCGTGTCGCTTCGCCAACCCCCTACCGGGGGCAATACCAGCGGCCCGGCAAAGCCGGTTCCGCGGTATTCCTGAAACAGAGAAAGACCATGGCTTCGACGAACGTAGTTGGCATTTTGGGGGGCATGGGCCCCGCGGCGGGCGCCGACTTCGTCCGGCTCTTCGTGCAGGCCTGCGCGCAGCAGATGCGTGCGCGTGGCGAGCCGGTGCGCGACCAGTCCTTTCCCGAGCACTGGCTGGCGCAGGTGCCGGTGCCCGACCGCACCGGCGCGCTGGCCTCCGACGCGCAGGGCGCGCACCAGCCGCTCGAACCGATGCTGCAGGCGCTGGGCCGGCTGGCCGCGCTGGGCAGCCGCGCCGTGGCCATCGCCTGCAACACCGCGCATGCGTGGCATGCCAGCCTGCAGGAACGCTTTCCGCAGGTCGAGCTGCTGCACATGGCGCGCGAAACCGCGCAGCACCTGGCCGCGCAGGGCGCGACCGAGGTGGCGCTGATGGCCACCGAAGGCACCTACCGCGTGCGGCTGTATGAAGAGGCGCTGGCCGAGGCCGGCCTGGGCTGCCATGTGCCGTCGGCCGACGAGCGCCAGACCATCATGCGCGGCATCTTCGACGGCGTGAAGGCCGGCAACCTGCCGCTGGCCGAACGCTGCTTCTCCGAGGTCGCGCTGCGGCTGGCCGAACGGCACGGCCCGGTCACGATCATCATGGGCTGCACCGAGGTGCCGCTGGGCCTGCAGGGCTCGGCCGCGGTGGCGGGGCTGCGCCTCGTCGATCCGGCGCAGGTGCTGGCCGAGGCGCTGGCACGGCGGGCTTACGGCACGTAGCCGCAGCCCGAAGCGGCCCGGCTGCTTTACGGTCCGGTCATACGGCCCGGCCCGATTTCGCCTACATTGCGGCGTGCGTTTTTCTACGCCACACCCCCTTGTCAGACGATTCAACCGGAGCCCTTGCATGACCTCCTTCGACGACAACCGTTCCGAATTCGATTCGCTGCGCCCCGGCGACAGCACCGAGCAGGGGGCCACGCGCCGCACCGCGCTCAAGGCCGCCCTCGGTGTCGGCTACGCCGCCGCCGTGCTGCCAGTGGCCGCGCAGACGACCATCTCGACCCCGGCCGAAGGCCTGAAGGCCGGCCCGATCAAGTACACCGTGAACGGCTTCGAGGTGCCCGCCTATGCCGCGGCGCCGGCCGGCAAGACCGGGCTGCCGGTGGTGCTGGTGATCCAGGAAATCTTCGGCGTGCACGAGTACATCGCCGACACCTGCCGCCGCTTCGCCGAACTGGGCTACCTGGCCATCGCGCCCGAGCTGTACGCGCGCCAGGGCGATCCGCGCGGCTACACCGACATTCCCAAGCTGCAGGCCGACATCGTCACCAAGGTGCCCGACGCGCAGGTCATGGCCGACCTCGACGGCGCCCTGGCCTGGGCCAAGGCCAACGGCGGCGACACCGCCAAGGCCGGCATCACCGGCTTCTGCTGGGGCGGGCGCATCGTGTGGCTCTATGCGGCCACCGGCAAGGTCAAGGCCGGCGTGGCCTGGTACGGCCGACTGGTCGGGCAGGCCAGCGAATTGCAGCCGAAACACCCCGTCGACATCGCCGCCAACCTGCAGGCGCCGGTGCTCGGCCTGTACGGCGGAAAAGACCAGGGCATCCCCCTTGACACGGTTGATAAGATGAAAGCTGCTCTGGCCGGTGGGACTCCGGCGGCCAAGGCATCGAGCTTCGTCGTGTACCCCGAAGCAGGCCACGCGTTCCACGCCGACTACCGCCCCAGCTACCTCAAGAGCGCCGCGGAAGACGGCTGGCAGCGTGCCACGGCCTGGTTCAAAGCCAATGGTGTCGCCTGACCGAAGACGGCGCCCGTAGCCACCTGCCGCCGAAGGCCGTCCGAAGTGACGGCCTTTCTCTTTTTATGAACGGAACAAGGCCGTACCGGCCGTCCCTCTTGCGCAAGCAGCTATGAATTTGATAGTAATTCTCGTGGCGACCCTGGTCGCCGGCATCGGAAGCGTCTGGCTCGCGGCCCTGCTGCTGCGCGTGGGCGTGCGCAGCGGCGGTGGCGGCGTGAACCCGCAGCACCTGCTGAGCCTGGCGGCCGGCGCGCTGCTGGCCACTGCCTTCATGCACCTGCTGCCCGAGGCCTTCGAAAGCCGCATCGAGCCCGCGCTGCTGTTCGCGGTGCTGCTGTTCGGGCTGGTGTTCTTCTTCCTGCTCGACAAGGCCGAGCTGTGGCACCACGGGCATGAGCACCATCACGGCGATGCCGCACCGGCGAAAGAGGGCGCGCATGACCACCACGGCCATGATCATCACGACCATTCGCACGCTCATCACCACCACGCACCGCCCACGGGCGGCGGCGGCTGGGCCGTGCTCACCGGCGACAGCGTGCACTGCTTCGGCGACGGCATCCTGATCGCCTCGGCCTTCGTGGCCGACATCCGCCTGGGCCTCGTGGCCGCGCTGGCCGTGCTCGCGCACGAGGTGCCGCACCACATCGGCGACCTTGTCGTGCTGCGCCAGAGCTCGGCCAATTCACGCGCGGCGCTGGTGAAGGTGTCGCTCGCGGGCACCATGACCATGCTCGGCGGCATCGCGGGCTGGTGGCTGGTCGACCAGCTGCATGGCTGGCTGCCGTACTTCCTGGTGCTGGCGGGCAGCAGCTTCGTCTACGTGGCGCTGGCCGACCTGATTCCGCAGCTGCAGAAGCGCCTGCCCGCGCGCCAGACCGCGGCGCAGATCGCGTGGCTCGCCGCGGGCATCCTGCTGGTCACGCTCGTGAGCCGGCTCGCGCACGGCGAGCATGGCCACGAGCATGGCCATGACGAAGGACACGGCGAGCACGGCCACGTCCACAAGGACTGACGACAACGCGTATGGGTGGCCTCCGGTGACGGGAAACTTTCCGACACCGACGTCAGCCCGTCGATCCACCGCAAGGGGCAAAACAGGCGCACCATAGAGGGCCGTTTACTCATCTGCCGAGGAATTCGATCATGACGCCCCAAGCCGATGCCACCGCGCGCTCCGCCTCGTCGTCCGAAGACGACGATGACGACAGCACGCCTGCCGACGACTTCGACGAACTCGAAGCCGATGCGTCCGACGACCTGTCGGACGAAACGGGCATCGACCTCACCGATGCCAGCGAGCTCGATGCCGACAACGTGCCGGCCGACGAAGAGTTCGACCGCGTGATGAACGCGCCGGACTGATTCGCCTGACCCAGCCCGGTCAGGCCGGCTCGGGCCAGCGCGCCTGTGCCGGACGCACCGATTCGTAGAAGCGCGCCATCTGCAGCACGCCCAGGTCGTCGAAGCGACGCCCCGCGATCTGCAGGCCGATCGGCAGGCCATTTTTCGCATGGCCGCAGTTGATCGAGGCGGCCGGTTGTTCCGACTGGTTGAACACCGACGTGAAGTGCGAGTCTTTCAGCAGGTTTTCCGAGCCGCTGTTGATGGCGTCCGCCGCGAAGGGCAGCACCGGCGACACCGGCGACAGCACGTAGTCGAAGGGCTGCGTGGCCGCCACGGTGGCCGCGCGCAGCGCCTGCATGCGCGTGAAGGCGCGGAAGGTGTCTTCGGGCGTGAGCGAGGCGGCGAACTCGGCCGCCTGATGGATGTAGCCGGCCGCGAGCTTCGCGCGCTCCGGTGGCATCGCAGCCAGGTCGACGCGGCAGCGCATCGTGAAGAAGTGGGCCATGCCCATGCGCATGTCCAGCGTGCTCCAGTCGGCCAGCGGCTCGACGATGGCTCCGGCCTGCTCGAACAGGCGGGCCGCGGCCAGCACGGCCTCTTTCACTTCCGCATCGATGGGCCAGCCGCCCATGGTCTCGGTCCACAAGCCGATGCGCAGGCCCTTCACGTTGCGCTCGAGCCGCTGCCACGCGAAGTCGTTCGGCGGCAGGCTCATGTAGTCGCGCGCGTCGGGGCGCGTCACCACCTGCATCAGCAATGCGGCGTCGGCCACGGTGCGCGTCATCGGGCCGATCACGCGCGCCGCGGCGGGCGGGTCGACGGGAATGCGGCCCTGGCTGGGCTTGAGGCCGAACACGCCGCAGAAGCTGGCCGGAATGCGCACCGAGCCGCCGATGTCGGTGCCCAGGTGCAGCGGGCCGTAGCCCGCGGCGGCAGCGGCGCCGGCGCCCGAGCTCGAACCGCCGGTGTTGCGGCCCAGGTCCCACGGGTTGCGCGTGAGCGCGTGGAAGCTCGAGGGCGCCGCGCCGAGAAAGCCGAAGTCGGGCATCGTCGTCTTGGTCACGATCACCGCGCCGGCTTCGCGCAGGCGCGCGGCGGCGGGGGCGTCGGCCGCGGCGGGCGCCAGCACGGTGGCGGCGCTGCCGATCGGCGTGGGCGTGCCGCGCGTGGCGATGTTCTCTTTCAGCGTGACCGGCACGCCGTCGAGATCGCCCTGCGGCTTACCCTGGGCCCAGCGTGCCTCGGAGGCGCGCGCCGAGGCCAGCGCGGCTTCGGCGTCCAGCCCGTAGGTGGCGTGGATGTGCGGCTCCCAGCGCTCGATGCGCGCAAGCACGGCCTGCGTCACCTCGACCGGCGACAAGGCGCGGTCACGGTAGCGTTCGAGCAACTGGAGGGCACTGAGTTCGTACAGGGGTGTGGTCATGTCTTCGTTTCTTCTTGGGGTGGAGGGATGAAGGTGGGTTGAAAGAGAGGAGGGCGACGGCGCTCAGCCGCCCCCGAACGCATAGCCCTGGCCCGGCGCCGCGGCCAGCAGCGTGCGCGTGTAGGCCTCGCGCGGCGACAGCAGCACGTCGTGCGCGCTGCCTTGCTCGACGATGCGGCCCTTGTGCATCACGATCAGGCGGTCGCAGATCTGGCTGGCCACGCGCAGGTCGTGGGTGATGAACAGGATGCCGATCGACAACCGCTGCTGGATCTCCGCGAGCAGCTTCAATATCTGGTCCTGCACCGACACGTCGAGCGCCGACACGGCCTCGTCGGCGATCAGCACGCGCGGCTCGCAGGCCAGCGCGCGCGCAATGCACAGGCGCTGGCGTTGGCCGCCCGAGAACTCGCTCGGGTAGCGGTGCAGCACCTCGGGCTGCAGCCGCACCAGCGCCATCAGCTCCTCGGCGCGCTGCCAGGCCTTGGCGTGCGGCACGCCGAAATTCACCGGCCCCTCGACGATCGACTGGCCCACCGTGCGGCGCGGGTTGAGCGAGCGGTTCGGGTCCTGGAACACGACCTGCACCATGCGCCGGAACGCCGAGCGCTGCGCGCCGCGCGAGCCCTCGATGCCCGGCACGCGGATGTCGCCGTCGGTCGGCTCGATCAGCCGCGCGATGCAGCGCGCCACGGTCGACTTGCCCGAGCCCGATTCGCCCACGATGCCGACCGTCTCGCCCGCATGCAGCTTCAGCGACACGTCGGCCGCCGCATGCACCGTGCGGCGCTTGCCGGGCCAGCTGCCCGTGCGGTAGACCTTGCCCACGCCGCGCGCATCGAGCAGCGGCGCCTGGGCGTCGATGGGTGCGCGCAGCACGGGCGCCAGCCGCGGCACGGCGTCTAGCAGCATGCGCGTGTAGGCCTCCTTCGGTCGGCGCAGCACCTCGTCTTTCGGGCCGCTCTCGACCTGCCGGCCCAGCTGCAGCACCACCACCTGGTCGGCGATGTCGGCCACCACGCCGAAGTCGTGCGTGATGAATAGCACGGCGGTGCCGTTCTCCTGCTGCATCTCGCGGATGAGCGCGAGGATCTCGGCCTGCGTGGTCACGTCGAGCGCGGTGGTGGGCTCGTCGCAGATCAGCAGGGCCGGGCGCAGGATCAGCGCGATGGCGATCACGATGCGCTGGCGCTGGCCGCCCGAGAGCTGGTGCGGGTAGGCGTCGTAGATGCGCTGGGGCTCGGGCAGTCGCACGCGCTCGAAGATGGCCAGCACGCGCGCGCGGCGCGCCGCGGCGCCCAGCGTCGTGTGCTCGGCCAGGATCTCGTCGACCTGCGCGCCGCAGCGCATCACCGGGTTGAGCGCGGTCATCGGCTCCTGGAACACCATCGCCATGCGCGCGCCGCGCAGGGCGCGCAGCCGCGCCGGGCTGGCCGCGAGCACGTCCTCGCCCTGCACCTCGATGCGCCCGGCCGAGGGCCGCAGCGACGCGGGCAGCAGGCCCATCGCGGCCTGCGCGATGACCGACTTGCCGGAGCCCGATTCGCCCAGCAGGCACACGACCTGGCCGGGCATCACGTCGAACGAGATGCCGTGCACCGCGTGCGCGCGGTCGGCGCCGGCGGGCAGGTCGATGGCGAGGTCGCGCACCACGAGGCAGGGTGCGGCGGAGGTTGTGGAAGTGGGGGATGTCATGCTCAGCCTCCGCGTGCCTTGAACTTGGGATCGAGTGCGTCGCGCAGGCCGTCGCCGAGCATGTTCACGGCCAGCACCGTGAGCGCGAGGAACAGGCCGGGCAGCAGCACGGTCGAGGGGTGCGAGGTGAAGTGCGTGCGGCCTTCGGACATGATGTTCCCCCAGGTCGGCACCTCGGACGGCAGGCCGATGCCCAGGAAGGACATCACGGCCTCCACCAGCATCGCCGCCGCGCAGATGAAGGTGCCCTGCACGATCAGCGGCGCCACCGTGTTGGGCAGGATGTGGCGCAGCATCAGCTTCCAGGTCGGCGTGTCGAGCGCGACGGCCGCTTCCACGTACGGCTCCTCGCGCACCGACAGCACCACCGAGCGCACCAGCCGCGCCACGCGCGGCGTCTCGGGCACCACGATGGCCAGGATCACCGTGAGCAGGCTGGGCCGCCACACGGCCACCAGCACGATCGCGAACAGGATGCCGGGGATGGCCATCATCCCGTCCATCACCCGCATGATCACGCCGTCGAGCCGCCGGAAGTAGCCCGCCACCATGCCCACCACGAGGCCGAACGCGACCGAGCCCAGCGCCACCGCCACGCCCACCGACAGCGAGATGCGCGCGCCGTAGGCCGTGCGGCTCCACAGGTCGCGGCCCATGCTGTCGGTGCCCAGCGGGAAGAAGCGATCGAAGCTGTCGCCCGCCAGCGTGGTGAACTCGGCGCGCGAGCCGGGCGGCAGGTGCGAGTTCGCGGGGTCCATCGCGTTCGGGTCGATGGTGCCGAGCCAGGGCGCGGCCACCGCCAGCAGCAGCATCGCGGCCAGCAGGACGCCGCCGATGCGCACGCCGCCGTTGGCGAGCAGGCGGCGCAGCAGCGAGCGGGCCGGGGCCCGGGGTGCGGCGGGAGGAACCGCGGCAGAGGCAGGCGCATCGTCGCGCAGGGAGATCGAAGTCATGGCGGGGCTTTCGAAGGAAGGTCAGTACCGGATGCGCGGATCGAGCAGCAGGTAGCTCAGGTCCACCAGCAGGTTGACCACCACGTACACGAGCGAGAAGAAGAGGGTGATCGCCTGGATCAGCGGGTAGTCGCGTGAGAGCACGGCGTCCACCGTGAGTTGGCCCAGGCCGGGGATCGCGTAGATCGTCTCGGTGACCACCACGCCGCCGATCAGGCCCGCCACGCTCAGGCCGATGACGGTGGCGATCGGCACGGCCGCGTTGGCCAGCGCGTGGCGCAGCAGCATGCGCCACTCGGCGATGCCCTTGGCGCGCGCGGTGCGCACGTAGTCTTCGGTGAGCGCCTCCGACACTGCCGCGCGCGTGACCCGCGCGATGAGCGCCGCGTACATCACGGCCAGCGTGACGCAGGGCAGCACCAGGTGGCGCAGCCACGGGCCCACGCCGTCGCCGATGCGCTGGTAGCCCTGCGAAGGCAGCCAGCCGAGCTGCATCGAGAACAGCCAGATCATCACGTAGCCGGCCACGAACACCGGCACCGAGAAGCCGAGCACCGAGGCGCCCATGATGAAGCGGTCGAGCCGGCCGCCGCGCCGCGAGGCCGCGAGCACGCCCAGCGGCACGGCGATCAGCACCGTGAGCACCACCGTCACCGCCGCCACCGAGAGCGTGGGCTCCAGGCGCTGGCCGATCAGGTCGGTCACGCGCATCCGGTAGAAGAACGAGTAGCCGAGGTCGCCGCGCAGCACCTGGCCGAGCCAGTGCACGAACTGCGTCACGATCGATGCGTCCAGGCCCAGCTGGGCGCGGATGCGCGCGATGTCCTGCGCGCTGGCCGCGTCGCCGGCGATGGCCGCCGCGGGGTCGCCGGGCGTCATGCGCAGCAGCAGGAAGACGATGACGGCCACGATCAGGAGCACGGGCGCGGTGGCCAGTCCGCGGCGCAACAGGAAGTGGAGCATGTGAATCAGGTCCTTGACGAGGGGCCGGGCGTGTGGCGCGGGCAAAGGAAGTCCCGCCCGGCTGCCGCGCAAGGCGCAGCCGGTCAGGGGTGGCGATCAGAAAGGGAGAGGGGCGGGCGCGCGGGCCGGCCTATGTCGCGGTCATGGCGATGGCGCGGACGTCTTGCGCACGTTCCAGTACAGCACCGCCGGCGAGGGCAGCAGGCCGGTGATGGTGCCGCGGCGCACGGCCGTGGGCGCCTTGCCTTCGCCGAGCGGGGCCAGCACGCCGTGCTCGAGCACGACCTGCTGGATCTGCGTGGCGATCTCCTTGCGCTGCGCGAGGTCGGCGGTGGCGATGAACTTGGTCTTCAGCGCCTCGAGCTCGGGCACCACGGGCCAGCCGAAGTAACCCTGGTCGCCGTTGCCGGTCAGCGGGCTGTAGCCGATGGGGCTGCTCGCGTCCACGCCGCCCCAGAAGGTGATGAAGGCGTTCCAGCCGCCGTTCTCGGGCAGGTCCTTCTTCGCGCGCCGGGTCACGAGCGTGGCCCAGTCGGTGGTCTGCACGTCGACGTTGAAGCCCACCTGCTTGAGCAGCTGGCCGTACACCGCGGGCAGCTTGTTCAGCGCAGGCGCGTCGCCCGGCAGCAGGATCACCACGGGCTTGCCGTCGTAGCCCGATTCCTTGAGCAGCTTGCGCGCCTCTTCGAACTGCGGCTTGCCGGTGTAGAAACCGGTCTTGTCGCTCGCGTAGAGCGAGCCGCACAGGTAGATCGAGGCGCAGGGCTTGTAGAAGTCGCGGAAGGTGACCTGCGCGCGCAGCATCGCTTCCTGGTTGATGGCCAGCATCGCGGCCTTCAGCGCCTTTGGGTTGTTGAAAGGCGGCACCTTGTGGTTGTAGAGCACCGTGAAGGGGCCCGCCGGCATCACGTCGACCAGCTCGATCTTGTCGTTGGTGCGCATGCCGGTGTAGCCCGACGAGGGCACGGTTTCGAGCATGTCGACCTCGCCGTTGAGCAGCGCATTGGTCTGCGTCTGCGGGTCGCGCAGCATCACCCACTCGACGCGGTCCACATGCACCACCTTGCCGCCGGCCAGACCCGAAGCGGGCTCCTTGCGCGGCACGTAGGCGGTGTTCTTGCGGTAGATGACGCGGTCGCCCGGGCGGAAGTCTTCCTTGGCGAGCGTGAAGGGGCCGGAGCCCACCAGCTCGTCGATCTGCTTGTCGGCGGGCGTGTCGGCCACGCGCTTGGGCATGATGAACGGCACCAGCGGGTTGGGCTTGCCGAGCGCGTCGAGCACCACGCCGAAGGGCTGCTTGAACGTCATGCGAAAGCCGTTGGGGCCGTCGGCGGCGATGCTGTCCATCGCCTCGTACATCTTCTGGCCCAGCGTGTCGCGCTTGGCCCAGCGTGCCAGCGAGGCGATCACGTCCTGCGAGGTGACCGGGGCGCCGTCGTGGAACTTCAGGCCCGGACGCAGCGTGAAGCTCCACACCTTGTTGTCGGCGCTCGCGCTGTACTTGTCGACCATCTGTGGCTTGATGACGCCCTTCTCGTCCATCGCGAAGAGGGTGTCGTAGATCATCAGGCCGTGGTTGCGCGTGATGTTGGCGGTGGTCCAGATCGGGTCGACGATCTTCAAATCCGACGAGGGCACGGTGCGAAGCACGGTCTGGGCGGACACGGTGGCGGCGAAGCACAAAGCGAGCGCCGACAGGGAAGCCGCCGCGACGCGGCGCGGTGAAAGGTGGATTGCCATGGAGCCTTACTTCTTTCGGGAGGGAGCGGAAGAACCGGGGGAGGAAGGGGGCGATTCCTTGCTTTCGCGCAGCTGCACCAGCAGGAATTCGAAGATGTCGCGCGAGCCTTCTTCCGCGTCGATGAGCTTGTGCATGATGCGGCGCAGGTTCTCGATGTCGGCGACGCTCAGGCAGTCGAGAAAGCGCGCTTCCATCTCATGCCCGATGGGCTCGGCGCGCAGCACCATGTCGATGCCGGCGGGGCTCAGGCACAGGCGGATCTGCCGCGCGTCCTCGGCGCCGATCTGGCGCTCGACCAGATCGCGCTGCACCAACGAACTCACCAGCTTGGAGACCAGCGTCTTCTCGATGGCGCAGGTCTGCACCAGCTGGCCCATGGTGATGCCGGGCGCGGCGCCGATCATCCGCAAGAGGCGCACGTCGCGGATCGACAGGCCGAGCTCGATCTCGTAGATGCGCGAGCCGCGGTCGCGCGTGCGCTGCGACGCCAGGTCGAGCAGGACGTTGAGGTAGTCGTCTTTCAGGCGAAGCGGGGCGTGCATGGCGGGTTGGTAGAAGTCTTCAATAGTTGAAATGTTCAACTATGTGGGCAAACTACGCAAGCTCCGGGCCAGCTGTCGAGGGAAATCCCCTAGGGGTGCGCCGCCAGAGGGGAAAGACGCCAGGGAGAAAGAAAAACCGGGCCCGCGAGGCCCGGCGTGTTCACCGATCCGGTGCTGCGCATGCACCAGGATGCGAAGGCGGGCACCGTGCAGGCGCCGCCGAGGTGCGCGCTGTCAGGCCGCGTCCTGGCGCACGATCACCTGCCCGTTGCGCGCCCCACTGTGCACGCCGTGCCGCCACGTCACGGCGCCGTTCACGATCACCGCGTCGATGCCTTCGGCCGGCTCGGTCGGCGTTTCGTAGTTCGCGGTGTCGCGCACGGTGGCGGCATTGAAGACCACCACGTCGGCGTGGTGCCCGACCTTGAGCGCGCCGCGTTCGTGCAGGCCGAAGTTGCGTGCCGTGAGCCCCGTCATCTTCCACACCGCCGTCTCCAGCGGGAACAGCCCCACGTCGCGGCTGTAGTGCCCCAGCACGCGCGGGAAGGTGCCCCACAGGCGCGGGTGTGGCTTGTCGCCCAGCGGAATGCCGTCGGAGCCGATCATGGTTTCGTCGAAGGCGAGCACGCGCTGCACGTCGTCCTCGTCCATCATGAAATAGATGGCGCTGCCGGGCGACAGGCGCAGCGCGGCCTCTTCGCCCGACACGCCCCATTCGGCGGCGATGTCTTTCAGGTCGCGGCCCGCGCATTCGGGGTGCGGCACGCTGGAGGCGATGAGCACGCGCCCGTCCATCATCCCGCGGTCGGTGCGGATCATGGTGGAGCCTGCGGTGTACGGATAGCAGTCGAGGCCGATGCACTGGTGCTTCATCGTTTCCTGGATGAAGGGCAGCGTGACCTTGGTCTTGCCGAAGTTCTGCGTGTTCTGCACCTTGTGGTGCGACACCACCACGGGGATGTCGAGCGCGCGGCCGATGTGGAAGGTTTCTTCGAGCGACTCCATCACGTGGTCGCTCTCGTCGCGCATGTGCGTCACGTACAGCGCCTTGCGTGCCGTGAGCGGGCGGCCGACCTCGATGATCTCCTCGGTCGTGGCCTTCACGGCCGGCGGGTAGAAGGTGCCGGTCGACAGGCCGATGGCGCCGGCCTGCATCGCTTCTTCGACCAGCGCCTGCATGGCGGCGATCTCCTTGTCGGTCGCGGGCCGGTCGAGGTCGGACATGGTGACGGCGCGCAGGGTCGAGTGGCCGACCATCGCCGCCACGTTGACGGACGAGGGCGTGGCGCGCAGCGCGTCGAGGTAGGCCGCGAAGGTCGTGAAGCGGTCTTCCGGCGGCGTCTCGAGCAGGCTCAGCGGCATCGGCAGGTCCATGTCGGCGCGCAGCGGCGCGGCGCTGATGCCGCAGTTGCCCGCCACCACGGTGGTCACGCCCTGCGACACCTTGAACGGCATCTGCGCGTGCGACAGCACGGCCTGGTCGTCGTGCGTGTGCGAGTCGATGAAGCCCGGTGCGACGATGCGGCCGGTGGCGTCGAGCGTCTGGTCGGCCGTGTGGCCCGCGAGCTTGCCGATGGCGGCGATGCGGCCATTGATGATGCCCACGTCGGCGTCGAAGCGCGGGGCCTTGGTGCCGTCGATCACGGTGCCGCCGTGGATCAAGAGGTCGTAGTGGGGTGTCTTGTCGGTCATGAGGGCAATGCTTTCAACGGAAGTGGCAGGCGACCCAGTGGCCGCCCTGGGAAGTCGAGGGGCGCTCGCTCAGTTCGGGCGTCTTCTCCTTGCACACGGCCTGCGCCATCGGGCAGCGCGTGTGAAAGCGGCAGCCCGAGGGCGGGTTGGCCGGGCTCGGCGGATCGCCCTGCAGCAGCAGGCGGCGTGCGGGCGTGCGCGGGTTGGGCACGGGCACGGCCGACAGCAGGATCTCGGTGTATGGATGGCGCGGGGCCGAGAACAGCGTGTCGCGGTCGGCGATCTCCACGATGTGGCCGAGGTACATCACGGCCACGCGGTGGCTGATGTGGCGCACCACGGCGAGGTCGTGCGCCACGAACAGGTAGGCGATGCCGAACTCGGCCTGCAGGTCCATCAGCAGGTTGACCACCTGGGCCTGCACCGACACGTCGAGCGCCGACACGGGCTCGTCGCAGACGATCAGCTTGGGGTTCAGCGCCAGCGCGCGCGCAATGCCAAGGCGCTGGCGCTGGCCGCCCGAGAACTCGTGCGGAAACTTCTTCGCCGCCTCGGGCCGCAGGCCCACGCGCGAGAACAGCCACTGCACGCGCTCGCGCCGCTCGGCCACCGACACGTCGCCGAAGTTGCGCAGCGGCTCGGCCACGATGTCGCCGGCCGTGAGGCGCGGGTTCAGCGAGGCGTAGGGGTCCTGGAAGATGATCTGCAGGTCGCGCCGGCGCTGGCGCATCGCGTTCGCGGGCAGGGTCAGCAGCTCTTCGCCATCGAGCCGCACCGAGCCCGAGGTGGGCTCGACCAGCCGCATCACCGATTTGGCCGTGGTGGTCTTGCCGCAGCCCGACTCGCCGACCAGCGACAGCGTCTCGCCGTGCCCGACGTTGAACGACACGCCGTCGACCGCCTGGATGGCCGGCTTGGCCGGGCGCAGCCAGCGCCGCGGCGAGGTGTAGTGCTTGCGCAGCTCGCGCACCTGCAGCAGCGGCGCCTTGGTGGATGGGGTCGTCGTTGTCGTCATGCGCTCACCTCGGCAGCCTCGTCGGCCCATTGTTCCTGCACCGCGAAGCAGGCGACCACGTGCCCGTCGCCCTGCGTCGAGAGCGGCGGTGTCTCGCGGCGGCAGCGTTCGCGTGCCTGCGCGCAGCGCGCGGCAAAGGCGCAGCCGCGCCCCAGCTCGTGCGCGGCGGGCACCATGCCCGGAATCTCGTGCAGCCGCGCGCTCGAGGTGCTCATGGCGGGCATCGAGGCCATCAGCGCGCGGGTGTAGGGGTGCAGCGGGCGGTCGAACAGGTCGACCACGTCGGCTTCTTCCACCTTCTTGCCGGCGTACATGACGACCACGCGGTCGCAGCTCTCGGCCACCACGCCCAGGTCGTGCGTGATCATCACCACGCCCATGCCCAGCTCCTTCTGCAGCCGCTTGATGAGGTCGAGGATCTGCGCCTGGATGGTCACGTCGAGCGCAGTGGTGGGCTCGTCGGCGATCAGCACCTCGGGGTTGCAGGCCAGGGCCAGCGCGATCATCACGCGCTGGCGCATGCCGCCCGAGAGCTGGTGCGGGTATTCGTTCACGCGCCGCTCGGGCTCGGGAATCTGCACCAGGCGCAGCATCTCGACCGCGCGCTGCAGCGCCTCGGCGCGGCTGGCCTTCTGGTGCAGCTGCACCGTCTCGGCGATCTGCCGGCCCACGGTGAGCACCGGGTTCAGCGAGGTCATCGGCTCCTGGAAGATCATCGAGATGCGGTTGCCGCGGATCTGGCGCATCTCGCGTTCGCTCAGCTGCATCAGGTCGGTGCCGCGCAGGCGCACGGCGCCCATGTGGCGACCGGGCGGCGTGGGCACCAGCCGCAGGATCGAGAGCGCCGTCACGCTCTTGCCGCAGCCCGATTCGCCGACCACGCCGAGCGTGCGGCCCGCGCGCACGGTGTACGACACGCCGTCGACCGAGCGCACCGTGCCCGCGAGCGTGCTGAAGTAGGTGCGCAGGTTGTCGACCTCGAGCAAGGGCTCGCCGGGGGCGAGGGTGGCCTGGGACATGGGGATCGTCATGGCGCGTTCCTCTTCACAGCTGCCGCGCCAGGCGCGGGTCGAGCGCATCGCGCAGGCCGTCGCCGAGCAGGTTGATGGCCAGCACCGTGGCCGCCAGCAGCAGGCCCGGGTACAGGATGATGTGGAACGCCACGGTCACGAAGTTGCGGCCCTCGGCCATCATGTTGCCCCAGCTCGGCGTCTGCGAGGGCACGCCCACGCCGAGGAAGGACAGCGCAGCCTCGGTGAGCACGGCGGCGGCGGCCACGAAGGTGGCCTGCACCACCAGCGGTGCCACGATGTTCGGCAGCACGTGCCGCACGAGGATCACCGGCAGCCGCGTGCCGACCGCATGCGCGGCCTCCACGAACAGCTGCTCGCGCAGCGTGAGCGCCAGCGAGCGCACCAGCCGCACCACGCGCGGAATCTCGGGCACCGTGATGGCGATGATCACCGTCGTGAGGCTGGCGCGCGTCACGGCCATGAGCGCAATGGCCAGCAGGATGCCGGGGATGGCCATGAGCCCGTCCATCACCCGCATGATCGGGCCGTCGGCCCAGCGCACGAAGCCCGACACCAGGCCCAGCGCGATGCCGAAGAAGGTGGCGAGCACGGCCACCGAGGCGCCGACGATCATCGACACGCGACCGCCCCACACGGCGCGGCTGAACACGTCGCGGCCCAGCGCGTCGGTGCCGAACCAGTGCTCGGCCGAGGCCGGCTGCATGCGCGCCAGCGGATCGATGTCCTGCGGGTCGTGGGTGGCGATCCAGGGCGCGGCGATGGACAGCGCGGCCACCGCGAGGAGCAGCAGCGCGCCGACGATCAGCGTCGGGTGCTTGCGCACCCAGCGCCAGCGCGGCGGTACGAAAGGAGGGTCTTCGGCGGCGTCGGCGACGGCGGTGCTGGGCACCGGCGCATCGACCTCGCGCAAGGGCAGGGCAGTGGACATGGCGTCGTGGGGCTCGTTCTTTGTTCTAGTACTGGATGCGCGGATCGAACAGGCGGTAGCTCAGATCGATCAGGAGGTTGATCAGCACGTACACGCCCGCCGACAGCAGCAGCACGCTCTGGATCACCGGGTAGTCGTGGCGCTGCACCGAATCGATCACCAGCCGGCCCACGCCTGGAATGGCGAACACCGTCTCGGTGACCACCACGCCGCCGATGAGCAGCGCAATGCCCGCGCCGATGGTGGTGGCGATGGGAATGGCCGCGTTGCGCAGCGCATGGCCCAGCACCGGCAGCACGCCCAGGCCCTTGGCGCGCGCGGTGCGGATGTAGTCCTCGTGCAGCACCTCGAGCACGGTGGCGCGCGTCATGCGCGTCACCAGCGCGATGTACACCAGCGCCAGGTTCACGCAGGGCAGCACCAGCGCGCGCAGCCAGGCGCCGGGGCCTTCGGAGAAGTTCACGTAGCCCTGCACCGGAAACCACGGCAGCTGCACCGCGAAGGTGTAGACCAGCAGGTAGCCCACGAGGAACACCGGCACCGAGAAGGCCAGCACCGCGAACAGCATCACGAGGCGGTCGATCCAGGTGCCCGCGCAGTAGGCCGCGAGCGTGCCCAGCGGCACGGCCGTCACCAGCGTGATGAGCATGGTCAGCGCCGCGATCGACACCGTGGGCTCCAGCCGCTGGCCGAGCAGCTGCGTCACCGGCACCTGCGTGAAGATCGAGGTGCCCAGGTCGCCGGTGAAGATCTTGCCGATCCACAGCCCGAACTGCTGCCACAGCGGCAGGTTCAGGCCGAGCGCGGCGCGCAGCTTGTCGATGTCCTCGGTGGTGGCGAGGTCGCCCGCGATGAGCGCGGCCGGATCGCCCGGCGACAGGTGGATCAGCAGGAAGACCACCACGGCCACCACCGCCATCACCGGCAGCGTGGAAAGAAAGCGTCGAACGATGTAGCCCATGGCGGTGCGCGTGGCTTACTTGTCGAGCATCCAGACGGTCGGCAGGCCGGCCCACATCTTGTCCAGCCCCTTGATGCTGGCGCGCGCCGCGAACGCGGCCGAGTACTGGCCCGCGTTGATGTACGGCACGGCCTCGTAGGCGCGCGACTGGAAGGCGTCGAGCAGTTCCTTGCGCTTGGCCGGCACGGTTTCCTTCAGCCAGGCGGTGCGCAGCTCGTCGAGTTTCTTGTCGCAGGGCCAGCCGGGCAGCGTGTTGCCGCAGGCCGCGCCCAGGTAGGCGTTGCTGATGGGTGAGTTCACGTCGAACTCGCCGGCCACCGTGACGTACATGTTCCAGCCGCCGGCGTCGGCCGCATCGCGCTTGGCGCGGCGCGCACCGATGGAGGCCCAGTCCATGGTCTGCGCATCGACGTTCAGGCCGATGCTCTTCATGGTCTGCGCGGCCATCAGCGCCTCGGCGTTGAGGTAGGGCACGTCGCTGGGCACCATCAGCACCACCTTCTCGCCCTTGTAGCCGGCGTCGGCGAGCATCTTCTTCGCCTTGGCGACGTCGGCCTTGCGGAAAGGCTCCGCGCCGGCCGAGGTGTCGTTGGGGCTGCCGCAGATGAACCAGGTGGCGCAGTAGGCCATGCGCATGTCCAGCGGGAAGCCCATGGCCGCGACGAAGCGTTCCTGGTTCACGGCCTGCAGCAGCGCCTGGCGCACCTTCGGGTTGTCGAAGGGCGGGTGCAGCTGGTTCATCACCAGGAAGCCCTGGTAGGCGCCGCCGGAGCCGATCTTGATGTTGCTGTCGGTGCGCAGCGGCGCGATGTAGTCGGGCGCCAGCTGCTCGATGTAGTCGACCTCGCCGCGCTTGAGCGCCGAGATCGCGCTGTTGGCGTCGGGCAGGTAGAGCCATTCGACGCGGTCGAGGCTGGTCTTCTTGCTGCCGGCCAGGCCGCTGGGCGGCTCGCTGCGCGCCACGTAGTTCGGGTTGCGCACGAACACCGTCTTGTTGCCCGGCACCCATTCGTCACGCTTGAAGATGAAGGGCCCCGAGCCGACGACCTCGGTGAGGGGGGCGGTGGCCGGCAGCTTGGCGATGCGCTCGGGCAGGATCACCGGCGGAAAGCCCGAGGGCTTGGCGAGCGCGTCGAGCACCATGCCGAAGGGCTCGTTGAGCGTGAGCGTGAAGTTGCGTGCGTCGGTGGCCTTCCATTCGGCGCCGACGGCCGTCATGGCGCGGCCCAGGCTGTCGCGCGCCGCCCAGCGCTGCAGCGAGGCCACGGCGTCGGCCGAGGTCACGGCGGCGCCGTCGGAGAACTTCAGGCCGGGGCGCAGCGTGAAGCTCCACTGCTTGCCGTCCTTGGAGGTCGTGTACTTCTCGACCATCTGCGGCTGCGGCTTGCCGGTGGCGTCCTGCGCGAACAGCGTGTCGTACACCATGTGGCCGAAGTTGCGCGAGATGTAGGCCGTGGTGAAGGTCGGGTCGAGGATCTTCAGGTCGGCATGCGCCACCACCTTGAGTGTCTTGGGCGGCGTCTGGGCGAGCGCGGGAAGGCTGGCGGCCGAAAGGGCCAGGGCAGCGAGGGCAGCAAGCGTTCGTCGGGTCATCGTCGGTTCTCCGGTCGGTGGGGCGAAACAAAAAAGAAGAAAAGGGAGTTCAGGCGGCGACGCCGATGGGCCACTTCGGCAGGCGAGCCTTGCGGTACGGCAGGGTGGTGAGGTCGAGCGTCACGGCGCCCGGCGCGCCGGCGTAGATCACGTGTTTCGCAACCTGCGAGTACGACGCGTAGAAGTGCTGCGACGACTTGACGACCACGATCTTCTTGGCCGCCAGGTCGCAGCCCAGCTGCGTGAACAGGTCGGTGCCCATGGCCTGGTTGCGCCGCGTGATCAGCACGATGTCGATGCCGTTGACCTCGACCAGCGCGCAGTCGCCCATGGCTGTGGGCATGTTCGACAGGCCCGTCATCACCAGGTCTTCCTGCAGCGCCTTCACGGTGCATTCGAGGTCCAGCGGATCGCCCGACAGCGGGCTGATCTTGCCGCCGATGCGCATCTGCAGCCTGGCGCCCACGCCGGCGTCGAAGGCGATGCGCACGGCGATCGGGTCCCACATCGGGCCCAGCGCGGCGTTGGTGATGCCGCGCTCCAGCATGCGGCGCAGGATGAAGGTGGAGTCGCTCGCCGCGCCGCCGCCGGGGTTGTCGGCGCCGTCGGCCAGCACCACGGGGCCGCCGTCGAAGGCGAGCGCTTCGTCGAGCGAGTCGTCGATGCTGGGGTAGTTGACCGTGAGGCCATCGCGCATGCCGATGACTTCGTCGGCCAGCTGGCGCGCCAGCGCATTCGCCTTGGCCTGGTCGCCGTCGGTGTAGACCAGCACCTTGGTGCCCATCTCGGGCACGTCGCCCCACGAGAAGCCGTGCGTGAGCGAGACCGAGAGCACGCCGTCCTTGCCTTCGAGCGCCTGCATGCGCTGCACGAAGCTGCGCGCCGGCTCGCGCGAGGTGTGGACGGTGACGATGATGTCGCAGTCGACCATCGCGACCACCGGCTTGACTTTTCCTTCCACGGCCGCGGCGCAGATGTCGACCAGCTCCAACCCGCGTTCGAGCACGTCGGTGTGCGGGTACTCCTTGAAGGAGACCATCACGTTGGCGTTGTCCACCATGGCGGGCGTGAGGTGGTTGTGCGGGTCGAGCTCGGCGCCGATCACCACATCAGGGCCGACGATCTGGCGCACGCGCGCCAGCATGTCGCCTTCGCAGTCGTCGTAGCCGTCGGCCACCATCGCGCCGTGCAGGCCGAGCAGCACCATGTCCACCGGCAGCGCGGCGCGCAGGTCGTTCAGCATTTCGTCGCGCAGGGTTTCGTAGGCATGGCGCGTGGTGATGCCGCTGGGCTGCGCGCCCGCCACCATGCCTTCGAGCAGCGTCCAGCCCTTTTCCTTGCCACGGATGCGCGCGGCCCACAGCGGGCCCGAGTAGATCGTCAGCGCATCGGGATGCTGGCCGGCGGGAAAGTAGCCGCGGTCCTTGAAGGAGGCGATGCCGGTCGGCATCGGGCCGAAGGTGTTGGTTTCGGTGGCGAGGGAGGCACTGAAGACACGCATGGTGATTTCTCGTGGGGAGGATTTGTTGTGGGGGAAGGAACGGATCAGCCGGCCGTGCGCAGCCGCTGCGGGCCGAGCATCTCGGCCGTGAGTCCGAAGCCCGCGATGCGCTCGGGCAGCGGCAGGCCGCGTGCCAGCGCGGCGCAGGCCTCGCCCATGGCGGCCGAGGTCTGGATGCCGTAGCCGCCTTGCGCCGCGACCCAGAAGAAGCCGGGCGCGTCGGGCGCGAAGCCGCCCACCAGGTCGCCGTCGGCCACGAAGGAGCGCAGGCCGGCCCAGGTGCGCGTGGGGCGGCGGATGGCGAGCGTGGTCGCTTCTTCGATGCGGTGCATGGCGATGGCGATGTCCATCTCTTCGGGCTGCACGTCCTGCGGCTCGACCGGGTCGGCGTTGGCCGGCGAGCCCAGCAGCATGCCGGCGTCGGGCTTGATGTACCAGCCCTCGTCGGCGGCGAACACCATCGGCCAGTGCGCCACGCTCTGGCCCTCCGGCGGCGAGAAGATGAAGGCCGAGCGGCGGCGCGGCTCGATGCCCAGCGGGCGAACGCCCGCCAGCTGCGCGATCGTGTCGACCCAGGCGCCGGCAGCGTTGAGCACCACGGGCGCCTCGTACACCGTGCCACCCGCCGTCACGCGCCAGCGTTCGCCCACGCGTTCCATGGCCGTGACCTCGGCGTCGCACACCAGCTTGCCGCCGGCCTGGCGCATGCCGCGCAGGTAGCCCTGGTGGATGGCGTGCACGTCCATGTCGGAGGCGTCGGGTTCGTACACCGCGCCGGCCACCTGTTCGGGGCGCAGCGCCGGCACCATCTCGCGCGCCTGCTCGCCATCGAGGCGCTGGGCGCCGACGTTCATGGCGCGCAGCAGCTCCCAGTGCGCTTCGAGTTCGTGCAGGTGCTCGGTGCCCGCGACCATCATCGCGCCGCGCGGCGTGAGCAGCGGGTGCTCGGCGAAGCCTTCGGGCGGGTGTTCGAGGAAGGCGCGGCTGGCCATGGTGAGGGCGCGCACCTGCGGCGTGCCGTAGCTCTCCATGAAGAGCGCGGCCGAACGGCCGGTGGAGTGGTAGCCCGGCTGGGCTTCGCGTTCGAGCAGGATCACGCGGGCATGCGGGGCGAGCCAGTGGGCCACCGAGGCCCCGGCGATGCCGCCGCCGATCACGAGGTAGTCGGCCACGACGGGAGTGGTTGTGCTTGTTGTCATCGCCGAAAAGTGTAGGTAGAAATTTGCGGATACGCAAATTGATTTGCGCCAACCAAGGGGAAACCATGGGTGCACCACCGAGGTGAAATTTGCGTACACGCAATTTGCGCATACGCAAAACGCATGCCGGGGCTGTCGCGCCGTGCGTGGCCGGCCGGGCGCGGGGCTGGCAGAATCACCCGGCATACCTAGAGAAAGCCAAGCGTGACTCCACACACAGGGAACCGGGGCGGGGCGAAGCCGAAGGAAGAGCCGCCCACGCTGGACCGCACCACTTTCGGCCATCGCCTGCGCACCGCGCGCAAGCGTTTCGGCTGGACGCTGGCGCAACTGGCCGAGCGCTCCGGCGTGTCGATCACCACCATCTCCCGCGCCGAGCGCGGCCAGCTCGCGCTCGGCTACGAGAACTTCACCGCGCTGGGCCGCGCGCTCGAGATGGACATGAACGCCATGTTCGCGGGCGCCGGCGTCAAGCCCGAGCAGCTCGACGGCCCGGTCGTCACGCGCGCGGGCAAGGGCGTGGTCTACAAGGGGCTGGCCATCGCCTACGAGTTCCTGGGCACCACCGCCGCCGGCAAGCAGATGAGCCCCATCGTCGGCACCGTGCACGCGCGCCGCATCAACGGCCCCGAGGACTTCGTGCGGCACACGGGCGAAGAGTTCGCCTACGTGCTGTCGGGCGAGATCGACGTGTACTTCGACAACGGTGAGGTGGTGCGCCTGGCGCGCGGCGACTCGCTGTACTTCGACAGCCGCCTCGGGCACGCCTACGTGAGCGTGAGCCGCCAGCTCGCGAAGATCGTGGGCATGACCTCGGGGGAGAGCGGGCACATGAAGTCGGCGCGCGAGGCGCCTGCGATGAAGCCGGCGCGCAAGACTGTGGTGGTGAAGAAGACCGCGGGTGGCCGCAAGGGCTGAGCTCCCACGTCAGCCTGCGGCCCGGCATGAAGGAGACATGACGATGTCAGAGCACCGGATCTTCGCGATGCCGTTCGCCAAGGTGTACCCCATGTACGTCCAGAAAGCGGAACGCAAGCAGCGCACGAAGGAAGAGGTCGACGAGGTCATCTGCTGGCTAACCGGCTACGACGCGGCGGGGCTGCAGCAGCAGATCGACCAGCAGAACGATTTCAGGACCTTCTTCGCGCAGGCCCCGGCGCTGCACCCGAACCGCGCGCTGATCAAGGGCGTGGTGTGCGGCGTGCGCGTCGAGGAAGTCGAAGACCCGCTGATGCAGAAGATCCGCTACATGGACAAGCTGGTCGACGAGCTGGCCAAGGGCAAGGCGATCGAGAAGATCCTGCGAACGTAGTGCCTGTCTACCCCGTCGCCACGATGACGTGCGCCTGGATCTTGCCCGCCACCGGGCCGGTGCCATGGCGGCTGGCAATCGCCTCCTCCGCGCGGTCGGTCGCAAGCTGGAGCAGGCTCGCGTCGCGCGCCTCGATCTCGTTGCGCAGCGGCGTGCCCTGGCAGTAGGCCACCGCCACCTCGCGTGGCGAGGGCGAGCGGCTCAGTTTCTCGTGCGTCTGGACCTCGATGTCGGTGAACCCCGCGCGGCGCAGGTCGTCGCGGATCTGTGCGACGTCGTGGTAGCCGTGCGGCGTGCGCGCGAGAAAGCGCGGCGGGTCGTCCGGGAACACGGTGGCGACGGCGCGGGTGACGTCGTCGGCGAAGGCGTTGTCTTCGATGCGGTCCCAGACGCTGAACACGAAGCGCCCGCCGGGTTTCAGCACGCGACGCGCCTCGCTGTAGCCGGCAACTCTGTCAGGGAAGAACATGGCGCCGAACTGGCACAGGACCACATCGAAGGATGCGTTCTCGAACGGCAGGGCGAGCGCATCGGCCTGCCGCCATTCGATGCGGTTGTCCCTCGCCTGCCGCGTGACGGCGTAGTCGAGCATGGCGGGGTTGAGGTCGGTCACCACGTAGCGCGCACCGGCGCCGAGCTGGGGTGCCAGCATCCGCGTGACCGCGCCGCTGCCGGCCGCCGTTTCCAGCACCGCGCCGGGCGAGAACGCAGCGACCAGGGCGGCCGCGTCGACGGCGTAGCCCTCGAAGATCAGGGGGACCATCAGCGTGTCGTAGAACTTCGGGATCGAGCCCGCGAACACCTTGTCGCTTTCGTCGGCCATGGGAACTCCTTGAAAGCTCTGAACAGAGCGGGCCTGCTCCCTTGCTCCAACGAGTCCGTTGCCTGTTCGGGCATGCGTGACGGGGACGATGGGCCATGGTGGCCCTGCCAGGCATCGTCGTCAACGCCGTTGCGCGGGCGTCCTCCCCTGTAGTGGGTACCGGAGATGTTGCCGGGCGTTTCGGGCGCGCCGATCGGTCGACCCCCTAACGGCCGCGGTCCCCGTCGCGCACCGATTCGATGGTGCCGTTGTAGATGCGCACGATGCCGAAGAAGGTGCCCGGCCCGCGGTCGTAGGTCCACTCTTCCATCGGCACGCACTGGGTGGCCAGCACGGCCTCGGGGCTGCCCGGCCGATAGGGCGTGAGGACCCAGCCGAGCTGCACCATCGGCTCGCAGACCATCTGCCGGTAGACCGGTTCGCCGCAGGTCTGGAGCAAGGTCGCGGGCGACGCTCCTTTTCCGACGAGGTAGCCGTTGCAGGCAAGGGACTGTGCTGACGCGGAACTGGCGATCAGCAAGGCGGCCGCTGCGATCGAAACCCCGGTGGCCAGGTGTGTGAGACGAGTCATGCTCGGCATCGTTGACCCTCTTGAATGCTTCATGCGTTCATCACTCACTCACGAACCAGCTGGACATACCGCCAGAGGCCCCAGATTGCGCCGAAGGTGATGCCGATGCCCATGCTCCAGCCCGCCGGCACATCGAATCCGAGCGCCAGGATCAACATCAAGCCGACGCTGACCAGCGCGATGAAAGTCAACGTGACGAAGTCGAAGCGCGCGACCTCGACGGTGTCTTCCGCCACGCTGCGGTTGCGCTGGCCGTGCTTGCGGCGCAGGCCGCGGAACAGCAGGACATCGAGAGCGAAATCGAAGATGCCGACGACAAGGTCGGCCAGGATGCTCCACATCGGGACGCTCCATTTGCGGTGACACCCTGGGTTGTCGCTGTGCGCTCAAGGGTCCGACCCGGGTGGTGCGGCGGAGCCGGGCGAAATGTTAGCGTGCTTCCGGCAAGGCAGGCCATCGTCCTCCGACCCGCTTCACCCCGGCATCTTCGGCGGCCAGTGGTGCGTCTCGCCACGGCCCTCGCTGCACCAGGCATAGAGCGCGTCGTACATCACGAGCCCGTGCCGCAGCATCGCGTGGTCGTCGGCAAACACGCGCGACAGGCCCAGCGAGATCGCGTAGAGCCCCGCCGACTGCGGCGTGAGGTCGAGCCGCGCGGTGTCCGCACCGCGCACGATGTCGGCCAGCTGGTGCAGCGCAGGCTCGGTGAGCCGGTACTTCGCGAGGAAGGCGTCGAAGCTGCAGCGCTCGCCGACGTGGCTCATCTCCACGCCCGGAATGTCGTAGGGCGTGGCGCCGGTGCTTTGCGCCATCGTCAGCACGTCGGCCGACGGCACGTAGAGAAACTCGGCCTCGCGGTCGATGAAGCGCAGGATCAGCCACGGGCAGGCGATGCGGTCGATCTTCGGGTGTTCGCGGGTGATCCATTTCATGGCGTGGCTCCTGGGTCGGCAGGCTTGGGCTGGAGCGGCCGGCCGGCGGCCTGCCAGCCGTCGATGCCGCCGCGCAGATAACGGGCATCCAGGCCCGCGGCGCGCAGCCGCAGGGCCGTGCTGCGTCCGACCTCGTGGCCGTACACGCAGTAGACGACCAGCGCGCGGTCGGCCGGGAGCTCGACGGCCCAGTGCTCGACCGCCGCCGGGTCGCGCCAGCGGGCACCGGGGAGCATCGACGCGGCCTGTGCGAACACGCCGGCACGGCGCACGTCGAGCAGCATCGAGCCGGCCACGTCGTCAGCTGTCGCGCCGAAGGGCTCACTGGCGGCGTGCACAGCCTGCTGGTAGCGCGCGTACACCGGGGCCCAGTCGATGTTGGCCATGAAGGCTTCGACATACGCGCCGGCGGCGGCGCCGTGGTCCAGGTGGTAGGCGTGCTCGTACATGTCCAGCGCCAGCAGGGGCGTGCCGCCCGCCAGCGCGTGGGTGTGGTCAGCAGCCCATTGGTTGACCAGCGTGCCCTCGCGCGGCTGGAAGGTGAGCAGCACCCAGCCCGAACCGCCGCCGAGCGCCTTGCCCATCGCTGCGAATTCCTCGCGCCATCGGTCGACGCTGCCGAAATTTGCAGCCAATGCGAGTGCCATGGCGGGCTCCATCGTCTGGCCGTCGCCGCCGAGCGAGGCGAAGTACAGCTCGTGCAGCAGCATCGAGTTGCTGGCGATGAGCTCTTCGCGCTTGAGGCCGTTGAGCGCGAAGCCGGGCATGGCGGTGAACGATGCCGTGGCGAGCTGCGCGCGGATGGCGTTGAGGCGCCTGACGGCACCGCCATAGTTGTTCTGGTGGTGGCTGTTCAGAAGTTGCGCCGACAGGCCGCGCAGCGCGGCGGGATCGAAGGGCAAGGCTTGAGTTCGGGCGTCCATGACGACTCCTTCAGCGCAGCAGCGGAAGCAACAGGGTGACTGCCAGCCCGATGGCCGCGCAGGCACCGAGCAGTGGCATCACGCCGACCTTGAAGCGGAACAGGGCGAGCGTCGCGGCCACGGCAATCACCGCCGACACCGCATCGAAGCGGCCTGCGAAGCCATGCGGCCAGAGCACGTGGTACGCGAAGAACAGCGCCAGGTTCAGGATCACGCCCACTACCGCCGCGGTGATCGCCGACAGCGGCGCCGTGAAGCCCAGCCGGCCGTGCGTGGCCTCGATGGCGGGCCCGCCGGCCAGGATGAAGATGAACGAGGGCAGGAAGGTAAAGAAGGTGACGACCGTCGCGGCCAGCGCGCCGCCGAGGAACAGCGAGTCGGGCCCCAGCACCTGCGTCAGCCAGCCGCCGACGAAGCCGACGAAGGCCACGACCATGATGAGCGGCCCCGGCGTGGTTTCTCCCAGCGCCAGCCCGTCGATCATCTGCGCGCCGGAGAGCCAGTGGTATTGCTCGACGGCCCCCTGGTACACGTAGGGCAGCACGGCATAGGCGCCGCCGAAGGTCAAGAGCGCGGCCTTGGTGAAGAACCCGCCCATCTGCGTGAGCGTGCCGTGCAGGCCCTGGGTCGCGGCGAGCACGCCCATGGCCAGCAGCCACAGGCCCAGGCCGATGCCCAGGATCTTCAGCAGGTGCGCGCGGGAAAAGCGCGCGTGCGCCGGCGTGGGCGTGTCGTCGTCGATCAACGCCGGGCCGTAGTGTTGTTGCGCGCTGCCATGGCCGCCGCCGAGTGCGAACACCTCGGGCGCCCGTCGCGCGCCGACGTGGCCGATGAGGCCGGCGGCCAGCACGATCGCCGGAAACGGCGCGTCGAACGCAAAGATGGCGACGAAGGCCGCGGCGGCGATGCCCCACATCCACCGGTTCTTCAGCGCGCGGCTGCCGATGCGGTGCGCCGCATGCAGCACCAGCGCGGTGACCGCCGGCTTGATGCCGTAGAAGACGCCGGCCACCACCGGCACGTTGCCGAAGCGCAGGTAGACCCACGACAGCGCGATGAGGATGAACAGCGAGGGCAGCACGAACAGGGCGCCGGCCACGAGGCCGCCGCAGGTGCGGTGCATGAGCCAGCCGATGTAGGTGGCCAGCTGCTGCGCCTCGGGGCCGGGCAGCAGCATGCAGAAGTTCAGCGCATGCAGGAAGCGCTTCTCGCTGATCCAGCGCCGTCGCTCGACCAGCTCCGCATGCATGATCGCGATTTGCCCGGCGGGCCCGCCGAAACTGATGAAGCCGAGCTTGAGCCAGAAGCGAAGCGCTTCGGCAAAGGAAATGGGGGCAGGGGGCGCAGGAAGCGCAGAGGGGGCGTCAGGCAAGGCGGTGTCCACGGAAAACTCCGTTGAGGGTCACCAGCGCTTGGACGGGACACCGTCTTGCTTTGCAGCGCGGGAGGCTGTTTTCCCGCGGAGGGGCATCGTAGCAGTGGCCGTTCCTGCTGGCAACGCAGGGCCCTCAGGCCCTCTTCACGTTGCTGGAACTCACCCGTGCGTCTTTTGGGTCAGCGCACCTTCGCGCACACGTGCTTGAACACGATCCCGCTCACCGTGGTCGGGCCGCCCACGGCTTTCCACTCGCTGCGCCGGGCGAGGTCGATGTCGTGCACTTCCAGCGGCCCGTTGTGGCTCACGACGCGGCGCATCTTCTCGCGCCGGCCCTTGCAGTCGTAGTCGTAGAGATAGCGCGAGGTGCGAAACGGGGTCTTGCCCACGTCGGTCTGCAGCTCGTCGTAGCGGTAGAGCGTCCACGCCTCCACGGCATCGCCATGCGGCTTGACCGAATCGCGTTGCAGCAGCACCTGCTTGCGCGGGGTGGTGGCGATCTCGGTCCAGGTGTCGGCGGCGTGTGTGGCAACTGCAGTCAGCAAGGTCGCTGCAGCGCAGGCGGATGCAACGAGATGGCATGCCAGCACGGCGCGGTGCTTGGGCAGACGAGGCTTCATTGGTTTCACTCCCTGTGAATCGGTGGCAAGCAGGCGAAGAATGCCATGCATCGCCTCGGGCGAGAAACTGCGCCTCAGGCCGCGATGAACGCCGAAGGCTTCTGCCCGAGCCGCTTGCGGAACATGGTGGAGAAGGCGCCCGGGCTGTCGTAGCCCAGCTGAAGCGCCACCGCGGTCACCGGCCGGCCCATTGCCAGCTGGGCCATGGCCGAGAGCAGGCAGGCCTGGCTGCGCCATTCGGCGAACGCCATCCCGGTGTGCAGGCGGAAGAACCGGCTGAAGGTGCGTTCGCTCTGGTGCAGCTGCCGTGCCCAGGCCAGGGGCGACGTGCGCACGTCGGGCGCGTGCAGGAAGGCGATGCACAGCGCCGCCAGCCGCGGCTCGCCCGGCAGCGGCGCAAAGAAGGGCAGGGCCGCCGCGCGGCCGACTTCTTTCAGCACCAGCGACATCAACAGGCCGTCGCGGCCGCGTTCGTCGTACAGCGCCGGCACGTCGATGGCCTCGATCAACAGCTGCCGCAGCAGCGGCGACACGGCCAGCACTTCGCACTGCGGACCACCGCGCGGCACAGCCGCCGGCTCGATGTAGAGGCTTCGGGTGCTGACGCCCACCATCCGCACCCGGTGCGGCTTGCCGGCCGGAATCCAGACACCGCTGTGGGGCGGCACGACCCAGGCGCCGTCGTCCGTGCCCACCTCCATCAGCCCGGTCGCGCCGTAGAGAAACTGGGCACGGCGGTGGCTGTGCATTTCGAGCAGGGTGCCGGGCGCGTAGTCGGTGCCGATGGCCAGCACGGCGCGGGGCGTGGGGTCGAGGGTGTCGAGAGGCTGGTTGCGCACGGCAGCGGATTCAGGGGTTGGCCGGAACGCAAATATTGTTGACCGAACATCGCAAGCGCGCCAGTCCCTCGGACTCTAGCCTCGAGGCTTCTTTCCGTGTCGATGGAGTGCCTTGTGTCGTTGTATGTGATGTTGGTGGTGTGCGGAGGTCTGACGGGCGTCACCACCGTGCTGTTCGGTTTCGGCGGCGGATTCGTCGTGGTCCCGTTGCTCTACCAGCTGCTGTCCCAGCTGAATGCGGCCGACAGCGCCGTCGGGCAGTCGGCCATGCAGATCGCGGTGGCCACGTCCACCTGCGTGATGGTCTTCGGCGCGTTGCTGGCCACGTGGCGGCATCAGCGTGCAGGAACGCTGGACTGGTCGCACATCAGGCCGCTGCTGGGCGTCATCGGAGCCGGTGCGGTGCTGGGGGCGCTGGCCGCCACTGCTGTTCACGGGGAATGGCTGCGCTGGGCGTTTGCGGCGTACCTCGCGTTGACCATCGTGGACTGCTGGCTGCGCCCCGGCTTTCTTTCGCCGATCATGGCGAGCAAGGCGGCGCCCTCTCTCGCGGCCACGACGCTGTCGGGCCTGGCGATCGGCTGGATTGCCGCGTTCCTCGGGGTCGGCGGCAGCGTGATGACGGTGCCGCTCATGCGCCGTCGCGGCATCGAGATGAGCCGCGCGACGGCCATGGCCAATCCGCTGTCCCTGCCGGTCGCGCTGGCGGGCACGGCCACCTACGTGGCCCTGTCCGCCACCTCGACGCCGACGTTCGGGCCGTGGCACGTCGGGTATGTCGACGTGCGCGCGGCGGCGGCGCTCGTGGTGGGTTCGTGGATCGGCATCCGCTTCGCCGCGCTGTGGATCGGGCGCATTCCGGACCGCGTCCACGCCAAGGTCTACCTGGCCTTGTTGATCGTGGTGTTCGGGGCGATGGTGGTGCGCTGAGCGCGCGGCCCCGTCCCGCTTCACGCCATCGACGCGCCCAGCAGGAAGTCCGTGACCTCGTCCGAGAACACGCTGCGCCGCGCACCGAGGAGCACGCCGTTCGCGTCCTGCGGGTCGGGCCGCGCGGGAGGCATGCCGTGCGCCACCAGGGCCTGGGCACAGCCCACCCAGTCGCCGCCTTCGACGGGCTCGTTGAGCGAGGCCCACGACAAGGAGCCGCAGGCGTTGTCGCCGAAGCCGTGCAGCGCCTGCCAGTCGGCGCCGTGTGCGAGCAGGAACCGGGTGAGCGCCGCATCGCCGCAGAACACGGCGTGGTTGAGCGCCGAGGCGTCCCAGTCGCCGCCACGGACTTCGAGCGGCCAGCCGAGCGTGACCATCGCCTTCACCGCATCGCTGCAGCCCTGCGCTGCGAGCTCGGGCAGCAGGCGAAGCTGCGTGGTGTCGAGCGAGCCGATGAGGCCAGGGTGCCGCGCCTGCAGTTCGCGCGCCGTGGCTTCGTCGCCGCGCGCGCATGCAGCGATGAAGGCTTCGCTGGTGGAGAGCGGCGTCTGCTCACCGCTCGCCGCCTGCAGCAGCTGCGCGACCTCGGTCAGCCCGAAGCGCAGGGCGACCGTGTGGGCGGGTGTGCCGTCATGCGTGAACACGTTGGGGTGCGCGCCAGCGGCCAGCAAGGCCTGGATGTGCGCCGGTGAACGGCGGCGGCGAAGGGCCCACAGCAGCGGCGAACCCCAGTCCGAGATGGGTGGGCCCTGCGGCGGTTCGTTCGCGTCGCCGCCGTGCGCGAGCAGGAGGCGCAGCGTCCCGACGTCGTCCAGGTCGAGTACCCGGTACAGCGCGTTCGAGCCCGTCACGTGCGCGCCGGCTTCCAGCAGCAGCTTCGTGCAGGCGGGCTGGTCCAGCGAGTGGTACAGCGATTCGCCGTCGTTCGGGTCGGCCCCGGCGTCGAGCAGCAGCTTCGTCAGTTCGGGGTCGTGGTTTTGGCCGGCCGCGCCGTACAGCGCGGAAAGCCGCTCGGTGTCGGCCGGCGCTTCGAGCGATGCGGGAGGCCAGCGGTTGCCGGCCGATTGATCGGGGGACGCGCCGGCGTCGAGCAGGAACTTCGCACACGCATGCAGGCGTTCGCGATGGCCCGGCAGTCGCATCAGGCCGGAATGGGTGACGGCGACGAGCGGCGGCAGCTGCAGCGGGCCGCCCGCGCGATGGACCCATGCGGGGTCTTGCGCGGTGGCGTGGCGCAGCGCGGCTTCATCGCCGATGGCGCAGGCCACCCAAGGGTCGCCAGCCGCCGCCAGGGCGGGGTTCTCGTCGCGCATGCGCAAGGCCGCCGCGGGCCGTGCGCGGTTCGTGCTACCAGCGATGTCGCCCGCATACACGAGGCGCAGCCAATGAAGCACTGCCTTGGCCGGGTCATCGGCCTGCGCCCTGCGGGTGAGAACAAAGCCCTGCAGGTCGGCCCACGAGGCGAAGCCGTACTCGCGCGCCACGCACGACTGCGCATCGTGCAGACGCAAGCCCTGGCCTGCGAGGGCGCCATCGGACTTGCCCGACGCGGCGGGCAAGGCACTGCGAAATCGGTGAAAGGCCGTGGGGTCGTTGCTGCGGTAGAGCGCCAGCAGTTCCTTGGCTTGCTTCTTCAGGTGGCCGATGTCGGGCCGGGCGGGAATGCGCTTCATGGAAACCTCCGTGCATCAGGCGCCGATGACCCGCAAATCCGGCTGCACAAAAGGCTGTGGATCGTCATGAAGAAGGCAAGTGGGTTCAACCCTTCCCGCGGGCCCGGGCGCGGCTTGCACCGCGGCTCGGATGGTAGCGGATCGGGGCAGGGCGGCGCCCTGCGCCGAAGTGCAGGTCACCGCTTGCGCGCCACGATGAAGGGGCGGTTCTCGCCACCCTTCGTCGCGTGGTTCTCGCTCGCAAGGACCTCGAAGCCGGCGGCCTGCAGATGCGCCCCGAGCTCTTCCGCCCGGAACACGCCGGCATGCGGCGCCAGCCCGATCGCGCGCATCGCGGGCAGCAAGGCCAGCCGCAGCAGCGGGGTCATGTCGCCGAGGCAGGGCGTCTTGGAGATGAACAGGCCCTGCGGTGCGAGCAGGGCGTGGATGCGGCGCAGCGTGCCGGGCAGGTCGCGCACCAGGTGGAGGTAGTTGAACCCCAGCACGGCGTCGAAGGGGCCTTCGTTCGGTGCCAGCGTCTCGGCGGTCGCCACGCGGAACGACAGGCCGGGGACCGGGGCGGCGGCGTGCTTCTCTTCGGCGATGGCGATCATGCCTTCGGCGATGTCCGTCGCCAGGTACGCGCGGGCGTGGCTCGCGAGGCGCAGGGCCGTCGTGCCGGTGCCGCAGCCCAGCTCGAGCACGCGCGCGTCCGGCTTGAAGAGAGCGCGGGTCCGCTCGAGCGTGCGCGCGTAGCCGGCCTCGTCCGCGATGGCGCTCTTCGCGTAGCGGCGCGAGCTGCGGTCCCAGAATCTGGCGTCGTTCGCGAGGCTCATGGTCTTGGACAGGCGGCGTGTGGAAGGATGCGGCGCACTGTAAACCGCCGCCCGGGCGCTGTCGCCGATTTGCGCCGCTTCGCCCGCCATGTCGCTATGCTGGCGCCCGCCAATCACTCCAGGAAAAGAGACTCTCATGACCATGCGTACCTCGTCTTTCTTCTCCCTGCGTTCCGTCGCCCTGGCCTGCGGCCTGGCGCTCGGCGCCGTGGCCACCGCGCAGGCGGCGCCCGATGCGAAGCTGCTCGCCGCTGCCGAGAAGGCGCAGCCCGCCGTTATCGACAACCTGAAGGAGATGGTGTCCATCGAGTCGGGCAGCCTGAACGTCGAGGGCCTGATGAAGATGGCCGACGTGATCGAAGGGCGCCTGAAGGCGGCCGGCTTCAAGACGGAACGCCGCAAGGCTTCGGCCGGCGCGGGCGCCGACATCGTCATCGGCACGATCAAGGGCACGGGCAAGCGCAAGATCATGCTGCAGGGCCACATGGACACGGTGTACGCGCCGGGCATCCTGAACAGCCAGCCCTACAAGGTGGACGGCAACCGCATCTACGGCCCAGGCATTGCCGACGACAAGGGCGGCCTCGCGGTGATGATGGCGTCGCTGAAGATCCTGGCCGACGCGGGCTGGCGCGACTACGACACGCTCACCGTGCTCGTGAACCCCGACGAAGAGGTGGGCTCGGTGGGCTCGGGCGAACTCATCGCCACCACGGCCGACCTGCACGACACGGTGTTGTCCTTCGAGCCGACGGCCGCCAAGGCCGTGGCCAAGGGCGAGTCGCTGCTGCTCGGCGCGGCCGGCATCGCGCAGGCCACGCTCGAGGTGAAGGGCCGCGCGGCGCACGCCGGCGCCGCGCCCGAGCTGGGCCGCAACGCGCTGTACGAGCTGTCGTACCAGATGCTGCAGACCAAGGACCTCGCCAAGGACATCCCCGGCGTGACGCTGAACTGGACCGTGGCGCGCGCCACCGGCCCGATCAACCAGATCACCGAGAAGGCGCAGGCGCTGGGCGACATCCGCATCACGCAGCCCGGTGCCGAGAAGAAACTCACCGAGGCGCTGCAGGCCAAGATCGCCAGCGGCAAGCTGATTCCCGACACCGAGACCACGGTGAAGGTCGAGGTGGGCCGTCCGGCCTTCGTCGCGGGCGCCAAGGGCCGCGCGCTGGCCGAGAAGGCACAGGCGATCTACAAGGAGCTCGACCGCGAACTGGCGCTGACGCCGATGACCGGCGGCGGCACCGACGCGGGCTTCGCGGGCCGCTCGGGCAAGGCTACGGTGGTCGAGAGCTTCGGCCTCGCGGGCTTCGGCTACCACGCGCGCGACGAGTACATCGAGGTCGACTCGATCGTGCCGCGCCTGTACCTCGTGACGCGGCTGCTGACCGAGATCGGCAAGAACTGAGTTCGTAGCGCGCAGTGCGCCCGCGGCAGGGGCCGCGGGTTCACTGCGGTGGGTTGGGATCGCCCGGACGGCGGCGATGGGCGGCAGCCGCCGCCGCTGCGGCCTGAGCCTGGGCCTGCTGCTGTTGCGCCTGCTGGCGTTGCATCTGTTCCTGCTGGTGCTGCTGCTGGCGGGCCTGGTTCTGCGCGGCCTGCTGTTGTTGCTGCATCTGCTGGCGCTGCATCTGCTCCTGTTGCTGGCGTTGCTGGGCCTGGGCGGCCTGCTGCTGTTGCATCTGCATCTGGCGCGCCTGTTCCATCTGGGCCTGGCGTTGCTGCTGCGCGGCCTGGGCCTGCGCCTGTTGTTGCTGTTGCAACTGCTGCTGACGACGGGCCTGCTCCTGTTGAGCCTGTTGCTGCATCTGCTGCGCTCGCTGGGCCTGTTCCTGTTGAGCCTGCTGCTGCATCTGTTGCGCGCGCCGGGCCTGTTCCTGCTGCGCCTGCCGTTGCTGTTGCTGGGCGGCCTGGGCCTGCTGCTGTTCCTGCTGGCGACGTAGCTGTTCCTGTTGCGCCTGTTGCTGCTGCATCTGTTGGCGGCGGCCCTGCTCCTGCTGGTCCTGGCGTTGCTGGCGCAACGCCTGTTCCTGTTGCTGCGCCTGCTGCTGGCGACGCGCTTGGTCCTGCGGGTCCTGGCGTTGACGCAGTGCCTGCTCCTGTTGCGCTTGCTGCTGGCGCCGTGTCTGTTCCTGCTGCGCCTGTTGTTGACGTTGCTGGTCTTGCGCGGCCTGCTGTTGCTGCATCTGTTGGCGACGGGCCTGGTCCTGCGGGTCTTGCCGCTGACGCAGTGCTTGTTCCTGTTGCGCTTGCTGTTGACGTCGTGCCTGCTCCTGCTGGGCTTGCTGCTGACGCTGCGGGTCCTGCGTGGCCTGCTGTTGCTGCATCTGCTGGCGACGGGCTTGTTCCTGCTGATCCTGGCGTTGGCGCAGGGCCCGGTCCTGTTGCATCTGCTGCTGGCGGCGCGCCTGTTCCTGCTGCGCCTGCTGCTGACGCTGCTGGTTCTGCGCCGCTTGTTGCTGCTGCATCTGCTGTCGACGGGCCTGCTCCTGCTGGTCCTGGCGCTGGCGCAAGGCCTGTTCCTGTTGGGCCTGCTGTTGCTCGCGCAACTGGTTCTGGGCCGCCTGCTGCTGCATCAGCGCTTGTTGCTGTTGCTGCTGGGCACGCGCCTGTTGTTGCAGCTGCTCTTGCTGCTGCGCCGCTTGCCATGCCGCCGCACCGGTCGGCGGGCCGCTGCGATCGCCTGCGTAGTTGTTGTTGTTGTAGACGTTGCGCACGTTGTTGACCACCGTGGTCGAGCGCGACACATACGTGCTGTTGTTGTAGACCACCGCAGGCCGGTAGGCCGGTGGCGGCGGTGCCGCGCGGTCGCGCCAGCGCGGCGCGCCCCAGTTCATGTTCCAGGCGTTCCAGCCCCAGCCGTGGCGCTCCAGCGCCGAGCCGACGATCACGCCGCTGCCGAAGGCCAGCGCGCCCACTGCGGCCACCTGGCCACGGCTGTAGCCGGGCTCGACCACCACCGGCGGCGGTGCATAGGCATAGCCGGGGTAGACGGCCACGGGCGTGTCGTACACGACCTGCGGGTCGTAGCGCGGCACGTACACCACGTCGGCCTGCACGGGCTCGATGGTGATGAGCTCCTCGGGCGGCTCGATCACCAGGGGGCCCGCGTACATCGGCTGCATGTCGGGCGCGGGCGTGTAGTTGGGCGGCGTCGCGGCGCGCGCGATGCGCAGCTTGTCGTTGTTCTTGAGGCGACCGGCCTTCGCTGCGCGCTGGCGCATCACCTGGATCGCGTTCATCACGTCGGCCGGGTCGTTGTAGTAGGCCTTGCCCAGCGAGGTGGTCCACGCGATGTTGCCGGCCATCTGGTCCATCACGGGCCGGAACGCGGTGAGCGACTTCACGCTCGGGTCCCACGGCTGCTGGTTGGCGGCGTCGGCGAGCGGGCCGGCCTTGAGCGTGGGGTTCTGCTGCAGCCAGCCGTGGGCCGCGGTGATCTGATCGGGGTAGGTGGCTCCGGCCAGGATCTGCGCGACGAGCTTGTCGGGGTACAGCGCAATCGGCGCGACCAGCTGGTAGAGCTGCTCGGCCGAAGGCGGCGTGTAGGCGGCCGGCACCGGCGCGGCGACGGGCGCGGGGGCCTGGGTGGCCGGTGCTTCAGCGGCGGGAGGTGGCGGCGCGGGCTTGTCGCAGCCTGCAACGAACAAGGCTGCGACGCACAGCGAAGCCATGAGGCGCCGCTGAAGGAGGGGGCGGTGGGGAGAGGGTGTCATCTGGCATGTCCTGAAGACGCCGGCAGGGTGCCCGGAACTCCTTCAACGGCGGGCCAGAGCAGGCGATGACACAGCCTGCGCCCCGGATGCAACGGTCTGTGTCGGCGGTGCGCCGCCCATCCTGTCGGCGCAGGACCACGAGACCACCGGGCGACGTGGCGATCGCCCGGGGAAGAACCTCTGTCGTTACTTGGCGCCGCCCGAATACTTGGTGACGCTGCTGGCCTTCACGTGGTAGCCGCTCACGCCCATCATCGAGTCGTTGCGCAGCGTCTGCAGCTTGCCGGTGACCCACACGGTGTCCATGGCGCGGAACTTGGCGCCCTTTTGCGGAATGACGTGCAGGATCTGGTTGGCCGGCGGCGGCGGCGTGTGGATGCAGGCGCCGAAGTAGGGCACGAGCAGGAACTCGGTGACCTCGCCCTTGGCCTCTTCGAGCGGCACGATGAAGCCGGGGATCTTCACTTCCACGCCGTTGAGCGCGGGGTTGGTGGGCGCGTTGTTCGACACCTCCTGCATCTTCATCAGCAGTTCGTTGGCGCGCGGGTCGCCGTCGTCGAGCGTGCTCAGGTCGATGCCCTTGAAGGCCTTGGCCGGGTCCCAGTCCTTGGGCACGAGCTCTTCCCAGCTGATCTGGCGCGGCTGGCCCGCCGCGGCCTGGGGCGCGGCTGCTGCCGGCTTGCCGCCCAGCGGGTTGGTCGCGGTGGTGTCCTTCGGTGCGGGCTCGGCGGCCCAGGCGGCGGCTGCGAGGCCGGCGCCGGCCAGCAGCATCGACAGGGCGGTGAGCACGCGGGGTGTGGAGGTCTTCGTCATGGTCAGATTCTCGGAGAAAGGCCGTCGGCCAGCGACAGGCGATAGGCCCGGATGCCGGGCAGCAGGCTCGCGAGCCAGCCGGCGACCAGCAGGCTCGCCGTCAGCAGCCATTCGTTCAGTGTAGGTTCGGACAGGCTCAGCGTCAGCCCGAACTGCGCCTGCAGCCATGGCGAGAGCAGGGCGATGCCAAGCACCGCCATCGTCACGCCCAGCAGCACGCCCAGCACGGTGACCAGCGCGCCTTCGAGCGCCAGCAGCGCCAGCACATGGCGCAGGCCCGCGCCCACGGCGCGCAGCACGGCAAGCTCGCGGCGGCGTTCGTTCAGGCCCGCCATCACCACCGACACCAGCCCCGCGAGGCTCACGAGTGCGACCAGGGCCGACATCAGCAGCAACGCGTTCTCGCCGATGCCGATCACGCTCCACAGCTCGTCGAGCGCCACGCCGGGCAGGATGGCCATGAGCGGCTCGCCGGTGTAGGTGGAGATCCAGCGCTGCACGCCGAACACGGCGGCGCGGTTCTTCAGGCCCACGAGCGCGGCCGTCACGTTCTTGGGCGTGAGGTCGAACTTGCGCACCTGCTCGGCCGGGATCTTCACGCCCGGCATCGGCGCGCCGCCCACCCATTCGAGGTGGATGGCTTCCATGGCCGCGAGGCCGATGTGCACTGTGCGGTCGACCGGCGTGCCGGTGCGCGCGAGCACGCCCACCACGGTGAAGGGCTTGTCGGCATGCTCGGCCACGTTGAGTTCGCCGCTGCCGTGGGCGAGCGTGATCTTCTGGCCCACGTGGTAGCCGAGCTTGTCGGCCACCTCGGCACCAACCACGGCATCGAACAGCGCGTCGAAGGGTTTGCCTTCGCGCAGCTTCAAGGTCTGGCGGTCGCCGTAGCGGAAGTGCGTGAAGTACTCGGGCGTGGTCGCGAGCACCGAGAAACCGCGGTGCGAATCGCCCAGCGACAGCGGCACCACCCAGTCGACGCCGGGGTGCGCCTGCAGTGCCTGCACGCTCTTCCACGAGATGTTGTTGGTGGCCGCGCCGATGCGGAACACCGAGTACAGCAGGAGCTGCGTGGAGCCGGTGCGCGCGCCCACGATGAGGTCGGTGCCCGAGACCGACGACGCGAAGTTCTCGCGCAGCTCGGTGCGGATGCGCTCGACGCCGAGCAGCAGGAAGGTCGACAGCGCGATCGAGAACACGGTGAGCGCGAGCGTGAAGCGGCGGTTCCAGGCGCTGCGCCAGGCAATGGAGAACAACGCTTTCATGCGTCCACCGCCATCGCGCTCGATGCCGCACGGTTGATCTCCGGCAGCAGCACGTGCCGCGCAAAGCGCTGCGCGATGCGCTGGTCGTGGCTCACGAACACGAGCGCGCTGTGGTTCACGGCGCAGGCCGTGAGCAGCACGTCGAGGAAGGCTTCGCGCCGGTCTTCGTCGAGCGCGGAGGTGGGCTCGTCGGCGATGACGACCTCGGGCTGGCCGATGAGCGCGCGCGCCGCGGCCACGCGCTGCTGCTGGCCCACCGAGAGCTGCAGCGCCTGGCGCTTCCACAGCGCGCGGTCCAGGCCCATCTGGTCGAGCAGGTGCTCGGCCTCGTCGCGCGAGCTGCCGTTGCGCGCAGCCTGAGCCTCGCGCCGAGCCGAGAAACGGCAGGGCAGCAGCACGTTGTCGAGCACGCTCAGGTAGGGCAGCAGGTTGAACTGCTGAAAGATGTAGCCCACGTGCGCCACGCGGGCGCGGTCGCGCTGCGTGCCCGAGAGCTTGGCCCAGTCGTGGCCCAGCAGCGTGACGCGGCCTTCGTCGGCCACCAGCACGCCGGCCAGCAGCGACAGCAGCGTGCTCTTGCCGCAGCCGCTCGGGCCGTGCAGGAACACGGATTCACCCGCCGTGATGCGCAGGGCCTCGATGTCGATGCAGGGTGTCTTCACGCCGGGCCAGGTGAAGCGCAGGGCGTCGGCGGCGAGCACGACGCGCAAGTGCGTGGTCTCGGCCTGCGGGAGGGTGCTCACGCTGTCACTTGCCCAGCGTCAGGCGGGAAGGCTGCGCCGCCTGCGCGCCGCTCGGGCGCTTCAGCTGGCGCTTGAACTGGCCTTGCGCAGTGGCGATCTGCACGTCGATCTGGCGTGCGCCCTTGAAGGCCGAGAACAGGTTCAGGTCGATGAACTTCGCGGCGGCGGCCTGGGTGCAGTTGAAGGAGAAAGAGGCGTCGAGGTCGGCGTGCCCGCTCGATTCGGCGGGGTCGGGGTTGCCCAGGCCGAGCGCGCCGGAGCGCAGGTCGACGGGGCCGAGCTTGCAGTTGGCGGCGGGGTCGATGGTGAAGAGCTTGTCGGCCGCGCGCAGCTGGGCGATGGCGGCTTCGACGGTCTTCTTCTCGGCGTCGGTCTTGGGCGCGCGTTCGAAGCCGACGATGTTGTCCAGCGGCGATTCCATGGCGATCACGATGGTGGGCCCGTCGATGGCCACGTCGAGCTTGAGCTGGCCGTGCACATGCGCGTGCTGTTGCTGGGCCTGTGCGGGAAGGGCTGCGGCCGCGAACAGCGCGGCGGCGGTCAGTGCGAAGCCGGAGGACGTGCGTCGAAGTCGGGTGTGCAGGGTGTGCATCATGGTTCTGCGCCTTGCCGGGTCGGCAGCCCCGGCGTGTTGCTCCATTCGCTCCAGCTGCCGGCATAGAGCGCGGTCGTCCCGAACCCCGCGATCTGCATCGCGAGCAGGTTGGGCACGGCGCTCACGCCGCTGCCGCACTGGTGGACGACGGTCGCCGCATCGCGCCCCGCGAGCAGCGCTTCGAACTCGGCGCGCAGTTGCGCGGCGGGCTTGAACTTGCCGTCGGGACCGATGTTGTCGGCGAAGGGCCGGTTCAGGGCCCCGGGGATGTGACCCGCGATCGGGTCCAGAGGTTCCACCTCGCCGCGGTAACGTGCACCGGCACGCGCGTCGATCAGGTTCTGGTCAGGCTGGCCGAGCCGGCGCACCACGGTGTCGGTGGTCACGAGCCTGGCGATCGGCTCGCCCTGTACGAAATTCGACTGGAAGCGCGCGGGCTCTTCGCGGTCGGTCACTTCGCCGCCCGCGGCCTGCCAGGCCTGCAGGCCGCCGTCGAGCACGGCCACGGCGTCGTGGCCCATCCACTTGAGCATCCACCACAGGCGCCCGCAGTAGTTGGCGCCGTTGCGGTCGTACACCACGGCCTGCATCGTGTTGGCAAAACCCACCGACGACAGCCAGGCCGCGAACTTCTCGCGGCTGGGCAGCGGGTGGCGCCCGCCCGAGGCGGGCACGCCGTCGTCCTGCGCCACCACCACGTCGCCGCGCGCGCCGGGCAGGCCATGCTTGGCGCTGAGGTCGGTGTCGAGGTTGGCGTACTGCGCGCCCGGGATGTGCGCGGCGGCATACAGCTGCGCGCCGGCCTCGGGCTTCATGAGGTCGAAGCTGCAGTCGAACACCATGAGGGGCGAGTCGCCCTCGCGCAGCTGCCTGAGTTGTTCGACGGAGATGAGGGTGGTGTACATGGCGGGAGCTCCTTCGAAAAATGGTTCGGCGATGGGTGCCGTGGCTGCTGCGTTCAGTGTTCCTCGGCCGGCGCCTTCGGCACGGCCCGCTGGCGCAGCACGGTGGCCGCGATGCCGCTGGCGATGATCAGCGCCATGCCGGCCCAGCCGGCGGCGTCGATGCGGTCGTCGAACAGCACCACGCTGTAGAAGGCCGCGAACACGATGCCCGAATATTGCAGATTCGCCACCACCAGTGTGCCGGCCTGGGTCTTGGCGGTGGCGTAGGCGCGGGTCATGCACAGCTGTCCGAGGGCGGCCAGCAGGCCGATCGGCAGCAGCCACAGCGCATGCTGCCACGTCCACGAGCTGCCGCCCGAAAACCCGGTCGCGGCCGTGGCGAAGGCGCCGGCCACGGCCGAGCCGACCGCGAAATAGAAGACCGTGCGCAGCTCGGGCTCGCCGATGCGCGACAGCGCCACCACCTGCATGTAGGCAAAGGCGGCCGTGACGCCCGACAGCAGGCCCAGCATGCCCGCGAAACCGTCGCCGCCGCCCACCGTGGGCTTGAGCATGAGCACCACGCCGGCAAAGCCCGCGAGCACCGTCATCACCAGCGGGCCCTGCAGCGGCGGGCGCTCGATGCGGCCGTCGCGCCCGGGCACCGGCACCCAGGCCAGCAGCGCGCCGCCGACCAGGAAGGCCGCGACCCACACGCTGCTCATGTAGTTGAGCGTGACGGCCGTGGCCAGCGGCATGTGGGCGATGGCGTAGAACCACGCGCCCAGCGACACCACGCCGATGGTGCTGCGCCAGGCGTGCATGCCGGGGTACTTGGTGGCCAGCGAGGTGCCGCGGTTGCGCGCCAGCAGCCAGAGAAACACGATGCCGATGAGGCCGCGCCCCAGGACCATCTCACCGCTGTTGAACCATTGCGAGGCCACCTTCACGACCACGCTCATGGTGGCGAACAGAAAGGCCCCGAGCACCATCCACAGCGCTTGCATCGATTGAATCCAGATCAGAAAAAAGAAAGCCCCGGCGGGTGCGGGGCGGGGTGGCGTTCAGGCGCGTGGTTGCTGCATGGCGTTGCGGTACCACTCGTGGAACTGCTGCATGCCGTCTTCCATGGGGCTCTGGTAGGGGCCGGTCTCGTTGTCGCCGCGCAGCATGAGCGCGCGGCGGCCGGCGTCCATGCGCTCGGCGATCTCGTCGTCCTCCACGCAGGTTTCCATGTAGGCGGCCTGCTGGGCCTCGACGAACTCGCGCTCGAAGGCGACGATTTCCTCGGGGTAGAAGAACTCGACCATGTTGAGCGTCTTGGTCGGGCTCACCGGGTGCAGCGTCGACACGGTGAGCACATGCGGGTACCACTCGATCATCACGTGCGGGTAGTAGGTGAGCCAGATCGCGCCGTACTTCGGCGGCTTGCCGTCGCGGTACTTGAGCAGCTGTTCCTGCCACTTCTGGTAGACCGGGCTGCCCGCGCGGCCCAGGCGGTTGGCCACGCCCACCGTCTGCACCGAGAACTCGGGCTTGAACTCCCAGCGCAGGTCGTCGCAGGTGACGAAGCTGCCCAGGCCGGGGTGGAACGGGCCGACGTGGTAGTCCTCGAGGTAGACCTCGATGAAGGTCTTCCAGTTGTAGTTGCACTCGTGCAGCTCGACGCGGTCGAGCGCGTAGCCCGAGAAGTCGAGGTCGGCCTGCGGGCCCAGGCCCGCCATGTCGGCCGCCACGTCACGGCCGCTGCCGTCGGCGTTCTTCTCGAACAGAAGACCGTTCCATTCGGTGAGCGGGTAGTTGTGCAGGTTCAGGCACGGGTCCTGGTCGAAATGCGGGGCGCCGATCAGCGTGCCGGTGGTGCGCGCGTCTTTGGCGGCGTAGGTCCAGCGGTGCAGCGGGCAGACGATGTTGCCGCCGGTCTGGGTGTCGAGCTGGCCCCGGCCCTGCAGGATGAGGGCCTGGCGGTGGCGGCAGACGTTCGAGATGAGCTCCACGCCCTTGGGCGTGTGGACCAGCGCGCGGCCCTGGTGTTCTTGCGGCAGGGTGTGGAAGTCACCCGGCTCGGGCACGGCCAGTCGGTGCCCGACGTAGCGGGGCCCTCGCGCGAAAAGGTTCTGCATTTCGCGGGCGTACAAGGCCTCGTCGAAATACGCGGTAACTGGAAGTTGGCTCGCGGCCTGCTGCAGTTGAAGACTTAAATCAGACATGGAGGACCTGACCAAGCTCCCCACAGGGAGAAAAAAGAAAAAAACGGAAGGCGCCGTCTGCAAGGGTGACGGCCCGAAGAGGTGTGCCGGTGCGACCGGCGGGGGAAGCGGGGATTGTACCCGGGGGGCATTTTTGCGCCCGCCGGGTTTTGGCCTCGCATCCCCGGGCGTCATACAGGGTGTTGCAAAGGGTCGCGCGCGCGTGCGCAGGCTGCCCGGCGGTTCGTTGCGCCCCCGCCCTAAAATGTTCCGTTTCATCCACGATTCGTTGCATGCCCAAGGTGCCTTCTCCTTCCACGACCAGCCCGGCGGCCACGCCCGACACCGGGCCGCTGCCCGCCAGCTACGAAGCCGGGCTCCAGGAACTGGAACAACTGGTTGCAGAACTCGAATCGGGCCAGCTGCCGCTGGACCAGCTGCTGGGCAGCTACCAGCGCGGCGCCGCATTGCTCGGCTTCTGCCGCGACAAGCTGCAGGCGGTCGAGGACCAGATCAAGGTGCTCGACGCAGGCAGCCTCAAGCCCTGGACGGCCGAATGAGCGCCGTCCCGATGACTTCCACCGCCACCACCCCCTGGGACGCGAAGACGCTGGCCAACTGGGCCGAGCCCCATCTGGCCACGGTCGAAGCGGCGCTGTCGCGCTGGGTCGGCGTCGATGCGCCGGTGCTGCTGGGTGACGCCATGCGCTATGCCGTGCTCGACGGCGGCAAGCGGCTGCGGCCGCTGCTGGTGCTCGCGGCCAATGAAGCGGTCGGCGGCAATGCCCACGCCGCGCTGCGTGCGGCCTGCGCCACCGAACTCATCCACGCCTATTCGCTGGTGCACGACGACCTGCCGTGCATGGACAACGACGTGCTGCGCCGCGGCAAGCCCACCGTGCACGTGAAGTTCGGCGAAGCCGACGCGCTGCTCGCGGGCGACGCGCTGCAGGCGCTGGCCTTCGAGCTGCTCGCGCCCGAGGGCGACGAGGTGCCCGCCGCCATGCAGGCCCTGCTGTGCCGCCTGCTGGCGCGCGCGGCCGGCAGCCAGGGCATGGCAGGCGGCCAGGCCATCGACCTGGCCAGCGTCGGCATCGCACTGAACGAAACCCAGCTGCGCGAAATGCACCGTCTGAAGACCGGCGCGCTGCTGCAGGGCAGCGTCGAGATGGGCGCCGCCTGCGGCACCGTGTCGCCGGTCGCGCTGGCGGCGCTGCGCGACTACGGCGCCGCCATCGGCCTGGCGTTCCAGGTGGTCGACGACATCCTCGACGTCACCGCCGACTCGCAAACCCTGGGCAAGACCGCCGGCAAGGACGCCGCGGCCGACAAGCCCACCTACGTGTCGCTGCTCGGCCTGGACGGCGCGCGCGCGCAGGCGAGCCAGCTTCTTGCCGATGCCATCGCCGCGCTGAACAAGAGCGGCCTGCCCGACACTGCCGCATTGCGCGCCCTGGCCCACATGGTGGTCGACCGCGACCGCTGAGAAGAACAAAGAACCCACCTCCATGGCTCCGCTGCTTCCCACTCTCCACGACCCTTCGCCGATCCGCCAGTACGACCGGGCCCAGCTCAAGCAGCTGTCCGACGAGGTGCGCGCCTGCGTGCTCGACAACGTCTCGCGCACCGGCGGCCACCTGAGCTCCAACCTCGGCACGGTCGAGCTGACGGTGGCGCTGCACCATGTGTTCAACACGCCGCACGACCGGCTGGTGTGGGACGTGGGCCACCAGACCTACCCGCACAAGATCCTCACGGGCCGGCGCGAGCGCATGCCCACGCTGCGCCAGCTGGGCGGCATCTCGGGCTTTCCGCAGCGCACCGAGAGCGAGTACGACACCTTCGGCACCGCCCACTCGTCGACCAGCATCTCGGCCGCGCTCGGCATGGCCATGGCCGCCAAGCAGAAGGGCGAGAAGCGCCATGCCGTGGCCATCATCGGCGACGGCGCGCTCACGGCCGGCATGGCCTTCGAGGCGCTCAACAACGCGGGCGTGTGCGACTGCAAGCTGCTGGTCATCCTGAACGACAACGACATGTCGATCAGCCCGCCGGTGGGCGCGCTCAACCGCTACCTCGCGCAGCTCATGAGCGGCAACTTCTACGCCGCCGCCAAGAGCGTCGGCAAGAGCGTGCTGCGCAACGCGCCGCCGCTGTTCGAGCTGGCCAAGCGCCTGGAGCAGCATGCCAAGGGCATGGTCGTGCCGGCCACGCTGTTCGAGCAGTTCGGCTTCAACTATGTCGGCCCCATCGACGGCCACGACATCGACTCGCTGGTGCCCACGCTCGAGAACCTCAAGCACCTGGACGGCCCGCAGTTCCTGCACGTGGTCACGAAGAAGGGGCAGGGCTACAAGCTCGCCGAGGCCGACCCGGTGGCCTACCACGGCCCGGGCAAGTTCGATCCGCAGGTGGGCCTGGTCAAGTCGACCACGGCGGCCAAGCAGACCTTCACGCAGGTCTTCGGCCAGTGGCTGTGCGACACGGCCGCGCACGACGGCCGCCTCGTGGGCATCACGCCCGCGATGCGCGAAGGCTCGGGGCTCGTGGAGTTCGAGAAGCGCTTTCCTGATCGCTACTACGACGTCGGCATCGCCGAGCAGCACGCCGTCACCTTCGCGGCCGGCCTGGCCTGCGAGGGCCTGAAGCCCGTGGTGGCGATCTACTCGACCTTCCTGCAGCGCGCCTACGACCAGCTGATCCACGACGTGGCGATCCAGAACCTGCCCGTGGTGTTCGCGCTCGACCGCGCGGGCCTCGTGGGCGCCGACGGCGCCACGCACGCGGGCGCGTACGACATCCCGTTCCTGCGCTGCATTCCCAACATGAGCATCGCCTGCCCGGCCGACGAGCGCGAGTGCCGCCAGCTGCTGACGAGCGCCTACGAGCAGAACCACCCGGTGGCCGTGCGCTACCCGCGCGGCGCGGGCGCCGGCACCACGCCGCATCTCACGCTCGACGCGCTGCCCTTCGGCAAGGGCGAGGTCCGCCGCGAAGGCCTGCGCATCGCCATCCTCGCCTTCGGCACCTTGCTGTACCCGGCGCTCACCGCGGCCGAGTCGCTCGACGCCACCGTGGTCAACATGCGCTGGGCCAAGCCGCTCGACGTCGAACTGCTGCTGCAGGTCGCGGGCACGCACGACGCGCTCGTCACGCTCGAAGAGGGCGCCATCATGGGCGGCGCGGGCAGTGCGGTGGTCGAGGCCCTGCAGGCCGCGGGCATCCAGAAGCCGGTGCTGCAACTGGGCCTGCCCGACCGCTTCATCGAGCACGGCGATCCGGCCAAGCTGCTCGCATCGATCGGCCTCGATGCCGACGGCATTGCCGCCGCGATCAAGAAACGCTTCGTTTGACAAGAGGTCGCAGGGTAAACCCCCGCCGGCCACCTGTAAGCGCGTTTTTACAATCAAAAGGACTCACAAAAGTCCCTGACGCGGTCACAAGCCGCGTTTTGTTTTTTCCAAAGCACTCGGAGTGAATTCAATGGATCGTCGTTCCCTCATCAAAAACGCCGGCATCGCGGGCGTTCTGGCTGCCGGCATCGCGCCCGCGGTTCACGCGCAAGCCACCGTTCGCTGGCGTCTCGCATCGAGCTTTCCCAAGTCGCTGGACACCATCTTCGGCACCGCCGAGGTGTTCTCGAAGAGCGTGAGCGACATGACGGGCGGCAAGTTCCAGATCTCCGTGCACGCGGGCGGCGAGCTGATGCCCGCCTTCGGCGTGGTCGACGGCATCCAGAGCGGCGCGGTCGAAATGGCGCACACGGCGCCTTACTACTTCTACGGCAAGGACCCGACCTTCTGCCTGGGCTGCGCCGTGCCTTTCGGCATGAATACCCGCCAGCAGAACGCCTGGATGTACGAAGGTAACGGCCTGAAGCTGATGCGCGCCTTCTACGCCAAGTACAACATCATCAACCTGCCGGGCGGCAACACGGGTGCGCAGATGGGCGGCTGGTTCCGCAAGGAAATCAAGTCGGTCGCCGACCTGAAGGGCCTGAAGTTCCGCACCAACCCGTTCGCCGGCAAGGTGCTCGAGCCCTTCGGCGTGATCCCGCAATCGATCCCCGGTGCCGACCTGTACCCCGCGCTCGAAAAGGGCACGCTCGACGGTCTCGAATGGGTCGGCCCGTACGACGACCAGAAGCTGGGCTTCAACAAGATCGCCCCGTTCTACTACTACCCCGGCTGGTGGGAAGGCGGCCCCGAGCTCGACTTCTACATCAACACCAAGGCATGGGAAAGCCTGTCGGCCGATTTCAAGGCCGTGGTCGAAGCGGCTGCCGCGCACGCCAACATCACGATGACGGCCAAGTACGACGCCAAGAACCCGATCGCGCTCAAGCAGCTCGTGGGCTCGGGCACCAAGCTGCGTCCGTTCTCGCAGGACGTGATGAACGCTGCCTTCAAGTCGGCCCAGCAGATCTACTCGGACCTGAACAACAGCAACCCCGAGTGGAAGAAGATCTACAGCGACTGGTCCAAGTTCCTGGCCGACCAGAACGCCTGGTTCCGCTACACCGAAGGCACCTTCGACCGCTTCATGCAACAGCAGAAGCTGTAAGGCACGTGGCGCCGCAACCCGGCGCTTCGCACCTCACAAGAAAAAAGCCCCGCCGGTTTCGGCGGGGCTTTTTTCATTTGGACGCGGGGTCTGGGTCGGGGGAGGGCGGCGGCGCGGACGGCAGCGTGCGCATCGCCACCTGTTCGCCGAACGCGATCAGCACCTGCGGGTCGTAGGCATGGAACCAGGTGATGCCGCCGAAGCGCCGGCGCACCAGCAGGCGCGGCGCGATCACGCGCTCGAGCATGCGGATGTGCACCAGCTTGAGCTGCGCCACGTCCTGCGCGCTCACGCGCTTGTTCCACAGCCAGGTCTGCGTCAGCACGTCGCCTTCGAGGCGGGTGCGGCTGTAGACGATCCAGTAGCCGACCCAGATCACGCACAGGCCCGCCACGCCGAAGACGAACAGGCTGGTGGCCGACCAGCTGGTGGTGCGCAGCGACGGCAGGCTCCACAGCGCGAAGGCAAAGAGATCGACCACCAGCACCACCGCCAGCGTGCGCAGCAGCGGCGGGAAGGCGGCGCTTTCGAGCGGGCCGCCTTCTGTTGTCGCGGGGTGGTCGTTCGGGGCGTCGCCGGGGCGGGCGTCGCTCACGGCTTGGAAGCTTCGCCCGCCGCCGGGGCCGCCGGCGCCGGCGTTTCCTCGGGCGTCTTCTGGTTGCCGAACGGGTCTTCCATGTTCACGCCGTTGTCGGTGGCGGGCGGCGCGTTCGGGTCCACCGGCATGTCGAGGTTGACCTTGTCGATGTCGACGACCTTTTCCTTCTCGAGGAACACGGTCACCGTCTGCGGGAAGAAGATCACGATGGCCACCAGCAGCAGCTGCATCACGACCCAGGGCACGGCGCCCAGGTAGATGTCGCGCGACTCCACCTTCTTGGGCAGCGCCCCGTTCTTGAACAGGGTGTCGGCGATGCCCCGCAAGTAGAACAGCGCGAAGCCGAACGGCGGGTGCATGAACGAGGTCTGCATGTTCACGCACAGCAGCACGCCGAACCACACCATGTCGATGCCCAGCTTGTGGGCCACCGGGCCCAGCAGCGGCAGGATGATGAAGGCGATCTCGAAGAAGTCGAGGAAGAACGCCAGGAAGAACACGAAGATGTTGACCGCGATCAGGAAGCCGATCTGGCCGCCCGGCAGGCCCGAGAGCATGTGCTCGATCCACTTGGCGCCGTCCACGCCCTGGAACACCAGCGAGAACACGCGCGAGCCGATCAGGATGAACACCACCATCGCCGTCAGGCGCATGGTGCCTTCCATTGCGTCCTTCATCAGCGCCCAGTTCAGGCGCCGGTGAATGAGCGCCAGCACCAGCGCGCCCACCGCGCCCATGGCGCCGGCCTCGGTCGGCGTGGCGATGGCCTTGTCCATGAAGGGCAGGCCGCCCATCGAGCCGAGCACCGCGAAGATCAGGATGGCCGAGGGGATGATGCCGCGCAGGCACTTGCCCCACAGCGCCCAGCCGTGCAGCGTGCGCGCCGTGGCGGGCAGGCCGGGCACGTAGTGCGGACGGATGCGCGAGACCAGGAAGGTGTAGATCGCGAAGATCACCACCTGCAGGATCGACGGACCCCAGGCGCCCTTGTACATCTGGCCGACGTCGGTGCCGAGCTGGTCGGCCATGACGATCAGCACCAGCGAGGGCGGCACCAGCTGCGTGATGGTTCCCGAGGCGGCGAGCACGCCGGTCGAGTAGCGCATGTTGTAGCCGTAGCGCATCATGACCGGCAGCGAGATCATCGCCATCGCGATCACCTGGCCGGCCACCGTGCCGGTGATGGCGCCGAGGATGAAGCCCACGATGATCACCGAGTAGCCCAGGCCGCCGCGGATCGGGCCGAAGAGCTGGCCCATCGAGTCGAGCATGTCCTCGGCGAGCCCGCACTTCTCTAACACCGCTCCCATGAGCGTGAAGAACGGAATGGCCAGCAGCGTCTCGTTCGACAAAATGCCGAACACGTTGAGCGGCAGGTTGGCCATGAAGCCGGCCGGGAACCAGCCCATCTCGATGGCGAAGAAGCCGCAGATCAGGCCGAGGGCCGAGAGCGAAAACGCGACCGGAAACCCGATCAGCATGATCACCACGAGCCCCGCGAACATGATCGGGGCGAAATTTTCCATGTGCATGATGTCTACGTGTCCTGCTGTGCGGGAAAGGTCGGGGCGGTCTGGCGAAGCGCGACGAACGCCATCACTGCACCGGCTTCTCGTAGTGCGTGTTCATCTCGATCAGTCCGCGCAGGTAGGCGATGCGCTTGATGATCTCGGCGACACCTTGCAGGAACATCGTGCAGAAACCCACGGGCATCAGCAGCGCGGCGGGCCAGCGGATCAGCCCGCCGATGTTGCCCGACATCTCGCCCGACACCCAGGTGTTCCAGAAGAACGGCCAGGTGAGGTAGGTCAGCAGGCCCATCACCGGCAGCAGGAAGAAGGTCAGGCCGAACAGGTCGACATACACCGGCCCGTGGCCCTTGAGCTTGCCGTAGATGATGTCCACGCGCACGTGCTCGTTGAAGCGCAGCACCACCGGCGCACCGAGCATCACGGTGGCGGCGAACAGATACCACTGGATCTCGAGGAAGGCGTTGTTGCTGAAGTCGAAGCCGTACCGGACGAAGGCGTTGGCGGCCGAGATGAGCGACGCGGCCAGAACGGCATAGCCGGCAAATTTGCCGAGTTTTTCGCTGACCCAGTCCATGACGGCCGCGAATTTGAGGAATACAGACAAGGGGTGTCTCCCGCGAAGCCCAAGGTGAAGCGCCGGCCCCTGGTGGGGGCTGCGCGCAAAGCCCGCAATGGTATCTCGGTGAACCTTAGTATTGCCTTGACACAAACTCGGGTTTACCCGGAATCCGCGTCGCCAGAGGGCCTGTCGGGCGGTCGCCATAATGGCCCATGTCTTCGAGCCCGCCGCCTTCGACGCCCTTCGGTGCGGCGAGCCCGCCCCTGTCGATCGACTCGCCCGACATGCGCCGCGCCGGCCGCGACCTGCTCTCGCTGGCCCTCATCGACGCGCGCAACCACACGCTGCACCTGCTGTCCCTGTTCGAACAGGCGCTGGGCGAAGCCATGCGCGTGCCGCCGCAACCGGGCGTGGTGCCGCCGGTCTGGCTGGCGGGCCACATCGGCTGGTTCGCCGAATGGTGGATCGGGCGCAACACCCAGCGCGCCTTCGGCATCGACTGCCCCGTGCGCCCCACGCGGCTGGCCGCCATCGACCCCGACGCCGACGACTGGTGGAACCCGGCCCAGGGCGCGGCCGATCGCTGCTGGTCGCCCGACCTGCCGGGCCTGGGCCAGACCAAGGCCTACCTGCTCGAAACCCTCGAAAGCACGCTCGAGCTGCTCGAGAACGCCGCCGAGACCGATGCCGGCCTGTACTTCTATCGGCTCGCGCTCTTCCATGAAGACCTGCGCGGCGAACAGCTCGTGGTGCTGGCGCAGACGCTGGGCCTGCCGCTGAACATCGAGCAGCCGCCCACCGCCGTCACGCGCGAGCCGCTGCTGCTGCCGGCCACACGCTGGGAGCTCGGCCTGCCCGAGCACAGCGGCTTCCTGTTCGCGCAGGAAGGCGCGGCGCACCGCGTCGACGTGCCCGAGTTCGAGATCGACGCCCAGCCCGTCACCTGGGACCAGTACATCGAGTTCGTCGACGACGGCGGCTACGACCGCGAGGAGCTGTGGCACGGCGATGGCTGGCGCTGGCTCGCCGCGCAGACCGAAGGCCGGCGCGGACCGCGCCATGTGGAGCAGATCGGCGTGGCGCGCAACGGCACCGGCGGCTCGGTGCTGCAGCAGCGCTTCGGCGTCACCGTGCGCGCGGCCGGGCACCACAGCGCCGTGCACCTGAGCTGGTGGGAGGCCGACGCCTGGGCGCGCTGGGCCGGCCGGCGCATCGCGACCGAGGTCGAATGGGAGATCGCGGCCCACACGGCCGCGCGGCGCGGCTTTCGCTGGGCCGATGTGCACGAGTGGACGGCAGGCACGCTGCAGCCCTGGCCGGGCTTCAGGGCCGATCCGTGGAGCGCCGGCGGCGAGTTCGATCCGGTGGCCGCCTTCGGCCGGGCGCGCGTGCTGCGCGGCGCCTCGTTCGCGACGCGTGCGCGCCTGCGTTCGCCGCGTCGCCGTGGCTTCGCACTGCCCGATGCCGACGACGGCTTCTTCGGCTTCCGTACCTGCGCGCTGTAGCCGCCTTCAGGGCCGCTCGCCGCCGGCTTCCGACGACAGCGGCGGCGCGACCTCCTCCAGCGGCTTGCGCTCCGCATCGGCCGCGTGGCGCAGCGCCAGCAGCCCCGCGACGATGACCAGCACGGCGCCGATCAGGTAGCCCACCATCACCGCACCGCGGCTGCCGGTCTCGATCAGCACCCCGAACAGCACCGGCGCCGCGAAGCCGCCCGCGCCCATGCCGATGGCATAGAAGATCGCGATCGCCATGGCGCGCATCTCCAGCGGGAACACCTCGCTCACCGTCAGGTAGGCCGAGCTGGCCGCCGCCGACGCAAGAAAGAACACCGCCGACCAGCACAGCGCCTGGCTGCGCGCGTCGAGCCAGCCCTGCATGAAGGCCCAGCCCGTGAGCGCCAGCCCCACGCCGGCCAGCACATAGGTGAGCGCGATCATCTTGCGTCGGCCCACGCTGTCGAACAGCGGCCCCAGCAGCAGCGGCCCGAGCACGTTGCCCAGCGCGAACGGAAAGATGTACAGCGCCACACGGCCTTCGGCCACGCCGTAGAAGCGCGTGAGCACCAGCGCGTAGGTGAAGAAGATCGCGTTGTAGAAAAAGGCCTGCGACACCATCAGCGCCGTCGCCACCACGCTGCGCGCCGGGTAGCGCCGCAGCAGCACGCGCGCCACCTCGCGCATCGGCGGGCTGTTCTGGCGCGCGGCGGTGTACACGACGTGGCCTTGCGCGGTGGGCAGCGGGCCGTGCTGCACTTCGACTTCGCGCTCAATGTCCGCGACGATGCGCTCGGCCTCATCCGCGCGTCCGTGCGCGATGAGCCAGCGCGGGCTCTCGGGCACGTGCCGACGCACCAGCAGGATGGCTACCGCCAGCACCGCGCCCAGCGCGAAGCCCGCGCGCCAGCCCCACACGGGGCCGATCACGCGCGCATCGAGCAGCACCAGGCTCAGCGCCGCGCCGAGCGCCGCACCGATCCAGAAGCTGCCGTTGATCGCCAGGTTGACGCGCCCGCGCACGCGCGCCGGAATGAGTTCGTCGATGGCCGAGTTGATGGCCGCGTACTCGCCGCCGATGCCCAGCCCGGTGACGAAGCGGCACAGCGCGAAGAAGGCGAAGTTGGGGGAGAAGGCCGTGGCCAGCGTGCCCAGCGTGTAGACCACGAGCGTGAGTAGGAACAGCTTCTTGCGACCGAGCCGGTCGGTGAGCCGGCCGAAGACCAGCGCGCCGATCACCGCGCCCGCGATGTAGATCGAGCCCGACCAGCCGATCTCCGCGGCCGTGAGCCCGAGCGTGTCGGGCCGCTCCAGCACCGCGCCGATGGAGCCCACCAGCGTGACCTCGAGGCCGTCGAGGATCCAGGCCACGCCCAGCGCGATCACCACGCGCCAGTGCCAGCGCGACCACGGCAGGCGGTCCAGGCGGGCAGGGATGTCGCTGCGCAGAACCGTCATGCGGGGCATTATGCGAAGCGCATCACCCCCGCGTTGTAGGACCGGCGCTGCAATGCGCCGGTCTGCCCAGAGGTGCTTCAGGCCGCGACGGCCGCCGTCACCTGCCGGATGCCCATGGCTTTCAGCGTGTCGGCAATGGCCGCCACCGCGCCCGGGATGCCCGCGTCGCCGAAGTGCCCCATGCAGCCCACGCGGAAGGTCTCGACCTGCGTCAGCTTGCCGGGGTAGAGGATGTAGCCGCGCTTCTTCACCTCCTGGTAGAAGGTCTTGAAGTCGTAGTTGGCATCGTCCGGCGCATGGAAGGTGACGATGATCGGCGCCTGGATGGCCGGGTCGAGAAAGGGCCGGAAGCCCAGCGTGGCGAGGCCGTCGACCAGCGCCTTGCAGTTGCGCGTGTAGCGCCCGCCGCGCGCGGGCAGGCCGCCTTCCTCGATGTACTGCGCGATGGCGGTGTCGAGCGCGGCGACCACGTGCGTGGGCGGCGTGAAGCGCCACTGCGTGGTCTTCTCCATGTAGACCCACTGGTCGTACAGGTCCATGCTCAGCGAGTGGCAGTTGCCTTCGCACTTTTCGAGCGTGCTGCGCTTGATGACCACGAAGCCCATGCCCGGCACGCCTTCGAGGCACTTGCCCGAGGCGGCGACCACGGCGTCGAAGGGCGTCTTGCGCGCGTCGATCTCCAGGGCGCCGAAGGAGCTCATCGCATCGATGATCAGGCCGCGCCCGTGCTTGGCGACCACCAGCGCGATCTCGTGCAGCGGGTTGAGCACGCCGGCGCCGGTTTCGCAGTGCACCACGGCGACGTGCGTGATGCTCGGGTCGGCCGCGAGCGCGCGGTCGACGTCGGCGGGCGAGACCTGCTTCTCTTCGGTGTAGTCGATGGTGGTGAGCTTGCGGCCCAGCACCTTGCAGATCTTGGCCAGGCGCTGGCAGTAGGCGCCGTTGCTCGGCACCAGCACATGGCCGTTGCGCGGCACGATCGTGCCGATGGCCGCTTCGACCGAGAAGGTGCCGCTGCCTTGCAACGGAACGCATTCGTGCGTGCCCGTGCCGTGCACGATGTTGAGCACTTCCTTGCGGATGCGCGCCGTGATCTGGTTGAAGTCGGCGTCCCATGAACCCCAGTCGCGCAGCATCGCTTGGCGGGTGCGGTCCGAGGTGGTCAGGGGGCCGGGCGTGAGCAGGATGGGGTGGGCGGCTTGACTCATGGTGTCTCCAGGCAGGGAAAGGGAATGAGGGGCGAAAGGTGAGGAGGTCGTTCAGCCGCGGCCGAGGTTGCGCCAGGCCTGCGTGCGTGCGAGCAGCACGCGCGTGAGCAGTGCGTAGGCGATGCACACCAGCGTCGAGGTGACGACGATCAGGCTGGCCAGCGCGGCGGCCGGGCCGATGTCGCCGGCGTCGTCCAGGTGCATGATCGCGACCGACGCCAGGATGGTCTCCGGCGTGTACAGGAAGATGGCGCACGACAGGCTGGCCATCGACACCACGAAGAAGTAGCGCCCGATGTCCAGGATGGCCGGCAGGCACACCGGCACCGTCACGCGCAGGAAGGTCTTGAAGAACGGCACCTTCAGCGACGCCGACACGGCCTCGAACTCGTTGTCGATCTGCTTGAGCGCCGTCACCGCCGTGAGGTGGCTCGAGGTGTAGTAGTGCACCACCATCGAGATGACCAGGATCGCCATCGTCTGGTACAAAAAGTTCAGCGGGTTGGACGGATGGTTGAAGAACATCACGTAGCCCAGGCCCAGCACCAGGCCCGGCACCGCCATCGACAGCACCGCCATCAGGTGCATGCCCTTGCGCATGAGGCCCAGGTTGCGCGTCTTCTCGATCAGGTAGGCGCCCACGAACACGATGAGCGAGCCGGCCACCGCGGTGACCATGGCCACGAGCAGGCTGTTGCCGTAGGCGGCGGCCATGTCGCTTTCCACCAGCACGAAGTGGTAGTGCTTGAGCGTGAACGACAGGTCGTAGGGCCACAGCGAGATCGCCGAGGTGTAGATCGCCATGCCGATGGTCGCCAGCAGCAGGCTGCAGACCACGGTGCAGAACAGCGTGAGCAGCGCATCGGCCACCTTGCGCGGCTTGGGCGTGTAGGGCACCGAGCGCGCCGTGAGCTGCGCCTTCAGCTTGCGCCGCACCACGTAGTCGATCACGAAGGAGATGATCGACGGAATGAGCAGCAGCATGCCCACCACCGCACCGATGGAGAAGTTGTGTTGGCCCACCACCTGCTTGAACACGTCGACCGACAGCACGTTGAAGTTGCCGCCGATGACCTTGGGCGCGCCGAAGTCGCTCACCACGTAGGTGAAGACCACGGTGGCCGCGCTGATCAGGCCGTACTTGCACGAGGGCAGGGTGATCGTCATGAACTGACGGAACGGGCGCGTGCGCAGCGCGGTGGCCGCCTCGTACAACCGGCCGTCGGCCAGCGACAGCGCGGTGACCAGGATCATCAGCGCATGCGGAAAGGTGTTGTAGACCTCGGCCAGGATGATCCCGGGCGCGCCGTAGATCGAGGCGCCGCCCAGCAGGAACTTGAGCGCGCCCTGGTTGCCGAACCACTGCACGAACGAGATGGCCGACAGCAGCGAGGGCGCGAGCAGCGGAATGAGCGCGATGAGGCGGAACACCGCCTTCAGCGGCGCCGGCATGCGGCTGCGCGTGAGCGCATAGGCGAACACGAAGGCCGTGGGCACCGAGATCATCACCACCGCGGCCGACACCCACACCGAGTTCCAGGCCGCGCGCAGCAGGCTCGGCGTCTGGAAGTAGGTGATGAAGTGGGCCAGGCCGACGAAGCGGCCGTTCTTGTCCTGCACCGCATGGGCCAGGATGGTCAGCAGCGGCGCGATGAGGAACACGAACAGCATCGCCATCACCACGAACAGGATGGCGCGCGCGATGGTCTCGTCGCGGCTCCAGCGCAGGGCGGGGCGCGCAGCGAGCACAGGCCGGGGGTGTGCCAGCGTGTTCATGGCTTGGCGGTGCGCGCGGCAAAGGCGCGGATGCGGTTGGCGCGCAGGGCGATGTCGATCGTGTTGCCTTCGCGGATGTCCAGGTCGTGCAGCTGGTTCAGCGAGAAGTGCAGGCCCAGCGTCTGGCCGTGCAGCGCATCGGCCGTCACTTCGGCAATGCACAGGCCGCCCAGGAACTCGACCTTCGTGACCTTGGCCTGCAGGCGGTTCGGCGTGTCCTCGCGCAGGTGTTCCACCGCGCGGTCTTCGGGCCGCAGGTACAGGTTGACCGCGTCGCCGGGCTCGAAGGCGCCGTCGCAGGCGTCGCACTGCAGCTCCATGTCGCCGACCTGGAAGCGCTGGTTGCCCAGCGCCATCGCGCGCAGCACATTGACCTTGCCCACGAAGTCGGCCACGAAGGGCGTGGCCGGCTGCTCGTAGATTTCCATCGGGGTGCCGACCTGCTCGATCACGCCGTGGTTCATCACCACGATGCGGTCGGCCATCGACAGCGCTTCTTCCTGGTCGTGCGTGACCATGATGGTCGTGATGCCGACCTGCTTCTGCAGCCGGCGGATCTCGCCGCGCAGGCGGATGCGCTCCAGCGCGTCGAGCGCCGACAGCGGCTCGTCCAGCAACAGCAGGCCCGGCCGCGTGGCCAGCGCACGGGCCAGGGCCACGCGCTGCTGCTGGCCACCGGAGAGCTGGCTCGGGTACTTGGCGCCCGAGGTCGGCAGGCCGACCAGCTTCAGCAGCTCGTCGACGCGCGCTTTGATCTCGCCGCGCTTCGCACGGCTGTTGACGAGGCCGTAGCCCACGTTCTCGGCGATCGACAGGTTGGGAAAGAGCGCGTACGACTGGAACACGATGCCGTAGTCGCGCTTGTCCGGCGAGAGCCACGAGACGTCCTTGCCGTTCTGCAGGATCTGCCCGGCGGTCTGTGTTTCGAGGCCCGCGATGATGCGCAGCAGCGTGGTCTTGCCGCAGCCCGAGGGGCCGAGAAAGCACAGCATCTCGCCCGGGTTCACGCGCAGGTGCACGTCGCGCAGCGCGCTGAAGGTCTCGAAGTCCTTGCGAACGCCGACGATCTCGAGGGCCGCGGGCGGGGCCGAGGTGGGAGTCAACTGGCTGGCGATGAAGCGGGTGTCGGTCATGTCCATTTTTCGCACTCGTCGTTGGAGGGCGTCACCAGCTGCGGCGGCACCCTTGAATTGAAAACCGGGGATGCCTTCGGGCTTACTTGGGTTCGGCCTTGCCTTCGTAGCGCTTGCTCCATTCGGCGAGGATGCGTTCGCGGTTTTTCGCAGCCCAGTTCAGGTCGTTCTTGGCCAGCAGCTTCTCGTAGTTGTCAGGAATGCCTTCGAGCTTGGAGACCACGCCTGGATAGGCCACCACCGCCCACCAGCGCGCGCTGATCTGGTTGGCTTCCTTGCTCGCCATCCAGTCGGCAAAGCGCTTGCCCTGCGCCAGCTTCGTGCTGGTCTTCATGAGGCTGGTGGCCTCGATGTCCCAGCCCAGGCCTTCCTTGGGGAAGATCAGGTCGACCGGTGCGCCCGACTTCTTCACCTGGTGCGCGCGGAACTCGAACGAGATGCCGATGGGGAACTCGCCCGCGCCCGCCTGCTTGCAGGGCTTGGAGCCCGAGTGCACGTACTGCGCGATGTTCTGGTGCAGCGCGTCCATGTACTTCCAGCCTTCGGCGTCGCCCATGTTCTGCAGCCAGTACGACACGTCGAGGTAGCCGGTGCCGCTGGAGGCGGGGTGCGGCATCGAGATCGTGCCCTTGTAGATGGGCTTGGTCAGGTCCTTCCAGCTCTCGGGCTTGGGCAGGCCGAGCTTCTTGGCCTCGACCGTGTTGAAGCAGATGGTGGCGGCCCACACGTCCATGCCGACCCAGGCGGGCGGGCGCGCGGCGTCGGAGTACGCGGGGTTCAGCTCCTTGAAGCCCTTGGGCTCATAAGGAAGCAGCATGCCTTCCTGCTGCAGCAGCGCCAGGCTGCTGGCGGCCAGGCCGGCCACCACGTCGGCCTGCGGGTTGGCTTTTTCGGCCAGCAGCTTGGCGGTGACGATGCCGGTGGAGTCGCGCACCCACTTCACCTCGATGTCGGGGTTGGCCTTCTCGAACGCGTCCTTGTACAGCTTCATGGCGTCGGTCTCGAGCGCCGTGTAGACCAGGAGCGGCGTCTTTTGCGCCCACGCACTGCCGGACACGAGGCCGAGGGCCGCAACACACAGGGCGGCCGTGAGACGGCGCGTGCTTTGTTTCATCGTCATCTGTTTCTCCTGAAAGGCTGGCTGTCACTGAAGAAGGGTGAGGGCTGGCGCCGGCGCGAGGGTGGGTAACGCCATCCGGTGTTTGCAATGTAGGTTGCTGATTGATGACTGTCAATAAAAAATTGTTGACAGTTGACGATCCTTCGGGAAAATACGCCCCATGGTCACCAGCAATCACTCCGCCGCCCTCGCGTTCCTCCAGTCCAGCTCGCTGCCGATGCTGATGCAGGAAGAAATCGAGCGTTTGATCATGACGGGCGAGCTCCCCGTGGGCAGCCGCATCAACGAGAGCGAGCTCTCGCAGCGCTTCAACACCAGCCGCGGTCCGATCCGCGAGGCGCTGCGCGCGCTGGAAGAGGCGGGCCTCGTGCGCAACGAGAAGAACCGCGGCGTCTTCGTGCGCGAGATCGCGTTCGAGGAAGCCGACGAGATCTACGAACTGCGCGAGGCGCTGGAAGAAATCATCGGCCGGCGCGTGGCCCTGGCCATCCAGCCCGACGCGGTGGAGCGCCTGCGCGCCATGGTCGACGCCATGCGCTCGGCGGCCCAGGCGCAGGACGTGGAGCAGTACGCGCAGCTCAACCTGCAGTTCCACGAGATCCTGCTCGACACCGCCGGCAGCAAGAAGCTCACCGAGACCTACAAGCGGCTCGTCAAGGAGCTGCACCTTTTCAGAATGCGCGCGCTCGACAGCGGCGGCGGCCTGCGGGTCTCGGCCGACGAGCACAGCCACATCGTCGACGCCATTGCCAGCGGCAACCCCGACACGGCAGGGCGCGCACTGCGCGAACACGTGGCCGGCAGCCGCGCACGCATGCACAAGGCCTTCGGCCGCATCGACGCCGATGCGGCCACTTCCAGCAACACCACCGCTACCCCGAACCACCCACCCCAAAAGGAAGTCTGAAATGACACCGGAGACACTTGAAGTCAATGCCAGGAGCTATCGCTGGATGGCGCGTCCGATCGTGGTCGTGTGCGTGGACGGCTGCGAGCCGGCGTACCTCGACGCGGCCATTGCGGCCGGCGTGGCGCCCTACATCGCCCGCATGCGCAAGGACGGTGCCGACCTGCTCGCCGATTGCGTCGTGCCCTCGTTCACCAACCCCAACAACCTGTCGATCGTGACCGGCGCGCCGCCCGCGGTGCACGGCATCTGCGGCAACTACTTCTTCGACCGCGAGCTGGGCCAGGAAGTGATGATGAACGACCCCAAGTACCTGCGCGCCGGCACGGTGCTCGCGGCCTTTGCCGATGCCGGCGCCAAGCTCGCGGTGGTCACGGCCAAGGACAAGCTGCGCAAGCTGCTGGGCCACAAGATGAAGGGCATCTGCTTCTCGTCGGAGAAGTCGGACCAGGTGACGATGGAAGAGAACGGCATCGACAACGTGCTCGACATGGTCGGCATGCCGGTGCCTTCGGTGTACAGCGCCGAACTCTCGGAGTTCGTGTTCGCCGCCGGTGTGAAGCTCATGGAGTCGCGCCGCCCCGACCTCATGTACCTGTCGACCACCGACTACGTGCAGCACAAGGCCGCGCCGGGCAGTCCCGCAGCGAATGCCTTCTACCAAATGATGGACGGCTACCTCGCGCAGCTCGACGCACTGGGCGCCACCATCGTGCTCACCGCCGACCACGGCATGAACGACAAGCACGGCGCGGACGGTTCGCCCAACGTCATCTACCTGCAGGACGTGCTCGACGGCTGGTACGGCGCCGAAAAAGCCCGCGTGATCCTGCCGATCACCGACCCCTACGTGGTGCACCACGGCGCGCTCGGTTCCTTCGCCACCGTGTACGCACCCGACGAAGCCAGCGTGCCGGGCTGGATCGAACGCATCAAGGGCATTCCGGGCATGGAGATCGTGCTCTCGCGCGCCGAAGCCGCCAAGCGCTTCGAGCTGCCGCCGGACCGCATCGGCGACATCGTGGTGGTGAGCGAGCAGAGCACCGTCATCGGCACTGCCGCCAGCCGCCACGACCTCTCGGCACTCGAAGTGCCGCTGCGTTCGCACGGTGGTGTCTCCGAGCAGAAGGTACCGCTGATCTGCAACCGCCCGGTCGAAGGCATTGCCCCCGGCCGCCGGCTGCGCAACTTCGACGCGCTCGACCTCGCCCTGAACCACGCACGCTGAAGCCACACGGAGCACTCATGAGCCAAGCCATCCTGAAGCCAGGCACCGTCCACCGCGAAGCCTTGCGCATCGCGGGCGAGAAAGTCCACCGCGACCGCACCATCGAGGTCACCTACCCGTACACCGGCGAGGTGATCGCCACCGTGCCCAAGGCCACGCTGGACGACGTGCGCAATGCCCTGCGCATCGCCCGCGACTACAAGCCCACGCTCACGCGCTACGAGCGCTACAAGATCCTCATGCGCGCCGGCGAGATCATCGCCTCGCGCCTGGACGAGATGTCGCGCACCATCACGCTCGAATCGGGCCTGTCGCGCAAGGACTCGCTGTACGAAGTGGGCCGCGCCTCCGACGTGCTGCTGTTCGCCGCCAACCAGGCGCTGGTGGACGACGGCCAGGTGTTCTCCTGCGACCTCACGCACCACGGCAAGAGCCGCAAGGTCTACACGATGCGCGAGCCGCTCTTGGGCGCCATCACCGCCATCACGCCGTTCAACCATCCGCTGAACCAGGTGATCCACAAGGTGGCGCCGGCCATCGCGACCAATAACCGCATCGTGCTCAAGCCCAGCGAGAAGACGCCGCTCACGGCCTTCCTGCTGGCCGACATCCTGTACGAGGCCGGATTGCCGCCGCAGATGCTGTCGGTGCTCACGGGCGATCCGAAGGAGATCGCCGACGAGCTGCTGACCAATGCCGACGTCGACCTCGTCACCTTCACGGGCGGCGTGCCCATCGGCAAGTACATCGCGGGCAAGGCCACCTACAAGCGCCAGATCCTGGAGCTGGGCGGCAACGACCCGATCATCGTGATGGAAGACGCGGACATTGAAGAAGCGGCGACGCTGGCTGCCAATGGTTCTTACAAGAATTCGGGGCAGCGCTGCACGGCCGTGAAGCGCATGCTGGTGCACGAAGCCGTGGCGGATCGCTTCGTCGAGCTGCTGGTGCAGAAGACCAAGGCCCTGAAGTACGGCGACCCGATGGACCCCGACACCGACATGGGCACCGTGATCGACGAAGCGGCTGCGAAGCAGTTCGAAGCCGTGGTCAACGAAGCGATCGCCGCCGGCGCCAAGCTGCTGTACGGCAACGAACGCCGCGGTGCGCTGTACTCGCCCACCGTGCTCGACCACGTCGACCCCGAGATGACCGTCGCCAAGCACGAGACCTTCGGCCCCGTGTCGCCGGTGATCCGTTTCAAGAACATCGATGAGGCGATCCGCATCTCCAACGGCACGGCCTACGGTCTGTCTTCGTCGATCTGCACCAACCGCCTGGACTACATCACGCGCTTCATCCGCGAGCTGAACGTGGGCAGCGTCAACGTGCGCGAGGTGCCGGGCTACCGCCTGGAGCTCACGCCCTTCGGCGGCATCAAGGACTCGGGCCTGGGCTACAAGGAAGGCGTGCTCGAGGCGATGAAGAGCTTCACCAACACCAAGACCTACTCGCTGCCCTGGTAACCATGAGCCTCAGCATCCCCGACATCGTCGGCCTCTTCGAGACCAAGGGCCACGCGCAGTACGACGGCGAGCCGGTCACGCAGCTGGAGCACGCGCTGCAGTCGGCGCACCTGGCAGAGCAGGAGGGGGCGGACAGCGCGCTGATCGCCGCCGCCCTGCTGCACGACCTGGGCCACCTGCTGCACGACTTCGGCGGCACGCCGACGCAGCAGGGCCTGGACGACCTGCACCAGTACCGCTGCCTGCCGTTCCTGCGCGCGCTGTTCGGTCCGGCCACGCTGGAACCGATCCGGCTGCATGTGGACGCCAAGCGCTTCCTGTGCGCGCGCGTGCCGGGTTACCTGGAGGCGCTGTCGCCTGATTCGAAGCGCAGCCTGCAACTGCAGGGCGGCGTGTTCGACGAGGTACAGGCCAAGGCTTTCGAGACGCTGCCGTATGCAATGGACGCAGTGCGCCTGCGGCAGTGGGACGACACGGCCAAGCTGGCCGATGCCGACATGCCCGGCCTCGCGCACTTCGTGCGCCACCTCGAGATCAGTTCCGCCGAACACCGGCAAGCCCTCACCACCGCTTAAGGCACACGGATGCGCCCCTTCTGGATCGAACAAGCGCTCTTCAACGATGGCGATCTGGCACCGGCGCTGCAAGGTGAAACCAGCGCCGACGTCTGCATCGTCGGCGGCGGCTTCACCGGCCTGTGGACGGCCATCCAGGCCAAGCTGCAGGCGCCCGCGCTGGACATCGTCATTCTCGAAAGCGACCTGTGCGGCGCCGGCGCCAGCGGGCGCAACGGCGGTTGCCTGCTCACCTGGTCGGCCAAGTTCCTGACCCTGCGGCGGCTGTTCGGCGAAGACGAGGCGGTGCGTCTCGTGAAGGCGTCGGAAGCGGCGGTGGGGCACATCGCCGACTTCTGCGCGGCGCACGGCATCGACGCCGAGCTGCGGCGCGACGGCACGCTCTACACCGCGACCTCGCAGGCGCAGATCGGCACGCTCGATCCGATGATGCAGGCGCTGGAGGCGCGCGGCATCCACTCGTACCACGCGCTGCCGCCCGACGAAGTGGCGCGGCGCTCGGGTTCGGCGCGCAACCTGGCCGGCGTGTACTCGCCGATCGCCGCCACCGTGCACCCGGGCAAGCTGGTGCGCGGGCTACGGCGCGTGGCACTGGCCATGGGCATCCGCATCCACGAGCGCACGCCGATGCTCGACTTCAGCACCGACCAGCCCGTGGTGGTGCGCACGCCCTCCGGGCGCGTGCGTGCGAAGAAACTGGTGCTGGCGATGAACGCGTGGATGGCCAGCCGCTTCCCGCAGTTCGAGCGGACCATCGCCATCGTGTCGAGCGACATGATCATCACCGAGCGCTGCCCCGAGCTGCTGCAACAGATCGGGCTGACCGACGGCGTGTCGGTGCTCGACTCGCGCACCTTCGTGTACTACTACCGCAGCACGGTCGACGGCCGCATCATGCTGGGCAAGGGCGGCAACACTTTCGCGTGGGGCGGACGCATGGCCAAGGTGTTCGACGAGCGCTCGCCCTACGAGGGCGAGCTCACGCAGGCCCTGCATTCGTTCTTCCCCGCATTGCGCGACACGCCGATCACCGCGAGCTGGAACGGCCCATCCGACCGCTCGGTGACGGGCTTTCCGTTCTTCGGCAAGCTCGATGGCGCGCCGCACATCTACTACGGCTTCGGCTACTCGGGCAACGGGGTGGGGCCGACCTACATGGGCGGGCAGATCCTGTCGTCGCTGGTGCTCGACCAGGACAACGCATGGACGCGCAGCCCGATCACGGGCGGGCCACTGGGCTACTTTCCGCCGGAGCCGATGCGCTATGTGGGCTCGATCGTCGTGCGCAACGCGATCCGCCGCAAGGAACGCGCTGAGGATGAGGACCGCCAGCCATGGCTGGTGGACCGCATGCTCAGCAAGCTGGCAAACGCCGCAGGCAAGGCTGATAAAGCCTGACCTGCGGAGACCGCATCAACGGTTCGAGGGGAACGAGAACATCGTCCCTTCACGCACGCCGGCCGAGGGCCAGCGCTGCGTGACGGTCTTGCGCTTGGTGTAGAAGCGCACGGCGTCGGGGCCGTAGGCGTGCAGGTCGCCGAACAGCGAACGCTTCCAGCCGCCGAACGAGTGGTACGCCACGGGCACCGGCAGCGGCACGTTGATGCCGACCATGCCGACCTGGATGTTGTCGCTGAACCAGCGCGCGGCCTCGCCGTCGCGCGTGAAGATGCAGGTGCCGTTGCCGTACTCGTGCGCGTCGATCAGGTCCATGGCTTCCTGCAGCGTCTTCACGCGCAACACGCCGAGCACTGGGCCGAAGATTTCTTCCTGGTAGATCGTCATGCCGGGCTTCACGTGGTCGAACAGGCAGGCGCCGAGGTAGTAGCCGCCTTCGTGGCCTTCGACCTGGATGCCGCGGCCATCGACCACCAGCTTGGCGCCGGCGGCCACGCCCGCGTCGACGAAGGCCTTGACCTTCTCGAAGTGCGGCTGCGTGACCAGCGGGCCCATGTCGTTGCCGTTGTCGGTGCCGGGGCCGACCTTCATCTTGGCGATCTCGACCTTCAGGCCTTCGACCACTGCGTCGGCCGTGGCGTCGCCCACGGCGACCACCAGCGGGATCGCCATGCAGCGCTCACCGCACGAGCCGTAGGCCGCGCCCATGAGCGCGCTCACGGCGTTGCCGATGTCGGCATCAGGCATCACCACCGCGTGGTTCTTGGCGCCGCCGAGCGCCTGCACGCGCTTGCCGTGGGCCGTGCCCGTGGTGTAGATGTACTCGGCGATGGGCGTGGAGCCCACGAAGCTCACGGCCTTCACGCGGCGGTCGGTCAGCAGCGTGTCGACCGCTTCCTTGTCGCCGTTGACCACGTTCAGCACGCCCGGCGGCAGGCCGGCCTGCAGCGCGAGTTCGGCCATGAACAGCGTGGAGGAGGGCGTGCGTTCCGAGGGCTTGAGCACGAAGGTGTTGCCGCAGGCCACGGCCATCGGCCACATCCACAGCGGCACCATGACGGGGAAGTTGAACGGCGTGATGCCGGCCGCCACGCCCATGGCCTGGAACTCGCTCCACGAGTCGATCGACGGGCCGACGTTCTTGCTGTGCTCGCCCTTGAGCAGCTCGGGCACGTAGCTGGCGTACTCGACGTTCTCGATGCCGCGCTGCAGCTCGCCGTGCGCGTCGGCCAGCACCTTGCCGTGCTCGGCGGTGATGAGCGCGGCGATGGTGTCGGCGTTTTCCTCGAGCAGGGTCTTCAGGCGGCTCATCACGCGGGCGCGCTTGAGCGGCGGCGTGTTGCGCCAGGCCGGGAAGGCGGCCTGCGCAGAGGCGATGGCCTGCTCGACCGTGAGCTTGTCGGCGAGCGCGACGCTCTTGGCCGACAGGCCGGTGGCGGGGTCGAACACCGGCTGCACGCGGCTGCCGCCGCCGACGTGCTTGCCGTCGATGAAGTGGCCGATGGTGGCGGTGACGTTCTTGTCGTGTTGCATGTCTTGGTATCTCGAAAGGGGATCAGTTGGTTTCGGCGAGGGCGTCTGCGAGCGCATTGACCATGCGGTCGATCTCGGCCTTCTCGGCGATGAAGGGCGGTGCGAGCTGGATCGTGTCGCCGCCGTAGCGCACGTAGAAGCCCTTCTTCCAGCAGTTCATCGCGATCTCGTAGGGGCGGCGCGCGGGCTCGCCCGACAGCGCGGCGATGGTGATGCCGGCGGCCAGGCCGTAGTTGCGGATGTCGGCGACGTGCTTGCTGCCCTTCAGGCTGTGCACGGCGTTCTCGAAGTGCGGGGCCAGCGTCTGCACGCGGCCGATCATGTCTTCCTTTTGGAGCACGTCGAGCGCGGCGATGCCGGCGGCGCAGGCCACGGGGTGTGCGCCGTAGGTGTAGCCGTGCGGGAACTCGAGCATGTACTCGGGGCCGCCGGCGGCCATGAAGGTGTCGTAGATGTCCTTGCTGGCCACCACCGCGCCCAGCGGCTGCGCGCCGTTGGTGACCTGCTTGGCGATGTTCATGATGTCGGGCGTGACGCCGAAGGCATCGGCGCCCGTGAGCGCGCCGCAGCGGCCGAACCCGGTGATCACTTCGTCAAAAATCAGCAGGATGTTGTTCGCCGTGCAGATGTCGCGCAGGCGCTTCAGGTAGCCCTTGGGCGGAATCACCACGCCGGCCGAACCGGCGAAGGGCTCCACGATCACGGCCGCGATGGTCGAGGCGTCGTGCAGCGCAATGAGGTCGAGCAGGCGGTCGGCCAGCTCGGCGCCGCTTTCGGGCATGCCGCGCGAGAAGGCGTTGCTGGCCAGCTGCGTGTGCGGCAGGTGGTCGGCCTCGACGCCTTGGCCGAACAGCTTGCGGTTGGCCGCGATGCCGCCCACCGAGATGCCGCCGTAGTTCACGCCGTGGTAGCCCTTCTCGCGGCCGATCAGGCGCGTCTTGCCGGCCTGGCCCTTGGTGCGCCAGTAGGCGCGCGCCATCTTCAGCGAGGTGTCGGCGGCTTCGGAGCCCGAGCCGGTGAAGAACACGTAGTCCAGGCCGGCGGGCGTCAGTTCCTTGATCTTGTTGGCCAGCTCGAACGAGAGCGGGTGGCCGAACTGGAAGGCGGGCGAGTAGTCGAGCTTGGCGATCTGGCGGCTCACCGCCTCGGTGATCTCGGGGCGGCCGTGGCCCAGGCCCGAGCACCACAGGCCCGACAGGCCGTCGAAGATCTTGCGGCCGTCGTTGTCGGTGAAGTAGGCGCCCTTGGCCTCCACGATGATCCGCGGATCGGCCTTGAAGTTGCGGTTGCCGGTGTAGGGCATCCAGTGCGCCTCGAGCCAGGCGGCGTCGGTGCGCGCGGTGGGCGTGGGTTCGATGGCGGGTGTGGCGAGGGTCATGGCGCATCCCGCGCAAGGCGGGCTCCGGGGGTGAAGGGATGCGCCGATTGTTCGCAACGCCTTCAGTGTGGAGAATGGCGCAATATCAATGTTCACTTGACGATCTATGCAAGTAAAGGCCAAGGCCTCTCCCGCCGACGAAACCGCTGCCCAGGGCACCCGCAACCGCGCCGTGCTGGGGCAGCTCAGCGACATGGACCTGCGCCTGCTCAAGGTGTTCAAGAGCGTGGTCGACTGCGGCGGCATGGCGGCCGCCGAGCTGGAGCTGAACATCGGCACCTCCACCGTGAGCCGCCACGTGAAAGACCTGGAAACGCGCCTGGGCCTGGTGCTGTGCCGGCGCGGCCGGGCCGGCTTTGCGCTCACGGCCGAGGGCCAGCGCGTGTACGACGAGACGCTGCGCCTGCTGGCCTCGGTCGACGCCTTTCGCGGCAGCATCGACGACATCCACAACCGCATGGGCGGGCAGCTCGATGTGGCGCTGTTCGACAAGACCGCGACCAACCCGAAGGCGCGCATCGGCGAGGCCATTGCGCGCTTCACCGAGATCGCGCCCGAGGTGAACCTGGCGGTGCACGTGGGCTCCATCAACGCCATCGAACAGGGCGTGCTGGAGGGCAACTTCCAGATCGGCATCATCCCGGCGCACCGCAGCTCGAAGAGCCTGGTGTACGCCGACCTGTTCGACGAGACCATGCTGCTGTACTGCGGCCAGGGGCATCCGCTGTTCGACAGCCCGCACGGCAAGCTCACGTGGTCGAAACTGGGCGAGCACCATTTCGCGGGGCTGGGGTATCACTCGCCGAACATGGAGCTGAGCCACCGGGCAAGGCTGTCGCGCAAGGCGACGGGGTTCGACCAGGAGGCGATCGCGACCTTGATCCTGTCGGGGCGCTTCCTGGGCTTTCTGCCCGACCACTACGCGCAGGTGTTCGAGCAGCGCGGGCTGATGAAGGCGGTGCTGCCGGCGCGCTTCAACTATGCGTGCCGGTTCGTGAGCCTGCTGCGGCGGTCGCCGAAGCCTTCACGGGCGGTGCTGGCGTTTCAGGCGTGCCTGGAGCAGGCGCATGGCGGTGCGAAGATCTGAAGGCACTGAAACCACCCCAGATGACCGAAACACCCCTGCGTATTCGCCCTGCACTTGCGTCGGAACACCGGGCACTCGAAGACTTGCAGCGGCGCGCATCGCTCGCGAACCCCGGCGATCGGGAGGCGATTCAGTCCGACCCGGACGCCATCGAACTGCCTCTGGCCCAGATCGTCGATGGCCGGGTGTTCGTGGCAGAGATCCATGGCGTGACGGCGGGATTCGCTGTCGTGCTGCCCAACGATGACGGTAGCGCCGAACTCGATGGATTGTTCGTCGAGCCCGAGGGATGGCGTCGCGGCATCGGCAAGGCATTGGTCGCGCACTGTGTCGAGCTTTCCCGGCGCCAGGGTGCGTCGGCACTCCACGTCACCGGCAATCCGCACGCCGGGTCGTTCTACCTTCGCTGCGGATTCGAGGCAAACGGCACCGTCGCCGTGCGCTTCGGCAGCGCCGAGCGGTTTCGCAAGGTCTTCTAGACCTTTGTGGTGCTATCGCTGTCCGCTGGGCAGCAACAAATGCTTCGCCCCAATGTGCGCTTCCATCTCATGCATGTGGTGCTCCGCATCCACCATGTGCTCCACCATCAACCGCCGCACCTCGTCCGCATCTTCCTTGCGGTAGGCCGCCAGCAGCTGCGTGTGGTAGTCCACGTTGGTCTCGCCGAAGTGGTGGTGGTCCAGCGCCTTCTTGTAGACGACGAGGTCGCGCAGCAGGTCGTTGAGAAAGCGGCACATGAAGGACAGCACCGGGTTGGGGCAGGCCTCGGCCAGCATCGTGTGAAAGGCCAGCTCGGCCTCGCGCTGGGTGCGCAATTCGTCCTCGTTGGTCGGCTCGATGGTGCACAGGCGCACGTTGTCTTCGAGCCGCGCGAACTGCTCGGGCGTGAGCCGCCCGACCACGCTCACGGCCAGTTCGGGCTCCAGCGCCTTGCGCAGCTGGTAGATGTGGTGGCCGTCCAGATGGTGAAAGTGCAGGAAGTTGCGCAGCGGCTCCGACGCATGGTCGACCGACACCTGCTGCAGGTACGCGCCGCCGCCCGGGCCGGTGCGGATCGAGATCAGCCCGCGCACCTCGAGCGCTTTCAGCGCCTCGCGCACCGTGCTCTTCGAATAGCCGAAGAGCTCGATCAGCTCCTTCTCGTTCGGTAGCCGGTCGCCGGGCTGCTTGCGCTCGGCAACGATCCATCGCTTGACGTCTTCGACGATGACGTCCGAGAGCTTTTGCCGCTTCGGAGGGTTGTGCCCCACTCTCATCAAAACGCTCCATCCATGCACATCGGGAGATGCGCGGGATGCGCAACAGCGCGCGATCTTAACGGCGTCATCGGCAGGGTCGGGTTGGGTTTGGGCACGGGGCTTGCTAACGGGTTTTTACCAACATATTAATCCTATTTATCCGCTTAAATTGCCAGCGATCGCAGGCACTGTGTTTTCTTCCCCACTTCCCACACCACGACCGGAGAACCCCATGCAACGCAGACAACTCCTTCAGCTGGCCGCCCTGTCGGCCGCCCCGGCTTCGCTCCTGATGAGCCGCTCGGTCTTCGCCCAGGCCACCGACGCGATCCGATTCGGTGCACCGGTGCCCATGTCGGGTGCCTTCGCGGCCAACGGCAAGTTCGCCGACCTGGGCACCAAGCTGGCGATCGAGCAGTACGGCAAGGTGCTGAACCGTCCGCTGGCCTACACGCTGCTCGACACCGAAGGCAAGCCGGCCACCGCCGTGCGCAAGGTGCAGGAAGCCTCGCAGCAGCAGGGCGCGAAATTCTTCGCGGGCGGCATCCTGTCGTCGGAAGCACTGGCCATGGGCAAGGAGGCCGAGAAGGCCGGCGGCCTGTTCATCACCACCGCGGGCGCCGACGAGATCACCGGCAAGGACTGCAACCCCGCCACCTTCCGTTGGTCGGTGCCCACCTTCGGTGCCATCGAGCAGACGGTGCGCCCGCTGATCGCGTCCATGCCCAAGGCCAAGCGCTGGTACACGATCACGCCGCAGTACGTGTTCGGCGACGGCCTGCTGAGCGCGGCCAAGACCATCTTCCAGGAGAAGGGCATCGAGCACGTGGGCAACAGCTACCACTCGCTCAACGACAAGGAGTTCAGCGGCTACCTCACCAACGCGATGGCCGCCAAGCCCGACGTGCTGCTGCTCTTGAACTTCGGCGCGCAGTCGTCGGCCGCGCTGCGCCAGGCGGTGAGCTTCGGCATGCACAAGAACATGACGATCCTCATGGCCTGGGCCTCGGGCCTGGAGCAGTTCGACGAGCTGGGCGCCGACCTGTGCGACGGCGTCTACTTCGGTGCGCAGTACTGGCACACGGTCGACACGCCGCTCAACAAGGACCTGGTGAAGCGCACCGCCGACAAGCTCAAGATCGTGCCCAACTACAGCCTGGCCGGTTCGTACATCTGCACCAAGATCCTCATCGACGGCATCGTCAAGGCCGGCACGGTCGACCAGAAGGCCGTCATTGCGGCGCTCGAAGGCATGAAGTTCGACGGCCTCACGGGCGTGGAAGAAATCCGCAAGGCCGACCACCAGGTCATCAAGGACTACTACCTGCTCAAGGGCAAGGCGAAGTCGAAGATGGCCAACCCGGCCGACTACGTGGACGTCGTCAGCTCCGGCAAGTCGTTCCTGCCGATCGACAAGACCGGCTGCAAGCTGGCCTGACGCCGCCCGGCTTCGCGCCGCGCCCGCGCCGTTTTTGGGCGCGGGCAGGGCGCGTGCCGCCTGCACGTTTGCCACCCCCACGACACCTATGTCCGTCTACCTGCTCCAGACCATCAACGGAATCGGCATCGGCATGCTGTATTTCCTGCTGGCCGTTGGCTTGTCCATCGTGTTCGGCCTGCTGCGCTTCGTGAACTTCGCGCACGGCGCTTTCTACCTGCTGGGCGCCTACCTGTGCTTCCAGGCCATGCAGTGGGGCCTGAACTTCTGGGCCGCGCTCGTGCTGGTGCCGCTGTTCGTCGGCGCGCTCGGCTGGCTGGCCGAGAAGCTGCTGCTGCGCCGCGTGTATGCCAAGGCGCACGAGTTCCACATCCTCGTGACCGTGGGCCTGGCGCTCGCGGTGCAGGAGATCGTCATCGTGTTCTGGGGCCCGCTGGGCAACAGCGTGCCCACGCCCGACCTGCTGCAGGGCGTGGTGATGTGGGGCAGCTTCATCTACCCGAAGTACCGGCTCTTCGTGATCGGCTTCACCGCCGTGCTCGCGGTGGGGCTGTGGTGGGTGCTCGAAGGCACGCGACTGGGCAGCGCGGTGCGCGCCGGCAGCGAATCGACCGAGATGGTCTCGCTGCTGGGCATCAACGTGTTCCGCGTGTTCAGCCTGGTGTTCGCGCTCGGCGCGGCCACGGCGGCGCTGGCCGGCGTGCTGGCCGCGCCCATCCGCGGGGCCGAACCCTTCATGGGTGTCGAGGCGCTGGGCGTGGCCTTCGTGGTCGTGGTGATCGGCGGGCTCGGCAGCTTCAGCGGTGCGCTGGTCGGCGGCGTGCTGATCGGCATCGTGCAAAGCCTCATGAGCACCATCTGGCCGCCCGGGGCGAGCCTGATGATCTACATCGCGATGGGCGCCGTGCTGCTGCTGCGCCCGCATGGCCTGCTCGGCCGCAGAGGATGAACGCGCCATGCCAAAGAAATACACCTTCCTGCTGGCGCTGATCGTCGCGCTCGCGCTGCCGCTGTGCATGCGCTCGGGCTCGCTCGCGAGCGAAGTGCTCATCTACGCGCTCGCCGCGCTGGGCTGCAACCTGCTGCTGGGCTACACGGGGCTGCTCTCGTTCGGCCAGGGCATCTTCTTCGGGCTGGGCAGCTACACCATCGCGATCCTGCTCACGCGGCTGCAACTGCCGATGCCGCTCGCACTGCTGGCCGCCATCGGCATGGGCGCGCTGGGCGCGGCGGTGGTCGGCTGGGTCGCCATCCGCCAGCGCGGCACCTACTTCGTGATGCTCACGCTGGCCTTTGCGCAGATGTTCTATTTCATCGCCTACACGGCCTCGGGGCTCACGGGCGGCGACAACGGCCTGCTCGACGTGCCGCGCCCGGCCTTCATGGACACGCCGTGGAAGTACTACGCCTTCGTGGCGGTGATCTTCCTGGCCGCGTTCGCGCTGCTGCTGAAGGTGACCGACTCGGTCTTCGGCCGCACGCTGCTCGCCATCCGCGACAACGAGGACCGCGCCGCCGCCGTGGGCTACGACCTCAAGCGCTTCAAGCTGCTGGCCTTCGTGATCTCGGGCGCCGTCACCGGCCTGGCCGGCGGCCTGCACGCGATGATGACCGGCATCGCGCCGTTGTCGAACGCCGAGTACCACACGAGCGAGATGATCCTGGTCATCACCGTGATCGGCGGCACCGGCAACCTCTTTGCCTCGGTGCTCGGCTCGGCCTTCTACGTGCTGCTGGCCGACTGGCTCTCCACCCTGTGGCCGCGCTGGCTGCTGCTGCTGGGCCTGCTGCTGATCGGCGTGAGCATCGGCATGCAACGCGGCCTGTGGGGCCTGGGCGAAAGCGTCTGGCGCCGGGTGTTCCGCAAGACGGCGGCCGAGGCCAAGGCGCCGGCCGTGCAAGGAGAACAGGCATGAGCGACATCCTCATCGAAGCCATCGGCGTCACCAAGCACTACGGCAAGTTCGCCGCACTCGGCGGCGTCGACCTGAAGATCAGGCGCAACACCGTGCACTCGGTGATCGGGCCCAACGGCGCGGGCAAGACCACGCTGTTCCACATGCTCACGGGCACCGGCACCACTACGGGCGGGCGCATCCTGTTCGACGGCCACGACGTGACGCGCGAGCCCGACCACCAACGCGTGCAGCGCGGCATGGCGCGCTCGTTCCAGGTCACCAGCCTGTTTCCCAGCCTGTCGGTGCGCGAGAACCTGCGCGTGGCGGCGCAGGGCGTTGCGCCGCGCCAGGCCATGAACTGCTGGCGCGCACCCATCGGCGAGCGCGCCTGTGCCGACACAGTGGCCGAGGTGCTCGCGCGCGTCGGCCTCGAACGGTTGGCCGACACGCCCGCCAGCGTGCTCTCGCACGGCCAGCAGCGCCGCCTCGAAGTGGGCATGGCGCTGGCTGCGAAGCCCAAGGCCATCTTCCTGGACGAGCCGACCTCGGGCATGGGCATCGACGACCTCGACGACATGAAGCATCTCATCCGTGGCCTGCGCGACGCGCACACCGTGGTGCTGATCGAGCACAACATGAACATCGTGATGGACATCTCCGACACCGTGACCGTCATGCAACTGGGCCGCGTGCTGGCCGAGGGGCTGCCGGGCGACATCCGGTCCGACGCACGCGTGCGCACGGCCTACCTGGGCAACATGATCACCGGAGGCAAGGCATGAGCAACATCCTCGAAGTCGAAGGCCTGCACGCGCACTACGGCAAGAGCCATGTGCTGCAGGGCGTGTCGCTCACGGTGGGCGAGGCCGAACTGGTCACGCTGCTGGGCCGCAACGGCGCGGGCAAGTCGACCACACTCAAGAGCATTGCCGGCGCCGTCACGCCCACGAAAGGGCGCGTGCGCTTCCAGGGCGCGGACATCGCGGGCCAGCCGCCGCACCGCATCGCCACGCGCGGCGTGTGCCTGGTGCCGGAGCACCGCGGCATCTTCAAGCTGCTCACGGTGGAAGAGAACCTGCTGCTCGGCCTGCGGCGCGATTCGCCCTGGCAGCTGGCCGACATCTACCGCATCTTTCCGCGCCTGAAGGAGCGCCGGCGCAACGGCGGCGGACAGCTGTCGGGCGGCGAGCAGCAGATGCTGGCCATCGGCCGCGCGCTCATGAACCACCCGCGCCTGCTGATCCTCGACGAGCCCGTGGAAGGCCTGGCGCCGGTGATCGTGGAAGAGATCGTCGCGCAGCTCAAGACCATCAAGGCCGCGGGCGTGGCCATCCTGCTGGTCGAGCAGAACCTCGAAGTCTGCGTGCAGCTGGCCGACCGCCACTACATCGTGGAGCAGGGCGTGATCGTGCACGAGGCCGGCAACGCCGCCTTCATGGCCGACCACGACGTGAAAGACCGATACCTGGGTGTGGGCCTTGCCTGAATCCGCCCTCCATTCGTTGTCAAAAACCATGAACACACAGAACGAACTTTCCACCGCGCCGGACGTGCGCGCCCTGCGCGTGAACGGCCAGCGCCTCTGGGACTCGCTGATGCAGCTTGCGCAACTCGGCGCCACCGAGAAGGGCGGCGTGTGCCGCATCGCGCTCACCGACCTCGATCGACAGGGCCGCGACCTCTTCACGCGCTGGGCGCGTGAAGCCGGCTGCGAGGTGCGCGTGGACGCCATCGGCAACATCTTCGCGCGCCGCGCGGGCCGCAACAACGCGCTGCCACCCATCACCACCGGCAGCCACATCGACACGCAGCCCACGGGCGGCAAGTTCGACGGCAACTACGGCGTGCTCGCGGGGCTCGAGGTGGTGCGCGCGCTGAACGACGCGGGCATCGAAACCGAAGCACCGCTCGAAGTGGCGGTGTGGACCAACGAGGAAGGCTCGCGCTTCGTGCCCGTGATGATGGGCTCGGGCGTGTTCGCCGGCGCCTTCACGCTGGAGCATGCGCTCGCGCAGCGCGACACCGAAGGCGTGAGCGTGGCCGATGCGCTCTCGGCCATCGGCTATGCCGGTGCCGTGCCCGCTTCGGCCGCGTCATCGCCGGTCGGCGCGTACTTCGAGGCACACATCGAACAGGGGCCGGTGCTCGAAGCCAACGAGCGCGTCATCGGCGTGGTCGAGGGCGCGCTGGGCCAGCGCTGGTACGACGTGGTGGTGCAGGGCATGGAGGCCCATGCCGGCCCGACGCCGATGGAACTGCGCAAGGACGCGCTGCTGGCCGCCTCCGAACTCGTGGTCGAGGTGAACCGCATCGCGCTCGCGCATGCGCCGCACGGGCGCGGCACGGTCGGCTGGATCGACAACTACCCGAACTCGCGCAACGTGATCCCGGGCCGCGTGAAGCTCAGCGTCGACCTGCGCGCGGCCGACGACGTGGTGCTGTCGGCCATGGACGCGGCGCTGAAGGAAGCCGTGCAGCGCATCGCCACCAAGGGCAAGGTCGAGGCGACGGTCGAGCAGGTCGTGTACTTCCCGCCGCAGCCGTTCACGCCCGCGCTGGTGTCGGCCGTGCGCGAGGCCGCGCAGGACCAGGGCATGACGTGGATGAACGTGATCAGCGGCGCCGGCCACGACGCCGTGTACCTCGCGCGCGTGTGCCCTGCGGCGATGATCTTCGTGCCCTGCCTGGACGGCATCAGCCACAACGAGATCGAAGACGCGCAGCCCGACCACCTCGAAGCCGGCTGCAACGTGCTGCTGCAGGCGATGCTGCAGAGCGCGGGAGTGGCCGCGTGAAGGCGGCGCTTCGCCGCATCGGCCTGCACTGCGTGCTGGCGATGGGCATGGTCGCGGCGTCGACGGCGACCCTGGCGGCTGGAGAGCCGATCCTGGTCGGCCAGTCCGCGGTGCTCACCGGCCCGTTCACGCCGAACAGCCTCGCGTTCATGGAAGGCCAGACGCTGTTCCTCGACCAGTTGAACAAGGCGGGCGGCGTCGGTGGCCGGCCCGTCAAGATGATCACCTACGACGACGCCTACATTCCCGAGAAGGCCGCGGCCAACGCCGAGAAGCTGCTCGGCACGGACCGCGTCGTCTGCCTGTTTGGAACCATGGGCACGGGCATCGGCGCGGCGATGGTGCCGGTGGCGGCGAAGTACGACAGCTTCATCTTCGGCGGGCTGACCGGTGCGGCGGTGCTGCGCGGGCCGAAGGTGCCGATCTACCACGTGCGGGAGTCGTATGCCGACGAGGTCTCGCGTGTGATGAACCACCTGACGACCGTGGGCCTGACGCGCATCGCCATCGTCTCCAGCGATGACGCCTACGGCAAGGGCATCGAGAAGGACGCGGTGGCCGTGCTCGAGAAGAACAAGCGGCCGGCCCTGCTGTCGCTGCGCTTCGATCCGAAGGAGAAGGACCATCCCGCCATCGCGCAGCAGGTCATCGCGAGCGGGGCGCAGGCGGTGTACGTCATCGCGGCCGGAACGCCTGCGATCAACATCATCCGCTCGCTGGTGGCTGCGCCCATCCATCCGCAGATCTACACGAACTCGGTGGCGAGCTCGTTCCTTCTGTACAAGGAGCTCGGCGACAAGAGCCGCGGCATCGTGCTGTCGCAGGTAGTGCCGCCGTTCTGGAAGATGCGCTTTCCCATCGTCGACGAATACCAGCGCGCGCGGAAGGCCGCGGGCAGCGAAGGCGAAGGTTCCTACCTGGGGCTGGAGGGCTACATCACGGCCAAGGCCTTTGCAGAATCGCTGCAGCGCGTGAAGGGGCCGATCACCACCGAATCGCTGCGCCGCAGCATCGAGAACTCGCCGCCCATGAACCTGAATGGCTTCACGGTCGCGTTCCGTCCCGACAACCGCAACGGCTCCAGCTTTGGCGACATCACCATGCTGGGCAGCGCCGGAAAGTTTGCCCAATGAAAGTCCTGATCGCACGTCTCAACCACGAGACCAACACCTTCTCGCCCGTGCCCACGCCGCTCGCGGCCTTCGGGCCCGACGGCCCGACCTTCGGCGAACAGGCCTACACCGACAACAAGGGCATGCGCACCGCGATGTCGGCCTTCATCGACCTGGCCGAAGCGGCGGGCGCGCAGCTCGTCACGCCGGTGTCGGCTTCGGCCAACCCGAGCGGTCCGGTCGATGCGCAGGCCTACACCACGCTCACGCAATGCATCGTCGATGCGGCGCCTGGCTGCGACGCGATCCTGCTCGACCTGCACGGCGCGATGGTGGCGCAGAACAGCACCGACGGCGAAGGCGACCTGCTGGTGCGCCTGCGCGCCGCGGCGCCCGGCGTGCCGATCGGCGTGGCGCTGGACCTGCATGCCAACGTGACGCCCGCGATGGTGGACAACGCCGACGTGATCGTCGGCTTCAAGACCTACCCGCACGTCGACATGTACGAGACCGGCGAGCACGCCGGCCGCCTGCTGTTCGACCTGTTGGCCGGGCGCAGCCAGCCGCACATGCGCTGGCGCCAGCTGCCGCTGATGGCGCACACGCTGCGCAGCGCCTCGTTCACCGGCGCGATGCAGCGGGCCATCGAGGCGGCGCGCGCGGCGGAGGAATCCGAGTCGCTGGCGGTGTCGATCCTGGCGGGCTTCTCGCTGTCGGACATCACGGCACCGTGCATGAGCGTGATCGCGGTCGATGCCCAATCGCCCGCGCGCGCACAGGCCACGGCCGACCGCATCGCGGCGCAGATGTGGGCCGAGCGCGAGGCCTTCATCTACCGCAGCGAGCCGCTGGCCGAGTCGGTCGCGCGCGCGAAACTCATCGCCGGCGGCGCCACGCGCCCGGTGCTGCTGCTCGACCACGGCGACAACTGCATGTCGGGCGGCAGCTGCGACACGATGGACGTGCTGCAGGAGGCACTGGCGCAGGGCCTGGACGGCATCGGCGTCGGGCCGCTGTGCGACCCGGAGGCAGTGGCCGCGCTGGTCGCGGCGGGCGAGGGCGCCGAAGTGACAGTGGCGCTGGGCAACAAGGTGTCGCTGGAAGGCATCGGCCTGAAGAAGACACCGGTGCAGCTGACGGGCGTCGTGCGAACGGTCAGCGACGGCGAGTACGTGATCACCGGCCCCACCTACACCGGGCAGCGCAGCAGCATGGGGCGCACCGTGCTGTTCGATATCGGCGCGGCGCGCATCGTCGTCACCGAGCGCACGCAGGAGCCGTGGGACATCGGCGTGTTCGAGTGCGCCGGGCTCGACCCGCGCACCGAGCGCTTCCTGCTGCTGAAATCGCGCATGTACTGCCGGCCGGTGTTCGAGCCGCTGTCGGCGGCGCTGGTGGAGTGCGACAGCCCGGGCGTGACCAGCTCCGACTACAGCCTGTTCCCGTTCAGCCAGGTGCACCGGCCGGTGTTTCCGCTCGATGCGAACGCGGCGATGGACGCGCCCGCATAACCTGCCACGTCATCGACGCGCGGCGCGTGGCCCGCGACCATTCCTTCACCCCGCGCTGTTGCGGGTCGAACCCTCGAAAGGAACAGTCGCCATGAACACCGCCGCCCACGACGCCCATGCCATCGCCACGGGCTACATCGCCGTCTGGAACGAGACCGACGCCGCGCGCCGCGCCGCACTCATCGACGCCGGCTGGACCGCCGACGCCCGCTATGTCGACCCGATGGCGCAGGCCAGCGGCCACGAGCAGATCAGCGCGCTGGTCGGCGCGGTACACCAGCGCTACCCGGGCTTTCGCTTCCAACTGCTGGGCAAGGCCGAGGCGCACGGCGACAACCTGCGCTTCTCGTGGACCCTGGGCCCGAGCGGCGCCGACGACCTGATCCAGGGCACCGACTTCGCGCAGGTCGACGCGGGCAAGCTGCGCGTGGTGACGGGTTTTCTCGACCGCGTGCCCGCCGGCGCGTGATGAAGCAGGCGGGTCAGTCGCCCGCCGGCCGGCCGCGCCAGAGCTTGCGATAGACCGTGGCGCGGCTGATGCCCAGCGTGCGCGCCGCCTCGGCCACGTTGCCGCGCGCGTCGCTCACCGCCTTGCGGATCAGGGCGGTTTCCACGTCGCGCAGGCGGGGGCGGCCATCGGTGGCGTCGCCCGGCACGCCGCCATGCTCGCTGCCGCCACGCTGGGCCCGCACCTGCACCCGCAGGCCCGACCACAGCGGCACCTCGAGCATGGCGTCGCCGCGCCGGGCGGCATCGAACATCATGTGCAGCGGCAGCGCGAACAGGTCGTTGAAATGCAGGCCGCCGGCATGGCAGACCAGCGGCTGGTGCAGCATCTGCCGCGCCGCCGCGTTGGCCCCGGTGACATGGCCCGCGGCGTCGATGCACAGCAGGCCCTCGGTGGTCTCGCTGCTCGGGCAGCCGGGCCAGAGCAGGCGCAGCAGCAGCTCGCAGGGCTCGCGCTGCACCAGCAGGTTCTCGATGCTGCGCGCCGACAGGGTGGCCAGGTGGCGCAGCTCGGGCCGCTCGACCACCTGCACGCCCGTGAGGTCGAGCATGCCGATGCAGTCGCCCCGGGGCCCGAAGAGCGGGGCGCCGGCGCAGCTGTACACACTGGTGTCGTCAAAGAAGTGCTCACCCCGGTGCAGCCACACCGATTCCTGCTCGGCCAGCGCCGTGCCGATGGCGCTGGTGCCGATGGCGCTTTCGGACAGGTCGACGCCGATGCGCCCGATGTCGCGTGCATAGCGGGCGGCGGGGTCGGTGCCGTCGGGCAAGGTACCCACGTCGACCACGATGCCCCGGGCGTCGGTCAGGATGGCGAAATAGCGGGTGTCGGCGATGGCGCGCGAGAGCCGTTCGATCACCGGACGCGCCGCCGTGACCAGGGCCCGGTTGCATTCCGTGACCTCGCGGCTGGCGGTGCGGCTCACGGGCTCGAAGCTCACGCGCTGCTGGGGCCGGCGGCCGGCCTCCAGGCAGCGCTGCCAGGAGCGGGTGATGCCCGGGTCGACCCGCACGCTGCCGCGCGGGCGGGGGCCGTCGCCGTCGATCAGCTCGCGGCGCGCCTGCGCAATGGCCAGCGAGCGCTCAGCAGGAGGGGGGACGGCGGAAGCGGACATCATCGTGAAAGTTCTTCTTCGCGCGGGGAGGGCTGCTTTTGCGGGCCGGCCGGTTGGCAAGCTGTTTCATTTTGAGAATTTCCCGCGCTCTGTGCAAGTGTCAAGGGTTTTTGCCTAGGATAGTGCGAAAGGGCGGCATCCAAGATGCCTCGCTGAACCAGCCATCACCTTTCACGGAGACAGCCACATGCAGGTCGCTTTCAAGGTCAACGGCCGGCCGGTCACGGTCGACGCCCCACCCAACACCTTCCTTGTGCACGCGATCCGCGAGCACCTCCACCTCACCGGCACCCACGTCGGCTGCGACACCGCCCAGTGCGGCGCCTGCACGGTCCACCTGAACGGCCGCGCGGTCAAGTCGTGCAACATCCTGGTCGCGCAGGCGGCCGGCGCCGACGTCACCACCATCGAGGGCGTGGCCGCCGCCGACGGCACCATGCACCCCATGCAGGCGGCCTTCAAGGAATGCCACGGCCTGCAGTGCGGTTTCTGCACCCCGGGCATGGTCATGAGCGCCATCGACCTGTGCACCCACCACCCCAAGTCGAGCGAATCGGAGATCCGCGAGCTGCTCGAGGGCAACCTGTGCCGGTGCACGGGCTACCAGAACATCGTCAAGGCCGTGAAGATGGGCGGCGAGGCCATGGCATCGGGCAATCCGGTGCCGACCCAGCAAACCACGGTCACGGCCTGAGGAGAGCGACATGGGCGCTTCCGACTTCTCCAACCTGCCGCACATCGGCGAGGCATTGCGGCGCAAGGAAGACTACCGCTTCCTGACCGGCGCGGGCAACTACACCGACGACATCACGCTGGCCAACCAGAGCCACGCGGTCTTCGTGCGCTCGCCGCACGCGCATGCCGTCATCAAGTCGATCGACATCGCCGAGGCCTCGAAGATGCCCGGCGTGGTCGGCATCTTCAGCGGCAAGGACATCGAAGGCAAGATGGGCGGGCTGCCCTGCGGCTGGCTCATCAACAACCCCGACGGCACCCCCATGAAGGAGCCGATGCACCCGATCCTGGCGATCAACAAGGTGCGCTACGTGGGCGACCACGTCGCCATGGTGGTGGCCGAGACGGTCGAGCAGGCCAAGAACGCGGCCGAGGCCGTGGTGGTCGACTACGACGTGCTGCCCGCGCTGGTGAGCGTGGCCGACGCCGCCAGGAAGGCCAGCGGCGTCACCCTGCACGACGAGGCGCCCGACAACCAGTGCTACAAGTGGGCGCTGGGCGACAAGGCGGCGGTCGATGCGGTGTTTGCCACCGCCGCGCACGTCACGAAGCTCGACCTGGTCAACAACCGGCTCGTGCCCAACCCGATCGAGCCGCGCGTGGCCATCGGCAGCTACGCCCGCGGCACCGACGACTACACGCTCTACGTGTCGAACCAGAACCCGCACGTCGAGCGACTGCTGATGACGGCCTTCGTGCTGGGCCTGCCCGAGCACAAGGTGCGCGTGATCGCGCCCGACGTGGGCGGCGGCTTCGGCTCCAAGATCTTCCTGTACGCCGAAGACGTGTGCCTGACCTGGGCGGCCAAGCAGCTCAACCGCAACATCAAGTGGACGGCGGAACGCTCGGAGTGCTTCCTGTCCGACGCGCACGGCCGCGACCACGTGAGCCACGCCGAGATGGCGATGGACAAGGACGGCAAGTTCCTGGCCATGCGCGTGCACACCGACGCCAACCTGGGCGCCTACCTGTCGACCTTCTCGACGGCAGTGCCGACCATCCTGTACGCCACGCTGCTGGCGGGCCAGTACACGACGCCGCAGATCTACGTCGAGGTCGATGCCTGGTTCACCAATACCTCGCCGGTCGATGCGTACCGCGGGGCCGGGCGGCCCGAGGCCACCTACCTGCTGGAGCGCCTGGTGTCGCGCTGTGCCTGGGAAATGAACCTGGGCCAGGACGAGATCCGCAAGCGCAACTTCATCACCAGCTTCCCGTACCAGACGCCCGTGGCGCTGCAGTACGACACCGGCGACTTCCATGCCTGCATGGACAAGGCGCGGGTGCTGGCCGAGGTCGACGGTTATGCCGCGCGCAAGGCGGCGACCGAGGCCAAGGGCAAGCTGCGCGGCATGGGGTATTCGAGCTACATCGAGGCCTGCGGCATCGCGCCGTCGAACATCGCGGGGGCGCTCGGCGCGCGCGCGGGCCTGTTCGAGTGCGGCGAGATCCGCGTGCACCCGACCGGCAGCGTGACGGTGTTCACCGGCTCGCACAGCCACGGGCAAGGCCATGAAACCACCTTCGCGCAGGTCGTGGCCGCGCGCCTGGGCATTCCGGTCGAGAACGTCGACGTGGTGCACGGCGACACCGGCCGCGTGCCCTTCGGCATGGGCACCTACGGCTCGCGCTCCATCTCGGTGGGCGGCGCGGCCATCATGAAGGCGCTCGACAAGATCGAGACCAAGGCCAAGAAGATCGCCGCGCACCTCATGGAGGCGAGCGACGCCGACATCGAGTTCGCCAACGGCGAGTTCACGGTCAAGGGCACCGACAAGAAGATTCCGTTCGGCCAGGTGGCGCTCACGGCCTACGTGCCGCACAACTACCCGCTCGACAAGCTCGAGCCGGGCCTGAACGAAACCGCCTTCTACGACCCGACCAACTTCACCTTCCCGGGCGGCACCTACATCTGCGAGGTCGAGATCGACAAAGAGACCGGCGAGGTCAAGGTCGACCGCTTCACCGCGGTGGACGACTTCGGCACCATCATCAACCCGATGATCGTCGAGGGCCAGGTGCACGGCGGGCTGGTGCAGGGCATCGGCCAGGCGCTGCTCGAGAACTGCGTGTACGACAACGAAACCGGCCAGCTGCTCACCGGCAGCTTCATGGACTACGCCATGCCGCGCGCCGGCGACTTCCCGCAGTTCAAGCTCGACACCGTCTGCACCCCCTGCACCCACAACCCGCTGGGCACCAAGGGCTGCGGCGAGGCGGGCGCCATCGGGTCGCCGCCGGCCGTCATCAACGCCGTGCTCGACGCGCTGGCGCCGCTGGGCGTCAAGGATTTCGACATGCCCGCTTCGTCCAGCCGCGTCTGGGAAGCGATGCAAGCCGCCGCCAAGCCCTGAACGACACAAGAAATAACAGAGAAGGAATCACCCCATGTATGCCTTCACACTCGAACGGCCCGCCAGCGTGGCGGACGCGGCCCGGCTCATCGCCGCGGGCGGCAAGCCACTGGCCGGCGGACAGACCCTGCTGGCCTCGATGAAGCTGCGACTCTCGGCGCCCGAGCAGCTCGTCGACCTCGGCGGCATCAAGGAACTCACCGGCATCAAGAAGGACGGCGGCGCGATCACCCTCGGCGCCATGTCGCGCCACCTCGACGTGGCGAACAACGCCGACGTGAAGGCCGCGTACCCCGCGCTGGCCGACCTCGCGTCGCGCATCGGCGACCGGCAGGTGCGCGCGATGGGCACCGTCGGCGGCTCGGTGGCCAACAACGACCCGGCGGCGTGCTACCCGAGCGCGGTGCTGGCCTCGGGCGCGACCATCGTCACCTCGAAGCGCGAAATCGCGGCCGACGACTTCTTCCAGGGCCTGTTCACCACGGCACTTGAAGAAGACGAACTGATCGTCGCCATCCGCTTCCCGATTCCGAAGCGTGCGGTGTACGAGAAGCTGCGCCAGAAGGCCTCCAACTTCCCGCTGGTCGGCATCTTCCTGACGCAGTACGACAGCGGCGTGCGCGTGGCCGTTACCGGCGCGGGCAACGGCGTGTTCCGCCATGCCGGGCTCGAAGATGCGCTCAACAAGAGCTTCACCGCCGCGGCAGCTGCCGCCGTGAAGATCGACGCGAGCGACCTGAACAGCGACCTGCATGCCTCGGCCGCCTATCGCGCGAACCTGATCAGCGTGCTGACGCAGCGCGCCGTGACCAAAGCACTCGGCTGAAGCAGCCCAGCGCCGCCGCCCACCGGAAGGCGCGACACCCTCGCGTCTTCCGCTACGCTTGCCCATGATCTTCCCGACCATCGACGCCCTTTCCGACGGCTTGCGGCAGGCCGGCTACTTTGCCGACCGCCGCCTGGCCACCGCGGTGTTCCTCGCGCTCAAGCTGCAGCGCCCGCTGCTGCTCGAAGGCGAGCCCGGCGTCGGCAAGACCGAACTGGCCAAGGCGCTGTCGACGGCCCTGAACCGCGAGCTGCTGCGCCTGCAGTGCTACGACGGCATGGAGCAGCGCGAGGCGCTCTACGAATGGAACTACGCCGCGCAGCTGCTGCACATGCGCGCGGCCGAAGCCACCGGGGCAGCACGCGACGTGGAGGCCGAGGTCTACCAGCCGCACTACCTGATCCGCCGCCCGCTGCTGCAGGCACTGCAGACGCCGGCCCCCGGCTCGGTGCTGCTGATCGACGAGGTCGACCGCGCCGACGAGCCCTTCGAAGCCTTCCTGCTCGAGTACCTGGGCGAGTACCAGGTCAGCATTCCCGAACTGGGCACCGTGCGCGCCGTGGTGCCGCCGGTCACTTTGCTCACCAGCAACCGCACGCGCGAGCTCAACGACGCCGTGAAGCGGCGCTGCCTCTACCACTGGCTCGACTACCCCGAGCGCGAGCGCGAGCTGGCCATCGTGCGCGCGCAGGTGCCGCACGCCGGCGAGACGCTGTCGGCGCAGGTGGCGGCCTTTGTCGCGCGGCTGCGCTCCGCGCCCTTCGTCAACGCCTTCCAGCGCGCGCCCGGCATCGCCGAAAGCGTGGAGTGGGCGCGGGCGCTCATCGCGCTCGACACCGTCGAACTCGATCCTGAAGTGGTCGTCGACACCGCTGGCATCCTGTTCAAGCAGCGCGACGACGTGGCGGCGCTGACGCACGAGCTGGCCTCCGACCTGCTGAGGCCCGAGGAACCGCTCGCGAGCTGAGCGAGGCCGAGGCACCTACATGGCCGGCATCCAGCAACTCGGCGACGTGCGCAGCGGCAAGCTGGCGGGCAACATCGCCGCCTTCGGCCGCGCATTGCGCCGCGCCGGCGTGCGCACCGACGCCATGCGCATCGCGCTCGCCACCGAGGCGGCCGCGCTGGTCGGGGTCGAAGACAAGCTCGACCTGGGCGCCGCCATGGAAGCCGTGATGGTCAGCCGCGAGCAAGACCGGCTGGTGTTCCGTGAGCTCTTCGACGCGTGGTTCCGCGACCCCGAACTGGCCAACAAGCTGCTCGCCCAGATGCTGCCCAGTGCCGAGGGCAAGGCCGAGCCCTCCAAGCGGCGCCCGCGCGTGCGAGAAGCGCTGAGCCCGCCGCGCGATGCCGTGAAGCCCGCGGCACCGACGAAGCCCGACGAGGAGATCAAGTTCGACGCCGCCATGACGGCCAGCGACCGCCAGCGGCTGCAGCATGCCGACTTCAACGCGCTGGGCGCGGCCGAGTACCGGCTGGTCGAGCGGTTGGCGCGCGACATCACGCTGCCGGTGCCCCGGCTGCCCACGCGCCGCCTGCGCCCCGCTGGCGACGCGGGCAGCGTGCACGCCCGCATGCACTGGCCCGGCGTGCTGCACGAGGCGGCCCGCACCGGCGACGAGATCCTGCGCCTGCCCCGGCTGTCGCGGCGCGAACAGCCCTTGCCGCTGCTGGTGCTGGTCGACGTGTCGGGCTCGATGGAGCGCTACGCGCGCCTGTTGCTGGCCTTTCTGCATGCCGCCACGCGGCGCGCCGGCCGGCGCGACGTGTTCGCCTTCGGCACGCGGCTGACCGACCTCACGCCGGCTTTCCGGCTGGCCGACACCGACGCCATGCTGGGGGCCGCCAGCCTGGCCATCGACGACTTCGCGGGCGGCACGCGGCTGGGCGGCTCGCTGGCCGAGCTGCGCCAGTCGCACGCGCGCCGGCTCATCGGCCGCCGCACGCTGGTGCTGGTGATCAGCGACGGCCTCGACACGGGCGAGCCCGCGCAGCTCGAGACCGAGCTGCAGTGGCTCCAGCGCCATTCGCGCCGGCTGCTGTGGCTCAACCCGCTGCTGCGCTTCGAGGGCTACGCCCCTCTGGCGCGTGGGGCTGCCGTGCTGCACCGCCATGCGGACGCGATGCTGGCGGTCCACAATCTGAATGCACTCGAACAGCTGGCCGCCAGCCTGGCCGCGCTGATGCGCGCCAGTCGCTAGGACCGGACTCAGGAAGGAACAAAGGAAACCCACCATGGAAATGCTCGGAAACCGCCGCCTCGGCGTCACCCAACAACAGGCCTGGGACGCGCTCAACGATCCCGAGACGCTCAAGAAGTGCATCCCCGGCTGCGACAAGTTCGAGCTCACGGGCGACAACACCTACAGCGTGGCGCTGGCCGTGAAGATCGGTCCGGTGTCGGCCAAGTTCAGCGGCAAGGTGATGCTGTCGGACATCGTCGCGCCCGACGGCTACAAGCTCACCTTCGAGGGGCAGGGCGGCGTGGCGGGGTTCGCCAAGGGCTCGTCGAGCGTGTCGCTCAAGCCGGTGGCCGTGGCCGACAGCGCACCCACCGCAGAGGGCGCACCTGCTGCCGAAGCTACCCCCGTGGCTGCGACCCCCGCCGGCTGCGAACTCGACTACACCGTGCAGGCCCAGGTCGGCGGCAAGATCGCCCAGCTCGGCCAGCGCCTGATCGACGGCGCGGCCAAGTCCACCGCCGACGATTTCTTCAAGCGCTTCGAGGCCGAGATGCAAAGCCGCTACGGCCCGCCGCCCGCACCGCCCGCGGAAGCACCGGCCGAGGCGCCCGCCGAGAAGGCTGACGTGATGTCGGGCCTCATGAAGAAGATGGGCTTCGGCAAGAAGGACGGCGAAGACGCCGCCACCCCGGGCGACGCCGCCTGACGCACAAGGTCCTGCCATGGAAAACCTCGACGTCATGGTGCTGCGCACGCTGCGCGACTGGCGGCGTGCCGGCAAGCGCGCGCTGCTGACCACCGTGGTGCGCACCTGGGGCTCGTCGCCGCGGCCCGTGGGCTCGATCATGGCGCTGGCCGAGGACGGCGCCGTGGTCGGCTCGGTCTCGGGCGGCTGCATCGAGGACGACCTGATCGCGCGCTACAGCCATGCCCACGGCAAGGGCGAGGACGTGCCGCTGGGCGCGCCGCCCGCGCTCGTCAAGTACGGCATCACGGCCGACGAGGCGCACCGCTTCGGGCTGCCGTGCGGCGGCACGCTCGAGCTGCTGCTCGAATACGCGCCCGACGCCGACGCGCTCGACACGCTGGTCGCCGAGCTCGAACGCGGCAAGCTCATGCGTCGCACGGTGACGCTGGCCACCGGCGCGGTGCGGCTGGCCGAGGCGACCGCGCCCGACGAGCTCACGGTGAACGACACCGAGCTCACCAACACCTTCGGCCCCGAGTACCGCATGCTGCTCATCGGCGCCGGCCAGCTCGCCGAATACCTCGCGACCATGGCCAAGTTCAGCGGCTTCGCCGTGACGCTGTGCGATCCGCGCGCCGAGTACCGCACCGCGTGGACGCTGTCCGGCGTGACGATCACCACCGAGATGCCCGACGACGCCGTGCTGGCCTTCAAGCCTGACCGCCGCAGCTGCGTGGTCGCGCTCACGCACGACCCCAAGCTCGACGACCTCGCGCTGCTCGAGGCATTGCAGAGCGAGGCCTTCTACGTGGGCGCCATCGGTTCGCGCCGCAACGCCGACGCGCGGCGCGACCGCATGATCGAGCACTTCGACCAGACGGCCGAGTCGCTCGCGCGCCTGCGCGGGCCCATCGGCATCTTCATCGGCAGCAAGACGCCGCCCGAGATCGCGGTGAGCGTGATGGCGGAAATTCTGGCGGTGAAGAACGCGGTGACGTTGCCGCGCGAAGTCGAAGTGGCGCGCGCCAAGGAAATCCAGCAGCTACAACCGAGCTGAACCGAACTGCTGCGCGAGGCTCAGTCCACGCCCAGCAGGTCGTAGATGCGGCGCACGTACTCGCCGAACTCGGGGCTGGTCTTCACGTGCAGCTTGCGCGGCTCGGGCAGATTGATGCGAAAGAAGTCGGCCATGCGCGCCGGCCCGGCCGTGAGCACCGCGCAGTGCGAGCCCAGGAACACCGCCTCCTGGATGCTGTGTGTGACCACGATGAAGGTCTTGCGGCTGCGCTCCCAGATGCGCAGCATCTCCAGGTTCATCTTCTCGCGCGTGAGCGCATCGAGCGCGCCGAAGGGCTCGTCCATGAGCACCAGCTTCGGGTCGTGGATGAGCGCGCGTGCGATGGCGGCGCGCTGCTGCATGCCGCCCGAGAGTTCGTAGGGCAGCTTGTCGGCGAAGCCCGTGAGGCCGACCATGTCGAGCAGCTCGTGCGCGCGCGCTTTGGCGGCCTTGCGGTCCAGCCCGAGGATGTCGGCGGGCAGCAGCACGTTCTCGAGAATCGTGCGCCACTTCAGCAGCAGCGGCTGCTGGAACACCATGCCGACGTCGCGGCCCGGGTTGAAGCCCGTGCCGCCAGGGCCGCCGATTTCGAGCGTGCCGCCGTCGTGGCCGTGCAGCCCCGACAGGATCTTCAGCAGCGTCGACTTGCCGCAGCCCGAGGGACCGACCAGCGAGATCATGTCGCCCGCGTGCACGTCCATCGTGACGTCGGAGACGGCGAGGAACTCCTCGTTGCGCTTGCGGTAGACCTTGCGCAGCTGCCGCATGCGGATCAGCGGCGCCTCCTGCGCAGGCGCGAGCACCGCGCTCATGCCAGCCACCGTGCGAGGTTGTCGCGCACGAAGGCGTCGTCGGCCAGGTCGCCGTGCTGGCGGTAGACGCGGTCGATTTCCGCCGACTGCCCGTGGCCCAGGTCTTCTTCGGGGTCGAGGCACCAGATGCCTTCGAGCAGGCCCTGGCGCCGCAGCACTTCGTGGCAGCCCGCGATGCAGCCGTGGAAGTTGTTCGCCACGTCGAAGAAGGCCGCGTTGCAGTCGGTCACGCGCGAATCGAGCGCGAGCAGGGCGGGGCTCAGTGCGCCGCCGCTGGCGGCCAGCTCGGCCTTGATCTGCTGCAGCTGGTGCACCGCGCTCGACGTCCACACCGACCAGTGGCCCAGCAGGCCGCCGCGAAAGCGCACCTGCACGGGTGCGCCGTCGCGCATCGCGGCAAAGGGCAGCGCCAGGTCGAGCACGATGTGGTCGTCGTTGCCGGTGTAGAGGAACACGCGCTCCTCGGCGCGCGCGTCGACCAGCCCGCGCACCACGTCGATGCTGCGGTAGCGGTTGAAGGGCGCGACCTTGATGGCCAGCGCGTTGGGAATGAGCGCGAAGCGGCGCCAGAAGTCGCTCGACAGGATCGGGCCGCCGACCACGGTCTGCAGGTAGAAGCCGATCAGCGGGATCTCCTGCGCCACCGCCTCGCAGTGGGCGATGAGCGCGTCTTCCGACGACCCGGCCAGCGCCGCCAGGCTCAGCAGCCCCGCGTGATAGCCCAGAGAGACGGCGGTGCGCGCCTCGGCCTGCGCCTGCGCGGTCGGGCCGCACAGGCCCGCGATCATCGCCATCGGGCGGTCGTTCCAGGCCAGGCGGTCCTGCATCGCGGCTTCGAGCACGGTGGCATACAGGCCGCGCTCGCGGATCGCGAACTGCGTGGTGTGCACGCCCACCGCGAGGCCGCCCACGCCGGCATCGACGTAGTAGCGCGTGAGCGCGCGCTGGCGCTGGCGGTCGAACTGGCGGTCGGCGTCGAGCGCGAGCGGATGCGCCGGGATGACGGTGCCTTGCGACAGCAGCGCAAGCACGTCGGCGGGAAGGTCGGAGCGGTTCAGTGGCATGGGCGAAGGTCCTCAGGCGAACTCGGGGCCGGCGATGGCGTGGATGAAGGCGGGGTGTCCGGTGGGCGGCTGCGCGCCCTCGCGCGTGGCCAGCGCCATGCGTGCGAAGCCGCGCTGCGGTGTGAAGCCGGCGGCGCGCAATGCGGCAGCCATGGCCTTGCGGTCGTCGGGCACGTCGACATAGATGCGGCCGTCGATGCCGCGTGCGGCCTGCGTCAGCAGCGCGGCGGCGACAGCTTCGTCGGACGACAGCAGCGGTCCGATGTGGTGCGCGGTGCGACCCGCACGCACGAGGCCGAAGCCCAAGCCGTTGCGCACGCAGCGGCTGTCCTCGCGCCCGAGCAGGTCGGCGAGCACGGTGGGGCGCGCGAAGCCCAGCGCCTGTGCGTCGAGCGCCGCCAGGTTGTCGAGGGCTGGCTTGTCTGTGGCGAGCGATGCGGTGGCGGGCGCGGCCTCGCGCTGCCAGCGCGTGAGCCGCCACAGCGGCGTGAAGCCGAAGCTCGCGTAGAGCGGCTCGCCCTGCGGCGTGGCGTCGAGCATGGCAACGAGGCCGGTGGCCTTCACCTGGTCGAGGCAGCGCGCGAACACCGCGCGGCCCAGGCCTTGCCCGCGTGCGGCCGGCATCACAAGGATCATGCTGATCCAGGCCACGCCGTCCATTGGCAGCACCGCGCCACTGGCGACGAGCTGGCCCTCGCCATCAGGCATGTCATGCACGCCATGCACCGTGCCGAGCCGCTCGAACAGCCGCCAGTCGTGCGCGGTCTGGTTCCAGCCGCTCGCGGCGACCAGCGCGTCGAGCATCGGGGCGATGCCGGGCGTGATCGACGAGAGTGCTTCGACGGCGGGCATGGTCACGGGCTCAGTACTTGCCGTCGCGCGATTCGAATTTGGTCGGCTTGCCGTACTGGCGTTGCTCGCGCGAGATCCAGTCAGCCACCCATCGGATCTGCTGCGCCAGCGGCACGCGCGGGTAACCGAACAGGCGCTCGGCCTCGCCGGTGTTCATGAGCCAGGCGGTGGGCGCCTCTTGCCCGCTGATCGTCACGGGCTTGTCGAACTGGCGCGCGAACTCCTCGGCGAGCCAGCGGATCGACGTGGTCTCCGGGCCGCTCACGTTGAGCGGCGAGGTCGGCACGGTGGCCGCCGCCAGGCAGCGCAGCGCCTGCGCGTTCGCGTCCCCTTGCCAGATCACGTTGACATGGCCCATGGTCACGTCGACCGGCTCGCCGCGCCACACCTTGAGCGCCACGTCGGCCAGCACGCCGTAGCGCAGGTCGATGGCGTAGCTCAGGCGGAACAGGCGGCCGGGCGTGCCGTGGCGCTGCGAGAAGTACTCGAACATGCGCTCGCGGCCCACGCACGAGTTGGCGTACTCGCCGGGCGGGTTGGGAGCGTCGCTCTCGCTCGCACCCTGGCTGGTCACGGGCACGAAGGGGTACACGCAGGCGGTCGAGAAGGCGACGATGCGCGAGGCGTGGAAGTGCTCGGCCACCAGCGCCGGTACGTGCGCGTTCATGGCCCAGGTCAGCGGGTTGTCGGCGTCGGCGCCGAACTTGCGGCCGGCCATGAAGACCACGTTGGCGCACGGCGGCAGCGCGGCGATGGCGGCGCGGTCGAGCAGGTCGCAGGCGATGGTCTCGATGCCGTGTGCTTCGAGGGCTTCGCGCACGCCGGCTTCGCTGAAGCGGGCGACGGCGATCACGCGGCGACCGGGCATGGCGTTCTTGGCGAGGCGGGCCAGCGTGGGGCCCATCTTGCCGCCCACGCCGAGGATCATCAGGTCGCCGTCGAGGCGGGCCATGTCGCGCACGAGGTCGCGCGAGGGCGTGGCCAGGTAGTCTTCGAGTGCGGCTTCGCTCTCGAAGCGCTCGGGAGAGGGCAGGTCGTCGAGGACAGGCGTGGAGGTCATTGGATTCTTGCGTCCTGGGTGATGAAGAGGCGCTCCAGCAGAAGCACCAGCAGATAGAGCAGCACGCCCAGGCCCGTGATGAGCAGCACGGCCATGAAGACCGCGGGCGTGTCCAGCGAGGCCTGGACCTGGATCATCAGATAGCCCAGGCCTCGTTCCGAGGCGATGAACTCGCCCACCACCGCGCCCGCCACGGCGAGGATGGTGGCGACCTTCATGCCCGAGAACACGTACGGCAGCGAGCCCGGCAGTTGGATGTAGCGAAACAGCTGCCAGCGCGAGCCCTTGAGCGCGCGCACGAGGTCGAGCAGCTCGGGCTCGGTCTCGTTCAGGCCGCGGATGGTGGTCAGCAGGATCGGGAAGAAGCACAGGCTGAACGTGATGAGGATGTTCGGCCCGATGCCGTAGCTGAACCACACGATCACCAGCGGCCCCATCGCCACCTTCGGAATCATGTTGAGCGTGACCAGCAGCGGAAACACCAGCAGCATCAGCCGCTTGCTGGTGATGAAGAGCAGGGCGCAAAGAATGCCGAGCACCAGGCCCAGTGCGTAGCCGCCGAACACTTCGAGCGCGGTGACGCCGGTGTTCTTGAGCCAGCTGTAGTTCGGGTTGGCCAGCGTGGCCAGCACCTTCGAAGGCGCCGGCAGGATGAAGGGCTGGATCGCGAAGACCCGCACCACCAGCTCCCACAGCGCGATGCCCGCCAGATGCACCGCGACCACGAGGGCCCAGCGCTGCCATTCGGGGCGCTCGCCCGACAAGGGCGCAGGAGCGGGGGGCGCCAGAGCGCCATCAGGTGCCGTCATCTCAATTCCTGGGTCTAGGAAGCAATGCGGCGAATCATAGGAGTCGCCGCGACCCGAGTCAACCAACTAGTTGATAATTTTCATGCGGCGGCTTTGTCGGGCCGCAAGGCGTTGAGCGCGAACTCGATCACGTGCCGGCGCCGCTGCAGCAGCGCGCCGCGCGCATCGAGCGGCTTGCCGAAGATGGCCGACAGCGTGTGGTTGTTGGAGAAGAAGAAATACGAAATGCCGGCGATCGAGATGTAGAGGTTGATCGCATCGAAGTCGGGCCGGAACACGCCCGCCGCCACGCCGCGCTTGAGCGTGGCTTCGAGCATCTCGATGAAGGGCGAGTGCATCTTCTGCAGCCGCTCCGACTCGCGCAGGTGCGCGCCGTGGTTGCGGTTCTCGTCGGCCAGCAGCGCGATGAACTCGGGGTGCTCGGCCAGGTAGTCGAACGAGAAGGCCACCAGCTGCTTCATGGCTTCGAGCGGCTCGAGTTCGTCGAGCGTGAGCTTCTGTTCCTTCTCGCGGATCTCGGCATAGACCGATTCGAGCGCCACCAGGTACAGCCCCTGCTTGCTGTCGAAGTAGTGGTACACGAGCTGCTTGTTGACCCCGGCGTTGGCGGCGATCTCGTCGACGCGCGCGCCCGCGAAGCCCTTGGTGGCGAACTCGGCCACCGCGGCAGAGATGAGCGCCTGCTTGGCGGCGACGGGGTCGCGTTCGCGTTTCGTGGCGACGGCGGTGCGGGCGGGGGTGGCGGGCTTGGTGGCGGTCATGGTGTTTTTGATTCTCCCGGCAGTGGCAACGCGGTCTGGATGATCTGGATTGCTTGTCAACCAAACAGTTGGTAATATAAATTTCAGGACCTGTTTTTACCTTCTTTTGGAGTGATCCGCATGAAAAAGCTGTTGTCGGCCACCGGCGCCACCGCCTTGCTCATGGCCTCGGCCCCCGCCGCGTTCGCGGCCGATGCCATGAGCCTGATGCTCAACTGGACACCCACGGCCGATCATGCGCCGATCTATTTCGCGAAGGCCAAGGGCTGGTACACCGAGGCGGGCATCGACCTCAACATCGAGGCCGGCAAGGGCTCGGCCGTGTCGGCGCAGCGCGTGGGCACCGGCGGCAGCGACCTGGGCATTTCCGACCTGCCCACCACGATCCAGGCCAAGGGCAAGGGCGCCGACGTGAAGGCCGTGATGGTCATCTACGCCAACAGCCCGCAGGGCTTCTACTGGCTCAAGTCCTCGGGCATCAACGGCCCGAAGGACTTCGCGGGCCGCAAGATCGGCAACCCGCCTGGCGACGCCGCGCGCCTCATGTGGCCGGCCTTCGCCAAGAAGGTGGGGCTCGACCCGGCCAGCGTGACCTTCGTCAACGTGAGCCCGCAGGCCAAGGTGGCGGCGCTGAAGAGCAAGTCGGTCGACATCATCAGCGACTTCTACAACGAGCACGACCTGAAGGCGCGCGAGTTCGGCGCCGACCTGGGCTTTCAGCCGTGGCGCGACGCGGGCGTGAACGTGTACGGCAACTCGCTGATCGTGAACGGCCCCTACCTCGCGAAGAACCCGGCTCAAGTGAAGAAGTTCGTGGCCGTGACGCAGCGCGCCTACGACGCCTGCGTGAAGAGCTTCGAGCCCTGCCTGCAGGCGCTGCAGGCCAGCGTGAGCGGCCTCACGCCCGACAACCAGCGCGACCAGTGGAATCGCATCAAGCAGTTGATGCGCGACGACACCACGACCAAGGTGGCACTCGGCGCCTTCGACGGTGCGCGCGTGAAGGCCGACTACGAGCTCGTGTCCTCGCTGATCGGCATCGACAAGGCCTACGACCCGGCGACGCTGTTCACCAACGAGTTCCTCGACAAGGGCGTGCGCATGGCGCCCAACTGATGGGAAGAAGCCGCTTCAGCGCGACTCGGAGGAGGGCGGCACCTTCGTGTTGCCCTTCTGCCGTTCGCGGAAGAGGGCAGCACGCATCAGGAAGATGGTGGTGATCGGCGCCGTCAGCACGATGAACAGCACGATCAGCATCGCGTGCAGGAACAGGCTGAAGCCCTGCACCGAGAAGTAGGCGATGGTGGCCACCGTCAGGCACCACGCGCCCACCGTGGCGCCCAGCGTGGGCGCATGGATGCGGCGGAAGAAGGTGGGCAGGCGCACCAGGCCGAAGGAGCCGATGGCTGCGAAGGCCGCGCCCAGCACCGCGAACACGGCAGTAATGATCTCGGCCCACAGGGGCAGGGCAGTGCCGTTCATTCGATGACCTCCCCGCGCAGCAGGAACTTGGCGATCGAGGTCGATCCCACGAAGCCGAACAGCGCCACCAGCATCGCCGCCTCGAAGTACACGCTGCTCGCGTAGTTGATGCCCAGCACCAGCATCATCAGCATGCCGTTGATGTAGAGACAGTCCAGCGCCATCACGCGGTCCTGCGCGGACGGGCCGGCCAGCAGGCGAAAGAGCGCGCACAGCATCGCCACGGCCAGCAGGAAGAGCGCGGCCTTCAGGGCCCAGAAGAGAACAGGCGTCATGATTCGAAAATCTCCATCAGCGGACGTTCGTAGCGGGTCTTGATCAGGGCGATGAAGGCCGCGTCGTCCTCGAGGTCGAACACGTGGATTAGCAGTGTGGTGCGATCGAACGAGACTTCGCCCCAGGCCGTGCCGGGCGTGAGGCACATGATCATCGCGAGCACGGCAAGGCCGTTAGGGTCGCGCATGTCGAGCGGAATCTGCACGAAGTGCGACGAGATGTCCTCGGTGCGGTGCGTGAGCAGCAGCCGCGCCACGTCGTACGCCGACTTCAGCATGTCGAAGGTGACGAGGAACGACAGCCGCAGCGCCACGCCGGGCCGGCGCATGCGCACCCTGGCGGGCCGCAGGCCCTTGGTGATCAGCGGCACGGCAATGGCGAGCAGCGCGGCCGACAGCAGCGTGGCCGCTTCGAGCGACTGGTTGAGCAGCAGCCAGATGACGAACAGCGCGAACGACAGCGGTGGGGAAGGCATCAAGCGCTTCATGGCTTGGCCTCCTCTTTCTTCGCGGGCACCGGGTTGGGCTTCTGCTTGGCGCCGAGCACGGCCTCGCGGTACGCGGTGGGCGTGCGCAGCCCGCCGGCGGTGGCCTGGGCGTGCTGCATCACGGGCTCGGCCCAGACGGTGAGCGCGACGCAGGCTGCGAGCAGGGCCGCCACCGGCAGCACCTCGAGCGCGGGCAGCGAGGGCATGGTGGCGTGGGGCTGCGTCCAGAAATGGCGGATGCCGGTGCGGCTCAAGGCGATCAGCGAGAGAAAGCCCGAGACGATCAGCAGGCCGAGGAAGGCCCAGCCGGCCGTGGTGACGATCTTGCTGTCGAGCAGGCCCGAGAGCATCGCGAACTTGCCGACAAAGCCCGACAGCGGCGGCAAGCCCGCCAGCAGCAGCGTGCAGAGCATGAAGCTCAGGCCCAGGAAGGCCACGCCGGCCGGAATGGCGCGGCCGTAGAGCGCCTGGGCATCGTCGTCGAGGTTCACGTCGTCGAGCGCGCGCAGGTCTTCGGCCAGGAAGGGCGCATTGCCCGCCGCCTCGTGCGGCGCGACGCTCATGCCCGCGTTGCGCCAGCGCTCGATCATGTCGATCAGCAGGAAGAAGGCCGCCACCGCGAGCGTGGAACTCAGCATGTAGTAGAGCGCGCCTGCCCACACGGCCGGCTCGCCCAGCCCGATGGCGGCCAGCAGCGTGCCCGCCGACACCAGCACGCTGTAGCCCGCGAGGTTCGACAGCCGTTGCGTGCCGACGATGCCGATGGCGCCGACGAACAGCGTGGCCAGCCCGACGCTCACCAGCGCAGCCTGCCCGAAGGCGGCCGAGGCGCCGGTGTCGGGCGCGAACAGCACGGTCCACAGGCGCAGCACGGTGTACACGCCGAGCTTGGTGAGCAGCGCAAACACCGCGCCCACCGGCGACACGGCCGCGCTGTAGGCCGGCACCAGCCAGAAGTTGAGCGGCCACGCGCCCGCCTTGGCGAAGAACGCGGTGGCCAGGATGGCCGCCGCCGCGTGCACGAGGCCGCGGTCGCCCGGTGCCAGCTCTGCGATGCGCGCGCCCAGGTCGGCCATGTTGAGCGTGCCGGTCACGCCGTACAGGATGGCCGCGCCGATCAGGAACAGCGACGAGGCCGCGAGGTTGATCGCGATGTAGTGCAGCCCGGCGCGCACGCGCAGCCGGCCCGAGCCGTGCAGCAGCAAGCCGTACGAGGCGGCGAGCATCACCTCGAAGAACACGAAGAGGTTGAACAGGTCGCCCGTGAGGAAGGCGCCGTTCAGGCCCATGAGCTGCAGCTGCAGCAGCGGATGAAAGTGCACGCCCGCGCGGTCCCAGCGCGAGGTCGAATAGATCGAGGCGGCGAAGGCGACCACGCCCGTGAGCGCGACCATCATGGTCGAGAGCCGGTCGGCCACCAGCGTGATGCCGAAGGGCGCGCGCCAGTTGCCCGGCAGGTACACGCCGATCGAGCCCGGGCCGCCGCCGGTGTCGGCTGCGTTCACCCAGCGCAGCAGCGCGAGCGCGGCCAGCAGGCCCACCAGGCCCGAGACCACGCTGAGGAAGGACTTGGTGCGCCGGTGGTTCTCGTTCATCAGCAGCATCAGCGCCGCCGTGAGCATGGGCACGAGGATGGGCACCGCCACCAGGTGCGGCATGCTGAACTCGAGGAAGCGGTCGAGCAGGTGCAAGAGGTCGTTCATTCCACGGCCTCCCGCTCTTCACCGTCCACGTGGTCGGTGCCCGACAGGCCGCGCGAGGCGAGCATCACGACCAGGAACAGGGCGGTCATCGCGAAGCCGATCACGATCGCCGTGAGCACCAGCGCCTGCGGCATCGGATCGGCCGTGTTGGCCAGCGTGGCCTTGAAGCCTTCGAGCAGCACCGGCTCGCTGTCGACCTTGAGCCGGCCCATGCTGAAGATGAACAGGTTGACCGCGTACGAGATGAGCGTCAGGCCCATGATGACCTGGAAGGTGCGCGGGCGCAGCAGCAGGTACACGCCCGAGCCGGTGAGCACGCCGATGGCGATGGCCAGCACGATTTCCATCAGCGGGCCCCCCCGGTGGTGGCAGCCGCTTCTTCGGCTTCGGCGGCGGCGCGCGCCTGCGCTTCTTTCTCTTCTTGTTCGTCGGCCCAGCGATGGCTTCGGATGGACTGGTGGGCCAGCGCGGTCAGGATCAGCATGGTGGCGCCGAGCACCAGCGCGAACACGCCGATGTCGAAGAAGAGGGCGCTGGGCACGTGCATGTCGCCCAGCAGCGGCACGTGCACGTGCGCGGTGTGCGTGGTCAGGAAGGGGTAGCCGAACACGATCGCGCCGCCGCCGGTGGCCAGTGCGAACAGCAGGCCGATGGCGATCCAGCGGCGCGGGTAGATGCGCAGGTGCTCTTCCACCCACTCGGTGCCCGAGACGATGAACTGCAGCACCAGCGCGACCGACATCACCAGCCCCGCGACAAAACCGCCGCCGGGCGCGTTGTGGCCGCGCATGAAGAAATACACCGACACCAGCGCAGCCACCGGCAGCACCAGGCGCACCAGCACGGCCGGCACCATCAGGTAGCCGATGGCGGAGTCGGTGGCGCGGCGCGGGTTCAGCAGGTCGCTGCTGCCGTCGTCGACCTGCAGGCGCTGCTGGATCGGCAGCGCCATCGATTCGATGGCTGGGCGGAAGCGCCGCAGCAGCGCATACACGGTGAGCGCCACGATGCCCAGCACGGTGATCTCGCCGAAGGTGTCGAAGCCGCGGAAGTCGACCAGCATCACGTTGACCACGTTGGTGCCGCCGCCTTCGGTGAGCGCGCGTTCGAGGAAGAAGGGCGAGATGCTCTGCGGGAAGGTGCGCGTCATCAGGGCCCAGGCCAGCGCCGCCATGCCGCAGCCGGCGACGGTGGCCACCAGCAGGTCGCGCCCGCGCCGGCCCCAGGGCCGCAGCCGCATGCGCGCGGGCTGCACCACGTCCTTGCTGCGCATCGGCAGCCAGCGCAGGCCCAGCAGGATGAGCACGGTGGTCACGGCCTCGACCACCAGCTGCGTGAGCGCGAGGTCAGGGGCCGAGAACCAGATGTAGGTGACGCACGAGACCAGCCCGGCGCCCGAGGCCAGCATCAGCGCCGCGAGCCGGTGGAACTTGGCCTGCCACGCGGCGGCCACGGCGCAGGTGCAGCCGATGAGCCAGGTCATCGCGAACATCGGCGAGAAGGGCAGCAGCTCGCGCGTGCCGCGGTCGGCCGGCGTGGCCCACAGCGACGCCGCGGCGCCGGCCACGGCCACCACCACCAGCCACAGCAGCTGCCACTGCAGGCGCCGTGTGCCGAACAGGCGACGGCTGCGCCGGCCGGCTTCGCTCAGCAGCGCGATCAGGTGTTCGAAGATGACCTGCCCGTCGAAGCGGTGCAGCAGCGGCGTGTGCTCCAGGCGCCCGCTGCCCAGCGGGCGGCGCAGCAGCAGGTAGAGCACGGCGCCGCCTGCCAGTGCGACGAAGCTCATCATCAACGGCAGGTTGAAACCGTGCCACACGGCCAGGCTGTAGGCGGGCAGCGTGCCGCCGACCACCGGCGTGGCCGCCGCCGCGAGCATCGGGCCGACCGACCAGGCCGGCGCCACGCCCACCACCAGGCACACCAGCACCAGCAGCTCGACCGGCACGCGCATCCAGTGCGGCGGCTCGTGCGGGGGCTTGGGCACGTCGGGGCCGCAGGGCGGGCCGAAGAACACGTCGAACACGAAGCGCGCCGAGTACGCCACGCTGAAGATGCCCGCGAGGGTGGCGATGACCGGCAGGCTGAAATCGATCCAGGGCGTGGCCTGGATGAAGACCGTCTCGGCGAAGAACATTTCCTTCGAGAGAAAACCGTTGAGCAGCGGCACGCCGGCCATCGAGGCGCTGGCGATGATGGCCAGCGTGCCGGTGATGGGCATGAGCCGCATCAGGCCGCTGAGCTTGCGGATGTCGCGCGTGCCGGTCTCGTGGTCGATGATGCCGGCCGCCATGAACAGCGACGCCTTGAAGGTCGCGTGGTTCATCACATGGAACACTGCCGCGACGGCAGCCAGCGGGCTGTTCAGGCCCAGCAGCAGCGTGATGAGGCCCAGGTGCGAGATGGTCGAGTAGGCCAGCAGCGCCTTCAGGTCGCGCTGGAACATGGCCGCGAAGCCGCCCAGCAGCAGCGTGATCGCGCCCGCGCCGCCCACCATCCAGAACCACTGCTCGGTGCCCGAGAGCACGGGCCACAGTCGCGCCATCAGGAACACGCCCAGCTTCACCATGGTGGCCGAGTGCAGGTAGGCCGACACCGGCGTGGGCGCGGCCATGGCGCGCGGCAGCCAGAAGTGGAACGGGAACTGCGCGCTCTTGGTGAACGCGCCGAGCAGGATCAGCACCAGCGCCACCGGGTACAGCGCGTGCGCGCGGATGATGTCGCCCGAGGCCAGCACGATGTCGAGCTCGTAGCTGCCGACGATGCGGCCCAGCACGAGCACGCCGGCCAAAAGGCACAGCCCGCCCGCGCCGGTGACGGTGAGCGCCATGCGCGCACCGCGCCGCGCGTCGCGCCGGTGGTGCCAGTAGCCGATGAGCAGGAACGAGAACAGGCTGGTGAGCTCCCAGAACAGCACCATCTGGATCAGGTTGCCCGAGAGCACCACGCCCATCATCGCGCCCATGAACGCGAGGAAGAACGAGAAGAAGCGCGGCACCGGGTCGGAGGCCGACATGTAGTAGCGCGCATAGAGCACCACCAGCGAGCCGATGCCCAGCACCAGCATGCAGAACAGCCACGCGAAGCCGTCGAGGCGGAACACGAGGTTCAGGCCGAGGGCGGGCAGCCACTCGATCTCCTGGCGCAGCACGTTGCCGTGCGCGATCTGCGGAAAGAGCCAGGCGACCTGGATCGCACAGCCCAATGCGACGAGCCCTGCAAGGGTCGACTCCCGGTTGCGCGCGTTGGAAGGCATCAACGCGGCCAGCACGCTGGCAAGAAAGGGGAGTGCGACGAGAAGGGCGAGGGGCATCGGGGGTCGATTCTATCGACCGACCCTCTGGAGAGCCCCTGTCTATAACCGCAGGAGCGCGGGCAGTTTTTTCGCTGTCACGCAGCCAGCACGAGCTGCACGCTGCGGATGCCCAGCCAGGTCAGCACCAGCGAGCCGCACAGGTGCAGCAGGCCGGTGCCCAGCGCCAGCAGCGGTCGTCCACCGAGCAGCAGCGCGACCACTTCGGCCGAGAAGCTCGAGAAGGTCGTGAGTCCGCCGAGGAAGCCGGTGATGAGCAGCAGCCGCCACACCGGGTCGAGCTGCGGCAGCGCCTGGAACACGGCCACCGCCACGCCGACGAGGTAGCCGCCGACGAGGTTGGCGGCCAGCGTGCCATAGGGCACGGGGCCGCCGGTGTTGAGCCACAGGCCCAGGCCCCAGCGGGCGAGGGCGCCGCACGAGGCGCCCACGCAGATCGCTAGAACCGGCAATAGAGGAGGCATCCGTTCCCTTGTCGTCGTCGCACTGTCATTTCTCCTTGCCCATCACCAGGTCGGGCAGGATCGTGACGATACCCGGGAACAGCGTGATCAGCGCGATGCACAGCACGAGGCAGAAGAAGAACGGAATGGCCGCCCTGGCGATCACGTTGCTGTCTTTTCCGGTCATGTTCTGCAGCACGAACAGGTTGAAGCCCACCGGCGGCGTGACCTCGGCGATCTCGACCAGCAGCACCACGAAGATGCCGAACCAGACCAGGTCGAAGCCCGCCTTCTGGATCATCGGCAGCACCACCGCGCTGGTCAGCACGATCATCGAGATGCCGTCCAGCGCCGTGCCCAGCACGAGGTACACCACCACCAGCGCGCCGATCAGCGCATAGGGCGACAGGTGCATGCTGTCGACCCACTCGGCCAGCTCGCGCGGGATGCCGGTGAAGGCCATGGTCTTGGTCAGGAACGCGGCCCCGGCCAGGATGAACATGATCATGCAGCTGGTGCGCGTGGCCCCCATGATCCCGTCCTTGAAGTTCTGCCAGGTCAGGCTCTTGCCGTAGGCCGCAATCGCCAACGAGCCCAGCACCCCGAAGGCCGCGCACTCGGTGGCCGTGGCCCAGCCGGCCACCAGCACCCAGACGATGAACACGATCAGCAGCGCGCAGGGAATGAGGTTGCCCGACAGCCGGATCTTCTCCATGAAGGTGGTCGGCGGGTCGGCCGGCGGCACCTGGTCGGGGTGGCGCAGGCTCCACCAGCCGATGTAGCCCGAGAACAGCAGCATCAACAAAAAGCCCGGCAGGAAGCCGGCCAGGAAGATGCGGATGATCGAGGCGTCGGCCGCCACCGCGTACACCACCATGGTGATCGACGGCGGAATCAGGATGCCCAGCGTGCCGGCCGTGGCCAGCGAGCCGATGGCCAGCTTCTCGTTGTAGCCGCGGCGCTTGAGCTCGGGCAGCGCCACCTTGGCGATGGTGGCGCAGGTGGCGGCAGAGGAGCCCGAGACCGAGCCGAACACGCCGCAGCCGAGGATGGTGGTGTGCATGAGCCGGCCGGGCACGCGGTTCAGCCACGGCCTCAAGCCTTCGAACATCTCCTCGCTGAGCTTGGTTCTGAACAGGATCTCGCCCATCCAGATGAACAGCGGCAGCGCCGCCAGCTCCCAGCTCGCATTGCTTTCCCAGAAGGCCGAGAACAGGTTCTTGCCGGGCAGGGTGTTGGTGAAGAAGGCCTGGCCGACCCAGCCGACGATGGCCAGGGTCATGGCGATCCAGACGCCGCCGGCGAGCAGCAACAGCATGATGCCGAGCAGCAGCGCGCCCATCAGAAGGGTTTCGAGCATCGGGTGTCTTGGTTGTTGTTGTCGTTGCCGATCAGACGTCGGAAGAGAAGTCGCCCGCAGCATGGCGCTCTTCGACGGCGCGCTGGTAGCTGGGCTTCTCGCCGCGCACCACGCCGACGAGTTCGTCGACCATGGCGATCAAGAGCAGCCAACAGCCGATCACGAAGCTCGACTGCGGAATCCAGATCGGGATCACGAGCAGGCCCGTGGCCATCTCCTTGAACTCGTAGCTCTCGTACGTGAAGCTGGTGGCCCAGTAAGTCAGGTAGGCGACCGAGACGGCGGCGACCAGCAGGCAGGCCACGTCGAGCACGCGGCGCACCTTGGGCGGCACGGCATCGAGCAGCAGCGTGACGCGCACGAAGTCGCCGTGGCGAAAGGCGTGCGCCATCGCGAAGAAGGCTGCCGCCGCGCACAGCCAGGCCACCGCGTCGTTGAGTCCGCTCACGTGCCAGTTCATCTGCCGGCCCACACCGGCCACGATCATCAGCACGAAGATCAGGAACACGCAGAACGCACCGAGCGCGCCTGCACCGTTGTACAGGCGGTCGAGGAAGCGCCTCACGGCTTACTTCTTCTTGTAGGCGTCGACGATGGCGGCGCCATCGGCACCGGCGGCCTTGAGCCAGTCGGCCTGCATGATGCCGCCGACCTGGCGCATGTCGGTGTCCAGCTTGGGCGAGGGCTTGTGGATCTTCATGCCGCGCTCGGCCAGCAGGCGCTTGTACTCGTCGTTCTTCTCCTGCGCGACCTTCCAGCCGCGTGCTTCGGCATCGGCTGCGGCCTTGGTGACGGCGGCCTTGCCGGCGGCGTCGAGTGCATCGAAGGCCTTGGCGTTCACGAGGATCGCGTTCTTCGGAATCCAGGCCTGCGTGTCGTAGAAGTTCTTGATGTGCTCGAAGGTCTTGGTGTCGTAGCCGGTGGAGCCCGAGCTCATGTAGCTCTCGATCACGCCGGTCGCCATGGCGGCGCTCAGTTCAGCCTGCTGGATCTGCACCGGCTGCGCGCCGATGAGTTCGGCGATCTTGGCGGTGGCCGGACTGTAGGCGCGCCACTTGATGCCGCGCAGGTCGGCCACCGAGCCGATCTCCTTCTTGGTGTAGATGCCCTGCGGCGCCCATGGCACCACGAACAGCACCTTGATGCCCTGCGCGGCCAACAGCTTGTCCATCGCAGGCTTGGAGGCGTCGTAGAGCTTGCGGGCCTCGGGATAGGTCGTCGCCAGGAAGGGCACGCCGTCCAGCGCGTAGATCGGGTTCTCGTTGGCGTAGTTGGCCAGCAGGATCTCGCCGGCCTGGGCCTGGCCGCTTTGCACGGCGCGCTTGATCTCGGGTGCCTTGAACAGCGACGCGTTGGCATGCACCGTGATCTTCAGCTTGCCGCCGGTGGCCGCGTCCACGTCCTTGGCGAACTGCGTGATGTTCTCGGTGTGGTAGTTGGTCGCGGGGTAGGCGGTGGGCAGGTCCCACTTGGTTTGCGCGAAGGCGGCGGCGCCAAGGGTGAGGCCCGCCAGGGCAATGCCGAACTTGTGATTCATGGACGCGCTCCGGAATGTAGTCAAAGCTGAATGAAAGAAAAGCATACGTGCAAATTCCGGGCCATTCGCTGAGGCATTTCCCTGCCATGTGGTGTCGATGCGGCACCCGGCGCGGGCATGAAAAAACCGCCTCGGGGGCGGTTTCTTCGTTTCAGGGCGAGGTCACTGCTTGGCGGGTTTCGCCTCGGCCACCTTGGCGGCCTTGCTTGCCTTGGCCGGGGCCGCCGCGCCGTTGAAGCTCTGGCCGTTGACCGTCAGGCCCTCGGCCGACAGCTTGGCCGCGCTCTTTTCCTTCACGCCCTTCACGCGCTGCATGAGGTCGGGCCAGTCCTTGAACTCGCCTTCCTTGCGGGCGTCGAGGATGCGCTTGGACAGCGAGGGGCCGACGCCCTTGAGGCCGTCGAGGTCGGCGGCGCTGCCCTTGTTGGCGTCGACGGCGGCGAACGAGACGGCCGCGAAGCACATGGCGAGCGTGGCGATGACTTTCTTGAACATGGTGAAAACTCCCTCTTCAATCGTTGGTATGGCTATGCCGACAGGAATATCGGCTTCGGCTCAACGAGAGGGCGCGCGCGGCAGTTGACGCGAAAACGGGGCCCGCGGCCCCGTGTGACGATTGTTCTGAACCGTGGTCAGAGTTCTTCCACGCGCCGCGGTGGATAGCTGTCCCAGGCCTGGCAGCCAGGGCAGTGCCAGAAGTACTGGTGCGCCTCGAAGCCGCAGGCCGCGCAGCGGTAGCGCATGAGCGGCCGGGTCGCCTGGTCGAGCGCGCGTTGCACCTGCGGGTGGAACTGCTCGTGCTCGAAGCGCTCGCCGGCGAGCCAGCGCGACGCCGCGACGAGCGAGGGCTGGTGCGCGAGGTGGGCGATGTAGCCGTCGCGCGGCGTGGGGGCTTCGGTGGGCGCGTCCGATGGCGTGGCGTCGGGTGTGCCGCCGAGCGCGATCATCGCTTCGAGCACGTCGATCGACGGCGACTCGGCATAGCGCCGCTGCAGCAGCGCCAGCGCCTCGCCTTCGCGCTGCGCGGCCACGGCGGCCTTCTGCAGCGACGCGGCGTACAGCGGCAGCGCCAGCGGCGCCGTGTCGCTGAGCCCTTCGAGCGTGTCGAAGGCCGCGGCGGGCTTCGCCGTTGCGCAGCTGCAAGGTGGCGGTGTCGATGGCCGGGCGCGGTGCCTGCGGTGCCAGGGCGCGGGCCTGCGTGAGCAGGTCGCTGGCGCCCTGCAGGTCGCCGGCCGCGACGCGTTCGTTGGCCTGCTCGCACAGGTGGTGGGCGCGGCGCGTGCTGTAGCTCGCCTGGTCGGACTCGTCGAGCTTCTGCGCCACGTCGGCGGCCTGCGCCCATTCGCGCGAGCGTTCGTAGATGGCCAGCAGCGCGAGGCGGGCCTCGTTCTCGTAGCGCGTACCTTCGAGCTTCTGCAGCGCCGCTTCGGCGCGGTCGAGCAAGCCGGCGCGCAGGAAGTCTTGTGCCAGCGCGTGCTGCGCGCGCTCGCGGTCGGCACGGCTCAGGTCGCCACGGCCCAGCAGGTGCTCGTGCACGCGCACGGCGCGCTGGTACTCGCCGCGGCGACGGAACAGGTTGCCGAGCGCGAAGTGCAGCTCTTGGGTGTCGGGGTCGTTCTGCACGGCCTCGATGAAGGCGTCGATGGCCTGGTCCTGCTGCTCGTTGAGCAGGAAGTTCAGGCCGCGAAAGTAGGCCTTGGGCGCCTGCCGGTTCTCGAGCTTGAGCTGGCGGATGTCGAAGCGCGATGCGAGCCAGCCCAGCACGAAGGCGACGGGCAGGCCGATCAGCAGCCAGCTGGGATCAAAGTCCATGTTGACGTACGGCGGGAAGGTCGGTGGCGGAGATGGACGGCGTTGCCGCGGAGGCGGTCGCAGTGGCCAGCGGTGCGGGCGAGGGGGCTTCGGTGGTCGCAGGCACTTGCGCCGCGGCGGCGCGGTGTTTCCACCAGCCGGGCAGCATGCCCAGCGCGCCGACCACGAGCCCGCCGGCAAAGGCCGCGAGCACGACGAGCACCAGCGGCGCGCGCCAGTGGGTTCCGAAGAAGAAGTAGACGGTCGCGTCGTGCTGGTTGTTCAGCGCGAAGGCGAAGAGCGTAAAAAAAATGGCTGCCTTGAGCAGCCACAGGAGGTACTTCATAGCTGTTCCCGTTGCCGGTGGATTATTGCTCGCCCCCAGGCTGCGCGCACTTCGTGTCGCTTCGCCAACCCCCTACCGGGGGCGGGCCGGCCGCTTCGGGCGGCCGTGCGCGGCGGCCCCCTGGAAGGGGCCGGAGCGATTGTCACCGGAGTTGGCCTTGGGCTTCCTTGCCTGCATCGAGCTCGGCGGTCTTCGCGTCGACGGCTTCGCGCAGCGCCTTGCCCGGCTTGAAGTGCGGCACGCGCTTCTCGGGAATCTGCACGCTCTCGCCCGAACGCGGGTTGCGGCCGATGCGCGGCGGACGGCGGTTGACCGAGAAGCTGCCGAAGCCACGGATCTCGATGCGATGGCCGCGCACCAGCGCGTCGCTCATGGCGTCCAGGATGGTCTTGACGGCGTATTCGGCATCGCGGTGCGTGAGCTGCGCGAAACGGGCGGCGAGTTCTTCGACGAGGTCTGAGCGGGTCATAGGCCAAACATAAACGAAAAACGTGGACGAAAAAAAAGACAGAGCGGCCCCGGGGGCCTGCCTCTGTCTTCGGACTCAGCTTACTTGTTGTCGCTGTTGTCGAGCTTGGCGCGCAGCAGGGCGCCCAGGCTGGTCGTGCCCGCGTTTTCGCGTGCCGACTGCTGGCTCAGGCTGGCCATGGCGCCTTGTTCGTCGACCATGTCCTTCTGCTTGATCGACAGCTGGATGTTGCGGGTCTTGCGATCCACATTCACCACGATGGCCGTGACTTCGTCGCCTTCCTTGAGCACGTTGCGGGCATCTTCGACGCGGTCGCGCGAGATTTCCGAAGCACGCAGGTAGCCGATGATGTCTTCGCCGAGGTCGATTTCAGCGCCGCGGGCGTCCACGGTCTTGACCTTGCCGGTCACGATCTGGCCCTTGTCGTTCACGGTGGTGAACGTGGTGAACGGATCGCTGTCGAGCTGCTTGATGCCCAGCGAGATGCGTTCGCGGTCGACGTCGACAGCCAGCACGATCGCTTCGACTTCCTGGCCCTTCTTGTAGTTGCGAACGGCGGTTTCGCCGGTTTCGTTCCACGAGAGGTCCGAGAGGTGAACCAGACCGTCGATGCCGGCAGCCAGACCCACGAACACGCCGAAGTCGGTGATCGACTTGATCGGGCCCTTGACGCGGTCGCCACGCTTCGTGTTTTGAGCGAACTCTTGCCACGGGTTGGCCTTGCACTGCTTCATGCCCAGGCTGATGCGGCGCTTGTCTTCGTCGATTTCCAGGACCATGACTTCGACTTCGTCGCCCAGCGAGACGATCTTGTTCGGAGCGATGTTCTTGTTGGTCCAGTCCATTTCGGAGACGTGCACCAGGCCTTCGATGCCGGGTTCGAGTTCGACGAACGCGCCGTAGTCGGCAATGTTCGTGACCTTGCCGAACAGGCGGGTCGATTGCGGGTAGCGGCGCGAAACGCCCATCCAGGGGTCGTCACCCATTTGCTTGAGACCCAGCGAGACACGGTTCTTTTCGGTGTCGAACTTGAGGATCTTGGCGGTGATTTCCTGGCCGGCCTGAACGACTTCGCTCGGGTGGCGGACACGGCGCCATGCCATGTCGGTGATGTGCAGCAGGCCGTCGATGCCGCCGAGGTCCACGAACGCACCGTATTCGGTGATGTTCTTGACCACGCCGCGCACGACTGCGCCTTCCTTCAGGGTTTCCATCAGCTTGGCGCGTTCTTCGCCCATGCTGGCTTCGACCACGGCACGGCGCGACAGCACGACGTTGTTGCGCTTGCGATCGAGCTTGATGACCTTGAATTCGAGGGTCTTGTTCTCGTACGGGGTCAGGTCCTTGATCGGACGCGTGTCGATCAGCGAACCCGGCAGGAACGCGCGGATGCCGTTGACCAGGACGGTGAGACCGCCCTTGACCTTGCCGCTGGTGGTGCCGGTGACGAAGTCGCCCGATTCCAGGGCCTTCTCGAGGGCGAGCCACGAAGCCAGACGCTTGGCGGTGTCGCGCGAGAGGATGGTGTCGCCGTAGCCGTTTTCAACGCTGCCGATGGCAACGGAAACGAAATCGCCGGCCTGGACTTCGAGTTCGCCCTTGTCGTTCTTGAACTCTTCGATCGGCACATACGCTTCGGACTTCAGACCGGCGTTGACGACGACGTGGTTGTGTTCGACGCGCACGACTTCGGCGGTGATGACCTCGCCGCTGCGCATTTCGGAACGCTTCAGGGACTCTTCGAATAGGTCGGCAAAAGATTCAGACATTTATGGTTCCTTCCGTCAGGCAGGGTTGGCAGGCGCTCTTGCGAAATTGCGTGCGGCTGCTGTGGGTCTGTAGACGGCGGTTAGGTTGTGGGCGTGAGCCCGGTTGGTTGAACAACCAGCAGGCCGGTGCGCTGTCGCGCGGAAGGAGTCTGCTGGAGCGGTAGGCGCCACCCGGAACACCCGGGAGACGCAAGCCTTTCAAGCGGACTTGAAAGGCTGCACTTCAATCCGCTCAAGCGGACTTGAACGGTTGAATTTCTTGCCACCAGTTCAACACCGTGTCGATCGAGCGTTCGATGGACAGCTGGGAGTTGTCGAGGTGGCGAGCGTCCTGCGCCGGCTTCAGAGGGGCGACGCTGCGGGAAGAGTCCCGGGCGTCACGTGCTTCCAAGTCGGAGCGAAGACTGTCGAGTGTAGTCGAAATACCCTTTGAAATCAACTGCTTATGCCGCCGTTCGGCGCGCTGGGCGGCACCCGCCGTGAGGAACACCTTGAGCGCTGCGTCGGGGAAGATCACGGTGCCCATGTCGCGCCCGTCGGCCACGAGGCCGGGCAGGCGGCGAAAGCGGTGCTGCAGGTCTTGCAGCGCCTCGCGCACGGCCGGCAGCGCGGAGACGCGCGAGGCGTCCATGCCGGCGGCTTCGGTGCGGATGTCGTCGCTCACGTCTTCGCCGGCCAGCAGCACCTTGCCCTCGGTGAACTGCAGGGGCAGGGCGGCGGCGAGGGCGGCGATCTGCGCTTCGTTCGCGGCGTTGGCCTCCAGGCTGGCGCGGCGGGCGGCAAGCCCGGTCACGCGGTACAGCGAGCCCGAATCGAGGTAGTGGTAGCCCAGCAGGCGCGCCACCTCGGCGGCCAGCGTGCCCTTGCCCGAGGCGGTCGGGCCGTCGATGCAGATCACGGGCACTTCGGCGGCCTCGGCCACCGAGAACAGGGTCTCGAAGTAGTCGGGGAAGGTCTTGGCGACGCAGTGCGGCTCGAGGATGCGCACCGGCACGCCGGCCGGGTTGAAGGCCGCGAGCGAGAAGCACATGGCGACCCGGTGGTCGTCGTAGGTGCGGATGCTGGCGGGCCGCCAGCCGGCGGCGGGCAGCGGGTGGATGCGGATGAAATCGGGCCCGGCCTCGACCGTGGCGCCGAGCTTTTGCAGCTCGTTCGCCATGGCGTCGATGCGGTCGGTTTCCTTCACGCGCCAGCTCGCGATGTTGCGCAGCGTGGTGGGACCGTCGGCGTACAACGCCATGACGGCCAGCGTCATGGCGGCGTCGGGGATGTGGTTCGCATCGAGGTCGATGGCTTTCAGGGGCCAGGCGCCGCGCCGGATTTCGAGCCAGTTCGGGCCGCTGTCGACCCGCGCGCCCATCTGCTGGGCAGCGTCGATGAAGCGGATGTCGCCCTGGATCGAGGCCGCGCCGACGCCTTCGATGCGGATGCCGTTCTGGCCCGAGACACCCGTCGCAATGGCGCCGAGCGCTATGAAATAGCTAGCAGAGGAGGCGTCCGCCTCGACGTGGATCTCGCCCGGCGAGCTGTAGCGGCTGCCGGCGGGGATGGTGAAGCGCTCCCAGCCGTCGCGCTGCACCGTGATGCCGAAGCGCGCCAGCAGGTTCAGCGTGATCTCGATGTAGGGCTTGGAAATCAGCTCGCCGACGACCTCGATCACGATGTCGTTGGCTGCTGCGAGCGGCAGCGCCAGCAGCAGGGCGGTCAGGAACTGGCTCGACACGTCGCCGCGCACGCGGATCGGTGCGCCGAGCGCCAGTTCGTCGTGCGACACCGGGTGGATGCGCAGCGGCGGGTAGCCGGGGTTGCCGAGGTAGTCGATGCGGCAGCCGAGTTGCGTGAGGGCGTCGACCAGGTCGCCGATCGGGCGCTCGTGCATGCGCGGCACGCCGCTGAGTTCGAACTCGCCACCGAGCAGCGACAGCGCCGCCGTCAGCGGACGCATGGCGGTGCCGGCATTGCCCAGGAACAGCGGCAGCAGCGTCGCGCCGAGCGACGGCGGCAGCTGGCCGCCCAGGCCCGTGATGCGCAGCGAGGCGCCGGCCGGCTCGATGCCGCAGCCCAGCGCGCGCAGGGCGTCGAGCATCACGCGCGTGTCGTCGGAATCGAGCAGGTCGTGGATCGTGGTGGTGCCGCTGGCGAGCGCAGCCAGCAGCAGCACGCGGTTGGAGATGCTCTTGGAGCCCGGCAGCCGGACCGTGCCGGCGGCGCCCGCGAGGGGGGGGAGGTCGAGGAAGGCGGTCGAGAACATGTCAGCTGTCCTGCTGGGCCAGAGCGTCGGTGCTCGAATTCGGTCTCCAGGCGGCGCGTGCCTTGCTGGCGGCGGCGATGGATTGCTCCAGGCCCTGCAGGTCGCCGGCGGTCATCAGCGTCTCGAGGTCTTCCAGCGCCTTGCGGAAGGCCTGCGACTGTTGCAGCACCTGCTCGCGGTTGGCGAGCAGCACGTCGCGCCACATGACGGGGTCGCTGGCGGCGATGCGCGAGAAGTCGCGAAAGCCCGGCCCTGCCAAGCTCAGGAAGCGGTCGCCCTGCGGCTGGCCGGTGAGCGCGTTGGTGTAGGCAAAGGCCAGCAGGTGCGGCAGGTGGCTCACGGCGGCGAAGGCGGCGTCGTGTTCTTCGTGCGTCATGGTGACGACGTTGGCGCCGATGCCACTCCACACCTGCGAGGCGCGCTGCACGTTCGAGCGCAGTGTGGTCTTGACCGGGGTCAGCACAACCTGGCGGCCGGTGAACAGCGAGGCTTCGGCGTGCTCGATGCCGGAGACTTCCTTGCCGGCGATCGGGTGCGCCGGCACGAAGCTGGCGAACTGCTTTTGCAGGCCGTTGCGCGCGGCCTCGATCACGTCGCCCTTGGTCGAGCCCACGTCCATCACCAGCGTGTCGGCCGAGATGCCGTGGCGGATGGCCTTGAAGGTGGCTTCCGAGGCGGCCACCGGCACAGCCAGCAGCACGATGTCGGCGCCCGACACCGCCAGCAGCGCCGAGGGCGCCGCCACGTCGATCACGCCGAGCTGGCGCGCCCGTTCGGTGGTGGAGGGCGACTTGCTGTAGCCCACCACGCGTTTCACCAGCTTCGCGCGCTTGAGCGCGAGCGCAAAGGAGCCGCCCATGAGGCCGCAGCCGATCAATCCCAGTTGCTCGAACATCGCGTCGGTCCGTTCGGCTCAGGCTTTGATCGGGTAGGCGCCGAGCACCTTGTAGAAGGCGCAGAGGCCGCGCAGTTCGGCCAGCGCCGCCGCCACGTTGGGCTGCGAGGGGTGGCCGTCGAGGTCGATGTAGAAGTAGTACTCCCACTGGCCGGTGCGCGCGGGGCGCGACTCGAAGCGCGTCATCGACACGTTGTTGGCCTTCAGGGGCACCAGCAGGTCGTGCACCGCGCCGGGGCGGTTGGGCACCGAGACGATCAGGCTCGTGCAGTCCTTGCCCGAGGCCGGGGGCATGGCCAGCGTCTGCGGCAGGCAGATCACCGAGAAGCGGGTGCGGTTGTACGAATCGTCCTGGATGGCGTGCGCCACGATGTGCAGGCCGAAGCGGGTGGCGGCGCGTTCGCCGGCCAGCGCGGCCCAGGCCGGGTTGGTGGCCGCGAGGCGTGCGCCTTCGGCGTTGCTCGACACGGCGCGCCGCTCGGCGTTGGGCAGGTGCTTGGACAGCCAGGTCTGGCACTGCGCCAGTGCCTGCGGATGGGCCAGCACGGCCTCGACGCCTTCGAGCGAATTGCTGCTGCGCATCAGGTGGTGGCGCACCAGCAGGCTGACTTCGCCGACGACATGGGTGGGCGAGTGCAGGAACAGGTCGAGCGAGCGCGTGACCACGCCTTCGGTCGAGTTTTCGACGCCGACCACGCCGTACTGGGCGCTGCCCGCGGCGGTGGCGTGGAACACCTCGTCGAAGCTGGCGCAGTAGATCAGGTCGGCGGCGCCGCCGAAGTACTCGATGGCGGCCTGTTCGCAGAAGGTGCCCTCGGGGCCGAGCACGGCCACGCGTTGGGGCGATTCGAGCGCCAGGCAGGCCGACATGATCTCGCGCCAGATGGCCGCGACATGGAGGTCCTTGAGCGGACCGCCATTGCTTTTCTGCATCTTGTCGATGACCGCGGCGACGCGGTCGGGGCGGAAGAAGGGCGTGCCTTCGCGCTTCTTGACCTCGCCGACCAGCTCGGCCACATGGGCGCGCTCATTGAGCAGGCTCAGCAGCCGTTGGTCGAGGGAGTCGATCTGCACGCGCAGACCGGCCAGGCTTTCGGAATTGTCGGGGGTGGTGGGTGGTGTGGGGGCAGAGGCGGTCATCGGTGCGAGCAACAGGGCATGCGCCTACGCATGCGATCGCTCGAATTCTCTCATGTAGGCCACCAAGGCCTGCACCCCTGCCAGCGGCATGGCGTTGTAGATGCTCGCGCGCATGCCACCGACCGACTTGTGGCCCTTGAGCTGCAGCAGCCCGGCTTCGCGCGCGCCGGCCAGGAAGGCCTCGTTGCGCCCCTCGTCGGCCAGGAAGAACGGCACGTTCATGCGCGAACGGCAGTTGGCGTCGATGCGGTTGGCGTAGAAGTCGGAGCCGTCGATGAAGTCGTACAGCAGCTTCGCCTTCTCGACATTGCGCTGCTCCATGGCGGCAACGCCGGTGAGCGCGCCCTCGGTCTGCTGCAGCAGCCACTGGAACGTGAGCCCTGCCATGTAGATGCCCCAGGTCGGCGGGGTGTTGTACATGGAGTGGTTGTCGGCCACGGTCTTGTAGTTGAACGCGCTCGGGCAGATCTCGAGCGCGTGCCCCAGCAGGTCGTCGCGCACGACCACGATGGTCAGGCCGGCGGGGCCGAGGTTCTTCTGGGCGCCGCCGAAGGCCAGGCCGACGCGGCTCCAGTCGACGCTGCGCGAGGCCACGTGGGAAGAAAAATCGATGACCAGCGGCGCTTTGCTGCCGAGCGCGGCCAGGTCGGGCAGTTGCTGGAACTCGATGCCGTTGATGGTCTCGTTGCTGCACACGTGCACGTACGAGGCATCAGAGGACAGCTGCCAGCTCGCGGGCTCGGGCAGCTTCGTGTGCTGGTTGTCGGCGTTGCTGGCCGCCACGCGGGCGGTGCAGTAGCGCTGCGCTTCCTTGTGGGACTTGGCGCTCCAGCTGCCGGTGACGACGAAGTCGGCAACGCCGCCGCGCGACAGGTTCAGCGGCACGATGGCGTTTTCGCCAAGACCGCCACCCTGCATGAACAGGATGTGAAAGTGCGAGGGGATGGCCAGCAGCGTGCGGATGTCGGCTTCGGCCTGGGTGCAGATGGCGCCGAATTCCTTGCCGCGATGGCTCATCTCCATCACGCTCATGCCGCTGCCCTGCCAATCGAGCATCTCGGAAGCGGCGCGTTGCAGCACCGCCTCCGGCATGGCAGCCGGACCGGCCGAAAAGTTGTAGGGGCGCTTGCCGGCCGGCGTCTGCTGCTGGGTCACGTTGCTTTACTTCTTGGCGGGAGCCTTGGCGGCGGGCGCCTTGGCGGGAGCTGCTGCGCCGTCGGTCGGAGCACCGAGGGCCTTGGCGACGTTGGTGTCGAGTGCGCGCATCTTGGGTTCGATGGTGGCGCGGGTTTCGGTCACCAGCTTTTCCGTCAGAGCGGTCTGCATCTTCGGGTTCAGTTCCTGGTACTTCTTGCTCAGGGGCGAGTTGATCCAGGCCAGCAGCTGCTTGAGTTCGTCTTCGCTGAAGTTCTGCTCGAGGATGGGCGTGAGGGCGCCAGGGGCGATCTGCACGGCCTTGTCGCGCACCAGCGGGTAGGCGTCGTCGAAGTACTTCTTCAGCTCGGCGTCAGCGGCCTTGGCGGCGGATTCGCGCTTGGCTTCGGGCACCTGGGTCTGCAGGTACTGCGAACCGGCTTGCGCGATGGGGGCGCTCGACTGCTCGATCAGGCCGCGTGCCAGCGACTCGATGCCGGGGCGCTGAATCTCGATGAACTGCTTGATCAGCGTGGCCTTGTCCTGGGCCATGGCGGCCATGGACGAGCCGGCGAGGGCAGCGGTCAGGAGTGCGAGCTTGAGTTGTTTTTTCACTGAGGATTCTCCGTTGAAGATGTGGAAGTGTCGTCTGCGTCCGGCTCACCTTCGCCGTTCGCGTCGTTTTCGACGATGCGTTGAAGCCCGCTAAGTTTGGCGCCTTCGTCGAGCCCGATCAGCGTGACGCCTTGCGTCGCCCGACCCAGTTCGCGAATCTCGGCCACACGGGTGCGCACGAGCACACCCTTGTCGGTGATGAGCATGATCTCATCGTCCGCATGAACGAGCGTGGCGGCAACGACCTTGCCGTTGCGCTCACTCTGTTGAATCGCGATCATGCCTTTGGTTCCGCGGCCATGACGCGTGTATTCGGTAATGCTTGTGCGTTTTCCGTAACCATTTTCGGTGGCCGTGAGCACGCTCTGCTGCTCGTCCTCGGCCACCAGCATGGCGATCACGCCCTGGCCGGGCTCCAGCGACATGCCTCGCACGCCGCGGGCGTTGCGGCCCAGCGGGCGGACGTCTTCCTCGTCGAAGCGCACGGCCTTGCCGTTGTCGCTGAAGAGCATCACGTCGTGCTTGCCGTCGGTGAGCGCCGCGCCGATGAGGTAGTCGCCTTCATCGAGGTTCACGGCAATGATGCCGCCCTTGCGGGGGTTGCTGAATTCGTCGAGCGCGGTCTTCTTGACCGTGCCCATCGAGGTCGCCATGAACACGTACTGGTCGGCCGGGAAGTTGCGCTTCTCGCCGGTGAGAGCGAGGGCGACGTTGATCTTCTCGCCTTCCTGCAGCGGGAACATGTTGACGATGGGGCGTCCGCGCGAGCCGCGCGAACCCGCCGGCACTTCCCACACCTTGAGCCAGTACAGCCGGCCGCGGTTGGAGAAGCACAGGATGTAGTCGTGCGTGTTGGCGATGAAGAGCTGGTCGATCCAGTCGTCGTCCTTCGTGGACGTGGCCTGCTTGCCGCGCCCGCCGCGCTTTTGCGCGCGGTACTCGCCCAGCGGCTGGCTCTTGATGTAGCCGCTGTGCGAGAGCGTGACGACCATGTCGGTCGGCGTGATCAGGTCTTCGGTCGAGAGGTCGTAGGCACTGTGCTCGACCAGGCTGCGGCGGGCGCCGATCTTCGACTGGCCGAACTCCTGCTTGATCTCGCCGAGTTCGTCGCCAATGATGATCGAGACGCGCTCGGGCTTGGCCAGGATGTCGAGCAGGTCGTCGATCTCGGCCATGACGTCCTTGTACTCGGCAACGATCTTGTCCTGCTCCAGGCCGGTCAGGCGCTGCAGACGCATCTGCAGGATTTCCTGCGCTTGCGTTTCCGACAGGCGGTACAGGCCGTCGCCGCCCATGCCGTACTCGCGCTCAAGGCCTTCGGGGCGGTAGTCGTCGGCGTTGATCACGCCGCCGTCGGCGCGCGAACGCGTGAGCATTTCGCGCACCAGCTTGCTGTCCCAGCTGCGGGTCATGAGCTCGGCCTTGGCGACCGGTGGGGTGGGCGACTCGCGGATGATGCGGATGAACTCGTCGATGTTGGCCAGCGCCACCGCCAGGCCTTCGAGCACGTGGCCGCGTTCGCGGGCCTTGCGCAGCGTGAAGACGGTGCGGCGCGTGACCACTTCGCGGCGGTGCTGCAGGAAGACTTCGATCAGGTCCTTCAGGTTGCACAGCTTGGGCTGGCCGTCGACCAGCGCCACCATGTTGATGCCGAAGGTGTCCTGCAGCTGGGTCTGCTTGTAGAGGTTGTTGAGCACCACCTCGGGCACTTCGCCGCGCTTGAGTTCGATCACGAGGCGCATGCCCGACTTGTCGGACTCGTCCTGGATGTGGCTGATGCCTTCGATCTTCTTCTCGTGCACCAGCTCGGCCATGCGCTCCTGCAGCGTCTTCTTGTTGACCTGGTAGGGGAGCTCGTCGACGATGATCGCCTGGCGCTGGCCGCGGTCGATGTCCTCGAAGTGGCACTTGGCGCGCATCACCACCTTGCCGCGACCGGTGCGGTAGCCGTCCTTCACGCCGTTGATGCCGTAGATGATGCCGGCGGTGGGGAAGTCGGGCGCCGGCACGATTTCCATCAGTTCGTCGATGCTCGCCTGCGGATTGCGCAGCAGATACAGGCAGGCATCCACCACTTCATTCAGGTTGTGCGGCGGGATATTGGTGGCCATGCCGACCGCAATACCGCCGGAGCCATTGACCAGCAAATTCGGCAGCTGGCTGGGCAAAACTTTCGGTTCTTTTTCGGAGCCGTCGTAATTGTCCTGAAAGTCGACAGTTTCCTTGTCGATATCGGCCAGCATTTCGTGCGCAATTTTGGCCAGCCGGATTTCCGTATAACGCATTGCGGCGGCGTTGTCGCCGTCGACCGACCCGAAGTTGCCCTGGCCGTCGACCAGCATGTGGCGCATCGAGAAGTCCTGGGCCAGCCGGACGATGGTGTCGTAGACCGACTGGTCGCCGTGCGGGTGGTACTTACCGATCACGTCGCCGACGATACGGGCCGACTTCTTGTACGGCCGGTTCCAGTCGTTGTTGAGCTCGTGCATCGCGTACAGCACGCGCCGGTGCACCGGCTTGAGGCCGTCGCGGGCGTCGGGAAGCGCCCGGCCGACGATCACGCTCATGGCGTAATCGAGGTAGCTGCTGCGCATTTCCTCTTCGAGACTGATGGGCAGGGTTTCTTTGGCGAAGGAGGTCATGAGCAAGAGGCTGGCGGCAGGAAGGCGAAATTTTACGCTGTGAGGGGTGTCGCACCGCCGCAACACAAGGGCTCTATTCCGCCTCCGTCCTACGCTTCAGGGGCGTCCAGCGGCCTGTTTGCCAAAGACCCTATGGCACAATCGTCTCAACGTTTTGGGTGGTGGTCACTTAAAGCGTCCTTGATTCGCAGCGCGGCTGCGGCTTTTTCCCCAAGAGGAGAACCATGAAGAAACTGAATAAAGTGGCGATGATGTTTGCAGTCGCTGCGCTCGCCACTGCCGCCGGCGCGCAGACCCGTGTCACCGCTGCGAACGGCGGTCCTACGATCGACAACTGGCAAAACGGCACCGGCGAACTGGTCTGGAAGAACGGCACGAATGAACTGTGCTGGCGCGATGCCAACTGGACGCCCGCAACGGCTGCCGCCGGTTGCGACGGCGCTCTGGTTCCGGCTGCTCCGGCTGCTGTGGCTCCCACGCCTGGCGCTCCGGTCGCTCCGCCTGCCGCACAAGTCGCTGCTTCGAAGGTCACCTTCGCTGCTGACGCCTTCTTCGACTTCGACAAGTCGGTGCTGAAGCCCGAAGGTCGCGCCAAGCTGACCGACCTGGTCGAGAAGATCCGTGGCGTGAACCTCGAAGTCATCATCGCTGTGGGTCACACCGACTCCATCGGTACCGACGCCTACAACCAGCGTCTGTCGGTGCGTCGCGCCGAAGCCGTCAAGGCCTTCCTGGTCTCGAAGGGCATCGAACGCAACCGCGTCTACACCGAAGGCAAGGGCGAGAAGCAGCCTGTGGCTGACAACCGCACCAAGGAAGGCCGCGCCAAGAACCGTCGCGTGGAAATCGAAGTGGTTGGCACCCGCGCCAACTGATCGATCGATTCCATCGACGAATGAAAACCCCGCCTCGGCGGGGTTTTTTTATGCCTGCCGTATTTGCGGCTGTGCCCGATGCAAGCCCATTGCGTTCGAGCCGGGCTTTGCTCGCTTCATAATTGCCCCATGACAGAAAACGTGAATGCAGACCCGGCCGAACTGGCCAAGTTTTCGGAGCTCGCACACCGGTGGTGGGATTTGGAGAGCGAATTCCGCCCGCTGCACGAAATCAATCCATTGCGACTGGAATGGATTGACGGCATTGCGCCTATTTCGGGCCAGCGCGTGGTCGATATCGGCTGCGGCGGCGGCATCCTGGCCGATTCGATGGCGCGCAAGGGCGCCGACGTGCTGGGCGTCGACCTCGCGACCAAGGCGCTCAAGGTCGCTCAACTGCACGCCCTCGAAGCGGGGACGCGCGGCGTCAAGTACCGCGAAATCAGTGCCGAGGCGCTGGCGGCCGAGCAGCCCGGCAGCTTCGACGTGGTCACCTGCATGGAAATGCTGGAGCACGTGCCCGATCCGGCGTCGGTGATCCAGGCCTGCGCCACGCTGGTAAAGCCGGGCGGCTGGGTGTTCTTCTCGACCATCAACCGCAACCTGAAGTCCTTCATGCTGGCGATCGTGGGCGCCGAGTACGTCCTGGGCATGCTGCCGCGCGGCACGCACGAGTACCCCAAGCTGATCCGCCCCAGCGAACTGGCCGGCTACTGCCGCGCCGCCAGCCTGGACCTGCGCCACACCCGCGGCATGGAGCACAACCCGCTGACCCGCCGCTACTGGCTCAGCGCCGACACCAGCGTCAACTACCTCTTCGCGACCCAGAGGCCGGCGCTGCCGGAGGCGCAGGGATGATGAAGATCGGGAGCACGACCACACAGGCCATCCTGTTCGACCTCGACGGCACGCTGATCGACAGCGCGCCCGACCTGGGCGCGGCGGCCGACAAGATGCGCACCGACCGCGGCCTGGCGCCTTACCCGCTGGAGCGCTACCGCCCGATGGCCGGCGCCGGCGCGCGCGGCATGCTCGGCATCGCCTTCGGCATCACGCCCGAGGCGCCGGAGTTCGATGCGCTGCGCGAGGAGTTCTACGTCGGCTACGAGCGCCGCATGCTGCTCAACACCCTGGTGTTCGACGGCGTGGCGCCGCTGATCGAGGCGATCCGCGAGCGCGGCCTGCGCTGGGGCGTGGTCACCAACAAGTCGGCCCGCTTCACCGAGCCGCTGACCGCTGCGATGCCGCTCTTCGCGAGCGCGGGCGCGATCGTGAGCGGCGACACCACACCGTTCGCCAAGCCGCACCCCGAGCCGCTGCACGAGGCGGCGCGTCGCCTCGGCGTGGCGCCCGAGGCCTGCATCTACGTGGGGGACGACGAGCGCGACATCATCGCGGGCCGCGCCGCAGGCATGGGAACCGTGGCGGCCACCTACGGCTACATGGGTTCTCAGGCCGATGCGGCGCTGTGGAAAGCCGATGCCTCAATCTCTTCGCCCCTGGAGCTCTTGAAGTTACTCAATAGCGCCTAAAATGAGTCGCTTGGGGCTGCACTGGTTTCGACGTGGGTTCGGAGTCGCAGCGGGGCATGTCGAGCTGAATGCGCTCGTAAAACAGATTCAAACAAACTAACTGCAAACGACGAACGTTTCGCACTCGCTGCTTAATTGCCAGTGAGCCTTGCAACAGTTGGCCGATGGGCTGGGCAAGGGGGTCTGGAGCAATCCTGACCTCCCGGCTGCAAGGATAATTACATGGGCTGGCTCCGATCCGGGTACCTTGGGTCGGGGCGAGAAAATAGGGTGCTGGCGTCCGGTTTAGCGTGTGACTGCGCGACTCCGGAAGCGAGACTCAAATCAGATCACTACACATGTAGAACTGCGCGATGAAGGCTTGCGGACGGGGGTTCAAATCCCCCCAGCTCCACCACACAACGACCTAGGGCGTTCACTGAAGTTCAGTGAACGCCCTTTTTCTTTGGCGAAGCGGCCATCGGTCGCACGAAGACGTTCGACAAGATTTGCTTGCAGCGCGGCTCGCGGTTCTTGCACGGGCCGTTGCCACGCTTCTAGGCCGAGAGCTGAACACGAGCAAGTTCGCCAAGACGCCGAACCCCCGTGTCGATCCGTTCGCTCCAGGTGCTGCCGGCGCTCAAGCGCAGGCAGTTCCGGAAGCGGCGGCTGGCGGAGAACACGTCCCCCGGCGCGAAGCAGATGCCGTGCGCCAGCGCTTCATCGAACAGCGCCCGCGAGTCGAACCCTCTGGGCAGTTCGACCCAGAGCGCGAATCCGCCCATCGGCCGGCTGACGCGCGTCTGCGGCGGAAAGCTTGCTTCGATGGTGCGGGTCATGCGCAGCAGGTTCTCTTCGAGCACGCGACGCAGCCGGCGCAAGTGCGCGTCGTAGGCGCCGCTGGCCAGGAAGTCTGCGAGCGCGACCTGCGGGAGGACAGGGTTGCAAAGACTGAAGGCCAGTTTGCGGTCCAGCACCTGTTGCGCAAACCCGCCCGGCGCGATCCAGCCCACGCGGTACCCGGGCGCCAGGCTCTTCGAGAACGAGCCGCAGTAGATCGTGCGGGCGCCGCCATCGAGCGCAATGAACGGCTTCGGCCGCTCGCGCGTGAAGTGGATGTCGCCGTAGACGTCGTCCTCGATCAGCGGGACGTCATGCTGCGCCAGCAGCGCCAGCAGTTCGCGCTTGCGTGCCTCGGGCATCAGCGAGCCCAGCGGGTTGCTGAAGCTCGACGACAGCATGCAGGCCGCCACCCGCTCGGTGTCGAGCAGCCGGGCGAGCGCGTCGACGTTGACGCCGCGGGTCGGATCGGTGGGAAGCTCCAGCGCCTTCAGGCCCAGCACCTCGAGCGTGTGCAGCAGCCCGAAGTAGGTGGGCGATTCGACCGCGACGGTGTCGCCCGGCCTGGCAACGGCGGTCAGTGCGAGGGTCACCGCTTCCGTGCAGCCGTTCGTGATGATCACGTCGTCCGGCGACAGCACATGCCCGACGCGCATCGCCCGCCGGGAGATTTCGCGGCGCAGTTGCGGATCGCCGCGCGGCGACCCGTAGACGTTGTGGCGTGCACCGTGCTGGCGTGCGGCACGCGCCATCGCCAGGTCGAGCCGGTTCGATCGCAGCACGGCCGCGTCCGGCACGGCGCAGCCCAGCGGCACGAGTGCCGAGTTGGAGGCGTGCTCCAGCAGCACGACCACGGCGCCGCTGATGGACACCGTCGATGCCTTCGAGCGCAGGCGTGACGTGGACGGCAGTGCAAGCGTTCCACCCTGCGTGGCTGCCACATAGAAGCCCGACTGCGGCCGCGCCACCAGGATGCCGCGGTCTTCCAGCAAGCGGTAGGCCTGCAGCACGGTCGAGATGCTGATGCCGTGCTGCTCGCTGATGGTGCGCACGGACGGCAGACGCATGCCGGGTGCCAGCGTGCCGTTGTCGATCGTGCCGAGGATCAGGTCCGCGAGCTGCTCGTAGCGATGGGTGGTGGCTGCGTCCATGGGGCGATTGTCCGCGAACCGGCCCTGGAAGGCGCTCCAACTGTACTGGTCGAATCAGCTGGAAATTGTGGCTGTTCCGATGGCCCGGCGATCCCTAGGATTCGTGTTTTCTTTGACATCCGACACGCCCCGACGCAGGTCTCTGACCGCACGGGGCGTCCCGCGGACCCCTGCAAGGTGGAACGAATGACAGTGCATGAAGAGAAGAAAGTGGCGACGACCTGGCGAGGCCGGTTTCCTTACAACGAGATCATTTCCCTGCTCGACGTGAACCGACCATTCAACCTGGCGGAGAGCACGTCGCAAGACCTCACGGTCGGGGACGTGCTGGACATGGCCGGGCTCGAGACGCTGCGCAGCCTGAAGCTGGGCTACGGCCGGTCTGCCGGCGCGGCCGAGCTTCGCGAGGAGATCGGCAAGGCCTGCAACGTGCCCGCCGAACAGGTCGTCACGACGCAGGGGACGGCCCTGGGCCTGTTCCTGCTGGCCTTCGAGGTCTGCCGTCCCGGCGACGAAGCGGTGCTCGTGACACCGTGCTTTCCGCCGAGCCGCGACTGCCTGCTCGGCGCGGGCGTCGATGTTCGCGAGATCAGGCTGACCTTCGAGACCGGCTACCAGCTGGACCTGGATGAACTCGCAGCCCGCCTGTCACCGAAGACCAAGCTGGTCAGCCTGGCTTCGCCGCAGAACCCCAGCGGCGTCCGGGCGTCTCGCGCAGTCGTCGAAAAGCTCCTCGCGCTGCTGGAGCAGCGGGCGCCGCAGGCCATCCTCTTCATCGACGAGACCTATCGCGAGGCCACCTACGGCGACAAGCCTGCGCCCGACAGCTTCGCCGGGCTGCATCCGCGCATCGTCACGGGCGGCTCGGTGTCGAAGGCGTTGGGTGCGCCGGGCTTGCGCACGGGCTGGCTCACCGTGCCGGACGCCGACCTGCGGTCGCGCCTGGTCGTCGCCAAGCTGAACACCGTGATCTGCGGCCCGGTGCTGGACGAAGCGTTGGCCACCGCGCTGTTGCGCCATCGCGAACGCGTGCTGGCACCGCGCCGCCGGCTGCTCGCCGAAGGGCTCGCGGAGCTGGCCGCCTGGTGCGAGGCCGAGCACCTGCGCATCGAATGGGTCCGACCGGAGGGCGGCGCCTTGTGCTGCCTGCGCCTTCGCGCCGACACGTTCGACACCGCCGCCGTCTCGCGGTTCTGGGACTTGCTGCCCCGGCACGACCTGCAACTGGCGTCGGGCGCCTGGTTCGGCGAGAGCGACCGCGTGTTCCGGCTGGGCTTCGGGTACCTGCCGCCCGGACGCCTGGGCCCCGCGCTGTCCGCGCTGTCGACGGTGCTCGATGCCGCCATGGCCCCGTGAGCGCGCGGCAAGGCGCGTTCGATTCAACTTTCATTCAAGGAGAAACCATGCAGATCCAGCGCTACGACACCAACCCACGCATGAGCCAGGCCGTGGTCTGCGGTGGGTTCGCGTTCCTGGCCGGGCAGGTCGCCGACGACACGAGTCAGGACGTGAAGGGCCAGACGGCACAGATCCTCGCCAAGATCGACGCGCTGCTGGCCAGGCTCGGCAGCGACAAGACCCGGATTCTGTCGGCCAGCATCTGGCTGGCGAGCCATGCGTCGTACGACGAGGTGAACGAAGTCTGGGATGCCTGGGTTCCCGAAGGCGAGGCCCCTGCGCGTGCCTGCGTCGAGTCGAAACTGGCGTTTCCGCAGTACACCGTCGAGATCGGCGTTATCGCCGCGGTGTAGCCGATGCGCCGCCGCTCATGCCCCAACTGGAGCCCCGCATGAAACGATCCCATCGCTACACCGTGGTCGACGTGTTCACCTCGCGACCACTGGCAGGCAACCCCGTGGCCGTCGTGTTCGACGCCGACGGCCTGGACACCGAGGCCATGCAGTCCATCGCGCGCTGGACCAACCTCTCCGAGACGACCTTCGTCCTGCCACCCACGACGCCTGCGGCCGACTACCGCCTGCGGATCTTCACGCCGCGCAGCGAGCTGCCCTTTGCCGGACATCCGGCGCTCGGCAGCGCGCATGCCGTGCTCGAAGCAGGGCGGGCCACGCCACGCGAAGGCGGCCGGTTGGTTCAGCAATGCCACATCGGCCTGGTCGATGTGGCGGTCGAGGAGGGCGCCGAGGGTCGCCAGCTCGCGTTCGCTTCGCCGTCCGCGCAGATCGAGCCGCTGCCGGCTGCCGACGTGGCAGAGCTCGAACGCATCCTGGGATGCGCGCTGAACCGCGAGGCCGCGCCGGCCATCGTGAACGTGGGGCCGCGCTGGGTCATCCTGCCGCTGAACGACGCTGCCACCGTGCGCGAACTGCAGCCCGACGTCGCCAGGCTGGCCGCGTTCGAACGCCGCCTGGCCATCACGGGCGTCACCGTCTTCGGCCGCTACCCGCAAGGCGATGTGGCCATCGAAGTGCGCACCTTCGCGCCGTCGTGCGGGGTCGAGGAAGACCCGGTCTGCGGAAGCGGCAACGCCAGCGTGGCGGCCTTTCAGTGGGAGCGCGGCCTGCTGCCCGCGGGCGGCACGGCGTACGTGGCCGCCCAGGGGCGCTGTGTCGGACGGGACGGGCGCGTGAAGGTGCAGGTCGACGCGGACGGCCGGGTCCGCGTCGGCGGATCGTGCATCACCTGCGTGGAGGGCGTGCTTGCGCTGTAGGCCCCGCCCGCCAGATCGCTCAACGCAACAGGCTTCGCGCCACGACGAGGTCCGCCGAAGTCTCGTCGCCCGCCGCGATGACATGCGGGCGCATCGTGGCGTAGCGTGAGTGGTTGGCCATGCCGGGCACTGCCTGTCAGGTGCGGAAAGCAGAACGCCCCGCGCGGGGCGGGGCGTTCCGTCTGCAGGCAGGCTGCGTCAGTTGGTGACCGGCGCCGGCTTGTTCAGGCTCAGGTTGAGGAAGCCGTTGGCGTTGGTCGCGCCCAGACGCGACACCACGGTCAGGCCGCCGCCCAGGGGCAACTGGATCACCGGCGAGATGTCGGTGGCGCCGTCGCGCTTGCGGTAGCCCGGCAGCGGTGCGTTGTAGTGCACCGTTTGCACGAGGCTGCTGTTCGTGCCCGCGTAGCGCGTCACGGTGCTGGTGCCACTGTCGACCGAGACGACGGTGTTGTAGTCCGCCGTGATGTCGGTCTCGGATTCGCCCAGGGTGTCGGCCGAGAACTGCCAGTAATGGCTGACCTGGCCCACCGTCGGCAAGCTGGAGCTGCGCTGGTTGGTGAAGAACTGGACGCTGCCGCTGTCCTTGTTGTACGCGACCAGCGTCACCACGTCGCCGAACTTGAAGGCGTAGGCGTGGTCGTTGGCCAGCCCGCCCGTGCCCGAGAAGCCGCCGGCCGCGCTGTCGGCCACGAAGCCGGTGTTGGCGGGAATGTCGTTGGGCACCACCAGGGACGTGCAGCCGCCGGCGATGCTGGAGGTGATGGGACAGGCCAAGCCATCCGTGACCACGCCGCCGTTGAAGCTGACGGCGCCGTAGGCCAGCGAGAAGTAGTCCGCGTCGGTCTCGCGCTCCCAGCCCAGGCGGTTGAACACGCCGTTCAGATCGGACGCCTTCACCGCACCGTCGCCCGCCTGCTCGGGGAAGAACAGCGTGACGGCGAAGCCTGGCGTGCCGGCGTACGTGACCGGGTCGGTGGCCAGCCCCAGGCCGTTGGGGCCGATCACCAGCTTGCTGCCGTTGAGCGTGAACTCGCAGGCGCTGCCGTTCACCGGCGCCAGCGTGGTGGTGGCGCCGCTGGCGTCGGTGATCTGCGCCGAGCGCGTCGTGCCGTCCGCGCCCAGCAGGCCGGCCTTGACCTGGAGCAGACCGGTCGCGTCGGTCTTGTCGCTGGAGGTGAGGTAGCGATAGGTACCGCTGGTCAGGCTGGCGCAGGTGGCCGCCACGCCCGAATCGTCCTGGGCGGCCGGTGCCGGAGCCGGCGCGGGGGGCGCCGGGGCTGGTGCGGGTGCCGGCGCGGGGGCCGCTGTCGGGAGCGGGAAGCCGAGGCCGCCGCCGCCGCCGCCACCACCACAGGCAGCCAGGGTGAGCATCAGGGCCGCCGCACTGGCCAGGCGAGTCTTTTTCGGAATGTGCATTTGGGTGTCTCTTTGCTGGAATGTGTCAAAAAGGGCTACTAACCCGGCGCCGAGTTTCTCGGGGAGTGCGGCCCAGGGGCATCGCATGAAAAGGGGATAGGTCGACCACAGGGGCGCGGTTCGGGACATGCCGCGAGCCGTTCCGCACTGGAAAATCCGGCTCCGAAGTCAGCCGATGTCTGAGCGCAGAAAGCGCTCTTCAACGGTCAGTGGTTCGACGGGCTTCAACAGCCCTTCGCAACCCGTGCAGCGAAATGGCGGTGGACGATCAGGCCTCGTGCTTCGAAAGGTTGGGCGCGTTGTCGCCTTCGACGGGCTACGATCAGCAACGCATGCCGCGCACTACGAGGCGAGAACCCCAGGCTGACCGAACCCCATTTCTGACCAGGAGCCTTCATGCGTACTGGACGCGGTCTTTCCATCCTTGTGCCACTGCTGGCAGCCGGTTTCGCGTTCGCTGCATCGGCCAGCACACCGACCCGCAGTGAGCTGAGGTTGGCAGGCTTGAAGATCGACGATCCTCTGGCCCTGGTGCACAAGAACCTCGGTCAGCCGCAACGCGTGATCGGCGCACCCGGCTCGGGCCACGCCATCCTGCTGTATCCCGGGTTGCGCATCGAGATGACGAGGTCCGGTCGGGTCTTGATGCTGAAATCCACGTCGTCGCGCTACTGCACGTCTTCGGGCGTGTGCCCGGGCAAGCCGCTCGCAGAAGTACGCAAGCGCTGGGGCGAGGGCACGACCGACGAGGATGCCCAGGGCCGCGGCAAGATCAGCTATGACGACATCGGCGGCTCCTCCTGCTTTGTGGAAGTCGAACCGGACACGTCGGGGCGAGTCGTGCACAGCGTGGGTTTTGCCTGTCCATGATGGCGGGGTGACACAGGCCGGATTCTGTGGACTGCGCGAGCGCAACGCGCTCTTTTTGCCGCCTGCGACAGTGCCGTCTCTCGATGCCTACATTGTTGAGAAGCATTCGCATTTATAATGAGTGCGGAAGTTTCCCACCCGAAAAGAGGCATCGATGGTTGTCGGCGAGTCGACCCCGCAACAGCAGGCGCACGCCCTCTACCGCGAGCACCACGGCTGGCTCTTCAGCTGGCTGCGGGGTCGGCTGGGCAACAGCTTCGACGCGGCGGACATCGCCCACGACACCTTCCTGCGCATCTGGTCCGGCCTGCGCGCCGGTGCCCTCCCGACGCTGCACGAGCCGCGCGCCTACCTGACCACGGTGGCCAAGCGCCTCGTCATCAACCACCACGAACGCCAATCGCTGGAGCGCGCCTACCAGGCGTCGCTCGCGCTGCTGCCCGAAGCGCTGGTGCCTTCGGTCGAGGAGCGCGCGATCCTGCTCGAGACGCTGCACGAACTCGATGCGCTGCTCGACGAACTGCCCGCCCGCGTGCGCACCGCGTTCCTGTTGTCGCAACTCGAAGGCCTCGGCTATGACGACATCGCCGTGCGGCTCGGTGTCAGCGTGCGCACCGTGACGCGCTACATGGCGCAGGGATTCGCGCAGTGCCTGCGGCTCATGCTGGCGACGCCGCCGTGAGCGCGGCGCAGGCACCAGGCGCCATCGATCCGCGATTGGTCGACGAGGCCGCGCAGTGGCTCGCGCGCATGCACGCGGGCCGCCTGTCCGACGCCGACGCGCAGCGCTGGGCGCAGTGGCGCGACCAGAGCCCCGAGCACCGGCGCGTGTGGCACAGCGCCGAGCAACTGAGCCGCAAGTTCGGCGCGGTGCCGCCGGACGTGGGCATGCCGGTGCTCGACCGGCGCCGGGGACTGGCGAACCGGCGCGCACTGCTGCGCACCGTGGCCGTGCTGGTGGCCGCACCGTCTGCGGCCTGGCTCGGCTACCGCGCGGTGCCCTGGCCGTCGCTGGGCGCCGAGTACCGCACGGCGACGGGCGAGCGTCGCACCATCGAGCTGGCCGACCGCAGCCGCACCACGCTGAACACCGCGACGGCCATCGACGTGGCGTTCGATGCCACGCAGCGGTTGGTGCGACAGCGCAGCGGTGAAATCCTTGTCGAGACCGCACCCGACACGAACCCCGGAATTTCGCGACCGTTCCTGGTCGAGACGCCGCAAGGCCGGCTGCGCGCGCTGGGCACGCGCTTCATCGTGCGCATCGACGAAGGGGGGCACACCCGCCTCACGGTGCTGGCCGGCGCGGTCGAAGTGAGCGCTGCACGCGCCACCGGCACCCCGGTGGTCGTGCCGGCCGGTCGGCAGCTGAGCTTCACCGCCGACGGGACGGGCCCGGTGACACCGGCCGCGAGCGGCGCCGAAGCCTGGACGCAAGGCGTGCTCTACGCCGAGGAGATGCGCCTGGCCGATGTGCTCTCGGAAATCGGCCGTTACCGCAGCGGCGTGCTGCGCTGCGACCCCGCCGTGGCCGACCTGCGTGTGTCGGGCGCGTTCCAGCTCGAGGACACCGACCGTGTGCTCGCCGTCCTCGCGCAGACCCTGCCCGTGCGCCTCGATGCGCGCACGCGCTACTGGGTGACGGTGACCGCCCGGTGAGGCCTGGCTGCCTTGCGCAGCGCCTGGAAAAAACTTGCCGGTGCGTGTCCGGTTTTCGCGTCTCGCCTGTCATGTCGATGAAGAGCAAGCAAGCCATCCACTTCCCGACATGCGACAAGGACACCCTTCATGACCGCCAGGCCTTCCGTCTTCCCGAACTCCCGTGACGCGGCGCACCACCGCCCGCGCCTGGCCGTGCGCGCCGTGCAGGGCGCGCTGTGCGTCCTCGGCCTGGCCACCGCCGGGCTGGCCGCGTTGCCGGCCCATGCGGCCGATGGCGTCGCATCTGCCGCGCGCAAGGCCTACCGCGTGCCGGCCGGTCCGCTCGGGCCGGCGCTGCTGAGCTTCGCGGGGCAGGGCGGTTTCAACCTCAGCTTCGACCTGGCCCGCACGCGCGGGCTGAGCACGCCGGGCCTGGCCGGCGAGTTCTCCGCCGAAGAAGGGCTCGGCCGGCTGCTGCAAGGCAGCGGCTTGCGCGCACGGCGGCTGGCCAGCGGCGACTTCACGCTGGATGCAACGCCGGTCCCCGTCGCCGCTGCGCCGGCCGTTGAATCCGCACCGGCCGAGGACGCCTTGCCCGCCGTCACCGTGACCGCCCGCACGCAGAGCAACCTCATGGCGCCGACGCGGCAGGTCACCGTGCTCGAACGCGAAGAGCTCGACACCCTGCGCCAGGGCTCCGACAGCGTCGCCACCTTGCTCAGCAAGGTCGTGCCCGGCATGGCCGATTCGAGCCACACCATCACCGACTTCGGCCAGACCCTGCGCGGGCGCAACATGCTCGTGCTGGTCGACGGCATTCCGCTCAACACCAACCGCGATTCGTCGCGCAACCTGGCCAACATCAACCCCGCCGACGTCGAGCAGATCGAAGTGCTGCGCGGCAGCAGCGCCATCTACGGCAGCGGCGCGGCCGGCGGCATCGTGTCGATCCGCACGCGCCAGCCCAGCGGCGAAGCGCGCGCCGAAACCACCGTCACCGGCGTGCTGCCGCTGTCGCGCCCGGGCGGCGCCGGGCTGGGCGCCGAGGTGCAGCACTACCTCTCGGGCGGCGGCGAGGTCTTCGACTATTCGGTGAGTCTCGGCGCACGGCGCGTGGGCGGCTCGTACGACGCGCGCGGCGACCGCATTGCACCGGAGCCCAGCCAGGGCGACCTGTTCGACTCCAACATCTACAACGCGTCCGCCAAGATCGGCTACCGCATCGACGCCAACCAGCGGCTGCAGTTGTCGGCGAGCCACTACGACGCGAAGCAGGACACCGACTACGCCTCCGACGCGTCCGTGGCCAGGCTGCTCGCGGGCAGCGTCGCGGCGCGCCCGCTCAAGGGCTTGCAGCTGGACAAGCAGAACCGCGTGACCAACAGCCTGCTCGGCCTGGACTACACGAACCGCGACATCGCCGGCAGCACGCTCGCCGCGCAGCTGTACTACCGCGACTTCTTCACCCGCTTCGCGCCCTTCGACGCGCGCGGTGTCGTGGCGCGCGGTTCGAGCGTCGACCAGGTGATGCAGAACTCACGCGTGTACGGCGGCCGGTTGACGGTCAAGACGCCCTTCGGCGCCGACAAGAAGACGCAGCTCACCTGGGGCGCCGACTTCAACCAGGAGCGCACCGACATGCCGCTGGACGTGTTCGACCCGAAGCTCTACGACGCCAGCCGTGGTCTGAGCTTCAACCGCACCGGCACGCTGATCTTCATGCCGCCGATCACCACGCGCAGCCTGGGCGCCTTCGGCCAGCTGCAACACCGCTTCAACGACCAGTGGTCGGTGGAGGGCGGGGCGCGCTACGACAAGGCCAGCGCGCGCTTCGACAGCTTCACGCCGCTGTCGCAGCTGCGTGCGCGCAACCCCGCCCAGGTGACGGGCGGCACGGTGGACTACGGTGCCTGGACCTACAACGCCGGCGTGGTGTTCAACCCGAGCAAGCGCCACGACATCTACGCCTCGTACAGCCAGGGCTTCGAGCTGCCCGACATCGGCCTGCAGGTGCGCAACGCGACCCCGAGCTTCAACATCCGCAGCTCCAACCTGCAGCCGGTGAAGACCGAGACGGTGGAGCTGGGCTGGCGCGGCCGTTTCGACAACGCGGCGGCCAGCCTGAGCGTGTTTCAGTCGCAATCGGCGCTGGGCGCGGTCCAGAGTTCGTTCAACGGCCTGGTCATGACGCGCACCAGGGAACGCATCCACGGCATCGAAGGCGCCATCGACTACGCCGGCAGCAGCGACCGCTGGGCCGCGGGCGGTTCCTTCACCTGGATGAAGGGCCGCGAGCTGCCGCAGGGCGGCACGCGCTACCAGGACATGTGGGGCTACCGCATTCCGCCGCTCAAGCTGACCGCCTACGTGGAGTACAAGCCCAGCGCGCGCTGGAGCCACCGGCTGCAGGCCGTGTCATATGGTTCGAAGGACTACCGGCTCGACGGCGTGAACAGCTTCGGGCGCCGCGAGGTCAGCGGGTACACCACCGTGGACCTCGTCAGCCGCTTCAAGATCGACGAGAAGAACAACGTCGTCATCGGCGTGGAGAACCTGTTCAACCGCAAGTACTTCCCGCTGTACAGCCAGCTGCTGCGCAACAGCAACAACACGAGCCGGCTGCCGGCCGCGGGCGCGGTGCTGAAGGTGAGCTACTCGCACCGCTGGTAAGGCACACAATGACCCAGGGCGTTCACTGACGTTCGGTGAACGCCCTTTTTCATTGGGAAATCGGCCGTGTGCCGGGCTGCGCTTGAGCGCGGGAACTCACCATCGTTCGCGGGCCCGCCAGACGCCATCGCGTGGGCAGGAGACCGCCCTCAGTTCGCGGCCACCGCCTTCACCGGCCAGTCGCGCAGCTTGCCCGGGTTCAGCAAGCCCATCGGATCGAAGCGTCTCTTCACCTCGATGACTTCCGGCGGCAGCGGCCCGCCGGCCTTGCCGTCTTCCACGATGTTCACGTGCGGGTTGTTGATGTGCACTTGGTGCGCGCGGTGGATGTCGATGATCTCGTTCAGGCGATCCTCGGTGCTGAAGCGCACCAGCTGCAGCCCGCTGCAGGTCAGCAGCCCCGCCGCATTGCGCAGGAACTCGACGTGCATCATGACCTCGCCGCCCAGCAGTTTCTCCATCTCGATGACCTGCTCGACATGCCGGCCGGGGATGAACCCGCTTTGCAGGTAGGTCAGCGTCGGGTCGATCTTCAGCGCGTGCAGCGTCGTGTGGTTCCAGGTGAACTCCATCAGCGTGCGGTTGCTCTTCTGTACTTCGGCGGCCGTCTTGCGGTAGCCCACGGTGCCGCCGTGCGCTTGCGCCAGCAGCATCATGGCCGGCTCGCTCTGCTCGGCCACCAGCGACAGCACGGTGTGGCAGCCCTTCGGCAGGTGCGCCGCCAGTTGCGCGAGGTGGTCGGCGATGGGCGCCGCGAAGAAGGTGACGCCGCGCTTCACGATGCCCGGCGCATGCGCGAGCTTGTCCGCGAAGTTCAGCGCGTTCTCGAAGTCGTCGAAGGTCACCAGCGTCTCGAGCCACGGATGCGCGGGTGCCAGTGCGATCTCCAGCTCCAGCACGAGGCCGTTGGTGCCCCACAGGTGGTGCATGCGCATCGCTTCGGCGCCGCGCAGTTCGATCACCTGCGGCTCGGCCTCGATGGTCATCGCGCGAATGCCCAGCACATTGCCGGGCGCGCCCAGCGGCCCGTAGTTGATCGAGCCCACGCCGCCGAAGCCGCCACCGAACAGGCCGCCCAACGTGGCGCTGCGGTAGGTCGAGGGCACGCAGCGCATCTCCTGGCCGGTGGGTCTTGTCTGCTTCTCGAGTTCGCCCAGGCGGATGCCGGCCTGCGCGCGCGCCACGCCGGGCTGCACCCACAGGCAGGCGTTGTAGCCCGTCATGTCGAGCACCACGCCGCCGGCGAGCGGCGTGGTCTGGCCGTAGTTGCCGGTGCCGCTGCCGCGGATCGTGATGGGCACGCCGCGGCGTGCGCAGGCGCCCACCACCGCGCGGATGTCTTCTTCGGTGCGCGGGCGCACCACCACGTCGGCGCGCTTGTCCTTCAGCTGGCGCGTGAGCACCGGGCTGAACCAGGAGAAGTCCTGCGAGAGGCGCGTGACACGGCCTTCGTCGGTGATCCAGTCGAGGTCGGGGAGTTCGAGCAGCAGTTGTTCGATGGCGGAAGCGGGAGCGTTCATGGTCGATTTCAATCCTGGGAAAGTTCGCTCGCATGCCACGAGCCCAGCGCCACCTTGGTGAGCCAGGCCATCAGCACGAAGAGCGCCACACCGGTGAGGGAGATGAGCAACAAGGCCGCGAACATGCGCGGAATGTTCAGCTGGAAGCCCGCCTGCAGGATCTGGTAGGCCAGCCCCGCGCCGGAGCCGCCCGTGCCGGCCACGAACTCCGCCACCACCGCGCCGATCAGCGCCAGGCCGCTGGAGATGCGCAGCCCGCCGAAGAAGTACGGCAGCGCGCTCGGAATGCGCAGGCGCACCAGCTGCTGCCAGCGCGTGGCGCGGTTCAGCTTGAAGTAGCTCTGCAGGTCGGGGTCGATGCTGCGCAGGCCCAGCGTCGTGTTGCTGATGATCGGAAACAGCGCTACCAGCGCCGCGCACACCGTCATGGCCGCCACCGGGTTCTTCACCCAGATGATGATCAGCGGCGCCACGGCCACGATGGGCGTGACCTGCAGCAGCACCGCGTACGGAAAGAGCGCGGTCTCGATGCGCTTGCTCTGCACGAACAGGAACGAGATCAGCACGCCCGCCACCGTCGCCAGCGCGAAAGACAGCACCGTGATCTTCAACGTGACCAGGAGCGCGCTGCCCAGCGGCGCCCAGTCGGTCGCCAGCGTCTGCATCATCAGCCAGGGCGAGGGCACGAGGTAGGGCGGCAGTTCCATGGCGACCACCATCCATTGCCACAGCGCGACCAGCACCACGCCGATGAGCACCGGGTAGAGCACGCGCTGCACGCGCGGCTGGCCCAGCAGGGGCGTTGCGGGTTTCGTCGTTGCCTTCATGGCGCGGCCTCCTCTTCTTCTGTGGTGCTGGCGCGCAGCAGGCTGTCCTGCAATTGCTTCGCGTAGCGCGCGAACTCGGGCGTGACCATGAAGTCGGCCTGGCGCGGGTAGGGCTCGTCGATCTGGAACTGCTCGACCACGCGACCCGGCCGCGCGGCCATCATCACCACGCGACTGGACAGGAACACCGCCTCGTGGATCGAGTGCGTCACGAAGATCACCGTGAGCTTCTTCTTGCGCCACAGCTCGAGCAGGTCGGCGTCGAGCTTGTGGCGCGTGATCTCGTCGAGCGCGCCGAAGGGTTCGTCCATCAGCAGCAGGTCGGGCTGCGTGACCAGGCCGCGCGCGATCGACACGCGCATCTGCATGCCGCCCGACAGCGCACGCGGCAGCGCACTGGCGAACTTCTCCAGCCCCACGAGCGCGAGCGATTCCGTCACCCGCGCATCGGCCTCCTTGCGGGGCACGCCGGCCAGGTCCAGCGGCAGCCGCACATTGGTCTGCACGCTGGCCCACGGCATCAGCGTGGGCGACTGGAACACGAACGACATCTTGTGCGGGCAGTCGTGCAACTGCGCCACGGGCTTGCGCCACACCAGCAGGCGCCCGTCGCTGGGTTCGAGCATGCCCGCCACCATCTTCAGCAGCGTGCTCTTGCCGCAGCCCGAGGGGCCGAGCAGCGTGACGAATTCGCCTTCGGCGATCGACAGGTCCACCGGCAGCAGCGCCTGCGTGCCGTTGGGGTAGGTCTTCTCGGCCGAGAGCACTTCCACCGCGGGCACGGCAGGGGTGGTCGGCGGCGCGAGGGTGTGGGGGTCGATGCGGTTCATGGCGCGGCGAGATTCAGGGCAAGACCTTGGCGTCCTTCACGAACTCGGTCGTGTAGGTTTTTGCGAGGTCCACCTTGGCCGGGTCGAGCAGCTTGGAAGCCACCAGGAAGTCGTAGCTCGCTTTGGCGCGCGCATCGGTGATCACGCCGATGCCCAGCTTGGCCGCATCGCCGCCGGTGACCATGCCCATCTCCTTGAGCTTGGCCACGCTGTAGGCGAGCTGGTCGTCGGTCATGTTGGGGTTGTCCTTCTTGATCAGCGCGTTGGCCGGTGCCGGGTCGGCCAGGTAGCTCTTCCAGCCTTCGGCCGAGGCCTTCACGAAGGCCGCGACCTGCTTGCTGCGCTCCTTCACCGTCTTGTCCATGCACGACACGGTGACCGCGTACGAGGGGTAGCCGTGGTCGCTGAACATCAGCACCGTGCTCTTCACGCCGGCCTTCTGGATGGCGTAGGGCTCGGAGGTCAGGTAGCCCTGCTGCGCGGTGTTGGGGTCGGCCACGAAGGGCTGGATGTTGAAGGTGTAGGGGCGCGTCTGTTCGTCCTTCAGGCCGAAGCGGGCCTTGAGCCATGGCCAGTAGCCGCGGTTGGCCTGCGCGCCGATCAGCAGCGTCTTGCCCTTGAGGTCCTCGAATTTCTTGACGTCGTCGTGCGCGATCAGCACCTGCGGGTCCTTCTGGAAGAAGGCCGCCACGTTGACCACCGGCACGCCGCCTTCGCGCACCTGCATCATCTGGATGTCGCTCGATCCCATGATGCAGTCGGCCTGGCCCGCGGCCATCATCTGCGTGATGTTGACCTGCGGGCCGCCCATGCGGATGGTCACGTCCAGGCCGTGCTTCTTGTAGATGCCCTGCGCCACCGCCTGGTAGAAGCCGCCGTGCTCGGCCTGCGCGTACCAGTTGGTCATGTAGGTGAACTTGTCCTGGGCCTGTGCGGGTGCAACGGCCGTGAGGAGCGAGAGCGCGGCGGCGCCGGCCAGGGAAAGAGCGAAGGAACGCATGGTGGGGACCTCTCGAAGGCGGGATGAAAAAGAAGAGTGAAGCCGTTGCAAGGAGCGCGCCTCAGGCCGGCACGAACGACTGCTGGATGAAGCCCTGCTGGTGGCCGCGCTCCCAGGTGGCTTCCTCGCGCACGACCCAGCGCAGCGCATGAAGCTCCGTCAGCGCCTGGGCCCAGCTGTCCGAGAGCGTGTCCAGGATTTCGAGGCCCTGTTCGCGCGTGGCGCTGGTCGGGTCGCCGATCACGCCGCTGGGGCCGAAGTCGCGCGCGGTCCAGGCGCAGGCCGGGCGGCCGTCGGCCGACAGCAGCTGGATCGGGAAGGGCGGCGGAAAGTTGGCCACCGCGCGTTCCATGTGCACGGTGTCGGGCGCCAGCGCGAGCATCAGCGCGGTCTCGGAATGGCCCGCGTGCATCGCGAGCTTCTTCTCCTGCTCGCTCACCTGCCGGCTCGCCGCGCTGGGCAGGCGCGACACGCCGTGCGGCACGATCACGAAGTCGCCGTGGCGCAGGCGCAGTTCGCGCGCCGCCATCTCCAGCACCTGCGGCTGGCCGCCGTGCCCGTTGGCGAACAGCAGCTTGCGAAAGCCCGAGCGGTACACCGATTCGCCGATCTCGATCACGGTCGACAGCAGCGTGGTGCCCGTGAGCGTCACGGTGCCGGGAAAGTGCAGGTGCTCTTCCGACTTGCCGTAGGTGATCGGCGGCAGGGCAAAGGCGCGCACCTCGGCCGGCAGCTTCTCCAGCGCCTTGCCCATCACGCCCGAGGCGATCACGCTGTCGACCGAGCACGGCAGGTGTGGGCCGTGCTGCTCGATCGCGCCGCACGGCAGCACGATGACGGTGTTCTCGCGGTCGGGCAGCGCGGCGATTTCGGCCCAGCTCAGGTAGGGCAGGAAGCGGTGGGGCGGGATGTAGCCGTGGAGCATGGGGGTCCTTGCGTGTTCTTTATTCAGGGAGGAAAGGCGATGCATCGCCGTGCGTCACGCGGCCGTCGCGCAGCACCACGCGGGTGGCGCTGCGCGAGGGCCAGCCGTGGCGGTCGGCCTGCGTGAACAGCACCAGGTCGGCCTTGGCGCCGACCAGCGTGGGCGTCGTCGTGGCGGGCGCGCGTCCAAGCCAGTCGCTGCGGCACAGCGCCTGCGACCAGGTGTCGAAGGGTTCGTCGAGCTGCGCCACCAGCGCGGCGGTGCCCAGCGCCTCGACGGGGTCGAAGCTGCCGAGGCGGCAGAACGGGTCCTGCACGTTGTCGCTCGCGAACAGCAGCGGAATGCCGCGCGCATGCGCTTCCTTGACCAGCGTGATGCCGCGCTGGCGCGGCGTGCGCCCGGTGACGGCGTCCTGCAACAGCAGGTTGGTGGTGGGCAGCGACACCACGGTGATCGGCGCGCGCGCCACGGCGTCCAGCGTGGCGAAGGCCTGCGCCTCGGGCTGGGCCGCCAGCGCGCAGAGGTGGCCGCAGACCACGCGGCCTTCGTAGCCGATCTCGCGCAGGAGGCGCGCGGTGGTCTGCAGGCCCACGGCCGAGGCGTCGAGTTCCTCGTCCACGTGCAGGTCGATGTCGAGCTCGCAGGCCTGCGCCGCCAACAGCAGGTTGCACAGCGCGTTCTCGCTCCAATTGGTGGAGTGCACGAAGCCGCCGAGCAGTGCGTGCGCTCCGGTGGCCTTCACCAGCCGCGCCAGGCGCAGCGCCTGCGATGCGTCTTCGAACAGGGGCAGCTTGATGAGGGCGACCTGCTCCAGCCGCACCCGGCCGGCCCATTCCTGCGCCAGCTCGGCCATGACGGGCCAGGCGGTGGGCAGCGCGTCGGGCTCCCACCAGTCGACGTGCGTGCGCACATGGGCGGTGCCGCATGCCCAGGCCCATTGCAGGCCGCGCGATGCGCGCTCGCGCACGTCGGCGGGCGTCCAGTGCACGCGGTCGGCCAGCATCGCGTCGATCGCCCCGAGCAGGCCGGGCTGCACCTTTTGCATGCGCGCCAGCGTGAATGCCTTGTCCAGGTGCGTGTGCGCGTCGACGAAGGCGGGGAGGGCGAGTGTGCCGGCGAGGTCCCAGCCGGCGCCCGGCGTGATGTCCCTCGCGGGCTGCACCGACCGGACGCGGCCGGCTTCGATGGCGACGCGTGCGAGTTCGGGCACCCCGTGGCGCTGCGGCCAGTCGGCGGGCAGCAGCCAGCGCGGCAGCCGTGCGTTGTCCAGCAGCGTGGGCGCGTTCATGCGAAACGCGCCCCCGTCGGGCCTGCGGGGGCGCTGGTTTCCATCGACAGACAGCAGGCAACGCGGATGTGCATGAATTTGACCAATTAATCAGAGCAACTGGTCAGGTTATGCAAGCGACGTGCCAGTCCGGGTGCACCGGACTGGGGAGGCGGGCGTCAGCCCGCGGCTGATGCGACTACGTTGCCTGGCGCGGCCAGAGCCGCACCGCCAGCGCGGCGGTGGCCGTGGCGCTCGCCAGCGCCGTCACGCCGGCCCAGCCCCAAGAAGCGAGCACCAGCGCGCCCAGCGCCGAGCCGGTCGCCATGCCGATGAACATGCTGGTGAACAGCACGGCGTTGAGCCGGCTGCGCGCACCGGGCTCGATGCCGTAGACGATGGTCTGGTGGGCGATGAGCGCCGCCTGCATGCCCAGGTCGAAGCCGATCGCTGCGAGTGCCAGCAGCCACAGCTGCGCATGCGGCGTCATCAGCGGTGCCAGCCCCATGGCTGCGAACGACACCAGCGCCAGCCCCGCGCCCAGGCGCGTCACCAGTTCCGGTCCGCGCCGGTCGGCGAGCCGCCCGGCCAGCGGCGCCGCCAGCGCGCCCGCCGCGCCGGCCAGGCCGAAGGCGCCTGCCGCCGCGCTGCCCAGGTGGAAGGGCTCGCCGTGCAGCATCACGGCCAGCGTCGACCAGAAGGCGCTGAACCCCACGGCCAGCAGCGCCTGGGCCAGCGCCGCGCGGCGCAGCATGCCGTGGCGCGACCACAGCGTGCCCAGCGAGCCGAGCAGGGCGCCGTAGGCCAGGTGCGTCGTCGGCCGAAAGCGCGGCAGCCCGCGCCAGGCCGCGGCGCCGATGAGTGCGATGCTGGCCGCGGCCGCGATGAACATCGCGCGCCAGCCGAAGTGCTCGGCCACGAAGCCGCTCACCACGCGCGACAGCAGGATGCCCAGCAGCAGCCCCGTCATCACCGTGCCGACCGTCTTGCCGCGCGTGGCGTCGGGCGCCAGCGTGGCGGCGGCGGGCACGAGGTCCTGCGCCATGGTGGCCGCCAGCCCGATCGCGAGGCTGGCCGCCAGCAGCACGCCGATCGACGGTGCCGCGCCGGCCACCAGCAGTGCGGCGCACAGCGCCCCTGCCTTGATCAGCACGATGCGGCGCCGGTCGAAGCGGTCGCCCAGCGGCGCCAGCAGCAGGATGCCCAGCGCATAGCCCAGTTGCGTGAGCGTGGGAATGAAGCCCACCGCACGGGTGGAGGCGCCGATGTCGGCGCCCAGCACCCCGAGCATCGGCTGGGCGTAGTAGAGCGAGGCCACCGACAGGCCCGCGCCGGCGGCCAGCAGCAGGATCAGCGAGGCCGGCAGGCCGTGCCCCGGCGCGGTGGCCGGTGCATGCGTAGTTTGAATGAAAGACATGGTGTTAACCCTCGATTATCGAAGCAAGGGTTGGAATGTGCCCGTTGGTGGCTTGGCTTGGTAGTCCCGCGGATCGCACAATGCCCATACGCCAAACGTATAAATGAGGCCATGTCAACTTCACCTGCCGTCGACCGCATCGAGCTGATGCAGACCTTTCTTCACATCGTCGAGGCCGGCAGCCTGTCGGCCGCCGCGCTCCAGATGGGCGCGACCCAGCCCACCGTGAGCCGTCGCCTGCAGGCGCTGGAGCGCTCGCTGGGCGTGCGGCTGCTGCGCCGCTCCACGCACGCCATGAAGCTCACGGAAGACGGCGAGCGCTGCTACGAGCGCGCCCGAGAGCTGATCGCCGACTGGCACGCCTTCGAAGCCGACCTGCGTGGCGTCGGCGACGAGCCCGAGGGCACGCTGCGGGTGGTGGCGCCGCATGCGCTGGGCCAGCTGTTGCTGGTCGGTCCGCTGGCCGAGTACCTGCGCGCCTATCCGCGCGTGTCCGTCGAATGGCTGCTGAACGACCGCCGGCCCGACTTCATCGCCGAGGGCGTCGACTGCGCGATCCAGGTCGGCGAGATGACCGACGCGATGGCCGTGGCGGTGAAGGTCTCGGAGGTTCCGCGCGTGGTGGTCGCCGCGCCCTCGCTGCTGGAGGGCCGCCCGCCGCCCGCGCACGCGGCGGAACTGGCCGAGCTGCCGTGGCTCGCGCTGCGCACCTTCTATCGCAACGAGGTGCTGCTCACGCACCGGCCGACCGGCGAGATCGCGCGCGTGCCGATCCGTCCACGCATGAGCACCGACAGCCTCTATGCGCTGCAAAGCGCGGCGCGCATGGGACTGGGCGCCTGCCTGGGTTCGGCCTGGCTGCTGAACGAGGACATCGCCGCCGGACGGCTGGTGCAGCTCGTGCCGCAATGGCATGTGGCGCCGCTGCCCGTCTACCTGACCTACCCGCACACGCGCTTCCAGCCGGCGCGCTTGCGCCGCTTCATCGAGATGATGCGGCTTGCATTGGCCGACCCGACGGGCCAGGTCTGGGAGGCGCGCGTGGGCTGAGCGAGGGCGGTGCGCGGACGGCGCGGGGCTCAGGCCTTGATGCCGCAGCCGCCCAGGACGAACGCCACCAGTTCCCGCGCGATCGGTTCGCGGTCGATCGGCGCTTCGGGCGGCAGGCCGAGCATCACGCGCGTCTGGATCGCGTAGTCGGCGTAGCTCTGGGTCATGGCCCAGATGTGCATCAGCAGCAGGCGCGCATCGAGCGGGCGCATCTGCCCGCGCGCGATCCAGCCGTTGATGATGTCGACCTTCTTCTGCGTCCACGCCTGCGCGTTGGGCCAGTAGCGGTCGAGGTTGCGTCCGCCGTCGAGCACCTCGCGCGTGAAGATGCGCGAGATCTCCGGGTTGTCGAACGCGTGGTCGAGCTTCTTGCGGATGTAGTCGCCCAGCACCGTGGCCGGGTCGCTGGCGTCCTCGAACGAGAACACCACCTTCCAGGCATGCAGCACCTGCATCAGCAGCTCTTCGTAGAGCTCTTCCTTGCCGGCGATGTAGTAGTGCAGCTGGGGCTTGGTGAGGCCGGCGCGCGCGGCGATGGCCTGGGTGGAGGTGCCCTTCAGGCCGTGCAGGCTGAACTCCGTCACCGCCGCCGTGCGGATGGCCGCCATGATGCGTTCGCGCCCCGGCCTCGCGCGCGACAGCGGGCCGTCGGGGGCGGGCATTTCTTGGGCGATGGCAGGGGGCACAGGGGCGGTGGCGACGGTCATGGGCGTGGGAGGCGCGGCGTGCGCCCGGCCGATGGTAATCCTTGGCCCGTGGCCCTTTCTTGCGATGAGTGCGCCTGCGCCTTTCTCGATGGGCGATGAAAGGTGACAGCGGTCGGCATCGAGGCGTTTCCCTGAGCTACTTTTTTCTTCCCCTTGCCTCTACCAGCGCCGAACCGCTGTCGAAACGTAGTGTGCGCAACGCAGGTGAAGTCAGAGTGAAGTCTGTGCAGGCCTTGCGTGAACGGATCAGAGGCCGTCCAGTTCGCCCTTGACGTGCGTGCGCGTGTCGCCGCCGACCCAGACCTGGCCGGCGTCGTCGCGGGTCAGGTGGATGCGGCCCTGCCGGCCCAGGCGCGTCCCCTGCGCGGCGACATAGTCGTCTTGTGCCACGCCCGTGGCGAAGAGCCACTGCGCGAGCGAGGCATTGAGGCTGCCCGTGACGGGGTCTTCGACGATGGCGCCCAGATGGTCGGTGAAGAAGGCGCGCACTTCGAAGGCCGCATCGCCGCCCTCGGCATGAGGGCCGACCACGCCGACGTCGATGCGGGTGGGCCAGCGTCGGGCCGGATCGAGAGATAGCACCTTGTCTGCCGACGCCAGCCGAATCCCCAACCATCCGGGACCGTTGTCGATCCAGGCCGCGTCCTGGATGTCGTCGGCTTCGATGCCCAGCAGCCGCCGTGCGTCCTCGAGTTCGGCCGGGGTCGGTGCGCCCGAGCGGATCAGCGGTGGCGCGGCGAACGCGAGCCGTCCCTGGTCGCGCCGAATCTGGACCAGCCCCGCGCCGCACTCCTGCGTGATCGCCGTGGCTTGCTGCCTGGGCGCGCCCTGGCCCGAGAGCCAGGCGTGGCAACTGCCGAGCGTGGGGTGCCCTGCAAAGGGCATCTCCCGGTCCAGGGTGAAGATCCTCACGCGGTAGTCCGCCTCCGGGTGCGTGGGGGCGAAGACAAACGCGGTTTCCGAGAGGTTGAACCAGCGCGTCAGCTGCTGCATGTCGTGCGTGGCGAGCGCGTCGGCGCCGGTGACGACCGCCAGCGGATTGCCCGAGAGCGGGCCGGCGCCGAAGACGTCGACCATGTGGACGGTGATGCTCATGCGTTCGGTCTTTCGCTGGGATTCATTGGATTCAGTTCTGCGAGGCCAGCAGCTTGAGCCCCGCGGCCGCGAACACCGCCGAGAGCACGCCTTCGATCCAGCGTCGCAGCCTCGCATACAGCGCGATCATCGACGCGGTCGAAAAGACGATCGCGTAGCCGCCGAACACCATGATGCCGAGACACACGCAGCCGCCCACGATCGCCGGCAACCCGCCGGCGGGCGTGTCCTGGTGCACGCCGAGCGAGATGATCGCGATCCACGACATGATGGCCTTCGGGTTGCCGATGTGCATGAGCACGCCCTGGCGGTAGAGGGTGCGGTAGCGCAATGCGCCGCGTTCCGCGCTGTTCTTCACCGCGTCGGCGCCAAGTCGCATGGCGGACCGGCCCGCGCGAAAAGCCAGGTACAGCAGGTAGAGGCCGCCGGCGATCTTGAGCACGACAAGCGCCTGCGCATACGCGGTCAGGACCGCGGAAACACCGGTCGCCGCCAGGATCGCCCAGAAGAGCGAGCCCGTGACAACGCCGGCCGCAAGCGCGAGCGCAGGGCGACGGCCGTCACGCATCGCGGTGCCCATGATGGCCATGTTGCTCGGCCCCGGGCTGGCGGTGGCGATGAGGTACGTCCCGTAGACGAGTGCGATCTGGCTGACGGCCATGCGGGTGCTCCAAAACCAAGGGTGTCTTCAGCGGCCTTCAGCGCGATGGAGGCCGAGGAGTGAAAGTTACACTATTGGGATATTCAAAAAGTGTCACGTGACACTTTTATTTGCGAGGCCGCGCACGTGCTCCTTCGATCCTCCTGGACGCCCCGTCTGGCAAGCAACGGCACGAATGCCACCGAGCGGGTGGTGCTGGCCCTGGCCGACGACATCGTCGAGGGGCGGCTCGCGGGCGGCGATCGTCTGCCTGCCCATCGGGACCTGGCGAAGACGCTGCAGATCGGCCTGGGCACCGTGACGAAGGCCTATGCCCTCCTGGAGCGCAGGGGCCTCACGCGCAGCGTCAAGGGCCGGGGCACCTTCGTGGCGATCCACCAGGCGCACGGCGACCGGCAGATCGATCTGTCGTCGAATGCGCCGCCGGCCGCGCTTGGTGCGCGCGTGCTGGCGCGCACGCTGGCGGGCATCGCGCGCAAGATTGACGCGGATCACTTCAACCTGTACGCGCCACCCGGCGGGCACCTGGAACATCGCCGCGTTCTCGCCCGCTGGCTCGAGACGATCGGCCTGGTGGTCGACCCGTCGCAGCTGGTCCTGACCAGCAGCGCCCGCCAGGCGCTGTCGCTGGCCTTCGATCTGGTGTGCGGGCGGCAAGGCGTGCTGCTCACCGAACGGATCACCTACCCCGGCGCCCTCGCGCTGGCTCGGCGCAAGGGGTGTCGCATCCAGGGCGTCGAGATGGACGCGGAAGGGATGGTGCCGCAGGCGCTCGCACAGGCGCTCGACGGCGCGGCGCCCGCTGGCAGCGCGGCGGTCTATCTCACCCCGACGCTGCACAACCCGACGACGGCCACGATGAGCGCGAAGCGACGGCGGGCCATCGTGGCGGTGTGCCGCCGCGCGGGCGCCTGGATCATCGAGGACGGCGTGTACGCAGCGGCCTCCGACGGCTTGCCCCAGTTGGCCACATTGGCGCCCGACATCGCGTTGCATGTGAACGGGCTCTCCAAGTCGCTCGGTCCGGGATTGCAGGTCGGCGTGCTGGCACTGCCGCCCGAACTGTGCGGCCCCGCGCAGGACCTTCTGCAGGATGTGCCCATGGCGCCGTCGGCGTTCTCCTGCGCGGTGGTCGATGAATGGCTGGCCACCGGCGTGGTCGCCTCGGTCCAGCGCGATCTGCGCCACGAGGCCCGGCGGCGCTCCAGGCTGGCCGTCTCGCTGCTCGCTGCCAGCGAACTGGTCTGGCATCCCGATGCCTACAACGTCTGGCTGCCGATGCGGCGCGATGTTGCCGAGGGCGTCGTGGCCGCGGCGGCGCAAGCCGGCGTGAAGCTCACCCCGCCGCAGACCCTGATGGCGAACCCGAAGGACCGTGCAAGCGGCCTGCGAATCTGCCTGGGCGGCACCGGCTTCGACGAGCTGACCGGCGCCCTGGCGCTTCTGGCCACCTTGCTGAAGCGAAGCGCCTGACGCGGCGCGGACCTCAGACCACCGGTGCCGGGGCGCCGTCGGTGGGCACGCTGGCGTGCCGGTCGTCGGGCGGCGCGGTCACGATCGAGTCGAGGGCGGGCTCGGCCTTGCGAAGGCGTGCGAGATCGGGCCGCGGCCGGCGCAGCCGCGGATCGGGGGCGAAGGCCTGTTCCATCGCCTGCGCGGCCGACAGCAGCGCGAGGTCGCCGCGAAAGCGCCCCACCACCTGCAGGCCGAAGGGCATGCCGCGCTCGTCGGTGCCGCACGGCAGGCTGATCGCAGGGTGCGTGGTCAGCGTCACCACGTAGGTCAGTGCGAGCCAGCGGTAGTAGTTCTCCTGCGGGCGGCCGTCGATCTGCAGCGCATGCGACTGCGTCCAGGCAAAGGGCGACACCGGCGTCGTGGGCGAGAGCACCAGGTCGTAGTTCTCGAACACCTTCTGAAAGCGCTGGAGGATGCGCGTCTGTTCCGTCTGCGCCCAGGCCGCGTCGGGCAGGCTCATGCGCGCGCCCATCTCGTAGTTGCTGCGCGGGTTCGGGCCCAGGCTCTCGGGGGCGCGTTCGTAGGCTTCGCGCATGCCGGCGACGAAGGCCTCCGCGCGCAGCACGTCGAAGCAGCGGTGCACCTCGCCCAGGTCGAAGCGCACCTCGTCGCAGGCCGCAAAGAGCCCGCGCATGGCGGCCATGCGGTCGTGCATCGTCCGGCGGATCGACGGGTCGACATCGCACAGGCCGAAGTCGGTGGTCCAGGCCACGCGCAGGCGCGACAGGTCCAGCGGCGCCGGCCGCGCGAAGGCGGACGCATCCAGCGGATAGCTCAAGGGATCGCCCGGATGCGGGCCCGCCGTGGCCGCGAGCTGGAGGCAGGCGTCGGCCACATCGCGGCCCATCGGACCGACCACCGAGATCGGCGACCAGCCCAGGCTCTTGCGCACGCTGGGCACGATGCCAGGCGAAGGCCGCAGGCCCACCACGCCGCACTTGGCGGCCGGGATGCGCAGCGAGCCGCCGGTGTCGGAGCCGGTGCACACCGGCAGCATGTCCAGCGCCAGGGCCGCGGCCGAACCGCCCGACGAACCGCCGGCGTTGAGGTTGGGGTCGAAGGGATTGCCCGTGGCCCCCCAGACCGGATTGCGGCTGTTGGCGCCGGCGCCCATCTCGGGCACGTTGGTCTTGCCCACCACGATCGCACCGGCGGCGCGCAGGCGGCGCACCAGCTCGATGTCGTTCGACGGCACGTGGTTGCGCAACGCGGGGGTTCCCATGGTGGACAGCAGGCCCGCCGTCGGCTCAAGGTCCTTCACGCCCAGCGGCAGGCCGTGCAGCAGGCCCAGGGGCTCGCCGCTCTTCACGGCCCGCTCTGCCGCGCGAGCCTCGGCGCGGGCGCGCTCGTAGCAGGTGGCGGTCACGGCGTTGACGAAGGGGTTGAGCTGTTCGATGCGCGCGATGCAGGCTTCGAGCAACTCGACCGGCGAAAGGGCGCGCGTGCCGATCAGCCGTCGCAGTTCCACGGCGGAGAGTTCGACGAGCTCGGAAGAGGAAGAAGAGGAAAGTGGAGTCATGGCTTTCGGAATGTGCCGCACTCAGTCGGCCTGGATGTTGGCGCGCCGGGCGACGGCGCGCATGAGCGGCAGTTCGCGTTCAATCTGCGCGAGCGAGGCGGCGGCGCCAGCGAAGGCCGGCTCCGCGCCCTGGGCCTGCAGGGCCGCCTGGGCCTGGGGCGTGGCGACGATCTTGGCGAGTGTCTTCTCCAGCCGCTCGCGCACCGGCGCAGGGGTGCCCTTGGGCGCGACGACCATGATCCAGGTGTCGGCATCGACCTCGGGGTAGCCCGCCTCGGCGAAGGTCGGGACCTGCGGCAGCTGCGAGGAGCGCTGCCGGGTGGTCACGGCGATCGCCTTGACCTTGCCGCCCTTGAGCTGCGGAATGGCGGCGGTGACGGTGTCCACCGAGAACGGCACCTGGCCGCCGATCAGGTCCGTCATGGCCGGTGCGCTGCCCCGGTAGGGCACGTGCATGATCTTCGCGCCCACCGCCTGCAGGATGATCTCGCCGGTGAAGTGCGAGGACGTGCCCGTGCCGAAGGACGCGTACGAGTACTTGTCGGGCGCCGCGCGCACCGCGCTGGCGAACTCCTTGACGTTGCCGATGGGCACGTTCTTGTTGGCCAGCAGGATCAGCGGAATGCGCGCGACGATCGCGACCGGCTCGAAGCTGCCGAGGGCGTCGTAGGGCAGGTTCGGGCGGATGGCCGGGTTCATCGTGAGGGTCGAGCCCGAGCCGAGCAGCAGCGTGTAGCCGTCGGGCGATGCCTTGGCCACGAACGCGGCGCCGACCGCCGTGCCGGCACCGGGGCGGTTGTCGATGAGCACCGGCTGCCCCAGTTCCTCCGACAGGCGCTGGCCGACCAGGCGTCCCACCGTGTCCGCGCTGCCGCCGGGCGGGTACGGCACCACCAGCGTGACGGGGCGCGTCGGGTAGGCCGGTTGTGCCATCGCGGGCAGGGCCGTGCCGAGGCATGCGGCCAGGCCCGCGAGGACGGCACAGCACCAGCGCCGCTGCGGCGCTTGCGAACAGGGAGCGTTCATTGACAGGTCCTTCAGTAGAGCGAAGAGGAGAGAGGGGGGAGGGGAAATGCTGGGGCACGCCCTGCGGTGTAGCAAGCACAATGATTGGAAGGTTGCGTTGCTGCTGGCGCAACGCAGACCACGCCGATGAAACCTCCCACCTCCAAGCCTTCAGCCCCCGCCCGCACCGGGGCGCGCACCGAACGCCCGATCAACCAGCGCGTGCTCCAGGAGGAGTCGATGCGCTACTTCCTGGAGGTGGCGCGCGTCGGCTCGGTCACCGAGGCGGCCGTGCGGCTGAACGTGGCGCCGTCGGCCGTGAGCCGCCAGATCGGCCGCATCGAGCGCGAGCTCGACACCCTCCTGTTCGAGCGCCGCGCCCGCGGCATGGCGCTCAATTCAGCCGGCGAGCTGCTGGCGGCGCACGCGCGCCGGGCCTGGCTCGACATCGAGCGCGTGACCGACGACATCCTCGCGCTGCGCGGTCTGCGCAAGGGCGAGGTGCGCGTGGCCGCGACCGAGGGCTTCGCCTACGAGTTCCTGCCGGCCCTGGTGGCTGCGTTCCAGGCGCGCTGTCCCGGCATCCGCTTCTCGCTCGACATGTGCGTGCAGCGCGAGGTGGCGCGCCGCGTGCGCGAAGGCCTGGTCGATCTCGGCGTGACGGTGAGCCTGGGCTCGGAGCACGGCCTGGACGTCGAGATCCGGCACCCCTCGCCCGTGTGCGCGGTCATGGCGCCTTCGCATCCGCTGGCCGAGCGGCGGCAGGTGTCGCTGGCGCAGGTGGTCCATTACCCGCTCGCGCTGCCGGCCCCCACGTCGACGCTGCGCCAGCTGCTCAACATCAGCTGCGCCCGTCAGCGCCTGCCGCTCGAGGCGGCATTGACCAGCGACCATCTCTACCCGCTGGTGCACTACGCGGCGCACGGCCAGGCCGTGACCTTCTGCGGCGAACTCGCGCTGCGCCAGCAGCTCGAGAACGGCACGATCGTGGCGCGCGCCTTGCGCGACCGCGAGATGAACGAGCGGCATTTCGAAGTGCAGAGCATGGCGGGGCGGCGCCTGCCCGATGCGGCGCGCGCTTTCGTCGAGCACCTGCGCGAAGTGCTCAGCGCCTGATGCGCGGCGCGGGGCCGAGGCTCAGTCGGCCGTGATGTTGTTCGCCTTCACGACGGCGCCCCACATCTTGTACTGGTCGCGCGTCATCGCGCCGAGCTGCTCGGGCGAGCCGCCACCGGGCTCGTCCCCGCGATCGACGATGCTCTTGACGACGGTCGGCTCCTTCAGTGCCGCGTTCATGGCGCTGTTGGCCTTCTTCACGACCTCGGGGCTCAACCCGGGCGGTCCGTACAGGCCGATGAAGGAGATGATGCTGAAGTCCTTGATGCCGCTTTCCGCGGCGGTGGGCACGTTCGGCAGCATCGGCGAACGCTTGTCGCTGGTCACCAGCAGGGGCCGCAGCTGACCCGACTTCACGAACGGCGCGACGACGGAGGTGGCGTCGAACATGGCGTCGAGGCGGCCGGCCATCAGGTCGACCATTGCCGGGCTGCTGCCCTTGTAGGGAACGTGGTTCATCGCCGGGTTGCCCAGGCGCTCGCGCAGCAGTTCCATGGTGACGTGGATCAGCGAGCCTGCGCCCCCCGTTCCGTAGTCGATGCCCTTGCCGCTCTTGGCACGCGACTTCACCTCTTCGGCGAACTGCGCGTAGGTCTTGATCGGCGACGTGGCGGGCACCACCAGCACCAGCGGCGACTGCAGCATGATGCCGATGGGGGTCATCTTTTGCGGATCGACGATGCCGAGCTTGGTGTACACGTGCGGCATGATCGTCATCGAGCCGTTGCCCACCAGCAGCTTGTGGCCGTCCGGCGGCGCCTTCATCAGTTCGACGGACGCGATGTTGCCGTTCACGCCGGCCTTGTTGTCGATGACCACGGGCTGGCCGAGCGCGCCCTGCATGCCGTTCGTCAGCACGCGGCCGGCGAAGTCGGTCTGCCCGCCGGGCGGGAAGCCGATCAGCAGCGTGACCGATTTGCTGGGCCAGGCCGTCTGCGCCCACGCGGGGCTTGCCCCGAAGGCGCCCAGGCCGAGTGCCGCGGCACCCAGGCAAAGAAGCAGGCGCCGCGGCGCTGCACGAAGGGGCTGGGTGGCTTGGATCATGAAGTCCTCCGATGGGTCGTCTGTGGCACATCGCAGCGCGCCCGCCCGTGGATCGACGCACGGGCCGGGGCGCTGCCCTGCGGGCTCAGTTCACGGCGAAGCAGTACATCAGGCCGGCACTGCCGCTTTGCTTGAGCTGGTCGACGCTGCAGCCCCGCGTGCCGTGCGACGCGTTCCACGAGGCGTTGGCGACCGGGTCGGGGTTGGTGCCCTTCTTGTCGTGGTGGCCGACGATGGCCGAGCCGTCGACGCTGCGCGTCCAATTGCCGCAGGTGGTGTCCTTGCCGGCGGCGGCCGGCGCGAGCGTGCCGTCGGGGCGCGAGCCGGTGAGGATGTCGTGCCGGTTGACCGGGTCGCCGAAGCCCGAGACCACCTCGCCCTTTTCGGTCAGCGAGGTGTCCTTGCCGAGCTTGGCGTTCGCGCTGTGCAGGTCGGCCACGCTGGTGGCCACGACCACGCCCTTGGCGTTGCGCCACGGCCCGGCGCCGATGCGGTCGCGTGCGTTGACGGCCGGCTGGCCGCCCGCTTCGGTGGCGCTCAGGTAGGCACGCCAGGTCTTGCCGCCCGCACCGGCGCTCGCGGCCAGCGCCTGGCACTGGCGGTCAGCGCCGGCCAGGCCGCCGAGGTCGCCGCCCTTGCCGGGATTGGCACTCGTGATGAAGAAGCTCATCGGGTTGGCGTCCTTGCCCGAAGACATGGCGCCGCATGCAGCGAGGAGCGCGACCGCCGAGGCCGCGGCACCCCATGACAGAACGGAACGATGGCGCATGCGAGGTCTCCTTGGAGTGGTTGGAGTTGGCGAGGCTACCCGCTTCGCACACGCAGCGTTCCCCTCGACAACCCGCAGACACGCTGGCCGTGGGCGAGGCGGTCGAGTGGGCGCGGCGCGCGCTCAGGGCGTCAGCGCCGCGGAGCCCGCGATCGCGTTCGCCTCGGCCGCGCAGTCGGCCGCGGGCGGGGCGCTGTCCGGGCGGCTGCGTGCCTGCGCGATCTCGTTCTTCGCCGCGCTCATCTGCGCCGTGAACACCGGGTTGGCATGCAGCCGGCCCACGGTCGCCGCGCCGATCAGGCGTCCCGCTTCGATGTCGCTGCGCCAGTGCACGCCGCAGATGCCGCGGCTTTGCGCGAAGGCGCGGCCCCGCTGCAGCAGCGCATCCGCGCGCTCCGGCGCGAGCTCCGTCAGCACCAGCGCCCAGGCCCAGCCCAGCGCCGAGTGCCCGGAGGGGTAGGAGCCGTCCTTGGCCAGGTGCGCTTCTTCCTTCGGCGTGCAGCTCGCGGCCTTCAGCGCCACGAAGGGCCGCGTGCGCTGGTACTTCTCCTTGGCCTTGTAGGTGGCGCCGCCGGCATCGGCCAGCGTGCGACGCAGCAGCATGTTCAGGTGCGGCGTCTGCTGCTCCGAGATGCGCACGCCCAGCGCGCAGGAGAAGGTGGAGGCCGCCTCCGGAAAGCGCAGGTTGGCGTCGCGCACCGCGAGCGCGCCGCGCGGCGAACCCTGCAGCGCGGTGAGGCTGCGGAACGCGGCGACATCGGCCGCCAGCGCGGCCGAGTTGGCCTCGGGCGGCGGCGGCAGCAGCGCCAGGCTGTCGGGCATCTCGGCCGAGGCCAGGTAGCCCTTGAGATAGCCCGACCCCGGGCGTGTTTCGCCGACGTCGGCGGCCGAGGTGGTCGGCGCGGGCGGCGTGGCGCAACCGCCCGCGAGCAGGGCCGCGATGAGCAGCGGCGACAGGTGTTTCAAAGCCATGGGTACCTCCTTTCGCATGCGCTCAGAACGCGTGGCGGATGCCGAAGTCGTAGCCCATCGACGAGCGCGGCGCCCAGCCCGCGGCCTGCGCGGTGCCGCCCGTGAGGTAGGCGGCCGAACCGCCGGTGATGGCACCCATCACGCCGGGGTTGTTCCAGCCGTCCTTGATGCGGATGCGCGACACCGAGGCGTACAGCGCGGTGCGCTTGGACAGGTTATGCACGTAGCCCAGCGAGATCTGGTTGGCCGTGGTGTCGCGGTTGCCGTTCAGGCCCCACAACAGGCTGTTCAGGTCGGTCGCGGCCGGCGCGCCGTTCTTGTACTTCACCGAGGCGTACGACGCGCGGATGAGGCCCGGGCCCACGGGCACGGTCACGCCCAGCATGTAGCCGTTGTACTTGTCCTTGCGCGTGGTGGTGTTCATGAACGGGACCGCCAGGCCCGGCAGGTTCTGCAGCGTGCCCGTCTCGTTCTTGTCCTGCACGCGCGAGACCTCGGCGAACAGCTTGGCGGGGCCGAAGTTGTACGACGCGCCCAGGTTCAGCGCGTTGATCTTGCGCTCCTGCGTGGCGGTCGCGATGCCCAGCGCGTTGAGCGTGGTGCTGTCGGCGGCCGTGCTCTGGCCGTAGGCGATGGCCATGTCGAGCGGCCCGCTGGCATAGCCCAGGCGGCCGCCCACGTAGCGGCCCTTGGCCGATGGCGTGCCGGGCTGGTCGCTGCGCTTGGTGTTCTCGTGCAGCGTGTACTGCAGCTGGCCGTAGACGCCGCCCAGGTTCGGCGGCAGGAAGTAGCCGATCGAGTTGCCGGTGCGGATGTAGTTGTCGGTCGCGGCCACGACGGAGCCGGGGCCGGCGATGGCGGCGATGCGGCTGTTGATGTTGGCGATGAGGTTGGTGCCCACGCCGTTGGTGCCGAAGGGATCGAAGACGGTGTCGTTCCAGAAGGTCGCGGCGTAGTCGCGGCCCAGGCGCAGTTCGCCGAACGGGCCCGACAGGCTCATCGTCGAGCGGCGGTTGAAGTTGCTGATGCCCTTGGCGCCGTCGTCGTTGGTGATGCCGGACTCCAGCCAGAAGCTCGCCGCCAGGCCGCCCCCCAGGTCTTCCGTGCCGCGAAAGCCGACGCGGCTGCCCGCATAGCCCGAGTTCGACAGCGCGGTCTGGCTCGTCTTCGCACTGCCGCCCGCGGCGTTCGCCGGTGGCAGCGCGAAGGGGTTGGGGCTGTGGTACGTGCTCTTGGACGTGTAGCGGCTGATGCCGACGTCGACGATGCCGAACACCGTGACGGACGATTGCGCCGATGCAGTACCGGCAGTAGCGAGAAGGGCCAGTGCGGCGAGGGAGTGATGTTTCATGGCAGGTCTTGCTTTGCTTGCTTCTTCAGGGATGAACGAGTCCGCTGGTGCGCATCGCTGCGTTCCAGGGCTCGGGTGTTCCGAAGGGCGGATGCCCTTCGGGGACTTCGGGAAAAAGGGGTGCGGCCTCTAGCCGCGCGCGCAGGGCGTGCGGCCGCGCATCACGGCATTCGCATCGCGTCGCGCGAGCCGCGCATGCTGCGCAGGGGTCTCGTCGTTCGCGCATCGCGTCGCATGGGCGACGCAAGAAGCCGGATCAACGAACGCGCCGCGGTGCTGCGAAACAGCGTCAGGCGTGCAGGCAGGGAACGTGCATGTCTCACTTAGGGAGTTCCTCGTTGTTCTTTGATTGGCCAGTCCTATGATAGGAATCGCTGCTCTTCGAATCCGTCAACCAGGCAACAGTTTTTGCTGAGTCATCCCATGGAATACCCGCAATCCGTATCGCAGAGCACAAGGGAAGAGATCGAGCACGGGCTGAGCACGTGCGCGGTGTTTCTCGATTGGCCGAAAGACCGGCTGCGCGAGTTGGCGAACGCCGCGCGCGCCAGGCACTACCGGCGCCGCACGCCGCTCGTGAGCCGCGGCAACCACCAGCGAGAGGTGTTCGTGATCGTGTCGGGCTCGATCGAGATCGCGGCCACCAACGCGGCCGGCGACAAGTACATCCTCTCGGTGCTCGGGGCCGGCCAGATCACGCGCATGGTGCACCTCATCGACGACATGCAGCCCATCTTCGCCTTCGATGCGCGCGCCGATTCGCACATCATCCACATCCCCGGTGCCGCCATGCGGCGCATCCTCGATGCGGAGCCGGTGCTGTGGCGCAGCATCGCCCAGACCATGCTGCGGCGCTATCGCATGAGCGCCGAGATCCTGCAGGACCAGGTGCTGGGCTCGGTGCGCCGGCGCACGGCGATCACGCTGCTCAACATGGTGTATCGCTACGGGGACGCGAGCGGCGCGCCGTGCGACACCGAGCTGCGCGTGTCGCAGACCGACCTGGCGAACATGCTGGGTGTGTCGCGCCAGACCGTCGGCAAGGAGCTGGCGCAGTTCAAGGACGAGGGCGTGCTCGGCTGCAACGAGGGCTACCGCCTGGTCACCGTGGTCGACCTGCCCCGGCTGCACCGCATCGCCGCGGAAGACTGAGCCGAGGCCTCACTCAGCACGGCGCGCAGGCCAGGCGGTAGGCGTGCGGGCTGGTGCCGGTCCAGCGCACGAAGGCATGCCGGAAGTTCGCGGCCTCGCTGTAGCCCAGGCGCTCCGCGATCTCCTCGGTGGTCATGCGGGTCTTGCGCAGGTACTCGATGGCCAGCCGCAGGCGCACCTCGTTGAGGATCGACCGGTACGTGGTGCCATGCGTCGCGAGCCGCCGCCGCAGCGTGCGCGGCTCCAGCGCGAGCGTGCGGGCCATCGACTCGATGCTCGGAAAGCGCCACGGCATCTGCTCCACCAACTTGCGGCGCACCGCCGCGGCGATGCCGCCGGCATGCGCGAGTCCGGCCACGAACTGCTGGCAGCTCTCGCTGGCCATGGCGTGCGTGAGCGGATCGTGCAGGCGCGGCGCGCGCGTGCACCAGGCCTCGTCGAACTGCAGCGCGTTGTCGGGCTGGTCGAACTGCACGGGGCACTCGAACCATGCCTCCCAGACGCCCGCGCCGTGCTCGGGCGCGGGGCAGGCCAGGCGCAGGCCCGTGAAGCCGAAGCCATCGCCGTACAGGTCGCGCGCCAGCGTCAGGTGGGCCGCGAAGGTGAAGGCCAGCGCAAAGCGGTAGAGCGGGTCGCGCGGGTCGGGCGACACCAGCACCTCGAAGCTGCAGGTGCCGGGCGCGCGCGCGGGGTCGTGGTGCATGTCGGCCAGCGGCCCGATGGCGCGGCGGTAGGTGATGGCGAACTCGATCAACGCGCTGAAGGTGGGGCTGCTCTGCAATGCATAGCCCCACATGCCGTAGGCCGTGAGGTGCATGCGTGCGCCGGCGCGCAGCGCCACCGTGGGGTTGCGTGCCAGCGCGAGCGCATTGCGCAGCACGGTGACCGTCTGCGCATACGACACGCGCGTGCCGGGATCGCGCAGCGCGGCTTCGTCGAGCTCGCTGCCGGCCAATGCCTGTGCGGCGGGGATGCCGTCCGAGGCCAGCGTGGCGACGACCGCGGCGATGCGCTGCGGGGTGTACACCCGGGGTTCGAAATCGGGAGGCGGGTGATGCACGGTTCTCGAGAAGCGGCGCAATCAATCCAGCGTGACGCCCGTGGCCCGCGTGAGCTTCAGCGACACGGGCAGGAACGCCTTGTAGGCCGCCGTGGCTTCGGCCGGCGTGTTGCCGATGGGCTCGGCGCCCATGTCCTCGATGCGGCGCTGCACCTCGGGCTGCTTCACCACGGCTGCGACTTCGCGGCTCAGCTTCTCGACGATGGCATCGGGCGTCTTGGCCGGCACCAGCAGCGAGGTCGGCGCCATGAGCATGAACATGTCGTCCTTGTAGCCCTGCTCGGCGAAGGTCGGCACCGTGGGGGCGGCCTTGGCGCGCTGCGCGCCGGGCACGGCGATGGCGCGCAGCTTGCCGGCCGCGACGTAGGGCTGGAAGGTGCTGATGGAGCCCACGGTCATCTGGATCACGCCGCTGAGCAGGTCTACCGCCATCGGGCTCTCACCCTTGTAGGCCACGTGCAGGGTCTGCGTGCCGTAGGTCTTGTCCATGAAGACCTGCATCTGGTGCGGCTGCACGCCGGGGCCCCAGGAGCCCATCGCGTACTTGCCGGGCGCCTTGCGCACGGCCTCGACGAGGCTTTTGAAATCCTGCGCCGGTACCGAGGGGTGCACGACCATGATGGTGCGCGTGCTCGCGATGTCCGACACGTGGCGCAGGTCGGTGCGCGGGTCGTAGGGCAGCTTCTTGTACAGCGCCAGGTTCGCGGCGATCGGGCCCGGCACCGACAGCAGCAGGGTGTAGCCGTCGGGCGCGCTCTTGGCCACGTAGTCGGTGCCGATGATGCCGCCGGCGCCGCTGCGGTTCTCCACCAGCACGGGCTGCTTCAGCCGCTTGGCGAGCCCGTCGCCGACCAGCCGCGCGAGCGCGTCGGCCGAGCCGCCGGCCTGGTACTGGACGATGATGCGGATCGGCTTGCTCGGGTAGTCGGCCTGCGCCAGGGCGGCGCCGGCCGCCAGGTGGAGCCCGACGATGCACAGGCCGGGCGCGCGCAGCGCGCGGAAGCGGGAACGGGTCATGAAGTGAGTGCCTTTCGGGTGGGAGACGATGCAGTCGATACGGTCAGGGCAGGCGCTTCAGCGCGGGCGGTGCCCAGCGCCCGTCGAGCACCGGCGCCTGCGGCACGTACAGGCGCAGGTTCATGCTGAAGGGGCCGGCGGGCGCGGGCAGCCAGTTCGGGGCCTTGGCCGGGCCCGGCGACGCATGCTGGATGTACAGGTCCAGCGAACCGTCGGCGTTGAAGGCGAGCGCGTCGCGGTCGCCGATGGCGTAGCGGTTCAGCGCGTTGTCGACGAAGAACTGGTCGGGGCCGTACAGCGTCAGCGACCAGAACGCATCGGCCGGCGGCAGCTCGTGCGCGTCGAAGTGCAGCACATAGCGCGCAGTGCCCGACAGCGGCTGGCCCTCGCTGTCGCAGACCGAGCGCGGGTACATCGCCTCTTCGCGCGGCAGGGCGCCAAGCCCCGCGTAGGCGACGAAGGCGCGCGCCAGGTAGTCGTTGCCGTAGACGCCCACATTGCTGCCGAGGCTCCAGCCGTTGCGCACCATGCGCATCGCCGGTGCGCGCTCGAGCATGCGCCGGTAGGCATCGGGCGCGGCGCGCGCGAGGGCGCGTTGCACGGCCTCGGGGGCTTCGGCCAGTGCGAAGCCGCGGCCGGGAACCAGGCCGATGCGCGCCATGCGCAGCAGCAGCGCACCGTCGGTGGCATGCGGCGGGTTGCGTCGGAGCAGTTCGGCGAAGAGCGCGAAGAAGGCACCGGCGCCGAGCGCGGCCACCTGCTCGACGGGCGGGCGCATGTCCATCGCTGCATCGACGTGGCCGGCGGGTGGGTCATGGGGCTGGCCCCAGGCCGACAGCGACACGGCCTCGAAGCCGGCCTGCAGCGTGTGCACATGGGCGTAGTCGGCCGCGCCGTTGGTCTGGATGCGCCCGACGATCCAGCCCACGTCCGTGGGGCTCACGATGGCGCGCATGCCCTCGGGCAGCGTGCCTTGCCAGCGCGGGCCGACGAGCGCGAAGTGGCCGCCGCCGTTGCCGTTGGTGCGCGTGCCCAGCGTGGCGAACACGTCGGTCCACAGGTCGTAGAACGGAATGACGTGGTAGCGATCGCCCATGTCCGGCAGCGTCAGCACCAGCGGCTCTTCGCCGACGTCGTACCAGATGTTGGAGTACAGCGTGTCGGCGTTGGGACGCACCACGTCCTTGAAGCCGGCGTCGGGGTAGGTGGGCACGTGCACGAAGCGGTTCATCGGCCCGCGCACGCGCGCGCCGTCGGGCTGCGCGACGTTGGTGGCGACGCGGCGCGTCAGCTCCATCACCACCATCGGATAGGCATAGGTGTAGGCCTCGATGCCGATGGCGTAGGCGTCTGCTTCAGTGATCAACGTGCTCACGACTGGGCCTCCGCATAGCGCAGCCAGACATCGTGGATCTGCCCGTCGAAGCCGAACGGCGCACGGTCGAAGTACTCGGCCGCCACCGGCGAGCCCAGGTCGCAGCCGACGTCGAAGGTCTCGCAGGCCGAGAAGATGGCCGTCACGGTGACGCCAATGTCGCACGCCGCCACCTGCACGCCGTCGACGCGCAGCACGGCGCGCGCGGGCCGCTGGGGCGCCGTGCCGTCGCTCATCGTGAACTCGACGTCGATCGCATGGCGTTCGGCGGCGATGCGCGCGGTCGAGCGTGCCTTGAAGCGGTACATGCCGAGCATGTTGTATTCGTAGGCCAGGTGGCCGTCGTCCAGGTACAGGCAGATGCCGCCGTTGAAGCCGCCCAGCGCGAACAGCACGCCGCTCGCGCGCTCGCCCAGCGTGGCATCGACGGTGGCCGTGTGGCTGCGCGTCTTGATGTTGGGCGCGCAGTTTTCCGGAATGCGCGTGATGTCGCCGCTGAAGTGCCACGAGGTATGCCGGGGCGCGATGCGGTGCTGCGGCTTCAGCGTCAGGTGGTAGATCGCGCCCAGCGGATAGACGTGGTTGATGCCCGCCTGCACGGCGAACATCTCCTTCATCTGCGCCAGCCTGGCCGGCTGCGCCTGCGCCAGGTCGTGCGCTTGCGCGTAGTCCTGCGCGACGTGGTACAGCTCCCAGACGTCGTTGTCCGGGTCCCAGGTGGCCAGCCCGGGCGCGGCGCCCGCGACCCAGGGAATGCGCGGGCCGAACACGCCCGCGGTCCAGCCGTCGTGGTGCACCATGCGGCTGCCCGCCACCTCGAAGTACTGCACGCCCTTGCGGCCCTCGGCCTGCGGATGGGCGAAGGTGTAGGCCATCGAGATGCCGTCCAGCGAATCCTGCCGCACGCCGTTGAGCTCGACCGGCGGCGTGATGCCCAAGATGTCGTAGAGCGTGGGCGCGATGTCGTTGACGTGGTGGAACTGCGAGCGCGGCGTGGTGTCGGGCCGGATGCCGCGCGGCCACGACACGACCAGCGGCGTGCGCGTGCCGCCGAAGTGCGCGGCGATCAGCTTGGTGCTCTGGAACGGCGTGGAGCCGGCCCAGGCCCAGCCCGCGTGGTACATGTTGTCGGTCTTGCGTCCGCCCAGTGCGTCGAGGCCGCCCAGGCCTTCCAGCAGCTCGAGGTGCTGCGAGATTTTTGTGGAGATGCGGTTCTGCGCCAGCAGTTCGACCACGGTGCCGTTCTGTCCTTCGGCGCTGCCGCCGTTGTCGCTGAACACGAAGAACACCAGCGTGTTGTCGCGCAACCCGAGCTGCTCCAGCTCGTCGATGACCTTGCCGATCTGCGCATCGGTGTGCTCCAGGAAGCCGGCGTAGACCTCCATCAGGCGGCGCTGGAACGGGCGCTCGGCCTCGGGAATGCTGTCCCAGCTGGCGAGCGTCTCGGGCCGGGGCGTGAGCTCGGCGGTCTCGGGAATCCAGCCCATCTCCTTCTGGCGCGCGAAGGCGCGTTCGCGGTAGGCGTCCCAGCCGTCGTCGAACTTGCCCTTGTACTTGTCGGTCCATTCCTTGAAGACGTGGTGCGGGCCGTGCACCGCGCCGGGCGCCCAGTACATCAGGAAGGGCTTGTCGGGCGTGATGGCACGGTGGCGGCGCAGCCAGCCGCAGGCCTTGTCGGCCATGTCCTCGCTCAGGTGGTAGCCCTCGTCGCGCGGCGGCTCGATGAGCGTGGTGTTCTCGACCAGGCGCGGCTCGTACTGCGAGCTCTCACCGCCCAGGAAGCCGTAGAAGTGGTTGAAGCCGTGGCCGGTGGGCCAGCGGTCGAAGGGACCCATCTGCGTGGTCAGGTTGGCCGGCGTGTTGTGCCACTTGCCGAACGCGGCCGTGTTGTAGCCCCAGGCCCCGAGCACCTCGGCCATGGTGCCGGCGCTCTTGGGTATGACGCCCACGTAGCCGTCCCAGTCGGTGGCGTATTCGGAGATGTGGCCGTAGCCCACGCGGTGCGCGTTGCGCCCCGTCAGCAGCGACGCGCGCGTGGGCGAGCACACGCCGCAGTTGTGGAAGGCGTTGTAGGTGATGCCGCTGCCGGCCAGCCGCGTCAGCGTGGGCGTGTGGATCTCGCCGCCGAAGGTGTCGGGGTGCGCGAAGCCGGCGTCGTCGAGCATCACGATCAGCACGTTCGGTGCGTCGTCGCGCAGATGCGGCACGGCCTTGCGCCGCTCGTGCGTGGACTCCGACAGCTTGCGCCCCGCGATGCTGGCGCTGGGCGGTGCATCGAAGGGCAGGTGGCTGCCCTGGCCGGGCAGGGTGTTGAAGCCGCCGAGGGTCGCGGACGGGTTGGATTTTTCTTGTGTCATGGGGTCTCCGGGACGCGCGGAGGCAGGGCCCCGGCGTCGTGGTGGATCGGGCGTCAGTCCAGCGTGACGCCGATGGACTTGACCAGGGCGCTCCAGTCCTGCAGGTCCTGGCGCAGGACCTCCTTGAACTGCTCCGGCGTGGGGCGCGGCAGGTCGGTGAAGTTGAGTTCGCGCAGGCGCTGGGTCACGGCCGGGTCCTGCAGGGCGCGGTAGATCTCTTCGTTCAGGCGCTTGACGACGGCGGGCGGCGTCTTGGCCGGCACGAAGAAGCCGTACCAGGTGTAGTTCTTGAACGGGAACCCGGCCTGCGTCATCGTGGGCACGTCGGGCAGCATCGGCAGGCGGTCGGGGCCGCTGTAGGCCAGGGCCTTGACCCGGCCGGCCTTCACCACCTCGATGGTGGAGGAGATGTCGGCGAAGCCGGCGTCCACCTGGCCGCCCATGAGGTCCTGCACGCAGGGGCTGCTGCCCTTGTAGGGCACGTGCAGCAGCGAGATGCCGGCCTGCTTCTTCAGGCTTTCCATCGTGAGATGGCCGCCCGAGCCGTTGCCCCACGAGCAGTAGTTCAGCTTGTCGGGGTGGGCCTTGGCGTGGGCGACGAAGTCCTTGAGCGTGTTCGGCGGCAGGTCCTTGCGCACCAGCAGCAGGTTGCCGCCGCGGCCCACCTGCGCGACGGGCGCGAAGTCCTTGAGCGGCTCGTAGGGCAGCTTCTTGTAGAGCGCCGGGTTGATCACCATCGTGGCGGCGTAGGTGAACAGCACGCGCGTGCCGTCGGCCGGCCCCTTGGCGACGAAGTCGACGCCCAGGATGCCGTTGGCGCCGGCGCGGTTGTCGACGATCACGCTCTGCTTGAAGGCCTTGCCCAGCACGTCGGCGAACAGCCGCGCGATGAGGTCGGTGCCGCCGGCGGGCGGCGTGGGCACGACGATGGTCACCGTCTTGCCCGGGTAGGCGGCGCCGTCCTGCGCCGTGGCCGTGCCGGCGAGAGCGAGAAGGGCCAATGCGGTGAGTGCCGGCCGCAGCAATGTCCTGTTCACGGGAATGTCTCCTTGGGAATGGGTCGCGCAGGCCCCGCGCCTCTGGGCGCGTCCCCCATTGCCATGGGGGGTGGGACTGCGTCTCCATGCTAGGAAACAGCGGCCATCGATTCCGTCAACCAGCCGACAGATTCGCCGACACCGGCTCGGGGAATACCCTCTGGCTCAGCCGGATGCGGGCCGTATGTCGACCGGTGAGGGCGCGTTGTCGTTCCGTGGTCGCGCGCACTCTCGACGGGGCGCTCTCATGCGCCCAGCTTGCGCGCAATCAGGTCCTTCATGATCTCGCTCGTGCCGCCGTAGATGCGCTGCACGCGCGCGTCGGCATGCATGCGTGCGATCGGGTACTCGACCATGTAGCCGCAGTCGCCGAACCGCTGCAGGCATTCGTTCAGGACCTTGTCCTGCTGCGTGTAGGGCTAGGCCGCCAATGCCACCGAGTGCTGCTGCCAGTCCCCACGCTCCAGCAAGGCGGTCATCGCGGAGACCGGCGCGTGCTCGCGCACGGCCGGAATGACCTCGTCCGCCTCGTCCGGCGATCCGACCAGCACCGCGCCGACAAGCCGGCCCTCGGCGACCACCAGCTTGCGATAGATGCCCTGCGCAGGCTCGGACTGCGTCAACTCGAATTCGCCGGGCCGCGCGGCGTGCACGGAGCCCGCGGAGCGGACGTCGATGCCCGAGACCTTCAGCGCGGTCACGGGCACATGGCCGCGATAGACGCGCTTGCCGCCCAGCGCATTGACGGCCGCAATCTCTCCCTGCTCGGCCGCCACGGCCCACAGGGGGATCGAGTGGCCCTCGAACTCGGCCACATCGCCCGCGGCATAGACATGGGGGGCACTGGTGCGCATCTGTGCGTCGACGATGATGCCGCGGCCGAGCGCCAGGCCGGCCGACTGCGCGATGTCGACGTTGGCGCGCACGCCGGTGCACACCACGACCACGTCGGCGGGGAGCTGGCGTCCGTCCTTGAGCACGAGCCGCGCCACGCGGCCCTCGCTGCCCGGCTCCAGCCGCGCGGCGTCGGCACCGGTCATGACATGGATGCCCTGGGTTGCCAGGTGTGCTTCCAGCAAGGCGCTGGCTGGGGTGTCGATCTGCCGGTCCAGGATCTGGCCGCTGTTCGACAGCACCTGGACCTGCGCCCCGAGCTGCGCCAGCGCCTGCGCGGCTTCCAGGCCGAGCAAGCCGGCGCCCAGCACGACCGCGCAGGTGCCGTGGAAGCGCTGCATGTAGTCGCGGATCGCCATCGCATCGTCGGCATCGCGCAGCACAAAGCTGCCCTCGATGCCGTAGCCGTCGAGCGGCGGGACCCACGCCGAACTGCCTGAGCACAGGATGAGCCTGTCGTAGCCCAGCGTCTCCCGGGTCGCCAGCGTGAGCTCGCGACGCTGCGTGTCGACGCCCGACACATGCGTGTTGAGCCACGCGGTGACACGGTGCTCGGCATACCACTGCTCGGGGAGCAGGTGCAGGCCCTGGACACCCGTCGGCATGCTGATCAGCTTGGCAATGGCCATCCGGTTGTAGGCGTTGTGGTTCTCGCGGCCGATGAGATGGATCTCGCAGTCGGGGTGGCGGCGCCGCACATGGTCGGCCGCGGTCAGGCCGGCCACGCCGTTGCCCACGATCACGACGCGGCGGATCGACGCATCGAAGGGCACGACCTCGGGCTTGCGTGTCTCGCGCGCCGCCGGGGTCGCCTCCCGCTTCAGGTCGATGCGGATGGGCCCGGCATTGCGGATGCGCGCCATGCAGGCCAGGCGCGTGCCGTCGGCGCAGCCGAGCCGGGCCAGCGTCGCCCGCTCGTCGCTGCCGATGGGTGCGAGCCGTTCGCCGCCCGCCACGACGGCGATCGGGTCGGCGCCGCACACGCCGGAACGACAGCCGGCGTTGATGGGGGCGCCGCAGTCCTCGAGCGCTTCGAGCAGGGTCTGGCCCTTGCGGATGGGGGTCTTCATGCCGGTGGGGTCGATGCAGAGTTCGGCAGGCTGCGGGGACGCATCCGCCGGCGCGGCCGCAGCGGCCTCGTTCTCCGGGGGGGCTGCAACCGGCGCCTTGCGCGCGGCGTCGTTCGGGCCGCGGTGCAGCCGCATCGTCTCGATGACGATCGGCGCCAGCCGGGAACCGTCCCGGACACCCTTGCGCAATTCACGGCGAAGGAACAGGCGCTCGACATGCAGCGACCGCGCGATCCACGTCAGGCTCGCGATGATCGTCAGGCCGCGCAGCGTGGCGACGACTTCGGGGGCGATGGCCATACCGCTCAGGCTGCTCAAGGTGCTGACGACCAGCGGGGCGGTGAACCAGTAGTACAGCGAGAACGCGGCCGCCGCGAAGAGCACCGGCGACAGGTTGCGCGTCTTGCTGCCCAGCAATTCGATCAGGTTGAAGAGCGTCAGGCTGGCCGCCATGTAGACAAGCATCTGCATGACCGTGGAGACCGGACCGATCTCGGCGGGCGAAGGCACGAGGTAGTAGCCGAGGATCAGGCCCGGAAAGACGCCCGCGAAGAAGCTGCGGAAGTTGCGGTAGGCCGGGTTCGGGTCGTACTGGTCGGCCAGGTACGCGGCGCCGGGGTTGAGGTCGTAGCAGTTCTTGGCGCAGCCCACGCACGGTTCGCAGTGCGTGTTGGCGATGCGGATGAACGGCGTCTGGCCGTACAGCCGCTGCACCGGCAGCAGGGGGCAGATGCTGCTGCACCAGCCGCTCTTGCCCTTGAACAGCAGGCCGCCGATGAGCGCCGCCCCCATGGCTGCCGCCAGCAGGCCGGCGGTGGCCATGCCGTTGCCGTTGAACAGCAGCTTGCGCGCGACGACCGCGCAGATCAGCAGGCCGATGCCGATCGGAAATGCCGCGCCCTGCGACAGGCGGCGGCTCGTGAGTGCGCGCGTGATGCCGAGCCTGCGGGGGATCTGGTTGATGGCGGCCAGCGGGCAGACGTTGCGCCACAGCCCGGGTGCCAGCATGAACACGAGCGGGAGCGACGGCACGATCAGCCCCCAGAACAGCGGCATCGCGGTGGCGGGCCGCAGCGCCAGCATGACGGCCAGGGCCAGGGCCGAGGCGATGCTCACCACGCGCAGCGCGCGCCACACCGCTTTCGGCACGATGGTCGGCAGCTGCATGAAATTGGCGAAAACGAGAGCGGGAGAGGGCTTGAACATGGTTCGGTGGTACCTGCGTGAGAAGGTGTCGCCATTCATGCCCCGGGGGGACGCTGCGACAGTGGTGGCGCCATCGATGGGTGATGGGGCTCTGCGAGTGGTGCGATTCTGGCCAGTCGCACGTCTTAAGGTTGCTATCTTGTGTGCGGCACGCTTACGAGTCTGAAGACGACGGGCTCAGGTATTCAGGCGGTAGCCGACCCCGCGAATCGTGCGGATGATCTGCCGCCCGAGCTTGCGCCGCACGTTGGACAGGTGCACTTCCAGGGCGTTGCTCGTGGGGGCTCCGTGGATCCCCTGCACCAGCAATTCCACCTGGGCCTTGGGGACCGTGTGATCGAAGCGCAGCGCGAGCGCCTCCACCAGGTTCCATTCCCGCTCGGTCAGCGCGACAGGCATGCCGCAGCGGACCGTCGTCCGGCTGCCCAGGTCGAACTCGACGTCGCCGCACCGCACGCGCGGCGTTGCCAGGCCCGCGGCCCGGCAACGCAGTGCCCGCACCCGCTCGGCCACCAGCTCGGGGCGGCACGGCATCACCACGAAGTCGTCCGCGCCCGCGTCGAGGACCTCGGCCTGCGCGGTCGGGCCGGGCGCTCCCACCATCAGCATCAGGACCGGCGTGGTGATGTGCTGCACCCGCAACAACCGGACCCAGTCGAGTCCCGATCCGTCGGGCAACTGCGAGCTGACGAGCAGCACGTCGTAGGACTCGTTCTCCAGCATGTCGATGTCGCCGAGCCGCTCGACGCTGTCGATCAGGAACCCGTTCTTGCGCAAGTGCGTGAACAGGCCGTCGTCGACCCGCGCGCGATCCTGAAGCAGAAGCAGTCGCATGGCGTCACCTGCATGTTCAGCGCCGTCATGGCCGCGAGCAGTCGCTGGTGCTGTCGGTACGTGCCATGGCATGCCTCGTCATTGGCGAGCCGGCGTTCTCCTGGACACGGAGACGGGCGCCGCGCTGTCGACCGGGGTGCGGCCGTGGGTTGCAAGCGCGGCATCGATGGCGTTCAGGTCCTCGGGCACCAGCGTGCCGTTGGCCTGCCGCAGCTTGAGATTGCCGAGCAGCACCGAATAGCGCGCCACCGCCAGGTCGCGCTTGGTCTGGAACAGCTGGCTCTGCGCGTTGAGCACGTCGATGTTGATGCGCACACCCACCTGGTAGCCCATGCGATTGGCCTCCAGCGCGATCTGGCTGGAGACCTCGGCGGCTTCGAGCGCTTTCACCTGGCCGGCGGCCGACACCAGCCCCAGGTAGGTGGCGCGGGTGGCCTGCGCGACGCCGCGGCGCGTGGCCTCGAGCAGCGAGCGCGACTGGTCTTCGAGCGCCAGCGTTTCCCTGACGCGGTTCTCGATCGCGTAGCCGGCAAACAAGGGCAGGTTGAGGGAGACGCCCACGGTGAGGGCCTTGACCCGCGAGCGGCCCGGCGTGGTGTTGGTGCCCTGGGGGTTGTTCGTGACGTTGTAGCCCAGGGTCGCATCGAGCGTGGGCAGGTGGCCGGCCTGCGCCTTCTGCACCTCGAGCCCGGCCACGTCCAGGCCCAGGCGGGCCTGCTGGATCGCAGGGTGCCCGGCATCCGCGTGCGAGGTCCAGACCTCGATGTCGGCGGGCGCGAGCGGAGGCAGCATCACGGGCGCCGCCAGCGGCACGGGCACGCTGCCGGTGCTGCCGACGAGCTGGTCGAGCACGATCTTCTTCACCTGCAGGTCGTTCTCGGCGGCGATCTCCTGCGCGATCACCAGGTCGTAGCGGGCCTGCGCTTCGCGCGCGTCGGTGATGGTGGTGGTGCCGACCTCGAAGTTGCGCTTGGCCGAGGCCAACTGCTCGGCCACGGCCACCTTCTGCGCGCGCACCAGGGCCAGGCTGTCCTGGCTGGCGAGCACGTCGAAGTAGGCCTGGCTCACGCGCACGATGAGGTCCTGCTCGGCGATGGTGAGCACCATCTGCGCCACCTCGGCCTGCCGCTGGCCCTGCTCGTAGGCGGCCCAGTTGGCGGGGCGGTACAGCGGCTGCGTGGCGTTGATGCTGACGCTCTGGGTGTTGAACCCGCGCGTCGTCGCGCTGCCTTCCGTCGAGAGGTCCTGCCGGGTGTGCGAGGCGCCGGCCGACAGGCCGACGGTGGGCAGGATGCCGGCCCTGGACTGCGCCGCCCGCGCCAGCGTGGCCTCGTACTGGGCCCGCGCGCCCTGGTAGGTGGCGTCGTAGCCGCGCGCCGACGTGTAGATCTCGACCAGGCTCTGGCCATGGACGGGCCACGCGAAGCTCGCTGCGAGCACGGCGCCCCATGCCGGGACGAGACGCTTCCCGGTGGCGGGGGCCCGTGAGCCCTGTCCACCGGGTGGGGGTCGGCGCAGGCGCTGGTTCAGACCGTGCTCCGAGGGTCGGCCTGCAAGATGGCGCCACCCGCGCGGCGAACCGCGGCCGGGCTGCGATCGACATGCAGGATGGCGGCCACGATCTGCTCGGGCGCCGCCAGCGCCGGCGCCATCGACCAGCGGTCATAGACGTCGTTGCCGATGCGCACCATGCCGGTGTGGCGATTGATCTCCTTGTCGACCTTCGGGTCCGGGTCGTAGAAGCCCAGGGCAAAGCGCACGAGGTCGATGTTGCTCCGGCTCCCGGTCAGGAAAAGCCAGCCCGGGTTCACGCTGTGCATCTCGGCGTAGTCGGCCAGGTGCTCCACGGTGTCGATCTCCGGGCGGATGGTGATCGAGTACATGAAGATGTCCCGGCCCACCCGAGAGGCCAGGCGCTCCTGCACGCGCAGGAGGTTGTTGGTCATGAGCGGACAGATGCCTTCGCAGTCCGCATACATCATGTTGATGGCGACGATCTTTCCCCGGACCAGGTCGTCGTAGAAGTTCACCTTCGCCCCGGTGTGGGTCTTCAGTTCGACGTTCGGCATGCGACGCCCCGGGCGTGCAGCCGTTGCCGGTGCCTCGGCGGAGGCGGGCAGGCCGAACGCGTACAAGGACGCGACGCCCAGGCCGGCGATCAAGTGTCTGCGGTGGTTCATGAGAATCTCCTGAAAGTCATCGGCGTTCTTCACACGATGTCGAAGCGAACCATCATTGCGTGGTCCTCGTGGGTGAGGTTGTGGCAGTGCATCAGGTACTTGCCCGAGAAATCGCGAAAGCGCACGAGCACCCTCACGGTCATGAGTTCGCCGACGACGAAGACGTCCTTGCGTCCGCGCTCGTTCACGGGAATGGTCAGGCTCACGCCGTTGACGCTCTTGCTGAGAATCCGTCCTTCTTCGAAGTGCACGTGGATCGGGTGCTGCCAGCCGTTGTCGGGATTGATGAACTCCCAGATCTCGGCGGTGCCCCTGGTGACCCTGGCTCTGGCCGTGAGCGAATCGAAGAACAGCCCGTTGACGTTCCACATGCCGCTGTTGCGCTGGAACACCCAGGTGCGAACTGGCAGGGCCGCGAGTTCGCTGGCACTGGGCAGGTCGCGCAGCGGGCGCAGCACGCTCGGCACCACGCTCAGGTCGGGCGTCGGGGGCTGGCGATCGACGATGAACTTGAGCACGCGCGTGCCCGGCGACTGCACCACGCCGGGTTTGCGGGTGTCGACCTGCGTGAGCTGGTTGACGAGGTACAGCGTGGTGTTCAGCGGGAATCGCGAGAAGTCCACCACGATGTCCGCGCGCTCGGCCGGGGCGATCCGCACCCTCAGCTGGTTCAGGATCGGTGCCGGCAGCAGGTTGCCGTCGCTGGCGATCTGCGTGTACGGGTACACGATGGTGCCGCCCGTGTTCTGCAGCACGAACTCGTAGAAGCGCGATGGGCCGACGTTCAGCAGCCGCAGCCGGTACTTGCGGCGTGCCACGCGCAGCACCGGCTCGATCTTGCCGTTGACCACGATCTTGTCGCCCAGCACGCCCTCGGGGTTGAGCTCGTCGAAGGTCAGCCGGCCGCCCGAGTCGAACCGCTTGTCCGAGAAGCTCAGGGGGTAGTCGTACGCGCCGCTGGGCAGCCGCAGCCCCGTGGTCTCGTCGCCGGTGTCGAGCGTGTCGAAGACCATGTAGCGCCCGAACATGCCCTTGAGCACGTTCGGTGCCGTCACGCCTTCCGTGTGGTCGTGATAGAAGAGCGAGCCCAGGGCTTCGCGCGAATCGCCGAGGCCGCCGAACTCGTCGAAGCCGGCGTAGAGGTTGGGGTAGAAGTGGTCGTTGAAGGTCCCCGGCGCGGTCAGTGTCACGCCGCCCTGGACGGCGCTGTAGAAGTCGCTCGCGAAGCCGTCGCTCTCCGACGGCGTGTGCATGTTGTGCAGGTGCGTGCTGATCTCGGGCGAGCCGAATCCCGTGTGGTTCTGCGGCAGCTGGTTGCGGATGCGGCAGATGACCGACTGCCCGTAGCGCGCGTGGATCGTGGGGCCCGGCGTGGTCACCCCCGGCGTGTTGCCTTCGTAGCCCCAGATGGGCTGCGGGGGGTAGTAGGGGTTGTTGCCGTTGAACAGCCAGGCCGGGTTCTCCTTGGCCGTCAGCTGGTACAGCAGCGGCGTGCCGGCCTTGCCGGGCACGGTCAGTTCCGCGTAGCGCTGGTGCGGCGCACGCCCGCACTCGCCGCCTGCGATGTTCGCGTTGAGGGTCGGGGCCGGGGTCAGCGTGGCCAGCGGTGTGAGCGGCGTGACCTGGTTGGGCAGGTCCTCGACCCACGGTGTCGTCGGCGGGCTGGGCGGCAGGGGCGTGGGTTGTGCGCGGGTCTTGCCCGGTGTCAGGACCAGGGGAGCCGCCGTGGCTGCCAGCGAGGCCTTCAGGAACGTGCGTCTCTTGCTGTGGGCGACAGGCGTCACGGGGTCGTGGTGGTTGGAATCCTTGCGCATGATGTATTCCCCTCGTTGACAGAGAACAGCCCCGCTACATCTGCCGTCCCGATCGGCGGATGGTGGAGGTGATGGGCTCGATGACGTACTGCAGCGCGGTCTGCGAGACGCCCGCGATGTAGACCTCGGCGGGCATGCCCGCCTGGAGCTTGAAGTCGCCGATGGCCCTGAGCGACTCGGCGTCGGCCAGGATCATCACGCTGTAGTAGGGCAGGTTGGTCTGGCGCTCGATCAACCGGTCGCCGGCGACATAGGTCACCTTGCCCGTGACCATCGAGGTGTTGCGGTACTTGAAGGCGGTGAACTTCACCCGCGCGCGCTGGTTGAGGTGCACGTTGCTGATGTCTTCCGGACGGATGCGCGCCTCGATCATCAGCTGAGCGTCGCTGGGCACGATGTCCGCGATCGCTTCTCCGGGCCCGACCACCGCGCCGGGCGAGGTGAACTTCAGGTCGATCACTTCGCCGCTGGCCGGGGCCACGACGACCTGCCGCTGCGCCGCGTCGTTCGACTTGCGCTGCTCCTGCTCGATCTCGCCCAGGCGCTGCGTGGTGGCCTTGAGCTGGTCGCTGGCGGCCTTCACGTAGTCGTTGCGGATCGACTGGATCTTCAGGTCGATCTCCACCAGGCGCTGGGCGGCGCGCGCCAGTTCCGTGCGCCGCTCTTCGAGCTTGGCCGCGTACTCCATCACCACCGATTCGAGCTGGGAGATCCGGCTCGACGAAATGAAGCCTTCCTGGATCAGGCCGCGGTTGGCTTCCAGGTCCTGGCGCTGCAGGACGAGCGAGTTCTGCGCCTGCGCGATCTGCGCGTGCACGGCGACGATTTCCTGCTGCACGCGATCGCGCTGCGTTCTCATGAGCGAGGCCGCGCTGTCCAGCGAATGGCGCTGGGCCTGGAACAGCGCCGTCTCCTTGAGCAGGGCCTGGCCGATGCGATCGTCCTGCCGGGCCGCGCGCAGCAGGTCTTCGGGGAAGGCGAGCGTCTTGGCGACGGACTGCTCGGCCTCCAGGCGCACCAGCATGGCACGCTCCAGATGGACGCGATAGCTCAGGCGGTTGCGGTCGGCGTCCACGCGCACGTCGCCCAGGACCAGGATCGGATCGCCGGCGTTCACATGCTGGCCGTCGCGCACCATGACTTCCCGCACGGTGCCGCCTTCCAGGTGCTGCACCGGACGGCGGTTGAGGTCCACCTTGACGAACGCGGGGGCCACCACCGCCATCGAGAGCGGGGCGAGGCCCATCCACAGGCCCAGGGGCAGGATCGCGCCGAGGATGACCCAGCATCCGCTTCGCGCGAGGCGTCGTGCATGTTCCCGGCTGCTGCGTGGGGCGGCAACGGGAGGCATCGGGAGTGTGGCGGTGCTCATGGTGCGGGGTCCTTGTTCGCAACGGCGGCGCGGCGCTCAGGCGGCCTTCTGGTCCACGATGGCCTGGGCCTGGCGCTGCATGTCGCGCATCACCTCGCTCGCCGGGCCGAACTGCTGGATGCGGCCCGCGGCGAGCACCAGGATCTTGTCGACGTGGGCGATCAGCGACGGGCGGTGGGTGACGACGACCGAGGTCACGCCCGCCTGGCGCAGGCCGCTCATCGCCTGGGCGAGTGCGACTTCTCCCGCGCCGTCGAGGTTGGAGTTCGGCTCGTCCAGGATCACCAGCTGCGGGTTGCCGTACAGCGCACGGGCGAGCGCGATGCGCTGGCGCTGGCCCGGAGACAACCGCGAGCCGTGTTCGCCCACCGGCGTGTCGTAGCCCTTCGGGAGGGTCAGGATCATGTCGTGCGCATTGGCGCGCACGGCGGCGGCAACCACCGCTTCGGAGTCCACCTTGTCCAGGCGCGCGATGTTGTCCGCCACGCTGCCGTCGAAGAGCTCGACGTCCTGGGGCACGTAGCCGATGTAGGGGCCCAGCTCTTCGCGCGGCCAGTACGACACGTCGGCACCGTCCAGGCGGACCTTGCCGCTGCTGGGGCGCCACACGCCCGTGAGCACGCGCGCGAGGGTCGACTTGCCGGCCGCGCTCGGGCCGACGATGGCCAGGGCCTCGCCGGGCGCCAGCGCGAAGACGATGTTCGAGAGCACCAGGGTGTCCGAGCCGGCCGCGCGGTACGAGATGTTCTCCGCGCTCAGGCGTCCTTCGGGGCGCGGCATGGCGACATGCGGCTCGGTGCGCTCGAAGTCCTTCGACAGTTCCAGCAGGCGCCCGTAGGCCGCCCGCGCCTCGATCAGCGTGCGCCAGCTGCCCACGAGCTGCTCCACCGGCTGCACCGCGCGGCCCAGCAGGATGCTGGTGGCGATCATCACGCCGGCGGAAGCCTGCTGGCTCAGCACCAGGTACGCGCCCAGGGCCAGCATGAGAATCTGGATGGCCTGGCGCGCGGCCTTGGTCCCGGCGGTGAACGCCACGGTGCTGCGGCTGGCGCTGGTCTGCATGGTCGCGATCTGGTCCTGGAGCGCCCGCCAGCGCACCAGCAGGCGCTGTGTCATTCCCAGGGCCTGCAGCACTTCGGCGTTGCGCAAGGAACTCTCGACGTATTGCGCGGCGCGTCGCCCTTCGTTCTGCAGGGTTTCGAGCGACCGGCGGCTGATGCGGTCGTTGAGCCAGGCCAGGCCGAGCATGAGGAGGGCGGAGAACGCAGCGCCCACGCCGAGCGCGGGGTGGAACATCCAGATCACGAACACGTACACGAACACCCAGGGCGCATCGAACACCGCGATCAGGCCATTGGCGGAAAACACGGCGCGAAGCGCGGCCACGTCGCGGATTCCTTCTGTCCTCACGCCGCTCGGGGCGCGTGCGGCGCGCTCCACGATGGCGTTCACCACCGGTGGGGAGAGTCGCTCGTCCACCATGATGCCCACCACGTTCTGCAGCCGGGTTCGCAGGTAGTCCAGCAGCAGCAGGATGAACAGCGCCACGCCCGTCCCGGCGAGCAGCACCAGCAGCGTTTCATGGCTGCTGGTCGAGATGACGCGATCGAACACCTGCAGGGTGAAGAACGCGGGAACCAGGAACAACAGGTTGATGAAGAAGGAGAACGCCGCGATGTAGCCCAGCAGCGGTCGCAGTTCCGTCCACAGGGGTTTCATGTGCTTCTCCTTCGGTTTCGCCGGCCGGCGCTCAGTCCGCGCGCTGGTCCTGCGCGGCGGCCGGGGTCTGCGCCCCGTTGCCGTTCATGCCGCGCGCCGTGCCCGCGGCCGCTGCTTCCAGCAGCTTCACGCGTCGCACGAGCCTGTCGATGGTCAGCATCTGCGCCGAATAGGCGCGAGAGAGCTGCTGGGTCGCGTCGCTGAGCGCCTTGATGGCGATGGTCAACTCGTCCTTCTTGGCGTTGACCATGCCGATGCGCGACATGATCAGTGCCGCAACCTCGCGCGGGTCGGAGACCGAACGCGCTTTCTGTTCCGGGGGTGAGGTGTTTTGCTCGTCCATGTCTTTCTCCGTGATCGATGTCATTGAAACGTCAGCCGCGCCTCATGCCGACAGCAGGAAATCGGCCTGCGTGATGGTGTTCGCCCCGACACCGTTCACCCCCACCAGCAGGACGCTGTCCAGGCCGTCGAACTCGATCAGCGTGTCGGCACCCAGATCGGTGATGGTCACGTTGGCGGCAAAGTTGCCCGCGTTGATCCCGAGCCCGGAGATGTCGAGCCGGTCCTGTGCGTTGGCCCCGTTCGGACTGGCGTCGAAACCGTTGATCGTGTCGCTGCCGAATCCCGTCACGAACACGAAGATGTCGTTGCCCGCCCCGCCGTCCATGGTGTCGTTGCCATCACCCGCCGTGGCGACGATGGTGTCGTCGCCAACACCGCCGTTCACCGTGTCGCTGCCCAGGCCGCCCGTGAGGGTGTCGTTGCCCGCTTCGCCGTTGAGGGTGTCATTGCCGGCGCCACCCAGCACGACGTCGTCGCCGCCGCCGGCGTTGATGGTGTCGTTGCCGCCCTGGCCGTCGATGAAGTTCGCGCCGCCGTTGACGACGATGACGTCGTTGCCCTGACTGCCGATGATGTTCTCGACCGTGTTCAGCGTGTCGATGCCGATCTGCGCGCTGATCGCGAGATTGGCGAGGACCGTCGCTCCCGCCGTGGTGGCGGACAGGTCGTAGGTGTCGACGCCCGCTCCACCGACATAGCTGTCGCTGCCGTCGCCGGCGGCCGCGAAGAAGGTGTCGTTGCCGCCGCCGCCGTTCAGCGTGTTGGCACCGGCGCTGCCGGTCATCGAATCGTTGCCGGCACCGCCGGTCGCGTTCTCGATGTTCGCCACCGATTCGAAGCCCGTCGCCGTCCCGGCGCCCAGATTCACCGTGACGGCCGTGGTCGTGGCGCCATAGCTCAGGGTATCGACGCCGCCCTGCAGATCGGCCGTGACCGCCTCGACATTGGCGACGCTGCCGCCCGCAACGGCCGTGATCGCCGTTCCTGCCAGGACGACCGCGAGCGTCTGGCCCAGCGCCGTGCCGTTGATGCTCAGCCTGTCGTTGGTGCCGGCTCCGCCATCGATGGCGTCCGCGCCATCGCCAACGACGTAGTGGAAGGTGTCGTCCCCCTCGTTGCCGGTGAGCGTGTCGTTGCCCGCGCCGCCGGTGAGCGTGTCGTTGCCGGCGCCGCCGGTCACGACGTCGTTTCCGCCTCCGGCGTTGATGGTGTCGTTGCCGCCCTGGCCGTCGATCACGTTCACGCCGCCATTGACGTTGATGTTGTCGTCACCCTGGCTGCCGATGAAGTTCTCGATCGAGGAGAGCGCGTCGGTGCCGGTCTGGGCGCCCGTTGCGGTCGTGACGGTGACCGTCACCCCCGCGGTGATCGCGGACAGGTCCAGGGTATCGGTGCCGCCGCTGCCGACATAGCTGTCGTTGCCATCGTTCAGCGTCGCGATGAAGGTGTCGTTGCCGCCGCCGCCGTTGAGGGTGTTGGCCAGGGCATTGCCCGTGAGCGTGTCGGCACCGGCGCCGGTCGTCACGTTCTCGATGCCGGCGATCGACGTGAAGCCCGAGGCAGTTCCCGCCGACAGGTTCACCGTGACGGCCGCCGTGCTGGTGTAGGTCAGGGTGTCGACACCGGCCTGCAAATTGGCCGTGACGGATTCGACGTTGCTCACCGTGCCGCCGGCGACTGCCGTGAGCGACGTGCCGTCGTAGCTGACTGCCAGCGCATCGGCCGCGGCCGTTCCGATGACGTTCAGGGTGTCCAGCCCTGTGCCGCCGTCGACGGTGTCGGTGCCGCCTCCGATGGTGTAGTTGATGGTGTCGTCGCCCGCGCCGGCGGCGATGCTGTCGGCACCCGTTCCGCCATCGATGATGTCGTCCTGGCCGAGGCCGTTGATCGCGTCTGCGCCACCGCCGCCGAAGATCACGTCCTGGCCTTCGGTACCAGTGAGAACCTGGGCCGCGTTATTGGCGGGGATGTTGTCGCCCGTCACCACGGTCGTGGCGGAGCTCAGCGTCTCGAGCGTGCCGCCGTTGTCCGTGAAGCTCACCGTCAGGCGCAGTTCGCGATTGACCTGGCCGGCGCCCGGCGTGAAGGTCTGCTGGGTCGCTCCCGCGATCGCCGTGAACCCGCCCGCGCCGCCGCCGACACCCGTGTTGACGGCTTGCTCCCATTGGAAGCTGAAGACCGAGCCCGCCAGGCCATCGGCGTCGGTGATGCCGAGGGTCGAGGCCGTCAGGAGCTGGCCTTCGGTCGGTGTGGTGTCGCTGATGGTGGGCTGGCCGGTCGCCGCGGTATTGCCGGCGCCAACCGGGCCGGTCGCGGCGGAGTACACGTTTTCCAGCACGTCGTTGGCGTCCTTGTAGACCGCCCGCACGCGCAGCGCGAGGCCGAGCTCGAAGACCCGCGGCGCATAGGTGGCCCCGGTGGCCCGCGCGACTTCACCGCCGGCGTTCTCGATCAGGATGTCTTCGAAGATGCCGGGGCGAACCTCGGCCTGCCAGAAGTAGGCAATGGGCCCGGTGATCGCTCCGTCGGGGTTGGTGCCGCTGACATTGTCAGGATCGGTCACGCCCAGTGCCGATGCGGTGAGCAGCTGGCCGACGGCCGGCGTGGTGTCGCTGATCGTCAGCAGTCCTTCCGGATCGAAGTTGAAACCTTCTTCCGCAATGAACGCCGCGCCATCGGAGAACTGCAGGCGCTCGATGTTGCGCACCACGTCGATGCCGTCGGCGCCGGCCACGCCGTCCACGACATGGCTGATGCGCCAGACATCGTTTTCGAGGAAGGTGATCTCGTAGTTGCCGAAGACGTCCGAGAAGACGGCCGTGTCGAAGTCCGGCGCATCCGACATCAGGATCTCGCGGGCAATGGTGAGTTGACCCGGGTTGTAGGTGCCGTCGAAGACGCGCCCCTGCAGCTCGAGGTCGGTCATGGTGTCATAGCTCGCGATCTCGGCGCCCGTTCCGTCGGCGTTCTCCCGCACGCTGATGCGCACGTTCAGCCAGGCATCGCCGTCGATGATGTCGTTGCCGCCGCGGCCCTCCAGCAGGTCGCTGCCGCCGCCGCCCAGGATGATGTTGCCGGCGAACGAAGTCACCGGCCCGTCCATCTCCATGCCGACACCGAGCACCTGGTCCAGGAGCTCCTGCAGGCCGTCGATGAGTTCGATGTGGGTCAGCACGCTGCCCGTGGTGCCCGACAGCGCCATCGCGGCCGCATCGTTGTCGTCGCCGCGCAGGACGTCGGCATGCGCCGAGCCCGACATGCCCTCGACCGAAGTGAACCGCGCCAGCACGGTCGCGTTCGAGATCGGCACGGGCGTTTCGTCGAAGGCACGAAGGAACAGGTCGGCCGTGACGCCGAAGGCGTCGTCCTTGAACCCGGCCCAGTCGAAGCCGGAGCCGCCTTCGTAGCGGTCCACCTGCCCACCGTTGCCGAACATGATGTCGTCGCCGCCTTCGCCGTCCATCCGGTCGGAGATCGAGTTGCCGATGAAGACGTCGTGGCCCACCACCTGGTCGCGGGCGAAGGCGTCGAAGTTCTCGCCGGCGCTGCCGTCGGCCATGCCTTTCTCGATCCAGTCGTCGCCTTCGTTGCCGAACACGAACTCGTTGCCGCGGGCGCCGAGGATGAAGTCGTTGCCCGTGCCGCCGAACGCCTCGGACGGGTCTTCACCGGTGACGATGAAGTCGTTGCCGTGGCCACCCAGGATCAGGTTGATGCCGTTGCCGCCGTGGATGGCGTCGTTGCCGTCGCCGCCCTGCATGTTGTCGTCGCCACCCAGGTCCGTCATGATGTCGTCGCCGGCCCCGCCGAAGACGAAGTCGTTGCCGTCCCCGCCTTCGAGCCGGTCATTGCCGGCGTCGCCCCAGAGCGTGTCGTCGCCGATGCTGGAAATGATGGTGTCGTTGCCTGCGGTACCGCCCAGAACGACGTGGTCCTCGCCGCTGTACTGCAGGTAGTTCGGATCGGCCGCTTCGGTGCCGGGGTTGTTGCGCAGCACCAGTGGCGTCAGGCTTCCCTCGGCCGTCGGATCGTCGCGCCCGTCGAGCCCCAGGCCCGTGAACTGCCGGGACGGGTCCACCTCCAGCGTGAACCCCGGCGTCGTGAAGATGTCGCCAGGCAGGTGCTCGACATCGGTGTTGGCCATCACCAGCCGGGCGAAGGAGTTGTTCTCCAGCTCGGTGAGGAAGTTCAGGCCCTGCGTGCGCTCCAGGTAGTAGAAGCGGTCGCCGTCCTGCAGCTTCTCCATCTGCTCCTCGAACACGAAATTGAAGGTCGAGCCCAGCAGGCCGCCGAACGGCATCTGCTTTTCGGCCAGGCCGCCGATCCACAGGTCGATGTCGTCGACGCCGGTGGTCGTGATGCCGGCCTCGTCGGCGTAGGCATTGCGTCCGTACAGGAAGTCGAGCCGGTCCTCCGGCGCACCGATGCCGCCGTAGACCAGTGCCACCGCGGCCGCGCGCTTCTCGATCAGGGTGTCGGCGGCGGCCAGGCTGGCGTGCACGCCGTAGGCCGCAATGAAGTTGACCACCGAGGCCTCATGCTTGATGTGCTGCATGAAGTCGACCCAGTTCGCGTAGGGCTTGAGCTGGCTGTCACCGGTCACGCTGTAGAAGTCGCGCCGCGCGGCGTTGAGTGTCGGCACGCCGGTGTCGCGCCCGCGCACGATGTTGATCGTCGCCAGGTCGAGCGGCAGGCCGAGCAGGTTGTTGCGCAGGGCCTCAGTCACGAACTCGTCGATCTCGTTGCCCTGTTGCCGCGTGAGGCCGCGCGCGAGCGCGCCGGCCGCTTCATCCGCCGTGATGCCGCTGGCTGCGAACGCGAGCGGATTGAGGAAGGCCTCGATCAGCCCGAGCTGCTGGGTGGGGTCGGCCGTGCCGCCGATCACGTTGAAGTCGGCGTCGAAGCGGTCCACCGTCTCCGTCAGCATCGAGTGGCCGAAGCGGTACACCGTGTGGGCGAACTCGGCGACGATCGATGGATCGATCTCGGTGTCGTAGACCTGGGTGGCGGCAAAGAAGATGTCGATCTGCGGCTGCACCTTGCGCGCGAACTCCTCGAACACCAGGTGCTGGTACTGCATCTCGGTGCCGAAGCGGGCCGCCTGGAACAGGCGCTCGCCGTCCCACGAGCCATCGGGCAGGTGCCATTCGGCAATGAAGGCCGCGTCGCCCGACGCCATGATCACCGCCTTGGTGTGTTCGACCAGCCGGTTGTGCTCGGCGTGGAACACATGGTGAATGCTGGTCAGCGCGATGTTTTCGTTCACCCGGCCGTCGCCGGCGATGTAGTGCGCGTCGAGCAGTTCGTCGTCGTAGAAGCCCGCGGCCGGTGTGCCGCCGATCTGGTCGTCGGCATCGGCCGTCAGCGCGACGCCCTGGCTGTTCACCGGGTTGGCGGTGTGGGCGATGTCGGCCAGGAACACGTGGCCCGTGCGCACGGCCAGGCTTGCATCGATCGGCGCGCCCGGCGAGCCCGAGGCCAGCGTGCCGCCGGCCTGCAGCACGATCTGCGCGAAGCCGGTCACCGGGTCGGGAATGAAGTTGCCGTACTCGTCGGCCGCCAGCAGCGGCAGGTTGAGCGCGTCGGCATTGTCCAGCGCGATGCCCAGCAGGTCGCGCGCCTGCGCCTTGACCACCGCCCAGGTGGCCATGCCGCCCAGCTCGATGTCGTCGGCCGTGCCGAAGAGGCCGTCGGCACCGAGGTCGCGGTTGGTGATCAGCCGCCCGGTGGCGACCGGCTTGCCTTCGGCATTGAGCTCATAGGCGCGCAGGAAGACCTGGTGCGACGGGTGCGACGTGTAGGTCTGGTTCTGGTCGATGAAAGGCGTCGTGAGGTTCGTGGCCTCGTGCGTGGTGTCGTCCGCGGTGCCCATGACGCCGTCGGCGCCGGGGCCGGCAACCTGGGTGGCGCGCGTCAGCACCAGGAAGTTGCTGTTGCTGCCCGGCACATAGAGCGGATCGTCGGGCTGCAGCGGGACGAAGATGGTGCCGTTGCCGCCCTTGGCCACGAGGTCCAGGCCGTGGTCGAAGAACTGGCCGAAGAAGGTCATGAAGGCGTTGAACGGCGCCGACAGGCCTTCGTCCGGCGCGGTGTTCGGAATGACCAGCAGGGTGCCGGCGGGAATCGCCACGCCGTCCAGGTCGTACAGGACACCGTCCACCAGCGTGCCCAGGCCCGCGTCGACGAACGCGCTCACCGCCGCCGGGTTGTTGCTCGTCATGTCGACGATCAGGTTGCTGATGATGCGCGGGTCGGCGTCCACCACATTGCCGCTGGGGCCGTAGTCCGTGTTGGTGAGCGTGCCTCCCGGGCCGAGGTTGATGCTGTCACCGTCCTGGTCGTTGCGGAACACCGGATCGACCAGACGCGGGAACACCTGGTCCGCGGCGCCGAAGCCGGACTGGCCCTGCACCAGGTTGTTGTAGGAGCCGTCCACCGTGCGCAGGCCCAGCGGTGCGCGCGGGTTGTCCAGGATGTCGTTCAGTGCCTCGCCGCTCGCATGCCGCTCCGAGATCTTGATCTGCTCCAGGATGAACTGCAGGTCGGACTGCAGGAAGCGCACGCCCGCGCTGTCGACCAGCGCGGAGGACGGCGCCGGCGCCGGCGGCACGACGGCCGCCACGCCGGTGACCGCCGCGGTGGGCGCGGAGTACACGGTTTCCAGCACGCCGTCGGCATCGCGGTAGACGGCCCGCACCCGGATGGCCAGGCCGTCGAAGGGCGCGGTGACCCGGAAGGTCGTGCCGTTCACCGTGGCGGGCTGGCCGCCGCCCAGGTCGATGATGTCGCGGAACACGCCCGGCGCGCGCGTCGGGTCGGCCTCGTACTGCCACGTGTAGCTGATCGGCCCGGTGACGGTGCCGCCAGGGTTGTCCGCATCGGTGAGGGCGGCCGACACGCTCAGGAGCTGGTTGATCTGCGGCGTGTCGTCGCTGATCGTGACCGAGCCGCCAGGTGCGTTGTTGCTGCCGGACAGCAGCTGGACGGCGTCGGAGAACTGCAGCCGCTCGATGTTGCGCAGGATGTCGGTGCCGTCGGTGCCGACGTTGTCGGTGACGGTGGTGCGGCCGTCGGCGCCGGTGGTGACGGTGTAGTTGGCGCGCAGCCCGGAGAACATCGCGGTGTCGTAGTCGGCGCTGTCGGACATCAGGATCTCGCGCACGATGCTGAGCTGGCCCGGGTTGATCTCGCCCGAGAGCATGCGCGGCACCAGCTCCTTCAAGCTGTCGACGCTGGTGAGGCCGGGCACGCCCGAGACGGCGATGCGCACGTTGAGCCAGGCGTCGCCGTCGATGATGTCGTTGCCGCCGCGGCCCTCGATGGGGTCGCTGCCGTCGCCGCCCAGGATGATGTTGCCCTCGCCGAACGAGGTCATGCCAGCGGGCAGCAGGCCTTGCAGGCCGTCGATCAGCGCGATGTTGGTGAGCACGCTGCCGGTCCAGCCGGCCTGCAGGATCTCGACGGCGTCGGCGTCGTCGCCGCGCAGGAAGTCGGCGAAAGCCGATCCCGACAGGCCTTCGGTGAAGGCGAAGCGGTCCATCATCGCGGCGTTCGAGTTGACCACCGGGGGCACCACGAAGTCGTTGACGATCATGTCGGCGGTCACGCCGTACTTGTCGAACTTGTAGCTGGCCCAGTCGAAGCCGGAGCCGCCGTCGAAGTGGTCTTCGCCGTCGGAGCCGGTGAAGATGTCGTCGCCACCTTCGCCGATCAGTTCGTCGAAACCGCCGCCGGAGATCAGGACGTCGTTGCCGATGACGCTGTCTTGCACGAGCGGGTCGAAGCTGTCGCCCGTGGTGCCGTCCTGGGTTCCCAGCTCGATCCAGTCGTGGCCCTCGTTGCCGAATGTCGGCAGGTTGCCCTTGCTGCCCAGGACGAAGTCGTTGCCCTGGCCGGCAAAGACCTCGGAAACGTCCTCGCCGGTGATGATGAAGTCGCTGCCGTCCCCGCCGATGATGAGGTTCGCGCCGTTGCCGCCGTGGATGACGTCGTTGCCCTCGTTGCCCTTGAGCACGTCGTCGCCGCCGCGGTCCGTGATGATGTCGTCGCCCGCGCCGCCCTCGACCTGGTCGTTGCCGTCGCCGGACTCGATGCGGTCGTTGCCGCCGTCGCCGTAGATGGTGTCGTCGCCGATGCTGGCGATCAGGGTGTCGTTGCCGGCGGTGCCGCCGAGCACGACGTGTTCGTCGCCCGTGTAGCGCAGGTAGGTGGTCTCCACGGCCGCGGTCGTGGGATCGTCACGGATCACCAGCGGGGTGAGTTCGGTGCCGCCCTCGGTCGGGTCGCCGTGGCCGTCCACGCCGATGCCGGTGAACTGGCGCAGCGGGTCGACCTCGAGGATCAGGCCTGGGGTCGAGAAGATGTCGGCCGGCAGGTGCGTGGCGTCGGTGTTGAGCATCACCAGCTTGGCGAAGGTGTTGTTCTCCAGTTCGGTGAGGAAGTTGAGGCCGGCCAGACGGGAGAGGTAGTAGAAGCGGTCGCCGTTCTGCAGCGCCTCCATCTGCGACTCGAAGACGAAGTTGAAGGTCGAACCCAGCAGGCCGCCGAAGGGCATCTGCTCTTCGGCCAGGCCGCCGATCCACAGGTCGATGTCGTCCACGCCCGTGGTGGTGACGCCGCCGACCATCGCGTAGATGCCCGTGCTGTTCAGGAAGGCGAGCCTGTCTGCTTCGTCTGCAACGAAGCTGCGCTCCGCGGCCGTGCCGGCGTTGAGAACCACGGTGCCGCCGAAGACGAGTGCGGCCGCCACGGCCCGCTTCTCGGCCATCGTGTCGACGTCCGCGGCGGTCAGCGCGCCATGCGTGCCGTACGCCGCAATGAAGTTGATGACGGAGGCCTCGTGCTTGAGATGCTGCGTGAGGTCGACCCAGCTCGTATAGGGCTTGAGCTGCGGGTCCGCGGTCGAGGTGTAGAACTCCCGGCGCGCTTCGTTGAGCGTGGGAATGCCGGTGTCTCGGCCGCGTGCGATGTTGATGGCGGCGAGGTCCAGCGGCAGGCCCAGGAGCTGGTTGCGCACCGCGTCGGTGACGAACTCGTCGATCTCGTTGCCCACCTGCCGGGTCATGCCGCGCACGATGGCGCCGGCCGCCTGCTCCGGCGTCAGTGCGCCGTCGTTGTTGAACCCGATCGGGTTGAGGAAGGCATCGACCAGCGCGAGATCGCTCGACAGGAAATTGGGGTCCAGCCGGTCCACGGTCTCGGTCAGCATCGTGTGGCCGACGCGGAAGACCGCGTGTGCGAACTCGGCGACGATCGCCGGGTTGATCGTCGTCTGGTAGTTGGTTTCGGCCAGGAACTCGTCGACGGCCGGCTGCATCTTGCGCGCGAACTCTTCGAACACCAGGTGCTGGTATTGCATCTCCGTCGCGAAGCGCGCGGCCTGGAAGATGCGCTCGCCGTTCCATGAGCCGTCGGGCAGCTGCCATGAGGCGATGAACGCAGCGTCGCCGGTGGCCAGGACGGTGGCCTTGATCTCTTCGGCCTGCCGGTTGTGCTCGGAGTGGAAGACGTGGTGGACGGAGGTCAGGGCGATGTTCTCGTTGCCGCGGCCGTCGCCGGTGATGAAGTGGCGGTCCAGCAGCTCGTTGTCATAGGTGCCGGGTTCCGAGAGGCCGACGGCCGAGTCGCTGTCGGGCGCCAGCACGCCGCCCACGAACACGGGCGCCGCGGCATGCGCGATGTCGTTCAGGAAAGCATGGCCGGTGCGAACGCCCACGCTGGCATCGATGGGCGCGCCAGGCGTGCCCGAGGCGAGCCCGTTGCCGTCCGGGTCCAGCGGCCCGCCGACGTCGGCGGCGCGCAGCACGATCTGCGCGAAGCCGGTCACGGGATCGGGGATGAACTTGCCGAACTGGTCCGTCGCCAGCAGGGGCAGGTCCAGCACGTCGGCGTCGTCGAGCTGGATGCCGAGCATCAGCGCCTGCGCCTTGACCTGGGCCCAGTTGGCAAGGCCGCCGTCGGCGCCATCGAGCAGGCTGCCCGTGGCCACCGGACGGCCGTTGGCGTCGAGCACGTACTCGCGCAGGAACACCTGGTGCGAGGGATGCGAGGTGTAGGTCTGGTTCTGGTCGACGAAGGGCGTGGTCTGGTTGGTCTGGTCGCCGTTCGCATCGCGCGTGGCGCGCGACAGGATCATGAAATTGGGGGCGCCGGGGGTCGTATCGAACAAGGGGTCGTCCGGCTGCAGCGGCATGAAGATCATCTCGGTGCTGCTCTTGTTGACCAGGTCGAGGCCGTGGTCGAAGAACTGGCCGAAGAAGGTGAACCATGAATTGAAGGGCGCCGAGAGGCCTTCGTCGGGCGTGGCGTTCGGAATCTCCAGCAGCGTGCCGGGGGGAATGACGACGCCCTGGAGGTCGTACAGGACGCCGGCTGCGTCGAGCGTTCCGAGGCCCGCGGCCACGAAGGCGCTCACCGCCGCGGGGTTGTTGCTGGTCATGTCGGCGACCAGGTTGCTGATCAGCCGCGGGTCGGCATCGACCACGTTCCCGGCGCTGCCGTAGTCCGTGTTGGTGATCCCTGCGAAGGCGTCGTCCTGCTCGTTGCTGTAGGTCTGAGGCACCAGCTGCGGAAACGGGTTGTCTGCGGCACCGAACTCGCTCTGGCCCGGCATCAGGTTGTTGTACGACCCGTCGACCGTCCTGAGGCCGAAGGGCGCAAAGGCGTTCGGGACCAGGCTGGCGGGGTCCGCTCCCGCTGCTTGTGCTTCCGCAATGAGAATTTGTTGAAGAATGAATTCGAGATCGGACCTGATCAGCGTGGCCATTTCTATTCTCCTCAAGACGAACGACTTTCAATGCAGCCCCGATCCCGCCTACATGGCGAAAAGGCTCATGTAGCGTGGCTCAGGAGTGACCGCGCGCCTGGAATTGCCAGCCGCGGGGTTTTCGAGGAAGTGATGCAGCGCGTGACCCGGTGGCGGTCACGCCTGGAGAGCGGCTAGGGTTGTCGTCGGCCGCTCAGGCACCGCAGCGGGGCGGTGCAGCGAATATCCATTGCGCGATGCCGGTCAGGCGCGATGCCGGCATGGAGATGAAGCCCGCATTTCATGCGGACCTTGATTCGACACTTGTTCATGCGATACCCCCACCATGGATCCTGTCAAAAAGAATCTAGGTCGGCGCGCCGAAAGTCGTTGCCGCTTGTAAGCGGACGGCAACCGGTGGTCGATTGGTTGTCTTCGAAAACGAAGGTGCTAATTATGAGAGGCCATCTTCAGGAATGCAACTTTCTCACATACAAATTAACTGACGAGAACCTGACTAAGCGCGCCAGAGCCAAAAAAAAACAGCGACCGCGGCGACACCGGCCGAAATCAGGGCGATCAGCGCCATTTCCGCATGGCCACCATTGCTTTTTTGGGACGCCGCAGCGAAAGCGGGAGGGCGTTCATTGCCGTGTGGCGGGCTCGCGAAGGGGCTGTAGACGGCGGAGCCGGGACGATCAGGATCACCTGTTGTGGCCGCCGGATTGTCGGGAGAGGCCGTCGCCACGGCCGCTTCGTTTGCGACTTCGCCGTCCGCAACGCCGCCATCCGGGTTCTCGTGCGCCGCAACGGCGGCCGACGTCGATTCCGTCGCGATCGCCAGGTCGGCGCACATGACCTGCGTGGCCCAGGCCGCGACAAGCATGGCCTGGACGAAGGGCCGCTTGTCGAGCGCGCGGCGAGGGCGCGATCCGGCGGCGAAGGGGCAATCGATCGGGGTCATGGGTCGCTGCCGTTCAGATCAGGCCCGTGTGAACGGCGAAGTTCACCGCCTGGGCGCGCGAATGCACATGCAGCTTCTTGTAGATGCTCTTGATGTGCACGTTGACTGTCTGGCCCGTGATGCCGAGCTTGGCGCCGATCTCCGCGGAGACGTAACCCGAGGCCACGCAACGCAGGACCTCGCTCTCTCGCGGCGTCAGTGTCATGTCGCGCGACGGCGGCCTCGGCGGCGACGGCGCCTTGTCGGCGACCGGCTCGCGGGGGTGGTAGTCCAGGCGGTGCAGCAGGCGCCGCGTGAGTCGGGGCGTGATTGCGGCCCCGCCGTTCACCACGTGCAGCACGGCATCGGCAAAGCTTTGCAACCAGGCGTTCTTCAGGAGGTACCCCATGGCACCCAGTTCGAAGGCGCGCAGCACGTGGGCGTCGTCCTCGAGCGAGGAGATCACGATGACCTCGCTGCTGCGGTGCAGGCGGCGTGCCTCGGTGATCAGCTCGAAGCCCATCTCGTCGCCCAACTGCAGCTCGAGCATCAGCACGTCGAAGGTGTGCGTGGCCAGCAGCCGGCGTCCCTCGCGAACGCTGTCGGCCTGGCCTTCGAGCTGGATGCGCAGGTCCGACAGCAGCTCCTGGGCGATCACCCGGCGCATGTACTCGTCGTCGTCGACGAGCAGCACGCGCACCGGCGATTTCTCCTGGCCGATCAGGAAGTCCGGCCACAGCCTCGCGGCGGGCGCGCAGACGCCGACGGAGGCCTTCTCGCCAGAGCTGATGAGCCTGTGATCAAGCATGTGCCTGCCCCGGTTGGCGTGAGCGACGCAGGCCGGTCGTTGCGAGCGTGGGCGGGGAGACGCAAAGGTCGTCCGTCGAGCGCTCCGGGGCCACTTTCCCCATCGGCGGCAAAGCAGGTTGGGGTTTCATACATTTTCAATAGAAAAATGAAAGGCAAGTGCGGAATTGAATGTTTTCTGTGAGTTTTAATTGAAATTCAATTCAGCCCGAGGCTTGCGCAATCCTATGAACTTGACGGGACGGTTGCGCGGGTCTTTTGCTCCTGTTTGTGGAAAGACATGAGTGTTTCAAAATGGAACTACCTGAACCATGACGTTCGATATACCTAATTTCTATGTTTTTGAGGCTGATCGTGAAAAACGACGCATTGTTCGCCAAGTGAGCAATGCTGGTTGAAAAGTGGAATGGGTTTATTTATGCGGGGAAATTTCGAAAAGAATGAAATTAATCAAATATGAAATTCATTTCTGACTGGGTATTTGGTGTTTGGTGAAATAAAATAGTCAAAAAACCAATTGAAACCGAGGAAATAATTCGATTATTGAAATTCCGATGATATTTGAATTGAATGAAATCTTCTATTAACCAGGCTGTCTGCTATTTGATTTTTATTTTTTGGAATTTATTCTCTCGCTTGATCATGTTTTTCAATTCAATTGAAATTAAATTTCTTTGAGGTGGCACGAAATACGGTGCCGAATCTTTTTCCTCCTCTGCCAGTGCGGTGCGCTCCCGCACGTCAGCTGATCGCAGCAGGCGGTGATCGGAAAAGCGGGGAAATGGCGGGTCCCGGAGGGGCATGCCGACGCTGAGCGGCCCGCAGTGGGCGCCCCGAAGGACGGGGCGGGCAGGGCGCTGTCAGTGCGCCATCGCGTCGAGGTGGTGCTTGACGGCGTAGATGTACAGCTCGAGCCGGTTCGTCACGCCGAGCTTCTGGTAGATCGACGTGAGGTGGTTGCGCAGCGTGTGCTCGGTGACGAAGGCCTGCCCGGCCAGCGTCTTGTTGGAGGCGCCGCTGCCGTGCACCACGGTGCGGACGATGTCGCGCTCCTTCTGGGTCAGGCTGGCCTGCCTGACGGACTCGGGGTCGGCTTTCGGCGGCTTCTTCACCGAGGTGAGCTCCGAGAGCACGCGGCCCATGGTCGGGGCGTCGACGCAGAGCTCGCCGTGGTGCACGCGTTCGATCGCATCGAGCACCTGCTCGGCCGAGGCGTCCTTGCGCATCACGCCGCGCGCGCCGCGCAGCACCGCGAGGTCCAGCGTGCGCTGCTCGCGTTCGCCGGTCAGCACGACGACGCGCGAGACCTCGTTCGACAGCAGCTGCGGCAGGATGTCCAGGGCGCAATGGCCGTCCAGGTCGAGGTCGAGCACGATGACGTCGGGAGCCAGGCTCTGCGTGTGCGCCACGGCTTCTTCGCAGCAGCTGGCGGTGGCGACGACCTTCATGCGCGGCTGTTCGCCGTCGATCAGCCGGGACAGGCCCCACAGCATGGTCTGGTGATCGTCCACCAGCAGGACGCCGATGGGATGGGCTTCGGTTTGCATGAGGGGCTCCTCGGACTGTTGTCGTGCTTTTGGGGGCTCAGATGGGGATTTCGATCAGCACCTCGGTGCCGCCGCCCCGGCACCGGCTGACCTGCGCGCGGCCTCCGAGCGCCGCTGCGCGGTCGCTGAGGGAGCGTGGCCGGAAGGGCGCGAAGTTCTCTTCGTCGCCTTCGTTCTCGATGCGCAGGTGCAGGCAGCCATTGCGGCAGCCGATGCGCACGCTGCCGCGGCGGGCCTGCGTGTGCTTGCAGATGTTGTTCAGGCCTTCGCCCACCATCTGCAGGACCTCCGCGGTCATGCGGTCGTCAAGGCGCACGTGGCCTTCGACGTTCACCGAAATCTCGATGCCGTAGAGCCCCTGGATGCGGGCGGCCTGGCTGTACAGCTGGTGCAGCACGAGGCCGCACGAACTTTCCGGGCCGGCCTTGACCGCGCCCGCGAAGCGCCGCAGGTCGGCGATCACGCCGCTCGCCACCTCGGCGAGCTTGTCCAGGTCCTCGAGCAGCGGGTTGTCCGCGGCGGCCTTCTTGCGCAGGGCGCACAGGCCCATGCGCAACCCGATGTAGGGCTGCACGGCGGTGTCGTGCAGGTCCAGCGAGATCTTCAGGCGCTCGGTCGCGGCCGCTTCCGAGGCCATGCGGTCGAGCACCTCGATGGTCTCGATGACCGGGAAGATCTGTTCCATGAGGTGCGCGAGGAACAGCGCATCGGACTTGCTGAAGTGGCCGTTGCGCGAGGAGATGAACACGCGCCCCTCGCCCAGGCGCAGCGGCAGTGCGGCGCTGATGAACGCGCGGGCCTCGAGCATGGCGGCCACGGCGGCACTGCGCTTGGCGCCGTCGCGGCCCTCGGGGCGCCAGCCGATCGTGCCGGGGCCGTGCATGTGGCTGCGCGCAAAGAAGTGGTTCAGCGGCCAGGGCAGGCGGTTGCTCAGCACGGTGTGCGGATGTTCGAGCGCCATCAGCGGCGACTCGGCGATGCCCCCGAGCGTCTCGACACCGACGTGCTCGCAGGTGTCGTCCTTGCGCAGCGTGCGCAGGGTCCAGTTGCCGGTGGCGGTGTCCCGCGTCATGAGGATGCAGTGGCTGGCCTTGAAGAAGGCCAGCGTCTTTTCCATCGTGCGGGCGATGGTGCGGCCCGCGCCGAAGCGCGGGTTCGACAGCTGGCTGATGTCGCCCAAGAGGGCCAGGCGCCGCTGCAGCGTGAGCTTGGAGCCGCCCCAGTGCACGATCATGTGCCCCAGCGCCAGCAGGAAGGTGGTGCGCATCAGCAGCTGCGGCGCGTCGTCGCCCGTGCTGGTGCCGAGCCCGCAGGCGGCGAACGACGCGACCGAGACGATCGTCACGCGGGCGCCTTCCTCGAAGCCCCAGCGGAACGAGGAGGTCAGGATGGCGAAGAAATAGAACAGGAAGAACAGGCTGTGCACGCCGCCCGTCACGAAGACGATCAGCGTGAACCACATCACGTCAGACCAGTGGACCGCCTTGCCCTGGACATGGCGCCAGCCGCCCTGCGTGCAGGCATGCACCAGCACGCTGTGCAGGAGGTATCCGCAAAAAGCCAGCCAGACCGCGCTGGCCACCGGTTGCCGGGCAGGCCCCGCATCGACCGCCATGGCCAGCACCGCCGAGATCGACAGCACCAGCCGCATGCGGGCGGCCATGAGCGCATCCGTCGACAGGCTGCTGTCGAGGCTCGGGGCGGAGACGGGGGCGCGCATGGCAGGACATCCTTCGCATGAACTGTTTCATGCACGGCAGAGGCCGAAGTTCGGTGGTAACAGCCTGGCGTTCATTTCTTCTTGCAAATGACGTGGTGTATGTGAAGGTTTCACATTACTGCTTTGGTACTCGAAGGGAAACTCGTGGGTGATCTGTGACGACTGTTTCACATGGTTGCATTTGTGGGGTGGGCAGGCTTTTTTCATCGCCGTACGAGGGGCTTCCTTTCGGGCGGGGAGCGCCGCATCGCAAACGGGTACCCGGTTCATGGAGGTTCAGGGCAAGGGGGCGCGAGGGGCGGTGTTCGTACGCGCCGGACGCACCGATCCCCGGCGTGCCAGGACGGGCACGCCGTGCGATCCGGAGCCGGATTCAGCCCCGCCGTGGCACCAGCGCCGTCCGTCCCAGGGGCGTGACGCGCAGGACGGTGGCCTGGCGCAGCTTCTGCCGGGCGCGGCAGATCGGGGGGAGGGTGGCCTCCACCATGCCGGCGGCTTCCAGGACCGCCACGGAGTTGATCTCCGACGGGTCCTCGGTGTGCAGGGGAAAGGTCGAGTTGCCGATCCTGCGCAGGTAATCGAGCGGCATGACGCTCCATTGGGGGCGTTCTTCATGCACCGAGGCGCCGTTGCCGCAAAGCGTGGCGATCTCCGCGTGCCCTTCCTCCGTGATGGCGAAGACCTGGGCGCTTTCGTACCGCTGGTAGCCGAAGTTGTCGACGTGGAACTCGGCTTCGATGAGTCCGGTGGCGACCAGCACCGAGGCATGCCGGATGTCCGCGTCCGCCGTGAGCATGACCGGAAAACGCTTGTTCATGAGGCGAAGAAGAAGGACGAGCGGCATGCGGTGCTCCTCGCAGTGTCAGCGGTGCCGGCTGGCCCGACGGCGAACAGGCACCCGATGCGCAGCCCCGCACAGGGAGGCATCCGTCAGGCGTGGGCCTGCGATGCCAACGGGGAGCAACGGTCGCACTGAACTCGCGGGAACAGACACGGAAGCCACCAATGTAATAAATGTGATTTTTTCACTTTAGTCCCTTTTTCGTACTTTCGCCATGAATTTGGAGATAGATGGCCGAAGGTGTTATCTGGCCCGCGTGCACGCAGGCCGACGCCCGCCGCGCTGCGGCGGTGTCGAACCGGACTGGAGAAGTGCGAAAGCCCGGCGTCGCCTGCCGCCGGAAGGGCGGGCGATGCGGCCGGGCGGCGGGGCGGCGGGGCGGCGGGCCGCCGCTTCAGGTCACGGGTTGAACGTCACCCGTTGGGCGATGAGGACGCCGTCGACCACCCGGTCTCCCACGACGGCCACGCGTTGGCCGTTGGCCAGGTTCGCGGCGGTGCCGTTCTCGAACGTGGTACCCGGTCCGCTGGCGTCCACCGGCTGGCCCTGGACCCTGAAACTGGCAGGGGACACGTAGCCGCCGATGGCGCCGATGAGCGTGAACGAGGCCGGCCCGCCCGTGCCCGGCACATGGCGGATGCGCAGTTTCTTGACGACCAGCACCCCGCCGGACATGAAGCCGTCGACCTCGACCTTCACGCCGTTGCCGAGCGAACCGACGGGGCCGCCCGTGATCTGCGCGTTGGTGGCGTCCACCGGCGTGCCCAGCACCTTGAAGGCGCCGCGCGAGACGAAATCGGTGATGTCCCCCGCCAGTTGCAGTGCGATGCCGTTGCTCGTCGGTATCGCGTACCACCCCTGCACCTGGGTCGCCGTGAACGCGTTGCCGACCGGCGCGGCCGTGCCGCGGGCGCGCACGATGACGCCGTTGGCCAGCGACGAAGCGTCGATGCCCGCGAAGCTGGCGCCGCCATAGCTGACCGTGAGCTGGCCGAGCGTGAAGGTCTGGTTCGTCGTGTTGAGGCCCTGGATGGCGCCCGTCACCAGCGGGGCGGTCAGCGTGGGTGCGGTCAGCACGCGGGTGGCGCGCAGCGTGCCCGGCGCGCCGGGCAGGCCCCACACCTGGACGAGGCTGCCGTCGGCCACATTGGCAAGCCCGTTCGCGTCGGCCCAGACCGTGGCCGCATCGATGGTCACGTTGATGCCCATCACCACGAAGCTGCCGGCGCCCACGTCGATGCGCGAGACGGCGCCGCGCAGTTCGGCCGCCGACACGACCTGCGTCGCGATGCCGCGGGTGAAGTCGGGGTCGACCTTGCCGGCGACCCGCGCGCTCATGCCGATCTGGAGTTCGGTGGCGTCCTCGACGGTGATGGTGGCCGTGTCCGTGGTGTAGCGCAGGCCGTTCAGGATGATGCTGCCCAGGCCGTCCGCGGCGCCGATGCCGGCGGCGTCCGCGGTCACGCCGGTGCCGCCCGAGCCGACACCGGAGCCGTCGGTGTTGCCGTTGCTGGCGGTGTCGCCGGAGCCGCCCGTGCCGGCGTTGCCCGAGCCGGACCCGGTCCCATCCCCGCCTGTGCCCGTGCCCGCGCCGCCGGGGCTGTCGCCGCCGATCGCAGTGCCGGTGCCCAGGCCCAGGTTCCCGGTCGAGGCACCACCGCCGCCTCCGCAGGACATCAACAGGACCGTGAGGCCGGCGCAAAGCAAGCCCAGCAGGAGGCGGCGGGGTGTTTTCATCGTGCTCATGAGGGGCGCTCGCTTTCAGAGGACGCGGGCGGGGGCGGCGTGCCCTCGTCCTCGTAGTACGTGTAGATGCCGACACGGATTCGTCCATTGGCGCGAGCCGGCGCGCGGCTGACCGCCTGTGCCATTTCCTGCGCGAGCTCGTGGTGCAGGGCGGACCAGCGGTCGCGCACCAGGCGGTGGATTTGTTCGCAATCGTTCAGCGACAGCCCGCGCGCGTACACCGCGCGCTCGAGCATGCGGGGCTGTTCGCCCAGCGTGTTGGCGACGGCCGCCAGCAGGTGGTCCCGGCCGTTGTCGCCCAGGAAGGCCAGCATCGATTGCAGGTCCTGCACGGGCACGAAACCGTCGGCGGTGAGTTCGGCCATGCCCTCGTTTTCGGTCACCATGTTCAACCGGATCAGCTCGTCGAGGATGGTGCGGTGGTGGACGTTGCCGCGGCTGCTCAGGCGGGCGACCGCTTCGAACGAGGGCGCCGTGTGGCCCGACGTGACGGGCAGGCGCCGGAACGAAGCGTCTTCGGTCAGCATCTGCAGCCACAGCGTGAAGGTCTTGGCCGCGGCCGACAGTTCGGTGTGGGGCAGGGGGTCGACGGTGGAGCGGACCTTGGCGGTCACGGCCTTGCGGTTCAGGCCGGTGGTGACCGACAACTGGCTCAGGTTGGGCTTGGGAACGCCCTGGCTGCGCCAGGAGTGCTGCGCCTCCTCGATCAGCAGGTCACGCAGCAACTCCTCCAGGTGGGGGTGCTTGACCCCCATCGCGAGGGCGAGCTTCACCACGGGTCGAAGGATGCGTGAGCAGGCCGCCAGGGCCCATTCCAGCCGTTGTTCCATGACGCGACGTGTGTAGTCCTGAAAGTGCGATGCCGACAGGATCGGAGGCGGCGCCCCGACCACCATCAACGCCCCATTGTCCTGCGCACCGCGCTGCAGTGAAAGCTTTGGACTGCGGTTTGACGGCCAGTGAGCCAAAGTTTCATGTTCAGGCGCGGGGCGACCGTCCGGCCGGTGCTGCCAAGGCCGATCGGCCGACGGGCCGGCCAGGTTGCCTATGTCGCCCTGCAGCGTGCCCGCCGCAGGGCGCGCGCGGCCTGGACGACACCCAGGGTCGGCCCTTTCCCACATGCGGGCCCCGCGCCGGAGGCGACAAAGACACCTCTGTTTCTTTGCATGTCTCAAGGAGCCGAGATGGCCAATGCGAACCCCCGAAAGAACGACGCGGCCGGCACGACCGCCGTCACGCACCGCACGGTGCAGATCGATGGCGTCGAGGTCTTCTATCGCGCGGCCGGTCCGGTGGGGGCCCCGGTGCTGTTGTTGCTGCACGGCTATCCGTGTTCTTCGTTCCAGTACCGCGCGCTGATGCCGGCGCTGGCGGACCGCTGGCGCGTGGTGGCGCCCGATTTCCCGGGCTTCGGCTACAGCGGCACGCCCGAGGAGAACTTCGTGTTCGATTTCGATGGCTACGCGTACTTCCTCGACCGCTTCACCGCCGCGCTCGCGCTGCGCCGCTACGCGCTGTACCTGCACGACTACGGTTCGCAGATCGGGCTGCGCCATGCGATGCGGCGGGCCGGGCGGGTGACGGCGCTGATCATCCAGAACGGCGACATCTACGAAGACACGCTGGGGCCGAAGTACGCGGCGATCCGGGCGTACTGGAACGACCCGAGCGAGGCCCATCTCGCGGTGCTGGAGCGCGCCGTGAGCGAAGAAGGCTTTCGCGACGAGTTCATCGGCGAGGTGTCCTCGCGCGTGGCCCCGCGGCTCGCGCCCGATCTCTGGCGCCTTCACTGGCCGTTGATGGACACGCCCGCGCGGCGCGCCATTGCGCTCGGTCTCATGAAGGGGTTGAAGGACAACCTGCGGTGGTTTCCGCGCTACCAGGACTACCTGCGCACGTACCGCCCGCCCACGCTGATCCTTTGGGGGCCGCAGGACGGCTACATGCCGATCGAGGCCGGCCGTGCCTACCTGCGCGACTTGCCCGACGCCCAGTTCCACGCGTTCGACGACGGGGGGCACTGGCTGCTCGAGACGCACCTGGCCGAGGTGCTGCCGCCGCTGCGCGATTTCCTGGGGCGGCACTTGCCGGTGCCGGCGTCTGCATCCACCCGGACGATCGAAGGCGTGCCGGTATGAGCGTCGCCACCATCGCGCGCATCTGGCGCGGCCGCGTCACGCCCGATCGCGCGGAGGCCTACGAACGCTACCTGCTGGCTGAAGGCATTCCGTCGTTGCGCAAGACGGCGCTCGCGGTGCAGCTGTTCCGCGAAGACCGCGTCAACGAGACCGAATTCGTCACGACCTCCTACTGGCCCGACGTGGCCGCGATGAGCGCGTTCACCGGCGGCGACCCGAATGGAGTGCACCACCTGCCGCGCGATGCGGAGTTCCTGATCGAGCTGCCCGCGCGCGTCGAGGTGCTGCGCATCGTCGTCGACACGTGGACCTGAAGCGTCAGGCCGCCGAAGCCGCCTCGAGCCCCGTCGGAAAGTGCACGCCCGCGCGCTGCGCGGCCTGCACGATGTGCTGCGTCATCGCCTGCTGCGCCAGCGCCGGGTTGCCTTGCGCGAGCGCCTCGATGATCGCCATGTGCTCGTCGTAGGTGGCATGGCGCGCACCGCGCTTGTAGAAGGGCAGGCGCTGGCTCTCCTGCATGACCTCGGCGCTGTTGCGCAGGATCTCGGCGATGGCCTGGTTGCCCGCGATGCCGATGATCTGCATGTGGAAGTCGAAGTCGAGCTGCGTGGCCTGCGTGAAGTCGCCGGCGTCGATGCATGCGCGCATCGCCTGTGCATTGGCGCGCAGCGCCGCCAGGTCGTCCGCCTCGATGACCAGGCAGGCCAGTCGCGCGGTGAAGTTCTCGACCGCGAAGCGCAGTTGATAAACGTCCTGCAGCGAATGCGAGGTGGCGAACTTCCAGGCCGGGGAGGCGGCCGGCGCCTGTTGTCCGCCGTCTTCGGCCACGTACATGCCCTTGCCGGGGCGCGGAATGACCAGGCCCGTGCCCTGCAGCGTCGACAGCGCCTCGCGCAGCGAGGTGCGGCTGATGCCGAGTTGCTCGGCCAGGTCGCGCTGCGAGGGCAGCAGCCCGCCGGCCGCGTAGGTGCCGTCCGCGATCCGCTGCTGGATCAGTCGGGCGGCGGTGGCGGCAACGGCGGGGGAGGCGAGCATGGGCTGTTTGCGGTGCGAAGTGCGGCAGTGGCGGGAACTGGAAATCTTACTGTGGCCGCACCCCGGGGCCTTCCCTACTTGTTGACCAGCTTGGCCGGCACCGTCCAGGTGAGGAAGGCGCCGAACAGCAGCACGCCGGCCAGCACGAACAGGGCGATGTCGGTGCTCTTCGTGGCGTCCTTGATCAGGCCGATCATGTAGGGGCTCACGAAGCCCGCCAGGTTGGCGAAGGAGTTGATGAGCGCAATGCCCGCCGCCGCGCCCGCGCTCGACAAAATGGCGGTCGGCAGGCTCCAGAACAGCGGCGACGTTGCCAGGCTGCCGCCCGCGGCCAGGGCCAATGCGGCCAGCGAGAGGTACACGTTGTTGCTGAAGATCGCGCTCAGCGTGAGGCCCAGCGCGCCGCAGCAGAAGGGCACGATCAGGTGCCAGCGGCGCTCGCGCATGCGGTCGGAGCTGCGGCTCACCAGCAGCATCGAGACGATGGCCACGGCAAAGGGAATGGCCGTGAGCAGCCCGATGTTCAGCGCGCCCGACACGCCCGACTGGCGCACCAGCGTGGGCAGCCAGAAGGTCAGGCCGTACTGGCCCATCACCGTGCAAAAGCAGATCAGCGCCATCTTCACGATGCGGCGGTCCGCGAACAGCGCGCGCAGCGTCATGTGGCTGGTGCCGCCCTTGGTGGCGTTCTCGGCGGCGATGTTGCGCGCGAGCACGGCCTTTTCTTCGGCGGTGAGCCAGCGTGCGGCCTGGATGCTGTTGTCCAGGTACACGATGACGAGCAGGCCGATCACCAGCGAAGGCAGTGCCTCGATGAGGAACAGCCACTGCCAGCCGCGCAGCCCGCCCATGCCGTGCATGGCGTCCATGATCAGGCCCGACAGCGGTCCGCCCAGCACGCCCGACACCGGGATCGCGCACATGAAGACCGCCACCATCTTGGCGCGGCGGTGCGAGGGAAACCAGTAGGTGAGGTACAGGATCATCCCCGGGTAGAAGCCGGCCTCGGCCGCCCCGAGCAGGAAGCGCAGCACGTAGAACTGCGTGGGCGTGGTCACGAACATCATCGCGGCCGAGATCAGGCTCCACGTGATCATGATGCGCGAGATGGTGGCCTTGGCGCCGATGCGGTGCATCAGCAGGTTGCTCGGCACCTCGAAGAAGAAGTAGCCGATGAAGAACAGCCCCGCGCCCAGCCCGTACATGGCTTCGCTGAACTGCAGGTCACTGAGCATGTTCAGCTTGGCGAAGCCGACGTTCACGCGGTCCAGGTAGGCGGCCACGTAGCAGAGCATCAGGAACGGCATGAGTCGCCATGCCACTTTCTTGTAGAGCGCGTTCTCCGCTGCAGCAGAGGTGGTGGCCGGCTGCAGCGGCGCATGAAGGGTGGTGGTTGACATGGCGGTCCTCGAAGGCGTCGATGGGTGGATTAACTGGTATTACCGGTATGATTTAACGCGACCGAGACCTTAAGGCCTCATGCGTCATTGGACACTAGCGATTTCCCTGACGCCGGGAGATTGACTGAGTAGATGCATCGCAAGGATACTGGTAATACCAGTTGGACCAAAAAGCCGAGGAGTTTCTGTTGACGATTGCCAGCCCCACCTTCCTGCCCCCGGCGCCGGGCACGCCCGCGGCGCTCGCGCTCGTCGCGCAGCCGCTGACGCGCGAGGCGTTCGCCGCGTTCGGCGACGTCATCGAGAGCGCGCACGCCCGGTCGATGCCGATCAACGCGGGCATGACCACGCGCTTTCACGACCTGGCGCGCGTGGACCCGGGCCCCGGCGACAGCCGCGTGCTGGTGAACATCTTCGAGACGCAGCCCTACGCGCTGCCGCTGCAGGTGGGCATGTTGGAGCGCCACCCGCTGGGCAGCCAGGCCTTCGTGCCGATGGACGGCAGCCGCTTTCTCGTGGTGGTGGCGCCGGCGGGCGACACGGTGCGCGTGGAAGACATCCGCGCCTTCGTCACCGACGGGCGGCAGGGCGTGAACTACGCGCGCGGGGTCTGGCACCACCCGCTGGTGGTCACGCAGCAGCCGGCCAGCTTCGTGGTGATCGACCGCGGCGGGGCCGGGCCGAACTGCGACGAGATTCTGGTGCCGCCGGCGTGCGTGGTGCGCGTCAGCCTGGCGGGCTGAGCGCGCCATCCCTGCGGCCATCGCCCGGCGGCTGCGCCAGCGTCGCAGGCACCGCGACGCCGACTTGCGGCCATTGGCGAAAGAGGCCTACACCACCGGGAACGCCCCGGTGAAACCTTCGGGCCATGGGTGAACGCCATGCGCAATCCAACGAAATCGATGTTTGCCGGAAGCCTCGCTGTCGGGGTCATCAGCGTCGCGGCGCTCCTCGCCGGGCCGGCTGCCGCGCAGTCGGCCGACAAGCCGCCGCCACCGCCGGTCAAGCCGCAAGCGCAACCTGGGCCCGACCCCGAACTCCTCGTGAAGCCGCCGCCCCATGGCCATCCGCGGCTGGTGAAGCCCGCGCCGCCCGACCGGGACCCCGGCATGGTGAAAAAGCCACCGGCGGACGCGAAGCGGGCCGGCGAGGACAAGCCCCGCGTGGACGACCCCGGCGCGCCCTCGCGCCAGGATGACTGCCGGGGCACCGCCGAGGACTGCAGGCAGAACTCCCCGCGCTGACGTTTATCGTCATCGACGCCTGAGCGGTGCGGCCGGGCGTCAGCCCTGCGTGATGCGATGCCTTACTGGCACTGGAACAGCACGCCCGATTCGGCCGGTGCCTTGCCGAGCCACTTCGGCTCCTGGCTCTTGGCGCTGCAGTAGTCCGAGGCCTGGGTGTAGGTCATGGCACGCAGCACACCGTCGCGGAAGGGAACGATCTGGTTGGGCGGCGTCGAGCAGCCGGCAATGACCAAAGCCAGGGGAAACAGTGTGATGCGCCAGTTCATCGGGCCATTCTAAAGAGGTCGTGCAAGCGCATGAGCCTGCGGCCAGGGCAGGGCGGGTCGGCCCGCGCCGGCTTCTTTTTGCGAGGGCACGGGGCTATAGTCTGCGAGCACTGCTGCAGCCCCTTCCGATCCCCAAAGGACGTTCGTGCCGGACTCTCTGACTTCCACGCTCACCAGTTACTACGATGCGGTGCCCTACGACTCGCACCCGTTTCCCCAGTCCGCCGTGGAGCACCTGGAAGCCCTGGCCTTCCTGTTCGGGCTCGAGGCGCCGCCGCCGCACAAGGCGCGCGTGCTCGAGTTGGGCTGCGCCGCCGGCGGCAACCTGATTCCGTTCGCGACGCGTCACCCGCAAGCCCACGCGGTCGGGGTCGACCTGTCGCGCGTGCAGGTGGCCCAGGGCGCCGCGGCGCTCGACCAGGCGGGGCTGTCGAACATCGAGCTCAAGGCCTTCAACATCGCCGACATCGACGCCTCGTTCGGCCTGTTCGACTACATCGTCTGCCACGGCGTCTACAGCTGGGTGCCGGGGCCGGTGCAGGACGCCATCCTGCGCGTGTGCGCCGAGAACCTGGCGCCCAATGGCGTGGTGTACGTGAGCTACAACGTGTACCCGGGCTGGAAGGCGCGCGAGATCGTGCGCGACGCGATGATCCTGCGCGGCGGCCCGCGCGACACGCCCGAAGAAAAGCTCTCCTACGCGCGCGGCATGCTTGAGTTCCTCGAGCAGTCGGCCCGACCCGACAGCGTGCTGCGCAAGACGCTCGAAGAGACGATGCCGATCGTGCGCAACTCCGGCAACTACTACCTGCTGCACGAGTTCCTTGAGCCCTGCAACGAACCCTGCTATTTCAAGGAGTTCGTCGCGCGTGCCGAAGCGCGCGGGCTGGCCTACCTGTGCGACGCCGAGCCCTCGACCATGTTCGTGCAGAACTACGGCGAGAAGGTGCGCGACCCGCTGCTGCGCGAGTGCGGCGGCAGCCAGGTGATGATGGAGCAGTACCTCGACTTCCTCGTCAACCGCACCTTCCGCCAGACGCTGCTGGTGAAGCAGGGCAATGCCGCGAACATCCGCTACCGGCTCGAGGTGCCCCGCCTGCGCGCGCTCGAATTCGCCGGCATCTTCCGCGTCGACGGTGGTGAGGCGCTGACCATCGACGCTCGCGAGCAGCCCTGCACTGCGCTGCGCGAGCTGAAGGTCACGTTGCGGCTGCCGGCGCACAAGGCGGTGGCGCAGGCGCTCGACGCGAGCTATCCGTGTTCGATGTCGACCGAGGCTTTGCTGGCCGCCGTGGTGACGCTCGCCGGCGAGCCGCGCGCGGCCGTCGAACCCATCGTGCTGGCCATGCTCGAAGAGCTGCTGATCCTCGGCGCGCTGCGCATCCGCCGCACGCCGGTGTCGGCGGCTGCTTCGGTGTCCGTGTTGCCGCAGGTGCTGGCGCCGGTGCGCCGTGCGCTGGCCGGCATGCCCGCGTCGCAGGCGACGGCCGTGCTCTGCAACCAGTGGCACGAGCCGGTGTCGCTCACGGTGCTCGAACGCAGCCTGCTGCCGCTGCTCGACGGGGCGCACACGCACGAGGCGCTGGCCGCCTTCCTGCTCGACGAGGTGCGCGCCGAACGCCTGCGCTTCCTCAAGGACGACCAGCCGCTGACCGACCCGTCGGCGCTGCACGCCTTCGCGCAGGAGCAGGTCGCGCAGGCGCTGCAAAGCCTGCGGCGCAAGGCGCTGCTCACGGCCTGACGACTCACTTTCCGTTCACCCCTCCCTCATTCTTCATCCAACGCACAGAGGAGACTTTTCCATGCAGCACTTCAAGTGGACCCCCACCCTGCGCGCCGCCGTCGCGGCCGCGCTCACCCTGGCGGCGGCCGGCGGCGCGCAGGCCGCGTCGCAGGCGCCGGTGGCGGCCGAACACGGCATGGTCGTGAGCGCGCAGCACCTGGCCAGCAAGGTCGGCGTCGACGTGCTCAAGCGCGGCGGCAACGCGGTCGATGCGGCCGTGGCCGTGGGCTATGCGCTGGCCGTGGTGTACCCGGCCGCCGGCAACCTGGGCGGCGGCGGCTTCATGACCGTGCAGCTGGCCGACGGCCGCAAGACCTTCCTCGACTTCCGCGAGAAGGCCCCGCTGGCCGCCACCGCCAACATGTACCTCGACAAGGACGGCAACGTCGTCAAGGGCCTGAGCACCCACGGCCACCTCGCGGTGGGCGTGCCGGGCTCGGTGTCGGGCATGGAGTACGCGCGCGAAAAGTACGGCACGATGAAGCGCGCCGACCTCATTGCCCCCTCGGTCCAGCTGGCCGACAAGGGCTTCGCGCTGGAGCAGGGCGACATCGACATGCTGCTCACCGCCACCAACGACTTCAAGAAAGACCCGGTCTCCGGCGCCATCTTCCTGAACAAGGGCGAGCCCTTCGCGGTCGGCCAGAAGCTGGTGCAGAAAGACCTCGCCAAGACGCTGCGCGAAATCAGCGCCAAGGGCACCGACGGCTTCTACAAGGGCTGGGTCGGCAAGGCGATCGTGGCGTCGAGCCAGGCCGGCAAGGGCATCATCACGCAGGCCGACCTCGACCAGTACAAGACGCGCGAACTCGCGCCGGTCGAGTGCGACTACCGCGGCTACCGCGTGGTGTCGGCGCCCCCGCCGAGCTCGGGCGGCGTGATCATCTGCGAGATGCTCAACATCCTGGAGGGCTATCCGCTGAAGGACCTGGGCTTTCGCTCGGCCGAGTCGGTGCACTACCAGATCGAAGCCATGCGCCACGCCTACGTGGACCGCAACAGCTACCTGGGCGACCCCGACTTCGTGAAGAACCCGCTCGATCGCCTGCTCGACAAGGGCTACGCCGCGAAGATCCGCGCCGCCATCGACCCCAAGAAGGCCGGCGTTTCCAAGGACATCAAGCCCGGCGTGGCGCCGCATGAAGGCAGCAACACCACCCACTACTCGATCACCGACAAGTGGGGCAATGCCGTTTCGGTCACCTACACGCTGAACGACTGGTTCGGCGCCAAGGTCACGGCCGACAAGACCGGCGTGCTGCTGAACAACGAGATGGACGACTTCACCTCCAAGATCGGCGTGCCCAACATGTACGGCCTGGTGCAGGGCGAGGCCAACGCCATCGCCCCGGGCAAGCGCCCGCTGAGCTCGATGAGCCCGACCATCGTCTCCAAGGACGGCAAGCCGGTGTTCGTGGTCGGCACGCCCGGCGGCAGCCGCATCATCACGGCGGTGCTGCACACCATCCTGAACGTGGTCGACTACGGCATGAACGTGCAGGAGGCCGTGGATGCGCCGCGCTTCCACCAGCAGTGGCTGCCCGACGTGACCAACGTCGAAACCTTCGCGATCAGCCCCGACACCCGCAAGATCCTGACCGACATGGGTCACAACCTGGGCGTGCCGCAGCCGGCCAACCACCTGGCGGCGATCATCGTCGGCGCGCCCTCGCTGGGCGGCAAGCCGGTGGGCGCGAATCGCTTCTACGGCGCCAACGACCCGCGCCGCAACACGGGCCTGGCAGCGGGCTACTGAACCTGCGGCACACTTGAAGGCGGTCGTGCCCCTGTCGGCACGGCCGCTTTTTTCATTTCTCATGCACCTGCAAGACATCCTCTATACCCAGGGCTTCGGCACCCGCCGCGTGTGCGCGGGCCTGGTCCAGCAAGGCCACGTGAGCATCGCCGGCGCGGCCGTGACCGACCCCTTCGCCGACCTCGATCCCGAAGGCCTGCGGTTCACCGTGCAGGGCACCGAGTGGGCCTGCCACGAGAAGGCCTACCTGATGCTGCACAAGCCGGCCGGCACCGAGTGCTCGCAGAAGCCCTCGACCTACCCGAGCATCTACACGCTGCTGCCGTCGCCGCTGCGCCTGCGGCCCAACAAGGGCGCGGTGCAGGGCGTGCAGGCCATCGGCCGGCTCGACCAGGACACGACCGGCCTGCTGCTGCTGACCGACGACGGCCAGTTCATCCACAAGATGGGTTCGCCCAAGCACCATGTGCCCAAGGTCTACGAGGTGACGGCCAAGCACCCCATCGACGAAACGCAGATCGCCAAGTTGCTGGCCGGCGTGGTGCTCGACGACGACCCGAAGCCCGTGCGCGCGGCGGCCTGCGAATCGGACAGCCCGCTGCACCTGCGGCTCACGCTCACCGAGGGCAAGTACCACCAGGTCAAGCGCATGCTGGCCGCGGTCGGCAACCGGGTCGAAGGGCTGCACCGCTCGCGCATCGGCGGCCTGGCGCTGCCGGACGACCTGGCGCCGGGGCAATGGCGCTGGCTCACGGCCGAGCAGGTGGCCCAGCTGCGGGCGCCCGTGCCTCGCGCCGCGTGACATAGGTCAAGGCGCCGGGCTAAACAGCGGGTGAGGGGGCGCCCGCGGTCAGCTTTTCGTCGGGTTCGACCGTTAAGATTGTTAACCCTCTCCCGGAACCTTCCCTTGCGACTCCCTGCCCGCCCGAACGGCCGCATCGCGGCCTTCCTGCTGTCCTGCCTGTGCCTGACAGCCCTGGTGACCCTCCCCGCCGCGGCGGCGCCGCCGGCCCCTCCACCGGTTTTTGTGCTCAATTCGCTGGACGCCAGCGTGAGCGTGATCAACCCGGTCGACTGGACCGAGAAGCAGCGCATTCCCACCGGCAAGGAGCCGCACCACATCTACATGACACCCGACGAGAAGTCGGTCATCGTGGCCAATTCGGCGGGCGATTCGCTCACCTTCCTGGACCCGCGCACGGCCGAGGTGCAGCGCGTGGTGTACGGCATCATCGATCCCTACCAGCTGCAGTTCTCGCGCGACATGAAGTGGTTCGTCACGGCGGCCAACCGCCTGAACCACGTCGACGTGTACCGCTGGGACGGCAAGGACCTGAAGCTGGTCAAGCGCATCGCCACCGGCAAGACGCCCAGCCACATCTGGATCGACAACACCAGCACGGTGGCCTACGTCACCATGCAGGACAGCGACGAGCTGATCGCGGTCGACCTGCCGACGCAGACCATCCGCTGGCGCCTGGCCACCGGCGCCATGCCGGCCGACATCTTCGGCGCCCACAACGACAAGACGCTGCTCGTGGGCCTCACCGGCAGCGACGGCGTGCAGGTGTTCGACGTGGCCGGCGCCCAGCCCAAGCTGGTCGGCAAGATCCCCACCGGCAAGGGCGCCCACGCCTTCCGCTCGGCCGGCGACGGCAAGACCGTGTTCGTGAGCAACCGGGTCGCCAACACCATCAGCCGCATCGACCTGACCACGCTGAAGGTTGTTGCCAACTACAACGTGCCCGGCGGCCCCGACTGCATGGACGTGTCGGCCGACGGCAAGACGCTGTACGTGACCTCGCGCTGGGCCAAGAAGCTCACGGTGGTCGATCTCGCGAGCCAGAAGGTCGTGCGGCAGATCAACGTCGGCCGCTCGCCGCACGGCGTCTGGACCCTCGACCATGCCAAGCGCATCTGAGCGCGTGCGCGGTGTGCGCACCGCCGGGGTGGCCTTCGCCGTCGCGGCGCTGGCCTGCGCCACCGTGCCGGCGGCGGGGGCGCAGGACGCCGCCGCCTGCGACAAGCCGGTCTACCTGACGCTGGACACCGGCCACATGGGCATCGCCCCGCTGGTGGCCGACGTGCTCAAGCGCCAGGACGTGCGCGTCACCTTCTTTGCCGCCGCCGAGCGCACCCAGACCGACGGCGACAGCCTGGACGACCACTGGGCGTCGTGGTGGAAGGCGAGGGCGGCCGAGGGCCACGAGTTCGGCTCGCACACCTACGACCACGCCTACTGGCGCGGTGACGTCAAAGGCACGCCGCCGAGCTTTCGCATCAAGCCGTCGGCCGGCCCGCAGACCGGCAAGGAATCGGTCTGGAACGCGGCCCAGTACTGCGCCGACATCCGCAAGTCGTCCGACCGGCTGGCCGCCATCACCGGCAAGAAGCCGCTGCCGCTGTACCGCGCGCCGGGCGGCAAGACCTCGCCCGCGCTGCTGGCGGCCGCCAGGGACTGCGGCTACGCGCACGTGGGCTGGTCGCCCGCCGGCTTCCTGGGCGATGAGCTGCCGAGCGAAACGTTCAGCAACCAGAAGCTGCTGGCCCAGGCGCTCGCGGGCATCCGCCCCGGCGACATCCTGCTGGCGCACCTGGGCATCTGGTCGCGCAAGGACCCGTGGGCGCCCGCCAACCTCGAGCCGCTCATCGTCGGCCTGAAGGCCAAGGGCTTCTGCTTTCGCACCCTGCGCCAGCATCCGGACTACCGCGCCTGGATCGCCTCCCACCCTTGATTCCTGAGTTTTCGCCGTGATCGACTGGTTGACCGACGTTTTTTCCGCCATGCAGGGCTGGCTCTTCGAGACCGCCGTGCAGCCGCTGGTGTACGCCATCGGCCTGGGCGGCTGGGCCGAGGACGCCTTCGACGCCACCGGCTGGCTGCTGGTCGGCGTGATCCAGATCCTGGTGCTGCTGGCCGTGATCGGCCCGTTGCAGCGCTGGCGCGCGGTCGAGGCCGTGACCGACCGCCGCGCGATCCGCATCGACGTGCTCTACACGCTGATCCACCGGCTGGGCCTGTTCCGGCTGGCGCTGTTCTTCACGCTGCAGCCGCTGTTCGACGACCTGCTCGGCAGCCTGCGCATGGCGGGGTGGGGCACCTTCCACCTGGACGAGGCCTGGCCCGGCGTGACCGACGTGCCGTGGGTGGCTTTTGCCATCTACCTCGTGGTGCTCGACTTCGTCGGCTACTGGATCCACCGCGGCCAGCACCAGTTCAACTGGTGGTGGAGCCTGCATTCGCTGCACCACTCGCAGCGCCAGATGACGATGTGGAGCGACGACCGCAACCACCTGCTGGACGACGTCATCCACGACACGCTCATCGTCATCGTGGCGCAGCTGATCGGCGTGGCGCCGGGCCAGTTCATCGCCGTCGTGGCCTTCACCCAGCTCAGCGAAAGCCTGCAGCACGCCAACCTGCGGCTGAGCTTCGGCGCCATCGGCGAGCGGCTGTGGGTCAGCCCGCGCTTTCACCGGCTGCACCACAGCATCGGGCTGGGCCACGAGTCGCACGGCCGGAGCACGCTCGGCGGCCACAACTTCGGCGTGCTGCTGCCCTGGTGGGACATGCTCTTTCGCACCGCCAACTTCGAAAACCGCTACGACCCGACCGGCATCCGCGACCAGGTCGAGCCCGGCGCCGACGGCCGGCCGCGCGACTACGGCCAGGGCTTCTGGTCGCAGCAGTGGCTGGGGCTGAAGCGGCTGTTCGGCCGCGCCTGATCCGCCCGCAGGCCCGGCAGCGGGCGGGCCGGGGCCTTGCGCTATCCTCGAACCTCATGCGCCTGCTCCTCGACTCCTTCTGGCGCGCGGTGGCCTATTGCATGCTCCCGCGCGTGATCGTGCTGTCGCTCCTGCCGCTGGCGCTCATGGTGCTGCTGGCCGCGGGGCTCGGCTACTTCTACTGGGACGCGGCCGTCGCCTGGACGCGCGAGGCCCTCGACGCCTGGCCGCTGCTGTCCAGCTTCTGGGCCTGGATCGGGCGCCTCTTCTCCAGCGACGTCACGGCCGCGCTGGCGCCGCTGGTGGTGGTGTTCGGCGTCACGCCGCTGATCGTGGTGCTGTCGCTGCTCATCGTGGCCGGCTTCATGGCGCCGGCACTCACCAAGCTCGTGGCCGAACGGCGCTTTCCGACGCTCGAGCAGAAGAAGGGCGCCTCCTTCTTCGGCAGCGTGCTGCGCTCGCTCGGCGCCACCGTGCTGGCGCTGATCGCGCTGGTGGTGTCGATGCCGCTGTGGCTCATTCCGCCGCTGGTGCTGATCCTGCCGCCGCTGATCTGGGGCTGGCTGACCTACCGCGTGATGAGCTTCGACGCGCTGGCCGAGCACGCCAGCCCCGAGGAACGCGCCGCGTTGCTGCGCGCCCACCGGTTGCCGCTGCTGTGCATCGGCGTGCTGTGCGGCTACCTGGGCGCTGCGCCGAGCATCGTCTGGGCCTCGGGCCTGCTGTTCGCTGCCGCCTTCTTCGTGCTGGTGCCGATCGCCATCTGGATCTACACGCTGGTCTTCGCCTTTTCTGCGCTCTGGTTCGCGCACTACTGCCTCGACGCCCTGACCCAGTTGCGCGCCCAGCGCGCGGCGCAGCAGCCCGCGGCTGGCAGCGGCGACGCGCAGCAGACGCTCGAGGCGGCCGAAGCCACCGAGGCCAACAAGGCCGCTCTTTCTCAATGGAGTTCTCCATGACACGCGCATTCGGTCTCATCGTCGTCGGCGACGAGATCCTTTCCGGTAAGCGGGCCGACAAGCACATGGCCAAGGTCATCGAGCTGCTGGCCGCGCGCGGCCTCCAGCTGGGCTGGGCCGAATACGTGGGCGACGAGCCCACGCGGATCACCGCGGCCCTCATGCGCGCCTTCGCCTCGGGCGACATCGTGTTCTCGACCGGCGGCATCGGCGCCACGCCCGACGACCACACCCGCCAGTGCGCCGCCCAGGCCCTGCGCGTGCCGCTGGCGCTGCACCCCGAGGCCGAGGCGCTGATCCGCGAGCGCATGCAGGACACGGCCCTGGAGCAGGGCGTGCCCTACGAACCCGACCGGCCCGACAACATCCACCGCCTGAACATGGGCGTGTTTCCGCAGGGCGCGTCGATCATCCGCAACCCGTACAACAAGATCCCGGGATTCAGTGTCGAGCACGTGCATTTCGTGCCGGGCTTTCCGGTCATGGCCTGGCCGATGATCGAGTCGGTGCTCGACAGCCGCTATGCCGATCTGTTCACCCGCAACGCCATCGCCGAGAAGTCCGTGATCGTTTTCGGTGCGATGGAAGCCACCCTCACGCCGCTGATGCAGGCCATCGAGCAGGCCCACGCCGGCATCAAGGTGTTCAGCCTTCCCAGCGTGGATCACCCCCAGTACGGGCGCCACATCGAGCTGGGCGTCAAGGGCGACCCCGCAAAGCTCGATGCCGCCTATGGCCAGCTCATCGAAGGTCTGCACACTTTCGATGCGAAGCTTGGCCCTGAATTGGTGCGTTAATCTGCATTGCACCAATTTGGGGATATTTTCCTTTTCCGGCAGCCCCTGGGCCGTCACCTGGGCCTCATCCGGCGGGGTGACAATGGCACAGAAACTGCATCCTCCCGTCCCTGTATTCCTAACCACCATCCAACTCAGGAGAAACTGATGGCAAAGACCGTCGCCGATGTACTCAAGCTCGTCAAGGAAAACGAGGTCAAGTTCGTCGACTTGCGCTTCACCGACACCCGCGGCAAGGAACAGCACGTCACCGTGCCTGTGTCGCACTTCGATGAAGACAAATTCACCTCGGGCCACGCGTTCGACGGTTCGTCCATCGCCGGTTGGAAGGGCATCGAAGCCTCGGACATGCAGCTCATGCCCGACCCGAACACCGCCAACATCGACCCCTTCTTCGAAGAAACGACGCTGATCCTGACCTGCGACGTGATCGACCCGGCCGACGGCAAGGCCTACGAGCGCGACCCGCGTTCGCTCGCCAAGCGCGCCGAGGCGTACATGAAGGCTTCCGGCCTGGGCGACACCGCCTACTTCGGTCCGGAACCCGAATTCTTCGTGTTCGACGGCGTGCGCTGGAAGAACGACATGTCGGGCTGCTTCGTGAAGATCGAGTCCGAAGAAGCCTCGTGGAACACCGACAAGGAGTTCGAGCACGGCAACAGCGGCCACCGTCCCGCAGTCAAGGGCGGCTACTTCCCGGTGCCCCCGGTCGACAGCTTCCAGGACATGCGCTCGGAAATGAGCCTGGTGCTCGAATCGCTGGGCATCCCGGTCGAAGTGCATCACCACGAAGTGGCCAACGCCGGCCAGCTCGAGATCGGCACCCGCTTCAGCACGCTGGTGCAGCGCGCCGACTGGGTCCAGCTGCAGAAGTACGTGATCCACAACGTGGCCCACGCCTACGGCAAGACCGCCACCTTCATGCCCAAGCCCATCGTCGGCGACAACGGCTCCGGCATGCACGTGCACCAGTCGGTCTGGAAGGACGGCAAGAACCTGTTCGCCGGCGACGGCTACGCAGGCCTGTCGGACTTCGCGCTGCACTACATCGGCGGCATCATCAAGCACGCCCGTGCCCTGAACGCCATCACGAACCCCGGCACCAACAGCTACAAGCGCCTGGTGCCCGGCTTCGAAGCCCCGGTGAAGCTGGCCTACTCGGCCAAGAACCGCTCGGCCTCGATCCGCATCCCGTTCGTGGCCAACCCGAAGGGCCGCCGCGTCGAAGCGCGCTTCCCCGATCCGCTGATGAACCCGTACCTGGGCTTTGCCGCGCTGCTGATGGCCGGCCTGGACGGCGTGGAAAACAAGATCCATCCGGGCGAAGCCGCCAGCAAGGACCTGTACCACCTGCCGCCGGAAGAAGACGCGCTGATCCCGACCGTCTGCCACAGCCTGGACCAGGCCCTGGAGCACCTGGACAAGGACCGTGCGTTCCTGACCAAGGGCGGCGTGTTCACCGACTCGTACATCGACGCGTACATCGACCTCAAGATGCAGGAAGTCACGCGCTTCCGCATGGCGACGCACCCCGTCGAGTTCGACATGTACTACTCGCTGTAAGCGGCTCGCCCCCAGGCTGCGCGCACTTCGTGTCGCTTCGCCAACCCCCTACCGGGGGCAACACCTGCGGCCCGGCAAAGCCGGTTCCGCGGTGTTTCGCGAAGGGCGCGAGCCTGATGAGTAAGACAAAAGGACGGCCCCGGCCGTCCTTTTTCCTTGGTGCGGAACACCCTGTCGTGAGCGGGCCCGAATTGCATCAAAATGCGCGTTTGTCGCGCCCTCTCCGGATCCAAATGAAGACTGCTTCCCTGATTTTCCTGGCCGCCGCCTCGTTCGCCACCGCCACGGCGGCGCTCGCGCAAGAGCGCGTCTGGCGCTGCGGCAACGAGTACACCAACAACGCGACCGTGGCCCAGCAAAAGGGCTGCAAGATCATGGAAGGCGGCAACGTCACCGTCGTGCAGGGCACGAAGCCTTCGGGCGGTGGTGGTGGCAGCGCGTCGTCGTCGGGCTCGGGCGGTTCGGCCGCGCGCGCCCCGGCGGGCAGCCCGCGCGTCGAAGGCGTCGACCAGCGCGCCCGCGACGGCGAGGCGCGTTCGGTGCTCGAGGCCGAGCTGCGCAAGGCCGAGGCCCGCCAGACCGAGCTCAAGAAGGAATACAACAACGGCGAGCCCGAGAAGCAGGGCAGCGAGGGCCGCAACTACCAGAAGTACCTGGACCGCGTGGCCGAGATGAAGGCCGAACTCGCGCGCAACGAGAGCGACATCGCCGGCATCCGCCGCGAAATCGGCCGCCTGCCCGGCAAGCCGCAAGCGCAGTAAGCGGCGCGCAGTCCATGGTGTTCGGCAAGAAGGCGACTGGCGCCAATCCGCGCTTTCGCGCCTTCGACCTCTTGTCCACGCTGATCGCCGTGGTCAACAGCGACGGCTCGGTGCTGTTCGCCAACGCAGGCCTCGAAGACGCGCTGGGTACCTCGCGGCGCACGCTCGAGGGCTCGCAGTTCGGCGCCTGTTTCCATGAGCCGCAGGTGCTGCGCACCGCGCTCGACGGCGCCAGCAGCAACGACTTCGCCACGCTGCGCTACGAGGCCTTTTTGCGGCGCGTGAACCACGAGCTGATGCCCGTGCAGGTCACGCTCGCGCACGGCGACAAGAAGGGCGAGCTCATCATCGAGATGTCGCCGCTGGAGCAGCAGGTGCGCCAGGACCGCGAGGAGCGCCTGATCGACCAGGCGCAGGCCAACAAGGAACTCATCCGCAACCTCGCGCACGAGATCAAGAACCCGTTGGGCGGCATCCGCGGCGCGGCGCAGCTGCTGCAGATGGAGGTCGAGTCGCGCGACCTCATCGAATACACCCAGGTCATCATCCACGAGGCCGACCGGCTGCAGACGCTGGTCGACCGGCTGCTGGCGCCGCACCGCCGGCCGCACGTGGTGGGCGACGTGAACATCCACGAGGTGTGCGAGCGCGTGCGCTCGGTGATCCTGGCCGAGTTTCCGCGCGACCTGCACATCGAGCGCGACTTCGACGTCTCCATTCCCGAGTTCCGCGGCGACCGCGAACAGCTCATCCAGGCCACCCTCAACATCGCGCACAACGCGGCGCAGGCCCTGGCCGAGCGCCGCGCGGCGGGCGATGCGCAGATCACTTTCAAGACCCGCGTGGCCCGCCAGGTGATCTTCAACAAGCAGTGGTATCGATTGGCACTGGAATTGCATGTCATCGACAATGGACCGGGTGTGCCGGACACGATCAAGGACCGCATCTTCTATCCGCTCGTTTCGGGCAGGGAAGGCGGGACCGGGCTGGGACTGACGCTTGCGCAAACTTTTGTGCAACAGCATCACGGCGTGATCGAGTGCGACAGCGTCCCGGGCCGAACCGATTTCAAGATATTGATTCCGCTGCCCTAGCGCAGCCCCGGCAACAGAGGAGATGCATGAAGCCGATCTGGATAGTTGATGACGACCAATCGATACGCTTCGTGCTCGAGAAGGCGCTGCTGCGCGAAGACCTGCCCACGCGCAGCTTCACGAACACACGCGAAGTGCTGGCCGCGCTCGAACAGGCCGAAGGCGATGAGCAGCAGGGCCCGCAGGTCCTGGTGAGCGACATCCGCATGCCGGGCGGCTCGGGGCTCGACCTGCTCGACAAGATCAAGGCCAAGCACCCCGGCCTGCCGGTCATCATCATGACCGCCTTCTCCGACCTGGACAGTGCGGTCTCGGCCTTCCAGGGCGGCGCCTTCGAGTACCTGCCCAAGCCCTTCGACCTGCCGCGCGCCGTGGAGCTCATCCGCCGCGCCGTCGACGAAAGCCAGCGCGAAGAGGTATCTGAAGAGCGCATGGTCGCCGCGCCCGAAATGCTCGGCCAGGCGCCCGCGATGCAGGACGTGTTCCGCGCCATCGGCCGGCTGTCGCAAAGCAACGTCACGGTGCTCATCACCGGCGAATCGGGCTCGGGCAAGGAGCTGGTGGCGCGCGCGCTGCACAAGCACTCGCCGCGCGCCAACGGCCCCTTCGTGGCGATCAACACCGCCGCCATTCCGAAAGACCTGCTCGAGAGCGAACTCTTCGGCCACGAGCGCGGCGCCTTCACCGGCGCGCAGACCATGCGCCGCGGCCGCTTCGAGCAGGCCGAGGGCGGCACGCTGTTCCTCGACGAAATCGGCGACATGCCCTTCGACCTGCAGACGCGCCTGTTGCGCGTGCTCAGCGACGGTCACTTCTACCGCGTGGGCGGCCACAACTCGGTCAAGGCCAATGTGCGCGTCATCGCTGCCACCCACCAGGACCTCGAGCAGCGCGTGAAGCTCGGCGGTTTCCGCGAAGACCTGTTCCACCGCCTCAACGTGATCCGCCTGCGCCTGCCCGCGCTGCGCGAACGCGGCGAAGACGTGCCCGCGCTCACGCGCCACTTCCTGCAGCAGAGCGCGCGCCAGCTGGGCGTCGAGCCCAAGCGCATCTCCGATGCGGCACTCGCCAGGCTTGCGGCCTTCAACTTCCCGGGCAACGTGCGCCAGCTCGAGAACATCTGCCACTGGCTGACCGTGATGGCGCCCGCGCAGCTGATCGAGTCGAAAGACCTGCCGCCCGAAGTGATGGCGGGCAGCGGGGCGGAAGGGCATGTGGCGGTGGCCGAGGTGGCGGCGCCCGTGCAGGCTGCGGCGCCGTTGGCCGTCGAGCGCGACGCGTCCGCGCCGGTGGTCGCCGCCCCCGAGGTGGTGCCAGGCGCACCGACGGGCCCCAGCGCCTGGGAAAGCGGCCTCGAGGCCGAAGCTCAAGCGCTGCTGGCCGCAGGCCGCACCGACGTGTGGGACGTGCTCACGCGCCGCTTCGAATCGCGGCTGATCCTCACCGCGCTGGCCAACACGCGCGGCCGGCGCATCGAGGCGGCCCAGAAGCTGGGCATCGGGCGCAACACCATCACCCGGAAAATCCAGGAACTCGGTATCGAATGAAAAGGCCCTCCCAGGGCCTTTTTTTATTACCGGCTGCGCTGGCCGAGCGTGAGGGAATCGAGCTGGAAATTGCCGCTCTTGTCCCAGAGCCAGGTGTCGACGTACGTGTGGCCGCCCAGCTTGCCGGGGCTCGGCAAGGGCGAGGTCGCCTTGACCAGCTCCGCGATCATCGGCGGCACTTCGGGCGCATGGCTGGGCACACGGCTGAAGGTGACGTTGGTGACCTTGCCGTTGGCATCGATCTCGGTCTCGACCACCACCACCGCGTACACCAGCGGCGGGATCTTGCCCTTGTAGATGCGGCTGGCGTACGCCTTGTAGATGTGGCGCGCGCCGGTCTTGCGGTAGGTGCGGATGGCAGGCGTCTGCGCGGTGATGAGCCGCACGGTCGGCACGTCGCGGCTGCCTTCGGTGGCGGTTGCGCCGCCGGGCGATGTGCTGCCTGTGCCGCTTTCCGATCCGCTGCCCGGCTTGAGCACCGAGCAGGCGGTCAGCGCGAGCGCCGCGGCGGCGATCGCGGCGGAACGGGCAAGGCGTGCGGCGATCGGCGTCGTCATGGCCGTCAGGCGCCCGCGCCGAGTTCGAGCACCACCGGGGCGTGGTCGCTCGGCTTTTCCCACTTGCGCGGCACGCGGTCGATGACGCAGCTTTTCACCAGCGGCCGCAGCGGCTCGCTCACGAGGATGTGGTCGATGCGCAGGCCGCGGTTCTTCTGGTAGCCCAGCATGCGGTAGTCCCACCAGGAGAAGCTCTTTTCGGGCTGCTCGAACATGCGGAAGCTGTCCGTCAGGCCCAGGCCCAGCAGCGCCTTGAAGTGGTCGCGCTCTTCGGTGGTGTGGTGGATCGTTTCCTTCAGGCCCACGGGGTCGAAGCTGTCGCGGTCTTCGGGCGTGACGTTGAAGTCGCCCAGCAGCACGAGGTTCGGGTGCGCCGCGAGTTCGCGCGCGATGTAGTCGTGCAGCGCGTCGAGCCACTTCATCTTGTAGGCGAACTTCTCGCTGCCCGGTTCCTGGCCGTTCACGAAGTAGCCGTTCACCACGCGCAGCGGGCCCGAGGGCGTCTCGATGGTGGCGGCGATCACGCGCGACTGCTCGTCGGCGAAGTTCTCGATGTTCTTCACCACGTCGCGCACCGGCGCCAGGCTGAGGATGGCGACGCCGTTGTAGGTCTTCTGCCCGAACACCGCCGCCTCGTAGCCGGCCGACTTCAGCACCTCGAGCGGAAACTTGTCGTCGGTCATCTTGAGCTCTTGCAGGCACAGCACATCGACCGGGTTGGCGATGAGCCAGTCGAGCACATGCTGCAGGCGCGCGGTGAGGGAGTTGACGTTCCAGGTGGCTATTTTCATGAGGGCTCTGCGTATTCGGTTATCGGGGGGCGGTCGTGCGTTCGCAGCCGGTCGGTGAGGTCTCTGTGCAGGCGAAGGAAGTGGCCGCGCCCAGACCCGGAAGGAAGGCGTGTCGGCAGCGAGACCGCGACAGTGATTTCCATCGCGGTATTTTGCCTCGCTGGATCGGGATGCCGTGTAAGCGAAGGCGAGGGGCGCGGAACCGCCGACCAGCCCGCCGGCGCTAGGGCTGAAGGTACCAGCCCAGCTCGCCCTGCAGGAACTGGGCGGCCTCGGGCGGCAGATCGTCCGAGTCGAAGAAGCTCGCCACGGGCCGCTCGACCACGATGTGCCCCGCGTGCAGGTAGGCCACGCGCGTGGCCAGGCGCTTGGCCTGCCCGAGGTTGTGGGTGCTCATCACGATCGTCACGCCGCTGTGGGCGACCTCTTCGATGAGGGCCTCGATCTCGTTCTTGGCGCCAGGGTCCAGGCTGGCCGTGGGCTCGTCCAGGAACAGGATGTCGGGCTGCAGCGCCCAGGCGCGCGCCAGGCCCAGGCGCTGCTGCTGGCCGCCCGACAGCGAACGCGCCGAGCGCTCGGCATGTTCGAGCAGGCCCACGCGCGCCAGCGCCAGGCCGCAGCGCTCGCTGCGCTCGGCGGCCGGCACGCCCGCCAGCCACAGGCCCACCCACACGTTGCGCCACACCGAGAGGCTCAGCAGGAACGGGCGCTGGAACAGCATGGCCGCGCGCGGCAGGCGGCCCTCGGGCCGCAGCGGCAGGCGCTCGCAGCGCCCTTCGCAGGGCAGCAGACCGTGCAGCAGCCGCAGCAGCGTGGTCTTGCCCGAGCCGTTGGCGCCCACGAGCACGAGCCGGTCGCCCCGGTGCAGGGTCAGCGAGGCCTCGTCCAGCGCGATCAGCGCGCCGAAGCGCACCGTCGCGCGCTCGAGCCGGATCAGCGGCACCGTGCCGGCCACGGCCGGCGTGTGCGGGGCGAGCGCGCGGCGCATCGCGCGCGGCTTCGCCGGCGGGGCAGCGTTCAGCGGGCGCGTGGCCAGCCATTGCAGCAGCCCGATGGCGCCGTTGACCGCGCCGACCACCGCCAGCAGCACGATGCCCAGCGCCAGGGCCAGCGCGAGGTCGCCCTTGCTGGTCTCCAGCGCGATGGTGGTGGTCATCACGCGCGTGACGCCGGCGATGTTGCCGCCGACGATCATCACGGCCCCCACCTCGGCGATGGCCCGCGCGAAGGCCGTGAGCAGCACGGTGGCCACGCCCATCCGGTCGTGCACCAGCATCAGCAGGGCGGTGGCGAGCGGCCCGGCGCCCAGCGAGCGCAGCTGGTCGCCGCCGTCGGCCAGCGCCGCCATCACGAGCCGGCGCGACAGCGCGGCGATCAGGGGCGTGACGAGCACGCTCTGCGCCACCACCATCGCCGACGGCGTGAAAAGAATGCCCAGTTCGCCCAGCGGCCCTGAGCGCGAGAGCAGCAGGTACACCAGCAGGCCCACGACCACGGCGGGCAGGGCGAGCAGCGTGTTCACCAGCCACACGGCCAGCACATGCCCCGGGAACCGCGCCACCGCGAGCCAGGCGCCCAGCAGCAGGCCGAACAGCGCGCCGACCAGGCAGGCCGTGGCGCTCACCTGCAGCGACAGCGCCGTGATGCGCACGAGTTCGGGGTCGGCGCTGGTGATGAGGTGCCAGGCCAGCGCCCAGCCTTCGGTCACGGTGTTCATCGAAAGACGGCTTTCATCGCCGGCGCGAGGCCGTGCGCATCGCGTGGCCCGGCCCCGTCATCGACCGGCGCGCCGTTCACTGGCCTGCGTTCGGGAAGAAGAGCTGCTCGCCGCCGATCTTGTACGCAGCGATGGCGGCCTGCCCGTCGCGCGACACGACCCAGTCGGAGAAGGCTTGCGCCAGGTCCTTCTTCACGTGCGGGTGCCTGGCCGGGTTCACGACGATCACGCCGTACTGGTTGAACAGCTGCTTGTCGCCCTCGACCACGATGCCCAGGTCGGCGCGGTTCTTGAAGTTGAGCCAGGTGCCGCGGTCGGACAGCACGTAGGCATTGGTCGAGGCCGCGATGTTGAGTGCCTGGCCCATGCCGCAGCCGCATTCCTTGTAGCCGGCCGGCTTGGCGGCGGCCAGGTCGATGCCGGCCAGCTTCCACTGGCGCAGTTCGGCCGCATGCGTGCCGCTCTTGTCGCCGCGCGAGACGAAGGCGCCGCCCGTGGTGCCCAGCCGCTTGAGCGCGGCCGCAATGTCGTTGCCGCGCACGCCGGCCGGGTCGGACTTGGGTCCGATCAGCACGAAGTCGTTGTACATGACCGGGCGGCGCGGCAGGCCGAAGCCTTCGGCGACGAACTTCTCTTCGGCGGGTTGGTCGTGCACGAACAGCGCGTCGGCGTCGCCGCGGCGCGCCATGTCCAACGCCTGCCCGGTGCCCACCGCCACCACGCGCACCTCGGTGCCCGATGCTTTCGTGAACTGCGGCAGCAGGTGCTTGAACAGGCCCGACTGTTCCGTCGAGGTGGTCGATGCCAGCACGATGAACTTGTCCTGGGCGTGCGCCATCGGCGCGAGCAGCGTGCCGACAAGCGCACCGGCGAGGGCGAGAAGGGTGAAGCGTCTGCGCGAAGCCATCGTCATCGTGTCAGTCCTCGAGAGTGAAAGAAAGAAGCGAAAGAAGCGGTCCTGCCATCAGGCTGCGGCATCGACGCGAAAGCCCAGCCGGCCCAGCGCCTCGCGCGCCGCGGCCGATTGCAGCAACGCAATGAAGGCTTGCACCGGCGCGCGCGCAAGCCGTGCCTGGGGCACCACGAAGTCGTAGCGTTCCTCCTGCACGGGAATGAAGCCCAGCCCGTACTGCCGCGCGACCGTGTCGATGGCCATGCCCCAGTCGGCGCGCTGCTGCGCCACGGCCACCGCCACCGCGTTGTGCGACTTGGTCTGCACGCCGTAGCCGGGCGGTTGCGCGCCGCCGAGCAGGCGGTCGATGAGGATGCGCGTGCCGCTGCCGGCGTTGCGGTTGACCATGGTGCAGCCGGGCTGCGCGGTCGCGGCGGCGATGGCCGCGGCGGCGTCCAGGCCCTCGAAGCGCGTGTCGCCGGGGCGATGGACCACGCCCTGCATGCGGCCGTAGCCCGTCACCAGTTCGAGGCCCGGCGTGAGCAGCGGCCGGTTGTAGACGCCCGTCGCCGGGTCCAGCAGGTGGATGCCGGCCACGTCGCATTCGCCGCGCTTGGCGGCCATCAGCCCGCCCGTGCTGCCCACGTTCATGGCCTTGATGCGGATGCCCTGGCGCATCAGCTCGCCGGCCAGCCAGTCCAGGCCCACGCAGTGGCTGCCGATGAAGATCAGGTCGGCGGCGTCAAGTCCCTGACCCAGCAGCTGCACCTGCACGGGGGCGCCGGCATCGACGATCTCGGTGTGCTGGCCGATGGTGATGAAGCCGTCGGCGCTGCTGAAGGTGGTGACCGAGCCCGAGCCCTTGCCCATCGGGTAGGCGGCCACGCCATCGTCGGTGGGCACCAGGCCCACCAGCAGGTACTCGGTGCGACCGCGCTCGGAGTTCACGCGCATCGGCAGCGTGGCCGCCACGTGCGCGTACCGCTGCGGCGGCCGGCCCGCGAAGGCGCGGATCACGGGCGCCAGGAATTCATGGAAGGTGAAGACCGCCGAGGTCGGAAAGCCCGGCAGGATCACGACCGGCTTGCCCCCCGTGACCGCCAGGCACACCGGCTTGCCGGGCTTGAGTGCCACGCCGTGTGCCACCACGCCCGGGTCGCCGAGGGCGGCGACCACGCGGTACGACAGGTCGCCTTCGCCCTTGGACGTGCCGCCCGAGAAGACCACGGCGTCGCATTCAAGCCCGCGTGCAAGCGCGGCCGACAGCAGCGCTTCGTCGTCGGGGATCACGCCCAGGCGCACGGGCTCGCCGCCCAGTTCCTCGACCGCGGCGCCGATGATGGCGGCGTTGGAGTCGTACACCGCGCCCGTGGGCAACGGCGCACCGGGCGCGACGATCTCGTTGCCGGTGGAGAAGATGGCCACGCGCGGCTTGCGCCACACGCCGACCTCGGCCAGGCCCAGCGCCGCGAGCACGCCGATCTCGCGCGAGCTCAGCACCTGGCCGGCGCGCAGCACGGTTTCGCCGCGTGCGATGTCGGTGCCGGCGTAGCTCACGTTCTCGCCGGCCGTGGCGGCGCGGCGCACCTGCACGTTGCCGCCGTCGAGGTCGGTGTGTTCCACCATCACCACCGCGTCGGCGCCGCGCGGCAGCATGCCGCCGGTGGCGATCGCCGTGGCGTGGCCGGGCGTCACTTCGCGCTGCGGCACGATGCCGGGTGCCAGCGTCTCGCCCACGAGGGCCAGCGCGCGGACCTGTTCTTCCATCGCGCCCCAGGTGTCGGCGGCCTGCACGGCAAAGCCGTCGACGTTGGAGCGGTCGAAGCCGGGCACGTCGATGGCGGCGACCGCGTCGTCGACAAGCACCCGGCCCAGCGCCGCGTGCAGGGGAACGGTCTCGCGGACCAGCGGCGCGAGGCGCAGGTGTTCGCGGAAGCGGCGCTCGGCCTCGTCCCGCGTGACGACATCGAGAAATTGCGATTGGGCTTTCACAGGCACTCGTACAGATGAACAGTGACGTCGGTCCCGGGCCCGAAGCCTTCGCTTTCGGCGGGGGCGATCACGAAGCCGTCGGCGCGCGTGGTCGAGCTCAGCACCGAGGCGCCCGAGAGCGCGAGCGGTTCCACGCCGTCGGCGCCGACCTTCACGCGCACGTAGTCGACGCGCCCCACCTGCGAGACGATCTTGCGCGCCACGGTGGCGCGCGTGCGCGGGTAGGGCCAGTCGGCGGGCCGGCCGCCGAGCAGGCGGATCGCGCGCCCGGCAAAGAAGTCGTAGGCGCACAGGCAGGAGACCGGGTTGCCCGGCAGCAGGAACACCAGCGTGTCGCCGATGCGCCCCATGCCCGCCGGGCTGGAAGGTCGCATCGCGATGCCGTGGATCGCCAGCTCGCCGAGTTCGGCCAGCAGGCGCGGCGCGTGGTCCTCGGCGCCCACGCTGGAGCCGCCGGAGATGAGCACCACGTCGGCGCCAGGTGCGGCCAGTGCCTGCGCGATGATTTGCGGGTCGTCGCCCAGGCGCTGGTGCGACTCGAGCAGGCCGCCGTCGCGCGCCACGAGGCCGCGCAAGGTCACGGAGTTGGCGTCGTAGATCTCGCTCGGGCCCTTGGGCGTGCCGGGCGCGCGCACCTCGTTGCCGGTGACGAGCAGCCGCACGCGCGGCCGGCGCACCACCTGCAACTGCGCCAGGCCCAGCGACGCCGCCAGCCCCGCGTCCTGCGGGCGCAGGCGGCGGCCCGCGGCCAGCGCGGTGCTGCCGCGCGCGATGTCCTCGCCGACGTGGCCCACGTGCTGGCCCGGCGCGACGGCGCGCGTGATGGCCAGGCGCCCGTCCTGCTCGCTCGCGTACTCGGCGGGCACCACGGCGTCCAGCCCGCGCGGCACCGGGGCGCCGGTCATGATGCGGATGGCGGCGCCTGCGGGCACCTCGCCTTCGAAGGGGCGGCCGGGCCAGGCGTGGCCCGCGATCGGAAATTCGAGCGGGTTGTATTCGCCGGCCCCCGTGGTCTCGCCGCCGCGCAGCGCATAGCCGTCCATGGCCGCGCGGTCGAACTCGGGCACCGCGATGGGCGCGATCACCTCCTGCAGCAGCACCCGCCCCGTGGCCTCGTCGACGGCCACGGATTCACCGGGCAGCAGGGGCGTGTGGGCGTCGATCCAGGCGAGGGCGGTGGGCACCTCGGCGCGCTGCGTGAAGCCGCGCATACGCACATCGGTCGAGGCAGTTCGTTCGGGTGTGGGCATCGGGGCCAGTATAGAAGTTGGAGGTCGCCGGCGTGGTCGGGCATGGCACCCGACAGCCATGCACAAGGCGACCGTGCCGGACCTTGCCGGCGGGCCATTTGCGGTCGTTTTTTCTTCAGCCGCGTCCGCGTACGCGCGGTGCGCCGCCGGCTTACTTCTTGGGTGCGGGATTCGTCTGCGCCGAGGTCTGGTTCGAACTCGGCGGCGACGCGGCCGTGGGGGCCGGGGAGTGGGCGCCCGATGCCTCGATGGGCTTGGTTTCAACCTTGGGGGCGGCGGCGTAAGGCCCCGGGTCCACGCAGGGCGGCGTGGCCACCGCGGCCGGTGCCGGCTTGCCGGCGGCCTGTGCGCTCGCGCGGTACTTGGCGGCGACCTGGTCCTGTGACTTGCACAGCAGGTAGCCGTCGGTCTTGGCGCTCCACGCGGTGCGGGCCGCGGCCTCGGCGGCCTTGGCCTGCGCTTCCGGCGTGGGCGGGGGGAGCTTGGCGACAGCGGAGGTCGCAGCGAGTGCGCACAGGAGAAGGGTCAGCGTGTGCTTCATGCGGAGGTTCCTTGCTGCGCCGTCGCCGGCCGTGCGGGCTCGGGTGCGCCGGCCGGTTGCGAGCGCTGCGCGGGGATCTTGCCGGCCTGGATGTCGTCGTACCAGAGCTTGTGGTGCTCGCGCGCCCAGGCCTCGTCGACATAGCCTTCGCGCATCGCCTTGTAGGCGCCGTCCATGCCGAGCGTGCCGATGTAGATGTGGCCCATGATCATCGCCATCATGAGCAGCGTGGCCACCGCGTGCACCATGTGCGCGACCTGCATCTCGCCGCGCGTGTAGACGAAGCCGGGCAGCAGCTTGTCCAGGAACAGGCCCGAGGCGATGACGATGCTGCCCAGGAACAGCACGCCGCCCCAGAACACCGCCTTCTCGCCGGCGTTGAAGCGGTGCGACGCGGGCTCCTTGCCGCCGAACAGGCCGCCGCCGTGCCGCAGCCAGGTGAAGTCGTCCTTGCTCGGCCAGTTGCTGCGGATGAAGGTGAAGATCATGAACAGCGTGGTCACCACGAACAGCGGCCCCACGAAGTTGTGCACGGTCTTGAGCACGTAGGCGAGCCAGCCGAACAGCGTGCTGCCCAGCACCGGCAGCAGGAAGAACTTGCCGAAGGCCATCACGATGCCCGAGATCGCGAGCGTGACGAAGGCCAGCGCGTTCGACCAGTGCGTGGCGCGCTCGAACGGCGTGAAGCGCTCGATCTTGCGGCCGGTTTCGGTGCCGTGCAGGCGGATCGGCCCGCGCGTGAAATAGAAGATGGCCAGCGCCAGCAGCGTGACGAAGAGCAGCGCTGCGCCGTACGGAATGATCCAGTCGTTGCGCACCTGCCGCCAGGCCTCGCCCGCGTTGGTGAAGCGCGAACCCGGGTACTGCACGAAGCGCTGGATCAGGTTGCCGGCCTCGGGCGCCTGGCTCACCGGCAGGCTGCTGTAGCCGGTGACGCCGCCGCTCACCTGGCGCCACATCGGCGCGTTGTTGCCGGGCTGGACCTTGTTGCGCTCGCCGTTGGTCTGGTTGAGGTAGTTGGGGTCGGCGCTGGCCTCGGGCTTGACGTCGAAGATGTTCTGGCTGCGGATGCCACCCTCGGCCTTCGGTGCTGCAGCCGTGGCTGCGGCAGGCGAAGCAGGGGCGGGCGCCGCGGTCACGGCGCCGCTCGCGGCCGGGGTGGCCTCCTGGGCCGGCGCCACCGCCGCCCAGCCCAGGAGCGCGGTCGCCAGCAGCGCGTGGAACGCGTGCCTGGTGCGAATGGTGACGCTCATGCGGCCTCCGGTTCAGTTTTCTCGGGTGTACTCGTTCTGGCCGTTGGAGCGCGTCTTGATCTGCTGCTCCCACGCCGTCTTGTCGCCCACCTTCCAGCCGGGCGCGGTGAAGGCGGTGCCGGTGTTGGCCTGCGTGCCCGTGCCGCTCCAGGGCACCGCGTCGTGCTTGACGCCCTCGGCGTTCGTCTGCGGCTGCTCGCTGCAGGCCGCCAGCAGCATCGCGCCCGAGGCGAGCGCGACGAGCATCACGACCGCGCGCTTCACTTGGTGCCTCCGGTGGGCGGCGTGCCGGCCTGTTGCGAGCCGTAGGCCGTGCCCCAGCCCCAGACCTCGGCGCCCGTGCCGCGGTGCACGACGCGGGTGCGGAAGATGTCGGCCACCACGTCGCCGTCGCCGGCCAGCAGGGCCTTGGTCGAGCACATCTCGGCGCAGGCCGGCAGCTTGCCTTCGGCCAGGCGGTTGCGGCCGTACTTCTCGAACTCGGCTTCGGAGCCGTTGGCTTCGGGGCCGCCGGCGCAGAAGGTGCACTTGTCCATCTTGCCGCGCGCACCGAAGGTGCCTTGCGACGGGAACTGCGGCGCGCCGAACGGGCAGGCGTACGAGCAGTAGCCGCAGCCGATGCACACGTCCTTGTCGTGCAGCACCACGCCTTCGTCGGTGCGGTAGAAGCATTGCACGGGGCACACCGCCATGCAGGGCGCGTCGGAGCAGTGCATGCAGGCCACCGAGATCGATTTCTCGCCCGGCAGGCCGTCATTGAGCGTGACCACGCGGCGGCGGTTCACGCCCCAGGGCACCTCGTTCTCGTTCTTGCAGGCCGTGACGCAGCCGTTGCACTCGATGCAGCGCTCGGAATCGCAGACGAACTTCATTCTTGCCATGGTGATTCCTTATGCTTTCTCGATGTTGCAGACCGTGGTCTTGGTCTCTTGCATCATGGTGACGCTGTCGTAGCCGTAGGTGGTGGCGGTGTTGATGGCCTCGCCGCGCACGATGGGCGCCGCGCCCTTCGGGTAATAGGCCAGCAGGTCTTCGCCCTGCCAGCGGCCCGAGAAGTGGAAGGGCATGAACACCGTGTCGGGCCCCACGCGCTCGGTCACCAGGGCCTGCACGTTGAGCTTGGCGCCCGTGGGCGTGTGGACCCAGGCGCGCTCGCCGTTGCGGATGTTCTTCTCGGCCGCGACCTTCGGGTTGATCTCGATGAACATCTCCTGCTGCAGCTCGGCCAGCCAGGGGTTGGAGCGGGTTTCCTCGCCGCCGCCCTCGTACTCCACGAGCCGGCCCGAGGTCATGATGTAGGGGAACTTCTCGGCGATCTTGTCGGCGATGTTTTTCTGCTGCACCGTCTTGTAGAGCGTGGGCAGGCGCCAGAAGGCCATCTTGTCGTCGTGCGTCGGGTACTTGGCGACCAGGTCGGGGCGCGTGCCGTAGAGCGGCTCGCGGTGCTGCGGGATCGCGTCGGGAAAGTTCCACACCACCGCGCGCGCCTTGGCGTTGCCGAAGGGGTGGCAGCCGTGGTTCTTCATGAACACGCGGATCATGCCGCCCGAGCTGTCGGTCTTCCAGTTCTTGCCTTCGGCCTTGGGCTTCTCGGCCTCGGTGAGTTCGTCCCACCAGCCGAGCTTCTTGAGCAGCAGGTGGTCGAGCTCGGGGTAGCCGGTGGTGATGTCGGCGCCCAGCGAATGGGAGCCGTCCTCGGCCAGCAGGTTCTTGCCGTTGCGCTCCACGCCGAAGTTCGCGCGGAAGTTGCCGCCGCCGTCCATCACGTGCTTGGACGGGTCGTACAGGTTCGGCGAGCCGGGGTGCTTCAGCTCGGGCGTGCCGTAGCAGGGCCAGGGCAGGCCGTAGTAGTCGCCCGAGATGTCGTAGCCGTTGACCTTGTCCTTGACCGAGCCCTTGGCCCGCAGCGTGCGCACGTCGAAGGCGGCCATGTTGCGCATGTGCGCCTGCAGCCGCTCGGGGCTCTGGCCCGAATAGCCGACGGCCCAGCAGCACTTGTTGATCTCGCGCAGGATGTCGTCGGGCACGGGCTCGTCCATGCCCTTGACCTTCTGCATCTTGTAGTTCTTGCTGAGCTCCTTGCCGAAGCCCAGGCGGTCGGCGAACTGCTGCATGATCATGTGGTCGGTGCGGCTTTCCCACAGCGGCTCGATGACCTTCTCGCGCCACTGGATCGAGCGGTTCGACGCCGTCACCGAGCCGCTGGTCTCGAACTGCGTGCACGCGGGCAGCAGGTACACCGCGCGGTTCGCGTTGGCGTCCTCGGGCCGGCCCGGCATCGCGGCCATGGCGGCCGTGGCCGAGGGGTACGGGTCGACCACGACCAGCAGGTCCAGCTTGTCCATGGCCCGCTTCATCTCGAGGCCGCGCGTCTGCGAGTTGGGCGCATGGCCCCAGTAGAAGACGCCGCGCAGGTTCGAGTCCTGGTCGATGAGCTCGTTCTTCTCGAGCACGCCGTCGATCCAGCGCGACACCGTGATGCCGGGCTTGCTCATCATCGCGGGCGAGGCGAAGCGGCCCTTGATCCATTCGAAGTCCACGCCCCAGGTGGCGGCGAAGTGCTTCCATGAGCCTTCGACCAGGCCGTAGTAGCCCGGCAGCGAATCGGGGTTGGGGCCGACGTCGGTCGCGCCCTGCACGTTGTCGTGGCCGCGGAAGATGTTGGTGCCGCCGCCCGAGGTGCCCACGTTGCCCAGCGCCAGCTGCAGGATGCACGAGGCCCGCACGATGGCGTTGCCGATGCTGTGCTGCGTCTGGCCCATGCACCACACCACGGTGCCGGGGCGGTGCTCGTGCAGCATGGTCGCGACCTTCAGCACCTGCGCCTCGCTCACGCCGCAGGCTTCCTCGACCTTGTCGGGCGTCCACTTGCTCATGACTTCCGCGCGCACTTCTTCCATGCCGTAGACGCGGTCGTTGAGGTAGCGCTTGTCTTCCCAGCCGTTCTTGAAGATGTGGTGCAGGATGCCGAACAGGAACGCGATGTCCGAGCCCGAGCGGATGCGCACGTACTCGTGGGCCTTGGCCGCCGTGCGCGTGAAGCGCGGGTCGACCACGATCATCTTGCAGCCGTTTTCCTTGGCATGCAGCATGTGCAGCATGCTCACGGGGTGCGCCTCGGCCGCGTTCGAGCCGATGTACATCGCGATCTTCGCGTTGCGCATGTCGTTGTACGAATTGGTCATGGCGCCGTAGCCCCATGTGTTCGCCACGCCCGCGACCGTGGTCGAGTGGCAGATGCGCGCCTGGTGGTCGCAGTTGTTGCTGCCGAAGAAGCTCACGAACTTGCGCAGCAGGTAGGCCTGTTCGTTGCTGTGCTTGCTCGAGCCGATCCAGTAGATGGCGTCGGGGCCGCTGGCCTTGGTAAGTTCCTTCAGCTTGGCGGTGATCTCGTCGAGCGCGGTGTCCCAGCTGATGCGCTCGTACTTGCCGTTCACGAGCTTCATCGGGTAGCGCAGGCGGTACTCGCCGTGGCCGTGCTCGCGCAGCGCCGCGCCCTTGGCGCAGTGCGCGCCCAGGTTGATGGGCGAGTCGAACACCGGTTCCTGGCGCACCCACACGCCGTTCTCGACCACTGCGTCGGACGCGCAGCCGACCGAGCAGTGCGAGCACACGGTGCGCTTCACTTCGATCTTGCCGGCGCCGATGGCCGTGGGCCGGCCGTCGGCGGCCTTGGCCTTCTGGATCAGCGTGAGCTGGCTGGCCGCCAGGCCCACGCCGACGCCGAGGCCGGAGCGCCGCAGGAAGGCGCGCCGGTCCATGGTCGGCAAGGCGTTCGCGAGGCCGCGCCGCAGACCGTGAACGAAGGGCGACGCGTCGGAGGCCCGCGGGCTCGCGGTGCCTGGGGATTTTCTGGTCAGAAGCACGGGGTCTCCTCAGGCTGACGTGGTGGCGTAGTAACGCTTGACGTGTTCGCTCAGGGAATAGCCGCCGCCGTTTTCGGGTGGGGGCGGCAAAGAGGGGGCGACGGCGGCGACGGGTGTCTCGGCCATGTTTGGCAGCGACGTGACGGCCACCGCAGCGGCGCCGGCGGTGGCGGCACCGATGAAGAATCCGCGGCGGGAGGCCGGCTTGATGCCGGTGTTTTGGCTGTCCTGCATATTGACTCCAGGAGTGGCTGGGCGCGACGAGAGAGGGGAAACCCGGTCGGCCTTGTGGATACTAGACCAGCAACAAGGTGTGAGCAACCTGAATACCCCTCGCATTCGTTCGCCTCAGAAGGTGTGAATGAATCCGGCGTGGCCGAGGGGGCGCGCCTGGGCGGGATGAGCGGACATGGCGGGTTCGTTCACACCTTCTCAGTCCAGCATGTCGAAGGCCTGCGCCTCGACGTCGCCGAACGCGCGCGTGAAGGCGGCGAGCGCCGCGTAGAACCGCGCCTTCGGATGCTGCAACACAGCATCGCACAGGGCGGGCAGCCACGGCTGGATGTGTCTGGAGAACATCGCCTGCTGCTGCGTGAGGTTGGCCACCGCCACGTCCTCGCCGGCGATCAGGTAGCGCATGACCTCGAACAGGCAGGCGATGTGGTCCTCGGTCTCGTAGGTGGTCTCGGTGCGCGCCAGGCCCAGCTTGTCGAGGTCGTGGCGCAGCTGCACGAGCGGCTTGTCGTTGAGGAAGCCGCTCAGGTAGTGCGAGCCGAAGAGAAAGACCTCGGGCTTGCCGATGCCGCCGAAGAGCGCGTCGTATTCCTCGTGCGCGGCGGCGGCGTCGGTGTCGCGCGCGATGCCGACCAGCTGGCGCCACGGCTCCTCCAGGAAGGCGCCCGCGGCCGGCGCTTCGGTGGGCGCGACCTGGAAGGCTGCCAGCAACTCGGCATCGGGCGCGGCGTACCACAGGCGCGCGAGCAGGCCGTAGAGCTCGGCCCGGGCCACCTCCTCGTCGAGCGCGGAAGTGGCGGGAAAGGTCTGGCTCATAGCGGGGCGATCTTCACTTCGTTGGTGGCGCTGTACAGGTCGATGACGCGGCAGTCGCTGCACATCTTGAGGCGCTCCAGCGCCTCGCCCTGGAACATGGCGTGCCCGGCCAGCTTGCCGAGCATGGCCTCGATGGCTTTTTGCGTGCCGAAGGGCTTGCTGCAGCGGATGCAGGCCCAGGGCTTGGCCTCGTTCAGCAGCACCTGCTGCTTGCGCTCGGGCGCGGCCAGCAGGCGCGGCACGAGCGAGACGGCGTCCTCGGGGCAGGTGGTTTCGCACAGGCCGCACTGCACGCAGTTCTTCTCGATGAAGCGCAGCTGCGGCGCGCTCTGGCTGTCCAGCAGCGCGCCCGACGGGCAGGCGCTGACGCAGGCCAGGCACAGCGTGCACTTGTCCTTGTCGACCGCGACGGCGCCCAGCGGCGATCCCGCCGGCAGCGCGAACGCCAGCGGGGTCTCGGCGGGTGACTGCAGGGCAGGGGCCGCGCCCATCAGGTGGTCCAGCGCCATCTCGAGCCGGTCGCGCTTGTCGGCGCCGACGGCGAAGCGGGCGGCCGTGGCCGGCACGCGCTGCGTGGTCGTGCGCAGGCCGGCCAGCGCGGCGTCCAGCGCGGCGGGCGAGTCGGCCTCGATCACGTGGAAGTGCGTGCCGGTGTAGCCCAGGCCGAGCAGCAGCGCCTGCGCGACGTCCCTCTGTTGCTTGAGCGCCGCGAGGTACTGCGGCGCCTCTTCGCCGGTGCACAGCACCGCGACCTGCGAGGCGCCGAAGGCGACGGCGCTCAGCCACAGGTCGATGCCGGTGCTGGCCGCATGAAAGAGGTCGACCGGTATCACGCGCGCCGGCACGCCCTGTGCCTTGCCCAGTTGCGCCTGCCGGCCGAGCTGTTCGAGCAGCGCCTGGCCGCCTTCCTGGCTGTGCAGCAGCAGCGCGGCATCGCGCCCGCCCGCCGCGGCATAGGTGGAGAGCAGCTTGCGCAGCTTCAGGCCCTGGTCGGGCGCGCGCGGGTAGGTGTAGCCCAGCGCGCCCGTCGGGCACACCGTGGTGCAGGCGCCGCAGCCGACGCACAGGTTCGGGTTGACCACGATGCGCTGGCGCTGCGGATCGCTGCTCACGGCATGGGCCGAGCACACCTCGACGCAGGCGTTGCAGCCGACCACCTCGTTGCGGCTGTGCGCGCACAGCTTCTGCTTGTAGTCGAAGAACTTGGGCTTCTCGAATTCACCCACCAGCTCGCGCAGGCGCAGCAGCGTCTGCAGGCCCTCGGCCTGCGCGACGCCGCCGGGCAGGTGGAAGTAGCCCTGCGGCGGCGCGTGCCAGTCGATCTGCGGCGCGACGCCGAGGTCGAGCACGAGGTCGAAGGCCGCGTCGAGCGCCTGCGGCTCGCGGCTGAAATTGATGGCACCGGCCACGCTGCAGGCGCGCTCGCAGTCGCGGTGCGAGGTGCAGCGCGCGTTGTCGATCTGGTAGTCCAGCCCGATGGCCTGCTCGGGGCAGGCGACCACGCAGGCGTTGCAGCGGGTGCACAGGTCGAGGTCGATCGCGTTGTCGCGCGTCCAGCGCAGCGTGAAGGCGCCGAGCCAGCCGGTGAGCGAATCGATGCGCCCGGCGATCACCGGCCAGCGGCGCGCCTGGGCGCCACCGTCTGCACCGGGGCCCTGCGCGAGCAGGGTGACGTCGAGCGTGTCGCCGACCAGCGCCGCGGCGCGTTCGGCCGCGTCGAGCGGGCCGATGATCAGCAGCCGGCCCTGGCTGGTGTAGCTCACGGTCGAGACGGGGTCGGGCTCGGGCAGGCTGGCGGCGGCCAGCAGCGCCGCGATCTTCGGCATCGCGCTTTTCGCGTCGCGGCTCCAGCCGCCCGTCTCGCGGATGTTGATGAAGCGGATCGGCGAGGTGGCGTTGGGTGTCTGCGTGGCGAGCTCGCCGAACAGCCGTTTTTCCTGGGTGCAGGCGACCACGACGTCGTCGCCGGACTGGATGGCGCGCTGGAAGGAGGTCGCCTCGCGGCGGCACAGCGACGAATGCAGCGGGAGGGTTTCAGCCAGTGCCGCGCCGAGCGTCTTCGGCTCGAGCGGCATCGTCTGGTTGCAGTCGCAAATCAGCGTGGTGGTCATCGGTTTCTTGGCTGGCGGGTTGCATCGCGGCAACCGGCGGGCTGGGAAGCGTTTCGGAACCCTGGGACTGTGCCACGTCCGCCGTCTCGGCGTCGTCGGGGGTTTCCGGGGGAATGTCTTCGGGGGCTTCGTCGAAGAGCTTGAGGAACTTGGCGCTGGCCATCTGGCGCAGCACGCTCTCGGGCACGGGGGTGGACTGGGAGTAGTCGTCGACGTAGGTGTCCAGGCCGTCCATCACATTGAAATGCGGATCGGCAAAGAGCTTGCGGAAGGCCGCGTTCTTGACCTCGGGCGCGACCTCCTTCGTGAGGAAAGGCTTGAAGTCGGACCCGATGTCGAGCGCATCCACGTCCGCGAGCGTCAGCGGCGGCGCGGTGTCCTGCTCGCCGTCGGCGACGGGGGGCTCGGCGAGCGCGGCGGGGGCTGGCACCGGCGCCGGCGCCGCAACGGGTTCCACGGCCGGCAGGGTCTTTTCTTCCACGGCGGCCTCGGCCGCGCGCACCTCCTGCTTGCGGCGCGACCAGCGTCCCAGGAAACCCTCAGACATCGCCCGCACCCCGTCCGCGCTTTTTCTCGGTCGTCACGCTCGCGGCGTTGCCAAAGCGGTCGACCAGCGAGCGGAAGCTCTCGGGCCGGCGGCGGCGCTTGGGCTCGACCACGTAATGTTCGTCGACGAAGGCGCGCACCCAGTCGACCACCTCCGCGGGCGCCGGCACCTGTTCCACGGTTTCCTGCGCATCGAGCCAGCGGCCGGCCTCGTAGTAGCTGAGCGTGACCACCACCGGGCGCGGGATGGGCAGCGGCGCGAGCGTGGGCTCTTCGTCCATGCGCCACAGCACGAACCAGCACGGCGTCGGCGTGATCGCGTTGAGGTGGTAGCCCTCGGCCTCGTCGCGGTACAGCTCGACCTGGAAGCCGGGGTGCAGCCAGTGCTGCTCGCCGTCGTCGTCGCGCAGGAGGCGCGGCTCGGTGCCGAAGCCGGGCTCGTCGGGCAGCACGCTGTCGAGCGTCCAGCGCCAGGGCTGCCAGTGGCTCGAGGGGCCGTGCAGGCGTTCGCGGCGCATGACCACCGCGACGTCGAGCGTCGGGCGGCCTGTGAGCGCGGTCGCGGGAGTGTCCGAAGAAGGCATGAACGAACCATAGCCGATGGCGCGCCCGTTCGCGAGCAGTACCCCTTCGAGCTCCGCTCGCAGCGGTGGCGTAGGATTCCGCATGGCCCCACGTGAAGACGACGCAGAAGACGAGACACCGCTGGCTTTCGAGGCGGTCCCGCTGCCCCGGCGCGCCGGCGCGCCGCGCCTGAACCCGGCGCGCGGCCCGCTGCTGCGCCGCATCGAGATCGTCGACCAGCACGGCGAACGCCGCGACATCGACATCCCGGCGGAGCGGCCGTTGACCGTCTTCGTCGACAAGCGCGAACTCGTGACGCTGATGACCCTGGGCGCCGCGCCCGAGCTGCTGGTGCTGGGCTACCTGCTCAACCAGGACCTGGTGCGGCGCGCCGACGAGGTCGAGAGCATCGACGTCGACTGGAGCGTGGAGGCGGCCGCCGTGAAGACCCACCGCGGCATCGCGAACCTCGCCGAGAAAACCGCGCACCGGGTCGTGACCACGGGCTGCGGACAAGGCACTGTCTTCGGCGACGCCATGGCGCAGATCGGCGCCGTGCGGCTGCCGGCGGCACAGTCGGCGCGCATCGCGCAAGGCACGCTGGCGCGCATCCTCGAGCAGATGAAATCGCGCAACAGCGTGCACCGGCACGCCGGGTCGGTGCACGGATGCGCGCTGTTCCGTGGCACCGAGATGCTGGTGTTCGCGGAAGACGTCGGCCGGCACAACGCCATCGACACCATCGCCGGATGGATGGCGGTGCATGGCGTCGACGGCGGCGACAAGGTCTTCTACACCACGGGCCGCCTGACGAGCGAGATGGTGATGAAGTCGGCCCACATGGGCGTGCCGATCGTCGTCTCGCGCAACGGCGTCACCGCGATGGGGCACGAGCTGGCCACCCAGCTCGGCATGACCTTGTTCGGCCGCGCGGCCAACCGCCACTTCCTGTGCTACTGCGGGTTCGAGCGCTTCGACGCCGAGCCGCTGGCGCAGGCGCTCGTCGCCGATTGAGGGCCTGCGCGCCTTACCCGCGCGCCACGTCGATCACCGCCTTCGCGAACGCCTCGGGCGCCTCCTGCGGCAGGTTGTGGCCGATGCCGCCGCTGACCAGCCGGTGCTCGTAGCGGCCCGAGAACTTCCTCGCATATGCGCCGGGTTCCGGATGCGGTGCGCCGTTGGCGTCGCCTTCGAGCGTGATGGTCGGCACGCCGATCACCGGCGCCTGGGCGAGCCGGTTCTCCAGCGCCTGGTACTTCGCCTCGCCCTCGGCCAGGCCGAGGCGCCAGCGGTAGTTGTGCACCGTGATCGCCACGTGGTCGGGGTTCTCGAAGGCGACGGCGCTGCGTTCGAAGGTGGCGGCATCGAAGTTCCACTTCGGCGAGGCGAGCTGCCAGATGAGCCTGGCGAAGTCGTGGCGGTTCTTCTCGTAGCCCGCGCGGCCGCGCTCGGTCGCGAAGTAGTACTGGTACCACCACTGCAGCTCGGCCTGCGGCGGCAGCGGCGCCTTGCCGGCCTCCTGGCTGCCGATGAGGTAGCCGCTGACCGACACCAGCGCCTTCACGCGCTCGGGCCACAGCGCGGCCATGATGCACGCGGTGCGCGCGCCCCAGTCGCAGCCGGCCACGGTGGCGACGGGGATCTTCAGCGCGTCCATCAGCGCAATGATGTCGACGGCCACCGCCGACTGCTGCCCGTTGCGCGGCGTGTCGGCCGACAGGAAGCGGGTGGTGCCGTAGCCGCGCAGGTACGGCGCGATCACGCGAAAGCCCGCGGCGGCCAGCTGCGGTGCGACGTCGACGAACATGTGGATGTCGTAGGGCCAGCCGTGCAGAAGGATCACCGGCGCGCCGTCGGCCGGGCCGGCTTCGTAGTAGCCGATGCGCAGGCTGCCGGCGTCGATGTTCTTGAGGGGTTCGAGGCGACGGGTGCTGCCTGTGGCGGCGGATTGGGCGAAGGCAGGAACGATCGACGTCAGCTGCGTGGCGGCGAGGCCGAGCGCGGCCTTGCCGAGGAAGGTGCGGCGTGGCAGCGAGGGGGAGGCGGTCATGGAAATCTCCTGGGATTCGAAGGGGGACGGCGCGATTGTTCGGGGCGAAACCCACCTGCAGATCGGCTTGTGTATGCCTCTGTATCCGCGCCGGCTCCGGCCACACTAAATTTCAATCGCAGGCGTGCGAAGCTGCCTCAACGAAACGTGGTGTGTCGATGTCGGGCCGGGATACACAGGCATACGCAATGCCCGTTGCGTGGTGAGAAGGCGGCCAACAATCCGCTCGTCATCCACTCATCGCCCGAAGGAAATCCCCATGACGCGCCCTCGCGGATTCAAGAAGCTCTGGTTCGCGCTGCTGTTCTTCGCGGGCGGCCTGGCGCACGAGGTGCGCCACCCGACCCAGTGCCAGAGCGTGGCGTCGGTCAGTCTTTCGCTTCGACCGCCGAAGCGAGCACGTAGCCTTCGCTGCGCACGGTCTTGATGTAGCGCGGCTCGCGCGCATCGTCGCGCAGGCGCTGGCGCAGCCGGCTCACGAGCAGGTCGATGGAGCGCTCGAAAAGCTCGGCCTCGCGGCCCTGCGTCAGGCTCAGCAGCTGGTCGCGGCTGAGCACCTTCTGCGGGTGGTCCAGGAACACGCGCAGCAGCCGATACTCGGCGCCGCTGAGCGCCACCATCACGCCGGCCTCGTCGATCAGGTGGCGCGCCACCGTGTCGACCTGCCATTCGCCGAACCCCAGCTTCTGCGAGGGTTCGACGGTGCCCATGTTGGGCGGCAGCATGCGCGTGCGCCGCATCACGGCGCGGATGCGCGCCAGCAGCTCGCGCGCGGAAAAGGGCTTGGCCAGGTAGTCGTCGGCGCCCATCTCCAGGCCCAGGATGCGGTCGGCTTCCTCGCTGCGCGCGGTCAGCATGAGGATGGGCGTGGCCTTGTACTTGCCGGTGCGCAGGTCGCGGCACAGCGTGAGCCCGTCTTCGCCGGGCAGCATCAGGTCCAGGATGATGAGGTCGAAGGGCCCCGACGCCTCGAGCGCGGCGCGCATGTGGCGCCCCGTGGGCACCGCGACCACGCGCAGGCCGTTCTTCACCAGGTAGGTGGTGAGCAGTTCGCGGATGTCCCGGTCGTCGTCGACGATGAGGATGTGGTCGGAGGTCTTGGGCGTCATGGCAAGGGAGGCATTGGCGGCACGGCGCCGCAGCCGCAATGTAGCGTTCCGGCGGCGCGCGAGCCACGGTCGTGGAAACGTAGTGTGTGGATGTGCGGGCCAGATACACAGGCATACAGAAGGCGATCCGGCAGGCGGCGGGCGGCCCAACAATCCGTGCGTTTTCCAACCACCCTGCATCCAAGGAACCTTCATGACCCGCATCGACAAAGTCCTCTACACCGGCAAGACCCGCACCTCCTCGGGAGGCCGCGACGGCGAGGCGCGCAGCTCCGATGGCCGCCTGGACATCAAGCTTTCGTCGCCCGGCAGCGCCGGCGCCGGCACCAACCCCGAGCAGCTGTTCGCGGCCGGCTGGTCGGCCTGCTTCATCGGCGCGATGGGCAAGGCGGCCGGCAAGATGAAGGTCGCGCTGCCGCCCGACCTGGCCGTCGATGCCGAGGTCGACCTGGGCACCGCCGGCGGCGAATACTTCCTGCAGGCGCGCCTGAACGTGAGCCTGCCGGGCCTGGACCGCGAGGTGGCGCAGGCCCTCACCGAGGCCGCGCACCAGACCTGTCCCTATTCCAAGGCGACCCGAGGCAACATCGACGTTGCCATCCACCTGGTGTGAGCCCGCTGCGCCGATGACGCATCGCCACGCCGCCTGACGAAGAAGCTGTCCATGTCCACTTCCGCGAACCCCGTTGCGAATCCGACCGGTACGGCGCCGCGCTGGCGCCGGCTGCTGCCCGGCTCGCTGTTCTCCCGCGTGACGCTGATCATCGTGGTGGGCCTGGCGATCGCGCAGCTGCTCACCTTCGCGGCGATCCGCTACGAACGGAACATGGCGCTTCGCGAGCTGATGATGATCGGCATCGAGCGCGACATTGCGAGCTCGGTCGCCATCCTCGACCGGCTCCCCGCGGCGGAACGCGCCGGCTGGCTCGACCGGCTGGAACGGCGCAACTACCGCTTCGTGCTGGGCGGCAGCGCGCAGGGCGGCGCGCCCCGCTCGGAGGCTTCGCAGCAGTTTGCCGCGGCCATCGTCGATGCGATGCGCCCGTTCCCGGTCGTCAAGGTCGGCGAGGTGGCCTGGCCGCCCGAGGGCCTGCAGATCGAGGTGCGGCTGGGCGACGGCTCGTCCGTGGTCGTGCACGCCATGCGCGTGGGCATGCCGGTGTCGGGCTGGGTGATGTGGCTGCTGGCGGGCCAACTGCTGGTGCTGGCCGTGTGCGCCTGGGTCGCGGTGCGGCTGGTGACGCGGCCGCTCGCGCAGCTGTCCGCGGCGGCCGACCAGCTCGGGCCCGACCTGAAAGGCCGCACGCTGGTGGAAGAGGGCCCGACCGAAGTGGCGCACGCGGCGCGCGCCTTCAACGCGATGCAGCAGCGCATCGCCGGCTACATGGCGGAGCGCGTCGAAATCCTCGCGGCCATCTCGCACGACCTGCAGACGCCCATCACGCGGATGCGCCTGCGCACCGACCTGATGGACGACACGCACGACCGCGAGAAATTCCGCCAGGACCTGGACGCCATGAACGCACTGGTGCGCGAAGGCGTGACCTATGCGCGCACGCTGCACGGCGCCACCGAGCCGCCGCTGCGCATCGATGCCGACGCGCTGTTCGAGAGCATGGTGGCCGACTACGAAGACGTGGGCCAGCAGGTGCGGCTCGACGGCCGGGCCGGCGCGCCGATCGTGAGCCGCCCCAACGCGCTGCGCCGCATCCTGATGAACCTGATCGACAACGCGCTGAAGTTCGGCAACGACGTGACGCTGCGCGTGCAAACCGAAGGCGAGGGCGAAGGCGAGGGCGGCCGCCTCGTGGTGAGCGTGCTCGACAACGGCCCGGGCATTCCCCCCGACGAGCTCGATGCGGTGCTCAAGCCCTTCTACCGCGTCGAAAGCTCGCGCAACCGCAGCACCGGCGGCACCGGCCTGGGCCTGGCCATTGCGCACCAGCTGGCCATGGCCATGGGCGCCGAGCTCACGCTGCACAACCGCCCCGAAGGCGGGCTCGAGGCGCGGCTGGCGTTGGCCGCTGCGCCGGCCCGCTGAACCCCACCCGACATCTTCCACATCACCATGCTCATCCTCTTCATCGCCTACCTGGGCGGGGTGCTCACGATCCTGAGCCCCTGCATCCTGCCGGTGCTGCCCTTCGTGTTCGCGCGCGCCGACCGGCCTTTCCGCTCGCACGGCCTGCCGATGCTCGTGGGCATGGCGCTGGCCTTCGCCGTGGCCGCCACGCTGGCCGCGGTGGGCGGCGGCTGGATCGTCACGCTCAACGAATACGGGCGCTATGCCGCGATGGCCTTGCTCGCGCTGTTCGGCGCGACGCTGCTGTTCCCGCGCGTGGCCGAGCGCCTGAGCCGGCCGCTGGTGGCGCTGGGCCTGCGCATCTCCGATGCGCCGCAGGCCTCGGTGTTTTCTCCGCTGTGGCTGGGCGTGGGCACGGGCCTGCTCTGGGCGCCGTGCGCGGGGCCGATCCTCGGGCTGATCCTGACGGGCGCGGCGCTCAACGGCGCGAGCGTCGGCACCTCGCTGCTGCTGCTCGCCTATGCGGCCGGCGCATGCACGTCGCTTGCGGTGGCGCTGCTGTCCGGCGGCCGGCTGCTTTCGATGCTGAAGCGCACGCTGCCGACCGGCGACGGGGTGCGGCGCATCGCCGGTGCCGCGGTGCTGGCCGGCGTGGGCGCCATCGCGCTGGGGCTGGACACCGGCTGGCTCGCGCGCCTGTCGCTGGGCACCACGTCGGCGCTGGAGCAGGCGCTGGTGGACACGCTGCGCAAAGACGCGCCGCAGGCACAGCGCGCAGACGCCGGCTTCGTGCGCGTCGCGGACACCCGCCCGGCGCCGGTGCCCGCGCGCGAGCTCCGCGTCGAAGGTCGCCTGCCTTCGCTGGCCGGCGCGACCGAGTGGATCAACTCGGCGCCGCTCACGCCCGAGGCCTTGCGCGGCAAGGTGGTGCTGGTCGACTTCTGGACTTACTCGTGCATCAACTGCCTGCGCACGCTGCCCTATGTTCGTGCCTGGGCCGAGAAGTACAAGGATGCGGGCCTGGTCGTCCTGGGCGTGCATGCGCCGGAGTTCGCGTTCGAGAAGAACCCGGCCAATGTGCGCAAGGCCGTGAAAGACCTGGGAATCGGGTTCCCGGTGGCGCTGGACAACGACTTTTCGATCTGGCGCGGCTTCGACAACCAGGCCTGGCCCGCGTTCTATTTCGTCGACGCGCAGGGGCGCATCCGCCATCACCAGTTCGGCGAGAACCGCTACGACAAAGCCGAGCAGGTGATCCAGCAACTGCTGGCCGAGGCCGGGCAGGCGCAGGTCGCAGACGGGCTGGTGGCGCCGCTGGGGCAGGGCACCCAGGCCGCGCCCGGCGCCGAGCCGGCGCAGTCCGGCGAAACCTATCTGGGCCACGCGCGGGCGCACGGCTTCGCATCGCCCGGCGGCATCGCGCGCGACCGTGCGAAGGCCTACGAACCCATGGCTTCCTCATTGCGCACCAACCAGTGGTCGCTGGGCGGCGACTGGACGGTGGAGGGTGAGCGGGCCGTGCTGAACCAGGCCCACGGCCGCATCGCCTACCGCTTCAAGGCGCGCGACCTGCACCTGGTGCTCGGGCCGATGGCCGACGGCAAGCCGGTGCGTTTCACGGTGCGGGTGGACGGCCAGCCGCCGCTGGCGGACCACGGCGCCGACACCGATGCCCAGGGCCACGGCGTGGTCGATGCGCAGAAGCTGTACCAGCTGGTGCGGCAGTCGGCGGGCAGCGGCAGGGAGCGGCTGTTCGAGATCGAGTTTCTCGACGCCGGCGCGCAGGCCTACGCGTTCACCTTCGGTTGAGCGGCGCCCCCGTCAGGGCGTGAGGCCCGCCGCGTTGACGGCCCGACAGGTGTCGACCTCCTGTCGCGTGGGCAGCACGAAGCAGCGGGCGTCGGCCTCGCGCGCGACGGCTTCGCGCAGCTGGCGTTCCTGCGCGGTTTCCACCTGCAGTTCGACCAGCCACTTCATGAGCAGCGCCATCACGATCAGCAGCACCACGGAGGCTGCCAGCAGGGTCGTGCGCCAGCTGTGGACGCGGAAGACGGAAGCGTTGGAAGTACTCATCGCGTGCGCCCCTCAGCTCGACAGCTGCGGAAAGATCCAGATGCTCATGCCGAGCACCACGCCCGCGCCCAGCGACATGGCCGCCGCGGTCGCGAACAGGCAGGCCACGAGCAGGCTCGGCACGACCACCGACATGCTCAGGAACGCGATGGCGACGAGCACATAGGCCAGCACGGGCAGCAGGGCGATGTAGGCCGGCCGCGCGGTGCCGGTCGGCAGTTCGTCGGGCGTCATGTCACGCAGGAACGGGTTCAGCATGGCGGGCGATCAGCAGTTGCCCTTCTTGGCCTGGCCCGGCGGGCAGAAGTTGCCGCCCTTGTGGGCCGGCCCGGGCTCCGCACGCGGCGGCGGCGCGTGGTGGTGCACGCAGGCGCTCATGAGAACGGATGCCGCCAGCGCGAGCATCACGGTGATCGTGGATTTGGTCATGGGAACTCCCTGCTTCGATTTCTTGTGCACCCGGGGTGCTTCGGGGCAGGACAATAGTTGCCGTATTAACAATCTCACAGGGAAATGCTCACATTTGTGGGCGAATTGAGAAGGGTGCGGTCAATCTCCGTGCGGGATTGCGCAGTACTTCACACCCGTGCGGCCGACCGGCCGCCGCCGCGCAACCGCTACATTGCATGCCCCATGGACCGCCTCGAGAACATAGAGACCTTCGTGCGGGTCGCACAGACCCAGAGCTTTGCCGAGGCCGCGCGCCAGCTGCGGGTGTCGAAATCGGTGGTGACCAGCCGCGTGAAGCAGCTCGAGGACCACGTCGGCGCGCCGCTGTTCCACCGCAGCACGCGCGTGGTCCGGCTCAGCGACGTGGGGCAGGCCTTCCTGCGCGACTGCGTCGAGCTGGTCGGGCGGGCCAACGACATCATGGACCAGATGCGCGACGCCAAGGACGGGCCCACCGGCACGCTGCGCGTGCATGCGCTCACCGGTTTCGTGCTGGGGCATTTCGCCACGCTGCTGCGCGCTTTCCAGGTGAGCTTTCCGGACATCCACCTGGAACTCATCGTGAGCGACGCGGTGGTCGACCCGGTGAAGGCGGGCGTCGATTGCGCGCTGCAGATCTTTCCGGCGGCGTCGACCGAACTGGTGTCGCGCCCGCTGTTCCCGGTGCGCCGCGTGTTCTGCGCCACACCCGAGTACCTGCGCGCGCACGGCCGGCCCGCGAGCCCGCGCGAGCTGCACAAGCACACGCTCGGCCTGTACTCGGGCTACCCCACGCGCGACCGCTGGACCTTCCATCATGCCGGCGAGCAGGTCACGCTGTACATGAGCGCGGCGCTGCTCACCAACAGCGTTCACCTGCTGCGCGAGTACGCCATGGAGCACGCCGGCATCGTCTGCCTGCCGACGCTGGTGGCCGGCGAGGCGATCCTGCGCGGCGACCTGGAGGTGGTGCTGCCGGCGCACCAGCTGTCGTCGTTCTCGCTGAGCGCGGTGTACGCGGGTACCTCGCGCAATGCCTTCAAGCTGCGCCTGTTCATCGAGCACCTGACCCAGGCGTTCTCGAAGGTGCCGCCGTGGGACGCGGCCATGATCGAACGCGGCCTGCTGCCGCCGGGCCTGATCTGGGACGCCTGACCCGAGCGCGGTCCGTTCCGGGGTAAACCCTGTGCATTGAACGGATTTGCCGAACAATGCGGCCCGCGTTTCGGGCCTACCGCTCGCGCCCCCCGTTTCCTACAGTGCACACATCGCAGTCACCACGCTGCATCGTCCGGCACATCAGGAGACACCCATGACCGTCGCATACCAGACCCGCTTCGGGTCCCTCAAGCACTTCGAGAAAGGCCACGTCGAGCCCATCGACGACGACGTGCGCCACTACGCGTTCTCCAACTGCTTCGAGATCGCCAGCATCAGCCAGCCCTACGAGAAGGTCGTGTTCGGCCAGAACCAGATCTACGTGCTGGAAACGCTGCGCGCCGAAGGCACCTCGCCCTGGTTCACCTGCGCCCACGACGAGTTCGCGCTGGTGATGGACGGCGAGGTCGAAGTGCACCTCGTGCAGCTCGACGCGGCCCAGGCCGTGGCCGACACCGAGAAGAACGGCGCGGTGCGCGTGAAGGGCGAGCCGCAGGGCAAGAAGATGGGCTGGATGAAGCTCTCGCGCGGCCACCAGGGCCTGCTGCCCAAGAACACGGCCTACCAGTTCCGCGCGGCCGGCGACCCCGGCGTGATCGTGCTGCAGACCTGCAAGGGCGACCTCTCTGTCGAGAAGTGGGCCGACATCTGCCAGACGCACTGAACCCGCCATCCAGGAGCCACACCATGAACGCACCCGCAGAACTCGCCAAGGTCATCGCATCGCAGCCCGATGCCACGCTCGGCTACAAGGATTTTTCGCTCGGCAGCTTCGGCTTCCGCCGGGACGAGTACTTCGCCCACATCACCTGGAAGACCCGTGACGGCCGACCCATGAGCCACACCATGGACGCCGGAAGCTACCTGCGTGCGCTGATGCGCGACGTGGCCTGGGGCTTCTTCTACGGCTGGGTCAACTTCGACAACGTGTTCGGCACCATCAACCACTACGACTCGGTCGACCTGTACGCCGGCAGCTTCAACGGCACCATGAAGGACGCGGGCATCGACCTGCTCGAGAACTTCCCCACGGCGCAGATCCGCGCCACCTTCGAGGCCATGCTCGACGACTGGACCAACGAGGCCTTCGACCCCTTCGCCGCGCCGCAGGAAACCGGCTCGCCCTACGGCCGCAAGAGCGGTAACAACACGGCCAAGATCACGCGGGCGCGCGAGCTGGCCAAGCGCTGCGTGGGCCTGAAGGGCGACCTCGACCTGCGCAGCGACGCGCGCGGCGCGCCCGTCAACCGCGCCTTCGCCGACGTGCCGCAGGGCCAGCCCGAGCTGCACCCCGAGCCCGGCTTCGAGAACGAGGTGCATGCCTTCAACCTCTTCGGCTTCTTGAGCCGTTCGCAGGTCACGTGGAACCCGAGCTTCACCTCGGTGGTGAAGCACAGCTACATGTGCCCGACGACCGAAGAGCACATCCTGCCGATCATCCATGGCAACGACCGCGTCGAGTGGTTCTTCCAGATGACCGACGAGATCCACTGGGACTGCGGCGACAAGAACACCGGCAAGCCCATGGCCCGCGTGATCATGAAGGCCGGCGACATGGCCGCCATGCCCGCCTACTGCCGCCACCAGGGCTTCAGCCCCAAGCGCTCGATGCTGCTGGTGTGGGAGAACGGCTCGCCCAGCCTGGTCTACGAGATCCAGAAGGGCGAGTCGCCCGAGATCCCGGTCGAGTTCTGACCGGCCGGCGCGCCGCCGCTTCTTTCTTCCCGCCATTCATCCATCCAGCCCTCCCCGCGCGGGGAGGGCGAGGAGAACCCATGCCTGCTCTTTCCATCCGCCACCAGCTTTTCATCGACGGCCGTTTCGTCGACGCCGAATCCGGCGAGACGCTCGCCACGCTGAACCCGCACGACAACACGCCCATCGCCCAGGTCGCGCTGGCCGGCAAGGCCGACGTCGACAAGGCCGTGGCCGCCGCGAAGCGCGCGTTCCCCAAGTGGAGCCGCATGGCCGCCGCCGATCGCGGGCGCATCCTGCTGAAGCTGGCCGACCTCATCGAGGCCAACGGCGAAGAGCTCGCGCGGCTCGAATCGCTGGACACCGGCCACCCGATCCGCGACTCGCGCCGGCTCGACGTGCCGCGCACCGCCGCGTGCTTTCGCTACTTCGGTGGCATGGCCGACAAGTTCCAGGGCGAGACCATTCCGGTGGAAGAGGGCTTTCTCAACTACACGCTGCGCGAGCCGGTCGGCATCGTCGGCCAGGTGGTGCCGTGGAACTTCCCGCTCATGTTCACGAGCTGGAAGATGGCGCCCGCGCTGGCGGCCGGCAACTGCATTGTGATGAAGCCGGCCGAGATCACGCCGCTCACCTCGCTGCGCATCGCCGAGCTGATGGCCGAGGCCGGCGTGCCGCCCGGCGTGGTCAACATGCTGCCGGGCCTGGGCAGCGTGGCGGGCCAGTACATCGCCGAGCATCCCGAGATCGCCAAGATCGCCTTCACCGGCAGCACCGCCACCGGCCGGCGCATCGTGCAGGCCAGCGCGGGCAACCTGAAGAAGGTGCAGCTCGAGCTCGGCGGGAAGGGCCCCAACATCGTGTTCGAGGACGCCAACCTGCAGGCCGCCGTGAACGGCAGCGCCTGGGCCATCTTCCACAACCAGGGCCAGGCCTGCATCGCGGGCTCGCGGCTGATGCTGCACGAGAAGATCGCCGACGCCTTCCTCGACCAGTTCATTCCGCTGGCCCAATCCATCCGCCTGGGCAACCCGCTCGACGAGGCCACCGAGATGGGCCCGCTCACCAGCGCCCAGCACCGCGACCGCGTGCTGAGCTATGTCGAGGTGGCGCAGGCGCAGGGCGGCGAAGTGCTGGCGGGCGGCGGCGCGCCCGGCGGCGACCTGGCGCAAGGCTGCTATGTGCAGCCGACCGTGGTGCGCGCCCGGTCGTACCAGGACCGCGTGGCGCAGGAAGAGGTGTTCGGCCCCTTCGTCACCGTGCTCACCTTCAAGAGCGACGAAGAGGCGATGCAGATCGCCAACGGCACCGACTACGGCCTGGGCAGCGGCCTGTGGACCCGCGACCTGCAGCGCGCCCACAAGGCGGCGCGCGACCTGCACGCCGGCATGGTCTGGATCAACAGCTACAAGCGCGTGAACCCCGGCTCGCCCTTCGGCGGCGTGGGCCAGAGCGGCTACGGCCGCGAGATGGGCTTCGATGCGATGCGCGAGTACACGCAGGTGAAAAGCGTGTGGGTCAACGTCGACGCGCAGATTCCGCCGCACTTCGTGCGCTGACGTTTTCCTTTTTCTTTCCAACCCGACGGATGCACACGATGTCTTTCTCGATCCTCTCCCGGGCCCTGGTCGCCTGCACGCTGCTGTGGGGCATGGCCGCGCAGGCCCAGGCACCGGCCTGGCCGACCAAGCCGGTGCGGCTGGTCGTCGGCTTTCCGCCGGGCGGCATCGTCGACACCGTCGCGCGCCAGCTGCAGCCGCGCCTGCAGGCCGCGCTCGGCCAGACCGTGATCGTGGACAACCGCAGCGGCGCCGGCGGCACGCTGGCGGGGGCCGAAGTTGCGCGCGCGGCGCCCGACGGCCACACGCTGCTGATGGTGTTCGACAGCTACGCGACCTACCCGCTGGTCTATCCGAAGCTGAGCTTCGACATCGCGAAAGACCTGCAGCCCGTGACACAGGTGGCGAGCAACCCGCTGGTGCTGGTGGTCAACCCGAAGGTCGAGGCCAAGGACTTCGTGCGCTTCGTCGGCCTGCTCAAGGCGCAGCCGGGGCGCCTGAACTACGCCAGCGTCGGGCCGGGCTCGAGCAACCACCTCACGGCCGAGTACTTCAAGGCCGTGAGCGGCACCTTCGTCACGCACATCCCTTATCGCGGTGGTGGTCCCGCCCAGCAGGACCTGCTGGGCGGGCAGGTCGAGATGATGTTCCTCTCGGCCGTGCTGGCCCAGCCGCACGTCAACGCGGGCCGGCTGCGCGCCCTGGCCCAGACCGGCGCGCAGCGCGTGGCCGCCTATGCCGACGTGCCGACCGTGGCCGAGAGCGGCTACCCCGGCTTCGAGGTGAACTCCTGGGTCGGCCTGCTGGCCCCGGCCGGCACGCCGCGCGCCGTGATCGACCGGCTGCAGGCCGAGGTGCGCAAGGTCGTGACCGAGCCCGCGTTCCAGCAGCGGCTGCGCGAACAGGGCCTGACGGGCATCGCCAACACGCCCGAGCAGTTCGCCGCCGTGCTGCGCACCGAGCAGGACAAGTGGGCCCGGCTGGTGCGCGAGCGCCGCCTGAGCCTCGAATAGCCAGACAGAAAGGAGCGCGCCATGCACGACTTCATCCACACCACCCATCCGCAGCGCGTGGTGTTCGGCGCCGGTTCGCTGCGCCACCTGGCGCGCGAGATCGATGCGCTGGGCGCGAAGAAGGCGCTGGTGCTCTGCACGCCCGAGCAGCGCCCGCAGGCCGAGCGCGTGGCGGCCTTGCTCGGTGCGCAGGCGGCCGGCCTGTTCGACCGCGCCGTGATGCACGTGCCCGTGGAAACGGCGCGCGAGGCGCGCGACCTGGCGCGCCGGCTCGGCGCCGACTGCGCCGTGGCGCTGGGCGGCGGTTCCACCACGGGGCTGGGCAAGGCCATCGCGCTGGAGTCGGGGTTGCCGATCGTCGCCATTCCCACCACCTACGCGGGCAGCGAGATGACGCCGATCTACGGCCTCACCGAGAACGGCCTGAAGAAGACCGGCAAGGACCCGCGCGTGCTGCCGCGCACCGTGATCTACGACCCCGAGCTGTCGCGCACGCTGCCCGTGGGCCTGAGCGTGACGAGCGGCATCAACGCCATCGCGCACGCGGCCGAAGGCCTGTACGCGCAGGACAGCAACCCGGTGATGGACCTGATGGCCGAGGAGGGCATCGCGGCGCTCGCCCGCGCGCTGCCGGCGATCCGCCTGCAGCCCGACGACCTGGCCGCGCGCTCCGACGCGCTCTACGGCGCCTGGCTCTGCGGCGGCGTGCTCGGCGCGGTGGGCATGGCCCTGCACCACAAGCTGTGCCACACGCTGGGCGGCAGCTTCAACCTGCCGCACGCCGAGGTGCACACGGTGGTGCTGCCGCATGCGCTCGCGTTCAACGCGCAGGCCGCGCCGCGTGCCATGGCGCGCATCGCGCGCGCGCTCGGCGGCGTGTCGGCGCCGGCGGCGGTCTTTGCGCTGGCGCGCGACAACGGCGCGCCGGTGGCGCTGAAGGACATCGGCATGCGCGCCGCCGACCTCGACCGCGCGGCCGACATCGCGGTCGCCAACCCGTACTGGAACCCGCGGCCCTTCGGCCCGGCCGAGCGCGACGCGATCCGTGCGCTGCTGCAACGCGCCTTCGACGGCGAGCCGCCGGGCTAGGCGCAGCGCGGGTATCGAAGACACACACGAACAACGAAGGAGACAGCCATGACATTCAACCGCAGACAGTTCACGCAGGCCGCCGCCGCGCTCGCCGCCACCGGCGCCGCGCCGCTGGTGTTCGCCGCCGACACGCTCAAGATCGGCTATGTGTCGCCGCAGACCGGGCCGCTCGCGCCCTTCGGCGAGGCCGACAAGTGGGTGATCGAGCAGATGAAGGCCGCCTTCAAGGACGGCCTCAGCGTGGGCGGCAAGAAGTACGCCGTGCAGATCGTGCTCAAGGACAGCCAGTCGAACCCCAACCGTGCGGGCGAGGTGGCCAACGACCTGATCCTGAAGGACAAGGTCGCGCTGGTGCTCACGGCCGGCACGCCCGAGACCGCCAACCCGGTGAGCGACGCCTGCGAGCTCAACGAGGTGCCCTGCATCTCCAGCGTGGTGCCGTGGCAGCCCTGGTTCTTCGGCCGCAAGGGCGACCCGGCCAAGGGCTTCAACTGGACCTACCACCTGTTCTGGGGGCTCGAAGACGTCATCGCCACCTTCACCAACGGATGGAAGACCGTGGCCACCAACAAGAAGGTCGGTGGCCTGTTTCCCAACGACGGCGACGGCAACGCCTGGGGCGACAAGGAACTGGGCTTTCCCAAGCCGCTCGCGCAGATGGGCTTCACGCTCACCGACCCCGGCCGCTTCCAGAACGGCACGCAGGACTTCAGCGCGCAGATCGCGGCCTTCAAGCGCGACAACGTCGAGATCGTCACCGGCGTGGTGATCCCGCCCGACGCCAAGACCTTTCTCACGCAGGCGCGCCAGCAGGGCTTCAAGCCGAAGGTGATCACGCTCGGCAAGGCGCTGCTGTTCCCCGGTGCCATCGAGGCCCTGGGCGACCTGGGCGAGGGCCTGTCGACCGAGGTGTGGTGGAGCCCGTCGCACCCGTTCAGTTCCAGCCTCACGCAGCAAAGCGCCAAGGCGCTGGCCGAGGCCTACGAGGCCGGCACGAAGAAGCAGTGGACGCAGCCCATCGGCTTTGCGCATGCGCTGTTCGAGGTGGCGGCGAACGCGCTGTCGCGATCGAAGTCGCTCAAGGCCGGCGACGTGCGCGACGCCGTGGCCGCGACCTCGATCAACTCCGTGGTCGGCCCCGTGAAGTGGGGCGGGCAGGGCCCGTTCAAGAACGTCAGCAAGACGCCGCTGGTGCTCGGCCAGTGGGGCAAGGGCAAGCAGCGCAAGGTGGAGCTGACGCTGGTGAACAACGAGGCCGCGAAGGCGATCCCCACCGGCGGCGCGCTGCGCCTGCTCTGAGTGACGGCTGTCATGACGCTGCTGGCCTTGCACGGCGTGAGCAAGTCCTACGGGGCGCTCAAGGTCACCGACGGCATCACGCTGGCGGTGGCCGAGGGCGAGACGCTGGGCATCCTCGGGCCCAACGGCGCGGGCAAGACCACGCTGTTCAACCTGATCTCGGGCGACGCGCGCGTCGACGCCGGCCGCGTGGAATACGCGGGCCGCGACGTGACGCGGCTGCGCCCGCACCAGCGCTGCCGCGCCGGCATCGGCCGCAGCTACCAGGTGCCGCAGCCCTTTGGCCACATGAGCGTGTTCGAGAACCTCGTCACTGCCGCCTGCTTCGGCGGCCAGCAGGCCGAGCGCGAGGCCTGGGAGACGGCGCACGAGGTGCTGGCCCAGACCGGCCTGGCGCCGCACGCCAACAAGCCGGCCGGCGGGCTCACGCTGCTCGACCGCAAGCGGCTGGAGCTGGCGCGCGCGCTCGCGACCAAGCCGCGCCTGCTGCTGCTCGACGAGATCGCGGGCGGGCTCACCGAGCCCGAGGCGGCGGTGCTGGTGGCGGAGCTGAAGCGCATCAAGGCGCGCGGCGTGACCATGATCTGGATCGAGCACGTGGTGCATGCGCTGCTGTCGCTGGCCGACCGGCTGTTCGTCATCAACTTCGGGCAGCAGCTGGCGGAAGGCGCGCCGCGTGCGGTGATGAACGACCCGGAGGTGCGGCGCGTGTACATGGGGATCGAGGCATGAGCGCGCTGCTCGACACCCACGGCCTGCAGGCCTTCTACGGCGATGCGCAGGCGCTGTTCGGCATCGACTTCACGCTGTCGGCGGGCGAGCTGGTGGCGGTCATCGGCGCCAACGGCGCGGGCAAGTCGACCTTTCTGAAAAGCCTCACGGGGCTGCTGCGCGCGCCCTCCGACGCGATTCGCTTCAAGGGCGAACCCATCGGCGGCCTGCCGCCCGGCGAGATCGTGCGGCGTGGCCTGGCGATGGTGCCGGAAGGTCGGCGCTTGTTCCCGAGCCTCAGCGTGGAAGAGAACCTGCTGATGGGCGCCACGCCGCGCCGCGCGGGGCCGTGGAACCTGCAGCGCCTGTACGGCCTGTTCCCGATCCTGGCCGAGAAGCGGCGCCAGCCCGCCACTTCGCTGTCGGGCGGGCAGCAGCAGATGGTGGCGCTGGGCCGCGCGCTCATGAGCAACCCCGAGCTGCTGCTGTGCGACGAGCTCTCGCTCGGCCTGGCGCCGGTCGTCATCCGCGAGATCTATGCGGCCATGCCGGCCATCACGGGGGAGGGCATGACGGTCGTGATCGTGGAGCAGGACGTGCGCATGGCGCGGCAGGTGTCGCAACGCGTGTACTGCTTCCAGGACGGGCGGGTATCGCTCACGGGGCGCTCGGACGAACTCACGCCGGAGCAGATCTCGCAAGCCTACTTCGGCATCGAGGAGCACCATGCTTGAAACCCTGCTCCAGGGCGTGCTGCTCGGCGGCCTCTACACGCTGTTCGCGCTCGGCCAGTCGCTGATGTTCGGCGTCATGCGGCTGACCAACACCGCGCAGGGCGACTTCATCATCCTGGGCGCCTTCGCGGTGATCGCCGGCGTCTCGATGACCGGCGCATCTGTGCCATGGGGGGTGGTGCTCGCGGTGCTGCCACTGGCCTTCGGCTTCGGCTACCTGCTGCAGCGCCATGTGCTCAACGGCACGCTGGGCAAGGACCCGCTGCCTTCGCTGGTCGTGACCTTCGGCCTGTCGATCGTGATCCAGAACCTGCTGCTGGAGCTGTTCTCGGCCGACCCGCGCGCCATCGAGGTCGGCGCGCTGGCCACCGCGTCGGTGCCGCTGGGCGACACGCTGGCGCTGGGGGCGTTGCCGCTGGTGATCCTGGCGGTCGCGGTGGCGGCCACGGGCGCGATGCAGTGGATGTTCACGCGCACGCCGCTGGGCCGCACCTTCCGCGCGGTGTCCGACGACCGCGAGATCGCCGAGCTGATGGGCCTGAAGGCCAAGCAGGTGTATGCGCTGGCCACGGGCATCGCCTTCGTGCTGATCGCCATCGCCGGCGCGCTGCAGGGCATGCGCACCACGGTGTCGCCGTCGGACGGCCCGCTGCTGCTGCTGTTCGCCTTCGAGGCCGTGATCATCGGCGGCATGGGCTCGTTCTGGGGCACGCTGGCCGGCGCCATGATCCTGGGCATCGCGCAGCAGATCGGCTTTCGCATCGATCCGGGCTGGGGCATCTGGTTCGGCCATCTCGTGTTCCTCGCGGTGCTGGTGCTGCGGCCGCAGGGACTGTTCCCCAAGACACGCTGACCTGCTGACATGACCGACAAGACCTCCCCCGCGCCGCTCAGGCACGTGCTGTTCATCATGTGCGACCAGCTGCGCGCCGACCACCTCTCGTGCTACGGTCATCCGCGCCTGCAGACCCCGCACATCGATGCGCTGGCCGCGCGCGGCGTGCGCTTCAGCCATGCCTATGCGCAGGGCGCGGTCTGCGGCGCCTCGCGCATGTCGACCTACACCGGCCGCTATGTCAGCAGCCACGGGACGATGTGGAACTTCGTGCCGCTGTCGGTGGGGCAGAAGACGCTGGGCGACCACCTGCGCCCGCATGGTGTGCGCTGCGCGCTGGTCGGCAAGACGCACGTCGAGGCCGACACCGAGGGCGCCCACCGCCTGGGCATCGACCCGACGCAGGGCGCGGGCCGGCTCGCGATGGAAGGCGGCTTCGAGCCCTATGCGCGCGACGACGGCATCTGGCCGCCGGGCTTCAAGGTCACGGGCAATGCGTACTGCGACTGGCTGCGCGCGCAGGGCTACGACTCCGACAACCCCTGGCACGACTTCGCCAACTCGGGGCGCGGCCCCGACGGCGAGATCCTCAGCGGCTGGCAGATGCGCTGGGCCGACCGGCCCGCGCACATCGCCGGCGCGCACAGCGAGACGCCCTACACGACCGAGCGCGCCATCGACTTCATGCGCGAGGCCGGCGACGCGCCCTGGGTGCTGCACCTGTCGTACATCAAGCCGCACTGGCCCTACGTGGCGCCCGCGCCGTACCACGCGATGTACGGGCCCGACGACATGTTGCCCGTGGTGCGCAGCGAGGCCGAACGCGTCGACGCCCACCCCGTGGTCGAGGGCTTCCGGCGCGAAACCGTGAGCCGCAACTTCAGCCGCGACGAGGTGCGCAATACCGTGGTGCCGACCTACATGGGGCTCGTGAAGCAGGTCGACGACGAGCTCGGCCGGCTCTTCGCCTTCATGGCCGAACAGGGGCTGGACCGCGACACGCTGGTGGTCTTCACCAGCGACCACGGCGACTACCTGGGCGACCACTGGCTGGGCGAGAAGGAGCTGTTCCACGACCCGATCGTGAAGGTGCCGCTGATCGTGGTCGATCCGCGCGCCGAGGCCGATGCGCGCCGCGGCACGGTGAGCGACGCGCTGGTCGAATGCATCGACCTCGTGCCGACGATGCTTGATGCGCTGGGCCTGCCGCAGCCGGCCGAATGGCTCGAAGGCCAGTCGCTGCGCCCGCTGCTGCACGGCCACGCCGGCGCGACCGGCAAGGACCTGGTGGTGTGCGAGAACAGCTTTGCCTTTCGCGACGAGGTGCGCCTGCCGCTGGCCCAACCCGTCGAGCGCTGCCACATGACGATGCTGCGCACGCGCCGCTGGAAGTTCGTGCACTTCGAAGACCTGCCGCCGCAGCTGTTCGACATGCAGGCCGACCCGGACGAGCTGGTCGACCTGGGCCGCGACCCGGCCTTGGCCGCGGTGCGCGAGCAGATGCTGGGCCTGCTGTTCGACTGGCTGCGCCAGCGACGGCGCTTTCCCACGGTGGCGCCCGAGGACATCGCGCGCTGGAACGAGCGCGAGCTGGCGGCCGGCATCCTCATCGGCGCCTGGTAGGCGAGCGCGCACCCCATTTCAAAAAAAGGAGACATCCCATGAACGCTTTTCGCCGACCTCTCGCGGCCTGCATGGGGGCAGCCGCCGTGCTCGCCACCATCGCCGCGCCCGGCCACGCCGCCGACACCTGGCCCACCAAGCCCGTGCGGCTGGTGGTGGCCTTTCCGGCGGGTGCGCCGGGCGACATCGTGTCGCGGCTGATGCAGCCCGCCCTGCAGAAAGCGCTGGGCCAGCCCGTGGTGGTCGACAACAAGCCGGGGGCGGGCGGCAACATCGGCATGCAGGAGGTGGCGCGCGCCACCGACGGCCACACGGTGCTGGTCGGCCCCGACACCATGCTGACCATCAACCCGCACCTGTACCGCAAGCTCGCCATCCGCCCGATGGAAGACCTGGTGCCCGTGACCCAGCTCGCGGCGTTCAGCCAGGAGCTGGTGTGCTTTCCCGGCGCCGGCATCAAGACCCTGCCCGAGCTGCTGGCCGCGGCCAAAGCCAAGCCCATGAGCTACGCCTCGGGCGGCCCCGGCGTGCCCGGCCACATGGCCATGGAGATGCTGCTGGCCGACGCCGGCGTGCAGATGCAGCACGTGCCCTACCGCGGCCCGAGCCCGGCCATGCAGGACGTGATGGGCGGCATGGTGCCCTGCGGCTTCCTGGCCTCGCCGACGGTCGGCCCGATCATCCGCGACGGCAAGCTGGTGGCCATCGCCGTGTCGGGCAGCAAGCGCCTGGGCAGCCAGCCCACGGTGCCGACCGTGGCGCAGGCGGGCGTGAAGGGCTACGACGCCAGCTTCGCCGAGATGATGGCCATGCCGCGCGCCACGCCGCCGGCCGTGGTGGCGCGCCTGCAGGCCGAGGTGGCGAAGGCGCTGGCCGCGCCCGAGCTGCGCGAGCGCCTGGCCTCCATGGACCTCGAGGTGGTGGCCAACACGCCCGAAGAAGCGGCGCGCCGCCTGCGCGCCGAGCACCAGCGCTGGGGCCAGGTGGCCGCGCGCGTGCAGCTGCAGCTGGACTGAGCGCCATGGCCTCCGTCGTCGTCACCATCGACACCGGCAGCAGCCGCCGCGCGGGCTGGACCGCCGCCGCGCTGGTGGCGGTGGCCGCCACGCTGCCCTTCTGGGGCGAGCCCAGCTGGATGCGCGAGTTCGTCGAGATCGCCTGCTACTTCATCTTCGCGATGATGTGGAACCTGCTGGCCGGCTACGGCGGCATGGTCAGCATCGGGCAGCAGGCCTTCTTCGGCTTCGGCGGCTACGTGATGCTGATGCTGGGCAACTTCGCGGGCGTGAATCCGTTCGTGGCGATTCCGCTCGGGGCACTGGCCGCCGCGCTGATCGCGGTGCCGGTGTCCTTCGTGGCGTTCCGGCTGTCGGGCGGCTACTTCGCCATCGGCACCTGGGTGATCGCCGAGGTGTTCCGGCTCAGCTTCGCCAACGTGTCGGCGGTGGGCGGCGGCTCGGGCACCACGCTCACGGCGCTGCGCGGCATCGAGCGCGCCACGCGCGAGAGCGTCACCTACTGGATGGCGCTGGGCTGCGTGGTGGCGGCGGTGTCGCTGGTCTACCTGTTCTTGCGCAGCCGCTTCGGGCTGGCGCTGCTGGCGATCCGCGACAACGAGATGGCCGCCGAATCGCAGGGCATCCCGGTGGCGCGCATGAAGCTCGCGGTGTACGTGGTGGCGGCCTTCGGCGCCGGGCTGGCGGGCGCGCTGTACTTCGTGGGCAACCTGCGTATCAGCCCCGACGCGGCCTTCGCGCCGAACTGGACCGCCTTCGCGATCTTCATGGTCGTGATCGGCGGCATCGGCCGCATCGAGGGGCCGCTGGTGGGCGCGCTGGTGTTCTGGGCGCTGAACAAGTTCCTGAGCGACTACGGCACCTGGTACCTGCTCGGGCTCGGGCTGCTGGCCATCGTGGCCACGATCTTCTTCAAGCAGGGGCTGTGGGGCTGGGCGCAGCAGCGCTGGGCCTGGTCCCTGTTCCCGACGCAGCGGCGCCTGGCGGCGGCGCACGCGCCTTCTTCCCCCCTGGAGCCCGACGCCCATGCGCAACATCGATGAACACACCATCACCGCCGCCGTGCTCGAGCGCATGGCCGGCTGCGAGGACGCGCGGCTGAAGGAAGTGCTGTCGGCGCTGGTGCGCCACCTGCACGACTTCGCGCGCGAGGTGCGGCTCACCGAGGCCGAATGGGCCGCGGGCATCGACTTCCTCACCGCCACGGGCCAGAAGTGCGACGCGCAGCGCCAGGAATTCATCCTGCTGTCGGACACCCTGGGCCTGTCGATGCTCACCGTGGCCATGAACCACGCCAAGAGCCCGCAGGCCACCGAGGCCACCGTGTTCGGCCCCTTCCACGTGGCCGGCGCGCCGCAGCTGCCGCTGGGCAGCGACATCGCGGCCGGCGCCGTGGGCGAGCCGCTGTTCGTGCAGGCCACCGTGCGCGGGCGCGACGGCGAGCCCGTGGCCGGTGCGGTGGTCGATGTGTGGGAGGCCGATGCCGAAGGCTTCTACGACGTGCAGCGGCCCGGCGGCCCCATGCTGGGGCGGGCGGTGCTGCGCACCGACGCGCAAGGGCGGTTGTGGTTTCGCGGCGTGGCGCCGGTGGCCTATCCGATTCCCACCGACGGGCCGGTGGGCGCCATGCTGCGCGCGACCCGGCGCCATCCGTGGCGGCCCGCGCATGTGCACTTCATGGTGCAGGCGCCGGGCTACGAAACGCTGATCACGCACGTCTTTCGCGAGGGCGATCCGTACCTCGACAGTGACGCGGTGTTCGGCGTGCGCAGCTCGCTCATCGGCGACTTCGCGGCGCATGCGCCGGGCCGCGCGCCCGACGGCAGCGTGCAGGCCGGGCCGTTCCACACGCTGGACTTCGCGTTCGTGCTCGAGCCGGCCGGGGGGTGAGGAGGGGGGCCGCGAACCGTTTCGGCGTTTCGCCGCCTCTCTTGCAGGTGTCCCTCTTCAAGGAGCCCTGCATATGTGTCCCGTTTCCATCACCTGGCATCTGCTTCGCGGCGCGGGTGCCCTGGCGCTCATCGTTCTGGCGGTGCTGCTGTCGTCCGCCCATCCCTGGATCGCGCCGCCCGCCGTCATCGGCGCCTTGCTGCTGCTGCGCGGCTGCCCGATGTGCTGGCTCGTCGGGCTGCTCGAAAGGCTGTCCGCGCGCAAGGCGGCCCCTGCGTCCGAGGCCACTTCCCAGAGGGGTTCATGAGCGATCGGCCTTCGCGGAATGGAAGGCTGATCCGGGATTCCATCCGCCCGTGTCGAGGGGGTGACGCCCCATTAGTGTGAGTTTGTTTGCACACGATGACAAAAGAACAGGGCTACCTGTTTCCGTTGGTCAATATCGGCACTTTTCCCTATCGACTGTACATAAACGTTAATACATTCCACTCCATTGTGAGAGGCATGCGGGGAGCGATGAAAAGGGAAGCGATGGTGGACAGGGTGGAACAGAAAAACGGTCGTGTGGTGGTGCTGACGGACTCCGGCGAAGAGATCGACTGGCTGCGAGGCCGGTTGAAGGACGCCGGCTTCAGCCCCTTGTGCGTGGTCAACGAGGAAGACCTGCTGGAGGCCGCCTCGATGCCCGGCGTCGGGCTCTTCCTGCTGATGGGCGAGACGATGGAGGGCGCGCTGCCGGAAATCCTGTTCGGCATCGGCGCCAGCCGTGCGGCCACGGCGCCGGTGGTCGTGCTGACCCGGTCGCGCGGCGTGCTGGAAACGCCCCGCGTGTCGGTGTTCGACGTCGATGATTTCCTGGTGAGCCCCTGGAACGCGGAAGAGGTCGTGGCGCGCGTGTCGACGCTGTGCGGCAGGAAATCGCTGCGCCGGAACGCGAAGCCGCACGGCCTGTACGGTTTCCAGCTCGTGCGCAGCCGCCTCGCGGTCGAGTACGCGAGCCGCGAAGCCATCATGACGCCGAGCGAGTTCGAGATCGCCCGGGTGCTGGTGCGCCACCTCGACACGCCCGTGTCGCGGCAGCAACTGCCCCAGGGGCCCCGTTGCAATGGCGAGATGGGCGCCAGCCGCTCGCTCGATGCGCTGGTGTCGCGCGTGCGCAAGAAGCTGGCATCGATCGTGGCGGGCGAGTTCCGCGTGCGCTCGCTCTACGGCGTGGGGTACACGCTGGAGCGCGCGCACAACCGGCACGGCAAGTGAGTTTTCGCGGGCAGCGCCCGCGGCGTCCGAAGGGGTGACGCAAGGTCGCCTTGAAAAAAGACGCCCGCCCATTCGCCTCCGAATTGAGGCCGGGCGTCGACAGATCAATGAATGAATTCCGGTGAAGTGAGCCGGCCGGGATTGGCTTGAATTGAATTCATGCCAATGGCGCAGCCGTGCCTGTTTGAATGGAATTGGATTTTGAAAAATCTATCAAGCCGTATTTCACGAAGCCCGTGATTGAAACCATTGGGGGACAGGTCGCGCATGCAGGATCTGAAATTCACGGCGCCTGATTACACAGTCTGTGAATTTGTAAATTTAGTTTCGAAGTGGCCCCGAGGGCCAGTCCGAAGCCGCTCGAAGGGCCTCGTTTCTCCCTTGAAACACTGGGTGATCGTGAGGCGGCGGGCTGATGTGGAAGTGAAATTATTCAAACACATCAACAACTTGGAGGCGATCCGCTTGTGAAATTGATCACACTCCAATTGCAGGTTTATTCACAATCTAAGCAGACGTCCAGATTACATCTGTATTCACAGTTGTTAACTTTGGAGGGCCTCTCGTGACATTTTCACGGAACCCTCGGCCATTGCAGGTGGCGGATCGCGGACGTTCGATTGTTTTTGTAAACATTCAGAAAATAATATGAACGTGGTAAATGGCTCATGGAAGCGGCTCGAAAAGGGTGTGCTGGCGTGAGGCCGAGAGTGGGCATCGGAGGCGGTCGCCGCCGATGCCGGTGTGTCAGTGGTGTGCTGCAAGTGGCTGGGAAATGGCTTCGACGCCAATTCGCGAGGCCACAGGTCAAGTCGGTTTGATCTTCGTGTTGCCTCGGTCTGGCTTTGAAGTTGTTTTTTAGGAGTTGTCTATGTCTATCGGAAGTTCGTCTCAAGTGAATTCATTCATGTCGCCGGTGGTCCGGCTGACCGTTCGCCTCGGCCTGGGGCTCGGCGTGGCCATGACCCTGGGGCTGGGCGGCATGGCCGCCGCGCAGGGCACGAAGGCCGCGCCCGCGCCCACCGAGGCCGCGCAGAAGAAGGCCGTCGCGGTCGTGCTGACGCAGGCCAAGGTGGTCAAGGACGCGCAGGGCAAGGAGCAGTTGGTGGCGGCCGATTCGGTCAAGCCGGGCGACGTGCTCGAGTACACGGCCACCTACACCAACCACACGGGCAAGGCCGTCACCGGCCTGGTGGCCAACCTGCCGATCCCCGAAGGCCTGGAGTACCTGCCCAAGACCGCCAAGCCCGGCGCGACGCTGGTCAAGGCCGCGACCAAGGACGGCGCCTTTGCCGCCGAGCCGCTGGCGCGCGTCGTCAACGGCAAGTCGGAGCCGGTTCCCTACAACGAGTACCGCTCGCTGCGCTGGACGCTGGGCCAGCTGCCCGCCAACGGCTCGGCCGCGGTGACCGCGCGCGCCAAGGTCGAAGTGGTGGTGCCGCCCGCGCCGGTGGCCGCCGGTGCCGACGCGCAGAAGGTTGCGCGCAGCACGCCCTGAGCTTCCCGCGCTGACGACGACCGTCGGCGGTGCTGAGTCGCCCTGACGGTCGGTTCTCTCTTTTTCAAAACCCCGCTGGTTTTTCCATTGCCGGTTTCCGTTCGCGGAAATCCCCGGCCGGGGTGAGTTCGTCCTTTTTTTGACCTTTTTTGACCCCAACCCCCGAGGAGAAACCCAAGTGATCCCTACCTTGTCTGCCCGTCGCACCGGCCCCGCGCCGCGCGCGCTCTGGGCGGGCGCAGCAGCCCTGACGCTGAGCTTCCTTTTTGGAAGTTCCGGCGCACTCGCTGCGGCTCCACCCGCCAACACCATCATCGGTAACCAGGCTTCGGCCACCTACCTGGACCCGAACGGCGCCAGCCAACTGGCCACCTCCAACCTCGTGCAGACGACGGTGCAGCAGGTCGGCTCGTTCAACCTGGACACCTACACCACCGTGACGACCAACGTGGTCAACACGAAGACCGGCGCCGCGGGCACGACCGTGTACGCGCCTCACGTGCTGACCAACACGGGTAACGGCTCCGACACCTTCACGTTCACCGTGACCGCGCCGGCCAGCCCGAACGGCTTCACCAAGGTCGAAGTGTTCGCCGATGCGAATGCCGACGGCGTGCCCGACAGCACGACCGCGCTGTGCTCGGTGGTTCCGGGTGCTGTCTGTAATGTCCCGGCCCAGACCGTGGCAGGCAACAACGGCACGTTCCCGTTCGTCGTCGCGTACTCGATCCCGAGCACCGCTTCATCGGGCACGTTCACCTCGCCGGTGGCCGCGACCATCACGGCCACCGCAGGTACGCCGGCGCTGTACGCGCCTGCCAACCTGACGGCAGCCGACGTCGACAACGTGAACCTCACGGACAAGGCGGCCTTCAACGCCACCAAGAGCCTGAGCGTTCCGTCGGTCGCCTGGTCCGCCAACGGCGGCACCTGGCCCGCGGCATCGACCAGCGGTCCGCGCTCGGTCGCCGGTTGCGCTGCCACCGTGGCGGGCGCGACCACGCCGGCCACAGGCTGCGTCTACACCACCTACACGTTGAAGTTCAACAACACGGGTGGTGCGGCTGGCCGGTTCGCCTTGACGGACACGCTGCCTGCTGGCTTCACGTACGTCCCCGGTTCCGCGGTCTGGAGCAACGCCCCTGGCGTCGCGCTCACGGATGCGGCAGCGGGCGACGCGGCCGGGATCGATTTCAGCGCCGCTGGAAACGACCTGACCGTCGTCGTGAACACGCTGCAGCCGAACGTCACGCAGACGGTGAGCTTCGTGGTGATGGTCAACGATACGGCGGCCATCGGCACGTCGACCACGACCAACACGGCCAAGTACAACCCTGTCGACGCACCGGGTGCGACCTCCACGACCCCTGGCACGACGGGTTCGCCGACCAACCCGGCGAGCTACAACGTCATCGGCACCTTCAGCATCATCCTGGGTTCGGCTGACGCCATCGCCAGCCCGACGGCCTCGAAGGACACCGGTGCGGGCAACCCCAACACGAGCGTGGCCGACACCACGACCGTCGCCAGTGCAGGGGCCGGCACCACGGTGAAGTTCAAGCAGACCGCGTTCAACACCGGCAATGCCACGGACGTCGTGAACCTCACGGTGGCTGCGGGCAGCACGTTCCCGGCCGGCACGACCTTCAAGTTCTTTGCCGCCGACGGCGTCACGCCGTTGATCGACAACAACAGCGACGGCGTGCCCGACACCGGTCCGATCGCGGCCAATGGCAGCGTTCAGTTCGTGCTGGCGGCCACGCTGCCGGCCTCGGCAGCGCCGGGCACGGGCGGCACGGCGATCGTCACCGGTACCTCGACGGGCGACAACACGAAGACGGAATCGACGCGCGACACGCTGACGAACGTGACGGGTGTGCTGGTCGACCTGACCAACACCACCGGCGGTAGCAACGACGCGCTCAAGGGTGACCTGGGCACCGGTCCGAGCGCACAGCCGACGACCGTGAACTCGACGCCTGCGGGCACGGGTACGATCTTCACGCTGTTCGTGAAGAACAACGACTCGACGGCCAACACCTACAGCCTGGCGGCCAGCCAGAGCAACAGCTTCCCGGGCAGCCTGCCTGCGGGCTGGACCGTCAAGTTCGTGGCGGCAGGTACGACCTGCACGGGCGCAGCGGTCACCACCTTGGCTGTCGCCGGCAACGCGCAAGCGCCGGTCGATGCCTGCGTGACGCCGCCTGCCTCGCAGACGCCGGTCACCGGCCAGGCGATCTACTTCCAGGTGCGTTCCACCATCGCGACCTCCACGGGCGTGGTGGCGATCGACACCAAGATGGACGCAGTGACCGTGACCACGGCCAACACCTTCGGCGCGACCCTCACGCCGAACAACAACGGCCAGGTCGCTCCCGGCGGCTCGGTGGTGTATGCCCACACGGTGACCATCACCGGCGCGCAAAGCTGCGGTACCAAGTACAACGTCACGGCCACGCTGCCCGCAGCCGACGTGACGGCGGGCTGGACCACGGCGCTGTACGTCGACGTGAACGGCGACGGCCAGATCGACGGCGGCGACACGCTGGTGACGAACGGCACGGTCACGCCGACCGCACCGGCCACCGGCACCGCGCTGGACAGCGGAAAGACCCAGAAGCTGCTCGTCAAGGTGTTCGCACCTGGCGGCGCCACGGCAGGCGCCACCGACACCGCCACGGTGACGGTGACCTTCCCTGACGTCGCAGCCTGCGGCTCGCCGACGGCCACCGACATCACCACGGTCATCACGGGCCAGATGCGCCTCGTGAAGACGCAGGCGCTGGACGTGAACTGCGATGGCACCGAGGTCCCGTCCTCGTCGGCCCCGCTGGTCGCCAAGCCGGGTGAGTGCCTCGTGTACCGCGTCGTCGCGACCAATGAAGGCTCCGCTCCGGTGACCAACATGTCGATCAACGACGCCGTGCCGGCCTACACCACCTTCACGGGTGCGACGCAGCCGCCGGTGCTCACGCGGTGCACGTCGACCGGTGTGACGCCCGCCTTCGTGGCAGCGAACTACACCTCGACCGCGACGACGGTGGCTTGCGGCAGCGCAGCCAACACCGTGGCACCTGGCGGCACCGCCACGTTGCTGTTCTCCGTGAAGGTCAACAACTGAGCTTCACCTGAGTGAAGCGGAGCCGACGAGCGCAAGCCCGTCGGCTCCCTCGCACAGGGCATGCGAAAGCCTGTGCGTTTTTCCTTTGCGCCTTCTCTTCCTCTGTCGAGGCGAGGGCGCAAACGAAAAAGTTCTTTCGTTTCTTCTGATCCCCACGCGGTGATCGATCAAGGGTTCGCGGCATGCTGTTCACTTTCAATCCCAGGAGCACACACCGGCCATCGTGGCGCGGATGGGCTGCCGCGCTCGCCGCTGGCGCGGCGCTGCTGCTGGGTGGTGCCGTGCAGGAAGCGAACGCCGCACCGGCCCCGGCCGGCATCGTGATCCGCAGCATCGCCACGGGCACCTACGTGCCCAACGGCCTGGCGCAGACCGAGACCATCTCGTCCAACGAAGTGATCGCCACGGTGCTGCCCGTGGAAGCGCTGGTGCTCACGCAGGACCAGTCGCTGTCGCGCCCGCCCGCGAGCATCGTCACGCTGAGCCACCTGCTCACCAACACCGGCAACGTCGCCTCCACCTACACGCTGGCACTGGCCAACAACGCCGGCGGCTGCGCGGCCGACACGCTCGATCTGTCCGCCTTGCGCGTGGTGCGCGATACCAACAACAACGGCGTGGTCGATGCGGCCGACCCGGTGGTGCAACTCAACGCGGCGGGTGCCATTGCTTTGAAGCCCGGCGAGACCGCTGCACTGCTGGTGCAGGGCACGATCCCCACGGCCGCGACGGGCGTGGCCTGCGTGGGCCTGACGGCCACCACCGCGCTGCAAGGCCTCACCGCGATCAACCGCGACACCGTCACCGTCGGCAACGCCGCCGCGCTGCAGCTGGTCAAGTCGGCCAGCTACCCCGGCAACGTCATCCCCGGCCAGACGCGCATCGACTTCTCGGTCTCGGGCACCAACATCGGCGCGCAGGACGCGCAGCCGTCCAACGTCATCGCGCCCACCAACACGCCGCTGCTCGTGAACGGCGCGCCCTCCGCATTGGTCCTCGTGCGCGACCCCGTGCCCGCCGGCACCCAGTACGTGCCCGGCACCTTGCGCACCACCGCCGCCAACGCCGTCAAGCTGTACCGCCTGGCCAACGATCCGGCGTTCAGCTACCGCACCGCCGAAGACGCCTCGGCCGTCGAAGTGGCCATCGGCATCTCCACGCCCGTGGCGCGCAACGTGTCCATCGCGATGCAGTTCGCCGTCAAGGTCAACGCCGACCAGGTGGGCGAGATCCGCAACACCGCGCACAGCCAGTACAACGACGGCACGGGCCCGGCCACCGTGCCCTCGAACACCATCGTCATCAGTTCCACCCAGGCGCGCATCGGCGTGGCCAAGGCCGCGTCCACCCCGCGTGTGAACCGCGGCACCGACGGCAAGACCGACGGCACCGCCACCGTGCGCTTCAGCGTCAACGTGCGCAACTACGGCACGTCATGGCTGTATGGCGTGCAGGCCGCCGACGTGATGGAAGGCGCGGGCGCCACGCAGTTCGGCAGCTACACGGCAGCCGCCGTGCCCGGCGCGAACCAGTACACCATCGTGCCCGGCTCGATCGTGATCGCGCCCGCACCCAGCGGCGGTACCGTCGCCGCGCCGAACCCCGCCTTCAAGGGCACCGCCGCCGCCTCGAACCTGCTGGCCGACGGCGCCGTGCTGCCCGTGGGCGCACAACTGACGGTGCAGTTCGATGCCCGCATCAACTTCACCGGTCGCACCGGCACCTTGTTCAACACCGTCAAGGCTTCGGGTGCCCTCAATGCCGGCGGCCCCGCGGTGGCCCTGGACGACTCCGTCAACGGCGACAACCCCGACGCCGACGGCGACGGCAACCCCAACAACGACACCTCGCCCACGCCGGTGTCGACCCAGCTGCCCACGCTCACGCTGACCAAGCAGGCCTCCATGGCGCGGCGCGTGTCGCCCGGCGTCTACGAGCTGGACTACACCTTCAAGGTCACCAACACCGGCGCCGTCGCCGCGCCCAACGTGCGCGTGATCGACAACCTGAACTGCACCTTCGACATGGACAAGTCGAGCGGTCAGGTCGCCTCGTGGGAACTGCTGGGCCCGCCCAAGGCCGCCAACGGCAACCTCAACGCCGCCACCGGCTTCACCGGCCGCGCCACCTGCAACCGCAGCACGCAAGACAGCGCCGACCCCTTCCAGCTGCCCACCGAAGTGGCGCTGAGCCTGACCGATGGCGCCCGCGCGCTGGCCCCGGGCCAGAGCGAGCAGATCCGCCTGAGCGTGCGCATCACCGAGAAGGCATCGGCCATCGGCGGGCGCGTGTCGCTCACCAACAAGGCCTGGGCCGCCGCCTTCGAGCAGAACACCGTCAACGTCACGCCCACCATGCTGCTGGCGGCCACCGCCACCTCGGTGCAGGCACTGCTGGTCGATCCGCAGGGCACGGTCTACAACGCATTGACCCGTCAACCTGTGGCCGGCGCGCTGGTCACCTACACGCGCCAGTCGTGCAGCAGCGGCACGGCCGGCCCGATCACCGCGGCCGAGATCTACGGCGCCGACTCGGGCACCTACACGCTCAACCCCAACGGCAGCATCTCGATGACCACGGGCGCCGACGGCGCCTACCAGTTCTACCTGCAGACGCCGCCGGTGACGGGCCTGTGCACGTACGCGCTGTCCGTGACCCCGCCGGCCGGCAGCGGCTACGTGTATCCCTCGCAGCTCATCCCCGTCACCGGTGGCTCCTTCACCAGCTGCGGCGCCGTCGTGCCCAGCGCCGTGCCCCCGAAGGACGCGGACCCGACCAGCTATTACTTCCAGGTGCAGGCCGGAGCCAAGCCCGATGGCACGCCGTGCGACGCCGTGCACAACCACATCCCGCTCGATCCGGGCAACATCCTGGGCCTGGTGCTGCGCAAGGACGGCAGCAAGCGCCAGGTCGAGTTCGGCGACTTCATCGACTACGCGCTCACCGTCACCAACAAGACCGGCTTCCCCGTCACCGGCGTCACCTTCAACGACACGCTGCCCCCGGGCTTCGCGTACGTGGCCAACAGCGTGCGCCTGAACGGGCAAGTGGTGCCCAACCCCGCCGGCGGCGCCGGCCCGGGATTGATCTTCAACTACCCCACGCTGGTGGTGGCCCCCGACCAGTCGGCCATGGTGCGCTACCGCGTGCGCATCGGCGTGGGCGCGCCCACCAACGGCGACGCCATCAACCGCGCGCGCGCCACCTCGGGCCCGATCCAGTCGAACCTGGCCAACTGGACCGTGCGCGTGACAGGCGGCGTGTTCTCCGACGACGCCTTCGCCTTCGGCAAGGTGTACCTCGATTGCAAGCGCGATGGTCAACGCGACGGCAGGCAAGAGGGCGCCGACGAGATCGGCGTGCCCGGCGTGCGGCTGTACATGGAAGACGGAACCCACGTCGTCACCGACATCGAAGGCAAGTGGAGCCTGTACGGCCTCAAGCCCGTGACCCACGTGCTGCGCCTGGACCAGACCACGCTGCCGCTGGGCGCCAAGCTCGAGGTGCTCGACAACCGCAACTCGGGCACCCCCGAGAGCCGCTTCGTCGATCTGAAGAAGGGCGAGTTCCACAAGGCCAACTTCATCATCACCAACTGCGACGAGAAGAGTGTCATTGCCGACGTGGCCGCACGCCGCGCCGCCATTGCCGCGCGCCCCGACACCGAGGCCGAAGCGCAGGTGCGCCTGCGCCTGGACCCCGAAGGCAAGGTCGTTCCCGTGGGCGACGTGCGCGGCCTGCCGGCCACCGGCCAGGCGCTGGCCAGCGGCAGCACCGGCGCCGTGCAGCCCACCTCGGCGCCGCTGATCGCGCTGCCCGTGGCACCGGCCAACGCCAGCAGCTTCGTCGGCGGCGGTGGCGGCAGCATGGGCGGCACGCTGGGCGTGCAGCCCGCGATCCCGACCGGCAGCCTGTTCTCGCCGCTGAACGGCGTGCCCACCTCGGGCCTGCCGTCGTCGCCCACCAGCGGCTCGGCCACCGGCGTCGGCGCGCAGGCCATGCGCCCCATCGGCACCGGCGGCGCGATGCTCGAGCCGCGCGCCAACCCGCTGCTGCCCCAGGCAGTTCCGAGTCCCATCGAACTCGAGACCCTGCTGCCCCAGCTGGAGAACAACACCCTGGCCTTCATCGGCTTGAAGGACCGCGACACCGTCGCCGGCCAGTCGATCAACGTGCGCGTCAAGGGCACGGCCGGCACCTCGTTGCGCCTGAGCGTGAACGGCGCCGCGCTGGAAGAACGCCGCGTCGGCAAGAAGACGCAGCTGGCATCGAAGAACATCGCCGCCTGGGAATACATCGGCGTGGCCCTGCGCCCCGGCACCAACACCCTCAAGCTCGAAGCCGTCGACGGCTTCGGCAACGTGCGCGGCAGCGCCGACGAGATCACCGTCGTCGCCCCCGACAAGCTCGGCGCCATCGAGGTCGACCTGCCCGAAGTGGCCCGCGCCGACCTGCGCACGCCCGTGGTCGTCAAGGTGCGCCTGATCGACGCGGCCGGCGTGCCCGTGACCGCCCGCACGCAGCTCACGCTGGAGACCGACCGCGGCCGCTGGCCGACCGAAGACCTGAACCCGACCGAACCCGGTACGCAGGTCTTCATGGACGGCGGCGCCGCCGAGTTCCAGTTGATGCCCCGGGCGAACCGGGCGATGCGCGCCTGCGCGTGAGCGCCGGCACCTTCGTCAAGGAAGTGCGCCTGGCGCTGTTGCCCGAGATGCGCCCCATGATCGGCGTGGGCATCGTCGAAGGCGTGCTCGACTTCACCAAGCGCGGCAAGCTGCCTCTGGGCGCCATGCCCGCCGGCGCCGCCTTCGAAGCGGAACTCTCGGGCCTGAAGGACGAAGGCACCCACAGCCGCGCCAGCGGGCGCGCCGCCTTCTTCTTCAAGGGCACCGTCAAGGGCGAGTACCTGCTCACGGCCGCCTACGACTCCGACAAGACGCGCAAGGACCGCCTGTTCCGCGACATCCGTCCCGACGAGTTCTATCCCATCTACGGCGACTCCGCGGTCAAGGGCTTCGACGCCCAGAGCACGCAAAAACTCTACGTGCGCATCGACAAGAACCGCTCCTACCTGCTGTACGGCGACTTCACCACCGCCAGCAGCACCGAGGTGCGCAACCTCAGCCAGAGCAACCGTTCGCTCACGGGCCTGAAGCACGTGTACGAGGACGAGAACGTGCGCGCCACCAGCTATGTCTCGCGCACCGCGCAGACGCAGCAAGTGGAGGAGTTCCGCGCGCTGGGCACCTCGGGCCCGTACTACCTGAGCGCCAGCAACGGCGAGTTCGTGGACAACAGCGAGCAGATCGAGATCGTGGTGCGCGACCGCAACCAGCCCAACATCGTGCTGCAGCGCACGGCCGTGGCGCGCTTCGTGGACTACACGGTGGAGCCGCTCACGCGCCGCATCCTGTTCACGCATGCCATCGCCTCCATCGACGCGAACCTGAACCCGCAGTCGATCCGCGTCACCTACGAAGTGGACAGCGGCGGCCCCAAGTTCACCGTGGCCGGCACCGACGTGCAGGTGAAGGTCAGCGAGAACCTGCAGTTGGGCGTGGTGGCCTCCACCGACCAGAACCCGCAGAACAAGCGCAACCTGCAGGCGCTCACGGGCGTGGCACGCATCGGCCAGAACACCAGCGTGGCGGCCGAGCTGGTCAAGACCGACTCCGACGACAAGGGCAACGGCCACGGCGCGCGCGTGGAAGCGCGCTACCAGGACGAGAAGCTGGCCGTGGTGGCCCTGGCGGCCAAGACCAGCAAGGGCTTCGACAACCCCGGCGCGAGCTTCTCGGCCGGCCACACCGAAGCCTCGGCGCGCGCCGAGTACCGCGTCGACCCGACCCTGGCCGTGCGCGGCGAGGTGCTCTACAGCAAGGACGCAGCGCAGGTCGACGAGCGCAAGGGCGCCACGGTGAGCGTGCAGAAGAAGCTCAGCGACAAGACCGTCGCCGAGGTGGGCCTGCGCCACGGCCAGAGCAACAACGCATTGGGTTCGAGCTCGGGCTTCGACTACGGCCAGATCTCCACCTACAACGGCCAGATGGGCAGCAGCATCGGCGCCAACAGCGTGACCACGCTGGGCGCGGCCGCCGCCGCAGCCGGCGTGGACACGCAGAGCCAGACGACCGTGCGCGGGCGCCTGTCGACCGAGGTGCCCGGCGTGGCCGGTGCGCAGGTGTTCGTGGAAGGCGAGCAGGACCTGAAGGACGGCAAGCGCCACGTGCTGGCCGTCGGCGGCAACTACGCCATCACCGACAAGACGCGCGTGTACGGCCGCTACGAGCTGATCTCCACGCTCAACGGCCCCTACGAGCTGGACAGCACGCAGCGCAACAACACCGGCATCGTCGGCATCGAGAGCAACTACATGGAAGGCGGTCGCGTGTACAACGAGTACCGCATCGCCGACGGCGCCGAAGGGCGCGGCGTGCAGGCGGCCATTGGGGTGCGCAACACCTTCAAGGTCAACGAGCAGATCCGCGTGACCGGGGGCATCGAGCACACGCGCGACATGAGCGGCTACAGCAACAGCAAGAACACCGGCACGGGTTATGCCGGTGGGCTGGGCGAATCGACCGCCATCACCAGCGGCATCGAATACATCACCGACCGGATCAAGGCCAGCGGCGTGTATGAAGCGCGCCGCGGCGACGACGCGAACACGCGCCTGTTCAGTGCCGGCTTCGGCTTCAAGCTCGATCCGTCCTGGAGCCTGCTGGCGCGCAGCATCGTGAGCGACAGCGAAGGCCAGGGCGCCAACGCGGGCAACGAGCGCCACTTGCAGCGCCACCAGATCGGCATCGCCTACCGGCCGGTGGACGACGACACCTGGAACGCGCTGGCGCGCTATGAGCGCCGCTCCGAGCGCGTGGTGGGCGCGGGCAATGCGGCCGGCGCGCTGCAGGGCAGCAGCGTCTTCGGCGCCGACAACGGCGCCAGCCTGCCGGGCAAGACCAGCGCGGACATCGTCTCGGCGCACGTCAACTACAACCCCGAGCCGGGCAAGGCGGTGATGGCGCGCTACGCCTTCAAGCTCAGCCGCGCTGACGACGGCACGCTGGCCAGCAAGTACTGGGCGCACCTGGTGCAGGCGCGCTACACGCAGGACATCAATCAGGACTGGGACTTCGGCGTGCAGGCCGGCCTGCTGTACGGCAAGGGCGGCGCGCTGCAGAAGACCTTCGGCGTCGAGGTGGGCTACCAGGTGCAGAAGAACATGTGGGTGTCGGCGGGCTACAACTTCGTGGGCCTGAACGACCGCGACCTGACGGCCAACGAGTACACGAGCAAGGGCGCTTATGTGCGGCTGCGCTTCAAGTTCGATGAGACGCATCTGGGCTTCGCTTCGACGGGGGAGACGAACACGGCCAAGGCTGCCAAGGCAGAGAAGGTGGCTGCGGATGCGCCGGAAGTGGCGCCGCTGCCGATGCGCACCGTGCTGCAGGCCGAGGCGCTGTTCGAGCCCGCCAAGTCCTTCATCAAGCCGCAGGCACACGACACGCTGAACACGCTGGCCGCGCAGATCAAGGCGACCGAGGCGCAGGTGGTGATCCACATCAGCCACTCGGACGCGCAAGGCAGCGCTGACGACCGCATGCAGCTGGTCGCGCAGCGGACCAACGCGGTGCGCAGCTACCTGATCGGGCGCGGCGTGGATGTGCTGCGCCTGCGCACCGACACCAAAGAAGACACGCAGCCTGTCGCAGGCGATGACAGCAGCGCCAAGAACCGCTGGGTCGTGATCGCCGCGGCCGCGCAAGAAACCCGCTGAACGAGACCATGATGCAAAGCAGAACGAGAAACGAAGCGGGCGGGATGGCGCGGCTCGGCGGGGTGTTGAAGGGCGTGCTTGCCGCGACGGCCTTGTGGCTCATTGCCATGCCGGGTGCGCAGGCTGCAGTCGCTACGTGCACGCCGCAGTCGGGCTACAACAGCTGCGTGACCTTCACCCATTCGGGCTCGGCGCAGACCTTCACGGTGCCTGCGGGCGTGTCGTCGGTGCGCGTCACGATGTGGGGCGCCGGCGGCGGCGGCTCCACGGCGGCCGGCGGCAACTCGGCCAACGGTGGCGCCGGCGGCTTCGCCGACGGCACCGTGTCGGTCACGCCCGGCACCGCCATGGCGGTGACGGTGGGGCAGGGCGGGCAGAACGGGGGCACCGGCGCGACCTACGGCCGCGGGGGCGGCGGCGGCAATGGCGCGAACGCGGGCGTTGCCGGTTCGTCGGGCGGCGGCATGAGTGCGCTGTGGAACGGCGGCACGGAGTTTTCGGCGGCCGCCGCACGACTGATCGCAGGCGGTGGCGGCGGCAGCGCCTTCTGGACCGACGTCGGCAGCCCGGTGCCGGGCGGCGGCGGTGGCCCCAACGGCGGCTCGTCCACCGGCACGGGCGGACGAGGCGGTACCCAGGCCGCCGGCGGCGCGCGCGGCACCCCGAGCGCGGGGACCGTCGCGGCCACCTGCCCGGCTGGCACTGACGGCAGCGCCTTGCAGGGCGGCACCGGGTGCTCGGCGGTCGGTGGCACCCCCGTCCAGTACGAGGGCGGCGGCGGTGGTGGCGGCGGCTGGTTCGGCGGCGGCGGCGGCATGGCCCAGTGCAGCAACACGCCCAATCCCGTCTCGGTCAACTGTTCCTACAACGGACCGGGCGGCGGCGGCTCGGGCTTCATCGGCACGGGCGTGACCGGCGGCGTGATCACCGCGGGAGCGGACGGCAGCTACTCGGCGGCTTCCAACCCGGCCAACCAGGGCAACACGCTCTACCAGGGCGGCGTCGGCGTGGGCGGCGCGCGCGCTTCACTGACCGGCTCCACCGGCGGCAACGGCCTCGTCGTCATCCAGTTCAACGTGGTCAGGCTGCAGCTCGCGAAGGCCTGGTCGGCCGGCAGCAACACCGGCGACGTGGCGAGCATTGGCGCCTCCACGGGCGGGACCAACTTCTTCGGCGCCAGCAACACCTCGGCCTTCACCTCGACGGCGTCCACGGCCGCCTCCAGCTCCGTCGTGGGCGTGAACATCGGCAACGTCATCACGCTGCCCGCTGAAACACTGACCACCGGCACGCTGGCGAACTACAACACCGTGCTGTCATGCACCGTGAACAGCGGCACGATGGCCAGCACGTTGAGCGGCACCAACGGACAGGTATCGAACACGCTGACGATCGCCCTCGGCGACATCGGCAAGGACATCGTCTGTACCTACACCAACACGCGCAAGACCGCGACCCTGCAACTGGCCAAGTCGTGGAACCCCATCAGCGTGACGGGCAACGTGGCGAACATCGGCGCCACCACGGGCGGCGCGGCCAACACCGCGGCGTTCTCGTCGACGGCACCGACGGCCAACACCAGCGCGACCGTGACCGTCGCGGCCGGCAACACGATCACCTTCCCCGCGGAAACCATGAACGGCGGCGTGCTGCCGAACTACACGACCGTGCTGTCGTGTACCGCCGGTGGCGGCGCGACGGCCAACAGCCTGAGCGGTACCAACGGCCAGGCGACCAACACGCTGCAGATCGGCGCGGGCGACGCGGGCAAGGCCATCGTCTGTACCTACACCAACACGCCGAAGACCTCCACGCTGCAGCTGGTCAAGTCGTGGGGCGCCAACAGCCTCACGGGCAACGTGGCGAGCATTCCAGCCTCCACGGGCGGCACCAACAACACCACGGCCTTCACGGCCACGGCCCCCACGGGCGCGAACAGCGGCACCGCCGTGACCGTGGCCACGGGCAACACGATCACGCTGCCGGCCGAGACGATGTCGCCGGGCACGCTGGCGAACTACAACACGGTGCTGGCGTGTACGGCCGGCGGCGGTGCCACGGCCAACGCACTCAGTGGCACCAACGGACAGAACAGCAACACGCTGCTGGTCGGCGCGGGCGACGCGGGCAAGGCCATCGTCTGTACCTATACCAATACGCCGAAGACGGCGACGCTGCAGATCGCCAAGGCCTGGGGCGCGAACAGCATCGCCGGCAACGTGGCGAGCCTGGGCGCGAGCACGGGTGGCGCGAACAACACCACGGCCTTCACGGCGACGGCGCCCACGGGCGCCAACAGCGGCACGGCCGTGACCGTGGTCGCCGGCAACACCATCACCCTCCCCGCGGAAACGATGCCGACGGGGACGCTGGCGAACTACAACACCGTGCTGGCCTGTACGGCCGGCGGCGGCGCCACGGCCAATGCGCTCAGCGGCACCAACGGGCAGGTCACCAACACCTTGCTGATCGGCCCGGCCGATGCGGGCAAGGCGATCCTGTGTACCTACACCAACACGCCGAAGACGGCCACGCTGCAGATCACCAAGTCCTGGGGCGCCGGCACCATCAGCGGCAACGTGGCGAGCATCGGCGCGAGCACGGGCGGCGCGAGCAACACCACGGCGTTCACGGCGACCGCACCCACGGCGGGCAACAGCAGCACGGTGAACGTGGTGGCGGGCAACACCATCACGCTGCCGGCCGAGACGATGCCCACGGGCTCGCTCGCGAGCTACAACACGGTGCTGTCGTGTACGGCAGGGGGCGGCGCCACGGCCAACGCGCTGAGTGGCACCAACGGGCAGAACAGCAACACGCTGCTGATCGGCGCGACCGACGCGGGCAAGGCCATCGTCTGTACCTACACCAACACCGGCAAACCTGCGACCCTGACCCTCGCCAAGCGTTCACTCGGCGGCGTGGCCGGCTTCGACTTCACGGGCACCAACGGCGTGGCGGCGCACACCATCACCACCACCGTGGCCGGCACGGCCGTCAACGGGCCGGTGCAGACGCTGACCGCGACGGGCACGGCGACCACCTTCACCGAAACCTACACGCCGGCCGCGGGCGTGCCCGACTACGTGATCACCGACGTCAGCTGCACGGGCATGGGCAGCGGCGGCACGGTGACGCGCGGCACCGCGCAGAACACGAACCAGTTCACGCTGAATGCAGCGGCGACGGTGGCGGGCTCGAACATCGTCTGTACCGTCACCAACGCCAAGGCGCCGACGGTGCAGCTGCGCAAGAAGTGGGTCAACGCGCTGGTCAACGACGCCTTCACGCTGACCGCCTCGGGCACGGTGCACCCGAACCACAACATCGGCTACGCCTTCAACCTGCAGGCCACGGCCAACACGCCCAACGAGACCGACACCGGCGGCGCGCAGCGCGTGGCGGTGGGCGACACCGTGACCCTGTCGGAGACACCGTTCGGCACCAACGCCGGCTCGTACACCGCCAGCGCCTGGAGCTGCACCGGCGGCGGCTCGCTCAGCGGCAACCTGCTGACCCTGGGCAACGCCGATGCGGGCCTGCCGATCATTTGCGAGATCACCAACACCGCGAAGACGGCGACCGTCACGCTGGCCAAGACCTGGTCGGGCGCGATCGTCAATGACGCCGTGAGCGTCACAGGCACGGGCCTCACCACGCTGGCCTCGGTGGCCAACACGGCCGCCGAGACCGACACCGGCGCCGCGCAGGCCGTGCCCGTGGGCAGCGTCATCACGCTGGCCGAGAGCTTCACCACCGGCAGCGCCGCCAACTACACCAGCGCGCTGAGCTGCACCGGCACCAGCGGGCTGTCGGGCAACACGCTGACGGTGGGCGCGGCCGACACGGCCATCGTCTGTACCTACGCCAACACGCGCAAGACGGCGGCGGTGACCTTGTCCAAGAGCTGGAGCGGCGCCATCGCCGGCGACAAGGTCAACCTGACGGTCAGCGGCAGCGCCGCCGAAGTGACGGGCGCGACCGCCGGCACGTCGACCGCGCCGGCCACCACCACCAACGCCACGGCCACCGCGGCCAGCGGCGCCACGGTGACGCTGGCCGAGGCCTTCACCACCGGCAACGCCGCCAACTACACCACGACGCTGGCCTGTACCAAGGTGTCGGACGGCAGCACGGTGACGGTGAGCGGCAGCGGCCTGAGCCGCAGCTTCACCATGCCGTCGGACAGCGCGGTGAACTGCGCCTACACCAACACGCGCAGGACCGCGACGCTGCAACTGTCCAAGGCCTGGAGCGCCGGCAGCACCACGGGCAACGTGGCGAGCATCGGCGCGACCACGGGCGGCGCGAACAACACCGCCGCGTTCACGGCGACGGCGCCGACGGCGGGCACCAGCGGCACCGCGGTGTCGGTGGCCGCGGGCGACACGCTCACCTTCCCGGCCGAGACGATGACCACGGGCACGCTGGCGAACTACACCACCGTGCTGTCGTGTACCGCCGATGCCGGCGCCACGGCCAACACGCTCAGCGGCACCAACGGCCAGGCCAGCAACACGCTGGTGGTCGGCGCGGGCGACGCGGGCAAGGCCATCGTCTGTACCTACACCAACACGCCGAAGACGGCCACGCTGCAGATCGCCAAGGCCTGGGGTGCGAACAGCATCGCCGGCAACGTGGCGAGCATCGGCGCGAGCGCGGGCGGATCGAGCAACACCACGGCCTTCACCGCGACGGCGCCCACGGGCGCCAACAGCGGCACGGCCGTGACCGTGCAGGCCGGCAACACGATCACGCTGCCGGCCGAGACGATGTCGCCGGGCACGTTGGCGAACTACACCACGGTGCTGGCCTGTACGGCCGGCGGCGGTGCCACGGCCAACGCGCTCAGCGGCACCAACGGGCAGAACAGCAACACGCTGCTGGTCGGCGCGGGCGACGCCGGCAAGGCCATCGTCTGTACCTACACCAACACGCCCAAGACCGTCACCGTGCAGCTGCGCAAGGCCTGGAGCGCGGACAGCACGAACGGCGACGTGGCCAGCATCGGCGCCACCTCGGGCGGCAGCAGCAACACGTCGGCGTTCACCGCGACCGCACCCACCGCCGGCAACAGCGGCGCGGCGGTGTCGATGGTCGTCGGCGGCACGCTCACGCTGCCGGCCGAGACGATGACCACCGGCTCGCTCGCGAACTACAGCACCGTGCTCGCGTGTACCGCCGACGGCGGTGCGACGACCAACCCGCTGAGCGGCACCAACGGCCAGGCGAGCAACACGCTGGCGATTGCCGCGGCCGACGCTGGCAAGGCCATCGTCTGTACCTACACCAACGCGAAGAAGACCGTCACCCTGCAGGTGCGCAAGGCCTGGGGCGCGAACAGCGAAGCGGGCAACGTCGCCAGCATCGGCGCGACCACGGGTGCGACCAACAACACGGCCGCGTTCACCGCGACCGCACCCACGGCCGGCAACAGCGGTGCGGCGGTGGTGGCGGCCGTGGGCAACACCATCACCTTCCCTGCGGAAACGATGACGACGGGCACGCTGGCCAACTACACGACCGTGCTGTCGTGTACCGCCGACGGCGGCGCCACGGCCAACGCCTTGAGCGGCACCAACGGCCAGGCCAGCAACACGCTGGTGATCGGCGCGGGCGACGCCGGCAAAGCCATCGTCTGTACCTACAGCAACAACCGCCTGCCGACCGTGCAGATCCGCAAGCAGGCGCTGGGCGGCACGGGCACCTTCGCATTCAGCGGCACCAACGGCTTCGGCTCGGACAGCATCAACGTCTCGGTGGCGGGCTCGACGGTGGTGGGCACGATCAAGACGCTCACCACGGCCAACACGCAGACGGTGCTGACCGAAGTCGCGGCCTCGATGCCCGGCGGCTTCGCGTTCTCGGGCGCGACCTGCACGGGCCTGGCGGGCGGAGCGACGGCGGCCGTCGACCTGGTGGCGGGCACGGTCACGCTGCCCGCGGCCGGGCTGACGAACGGCACGGCGGTGGTCTGTACCTTCACCAACACGCTCGCGGCGATCGTGAGCGGCCGCGTGTTCCTGGACAACGGCGTGGGCGGCGGCACGGCCAACGACGGCATCGTCAATGGCGGCGAAGGCCCGCTGTCGGGCGTGAGCGTGCGGCTGACCAACTGCGGCGCCGCCGTGTACGCGAGCGTGCTCACGGACGCGTCGGGTGCCTACAGCCTCAGCGTGCCGGCCGGCACGGCCACGGGCTCGGCGATGTGCGTGGAAGAAACCAACCCGGGCACGCGCGTGTCGACCGGTGCCTCGGTGGGCAACGTTGCGCTGCCCTCGGGCTCCGCGGTGGCCGCGGCCGGTGGCACCTACACCTACACGCGCACCGGCACGCCCGACCGCATCGCCTTCAGCTGGAACGGCACGGGCCACGCCAACCTGAACTTCGGCGACGTCGACAACAGCGCCTTCGCGACCGACGGCGCCAAGACCGGCCTGCCGGGCAGCACCGTGACCTACGCCCACACCTTCACGGCGGGCACGGCAGGGCAGGTGCGCTTCAGCGTGGCGAGCGAGACGGCCACGCCCGCCATCACCGGCTGGACGACGAAGGTCTTCGCGGATGTGGGTTGCACCGGCAGCCTGCAGCCCGGCGCGGCGCAGCTGTACCCGCCGAGCGCGGCGGCCACGCCCGTGGCCTTCGCGGGCAAGGTCTGCGTGATCGTGCAGGAGTTCATTCCCGCCACGGCGCCGCTGGGCTCGAACAACAGGGCGACGATCCGCGCCGACTTCACCTACACCAACGCGAGCCCGTCGCTCAGCGGCAGCTTCACGCTGGACGACCTCACGACGGTGTCGGGCGTGGCGCTCGAGCTGAAGAAGGAAGTGCGCAACATCACGCAAAGCGGCACCTTCGGCGTGAACAACCAGGCCAAGTCGGGCGAGACGCTCGAGTACCGCATCACCTACACGAACAACGGCGACGCGCCGATCCGCAGCATGGTCGTGAACGACATGACGCCGGGTTACACGACCTTCGTGAGCGCGACGACGGGCACCACGCCGGCGTCGCTCACGGGCTGCGTCAAGACCACACCGGCGAACGCGCCGCCGGCGGGCGCGGTGGCCTGCACCACCGTTCAACCCGCTGGGGGCACGGGCGCGATCGACTGGCGCTTCACGGGCACGGTCGAGCCGGGCGGCACGGGCTTCGTGCTGTTCCAGGTGAAGGTCGACTAAGGACCTGGCAGGGCCTTCAGGCCCGGCGCTTGAACAGTGCGGACGCGCCGCTGGCCCGCGCCACGTCGTCCGCCGCGGCCAGCAGCTGCGGGCCCAGCGCGAGCATGCGTTCTTCCGTGAGCCGCACCAGCGGCCCCGCGATGGTGATGACGCCGATCACGCCGCCGTGCGCACCGCGCACCGGCGCGGCCATGGCGGTCATCGCGGGGGCGAACACCTCGTTGATCATCGAGAAACCGCGCTTGCGTGTGGCGCGCAGGAAAACGAGCAGCGCCTTCACGGTGGTCGGCGCCTTGGGGCCGAAGTCTTCCGGCTGGCCGAAGCCCTGCTTCGCGACGAGCTGCAGCGCCTGTTCGTCCGTCATGGTCGAGAGCCATGCGTGGCCCGCGGAGCTGCATGAGAGGTTCACCGACAGGCCCATGTCCGGGTCGTAACGCAGCCCGCGCGTGGCGCCTTGCGCCTTCGCGACGAAGGTGAGCTCGTCGCCGTCGACCACCGCCAGCCGCACCAGTTCGCCCGATGCGACCGCGAGCCGGTCGAGCAGCGGCTGTGCCACGTCGACGATGCCGCTGTTGCTCAAGAAGCTCAGGCCCAGCGACACCAGCTTGATGGTCAGCATGTAGTCGCCATGGCTCTGGTCTTGCCGCACATAGCCGTAGCGCACCAGCTCGCTCAGCAGGCGGTGGGTGGCGCTCAACGGCATTTCCAGCTCGGCAGAAAGCGCGGAAAGCGCACGGCCCTCGGGGTGGCCGGAGAGGTGTTCGAGCACCTTGAAGCTGCGTTCGAGTATGGCTGTCATGAGACGACTCTAGCATTTTGCCAAGTGTTTTCACTAGTAGAAAGATTTTCCACTAAATCGATAAGATCGCGCCGCCAGGAGTCGGAGCGCGTGTGAAGCGCCCCGGCATGGACCGCTCACATCGCACGCTGGAGAACAACTTTGAGAACGCTTTACCGCTCGCTGGCCACCGCCGGCCTTGCCCTCGCCCTGGTCGTTCCTGCTGTTGCGCAAGCGCAGCAGGAGCGCGTGATCCGCTTCGGCCACCTGAACAACGCCGACCACCCCGTGAGCTTCGGCGTCAAGCGCTTTGCCGAACTCCTGTCGGCCAAGAGCGGCGGCAAGATGAAGGTCCAGGAGTTCCCCGCCTCGCAACTGGGCAACGAGATGCAGCAGCAGTCGGCCCTGCAGGGCGGCGTGCAGCAGATGTCGGCGCCGGCCACCACGTCGCTCGCAGGCATCGTCAAGGAGTTCGGCCTGGTCGACTTCCCCTTCTCGGTGAACAACTTCGCACAGGCCGATGCGCTGCTCGATGGGCCTCTGGGACAAGCCCTCATCGCCAAGCTCCCCGAGAAGGGCCTCGTCGCCCTGGGCTACTGGGACCTCGGGTTTCGCAACGTCACCAACAGCAAGCGCCCGATCACCAAGCCCGAAGACCTCGAGGGCTTGAAGATCCGTGTGATCCCCAACCCCGTGTTCCTCGAAACCTTCAAGGCCTTCAAGGCCAACCCGGTGCCGATGCCTTTCGCCGAGCTGTACGGTGCGCTGGAAGCCAAGGCTGTCGATGGCCAGGAGAACCCCTATGCGGTGATCCTGTCGAACAAGTTCTACGAAGTGCAGAAGTTCGTCAGCGCCACCAACCACGTGTACGCCGCCAACATCGTGCTGGTGAGCAAGAAGTTCTGGGACTCGCTCACGCCCGCCGAGCAGAAGATGATGAACGACGCGGCCAACGAGGCGCGCGGCTACCAGCGCCAGGTCAGCCGCGCCGCCGCGCAGAAGGCCGTGGGCGACCTGCAGGCCAAGGGCGCGCAGTTCAACGAACTCAGTGCGCCCGAGCAGAAGCGCATGCGCGACATCGCCAAGCCCGTCGTCGACAAGTTCGCCGCCCAGTACGACCCCGCCATCGTCAAGCTCTACAACGACGAGCTCGTGCGCATCCGCAAGTAGCGCGCCCTCACGGCTGGCGACGAATTCCTTCTTCGTTCCCGCCGGCAATTTCCGTCACTCCCACGTCTGCGCCTGCCGCCACCCGCGGCGCAGCGATACGTGCTGGGCGCGTGCGCCCGTCCGATTCCGCCATTGACCACCAAGAGGAGACTCCGTTGACACATCCCAGATCCATTCCCTTCGGACTTGCATCGGCCGCCGCGCTCGCGCTGGCATTGACTGCCTGCGGTGGAGGCGACGGCGGCGGCGGCGCGGCCTTGCCGTTCCTGCCCGTGGCGCCTGCGCCCGCTGCATCGGCGCCGCCGCCCGCGCCGACCGACGAAGTGCCGGCAACGCCCACCGAGCCGGTGGCCGAGGTCGACGACAGCTTCGACGAGTACTACAACGTCTGCCGCGGCACCAACCCCAAGTGCTACAACGACTGGGGCGCCTTCGCCACCACGCCCGACCGCGTGCTGATCTACTCGCGCACTGCCGGCCCGCGCCATGCCGTGCTGGGCACGCCGATGGCGGCCGGCCTGAACCCGACGATGAACACCGACAACGTGATGCAGGCAGGCCTCGTGCGCATGCTGTCGGCCGAGGGCATCACGGTCGACTGGACCGAGGACGTGGCCGTGCTGGGCAGCCGCATCAACAACTACAAGGCGATCATCTTCGCGAGCTCGAACCGCGACACCTTGTGGAACGGCGCCGTGAGCACCAGCCAGGATGCCGCGCGCACCGCGCTGCGCAACTACATGCGCCGCGGCGGCGGCTTCGTCGGCCTGCACAACGCCTTCGGCGCGGAATACAACTGGCCCTACTACGAAGGCCTGCTGGGCAACGCGAACTTCTACAACCACGGACCGAACCGCGCGGGCGATGTCGAGATCGTCTCGGACGACCCTTCGACGAAGGACGTGCCCAAGCGCTTCTCCTTCCAGGACGAGTGGTACAACCTGATGCCCTTCCCGACGAAGGTGAAGTTCCTGGCCAAGGTCGACACCTCGACGCTGAAGCCGCTCACCTCCGCGCCGCATCCCGGCCACGCCGACTTCCATCCGGTCGCCTGGTGCCAGTACTACGACGGCGGTCGCGCATGGCTCACGACCCTCGGGCACAACGCGCACTCGTTCACCGCCGACCTGTCGGGCGTGGGCGCGATCGAGTTCCAGAAGCTCGTCGTGCAAGGCGTGAAGTCGGCGATGGGGCTGACACCTTTCTGCACCACTGAGTAACCACGACCTCCCGGGGCCGGTGCGGCGCCGTGTGCGCGCCACCGGTCGTTTCGAACATCCCTGTTCCAACGTTCACCGAGTAGAGACATCCATGAAGAAAAAATCATTGGTCACGCTGCTGATCTCGTGCGGCGTGCTTGCATCGCCGTTGCTGATCACCGCCTGCGGCGGCTCCAGCGGCGGTGGCGGCACGCCCGTGCTGCCCGTGGTGCCGGCCCCCCCGCCGCCGCCGTCTGCCGGCACACCGCCGCCCGCATCGCCACCGGCCGCCGCCGCACCCGCGGCCGACCTGTCGGACTGCTGCACCGCCGGCGACAAGGACTTTCCGAAGGTCGGCGGCAACCTGGGCAACCAGAACTATTCGAGCCTGCGCAAGATCAACAAGGGCCTGGTCACGCAACTGGGCGGCGCCTGGGTCAACCAGATCGAAGGCGGCATGACCACCGGCAACAACCAGAGCACCACCGTCGTCGTCGACGGCGTGCTCTACATCGAATCCGCACTCGGCAACGTGGTCGCGGTGGACGGCAAGACCGGCGTGACGAAGTGGAAGTGGACCACGCCCTACGGCAGCATCACCCGCCGCGGCGTGGCCGTCGCCAAGGACCTGGGCCTGGTGTTCACCGTGGCCACCGGCAACCGCCTCGTGGCGCTGCGCACCGACACCGGCGCTGTCGAGTGGATCAAGCAGTACCCGACCAGCAGCACCGATCCCGACTACAAGGGCGCGCTGCAGAAGGTCGCGCTGGTCTACCACGACAAGCGCCTGTACCTGGGCACCAACGATGGCAACCGCGGCGCCGCGTTCTCGGCCGACGCACTCACCGGCAAGGTGCTGACCACCTTCTGGGGCGTGCCCCGCGCGGGCGAACTCGGCTACGACACCTGGGGCGGCGCCCCCGACACGGCACGCACCGGCGCCACGCCGTGGATTCATCCCGCGGTCGATCCCGAGCTGGGCCTGGTGTACTGGACCTTCGGCAACGTGCGCGGCGGCTCGTCGCAGGACGGTTCCTCGCGCCCGGGCCAGAACCTGTTCGCCAATTCCATCGTCGCGCTCGACCTGAAGAGCGGCGAATACAAGTGGCACTTCCAGTCGGTGCACCACGACATCTGGGACATGGACAACGTGATGTCGCCCGTGCTCGCCGATGTGAAGATCGACGGCAAGGACCGCAAGGTCGTCATCTACGGCAGCAAGACGGGCATGTACTACATCCTCGATCGCAAGGACGGCAGCGCGCCGCTGGGCATCGACGAAGTGCCCGTGAAGCAGGACGCCCGCCAGGCCAGCTGGCCCACGCAGCCCCTGCCGCGCCAGGGCGCCTGGACCGAGACCTGCATCGTCGACCAGCCGCTGGGCACGGCCATTCCGGGCGACCCGAACCGCGCGGTGCCCAACTACACGAAGGGCTGCCTGTACGACGCGCACTGGGACGTGCCGATTCTTTCCATTCCAGGCCATGGCGGCGGTGCCAACTGGAACCACCAGTCCTTCAGCCAGCGCACGGGCCTGGTCTACACGGGCATGGGCTACGTGTCGGCAGCGCACTCGCTCAGCGAGTCGAGCAACGGCCTGCGCCCGCCGGGCACCTACATGACCGGCGCGGTCGTGGCGGTCGACCCGAGCACCAACCTCGTCAAGTGGAAGAAGCCGCTGCCGTACTCGGTGGCGCACGGCAACGGCATCCTGAGCACGGCCTCCGACCTGCTGTTCATCGGGCAGCCCGACGGCAACCTGCTGGCGCTCGATGCGCAGGACGGCACCGAGCTGTGGCGCTTCCAGACCGGCGCGGCGATCAGCGCGAGCCCGGTCTCCTACGAGATCGACGGCGAGCAGTACATCGCGGTGTTCTCGGGCGGCACCAGCATTCCGTACGGCGACTCGGCCCCGCGCGGCGACCGGCTGTGGGCCTTCAAGGTCGGCGGCGCGGTGACCGCGGCCGCCACGCCGACACCGCCCGTGGTGCGTCGGCCCGTGTCGGGCGCGGCGGTGGAGGGCGCGGCACTGCCGACGCCGAACACCGTGTTCCTGGCGCGCGTGCAGACGCCGACGAACGAACCGGGCGCGACCGAATCGACGGCCGTCAACGCCATGACGCCGACCTTCATGCGCGTGCCCGTCAACACCGCCGTGACCTTCACCAACCCCGCAGCCAACGCCAACACCCACTGCGCCACGCAGTTCTTCGAAGGGCGGTTCAATTTCAGGCTGAACCCGGGCCAGTCGCAGACCCACACCTTTGACACGCCGGGCGAATACTTTTACAACGACTGCCATAGCCCGCGTCCGACGGGAAAGATCGTCGTCTATTGAAATGTCCCTCAACCCCAACCCTGAAGGAGCAATGCGATGAAGTGGTGCAAGCCTGAGTTTGAAGAAATGCGTTTCGGTTTCGAAATCACGATGTACATCTCCGCTCGTTGAGCGCGCAGACCCACGGCACCGGCCTTGCGCCGGTGCCGTGTTTTTTTGTTGGGCCCCCATGAAGATTCTGGTGCTGGGTTCGGGAGCGGGCGGTGGCTTCCCTCAATGGAATTGCAATTGCCGCCTGTGCGCCGGCCAGCGAAGCGGGCAGGTGCGGGCCACGCCCCGCACGCAGAGTTCGATCGCCGTGTCGGCCGATGGCGAACGCTGGATTCTGCTGAATGCCTCCCCCGACCTCGGCGCGCAACTGCGCGCCTCGCCGGCCCTGTGGCCGCGCCACGGACTGCGCCATTCGCCGATCGAGGCGGTGGTGCTGATGGACTCTCAAATCGACCACGTCGCAGGCCTGCTGAGCCTGCGCGAAGGGCAGCGGCTGCAGCTGTACTGCACGCCCGAGGCCCATGACGACCTCACCGGCAGCCTGCCGCTGCTGCGCACGCTCGACAGCTACTGCGGCGTGACCTGGCACCCGTTGTCGCTCGAGCCCGGCGGCGGCGCCTGGCACGACATCGCCGGGCTGCGGCTGCAGGCCGTGCCGGTGCCCGGCAAGGCGCCGCCGTATTCGCCGCGCCGCCAGACCGAGGCGCGCAGCGAGAACGCCGCGGTGCTCATCGAAGACCCCGCCAGCGGCAAGCGCGTGCTCTACGCGCCGGGCCTGGCGCAGGTCGGCGAGGCCGAGCGCCGCAGCCTCGATGCCTGCGATTGCGTGCTCGTCGACGGCACCTTCTGGACCGAGGACGAGATGGTCGCGGCCGGGCTCGGCAAGAAGCACGCGGCCGACATGGGCCACCTGCCGCAGTGCGACGGGCCGCACGGCCCCGGCATGCTGAAAGCACTCGACGCCTGCGCTGCAAAACGCAAGGTGCTCATCCACATCAACAACAGCAACCCCATCCTGGACGAAGACGGGCCACAGCGTGCGCAGCTCGTGCGCCGCGGCATCGAGGTCGCGTTCGACGGCATGGCCCTGGAGATCTGAACACGTGACACAAGAGACACAAGGCCCATGGTCCCCGCAGGCGTTCGAAGCGAGGTTGCGCGCCATGGAGTCGCGCTACCACAGCCATCATCCGTTCAATCGCCGGCTCAACGCGGGCGAACTGCAGCCCTTCCAGGTGCGCGGCTGGGTGGCGAACCGCTTCTACTACCAGTGCCGCATCCCGGTGAAGGACGCCGCCGTTCTGTCCAACTGCGACGACCGCGCCACGCGCCGGCGCTGGGTGGTGCGCATGCTCGACCACGACGGGCACGGCGACCATGAAGGCGCCAACGCGGGCGGCATCGAGATCTGGACCCGCCTGGGCATCGCCACCGGCCTGGCGCGCGAGGTGCTCGAGTCCCATGCGCTCGTGGTGCCCGGCGTGCGCTTCGCGGTCGATGCGTACGTGAACTTCGCGCGCACGGCGCCGTGGCAGGAGGCGGTGATCTCCTCGCTCACCGAGATGTTCGCGCCGCGCATCCACAAGGACCGGCTCGCGGGCTGGCCCACGCACTACCCGTGGATCGACACCTCGGGCCTGGACTACTTTCGCAGCCGTATTCCGTTGGCCGACCGCGACGTCGAGCACGGCCTCGAGGTGGCGATGCGGTGGTGCACCACGCGCGAGCGGCAGCAGCGCGCGCTGCACATCCTGGGCTTCAAGCTCGACATCCTCTGGGCCATGCTCGACGCGATCGAGAAGGCTTATCCCGACGACCTTCCGAAAGACCAGCAGCCATGACCGCATGGACCGACGATGCCCAGCCGGCGCTCACCTCGATCTACCGCATGCAGTGGGAAGAGGCGCAGCAGTGCCACGTGCTGCTGTTCCCCGAGGGCATGATCAAGCTGAACGGGCCGGCGGCCGAGATCCTCCAGCGCTGCGACGGCAAGACCTCGGTGGCCGCGCTCGTGGCCGACCTGGAGCGCACCTTCGGCGAGAGCGATCTGCATGCCGACGTGCTCGAATTTCTGGAGCAGGCCCGTGGACGCCACTGGATTCGCTGAGGTGCAACCCCGCGCCGTGGCCAAGCCGCCCCTGTGGCTGCTGGCCGAGCTGACCTACCGCTGTCCGCTGCACTGCGCCTTCTGCTCCAACCCGGTCGACTACACGCGCTACCGCGAGGAGCTGGACACGGCCGAATGGATTCGCGTGTTCCGCGAGGCACGCGCGATGGGGGCGGTGCAGCTGGGCTTCTCGGGCGGCGAGCCGCTGCTGCGCGACGACCTGCCCGAGCTGGTCGCGGCGGCGCACGAGCTCGGCTTCTATACCAACCTGATCACCTCGGGCGTGGGCCTCACGCCGCAGCGGGCCGAGACGTTGAAGCGCGCGGGGCTGGACCACATCCAGCTGTCGTTCCAGGATTCGAGCCGCGAGCTCAACGACTTCCTCAGCTCCACGAAGACCTTCGATCTCAAGCAGCGCGTGGCCCGCACCATCAAGGACCTCGGCTACCCGATGGTGCTGAACTGCGTGATGCACCGCTACAACCTGCCGCACGTGGGCCGGATCATCGAGATGGCCGAGGCGATGGAAGCCGACTTTCTCGAACTCGCCAACGTGCAGTACTACGGCTGGGCCTGGCGCAACCGCGAGATGCTGATGCCCTCGCGCGACATGCTGGCAACGGCCGAGGCGGTGGTGGAAACCCATCGCCCGCGCCTGGACGGCCGCATGAAGATCCTCTGGGTGGTGCCCGACTACGCCGAGGGCAAGCCCAAGCCCTGCATGGCGGGGTGGGGCAGCGTGTTCCTCGTGGTCGCGCCCGACGGCGTGGCGCTGCCGTGCCACAGCGCGCGCATGCTGCCCGGGCTCGACTTTCCCAATGTGCGCGAGCACAGCATCCGCAGCATCTGGCAGGAGAACCCGGCCTTCGGCGCGTACCGTGGCACGGGCTGGATGAGCAGCACCTGCCAGAGCTGCGACGAGAAGGAGAAGGATCATGGGGGCTGTCGCTGCCAGGCTTTTCTGCTGACCGGCGACGCGGCGGCCACGGACCCGGTGTGCCCGAAGAGTCCGCGGCATGAGGAGGTGGAGGCGATGGTCAAGGCGGCGGGTGATCCGCGCGACCATGGCACGCCGATCCGCTTCGTGCCGGGCGCGCGGCGTGCGGGCGACCTCGTCTTTCGCACCGACGCGAACGCGCTGAGCTGAGAACACGCGCCGATGACGATCACCCATCGCCTGCCGCTGGATGGCGGGCATGTGATGCACGTCGAGGAGCATGGCAACCCGGCGGGCCTGCCCGTGGTGGTGTTGCACGGCGGGCCGGGCTCGGGCTGCTCGCCGCTGTTGCGCCGGGACTTCGATCCGGCGCACTACCGCATCGTCTGCCCCGATCAGCGCGGTTCGGGCCTCAGCACACCTGCAGGATCGATCGAACACAACACGCTCGCCGATCTGCTGGCCGACCTGCGTCTGCTGCGCGCGCATCTGCGCATCGATCGATGGCTGGTGGTGGGCGGCTCGTGGGGCGCCACGCTGGCGCTGATGCATGCGCTCGACGCCCCGGAGGCCGTCGCGGGCCTGCTGCTGCGCAACGTGTTCCTCGCGCGCCCGGGCGACATCCACGCGCTCTTCGCCGGTGCCCTGCAGCACGACGGCCCCGCATGGCGCGCACTGTGGGACGAGGCCGGGCGCCGGCAATGCCCGGTGACGGTGCCGATCGCCGAGGTCTTCGCACACGGCACCTGGGCGCGGCAATGCGAGCTGACGCGCTGCTGGTTCGATTGGGAGCAGCGCCTCGCCACGGGAGGCACAGCGCCGCCGATCGACGAAGCGATGCTGCCGCGGCTCGTGGCGCGCTACCGCGTGCAGAGCCACTATCTGCGGCACAGCTGCTGGCTCGATGCGCCCTCGTTGTTGCAGCGCTGCGCCGCGTTGCCTGCCGTGCCCACGTTGATCGTGCACGGCACGCAGGACGCGCTGTGTCCGCCCGAGGGCGCGCAGGCACTGGCGCAGGTGTTGGGTGCGCCGCTGCAGTGGGCGCAGGGCGCAGGCCACGACCCGACGCACCCCGCCATTGCCGCGGCCATGCAGCAGGCCTTGCGCGACTACGCGGCCACGCAGGCCTTCGGTGTCAGCGCAGCCGCTCCTTGAGCGGATCGCCGATCAATGTCACCTTGCCGTCCCTGCGGTGCGACCACAGGCGGTCGTTGCCATGGCCGTCGTCGGCCACGAAGAGCACGGCGTCGCCCAGCGTGCGAAAGCCCAGCGGCATGGCGTGACGTTCGCCGGCGGCGAGGTCGGCCACGGCGCGCGTGCCGGCCGGCGTTCCGTCGCTGGTCCACGGCTCGACGCCCCGGCCACCGCCGCCGTTCGCCGCGAACCACAGGCGCGCGCCGATGACGGCGAAGCGCGCTGGCGAGCCATTCTCCGCGCCCGGTGCGATGTCCTTCACGCGCACCGTGCCCGCCGCCGTGCCGTCGCTGCGCCATAGCTCCGCGCCCGACACGCCGTCGGTCGCGGCGAAGTAGAGCTTGCCGCCCATCACGGCGATCGCGCTCGACATGGAGCCGCTCGGGCCGGGGCGGATGTCCTTCACCAGCACTGTGCCCTTCGCGGTGCCGTCAGTCTTCCACAGCTCGATGCCGTGCACGCCGTCGTCGGCCGAGAAGTACAGCGTGCGGCCCAGCACTGCCAGGTGCGTCGGCCGCGAGGGCGCGGCGCCGGGGCGCAGGTCTTTCACCAGCTGCGTGCCATGTTCGGTGCCGTCGCTCTTCCACAGTTCGGCGCCGTGCTCGCCGTCGTGCGCGGTGAAGTAAATGTCATTGCCCACGGCCGTGAGGTTCTGGATGCCCGCGTCCTCGATGCCCGGGCGGATGTCCTTCACCAGGCGCGTGTGCTCGGGCGAGCCGTCGGTCACCCAGAGCTCGTGGCCGTGCGTGCGCGTGGTCGCCGTGAAGAACAGGCGCGGCCCGGCGACGGTGAGCTGGCGGGTGAGGGCGCGCGGCCCGGCATCGACGGCGGACACGCGCGTGGTGCCCTTCGCATCGCCCGTGGTCTTCCACACCTGGAAGCCGGTCTGGCCGTCGTCGGCCACGAAGTAGAGCGCGTCGCGGAACACGGTCAGCTCGTTGGGCATCGCGCCTTCCTCGCCGGGGCGCAGGTCGATCACCTGCGTCGTGCCGGCGGCGGTGCCGTCGGTGCGCCAGAGCTCGAGCCCGCTCGCGCCGTCGGTGGCCGTGGTGTAGACGTGGCCCTTGAACGCGACCTGACCGGCAGGGAACGACCCCCGGAAGCCCGGCCGGATGTCTTTCAACAGGGTGGTGCCGGCATTGCTGCCGTCGGTGATCCACAGCTCCTGGCCCGTCGTGACATGGAAGGCGCTGAAGACCATCTTGCCGCTGCCCAGCGGCGCGAGGCCGGAGGGCGCGATGAAGGCCAGCCGCTGGCGCTGCTCGGGCAGCACTTCGCGTTCGGGGTCTTGTGCAGCGGCGGGCAGGGCGGTGAGCAGGGCGAGCGCGGTGAGGAAAACGGCGCGCATCGGCTCAGCCCCCGAACCACCGCGCCGGCACGATCACCAGCTGCGGAAACGCCACCATCACGAACAGGATCGCGAACTCGGCCAGCATGAACGGCACCACGCCGCGCGTGACGTCGTCCATCGAGATCTTGCCGACGCCGGCCACCACGTTGAGCACCGTGCCCACAGGCGGCGTGACGAGGCCGATCGAGTTGTTGATGATGAACAGCACGCCGAAGTACACGGGGTCGATGCCGGCCGCCTTCACCACGGGCATGAGCACCGGCGTGAGGATGAGGATGGTCGGCGTCATGTCCATCGCCGTGCCCACCACCATCACGAGCACCATGATCGCGATCATGAGAAGCATCTGGTTGCCCATGAACGGCTGCAGCATGCCCACGATCTTGGAGGGCAGGTCGGCCACCGTGATGAGCCAGGCGCTCACCATCGCCGCGGCGATCAGGAACATCACGATGGCGCTGGTCTTGGCCGCGCTCACGAAGATGGCGTACAGGTCCTTCCAGGTGATCTCGCGGTACACCACCGTCGACACGAAGAGCGCATACACGGCGGCCACCACCGCGGCCTCGGTGGGCGTGAACACGCCCATGCGCAGGCCCACGAGGATGATCACCGGCAGCATCAGCGCCCACAGCGCGTTGCGGAAGGCGGCAGCAATCTCGGCCGACGACTTGCGCGGCGGCGGCACGATCTTTTCGCGCCGCACCAGCCAGGCCCAGGTGATCCACAGCGCGCCGCCGATCAGCAGCCCCGGCACGATGGCCGCGAGAAACAGCTTGGAGATCGACACGTTGGCCGCCACGCCGAAGATCACCAGGCCGATGCTCGGCGGAATCACGGGGCCGATCACGCCGGTGGCCGCAATGAGGCCGGCCGCGCGCGGCTTGTCGTGGCCCGCGCGCACCATCATCGGCAGCAGCAGTGCGGTGAGGGCGGCGGCGTCGGCCACGGCCGAGCCCGAGAGCGCCGACAGCAGGCAGCCGGCCATGATGGTCACGTAGCCCAGGCCGCCCTTCACGTGGCCCACGAGCGCGAGTGCGAAGTCGACGATGCGCTTGGACAGCCCGCCCACGTTCATGATCTCGCCCGCGAGCATGAAGAAGGGCACGGCCAGAAGAGGAAAGCTGTCGGCGCCGCCGATCACGTTCTGCGTGAGGATCTGCGCGTCGAACAGGTCGAGGTGCCACATCAGCGCGACGCCGCTGGCCAGCAGCGAGAAGGCGATGGGAATGCCCATCGCCATGGCGAGCAGCAGCGAGCCGACGAAAACAGCGATGGTCATGGCCGTGCTCCCGGTTCCTTGGCGTCTTGCGAACCCAGGATCTGCTGCAGCTGCACCGCTTCTTCCGACTCCTGCACCATCACCAGTTCATGGTCGGCGATGCGGCCCGTGAGCAGGCGCAGCAGGTCGAGCGCCAGGATGAGCCCGGCCAGCACCGAGAACACGATGCCCGCGGCGTAGACGATGGCCATCGAGGCGCCGGTGACGGGCGCCGTCACGTCCCAGTTGATGCGCGCCTGCGCGATGCTGCCCTGCAGCAGCAGCCAGACGATGTAGAGCATGACCACATGGCCGACGGCCAGGCAGATCTTCTTGCCGATGGGGGGCAGCTTCTGCACCACCATGTCCACACCCAGGTGCCCGTGCTCCTTCAGCGCCACCACGGCGCCCAGGAAGGTCATCCAGATGAAGAGCCAGCGCGAGATTTCCTCGGACACCGTGATGCCCGAGTTGAAGCCATAGCGCAGCACCACGTTGCCGAACACGAGCACGACCATGACCGCGAGCGCGGCCGCGATCAGCGCCTCGATGCCGCTGCAGCACCGGTCGAGCCAGCGGGTCATGCGGAGGCCTGTGCTTGCGCTTGCGCCTGGCGCTGCATGTCGACCAGCGCGCGCAACGCCGCCAGGTACGACAGCGGGCCCAGGCCCTGGACCGTGCCCTTCACCGCCGGCGAGATGATCGAATGCGCGCGCCATGCCTCGCGCGCGGCGATGTTGGACATGTGGACCTCGATGGTCGGGAACGGCATGGCCTTGATCGCGTCGTGCAGCGGCACGCCGTGCTGCGTGAGGCCGGCGGGGTTCACCAGCGCGCCCTGCGCATCGTCGATGTGGGTGTGCAGGAAGTCGATCAGGTCGCCTTCGTGGTTCGACTGGATGGTGTCCAGCGTCACGCCGAGTTCGACGGCGAGCGCCTGCAACTGCGCGTTGATTTCGGCGAGCGTGGTCTTGCCGTAGATGTGCGGTTCGCGGCGACCGAACAGGTTGAGGTTGGGGCCGTGGAGAACGAGGATCTTCATGGGGAGCTTCGGTGAGGGACGGGCTGGCTTGCTGACTTACTTGCGGATGCGTGCGAGCTCGTCGTTGTAGAGCTTGACGATGGCGGGGTCGTACTGTGCGGCGAACTTGTCGACGACGGGCTTGGCGATGTCGCGCATGCGCTTTTGTTCGGCGGCGCTGAGTTCGTTGAACTGCGCGCCCTTGGCCTGCAGGTCGCCCACAGCCTTCTGCGCGGCAGCGCGGCTGACCTGGCGCTGGTAGCCGCGTGCCTCGTTGGCCGCGTCGTTCATCATCTTCTGCTCGGCGGGCGTGAGCGAGTCCCAGAACTTCTTGCTCACCAACACGATGTTGGCGGCGTACACATGGTTGGTGGCGCTCACGAACTTCTGCACTTCGTAGAACTTGTTCGACAGGATCACCGCATAGGGGTTCTCCTGGCCATCGACTGCCTTGGCTTCGAGGGCGCCGTACAGCTCGGCGAAGGGCATCGGCACCGGGTTGGCCTTGAAGGCCTTGAAGGTCTCGAGGAACACAGGGTTGGGGATCACACGGATCTTCAGACCTTCGAGATCTTCAGGCTTGGCGATGGGACGCTTGCTGTTGGTGACGTTGCGAAAGCCCAGGTCCCAGTAGCCGAGCGCGACGAGGCCCTTCTCGGGGAGCTTGGCGATGAGGGCTTGTCCCAGAGGCCCGTCGAGCAGTGCATCGGCCTGCGCGAAGTTGTTCACCGAGAAGGGGAAGTCGACGAGGCCGAACTCCTTGACGATGCCTGCGAGCGACGTGGTGGCCGGTGCCGACATCTGCTGCACGCCGCCCTGCAGGGCCGACTGCTGCTGCATCTCGTTGCCCAGTTGGGAGGCGGGGAACTCCTGGACCTTCATCTTGCCGCCGCTCTTGGCCGAGAGCAGTTCGGCAAAGCGCTTGACGCCGAAGCTCACGGGGTGGTCGGCGTTGTTCAGGTGGCCGAAGCGGATCACGCGCTCCTGCTGCGCCCACGACGGGGCGGTGAGGCCGGCGCACAGGCCGGCCACGGCAAGCATACGAAGAAGTTTCACGAAGGGTCCTCAGGCGGGAAGGAAGAAAGGGGGAAGGAAAAAATGCCGGACGGAGGCGATCGTATTTTTGTTGGAAAGAATTTCCATAATGGAAATCCCTTCCCTGAGTTCTGCTACGCTGGCGGACCCTGAGTGGCGGGCCGCATCGCCCGCGTTGACGAGACGACATCTGGAGGACGAAATGAGCGGAATACTGGAACGCAGCTTCAAGGTGCTGGAACATCTGGCGGAGCATCCCGAGGGGTGCGCGCTGTCGGCGTTGGCCAGCGAATTGCAGATTCCATTGAGTGCATCGCACCGATTGCTCGCGGAGCTCATCCGCTGCGGCTACGTGCGACAAGAGGCGCGCGACGGCCACTACGTGCTGACCATCAAGCTGGTCTCGATCAGCCTGTCGTTCCTCAGCCGATCGGGCATCGTCGACATCGCGCAGCCGCTGCTCGACCAGCTGGCCTCGACCTCGGGCGAGCTCGTGCGCCTGGCGGTGGTCGACGGCGAAGACCTGACCTTTGTCGCGAAGGCCCAAGGCGCCACGCACGGCCTTCGCTACGACCCCGACATGGGCCTGTCGGTCGCGCTCTCGTGCAGCGCAGCCGGGCACGCGTGGCTGTCCACCATGGGCGAGGACGACGCGATGGCGCTCGTCGCCAAGAAGGGGCTGGGCAAGCCCGAGGACTACGGCCCCAAGGCCCCCACGTCGCTCAAGGCCGTGATGGCTTTCGTGAAGGCGGCGCGCCAGCGCGGTTTCAGCATGATCAACGAGGTGTTCGCCCCCGCGATGACCGCCATGGCCGCGCCCGTGTTCGGCGCGGACGGCACGGCGATCGGGGTCGTCACCATCGCGGGCCCGTCGGTGCGGCTCACGCCGCAGCGGATGGAGGCGCTGGGACCGGCGCTGTGCCAGGCCGCCGAAGAGGTGGCGCGCGCCAGCGGGGCCTCGGCGTTGTTCAAGAAGAGGGCGTAGGCCCAGCCGTTTGCACCAACCCCAACAAAGAGAAGGAGACATCACCATGAAGACGAAGCATTCGAAGCGCACCCTGCTGCTGGCCGCCATGGCGGCGGCCCTCGCGTTCGCCGCCCCAGGTGCGTTCGCGCAGCTCAAGGAGCGCACGATCAAGTTCGCGTTCCAGAACCAGGCCGGCCATCCGCAGGCGCAGGGCGCGCAGAAGTTCGCCGACCTCGTGGCCGCGAAGTCGGGCGGCAAGATCACCGTGAAGCTGTTCCCGGGCGGCACGCTGGGCGGCGACCTGCAGACGGTGTCGGCACTGCAGGGCGGCACGGTGGAGATGACCGTGCTCAACGCCGGCATCCTGTCGGCGCAGGTGAAGGAGTTCGCGGCCTACGACTTCCCGTTCCTCTTCAACAGCGGCAAGGAAGCCGACGTCGTCACCGACGGCCCCTTCGGCCAGAAGCTGATGGCCAAGCTGGAAGACAAGGCGCTGCACGGCCTGGGCTACTGGGACCTGGGCTTTCGCAACCTGACGAACAGCAAGCGCCCGATCGTCAAGGCCGACGACATCGCGGGGTTGAAGATCCGCGTGATCCAGTCGCCGATCTACATCGACATGTTCAGCGCGCTGGGCGCCAACGCCACGCCGCTGCCGTTCCCCGAGCTGTATCCCGCGCTCGACCAGAAGGCGGTCGACGGCCAGGAGAACCCGAACACGACCATCCTGTCGTCCAAGTTCGCGGAAGTGCAGAAGTACATCACCCAGACCCGCCACATCTACAACCCGCAGGCGCTGCTGATCAGCCGCAAGACCTGGGACGGCATGAGTGCCGACGAAAAGAAGATCATCAACGAGGCCGCCGCGGAGGCGACCACGTTCCAGCGCCAGGCCTCGCGCGGCGCCGCCGACAGCGCGCTCGACGCGCTCAAGAAGGCCGGCATGACGGTTTCGGAGCTGCCACCCGAAGAGATGGCGAAGCTGCGCGCCAAGGTGAAGCCGGTGATCGACAAGTACACGGCCTCGGTCGGCGAGGCCACCGTCAAGGAACTGATGGCCGAGATCGAGAAGGCGCGCAAGTAGCAGGCGGGCGTGCCCTTGATCCGGGGCGCCTTGCCTTCATCGTCCCCGCTTCCCGGTCAGAGCTCGCGATAGTCCCGGATGCGCGCGCGTGCCAGCTGCTGCGCCGCTGCAATGGCCGCCGGATCGGCCGCGGCCGCATCGGGCAACCAGTGGAATGCGTCCGGGCCGTGACACAGCAGCAGGCCGTCCTTGAAGCGGCGGGCCTTGGTGTAGGCCTCCCAGCCGTGGCGCACCTCGCTGTGGCGGCCCCGTGCGTGGGAGCCGCTCTCCGACAGCGAGAAGTCGATTTCGTCGTTGTAGAAGGGGCTCTTCCTGAAGCGATGGAGGGCCAGCCGGGCGATGGCCGGCGCGCTCAGCAGCAGCGCGATGCCGACCGCGAAAACGACCGCCAGGACGGGCAACCCTTCGAAGACGCACACGGCCAGGGCCAGGGCGAACAGGAGTGCCAACGGCCACTTGAACCGGACCCACCAGACCTGCTGCAGGTTGCGCAGGAAGCCGGTGAGCACATGCGCCTGCGAGAACTGGAAGCGGTAGCTGATCTGCATCTTTGAATTCCGAGACGGGCCGTGCGGGAGGGCGCGCGGGGCGGGATTCTGACCGCTTTTCCGGGCGCCGGTGCGCTCCGGCGATGTTCCAAGTTGGGGCCTCTCCACGCCACTCGCCCCAAACAACGCACCTTGTTAGGGCTTTGTGCCTCAATCTGGTTCTCTGATCCGGCAAAATGCAGGATTCGCATAAGGTTATGCACCGTTTTGGAAAACAGAGGATTGATTGGAATGAAGCACGCATCCGTCGGGGGGTTCCTCGCACACGTCGCACAACGCAACCCCGGACAGCCCGAGTACCTGCAGGCCGTGACCGAAGTGATGGAGAGCCTGTGGCCCTACATCGAGAAGCACCCCAAGTACACGAGCCACAGCCTGCTGGAGCGGCTGGTGGAGCCCGAGCGCGTGATCATGTTCCGCGTGTCCTGGGTGGACGATCACGGCGAGGTGCAGGTCAACCGCGGTTTCCGCATCCAGCACAGCCTGGCCATCGGCCCCTACAAGGGCGGCATGCGCTTCCACCCCTCGGTGAACCTGTCGATCCTCAAGTTCCTGGCCTTCGAGCAGACCTTCAAGAACGCGCTGACCACGCTGCCCATGGGCGGCGGCAAGGGCGGTGCCGACTTCGATCCCAAGGGCAAGAGCCAGGGCGAGGTGATGCGCTTCTGCCAGGCCCTGGTGACCGAGCTGTTCCGCCACGTGGGCTCCGACACCGACGTACCGGCCGGCGACGTGGGCGTGGGCGGGCGCGAGGTCGGCTTCATGGCCGGCATGGTCAAGAAGCTCACCAACCGCGCCGACTGCGTGTTCACCGGCAAGGGCCTGAGCTTCGGCGGTTCGCTGATCCGCCCCGAGGCCACGGGCTACGGCAACGTCTACTTCGCGCAGGAAATGCTCAAGCGCAAGGGCCGCAGCTTCGACGGCCTGCGCGTGAGCGTCTCGGGCGCGGGCAACGTGGCGCAGTACACCATCGAGAAGGCCATGGCGCTGGGCGCCAAGGTGGTCACCGTGTCCGACTCGAGCGGCACCGTGGTCGACGAGGAAGGCTTCACGCCCGAGAAGCTGGCCGTGCTGATGGACGTGAAGAACCACCTCTACGGCCGCGTGAGCGACTACGCCGAGCGCACCGGCACCCGCTTCGTGGCCGGCGCCACGCCGTGGCACGTGCCGGTCGACGTGGCATTGCCCAGCGCCACGCAGAACGAGCTCAACGAGGAAGACGCGCGCACGCTGGTGAAGAACGGCGTGGTGTGCGTGGCCGAAGGCGCCAACATGCCCTCGACCATGGAGGCCGTGAAGGTGCTCGAAGGCCACGGTGTGCTGTACGCGCCGGGCAAGGCCAGCAACGCGGGCGGCGTGGCCACGTCGGGCCTGGAGATGAGCCAGAACGCGGCCCGGTTGTCATGGACGCGCGACGAGGTCGATGCGCGCCTGCTGCAGATCATGCAGGGCATCCACGAGTCGTGCCTGCACTACGGTTCGCGCGCCGACGGCAGCGTGAGCTACGTGGATGGCGCGAACATCGCCGGCTTCGTGCGCGTGGCCGATGCGATGCTGGCGCAGGGCGTGGTCTGAACGTTGCCTGAGCGTGCGGGCGCACCTCAGAGTTCGATGAACGAAGAGGTCGCCTTGTTCAGGGCCAGGCGGCCCTTCGCGGTGATCGATTCCACCTGGGCCAGCTGATGGATCGCGCGCTCGTCGGGCGCGTGCTCCGACGGCGGAATGAAGGCAGTCACGAGGTCGGCGGCACGCAGCACGCGCAGCCTGTCGATGTCTGCGGGCGTGTGGAGGACGTATGGCAATTTCTGCTCGGCGAGGGTCCGAAGAAATTCCATGGACATGGGTCGTCTCCTTGTGTTGAGGGGAGGGCGGTCCGGACATTGTGCGCACAAACAATTAGCGCTGTCTAAACCCTGCGCCGCGCATGCCTTTCGAGGCGTGTACCGAAGTTTCCAGTTCTTTCTGCGGGCGCGAGGGACGTGCCACTTTGTTTCTGGTCGTAGCCATGCTTTCGGCCAGCGTGGCGGGGTCCATGCATTCGCCGGCGGCCCAGGTCTGGCGCAAGGTGGCGCGCAGGTCGGTCAGGTCGCGCCGCTGCGCGCGCAGGCCGGCCATGAGCTGGTCGATTTCGCGCACGCGGCCGTCGAGACGTTCGAGCAGGTCGTCGGCCGAGAAGACCTCGCAGCCTGCGAAGGCGCTGCGCAGGCTGTCCAGCGAGAAGCCGAGGTTCTGCGCGATCTGGATCAGCTGCAACCGCTTGAGCGCGGCCTCGTTGTAGACGCGGTACCCATTGGCGCCGCGCTCGGGCGCGGGCAGCAGGCCGCTTTGCTCATAGAAGCGGATGGCCGAGGGCGCCATGCCGGTCTTGTCTGCCAGTTCACCGATCTTCATATCGCTTGACCTTCAAGTTGGCTTGAATCTTAGCATCGGGTTTTTCCACTCCACCACCCGGTCCTCATCGTGAACTCCTCGCCGCTTTTCCTGCCGCTGACCCTGCCCAACGGGAGCGTCCTGCCCAACCGCCTGGCCAAGGCCGCCATGGAGGAAAACATGGCCGATGCCGGACAGTTGCCGGGCGCGGCGTTGCACGACCTGTACCGCGTCTGGGCACAGGGCGGGGCGGGCCTGATCCTCACGGGCAACGTGATGATCGACGGCCGCGCGCTCACCGGCCCGGGCGGCGTCGTGCTCGAAGCCGATACGCCGTTGGAGCGCTTCACCGAATGGGCCACGGCCGCGCGCAGCGGCGGCGCGCAGGTGTGGATGCAGATCAACCATCCGGGCCGGCAGGTGCAGATCAGCATGGGCGGCACGGCCTGGGCGCCGTCGTCGGTGGCGCTCGATCTGGGCAAGCACAGCAAGCTTTTCGTGCAGCCCCGGGCCATGAGCGAGGCGGAGATCGCCGAGACCGTCGACCGCTTCGCCGCCACGGCGCAGGCGGCCGAGCGCGCGGGCTTCACCGGCGTGCAGGTGCATGCCGCGCACGGCTACCTGCTCTCGCAGTTCTTGTCGCCGCTGACCAACCAGCGCACCGACGCCTGGGGCGGCAGCCTGGAGAACCGCGCGCGCTTTCTGCTCGACGTGGTGCGTGCCGTGCGGGCCCGCGTGGCGCGCGGCTTCGCCGTGGCCGTGAAGCTCAACTCCGCCGACTTCCAGCGCGGCGGCTTCTCGGAGAACGATGCCAAGCAGGTCATCCGCTGGCTCAACGACGAGGCGGTGGACCTGGTCGAGCTGTCGGGCGGCAGCTACGAGAGCCCGGCGATGCAGGGACGCACCGCCGACGGCCGCACGCTGGCGCGCGAGGCCTACTTCCTGGAGTTCGCCCGGGAGCTGGCCGCCGAGGCGCGCATGCCGGTCATGACCACGGGTGGCATCGTGCGCCGCGCCGTCGCCGAACGGGTGCTGGGAGAAGGCGTCGCCGTGGTTGGCATGGCCACCGCATTGGCCGTCGCGCCCGACCTGCCCGCACGCTGGCGCGCGGGCGAAGACGCGGCGGCGCAGAGCCCGCAGGTCGACTGGAAGGACCAGGTCATGGCCGCGCTGGCGCGCATGGCGCTGGTGAAGCGCCGGCTGCGCACGCTGCGCCCGGGCCGCAACAGCGCGCCTGCGCATTCGCCGTTCCTGACCTTGGTGCTCGACCAGCTGCGCACGAAGCGGCTGACGAAGCGCTACCGGCGCTGGCTGGGTGCGCGCACGGCGTGAGCCGTCGTCGGTGCCGCTATCGATTGGCCGGTTGAATGGGCCAGGCGGTGGTGTCGGGCCGCAGCAGGTGCCAGACCACGGGCGCGATGCCTTCGAAGGTGGCGCGGTAGCGGTCGGACAGCCGGTTCTCGTCGGTCACGTCGCGGATCACGATGCCGTCGATGCGCTGCGGATGCGCGCGGAACACCTGCGCATAGATCTCGGGATCGGCCTCGCCCGAATCGCCCACGAGCAGGAAGCGGCGCTGCGGAAATTCGGCCAGCAACCGCTCGATCACGCCGAGCTTGTGCGCGCGCGAGTCTTCGGCGCTCGGGATCAGTGTGCGCCAGGTCGTGCTCTCGCGCAGGTGCATGCTGCCGGCGGGAAAGTCGGCGTCGCGAATGAAGTCGGTGAGCGCGGGGTACAGCTGGATCGGGCTGCCCGAGAGGTAGTGAAAGCGCGTGCCGGGCGCCTGCGCCAGCGCGCGGTAGTGCGCCGCCATGCCGGGCGCGGCCTCGAAGCGGCGCGCGAAGGTGTTCAGCAGCATCTCGCGCCGGTCGCGCACCTGCGTGCGCTTGATGGTGTCATCGATGTCCGAGATGACCGACACGCCCTGCGCCGGCACGATCTGCGCACGGCCGCGAAAGCGCGGCAGCAGCTCGCCCGGGCCGGTCACGCCATGGAAGGGCAGCCACTCCTGCGACGCCGGGATGTGCGAGGCCTCGACGACCGCGCGCAGGTTGCTGCGGCCGTCGGCGCCCGTGGGCGGCATCGTGAGGCGCGTGGCCGAGCCGTCGAAGACGACGTCGATCACCTTGTCTTCTTCCGACTCGGCATGGAACAGCGCGGTGCGCTGGCTGAAGCGCAGCCGCGCGGCCGGCGTGAGCTTCTTCAGGTTCATGCCGAGGTAGCGCGCGAGCGCGGCGTCGAGGCCCCAGCGGTGCTCGCGCTCGAACACCCAGGCATGCACGTCGACCTCGAGCCGGCCGTCGGCCGTGGGGCGCGCGGTGCCGGGCATGAAGAGCGCCTCTTCGTCCGACTCCAGCGGCCCGGCGGCCTGCAGGGCCTGCAGCGGCGCGAGGCCGGCGAGCAGGGCGGCACCGGCCAGCACGGTGCGACGCGACAGTTGTGGCGAGGTACCGGGCGCGCGGTGCTTGATCGTCATGCCGCGATGCGTTCGTAGGTCACGAAGCTGAAGGGCAGGCCGTCCTTGGCCGAGACGTGCGACTCGCGCTGCGTCTCGCGCCACACGGCGGCGTCGAGCACGGGGGCGTGCGCGTCGCCTTCGTAGTCGCGTGCGATCTCGGTGACCACGGCGCGTTGGGCCAGTGGTTCGGCTTCGGCGTAGATCTGTGCGCCGCCGATCACCCAGACTTCGGGCGAGTCCGACGGCGTGCACAGCGACAGCGCATCGGGCAGGCTGCCGACCGCTTGCGCGCCTTCGGCTTGCCAGTCGGCTTGTCGCGTGACCACGATGTTCCGGCGGCCCGGCAGCGGGCGAAAGCGCGGGGGCAGCGAGTCCCAGGTCTTGCGGCCCATCACCACGGGCGCGCCCGCGGTCTGCTGCTTGAAGTGCGCCATGTCCTCGGGCAGGTGCCAGGGAATGGTGTTGTTCACGCCGATCACGCCGTTGGCGGCGCGCGCGAAGATCAGGTTGATGCGGGGCGTGGCGGCGCTCATCGCGTTCACACCGCCACCGGCGCCTTGATCGGGTCGCCGTGCTTGTAGTCCAGCACCTCGAAGTCTTCATACTGGTAGTCGAAGATCGAGTCGGGCTTGCGCTTGATGTTCAGCGTGGGGTAGGGGAAGGGCGTGCGGCTGAGCTGCAGCTTCACCTGCTCGGCGTGGTTGCTGTAGATGTGGCAGTCGCCGCCGGTCCAGATGAAATCGCCCACGTCGAGGTCGCACTGCTGCGCCACCATGTGCGTGAGCAGCGCGTAGCTGGCGATGTTGAAGGGCACGCCCAGGAAGATGTCGGCGCTGCGCTGGTAGAGCTGGCAGCTGAGCTTGCCGCGCTCGCCCTCGGCTTGCGGCGGTGCCACGTAGAACTGGAAGAAGGCGTGGCAGGGCATGAGCGCCATCTTCGACAGCTCGGCCACGTTCCAGGCGCTCACGATGATGCGGCGCGAGTCGGGGTTGCTCTTCAGCGTCTTGATGACGTCGGAAATCTGGTCGATGTGGCCGCCGTCGGGCGTGGGCCAGCTGCGCCACTGCACGCCGTACACGGGGCCCAGGTCGCCGTCTTCGCGCGCCCATTCGTCCCAGATGGTGACGCCGCGCTCCTTGAGCCAGTTGTTGTTGCTCGAGCCGGTCAGGAACCACAGCAGTTCCTGGATGATGGACTTCAGGTGCACCTTCTTCGTGGTCACCAGCGGAAAGCCCTCGTTCAGGTCGAAGCGCATCTGGTGGCCGAACACGCTCTTGGTGCCCGTGCCCGTGCGGTCGCTCTTGAACACGCCGTGCGTGTCGACGTGGCGCATGAAATCTTCGTACTGGGAGCGGACGGGGCGGGCAGGGAGGGTCATGTTGGGAATTTTACGGGGCGGCGCTAGCATCGGCCGATGACCGGCCATGACCACTCCCACGACCATTCCCACGACCACAGCAGCGAACTCGGCGAGATGGACCTGCGCGTGCGCGCCCTCGAAAGCGTGCTCACGCAAAAAGGCTACATCGACCCCGCCGCGCTCGACGCGCTGATCGACACCTACCAGACCCGCATCGGCCCGCGCAACGGCGCGCGGGTGGTGGCGCGGTCCTGGGTCGACCGAAAGTTTCATGAGTGGCTGATGGCCGACGCCACGGCGGCCATCGCCTCGCTGGGCTACACCGGCCGCCAGGGCGAACACATGGTCGCGGTGGCCAACACCGACGACCAGCACCACATGGTGGTCTGCACCCTGTGCAGCTGCTACCCCTGGCCCGTGCTCGGCCTGCCGCCCACCTGGTACAAGAGCGCGCCCTACCGCTCGCGCGCCGTGAAAGACCCGCGCGGCGTGCTGGCCGACTTCGGCACCACCTTGCCCGAGACCACGCGCATCCGCGTCTGGGACTCGACCGCCGAGGTGCGCTACCTCGTGATCCCGCAGCGCCCGGCCGGCACCGAGGGCTGGAGCGAAGACGAACTCGCCGCGCTGGTCTCGCGCGATTCGATGATCGGCACGCGCGTGGTCGAGGCGCCGTCGGCAAGGAGCGCCGCATGACCTACACGACCCACGCCGACCTCGGCGGACAACCCGGCTTCGGCCCCGTCACGCCCGAGCCCGAAGGCGAGCTGTTCCACGGCGCCTGGGAGCCGCGCGCACTGGCGCTCACGCTGGCCATGGGCGCCACCGGCTCCTGGAACATCGACACCAGCCGCGCCGCGCGCGAGACGCTGCCCGATTACCGCGACCTGAGCTACTACCAGATCTGGCTGGGCGCGCTGGAGCAGCTGATGCTGCAACGCGGACAGGTCTTCGCGGACGAGATCGCGTCCGGGCAGATGCACCATCCGGCCACGCCGGTCGCCCGCGTGCTGCAGGCCGCGAACGTGCCCGCCGTGCTCGCCAGGGGCTCCGGCACCGAGCGCCCCGCATCGGCGCCCGCGCGCTTTGCGGTCGGGCAGGCCGTGCGCATGCACCTCGGGCGCGTCGACCACCACACGCGCCTGCCGGGCTACGTGCAGGGCAAGCGCGGCACGATCGAACACATCCACGGCGCGCACGTGTTCGCCGATGCGAATGCGCAGGGCCTGGGCGAGCAGCCGCAATGGCTCTACACCGTGGTCTTCGACGAAGCCGAGCTGTGGGGCGACGCCGCGCCGCGCCAGAACCTCGCGGTATCGGTCGATGCGTGGGAAAGCTACCTGGAGCCCGCGGCATGAAGGCGAACGACATGCCGCCGCTCGCCCTCGCCCCGGGCATGCCGCGCGACGCCGACGGGCCGGTGTTCAGGGAACCGTGGGAGGCGCAAGCTTTCGCAATGACGCTGGCGCTGCACGAGCGCGGGCTGTTCAGCTGGGTCGAGTGGGCCGAGGCGCTGGCCACGCAGATCAGCGCCGCGCAGGCCGCGGGCGACCCGGACACGGGCGACACCTACTACCGCCACTGGCTCGCCGCGCTCGAAGGCCTCGTGGCGCGCAAGGGCGCGAGTTCCGGCGACGAGCTGGCCCGCTACCGCCACGCGTGGGACCACGCGGCGGAGCGCACGCCGCACGGGCAGCCTATCGAGCTGCGCGGCGAGGATTTTTCTGGCTAGACGCGGATCACGCGCCCCGGGTTGAGGATGTTCTTCGGATCGAGCCCGCGCTTGATCGCCCGCATCATCTCCAGCGCCACCGGCGACTTGTGCTTCTCGAGCTTGTCGACCTTGAGCGAGCCCACGCCATGCTCGGCCGAGAACGAGCCGCCGAACTGCTCGACCGCGTCGTAGACCAGCGTGTTGATGCGCTCTTCCTCGTTCTTCAGGAAGGCCTTGGTGTCGATGTTCTCGGGCGCCTGCACGTTGTAGTGCAGGTTGCCGTCGCCCAGGTGGCCGAAGTTCACGAGCCGCACGCCGGCGATCTCGCGTTTCAGCAGGGCGTCGGTGGCTTCCACGAAGGCCGGAATGCGCGACACGGGGATCGAGATGTCGTGCTTGATGTTCAGCCCCTCTTCGGCCTGCGCGAGCGGAATGCTCTCGCGGATGTGCCAGAGCTGGTGCGCCTGCGTGAGGTTCTCGGCCACCACCGCGTCGGTCACGCAGCCGTCTTCGAAGGCGGTTTCGAGCAGCGCCTCGAAGCGCGCGCGGGCGTGGTCCTCGGACTCGCTGTCGGAGTTCTCGAGCAGCACGCAGTAGGGCACGGCCTCGTCATTGATGAAGGGCACACGCAGCTGCGGCATGTGCTTGTCGACCAGGCTCAGCGCGAACTTGCCCATCACCTCGAAGCCCGTGAGCCCCGAGCCCAGGTGCTTGTGTGCCAGGCCCAGCAGCGTGACCGCATGGTCGAGCGAAGGCACTGCCGCCCAGGCCGTGAGCTGCGCGGCGGGCAGCGGGTACAGCTTCATGGTGGCGGCGGTGATGACGCCCAGCGTGCCTTCGCTGCCGACGATCAGGTCGCGCAGGTCGTAGCCCGTGTTGTCCTTGCGCAGGCCGCTCGTGCCTTCCCAGATCTCGCCCTGCGGCGTGACCACTTCCAGGCCCAGGCACAGGTCGCGCGTGTTGCCGTAGCGCACGACCTGCGTGCCGCCCGCGTTGGTCGCGAGGTTGCCGCCGATGGTGCAGCTGCCCTCGGCCGCCAGGCTCAGCGGGAACAGGTAGCCGGCTTTCTCGGCCGTCTCCTGCAGGGTCTGCAGGATGCAGCCCGCCTCGACGGTCATCGTGAGGTTGGCGGCGTCGATGTTGCGGATGGCGTTCAGGCGCTGCAGGCTCAGCACCACCTGCGTGCCGCTGTCGTCGGGAATGGAGCCGACCGCCAGGCCAGTGTTGCCGCCCTGCGGAATGACGGCCGTGCCGGCCGCGGCGCAGGCCTTGACCACGTCGGCCACCTGCTGCGCATTGGCCGGGCGCACCACGGCGAGCGACTTGCCGCGCGCGCGCTTGCGCCAGTCCTGTTCGTAGGCCGCGAGGTCGCCCTCGGTCAGCACGTGCGTGGCGCCGACGATGGCGCGCAGTTGATCGAGGAGGGAGGAAGAAGAGGTGGTCATTGGGCGGAAGCCTCCAGGGGACGGGCAGCAGCAGCGGCGGCAGCGGCCTTGGCGTGGCGCAGGCGAAGGCGCACATGCCACGCGCAGGCCGCGAAGAGCACGAGGCACAGCAGCACCTCGACGAGCGCGAGGACCTGCCCCACGCCGTTGGTGTCGCTCCAGGCGCGCACCACGCCTTCGGTGAAGTAGAGCCAGATCATCAGGCTGACCCAGCGGTAGGTGTACATGCGGTTCTTGTAGAGCCCCGCGAGCGGAATGACCAGCGGCAGCACCTTCAGCGCCAGCAGCGAGCCGCCCGGGCGCAGCGGCGCCAGCCACAGCTCCCAGGCCAGGCCCAGCACGATCAGGCCGACGAGGCTGCCCACGGCGGCCCATCGGGTGGCGCGGACGGAAGAGGGCGGGAGTGGGGTGTCGGACACGGTGGCGGCGAAAGAGAGAGGGGGAGACGCACTGGGTGTGGCGCGTCTCGGGAAAGAGCGGATGGCATGATACCGGCCATGAATCGCAGGCAGCTTTGGAGGGATCTTTCGCGCTTTCCTTGGCGCAACACCGCAGCGGTCTTGGGGGAGCGTTTTCGCGAAGACCGCCTCGGCCTCACGGCCAGCAGCCTGACCTTCACCACGACCATCGCCATGGTGCCGTTCTTCACGGTGGCGCTCGCGCTGTTCACCGTGTTCCCGATGTTCGCCACCATGCAGGGCCGCCTGCAGCGCTGGCTGATCGAGAGCCTGATTCCCGACAACATCGCGCGCCAGGTGCTGGGCTACCTGAACCAGTTCGCGAGCAAGGCCAGCGGGCTGGGCATCGCGGGCCTGGTGGTGCTGCTGATCACCGCCATCGCGCTGATCCTCACCATCGACAAGACGCTCAACAACATCTGGCGCGTGCGAACGCCGCGGCCGCTCGCGCAGCGGGTGCTGATCTACTGGGCCACCATCACGCTCGGGCCGCTGATTCTTGCGGTGAGCCTGTCGACCACCTCGTACGTGTTCGCCGCCTCGCGCGACGTGGTGGGCGGAGGCATCGTCAAGCTGGCCTTCGACACCCTGGAATTCCTGCTGCTCGCGGCCGGCATGGCCGGGCTGTACCACTACGTGCCGAACACCACGGTGCGCTGGTCGCACGCCTGGGCCGGCGGCCTCTTCGTGGCGGCCGCCATCGAGATCGCCAAGCGCGTGCTGGGCTACTACCTGAGCCTGGTGCCGACCTATTCGGTGCTGTACGGCGCCTTCGCCACTTTCCCGATCCTGCTGGTGTGGATCTATGTGGCCTGGGTGATCGTGCTGCTGGGCGCCGTCATCGCGGCCTACCTGCCGAGTTTGCTGACGGGCGTGGCGCGTCGCGGCGGCGCGGCGGGCTGGCCGATGCAGCTCGCGATGGAAGTGCTGCAGCACCTGGCGCGCGCGCAGGCCACGCCGGCCAAGGGCATGGGCGCGAGCGAACTGCTGACGCGCATGCGGGTCGACGGGCTGCAACTGGCGCCGGTGCTCGACACGCTGGTGCGGCTCGACTGGATCGCGCCGCTGGCCGAGGAGCCCGCCAACCAGGACCCGCGCTACGTGCTGCTGGCCGACCCGTCGACGCCCATCGAGCCGCTGCTGCGCGAGCTGCTGATGCCGCGCGCCGAGCCGCTCGAAGACCTGTGGCAGAAGGGCCCGCTGCGCACGCTGCGGCTGGGCGACGTGCTATTGATCTAGGAGCGCCCTGGCGTTCGGGTCGTCAGATCTTGACGCGGCCGGCCCAGATGTCCCGGTACATCGTCCAGTCGCCCATGAAGGAGTACAGCGGGCGCTTGAACGAGGCCGGCTTGTTCTTCTCGAAGCCGAAGTGCCCGACCCAGGCGAAGCCGTAGCCCGCCACCAGCCCGGCCAGCAGCCACCACGGATTGAGCGTGACCACCAGGGCCACGAGGCACAGCAGCGAAATCGTCGAGCCCGCGAAATGCAGCCGTCGGCAGGTGACGTTGGCGTGCTCGGTCAGATAGAAGGGATAGAACTCGGCAAAGCTCGTGAAGCGGCGCGGATCGACCGTGGCCGGCGTGTCCGGCGCGGCAGGGGTGGAGGTGTTCATCGTGGGTCTCCTGCGCCCCGCAGGGGCTTTGTTGATAATAGCCACGACCCCGCGGCCGCACCACCCGGGTTCGCCATCCCACCTTCGCCGTATCCACCTTGAGCGCTGTTCCCGTCGTCCCCGTCGATTCTTCCGCCGATGCCAACGCGCTGTGGGTCGTCTGCCTGTGCGCCGAATGGTGCGGCACCTGCCGCGACTACCGGCCGCTGCTGGTCGAGCTGGCAAAGGCGCACCCGCAGTTCCGCTTCGCCTGGGTCGACATCGAGGACCACGCCGAGATCGCCGACGCCTTCGACGTCGAGACCTTCCCGACCCTGCTGGTGGCGGGCGCCGACGGCACGCGCTTTCTCGGTCCGCTGCTGCCGCACATCGAAACGCTGTCGCGCCTGCTCGGCGCGCTGCAGCCGCCGCAGCCTTCCAGCCTCGACGTCGACCTGCTGCTGGCCGTGCTCGAGAAAAAGCCCGCGGCCTTCGCGGTCTGACCGCTTCGGAGCTTCCCTCCCATGAACATCCTGATCTTTGGCGCCACCGGCATGGTGGGGCAAGGCGTGCTGCGCGAGTGCCTGCTGGCGCCCGACGTGGAACGCGTGGTGGCCGTGGGACGCAGTGCCACCGGGCAGCAGCATCCCAAGCTGCAGGACCTGGTGCACAAAGACATGTTCGACTACCGCGCCATCGAGTCGCAGCTGACGGGCTTCGACGCCTGCTTCTTCTGCCTGGGCGTGTCGTCGGTCGGCATGAAGGAGCCGGAGTACAAGCGCATCACCTACGACCTGACGATCGCAGCCGCCACCGTGCTGGCGCGGCTCAACCCGGGCATGACCTTCACCTATGTGACGGGCGCGGGCACCGACAGCAGCGAGCGCGGCGAACGCATGTGGGCGCGCGTGAAGGGCGCGACCGAGAACGCGCTGATGCGCCTGCCGTTTCGCGCGTCCTACATGTTCCGGCCCGGGATGATCCAGCCGCTGCACGGCGTGCGCTCGAAGACGCCGCTGTACGACGCCGCGATCGTGGTGCTCAAGCCCGTGCTCGGGCTGGCCCACCGCTGGTGGCCCGACCGCGTGACCACCACCGAGAAGGTGGGCCGCGCGATGCTCGCGGTGGCGCGCCGGGGCGCACGCAAGGTGCTGCTCGATCCGGCGGACATCAACGCGCTGGGCAGCTAGGCCGCCCGGCGTTCGTCGCAGTTTTCAGCCCGCGACGAAGTCGCGCAGCGCGAACAGCACCTCGTCCGGCGCCTCGCTCATCAGCGCGTGGCCGGCATGCACCGTCACCACCTTGGCGTTGCGCGCCTTGCCCACCAGCGCCTTGGTGGCGCGCGGCGGCGTCATCTGGTCGGCGTCGCCCAAAAGGAACAGCACCGGGCACTGCACCTTCTCCATCGCGGCCTCGCCGTTCGCATAGTCGTTGCAGGCCTTGAAGCCGATGTGGAACACATTGGCTTCGCGGTTGCTTGCGAGCACGCGGCGCATCAGCGCGCGCGAGCTGCCGTACAGCCAGGTGCCCGGGCCGAGCGACGAAGGCGGCGGCGCCAGCAGCGAGTGCGAGAAGGTGTTGACCATCGCGATGGCGCGCTGCGGATCGCTCACCGAGCTTTCGAGCAGCGCGGGCGACACCACCATCGGGTAAGCGGTGCCGACCATCGCGAGCTGCGTGATGCGCGCGGGTGCGCGTGCCGCGGCCTCGAGCGCGATCAGCGAGCCGAAGCTGTGGCCGACCAGCGCGGCCTTCTGTACGCCCGCTGCGTCGAGCAGCGCGATGACGAACTGCGCGGCCTCTTCCACGCTGGCCGGCGGTGCGCCGGCGCTCTTGCAGTGGCCCGGCAGGTCGACCGCCAGCACGTTCCAGCCGTGGTTGGCGAACCAGCGGCTTTGCAAAATCCACACGCTGTGGTCGTTGAGCACGCCGTGGATGAACACCACCGTGGGCTTGGCCGCATCGAAGGGCTTGCCGGCGGTGTAGCAGTAGGTGTCGTGGCCGTTGACTTGAAGGATGCTCATGGCGTCTCTTTCTGGGGTCTTGTGTGTCTTGTGTTCGTGTGAGGTGGCGGATCAGCGCGTCGACGCGGCCCGGGCGTGCGGGGGCAGCGCCCAGTTGCGGACCGCGCTCGGCAGGATCTCGCCCGTCTCGTGCTTGAAATGCATCAGCGTGCCGTCGAGTTCGAGGTCCGAGCCGTCTCGCAGCAGGAAGCCCAGGTAGTCGCCGCCGTCGTCTTGCGCGACGAGCAGCGCACGCGCGGCTTCGGGGTGGCTGGCCACCCAGTCGCCGTCGTCGCCGATGTCGTCCAGCATGCACAGGCGCTCGCGCGGGAACCAGTGCCACTGGCGAGGGTCTTGCGCGCCGGGATCACTGTCGTCGTGGTCTTCGTCGCTTTCGTCTCCGTCGTCGGGCTCCACATACGTCGGCAGGCCGGTGCGCAGCAACTCGGCGTAGGCCGGGGGCAGCACCAGTTGCGCGACGTTGATCGCCTGCCCGGTCAGCGCCTGCTGCCGGACCTGGAGCGCGGCAAAGATCCGCGCGGAGCGAGCGCCGGGTCGGCGTCCGGTGAGGCCGTGATCCGCGACAGCAGCGCGGCGCGCTGCGCACGGAACGCCTGGCTGTGCATCTCGGCGGGCTGGGCGAAGGCCGAGCGCCATTCCTTGCCGAAGCGCATGCCGGTGAAACCGCCGCTCGCCAGCGCCTGCCGCAGGTCGTCGCTGACCAGCGGGGCGCTTTCATCGGGCAGCCAGAGCAGGTCCAGCGGCTGAAGATGCACGGGCCAATGGGCCGATGCCATGTCGAGCACCGCCCGCCCATGGCGGGACACGCCGGTGGGCTGGAACGCTTCGGCCATGACATGCGCCCCGTGTTCGAGCGCGCGCCCCGGCGCGACGTAGCCGGGCGTGCGGGGCAGCTCTTGCTCGAATTCGGTGGCCGCCTGCGCGAACTGGGCCGCCGTCTCGAAGCTGCCTGCCGCGAAGACGCGGTGATGGCGGGGCCGGTCTTTCTGCAGCCGCACGGTGATGCGCAGCGCGGTGCGCGCCAGGTCCAGGCTGTCGAGCCACTGTCCGTCGCCGAGCCAGTGCATCAGCCGGTACTCGGCGCGCTGGTCACCGAAGCGTGCGTGGTGGTACGCGGGAAAGCGGGCCTGGACGTCGTAGGCGCGGTGGGCCGGCAGCTTGAATTGCGTCAACAGCGCGTGCAGCCTGAGGCTCACGAGCAGGCATCTCGCGTGCGGCGAGCCGTCGCCCGACCAGTCGGCCAGGTCGGGAAATCGCGGCGGATGGCCCCAGCCCTGCGACATCTCGATGCGCTGCGGCGCGGCCCAGAAATGCGCGCGGCCGATCGCAGGCGCGTCGCCGTAGCCGCCGTAGGTCTCGCGGTCGCGCGTGCCGTCAGGGTGCGCGGCGAAGAAATGCGGCGCGACGCCGAGCGCGTCCGGGCCCTTCAGCCATTCGAAGAACGGTGTCGGCTCCATCGGCGCGGTCAGGCTTTTTCCGCCGCCTTCAGCGCGCGCTTCAAGTCGTCGATCAGGTCGGCCGGGTCTTCCAGGCCGATCGACAGGCGGATGGTGCCCTGCGAAATGCCCGCGCCCGCCAGTGCCTCGTCGGTCATGCGGAAGTGCGTGGTGCTGGCCGGGTGGATCACCAGGCTGCGGCAATCGCCCACGTTGGCCAGGTGGCTGAACAGCTTGAGCGCCTCGATGAAGGCCTTGCCCTGCGCGCGGCTGCCCTTGATGTCGAAGCTGAACACCGCGCCGGCACCGCGCGCGCCGTGGCGCAGCAGCTTCTGCGCGAGCGCGTGGCTCGGGTGCGACTCGATCAGCGGATGTCCCACACGGGACACGAACGGATGGCTGGCCAGGAACTCGACCACCTTCTGCGTGTTGTCGATGTGGCGCTCCATGCGCAGTGGCAGCGTCTCGATGCCCTGCAGGATCAGCCACGCCGTGTGCGGGCTCATCGAGGCGCCGAAGTCGCGCAGGCCTTCGCGGCGCGCGCGCAGCAGGAAGGCACCGACGGTGCTTTCCTCGCTGAACACCATGTTGTGGAAGCCGTCGTAGGCCTGCGTGAGCTCGGCGAACTTGCCCGACTTCTCCCAGTCGAAGCTGCCGCCGTCGACCACCACGCCGCCGATGACGGTGCCGTGGCCCGACAGGAACTTGGTGGCCGAGTGGTAGACCAGGTCGGCGCCCCAGTCGAAGGGCTTGATGAGGTAGGGCGATGTGAGCGTGGAGTCGACCAGCAGCGGCACGCCGGCTTCGTGGGCGATGTCGCTCACGGCGGGAATGTCGAGCACATCGAGGCCCGGGTTGCCCACGGTCTCGCCGAAGAAGAGCTTGGTCTCGGGGCGTACCGCGGCGCGCCAGCCGTCGAGGTCGCCGGGCTTCACGAAGGTGGTCTCGATGCCGAAGCGGCGCATCGTGTAGTGCAGCAGGTTCTGCGAACCGCCGTACAGCGCCGTGCTGGCCACGATGTGCGAGCCCGCGCCCATCAGCGTGGCCACCGACAGGTGCAGCGCCGCCTGGCCGCTGGCCGTGGCGATGGCGCCGATGCCGCCTTCGAGCGCCGACACGCGCTGCTCCAGCACCGCGTTGGTCGGGTTGCTGATGCGCGAGTAGACGTGGCCCGCGCGTTCCAGGTTGAACAGCGCGGCCGCGTGGTCGCTGGATTCGAAGACGAAGGAGGTCGTCAGGTGGATGGGAACGGCCCGCGCGCCGGTGGTGGGGTCGGGGGCGGCGCCGGCGTGCAGCGCGAGGGTGTCGAAACCGGGGTCGGAATAACCGGGCATGAAGGCCTTTCTGTTGTCTCTTCGCAATGCCCCGTGATGCCGGCAATGCTTGCACAGGCGACAGGGGCGTTCGGGTCGGCGTCGATTGTGGGCTATATTCAAATCGGCACGACGCCGAGAACGACGAATCCCCGAGAGGAGCACCACCATGAAAGTCAGCGACATTCTTCGCGTCAAGGGCAACACGCTCTTCACCATCACGCCGGACGACCCGCTGGCCGAAGCCGCCCAGACCATGGCGGACAAGGACATTGGTTCACTGGTGGTCATGGAGCACGGCGACCTGGTCGGCATGCTCACCTTCCGTGAAGTGATCGTGGCGGTCGTCAACAACGGCGGCCAGGTCGGGACCACGCTGGTGCGCAAGGCCATGGACGACGCGCCCGTCACCTGCACGCTCGAAACCGACCTCGACGAAATCCGCCGCATCATGCTGGAGCGCCACGCGCGCTACATGCCCGTGATGGACAAGCGCATGCTCATGGGCGTGATCAGCTTCTACGACGTGGCCAAGGCCGTGGTCGACGCGCAGAACTTCGAGAACAAGATGCTCAAGGCCTACATCCGCGACTGGCCGGAAGACGAGAGCAACGAAAAGGCCGGCTGAGCCCGGCCGGCCGATGGTCGGACGGACCGCCTACTCTTTGATGTTGGCGGTTTCGACGATCTTCTTGTTGCGTGCGTACTCCGACTGCACGAACTTCCCGAACGCCTCCGGCGTTCCGCTGCCCGGCAACGCGCCTTGCTCCGCCAGCTTGGCGCGCACGCCTTCTTCCTGCAGCACCGCATTCAGTTCCTGGTTGAGCCGCGCCACCACGGCCGGCGGCGTCTTCGCGGGCGCGAAGATGCCGGTCCAGCTCACCATGTCGTAGCCCTTGAGGCCGGGCATCTCGTTGAAGGTGGGCACCTGCGCGAGCGCCGGTAGGCGCTGGCTGCCGGTGATGCCCAATGCCTTCAGGCGCTTGCCGTTCACGTGCGGGATGGCGCTGGTGCTCACCAGCATCGCGAGGTCGACCTGGTCGCCGATCACGTCGGTGGCGATCTGCGCGCCGCCGCGGTAGGGCACGTGGGTCACGAAGATGCCGCTGCGCTCCTTGAGCAGTTCCATCGCCAGCTGCAGCACAGTGCCCACGCCCGAGGTGGCGTAGTTGTAGTGGCCCGGCTGGGCCTTGGCGAGCTTCACGAAGTCGGCGTAGCTGCGCACGTCCAGGCCGGGGCGCGCCACCAGCACCATCGGCGCGGTGTTGAGCAGGCCGACGGGTGCCAGGTCTTTGAGCGGATCGAAGCGGAAGGCCGAGGGGTTGACCAGCCGGCCGATGGCGATGGCGCTGTCGGGGCCGACCACCAGCGTGTAGCCGTCGGGCGCCGCGCTCACGGCCTTGGCCACGCCGATGGCGCCGCCCGCGCCGCTCACGTTCTCGATCACCACCGACTGCTTGAGCCGCTCGCCCAGGCGCTGCGCCACGAGGCGGGCGTTGACGTCCACGCTGCCGCCGGCCGTGTAGGGCACGATCAGCGTGAGGGGCTTGGCGGCGGGCCAGGCTGGCTGGGCGAGGGCGCCCGTGGGCAGGGCGGCACAGAGTGCGGCGGCAGCGAGGATCAGGCGGCGGTTCGTGGTCATGGCGGGGTTCATCCGGGGAAGGGTGTGGCGGAAGGCGTGGGTTCGCAGGGCAGGCGGGCGCGCAGCGCGTCGAAGGCGGCGCTCCATTCGGCGCGCCACTGGCGGCGCTGCGTGTCGTCGATCCAGGCGCCGTCCAGGCCGTTGTGCATGAAGCCGCGCAAATCGTCCAGGCCGAAACCGAAGTCGCGCACCATCATCAGCCAGGCGCCCGTGGGCGTGACCTGGTGCAGCGTCGGGTCGTCGGTGTTCGGGTGGATGCGCAGGCCCAGGCCGGGCATGCGGCGGATCGGGTGGTCCAGGGCCCAGCGCTCGGGCGGCAGCGTGCGCAGGTAATAGGAGTTGGTCGGCACGACGGTGAAGATCACGCCGCGCTCGGCGCACTGGCGCGCGAAGTCGGGCTGGTCGACCACCGTGTAGCCGTGGTCGATGCGGTCGACCTGCAACAGCTCGACCGCGGTGCGCACATTGGTCCAGGGCATGCCGAACTCGCCGGCGTGCGCGGTGGTCTTCAGGCCGGCCTTCTTCGCATCGGCGTACGCACGGGCGAACAGCTCGGGCGGCCGGTCGTTCTCGCGGTAGTCGATGCCGATGCCGATCACCTCGTCGCAGCGGTGGGCCTTGACCCACTCGACCATCTCCACCGCCGCCTCGGCGCTGGCCTCGCGGTCGATGGCGGCGATGAGCCGGCCGGTGATGCCGAACGCCTGCTGCGCATCGTGGATCGCGCGGACGATGGCGCCCTGCGCGAGTGGGTAGGCAATGCCCGAGCCGTGCACCGTGCCGGTCGGGTTCCAGAAGAACTCGGCGTAGCGCACCTGGTGCGAGGCCGCGTCCTGCAGGTATTCGAGGGTGAGCTGGTACAGGTCGTCGGCGCTGCGCACCAGCTGGGCGTCGAGTGCGCGCAGCACGCGCAGCACGCCCACGGGCTTTTCGCCGCGCGTGTAGAAGCCGTCGATTTCCGCGTTGGCCAGCGGCGCGCCGGCGCGCTGGTTGAGCTGGCGGAAGGTCTCGTGGCGCACGGTGCCGAAGAGGTGGCAGTGCAGTTCCACCTTGGGAATGGCGCGCAGCATCGCTTCGAGCGTGAAAGGAGCGGCGGCGGGCGCAGGCGCGGCAAGGGTCATGCGGCGCAGTCTAGGCAGTGCGTGCTCATAAGGAAAATTTTGAATTTCTATAATTTGATTCATTGAATCGATAACCAGGACGCCCATGGCCGCCTTGCCCCTGCGTGCGCTCACGCTGCGCCAGCTGCAGTGTTTCTCGGTGCTGGTCGAGGAAGAGCACTTCGGCCGCGCGGCGCGCCGCCTCGCCATCACGCAGCCCGCGCTGAGCAACGCGATCAAGCAGATGGAAAAGCTGCTCGGCGCCGAGCTGCTGACCCGCTCCACCCACCGGCTCGAACTCACACCGGTCGGCGCCGAAGTGCTGGCGCGCACCGATTTCCTGGTCCACACCTTCGAGGTGGCGCTGCGCGACATCGAAAGCACGGTGCAGCGCGGCCGGGCCTACGTGCGCGTGGGTGTGATCCCCTCGGCCAGTGCGCGTGTCGCGGCGGCGGCGGCCGGCTTCCTGCAGCAGCGCGCCGAGGTGGAGCTGGCCTGGCGCGACGCGCCCTCCACGGTGCTGCTGGCCGAGTTGCGCAGCGGCCAGCTCGACATGGCCGTGGCCGCCATCACCGAGCCGCCCGGCGGGCTGGCATGCATCGACCTGTTCCGCGACCCGCTGGTGCTGGTGGTGCGCAGCGACCACGCGCTGGCGGCGGCCGGCGAGGCGCGCTGGGAGGCCATCGGCAGCGAGCGCCTCGTGCTGTTCGAAAGCGGCAGCATGCCGGCGCTGGGCGACCCGGCGCGCGCGCAGTTCGCGCAGGGCGCGCAGCCGTACCGCGTGAGCTATTCCGAAACGCTCTACGCGCTGGTGCGCAGCGGGCAGGCGCTGGGGCTGATGCCGCGGCTGTACACCTCGTCGCTGCGCGACCCCGAGCTGGTGGTGGTGCCGCTGTCGGCACCGCGCATCGAGCGGCGCGTGGTGCTGGCCTACCTGCCGGGGCCGATGCGCAACGTGGCGGCGCAGGAGCTCATCGGGTTCCTGCGCGAGCGGTTGCCGCAGGCTTAAGCGGTTTCCAACATCGCCATGCGCGTTTCACTACTGAAACGCTCCAGCGTCCAGCCTTCGCCGAGCATGAACATGCGCGTGTGCAGCTGCGACAGCGTGTCGCCGTCCACCTCGTCGCCGAGATAACTCAAGCGCTTCTCGCGCAGGTCGACAAAGCCCGTCGTGTAGTCACGCCCCAGGCGCAGCCACAGCGCATGCGCGCCCGGCGACTGGCGCGCGCCGCTCATCAGGCACATGCCGCTGCCCAGCGCCCAGCGGTACACGGCCGTGGCCAGGCCGCGCCGCTGGTAGGCCGGGTCGTACTGCGAATGCGGCGCGCGGATGTGGCGGTCGGCGCGGCGGTCGAGTTCGATCAGGCGGTTGAACACGGTGTAGCCGACCAGCCGCTGGTGGCGCACGTCCTCGATGTACACGTAGGTCTCGCCGTCGGCCTCGCGAAAGCGCGCGCGCAGGTCGGGGTCGTCCAGGTGCAGCGCGGGCAGGTCCTGCACGCGCTCGCCCATGGCGCGCATGCGCTCGTACACCGGCGTCAGCGGCTCGCTCGGGCGGCCCTTCTTCGGATCGACGTCGATGCGCAGCTCGGCCGGCCGCAGCAGGCGGCGGCGCAGCGCGTCGAACGACAGCCAGGCGGGCCAGGGCGGCAGGGCAGGCAAAGGCGAAAAAGAGACGGAAGGGGAGCAGGCAAGAGCCACCACGGGGAAATCCTCACGACGAAACACGACGGCGAAGCGGGCGAGGTCCTTCCGCGCGGCACGGGGCCGGAGGCGGGAAGAAGGTCGGACGCTGGGGAAGTGGTGCGTCGCCCGGGCCGAGCGATCAATGGACCAGGGCCAGGACGCGCGACCGCGCGGGGCGGGTGCCCGACGGTCGATGTGCGCTGAAGAAAAAAAGGAGGCTGACCGCCGGGCTCAGGGATGTGCGAGGGTCTGCTGCGACCTCGCCGTCATCGCCGCGGGTGCGCGCACGCGCGCGTCGCCCGGGGCCGCAGAGGCCGCCGCGCGATCGAAACCGGGGATGAAAACCATGACGTTCATAGGGTCGATTGTAGGAAGCCGGGGGTGTTCGGGCAACCAAAGCCCCCGCGGTCTCTGCCAGATTGAATGCGGGTTGCGCTCAGTGCAGTTCGTCGGCCGCGTGGATCGTCTCGCGCACGCGCGGGTAGATCTGCGTGTTCCATTTGCTGCCGCTGAACACGCCGTAGTGCCCCACGCCGGCCTGCAGGTGGTGCGTCTTGAGGTACGGGCGGATGCCGCTGCACAGGTCCTGCGCGGCCACGGTCTGGCCGACCGCGCAGATGTCGTCGCGCTCGCCCTCCACCGTGAGCAGCGCGGTGCGCCGGATCGCCGCGGGGTTCACCGTGCGCCCGGCCACGGTGAGCACGCCGCGCGGCAGGTCATAGGTCTGGAACACGCGCTCGACGGTCTCCAGGTAGAACTCGGCCGGCAGGTCGTTCACGGCCAGGTACTCGTCGTAGAACTCGGCGATGGTGCGGGCCTTGTCGAGCTCGCCTTCGACGAGCAGGCGCTCCATGTCCTCGAACTGCTTCTTGTGGCGCTCGGGGTTCATGCTCATGAAGGCCGTGAGCTGCAGGAAGCCCGGGTACACGCGCCGCATCGCGCCCGCATGCGGCCACGGCACGTGGCTGATGAGGTTGCGGCGGAACCAGTCGATGGGCCGGTCGGTCGCGAGCTTGTTCACGGCGGTCGGGTTGATGCGGCAATCGACCGGCCCCGCCATCAGCGTGAGGCTGCGCGGCGTGGCCGGGTGGTCGTCTTCCGCCATGAGCGCGGTCGCAGCCAGCGCGGCCACGCAGGGCTGGCACACGGCGACCATGTGCGCGCCCGGGCCCACGGCCTCGACGAAGCGCATCAGCTGCAGCGTGTAGTCGTCCAGCCCGAAGCGGCCCTGCCACAGCGGCACGTCGCGCGCGTTGTGCCAGTCGGTCAGGTACACGTCGTGGTCGCGCAGCAAGGTGCGCACGGTTTCGCGCAGCAGCGTGGCGAAATGGCCCGACAGTGGTGCGACCAGCAGCACGCGCGGGTGCACCGCTTCGGTGTGTGCCTTGCGAAAGTGCAACAGCGTCCCGAAAGGCGAGACCAGCGCGACCTCTTCGTGCACGGGCACGTCGGTGCCGTCGACCATGACGCTGTCGATGCCGTAGGCCGGCCGCGTGTGGGTGAGCCGCATGCGCGAGAAGACCTCGCAGCGTGCGGCCATGCGCCGCAGCGCGGTGCGCTCGGTGCCGTCCTGCCAGAGGGCTCGGCCCAGGTACTGCGCGGTGAGCCGCCATGGCGAGAGCAGGTCGGCCTGGTTCTGGTAAGCGCGGTACAGCATGCAGGGGCTGCAGGCAAGTTGCGGGCCAGCAAGCACGGCAACTCGTGGCACGGCGCTTGCACACAGCACGCATCGTCCAAGGAGTGTCGCGATGGCCAAACCCGTTCTCACGATCAGCAGCAAGAACTACGGCGCCTGGGCGCTGCGCGGCTGGCTGATGTGCAGGCTCGCGGGGTTGGACTTCAGTGAGAAGGTCATTCCGCCCGACGACCCGGCCATGAAGGCCGAGATGCTGCTGCTGTCGTCGTCGATGCTGGTGCCCTCGCTGCAGCACGGCGGCATCAAGGTGTGGGACACGCTGGCCATCGGCGAGTACCTGAACGAGATCAAGCCCAAGGCCGGCCTGCTGCCCGCCGATGCCGCGGCGCGCGCGCACTGCCGTGCCATCTGCGGCGAGATGCACTCGGGCTTCGCCTCGATGCGCGGCGCGTTGCCGATGAACATCAAGGCCCGCTTCAAGAACTTCAAGGTGTGGTCGCGCGCGCAGGGCGACATCGACCGCATCGTCGCCATCTGGCGCGAGTGCCTCAAGGCCTACGGTGGCCCGTTCCTCTTCGGCAAGCAGCCCGGCATGGCCGACGCGATGTACGCGCCCGTGGTCACGCGCTTCCTGAGCTACGACGTGGCGCTCGACAGCGTGTGCGCCGCGTACTGCAAGCGCGTGATGGAACTGCCCGCCATGAAGGAGTGGGTGGCCGCCGCGCTGCAGGAGCCCGACGAGATCGACGAGCTCGACGCGGAGTTCTGACGCTTGTTCTTCAGGGACCCGCGGGCGGCAGGCCGAGGCCGTCCTGCCGCAGCCGGCGTTCGATGCTCTGCGCGGCCTGCTGCAGGTCGCCCAGGTGCGCCGTCACGATCTCGCGCTCGCTCTTCACCGCCGGCAGCCACGCGCAACTGAGGCAACCCACCACCTGATCGCCCAACCGCACCGGCACCGACACCGCGCCGAAGCGGTCGGGCGAATCGAGGCTGGTGGACGTGGGGTCGCGCGCCGCATAGCCCTGGTCGCGTGCGTGCGCCACCATGCGGCGGATGCTGTCGGGGCGCCGCGCGCCGCGGTCGAAGTCGTTCGGTGAACGCGCCAGCGCGGCGAGGATTTCTCGCCGCTCATCCTCGGGGCAGAACGCGAGGTAGCAGCGCCCGAGCGACGACAGCAGCATCGGCGGGCGAAAGCCCAGTGCGCGGTAGTTCACCGCGAGGCCGTTGCGCGGCCGGTCGGTGTCGAGGATCAGCATGGCGGTGCCGTCGCGCACGCCGAGGTCGATGGGCCACGGCACCAGCCGCTGCAACGTGGCGCGCGGCGATGCGGCCAACGCCGTGAGCCGCGTTCGCCACGCGGCCGCAGCGCCCGACTGGCCGGTGGCCGAGGTGGGCACGTAGCGTTTCTCCAGCTCGTTGCGCTCCACCCATCCGGCCTGCTGCAGCGTCTTCAGGATGCGCAGCAGCGTGGCCTTCGACAGGCCGGTCTGCCGGTGCAGCTCCTGCAGCGTGACGGCCGACGAACGCTGGATGGCCAGCATCACGTCGAGCCCGCGGCGCAGGGCATCGATCGACTTCACGCTGTGCGCGCCGGTGGTGTCCGACATGTCGCCTCCGAAGAAAAAAGGTTCACTCAGTGAAACTATATCTTCTGGCCGCGCGGCGCCATTCCTACAGTCCGACGACACCCCCACGTCGTCTCACCGAGAAGGAAAACGCAAGATGTTCCACCAACGAAACATGGTCCGTGCCGCTGCAGGAGCCATTCTTTTGCTGTGCGCCGCGACAGCGGCGCTGGCGCAATCGTGGCCTGCGAAGCCGATCACGCTGGTCGTCGCCTACCCGGCCGGCGGCGACACCGACGCCATCGCGCGCACCTACGCCGAGAAGCTCGCGCAGCGCCTGGGTCAGCCGGTGCTGGTCGACAACCGCCCCGGCGCGAGCGGCATGATCGGCAACGCCTGGGTCGCCAAGGCGCCGGCCGACGGCTACACGCTGCTCTTCACGCCCAGCACCTTCCCCATCGCGCAGCACGTGCTCAAGGCCGGCCCCGGCGTGGCGCACGACGTGGTGAAAGACTTCACCCCCATCGTCAAGACCGGCAACATCCCGGTGCTGATGGTCACGGCGCCCACGAGCGGCATCCAGACCGTCGCGCAGCTCGTGGCCGGCGCCAAGGCCGGCAAGGCCTTCACCTACGGCACGCCGGGCGCGGGTTCGCCGATGCACATCGCGGGCGAGCTCTTCAACAAGGACGCCGGCGTGGCCATTGCACACGCGCCGTACCGCGGCGTGGCGCCGGTGGTCAACGACACGCTGGGCGGCCACGTGAGCGTGGGCTGGATCACGCCCGGCGCGGTGGCGGGCCACATCGCCGCCGGCAAGCTGGTGCCGCTGGCCGTGGCCGAGCGCCAGCGCACGAAGCTCATGCCCAACGTGCCCACCTTCCTGGAGCTGGGCTACCGCGACATGGACGTGAGCGCCTGGATGGGCCTGCTCGGCCCGAAGGCGATGCCGGCCGAGGTCGTGCAGACGCTCAATCGCCACGTCAACGAGATCCTGAAGATGCCCGACGTGCAGGCCCGCATGGCCGCGCTGGGCATCGAGCCCGTGGGCGGCGAGCCGGCCGTGCTGGCCCGCCAGATCGCCGACGACGACCAGCGCTTCGGCAAGCTGGTGCGCGAGTTCGGCATCCGCGCCGATTGACCCCCGACCCCGAAGGAGACGATGCATGTTGAGCGAAGAAAAGAACCGCCTGCTGACCGAAGTGGGTCCGGGCAAGCCCATGGGCGACTACCTGCGCCGCTACTGGCACCCGATCGCCGGTGCCAGCGAGTTCGACGACAAGGCCGTGAAGCCGCTGCGCATCCTCGGCGAGGACCTCGTGCTCTACAAGGACCTGAGCGGCAACTACGGCCTCGTCGACCGCCGCTGCCCGCACCGCAACGCCGACATGTCGTACGGCTACGTGGAGAAGTGCGGCCTGCGCTGCAGCTACCACGGCTGGCAGTACGACACCAGCGGCCAGTGCATCCACCAGCCCTTCGAAGAAACGCTGGACCCCGACGCGCGCATGCGCAAGAACACGAAGATCAAGGCCTACCCCGTGCAGGAAAAGGCCGGCCTGCTGTGGGCCTACATGGGCCCGCAGCCCGCGCCGCTGCTGCCCGACTGGGAACTCTTCAACTGCAAGAACGGTTTCGCGCAGGCCGTGTTCGCCGAGATTCCCTGCAACTGGTTCCAGTGCCAGGAGAACTCCATCGACCCCGTGCACTTCGAGTGGACGCACAACAACTGGACCACGCGCCTGCAGGGCGACGAAGGCCCCTACGTGCCCACGCACCTCAAGCTCGCCTTCGAGGAGTTCGAGCACGGCTTCGTCTACAAGCGCCTGCGCGGCGGCGAGCGCGAAGACAACGTGATGTGGACCACCGGCCGCGTCACGCTGTGGCCCAACGGCTTCTTCCTGGGCCACCACTTCGAATGGCGCGTGCCCATCGACGACCACCACACGCTGAGCGTGCTGTGGGTGCTCAGCCGCGTGCCCACCGAGCAGGAGCCCTATGTGCAGGAACGCATTCCCTCGTGGTACGGCCCCATCAAGGACCCGGCCACGGGCCGCTGGATCACCAGCCACGTCGCCAACCAGGACTTCGTGGTCTGGGTCGGGCAGGGCACCGTGACCGACCGCACGCGCGAGAAACTGGGCCAGAGCGACAAGGGCATCGTCATGATGCGCCGGCGCTTTTTCGAAGAACTCGAGTCGATGCAGTCCGACCCGTCGCACGAGCCGAAGGGCCTGATCCGCGACCCCGAGAAGAACCGCGATGTTTTACTGCCCTCGGCCTGCCGCGACGAGATGCTGCACGGCCTGCCGCGCGAGGAACTGGCCGCGCATCCGCTGTTGGGCCCGTACCTGAAGGACTTCTTCGGGCAGGCCGGGCAGCCCGACGATGTGCGCGTTGCCTACGAAGCGGCCATCGGCCAGAAGGTGGAAGGTGCGCGCTTCTTCAAGGTGCACGGCGGTGAGGCGGACACCGAGGTGGAGACACAGGAAGCCGCGTAACGCACGCCGCGATCCGGGTCTTTGCGCCGGGGCTCGCCTCGACGCGAACAGCGTGTGAACATCCCATTTCGGGAGAACACGCCGTGAAGTTTCGTGATCGCGCACACGCCGGCCGCCAGCTCGCTGCCTTGCTGCAGCGGCACGGCGGTTTTGCGGACGCCGTGGTGCTGGCACTGCCGCGCGGCGGCGTGCCGGTGGCCTTCGAGGTGGCCCGCGCGCTGCGCTTGCCGCTCGATGTGCTGGTGGTGCGCAAGCTGGGCCTGCCCGAACAACCCGAGTACGCCTTCGGCGCGCTCGCGGGCGATGGCGTGCCCGAGATCGACGAACACCTGGTGCGCACGCTGGACCTGCGTCCTTCGGAGATCGATGCCGTGGTCCGCACTGAACTCGCCGAGTTGGCACGCCGCACGCAGGTCTATCGTGGCGATCGACCGGCGTGCGAGGTGCAAGGCCGCACGGTGCTCGTGATCGACGACGGGCTTGCCACCGGCGCCACCATGCGCGCCGCGGTTCGCGGGCTGCGGCGGCAGGGCGCCGGCAGCGTCATCGCCGCCGTGCCCGTGGCGTCGCCCGAGGCCTGCGAGGCCTTGCAGCGCGAAACCGACGACGTGCTGTGCGTGCGCTGCCCGACGGTGTTCCGGGCGGTCGGCGCTTGGTATGAAGACTTCTCGCAGACGACGGATGAAGAAGTCTGCGCGCTGCTGGCGCAGACCTAGCGCCTGAACATCCGCAGATCGAGCGCGCTCTCTTCACCCAGCCACATCGCATGGGCCGTGTGGTCCGCGAAGTCGTCGCCGGTCACGCCGTGCACGAAGATGTCCAGGCCGTTGCGGTTGGCGTCGAGCCAGCCGATGACCTCGTCGAACTCGGCGGCGTCGAAGGCCAGCTGGCAGCTCCAGTGCGGGTGCGGACCGACGAGGCGTTCGTGCACCCGGCCCACCACCACCATCAGCTCGCGGCCGGCGCGCTCGCTGAGCTCGCGCGCCTGCGCCAGCGTGGCGGGGGCGAAGTAGATGTGGGCGTGGTACTGGGCGTAGAGGTTTTCAGGGCGGCGCGGCATGGTGGGCTCATTGTGAACCGAGGCGGAAGCGTCCGCTGTAGCGAAACACGTCGCCGAACCAGCGGTGGCGCAGCAGCATCTTCATCGTGAAGTGGTCGGGGTCGGACGGATCGGGCCGCTCCTCGACGTAGGCGGTGCCGAGAAAGAGGCCCAGCGGCAGCGGAATGCGCAGCCCCGCGAGGCGCCAGATGTAGCCCCGGTCGCGGAACACGAGCGCGCCGTCTTCCGCGCTCACCGCCAGGCGCATGCCGATGCCGAAGCGCACGTATTCGATCACCTCGCTGCCTTGCGCCCTGTCGTGTTCCATGTGCGAACGGAAATGGAAAGGCGGCCTGCCCGGGAAGTGGAAGACGCGGTCCCAGTAGAGGTGGGCGTTGTCGGGGTGGCAGCGGTAGTGCACCTCGATCGGCACCTGGGTACCCTGGTGCGGAACCAGCGCGCCGAACAGCCGGCCGAAGGGCATCAGCAGCGCGGCCCAGGGGGCGTGCCAGACCTCGCTCATCGCGCCGCGCACGCAGACGTAGTCGTCGGAGAACGGCGCCATCGTGTAGTGGCGGCGGATGACGTCGCCGAGCTGGTCCCATGCGGGGCCGAGCGCCTGCTGGAAGACGGGTGGCGCGCTCATCCCGCCACCGCCCCGGCGGCTTCGCTGCGCGCCTTGTAAAAGCGCAGGATGTTCTCGGAAGCGTCGCCGAGCAGGAACTGCATGACCGGGTCCGCATACCAGTTGAAGCGCGTGCTCAGCCGCCACGACACCGCGACGCGCAGCTCGGTGCCGCCGTCGCGCGGGGTCAGGGTGTAGGTGGCGTCGCGCAGGTCGAAATACTGGCCGCCGATCATCACGTGGTCGTCGAGCGCGCCGGCGGGGAAGGAGTCGGGCGTGAAGCGGAAGCGCCACTTCAGCAGGCGATCGGGCTGCCACTCGGTGACGACCTCTTCGAAATGCACGTTCTTCTGCCACTGCACCTGGCGCACGCGGCCCTCGGGCGTGTCGACGGTCACGCCCGACACCGGCATCGGCACGCCGACGCGGTAGGCCCACGCGTCGCCGACTTCGCTGGGGCGGATGTCGCGCGCGGCGTTGAGCTCGTGCCACACGCGCTCGGCCGGCGCCGCGATGAAGAGCGTGCGCGAGGTGTTCGAGAACTGGTCGGGGTTGGGCCATTGCGGCTCGATGCCGCCGAGCAGCAGCGGCACCAGGGCGACGCTGTACAGCGCGGGCTTGGGCCAGTTGGTGATGCGGCACACGATGCCCATGGCCAGCCCGCCGACGCTGCCCATCACCGCGAACAGCGGCACGATGAAGGCGGCGCAGATGATGCCCTCGATGAACACCATCAGCGTGCCGCCGACGAACAGCGCGGTGGCCACCCACGGCGCCCAGAGGTAGTAGCCCCAGCTGCGCCGCTCGATGCGCTCGGCCATGTACACCGTGACCGCGCCGCACGCCGCGGGCGCGAAATAGACGAAGGAGCCCAGCATCGCCGAGAAGGGCTCGCCCGGGCCGCCGCTGAAGACGAGGCGCAGCACGAGCGCCAGCGCCGCGCCGGCGAACATGGGCCAGAACCAGCCGAAGGGCATGCCGCGCACGGGCTTGGGGGCCGGCACTTCATCGTTGGCAGGCAGGTCGGCGAGTTTGCTGTCTTCGGGCTCGGTGCGCATGGAAATCTCTTCTCCTCTTTTTGTGATGTCTCAGCTGGCGCTGCGCCGGGCCGTCACCATGGCGTAGTCGAAGTCGCGCCAGAACATGCCCAGCGCGAGTGCGCAGTAGCTGGCCACGATGTGCTTGCGGCGCCAGGGGCTGAGCTTGCCGCGCGCCTTCCACAGTTCGGCCAGCGTGAAGCGGGTGGCCAGCACGGGGATGTGCAGCGCGCTCGGTGCCACGCGCCAGCGCAGCGAGGTGAACTCGATGTCCTCGAAGCCGTGCGCGCGCAGCGCGGCCGTGAAGTCGTCGCACTGGGCCAGCGTGGGCACGGCCCAGCTGTCGGCCCACAGGCGGTGCAGCCAGCCCGCGAGCCGGCCCGGCCGGCGGCGCAGCAGGAAGCCGTCGACCACCACCAGCCGCGCGCCGGGCTTGAGCAGTCGCGCGGCCTCGCGCACGAAGTCGGCCTTGGCGGTGCCTTCGGCGTAGCAGGCGCTTTCGAGCGCCCAGGCACCGTCGGCCTGGGCGGCGGGCAGGCCGGTGCGCGTGTAGTCGGCCTCGACGTGCGCGACGCGGTCGGCCACGCCGGCCCGGGCGTCGAGGCGCGCGGCGATGCCGTTCTGCACCGGCACGTTGGTCACCGTGACCGCATGCAGCGCGGGGTCGTCGCCGACCAGCGTGCGCGAGGTGGCGCCGGCGCCGCAGCCCAGGTCGACCACGCAGCGCGGGTCACGGGTGGCGGTGTCGAGCCGCAGCGCGCGGCCGACGGTGCGGTTCATCTCGATCAGCATGCCCTCGCGCCGCAGCGGGTTCAGGCCCAGGCGCCAGAAGCCGAAGTGCATGTTGTAGCTGGGGCTCCAGGCGCGGTAGTCGTCGGCGACCTCGGTGAAATAGTCCTGCGTGTCCTCGCGGCTCACATGGCCTTCGACCGCGGGCGGCGCAGGCCGCGCAGTGCCGGGCAGGCGGAAGTCGGGCTGGAAGACGTCGGGCATCGAAAACTCCTTCGGACGTGAGCGGGTGGGGTGTGACAGCGTGAGTGGTTTTTTAGAGCTTGCAGTGGTCGTCGGCACAGGTGGCTGGCGCGATCGCACCGTGCCCCGCGAGCCGCAGGACCAGCCAGCGCGGCAGCCGGTAGCGGTTGCGCGCCAGCACCGCGTAGGCGCGGTCGGCCAGCCGGCCGACCACCGGCAGGTCGAGCACCGCGCCGCCGGCCGGCAGGCCCACCGCGGCGCGGCAGGCGCGGATGGCGTCGACGCCCACGCGCAGTTGGCCTGCGGCATCGACCGCGTGCAGCGAACGCATCAGCGCCTCGCGCGGTGCCGGGCCGTGCGCGAAATCGATGGGCGAGCAGTCGACCAGGCGCAGCCGCTTCGCGCTGTCGCGCGCCTGCATGGCGCCCATTTCGGCCGTGCACAGCGGGCAGGTGGCGTCGAAATAGACGGTGAGCGGGTAGGTGGCGGGGGCGAAGCGGGTCATGGTGCTTTTAGTTCTCGATATTTCAGTCAAAACAGAAATAGGAAGGCAAAAAAAGACGCGGCCTTTCTCAGATCATGGGCAGGCTGGCGTGGTGCGCGTCGGGGTCGTCGCCCTTGCCCGCGCCAGGAGGGGCGGGGGGCGGTGCGCTGTCGCCGCGCACGAACTTCTGCACGCTGGCGCCGAGCGTGAGCACCTTGTCGAGCGTGCCGGGCGACAGCCGCAGCATCTCGTCGGCCCAGGTGGCGAGCTTGGTCATGAGGTCCATGGTGGAGCGGATGCGGTCTTGCGCATCGGGCGGCTCCTTCTGGAAATCAGGGCTGGAAACGATCTCGCGCAGCACGCGGATGGTGGGGTCGAACTCGCGCTCCTTGCGCTCGCGCACCACGGTGCGGAACAGCTCCCACACGTCGACGCTGGTCTCGAAGTAGTCGCGCCGGTCGCCCAGCGTGTGGGTGACGCGCACGAGATTCCAGGCCTGCAGTTCCTTCAGGCTGTTGCTGACGTTGGAGCGGGCCACGCCCAGCGTTTCCGACAGCTCTTCGGCGTGCATCGGCTTGCCGTGCGCGAAGAGCAGGGCGTGGATCTGCGAGACCGTGCGGTTCACGCCCCACATGGAGCCCATCTCGCCCCAGTGCAGGACGAACTTGCGTTGAATGTCGGTGAGTTCCATGGCGTCGAGTTTAGGAATTCCTGAATTTCTGTCAAGACAGAAATAAAAAACTCTGCATGGCGGCCGCAAAAGTGAAATACTGTATGAATAAACAGTTGTTCGCCTTGTTTCCTGTTTCCTTCCAAGGACTCGCCATGCCCGCCGCCCAGGTTCCCATCCACATCATCAAGGGCCGAGGCGCGGCCACGCGGCTCGCGCACCGGTTCTCCAAGGACGAACGCGACGCCTTCGACGACGGCTGGGGCACGCTGGAAGACGGCGAGGCCGAAGCCGCCGGGCTGTTGCCACTGGCCACCGAGGTGCGCTTCGAGGACGTGAAGTCGGTGCTCAGCAGCAACGAGTCGCCCGACATCCCCTTCGACCGTTCGCTCAACCCGTACCGCGGCTGCGAGCACGGCTGCATCTACTGCTTTGCGCGGCCCACGCACAGCTACCTGAACCTGTCGCCCGGCCTCGACTTCGAGACCAAGCTGATCGCCAAGCGCAACCTCGTCGAGGTGCTGCGCGCCGAGCTCGGGCGCAAGGGCTACCGCCCCAGCAACCTCGCCATCGGCACCGCCACCGACTGCTACCAGCCCATCGAGCGCGAGCTGCGGCTCACGCGCGGCGTGATCGAGCTGCTGAGCGAGGTGCGGCATCCGTTCGCGCTGGTCACCAAGTCGAGCGCGGTCGAGCGCGACCTCGACCTGATCGCGCCCATGGCCGCCGACCGGCTCGCGGCCGTGTACGTCACGATCACCACGCTCGACGGCGAACTGGCGCGCAAGCTCGAGCCGCGCGCCGCCGCGCCGCACCGGCGGCTGCGCACCATCCGCACCCTGGCCGAGGCCGGTGTGCCGGTGGGCGTGAGCGTGGCGCCGCAGATTCCGTTCATCACCGAGGACATGGAGCAGGTGCTCGAAGCCGCCTGGGAGGCCGGCGCGCGCAGCGCCTTCTACACCGTGGTGCGGCTGCCGTGGGAGGTGGCGCCGCTCTTCAAGGAATGGCTCGAGTTGCACTACCCGCAGCGCGCCGAGCGCGTCATGGCGCGCATCCACGAGATGCGCGGCGGCAAGGACTACGACGCCGACTTCGCCACGCGCATGAAGGGCAGCGGCCTGTGGGCCGACCTGATCCACCAGCGCTTCCAGAAGGCGACGCACCGGCTGGGCTTCAACCGCGAGCGGATCGCGCTGGACACCGGGGCCTTTCGCCCGCCCGGCGCCGTGGGGCAGGGCAGCCTGTTCTGAATACCGCGCCGACGCGGTAGATTCGTGGCCGTGCCGGTCTCGGCACGCATTCGGCATCGGCTGCTTCAAACAAGGTCAAGGGCGCGCATGAACAGGGCTGGCTCGTGGTGATGGGGGTTTCGGGCTGCGGCAAGTCCAGCATGGGCGCGGCGCTGGCCACCGCGTTCGGGCTGCCGCTGATCGAGGGCGACGACCACCATCCGCCCGCCAACGTCGACAAGATGAGCCGCGGCATCGCGCTCACCGACGCCGACCGCGCCGGCTGGCTGGCCACGCTGGGCCGCGCCCTGGCCGACGCGCCGCAGGGCGCCGTCATGACCTGCTCCGCGCTCAAGCGCAGCTACCGCGACCAGTTGCGCGCCGCCGCGCCGGGCCTGCGTTGCGTGTTCATGCAGATCGACCGCGCCGAAGCCGAGCGCCGCGTGGCCGCGCGCGCGGGCGCCGGGCTGCACATGTTCCCGGCCAGCCTCGTGGCCAACCAGTTCGCCACGCTCGAATCGCCGGTGGGCGAGGCCGGCGTGCTGGCGGTGGATGCGACGGCGCCGCTGGCGCAGTCGGTCGGCGTGGTGCGCGACTGGCTGGCCGACGCCGGCTGAGTCGCATCACCTGAAGAGGCGGCGAGCGGGCATTCACCAGAAACACCGCGGAACCGGCTTCGCCGGGCCGCTGGTGTTGCCCCCGGTAGGGGGTTGGCGAAGCGACACGAAGTGCGCGAAGCCTGGGGGCGAGCCCAATTTATTTATTCGATGACTTCGGGCCAGTCCGTGTGGAAGAACTGGCCCTCCGGCTTGTCGACACGCTCGTACGTGTGCGCCCCGAAGAAATCGCGCTGCGCCTGCAGCAGGTTCGCGCTCAGGCGCGCCGTGCGGTAGCTGTCGTAGTAGGCCAGCGAGGCGCTGAAGGCCGGCACCGGAATGCCGTTGCTCACCGCCAGCGCCACCACCTCGCGCCAGTTCTGCTGCGTGCGGTTCAGCAGGTCTTGAAAGAACGGGTCGAGCATCAGGTTGCCCAGCGCCGGGTCGCGGCGGAAGGCGTCGGTGATGCGGTTCAAAAAGCGCGCGCGGATGATGCAGCCGCCGCGCCAGATCGAGGCGATGCCGCCCAGGTCGAGCTGCCAGCCTTTCTTTTCGCCCATCGTCTGGATCAGGTCGAAGCCCTGCGTGTAGCTGATGACCTTCGAGGCGTAGAGCGCGTCGTGCACCTTGGCCACCAGCGCCTTTTTCTCCAGCGACAGTTCGATCTTCGGCCCCTGCAGCAGCTGGCTGGCCGCCACGCGCTGCTTCTTCTGCGACGACAGCACGCGCGCCTCGACGGCGGCGTTGATGGTGCTGATGACCACCGCGTTCTCGGCCGCGTTCAGCAGCGTCCACTGGCCCGTGCCTTTCTGGCCGGCCTTGTCCAGGATGAGGTCGACCACCGGCTGGCCCGTTTCCGGGTCTTTCTGCTCGAGCGCCTTGGCGGTGATCTGGATCAGGTAGCTCTGCAGCTCGCCCTCGTTCCATTCGTTGAAGATCGTGGCCATCTCGTCGGTCGTGAAGCCGGCCGCCTTGAACAGGCTGTAGGCCTCGCAGATCAGCTGCATGTCGCCGTACTCGATGCCGTTGTGCACCATCTTCACGTAGTGACCCGCGCCGCCCGGGCCGATGTGGATCACGCAGGGCTCGCCGTCCACCTTGGCCGCGATGCTCTCGAAGATCGGCTTCATCACCTCCCAGGTCGACGCCGGGCCGCCCGGCATGATCGACGGCCCCTTGCGCGCGCCTTCCTCGCCGCCCGACACGCCCGCGCCGATGAAGCGCAGGCCCTTGGCTGCAAGGTAGGCGTCGCGGCGTTCGGTGTCGGTGTACAGGCTGTTGCCGCCGTCGATGACGATGTCGTCCTTGTCGAGCAGCGGAATGAGCTGCTCGATCACCTGGTCGACCGGCGCGCCGGCCTTCACCATGATCTGGATCTTGCGGGGCTTGGCCAGGCTCTGGACGAACTCCTCGAGCGTCTTCGCGCCCACCAGCTGCTTGCCGGGGTTGGCGGCAATGAAGGCCTCGGTGGTGGCTTCGGTGCGGTTGTAGACGCTGACCTGGAAGCCGCGGCTTTCCACGTTCAGCACCAGGTTCTGTCCCATCACGGCCAGGCCGATCAATCCGAAATCGCTTTGCTTGCTCATGTGTGCCGGGCCCTTCGTGCGTGTGCGGTGGATGAAGCGGGCCATTGTGCCGGGCACCCGCGCGCCGCGGCGTCGGAGGGCGTCTATACCCGCTTGGCAAACGGGTCCGGGCTGGCTATGTTGGCGGGATGACTTCCGCAGCCATGCCCGCAGCCCCTGCTGCGATCCACACCTGGTCGACCGACACCGTGCCGCCGCCGCAGCGGCTGGACTACTGGATCGGCGCGGTCTGCGAAGGCTTTCTCGAAATGGACGTGACCAGCCCGCTGGCCGGCCGCTTCGGCGCCTCGCTCGAATCCGCGCCGCTCGGGCCGCTGCACGTGAACCGCGTGCGCGGCAGCGCGCAGGACGTGTACCGCACGCGCCGCGCCATCGCCCACAGCCGCCACAACTTCTACTACCTGCTGTGCAAGGCCGACTCGCCCTGGGTCGCGGTGCAGGAAGAGCGTTCGGCGCGCCTGCTGCCCGGCGACGCGGTGCTGGTCGATTCACGGCGCTGCTACGCCTTCCACCTGCAGCAGTCGGCCGACACGGTGTCGATCGAGCTGCCGACAGCGTGGGTCGAGTCGTGGCTGCCCGATGCCGGCGACCACGTGGCGCGCCGCATCGACGGGCACAGCGGCTGGGGCGCGGCGCTCAGCGGCTTCGCGCAGGCGCTGTCGCCCGAGGTGGCCCTGCGGCCACCGCTGCCGGCGGCGTTGCTGGCCGATCAGCTCGGCGGCCTGCTGGCCCTGGCGCTCGGCCCGGGCGGCGGCGCAGCGCTGCCCGATCCGTGCGGCCGCGCCGCCTTGCGCCAGCGCGTGCTCGACGCCACCCGCGAGCGCCATGCCGAGCCGGGCCTCACGGCCGCGGCCGTGGCGCAGGGGCTCGGCATCTCGGAGCGCAGCCTGCACCGCTGCCTGGCCGAAGGCGGCGGGGCAGGGCACAGCGCCACCACCTTCGCCAACGCGCTGGCCGCCTGCCGCATGCAGGTGGCACAGCGCATGCTGGCCGATGCGCGCTTCGACCGCCTGAGCGTGGCGCAGATCGGCCTGCGCGTCGGGCTGGCCGACGCCTCGCATTTCGTGCGCCTGTGCCGCCGCCACCTGGGCGGCACGCCGGGGGCGCTGCGGCAGTCGCGCGACTGAACGGCGGCTACGCCTCGAACCAGTCGCGCGCCGAGCGTCCCTGGTCGGGCCCCAGCATCGAGAAGCCGCCGTCGACCGGGATGTCCGCACCGGTCACGAAGCGCGCCGCGTCCGAGCACAGGAACAGCACCACCTGCGCCACGTCGTCGCCGTCGCCCACGCGGCCCAGCGGGTGCATCGGCGCGCCGACGCGGTCGGCGCGTGCGCGGTCGCCGTCCGTCATGCGCGACAGCGCGTCCGACCACGTCCAGCCCGGCGACACCGAGTTCACCCGCACGCCTCGCGGCGCCAGCGTGGCGGCCTGGTTGCGCGTGAGCTGCAGGATGGCCGCCTTGGCCGCGGGGTACAGCGCCCGGCCCGCCGCGCCGAACTTGCCGCCGACGCTGCCCATGTTCACGATGGCGCCGCCGTGCGCGGCCAGCGCGTCGGCAGTCTTCTGCACCAGCATCGCGCCGGAGACCAGGTTGACGTTCAGCGCGGCCAGCCAGTCGGCGCGCGCGGCTTCCAAGCCTGCATCGCCGTAGACCACGGCGTTGTTGATGAGAAAGTCGATGCGGCTCTCGGTGCGCAGCGTGCCGGCCACGAGCGCATCGAGCGCGTCGTCCGAGGCGATGTCGCAGGCGACGAAGCGGCAGCCCGCGCCCACATCGGCCGCCAAGGCGGCGCCGCGCGCCGTGTCGATGTCGACCGCCACCACGCGCGCGCCGGCCTGCACGAAGGCGCGCACGATGGCGCTGCCCAGCAGCGCGGCGGCGCCGGTTACTACGGCGACCTTGCCTTGCAGCGTCGTCATGACCGGCCTCCCATCTGCGCGACCGCGTCGTCCACGTGGATCACGTCCGCGAGCATGGCCAGTGTTTCGAGGCTCGCCGCTTGCAGGTGCGCCTGCGCGGTGCTGCAGGCGTCGGCGACCACTGCCACGTCGTAGCCCAGGTCGCTCGCATGGCGCGCGCCGTGCTCGACCACGTGGTTGGTCGCGATGCCGGCCACGTACAGGCGGCTGGCACCGGTGGCGCGCACGGCGTCTTCGAGCCCGCTGGCCCAGAAGGGGTTGTTGCGCTTGTGGGTGACGACGGCTTCGCCCGGCCGCGGCGCGAGTTCGTCGTAGAACCCGGCTCCCCAGCTGCCTTCCTGCACGGCGCCGCTTTCGGCCACGCGGCGGAACAGCGTGCAGTTGCGCAGGCAGTCCGAGTAATCCGGTGCGAAGGCGATGCGCACGAAGATCACCGGCACGCCGTTCGCGCGCGCCCCGGCGATGAGCCGTGCGGCCGAGGCGATGAGGCGCGGGCGCGCGGGGTCGTCGGCGGCCACGCCCACGCGCACCTTGCCGTCGACGTGCAGCACGTCGTTCTGGTAGTGCATCGCCAGCAGCGCGGCCTTCACAGGAACACCTGCAGGGCTTCGTGCGGCGCGTCGCAGTTCACGAGGTCGATGCGCTTGGTCTGGATGCGCCAGCCGTCGTCGGCGCGGCGCAGCGTGTGCAGCACGCTGCCGCCGAAGGTGCGCTGCTCGGTCTTGCGCCACTCCAGCAGCAGGAAGGTCGAGCGCACGGTGCAGCCCGCGTCGTCGCGTGCTTCGAGCGCGATGTTGCCCAGCACGTGCACGGTGCGCGTGGGCGGCTGCTGCGAGTAGGCGCGGGCCTGCTCGAGCCGCCGCGCGCGCATCGAGCGCAGCAGGGCGTCCTCGCAGAACAGCGAGGCATGGTTGAGGTGGTCGGCCTGGCCGTGCGCCAGCGGCACCCAGTACAGGCCGTCGGGCGTGAAGAGCTTCTGCCATTCGTCCCAGCGGTGCTCGTCGAGCAGGCGTGCCTCGTGGTGCAGGAACTGCGTGAGGTCCTGCTGTTCGTTCCAGTCGCGGAAGTTCATTCGGCGCTCCCGGTCTGTGCGCCCGTGTCGACGCCCATGTACCCGGCCCACGCCGCGAACATGTTGCGCGAGGGCATCTCGCTGTTGCCGTTGGACGCGCGCCCGCCCGGCAGCGGCTGGTCGCGCCCGGCGGCGCGGTGCATGCTCACCCAGTCGCCGCCGTCGGAGCCCAGGCCTTCCTGCACGCGGTTGTAGGCCTCCAGGTCGTCGGGCATCACGTTCGACGAGGGCGAGTTCACGATGTTGGTGTACTTGAGCGTGCGCTGGAAGGTGGCCTCCGGCGCGCCCTTGAGCCGGAAGCTGAAGATCTCGACCAGCGTGCGGTCCACCGACAGCGGCCGTATCACGCGGATCTGCTGGAACGAGGTGTGCGGCGAGCAGCTCGGGTACACGATGGTGTTGTGCCGGTTCACGCGCAGGATCGCGTCGGCCTGTTCGGCGCCCTTCGCGGCTTCGAGCGAGGCCACGTAGGCCAGGCTCACCGGGTCGGTGGGCGGCACGAAGATGCCTTCCATGAAGCCGTGGCCGTGGTCGTAGCCCTTGAGCTCCAGCTTCTCCCAGAACTCCAGCGGCTCGCCGTTGCCGTCGACGATCACCACCTCGAAGGGCTTGGGCGTGCCGGCCGGCATGGCCTCGTGCTCTTCCTTGGCCGCGCGCCACGACGACTCGTGCGTGGCCACGGCGTGGATGGTGTCGTGCAGGTTCTCGAAGAAGATCTTCCAGTTGTTGCGCTGGATCACGCGCTGAACGCCGCCGGCCACTTCCACTTCGCCCTCGGGCGCACGGTCGCAGAAGTTGTCGAGCGACGTGGCCACGCCGCCCAGGAACTCCTTCAGCTCGGGCCCGTCTTCCGACAGGCTGGCGAAGACGAAGCCGCGGTGCGTGGCCACGCGCGCTACCTTGCGCACGCCGTACTGCGGGTCTTTCAGGTCGAGCGCGGTGCATTCGTAGCCGCTGCGCAGCGGCACCGACAGCAGGCTGCCGTCGCACTTGAAGGTCCAGCCGTGGTACAGGCAGCGCAGGAACTTGCCGGCGCTGCCGCTGCCGTCGGGCACGAGCTTGGCGCCCTTGTGCGGGCAGCGGTTGAACATCACGTGCACCTGGCCGTCGGTGTGGCGCACCATCACCACGGGCTCGCGGCCCAGGCGGGTGGTGAAGTAGTCGCCGGGCTTGGGCACCTGGCTTTCGTGGCCGATGTAGATCCAGGCCTGGCCGAACACGCGGTCCATTTCCAGCTCGAAGATGGCGGGGTCGGTGTAGACGCGCTTGTGCACGCGGTCGGGCTGCACGAGCGACTGGATGTCGATCGGGCTTGTCGCCGCTATGGGGATGATGGGGATCACGGAATTCATCGGGTGGGTCTCCTGAAACGTCATCAGATGTCGAGCACCAGGTGCGGCGTCTTCGCGCGCGACACGCAGGTGCACAAGGTCTTGCCGTCCGCCTTCTCGCGCGGACTGAGGTTGTGGTCGCGGTGGTCGGGTACGCCCTCGACCACGTCCACCACGCACACGCCGCAGTCGCCCTGGCGGCAGTCGTAGAGCGGGTCCAGGCCGGCGGCGATGAGCACGTCGAGCAGGCTCTGGTCGGGCGCCACGGTCAGCGTCTTGCCCGAGCGCAGCGTGCGCACCTCGAAGGGCGCATCGCCCGCCTGCTCGATGGCGCCGGCGAAGAGTTCGAAGTGCACGTGGTCGTCGGGCCAGCCGAGCGCGCGGGCGGTGTCGACCACGGCCTGCACCATGCCGCGCGGGCCGCACACATGCAGGTGGCGCCCGGGCATGGGCGCCGCCAGCAGCGCGCGCAGGTCGAGGCCGCGTGCGGGGTCGCCGCCGTCGTGCACCACCGTGCCACCGAGCGCGCGCACCTCGTGCAGGTAGGCCGTGGCTTCTTCGCTACGCGTGGCATAGACGAAGTCGAAGGGGCGGGCTTCGGCCGCGAGCGATCGCGCCATGCACAGCAGCGGCGTGATGCCGATGCCGCCCGCGATGAGCAGCGGCGGCGCGCTGCCCGCGTGCAAGGCGAAGTCGTTGCGCGGTGCGTGCGCAGCCAGCGCGGCGCCGGGTTGCAACGCGTGCATCCAGGCCGAGCCGCCCGCGCCCTGCGGTTCGCACAGCACGGCGATCTCGCAGCGGTCCGAGCCGTCGTGCGGCTTGGCGAGCGAGTAGGCGCGCTGGCCCGGGTGGCCGTTGGCCTGCACCACCTGCAAGCCCAGGTGCGCACCCGGCGTGAACGGCGGCAGCGGCTCGCCGTTGGCCGAGCGCAGCACGAAGGCCTTGATGGCCGGCGTGAGCGGCGTGACCGAGTCCACGACCAGCGCCAGCATGTCGGAAGCGCCGCTCATCCCAAGGGCAGCGCCGGATCGGCGATGGTGAGCCCGGTCGATTTTTCCCAGCGCGGCATCAGCGTGTTCGACGGCTGCGTTTCGTCGACCAGCTTGTGCGCGGTCTCGGCGCCGGCCACGGGCAGGCCCTTCGGATCCAGCAGGCCGATCTGCACCAGCACGCTGGCCTGGTCCCAGTAGATGTGCTCGTGGTAGAGCTTGTCGCCGCGGAACTTCACGATGGCCACGAGCGGAATCTCCACCGGCTTGCCGGTGGGCGCGATGCCCGGGAGCAGCCAGTCGATCTCGACCGTGTGGGTGAAGCAGAACAGCATCTCGTCCACGATCTGCGTCGCGCCCACGGTGCGCGAGATGGGCGTGAGCCGCGTGTCGGGCGGCGTGCTCGGAATGAAGTGGTGCTTGTAGAAGCGCGACAGCTCCTTGGCGCCCACGCCGCCGGTCATGGTCGGGATGTGGTTCACGTAGGGCTCGCTCACCATCGTGGCCATGGTGGCGACCACGTCGCGCGTGGCGAATTCGTACTCGCAGTGCTTGTCCCACAGCGCCGAGAGGTCGTACACCGGGCCGATCGCGTCCTTGAACAGCGCCATCGAGCGCTGGTGCGCCATGAGCGTGGAGGGCTTGTCGAAGTGGTCGCCGCCGGTGCGCGCAAACGCATGGTCGACGCCGGGGTAAACGTACATCTGCGCATCGGGCTTGCCGGCGAAGGCTTCGAGCACCTGGGCGCGGGCCTCGGGCGGGCAGAACTGGTCGAGCTCCGCAAAGTGCAGGGCGATCGGGCAGTCGATTTTCGGCACGAGGTCGAGCGCGCCCTCGATGCCCACGCCGTAGTAGCCCACGGCCGCGTCCACGCCCGAGTGCGCGGCGGCCAGGTAGGCCAGCTTGCCGCCGAGGCAAAAGCCCAGCGCGCCGACCTTGCCGGTGCAGGCCGGGTGCGCGCGCAGCGCCTTCACGCTGGCCGTGACGTCGGCCACGCCGGCGTCGATGTCGAACTTCTGGAAGAAGCCGAAGGCGCGCTGCCAGTCTTCGGGCGAGTAGCCCAGATCGACGCCGGGCTCCATGCGCCAGAACAGGTCGGGCGCGAGCACCACGTAGCCCTCTTCGGCGTAGAGGTCGGCCACCTCGCGCACGTAGGCATTGACGCCGAAGATCTCCTGGCACAGCACGATGCCGGGGCCGCGCCCCGAGGCCGGCAGGGCCAGGTAGCCGCGAAAGGTCTGGGTGCCGTCGCCGGCCGGGATGTCGATGGTGTCGCTCATCGGTTCGTCTCTTGAAGTGGTGGGGGCGGCGGCGATTCTGTGGAGCGCGCCGGGGCGTTGTCTGTCCATTTCGTGCAGCGGTTTGCGCCGCACGAAACGGATAGCGGGGCGCCGCCGCGGCACAGAGACTGCGCCCTGTATTTGCTGCCTCCCACGTTCAACGAACTCACCCCGAGGAGACTTTTCATGTCGCAGGCCACGCCCCGATCCGTCTTGTGCGCGCTCACCGTCCTGGTGGGCGCGCTGGCTTTACCCGCGCAGGCGCAGCCCGTGAAAGTCGGCCTGGCGATGGACCTGTCCGGTCCGTTTGCCGTCGGCGGCGCCGAGGCCAAGGCCGGCTTCGCGGTAGCGATGAAGCAGCTGGGCGGCAAGCTCGGCGGCGTGCCGGTGGAGTTCGTCGAGGCCGACACGGCCGGCAACCCCGAGATGGCGCGCCAGGTGGTCGAGCGCATGCTGCTGCGCGATAAGATCGATTTGTTCACCGGGCCCGTCGGCTCGTCGGTCGCGCTGGCCGTCGGCCCGCCGCTCTTCGCCGCCAAGGTGCCCTACCTGTCGAGCAACACCGGCCCGAGCGACTATTCGGGCGCGCGCTGCAACCCGTACTTCTTCGGCGCCTCGTACCCGAACGACGCGTACTACGAGTCGGCCGGCAAGTTCGCGAGCGACAAGGGCTTCAAGAAGGTCGCGATGATCGCGCCCAGCTACCCCGGCGGCAAGGACGCCATCAACGGCTTCAAGCACACCTTCAAGGGCGCCGTGGGCGACGAGCTGTACACCAAGCTCGGGCAGCTCGACTACTCGGCGGAGCTGGCGCAGATCCGCGCGTCGAAGCCCGATGCGCTGTACTTCTTCCTGCCCGGTGCGATGGGCGTGAGCTTCATCAAGCAGTTCGTCGGCGCGGGGCTCTCGAAGGACGTGGCGCTGATCTCCACCGCCTTCTCGGCCGACGAGGACATGATTCCTGCCGTCGGCGAGCCGATGCTGGGCCTCTTCAACACCGCGCACTGGTCCTTCGACCTCGACAACCCGGCCAACCAGCGCTTCGTGGCCGCGTTCCGCCAGCAGAACAACGGGCGCAACCCGTCGTTCTATGCCGGCCAGGCCTACGACGTGCTCATGGCGATGGATGCGGCCGTGCGCGATGTCGGCGGCAAGGTGGCCGACAAGCCCGCGCTGCTCAAGGCGATCAAGGCGGCCAACTACAAGTCGGTGCGCGGCGATTTCCGCTACGGCCCCAACAACTTCCCGATCCAGAACTACTACCTGCGCGTGGTCGCCAAGGACGGCAGCGGGCGCATCGCCAACAAGGTGATCGGCACCGTGCTGGAGCGCTACCAGGACCGCACCGCGGTGCAGTGCGCGATGAAGTCCTGAGGCGCTCTCAATGCCGCGCGGCCGGGAGCCGCGCGGGGTCGCGCGAGGTGTCGCGCGGCAGCTGCCCGAAGCGCTCGCGGTAGCAGGCGGCAAAGCGGCTCAGGTGCGAGAAGCCGCAGTTCAGCGCCACCTCGGTGACGCTGGCGCCGTCGTGCCGCGTCAGCATTGCGTGCGCGGCATCGAGCCGCATGTTGCGCAGCACCTCGCCGGGCGACAGGTCGCGGTGGCGCCGGAAGAGCAGGGCGAGGCCACGGCGCGTGACGCCCGCGGCCTGCGCCACCTCTTCGAGCGAAAGCAGCGAGTCGAGCCGCTCGCGCATGAACTCTTCGGCGCGGCGCAGCTGCCTCAGGCTGGTTTCCTCGGTGCCGCGCTGCGCGTCGGCATGCCGCTGCAGCACCGAATTGGGCCGGTGGCACAGCAGGTAGAGCATGAGGTTGTCTTCGCAGTGCGCGAGCCAGCGCGGGTCGTAGCGCTCGAACTCGTTCGGTGGCAGCAGCGAAGCCAGGCTCGCCACCATGCGGCACCACTGCGTGCCCGCCGCATCGTCGAGCTGAAGGGGCATGTCGAAATCGATCTCGCCCACGGTGTCGCCGCCGCGCAGCGCGAAGGCATGGCGCGCGACCTCCTGCAGGCGGCTGAGCTCGATCTTCAGCATCAGCTGTTCGCAGTCGGCATGCCAGCGCAGGCGCACCGGCTTGTGGGCGGAAATGATGGCGCCCTGGCCGGGGTGGATCTGCAGCGTCTGCCCGCCGGTGTGGATGTCGGCTCGGCCGCGCAGCGGCATCTGCACCAGAACGAAGTTGCCGAGCGCGTCGGGCTCGATGTCGACGTCGCAGCCGTAGCGCAGGATGCACAGCGACAGTGCGCTCATCTCGGCGCGGCAGAAGATCGCGTCGACATCGCCCGAGCGCCACACGCTGCGGTGCGGCTTCAGCTCATGGGCCACGCGCGCGTGCGTCTCTTCGGCCTCGCGCGAGCGGAAGACCTCGCGCCTGTACAGCGGGGACAGTTGCTGACTCGACCATGCGTCCATGGACACTCCTGCGGGGCCAAAGTGGGGAAAGCGACGGAAACGGACGCTTTTTTCTACGCTGGAATCTACGTGGGTGCGCCGCGCGCCGCCATGGGAGTTGCCCGGGCAACGGGCGTCCCCGTTGCAAGAAGCCTGCCCGGCTTGTGTCTAGATGCTGCGGAGATTCACTCGCTTCGACAGCGCCTCCGCACTCTCGCGCCGCTCGCTGTAGCGGTCGACCAGGTGGTCCGCGCAGTCGCGCGTGAGCAGCGTGAACTTGACCAGCTCTTCCATCACGTCGACCACGCGCTCGTAGTAGGGCGAGGGCTTCATGCGGCCCGCGTCGTCGAACTCGAGGAACGCCTTGGCCACCGACGACTGGTTGGGGATGGTGATCATGCGCATCCAGCGGCCCAGCACGCGCAGCTGGTTCACGGCGTTGAACGACTGCGAGCCGCCCGACACTTCCATCACCGCGAGCGTCTTGCCCTGCGTGGGCCGCACCGAGCCGACGGCCAGCGGAATCCAGTCGATCTGCGCCTTCATGATCCCGGTCATGGCGCCGTGGCGTTCGGGCGAGGTCCACACCATGCCCTCGGCCCACTGCGCGAGATCGCGCAGTTCCTGCACCTTCGGATGGTCTTCGGGTTCGCCGTCGGGCAGCGGCAGGCCGCGCGGGTCGTAGGTGCGGGGCTCGGCGCCCATCGCGCGCAGCAGGCGCGCGGCCTCTTCGGTCAGCAGGCGGCTGTAGGAGCGCTCGCGCAGCGAGCCGTACAGCAGCAGGATGCGCGGCGCATGCGTGGCGCGTGCGGTGGGAAGCAGCTCCTGCAGGCGGGGGACACGGAACGCGTCGGCATCGAGCTGCGGGAGATCAGGGCTTGGCGACACGCTGGCCTTTCGCGTCGATCACGGCTTCGCCGTCTTCCTTGGAGAACGCGCCTTGCTGCGGCTTGGGCAGGATGTCGAGCACGGCCTCCGAAGGCCGGCACAGGCGCGTGCCCAATGGCGTGACGACGATGGGGCGGTTGATGAGGATCGGGTGCTGCAGCATGAAGTCGATGAGCTGTTCATCGTTCCACTTGGGATCGCCCAGGCCCAGTTCGTCGTGCGGCGTGCCTTTCTGGCGCAGCACCTCGCGCACGGGCACGCCCATCGCCGCGATCAGCTGCGTGAGCGTGGCGCGGTCGGGTGGGGTCTTCAGGTACTCGATGACGGTGGGCTCGTCGCCCGTGTTGCGGATCAGCGCGAGCACGTTGCGCGACGTGCCGCAGGCGGGGTTGTGATAGATGGTGATGTCGCTCATGGCAAGCTCGTTGAGAGAAGAAAAAATGGGTCAGCCCAGGCTGAGGCGCAGCGCCAGCGCGGCGAGCGTCGCGGCCAGCACGGGCAGGGTCAGCACGATGCCGATGCGGAAGTAGTGGCCCCAGGTGATGGTCATGCCCTTCCTGGCGAGCACGTGCAGCCACAGAAGCGTGGCGAGGCTGCCGATGGGCGTGATCTTCGGGCCGAGGTCGCAGCCGATCACGTTGGCATAGACCATGGCCTCCTTCACGAGGCCCACCGCGCCCGAGGCCTCGATCGACAGTGCGCCGACCAGCACGGTCGGCATGTTGTTCATGACCGAGGAGAGCACCGCCGCGAGAAAGCCGGTGCCCATGGCCGCGCCCCAGACGCCGCCCTGCGCGAACAGGTTCAGCAGCGTGGCGATATGGCCGGTGAGCCCGGCGTTGCGCAGCCCGTAGACCACGAGGTACATGCCCAGCGAGAAGACGACGATCTGCCAGGGCGCACCGCGCAGCACCTGGCGCGTGCCGATCACCGGGCCGCGCGCCGCCACCGCGAGCAGGATCACCGCACCGAAGGCGGCCACGGCGCTCACCGGCACGCCCAGCGGTTCCAGGCCGAAGAAGCCCACGAGCAGCAGCGCGAGCACGACCCAGCCGGCGCGGAAGGTGTCGCGGTCGCGGATCGCATCGGAGGGTTGCTTGAGGCGGGCCATGTCGTAGTGCGCGGGAATGTCGCGCCGGAAGCACCACAGCAGCACGCCCAGGCTCGCGAGCACGGCCGCGACGTTGACGGGCACCATCACCGAGGCGTACGCGTTGAAGCCGATGCCGAAGAAGTCGGCCGACACGATGTTCACGAGGTTCGACACGATCAGCGGCAGACTGGCCGTGTCGGCGATGAAGCCCGCCGCCATGACGAAGGCCAGGGTGGTGGCCGGCGTGAAGCCGAGCGCCACGAGCATGGCCATCACGATGGGCGTGAGGATCAGCGCCGCGCCGTCGTTGGCAAAGAGGGCCGAGACCGCGGCGCCCAGCAGCACGATGAAGGCGAACAACCGGCGGCCGTTGCCGCGACCCCAGCGGGCCACGTGCAGGGCGGCCCATTCGAAGAAGCCGGCTTCGTCGAGCAGCAGGCTGATGAGGATGACGGCGATGAAGGTCGCGGTGGCGTTCCAGACGATGGCCCAGACGACGGGGATGTCGGTGAGCTGCACCACGCCGAAAAGCAGGGCGATGATGGCGCCCAGCGAGGCGCTCCAGCCGATGCCGAGGCCGCGGGGTTGCCAGATGACGAGCAGCAATGTGCCGGCGAAGATGAGGAGGGCGGTGGTCATGTTCTTCTGTTCAGGGCGTGTGCACAGGCCACCGGGTACTTCCCTCCGCGAATGTCCCCCGGCCTGCGGCCTCCTCCTTGATTTCGCTGCGGGAAGCACCCGGTGTCCTGCGCACGGGACGCGGTGCTGGTGTGCAGCGGATCAACGACCGCTCTGAACACGCTCACGTCGATGGGGTGCCTTGCGCAGCGAAATAAAGGAGGAGGGGCGAAGCCCCGGGGGACATTCGCGGAGCAAGGTGCCCCATCGGCGGGAGCACGCCAGAGCACACGCACTCCGCGTGCAACAGCACAAGCTTTCATGGTCAGCAGTCGCAGGTGGTCGCTGGAAGACAGGGCTCGCCTTGGCAGCAGTTCTCGGTGAGATAGCCGAGCAGGCCGTTCATCCGCTCGAACGACGCGCGGTAGATGAGGTTGCGCCCCTGGCGCTCCTGCGAGACCAGGCTCGCGTTCACCAGCTCCTTGAGGTGAAAGGACAGCCCCGTCGCCGGTACTGCCAGCGCTTCGGTCAGCGCACCCGGCGTCAGCCCGTCGGGCCCCGCCACCACCAAGGCACGGAACACCCGCAGGCGCACGGGTTGCGCGAGTGCGCCCAAGGCGCGGACCACATCGTTTTCTTCCATTATTCAAGTATCTTTGAATTATTGAATCGAGGCAACCCGCGGCACAAAAAGACCGGTGGCGCGAATCGGCCATCGCCCTGGCAGGCAACGGCCATCCACGACGTACCGCTTTTTCTACAGTCGCCCTCGGTTCATTCCCCAACGACGCATCCAACGAAGGAGACACCCATGTCCGACACCTATGTTCTGGTTCACGGCGCCTGGCACACCGGCGCCGAAATGGAGGCCGTGGCCGACGGCCTGCGCGCGGCCGGCCACACCGTGCATTGCCCTACCGTGGCAGGCAACAACCCCGGCGACGACCGCGCGGGCACCGGCCTGGCCGACGCCATCGCCTCGGTGGTCCGCTTCATCGAGGCCAAGGACCTCACGCAGGTGCGGCTCGTGGGCCACAGCTACGGCGGCATGGTGATCTCGGGCGTGGCCGACCGCATCGCGGCGCGGCTGCGGCGGCTGGTCTACATCAACGCCTTCGTGCCGCTCGATGGCGAAGCGCTCAACGACATGGTGCCGCCGCACTACGTGACCATGTTCGACGCGGTGGCGGCGGCCAACAACAACGCCGTGATGCTGCCCTTCGAGATCTGGCGCGAGGACTTCATCAACGACGCCGACCTCGCGCTGGCGCAGTCCGCCTACGACAAGCTCAACCCGCACCCGTACCGCACCTTCACCGACAAGATCCAGCTGAAGCAGCCGCTGGCGGCGCTGGCGCTAGGCAAGTCGTACGTCAACTGCCAGCAGGACACGGCGCTGCCGCACAGCCTGCCGTGGCATCCGCGACTGTCGGAGCGGCTGGGGTTGTTCCGGCTCGTGGAGTGCCCGGGCAGCCACGAGATGTTCTTCTCGAACCCGCAGCGGCTGGCGCAGGCGATTCTCGAAGCGGGGCGCGACTGAGGGCGGAGGTTCAGTCGTTCGGAAAGAGCGCGTCGAACACGCGCAGCGACGCATAGGCGTCGTTGGCCGCGTAGCGGATCTGCGACTCGGTGAGCTGCTTGTGCGCCCAGTTCGAGGTGGTCGCCTTGCGCGACTTGGCGAAGCGGCGGTTGAACATCAGCGCCACCGCCGTCTTCACGCCCACCGAGCGGCGGTAGCCGCGCCGGCGGAACTCGTCGTCGATGTCGAACACGGCCTGCGGCGCAATGGCCAGCCGCAGGCGGATCAGCGACAGGTCGCTTGAGAGGCCGAAGCCGACCTTGCGCAGTTCGGTGGACGCGAGCAGGCCCGCGACCACGGGGTTGCATTCGTCGCGGTGCAGCTGGAACAGCCAGGCCGTGTCGCGCGTGGCGAACTGCACGACGTGCGGGCCGGTCGACACTTCGTTCTTTGCGAAGGTGGGGCGCGACTCGGTGTCGAAGCCCGCTACGCCGGCGTCGAGCAATTCGTCGGCGGCGCGCTCGGCTTCGGCGAGCGAGCTGACGACCACGATGTCTTTCAGGTCGAGGCTGTCGAAGGGGTCGAGCAGCGCGATCTGTTCACGTTCGGGAAGGGGCGGGAGCCGGTGGCTGTTGTTGTGGGGTGCGTTCACCGGGTCTTCGCTTTCGCGGCCTTGGGGGTTGTCTTGGGTTTGGGCTTCTTCGGCTTCGGCGGCTGGCCCGAACGCAGCGCGGCTTCGTAGGCCAGGCGGCCCCAGCGCGCGGCTTCCTCGCGGTCTTCGAACAGGTCGGCCGGCGCGAGGCGGTACGACATCGGCATCTCCTTGCCTTCGCGCACGTAGGTGAAGGGCGGCAGGTTCAGCGCGTCGAAGTGCGCGGCGCTGCCGGCGTCGGACTTGAGGTACAGCGTGTCCTTCGCGACGAGCGCGATCATGCGGCCCTCGTGCCACACGCCGTGGCCGCCGAACATGCGGCGGGTCTCGATGCGGCCGAGGCGTTCGAAGGTCTCGTGCAGGCTCTGGACAAAAACGCTCATGACGTGATCTCGATGCGGTTGCCGTCCGGGTCGAGCACCACGCTCTCGTAGTAGCCGTCGCCGGTGCGGCGCGGGCCGTCGAGCAGCGGATAGCCGTCGGCCTTCAGCCGCTGCGTGAGCGCATCGACCTCGGCGTCGGAGCCGACCGAGATCGCCAGGTGCGTCCAGCCCATGCGCTGCGCGCCGGCCTCGGCGACCACGGGCGAGAGGGTGCTCGTGGTCATGGCCTCGATGCGCGCGCCGTCGCCCAGGCTCAGGAAACACGAGGCGAAGCCCTTGGCCGGGTTGACGTAGCCGGCGCCGGCGGTGGCGCCGAAGTAGTCGACGTAGAAGCGCTTGCAGCGTTCGAGGTCGGTGGTCCAGAGGGCGATGTGGTCGATGCGGATGCGCATGGGGCAGGAAGGAAGTGCGGAGGGTGTCAGCCCGTGCGCCAGGGCGCGCGGGTGGGCGACCAATGGTAGGCGATGCGTTCGCGCCCGCTGCCCGGATGCCGGTCGACCACGCCGCGCACGAGGCCGTAGCGTTCGTAGAAGCGCTGCGCCTCGGTATTGGTGACGGCCACGTGCAGCCGCCAGCCGTGCGGCATGCGCACGCAGGCCTCGTCGAGCAGCGCCTTGCCCAGGCCCTGGCTGCGCAGGTGCGGTTCGACGAACAGCTGGGCCACGTACTCGCGCGCCGTGAGCAGCACCATGAAGGCCAGCACCTGGCCGTCGCGCTCGGCCAGCACCACGTCGGCGGGCGGGATGAATTCGGTCTGCACGCGCCGCAGCCAGTGGCCGATGGGCTCGACGTGGAGGGCGCTGCGGTTGGCCGACACCCAGGCGCGGCGCCAGATGCCCGCGAGCACCATGTTCTCTTCGGCGCCGCCATCGCGCGAGCGCAGCTGGAAGGCAGGAATCTGGGCAGCGGACATGCGGACCATGATAGCCACGCCGGGTGCGGACCGCACCCTTTGTGGTCACCCGATCAGCGTCTGCGCGTGGTGCGCGATGTGGTCCGCCATGAAGCTCTGGATGAAGTAGTAGCCGTGGTCGTAGCCCGCATGGCGGCGCAGCGTGAGCGGCTGGCCGGCGGCGAAGCAGGCGGCCTCGAAGGCCTCGGGGTGCAGTTGCTCGGCGAGGAATTTGTCGGCCAGGCCCTGGTCGATGAGGATGCCCTGCGGATAGGGCGCCACGGTCTGCGACTGCATCAGCGCGCTGGCGTCGTGCGCGAGCCATTGGGCGCGGTCGTCGCCGGGCTCGCCCAGGTAGCCGGCGAAGGCCTTCTGGCCCCACGGGCACTGGGTGGGCGCGGAGATCGGCGCGAAGGCCGAGAGCGACTTGAAGCGCCCCGGGTGCCGCAGCGCCAGCGTGAGCGCGCCGTGGCCGCCCATCGAGTGGCCGAAGATGCCGATGCGCTCGCCGTCGATGGGAAAGTGGCGGGCCACCAGCGGCAGCAGCTCGTGCACGATCCAGCTTTCCATGCGCCAGTGCGTGGCCCAGGGCTCGGCGGTGGCGTCGAGGTAGAAGCCGGCGCCGATGCCGAAGTCCCAGCTGTCTTTGGCGCCCGGCAGGCTTTCGGGTTCCGTGCCGCGCGGGCTGGTGTCGGGTGCGATGAGCGCAACGCCCAGGCTCGCGGCCATGCGCTGTGCGCCGGCCTTCACCGCGAAGGTCTCTTCGTTGCAGGTCAGGCCCGCAAGGTAGAGCAGGGCGGGCACGCGCGTGTGCGCGGCCTGCGGCGGCAGGTAGACCGAGAAGCGCATCGGCAGGCCGATTTCGTGCGAGCGGTGCTCGACGAAGCGCTGCACGCCGCCGAAGGCGTGGTGTTCGGAAAGAAGGGTCGGGGTGGTGTCGGTCATGAAGAAGAGGTCGTCTGGCTTCGCAGCGCGGGCACGAGTTCGAGCACGGCGTCGGCGAAGGTGCGCGGCGCTTCCTGCGGCAGGTTGTGGCCCGCGCCGGGCACGAGGCGGTGCGAACGCGGTCCGCTGAAGCGGTGCGCGTGGGCCGAGGCATCGGCGGGCGGTCGCACGCCGTCGTCGATGCCGTCGAAGGTGATGGCGGGCACGGTGATCGTCGGCTGCGCGGCAAGGCGGCGTTCGATGTCGGCATAGGCCGGGTCGCCGGGCACGAGGCCGAAGCGGTGGCGGTACGAATGGATCACCACGTCCACGAAGTCGGGGTGGTCGAAGGCGGCGGCGCTGCGTTCGAAGGTGGCGTCGTCGAAGCGCCAGGTTGGCGACCACAGCTGCCACAGCAGTTTCGTGAGGGCCTTGCGGTCCTTCGCAAGACCGGCGCGACCGCGCTCGCTGTGAAAGTAGTACTGGTACCAGAGGCTGTGCTCATTGGCGGCCGTGTCCGGCTCCATCGCCTTGGCGATGTTCTGGATGTTGTAGCTGTTGAGCGAGACCAGCCCCGCGCAGCGTTCGGGCCACAGCGCCGCCACCACGCAGGCGGCGCGGCCGCCCCAGTCGTAGCCGGCCAGCACGGCGCGGTCGATCTTCAGCGCGTCGAGCAGCGCGAGCAGGTCGGCGCCGAAGGCGGCTTGTTCGCCCGAGCGCGGCGTGGCGTCGGCGAGGAAGCGCGTGGCGCCGTAGCCGCGCATGTACGGCACGATCACGCGGCAGCCTTGAGCGGCCAGCATCGGCGCGACTTCGGCGTAAGTGTGAATGTCGTACGGAAAGCCGTGCATCAGCAGCACGGGCGGGCCATCGGCCGGGCCGGCTTCGTAATAGGCGACTTCGAGGACGCCCGCTTCTATTCTGCGCAGGGGTTCCATGCGGTTCATGGCGGGCGCCTCCTCGGCCTCAGTACAGGACCACGCCGCGAATGGATTCGCCGCGCTTCATCAGATCGAAGCCCTTGTTGATGTCTTCCAGCGGCATGGTGTGCGTGATCAGGTCGTCGATGTTGATCTTGCCTTCCATGTACCAGTCGACGATCTTCGGCACGTCGGTGCGTCCGCGCGCGCCGCCGAAGGCCGAGCCTTCCCACTTGCGGCCGGTGACCAGCTGGAACGGGCGCGTGCTGATCTCCGCACCGGCCTCGGCCACGCCGATGATGATGCTGCGGCCCCAGCCCTTGTGCGTGCATTCGAGCGCCTGGCGCATCACCTGCGTGTTGCCGATGCACTCGAAGCTGTAGTCGGCGCCGCCGTCGGTCAGCTGCACGATGGCGTCGACCACGTTCTCGGTGGTCTTGGGGTTGATGAAGTGCGTCATGCCGAACTGGCGGGCCATGGCCTCGCGCTCGGGGTTCAGGTCGACGCCGATGATCTTGTCGGCGCCCACCATCTTGGCGCCCTGGATCACGTTCAGGCCGATGCCGCCCAGGCCGAACACCACGACGTTCGCGCCGGCTTCGACCTTGGCCGTGAAGATCACCGCGCCGATGCCGGTGGTGACGCCGCAGCCGATGTAGCAGACCTTGTCGAAGGGCGCGTCTTCGCGGATCTTGGCCAGCGAGATCTCGGGCGCGACCGTGTAGTTGCTGAAGGTGCTCGTGCCCATGTAATGGAAGATGGGCTTGCCGTCGAGGCTGAAGCGGCTGGTGGCGTCGGGCATGAGGCCCTTGCCCTGCGTGCCGCGGATCAGCTGGCACAGGTTGGTCTTGCGGCTCAGGCAGAACTTGCACTGGCGGCATTCGGGCGTGTACAGCGGAATGACGTGGTCGCCCTTTTTCAGGGTGGTGACGCCGGGGCCGACGTCGACCACGATGCCCGCGCCTTCATGGCCCAGGATGGCGGGGAAGATGCCTTCGGGGTCGGCGCCCGAGAGCGTGTAGTAGTCGGTGTGGCAGATGCCGGTGGCCTTGATCTCGACCAGCACTTCACCGAACTTGGGGCCCTGGAGGTCCACGGTTTCGATGGTCAGGGGTTGGCCTGCTTGCCAGGCGACGGCGGCTTTGGTTTTCATGGGATTCGGTTCTTCAGAGAGCGGAAGGGGACAAGGATACTCAGGCGAGCCTTCAGGCGGGGCCAGCCGGGAAGATACCCGACATGCCCACAAAGCCCGGCAGGTGACGAAAGTCCCAGACCCAGCGGCGCAGCGCGGGAAACTCGTCGAGCGAGATGCCGCCTTCGCCCGCCAGCGCCACGTACGGAAAGCAGGCGAGGTCGGCAATGGTCGGCTCGGGCGCGGCCACGAGCCAGCGCAGGCCGGTGGCGGCGTGCTGCTCGGCCAGGTGGTCGTCGAGCACACGGAAGGCCGCGCGCGCGCCGCGCCGGCAGGCCTCGATGTCCAGGTGCGTGTAGCCCAGCGCGTCGTGCAGCCGGGCGGCCGAGGCGGTGCGCGTGATCTCGTCGGCCATGGCGAGCCACATCGCGACCTGGCCGCGCAGCTTCGGGTCGGCGGGGTACCAGCGCTGCCGTGCGTCGTCGTAGCGGCTCGCGAGGTAGACCAGGATGGCCTGCGCGTCGCGCAGCACGAAGCCTTCGTCGTCGATCACGGGGAGCTGGCCGAGCGGGTTGATCTGCGCGAGGAATCTTGCGGACTTGTGTTCGCGACCCGGATGGAAGTCGACCGGCACGCTCGCATGGTCCACGCCGAGCCACAGCAGCATCTGCCGCACCTTGAAGCAGTTGCCCGAGAGCGGGTAGTCGTAGAGCCTGACGGTCATGCGGCGGCCCTCGCGGTGCCGAAGCGCATGCCGCGCTCGCGCAGCCAGCGGCGGTAGGTGACGGAGGTGGTGTCGCCGCGCGTGGGCGTTTCGGCGCGGCCTTCGAGGGGCATGCGCTTGAAGGCGTGGTTCTCCAGGATCGGCTTGTCCTGCCCGAAGATCGTGTGCTGGAAGGCGATGAGCTCGGCGTCGCTCGACACGTCGTCGAAGTAGGCCAGCAGCGTGTGGGCGATGACGTGCTCGTCGTCCACCGGCTGCAAGAAGAGGCCGATGGCGTCGAGCTTGTCGGGCCGGTGGCTCGACTTGTAGAGCATGGCCGAGAAGGGCTGCATCACGCGGTACTTGTAGAACACCTCGCTGCCCGTGTCGTGGGCGGCCGAGGCGCGGGGTTGCCAGAAGCGGCAGTCGGTGGCCCAGATCTCGTCGGTGGCGGCGTCGACCTCGACGTTGTACTTGGCCACTTCGGTGTGCGGCACCTTGCCGAGGTAGTCGGGGTGCACGAAGGGAAAGTGCGCCATGTCCAGGAAGTTCTCGATCACGCGCAGGCCCGACACGGCCACGCCGAGCCCGCCGCAATCGACGATGCGGCGGCCGGGTTCGTCGTATTCGGGGAAGGCGAACAGCGGGCGCGCCGGGCGGCCGCTGGGGCAGACCCAGAGGAAGCCGTAGCGCGACTGCACGGTCAGCGTGTCGGCGCCGAGCCGGGCGTGTGGTGTGCCGTCGGCGTCGGTGTGCAGGTGCAGGGTTTCGCCGAGCAGCCGTACCGTGCGTGGCAAGCCGCCGGCGGGGCCGACGACGAGCCAGTCGTCGAGCATGTTGGGATCGTCGGTGACGAAGGGCATGTTGCTTCTTTCTTCCTGTTCAGTGCGATGCAGCGGCTTCGATGTCGCTGCGCAGCTGGCGCGCCGCGCGGTGCACACGGGCCATCGCGTCGGAGCCGGGGGCAGCGTCGGTCCACAGGTGCAGGAAGCTCAGCTGCGGTTGGGCGTCGAGCAGCAGCGCGGCGACGGGCGATTCGTCCAGCGTGCCTTGCCATGCATCGGGCGTTCCTGTTGGTGCGAAGCCATGCGGCGCCAGGGCAGCGCGCACCTCGGACGCGGTCACGCGCAGCGTCAGCGTGCGGGCGAGGTGCCAGCCGGCGGGCACGACGTCGGCCAGTTCGGGCGGCGCATCTGCGCCGTCGGCCGCGAGGCGCACCCACAGCATGCCCGCGGCATCCGCCGTGGCGAACACCTTCGCGCAGACGTTGCGCGGCGCTTGCATGGCCGGGTGCGCCGGGATGCGCACGCACGCGCCACTGCCGGCCTCGTACTGCCAGCCGTGGTACGCGCAGGCCAGGCGGTCGCCGCCGGTCACCTGGCCGAGCGTGAAGCGCACGCTGCGGTGCGGGCAGCGGTTCTCCCAGGCTTGCGGCGAGCCATCGGCTGCGCGCCACAGCGCGAGCTCCTGGCCTTGCGCAAAGCCGGCGACGATGTTGGCGCCGGCGCGCACCTCGGCGGAGGGCGTGACGGGGTGCCAGGTGGCGGAAGGATTCATGGGTCTTGATCGTGGGGGCAGCGGGAAAGGGCGCCACAAATCGGCATAGCATCGGCCATGCCCTTGTCGGCGGTGCCGCCTACCGTAGCGTGTCCGTCGCACCGATGAAAGCCCCATGCCAAGACGCTCCTTTTCATTCCTGCAACGACGACTTCCACAGCGGTGGCATTCATGAGCGCAGGGCGCATCGACCTCGCACTGGTCGAGGCCTTCGTGCTCGTGATGAAGAGCGGCAGCCTCACCAAGGCCGAGAGCCTGTCGGGCGTGTCGAAGGCCACGCTGAGCCGGCAGCTCACGCGGCTGGAGGAACTGCTGGGCGCTCAGTTGTTGTTGCGCAGTTCGCGCCGCATCGCGCCCACGGAGGCCGGGCGTGCGTTCTTCGCACGCTGCGAGGGGTTGCTCGGCGAGGTGAGCGGTCGGTTGGAAACGGCGCGCACCGAGGTGCAGGAGCTCACGGGCGGGGTGTCGGGGCGGCTCACGCTGCTGTCGGACACGCAGTTCAGCACCTCCTTCGTCTGCCATGTGGTGCGGATCTTTCTCGAATCGCACCCGAACGTGCGCTGCCAGCTCGACGTGGCGAACGGCGCCCAGGCCCCGCAGATCGGCGAGGTCGACTGCTATGTGGGCTCGGCGCCGCCCGACCTGCCGGACCTGGTCGCCAAGCTGCTGGGCCGGCTGGCCTACGGCTTGTACGCCAGCCCGCAGTACCTGGCGCGGCACGGCACGCCGCACACGCCCGAGGCGCTGGCGCAGCACCGGATGATCGCGATGCGCGAGCCCTCGGGCCCGCCGTCGCCGCTGCGGCTGGTGTCGCAGCAGGCCTCGGGGCGCCATGTGGTGCGCTCGGAGCCGGCCTTCGAAACCAACGACCACTGGGTGATGAAGACCTTCTGCATCGACGGCCTGGGCATTGCGCCGCTGCCGGTGTTCTTCGCCGGGCCCGAGGTGGCGCAGGGCGTGCTGGTGCCGGTGCTGCCGCAGTGGCCGCCGGAGGCGCGGCGGCTGTACTGCGCCTACCAGCGGCAGCGCTACATGGGGCAGAAGCTGCGGGCCTTCGTCGACCTGATGGCGCGCTGCGTGGCGGACATCGGCTCGTACAACCACTATGTGGGGTCGACTGCGGCGGTGTCACCTGCACGGCGGGCGCGGTCGGCGGCGCGACCATAATCGGCTTTCTTCTTCCTGCATCCGCCAGCTTCCTTCACCGATCCATCATGAAGAAAATCCTCGTCCTCAACGGCCCCAACCTCAATCTGCTCGGCACGCGCGAGCCCGAACAGTACGGCCGCGACACGCTCGCCGACGTCGAACGCCTGTGCAAGGAGACGGGCGCGAAACTCGGTGTCGAGATCGAGTGCCGCCAGTCGAACCACGAAGGCGTGCTGATCGACTGGGTCCAGGAGGCGGGCCGTGAAGTGGCGGCCGGCAACATGCTGGGCGTGGTGATGAACCCGGGCGCCTACACCCACACGTCGATCGCGCTGCACGACGCCATCAAGGGGGCGAGCGTACCGCTGATCGAGCTGCACATCTCGAACGTGCATGCACGCGAAGAGTTTCGCCACCACTCGTACATCTCGCCTGCGGCGCGCGGGATCATCGTGGGGCTGGGGGTGAAGGGGTACACGCTGGCCATCGCCGCGCTGGTTCCCTGAGGCTGCCTTTCGGGGGCGCGTGCGCAGGGCACCGGGTACTTCCCTCCGCGAATGTCCCCCGCCTTCGGCTCCTCCTTGATTTCGCTGCGGGAAGCACCCAGTGCCCTGCGCACGGGGGCACGCTTCGGGTGGACGGCTGATCAACAGCCGCTCTGAGCAGCAGGTTTCTCAGTAGGTTTGCTTCGGCGCTGCGGCCTTCCAGCTGCGGCTGACCCGGCCTGCGCTGTCGACGCTTTCCAGGTGCACGTCGAAGCCCCAGAGCCTTGCGACGTGCTTCAGCACTTCTTCGGCGTTGTCGTTCAGCGGCAGGTTGTTGCGCTGCGTGTGGCGCAGCGTGAGCGAGCGGTCGCCGCGCGTGGCCACGCTCCAGACCTGGATGTCGGGCTCGCGGTTGCCGATGTCGTACTGGCGTGACAGCGATTCGCGCAGCGCCTGGTAGCCGCTGTCGTCGTGGATGGCCGACACCTCGAGCTCCGATTCGCTCTGGTAGTCGCGGATCGAGAACAGGCGGAAATCGCGCATCGTCTTCGGGCTCAGGAACTGGCCGACGAAGCTCTCGTCCTTGAAGTTGCGCATCGCGTAGTCGAGCGTCTTGACCCAGTCGGTGCCCGCGAAGTCGGGGAACCAGCGGCGGTCTTCGTCGGTCGGCTTTTCGCAGACGCGGCGCAGGTCGGTGAACATCTTGAAGCCCAGCGCATACGGGTTGATGCCGCTGTAGGCGCGGTGGCCCACGGGCGGCTGGAACACCACGCTGGTGTGCGAGCTGAGCCATTCCATCATGAAGCCGTCGTCCAGCTGGCCGCGGTCGTACATGGTGTTGAGCAGCGTGTAGTGCCAGAAGGTGGCCCAGCCTTCGTTCATGACCTGGGTCTGGCGCTGCGGGTAGAAGTACTGCGCGATCTTGCGCACGATGCGCACCACCTCGCGCTGCCACGGCTCGAGCAGGGCGGCGTTCTTCTCGACGAAGTAGAGCAGGTTCTCCTGCGGCTCCGACGGAAAGCGGCGCGCGGATTCCGACTCGGCCGTCTGCTCGCTCTTGCGCGGCAGCGTGCGCCAGAGGTCGTTCACCTGCTGCTGCATGTGGCGCTCGCGCTCGGTGCGCTGTGCGCTCTCTTGTGCCAGCGAGCGCTTCTGCGGGCGGCGGTAGCGGTCGACGCCGTAGTTCATGAGCGCGTGGCAGGAGTCGAGCAGGTCTTCCACCGCATCGAGGCCGTGGCGCTCCTCGCACTCGGCGATGTAGTGCCGCGCGTAGACGAGGTAGTCGATGATCGACGACGCATCGGTCCACATGCGGAACAGGTAGTTGCCCTTGAAGAAGCTGTTGTGGCCGTAGGCCGCATGGGCGATCACCAGGGCCTGCATGGCCATGGTGTTTTCTTCCATGAGGTAGGCAATGCACGGATCGGAGTTGATGACGATCTCGTAGGCCAGCCCCATGTGGCCGCGCTTGTAGTTCTTCTCGGTGGCGATGAACTGCTTGCCGTACGACCAGTGCCTGTAGATCATGGGCATGCCCACGCTGGCGTAGGCGTCCATCATCTGCTCGGCCGTGATCACCTCGAGCTGGTTCGGGTAGGTGTCAAGGCCGAAGCTCCTCGCGGTCTTGGCGATCTCGGTGTGGTAGGTCTCGATGAGCTCGAAGGTCCAGTCGGAGGGGCTGGGCAGGCGTTCGAGGCGGGAGGTGGGGAGGTCGGTGCTGCGCGGCAGGACAGGGGCCCCGGGAGGGCGTTCGGTGGTGATCATGTGGGCACCCCTTCCTTCTTGAACAGGTCGCGGAACACCGGGTAGATGTCCTGCGCGTCCGATACCTTGCGCATGGCGAAGTTGGGCGCCACGCCTTCGAGCTGCTGGTATTCCTGCCACAGGTTCTGCTCGGTCTCGGCCACCTGCACGTAGGCGTAGTAGCGCACCACGGGCAGGATGTTGTCGACCAGCAGTTCGCGGCAACGGCCGCTGTCCTGGTGCCAGTTGTCGCCGTCGCTGGCCTGGGCGCCGTACACGTTCCATTCGCCGCTGGCGTAGCGGGCCTTGACGATCTCGTCCATGAGCACCAGCGCGCTCGACACCACGGTGCCGCCGGTCTCGGTGGCGTGGAAGAACTCTTCTTCGGTCACTTCCTGCGCCTGCGTGTGATGGCGCAAAAACACGAGGTCGATGCGCTCGTAGTGCCGCGTGAGGAACAGGTACAGCAGCATGAAGAAGCGCTTGGCCATGTCCTTGCGCGCCTCGTCCATCGAGCCCGACACGTCCATGAGGCAGAACATCACGGCCTTGGCGCTGGGCACGGGCGTCTTCACGCGGTTGCGGTAGCGCAGGTCGATCGGATCGATGTAGGGCACGTGCCGCATGGTGCGGCGCAGCTCGGCGATGAGGTCCTCGGTCTCGCGGATTTCCTTCTGGATCAGCGCGGTCTCGACCTGTGGATGCGCTTTCAGGACCAGGAGGTGCGCCTCCAGGCGCTTCAGCTCCTTGCGCGGTTCGCCGCCCAATGCAATGCGCCGCGCGAGCGCGCCGCGCATCGAGCGCACCACGTGCAGGTTGTTGGGCGAACCGTCGCTGGTGAAGCCGGCGCGGTGGCTCTTCCATTCGGGCACTTCGGCGATCTGGGTGCGCACGAGGTGGGGCAGCGCAAGGTCGTCGAAGAAGACGCGCATGAACTCCTCGCGCGTGAGGCGAAAGACGAAGTCGTCCTCGCCTTCGCCGCTGTCGCTGGCCTCGCCGCTGCCCGAGCCGCCGCCCCCCTGGCCCTCGGGGCGCGCGATGCGGTCGCCCTTGAGGTATTCCTGGTTGCCGGGGTGCACGTATTCGCGGTCGCCGCCGCGCGCATGGCCGAACACCGGCTCGGAGACATCGTGGCGCGGCAGGGTCACGTCTTCGCCTTGCTCCAGCTCGCGGATGTTGCGCCCGCTGACCGCGCGCCGCACCGCCTCCTGGATCTGCCCCTTGTAGCGCCGAAGGAAGCGCTCGCGGTTGCCGATGGACTTGTTCTTGCCCGAGAGCCGGCGATCGATGATCTGCTGCAGGATGGCCACGATGTTTTCAAAGCTCCTTGCAAAACGGTGGACGGTGCGCTGGTTAGGTCCTGCGCACGCGCCCGTTGTTCCCGCTGTCCGCTATGAACTCTTGCGCACCCGCAGGTACCACTCACACAGAAGCCGGACCTGCTTGGCGGTGTAGCCCTTCTCGACCATGCGGGTCACGAAGTCTTCGTGCTTCTTCTGCTCGTCGGCGCTGCTCTTGGTGTTGAAACTGATCACCGGCAGCAGCTCTTCGGTGTTGGAGAACATCTTCTTTTCGATGACTGCGCGCAGCTTCTCGTAGCTGGTCCACGCCGGGTTGCGCCCCGCGTTGCCGGCCCGTGCGCGCAGCACGAAGTTGACGATCTCGTTGCGGAAGTCCTTTGGGTTGCCGATGCCGGCGGGCCGCTCGATCTTCTCGAGTTCGCCGTTGAGCGAAGCCCGGTCGAACACTTCGCCGGTGTCCACGTCGCGGAATTCCTGGTCCTGGATCCAGTAGTCGGCGTAGGTCACGTAGCGGTCGAAGATGTTCTGGCCGTACTCGCTGTAGCTCTCCAGGTAAGCAGTCTGGATTTCCTTGCCGATGAACTCGGCATAGCGCGGCGCCAGCAGCTCCTTGATGTAGCTGATGTACTTCTGCTCGGTTTCCGGCGGAAACTGCTCGCGCTCGATCTGCTGTTCGAGCACGTACATCAGGTGCACCGGGTTGGCGGCCACCTCGGTGCTGTCGAAGTTGAACACCTTGGAGATGATCTTGAAGGCGAAGCGCGTGGAGACGCCGCTCATGCCTTCGTCGACGCCCGCGTAGTCGCGGTACTCCTGGATCGACTTGGCCTTGGGGTCGGTGTCCTTCAGGTTCTCGCCGTCGTACACCTGCATTTTGCTGAAGGTGCTGGAGTTCTCGGGTTCCTTCAGGCGCGTGAGCACCGACAGCTGCGCCATCATGCGCAAGGTGCCGGGCGCGCACGGCGCCTTGGCCAGCGAGGAGTTGCGCACCAGCTTCTCGTAGATCTTGATCTCTTCGGAGGCGCGCAGGCAGTACGGCACCTTCACGATGTAGATCCGGTCGAGGAACGCCTCGTTGTTCTTGTTGTTGCGGAACGCCTTCCACTCGCTCTCGTTGCTGTGGGCCAGCACGATGCCGTCGAAGGGAATGGCGCCGAAGCCTTCGGTGCCCTTGAAGTTGCTTTCCTGCGTGGCCGTGAGCAGCGGGTGCAGCACCTTGATGGGCGCCTTGAACATTTCCACGAACTCGAGCAGGCCCTGGTTCGCGAGGCACAGGCCACCGGAGTAGGCGTACGCGTCGGGGTCGTCCTGGGCGTAGGTCTCGAGCTTGCGGATGTCGACCTTGCCGACGAGCGAAGAGATGTCCTGGTTGTTCTCGTCGCCCGGCTCGGTCTTGGCGACCGCGATCTGGCGCAGCACCGAGGGGTAGCGCTTGACCACCTTGAACTGGCGGATGTCGCCGCCGTACTCCTCGAGCCGCTTCACGGCCCAGGGCGACAGGATGCGGTTCAGGTAGCGCACGGGGATGCCGTACTCTTTTTCGAGGATCTCGCCGTCTTCGAGGGTGTCGAACAGCCCGAGGGGCGATTCGTTCACCGGGGAGCCGTGGATCGCATAGAAGGGCACGTGCTCCATGAGCTGCTTCAGGCGCTCCGCGATCGAGCTCTTGCCGCCGCCGACGGGCCCCAGCAGGTAAAGGATTTGCTTCTTTTCTTCGAGTCCCTGCGCGGCGTGGCGGAAATAGGACACCACCTGCTCGATGGCATCTTCCATGCCATAGAACTCCTTGAACGCCGGATAGATCTTGATGACCTTGTTCGCGAAGATGCGCGAAAGACGGGGGTCATTGCGGGTATCTACCAGTTCCGGCTCGCCAATGGCCTGGAGCATTCGTTCGGAGGCCGTTGCATATGCCGTCGGATCGCGTTTGCAGATATCCAGATATTCCTGCAGCGAGAGAACTTCCTCGCGGGTGCGTTCGTAGCGGGCTGCAAAGTTGCTGATCACGTCCATGGTCGCGCCTCCTTCAGGTCGGCGGGGCTTTTGACCCCGATGCCTACAGCCAGAGACTGCGTCGCTCCTCTTGGAAGAGGGGCCCCGCCCATGGCCGTATGCCGTGGAAAACTCCCTTACACACTATCTACACAATCGGTTCAATCAGCATAAAGCAAAGAATGAACCGGGCAAATGTTTTATTTATTCTGAACCCCTCTGCCGAGTAAAGTTCCTCGGAAAACAAGGAACTTCTATTCGCGTTTCTGTTAAATTGAAAAGCTCGCGCTCGCGTAATTGTCCCCGGATGAAATGACTATGCCGAATGGCTATCGTCCTCATTGAAATTCTGCGGCGAACACCTTTCCTAATTGAACCCGGGTTCAATAAAGCCGATGCCTTTCAGCAATAACGCGCGACCTGTCGTTTGGTTTATTGCATATCCAAAAAAAGATTAAAGCAATCCCCGCGCCACTCCTGTGGCGAGTGGCCGGCGCATGGCAACGTGGGAAGACAACGCGGGCGCCGGTCGGCGGCGTTCCGCAACGGTGCGGGGAGCACCGTTCGCGTGCCTAGCGCGCCGCCACAGGGCGGCAGCGGCCGAAAGAGGGCACGCTTCGGGCCGACAGGGCGTCGGCCCGGCGCTGACGAAGGCCGTCAGCGCGTCAGCATCATCAGCTGAAGAATTCCTTGGCCTTGTCGAACCAGCCCTTGTCGGTCGGGCTGTGCTTCTCGCCACCCTTCTTGAGCGATTCGTCGAGCTCCTTGAGCAGCTTGCGCTGGTGCTCGGTGAGCTTCACGGGCGTTTCCACGCGCACGTGGCAGTACAGGTCGCCCGGGTAGCTCGAACGCACGCCCTTGATGCCCTTGCCACGCAGGCGGAACTGCTTGCCGCTCTGGGTGCCGTCGGGAATGTCGATGGCGGCCGCGCCCTTGAGCGTCGGCACGTTGATCTCGCCGCCCAGCGCCGCGGTGGTGACGCTCACGGGCACCACGCAGTGCAGGTCGTCGCCGTCGCGCTCGAACAGGTCGTGCTTCTTCAGGCGGATCTCGATGTACAGGTCGCCGGGCGGCCCGCCGTTGGTGCCGGGCTCGCCGTTGCCGGTGCTGCGGATGCGCATGCCGTCGTCGATGCCGGCCGGAATCTTCACTTCCAGCGTCTTGTTGTTCTTGATCTTGCCCTGGCCGTGGCACACGGTGCAGGGCTCGGGAACGATCTTGCCGCTGCCGTGGCAGGTCGGGCAGGTCTGCTGCACGCTGAAGAAGCCCTGGCGCATCTGCACGGCGCCCGCGCCGTGGCAGGTGGTACAGGTGATGGGCTTGGTGCCGGGCTTGGCGCCGGAGCCGTGGCAGGTGCCGCAGTCGTCCCAGCTCGGGATGCGGATCTGCGCGTCCTTGCCGTCGGCGGCTTCCTCGAGCGTGACTTCCATCGCGTAGCTCAGGTCGCTGCCGCGGAACACCTGGCGCCCGCCGCTGGTGCGGCCGCGGCCGCCGCCGAACACGTCGCCGAAGATGTCGCCGAAGGCCTCCGCGAAGCCGCCGAAGCCTTCCGCGCCGGGGCCGCCGCGCATGTTGGGGTCGACGCCGGCATGGCCGTACTGGTCGTAGGCCGCGCGTTTCTGGCCGTCCGACAGCATTTCGTACGCTTCCTTCACCTCCTTGAACTTGGCCTCGGCGTCCTTGCTGGTGTCGCCGTGGTTGCGGTCGGGGTGGTGCTTCATCGCAAGCTTGCGATAAGCCTTCTTGATTTCTTCCTCGTTCGCGTTCTTGGGAACGCCGAGGGTTTCGTAGTAGTCGCGTTTGGTGGCCATGGCAGCAGATTCGGTCGGGCGGCGGGAACTCGTCGGGGAACTGGAAGCGAGAAAGGCTGGAGCACCTGTTCAGGTGTTCCAGCCTTGTTAGAAGGGCAGGGGATCAGCCCTTCTTCACTTCCTTGACTTCGGCGTCGACCACGTTGTCGTCAGCCTGGGCATGCGCCGCAGCTTCCGCGCCTGCCGGGCCGCTGGCGGCCGAGGCGTTGGCCGCAGCCTGCGATTCGGCATACATCTTCTCGCCGAGCTTCTGGCTCGCGGTCATCAGCGTGTTGGTCTTTTCCTCGATCACAGCCTTGTCTTCACCCTTGAGGGCTTCTTCCAGGTCCTTGATCGCGGCTTCGATCGCGTCCTTCTCGGCGGCTTCGAGGCTGGCGCCATGCTCGCCGAGCGACTTCTTCACGCTGTGCACCATGGCTTCGCCCTGGTTGCGCGCCTGCACGATCTCGAGCTTCTTCTTGTCTTCGTCGGCGTTGAGCTCGGCGTCCTTGACCATCTTCTGGATCTCGTCTTCGCTCAAGCCCGAGTTCGCCTTGATGGTGATCTTGTTTTCCTTGCCGGTGCCCTTGTCCTTGGCGCCCACGTGCAGGATGCCGTTGGCGTCGATGTCGAAGCTCACCTCGATCTGCGGCGTGCCGCGCGATGCCGGCGGAATGCCTTCCAGGTTGAACTCGCCCAGCAGCTTGTTGCCCGAGGCGATCTCGCGCTCGCCCTGGAACACCTTGATGGTCACGGCCGGCTGGTTGTCCTCGGCGGTCGAGAAGGTCTGCGCGAACTTCGTCGGGATCGTGGTGTTCTTCGTGATCATCTTGGTCATCACGCCACCCATGGTCTCGATGCCCAGCGACAGCGGGGTCACGTCCAGCAGCAGCACGTCCTTGCGGTCGCCCGAGAGCACCTGGCCTTGAATGGCGGCGCCGACAGCCACGGCTTCGTCGGGGTTCACGTCCTTGCGCGGTTCCTTGCCGAAGAAGGCCTTCACCTTTTCCTGCACCTTGGGCATGCGGGTCATGCCGCCGACCAGGATCACGTCGTTGATGTCGCTCACGCTGATGCCGGCGTCCTTGATGGCCAGGCGGCAAGGCGCGATGGTGCGCTCGACCAGCTCGTCGACCAGGCTTTCCAGCTTGGCGCGGGTGAGCTTGATGTTCAGGTGCTTCGGACCGGTGGCATCGGCCGTGATGTACGGCAGGTTGATGTCGGTCTGCGCGCTGTTCGACAGCTCGATCTTGGCCTTTTCAGCGGCTTCCTTCAGGCGCTGCAGGGCCAGCACGTCCTTGCTCAGGTCGACGCCTTGTTCCTTTTTGAACTCGCCGATGATGTAGTCGATGATGCGCTGGTCGAAATCTTCGCCGCCCAGGAAGGTGTCGCCGTTGGTCGACAGCACTTCGAACTGCTTCTCGCCGTCGACGTCGGCGATCTCGATGATCGACACGTCGAAGGTACCGCCGCCCAGGTCATACACGGCGATCTTGCGGTCGGCCTTGTCCTGCTTGTCCAGGCCGAAGGCCAGGGCTGCAGCGGTGGGTTCGTTGATGATGCGCTTGACGTCCAGGCCCGCGATGCGGCCTGCGTCCTTGGTGGCCTGGCGCTGTGCGTCGTTGAAGTACGCCGGCACCGTGATCACGGCTTCGGTCACGGCTTCGCCGAGGTAGTCTTCGGCGGTCTTCTTCATCTTGCGCAGGATGTCGGCGCTGACCTGTTGCGGGGCCATCTTCTTGCCGCGCACTTCCACCCATGCGTCGCCGTTGTCGGCCTTGGCGATGGTGTAGGGCATCAGGTCGATGTCCTTCTGCACTTCCTTTTCCTCGAACTTGCGGCCGATCAGGCGCTTGATCGCGTACAGCGTGTTCTTGGGGTTGGTGACGGCCTGGCGCTTGGCCGAGGCACCGACCAAGACTTCACCGTCTTCCTGGTACGCGACGATCGACGGCGTGGTGCGCGCACCTTCCGAGTTCTCGATCACACGCGTGGTGTTGCCTTCCATGATCGACACGCACGAGTTGGTGGTGCCGAGGTCGATGCCGATGATCTTTGCCATGTTCTTACTCCTGAAATTCGGAAAAATATGTTGTTATGAACTTGTGGATAACCCGGTGCGATTCAAGGGACGACGCGGGGATTTCCTGTGGGAATCTTGTGGGGCAGTGCCGATTTACTTCGGGGCGGCCACGGTGACCAGCGCCGGGCGCAGCACGCGCTCGTTGATGGTGTAGCCCTTTTGCAGCAGGCCGACCACGGTGTTGGCGTCCTGGTCGGCGGGCACCATCGAGATGGCCTGGTGCAGGTGCGGGTCGAACTTGTCGCCGGCAGCGGGGGCCACTTCGATCACCTTGTTGCGTTCGAGCGCGCTCTTGAGCTGGCGCAGCGTGGCTTCGGCGCCTTCACGGATCTGCTCGGGCGTGGCGTCCTTGACGGCCAGGCCGGCTTCGAGGCTGTCGGTCACCGGCAGCAGGCTCTCGGCAAAGGCTTCGACCGCGAATTTGCGGGCCTTGGTGATCTCGTCGTCGGCGCGGCGGCGGGCGTTCTGCACGTCGGCCTGGGCGCGCAGGTACTGGTCGGCCAGCTCGGCATTCTTGGTCTGAAGGGCAGCCAGTTCGCCTTGCGCCACGGCCAGGGCGTCGAGCGCCTCGGCTTCGTTGGCGGCTTGCGCGGCCTCCAGTTCTTCGGGACTGGGCTCGCCTTGCAGCATTTGAGAATTCTGTGCGGATTGTTGCGGGTCAGACATTTTTCAAAGAACCGGCGTGCGCCGGAAAACAAACACAGCCAGCCACTTGGGGCTGGCCTAGGGCTTTTCAAGCGTAAAAATGCGGCCAAAAGGGCCGCAAGAGGGGGCGCGAACTGAATTTCACGTGGGACACCGCGGAACCGGCTTCGCCGGGCCGCAGGTGTCGCCCCCGGTAGGGGGTTGGCGAAGCGACACGAAGTGCGCGTAGCCTGGGGGCGAGCCTCAATGCGCGTCGAGGAGCTCGACGTCGAACTTCAGGGTGGCGTTCGGGGGGATCACGCCGCCGGCGCCGCGGGCACCGTAGCCCAGCGAGGCGGGGATGACCAGCGTGCGCTTGCCGCCGATCTTCATGCCGGCGACGCCTTCGTCCCAGCCCTTGATGACCTGGCCGGCGCCCAGCGAGAACGCGAAGGGGTCGTTGCGGTCGCGGCTGGAGTCGAACTTGGCGCCTTGCACGCCGTCGTTGTAGAGCCAGCCCGTGTAGTGCACGTGCACGTGGTGGCCGGCCTTGGCTTCGGCGCCGGTGCCGACTTCGGTGTCTTCGTATTGCAGGCCGGAGGGGGTGGTGGGCATGGGAAACGCTCCTTGCGTCGATGAAATGGGAGAGGAATCGGAGGCGCGGAGTTTACCGAGGCCCGCGAGGACCCCGCTTCAGCCCTGGCTGTCGGAGCCGGGCGGCGTGGCTGCGGGAGGTGCTGTGTCGGGGGCGGAAGGCGCCGGCGCAGCGGGTGCCGCGGGCGAGGATGCCTCGGCCGATGCGGGCTGCGCGGCGGCCGGCCCCGCGGCCTTCTTGCTCTGCCCGAGCTGCCATTTGGCGGCGAAGGCCTGCAGGTCGGACAGGCGCTTGAGCAGGTCTTGTCCGCTGAGCGTGAGGCAGTAGCCGTCGCTGCCGTGGCTCACGACGCCGGCTTCGCGCAGCTCCTTGATGCGGGTGTTGAGGGTGTTGGGAGTGATGCCGCCGACGCTGTCCTGCAGCAGCCGGAAGGTCTGGGCGTGGCCGTCGCGCAGGGCCCACAGCACACGCAGCGCATAGCGGGCTTCGAGCAGGGCGAGCAACTGGCTGATGGCTGCGTTTTCCTTGGTACTCATCGACATCATCTCCTCGAAGCTGGGCGGACCGTCGGCCGGGGGCAGGCCGGGGCGGCGCACTCTTGTTTGTGATTGGTCGTCATGGACCGTCTGGCTGGCCGACGACTATAGCGCGAAGGATCAGGATGCTACTGGTTTTATAGCTGTACAGGCATGCAGCATGCGGGTTTCGAGACAAAGCTTCACAAATCAGACGTAGTTGGCCATGGCTTCGCCCAGGCGGATCGCGCGGGTGGGCGACCAGTCCGGGTTGAAGGCCAGCGCGGGCGCCGGAAACAGCATGACGACGGTCGAGCCCAGCAAGAACCGGCCCATCTCGTCGCCCTTCTTGATGTCGATCTGCTGGTCGTTGTAGTGCCACTCGCGCAGCTCGCCCACGCGCGGCGGGTTGACCACGCCGTGCCACACGGTGGCCATGCTGCCGACGATGGTGGCGCCCACGAGCACGAGCACGAAGGGGCCGTTGGCCGATTCGAAGACGCACACCACGCGCTCGTTGCGCGCGAACAGGCCGGGCACGCCGCGCGCGGTGGTCGGGTTGACCGAGAAGAGGTCGCCGGGCACATGGATCATGCGCACCAGCCGCCCGTCGCAGGGCATGTGGATGCGGTGGTAGTCCTTGGGGCTCAGGTACAGCGTGGCAAAGCTGCCGTGCGCGAACTTGGCGGCCAGCGCGGCATCGCCGCCGACCAGCGCGGTGGTCGTGTAGTTGTGGCCCTTGGCCTGGAAGATCTGGTCGCCCTCGATGGCGCCGAACTGGCTGATGGCGCCGTCCACGGGGCACACGAGGTCGGCCTGCGCGAGCGGGCGCATGCCGGGCTTGAGGGCGCGCGTGAAGAACTGGTTGAAGCTCTTGTAGTGATGGATGTCGGACTCGAGCGCCTCGCCCATGTCGACGTTGTACTTGGCAACGAAGCGGCGAATGATCCAGGTGGTGACCGCGCCTCGTTCCTTGCCTGCGACCCAGCCGGCGAAATTGGTCAGGGCCTGCTTGGGGAACAGGTATTGGGGCAGAACTGCGGAGCGATCGGACACGTTATGGAAGGCCTGGAATGCGGAATCGGACGGGCATTCTATAAAGCGCTTCTCTCGGGGGACGTAGGAAGCTTCCCTTGGTTCGCGAGGGTGGGCGCTCTTTGCGGGGCACGCGCCCGGTGGGCGGTGCGGCGCGGTCGGCCCCACTGTGCCGGCCGCTTCGCGGCTGCCCTGCGGTGCTCGCGCGTTTCGCGGGGGTCTCGCAGAACTCGCTGCGCTCAAACAGCTGCGAGCCCTGATCCGCGAAACGCTGCGCTCCTCGGCGGCACAGAGGGGCCGCCCGCACCACACCGCCCACCAGGCGCTTGTCGGGGCGTGGAGGCTGTCGGGGGCCGCCGCTGCTGGGGTTGGGTCAGTCGGCCTTGATGCCTGCGGCCTTGATCACCTGCGCCCACTTCTCCACTTCGGTCTTCTGGAAGGCGGCGATCTGCGCGGTCGTGAGGTCGGCGGGCTCCATGCCGAAGCCCTTGAGCTTGTCCTGCATCTCGGGCGTCGCGAGGATCTTGCGGATCTCGGTGTGCAGGCGGTCGACGACGGGCGCCGGCGTGCCCGCGGGCACGAAGATCGCCTGCCATGACACCACCTCGAAGTCCTGCAGGCCGGGCACGCCCGACTCGGCCACCGTGGGCACGTCGGGCATCGAGGCCAGGCGCTTGGCCGAGGTGACGGCAATGGCGCGCAGCTTGCCGCTCTGGATGTGCGGGCCGGCCACCACGGTGGTGTCGAACATCATGTCGACCTGGCCGCCGATCACGTCCTGGATCGCTGGGCCGCTGCCCTTGTACGGGATGTGCGTGAACTTCACGCCCGACTTGTAGCCCAGCAGCTCCAGTGCCAGGTGCTGCGAGGTGCCCGTGCCCGCCGAGGCCGACGAGAGGCCGCCGGCCTTGGCCTTGCTCGCGGCGATCACGTCCTTCAGCGTCTTGTAGGGGCTGGCCTGGTTCACCACCAGCACCACGGGGTTGGTGCCGATGAGCGTCACGGGCGCGAACGACTTCTGCGGGTCGTAGCCGAGCTTGGGGTACAGGCTCACGTTGATGGCGTGCGAGCTGATCGTGCCGCCCACCAGCGTGAAGCCGTCGGGCGCGGCGCGCGCGCCGATCTCGGAGCCCACGCTGCCGCCGGCACCGCCCTTGTTGTCGATGATCACGCTCGTGCCCAGCACGGTGCCGAGCTTCTGGCCGATGAGGCGGCCCAGCACGTCGGTGGTGCCGCCCGCGGGGAAGGGCACGAGGTAGGTGATGGCCTTGCCCGTGGGCCAGGTGTTGCCGCCCTGCGCGAAGGCGGGCAGGGCTGCCGCCAGCGAGGCGGCGAGGGCGGACTGGATGAGTGTGCGACGTTGCATGGCTGTGTCTCCTTGTCGTGTCGCGTTCACGGCTTGATGTTGAGCTTGGTGATCAGCGCCTTGAAGTAGGCGTTGTCCTTGGCCAGCGTTTCCTTGAACACCGCGCCGTCGGTGTAGACGTAGCCCAGGTTCTGCTTGTCCATCACCTCGTGCATGAGCGGCTCGGCGGCGGTCTTGGCGGTGATCTCGCGCAGCTTGGCCATCACCTCGGGCGGTGTGTTCTTCGGCGCGCCCAGGCCGCGCCACGTGCCGATCGACAGGTCGATGCCGCGCTCCTTGGCGGTCGGGATCTTCTCGAAGCCCTTCACGCGCTTGTCGGCCATCACCATCAGCACCTTGAGCTTGCCGCCCTGCACGTGCGTCGTGACTTCGGCGGGGCTCACGGCCACGGCTTCGATGTGGCCGCCCAGCAGCGCCAGCACGGCGGGCGCGGCGCCCTGGAACGGGATGTGGCCGAACTTGGTGCCGGTCTTGTCTTCCAGCGCGGCGGCGGCCAGGTGCCAGATCGAGCCGTTGCCCGAGTTGCCCACGCGGATGCTCTCGGGCGACTTCTTCGCGGCGGCGAGGAATTCTTCGATGGTGTTCCACGGCGCATCGGCCTTCACGGTGATCGCGGCCGGGTCGGCGTTGAGCTGCGCAATGGGCTGGAAGTCGTCGTAGTTGAACTTGGCCAGGCCCAGGTGCGGCAGCGTGAGCAGCTCCACCGTGAGCACCGCGAGCTTGTAGCCGTCGGGCTTGGCGTTGATCACCTCGGTCCAGCCGATGGCGCCGCCCGCGCCGGGACGGTTGACGATCACGATGCTCTGCGAGATGTGCTTGCGACTGGCTTCGGAAAACGCGCGCGCCAGGCCGTCGGTGCCGCCGCCGGGCTGGTAGGGCACGAGCAGCTCGATGGTGCGGTTCGGGAAGTCGTTGGCTTGCGCCGCGGCGGGCGCGGCCAGGCCGAGCGAGAGGGCGGCGGTGGCCGAAAGGGCGGCAAGGCCGCGGACGAACTGGCTTCTTTGCATGGTGTCTCTGTCTCCGTTGTTGATCTGTTGTGCTGAGAAGGCGGGGGAGTGCGTCAGGGCATGTACTGCCCGCCGTTCACTTCGAGCACCTGCCCCGTCACGTAGCCCGAGAGCTGCTCGGAGGCGAGGTAGAGGAACGCGCCTACGCATTCGTCGGCCGTGCCCAGGCGCCCCATCGGGATGGCGGTCCTGAAGGTTTCGAGCATCGCGGGCGTCGAGAAGCGGTCCTGGAACGGCGTCTGGATCACGCCCGGCGCGACCGCGTTCACGCGGATGCGGTCGCCCACGAGTTCCCTTGCCAGGCCGTGCGTGGCGGTGCTCACGAAGCCCTTGGCGCCCGCGTACAGGTAGGCGCCGGGCCCGCCGCCGGTGCGCGCGGCCACCGAGGTCACGTTGATGATGGCGCCGCTGCCTTGCTTGCGCATCTGTGGCACCGTCTCGCGGCAGAAGGCCAGCACCGAGCGCGCGTTGATGTGCATCACCTCGTCGAACAGCGCATCGTCGAACTCGGCGATGGGCATGCGCTTGACCAGGCTGCCGGCGTTGTTCACCAGTACGTCGATGCGGCCGAACTGCGCCGTGGTCTCCTGCACGCAGGCGCGGATCGCGGCGGTGTCGCGCACGTCGGCCTGCAGCGCGAAGGCCGTGCCGCCGGCCGCGCGGATGGTGTCGACCACGCGGGTCGCCGCATCGGCCGAGCTGTTGTAGTGCACCGCCACGCGCATGCCGCGCGCGGCGAACGCGATGGCCACCGCCGCGCCGATGCCGGTGCTGGCGCCGGTGACGAGGGCGGTCTTGTCCTTGAGATCTTCCATGGCTGTGCTCCGTGAGGGTGGTTCGATCAGGTGACCGGTGCCGGGTTGAACAGCACCAGCGCGTTGTGCAGCTTCCAGTGCTCGGCCCAGGTCTTCTTGCGGCCGCTGGCCACGTCGAGCATCAGGCGGAACATCTCCCAGCCGATGTCCTCGATGCTGGCCTCGCCGTCGGCGATGCGGCCCGCGTTCACGTCCATCAGGTCGTGCCAGCGGCGCGCCAGGTCGCTGCGCGTGGCGACCTTGATCACCGGCACCTCGGCCAGCCCGTAGGGCGTGCCGCGGCCGGTGGTGAACACGTGCAGGTTCATGCCGGCCGCCAGCTGCAGCGTGCCGCAGATGAAGTCGCTGGCCGGCGTGGCGGCGTAGATCAGGCCCTTGTGCGTCAGCTTCTCGCCGGGCGCGAGCACGCCGGTGATCGGCGCCGAGCCCGACTTCACGATCGAGCCCATCGCCTTCTCGACGATGTTCGACAGCCCGCCCTTCTTGTTGCCCGGCGTGGTGTTGGCGCTGCGGTCGACGCGTCCCTTGTCGAGGTAGGCGTCGTACCAGGCCATCTCGCGGATCATGGCGTCGGCCACTTCGGGCGTGGACGCGCGCGAGGTGAGCTGGTCGATGCCGTCGCGCACCTCGGTGACTTCCGAGAACATCACGGTGGCGCCCGCGCGCACCAGCAGGTCGGTGCAAAAGCCCACGGCCGGGTTGGCGGTGACGCCCGAGAAAGCGTCGCTGCCGCCGCACTGCACGCCCACGACGAGTTCGCTCGCGGGCACGGTTTCTCGCCGGCGTTTGTTGAGGCGCGTGAGGTGCGTCTCGGCCTGGCGCATCACCGAATCGATCATCGACATGAAGCCGACGTGCGCGTCGTCCTGCAGGCAGACCACGTCGAGGTCGTCGGCGGGCGCACCGCGCTGGTCGGCGATGGGGATGGTGCCGGGCGGCAGCAGCCGCTCGGGCTGCAGCTTCTCGCAACCCAGGCTCACGACCATCACCTCGCCGCCGAAGTTGGGGTTGAGGCTGATGTTGCGCAGGGTGCGGATCGGCACGATGGCATCGGGCGCGTCGATGGCCACGCCGCAGCCGTAGCTGTGCTCGAGCGCCACCACGTCGTCGACATTCGGGTACTTCGGCAGCAGCTCGGCCTTGATGCGCTGCACGGCGAATTCGGTGACGCCCGCCACGCACTGCACGGTCTGCGTGATCGCGAGGATGTTGCGCGTGCCTACCGAGCCGTCGGCGTTGCGGTAGCCCTCGAAGGTGTAGCCCTCGAGCGGCGGCAGGGCAGGGGGCTTGACCGTGGCGATGGGCAGGCCGTCGAGCTCGGGCGCGACCGGCATGCGCATCACGCGCTCGTGCACCCAGCTGCCGCGCGGCAGCGCCTTGAGCGCGTAGCCGATCACCACGTTGTAGCGGCGGATGGCGTCGCCTTCGGCCAGGTCGGCGAGCGCGACCTTGTGGCCCTGGGGCACGGTGTCGACCAGCACCAGGCCGTCGTCGAAGGCCGTGCCGGCCTTCAGGCCGCCATCGTTCGCGACGATGGCGACGTTGTCGGCCGCGTGGATGCGGATGTACAGCGGCGGTCGGGTGTTCGCATCGGCCATCGGGAGGCCCTTTCTCTTTTCTTTACTTCACCACCATGAAGAGGCTCGGCAGCCAGGTGGAAAACGCGGGAACGAAGGTAACTACCCCGAGCGCGAAGATCAACGCGCCGTAGAAGGGCCAGATCGTGCGCATCACCGTGCCCACCGACACCCCGCCGATGGCGCAACCGACGAACTGCGTGGTGCCCACGGGCGGCGTGTTCAGGCCGAGCGCGCAGTTGATGAGCATCACCACGCCGAACTGCACCGAGGTCATGCCGTACTGCTGCGCAATGGGCAGGAAGATCGGCGTGCACAGCAGGATGGTCGCGGCCATGTCCAGGAAGGTGCCCAGCACGAACAGGATGATGTTGATGAGCAGGAAGATCATCCACGGCGTGGTCGTCACCTGCGACAGCATCTGGCCCGTGAGCTCGGCCACGCCGTACAGGCTGATGAGGTAGCCGAAGGTGCTCGAGATGCCGATGAGCAGCAGGATCACGCCCGTGGTGCGCACGGCCTTCGAGGCGGCCTTGATGAAGTGCTCCCACTTCAGCGTGCGGTACACGAAGATCGTGAGCGCAAGCGCATAGAGCACCGCCACCGCCGCCGATTCGGTCGCGGTGAAGATGCCCGACAAAATGCCGCCGAGGATCAGCACCACGATGAACAGGCCCGGCAGCGCTGCTGCGAACGAGCGCGCCACGATGGCCCAGCCCGGGAAGCTGCCGGCCGGGTAGCCGCGCTTCACGGCCACGAGGTAGGCGGCCGCGAGGTTGCTCAGCGTGAGCACGGCCGCCGGCAGCAGCGCCGCCAGGATCAGCGCCGCGATCGACACCTTGCCGCCCGCTGCGAGCGAGTAAATGATGAGGTTGTGGCTGGTCGGCATCAGCGCGCCGACCAGGGCCGCGTGGGTCGTCACGTTGACCGCGTAGTCGGCGTGGTAGCCCTCCTTCTTCATCATCGGGATCATCACGGCGCCCATGGCCGAGACGTCCGCCACGGGCGAGCCCGAGACGCCGCCGAACAGGGTGCAGGCCACCACGTTCGACATGCCCAGGCCGCCACGCACGTGGCCCACGAGGTTGCGCGCGAAGTTGACGATGCGGTCCGCGATGCCGCCGTAGAGCATCAGCTCGCCGGCGAAGATGAAGAAGGGAATGGCCAGGAACGAGAAGATGCCCATGCCCGAGGTCATCTGCTGGAAGCCCACCGCGAGCGGCAGGCCTTCGTACAGCAGGGTGGCCAGGGCCGACAGGCCGATCGAGAACGCCACCGGCACGCCGAGCAGCAGGAACAGCGTGAACGAGACGCAGAGAATGAGAAGAGGGGTCGTCATGATGAGGTTCAGCCCCAGGCGGGTTCGACTTCGCGGCCTTGAGCGAGCGCGATGATGTGTTCGATCGAGAACATCACGATGAGGACGCCCGACACGGCGGCGGGCACGTACTTCCAGCCTTCGGAAATCCACAGCGTGGGCAGGCGGTAGTCCCACACCGATTCGGCGAGCGAGGCGCAGTTCCAGGCCATGGCCAAGCCGAACAGCAGGATCAGCGCGTGGATGAGGTATTCCATCTTCAGGCGCAGCCAGTCGGGCGCGAGCACGAGGAACGATTCGAGTCCGATGTGGCCCGCATCGCGCACGCCCACGGCCACGCCCAGCATGGTCACGTAGAGCACCAGCAGCAGCGCGAGGCTCTCGGCCCAGGTGGGGGTGTTGTTGAGCACGTAGCGGCCGAACACCTGCCAGCTCACGGCGCAGATCACCGCGACGAGACCGAGGATGCCCAACCACATGCAGGCACGGACGAGCGTGCGGCAAAGTTTGGTGTACATATTTCCAGCGCGAAAAATGGAGAGGCTCCGCCTCTTCGTGGCACCCCGGCAGGGGTGCAGGGTCACGAAGTGCGCGAAGCCTGGGGGCGAGCCCTGTTTACTTCGTGTCCTGGACGCGCTTGACCAGGTCCTTGAGCTTCGCGTCCGTGATGAACTTGTCGTACACCGGCTTCATCGCGGCCTGGAACGGGGTCTTGTCGACGTCGATGATCTCGGCGCCGCCGGCCTTCACCGTGGCCAGCGACTTCACTTCACGCTCCTGCCACTGCTTGCGCATGTAGGGCACCGATTCCTTGGCGGCCTGGCGCAGCCAGCCCTGCTCTTCGGCGGAGAGCTTGTCCCACGCGCGCTTGGAGAACAGCAGCATCTCGGGCGCCATCGAGTGCTCGGTCTTGCTGTAGTACTTGGCGACCTCGAAGGCGCGCGCGCTTTCGTAGGTGGGGTAGTTGTTTTCGGCGGCGTCGATGAGGCCGGTCTTCAGGCCCGTGTAGACCTCGCCCATGGGCATCGGCGTGGCGTTGGCGCCCATGGCCTCGAGCATCGACACCCACAGGTCGGACTGCTGCACGCGCACCTTCAGGCCCTTCATGTCGGCGAAGTTGCGCACGGGCTTCTTGGCCGTGAACATCGAGCGCGCGCCGCTGTCGTAGTAGGCCAGGCCTACGAAGCCCTGCTTCTCGCACGACTTCAGGATTTCTTCGCCGACCGGGCCGTCGAGCACCTTGTGCAGGTGCTCCACTGAACGGAACAGGAAGGGCATGGTCGGCACCTGCGTCTCGGGGCAGATGTTGTTCATGGGCGCGATGTTCACGCGCACCATCTGCAGCGCGCCGATCTTGGTCTGCTCGATCGTGTCCTTCTCGTTGCCGAGCGCGCTGTTGTTGAAGACCTTGATGCTGTGCTTGCCCCCGGACAGCGCCTTGAGCCGTTCGCTCATGAACTTCACGGCAGTCACCGTGGGGTAGTCGTCGGGGTGGATGTCGGCCGAGCGGAACTCGGTGGCGCCGGCAGCCAGCGTGGTCAACGCGGCCGCCGCGCCGGCAGCAAGTGCGATGAGTGTCTTGTAGAGCTTCATTTGTCTCGTCCTCTTGGTGGTTGTCGTCAATAAAAAAGAAAAGGGTCAGCCGCCGAAGGCCGGCTCGGGCACGCCCGCCACGCCGGGGCGCAGCGCGAACACGCCGCCGGCCAGCGGCTGGTCCGACAAGTCGATGCCGCCGGGGCGGATCGAGGTGACGAACAGCGTGTCGAGCGTCGCGCCGCCGAAGGCGCACATGGCGGGCTTCTTCACCGGCACGGCGAGCGAACGGTCGAGCCGGCCGTCGGGCGTGAAGCGGTGCACCAGGCCGGCGTCGTTGCCGCAGATCCAGTAGCAGCCGTCGACGTCCATCGCCGCGCCGTCGGGGCGGCCGGGCAGGGGCTTCATGTCGACGAACAGGCGCCGGTTGCTCGGCGTGCCGGTGTCGGTGTCGTAGTCGAAGGCCCAGACGGCCTGCACGCTCGGGTGCGAGTCCGACAAGTACATCGTGCGGCCGTCGGGGCTGAAGGCCAGGCCGTTGGGCACGATCAGGTTGTCCAGCTGCAAGGCCGCGCCGTCGTCGCCGGGGCCGTGGCGGTACAGGCGGCCGACGCGCGCGCCCGCGGCCATGTCCAGCAACATCGTGCCGGCCCAGAAGCGGCCTTGCCGGTCGCAGCGGCCGTCGTTGAAGCGCATGCCCGGCGCGGCGTGCGCCACCGGGGCGAGCGGCGTGGCCGCGAGCGTGCCGTCGGTGCGCTCGCGCAGCGAGAACAGGCCGCTTTCCATACCGGCGATCCATTCGCCGGGCCGGTCGGCGCGCGGTGCGATGCAGGCGATCATTTCGTCGGCGCGCCACTGCGCATGGCCTTCGCTGGCGTGCCAGCGGTTGAGTGTGCGCGCGGGAATGTCGACCCAGTACAGCGCCTGCTGCGCGGCCAGCCACACCGGGCTTTCGCCCGTGCCGTTGCGCGCGTCGAGAACGAGTTCGGCTTGCATGCGGTGCTGCGGCCTGTTCAGTCGCCGAACGGGCCTTGTGCGGTGAAGGCGCCGCCCTGGTAGATGGCGTTCGGATCGGTGGGCGCCACCGGCGGCTGCGCCTCGACCTTGTCGCGGAACACCGCGGAGCTGTCTTGCGGCACGAAGCCCAGGTGCGCGGCGGCGGCGTTGTTCCACCACAGGTCGCGGTTGGCCGACATGCCGTAGACCACCGTGTGCTTCACGTCGGGCGTGAAGAGCGACTTCTGGATCAGCGTCGTGAGGTCGCGGTAGCTGAGCCAGGTGCTCATCATGCGGCGGTTGAGCGGCTCGGGGAACGAGGAGCCGATGCGGATGCTCACCGTCTCGATGCCCCAGCGGTCGAAGTAGAACTGCGCCATGTCCTCGCCGAAGGACTTCGACAGGCCGTAGTAGCCGTCGGGCCGGCGCGCGGCGTGCGCGTCGATGTGTTCGTCTTGTTTGTAGAAGCCGATCACGTGGTTCGAGCTGGCGAACACCACGCGCTTCACGCCGTGGCGGCGCGCGGCCTCGTACAGGTTGAACACGCCCTTGATGTTGGCTTCGAGCACTTCCTCGAAGGGGCGCTCGACCGACACGCCGCCGAAATGGGCGATGGCGTCGCAGCCGGCCACCAGCGTGTCGACCGCGGCCTTGTCGGACAGGTCGCAGGGCACGACTTCTTCATGCGCGCCCGTGGCCGGCGCGATGTCGGCGATGTCGGAAAGGCGGATCACGTTCGCAAAAGGCGCGAGCCGTTCGCGCAGCACGCGGCCCAGGCCGCCGGCGGCGCCGGTCAGCAGCAGGCGGCCGAGCTGGGGGGAGGGGGCTTCAGGCGTCGACATGTCTTCGGGATGTGTGAGGGGAAGCGGAGGAGGTGGACAACGTCGTCACCGCTTTTTAGGTGATAAGTTATCTGTTGTCGTACAACTTTGAGGGGATTATGATCGTCGTCATGGCCTCAACGACTGCGGGTAATCCCGAAGTTCAGACAACGACCGCTGACAACCCGGCGGGCAACGCCGCCTTCGTGGGGCGGCCGCGCCAGCGCGCGCGCGGCCTGGCGAACGGGCTGGTGGAAGACCTGGGCGAGAAGATCCGCAGCCAGTCGCTGCGCCCCGGCGACAAGCTGCCGACCGAGTCGGCCATCATGCAGGCCTACGGCGTGAGCCGCACCGTGGTGCGCGAGGCGCTGTCCAAGCTGCAGGCGGGCGGGCTGGTCGAGACGCTGCACGGCGTGGGCACCTTCGTGCTGCAGCCGCGTCCGGGTGGCATGGGTGGCGTGTTCCGCCTCGATCCCGGCGAGATCGCGACCTCGGTCGACGTGCTCGCCGTGCTCGAGCTGCGCATCAGCCTGGAGACCGAATCCGCCGGGCTGGCCGCGAGCCGGCGCACCGACGAGCAGCTGGTGGCGATGCGCCAGGCGCTCGACACGTTCGAGCAGAACGTCAAGGTGGGCGGCGACACCGTGGGACCCGACTTCGCCTTCCACCTGGAGATCGCGCAGTCGACCGGCAACCCCTACTTCGCCGACATCATGCGGCACCTGGGCACGACGATCATCCCGCGCACGCGCATCAGCGCGATTCGCGTGCAGGACGGCAGCTACCTGAGCCGCGTGAACCGCGAGCACGAGGAAATCTACGCGGCCATCGCGCGCCGCGACCCCGAGTCGGCACGCGCCGCGATGCGCATCCACCTGACCAACAGCCGCGAGCGGCTGCGCATGGCGCAGGAAGCCGCGCAACAACAGAAAGCCAGGGCGGAGGCGGCCGGCCACGGCGCCGCCTCGTCCGACAACACCCCTTCGCGCTGAGTTCTCCCCGGGTTTTCGGGGCTCAAGTCTGGACAAGCTGATCTTCTAGTTGTACGATGACTGATAACATGCGGTGCCATCGCGGCCCCGCATGCCTGCATCGAACTTCAGGAGACAGCCCCCATGACCGTCAACCGACGCGGCGCACTCGGCGCCGCCCTCGCCACCACACTGGCTGCCAGCCTGCCCTTGCACGCGTTCGCGCAAGGGGCGGGCGGCACCTGGCCTTCCAAGCCCATCCGTCTCATCGTGCCGTACCCGCCGGGCGGCTCGTCGGACATCATTGCGCGCGCCATCGGCCAGCCGTTGTCCGAGGCGCTGGGCCAGCCCGTGGTCATCGAGAACCGTGCGGGCGCCAACGGCAACCTCGGCGCGGACATGCTGGCCAAGGCGCCGGCCGACGGCCACACGCTCATGCTGTGCGACCTCGGCGCGCTGGCCATCAGCCCGTCGCTGTACCCCAAGCTGCCGTTCGATCCGTCGAAGGACCTGCGCAGCGTGGCCATGCTGGCGTACTCGCCGCACCTGCTGGTGGTGCACCCGTCGGTGCAGGCCAACACGCTGAAGGAGCTGGTCGAGCTGTCGAAGAAGAGCGACCTCAACTTCGCCGTCACCGCCAGCGGCAGCACCGCGCACCTGGCCGGCGTCGAGCTGCAGCGCAAGAGCGGCGCCAAGTGGGAGTACGTGCCCTACAAGGGCGGCGTGCAGGCCGTGCTCGACACCGTCGCGGGCCAGACGCAGGTGCTCATGAACGGCATGCTGGCCACGTACCCGCATGTGCAAAGCGGCAAGCTCAAGCTCATCGCCGTGTCGAAGTCGACGCGCATGCCGCTGATCGGCAGCGTGCCGACCATCGCGGAGCAGGGCGTTCCCGGCTACGAGTCGGGCACATGGCAGGGCGTGGTCGCGGCGCGCGGCACCCCTGACGCGGTGATCGCCCGGCTCAACAAGGAACTGGTCCGCATCATCCGCACGCCCGACATCCGGGCGCGCCTTGCGGGGCAGGGCGCCGAGGTCGTGACCATGACCGCGCCCGAGCAGGACCAGTTCTTCGCCAAGGAGCGCGCGCGCTGGGCGCAGGTCATCCAGCAGGCCAATCTGAAGCTCGATTGAGCGGCCCCTTTTTCTTCATTTCTCTTTTTCATTTTTCACTGGACGACTTCCGATGAACCCGCAAGAACTCAAGACCATCATGGGCTCCGGCCTGCTCTCGTTCCCGCTGACCGACTTCGACAGCAACGGCGACTTCAACAAGAAGGGCTACATCGAGCGCCTCGAATGGCTGGCCCCGTACGGTGCGAGCGCGCTGTTCGCCGCGGGCGGCACGGGCGAGTTCTTCTCGCTGACGGGTGACGAGTACCCCGGCATCATCCAGACCGCGGTCGACACCTGCCGCGGCGTGGTGCCGATCATTGCCGGCGCCGGCGGCCCGACGCGCTTCGCCATCCAATGCGCACAGGCCGCAGAGAAGGCCGGCGCGCACGGCATCCTGCTGCTGCCGCACTACCTCACCGAAGCCGGCCAGGAAGGCCTGGCCGCGCACGTCGAGGCCGTGTGCAAGAGCGTGAAGTTCGGCGTGATCGTCTACAACCGCGCCAGCAGCCGCCTCAAGCCCGACACGCTGGCCCGTCTGGCCGAGCGCAATCCGAACCTCGTCGGCTTCAAGGACGGCGTGGGCGACATCGAGGCGATGGTCGCGATCTTCCAGAAGATGGGCGACCGCTTCGCCTACCTGGGCGGCCTGCCCACGGCCGAGGTCTATGCCGCGGCCTACAAGGCCATGGGCACGCCCGTGTACTCGTCGGCGGTCTTCAACTTCATCCCGAAGACGGCGATGGACTTCTATCACGCGGTCGCCAACGACGACATGGCCACGCAGCACCGCCTGCTGAAGAACTTCTTCATGCCTTACCTGGAGCTGCGCAACCGCGTGCCCGGCTATGCCGTGAGCATCGTGAAGGCGGGCGCCAAGCTCGTCGGCCACGACGCCGGCCCCGTGCGCGCGCCGCTGACCGACCTGAAGCCCGACGAGATGGACGCACTGAAGGCGCTCATCGACACGCTCGGCCCGCAGTAAGCCGGCACTGATCGCAGTAGTCGCCAGCACCACAGAACAACAGGAGACAACGACATGCTCATCAGGAAATTTCTGCTCGCCGCCGCAGCGACCGCCGTGTTCGCGGGTTGCGCCGCCAGCGGTGGCAGCAGCAGCGGCGCAGCAGCCGAACCCGCAGTTGCGGCGGCCGCCGAGCGGCTGCGCGTCGCCATGGTCGACCCGACGCCGGCCGCGCTGCGCGCGCTGGTGGCCGACGACCTGAGCTACGGCCATTCGGGCGGCAAGGTCGACACGCAGGCCAGCTTCATCGCCGACCTGCTCGACCGCAAGTCGGACTTCGTGACCATCGCGATCACCGACCAGACCATCAAGGTGGTCGACGGAAACACCGCCATCGTGCGCCACACGCTCACGGCCGACACCAACGACTCAGGCAAGCCCGGCAAGGTCGCGCTGAAGATCCTTGGCGTCTGGCAGAAGCAGGGCGGCGAGTGGAAGCTGCTCGCGCGCCAGGCGGTGCGCCTTCCTTCCTGATCGGACGACCGCGCATGAAGAGAACGCAATTCCTGGCGACGGGCCTCGCGCTCGCCGCCACCGCGCTGCTGTCGCCGCTGCACGCCTCGGCGCAGGCCGATGCATGGCCGCAGCAGAAGCCCGTGACGATCATCGTGCCGTTCCCGGCCGGCGGCTCCACCGACATGGTGGCGCGCGCGCTGGCGCAGCAGCTGCAGGCCAAGCTGGGCGGCAGCTTCGTGGTCGACAACCGGCCCGGCGCCACCGGCACCATCGGCACCGGCTTCGTGCGGCGCGCACTGCCCGACGGCTACACGCTGCTGGTGTCGTCGCTCGGCGCCTTCGTCGTCACGCCGCACCTGCAGAAGAGCGTGCCCTACGACGCGACCAAAGACTTCGACTACATCAGCGTGCCCGTGCAGGCGCCCAACGTGCTCGTGGCGAACGTCGCGCGGCCCGAGCGCAGCGTGGCCGACGTGCTCGCGCTCCTGCGCAAGACGCCCGGCAAGGTCTCGTTCGCGAGCTCGGGCAACGGTTCGTCCGACCATCTCTCGGCCGAACTCTTCTGGCAGCAATCGAAGACCGAAGGCGTGCACGTGCCCTACAAGGGCGGCGCGCCGGCGGTGAACGACCTGCTGGGCAACCAGGTCGACTTCTCGTTCCAGAACGTGAACGCCGTGCTGCCGCACATCCGCGCCGGCAAGCTGCGCGCGCTGGCCGTCACCGGCGACAAGCGCTCGCCCGTGCTGCCCGACGTGCCCACGCTCGCCGAGGCCGGCGTGAAGGGCGCCGAGGTCTATTCGTGGCAGGGCATGGCCGCGCCCAAGGGCCTGCCGCCTGCCACGAAGAAGAAGCTGAGCGACGCGGTCATCGCCGCCATGCAAGACCCCGAGACGAAGAAGCGCATGCTCGACCAAGGTTTGGAAATCGTCGCCAGCACGCCCGAGGACTTCACCGCCTTCCAGTTGCGCGAGTGGGCGCGATGGAAGACATTGATCGACACCCGCCACATCACCGCAGACTGAGCCACCGAGCCCGAAGATGACCTCTCCTGAATCCGCTGCCTCCCCTATCGTGTCGGGCGCGCCCGTCGTCACCGCCATGCGCGTCGTGCCCGTTGCGGGCCATGACAGCATGCTGATGAACCTCAGCGGCGCGCACGGTCCGTTCTTCACGCGCAACCTGCTGATCCTCACCGACAGCGCCGGCCACACCGGCGTGGGCGAGGTGCCGGGCGGCGAGAAGATCCGCCAGACGCTCGAAGACGCGCGCGACCTCATCGTGGGCCAGCCCATCGGCAACCACAACGCCGTGCTCAACCGCATGCGCAGCGCCTTTGCCGCGCGCGACAGCGGCGGGCGCGGCCTGCAGACCTTCGACCTGCGCGTGACCATCCATGCCGTGACGGCCGCCGAAGCCGCGCTGCTCGACCTGCTGGGCCAGCACCTGGGCGTGCCCGTGGCCGCGCTGCTCGGCGAAGGCCAGCAGCGCGATGCGGTGCAGATGCTCGGCTACCTCTTCTACGTGGGCGACCGCACCAAGACCGACCTGCCGTACGAGTCCGACCCCGGCGCCGACAACGACTGGTTCCGCCTGCGCCACGAAGAGGCGATGACGCCCGAGGCCATCGTGCGGCTGGCTGAGGCCACGCATGCGCGCTACGGTTTCACCGACTTCAAGCTCAAGGGCGGCGTGCTGCGCGGCGAGGAAGAGGTCGAGGCGATCCGCGCGCTGCACGCGCGCTTTCCGCAGGCGCGTGTCACGCTCGACCCGAACGGCGGCTGGCTGCTGGCCGATGCCATCCGCCTGTGTCGCGACCTGCACGGCGTGATGGCGTACGCCGAAGACCCGTGCGGTGCCGAGGGCGTGTTCTCGGGTCGCGAGGTGATGGCCGAGTTCCGCCGCGCCACGGGCCTGCCCACCGCCACCAACATGGTCGCCACCGATTGGCGCGAGATGGTGCACAGCCTTTCGCTGCAGTCGGTCGACATTCCGCTGGCCGACCCGCACTTCTGGACGATGCAGGGCTCGGTGCGCGTGGCGCAGCTGTGCCAGGCCTGGGGCCTGACCTGGGGCTCGCATTCGAACAACCACTTCGACGTGTCGCTCGCGATGTTCACGCACGTGGCCGCGGCGGCACCCGGCAAGGTCACGGCCATCGACACGCACTGGATCTGGCAGGACGGCCAGCGCCTCACGAAGGCGCCGCTGCAGATCGAGGGCGGCCTCGTGCAGGTGCCCACGCGCGGCGGCCTGGGCATCGAGCTCGACATGGCCGAGGTCGAGAAGGCGCACCAGCTGTACCTGAAGCATGGCCTCGGTGCGCGCAATGACGCGCAGGCGATGCAGTTCCTCATTCCGAACTGGACCTTCGACAACAAGCGCCCCTGCATGGTCCGCTGAGCGCCCGGTGCCTTCGTGCGCTGACGGCTGAAACATCCAAGGAGACTGAATGAACAAGCACATGGATCGCCGTCGCCTGCTGCAAGCGGCTGCCGGCTCGGCACTCGGCGCGGTGGCCGCCGCCGCGGGCGCCCAGTCGTTTCCCTACAAGCCGCAGCAGCGGTATCCCGATCCGTCGGTGCTGATCCTCGACCCCAGCTTTGCGAAGTACCGCATCTACAGCAGCACGCTCGAGCAGGTCGGCACCGGCATGCGCTGGGCCGAGGGCCCGGTGTACCTGCCGCGCGAGGGCTACCTCGTGTGCAGCGACATCCCGAACAACAGGCTGATGCGCTACGAGGAGAAGACCGGCGAGTTCAAGGTCCATAAGGCGAACGCCGGCTACTGCAACGGCAACACGCGCGACCGGCAGGGCCGCCTCATCAGCTGCGAGCACTCGGTGACGCGGCGCGTGGTGCGCACCGAATCCGACGGGCGCGTGACCGTGCTGGCCGACCGCTACCAGGGCAAGCGCATGAACTCGCCGAACGACGTGGTCGTGAAATCGGACGACACCGTGTGGTTCACCGACCCGCTCTTCGGCATCTCGGGCACGTGGGAAGGCGAGAAGGCCGCGTCCGAGCAGGCGACGACCAACGTGTACCGCCTCACGCCCGACGGCCAGCTCTCGGCGGTGATCACCGACCTCGTGAACCCGAACGGCCTGGCCTTCTCGCCGGACGAGAAGAAGCTCTACGTCGTCGAATGGAAGGGCACGCCCAACCGCAGCCTCTGGAGCTACGACGTGGGGGCCGATGGCAGCGTGTCGAACAAGCTGAAGCTCATCGACGGCACGGGCGCCGCGGCGCTCGATGGCTTTCGCGTCGACCGCGACGGCAATCTCTGGATGGGCTGGGGCTGGAACGGCGCCGTCGCTCCCGAACCCATCGATGCCGGCAACGGCATGAAGGTCTATCAGCCGCAGGCGAAATCCGAAGACCTCGATGGCGTCAAGATCTTCAATGCGCAAGGCAAGCCCATCGGTTTCATCCGCCTGCCCGAACGCTGTGCAAACCTCACCTTCGGCGGCCCCAAGAACAACCGCCTCTACATGGCGGCCAGCCATTCGCTGTACGCCCTCTACGTGGAGTCCGAAGGCGCCACCTAGCCTTGGGACTTTTCCAACCTCCTCACCGCAACACGCACACAAGGACATCGACGATGACTGAATTCAACAACCTCATCAACGGCGAATGGCTGGCCGGCCAAAGCTACAGCCCCAACATCAACCCCAGCAACCTGGCCGACGTGCTGGGCCAGTACACGCAGGGCGACAAGGGCCAGGTCGATGCGGCCGTGGCCGCCGCCACCGCCGCTTTCCCCGCCTGGGCGATGGGCAGCATCCAGGCGCGCTCCGATGCGCTCGACAAGATCGGCACCGAGATCCTGGCGCGCAAGGAAGAGCTGGGCACGCTGCTGGCGCGCGAAGAAGGAAAGACCAAGGCCGAAGGCATCGGCGAGGCCACGCGCGCGGGGCAGATCTTCAAGTTCTTCGCGGGCGAGTGCCTGCGCCTGTCGGGCGAGGTGCTGCCGTCAGTGCGGCCGAACATCGGCGTGGAGATCACGCGCGAGCCGGTGGGCGTGGTCGGGCTCATCACGCCGTGGAACTTCCCCATCGCCATTCCCGCCTGGAAGATCGCGCCCGCATTGGCTTTTGGCAACTGCGTGGTGCTCAAGCCCGCCGACCTCGTGCCGGGCTGCGCCTGGGCGCTGGCTGAGATCATCAGCCGCTCGGGCATTCCGGCCGGCGTGTTCAACCTCGTGATGGGGCGCGGCAGCGTGATCGGCGATGCGCTGGTCAACCATCCCGGCATCCACGCGATCAGCTTCACGGGCTCGGTGGGCGTGGGCCGCAACATCGCGATCCAGTGCGTCACCAACCACAAGAAGGTGCAGCTCGAAATGGGCGGCAAGAACCCGCAGGTGGTGCTCGACGACGCCGACCTCGCGCAGGCCGTGGAGCTCAGCGTGCAGAGCGCGTTCTACTCGACCGGCCAGCGCTGCACGGCGTCGAGCCGCCTCATCGTGACCGAAGGCATCTATCCGAAGTTCATCGAGGCGATGAAGGCGCGCATGGCGAAGATCAAGGTCGGCGATGCGCTGGCGCAGGGCACGGACGTGGGGCCGGTCTCGTCGAAGTCACAGCTCGACCAGGACATGGAATACGTCGCCATCGGCAAGGGCGAGGGCGCCACGCTGGCGGCCGGCGGCGAACTGCTGAAGCTGGAGACGGACGGCTACTACATGTCGCCGGCGCTGTTCAGCGAGTCCGCCGCGAACATGCGCATCAACCGCGAGGAGGTATTCGGGCCGGTGGCGAGCGTGATCCGTGTGAAGAACTACGAAGAAGCGCTGGCGACGGCGAACGACACCGAGTTTGGTCTCTCGGCCGGCATTGCGACGACCTCGCTGAAGTACGCGACGCACTTCAAGCGGCACAGCCAGGCGGGCATGGTGATGGTGAACCTGCCGACGGCGGGGGTGGACTATCACGTGCCGTTCGGTGGTCGCAAGGGATCGAGCTATGGACCGAGAGAGCAGGGCAAGTACGCGCAGGAGTTCTTCACGACGGTGAAGACGGCTTACACGTTGGCCTAACGCCTCTTTCTGAATTGTTGGAAGCCCCCAGTCGGGGGCTTTTTTACGCCTGTGTTTTTCGGGGCGCGTGCGCAGGCCACCGGGTACTTCCCTCCGCGAATGTCCCCCGGCCTTCGGCCTCCTCCTTGATTTCGCTGCGGGAAGCACCCAGTGTCCTGCGCACGGGAAGCGGCGGTGGTGCGCAGCCCATCAACGACCGCACTGAACACGCTCACGTCGATGCGGTGCCTTGCGCAGCGAAATCAAGGAGGAGGGCGAAGCCCGGGGGACATTCGCGAAGCAAGGCACCGCGTCGGCGGGAGCGTCGCCCCGAAACAGCTCAGGCCAATGGCGCCCTGCGGCTGCGACGCATCAGGAACTCGATCAGTTCGAAGACCCCTTCACTGATCAGCGCCATCGCGGCAGCCGGCAACGCACCCGCCATCAACAGCTCGCGATCGTTGAGTGCCAGCCCCGTCACGATGCGCTCACCGAAACCACCTGCGCCGATGAAAGCCGCGATGGTGGCCGTGCCGATGGCGATCGCAGTGGCGGTTCGCACGCCCGCCAGCAGCGTGGGCAATGCAAGAGGCAGCAGCACCAACTGAAGGCTCTGCGGCGGCGTCATGCCCAGCGCGGTGCCGGCCAGTCGAAGTCCGTTCGGCACTTCGGCCAGCCCGGTCACGGTGTTGCGCATGATCGGCAGCAGCGAATACAGCGTGAGCGCGATGAGCGCGGGCAGGGCGCCGATGGCGCCAAGCAACGAGATCAGCACCGCGAGCAGCGCCAGCGAGGGCACGGTCTGCATCACGCTCGCAAAGCCCAGCACCACGGCGCGCAGCCGCAGGTGCGGAAACACGAGGATCGCGAGCGGCACGCCGATGAGGATGGCCACGCCGACCGACACCGCCACCAGCAGCAGATGCTGGCGCGCGAGCGGCCAGAGGTCGGGACCGAAGAGCTTGGCCGTGAAGCCGCGCGCAGCGCTCGGCGGCGTCTTGCCGTCTTTCGTGGCGCCGGCGAGGAAGTCGCGCGCGATGGTGTCGAAGCGCACGCCCTGCAGTTCGGCGCGTGCGTTCATCGCGATCATGGCGTGCTCGTCGATCTTGCCTTCGAGCGCCTGCAATGCGGCCCAAGCCTTCGGCAGCCGCGCGGGCAGGTCGAGGCGGTAGAGCACCACGGCGTCATAGCGCGGAAAGTACTGCTTGTCGTCCACCAGCACGCGCAGGCCGAGGTGGTCGATCTTGGCGTCGGTGGTGTAGATGTCGATGGCGTCGATCTGCTTGGCCGTCATCGCTTCGTAGGCCAGGCCGTGGTCGAGCCCGGTGGGCGTCTGCGTGAAGCCGTAGCGCGCGGCCAGGCCCTTCCAGCCGTCGGCGCGGCCGATGAATTCGTTCGACAGCCCGATGCGCAGCTCGGGGTGCTTGGCGAGGTCGCTCAGCGTGCGCAGCCCGAGCTTGTCGGCGTCGGCGGCGCGCACGGCCAGCGCGTAGCCGTCGTTGAAGCCCAGCGGAATCGCCACGCCGAGGCCGAGCGGTGCGAGCGCGGCGTTCATGGCCTCGCGCGTGTCGGCGGGCGAGCCCTTGAGGATCTCGAGCGCGATGGTGCCGGTGTATTCGGCGTACAGGTCGATGGCGCCTGAACGCAGCGCTTCGTAGACGATGGCCGTGTTGCCCAGCCCCTGGCGCACGACGGGCGGCGATGCAGTGTGCGGCGCGGCGGTCTGTGCCAGCACCTCGGCCAGGATGTACGACTCGGTGAAGCGCTTGGAGCCGACGCGCAGCGTCTCGTCGGCGGCCTGCGCGCGGGGTGCGGCGGCGGCCAGCCAGAGCATCGCGAAAAGCCACAGGGCGGGGTGCCAGAAGCTGCGAGGCAGGTGCATCCGGGTCAGTGTATCGGCATCGCCGCGCCCGCTGTACCCGTCCGTCTCCTACACGCCGTGGTGCGCGAAGCCGATGCGCCCGGGCCGTGCGGCGGCCCATAGTGGCCGTCATGAAAAAAACCAGGCACGCGCCCCCCGGTCCCGACATCCACGGCCTGCGCGAGCTGCCCGGCCTGCGCGTGGACGGCTACAGCCTGCAGCTGCGCGACAAGGACGGCTTCGTCGGCGACCAGGCCAGCCAGACGGCGTTTCGCGAACTGCTCGAACGCTGGCGCAAGCGGCGCCGCAAGACCGGGCGCGACCCGCTGGGCGCGGCCCATTCGCGCGACCTGAGCAAGAAGCAGCTCGACCGCGCGCTGCAGGAAAAGACCGCCACGGCCGCCGGCGACGTGATGCATGGCGCCATCGAGGAATTCGCGGAAGAGCTGGCCTTCGTGGTCCAGCGCTTCGTGCGCCAGCCCTCGTGGCGCAAGATGCAGCGCATCGTGGTCGGCGGCGGCTTTCCCGAGAGCGACGTGGGCGAGCGCGCGATCCTGGAGGCGGGCGCGATGCTCGAAGACCTGGGCGTGCATGTGCAGCTGGGCCGGCTGTCGCACAACGTCGACGACGGCGGGCTGATCGGCTGGGCGCACCTGACGCCGCCCGCACTGTTGAAGGGGCACGACGCGATTCTTGCGGTGGACATCGGCGGCACCAACGTGCGCTGCGGCATCGTGAAGACGCGCCACCGCAAGGCGCCGGACTTCTCACGCGCGAAAGTGGTCAAGCGCGAGAAGTGGCGCCACGCCGACGACGGCCCGAACCGCAGCCACATGGTCGAACGCATCGCCGACATGCTCGAGGACATGGTCGTCTACGCCGAGCGCCGCAAGATCCGGCTCGCGCCCTTCATCGGCATCGGCTGCCCGGGGCTGATCCGCTCCGACGGCTCGATCGCGCGCGGCGCGCAGAACCTGCCGGGCGACTGGGAGAGCCGGGCCTTCCACCTGCCGGCCGCGCTGTGGCGGCGGCTGCCGATCATCGGCTCGGGCGCGACGCTGGTGCTCATGCACAACGACGCGGTGGTGCAGGGCCTGAGCGAGCTGCCCTTCATGCGCGACGTGCGCCACTGGGGCGTGCTGACCATCGGCACCGGGCTGGGCAACGCCAGCTTCACGAACCGGCGTTGAGCGCTACCTCTTACAGGTCTTCGGGCCGCCACTCCGCGCCGACGCGCGCAGTGGCCGAGGTGGTGGCGACGTTGCTCGCCGCATCGGTGGCGCGCAGCTCGATGTTGGCCAGGCCCGCGCGCGCGGGCGTCCAGCTGCAGGCGTAGGGCGCGGCGCGCAGCGCGCAGACGGTCTTGCCGTCGACGATGAAGACCAGCTCGGCCACGCCGACATCGTCGGTCGCGCTGCCCGACAGCCGCACCGGCAGGCCGGCGGCCGACGCCGCCATGGGCGGCACGTTCAGCGTCACCGTCGGCGCGGTGGTGTCGGCGGGCGCGCGCACGATCACCTGCGCCGACGCGACCTCGGCATTGCCCGCCGCGTCGATGGCGATCACGCGAATGATCTGCACGCCCGGCGCAGTCGGCGTCCAGTGGCAGGTGTAGGGCGGGGCGGTGAAGGTGCAGATCGGCAGGCTGTCGGTGCCGATCACCTTCACGCCGAAGACGCTGACGTTGTCGACCGCCACGGGCGCCAGCGCCACGGGCTGGCCCACGGTCGCCATCGCGGGCGCGGCCAGGGACACGGCCGGCTTCTGGCTGTCGGGCACGCCCAGCGGCAGGTCGATGGTGAAGGCCGCCTGCCCCTGCACCGCCTTCTGCTCGAAGGCATCGAAGATGGTGAACCAGGTGGCGCCCGGCGCGCGGCCCGGGGCCTGGGCCTTCACGAGCAGCGTGGTCTTGCCGACGGCGAAGCAGCTGAAGCCGCAGCGCCAGTCGAAGACGAAACGGCCGTCGGCGTTGGTCGTGCCCTGCGCGATAGGCTCCAGCGGCTTGCCGGCACCCGGGTCGCGCCACACCGACACCGGCGCGCCGGCCAGCGCGGCGCCGCTCTCGCGCTCGGTCACGCGCACCTGCGTGGCGGTGGTCGCGGCCATGAACTTCGAGCTGCCGAGCTTGGGCCAGTCGCGCCAGTCGGTGTTGATCTGTGCTTTGGTGCCTTCGGTGAAGCGGATCAGGCCGAGCGTGGCGACGCGGTTGGCGGCCGGGTCGTAGCGCTGCTCGAACACGGTGCCCAGCAGCGGATCGAGGCGCCAGTGCTGGCGCGTCCACCAGTAGCGGTCGGTGTGCTTCACGAGGGCGAGGTCGCTGGCGGGCGCGGTCTCGGTGGTGTCGGCGACGGCGATGGCGTTGTAGTACTCGCCGGAGCCGGCGCCGAACACGTGCTCCAGCTCGTGCAGCAGGGTCTTGAGCTGGCGGCCGAGGTAGTCCTTCTCGGTGGACTCGGGCGCGGCCGGCGTGATGGCGCGCGACAGGCGCAGCGGGTCGTGGATGGCGGTCCAGTTCAGGTTCCAGGTCACGCCGGTGGGCGGGAAGGTGGTGCTGGTGGTCAGGCCGCCGTGGCTGTAGCCGCGCTTCGAGGGGCCGACGCACAGCACGATCTCGCCGCCCGCCACGCCGTTGAAGCCGCAGGGCGGCGCCGCGCCGGGCGCGACGACCTGCAGGTCTTTCGCAGGGTCGAAGGTGAAGCTGCGCACGGTCTCGCGCTGGAACACGGTGTTGAGGTCGGCCACGTACTGCGCGAGCCGGCGGCCGGCCTCGGGCGCGCCGATGTCGGCCGCCAGTTGCGGGTCGATGAAGAAGCGCAGGCGGTGCACGCTCGGCGTGGCGCGGCCGACTTCGTTCAGGGCCGCCCAGGTCGGGGCGGCGGACAACGGCAGCAGCAGGGCCCAAACGACAGGCAAGGCTGCGCCCAGCCGGCGCGCGAGCGCCAGCAGCGAATCAATGAAAGGCATCGATTTTTCTCCCCGTGCTCAGGGGAATCCGGCAGTGATCGACAACAAAGGGGACCGCTTCGGGCCGCGCGAAGGTGTCGCCCGGCGCCCAGCGCACAGACCCCGCGGCGACCGCCTTTGCCGGTCACGCTCCTGCATCGCATCGAGGTCGCCGAAGGCGATACGCCCTGACGGACGCCGATGCTTCTGAAGTGCGGGGGGACTACTGGTTGCTCATTCAGTGCAGAGGGCGGGCGGACCGCTCATTCCTCCCCACGATGTGGTAACAATCAGTGAACCTTTATCTTAATTTCTGGGCTCGTAGGAAGGGAACTGGCCTCGCTGTAGTGGTGCCTGTTATTTGGGCACTTTCTCACGACAACGGCGGTACGAATGGCGCTTCGGTGGGCCCCATGAGGCCGGGCCGGAGCGGGCTGCCCCGCAATGCAGGGGGCTCCGGAAGAACGGTCATCCACCGGAACCGGTGGCGATTCTAGTGTGAATGTTCAATTGGTTGCAATTGTGTTGCATTCGTGCATCTTGGGCGATGCACCGCCCACCTACAGCTGGAAGGCGACGGTCAGCAGCAGCCCTTCGGCCACGTCGCGCAGCAGCCCCGGGCGCCGCGCGCGGTAGGGCTCGCCGGCCGAGGCGGTGGTCTCGATCCATTCGGCCAGCCATTCGATGTCGTCGTGGCCGTAGAACACCACCGCCGCCTCGTGGTTCAGCAGCAGGCTGCGCAGGTCGAGGTTGATCGAGCCGCACATCGCCAGTTCGTCGTCGACCACCACGGCCTTGGCGTGGGCCATGAAGGGCAGCATGCGAAAGCTCACGCCCGCGCGCGCCAGGTCGCGCATGGCGCGTGCGCGCACGAAGTCGGCCAGCCGGTGGTTCGACTGCGCGGGCATCGCGATGGTCACCTGCACACCGCGCCGCGCGGCGAGCCGCAGCGCGTCGCGCAGGCCGTCGCCGGGCACGAAGTAGGGCGTGATCGCGAGGATGCGGTGCTCGGCGCGAAAGCAGGCGTCGATGAGCAGCGCGTGCGCCGTGTCCTCGGTCTGGTCGGGGCCGCTCGGCAGGAACTGGGCCATCGCGCAGCCGGGCCCTGCGGGCACGTCGGCGGCGGTGATGGCGCGCGCCTTGCGCCCGCGCACCGAGCTCCAGTCGTGGTCGAACTGGCGCGCGGCGGCGGCGGCCACGCTGCCGTGCAGGTCGAAGGACAGGTCGTGCCAGGCTTCGGGGTGCTTGTCGTTGCCGGAGAAGTACTCGCCCGCGAGGTTGCGCCCGCCCGACCACAGCCAGCGGTCGTCGGCGATGGTGAGCTTGCGGTGGTTGCGCAGGTTGCGCGGCCCGATGCGGCGCAGGCTGAAGAAGGGGCGGAACACCGCCACCTCGCCCCCCGCCGCGCGCAGCCGGTCGAAGTGATGGCGCGGCAGCGAGAGCGCGCCGAAGCCGTCGAGCAGCACGCGCACCTTGACGCCCTCGCGCGCGCGCTGCGCGAGCCGCGCCAGCACGGCGTGGCCGAGCGCGTCGTCGCCGATGATGAAGGTGCACACGTCCAGGCGCTGGCGCGCACCGTCGATCACCTCGAACAGCGCCTCGCGCGCGGCCTCGCCGTCGGCGTGCATGCGGATCGCGCAGCGCCCGGGCGGCGCCAGGCCGAAGCTCTCGATCAGGTCGGCCGCCCAGTGGCCCGGCGGCAGCGAACGCGGCGGCCGGGGCGCGCCGGCCGGGCGCAGCTTGCGCTGGCCGAACAGCAGGTACATCGGCAGGATCACGTACGGCATGAGCACCAGCCCCATGACCCACGCGATGGCGGTGGTGGGGGCGCGCTGCTCGCGGCGCGTGCGCGTGGTCAGCACATAGACCAGCAACGCGAAAGTGACGACAAGAAAATGCTGCGAAGGGGAGGGCAGCCAGTCGAAGAGGGTGTCCGGCATGGGCGGGTGATGCCTCGGTGCCCGCTCAGCGCTGCAAGAAGGCCGGCACGCCGCGCCCTTGCGAAGCCAGGAACCGCATCATCGGATCGACCACCGCGCGCACCGCGGGCCGCGCGCCCACGCGCTCGCGCCAGGCCACGAGGCGCGGCGTGGCATCGGTCATGCCGGCGCCCTTGCGGTCGGCAAACACATGCGCCATGTAGAAGGCGATGTCGGCGAAGGAGTAGGGGCCGGCCAGGTATTCGCGCGTGGCGAGCAGGCCTTCCATCTCTTCGTAGAAGCGCGCGCAGCCGGCACATGCGGCGACGGCCGGCGCGCTCTGCATGGCGTCTTGCAGGCCGAAGAGCTTGATGACGTTGGGGAAGAACACCTCGTCCGACTTCTGCTCCAACTGCCGCGCGCGGGCCCGGTCGGCAATGCCTTCGGGCCACAGCGCGGGCTGCGGGTAGCGATCTTCGAGGTACTCGAAGATCTGCGTCGAATCGAACAGCGCCACCTCGTCGTCGACCAGCACCGGCACCTGCTGCTTCACCGGGTTCACGCGCAGCACCTCGGGGTGCTTGGGCTCGTAGGCGTCGTCGGTGGTGAACGGCACCATGGTGAGCTCGAAAGTGATGCCTTTTTCGTACGCGGCGATCTGCACCTTTGCGCCGAACATGCTGAGGGGGCCGGAGTAAATCTGCGTCGTCGTCATGCCCCCGACTTCAACAGAAACCGCGCGTCAGGTCGAGCCCCAGACTTCCTGCGCGGTTTCGACGACAAGGCGCAGCTTGTTGCGCTGCGCTTCGACGGCGATGTTGTTGCCGTGCACCGTGCTGGAGAAGCCGCACTGCGGCGACAGCGCGAGCTGGTCGAGCGAGGCGTACTTGCTCGCGTCCTCGATGCGGCGCTTGAGTTCGTCCTTGTCTTCCATCTCGCCGAACTTCGTGGTCACGAGGCCGAGCACCACCGTCTTGCCCTTGGGCAGGTAGCGCAGCGGCTTGAAGTCGCCCGAGCGGGCGTCGTCGTACTCCATGAAGTAGGCGTCGAGGTCCATTTCCTTCAGCAGCGCCTCGGCCACCGGCTCGTAGTTGCCGGCCGCGGCGTGCGTGCTCTTGAAGTTGCCGCGGCACAGGTGCATGGCCAGCAGCATGCCCGGCGGCTTCTGCGCCACCACCTTGTTGATGAAGGCTGCATAGCGGTGCGGCAGCTCGTTCGGGTCGTCCCCGCGCTTGCGGGCGGCTTCGCGCATGTGCTCGTCGCACAGGTAGGCGAGGTTGGTGTCGTCCATCTGCACGTAGGTGCAGCCGGCCGCGGCCAGCGAGCGCAGCTCGTCGCCATAGGCCTTGGCCACGTCGTCGTAGAACACGGGGTCGAGCTCGGGGTACGCGTCCTTGCTGATGCCGGCGCGCCCGCCACGGAAGTGCAGCATCGTCGGCGAGGGGATCGTCACCTTCGGCGTGCGGCCGGCCGAGACCTGGCTCTTGAGGTACTGGAAGTCGGCGAGCTGGATGTCCTTCACGTGGCGCACCTTGTCGATCACGCGCATCGCGGGCGGCGCCAGTTCCTCGGTGCCGTCGGGGCGGCGGATGGTGACCGGGATGTCGGTCTTCACGCCGCCGAGCTGGTCGAGGAAATCGATGTGGAAGTAGGTGCGGCGGAACTCGCCGTCGGTGATGCTTTTCAGGCCGATGTCTTCCTGGAAGCGGACGATCTCGGTGATGGCCTTGTCTTCGACCTCGCGCAGTTGCTCGGGCGTGATCTGGCCCTTGGCTTTCTGCTCGCGGGCTTCGAGCAGGTACTGCGGGCGCAGGAAGCTGCCCACGTGGTCGTAGCGGGCGGGCAGGGCGGCATGCTGGGACATGGAATGAACTCCGTCGTGACTGTGAACGAGCGGAATCCTAGCGCCTTCGTGAAAAGCCTGTTTGTATACGTATACGTCAGTATTTACCCTCGAATAAGGGGTTTCATGCTGGAATTTCTCGTTGTTCTGTATACATTGCGTATTCATGAAGACGCCCACGACCGCCTTTCCGTTCAACGCCTGGTATGCCGCCGCCTACGACGTCGAAGTGCGTCACGCGCTGCTGCCACGCACCATCTGCAACCAGAAAGTGGTGCTGTTCCGCCGCACCGACGGCCAGGTGGCCGCGCTCGAAGACGCCTGCTGGCACCGGCTGATGCCGCTGTCGCTGGGCCGCCTCGAGGGTGACGAGCTGGTCTGCGGCTACCACGGCCTGGTCTACAACAGCCAGGGTCGCTGCACCCACATGCCGAGCCAGGAAACGCTCAACCCCTCGGCCTGCGTGCGCAGCTTTCCGGTGGTCGAGAAGCACCGCTTCGTGTGGATCTGGCCCGGCGACCCGGCCAAGGCCGACCCGGCGCTGGTGCCCGACATGCACTGGAACGACGACCCGGCCTGGGCCGGCGACGGCAAGATGATCCGCGTCAACTGCGACTACCGCCTCGTGGTCGACAACCTCATGGACCTCACGCACGAGACCTTCGTGCACGGCTCGTCCATCGGCAACCGCGAGGTGGCCGAGGCGCCCTTCGTGGCCACGCACGGCGACCGCTCGGCCACCGTCACGCGCTGGATGGAGAACATCGACGCGCCGCCGTTCTGGGGCAACCAGATCCGCCACGCGCGCGGCTACACGGGCAAGGTCGACCGCTGGCAGATCATCCGTTTCGAAGGCCCGTGCACGGTGAACATCGACGTCGGCGTGGCCGAGGCGGGCAGCGGCGCGGTGCCGTCGAACGACAACGCCGGCGACCGCAGCAAGGGCGTCAACGGTTATGTGCTCAACACCATCACGCCCGAGACCGACAAGACCTGCCTGTACTTCTGGGCCTTCGCGCGCAACTACTGCCTGGGCGAGCAGCGCCTCACGCACGAGCTGCGCGAGGGCGTCTCGGGCATCTTCCGCGAGGACGAGATCGTGCTCGAGGCGCAGCAGAAAGCCATCGACGAGCACCCCGACCACCAGTTCTACAACCTCAACATCGACGCCGGCTCGATGTGGGCGCGCCGCCTCATCGACCGCATGATCGAGAAGGAGCGGCCCGCGCGCGCCGCGATCCCGATCCGTCCCGCCCCAGAGAGCCAGGCCGCGTGATGAAGGTCGCCACCGTCTCTCCCGCCGAGCCCGGCGACAGCGGCAGCTCGCAGGCCGTGAAGGCGCAGCTGCGGCTGCGCGAAATGATCCTGGCGGGCGAGCTGCCCGGCGGCGCGCGCATCGCCGAGGTCGCCATCTCCGAACAGCTCGGCGTGTCGCGCACCCCGGTGCGCAGCGCGCTCATGCGCCTCGAACAGGAAGGCCTGCTCGAAGCCCTGCCCAATGGCGGCTATGCGGTGCGCACCTTTTCCGAACGCGACGTGGCCGACGCGATCGAACTGCGCGGCACGCTCGAAGGCCTCGTGGCGCGGCTGGCGGCCGAGCGCGGCGCGGCGCCCGTGGTGCTGCGCGAAGCGCGCGCCTGCCTCGCGCGCATCGACGAACTGCTGCGCGAGCCCGCGCTCGACGACGCGGCCTTCTCGCGCTACGTGACGCACAACGAGAAATTCCATGCGCTGCTGTGCGAGATGGCGGGCAGCCCGGTCATCGCGCAGCAGCTGGAGCGCGTGGTCAACCTGCCGTTCGCCTCGCCCTCGGGCTTCGTCATCGTGCAGGCCAATTCGCCGGCCGCGCGCGACATGCTCGTGATCGCGCAAGACCAGCACCTGCAGGTGCTCGACGCCATCGAGTCCGGCGAGGGCTCGCGCGCCGAGGCGCTGATGCGCGAGCACAGCCGCATCGCGCGGCGCAACCTGCGCGAGGCGCTGCACGGCACGCCGAGCGCCGAGCAGCGTCCGCTGCCGGGTGTGCAACTGATCCGCCGTCGCGGCTGATCGACGACTTCTTTTTTCTTTCTTTCCCCGCTGGTGTTCCCCGATGAAAAGCGATCTTCAATGGATGCAGGCGCAGGTGGTGGCGCTGCGCGACGTCACGCCCACCGTGCGCGAGTTCACGCTGCGCCCCGACACCGACTTCGTCGCCGCGCATGAGCCCGGCGCCCACCTGCAGGTGCAGGTGATGACCGAGCAGGGCCGCGTGCAGACGCGCTCGTACTCGCTGGTGGGCGAGGGCGACGGCAGCTGCTGGCGCATCGCCGTCAAGCGGCTGGACGACGGCCGTGGCGGCTCGCGCGCGATGTGGCGGCTGGCCGAGGGCGACCGGCTGCAGGTGAGCGCGCCACAGAACCACTTTCCGCTCGACCTCGCGGCGCCCGGCTACCTGCTGGTGGCCGGCGGCATCGGTATCACGCCGCTGGTGCTGATGGCGCAGCGCCTGGGCGCGCTGGCCCGACGCCGCGGCGTGCCGGTGGCCATGCTGTACGGCGCGCGCCACGCGGGCGAGTTCGGCTACCTCGACACCCTGCGCGACGCGCTGGGCGAGGCCGGCGTGCAGGCGCACGAAGGCGCCGCGCCCATCGACTTCGACGCCGCCATCGCCGCGCTGCCGCCCGGCGGCCAGCTCTACACCTGCGGCCCGGTGCCGATGCTCGAGGCCGTCAAGCGCGCCTGGGCCGCGGCCGGCCGGCCGCTCGCCGACCTGCGTTTCGAAACCTTCGGCAGCAGCGGCCGGCTTGCGACGCAGGCCTTCACCGTGCGCATTCCGCGCCACGACCTGTCGATCACCGTGCCGGCCGACTGCACTTTGCTCGACGCGCTCGATGCGGCCGGCGTGCAGACCCTGTCGGACTGCAAGCGCGGCGAGTGCGGCCTGTGCGCCATGGACGTGCTGGCCGTGGACGGCGAAGTCGATCATCGCGACGTGTTCCTGAGCCCGCACGAGAAGCAGGCGACCACGCGCATCTGCGCCTGCGTGTCACGCGCCGTGGGTACGCTCACGCTCGATTCCGCGTACCGCCCGGACCGTTGAAAACATCGGCTGCGCGATCATCGCGCAACCATTCGACTGATCGCGCAACAAAGACCCGTGCGGCGGGCGGGTAGGTGGTTGCCTGCTCCGTCAATTGTTGCGAATTGTTCAAAATACGCCCGGTTTCGCGTTCCGTCCCTCAAAGGAAAAATTCCATGCAAAGACGCCATCTCATCCAGACCGCCGGCCTTTCGGCGATTGCGCTCGCCACCGCGCTGTCGCTGCCTGTGGCCAGCGCCCAGGACAACAAGTTCAAGATCGGCCTGATCCTGCCGATGACGGGGCAGTCGGCCTCCACCGGCCGCCAGATCGAGGCCGCCGCGCGCCTGTACATGGCACAGAACGGCGACACCGTGGCCGGCAAGAAGGTCGAGCTGATCGTGAAGGACGACACCGGCCTGCCCGATGTGACCAAGCGCCTGGCGCAGGAGCTCATCGTCAACGACAAGGTCAACGTGATCGCCGGCTTCGGCATCACCCCGGCCGCGCTGGCCGCCGCGCCGTTGGCCACGCAGTCGAAGACGCCGCAGGTCGTGATGGCCGCGGCCACCTCGAGCATCACCGAGGCCTCGCCCTACATCGTGCGCAGCAGCTTCACGCTGCCGCAGGTGTCGGTGGTGATGGGCGACTGGGCGCCCAAGAACGGCGTGAAGTCGGTGGTCACGCTGGTCACCGACTACGGCCCCGGCAACGACGCCGAGAAGTTCTTCAGCGAGCGCTTCCAGCTCAACGGCGGCAAGGTGCTCGAGAAGCTGCGCGTGCCACTGCGCAACCCCGACTTCGCGCCGTTCCTGCAGAAGGTGCGCGACGCCAAGCCCGACGCGCTGTTCGTCTTCGTGCCCTCGGGCGCGGGCGCGGCGGTGATGAAGCAGTTCCTGGAGCGCGGCATGGACAAGGCCGGCATCAAGATGATCGCCACCGGCGACGTGACGGATGACGATCAACTGAACGACATGGGCGACGGCGCGCTGGGCGTGGTCACCTCGCATCACTACTCGGCCGCGCACCCCTCGGCGCTGAACAAGAAGTTCGTCGAGGCCTTCCAGAAAGCCAACCCCAAGATGCGCCCCAACTTCATGGCCGTGGGCGGCTATGACGGCATGCGCGTGATCTACGAAGCCCTGAAGACCACCAAGGGCCAGGGCGGCGGCGAAGCGCTGCTGGCGGCCATGAAGGGCCAGGTCTTCGAGAGCCCGCGCGGCCAGGTGCTGATCGACGCGCAGACGCGCGACATCGTGCAGGACGTGTACCTGCGCAAGGTTGAAAAGAAGGACGGGCAGCTCTACAACGTCGAGTTCGACGTGCTCAAGGGCGTGAAGGACCCGGGTAAAGCCAAGTAATTTCGCTTCGCCGGTGGGAACGTTGCCGTTCAGGGCGGCGCTCCCGCCGACGGGGTGCCTTGCTCCGCGAATGTCCCCCGCCCTTCGGGCTCCTCCTTGATTTCGCTGCGCAAGGCACCCCGCCGACGTGAGCGTGTTCAGAGCGGTTGTTGATCGGCCGCGCACCACCGCCGCGTCCCGTGCGCAGGGCACTGGGTGCTTCCCGCAGCGAAATCAAGGAGGAGGGCGAAGCCCGGGGGACATTCGCGGAGGGAAGTACCCAGTGCCCTGTGCACGCACCCCGAATAGCAGCATCCTGAACGACCGCACCAGACCCAGACAACCGACATGCTGACCATTCTTTTCGACGGCATCGCCTACGGCATGCTGCTCTTCGTCCTCGCCGTGGGGCTGGCCGTGACGCTCGGGCTGATGAACTTCATCAACCTCGCGCACGGTGCCTTCGCCATGGCGGGCGGCTATCTCACCGTGTTCGCGATGCAGAAGTTCGGCGTGCCGTTCCTGGCCTGCCTGCCGCTCGCGTTCATCGTCGTCGCGCTGGCCGGCGCGCTGCTGGAGCGCACGCTCTACCGGCCGATGTACGGCAAGCCGCACCTGGACCAGGTGCTGTTTTCCATCGGGCTGGCGTTCATGGCCGTCGCGGCCGTCGACTACTTCGTCGGCTCGTCGCAGCAGAACCTGCAGCTGCCCGAGTGGCTGCGCGGGCGCAGCGAATTCGGCGACGGCGCGTTCCTGCTGGGCATGGGCCACTACCGCATCTTCATCATCGCCGTGTGCGCCGTGCTCACCGTGGTGCTGCAGCTCATCCTCTCGAAGACCCGCTTCGGCAGCCGCCTGCGCGCCGCCGTCGACGACCCGCGCGTGGCCGCCGGCCTGGGCATCAACGTCAACATCGTGTTCCTGCTGACCTTCGCCGTGGGCTCCGGCCTGGCCGGGCTGGGCGGTGCGCTGGGCGCGGAAATCCTCGGGCTCGACCCGACCTTCCCGCTCAAGTACATGATCTATTTCCTCATCGTCGTCTCGGTCGGCGGCACCTCGTCGATCACCGGGCCGCTCGCCGCCGCGCTGCTGCTCGGCATTGCCGACGTGGCCGGCAAGTACTTCATTCCGAAGATGGGCGCCTTCACTGTCTACCTGCTCATGATCCTGATCCTCATGTGGCGGCCCCAGGGCCTGTTCACGCGCAAGGGAGGCCGTTGAGATGAGCGCGCCTGCCTATGAATCGGCCCTGCTGCGCACCGCGCGCTGGCGCCCCTGGGAGTTCGTGGTCTGGGCCGTGGCCTTCGCGCTGCCGCTGGCCATGCCCTCGCATTCGCTGCTGGTCAACGAGATCGCCATCGTCGCGCTGTTCGCGATGTCGCTCGACCTGATCCTCGGCTACACAGGCATCGTGTCGCTCGGCCATGCGGCCTTCTTCGGCTTCGGCGCGTACGCCGCCGCGCTGTTCGCCAAGCTCGTCATGCCCGGCCCGACCGTCGGCCTCGTGTTCGCCACCGTGCTGTCGGCCGTGCTCGGCCTCGTGGCCAGCGTGACCATCCTGCGCGGCAGCGACCTCACGCGGCTCATGGTCACGCTGGGTACCGCGCTGCTGCTGCTCGAACTCGCCAACAAGCTCGACTGGCTCACCGGCGGCGCCGACGGCCTGCAGGGCGTGGTCATGGGGCCGGTGCTCGGCCTCTTCGAGTTCGACCTGTATGGCCGCACCGCCGCCTGGTACTCGCTGGCCGTGATGCTCGTTCTGTTCCTCGTGATGCGCCGTATCGTGCATTCGCCCTTCGGCGCCACGCTCAAGGCCATCCGCGACAACCGGCTGCGCGCCATGGCCATCGGCATCCCGGTGGTGTCGCGCCTCGCCGTGGTCTACACCGTGGCCGCCGGCATCGCGGGCGCCGCGGGCGCGCTGCTGGCGCAGACCACCGGCTTCGCCTCGCTCGACGTGCTGGCCTTCGACCGCTCGGCCGACGTGCTGTTGATGCTGGTCATCGGCGGCGTGGGCTGGCTGTACGGCGGCGTGGCGGGTGCCATCGTCTTCAAGCTGCTGCAGACCTGGCTGTCGTCGGTGACGCCGCAGTACTGGATGTTCTGGATCGGCCTCATCCTCGTGCTGCTGGTGCTCGTGGGGCGCGACCGGTTGCTCAAACCCTGGACCTGGTTCGGCACTGCGAAGAAGAAGGGCGGTGCGGCATGACGACCGACACCGTGCTCTCGACCCAAGGCCTCGTGATGCGCTTCGGCGGCATCACGGCCACGAACAACGTCACGATGGAACTGAAGCGCGGCGCGCGCCATGCGCTCATCGGCCCGAACGGCGCCGGCAAGACCACGCTGATCAACCTGCTGACGGGCGTGCTCACGCCCACCGAAGGCCGCATCTCGCTGCTCGGCGAAGACATCACCACGCTCGCGCCGCACAAGCGCGTTGCGCGTGGGCTGGTGCGCACCTTCCAGATCAACCAGCTCTTCGACTCGATGACGCCGCTGGAAACGCTGGCGCTCGTGGTGTCGCAACACAAGGGCATCGGCGCGCAGTGGTGGCGCCCGCTGGGTGCGGACAAGCGCATCGCCGAGCGGGCAGGGCAACTGCTGGAGCAGTTCCACCTCGCCGACGTCGCCCAGCAGCAGACAAAATTCATGGCTTACGGCAAGCGCCGCCTGCTGGAGATCGCGATCGCGCTGGCTTGCGAGCCGCGCGTGCTGCTGCTCGACGAGCCCGTGGCCGGCGTGCCCGCCGGCGAGCGCGAAGAGCTGCTGCAGACCGTGGCCGCGCTGCCGGCCGACGTGTCGGTGCTGCTCATCGAGCACGACATGGACCTGGTGTTCAGCTTCGCCGACCGCATGACCGTGCTGGTCAATGGCGCGCTGCTGACCGAAGGCGACCCCGAGACGATCGCCAACGACCCGAAGGTCAAAGAGGTCTACCTGGGCCACGGAGAACATGCCCATGTCTGAACTGCTGCGCATCGAGAACCTGAGCGCCGGCTACGGCGAGGCCGTGGTGCTGCACGACGTGGCCTTCACGCTCGGCGAGGGCCAGACGCTCGCGCTGCTGGGCCGCAACGGCACCGGCAAGACCACGCTCATCAACACGCTGGCCGGCGCCACGCGCCAGCACGGCGGCACCATCGCGCTCGGCGGGCAGGCGGCGCTGCACAAGCTGCAGCCGCACCAGCGCGCGGCGGCCGGCATCGGCTGGGTGCCGCAGGAGCGCAACATCTTCAAGTCGCTCACCGTGCATGAGAACCTCACGGCGGTGGAGCGCCCCGGCCAGTGGAACCCGCAGCGCGTCTACGAGATGTTCCCGCGCCTGGCCGAGCGCAAGACCAACCTGGGCACGCAGCTGTCGGGCGGCGAGCAGCAGATGCTGGCCGTGGGCCGTGCGCTGGTGCTCAACCCGAAGCTGCTGCTGCTCGACGAGCCGCTCGAAGGCCTCGCACCCATCATCGTGGAAGAGCTGCTGCGCGCCATCCGCCGCATCACGCAGGGCGAAGGGCTGGCCGCGATCATCGTGGAGCAGCACCCGCAGGCGATCCTCGCGATTTCCGACCAGGCCGTGGTGCTCGACCACGGGACCATCGTGCACGCCGACACCGCGGCGGCGCTGCGTGCGCAGCCGGAAGTACTCGACCGGCTGCTGGGCGTGGCGCGGTAGCCGCCGCAGCGAACAACCAAGGAGACAGACAGATGGCGACCCCGAAGACAGTGTTTTGCGGGGGCGCCATGCTGGCGACCGCCGCCTTGCTCGCCGCATGCGGCACGGCCCCGACCGGCCCCACGCGCCTCGGCCTCGGCGCCGATCCGGCCCCCGCTTGCGCGGCGCTCACCGCGCCGGTGGCGGCCACCGCCATCGGCCTGCCCAGCGGCGCGGCGACGATCGACTCGGCAGCGCTCGTGCCGGCGTCTGCACTGGCCGTGGCCGAGCGCGGCCCCAGCCCCGCGTCGCGCATCACGCCGGCAATGCCCGCGTACTGCAAGGTGCTCGGGCGCATCGCACCGGTCGACGCGAGCGCGCCGCCGATCCTGTTCCAGGTCAACCTGCCGCTTGCATGGAACGGGCGCAGCGTGCAGTACGGCGGCGGGGGCTTCAACGGCACGCTGATCACCGGCCTGGCGCTGGTGCCCGCCGCGCGCTTCGACCTGCCCACGCCGCTGGCGCAGGGCTACGTGACCTACGGCACCGACTCGGGCCACCAGAACGTGCAGGGCCAGCCGCCGCAGGTCTTTGCGCTCAACGACGAGGCGCTCGTGAATTTCGCGCATGCCTCGTACAAGAAGGTGCGCGACGTGGCGGTGGCGCTGACGCAGCGCGCCTACGGCCACGCACCGCAGAAGCTCTACTTCATGGGCAGCTCCGAAGGCGGGCGCGAAGCGCTCACGATGGCGCAGCGCTATCCGCAGGACTTCGACGGCATCTTCAGCCGCGTGCCGGTGATCAACTGGACCGGGCTGCAGCATGCGGGCACGCGCAACGGCATCGCCACCTTCGGCGAAGGCTGGCTGCGGCCCGCGCAGGTGCAGCTGGTGCACAACGCGGTGCTCGCGTCGTGCGATGCGACGGATGGCGTGGCCGACCGCATCGTGTCGAACCCGGTGGCCTGCCTGCAGCGCTTTGATCCGACCACTTTGCGCTGCGCAGCGGGCACGAGCGGCGACAACTGCCTCAACGACGCGCAGGTGCAGGCGGTGCGCACGCTGCGCTCGCCGTGGCGCTCGCCCGTGCCGCTGGCGCATGGCGTCACCGAGTACCCGGGCTGGGGCATCGGCGGTGAAGGCACGCCGGCCTTCGCCTCGATGGGCGGCTGGAACGCGTGGTGGACCGGCTCCGCCGCGCCGACCGTGCCGCCGCAGCCGAGCAACGGCATCGCATGGTTCTACGGCAGCGGGGCGCTGCAGTATTTCTACGCGCGCAATCCGTCGCTCGACGTGCGCAACTACCGCGCCGAAGACTTCGCGGCCCGCATCGCCACCGTGTCGCAATTGATGGACTCGACCAACCCCGACCTGAGCGCCTTCCACGCGCGCGGCGGCAAGCTGCTGATGCTCGAGCACATGGCCGACTACGCGCAGAGCCCGTTCGCCGGCATCCGCTATTACGAGTCGGTGGTGGCACGCATGGGCCGCGAGAACGTGGACCGCTTCATGCGCCTGTACACCGCGCCCGGTGTCGACCATGTGGGCAGCGGCGCACCGGCCAATGTCGACATGCTCGGCGCGCTGGCCGACTGGGTCGAGCGTGGGCGTGCGCCGGCCGGGCTGCAGTTGCTTGAACAGGAAGTGCAGCCGCCGTTCAAGACGACCCGCGCGCGTCCGCTGTGCGAGTGGCCGCTGTGGCCGCGCTACGTGAATGGCGATGCGTCGCAGGCAGCGAGCTTCCAGTGCAGCCGGTAGCGCGCGCTTGAAGCGGCCGCGATCTTCAAGGTGCGATTGAAGGAGTTTCGGGGCGAGGGGGCTTTTTCATGTGCGAGGGTCGCCGCAGACTGCAGGCATCCGAACTCCACAACGCACCGACCCATGAGCACCACGCCCCTCATCAGCATCGCCGTCCTGAAGGCCAAGACCGGCCAGCGCGAGGCGCTGCGCGACGCCCTGAGCGCGCTGGTGGCGCCCACGCGGCAGGAGCCCGGCTGCCTCGACTACACCTTGTTCGAACTGCGCGACGAGCCCGGCAGTTTCTACATGCGCGAGTCGTTCCAGGACCAGGCCGCGCTGGACGCGCATTTCGCCACGCCGTATTTCCAGGCCTTCGAAAAGCGGTTCGACGCGCTGCTGGACGCACCGATCCGGCTGGTGTTCCTGGAGAAGGTCGCCTAGGCGCCGGCCTCAGAACTGGTACTTGGCGCTCGCGACCACCGCGCGGTCGCTGCCGGGGTAGTACTTGCTGTACGCGCGCGATGCGGCGTACTGGCGGTTGGCCAGGTTCGTGGCGCTCAAGGCGAAGCGCCAGGGCCCGCGCTTGTAGTGCACCGTGGCGTCGAGCAGCGCGACGCCGCCTTCGGACGAGGTGTTGCCCACGTCGTTCCAGCGCTTGCCGATGTAGCGCACGCCGCCGCCGAAGCCGAAGCCGTTGCCCATCGTGTAGTCGAGCCAGAGCGAGGCCGTGTTGCGGGGCACCTGGATCGGTGTCTTGCCGCGCTCGGTCTCGTTGGCGCTTTCGCGCACCTTGGTGTCGAGCCAGGTGTAGGAGGCCGTGAGGTTCAGGTCGCGCGCCAGCTCGGCCTTGGCTTCGAGTTCGAGCCCGCGTGAGCGGATGCGGCCGATCTGGCGCGCCTCGAAGGTGTTCTGGTCGTAGGTCACCACGTTGGATTTGCGCAGGTCGAACACGGCCGCGGTGAGCAGCGCGCGCGTGCCCTCGGGCTGGAACTTGACGCCGGCCTCCACCTGCTTGCCACGGCTCGGCCGGAACGGCGTGCTGTTCAGGTCGACGCCGCTGGTCGGCATGAAGGATTCGGCGTAGCTGAGGTACGGTGCCCAGCCGTTGCCGACGAGGTAGCTCAGGGCCGCACGGCCGCTGAACCTGTCGTCGGTCTGTGTCGTGCGCTCGCCCTTCAGCCGGTCGTAGGTGGCGGACTTGACGTGGTCCTGCCGTCCACCGAGCGTGAGCAGCCAGTGGGGACCGAACTTGATCTGGTCCTGTGCGTACACGCCGAGCTGCTCGGTGGTCTGCGTGAAGTTGCTGTCGGGCCGGAACGGTTCCGCCACCGGCAGGCCGTTGACGGGAACGCGCAGATCCAGGCTCGGCGCCGGCCCGGAGAACTGCTTGGCCGTGTACCGGACACGCGACCAGTCGACGCCGAACAGCAGCGTGTGCTCGACGTCGCCGGTGCGCACGCGGCCCTGCAGCTGCGTGTCGGCGGTCCATTGGTTGACCCACTCGGGTGCGAAGCGCGCGGTGCGCCGCAGCGTGTAGCCGTCGGGCGCGAGGTTGACGACCACGTGGTGCTTGTCGGTGTCGAAGCTGAAGTAGCGCGTGTTCTGGCGCACCGTCCAGTCGTCGTTGATGTGGTGTTCGAACAGGTAGCCGAGCGACGATTGCTGCTGCTTGATCCGGCTGTATTTCGGTTCGCCCTGGATGAGCCCGGTGTCGCGCCCCTTCGCGTCGGTCACGTTGAAGGTGTCGTCGCTGGCATCGCTCTTCAGGAATTCGCCGAGCAGGGTGAACGAGGTGGCGGCCGACGGCTGCCAGCGCAGCGAAGGCGCGAGGTAGCTGCGCTTCACTTCGGCGGGGGCGCCGTTGGGGTAGCGCTGCTGGCTGTTGCTGTCCAGCTCGACGCCCACGAGGCGGTAGCTCAGCGTGTCGCTCAGGGCGCCGCCCAGGTCCACGGCCAGTTGCTTGCGCTGGAAGCTGCCGTACTGCACTTCGATCTCGCGCGTGGGCGTGCTGCTCGGCATCTTGCTGACGCGGTTGACGATGCCGCCCGCATCGCCCAGCCCGAACATCACCGACGACGGGCCGCGCAGCACCTCGACGCGCTCGACGCCGTAGGGCTCGGTCAGCGAGTAGGCCGGCAGCAGCAGGCCGTCGCGGTACATGGCGTTGCCTGCGGTGGCGTCGAAGCCGCGCAGCAGCAGCCAGTCGATGCCGCGTGCGTCGTAGCCCCAGTTGCCGGCAACCACGCCCGGTGCGTAGCGCACGGCTTCCATCACGGTCTGCACGCCGCGCGCTTCGAGTTCTTCGCGGCCGATGACGGAGATCGACTGCGGCACTTCGAGGATCGGCGTGTCGGTCTTGGTGGCGCTCTGGCTGCGCCGGGCGACATAGCCCGGCACCGGGCCCAGGCTGGTTTCGAGTTCGGCCGTGGCGCTCACGGTCACGGCCGGCAGGGTGGCGCCTGCGGCGCTTGGCGCTTTCTCGATCACCAGCGTGCTGCCCGCTACGCGGCCGGCCAGCCCGCTGCCCTGGAGCAGTTGCGCGGCAGCGGCCTGCACGCTGAGGCTGGCCTGCACCGGGCGGCCCTGCAGGCCCTGCAGCAGGCCCGGCGCCGCCAGCAGCTGCACGCCGGCCTGGCGCGCAAGCTGGTTCAGCGCCTGGTCCAGCGGCTGGGCGGGGATCGAGAAGGCGATGGCTGCGCCGGCGGCAGGCGGTGTCGCGCTCTGGGCCCAGGTGGTCTGGCTGGCCTGCGTGACCAGGCACAGCACGGCCGCCGCGATCAGGTGGCGCCGGCCGGCGGGGAGAAGAAGGTGGCGGGAGGGCATGCGGTTCTCTCGGTTCAGGTCGGGGTCATGAAAATTCCGGGACGTCCGCAGGGCGGTTGTTCCGGGCTCCATGGACTGATACGACCGAGCGAGCGCAATCCCTCAAGCAGATCGCAAGAAAGACAAGGCAAGGCCAGCGGGCGGATGCCGGCGTCAGGAGATCGGGCGGCGCTCGATGACCAGGGCGCGTTCCGCCCCGTCGTCTTCGCGCACCCGCACCGGCAGGCTGTTGGGCAGCAGGCGCAGCCAGGTGCCCGCCTCGGCGATGCGCACGCGCCCGAACACCGGGAGTTGTGCGGCCTCGGGCGCCACGCGCAGGGGGCGCGGGCTGTAGCGCGCCAGGCGCTCCACCACCTCGCCGAGCGGCTGGTGATGAAAGTCGAGCCAGCCGTCGCGCCACGGGGCCACGGCGCTGTTCACGGCGTTCGCGGCCGGTTGGGCCGCAGACAGCTGCAGCGCCGTGTCGATGAAGGCGCGGTCGCCCGCGCCGAGCACGCGCGCGTCGCCGCTCGCGCTGCGCACCCGCACCTGTCCCGACTCCACCGCGACGCGCACGCCGCCGTCCTGCAGCGCGACTTCGAAGCGCGTGCCCAGCACCGTGATCTCGTGGCCCAGCGCGCTGACGATGAAGGGGCGCGCCTCGTCGCGCGCCACGTCGAAGAACGCGCTGCCGGCCAGCAGCCGCACGGTGCGGCGCGTGGCGAAGTACTGGACCTCGGCGCGGCTTGCGGCGTCGAGCGTGAGGCGGCTGCCGTCGGGCAGCGCCTGTGCCTGGATGCGTCCGATGGCGGTCGCCAGGGTGGCGCTGTAGCCGGGCATCCACTGGCGCCAGGCTTGCCAGAGCGCGGCGCTGCCGACGCTGAGGCCGCCCAAGCCGAGCAGGGCCGACAGCGCGCGGCGCCGCCCGGTGCGCGCCGGCGCCACGTCGCCGCGCCAGCGGTGCAGCGCGGCCTCGACGCTGTCGAGCGCCCGCATCACCTCGCGCTCCACGGTCTTGATCGACACGCCATGGCGGCGCGCCAGCTCGGCATGGCAGGCGCCGTCGAGCCGGTCGGCCAGGAAGATGTCGCGGCTGCGCGGCGGCAGGGCCCGCAACGCGGCATCCACCGCGTCGAGTGCCTGCCGGTGGGCGATGCCGTCGGCCACGTCGCGCGTGCTGTGGTGGTCGTGTCCCGTCGTCAGCCCGGTGTCGAGGTCGACGGGGGCGGGGCTGAAGCGCTCCGCGCTGCGCTGGCGGCGGCGCAGGTGGTCGATGGCGAGGTTCTCGGCCACGGTGTAAACGTAGGCGCGCACGGCGGCCTCGGGCGGGGCGGGGTCGGCGGTGGTGTCGTCCCGCGCTTGCGCACGTTCGGCCAGCCGGACCCAGGTGTCGTGCGCCAACTCCCGCGCTTCGTGCGGGCTGCCGGTGCGGCGCGCGATGAAGCGCACCAGTTCCTGGTAGCTGTCCTGGAAGGCTTTCAGCAGCGGGCTGGAGGAGAGTTGGGCGGACATGGGCTGGGGTGTGGCGCGCGAATCGCAGGAGAATTATTGTCGAGAATAGTTCTCATTTGATGGCGGCATACCCGAATCGGCCCCGTTCTGTGGCGAACGGGGCCACCGCCGGCCCAGACCGGCGATGCGGCTAGATCGCGCAGCCGTCGGGGCCGCAGGCTTCCGGCGCAGTTGCAGAAGGCGCCGGCGCGACGAAGGTGGCGAGCTGCGCTTTCCAGTCGTCCGCACGCCCCAGCCACGGCCCGATGTCGATGCGCCCCGCGTTGCCATCGGCCTGCGCCAGCACGAAGGTCGGAAAGCCCTGGCCGCCTGCGCGCTGCAGCAGGTCGCGGCTCGCGGCGATGTGCCGTGCGGTGGCGTCGCCCGTGTGCTGCGCGAAGGCCGCAGCGAAGGCTTCGGCGTCGAAGCCGAGCTCGACCGCCAGTTCGGCGAGCACGCCGGCCTCCGCAATGCGCCGGCCCTCGACATAGTGGGCCTGCTGCACCCGGTGCGCCATGTCCAGCCCGCCGCCCGCACGCAGCGATTCGGCCGCGAGGATGGCGGTGATCGGCGGTTCGGAGTCCATCACCGCGCCGGTGTCGCGCAGCAGGCCTTCGAAGTAGGCCTCGCCGAAGGGCTGGCCTGTGAGTTCGGCGATGCGCTTGTCGTGCGGGATCACGTAGTCGCGCCACTGCGGCGTGATGGGGCGGCGGTTGGCGCCGGTCATCATGCCGCCGGCGTGCAGCTCGACGCGCAGGCCCGGCACGGTGCGCGCGGCCTCGACCAGCGGCGCGGCGGCGTAGCACCAGCCGCACAGCGGATCGAAGATGCAGTGCAGGGTGGCGGAGTCGCCGTTGTTGTTGGTTACTGCGGCCACTTCATTTCTCCCTTGATGACCTTGGCGCCCAGTTCAAGCGACGAGGCGTCCTCGAGCTTCGGGTAGCGCTGCTTCATGGCGGCGATCAGCGCGGCCGAATCCTTGGCCTTGGTGGCTTCGGTCTCGAAGGCCTTCAGGTAGTCGCGCGTGAACCTCACCGACGCCACGGTGTAGGGCGCCGAGCCGTCGGCGTTCGGCAGGTAGTGGCCGGGCACGACGGTCTTGGGGTGCAGCGCGGCGATGCGGTCGAGGGTCTTGAGCCAGTCGCGGCGCGACTGCACCGTCTGCGTGTCGGCCACCCAGACGTGGATGTTGGCCGACACCGGAATGCCGCCGACCACCGCCTTCAGCGAGGGAATCCACGCGAACGTGCGCGCGGGCGAGGGGCCGTCCAAGCCGACGACCTGGATCTTCTTGCCTTCGAGCACGAGGCTGTCGCCGGCCAGCGGCTCGGGCACGACCAGCGCCTGGGGCGCGTTGTCCTTGAGGATCGGGCCCCAGTGCGCGAGCTTGCCGTCCTTGGAGGCCTGGATGGCGGCCACGGTCTGCGGCGTGGCGACGATCTTCGCGTCGGGGAAGGCGGCGCGGATCACGTCCAGGCCGAAGTAGTAGTCGGGGTCGCTGTGACTGATGTAGACCGTGGTCAGCTTCTTGCCGCTGTCCTTGATCTTCTGCACCAGCGCCTGCGCGTCGTTGCGCTGGAACTGGGCGTCGACCAGCACGGCGTCGGTGGCGCCGGCGACCAGCACCGACGACACGGGGAACATCGACTTCGTGCCGGGGTTGTAGACGTCGATCTTCAGCGGCTGGGCGGCCTGGGCGGCGAGGGGCGCGAGGGCGAATGCGGCGGACAGGGCGGCGGCGGCAACGAGGGTTCTGCGGAACATGGCGGTGTCTTTCGGTCGGTGGAGTTGAGGGTGACAGCGTGAACAGACCGGATGTTAGGTTGCGAGAAACGAAACAAAAACCACCGCCAGCACAATGAATCGTTTCTGATATCGGACGAATCAGGCGTCTTCGGAGCGGTCCGTGGCGCAGCGCTCGAGGTGCGCGACCAGCAACTGCGCCGAGGGCGACAGCGCCGCCTCGCTGCGAAAGCAGATCGCAAAACGCCGGCGCGCCCAGTCGTCCGTGAGCGGCATCAGCCGCAGCCCGAAGGCCTCGGTGAAGGGCCGGGCGACCTCCGCCGGCACCACGCTGATGGCCAGCCCGGCGCGCACCACGCGCAGTGCCGCATCGAAGTTGGACACCAGCACGCGGTACACGAGCGGCTTGCCGGCCACGGCCGCCTCGCGCGCGAGCATCAACTGCACGGCGCTGAGCGCGGGCATGCCGACGAATTCGTGGTCGAGCACCTGCTCGAAGCGCACCGCGTCATGGCGGGCCACGGGGTGCGACGGGTGGGCCACGATGGCCAGGTGGTCGGAGCGGTAGTCGCGCCGCTCCAGCCCGTCGAGGTCGGCCGCGTCCCAACACAGGCCGATGGACGCGATGCCCTCGCGGATGCCGCGCACGATCTCGGGGCTCACGCGCTCTTCCATGTCGACGCGGATGTTGCGGTGCGCCGGGTCCTGCAGGAAGCCGGCCACGTCCTCGGCCAGTGACTCGGCCATGACCGAGGCCGAGGCCAGGATGCGCACATGCCCGCGCGCGCCGCCCGCGTAGGCGGCCATGTCGCGCTCGATGCGGGTGGCGCTGCCGAGCATGGCGCGTGCGTGTTCGAGCAGCGTTTCGCCGGCCGGCGTGGGCACCACGCCGCGGCGCTTGCGCAGCAGCAGCGGCGTGCCGACCGTGTCTTCGAGCTGGGCCAGGCGCTTGCTGATGGCCGAGCCGACGATGTTCGCCTGCTCGCCCGCGCGCGCGATGCTGCGGCTGTCGCAGACGGCGACGAACAGGCGCAAGGTGGTCAGGTCGAGGTCTCTCATGAAGTTCCAATCGGGAAGCAAACGGCTTCCAAAATATACCTTCAGGACTGAATCGGAACTTCTACGATCGACGTCATTCAGTTCCTCACGACGGAGACACGCTCTTGATTCACGCCTTCCTGCCGCCGCGCGCGGTCGTCCGCGAAGTGGGCCTGCGCGACGGCCTGCAAAGCATCGCCCGCGTGCTGCCCACGGCACGCAAGCTCGAATGGATCCGCGACGCGCACGCGGCCGGCCAGCGCGAGATCGAGGTCGGCTCGTTCGTGCCGGCGCACCTGCTGCCGCAGCTGGCCGACACGGCCGAGCTGCTGGCTTTTGCGAAGACGCTGCCGGGGCTTTTCGCCTCGGTGCTGGTGCCCAACCTGAAGGGCGCCGAGCGCGCCATCGCGGGCGAGGCCGACCTGATGATGGTGCCGCTGTCGGCCAGCCACGCGCACAGCCTGGCCAACCTGCGCAAGACGCCGGACGAGGTGGTGGCCGAGGTCGGCCGCATCCGCGCGGCGCGCGACGCGGCGGGCTCGAAGACGCTGATCGACGGCGGCGTGGGCACGGCCTTCGGCTGCACGCTGCAGGGCCATGTCGACCCCGACGAGGTGCTGCGCCTGATGCAGGCGCTGCTCGATGCCGGCGCCGACCGCGTGAGCCTGGCCGACACGGTGGGCTACGCCGATCCGGCCATGGTGCGCAGCCTGTTCGAGCGCGCACTGCGCATCGCGGGCGACCGCCTGTGGTGCGGGCATTTCCACGACACGCGCGGGCTGGGCCTGGCCAATGTCTACGCCGCGCTGGAGGTCGGCATCACGCGCTTCGACGCCTGCCTGGCCGGCATCGGCGGCTGTCCGCATGCGCCGGGCGCGAGCGGCAATGTCGACACCGAAGACCTCGTCTTCATGCTCGAGAGCATGGGCGTGCAGACGGGTGTCGATCTGCCGAAGCTGCTCGATCTGAGGAAGCGCGTGGCCGGCTGGCTCGACGGCGAGACGCTGCAGGGCACGGTGTGGCGCGCGGGCTTTCCGAAGACCTTTGCACCGGCGGAAGGCGTCGCGGCATGAGCACGGAAGAAAAACGCCTGCCGCTCGCGGGCATCCGCGTGGTCGAGTTCACGCACATGGTCATGGGGCCGACCTGCGGCATGGTGCTGGCCGACCTGGGCGCCGAGGTCATCAAGGTCGAGCCCATCGACGGCGACCGCACGCGGCACCTGCTGGGCGCGGGCGCGGGCTTCTTCCCGATGTTCAACCGCAACAAGAAGAGCATCGCGCTCGACCTGCGCCATCCGCAGGGGCTCGAGGCCGCGCTGCGCCTGTGCGCCACGGCCGACGTGGTGGCGCAGAACTTCCGCCCCGGCACGATGGACAAGTACGGCCTGGGCTATGTCGCGCTGGGCAAGCTCAATCCGCGCCTCGTGTACGTGAACCACACGGGCTTCCTGCCCGGCCCCTACGAGCACCGCACCGCGCTCGACGAGGTGGTGCAGATGATGGGCGGGCTCGCGTACATGACGGGGCGCCCCGGCGATCCGCTGCGTGCGGGCAGCAGCGTGAACGACATCATGGGCGGCATGTTCGGCGCCATCGGCGCCATCGCCGCGCTGATGCAGCGCGCCGAAACCGGCAGGGGGCAGGAGGTGCAGTCGGCGCTGTTCGAGAACAACGTGTTCCTGGTCGGCCAGCACATGCTGCAGTACGCGATCACGGGGCAGGCGGCCGCGCCGATGCCCGAGCGCATCTCGGCCTGGGCGCTGTACGACGTGTTCACCGTGAAGGACGGCGAGCAGATCTTCCTGGCGGCCGTGAGCGACGCGCAATGGAAGACCTTCTGCGATGCGCTGGGCTTCGACGACCTGAAGGCCGATGCCACGCTGCAGACCAACAACGACCGCGTGCGCCTGCGCCCGACCTTGCTGGCCGCGTTGCGCACCCGCCTGGCCGACCGTTCGGCCGCGGAGCTGTCGGCGATCTTCGAGGCGCGCGGCCTGCCGTTCGCGCCGATCACGCGGCCCGAAGACCTGTATGCCGATCCGCACCTGCAGGCCACTGGCGGTCTCGCCGACATCCGCCTGCCCGATGGCGAGCGGGCCGGCGAGATGGCGCAGACCACGCTGTTCCCGATCACGCTCGGCGGCGAGCGCCTGGGCGTGCGCCTGCATCCGCCGACGCTGGGCGAGCACACGCGTGCGCTGCTGGCCGAGCTGGGCTATGCGCACGAACAGGTCGAGGCGCTGCACGCCGAAGCGGCCGTGGCCTGATCCTTCAAGCACCGACAAAGACAAAGAGAGACAAGACCCATGAGCCCGATTTCTTTTGCTTCTTCTTCATCATTCAACCGCCGCGCGCTGCTCGGCCTGGGGGCGTCGGCGGTCGTGCTGTCGGTCGCCCGCCCGGTGTTCGCGCAGGGCGGCGACAAGCCCGTGCGCTTCATCCTGCCGATCAGCGCGGGCTCGGGCGTGGACGCCATCGCGCGCGCCGCCTCGGTCGCGCTCGGCAAGGCGCTGGGCCAGCCGGTGGTGATCGAGAACCTGCCGGGCGCCGGCGGCATCACCGGCACCTCGGCCGTGATCAAGGCGCCGCCCGACGGGTTCACGCTCGGCATGGTGTCGAACAACCATGTGATCAACCCGAGCGTGTTCAAGAAGATGCCCTTCGACGCCATCGCGGACATCACGCCCATCAGCGTGGTGGGCGCCACGCCGCTGGTGCTGGCCGTGAACCCGAAGCTGCCGGCGAAGAACGTGAAGGAGCTGGTGGCGCTGCTGCGCGCGAAACCCGAGGGCTACAACTACGCCTCGTCGGGCAACGGCACCATCATCCACCTCGCGGGCGAGATGTTCATGGACGAGGCCGGCGTGAAGGCGCGGCACATTCCGTACAAGGGCACCGGGCCGATGGTGACCGACATGATCGCGGGGCAGGTCGAGATGGGCGTGGTCGCGCTGCCGGCGGTGCAGCCGCATCTGAAGAGCGGCGCACTGCGCGCCATCGGCCTGTGCGGCCCGGCGCGTTCGCCGGCCGCGCCCGAGATTGCGACGATCGCGGAGCAGGGGCTGCCGAACTACGCGGTCGAAGGCTGGTTTGCGGTGATCGGCCCGCCGAAGATGCAGCCGGCGGACGTGAAGCGCGTGCACGAGGCCATCGTGGCCGCCTTTGCCGCGCCCGAGGTGCGCGAGGCGATGGACAAGCAGGGCAACATCGTCAAGCCCACGTCGCCCGAGCAGGCGGCGAGCTATTTCCGCAGCGAGGCCGCGCGCTACGCGGCACTGGTGAAGAAGGCGAACGTGGTGCTGGAGTGAAGCCTTGCGCCTTCCCCTTCGCGAGAAGGGGGAGGCGACGTGCGGGCCCTACGCCGGGCTCACCGCGCGGTACAGCGCCCGCACGAAATCCGACTGCGTGATCATTCCCGTCAGCCGCTTCTCTTCATCGATGATCGGAATGTGGTGGTGCCCGCCTTCGGAGAACAGCGGCACCAGCTCGACCACCGGTCGGTCGGCGCTGGCCACGCGCACCTGGCGCGTCATGATCTGGCCGACCACCTCGGGCTTGTTCGACATCACCGTGCGCGTGGCGCGGATCAGGTCGCGCAGCCGGCCGGCAATGCCGTCGTGGTGCTGCAGATCGAGCTGACGAAAGAAGTCGGCCTGTGTGACGATGCCGACCACGCGGCGCGTGCGGTCGGTGACGGGCAGCGCCTTGATGTGGTGCTGGTGCATCAGCGTCCAGGCTTCCTGCAGCGGCGTGCCGAACTCCACCGAGATCGGCGTGCCCGACATGATGTCGGCGCAGTGCAGCGTGCCCAGCCGGCGCTTGTACGACTCGAGCTCGGTCTGCTGGATCAGCGACTCGAGGTCGTCGCGGCTGATGTCGAGCACCTGGTTGTAGCGCGCCAGCACGGCGTCGATGTCGGCCTGGCTGAAGCGCGCGTCGGGCGAGGGCGGGCGCGCCACCTGCACGTGCGGATAGCGCCGCCCCGTGAGCGTGTTGTAGGCCACGCCGGCCAGCACCAGCAGCAGCGAGTTCACGAGCACCGGGAACAGCGCCGCCGAGAAATCGGTGGTGTGCGTGAGCACCGCCAGCAGCGCCGCCGCGCCGCCGGGCGGGTGCAGGCAGCGCGTGAAGAACATGAGGCCGATGGCCAGCGCCACGGCCACGGCGGCGGCCACGGCGGTGTCGGGAATCCAGCTGGCGCAGGCGATGCCCACCAGCGTCGACAGCGTGTTGCCGCCGATCACCGACCAGGGCTGGGCCAGCGGACTGGCGGGCACGGCGAACACCAGCACGGCGGTGGCGCCCATCGGCGCGACCAGCCACACCGCATGCTCCAGCGGCACGGACAGCCAGCGGCACAGCAGGCCGGTGATCAGCAGCCCGATGCCTGCGCCGCCCACGGCGCGCAGGCGCTCGCGCGCGTTGACGTTGGAAGGGCCCGGGAGCCAGGCGCGCAGATAGGTCCACAGTGCGGCGAATCGCATCCCCCGTCCCCCTCAGGCTTCTTCGTGCGCCACCCGACGCCCGATGTCGGGCCAGCGGTGATGCAGCCAGACCCAGGCGACCAGCCCGATCGTGAGCATCAGCGCGGAGGTGAGGGCCAGTGCCAGCGTGGAGTGCATCACCAGCGGCGCCACCGCGCCGGCCACGACGCCGTTGGCGGTGGAGCCGATCACGGCCTGCAGCGACGAGGCCATGCCGCGGCGCTCGGGGTGCAGGTCGAGCACGAGCAGCGTGACCACCGGCACCATCAGCGCCCAGCCGAAGGCGAACACCGCCAGCGGCCACACGGCCCAGGCCACATGTGCCTGGAAGAAGATGTTGGCCACCACGTTGACCACCGAGGTGACCATCATGATCAGGAAGCCGTCGCGGATCTGCCGCTTGGGCGCGACCTTGCCGGCCATGCGGCCGCTGGCGCGCGCGCCGAGCATGATGCCGCCGATGGTCAGCAGGAAGAACCAGAAGAACTGCTGCGGCTGCAGCGCCAGGTGGTCGCCCAGGAACGCCGGCGCGGCCAGCACGTAGAGGAACATGCCGTTGAAGGGCACGCCGCTCGCGAAGGCCAGCAAGAGAAAGCGCGGGTCGGAGCACAGGTCGCGGTAGCCGCGCATCAGGTGGCGCACCTGGAAGGGCTGGCGGTGGTCCTTGTGCAGCGTCTCGGGCAGCAGCTTGTAGTTGGCGACGAACAGCACCACGCCCACGGCCACGAGGAACCAGAAAATCGAGTGCCAGCCCGCGTGCACGAACAGGAAGCCGCCCACGATGGGCGCGATGGCCGGCGCCACGCCGAAGTAGATCGTGACCTGGCTCATGACCCGCTGCGCCTCGGCCGGCGGGAACATGTCGCGGATGACGGCGCGCGACACCACGATGCCGGCGCCGGTCGACAGGCCCTGCAGGCCGCGGAACAGCACCAGCTGCGTGATGTTCTGCGACAGCGCGCAGCCCAGCGAGGCCAGCGTGAACACCGCCAGCCCCCACAGCACCACCGGCCGGCGGCCGAAGCTGTCCGACAGCGCGCCGTGGAACAGGTTCATGAAGGCAAAGCCGAACAGGTAGGCCGACAGCGTCTGCTGCATCTCGGCCGGCGTGGCGCCGATCGATTTCGCGATGCCCGAGAAGGCCGGGATGTAGGTGTCGATGGAGAAGGGCCCGAGCATGCCCAGCACGGCGAGCAGCACGGCAAGCGCCCAGCGCGGGGCCTGCCAGAGTTTGTCTGCGTCGGGATTCATGGAAAGGCGGCTCCGTTGTACTTGTAGTGTGTCGGTGGAAAAACGAGAACGCCCGCCGCCCGGGTGAGGGGCAAGGCGGGCGCTTGGGCTTCAGCGAACCTGGATTACAGGGTGTCGATGAAGCTGCGCAGCTTGTCGGAACGCGACGGGTGCTTCAGCTTGCGCAGCGCCTTGGCTTCGATCTGGCGGATGCGTTCGCGGGTCACGTCGAATTGCTTGCCGACTTCTTCCAGCGTGTGGTCCGTGCTCATCTCGATGCCGAAGCGCATGCGCAGCACCTTGGCTTCGCGCGGCGTGAGGGAGTCGAGGATGTCCTTGACCACGTCGCGCAGGCCCGCTTGCATGGCGGCTTCGATGGGGGCCGTGTTGCTGCTGTCCTCGATGAAGTCGCCCAGGTGCGAATCGTCGTCGTCGCCGATGGGGGTTTCCATCGAGATCGGCTCTTTCGCGATCTTCATGATCTTGCGGATCTTGTCTTCCGGGATCTCCATCTTCGCGGCCAGGATGCCGGCGTCGGGCTCGAAGCCGAACTCCTGCAGATGCTGGCGCGAGATGCGGTTCATCTTGTTGATCGTCTCGATCATGTGCACCGGGATGCGGATGGTGCGCGCCTGGTCGGCGATCGAGCGGGTGATCGCCTGGCGGATCCACCACGTGGCGTAGGTCGAGAACTTGTAGCCGCGACGGTATTCGAACTTGTCGACCGCCTTCATCAGGCCGATGTTGCCTTCCTGGATCAAGTCGAGGAACTGCAGGCCGCGGTTGGTGTACTTCTTGGCGATGGAGATCACGAGGCGCAGGTTGGCCTCGATCATTTCCTTCTTGGCATCGCGCGAGGACGATTCGCCCTCGTTCATGCGCTTGTTGATGTCCTTGAGCTCGGTCAGCGGCACCACCACGCGCGACTGGATGTCGGTGAGCTTTTGCTGCAGTTCCTGCACCGGCGGGATGTTGCGCGCGAGCACGGCGCTCCAGGGCTTGCCGGCCGCGGCCTGCTTCTCGACCCACTTGAGGTTCAGCAGGTTGGAGGCGATGCGGTTGCCGTTCTTGTCGAAGCCGCTGAAGTCGCGGATGAACTCGTCCTGCGGGAAGCCGCACTTGTCCACGATGATGCGGCGCAGTTCGCGTTCCTTCTTGCGCACGTCGTCCACCTGCGTGCGCACCAGGTCGCACAGCTTCTCGATGGTCTTGGCCGTGAAGCGGATGGTCATCAGCTCGTCGGACACGGCCTGCTGGGCCTTGGTGTACGCGGGCGTGCCGTAGCCTTCCTTCTCGTAGATCTTGTGGATCTTCTCGAACATCTCGGCGATGCGGTCGAAGCGCGAGAGGGCTTCGTTCTTGAGTTCTTCGAGCTTCTTGGTCAGGGCCTTGGAGCCGCCCTTGCCGTCGTCGTCGTCTTCTTCGTCGAATTCGTCGAAGTCTTCTTCGGCCACGTAGTCGTCGGCCTCGTTCGGGTTCGAGAAGCCGTCCACGATGGTCGAGATGACGACCTTGCCTTCACGGATCGTCGCGGCCATTTCGAGGATCGCGGCGATGGTGGCGGGGGAGGCCGAAATGGCTTCCATCATGGCCATCAGGCCGCCTTCGATGCGCTTGGCGATTTCGATTTCGCCTTCGCGCGTCAGCAGCTCGACCGTGCCCATTTCGCGCATGTACATGCGGACCGGGTCGGTGGTGCGGCCGAATTCGCTGTCCACCGTGGACAGGGCCGCTTCGGCTTCTTCCTCGGCTTCTTCCACCGTGGTGGCGGTGGGCGCGGTGTTGTTCAGCAGCAGGGTTTCGGCGTCGGGCGTCTGCTCGTACACCGCCACGCCCATGTCGTTGAGCATGGTGACCACGACTTCCATGGTCTCGGCGTCGACCAGCTTGTCGGGCAGGTGGTCGGAGATTTCGCCGTGCGTGAGGTAGCCGCGGGTCTTGCCCAGCGTGATCAGGGTCTTCAGGCGCGAGCGGCGCTTGGCCAGGTCTTCTTCGGAGAGCACGGTCTCGTCGAGGCCGAACTCCTTCATCAAGGCGCGTTCCTTCGCCTTGCTGATCTTCATGCGCAGCGGCTTGACCTTCTCTTCGGTGGTCGCGACGGCCGCGGGCTCGTCACCGGCCAGGTCTTCCTCGATGTCCGACAGGTCGATGTCGCTCTCGCCGGCTTCCTTGGCGGCCTTGGGCTTGCGCCCGCGCTTGGCGCCGGTGGCGGGCACGGCGGCAGCGCCGGCGGCCTTGGGCGGACGGCCAACTTTCTTGGCGGCGGGGGCAGCCGTGGCAGTGGCCGCGGCTTTCTTGGGATCGTCGAGAGAGGTCGATTTCGTGGGCACGGTTTTCACTTTCGTTGCGGCTGCCGTTTTGGACGCGGCGGCAGCCGTCTTGGTTGCCGGTTTGGCACCGGCTTTCAGCGGTTTCTCTGCTGCGGGCTTGGTGGCGACGCTTTTGACGTTTTTGGCAAGTGAAGGAGCAGGCTTCTTTGAACTGGGCATACGACCTCGTTACGACAAGAAAAGACAAGCGGGATCACAGGCGCGCTGTCACGCGGACAGCACCACCATGCCCGTGCACAGGCACGGACAAAACAATTGGGAAACGAGGAATTAATTCCTCACCAAGCAAGATGTCGGGCGAACATTTGGTGTGCAGTCCTTGCGGTTATTGACCCTTTCCGCCGGAATTTACCGTTGGAGTGCGTTGCGCTAGGGGTCGGCCCGGAGGTGCTGCTGTCGCTCTTGCCTAATTTCGCCAGTTGCGAAGCCCTACATTATAGCCTGTTGCGCAAATTTCAAGCAGTATCTGTCCCCGACGCGCGAATGCGGTCTCGCAATTCGAGCCGGCGGGCTTCCAGTGCCTTGTAGCGTTCCAGGGCTTTCGGGTCTTTTCCGACCGAAGCGATGGCCTCGCTCTGCTGGGCCTTGAGCCGGTCGTCGAGCATGAAGTCGAGCACGCTCCCCAACTCCTTGGCGGCCTCGGCCAGGTGCTGTTCTTCCTCGCCTTCGGGCACCGGCCCGGCCTCGGAAACGCTCATGAGGCGCTCGGCCAGCGGCGCGAAATCGAGCCCGCGCAGGCCTTCGCGCAGCGCCGCCCAGGGCTGCACGCCGTGTTCGTGCAGCTGGCTGTCCAGCCAGGTGAAGAGGGCGCCGTGCTCGCCCGGCAGGTCGCACAGCATCACATGCAACTCGTGCGACAGGGCCTCCCATTGCGCCATGTTCGACAGCACCAGCCGCACTGCCACGTCGGGCCGGCTCGGCGGCTTGCCGCGTCCGCGCAGGGGCTCGATGGGTTCCTCGAACTTGCCGCCCCAGCGCTTGCCCTTGGTGAACTTGCGCGGCTGGAACTTGGGTTTGCTCTCGTTTTCGTAGCGCGGGGGCTCGTAGTCCTGCGTCGGCGGCATGTCCGGGTAGTAGTCGCCGGGGTCGTTGCCGTAGCTGTCGGGTTCGCTGTGGCGTTGCGGGGCCTGCGACGGCGCACCGGCGCCCTTGCGGGGGCCGGGCGCGGCGGTGGCCCACAGGTCGGACAGCGCGGCGGCGTCGAGCTGGACCAGCGTGGCGATCTCGCTGAGCAGCTGTCGCTTGAGCGCGCCGTCGGGCATCGCGCTCCAGAGCGGGCGCACATTGCTCGTCATGTGGGCGCGGCCCTCGGCGGAGCTCAGGTCGCAGCCTTCGCGCGCGGCTTCGAGCATGAAGCGCGACAGCGGCGTGGCCTCGGCCACGAAGCCCGCGAAGGCCTCGGCGCCGTGCGCGCGGATGTAGCTGTCGGGGTCGTGCTCGGCCGGCAGGAACAGGAACTTGATGCTGCGCGTGTCGGTGGCGTAGGGCAGGGCGCCGTCGAGCGCCTTGCGCGCGGCGCGGCGGCCGGCGGCGTCGCCGTCGAAGCTGAACACCACCGATTCGGTGAAGCGGAAGAGCTTTTGCACATGCTCGGTGGTGCAGGCCGTGCCCAGCGTGGCCACCGCGTTCGGAAAGCCGAGCTGGGCCAGCGCCACCACGTCCATGTAGCCCTCGGTGACGAGCGCGTAGCCGCGGTCGCGGAAGGCGGCGCGCGCCTCGTACAGGCCATAGAGCTCGCGGCCCTTGCTGAAGACGGGCGTCTCGGGCGAGTTCAGGTACTTGGGTTTTTCGTCGCCGAGCACGCGCCCGCCGAAGCCGATGCACTCGCCCTTGACGTTGCGGATCGGAAACATCACGCGGTCGCGGAAGCGGTCGTAGCGCTTGGCCTCCTCGTCGCTGAGCTTGCCTTCCTCGTTGTTGACAATCACCAGCCCGCTCTCGGCGAGCAGCGGATCGTCGTAGTCGGGGAACACGCTGGCCAGCGCGCGCCAGCCGGCCGGCGCATAGCCGATGCCGAACTGCTTGGCGATCTCGCCCGACACGCCGCGGCCCTTGAGGTAGTCGATGGCGCCGGGCGCCTGGCGCAGCGCCTTGCGGTAGGCGTCGCCGGCCTTCTCGAGCACGTCGGTCAGCGTGGCCTGCTTCTGGCGCTGGCTGGCGGCGCGGGCGCGCTCGGCCGGCGAGACGTCGTCCTCGGGCACCTGCAGGCCGTACTGGCCGGCCAGGTCGTGCACCGCCTCGACGAAGCCCATGCCTGCATGTTCCATGAGGAAGCCGATGGCGTTGCCGTGCACGCCGCAACCGAAGCAGTGATAGAACTGCTTGGTCGGGCTGACCGAGAACGAGGGCGACTTCTCGCCGTGGAAGGGGCACAGCCCCATGAAATTGGCGCCGGCCTTCTTGAGCTGGACGTAGCGGCCGACGATTTCGACCACATCGGCGCGCGCGATGAGTTCCTGGATGAATGAAGCGGGGATGGTCATGGCTGCGGGGAGCGGCAAATCATACGCAAGCGCACGGGCGGCATACTGAACCCCGCCGCAAATCCACATCACGCATGAAGACGCCACTGCCTTTGCAACACGCCGCGCCGCTGCTGCGCCATCCGCTGCGCTTCGTCTGGGGCGCGCTCAAGGACTTTCGCGCCAACCAGGGCCTGCTGCTGGCGGGGGCGGTGGCGTACTACGCGCTGCTGTCGATCGTGCCGCTCTTGATCGTGAGCGTGATGGCGCTGTCGCACGTGATCGACCAGGCCGAGCTGCTGCGCACCATCGGGCGCTACCTCGAATGGCTGCTGCCGGGGCAGTCGAAAGCGATCGTGGCCGAGCTGTCGAGCTTCCTGGACCACCGCTCGGTGCTCGGGCCGGTGCTGCTGGTGACGATGATCTTCTTCAGTTCGCTGGCGTTCAGCGTGCTCGAAAGCGCGATGGCGGTGATCTTTCACCACCGCAAGGACGATCACAAGCGCCACTTCCTGGTGTCGGTGGCGATGCCGTACCTCTACATCCTGAGCCTGTGCGCGGGGCTGCTGCTGGTCACGCTGGTGTCGGGGGCGCTGCAGCTGGTGGGGCAGGAAAGCGTCGACCTGCTGGGGCGCAGCTGGTCGCTGTCGGGCATTTCGGGCCTGCTGCTGTACCTGCTGGGGCTGGGCGGCGAGATCTTCATGCTGACCTCGCTCTACCTCGTGATGCCGGCGGGGCGCATGTCGCTGCGGCATGCGCTGCTGGGCGGCGTCACGGCCGCGCTGCTGTGGGAGGCCACGCGGCGCGTGCTGATCTGGTATTTCTCGACGCTGTCGCAGGTGAACATCGTCTACGGCTCGCTCACCACGGCGATCGTGGTGTTGCTGAGCCTGGAAATCGCCGCCATGCTGGTGCTGATCGGGGCCCAGGTGATCGCGAACTACGAACGCCTGGACCGCACCGGCAGCACGAAACTGCCGGCGTCGGAGATCAGCGAGGGGCCAATCGAATCGCTCCGTCCAGACGAATCACCTCGCCGTTGAGCATGTCGTTCTCGATGATGTGCTTGGCCAGCTTGGCGTAGTCCTCGGGCGTGCCCAGGCGCGAGGGGAAGGGCACGCTGGCGGCCAGTGCGTCCTGCACTTCCTGCGGCATGCCGAACAGCATGGGCGTGCCGAAGATGCCGGGGGCGATGGTCATGTTGCGGATGCCGCTGCGCGCGAGGTCGCGGGCGATGGGCAGGGTCATGCCGACCACGCCGCCCTTCGAGGCGCTGTAGGCGGCCTGGCCGATCTGGCCGTCGTAGGCCGCGACCGAGGCGGTCGAGATCAGCACGCCGCGTTCGCCGGTGGCTTCGGGCTCGTTCTTGCCCATGGCGTCGGCCGCCAGGCGGATCATGTTGAAGCTGCCGATCAGGTTGACCGTGACGGTCTTGCTGAACACGGCCAGTGCGTGCGGGCCGTTCTTGCCCACGGTCTTTTCGGCCGGTGCGATGCCGGCGCAGTTGACCAGGCCCATCAGCTTGCCGAGCTTGACGGCGGCAGCCACCACGGCTTGGCCGTCGGCTTCCTGGCTCACGTCGCACTTGACGAACACGCCACCGATCTCGCGGGCGACGGCTTCGCCCTTGTCAGCCTGCATGTCGGCGATCACCACCTTGGCGCCGTTGGCGGCCAGCATGCGCGCCGTGCCTTCGCCGAGGCCCGAAGCGCCACCGGTCACGATAAAAACTTTGCCGTCGATCTGCATTGAGAGTCTCCTGAAATGAGATCCGCATTATCGAAGACGGCCGCCGGCCAAAAAAAAGGCCTCATCCGAAGATGAGGCCCTGAATTGGATCCGTGAGGACCCAAGGAGACAACTGGTGGTGGTCGGTGCTCAGCGCTTGCGCGAAGCGGTGGCCGTCTTGGCAGCGGCGACGGCTTGGGTCGACACGGCGTTGAAGTTGGCTTCGGCGACGTCCGACGCTTGCTTGACGGCCTTCTGGACCGATTCGAAAGCGTTGTTGGCGGCAGCCACGGCGCTCTTCAGCACGGCGACGGCGGTTTCCGAACCGGCGGGGGCGTTCTTGGAAGCGCTGTCGACGAGGCCGACGAAGGCTTGCTGGGCTTCAGCGGCCTTGGCTTCGAAAGCCTTCGAGAATTCGGCGCTGGTGCCTTGGGCGATGTCGTACAGGTGACGGCTGTAGGCAGCGGTCTTTTCGGCCAGGGGCTGGAACAGGCTGGCTTGCAGCGTCAGCAGCTCTTGGGCGTCCTTGACGCTCAGGGCAGCCTGGGCGGTGCTCTGGGCTTCGGTCAGGGCGGCCTTGGAAGCGGTCACGTTCAGTTCGACCAGCTTTTCGACGCCTTCGAAAGCCTTGGTGGTCAGGCCGAACAGGGTTTCGAGGTTGGCTTTTTGGGCGGCGAGGATTTGGTCAGCGGTCAGGGCCATTTGAGATCTCCAGAAAGGATGATGGGGTGGTCGATTCACGTTGCGCTGCGCCTCGTCGTCTATGTTGCGGTGCAGCATGGCCTCAAGTATAGGCAGCTGAACGCTGCGATCAAGGGGTTTTTGTTGCTGTGCAGCAATTTAGAAGCGGCCTTCTAAATCCGGCCTGCGCGGCCAGAATGCGGCCATGCGTGCTTTCTATTCCGGGCAGTTCGTCCTGCCCCTGCCGCCGGGCCACCGCTTTCCCATGTCGCGCTACGCGATGCTGCGCGATCGCCTGCAGGAGCAGCTGCCGGCCGTCGAGATGGACCCGGCCCCGCGCGCCACCGACGACGAGCTCGCGCTGGCCCACACCCCCGAATGGATCGCTGCCGTCAGCGAAGGCCGCGTGAGCCCGCAGGCCATGCGCGAGATCGGCTTTCCGTGGAGCGAGGCGATGGTCGAGCGCTCGCGCCGCTCCACCGGCGCCACCATCGCCGCCTGCCGGGCCGCCTTCGCGGGCGGCGTGTCGGCCAACATGGCGGGCGGCACGCACCACGCCTACGCCGACAAGGGCAGCGGCTTCTGCGTCTTCAACGACGCAGCGGTGGCGGCGCGGCTGATGCAGGTCGAGCAGGCCAGTGCGGGCCGGCTGCTCAGGGTGGCCATGATCGACCTCGACGTGCACCAGGGCAACGGCACCGCCCGCATCTTCCAGGGCGACCCGAGCGTGTTCACGCTGTCGGTGCACGGCCAGAAGAACTTCCCGTTCCGCAAGGAGGCGAGCGACCTCGACGTGGAGCTGCCCGACGGCTGCGGCGACACCGACTACCTGGCGGCGCTGGAGCACGCGCTCGACGAGCTCGACCGGCGCTTCTCACCCGGCCTCGTGATCTACCTGGCCGGCGCCGACCCCTTCGAGCGCGACCGGCTGGGCCGCCTCAAGCTGAGCTTCGACGGGCTGGAGGCGCGCGACCGCCGCGTGTTCGACTGGACCTGGCAGCGCCGCATCCCGACGGCCTTCGCGATGGCCGGCGGCTACGCCAGCGACATCGCCGAGACGGTGCAGGTGCAGCTGGGCACCTTCCGGGTGGCGCTCGATTACTGGCGCCGCTGGCAAAATGCCGCGCGATGAGCGCCCCGACCCCCACCCCCAAGCCCACGCCCCACACCCGCAGCGCCTACCGGGCGTTTCGCAGCATCCCGACGCGCTGGGCCGACAACGACATGTACGGCCACGTCAACAACGTCGTCTACTACAGCTGGTTCGACACCGCGGTGAATGCGCTGCTCATCGAGCGCGGCGCGCTCGACATCCATGGCGGCCAGACCATCGGCTTCGTGGTCGAGACGCAGTGCAACTACTTCGCGCCGGTGGCCTTCCCGCAGACGGTGGAGGCGGGCATCCGCGTGGCGCAGGCGGGCCGATCGAGCGTGCGCTACGAGATCGCGCTGTTCGCCGAGGGCGCCGACACCGCGGCCGCGCAGGGGCACTTCGTGCATGTGTACGTCGACCGTACGACGCAGCGGCCGGTGCCGCTGCCCGAGGCGCTGCAGCAGGTGGTCGATTCGCTGCGCGCCTGAGCGCCCGCCCATGAAAAACGGCGCCCGCAGGCGCCGTTCGTGGGTGAGTGGGGTGTGACCCCGCTTACATCGTCTTCTTCATGGCCTTGATGTCGGCCTTGCCCTGGGCTTCATCGGCCTTGGCCTGCTTCACGCAAGCGTCCTTGGCCGCGCCATTCTGGTCGTCGCACTTTTCCTTCGCGACTTCATAGGCAGCCTTCACCTTTTCTTCGGCCACCTTGCGGGCATGGCTGTCGCTCGGCTGGTACTGCTGCTCCAGCTCGGCCTTGGCCACTTCTTCCTTGCCCTTGGCTTCCTTCTGGCAGACGTCCTTGGCGTTGTCCTTCATCGTGTCGCACTGGGCCTTGGCGACCTTGTAGTCGGCCTCGACCTTTTCCTTGGCGACCTTGTATTCGTCCTTGGTCATCGCACCGGCCTGGCCGGCGACGAAGAAGGTGGAGGCGAGGGCGAGCATGACGAGGTGTTGTTTTTTCATGGTGTGTGTCCTTTGCGGTGAATGACAGGGAAAGAGAAGAAAAGGGCGCAGGGCGCTTGCTTCTTTCTCAGTTCTTCTCAAACCAGAGTGCGTCCGGCGAGCGGCCGTCGCGAGATTCCCAGTCCTTGACCTGCTTTTCGGCCTCGTCGCGGCTGATGCCGTGACGTTCCTGGATGCGACCCAGCAGCTGGTCGCGCTTGCCGGCGATGACGTCGAAGTCGTCGTCGGTCAGCTTGCCCCATTGCTCCTTGATCTTGCCCTTGAGCTGCTTCCAGTTGCCTTCGATGGTGTCCTTGTTCATGCGAATCTCCTTGAGAAAGAGTGATGACCCGGCGGAACATGCCGCCGCCGTGAAACCAATGTCGCGTGGGTGATTCCCCCTGCCGGTAGGACGTGCAGGCCGGCCCTCGTAGGCACAGGCCGACGCAGGCCGTGATAATGGAACGGACGCCGACGACAGAGACCCGAGACACCGCGCACCGCACCATGATCATTCACAGCCTGCTCGACACCGACCTCTACAAGTTCACGATGATGCAGGTGGTCCTGCACCACTTTCCGGGGGCGCGGGTCGAGTACCGCTTCAAGTGCCGCAACCCGGGCGTCAACCTCGCGCAGTTCGCGGGACAGATCCGCGACGAGATCCGCAGCCTGTGCTCGCTGCAGTTCCGCGACGCCGAACTCGCCTACCTGCGCTCGATGCGCTTCATCAAGAGCGACTTCGTCGACTTCCTGGGCCTGTTCCGGCTCAACGAGAAGTACATCAACGTCATTCCCCAGCCCTCGGGCGAACTCGAGATCCGCATCAAGGGGCCGTGGCTGCACACCATCCTGTTCGAGATCCCGGTGCTGGCCATCGTGAACGAGGTCTACTTTCGCAACACGCAGAAGAACCCCGACTTCGAGGAAGGCCGCCGCCGCCTCGACCTCAAGATCAGCCAGCTGCAGGAGGCCGGCCTGGGCGACCTCAAGATCGCCGACTACGGCACGCGCCGCCGCTTCTCGAAGGACTGGCACGAGGAAGTGCTGCGCACGCTGACCCAGCGGCTCGGCGCCGTGGCCTCGCCGCCGGCCAAGTCGCCCGCGGGCGAACGGCTGCCGCAGCTGGCGGGCACCAGCAACGTGCTGTACGCCATGAAGCTGGGGCTCATTCCGCTGGGCACCATGGCGCACGAGTACCTGCAGGCCTGCCAGGCGCTGGGCCCGCGCCTGCGCGACAGCCAGATCTTCGGCTTCGAGAGCTGGGCCCGCGAATACCGCGGCGACCTGGGCATCGCGCTGTCCGACGTGTACGGCATGAGCGCCTTCCTGCGCGACTTCGACCTGTACTTCTGCAAGCTCTTCGACGGCGCCCGCCACGACAGCGGCGACCCGTTCCAGTGGGGCGAGCGCATGCTGGCGCACTACCACGCGAACCGGGTCGATCCGCTCACCAAGACGCTGATCTTCAGCGACGGCCTCACGGTGCCGCGCACCATCGAGCTGTACCAGCAGTTCCGCGGGCGCTGCCTGCTGGCCTTCGGCATCGGCACCAACCTCACCAACGACCTGGGCTACGAGCCGCTGCAGATCGTCATCAAGATGATCCAGTGCAACGACCAGCCGGTGGCCAAGCTGTCGGACACGCCGTCCAAGAACATGTGCGAGGACGAGAAGTACCTGGCCTACCTGCGCCAGGTGTTCGAGATCGAACAACCCCCCGTTTGAAGGCTGTACTGACCTGTCTGGTACGGTACAGCCCCCATGAAGAAAACGATCCGACTGACGGCAGCCGCGGCGCTGCCGATGCTCTTTCCCGCCCTGGCCTTCGCCGCCGATTTCGACGGTGCCGCGCTCTCGCCGCTGTGGGGCGTGCCGTTCGCCGGCATCCTGCTGTCGATCGCGTTGCTGCCGCTGGCCACGCCCTCGTTCTGGCACCACCACTACGGCAAGATTTCCGCCGTCTGGGCGCTGGCCTTCCTGCTGCCCTTTGCCGCGACCTACGGCGCGGGGCTGGCGGGCGTGCAGCTGGTGCATGCGCTGGTGGCCGAGTACATCCCGTTCATCATCCTGCTCACGGCGCTGTTCACCGTGGCGGGGGGCATCCACATCCGCGGCAACCTGCACGGCACGCCGGGGCTCAACACGGCGATCCTGGCCATCGGCGCGGTGCTCGCGAGCTTCATGGGGACCACGGGCGCCTCGATGCTGCTGATCCGGCCGCTGATCCGGGCCAACGACAACCGGCAGCGCAAGGTGCACGTGATCGTGTTCTTCATCTTCATCGTGTCGAACGCGGGCGGCTCGCTCACGCCGCTGGGCGATCCGCCGCTGTTCCTCGGCTTCCTCAAGGGCGTGGGCTTCTTCTGGACCGCGCAGCACATCCTGCCCGAGACGATCTTCATCCTGGCCGTGCTGCTGGCGCTGTTCTATGCCATCGACCGCCACTTCTATCGCAAGGACGGCGTGCTGCCCGTCGACCCGACGCCCGACACCCCGCGCCTGGGCTTCGACGGCGCGGCCAACTTCTGGCTCTTGGGCGGCATCGTCGCGCTGGTGCTGCTGAGCGGCTTCTGGAAATCGCCCGTCGTGTTCGACGTGTTCGGCACCGAGGTCGGCCTGCCGGGCCTGGTGCGCGACGTGGGGCTGGCGCTGATCGCCATCGTCTCGTACAAGCTCACGGCGCCCAAGGTGCACGCCGACAACCAGTTCGAGTGGGGTCCGATGGCCGAGGTGGCCAAGCTCTTCGCCGGCATCTTCCTGACCATCATCCCGGTGATCGCCATGCTCAAGGCCGGCACGCAGGGCCCGTTCGGCGCCATCGTGGCGGCCGTGACGCGCGCCGACGGTCAGCCCGACCCGGCCATGTACTTCTGGGCCACCGGCATCCTGAGCTCGTTCCTGGACAACGCGCCGACCTACCTCGTGTTCTTCAACACGGCGGGCGGCGACCCGGCGGCGCTCATGACCACCTATGCCAGCACGCTGGCCGCCATCTCGGCGGGCGCCGTGTTCATGGGCGCCAACACCTACATCGGCAACGCGCCGAACCTGATGGTCAAGGCCATCGCCGAAAGCCGCGGCGTGCGCATGCCCAGCTTCTTCGGCTACATGGCGTGGTCGGGGGCGATCCTGGTCCCGCTGTTCGTCCTGTGCACCTTCATCTTCTTCCGTTGATCCTTCCAGCCCTTCAAAGAAAGAGACACGTTCCATGAGCAGCAAGCCCAAGATCCTGGTCGCGCGCGCGGTGTTCCCCGAAACCCTCGCGCGCCTGGCGCAGCATTTCGAGGTCGAGTCGAACCAGGCCGACGAGACCTGGAGCAAGGACCAGCTGATCGCGAAGCTGCAAGGCAAGCAGGGCGCCTTCACCACCGGCAGCGAGCGCATCGATGCCGCCGTGCTCGACGCCTGCCCCGAGCTGAAGATCTGCGCCAACATGGCCGTGGGCTACAACAACTTCGACGTCGACGCCATGGCCGCGCGCGGCGTGCTGGGCACCAACGCGCCCGACGTGCTGACCGAGACCACGGCCGACTTCGGCTTCGCGCTGCTCATGGCCACCGCGCGCCGCATCACCGAGAGCGAACACTTCCTGCGCGCCGGCAAGTGGGAAAAGTGGAGCTACGACATGTTCGCCGGCTCCGACATCCACGGCTCGACGCTGGGCATCATCGGCATGGGCCGCATCGGGCAGGGCATTGCCAGGCGCGGTGCGCACGGCTTCGGCATGAACGTGATCTATCACAACCGTTCGCGCCTCGATGCCGCGCTCGAAGCCGAGTGCAAGGCCCGCTACGTCGGCAAGGACGAGCTGCTCAAGACCGCCGACCACGTCGTGCTGGTCGTGCCGTACTCGCCGGCCTCGCACCACACCATCGGCGCGGCCGAGATCGCGCTCATGAAGCCGACCGCCACGCTGGTCAACATCGCGCGCGGCGGCATCGTCGACGACGCGGCGCTGGCCGTGGCGCTGCGCGAGAAGCGCATCGCCGCCGCCGGCCTCGACGTGTTCGAGGGTGAGCCCAAGGTCCACCCCGACCTGCTCACCGTGCCCAACGTGGTGCTCACGCCGCACATCGCGAGCGCCACCGTGCCCACGCGCCGCGCCATGGCCGACCTGGCGGCCGACAACCTCATTGCCTGGGGCAGTGGCAAGGGTCCGCTGACACCGGTCACGCCGGTGCCATCGGCCACGAAATAGTCCAACCTGACAGCGAGCGCGACACGCCCCCCACCTTGGAACTGACGGATCTGATTCTTCTCGCACTGGCCGCATTCGCCGTGGTGCAGCTGGTGCTGGTCATCTGGCTGCTGGCCCGCCGGCCACCCCCACCTGATCACAGCGAAATGCTGGGCGTGCTCGCCGCCATGGGCCGCGCCAACGAACGCACCGAGCGCGAGCTGCGCCACGAGATCGGCGAAAGCTCGCGCGGTGCACGCCAGGAAACCGCGCAGGCCTTCGCCACCTTCCAGCAGTCGCTGGTGCAGCAGGGCGCAGAGGCCACGCGCACGCAGAACGCGCAGCTCGACGCCTTCGCGCTGCAGCTCGCGTCGCTGCAGAAGACCCTGGCTGACACGCTGAACACCCAGCTGCAGGGTCTGAGCGAATCGAACGCGCGCCGCCTTTCCGAGGTGCGCACGACCATGGAAACCCAGCTGGCCCAGCTGCAGCAGAGCAACACCGCCAAGCTCGACGAGATGCGCAAGACCGTCGACGAGAAACTGCAGAGCACGCTCGAGGCGCGCCTGGGCGAAAGCTTCAAGCAGGTGGCCGACCGGCTCGAGCAGGTGCACAAGGGCCTGGGCGAGATGCAGACGCTGGCCGTCGGCGTCGGCAGCCTGCAGCGCGTGCTGACCAACGTGAAGACGCGCGGCGTGTTCGGCGAGGTGCAGCTCGAGGCGCTGCTCGAGCAGGTGCTCACGCCCGAGCAGTACGCGCGCCAGGTCGAGACCAAGCCGCGCAGCGGCCAGCGTGTCGACTTCGCGATCCGCTTTCCGGGGCGCGGCGACGACGGCGCGCCGGTGTGGCTGCCGATCGACGCCAAGTTTCCGCGCGACGACTACGAGCGCCTCATCGACGCCCACGAGCGCGCCGATGCCGCCGGTGCCGAGGCCGCGGCCAAGGCGCTCGAGACGCGCATCCGTGTCGAGGCCAAGTCGATCGCCGAGAACTACCTGGCGGCGCCGCACACCACCGACTTCGCGATCCTGTTCCTGCCGGTCGAAAGCCTCTACGCCGAGGTGCTGCGCCGCCCCGGCCTGATGGACGCGATCCAGCGCCAGCACCGCGTGACGCTGGCCGGCCCGACCACCTTGCTCGCCATGCTCAACAGCCTGCACATGGGCTTTCGCACGCTGGCGCTGGAGCGCCAGGCCTCCGAGGTCTGGAAGGTGCTGGGCGCGGTCAAGACCGAGTTCGAGCGCTACGGCGAATGGGTGGCGCGCATCAAGGAGCAGGTGGCCAAGGCCTCCGACACCATCGACAAGGCCGACACGCGTGCCAAGCAGATGCGTCTGGCGCTGCGCAAGGTCGAGGCCTTGCCCGAGGCGCAATCGCAGGCGCTGCTGCCGCCCACGGCCGACACTGACAGCGAGGCCGACGACACCCCGTGAAAGGTTCTGAACTGCTGCGCGTCATCGTGGCGCAGGTCTGTTTGCACGCCACGATGGCGGGCATGCGGCTCGCCACACCGCTGCTCGCGCTGCAGCAAGGCTACAGCGCAGCGGCCGTCGGCTTGCTGATCGCGCTGTTCGCGCTGACCCAGGTGTTTCTGGCGTTGCCGGCCGGGCGCTTCGCCGACCGGCACGGGCTCAAGCGGCCGCTGTGGCTGTCGGTGATCGCGGCGTCGGGCGGGGCAGGGCTGGCGCTGATTTTTCCGGTGTTTCCGGTCATGTGCATCGCCGCGCTGCTGACCGGCGGCGCCACCGGCGCGACCGTCATCGCGCTGCAGCGGCACGTGGGGCGCTCGGCCACCGACCCGACGCAGCTCAAGCGCGTGTTCAGCTGGCTGGCCATCGCGCCCGCCGCGGCGAACTTCGTCGGGCCCTTCCTGGCCGGCATGCTGATCGACCACGCCGGCCGCGCGCCGGCCGACCTGCTGGCCTTTCGCATCTGCTTCGCCGTGATGGCCTTTTTGCCGCTGCTGTGCTGGTTGCTGGCACGCGGCGCGCACGAGCCGCCGCGGGTGGCGCCGGTGCCGGGCGCCGCGCCCACGCGGGCCTGGGACCTGCTGCGCGAGCCGATGTTCCGCCGCCTGCTGTTCGTGAACTGGCTGCAGTCGTCGAGCTGGGACGTGCACGCCTTCGTGCTGCCGGTGCTGGGCCACGACCGGGGCATCAGCGCCTCGGTGATCGGCTCCATCCTCGGCGCCTTCGCGATCGCCGCGGCGGTCATCCGCGTGGTGCTGCCGCTGATCGCGTCGCGTGCGTCGGAGCGCAGCGTGATCCTGAGCTCGACCGTCGTCACTGCGGCCGTGTTCGCCATCTACCCGCTGCTGAATTCACCGTGGACCATGGGCATCTGCTCCGTGGTGCTGGGCTTCGCGCTCGGCGCGGTGCAACCGATGGTGATGAGCATGCTGCACCAGATCACGCCGCACGCGCGGCATGGCGAGGCACTCGGGCTGCGGCTCATGACCATCAACGCATCGAGCGTCGCGATGCCGATGCTGTTCGGCTCGCTCGGCGCGCTGATCGGCATTGCCGGCGTGTTCTGGGTGGTGGGCGGGGTGCTGGCGCTGGGCGCCAAGGCGACCTGGGGATTGAAGCTGTGACGGCGGTTTGAATTCCACGTTGCAAATAACAGTAATTCTCATTTGATTGACAGAATACTGACTCGAAGTCAGTATCGGCGCCTTCTTTCTTCCTGACCCGAAGGCGTCCATGGACTCCCATTCCCCGTCGGCCGCGGCCGACCCGCGCCGCCGCCTGGCCCTGGTGGCGGCGGTCTACCTCGGCAGCTTCATCGCCACGCTCGACGTGAGCATCGTCAACGTGGCGCTGCCCACGCTGCAGCGCGCGCTCGCCACCGACCTGGCCGGGCTGCAGTGGGTGATCGACATCTATGTGCTGTGCCTGTCGGCCTTCATGCTGTCGGCCGGCCCGATCGGCGACCGCTACGGCCGCAAGCGCGCTTGGCTCGCCGGCGTGGTGGTCTTCACCGTGGGCTCGGCGATGTGCGCGATGGCGTCGGGCCTGCCGATGCTGCTCGCGGGCCGCGCGGTGCAGGGCGTGGCGGGCGCGCTGATGATTCCGGGCGCGCTGTCGCTGCTGGCGCATGCCTTTCCCGAGCCGGCCAGCCGCGCGCGGGTGATCGGCGGCTGGTCGTCGTTCACGGCGCTGTCGCTGATCCTCGGGCCGATGCTCGGCGGCCTGCTGGTGGACCACGCGGGCTGGCAGAGCATCTTCCTCATCAACCTGCCGATCGGCGTGCTGACCGTGGCGCTGGGCATGTGGGGCCTGCGCGAGTCCTCGCACCCCGAGCATGCGGCGCTCGACCCGGCGGGGCAGGTGCTCAGCGTGCTCTGGCTGGGCGCGTTGACCTACGGGCTGATCGCTGCGGGCGAACACGGCTGGGGCTCGCGCCACGCGGTGATCGCACTCGTCGCGGCGGGTGTCGGGCTGGCGCTGTTCCTGGCCGTGGAGGCGCGCGTGGAACGGCCGCTGCTGCCGCTCGCGCTGTTCCGCGACGCGCGCTTTTCGGTCACCAACTTCGCCTCGTTCGTGCTGGGCTTTTCGACCTACGCCAGCCTGTTCTTCTTCTCGCTGTTCCTGCAGCAGGTGCAGGGCTGGTCGGCCAGCGAGACCGGCTGGCGGCTGGTGCCGCAGTTCGTGGCGACCGGCCTCGTGGCCTCGCAGTTCGGCCGGCTGGCGCGCCGCTTCGAGGTGCACACGCTGATGGTCGCGGGCTACGGACTGATCGGCGTGGCGATGCTGCTGCTGACGCTGTTCTCGGCCGACACGCCCTACCTGCCGCTGGCGCTGCTCTTCGTGGCATTGGGTGCGGGCGCGGGCCTGGCCGTGCCGGCCACGAGCACGGCGGTGATGGCCTCGGTGCCCGCGCAGCGCTCGGGCATGGCCTCGGCCACCATGAATGCGCTGCGCCAGGGCGGCATGCTGATCGGCATCGCGCTGCTCGGCACGCTGATGCGCACGCGTGCCACCGCGCTGATGACCGAGTCGCTCGCGCGTGCCGGCGTGGCCGATGCACCGCAGGCCGCCGTGGCGGCGGTGTCCCGCCACGACCTCGGCGCGCTGGCCGTGCTCGACGCCGGTGTGGCGCAGCGGCTCCTGAGCGATGCGCTCGCGGGCGGCTTCCACGCCGCGATGGCCTGTGCCGGCGTGGCCGGCCTGGTGGCGGCGGGGCTGCTGCTGCGCGTCAGGCCGCGGGCCGCCGCGCTTGCAGCCGCCACGCGCGCCTGAGCCGTTCGCCATGCCCGCCGTCCGCATTCCTTTCCTGCGCCGCAGTGCCCGGCGCCTTCCGGTTGTCTACAAGGAGTCTTTCATGATCCGTCACGAACTCAGTCAATGGCCGCTGGTCATCAGCGTGTCCGCAGGCCTGCAGACGCTGGAAAGCCTGCAGGCCTTCACCGAGGACTGGAACCGCTGGCTCGACCGCGGCGAGCCCTTTGTCTCGCTGCGCGTGTTCGCGGACGCCGACGCGCTGGTGCATCCCGAGGGCAGCGCCCAGAGTGCGAAGCAGTGGCTGCAGGCGCGCGGCGCCGACATCCGCCGCCATATGATGGGCATGGCGAGCGTGGTGCCCGCCGACCAGTTCGAGAAGATCAGCAAGATGAACGTCGAAAAACTCTTCGGCATTCCCGCGAGCACCTTCGCCCGCACCGACGAGGCCCTGGCCTGGCTGCGCGAGCGCGTGCTGGCCCCGCGCGGCCTGCGTCTGGATGCCGCGGCGGTGCACGCCGCCATCGACACGGCACGCGCCGGTACCTGAGCATGACAAGCAGCAGCCCCGACGATGCTCCCGCCACCGCCACCGCCACCGCCACCGCCACCGCCACCGCCACCGCCACCGCCACCGCCACCGCCACCGCCACCGCCACCGCCGCGCGCCGTCGCACCAAGGCGCCGCAGACCCGCGCCGTCGCGCTGATGGACGCCGCCGAGCAGCTGTTCATCGCCAAGGGCATTGCCGCCACCAGCATCGACGACATCGCCGCCGGCGCGCAGGTGGCCAAGGGCACCTTCTACCTGTACTTTCCGTCGAAGGAGGCGCTGCTCGGCGCGCTGCAGCAACGCTTCGTCGACACCTTCTGCGCCCGCCTGCAGGAGGCGATGGACCGCCACGCGCCGGGCAAGTACCGGGCGCGGCTCAAGGCCTGGGTGGAAGCGGGGCTGGAGACCTACCTGGACAACGTCGCGTTGCACGACGTGGTGTTCCACGAGTACCGGCCCGAGGACCGCCGCATGCGCAACGACAACGTCGTCATCACGCAGCTGGTCACCCTGCTGAAGCAGGGCGACGCCGCGGGCGTGTGGGAAGTCGAGGACGCAACGCTGACGGCCGTGATCCTCTTCAATGCGCTGCACGGCGTGGCCGACGATGCCGTGGCCATGGGGCCACACGCGAACCCCGTGGCCGACCGCCGCCGCCGCGCCCGCGCGCTCACGCGCTTCTTCGAGCAGGCCCTGCGGCCCGACGACAGCGACGACGCCTGAAAGGGGTTTGCGGTTTTTTCGTGGAACACCGCGGAACCGGCTTTGCCGGGCCGCAGGTGTTGCCCCCGGTAGGGGGTTGGAGAAGCGACACGAAGTGCGCGTAGCCTGGGGGCGAGCTCTACAGCTTGTAGAAACGCTTGATGGCGTCCCACGCGTCTTCGGGCGCGTCGACGTATTCGAAGAGCTTCACGTCGCCGGGCGAGATCACGCCTTCGTCGACCAGGAAGTCGAAGTCGATCAGCTTCTTCCAGTAGTCCGAGCCGAAGAGCACGATCGGCACCGGCTTCGACTTCTTGGTCTGCACCAGCGTGATCACCTCGAACAGCTCGTCGAGCGTGCCGAAGCCGCCCGGGAACGCCACCAGCGCTTTCGCACGCATCATGAAATGCATCTTGCGGATCGCGAAGTAGTGGAACTTGAAGCTCAGCGCCGGCGTGACGTAGGGGTTGGCTTCTTCTTCCATCGGCAGCGCGATGGCCAGGCCGACCGAGAGGCCGCCGGCTTCGTGCGCGCCGCGGTTGGCCGCCTGCATGATGCCCGGGCCGCCGCCGGTGCACACGAAGAGCTTGTCCTGCGGCTCCTTCTTCTCGCTGTACTGGGCGACCAGCTTGCCGAAGGTGCGCGCCTTCTCGTAGTAGTGCGAGTTGCGCGAGAGTCGGCGCCAGCGCTCGGCCAGGGCCGTGTCGCCGGCCGCCTCGGCCTGCGCGACCAGCGCGGCGGCTTCGTCTTCGCTGCGGAAACGCGCGCTGCCGAAGACCACCACCGTGTTCTCGATGCCGTGGGCGCGCTGCTCCAGGTCGGGCTTCATCAGCTCGAGCTGCATGCGGATGCCGCGCGTTTCGCGGCGCAGCAGGAATTCGGGGTCGGCAAAGGCCAGGCGCGAAGGATCGGGATCGAGGGGCAGGCCCCGGTCGGAATGGGACTGCAGCGTGGCCCAGGCATCGGCCAGGCGCTTGTCGTGAATGTTGTGCGTGTTGTTCATGAAACGGTCGTCGAACGGAATTGGCTTGGCATTGTGCGCCGATGCAACCCGCGTGCCCGCCAACGAAAAAGGCTCCTTGCGGAGCCTTCGTCGTGGTGGTGGTCAGCCGGGTGCAGACGCGCTCAGACGCGCTTGCGGTATTCGCCGGTGCGGGTGTCGATTTCGATCTTGTCGCCTTGCGACACGAACAGCGGCACGCCGACTTCGAAGCCGGTGGCGATCTTGGCGGGCTTCATGACCTTGCCCGAGGTGTCGCCCTTGACGGCCGGCTCGGTCCAGGTGATTTCGCGCTCGACGCTGGTGGGCAGTTCGACCGAGATGGCCTTGCCGTCGTAGAACACCACTTCGACGGCCATGCCGTCTTCGAGGTAGTTCAGGGCGTCACCCATGTTCTCGGCTTCGACTTCGTACTGGTTGTACTCGGCGTCCATGCAGACGTACATCGGATCGGCGAAGTAGGAGTAGGTGCACTCCTTCTTGTCCAGCACGATCTGGTCGATCTTGTCGTCGGCCTTGAAGACCACTTCGGTGTTGAAGTTGGCGATCAGGCTCTTCATCTTCATGCGCACGGTGGCGCTGTTGCGGCCGCCGCGGCTGTATTCGGTCTTGAGGACGACCATCGGGTCCTTGCCGTGCATGATGACGTTGCCGGCGCGGATTTCTTGAGCGATTTTCATATCAGGTTCTCTGGATGTTGGCCGCTCGGTGCGCGGGGCCCTCGGCGCTGCATGCCGTCGTATCTGGCCCCGCCGTACATGTCCCGCGGCAGGTTTGGCGAAAGGCCTCCCCGACCGTGGCGGCCAGGGCTGAATTCCGCAAAGCCCGCTATTTTAGCTTTTTCCGGCGACCAGCTGCCGCAACTGGGCCAGCAGATCGTCCTGCGCCAGCAGCCTGCCGCGCGCCGCATGGGCGGTTTCGCGCCAGGCGTCCAGCGGGCCGGGCGCGGGCAGGGGCGCGTCGCCGAAACCGTTCCAGGCGTGGTGAAAAAGCCGCAGCTCCGGCGGGGCGCCGAGCCAGTCGAGCCAGGCGTTGAGCTTGACGTGGTGCGCGTCGTCGTCCTGCGGGTAGATCTGCCAGACCAGCGGCGCGCCGGCCCAGAGGGCACGCACCAGCGAGTCCTCGCCGCGCACGAAATTGAGGTCGCAGGCCCACAGCAGGTGGTCGAAATCCGCCTGGCTGAGGTAGGGGAGGTATGAAATTGATAGCGAACTCCGGCCGCCCGGTGGGCGATCGGGCGCGTCGGTGTTCGCAAGGCGGGCCTGCACCGCATGCGCGGCCCGGCCCGCGGTGACGAGCAGCCGCGTGGGCACCGGGTCGGCGGCCAGTTGGGCGAGCAGGGCGGCCAGCGCGGGCGGCTCATAACAGAAGAGCGACACCAGGCGCTCGCCTTCCTGCCAGGGAATCTGCTGCGCCTGCAGCCAGCGGGCGCGGTCGAAGCGCGCCTGGCGCGCCATCAGGTCGGGCTCGCGCAGCAGGCCGCCGGTCGCGGGCGTGAAGCCCGGGTAGAAGAAACGTTTCGTCAGCCCGGCGCCCGGGCCCTTGAACACGGGCGAGGGCAGTCGGTGCAATTTCTCGACATAGGGTTCGGCCGACAGGTACTCGAGGTTGATCCAGGCTTGCGCAGGGCTCGGGGCCTGGGCGAAACGCGCGATGAGCTCGGGCTCCGGGTCGCAGCCGAAGGCCTCGACCAACACGTTTGGCGCCGGGTCGGCAACCGCGCGGCGCACGGCTTCGGCGTCGGACCAGTCGATCACCTGCACGCCGTCGCAGCCCGCTGGCGCCATCCAGTTCAGTGCCGTCGGGTCGTCGACCCACAGCCGCGCGCGTTCGCCCGCCGCCGCCAGCTGGCAGGCCAGGCGCCAGCAGACGCCCAGGTCGCCGTGGTTGTCGATGACCTTGCAGAAGATGTCCCATTGCATGCGCGTGCCCATGGCCGCGAGTGTGCCTGCGTTCGCGGTCGCTCAGGCGCGGGCGAAAACGGGGGCCGCTTGCTATGCTGCCCCTCGCCACAACAACCATCGGAGAGAGCCAGACCATGAGGATGCAGACCCGTCGCCGTTCGTCGTTTTCTTCTTCTTCGCCCTTGAGCAGTGCCAAACGCGGCGTGCTCGCGCTCTCGCTGGCCCTGGCCGGCATCGCCGGCGCCCAGGCCCAGACCGCGCCGCTCACCGCGCAGCAGCAGCGCTTTCGCGAGATCTACAAGGAACTGATCGAGATCAACACCACCCACTCGGTGGGTGACAACACGGTCGCGGCGCGGGCCATGGAAAAACGGCTGGTCGACGCGGGCTTCGCGCCCGGCGACATCCAGATCTTCGAGCCCTTCCCGAAGAAGGGGAACCTGGTGCTGCGCTTCAAGGGCGACGGCAGCAAGAAGCCGCTGCTGCTGCTGGCCCACATCGACGTGGTCGAGGCCCGCCGCGAAGACTGGAAGACCGACCCCTTCAAGCTGCAGGAAACCGGCGGCTACTTCACGGCGCGCGGCGCCATCGACGACAAGGCCATGGCCGCGGCGCTGGTCTCCGTGCTGGGGCAGCTCAAGCAGGAAGGCTTCAAGCCCAAACGCGACATCATCCTGGCGCTCACCGCCGACGAGGAGCGCGGCGACGCGCTGAGCAACGGCGCCTTCTGGCTCATCAACAACAAGCCCGAGCTGCTGCAGGCCGAGTTCGGCATCAACGAGGGCGGCGGCGGCGAACTGCGCGGCGGCAAGCCGAACCTGCACCGCATGCAGGTGGCCGAGAAGATGTACACCACCTACATGCTCGAGGCGCGCGACGTGGGCGGCCACAGCTCGGTGCCGACCAAGACCAACCCGATCTACGCGCTCTCGGCCGGCCTGGAGCGCCTGGGCAACTACGCCTTCCCGATCAAGCTCGCGGACGTCACCAAGACCTACTTCGCGCGCAGCGCCCCGTTTGCCACCGGCCAGCTGGCCGACGACATGCGCGCCATCGGCAGCGGCAACCCCGACGCCGGCGTGCTCGAGCGCATGACGGCCAACCCGGCCTACAACGCGCAGCTGCGCACCACCTGCGTGGCGACGATGGTGCAGGCCGGCCATGCCGAGAACGCGCTGCCGCAATCGGCCAAGGCCACGGTCAACTGCCGCATCCTGCCGCACGACGATCCGGAAGAGGTCGAACGCCTGCTGACCCAGGCCGTGGGCAACGACAAGATCGTGGTACGCAACATGGGCAAGCCGCTGCGCAGCCCGGCCTCGCCGCTCAACGGCGACCTCGTGAAGACGGTCGAGACGCTCACGCAGCAGATGTGGCCCGGCGTGCCCGTGGTGCCCGCCATGAGCACCGGCGCCACCGACAGCCGCTTCCTGCGCAACGCTGGTATCCCGATGTACGGCGTGACCGGCATGTTCCTGGAGCCGGCCGATGCGCGTGCGCACGGGCTGGACGAGCGCATCGAGATCCAGCGCCTGTACGACGGGCGCGAGTTCCTGTACCGGCTGGTGTCGGAAGTCGCGAAGTAAATCAACAGGTGATCAGGCAAGGGGGCTGGCGCAGCGAAGGCGGCGCCAGCCCCCTTGTCGTTCAGGGCGTGAAGGTGTCGCCCAGCACGATGCCTTCGCGGCGCGGGTCTGCGCCGCCGGTCAACGCGGGCTTGCCGCCGACGTTCGTGCGGATGATGGTGCTCACGCCGCTGGACTGCGGTGTCACCGACACCTTGTGACCCAGCCCGATCAATCCGGCGACCAGCGGGTCGTTGAGGCCCGAGTTGGTCTCGTCGACATTCGGGTGCTCGCCGCCGACGTTGGTGGTCACGGAGTTGGGCGCCCCGAAGTCGACCAGCGACGTGGCTTGTTGCGCATCCAGCCCCCAGTCGAGCGCGCCGACCAGCGTCTTCACCACGTACTGGATGATGTTGCTGCCGCCGGGCGAGCCGGTGCCCATCACGAACTCGCCCATGCTGCCGTCGGCGTTCTTCTTGAACACCAGCGTTGGCGCCATCGAGCTGCGCGGACGCTTGCCTGGGGCGACGCGGTTGGCAACCTTGTAGGTCTGCGTGGGCCTGCCGTACGGTTCGTCCGAGAAATCGGTCAGCTGATTGTTCAGCAGGAAGCCCTGCGTCATGTGGGCCGACCCCATGCCGCCTTCCACCGTGGTGGTCATCACGACCACGTTGCCCTGCTTGTCGACGATGGTGAAATGCGTGGTGCCGTGCTCTTCGGTCTTGTCGATGCCGAGCGGAACGTCGCCAAGATCGCCGGGCTGGGCGGTGCCCATGCTCTTCGCCAGACTGATGAGGCTGGCACGGCCCTGCAGGTAGGGCTTATTGATCAGGGAATCGATCGAGCCGTACGGCAGCGGGACGAAGTCGGTGTCGGCCACGTACTTTTCGCGGTCGGCGTAGGCCAGGCGCTCGGCCTCGCTCACCAGGTGCACGCCCATCACGCTCGGCTTGCCGCCTTCGAGGTCGATGGCGGTCGGCTTATGCAGGCCGAGATTGAAGGTCTCAAGGATGCCGAGCGTCTGCATCACCGCAATGCCGCCCGAGGACGGCGGCGACATGCCGCACACGTAGTAATCGCGGTAGGTGCCGCAGACCGGGTCGCGGCGCTTGGCCTTGTAGCTGGCCAGGTCGGCCAGCGTGGTCTTGCCGGGCGTGATGGCCGAGCCATCGACGGCGGCGCTGACCCCGATCTTGTCGACGATGCCCTTGGCGATGTCGCCTGCGTAGAAGACGTTGGCGCCTTGCGTGGCGATGGCGTTCAGCGTCTTGGCGTAGGCCGGGTTCGTGAGCTTGGTGCCCAGCGCCTTCGGCGTGCCGTCGGCGTTGAAGAAGTAGGCCGTGGCGTCGGCGTCGCGCTTCAGGTGTGTCGCGGAGCCCGCGATGGCGGTCGCCATGCGTCCGCCGATCAGGAAGCCGTCGGACGCGAGCGTGATGCCGTAGCCGAACAGGTCTTTCCAGGGCAGTTTGCCGTGGTCTTGATAAGCGATGTCGAGCATGCGTACGGCACCGGGCGTACCGATGGAACGGCCGCTCCAGCGGGCGCTGGGCACGGGCGCGCTGGTGTCGGTGGCATCGTCCACATAGCGCAGGTAGTTCTCGGTGGCAGCCGCAGGCGCCGTCTCGCGCCCGTCGTACGCCTGCACCTTCTTCGTCGCCGCGTCGTAATGGAGCATGAAGGCGCCGCCGCCCAGCCCGCTCGACTGCGGCTCGACCAGGCCGAGCACGGCCTGCACCGCCACCGCCGCATCGACCGCGCTGCCGCCGGCCTTGAGCACGTCGCAGCCAGCGCGCGTGGCCAGCGGGTGGTTCGCGACCACCATGTAGTTCTTGGCGTACACCAGCTTGTGGCCGGGCACGTAGCCCGACGCCGGCTCCGGCGCGGCCGGATCGCCCGGGTCGCCCGAGCCGACGACCACGGAGGTGCCGCTGCTCGGAATCTGGCAGCCGTTGTCGGCGGCGGGCGGGGCCGTGGGCGTGGGCTGGTTGGCCGCGTTGATCGCGGCGATGGCCGCGACCAGTGCGGCGTTGTTCTGCGCGTTGTTGTTGCTGTTGCCGCCGCAGCCGGCCAGGGTCAGGGAGAGCGCGAGGGGCGTCAGGGCCCACCACGCGCGCGTGGAATTCTTGTTCATGGAGAGTGCTTCCCGAGTGGTGTTATTCGAAGGACAACGGGCGCTTCTCGCGCCCGCGTCCATGATGAGCACATTTCATTCCCGTGCGTGTCGCGTTCGTGCCGGGGGCGCCGCAGGACCCCGCGCCGCGCGCCACAATAGCCGTCATGTCCGACGTGCATTCCGATCAATTGCTCAGCGAAGTCGCGGCCCTGCCGCAGTTGCCGGGCGTCTACCGCTATTTCGACGCGGCCGGCGCCGTGCTGTATGTGGGCAAGGCGCGCAACCTCAAGAAGCGGGTTGCCAACTACTTCCAGAAGAGCCACGGGGGCACCCGCATCGGCCACATGATCTCGAAGATCGTGCGCATGGAGACCACGGTCGTGCGCTCCGAGGCCGAGGCGCTGCTGCTCGAGAACAACCTGATCAAGACGCTCAAGCCGCGCTACAACATCCTGTTTCGCGACGACAAGAGCTACCCCTACCTGAAGATCGCCTCGCACGCGTTTCCGCGGCTGGCCTACTACCGCGGCGCGGTCGACAAGAAGCACCGCTACTTCGGTCCGTACCCGAGCGCGTGGGCGGTGAAGGAATCGATCCAGCTGCTGCAGAAGGTGTTCCGCCTGCGCACCTGCGAGGACACGGTGTACGCCAACCGCACGCGGCCCTGCCTGCTGTACCAGATCAAGCGCTGCAGCGGCCCCTGCGTGGGCCTCATTTCGCCCGAGGCGTACGCGCAGGACGTGGCCAGCGCCGAGGCCTTCCTGCTCGGCGACACGCAGGGCGTGCTCTCCACGCTCGAACAGCGCATGACGGCGCACGCCGAGAAGCTCGAGTTCGAGCAGGCGGCCGAGCTGCGCAACCAGATGTCGGCGATCTCGCGCGTGCTGCACCAGCAGTCGATCGAGGTGGTGTCCGACAAGGACGTCGACATCCTCGCGGTCAAGGTGCAGGGCGGCAAGGCCTGCGTCAACCTCGCCATGGTGCGCGGCGGGCGCCACCTGGGCGACCGCGCGTACTTTCCGGTGCACGTGGACGACGCGGCGCAGATCCACCACGGCGAGCTCGACGCCGACGAGGGCGTCGACCCGGTGGCTGCCGACCCGATCGAGGTGCAGGTGCTCGAGGCCTTCATCGCCCAGCACTACATCGACGTGCCGGTGCCCGCCACGCTGGTGCTGGGCCGGCAGGTGAGCCGCGCGCTCATCGAGGCGATTTCGCAGCAGGCCGGCGCGCGCGTCACGGCCGTGTTCCAGCCGCACGAACAACGCCGCCACTGGCTCGAGATGGCCGAGACCAACGCAGGCCTGCAGCTCGCGCGGCTGCTGGCCGAAGAGGGCTCGCAGCAGGCGCGCACCCGCGCGCTGGCCGATGCGCTCGAGTTGGCGTCGGACGACCTGGACAACTTCCGCGTCGAGTGCTTCGACATCTCGCACACGGCGGGCGAGGCCACGCAGGCCTCGTGCGTGGTGTTCGCGCACCACACGATGCAGAACCGCGAGTACCGCCGCTACAACATCGAGGGCATCACGCCCGGCGACGACTACGCCGCCATGCGCCAGGTGCTGCACCGCCGCTACGGCAAGCTGGCCGAGGCGCTCGCGGCCGAGACGCAGGCGCTGGCCCCGGGCGACGCGGAAAGCGAAGGGGCCGAGGGCGTCGAGGCGCCGCCGCCCAGGACGCCGGCCGCGCGCATGCCCGACCTGGTGCTGGTCGACGGCGGCAAGGGCCAGGTGTCGATGGCGCGCGAGGTGTTCAGCGAGCTGGGCCTGCCGCTGTCGCTGATCGTCGGCGTCGAGAAGGGCGAGGGCCGCAAGGTCGGGCTCGAAGAACTGGTGTTCGCCGACGGCCGCGAGAAGGTCTACCTCGGCAAGGATTCGGCGGCCCTGATGCTGGTGGCCCAGATCCGCGACGAGGCGCACCGCTTCGCCATCACCGGCATGCGGGCCAAGCGCGCCAAGGTGCGCGTGGGCGGCAGCCAGCTCGAAGACATTCCGGGCATCGGCCCGAAGCGCCGGGCGCGCCTGCTGCAGCGTTTCGGCGGCATCCGCGGCGTGGCGGCGGCGAGCGTCGAAGACCTCGCCTCGGTCGAGGGCATCGCCACCGAACTGGCCGAGGAAATCTATCGCGCGCTGCGTTGAAGCCGGGATTGCCCCCGTCCTTCCGGCGCTTCACGCGTGCATGACACAATCGCCCGCATGTTCTGGACCCTACCGACCATCATGACCTGGACGCGCATCGTCGCGATTCCGTTGATCGTCGGCGTTTTCTACCTGCCGATCAGCGAACCGACGCGCAACCTGATCGCCACGGTCATGTTCATCGTGTTCGCCGCCACCGACTGGCTCGACGGCTACCTGGCGCGCAAGCTCAACCAGACCTCTTCCTTCGGCGCCTTCCTCGATCCGGTGGCCGACAAGTTTCTCGTCTGCGCCGCGCTGCTGGTGCTGGTGCACCTGCAGCGTGCCGACGTGTTCGTGGCGCTCATCATCATCGGCCGCGAGATCGCCATTTCGGCGCTGCGCGAATGGATGGCGCGCATCGGTGCCGGCAAGAGCGTGGCGGTCCACATGATCGGCAAGGTCAAGACGACCGTGCAGATGGTCGCGATTCCCTTCCTGCTCTATGACGGGCACCTCTTCAAGGTGATCGACACCGGCCTGTGGGGCCAGTGGCTGATCTGGATCTCGGCGGTGCTCACTGTCTGGTCGATGGTCTATTACCTGCAAAAGGCCATTCCCGAGATCCGGGCCCACTCCAAATGACCGCGGCCGTCTCGGTCCGCAACGCAGGCTGGCTGCGGGCGATGCCGGCGGTCTTCGTGCTGATCTGGAGCACGGGTTTCATCGTTGCGCGCTATGGCATGCCCTATGCGCCGCCCCTCAAGTTCCTCGCCGTGCGCTATGCGCTGTCGCTCGCCTGCTTCGGCGTGTGGGTCATGCTCGCGCGCGTCGCGTGGCCGGCGAAGCGCGCGCAATGGGGGCACCTGGCGGTCACGGGCGTGCTGATGCAGGCCGGCTACCTGGGCGGCGTCTGGGCGGCCGTGCATGCGGGCATGGGCGCGGGGCTCGTGGCGCTGCTGGTCGGCATCCAGCCGGTGCTCACGGCGGTGTGGCTGTCTTTCAACGGCGGGCGCATTTCGGGACGGCAATGGACCGGGCTGGCCCTGGGTTTCGCCGGGCTGGTCTTGGTGGTGTCGCGCAAGCTGGGGCAGGGCACCGAGGTCAACGCGCTGACGATGGGGCTGGCCGTGATGGCGCTGCTGTCGATCACGGCGGGCACGCTGTACCAGAAGCGCTTCGTCGCGCCTTGCGACGTGCGCAGCGCCAGCGCGGTGCAGATGGCCGCCGCGCTGCTCGTGACCCTGCCTTTCGCCGCGCTCGAGGCGCAGGCCATCGAATGGAACACGCATTCGATCGGCGCCATGGCGTGGTCGGTGCTGGCGCTGTCGCTGGGCGGCAGCTCGCTGCTCTATATGTTGATCCAGCGCGGCACGGCCACCGCCGTGACCAGCCTGCTGTACCTCGTGCCGCCGTGCACGGCGCTGATGGCGTGGCTGCTGTTTGCCGAACCGATCACCTGGACCACGGTGCTGGGCATCGGGCTGACGGCCGTCGGCGTGAGCCTCGTGGTGCGCGCGGAGCGCTGACGGCGCTTTCTCTTTTTCAGCGCCCGGCCGGCTTGGCCGGCTTCCAGGGCTCCGAACGGAACTGCTCGACGAGGTGATCGACCAGCAGGCGCACGCGGCGCGGCGTCTTCGGTCGCCACGGCGCGACCCAGTGGATGTCGGCGTCGGGCATGCTGTACAGCGGCAGCACGCGCACCAGTTCGCCGCTTGCGAGCTGCGGTGCGATGTCCCAGAGGCTGCGCAGCATGACGCCGTGGCCCGCGAGGCACCAGTCGCGCACCATCTCTCCTGAGTTGCTCGTGAGCGGGCCTTGCACCCGCACGCGCGCCGTGCTGCTGTCGCGCGCGTGGCGCAGCGTCCAGAGCGCGAACTGGCGCGACTGCGCGGCGTCGCCGTTCTCGCGCGCGATCAGGCAGTCGTGCGTGGCCAGCGCTTCCACCGTGGCCGGAGTGCCGCGCCGTGCCAGGTAGTCGGGCGAGGCGGCCAGCACGCGCTGGTTGCGCGCGATGCGGCGCGTGGTCCAGTCGGCGGCGCGGTGCTGCTGCACCGCCCACAGCCAGACCGCACCGTCGTAGCCTTCGGCGCCGAGGTCGGGCAGTTGCTCGGTCAGCAGCAGCTCGACCTGCAGGCCGGGGTGCTGCGCCTGGAAGTCCGCGAGTGCCGGGCCGAGCCAGTGCCGGCCAAAGCCGAAGGTGGCCGCGAGGCGGACCGTGCCGATCAGCGCGTTCTGCCGCTCGCCGAGTTCGCTTTCGAGCGCCGCGAAGCCTTCGAGCAGCGTGCGCGCATGCAGGCACACGGCCTCGCCTTCGGCCGTGACGCTGAGCCGCCGCGTCGTGCGGTCGAACAGCCGCTGCCCGAGCCGGGCCTCCAGCGCGCCGAGCCGCTTGGTGATGACCGAGGGCACCACGTCGAGCGTGGCGGCCGCGCCGGCCAGGCTGCCCTGGTCGCGGATGGCCAGCACCAGTTCGAGATCGCCGCGTTCCATCGCGTGAGGATTCATGCCAAAGTGGAAAGTATGAATTGGCTGATTGTTGCTTGATGGCCGCCGGGGTGCAACGCACAATCGCGGCGTGACGGCTTCCTTCCTCGACTTTCCCCGCTTCGACATCGCCCGCGATGGCGTGCGCATCCACGGTCGCATCGGCGGGCAGGGCGCTCCCTTGCTGCTGTTGCACGGCCATCCGCAGACGCATGCGATCTGGCACCGCGTGGCGCCCGCGCTGGCCGAGCGCTTCACGGTGGTGGCCGTGGACCTGCGCGGCTACGGCGACTCGGGCCGACCGGCGGCCGACGCCGAACATGCGGTCTACAGCAAGCGGGAGATGGCGCACGACGCGCTGGCCGCCATGCGCCACCATGGTTTCGAACGCTTCGCCGTGCTCGCGCACGACCGCGGCGCGCGCGTGGCGCACCGGCTCGCGGCCGACCATCCCGGCGCGGTCGAGCGCATGCTGCTGCTCGACATCGCGCCGACGCTGGCCATGTATGAACACACCTCCGAAGCATTTGCCAAGGCCTACTGGCACTGGTTCTTCCTGATCCAGCCGCCGCCGCTGCCCGAGGCGCTGATTGCCTCCGACCCGGTGCGCTACGTGCGCAGCGTGATGGGCGGGCGGCATGCGGGGCTCGCGCCGTTCGCGCCCGAGGTGCTGGCCGAGTACGAACGCTGCATTGCCATCCCGGGCACGGCCGAATCCATCTGCGAGGACTACCGCGCCTCCGCCACCATCGACCTCGTGCACGACCGTGCCGACATCGCCGCCGGCCGCCGCCTCGCGCAGCCGCTGCGCGTGCTGTGGGGCGAGCACGGGACGGTGGGGCGCGCGTTTGATGTGCTCTCGCTGTGGCGCGAACGGGCCGACGACGTGTCGGGCCGCGCCTTGCCTTGCGGCCACTACATCCCCGAAGAAGCCCCCGATGCCTTGCTGGGCGAGGCGCTCAATTTTTTCGTTTCCCCCGAACACCCAGGAGCCACTTCATGAGCACCCACAGAATCGCAGTCATCGCCGGCGACGGCATCGGCAAGGAAGTCATGCCCGAGGGGCTGCGCGTGCTCGATGCGGCGGCGCGCAAATTCGGCATCGACCTGAAGTTCGACCACTTCGACTTCTCGAGCTGGGACTATTACGAGAAGCACGGCCAGATGCTGCCCGACAACTGGAAGGACCAGATCGGCGGCCACGACGCCATCTTCTTCGGCGCGGTCGGCTGGCCCGAGAAGATTCCCGACCACGTGTCGCTGTGGGGTTCGCTGCTCATGTTCCGCCGCGAGTTCGACCAGTACATCAACCTGCGTCCCGCGCGCCTGATGCCCGGCATCGTCGCGCCCGTGGTGCGCCGCGACGGCACGCCGCGCGCGCCTGGCGAGATCGACATGTACATCGTGCGCGAGAACACCGAGGGCGAGTACTCGAGCATCGGTGGGCGCATGTACCAGGGCACGCCGCGCGAGATCGTGGTGCAGGAAACCGTGATGTCGCGCGTGGGCGTCGACCGCGTGCTGAAGTTCGCCTTCGAGCTCGCGCAGTCGCGGCCGAAGAAGCACCTGACCAGCGCCACCAAGTCGAACGGCATCTCGATCACCATGCCGTACTGGGACGAGCGCGTGGTGGAAATGGCCAAGGGCTACCCGGGCATCACGCTGGACAAGTTCCACATCGACATCCTCACGGCGCACTTCGTGCAGCGGCCCGACTTCTTCGACGTGGTGGTGGCGAGCAACCTGTTCGGCGACATCCTGTCCGACCTGGGCCCGGCCTGCACCGGCACCATCGGCATCGCGCCCAGCGCCAACCTCAACCCCGAGCGCACCACGCCCTCGTTGTTCGAGCCGGTGCACGGCTCGGCGCCGGACATCGCCGGCCAGGGCATCGCCAACCCGATCGGGCAGATCTGGTGCGGCGCGATGATGCTGGAGTTCCTCGGCCACAAGGACGCGCACGACGCGATCCTGGCGACCATCGAGAAGGTGCTCGCGCCCCAAAGCGGCGCACCGCGCACGCCGGACATCGGCGGTCGGGCGGGCACGGCCGACCTCGGAAAGGCAATTGCCGAGGCCCTTTGAAAAGTACGTCGCGAAACGCCCCTAAAATCGCGCGCTCCGCTGGGCTGCAGTGCGCTGTGTCTTATTGACACCCCGCAGACCAGTGGTTGTAATCCTCGCTGGCAGTGAGCTGCCGAGGCGTCAGGCCTGCCATGTTCTTGAGTCGCTCCCGTCGCGGCCAGGTCGCAGCTGACGAAAGCCGACCAACTTTTTTTCGACAAGGGGCCCTTGTGAACAAGACCGAACTGATTGAGCACATCGCAAAGAACGCCGATATTTCCAAAGCCGCAGCGACCCGTGCGCTCGAATCCACCATTGGCGCCATTCGTACCACGCTCAAGAAGGGCGGTTCCGTGTCGCTCGTCGGTTTCGGCACTTTCGCAGTCGGCAAACGCGCAGCCCGCACCGGCCGGAATCCCCGCACCGGCGACGCGATTAAAATCAAGGCAGCCAAGATCCCGAAGTTCCGTCCCGGCAAGGCGCTCAAAGACGCGCTGAACTGAGGCTGTAGACTCGGAGAGTATTCAAGGTGGGGTGCTTAGCTCAGTTGGTAGAGCGGCGCCCTTACAAGGCGTAGGTCGGGGGTTCGAGCCCCTCAGCACCCACCACCACCCGATGCAAAGGCGAACACCGGTTCGCCTTTTTTATTGCCGTCCGGCGCCCGTCGAAAAAGAGTGTTCAAGCATGTTTGATACCTTCCGCAAGTACAACAAAGTCGTGATGATTTTCTTGTTCTTGCTGATCATTCCCTCGTTCGTCTTCTTTGGTGTCGAGCGCTACCAGGGCATGGGCGGCGACGAGAAGGTGGCCCGCATCCAGGGCCATGACATCACCAAGCCCGAGTGGGACCAGCAGCACCGCGTCGAGACCGACCGCATCCGCCAGCAGTCGCCCAACGTCGATCCGACGCTGCTCGACTCCGACGCGCTGCGCTACGCCACGCTGGAACGCATGGTGCGCGATCGCGTGCTGGCGGCTGCGGCGGTCAAGACCAACATGTCGGTGTCCGAAGACCGCCTTACACGCATGTTCGCGCAGGACGCCGGCCTGGCTGCGTTCCGCACGGCCGACGGCAAGTTCGACCGCGAAGCCTTCCTGCGCGCCACCGGCCGCACGCCCGAGCAGTACGAAGCATCGGTGCGCGCCGACATGGCCTCGCAGCAGGTGCTGCTGGGCGTGACGGGCACGAGTTTCGCACCGGCGGCACTGACCGCGGCCACGGTGAATGCCTTCTACGACCGCCGTGAAATCCAGGTCGCGCGCTTCGCGCCCGAGAGCTTCGCGTCGAAGGTCACGGTCAGCGATGCCGACATCGAGACCTACTACAAGGACCACACGTCGCAGTTCCAGGCGCCGGAGCAGGCCAGCATCGAGTACCTCGTGCTCGACCTCGAAGCCGCGAAGAAGAACATCGTCGCGAACGAAGCCGACCTCAAGACCTACTACGAACAGAACACCGCGCGCTTCGGCACCAAGGAAGAACGCCGTGCAAGCCACATCCTGATCACGGCGCCGGCCAGCATGTCCAGCGGCGACCGCGCCAAGGCGAAGGCCAAGGCCGAGCAGTTGCTGGCCGACGTGAAGAAGGCGCCGAACACCTTCGCCGACGTGGCACGCAAGAACTCGCAGGACCCCGGCTCGGCCGAGAAGGGCGGCGACCTCGACTTCGTCACGCGCGGCGCGATGGTCAAGCCTTTCGAAGACGCGATGTTCGCGCTCAAGAAGGGCGACATCAGCGACCTCGTCGAGACCGAGTTCGGCTATCACATCATCCAGCTGACCGACATCAAGCCGGCCGTGGTGCCGCCGTTCGAGAAGGTGCGCGCGACCATCGAGAACGACGTGCGCGCCCAACAGGCCACGCAGGAATTCGCGAAGGCTGCGGAAATTTTCACGGACACCGTCTATCAGCAACCCGAGAGCCTGAAGCCGGCCGCCGAGAAGCTGAAGCTCACGATCCAGACCGCCACCAACGTGCCGCGCACGCCCGCGCCGGGCGCCACCGGCGCGCTCGCCAGCCGCAACTTCCTGCAGGCGCTGTATGCCTCCGACTCGCTGGACCGCAAGCAGAACACCGAAGCCATCGAAGTCGGTCCGAACCAGCTCGCATCGGGCCGCGTGACGCAGTACACGGCCGCGCATCCGATTCCGCTGGCCGAGGTGAAGGACAAGATCCGCGCACAGCTCATCACCGAGCGCGCCGCAGCATTGGCCAAGACCGAGGGCGAAGCCAAGCTCGCCGCCTGGAAGGTGAAGGCCGACGGCGCCACCTTCGGCGCGCCGGTCACGGTGTCGCGCATCGATGCGCAGTCGCAGCCCGCACCGGTGATCGACGCCGCACTGCGTGCCGACGGCGCCAAGCTGCCCGCGCTGCTCGGCGTGGACCTCGGCACGCAAGGCTATGCCGTGGTCCGCGTGACCAAGGTCGTGCCGCGCACGCCGCCGACGGTCGAACAGGCGCAGCAGGAAAGCATGCAGATCGCCCAGTCGGTGACTGCTGCCGAAGCCGCTGCCTACTACGAGTTGCTGAAGCAACGCTTCAAGGTGGAGATCCTCGTGCCGAAGCCGGCCGACACGCTGCCCACCGCTGCAGCGGCGCGCTGATCAGACGGGCAACCGCTGCTCGCCACAAGCCCGGGTTCGACGACCCGGGCTTTTTTTTTGGTCGCACGAGGGACAAGCGCGTGTCGCGCTTCTTGCCAGAATCCGGCGCATGGGAACCCTTTACCTCGTGCGCCACGGGCAGGCCAGTTTCGGTGCTGCCGACTATGACAACCTGAGCGAACTCGGACACCGGCAGTCCGTGCGCCTGGGTGAATACTGGCGCGAGCGCGGCATGCGTTTCGATGCCGTCATCACCGGCACGCTGAAGCGCCACAAGCAGACCTGGGAGGGCATCGCGCAGGGGCTCGGGCTGTCGCGTGACGACGTGCTCCCATGGCCGGGGCTCAACGAGTACGACAGCGAAGCCGTCATTGCCACGGTGCACCAGGGCAAGCTCGAGAAGCCCGATTCGCCCGAGATGTACCGCCATCATTTCCGCCTGCTGCGCGATGGGCTCGGCGCGTGGATGCAGGGGCGCACGGCGCCGGTCGGCATGCCGAGCTACGTCGACTTCCTGGCCGGCGTGACCACGGCGCTCGACCATGTGCGCGAGCGGCACCACGGCGCGAAGGTGCTGGTGGTGTCGAGTGGCGGGCCGATCAGCACCGCGGTCGGCCACGTGCTGGGCACGAGCGCCGAGACGACCATCGAACTCAACCTGCGCATCCGCAACAGCTCGGTGACCGAGTTCGCCTTCACGCCGAAGCGGCACATGCTCGTGACCTACAACACCTTGCCGCACCTCGACGGCCCGGCGTATGCGGACTGGGTCACCTACTCCTGAACCGCGTCAGGCCTGCCAGACGCCGTAGCCGGCGCGGCGCAGGGCGATGCCCAGGTCGACCTCCATCAGCCGCGCATCGTCGTACGGCATCGGGTTGTAGCGTTCGTAGAGCGCGGGCAACAGCCGTAGGCCGAATTCCTGCACGAAGCGATTGGCCTGGATGCCGGCCTTGTGCTTGTCGAAACGGATGTCGGGGTCCAGGCCGGTCATTCCGACATAGACGAAGGGCTTGCCGAGCTGGTAGTCGGGGTTGGCGCGCCGGAAGCGGCCGTTGTTCCAGACGCGGTCGTCGAGTTCGACCACATAGACGTGATGACGGGCGCGTGGTTTGCGGGGCATTGGCGGGAAGCCTCGCGAGGCTGGCTGAAGAAGTGTGAGGCCCAGGCAGCCGGAAGAATCGCCGGCCGCGTTGCGCGGTACGGCGTCAGGGGGGTCAGCTCTTGCGCTTGATGAGGCCGTAGAGAATCAGCAGCACGATCGCGCCCAGCACGGATGCGATGAAGCCGGCGCCCTGGCCGGCGGTGTACCAGCCCATTGCCTGGCCGAGGTAGGTCACGCCCAGCGAACCTGCAATGCCGATCAGCGTGGTCACGATGAAGCCGGCGGAATCGTTGCCCGGCTTGACGGCGCGCGCCACGAGACCCACGACGAACCCGATCAGGATAGTCCAGACGATGCTCATGAAGAAGTTCCTTTGATGAAGTGAAGTGGCGAAAGCCGGGCCCGGTCGGGCCGCTCGCATTCATGATAGCGGAGCCATTCGCGCGTCGGCGTCGGCCTGCCACATCGAACGGGTGACTGCGAAGTTATGCCCATGGGGCAGGACGCATGTGTGGCGGCAGGCCATCGCGGACGGCCTCTGAAGGCGTTGGGCCGCATGTCGATGTGGCATTTCAGCGTCTTTGGTGATCGCGGGAGCGAAAGCCGCGATTTTTAACGCTACAATCAGAGGCTCTACGGTGGCTGTAGCTCAGTTGGTAGAGTCCCAGATTGTGATTCTGGTCGTCGTGGGTTCGAGTCCCATCAGCCACCCCAAAAAATTCAGTCCCAGCGCTATTTCTCAATAGCACCCAAGGGATTCCAACGCCGGGCTTGCCCGGCGTTGTCATTTCTGGCTTCGCCGTCGCTTCAAGCGCCAGGTTGCACGCCGCATTCTTTCCTCCTCCGCCCCGATTTTGAAAGTACCCAAAATGGTGCGCGTGTGTTGCGGGTTGTTGCATTCCGCCAATGCGCCTGCATTTTTCTGCTGAAAAGGCGCTTGTGGCAAAAGTGGTTTGAATTAGAATTCAGCCGTTTTCAATTCACAACAGGAGTCCAACAATGGCTTCGTCACTCGCCGATATCAATTCCCAGATCCAGAAGCACGACGAGCAGATTGCGCAATTGCGCAAGCAGGCCGAAGACCTGCGTAACCAGGAACGGGCCGGCGTGATCGAAGAAGTGCGCAGGAAGATTGCGGAATACGGTTTGACCGCTTCCGATCTGAAGCTGGGTGGTGGTCGCGCCGCCGCAACCAAGCGCAGCGCAGGTCCTGCAGCCGCCAAGGCCGCCGCCAAATACCGCGGCCCGACGGGCGAAACCTGGTCCGGTGGCCGTGGCCGCAAGCCGCGCTGGGTCACGGAAGCCCTGGCAGCCGGCAAGTCGCTCTCCGATTACGAGATCAAGTGATTGCCTGCAGAAGCAGTTGGACATTCGCCCAATAAAAAAGCCCGCTTCGGCGGGCTTTTTTATTGGATGGCGCGCACGGCGATGCGCGCTCGTCCGATCAGTTCACCATCACGAGTTTTCCCTTGACGCCGCGCGATCCCATGTGCGCATAGGCGGCCTTCAATTCGGCCATCGGCATCGTGCTGTCGATCACCGGCTTGATTTTTCCCTGGCCGTACCACTGGGCCAATTCGGCCATCATCTGCGCATTGGCCTTGGGTTCGCGCTTGGCGAAATCGCCCCAGAACACGCCTACCAGCGACGCGCCTTTGAGCAGCGTGAGATTCAATGGCAGCGACGGGATCGGGCCCGATGCAAAACCGACCACCAAATAGCGACCGCGCCAGCCAATCGAGCGGAATGCGGGTTCTGCGAAATCGCCGCCCACGGGGTCGTAAATCACATCCGGGCCTTTGCCGTCGGTCGCGGCTTTGATGGCATCGCGGAAACCATTGGGCAGTGCGTGCGTCGTGTAATTGATCGTCGCGTCGGCGCCGATCGAGCGGCAGAGCTCGCACTTCTCGTCGGTCGATGCCGCTGCAATCACCTTGGCGCCTGCCGCCTTGGCGATCTGGATGGCCGCGGTGCCCACGCCGCCGGCCGCGCCGAGCACCAGCACCGTTTCGCCGGCCTTGAGTTGCGCGCGGTCCATCAGTGCGTGCCACGAGGTGGCGTAGATCATGATGAAAGCGGCCGCGTCGACATGGCCAAAGCCTTCGGGCAGCGGCATGCACAGCGCGGCGGGTGCCAGCGTGTGGGTGCCGAAGCCGCCCGTGCCCGACAGGCACGCCACGTTCTGGCCGACCTTGAGGTGCGTCACGCCTTCGCCCACCGCCTGGATCACGCCCGCATATTCCGATCCGGGAACGAAGGGCAGCGGCGGCTTCATCTGGTACTTGTTCTGCACGATCAGCAGATCGGGGAAATTCAGGCTGGCGGCCTTGATCTCGATCAGCACCTGGCCCGGGCCCGGCGTGGGGGTGGGCAGTTCTTTCCAGGTCAGCGCGTCGACGCCGGTGGGGTTTTCGCAAAGCCATGCGTGCATGCTCGGGGTCTCCTTCGAATGAGTCGTGTGGGCAATGAATTCGGGGCGATGATAGGCGGCGCTGTGGTGTGGCGTTGTCCCTGCTGCGACGCACCCCGCACCTACAATCCGCTGCACCCAGAAGCACCATGAAGATACTTATTTCCAATGACGATGGCTTTCAGGCGCCGGGCATCGTCGCGTTGCACGACGCACTCAAGGACATCGCCGACGTCGAGGTGGTGGCACCCGAGCACAACAACAGCGCCAAGTCGAACGCACTCACGCTGGCCGCGCCGCTGTATGTGCACAAGGCGCACAACGGTTTCCGCTACGTGACGGGCACGCCGGCCGATTGCGTGCACATCGCGCTCAAGGGCCTGCTCGACTACCGGCCCGACCTGGTGGTCTCGGGCATCAACAACGGCGCCAACATGGGCGACGACACCATCTATTCAGGCACCGTGGGCGCGGCGATGGAGGCCTACCTGTTCGGCATCCCGGCCATCGCCTTCTCGCAGATTGAAAAAGGCTGGGCACACGTGGATGCGGCGGCCCAGGTGGCGCGACGGCTGGTGCAGCAGATCGAGCGCGAGAAGATGCTCGGTGGCCCCGCCTTCCTGCTCAACGTGAACGTGCCGAACCGCCCGTTCGACGAGCTGAAGCCGATCAAGGTCTGCCGCCTTGGCCGTCGCCACGCCGCCGAAAAGGTGATTACGCAGGACAGCCCGCGCGGCGAAACCATGTACTGGATCGCCGGTGCAGGCAGCGCCAAGGACAGCGGGGAGGGCACCGACTTCCATGCGACCGCGGCCGGCCACATCGCGCTGACGCCCTTGCAGATCGACCTGACCGACCACGCCAACCTGGGCCAATGGCGCGAGACGGTCGCCCGTCTCGGCAATTGACGACATGGCGACCCCTCCACGGCCCAGTTTCCCGGTTCGACTGACCCCCACCGCCTCGGCCGCCACGCGCGGGCGCATGCCCGCCGTGCCGGTCAAGCCGATGGTCCCGTCCACGCCCTCCATGGCGTCCGACGCCGTGCGGGCGCGCATGGTGCAAAAGCTCGCGGCGCAGGGCATCACCGATGCGCGCGTGCTGCGCGCCATGGGCACCGTCGAGCGGCATCGCTTCGTCGACAGCGCGCTGGTCAACCAGGCCTATGAAGACACCAGCCTGCCGATCGGGCTGGGGCAGACCATTTCGAAGCCCAACGTGGTGGCCCGCATGATCGAGCTGCTGCTGGGCGCGCCGGCGCTGGTCGGCAAGCCGCAGGAACGGCTGGGCCGCGTGCTCGAGATCGGCACCGGCTGCGGCTACCAGGCCGCGGTGCTGAACGAAGTGGCGACCGAGGTCTACAGCATCGAACGCCTGCGCGGACTGCACGAGCGCGCGCGCACCAATCTGCGGCACTTCCGCCTGGCCACCGTCCACCTGATGTTGGGCGACGGCATGATCGGCTACGCGAAGGGCGCGCCGTACGCGGGCATCATCGCTGCGGCAGGCGGCGAGGCCGTGCCCGAGGCCTGGATCGCGCAGCTCGCGGTGGGCGGGCGCATCGTCGCGCCGACCCATTCCGCCACCGGTGGACAAGCCCTTGTCGTGATCGACAAGACCCCCCGTGGGCTCGAGCGGCGCATTCTTGAGGCGGTTCACTTTGTCCCCCTAAAATCGGGCATCGCTTGAAGGAATAACAAATGCAGGGTTTTGGCAATCGGAGTTTGTTCGCAGGCATCACGTTGGCTGTTGTGCTCGTGATCGCGGGCTGCTCCGCACCGCGCGGTCCCGCACCGGTCGAAGACCGGGGCACCATGACGCGCGCACCCGGGGCAACGACGCCCGGCGGTCCTCCCATCACGACCGACGCGTCCGGCAAACCGCTCCCCGGTATCGAGAACTACGGCAAGCCCGGCTACTACGCCGTGCGCCCCGGTGACTCCATCCGCCGCATCGGCAGCGAAACGGGCCAGCGCTGGCAGGACATTGTGCGTTGGAACAACCTCGACAACCCCGACCTGATCGAGGTCGGTCAGGTGTTGCGCGTGATTCCGCCGACCGGTGGCAGCACCGCGGTCGCCACGGCACCGTCCACCTCTGCGCCTGCTGCGTCCACCGAGGCGACGACCAAACCTGTGGCCCCGCAGGCGTCTGTCACGCCGGCCGTGCCGGCCAGCGGCGCGAGCGGCACCACCAAGCCGCCTGTCACGGCCTCGCCTTCGGGCCCGAGCAGCTCGGGCGACGACGACCTGGGCTGGATCTGGCCTGCCAGCGGTTCGCTGATCGCCGGTTTCGACGAAGCCAAAAACAAGGGCTACGACATCAGCGGCAAGGCCGGCGACCCCGTGCTGGCCGCGGCCGACGGCCGTGTGGTCTACGCCGGTGCCGGCCTGCGCGGCTACGGCAACCTGATCATCCTGAAGCACAACAACACCTACCTCACGGCATATGCGCACAACCAGACGCTGCTCGTGAAGGAAGACCAGTCGGTTCAGAAGGGCCAGAAGATCGCCGAAATGGGCAACAGCGATGCCGATCGCGTGAAGCTGCATTTCGAGATCCGCCGCCAGGGCAAGCCCGTCGACCCGTCGCGCTACCTGCCCAATCGGTGATGCCATGGCTGCCTCCCGCCCTCTTCGCACACTGCCCGTGCGTGGGCTGGCGGGGCAGGGCAGCCCTTCACCTCGAAGCAACGGTGGCCGCAATGGCCATCAGGACAGCGGCGACGAGCCGCTGAACGCAGACTCCCTTCCCGAAGACTCCGACCACAGCCTGCCGATCGCTTCTGCAGCGTCGGCTTCGGTTCACGGTGCCAGCACCGAAGTCATGGGCGGCGAGGGCGCCGATGCCCTGACCATCTACCTGCGCCAGGTCCGGCGCACCGGGCTCTTCACTCCCGCCGAGGAATACACCACCGCCTGCGCCGCACGCGCCGGCGACTTCGCGGCGCGGCAATCGATGATCGAGCACAACCTGCGGCTCGTGGTCAACATCGCCAAGAACTACCTGGGGCGTGGCATGCCGCTGTCCGATCTCATCGAGGAAGGCAACCTCGGGTTGATGCATGCCATCACCAAGTTCGAGCCCGAACGCGGGTTTCGCTTCTCCACGTATGCGACCTGGTGGATCCGCCAGTCGGTCGAGCGCGCCGTCATCACGCAGTCGCGGGCGATCCGCCTGCCGGTGCATGTCGTGCGCGAACTGCAGCAGGTCCTGCGCGCGCGTCGCACGCTCGAGGGCGATGCGGAGTTCCTCGCGAGCCGGCCGGACGGCGTGCGCGTCGAGGACGTGGCCGCGCTGCTCGGTCGCGAGGTGCAGGCGGTGGCCGACCTGCTGGCGCTGGCCGAGGCGCCGCGTTCGCTCGATGCGGGCGACGCGCGCGGCGAAGAAGGCTTCACGCTGGCCGACACCGTGGCCTCCGACGACGAGCAGGGCAACCCCGCCGGCGTGACGCACACGCACGAGGTGGAACGCCTGCTCGACCAGTGGGTGCAGGCCCTCAATGCGCGGGAGCGCGAGGTGCTCGAAGGCCGCTACGGCCTGCACGACCGGGAGCCCGAGACGCTCGAGGTGCTGAGCGTGCGGCTGGGCCTGACGCGCGAGCGCGTGCGGCAGATCCAGAACGAGGCCCTGGCCAAGATGCGCAAGCAGCTGGCGCGCTCCGGCGTCGGCCGTGACGCGCTGTTCTAGCGGTGTAAAGAAAAGAAGGTAACCCGTCGCGCCGGGACCGCCCCGGCCACGCTGAGACAATCGGGGGATGACGGAATCCATCGAAGAAAAGAAAGTCCCCGCGAGCCCCGCCGATGAATGGCTCCAGGTCGAGTCGCTCGACCTGGACGCGCAAGGCGTCTCCCACAAGTCCGACGGCATGGTCGTGTTCATCGAAGGCGCATTGCCCTTCGAGGAGGTGCAGTTCAACGTCCACCGCCGCAAGAACAACTGGGAGCAGGGCACGGTCACGCAGATCCGCCGCGAGTCCTCGCAGCGCGTGCGACCGGGTTGCCCGCACTTCGGCCTGCACACGGGCGCGTGCGGCGGCTGCAAGATGCAGCACCTGGACGCCGCCGCCCAGGTGGCGGTGAAGCAGCGTGCGCTGGAAGACAACCTCTGGCACCTGGGCAAGGTCAAGCCCGAGAACCTGCTGCGCCCGCTCGAAGGCCCGGCCTGGCACTACCGCTACCGCGCGCGCCTGTCGGTGCGCCACGTGGTCAAGAAGGGCACGGTGCTGATCGGCTTTCACGAGCGCAAGAGCCGCTACCTGGCCGACATGCAGGTCTGCCCCGTGCTGCCCAAGCAGGTCAGCGCCATGCTGATGCCGCTGCGCGCGCTGATCGGCTCCATGGACGCGCGCGACACCTGCCCGCAGATCGAGCTGGCCTGCGGCGACGCGCCGGACTCGACCGCGCTGGGCACCATCGCCCTGGTGCTGCGGCACCTGGAGCCGCTGTCGGGCGCCGACATCGGGCGGCTCAAGGCGTTCGCCGCCGAGAACGAGGGCGTTCAATGGTGGCTGCAGGCCAAGGGCCCGGACACCGTGAAGCTGCTGGAAGAGGGCGGCACGCCACTGGCCTACCGCCTGCCCGCGTTCGGCGTGACGATGCCGTTCAAGCCCACCGATTTCACCCAGGTCAACCCGCACATCAACCGTGCGCTGGTCGGCAAGGCGCTGCGCCTGCTCGACGTGCAGCCCGAGGAGCGCGTGATCGACTGGTTCTGCGGCCTGGGCAACTTCACGCTGCCGCTGGCGAGCCAGGCGCGCGAAGTGCTCGGCATCGAGGGCAGCGACACGCTGGTGGCACGCGCCACCGACAACTTCCAGAGAAACCAGCCTGCAACGCCCGAGCGGCGTGCGCTGTCGGCCACCCGGTTCGTGGCGCGCAACCTGTTCGACATGACGCCCGAGATGCTGGTGGCCGACGGCAGTGCCGACAAGTGGCTGGTCGATCCGCCGCGCGAAGGTGCCTTCGCGCTGGCCAAGGCCATGGCCGACCTGCACCAGCAGCCTGAACTGCGCACCGGTGGCTGGACGCCGCCCAAGCGCATCGTGTACGTGAGCTGCAACCCGTCGACGCTGGCGCGCGACGCCGGCCTGCTCGTGCACCAGGCGGGCTACCGCTGCACCTTCGCGGGCGTGGTGAACATGTTCCCGCACACCGCGCACGTCGAGTCGATCGCGGTTTTCGAGCTGGAATGAAAAAAGGCCCCGCGGGGCCTTTTTTATTGGGGTCGGAGCAAGCCGCTCAGTCGCGCTCGCCGCCGAAGATGCCCAGCAGGGCCAGCAGGCTCTGGAACACGTTGAACATGTCCAGGTACAGGGCCAGCGTGGCGCTGATGTAGTTGGTTTCGCCGCCGTCCATGATCTGCTTCAGGTCATAGAGCATGTAGGCCGAGAAGATGCCAATGGCTGCCACCGAGATCACCAGCATGCCGGTGCTCGAGCCCACGAAGACGTTGATGACAGCGCCGAGCATCAGCACCAGGGCGCCGACGAACAGGAACTTGCCCATGCCCGACAGGTCGCGCTTGATGACCGTGGCCAGCGAGGCCATCACGAAGAACACGCCAGCGGTGCCGCCGAAGGCCGTCATGATCAGCTCGGGGCCGTTCTTGAAGCCCAGCACCATCGCGAGCAGGCGCGACAGCATCAGGCCCATGAAGAAGGTGAAACCCAGCAGCACCGGCACGCCGGCGGCGGAGTTCTTGGTCTTCTCGATCGCGAACATGAAGCCGAAGGCGCCGCCCAGGAAGACGATCAGGCCGAGTCCGCCGGTGAGCGAGCGGGTGATGCCGGTGCTCACGCCGATCCAGGCGCCCAGCACGGTGGGCAGCAGGCTCAGCGCCAGCAGCCAATAGGTATTGCGCAGCACGCGCTGGCGTTCGGCCTGCGGCAGTGTCTGGCCGTAGCCGGTGGAAGTGTCGAGGGTGGTCACACGGTCGTTCATGGCCGAAGCTCCTGAGGTTGCTGCATGCAATGACACGCAGTTGGGCGCATTCTAGGGGGCTGCAAGAGGGGGCCTTGCAAAGACCGTATGCCCGTTGTTCTTAAGCCCCGGTGGGACGCTGCGGCGCCCCGCCGTTATGCTGTCGGGTTTCGACGCAACCTGAGCCTATCCATGAAGACCAAATCATTCCTCGAACTCGCCGACGTCAAGGCCATCGCCGCTGCAGCGGAAGCCGAGGCCCTGAAGAACAACTGGGCCGTGACCATCGCCATCTCCGACGACGCCGGCAACCTGCTCTGGCTGCAGCGCCTGGACGGTGCCGCCGCGCTGTCCTCGCACATCGCTCCGGCCAAGGCACACACCGCCGCCATGGGCCGTCGCGAGAGCAAGGTCTATGAAGACATCATCAACGGCGGCCGCACCGCGTTCCTGACGGCGCCCCTGGTGGAAGGCCTGCTCGAAGGCGGCGTGCCGATCGTGAAGGACGGCCACGTCATCGGCGCTGTGGGCGTGAGCGGCGTGAAGTCGAACGAAGATGCGCAGATCGCCAAGGCCGGCATCGCCGCGCTCGGCCTGTAAGCCTTTTCATTCGCCCAAAGCAAAACGCCGACCAGATGGTCGGCGTTTTCTTTTTCGGGGCTTCAGCGTGAAAAAAAGCTTGGCTAGTCGGCGAACCGTTGGCTAGCAAAAAACGACCCTTCGGAGATGAATCTCCTCGAGTCGCCCCACGATGAAACTTGCGCGAGGGGCGGGCTGAACGACCTACTTGGTCAGGATCAGCTTGCCGAGTTTGGTGGCTTGAAGCCGGTAGAGCGAGCCGTTGTGCATGATGCCCACGGTCTTGCTTCCTTTCAGGAGCTCCGTGCTTTCGACCATCGGCGCCGGACGCGCAGCCTGGATCGACACATGACCGCCACCCGATTGGTCGAGCGAAGGGTGGTTCAGGACAGAAAAGGCATTCGGGGTGGCTGGCATCTGGAGTTCCCTTTTATGGAAGCGATGAGTGAATGATAATGATTCTCAATATAAAGTCAATCGTCGCGATCAACTTTTTTTCGATCCGTCATTCACCCGTTCAGATCACTTCGTGTCGGGCTCGGTGATGAAGCCGATCTTGCGCACGCCGGCTTCGCGCGCCTCGGCCATGGCCTTGGCCACGCGCTCGTAGCGCACAGCCTTGTCGCCGCGGATGTGCAGCTCGGGCTGCGGTTCCTTGGCCGCTTCGGCGGCCAGGCGGTTCGGCAGCTCGCTGTCGTCGATCTTCTGCTCGTTCCAGTAGTAGGCGCCGTCGGCCGTGACGCTGAACAGGATGTTCTGCGGCTTGGGCTGCTCAGGTTCGCTGCTGGCGCGGGGCAGGTCAATGTTGACCGCGTGCTTCATGACCGGCACGGTGATGATGAAGATGATCAGGAGCACCAGCATGACGTCGACCAGCGGCGTCATGTTGATCTCGTTCATCACCTCATCGGGTTCGTCTTGCGTTCCGAAAGCCATGATGCTGCTCAGCCCTTCTTGAGGGGAACCACGATCGCTTCATTGCCGCCGCTTTGCACGCGGGCGCCGGTCACGAAGTAGGCGTGCAGGTCGTGGGCGAAGCTGTTGAGCTTGGTCAGCACGAATTTGTTGCCGCGCACCAGGGCGTTGTAGCCCAGCACGGCGGGGATGGCGACCGCCAGGCCCAGGGCCGTCATGATCAGCGCTTCGCCGATCGGGCCGGCCACCTTGTCGATGGTCGCCTGGCCGGCCGAGCCGATGCTCATCAGCGCGTGGTAGATGCCCCAGACGGTGCCGAACAGGCCGATGAACGGCGCCGTCGAACCCACCGAAGCGAGGATGGCGAGGCCGGTCTGCAGGCGCGCCGTGAAGGCGTCGATGCCGTTGCGCAGGGCGCGCGTGATCCAGTCGCTCACGTCGAGCGCGTCATGCAGGTGCGCCTTGGTGTTGCGGTGGTGGGCGGCGGCTTCGCGGCCTTCGAGTGCCAGGGCGCGGAAGGGGTTGCTGTCGTCGGTGCCCAGCTTGTTCAGGGCGGTGGCGAAGTCTTCGCTGTGCCAGAAGTCCTGCGAGTGCTTGGCCAGGCGCTTGTATTTGATGACGTCGAGCGCCTTCACGATGATCACGATCCACGATGCGAGGGACATGCCGATCAACAGAACCGCGACAGCCTTGGTGACGAAGTCGCCCTGATTCCAGACGTTCATCAAGCCAAATTGGGAATCCATACGAAGTTGCTCCAGAGAAAAATTAGTTCAGGACGTAGTTGACGGGGGCGTCGTAAGACATGGCCTGCACCACGCCGTTGACCTTGCCGGGCACGAACCGGCATTTCATGATGTATTCGACGGCGGCCTCGTCGAGGCGGTCGAAGCCGCTGGACTTCTTGACCTCGGCGCTCTTGGGCAGGCCGTCGGCGCCCACGAGCACGCGCACGATCACCTTGCCCTGCTCGCCGAGCCGCTTGCTCATGGCGGGGTAGACCGCCTTCGGGTTCTGCAGGTAGTCGGCATTGCTCGACGGCAGCTGCACGGCGGGCGGCGCCGGGGGCGACGGCGGCGGTGCGGGAGGGGCCGGCGGCGCGGGCGGTGCCGGTGGCGCAGGCGGGGGGGCGGCGGCTCGGTGGTGCCCGCGGGCGCGTTCGGCGCGGGCGTCGGCTTGGGTTCGCGGATGGCCTGCGGGCGCGGCGGCGGCGGTGCCTTGCTCACCTTGGGTTGCGGCGGCGGAGGCGGTGGGGGTGGCGGATCGGCCTTGGGTTTCGGCGGTTCGACGAACTGGCTCAGGATCTCGACGGGAATCACCACTTCGGCGGCCCGGCGCAGCAGGCCGCTTTGCAGCGCCCACAGCGCGGCGCCGTGAAACAGGATCACGCCGCCGGCAATGACGACAGTGCGCGACAGGCCAAGAAAGGAGGGAGGGGGGGCAAAGCGGTCAGACACGATCAACCATTCGAATGCGGGCACTACAAATCGTGCCCCGATTGCAGCAAAACCGCTACAGAGACGCTACTTGCGAAAAATCCACCAGACAGAGCCGGCGACGAGGATCAGGCTGCCGCCGAGAGCCGAGACGAGTTCCATGCTTTGCTTTCCTTGATGGAGTTGGCAAGCTGGATCGCTCTCGGCGCCGATTCGCAGTTCAGGGCGGCGACCGGGTGAGAGACACTGCACTGCGCCACGATGTCGCGGGCACAACCTTCACACTGGCCACACTGGGTGGCCACGCCGAGTTCGAACTGGACTTCGTCGAAAGTCATGCCCGCGCGCACATGACGTGCGATTTCACGGTCAGAGACTCGGCGGCAGACGCAAACGATCATGGCGGTGAAAGCGGCAGTTGGCTGGCTGTTAGATGTGACTCATTATAAATAAGAATCCATCGCATTTGCAATCACTATGACTGACATGCCACCGGACTTTGCAAGCCGGTGTTACACCTCGGCCCAGAGCCGCAAGAGGTTGTGATAGTGGCCGGTGAGCGCCACGGTTTCCTCGCATTCGCCCAGGCGGGCGCGCAGTTTTTGGATGGTCTGGTCGAGTTCGAACAGCATGCCGCGCTGGGCATCGCTGCGCACCATGCTCTGCAGCCAGAAGAAGGAGCACACCCGCGCCCCGCGCGTGACCGGGTGCACGCGGTGCAGGCTGCTCGCCGGGTAGAGGATGAGGTCGCCGGCCGGCAGCTTGACCTCGTGCGAGCCGTAGGTGTCGATCACTTCCAGCTCGCCGCCGTCGTAATCCTCCGGATCGCTCAGGAAGAGGGTGCACGACAGGTCGGTGCGCAGCTGCTGGCTGCTGCCCGGCACCGCGCGCACCGAGCCGTCGACGTGCACGCCGTAGTGCTCGCCGCCCTCGTAGCGGTTGAACAGCGGCGGCACGAAACGCGCGGGCAGCGCGGCCGAGAAGAACAGCGCGTGGCGCGAGAGTGCGGCCAGGATGGTCGCGCCGAGCTCGCGCGAGACGGGCGAAGACTCCGGCAACTGGCGATTGCGCTTCACCTGCGCGCCTTGGTCTCCCACGGTTTCGCGGCCGTCGACCCAGTGGGTGGCGTCGAGTGCGGCGCGCATCTCGCGCACCTGGTCCGGGCTCAGCACGTCGGGCACATGCAGCATCATTTCGGTGAACTCCACAAGAAAAAAGCCCCGGCGCAGGCCGGGGCTCGAGTGTCGCACCGCGCCTGCCGCAGGGGCCGGCACGGAGGCGACGCGGTCGTCGGGATCAGAACGCGAAGTTCGCGGTGATCTTGGCCGAGCGAGGGATGCCCGGCGTGTAGCGGTAGCCGCTCTTGTTGATGGCAGCCGCGTACTGCTTGTCGAACACATTGGCGATGTTCAGCTGGATGTCGACGTTCTTGTTGATGCGGTACGACGCCATGGCATCGAACACCCAGTAGGAATCGATGTAGGCCGGCGTGCCCACGGCGCCGTCGGTGCCGCGGTGCAGCTTGCCGTTGTAGCGCGCGCCACCGCCGACCGTCAGGCCGAACGGGAACTGGTAGGTGGTCCAGGCCGTGAACGAGTTCTTCGGCGTGTAGGTCAGCACGTTGGTGCCGTCGGCCGTGACGTTGGGGCCGCTTTGCACCTTGGTGTCCATCGTGGTGAAGCCGGCACTCATGCCCCAGCGTTCGGTGATGGTGCCCGCCACGCCCAGTTCGATGCCCTGCACGCGCTTCTTGCCGCTCTGGTAGTACAGCGCGGTGTTGGTCGGGTCCTGCACCACTTCATTGGTCACGTCGGTGCGGTAGACCGCGCCGGTCAGCGACAGCTTGTCGTCCAGCACGTCCCACTTCGTGCCCACTTCGAAGGTCTTGGCCTTTTGCGGCAGGAAGTCGGTGCGCGCCGCGCTGTTGCCCGTGCCGGCGGCCGACAGCGAGAAGTTCGCGCCGCCCGGGGGCTGGGCCGAGGTGCCGTAGGCCGCGTAGATGCTGCCGTTCTTCGCGGGCTTGTAGACCACGCCGATCTTGCCGGTGAACAGGTTGTCGGAGAGCTTGAGCGACGAGGGCACCAGCGTGCCGACCGGCAGGCCGGGGTTGGTCGTTGCGGTCGACAGCGTCGCGCTCTGGAACGAGGTGCTGTAGTGGTCGAAGCGCAGGCCGCCGGTGATCTGCCATTGCTCGTTGAGCTTGATGGTGTCGAAGGCGTACAGGCCGACCGTGTTGGTCACGCCCTTGCTGTCGGCGCCGCTGAGCATGCGGTTGTAGCCGTTCACGTACGGGTTCGGCGCGTACAGGTTGGCCACCGGCCAGGCGCCGTTCTGCACGACCTTGCCGTTGAACGTGGCGCCGGGGCTGAAGTAGCCCAGGCTCGACTGCTCTTCACGGATCAGCTCGACGCCCGCGCTGAGCGAGTGGCTCAGGCTGCCGGTGTTGAACTTGGCGGTCACGTTCGTCTGGTTGACGAAGATCGTGTTTTCCTGGTTCTTGTTGGTCGGCAGGTTGCGCGTGGTCGTCCAGGTGGACGGCAGGCCCGGGATCGGCGTACTGAGGAACGCGGTGTTGCCCGAGGGCGGCGGGTTGCCGTTGGTGCCCAGGCCGCCGAGCATGAACGCCGTCAGCATGTAGTCCTGCTTCGTCTTGCCGTAGCGGGTGGTGTTGCGCAGCGTGACGTCGGGCGTGAAGTCGTGCTCCACGCGCGCGGTGAACATGTCGGCCGTCACCTTGTTGAAGTCGTAGGCGGTGCCGTAGAAATTCTTCGGATCAACCGGCGCTGCGTAGTTCAGGAAGCTGCGGCGACGTGCGCCGAGAGCGACCGGATCGGGGTTCGAATAGCTGGGCAGGCCGATGGTCGGCACGCCGCCATCGGGCACGTTGTCCTGGTCGACGTGCAGGTAGTCGAAGTAGAAGCGCGTGGGCGAATTCAGGCCGAGGGCGATCGACGGTGCAATGGCGGTGCGCTTGTTCTTGACGAAGTCGCGGCCGGGCACGCCCGAGTCTTCCATCGCCGCATTCAGGCGGAAGGCCGCGCCGATGCCGTTGGCGCTGCTGAGCGACTTGTTCCAGTCGATGCTGCCGCGCTTGTAGTCGGCGCTGCCGAAACCGAGCGAGCCCAGGAAGCTGTCTTCGAGCTTCGGCTTCTTGGTGACCAGGTTGATGTAGCCGGTGGGCGAGGTGCGGCCCACGTCGGTGCCCGACGGGCCCTTCACGACTTCGACCTGCTCGATGTTGAACATGTCGCGCGAGACCGAGCCCAGGTCGCGGATGCCGTCCACGAAGATGCTGCTGGAGCTGTCGAAGCCGCGCATGAAGACGGCGTCGCCGGTGTTCGTGTTGCCGTTCTCGCCCAGGAAGAAGGTGCCGACGCCGGCGGTGTTGCGCAGCGCTTCGGTGAGCGTGGTCGCGCCCTGTTCGCGAATGATCTGTTCCTTGATCACCTGGATGGTCTGCGGCGTGTTCACCAGCGGGGCCGTGAACTTCGGGTTGGCCGAGGTGTCGGTCTTGTAGTCGGCGGCGCTCGAATCCTGCACGCGGACTTCAGGCAGGGCCCGCCCGGTCTGGGCAAAGGCGGCGGGGGCTGCGATGGCCAGCAGCGTGGCTGCGGCGGCGCCCGAAAGGTGAGGAACGGCGCGTGCGACGGCGTGTTTGCGGCTCTTGATATAGGCCATGTTGTTTTCTCCAGAAAGGGCGGGCGGGCAGAGCTCGACTGGCTGGGTCCGGGCGGCGCACTCTCGGGGAGAAAAAGGGCGGCAAGACTGGCTGGGTGAGCTGATTTGCGAAGGGTTTTTGCAAATCGATGCAAATGATATTGCTTCTCAATACCAAGGTGCTCAACTGGCCGCTTTTAACCAGAAAGTTTCGCCCGCTCCGTTGCCGGCGCGCAACTGACGAGGCCGCGCGGGCCGTTCAATAGACGTCGCGGCGGTAGTGTCCGCTGGCCGACAGCTCGGCCCAGAGGTCGTCGCCGGCGATCTGCCGCAGCGCCGCGTCCACGCCCGACGCCATGCCCTGCAGGCTGCCGCAGACATAGACGGCGGCGCCGTCGCGCAGCCAGGCTTGCAGCGTGTCGGCCACCTGCAGCAGGCGGTGCTGCACGTAGAAGCGCTCGGCCTGGTCGCGCGAGAACACCATGTCGAGCCGGGCGAGCGTGCCATCGGCCTGCCAGGCTTCGATTTCCTGGCGGCAGAGGAAGTCGTGGGCGGACTGGCGCTCGCCGAACACGAGCCAGTTGTCCTTGCGGCCGGCCGCGGCGCGCGCGCGCAGGTGGGCGCGCAGGCCGGCCAGGCCGGTGCCGTTGCCGATCAGGATCAGCGGACGGCTCTCGTTGCCCTCCAGCCGGAAGCCGCGATGCGGCCGCAGGCGCAGCGCCACGGAGTCGCCGACCGAAAGCGTCGAGGTGAGCAGGCCCGACGCGGCGCCCATCGAGCCGTCGGGGTGCTGTTCCTGCCGCACGAGCAGTTGCAGTTCGCCATCGGCGGGCAGGGAGGCGATCGAGTAGTCGCGTGGCCGCGCCGGATCGCTTGCGATTGCGACCTGCGCCAGGTCGCCCGAAGCCCAGTGCGGCAGGGCGCCGGCTTGTGGCGTGAGGCCGAGATGGAAGACCGGGCCGCCCGTGCTGCCGGCGTTGAGCAGTTCGCGCCGCGTGAGCCGCCAGGGCGCAAAGCTCGCCGGGGCGTCGTCGCCGCCCTCCGGCGCATCGCCCCAGCGGGCGTGCCAATCGGCGAGCGCGGCGGGATCGCTGTTGTCGACCTCGATGGGTTCGAAGTCGCGCACGGCGCCGGCCGTGTGAAGCCACGCGTCGAGCGCGCGGCCGAAGCCGCAGAAGTGGGTGTACTGGCGGTCTCCCAGCGCCAGCACGGCGTAGCGCAGCGATGGCAGCGCCAGCGGCGCGCCCATCACGCGCTCGGCGAACACGCTGGCGCCGTCGGGTGCATCGCCTTCGCCGTAGGTGCTGGCCACGAAGAGGGCGCGGCGGGCCGAGGCCAGCGTGGCGCTGTCGAGGGCATTGAGGGCCATCACGCGTACGGCCGTGCCCGCCGCGCGCAGCCGCCGCGCGGTCTGCCACGCGATGGTTTCCGCCTGGCCGGTCTGGCTGGCGAACAGCACGAGGGTGGGCGAGGCCTGCGCGCCGTCACCGGCCGACAGCGCCGCGGCTTCGCGGGCGGCCGTGGCGTGCAGCCGCCGCTGGCGTGCGTAGATGCCCAGGCACAGCGCGGCATAGGCCGCGACCGTCGCGCTGGCGGCCAGCGCGCGCCACAGGGTCTCGGTCATGCGCCCGCCTGCGCGAGCCACGCGCGCGTGGCCTGCTCGGTGAGCGATCCGTCGTCGGCGCGGGCGATGAACAGGGCCGCGATGTCGCGCTGCTGCGCGAAGGCCAGACCCTCGTCGGGTCCGAGCACGGTCAGCACGGTGGCGAGCGCGTCCGCCTGCATGCACTGCGGGTGCAGCACGGTGACGCTGGCCAGCGCATGCGCCACCGGCTCGCCGTCACGCGGATCGATGGTGTGCGACCAGCTGCGGCCTTCGACCGCGCGCCGGTGCCAGCGGTCGCCCGAGGTGGCCACGGCCATGTCGGCCAGGGCGATGCGTTGCGGCGTCGGCATCTCGGTGTCGACCTGCACCTGCCACGGCGCGCCGCCGGGTCGCCGGCCGATGCCGCGCAGCTCGCCGCCGACCTCGAACAGCAGGTCGGTGAGGCCGAGCGCGCGCAGCGCGTCGACGCCGTGGTCCACCGCGAAGCCCTTGGCGATGCCCGACAGGTCGAGCTGCACGCCGCCGGGTTGCATCAGCGTGTGGTTGACCTCATCGAAGGTCAGCCGTTGCCAGCCAACGTTCGAGTGGATCGCGGCCAGCGCGTCGCGTGAGGGCAGGGCGTTGTCCTGTGACGCTGCGGGGCCGAAGCCCCAGCGCGCCACCAGCGCACCGACCGTCGGATCGATCGCGCCGCCGCTGGCCTGCGCCCACGCGAGGGCGCACTGCATCACCTGTGCGAACTCCGCCGGCAGCGCATGGCGCGAACCGGCGGGCGCGGTGTTGAAGCGGCTGATGAGGGAGTCGGGTTCCCAATGGCTCATCTGCGTGATGACGCGCGCGAGCGCCGCCTCGACCGCCTCGCGCACCTGCGCGAGCGGCAGCATCCGCGGGTTGTCGAAGCGCAGCGACCAGGTCGTGCCCATCGTCTGCCCGCCGAGCTGCTGGAGGCTGGTGGGATCGGCGGGACGGGGAACGGCCGCGTTGGCGTAGCCGCCCGCGCGCCAGGTGCTGAAGGAAAGGCCCAAGGAAAAACGCAGGGTCAGGGCATCACTTCCAGGGTGGCCGCGTAGCTCAGGCGGCGTTCCTTGGCTTGCGGCACGGTGGTCTTGCTGTCCTTGGTGCTGGCGTCGAGCCAGTACATGCCGGCGGCCGGCCAGGTCACGCTGAACTGGCCCTTGTCGTCGGTCTTGAGCTTGAGTTCGTCGAGCTTGTCGCGGTACTGGGTGTTGCCGGCGGTCACGGTCACTTCGAGGTCCTTGGCGGGCTTGCCGTCCAGGTGCAGCGTGAAGGTGGCCTTCTCGCCCTTGGCCAGGTCGGTCGGGCTGCCGGCCGAGATCAGTTCCAGGCCCTGGCCGATGGGCTTGAGCGCCGAGGGCTTGCCGACGGTCACGAAGGTCTCGATGCGGCCGGCCGATTGGGTGATGGTCACGTCCTGCGCATCGGCCGGGATTTCCTTGGTGATGGTTTCGGCCGTGCCGCGGGCGCGCTTGTTCTGGCCCGTGGCCTTGTCCTTCCAGGCGGCGAACGCGCCGTTGTTGACCACCGCGATGCGGTAGGTACCCGGCTGCGCGACGTTCACGTCGAACACGTTGCGCAGCTTGAGCTTGGCTTCGGATTCCGGCTTGACCGAGCTGCCGTCGGGGGCGGTGATCTGCAGGCCGTCCAGGCGCAGCGGCGCATGGTTGGCAACGAACAGGTCGTTCGACACGGCGGCGTCGACGCTCACGGTGTCGGCCTTCGACAGCACGGTGGTCGAGGGCAGCAGCCAGGCGTTGTGCGCCTGGGTCACGGAGGCAACGGCCGAGAGGGCGAGGGCGAGGCCGGCGGCGCGCAGGGTGAAGCGGGTCATGGTGGTCCTTGGAATGAGAGAGGGGGCGGAGTGGGTGACGGCGGCGTTCAGGGCTTGAGTTCGAGCTTGATCTCGCCGAGCTCTTCCTTGCCGGCCGCGACCGGTTGTGCGGCGGCGGTGGGCGGCCACTGGAACGGGATGGTCACGACCTCGCGGCCGCCGACTTCACGGGCGGCTTCCACCACCAGCTTGTAGGCGCCGGGAGCGAGCTTGGGCATGGCGCCCGTGCCTTCGGTAAAGCTCAGCTGGTGCTTGCCCGCGGGCTTGGAGGCGCCGGTGACGCCATCGACCGGCACCGCCAGTTCACGGCCGCCGCGGCGCCACCACTGGCGCATGTCCTTGAGCCACTTGGTGCCTTCGCCCTCGGGGTTGTTGGTCTTGGTGCGCACGTCGTACCAGACGGCCAGCGTGCCGGCCATCGTGCTGTCGGCGCGTTCGATCCAGGTCGCCACGTAGGGGCGGTGGTACTCCGACACGTTGAGCCGGGGAATCTCGATGTTGACCGACAGGCCGGCGGCAATGGCCGGGGCCGCGAACAGCGCCGACATGGCGATCGGTGCGAGCGAGTAGCGAAGGTGCACGGGAAAACCTCTTTCTTCGTGAATCAGCAAAGACAACGCACGGGCCGATCCGTCGATCGGATCGGTCAGTGAATGAACAGCAACGCGAGCAGCACCGGCACCACCAGCCCCATGCCCACCATGGGCCAGGTGAAGGGGCGGTTGCCCGCGTGCATCTTGAGAATGAACAGCCCGGTGACCGAGAAGACCAGCGTGGCGGCCGCGAAGATGTCGATGAACCAGCTCCAGGCGGTGCCGGTGTTGCGGCCCTTGTGCAGGTCGTTGAAGTAGGAGAGCCAGCCGCGGTCGGTGCGCTCGTATTCGACCTCGCCCTCGGGCAGGCTCAGGCGCAGCCAGGCGTCGCCGCCGGGGCGGGGGAGCGAGAGATAGATTTCGTCGTCGGACCACTCGGCCTCGCGGCCGGCGGTGTCGATGTCCCATTGCTTGCGCAGCCAGGCTTGCAGTTCGGCGGGAAGCGGCGCCTTGCCCTGCTGGGCCTTGGCGGCCGGCAGTTGCTGTTCGAGGCGGGCGCGCAATGTGTCGTCGACCGTGCCGTTGTGCGTGGTGACCACCGGCTTGGCCTCGATCTGGCCCGCGTGGTTGAGCGTGAAGCCCGTGACGCTGAACAGGATCATCCCGACGAGACAGATGGCGGAACTGACCCAATGCCACTCGTGGAGGGTCTTGAGCCAATAGGCGCGGCGGCGGTTGTCGGAACGGGCGGGGGCAGTCATCGAAAGCGCGAATTGTAGTCGCGCGAATGAGAATGACTGCTATTCAGTGGCTATGAAGTTAAGTAAAGAGCAATAAAAAACGGGGCCGAAGCCCCGTTTGTTTGCAATGCCGTGGCGGCGTTGCGTTGTGCTTACTCGAGCTCGCCCACTTGCAACTGCAGGTAGTTCTGCAGGCCGACGCGGTCGATCAGGTCGATCTGCGTCTCGAGGAAGTCGATGTGCTCCTCGGTGTCGTCCAGGATCTCTTGCAGCAGGTCGCGCGAGACATAGTCGCGCACCGATTCGCAATGCGCGATGCCGTCCTTGATGGTCGCTTGCGCGCCGGTTTCGGCGCCGAGGTCGCAGCGCAGCAGCTCGGGCACGTCTTCGCCGATGTTCAGCTTGCCCAGGTCCTGCAGGTTGGGCAGGCCGTCGAGCATGAAGATGCGGTCCATAAGCTTGTCGGCGTGCTTCATCTCGCCGATGGATTCCTCGTATTCCTTCTTCGCCAGCTTGTCCAGGCCCCAGTGCTTGAGCATGCGGTAGTGGAGGAAGTACTGGTTGATCGCGGTCAGCTCGTTCTTGAGCTGCGCCTGCAGGTGTTCGATGACTTTGGGGTCGCCCTTCATGATTATTTTCCTTGTTCTGAAAGCGGTGATTGTCGGAGGGGCGAACACACGCTTGCAAGCAAACCCATGCTGCGCCGGTCTGCATGCGTGTGATGGTGATACACGTTCGTATTGACCTGGCGCAAGGCGACGCGCGAGGCGATGGCAAACATAGCGGGTTCCAATACTTTCAATAGTTGATATCTATCAAAAATGATATATTGGTAGTTATACTCATGGCTCACGCTTATTTTTCCAACCGCAGCATCCAAGGAATCACATGTCCCTGATCAACACCGCAGTCCAACCTTTCAAGACCCAGGCTTACCTCAACGGCAAGTTCATCGATGTGTCCGACGAGACGCTCAAGGGCAAGTGGTCTGTGCTGATCTTCATGCCGGCGGCCTTCACCTTCAACTGCCCGACCGAAGTCGAAGACGCGGCCGACCACTACCCCGAGTTCCAGAAGCTGGGTGCCGAGGTCTACATCGTGACCACCGACACGCACTTCTCGCACAAGGTCTGGCACGACACGTCGCCGGCCGTCGGCAAGGCCAAGTTCCCCCTGGTGGGCGACCCGACCCACACGCTGACCAACGCGTTCGGCGTGCACATCCCCGAAGAAGGCCTGGCACTGCGCGGCACCTTCGTGATCAACCCCGACGGCATCATCAAGACCGCCGAAGTGCACTCCAACGAAATCGCCCGCGACGTGAAGGAAACCCTGCGCAAGCTCAAGGCCGCGGTCTACACCGCCGAGCACCCGAACGAAGTCTGCCCGGCCAAGTGGAATGACGGCGACAAGACCATCGCTCCGTCGTTCGACCTCGTCGGCAAGATCTAAGCGCCCCGCGCAAAGCCCGGGCGCTCACGAGGCCCCGGGCTTTTTTGTCCCCAGTTGATAGTTTCCAGTTATCGAAAGAGAGTCCGCCATGCTTGACGCCAGCACCAAAGCCCAATTGAAGAGTTACCTCGAACGCGCCACGCAGCCGATCGAGATCGTTGCCTCGCTCGACGACAGCAAGGCTTCGGGCGAAATGCTGTCGCTGCTGAAGGACGTTGCCGAAGTCTCACCGCTGGTCACGCTGACCGAAAGCCGCGACGACAGCCACCGCAAGCCCTCGTTCTCGGTCAACCGCCCGAGCGAAAACCACGGCCCGCGCTTTGCCGGCCTGCCGATGGGCCATGAATTCACGTCGCTGATCCTTGCGCTGCTGCAGATCGGCGGCTACCCCCCGAAGGTCGAGCAAGCCGTGCTTGACCAGATCAAGGCGCTCGACGGCGATTTCGAGTTCGAAATCTACGTCTCGCTCACCTGCCACAACTGCCCCGACGTGGTCCAGGCGCTGAACCTGATGGCCATCCAGAACCCCCGCATCCGCACCACGATGATCGAGGGCGGCACCTTCCAGGACGAAGTGAAGGAACGCCAGATCATGGCTGTGCCGACCGTGTTCCTGAACGGCACCGAGTTCGGCCAGGGCCGCATGAGCCTGGAAGAAATCCTCGCCAAGATCGACACCAGCGGCGTCGAGCGCGAAGCCGCGAAGATCGCCGCCAAGGACGCCTTCGACGTGCTGATCGTCGGCGGTGGCCCCGCCGGTGCCGCTGCCGCGGTGTACGCCGCACGCAAGGGCATCCGCACGGGCGTTGCCTCGGAGCGCTTCGGCGGCCAGGTGCTCGACACGCTGGGCATCGAGAACTTCATCTCGATCAAGGAAACCGAAGGACCGAAGTTCGCCCACGCCCTCGAAGAGCATGTGCGCGACTACGACGTCGACATCATGAACCTGCAGCGCGCCAAGGCACTGGTGCCGGGCAAGGAGCTGATCGAGGTGCAGCTCGAAAGCGGCGCGTCGCTCAAGAGCAAGACCGTCATCATCTCGACCGGTGCCCGCTGGCGCAACATCAACGTGCCGGGCGAGCACGAGTTCAAGAACAAGGGCGTGGCCTACTGCCCGCACTGTGACGGCCCGCTGTTCAAGGGCAAGCGCGTGGCGGTGATCGGCGGCGGCAACTCGGGCGTCGAGGCGGCCATCGATCTGGCCGGCATCGTCGGCCACGTGACGCTGATCGAGTTCGACACGCAACTGCGCGCCGACGCCGTGCTGCAGCGCAAGCTCAAGAGCCTGAAGAACGTCGACATCTTCACCAACGCGCAGACCACCGAGATCACCGGCGACCAGAAGGTCAACGGGCTGGTCTACAAGGATCGCGCATCGGGCGAGCTGAAGAAGGTCGAGCTCGAAGGCGTGTTCATCCAGATCGGCCTGGTGCCCAACACCGACTGGCTCAAGGGCACGGTCGAGCTGACGAAGCACGGCGAGATCGTTGTCGACGCGCGCGGCCAGACCTCGGTGCCCGGCGTGTTCGCGGCGGGTGACGTCACCACGGTGCCGTTCAAGCAGATCATCATCGCGGCCGGCGACGGCGCGAAGGCGGCGCTCGGTGCGTTCGACCACCTGATCCGCACGACGGCCCCTGCGTGAGTAAGTCTTAAGTGCCTGAAGTTGTGAAGATGAGAATTATTCTCATACAATAAAAACACGGGCACACCGCTGCCCCTCATTGCCAGCCAGGTCACTCGCGCAACCCTTTGCGCCTCAAGGTCCAGCAAGCAGTTCTTCAACTGTTTTCTGGACCTTTTTCGTGGCCGCTCATTTCCCTCGACCGTCTTCCCATCGACCTGCGCTGCTGCCCTGGCTGATCGCCTCTGCCTTCGGCATGGCCGCCGCGCCCGCGTGGTCCCAGCAACTCGCGGCGCTCGGCGAAGTGGTGGTGAGCGGATCGCGCTCGGAGCAGGCCAAGGACGACCTGCCGCTGAGCATCGAGGTCATCAACCGCCAGGACATCGAGAGCAAGCAGATCCACGACATCCGCGATGCCGTGCGCGACCTGCCCAACGTGTCGGTCAAGCGTTCGCCTGCGCGCTTCGGGTTGGCGCAGGGCAATACCGGCCGCGACAGCAACGCGGGCTTCAACATCCGCGGCCTGGACGGCAACCGCGTGCTGCTGCTGACCGACGGCATCCGCACGCCGCGCAGCTACGTGTTCAGCGCCAATGCGTTCGGCCGCGACTACTTCGACATCAGCCTCGTCGAGCGCATCGAGATCATCAAGGGCCCGGCCTCGGCGCTCTACGGCTCGGACGGCCTGGCCGGGCTGGTCAACTTCATCACCCGCGAGCCCTCGTCCTTCCTGCGCGAGGGCAAGACCTTCGGCGGCAGCGCGAACATCGGCTACAGCGGTGAAGACAACGGCGTGCGCGGCGGCGTCACGCTCGCGGGCAAGGCGAACGACGTGCTCGAGTGGCTCGTGTCCGCCAACCTGGGGCACGCCAGCGAACTCGAGAACCGGGGCTCGCTCAACGTGCCCAACCTCGACCGCACCACGCCCAATCCGCAGCGCGACCAGACCCGTTCGCTGCTGGCCAAGGCCATCCTCACGCCCAACGCCGACCAGCGCCACGCCTTCACCTTCGAACACGTCGAGAAGAGCAGCCGCTACAACCTGCTGTCGGGCGTGGCCAAGCCGCCGTATGCGTCCACCTCGGTGATCGGCCTCAATGCCAAGACCGACCTCGACCGCGATCGCCTGACCTACGAAGGCCGGTTGCGCCTGAACAGTGTGATGGCCGACAACCTGCTCGCTGTCGTGAGCTACCAGAAGGCCGGCTCGCGCGAGTACATCTACGAAGACCGCTTCACCGCGGCCGACCGCACGCGCGACGTCACCTACGACGAGAACACCTGGCAGTTCGGCCTGCAGGCCGACAAGACGATCCGCATGGGCAACTGGGCCCAGAAGATCACCTACGGCCTGGACTACACGCGCACGAACGTCGAGAACCTGCAGACCGGCCTCGTGCCGCCGGCCGGCGAGAGCTACCCGCTCAAGCGCTTTCCCGACACGCGCGAAACCTCGACCGCCTTCTACGTGCAGGACGAGTTCATTCACGACCGCTGGAGCATCACGCCCGGCATCCGCTTCGACCGCTTCTCGCTCGATGCGAAGCAGGCCGGCTTCAACGCGCAGGCCGTGTCGCTGTCGGGCTCGGCCGTGTCGCCCAAGCTGGGCGTGCTGTTCCGCGCCACGCCGCAGTTCAGCGTGTATGGCAACTACGCCTCGGGTTTCAAGGCGCCCAACGCATTCCAGGTGAACAACTTCTTCGAGAACGTGATTTCGGGCTACAAGACGATCCCGAACCCGAACCTCAAGCCCGAGAAGAGCCAGAACATCGAGCTGGGCGTGCGCGGTCGCACCGGCCTCCTGAGCTTCGACGTGGCCGCCTTCACCGGCGACTACAAGGACCTCATCGAGAACGACAAGCTCGTGGGCGGGCGCGGCATTCCGCGCATCGACCCGCTGATCTACCAGACCGTCAACGTCGGGCGCGCGCGCATCAGCGGCTTCGAGATCAAGGGCGAGCTCGATTTCACCGAGAACGGCAACGGCTTCTCCGTGCCCTTCGCCTACGGCCGCACGCAAGGCCGCGACCGCACCAACAACCGGCCGCTTAATTCGATTGATCCGCAGAAGTTCAGCGCCGGACTCAAGTACCAGGCACCGGCCTGGAGCGTGCGCCTCGATGCGGTTCATCATGGCGCCAAAGAGTGGGAAGACGTCGATCGCAGCGAAGTGACCACGGGCCTGCAGTTCCGCACGCCGGCGGCCACCACGCTGGACATCAGCGCGCAGTGGCGCATCCGCAAGGACCTGCGCCTGAACGCGTCGGTGACCAACCTCACCAACAAGCGCTACTGGATGTGGAGCGATGTGCGCGGCGTAACGACCACCTCGGCCATCCGCGACGCCTACACCCAGCCGGGCCGCAGCTTCAACGTCTCGCTTGTGGCGGACTTCTGAGCCGCACCGCCACTTCTCTCCAAACAAAGGACACCCGATGAATGCCGAAGACATCCGCACCCGTTTCGCCGAACTGCGCGCCAAGGGCATGCGCCACAAGGACGCGGCCGCGGCCATGGGCCTGAGCGAAGGCGCCGCCATTGCGGCACACACGGGCGCGCACGACAAGGCGCTGCGCGCCACGCGGCTGAAGGGCTCGTGGGTCGAGCTGCTGCAAGCCTTGGAGCTGTGTGGCCCCGTGCTGGCGCTCACGCGCAACGAGACCACGGTGCACGAGAAGACCGGCGTCTACGAGAAGGTGTCCGGCACTGACGCGATGGGGCTCGCGGTGGGCGAGGTCATCGACCTGCGCCTGTTCTTCAGCCGCTGGCACGCAGGGTTCGCGGTCAGCGAGGCCGCGGCCAATGCCGGCGTGCCGCCGTCGCTGAGCCTGCAGTTCTTCAGCCCGCAGGGCGTGGCAGTGCACAAGATCTTCGTGCGCGATGCGACCGACCGCGATGCGTTCCAGTCGGTCATCGACACCTACACCGCGCTCGACGCGCCAGTGCAGTTCGTGCCCGCCGAGAAGAAGGCGTTGCCGCGCGACGACGCTGCCATCGATGCGGCCGCACTGGCCGATGCCTGGCGCGGCATGCAGGACTCGCACGAGTTCTTCGGCCTGCTCAACAAGTTCGACGTGGAGCGCCAGCAGAGCTTTCGCCTCACCGAAGGCGAGTTCACGCAGCGCGCCGAAACCGGCGCGCTGCGCGAGCTGCTGCTCGAGGCTTCGTTCGACGGCACGCCGATCATGGTGTTCGTCGGCAGCCCCGGCTGCATCCAGATCCACTCGGGGCCGGTCGTGCGCATCGAGCCGATGGAGATGCACGGCATGCAGTGGCTCAACGTGCTCGACTCCGGCTTCAACCTGCACCTGCGCGAAGACCGCATCGCGAGCGTGTGGATCGTCCAGAAGCCGACCAGCGACGGCATCGTGACCTCGGTCGAGGCCTTCGACGGCGAGGGCGAGCTGATGGCGATGTTCTTCGGCGCGCGCAAGCCGGGCGTGCCCGAGCGCACGGAGTGGCGCCAGATCGTGGCCAAGCTCTCGCGCCTGACCACCTCGGAAGCGCCAGCGCGATGAGTGCTGACACCTTTCCGGGCGTGGTCGAGATCAAGGCCTTCGTGCCGGCGAAGGACTTCGCGCTCTCCATTGCCTTCTACCAGGACCTGGGCTTCACGCTGGCCTCGAACGAGGACGGCATTGCTTACTTCTTCTGTGGCGAGAGCAGCTTCCTGCTGCAGGACTTCTACGCCCAGACCCATGCAGAGAATTTCATGATGCATCTGCTCGTCGATGACGCGCTGGCCTGGTGGGACCGCGTGCAGGCGCAGCGGCTGACCGAACGCTACGCCGTGCAGACCACGCCGCCCGCCGAGCGCCCGTGGGGCATGGTCGATTTCACGTTGACCGACCCGACCGGTGTGCTCTGGCGCATCGCGCACAACATTCCCCGGCGCGGCTGACGCGCATCTTTCTCTTTCGCTGTCCGTGACCCCATGACTGAACAACGAGATTCCTCTTTTCTTTCTTCTTCCGTGCCGCATCGTCGTGATGCGCTGCGCCTGCTGTCTGCTGCAGCGCTCGGTGCGGGCGCATGGCCCGCGTTCGCGCAAGAGAGCAAGCGCCTGCCACGGCTGGTCACGGTCAGCGGCGCGATCACCGAGGTGGTCTATGCGCTCGGCGCCGAAGGCCAGCTGGTCGGCACCGACACGACCAGCCTGTTTCCCGCTGCGGCGCGTGCCACGCCCAAGGTGGGCTACATGCGTCAGCTGTCGGCCGAGGGCCTGCTCTCGCTGAAGCCCGACGCGATCATCGCGACCAACGAATCGGGCCCGACCGTCGTGCTCGACCAGATTCGCACGGCCGGCGTCAAGGTCGAGATCATCGAGGCCGATCACACCTGGGCCGAAGTGCAGCGCAAGGTGCAGGCCGTGGGCCGCGCCGCTGCGAAGGAGGCGCAGGCGCGCGAACTGCAGGCCCGGCTCGATGCCGAATGGGCGCAGGTGCTGCAGCGCATCGGCGGCGCGAAGGGGCGCAAGCCGAAGGTGCTGTTCGTGCTGTCGCACAGCGCGAACCCGCAGGTGTCCGGCGAGAAGACCGCGGCGCATGCGGTGATCGGCTTCGCGGGCGGCGTGAATGCGCTGGGCGGCTTCCACGGCTACCGACCGATGACGGCCGAGGCCATGGCCAGCGCGGCGCCCGACATCATCCTCACGAGCACGCAGAGCATCGAGGCGCACGGCGGCGTCGAGCGCTTCTGGCAGCGGCCCGAGCTGGCGCTCACGCCTGCGTACAAGAAGCGCGCGCTGATCACGCAGGACGCCTTGCTGCTGCTGGGCTTTGGCCCGCGCCTGCCGGCCGCCATCGGCGAGTTGCACGACAAGTTCCGGGCCGCATTGGCATGAGCCAGCGCTTCGGGGCGCGTGCCGTGCTTTGCGGCAGCGCGGTGCTGCTCGTCGCGGCCTTCGCGGTGGGCGCCGTGTCGGGTGCCTACGCCATCAGTCTTTCGCAGCTCTGGAATGTGTTGACCTCGCTGGGGCAGGGTGCAGGCGGCCAGTCGCCCGAGCACCTCGTGTTCCTCAACATCCGCTTGCCGCGCCTGGTTCTCGGCGTGGCGGCGGGTGCGGGGCTCGGCATGGCGGGCACGCTGATGCAGGGGCTGTTCCGCAATCCGCTGGCCGACCCGGGGCTGATCGGCATCAGCAGCGGCGCGGCGCTGGCGGCCGGCGTCACCATCGTGCTGGGCGCCTCGTTCTGGCCGATGCTGCCGCGCACGCTCGGCAGCTGGACGCTGGTGCTCATGGCTTTCGGCGGTGGCTTCGTCGTGACCTTGCTGATCTACGGCCTGTCGCGCAGCGAAGGCGGCACGCGCATGGCGCTGATGTTGCTGGCGGGCATCGCCATCAACGCGCTGGCCGGCGCCGGCCTCGGCCTGCTGAGCGTGATGGCGACCGACGAGCAACTGCGCAGCCTGCAGTTCTGGCTGCTGGGCAGCCTGGGCGGCGCGCGCTGGAGCGCGGTCATCCTCGTGGGTGTGGCGGTGTTGCTGTCGTGCTGGGCTGCGGCATCGCTCGCTTCGCCCCTGAACGCCATCGCACTCGGCGAGGCGCAGGCGGCGCTGTTGGGTGTGGACGTGGAGCGCACCAAACGGCGCGCCGTGGTCATCACCGCGGTGGCGGTGGGCGCGGTGACGGCCACGACCGGGATCATCGGTTTCATCGGCCTGATCGCGCCGCATTGGGTGCGCATGGTGGCCGGGCCCGACCACCGCGTCGTGCTGCCGGCCTCGGCGCTGCTGGGCGCGGCGCTGGTGCTCGCGGCCGACACGGTGGCGCGCACCGTGATGGCGCCGGCCGAACTGCCGCTGGGCGTGCTCACGGCTTTCATCGGCGTGCCGATGTTCCTTCTGATGCTGCGGCATTTCAGGGGGCGCGTATGACGGCGGCGGGACACGGGGCGCTGGCGTGTGCCAGTGTCGAGGTGCGCATCGGCGCCAAGACGTTGCTGGCGAATGCATCGGTCGAACTGGCGCCGGGCCGCGTGACTGCGATCCTCGGCCCGAACGGCGCCGGCAAGTCGACGCTGCTGTCGGTGCTGGCCGGCCAGCGCGAGCCGACGCAGGGCAGGGCGACGCTCGACGGCCGGCCGCTGTCAGGCCACGGCATGCCCGTGCTGGCATTGCGCCGGGCCCTGATGCCGCAGGAAAGCGCGGTCGCCTTCGACTTCACGGCGCAGGACATCGTCGCGCTCGGCCGCTACCCGCACCGCCGCGCGCCGACCCGCGACGAGGACGCGATCATGGCCGAGGCGATGGCCCTGACCGACGTCACGGCGCTGGCGCCGCGCATCCTCAACACGCTGTCGGGCGGCGAGAAGGCGCGGGTCCATCTGGCGCGGGCGCTGGCCCAGCTCTGGCATCCGCGTCCCAACGGCGCGAGCCGCTGGCTGCTGCTTGACGAGCCGACCGCCGCGCTCGACCTTGCGCACCAGCATTCGGCGATGCGCCTGCTGCGCGCCTGGGCGGCGCGGGGCGTGGGCGTGGTGGCCGTGCTGCACGACCTGAATCTGGCGCGGCGCTATGCCGATGAGGTCGTGGTGCTGGGGGCGCCCGGCGGCCTGCGCCAGGGGGCGACCGCCGAGGTGCTGCAGCCCGCGCTGATCGAGGCCGTGTGGCGCATGCCCTGCCAGCCGGTAACCGGCGCGGACGGCGTCACGCAGTATCTGTTCGGATAGTCCGTCGGACGGGCGGTGATTGCTACTGAAAAGATAGCAAATCAGTAGACCAACCGCTCCGGCCGCAGCTCCTGCAGGATCGTCGTCGCGATTTCCTCGATCGACTTGGTGGTCGTCGAGAGCCAGCGGATGCCGGCGCGCCGCATCATGGCCTCGGCCTCGCTGATTTCGTGGCGGCAGTTCTCGAGGCTGGCGTAGCGCGAGTTGGGCCGGCGTTCGTTGCGGATCTCGCTCAGCCGCTCGGGCTGGATCGTCAGGCCGAAGATCTTCTTGCGGTGCGGGCTCAGCGCCGGCGGGAGCTGGCGGCGGTCGAAGTCTTCGGGAATCAGCGGGTAATTGGCCGCCTTCAGGCCGTGCTGCATCGCCAGGTAGAGCGAAGTGGGCGTCTTGCCGCTGCGGCTCACGCCGACTAGGATCACGTCGGCGCCTTCCAGGTCGCGGTGGCTCTGGCCGTCGTCGTGCTGCAGGCTGAAGTCGATGGCCGCGATGCGGTCGTTGTAGGCCTTGCTCTTGCTGACGTCGCTGAAGCGGCCGATGCGGTGGTTCGACTTCATGGCCAGCTCGATCTCGAGCGGCCGCACGAAGGTGCCGAACATGTCCAGCAGCATGCCCTTGCAGCCGGTTTCGATCACGCCCAGCACGTCCATGTTGGCCAGCGTGGTGAACACGATGGGCCGAACGCCCTCGACTTCGGCCGTGTGGTTGATCTGCCGCACCGCCTGGTGCGCCTTGTCGACCGTGTCGGTGAAGGGCAGCCGCACGTGGCGCGGCTTCATCTCGAACTGGGCCAGAACGGCATTGCCGAAGGTTTCGGCGGTGATGCCGGTGCCGTCGGAGACGAAGAAAACGGTGCGTGTATGCATGGTGTTGCTTTTGCGGCGGGGTCCTGCGGCGCGCGCGACCTGCCACGCCTACAATCCGGGCCATTATCGGGAATCCGCTTTCCCCACCCCCTCGAATTCTTTCCATGCACACCGCGACCGCACCCAAAGCAACGACAACGATCGTGCTGCGCCGTCTGCATGCAGCGCCGGTTTCAACTTCTGGAGCTTCCCCATGTCTGCACTTTTCGAGGCGACCGCACTGGTCGTGCCATTTGAAAACCTGAGGATGACCGACGTCGAGTCGGTTGGCGGCAAAAACGCCAGCCTCGGCGAAATGATCTCGCAGCTGCCACAGGGCGTGCGCGTGCCGACCGGTTTTGCGACCACGGCCCACGCGTTCCGCCAGTTCCTGGCGCACGACGGCCTGGCCGACAAGATCAGCAAGCGCTTGGCCGCGCTGGACACCGAAGACGTGCGCGCCCTGGCCACGGCCGGCGCCGAAATCCGTGCCATGGTCGAGGCCCAGCCGTTCCCGGCCGACCTGCAGAAAGCCATCGGCGAGGCCTTTGCCACGCTGAGCGCCGGCAACCCCGCCGCCTCGTTTGCCGTGCGCTCGTCCGCCACCGCCGAAGACCTGCCCGACGCCTCGTTCGCCGGTCAGCAGGAAACCTTCCTGAACGTGGTCGGCATCGACGACGTGCTGCACAAGATGAAGGAGGTGTTCGCCTCCCTCTACAACGACCGCGCCATCAGCTACCGCGTGCACAAGGGCTTCGAGCACGACGTGGTCGCGCTGTCGGCCGGCGTGCAGCGCATGGTGCGCTCCGACCTCGGCGCCGCCGGCGTGATGTTCACCATCGACACCGAGTCGGGCTTCGACCAGGTGGTGTTCATCACCTCGAGCTACGGCCTGGGCGAGACGGTGGTGCAGGGCTCGGTGAACCCCGACGAGTTCTACGTCCACAAGCCGACCCTCAAGGCCGGCAAGAAGGCCGTGATCCGCCGCAACCTCGGCTCCAAGCTGATCCAGATGGAGTTCGCCACGCCCGAAGAGAAGAAGGCGAGCGGCAAGCTGGTCAAGACCACCGACGTCAAGGCCGAGCAACGCAACCGCTACTCGCTGAGCGACGCCGACGTCGAGCAACTGGCCCGCTACGCGCTGGTGATCGAAGAGCACTACGGCCGCCCGATGGACATCGAGTGGGGCAAGGACGGCACCGACGGCCACCTCTACATCCTGCAGGCGCGTCCCGAAACGGTGAAGAGCCAGCAGCAGGGCAAGGCCGAGCAGCGCTACAAGCTGCTGGGCAAGGGCGCCGTGCTGGCCGAAGGCCGTGCCATCGGCCAGAAGATCGGCACGGGTGCCGTGCGCATCGTGCACAACATCAGCGAGATGGACCAGGTGCAGGCCGGCGACGTGCTCGTCACCGACATGACCGACCCCAACTGGGAACCGGTGATGAAGCGCGCCGCCGCCATCGTCACCAACCGCGGTGGTCGCACCTGCCACGCCGCCATCATCGCGCGCGAACTCGGCATTCCGGCCGTGGTCGGCTGCGGCGACGCCACCGACCTGCTCAAGGACGGCACGCTCGTCACCGTGAGCTGCGCCGAGGGCGACACCGGCTTCATCTACGACGGCCTGCTCGAGACCGAAGTGACCGAAGTGCAGCGCGGCGTGATGCCCGAGATCGATCTGAAGATCATGATGAACGTGGGCAACCCCCAGCTCGCCTTCGACTTCGCGCAGCTGCCGAACCACGGCGTGGGCCTGGCCCGTCTCGAGTTCATCATCAACAACAACATCGGCGTGCACCCGAAGGCGATCCTCGACTACCCGAACGTCGACAACGACCTGAAGAAGGCTGTCGAGTCGGTGGCCCGCGGGCATGCCTCGCCGCGCGCGTTCTACGTCGACAAGGTGACCGAGGGCGTCGCGACCATTGCCGCCGCGTTCTGGCCCAAGCCCGTCATCGTGCGCCTGTCGGACTTCAAGTCGAACGAGTACCGCAAGCTGATCGGCGGCAGCCGCTACGAGCCCGAAGAAGAGAACCCGATGCTGGGCTTCCGCGGTGCCGCGCGCTACCTGAGCGCCGACTTCGGCGAGGCCTTTGCCATGGAGTGCGAGGCGCTCAAGCGCGTGCGCAACGACATGGGCCTGACCAACGTGCAGATCATGGTGCCCTTCGTGCGCACGCTGGGCCAGGCCGAGCGCGTGACCACGCTGCTGGGCGAGCATGGCCTCAAGCGCGGCGAGAACGCGCTCAAGCTGATCATGATGTGCGAGGTGCCGAGCAATGCGGTGCTGCCGGAAGAGTTCCTGAAGTTCTTCGACGGCTTCTCGATCGGTTCGAACGACCTGACCCAGCTCACGCTGGGCCTGGACCGCGACTCCGGCCTGGAGCTGCTGGCGGCCGACTTCGACGAACGCGACCCGGCCATCAAGGCGCTGCTGAGCCGCGTCATCAAGGCCTGCAAGGCCGAAGGCAAGTACGTCGGCATCTGCGGTCAGGGCCCCAGCGACCACCCGGACTTCGCGCTGTGGCTGGCGGAGCAGGGCATCGAATCGATCTCGCTGAACCCGGACAGCGTGATCGACACCTGGCAGCAACTGGCCCAGAGAGGCTGAGCCAGCGCGCGGCGGGCATGCCCCGCCGCGTGGTGCAGCGCGACGGATGGCGGAAATCCCCATGGGGGATTCCCCCGTGCCCGCCCGTGCAAGTGAAACAAAGTGCGTTTCCGGTGTCAGACTCGTGACATTCGCAGGCGGTGCAATCCGGCTGCCTGCCTGAGGTGATGTGGGCCCGTCAGGGCCTGTGTCAGCACTTCGCCGGAGACCCCCATGATTCTTGTCAAGACGGAAGCCGGACAGCAGGTCCTCAAGGACCGCTCGGTGCCGTTGACGCCGCGCCAGCGCTCGGCCTTCATCCAGTTCGACGGCAAGCGCTCGATCGACGACGTGCTGGGCTCAGGGCTGGGCATCGGGCGCGAGGAGGTCGATCAGATGGTCGCGCTGGGCCTGCTGGCGCCTCTGGCCGGCCAGCCGCCAGCCGTGGCGCCCGCGGTTTCGACGGCCCCGGCGCCTTCTGCACCTTCCGGCCGCAGCCGGCAGCAGCGCTACAAGGACGCGTACCCGATCGCCACCCAGCTGACCGGCAGCCTGGGCCTGATGGGCTTCCGGCTCAACCTCCAGGTCGAAGGCACGACCAGCTACGAAGACCTCCTGGCACTGGCACCCAAGATCCGCGCCGCCGTTGGCGCGGAGAAGGCCGCCGCCCTCGACAAGGCCCTCAACGACTGAGGTGCCTTGCCGGATCGCGCAACACAGGGCTATAATCGCCGGCTTTGCCTTGCCATACCGCGCCCGACGCTGCGGGTGGCTTTTCCTCTTCCACGGAAGAATCCACAAGGAGTGCCATGCGTCACTACGAAATCATCTTGCTCATCCACCCGGATCAGAGCGAACAAGTTCCGGCCATGCTGGAGCGTTACAAGGGCCTGATCACGGCCGGCGGCGGCAAGGTCCACCGCGTTGAAGACTGGGGCCGCCGTCAGCTGGCTTACCAGATCAACAAGCTCAACAAGGCCCACTACCTGTGCGTCAACATCGAAGCTGAACAAGCCGTGATGGGTGAACTGGAACACGCGTTCAAGTTCAACGATGCCGTGCTGCGTCACCTGACCGTTCAGAAGAAGAAGGCCGACACCGGTCCTTCGTCGATGATGAAGACGGTCGAGCGCGAAGAGGCCCGCAAGGCCCAGCAGGCCGAATACGCCGCCAACAACAACTGATGGCGTGACGGCTGCCGCTGCGGCGACCGGGGTCAACCAGCTTCTGCTGACCGCCTCTGTCGCCGAACTCGGAACCCTGCGATACACGCCAGCCGGCCTGCCCGCCCTCGATCTGAAGCTCGACCATGAGTCGACACTCCAGGAGGCGGGAAAGCCCCGGCAGGTGAAGACGGCCCTCAAGGCTGTTGCGTTCGGCGCCATCGCCGAGCGGCTCGCAGCGCAGTCGATGGGAAGTCTCTGGCGATTCCAGGGGTTTCTCGCGACGCCGGGCAACGGCAAGCATCCGGTCCTGCACATCCAGGATTTTCAGCAAGATTAATTTTCGACAAGAGGTCCCCCAATGGCCACGTTCAAGAAATTCAACAAAGACAAGCGCCCGAAGCGCAACACCCAGTCGCTGCTGTTCAAGCGCAAGCGCTTCTGCCGTTTCACCGTCGCTGGCGTCGAAGAAATCGACTACAAGGACATCGACACGCTGCGTGACTTCATCAGCGAAAACGGCAAGATCATCCCCGCACGCCTGACCGGCACGCGCGCGATCTACCAGCGTCAGCTGAACACCGCCATCAAGCGCGCGCGCTTCCTGGCCATGGTGCCGTACAGCGACCAGCACCGCGTCTAAGAAGGAGCACACACCATGCAAATCATTCTTCTGGACAAGGTTCTGAACGTCGGCGGCCTGGGCGACATCGTCAAGGTCAAGGACGGCTACGCACGCAACTTCCTGATCCCCTCGGGCCGCGCCCGTCGCGCCACCGCTGCCAACAAGGCCGAATTCGAAGCCAAGCGCGTCGAACTCGAAAAGGCTGCGGCCGCCAAGCTGGCCGAATCGCAAGCCCAGGGCGAGAAGCTCGCCGGCTCGACCGTCAAGCTGACCCAAAAGGCTGGCGTGGACGGCCGTCTGTTCGGTTCGGTCACCAACGGCGACATCGCCGAAGAGCTGAACAAGCAAGGCTACAAGGTTGCCAAGTCGCAAGTGCGTCTGCCCAACGGCCCGATCAAGGTCGTCGGCGACAACACCGTGAGCGTCTCGCTGCACACCGACGTGGTCGTCGAGATCACCGTCACGGTCTACGGCGAAACCGCCTGATCGTTCGCAGCGCCCGGTGCGCTGACGCAAGAAAGCCGCCTTCGGGCGGCTTTTTCTTTTCTGCGCGCGAGTTGTCCACCTCGCCGCACCGGAAGTTCACTGTTTATTAACAACCTTGTCCACACACACCGCGCCCTGCGCGGCTTAGCATGCAGGGTTGCAAGGGAAGTCCATGTCCGCCGTTTTCTCCTATGCCGACAATGATTCGTCGGCCGACCGCCAGATCGCGCAATTGCGCATTCCGCCTCATTCGATCGAGGCCGAATCCAGCGTGCTGGGGGGCTTGCTGCTGGACAACGGCGCCTGGGACCGCATGGGCGACCTGCTGGTCGACGGCGACTTCTACCGCCATGAGCACAAGCTGATCTACGCGGCCATCGGCGGACTGATCAATGCCAGCAAGCCGGCCGACGTGATCACGGTCTTCGAGCAGCTGCAGAACCTGGGCAAGGCCGACGACATCGGCGGGCTGGTCTACCTGAACTCGCTCGCGCAGTACGTGCCGAGCGCGAGCAACATCCGGCGCTACGCCGAGATCGTGCGCGAGCGCTCCATCCTGCGCAAGCTCGTGACCGCCGCCGACGAGATCGCGACCAACGCCTTCAATCCGCAGGGCAAGCCGGTCGACAAGATCCTGGACGAAGCCGAGCAGAAGATCTTCAACATCGGCGAAGAAGGCACGCGGATGAAGCAGGGCTTCCAGAGCATGGATTCCCTGGTGGTCGAGCTGCTCGACCGCGTGACCGAGATGGCCGAGAACCCGAACGACATCACGGGGGTGCGCACGGGCTTCAACGACTTCGACAAGATGACCTCGGGCCTGCAGCCGGGCGACATGATCGTGCTGGCCGCGCGTCCCTCGATGGGCAAGACCTCGCTGGCGATCAACATCGCCGAGCACGTGGCGCTCGAAGAGGGGCTGCCGGTGGCGGTGTTCTCGATGGAAATGGGCGCCGCCCAGCTGGCGGTGCGTATCGTGGGCTCCATCGGCCGCATCGACCAGGGCCACCTGCGCACCGGCAAGCTCAGCGACGAGGAGTGGCCGCGCCTGACCGAGGCCATCGAGAAGCTGCGCACGGTGTCGCTGCACATCGACGAGACGCCGGGCCTTTCGTCCAGCGAACTGCGCGCCAATGCGCGCCGGCTGGCGCGCCAGTACGGGCGCCTGGGGCTGATCGTGGTCGACTACCTGCAGCTCATGTCCACCAGCAGCTCGGGCGACGAGAACCGCGCCACGGCCGTGGGCGAAATCTCGCGCGGCCTGAAGATGCTGGCCAAGGAACTGAAGTGCCCGGTGATCGCGCTGTCGCAGCTCAGCCGCGGCGTGGAAGCGCGTACCGACAAGCGTCCCATGATGAGCGACTTGCGTGAATCCGGCGCCATCGAGCAGGACGCGGACATCATCATGTTCATCTACCGCGACGACTACTACAACAAGGAGTCGAAGGAGCCGGGCGTGGCCGAGGTGATCATCAGCAAGCACCGGAACGGCCCGACCGGCACGGTGAAGCTGGCCTTCCTGAAGCCGATCACCAAGTTCGAGAACCTCGTCGGCTACAGCAACAACGACGAGTACTGACCGCAGGGCAGCTCGTCAGCCGGCATCGCTGCCGGGTTCGGATGTCGAGGCGGGCGGCTTCTGCTCCCACACCTTGTGGCGCTGCGCCTCGGCCTTCACCTGCCGCAGCAGGTCGGCCAGTGTCTTGCCCGGCTCGTCCTGGAAGCGCGTGGTGAGCACCTCCACCGCCTCCATGCGGTCGACCCGGAAGCCGCGGAAATCGTTGCGCAGTTCGCACCACGTCGAGAGCGTCCAGACCTTGCCCCAATAGAAGCAGCCCAGCGGCCGCACGGTGCGCTCGCTGGCGTCGCCCGAGACGTCGCGGTAGTGCAGGCGCAGCTTCTGATGTGCCTGCACGGCCTCGCGCAGCGTCTGCAGCCGCGTGCGCAGGGCGTCGTCGAGACCGAGTGCGGGCGCATACAGCGCCAGCGCCTCGGCCGACACGCGCGCCGCCGGTGGCAGCACCGACAGGATCTTGCCCAGGCCGGTTTCGATGTTGCGCGCCATCGCCGGATCGACCCAGCTCTGGGTCATGCGCGCGGCGGCCACGAGCGCCGACGCTTCGTCCTGCGTGAACATCAGCGGCGGCAGCTCGAAGCCCGCGCCGAGCCGATAGCCGACGCCGGCCTCGCCCTCGATCGGCACGCCCTGGTGCTGCAGGTCGGCCACGTCGCGGTACACCGTGCGCTCGGACACCTCCAGGCGCTGCGCCAGGAAGGCGGCCGTGGTGAGCCGACGGCCGCGGATGAGCTGCACGAGCTGGAAGAGGCGGTCGGCGCGGCGCATCAACGCGTTCCGACGAGCTTCCTGGCGAAGTCCTCGACAAAGTAGCGCTTGCCGCGCTGGACCACCGTGTGGCCTTCGGCCTCGAGCCGCGACATCTGGGCCTCGATGCCGCCCGGGTACTTCGGGTTGAGCTCGCCGCCGATCTTGAGCGTGCGCCAGTACGGCGTGCCCGGCGCGCGACCGGCGCCCGTCGTCATGGCTTCCTCGGTGGCGTGGGCCACCATGTGGGCGAAGATGGCCGTGGTCACGGTGCAGCCGATGGTGGCCTGGTGGCGCGCCGCGATGTCTTCGCCGATGCCGAGCACGGTCGCGAGCCGACCTTCGGGCACGCCGCGCATGGCCTCCTCGACCTCGGCGGGCGAGGGTGTGGCGATGGTGCCCTCGCCATGCCGCGCGCGCATGGCCGGGGGAATGGCCTTCACGTTCGGCAGGTTCGGGTAGCCGGCCAGCCTGTCGCGCCAGCCCTTGCGTGTGCTCATGAGACTCCGATGTGGATCGCCACGGCGTCCGGCCCCTCGTAGGCTTCGAAATCGCTGCGGTAGCGGCGCACGATTTCCGGGTGCGCCTCGAAATACTGCCAGATGCGCTGCCAGGTGGCGATCACCATCTGCGGCATCTCGCCGCGGCCGGTGAACACGAGGTAGTCGCCGGCTTCGATGGCGACGCTGTTGGCACCATCCGAGACGGCGACGCCGGCCGTCATGTCGAAGGCGCCGTGCGCGTCCGATTCGTAGGCGGAGTAGACGCTGAAGATGCGCGTGTCGCTGGTGCGGTGCGGCGTCGACTCGTAGGTCTGTTCGCCGAAGAAGCGGTTCCACAGCGCGCCGATGCGTGCGGTGGCGGGGTCGATCTCTTCGCGGTTGGTGGTGCGTACCGTGAGGCCGCAGACGCGGAAGGCGTCGTGGTGTTGGCGGATGGGGTCCATGCGGTTTTTCTCCGGAAGTGGCGGATGAGGAGGGCGAAAGCGCTCAAAACAGGAGCGCCTTCGGTTCGGCCTTCATCGTCTGCGCGATCAGTTTCATGTCGATGTCGGTGATGTCGAACAGGCCGAAGCGGAACTTGTAGCCCCATTGCTTCGGGGTTTCGATGAAGGCGAGGCGTTCGATCAGCGGGGCGATGGGCGCCTCGTGTGCGGCGACGTAGGCCACGTCGCGACGCCACGGGACGAAGCCGTTGCCCATGTCGAACTCGTACGGATCGCCGGGCTGCACGATGCCCAGCGCCACGAAGCTCTGCAGCTTGTCCGTGCCGCCGAACACCGTGGCCGGCGCATAGTAGGCCACGCGGTCGCCCGCCGCCACGCGCTTGAGCGGCGCGAGCTTGCCGTGGCCCACCTGCATGAACCCGAGCGGCCGATGGTCCCGGCCGCGCCGGGCGTGCTCGGCGCTGGCGACCGCAATCCAGTTGCGTTGTGCCATGGCGTCTCAGGCCGGGGCGTGCAGGCCGACTTCGTTGCCTTCGGTGTCGCGCAGGTGGGCGATGAAGCCCATGCCCGGTGGCAGCGCCGACTTGGGCGCCACGATCTGCCCGCCGGCCGCTTCGACGCGCGAGAGCACGGCGTCGATGCTGGGCATGCAGTCGAGGTAGACGCGGATGCCGCTGCCGGCCTGCGCACTGGTGTTGGCGCCGGGCTTCAGCGCGCCGCCGGTGGCGGGGTCGTCGTAGGGAAACACGGCCAGGGGGTTGCCGCCGAAGTCTTCACGGCGCAGCTTGCGTGCGAGCACGTTTTCGTAGAAGGCCTGGGCGCGGTCCAGGTTGGCGACCGGAATCTCGAACCAGGTGATGGCATGGGTGGTCATGAAGAGCTCTCTTTCGTTCGTTGCGTTGGAAGGAGCCTGGATGGTGCGAGCCGCCTCCTGACAACGTCTTGTCAGGAGCCTGTCATGGCGGGCGAAAAAAAGCCCGCGATGCCCCGGGAGCATGCGCGGGCCGGTGTCGGCCAGAGCCGATGAATCTAGAGCACGTCGCTTGCGAAGTCGGCCAGTCGCGAGCGTTCGCCACGCGCCAGCGTGATGTGCCCGCCGTGCGGCCAGCCTTTGAACTTGTCGACCGCGAAGGTCAGGCCCGACGAGCCTTCGGTGAGGTAGGGCGTGTCGATCTGCGCGAGGTTGCCCATGCAGATGATCTTCGTGCCGGGGCCGGCGCGGGTGATCAGCGTCTTCATCTGCTTGGGCGTGAGGTTCTGTGCCTCGTCGATGATCACGTACTTGTTCAGGAACGTGCGCCCGCGCATGAAGTTCATGCTCTTGACCTTGATGCGGCTGCGGATCAGCTCATTGGTGGCCGCGCGGCCCCACTCGCCGGCGCCGCCGCCGTCGCCCTTGGCCAGGAACTCGAGGTTGTCGTCGAGTGCGCCCATCCAGGGGCCCATCTTTTCTTCCTCGGTGCCGGGCAGGAAGCCGATGTCTTCACCCACGCTCACGGTGGCGCGGGTCATGATGATCTCGGTGTAGCGGCGGTCGTCGAGCACCTGCGTGAGGCCGGAGGCCAGTGCCATGAGTGTCTTGCCGGTGCCGGCGGTGCCGGTCAGCGTGACGAAGTCGATCTCGGGGTCCATCAGCAGGTTCATCGCGAAGTTCTGCTCGCGGTTGCGCGTGTTCACGCCCCACACTGCGTTCTTGCCCGAGCTGTAGTCCTTGAGCGTCTTGAGCACCGCGGTCTTGTCGCGGATTTCGGTGACGCGCGCATACATGCTCGGCTCGCCGGGCGCCTCGAAGAAGACGAACTGGTTGATGTACAGGTTGGGCACCAGCGGGCCGCTGATCCGGTAGAAGGTGTTGCTGCCGCTCTGCCAGCTTTCGACCGTCTTGCTCTGGCGGGTCCAGAAGTCGGGCGGGAGCGCGAGCGAGCCGGCGTAGAGCAGGTCGCCGTCTTCCAGCGTCTTGTCGTTCTGGTAGTCGTCGGCGGCCAGGCCCAGCGCGCGCGCCTTGACGCGCATGTTGATGTCCTTGGACACCAGCACCACCTCCTGCTTCGGCTTGCCCGGGCGGTCCTTGGCGTACTCGTCGCGCAGCGCGTGCACGACGCCGAGGATCTGGTTGTCGGCCTTGCCCTGGGGCAGGCTGATCGGCAGCGAGTAGTCGAGCGGGGCGGTCTGGAAGAAGAGGCGCCCGCCGGCTTCACGGTGGCCGGTGGTGTCCAGCTTCAGGCCCTTGTCGATGTCGGCGTCCTGCGCGGCGGCCAGCGCATCGAGCGTGCGGCTCGTCTGGCGGCCGTTGCGCGCGACTTCGGTCGTGCCCTTCTTGTGGCCGTCGAGCTCTTCCAGCACGATCATCGGCAGGAAGATGTCGTGTTCCTCGAAGCGGAACAGGCACATCGGGTCGTGCAGCAGCACGTTCGTGTCGAGCACGAACAGCTTGGCGGGGCCGGAGGACTTGCGCTTGGGGCGTGCCGGGGCCTGCTGGGGCGCCGCGATAGGCGTGGCGGCTGCCGGGGCGGGCGTGGGCACGCGCGTCTCGACCTGCACCATCGCGGGTTGTTGTTGCTGCTGCGGTGCGCTCACCGGTGCCGACGTGGGTGCCGGGGCGGGTGCAGCCTTGGTTTTCGCGCGGCGTGCCGGGCGGGCGACAGGCGCATCGCCGCCGCCTTCCGTGCCGAGGTTGTCGAACAGCTCCAGCGGCTGCGGTCCGCTCTTGGCGGGGGCGTCGTCGCGTGAATCGCCGGAACGGCGCGAGTTTCTGTGCGAGGGACGGGCGGGTGCGTCGATGGCATCCGGCGAGAGCAATGCGGCGCGTTTCGTGGGGGCGGGAGGCAATGGCATGGGTCAGGTCGCTCGCAAGGAAGAAAGAGGAGGGCCGGAAAACGAAAAAGCCGCCTGTAGACCCAGGCGGCTTCGTTCGGAGGATGCGGTCGTGGAGCTCAACGGCATGAGGCCATTATGCACACCGCAAAAGACGCACCAGAGGCTCTTTGCACACCGCGTGGGGCAATTCCCACGACTTGACGCAAAAGCGCACGCCCGGTGCCTTGCGGCGCGATCAGGCGGCCTTCTTGAGTGCCTTGACGGCCTTGAGGACGTCTTCGACATGGCCCGGAACCTTGAGCCCGCGCCATTCGGCCTTCAGGATGCCGTCGGCGCCGATCAGGAAGGTGCTGCGCTCGATGCCCTTGACCTTCTTGCCGTACATGATCTTGTTCTTGACCACGCCGAACATGTGGCACATTTTTTCTTCGGTGTCGGCAATCAGTTCGAAGGGGAGTTCGAGCTTGGCCTTGAATTCGTCGTGCGACTTCATGTTGTCGCGCGACACGCCGAAGACCGTGGCACCGGCTTTTTCGAAGTCTTTGTAGTGGTCGCGGAACTGCATCGCTTCGGTCGTGCAACCCGGAGTGTTATCTTTCGGGTAAAAATACATGACCATGACGTGGCCGAGGTGCGAGGTGTTCGAAACCTTGATGCCGCCCGTGGCGTTGGCGTCGAATTCAGGAATGGGTTTGTTGACAACGATCGCCATGAAACTTGTTTTCTCCGTTAGATTCCGTTCTCCGAGCCCTCTCAGCCTTTTTCGGGCTTGCTCGATGAACGGAGGATTGGTCGTTGCTAACTTGGGGTAGCTGGCCGGTTCGCAACCCGGTATTTTACCTCGAAAACCCCTCTCTCAGCCACCCGCCGGGCTCTCGACGAGCAGGGCGGCGATGACGTGCCGGCCTTCGCCGGCCAGGATGTTGTAGGTGCGGCAGGCCGCCGGGGTGTCCATGGTCTCCACGCCGGTGCGTTGCGCCATCAGGGGCTGCAGCCATGCGGGCTGGGGAAATCGGATGCGGTTGCCGCTGCCGAAAATGACCAATTCGGCGCCCAACGACGCCAATTGCGCGAATTGTTCGGGGCCCAGCTGGTCGAAACGCGTGCAATCCCAGGCAAAGCGTTCGCCACGCGAACCCACGACCACGCTGCCCTCCACCTTTTCGTTGTTGATCGCGACCCAGCCGGGGCCGTGTGCGGTGAGGGTCTGGACGTCGGATTTGTCGGGCTGGAGCTTCATCGGGGCACTGGGAACTGTGGTCAAATTATAGGTTTTCCCTAGTGACACGAGGCCCGCAGGGGCCTTTGACCTTCGAGTAAACCCGCCCGGGAGGGCCCCTTTGAAGCAGCTCAAGAAATCGGCCAAGCTGGCCAACGTCCTCTATGACATCCGCGGTCCCATCATGGACGCCGCCAAGCAGATGGAGGAAGAAGGCCAGAAGATCATCAAGCTCAACATCGGCAACCTGGCCGTGTTCGGCTTCGATGCGCCCGAGGAGATCCAGCAGGACATGATCCGCAACCTGCCGACCTCGGCGGGTTACTCGGACAGCAAGGGCGTTTTCGCAGCGCGCAAGGCCGTGATGCACGAGACCCAGAAGCAGGGCATCGCGGGCGTCACGCTCGACGACATCTACCTGGGCAACGGCGCCAGCGAGCTGATCGCCATGTCCACCAACGCGCTGCTCAACGACGGCGACGAGCTGCTGCTGCCGGCCCCCGACTACCCGCTGTGGACCGCCTCCACGAGCCTGTCGGGCGGCACGCCAGTGCACTACCTGTGCGACGAGGACAACGGCTGGATGCCGAACCTGGCCGACATCCGCGCCAAGATCACACCCCGCACCAAGGGCATCGTGGTCATCAACCCGAACAACCCGACCGGTGCGCTGTATTCCGACGAGCTGCTCAAGAGCCTCGTCGAGATCGCCCGCGAGCACGGCCTCGTGATCTTCGCCGACGAGGTCTACGACAAGGTGCTGTACGACGGCGTCAAGCACACGGCCATCGCCAGCCTGTCGACCGACGTGCTCACGCTGACCTTCAATTCGCTGTCCAAGAGCTACCGCTCGTGCGGCTACCGCGCCGGCTGGCTCGTGGTGTCGGGCGACAAGCGCAGCGCACGCGACTACATCGAGGGCCTGAACATGCTCTCGAACATGCGCCTGTGCGCCAACGTGCCGGGCCAATGGGCGATCCAGACGGCGCTCGGCGGCTACCAGAGCATCAACGACCTCGTGTGCGAAGGCGGGCGCCTGCGCCGCCAGCGCGACCTGGCCTACGAGCTGATCACCGCCATTCCCGGCGTGAGCTGCGTCAAGCCCAGCGCCGCGCTCTACATGTTTCCCAAGCTCGACCCCGAGGTCTATCCGATCGCGGACGACCGCCAGTTCTTCCTCGAGCTGCTGAAGGAAACCCGTGTGATGCTGGTGCAGGGCACCGGCTTCAACTGGGCCACGCCGGACCACTTCCGCATCGTGTTCCTGCCCCACGAAGACGACTTGCGCGAGGCCATCAACCGCATCGCCAAGTTCCTGGAGCAGTACCGGTTGCGTCGCAAGACGGGACCATGAAATCCGCCTGCGTCGCTGCCGCGCTGTTGCTGGGCGCACTGTCTGTCGGCGCGACCGGGAAGAAAGAGCCGGTCTCGTTCTCGCACAACGACTGGGAACTGGTCTGCGACAACACGCTGACCTGCCGCGCCGCCGGCTACCAGGCGGACGGCGGGGAGCACCAGCAGGTGTCGATGCTGATCACCCGCGCGGCCGGGCCGAACACGGCCCTGGACATCCAGCTGCAGATCGGCGATGACGGCAGTGCCAAGGGGCCGCTGCGCTTCAAGGTCGGCAAGGCCGCCTTGTCCGGCCTCGACGCGGGAACCGCCAGCTTCGACCAGGGCCAGATCCGCGCCGTGCTGCCCGAACTGCTCAAGAGCGACGACGCCACCGTCACGGCCAACGGCGGCAAGAAGTGGACGCTGTCGCTCGCCGGCCTCAACGCCGTGCTGCTGAAAATGGACGAAGCGCAGGGCCGCGTCGGCACCCCGGGTGCGCTGGTGCGCAAGGGTGCCAAGCCCGAATCCTCCGTGCTGCCGCCGGTGCCCATGCCCGTCGTCCATGTGGTCAAGCCGCCGAAGGCGCGGCCAGGCGACGACGCGCTGGCCGCGCGCATCTTTCCGTCGCTCGACCTGAAAGACGCGCGCGAGCGATGCAACAACCAGGACCAGGTCAACGCCAGGTCGGTGGAGGTTCACCGCCTGAGCGACCGCAAGGTGCTCCTGGCGCTGGGCTGCGGCGTGGGCGCGTACAACTACACCACGCTGCTCTGGACCGCCAACGACAAGTCGCCCTATGCGCCCGTGTCGCTCGAAGCGAGCGGCGAGTTCGACGAGAAAGACGCCAGCGTCACCTCTTCCATGAAGGGCCGCGGCATCGGCGACTGCTGGTCGAGCGAAACCTGGCACTTCAACGGCACGACCTTCGTGCGCACCGGTGCGAACGGCGACGGCATGTGCCGCGGCTTCGCGGGCGGCGCCTGGAGCCTGCCGCGCTACGTCAGCCGCCTCGTGGACGCCGCAGCACCGTCTCTCACCCCATCCAAACCATGAACGCGACCCCTCCCATGAAATCCATCCAAGTAGGCCTGCTCGGCGCAGGCACGGTCGGCAGCGGCACCTTCAAGGTGCTCCAGCGCAACCAGGAAGAAATCAAGCGCCGCGCCGGCCGCGGCATCGAGATCACCATGGTGGCCGACCTCGACACCGCCCGTGCCCGCGAAGTGGCCGGCGAAGGCGTGAAGGTGGTCGCCGATGCGCGCGAAGTCATCGCCAACCCCGACATCGACATCGTCATCGAACTCATCGGCGGCTACGGCATTGCCAAGCAGCTCGTGCTCGAAGCCATCGCGGCCGGCAAGCACGTGGTCACGGCCAACAAGGCACTGCTCGCCGTGCACGGCACCGAAATCTTCGCGGCCGCGCATGCCAAGGGCGTGATGGTGGCCTTCGAGGCCGCGGTGGCTGGCGGCATTCCGATCATCAAGGCGCTGCGCGAAGGCCTCACGGCCAACAGCATCCAGTGGCTGGCCGGCATCATCAACGGCACGACCAACTTCATCCTGTCCGAGATGCGCGACAAGGGCCTGGACTTCGCCACCGTGCTGAAGGAGGCCCAGCGCCTGGGCTACGCCGAAGCCGACCCCACCTTCGACATCGAAGGCGTCGACGCCGCGCACAAGGTCACGCTGATGAGCGCCATCGCCTTCGGCATTCCCGTGCAGTTCGACAAGGCCCACGTCGAAGGCATCACCAAGCTCGCCGCGCAGGACATCAAGTACGCCGAGCAGCTCGGCTACCGCATCAAGCTGCTGGGCGTGACCAAGCGCACCGCCCAGGGCATCGAGCTGCGCGTGCACCCGTCGCTCGTGCCGTCCAAGCGCCTGCTGGCGAACGTCGAAGGCGCCATGAACGCCGTGGTCGTGCACGGCGACGCCGTCGGCACCACGCTGTACTACGGCAAGGGCGCCGGCAGCGAGCCGACCGCCAGCGCCGTGATTGCCGACCTCGTCGACATCACCCGCCTGCACACCGCCGACGCCGCACACCGCGTGCCGCACCTGGCCTTCCACCCCGACGCCATGAGCGACCTGAAGGTGCTGCCGATGGCCGAGGTCGTCACCAGCTACTACCTGCGCCTGCGCGTGGCCGACCAGGCCGGCGTGCTCGCCAAGGTGACGGGCCTGCTGGCCACCGCCGGCATCAGCATCGACGCCGTGCTGCAGCGCGAGGCCGACGAAGTGGGCGGCGAAGGCTCGACGCAGACCGACCTCATCATCCTCACGCACGACGCGCGCGAAGGCACCGTCAATGACGTCATGGCCGAGCTGCAGGCGCTGCCGACCGTGCTCGAGCCCATCGTGCGCATCCGCAAGGAAGAGTTGAAGTGAACTACCTGAGCACCCGCGGCCACGCCGACCGCAAGCGCTTCTGCGAAATCCTCCTCGAAGGCCTGGCGCCCGATGGCGGCCTGTACCTGCCCGAGACGTACCCGCAGGTCGACACCGCCACGCTCGCCAAGTGGCGCACGCTGCCCTACGCCGAGCTGGCCTTCGAAATCCTCTCGCTGTACATCGACGACATTCCCGCGGCCGACCTGAAGGCGATTTGCGCGAAGACCTACACGGCCGAGGTGTTCGGCACCGACGAGATCGTGCCGCTGCGCGAGCTCGAAGATGGCGTGTACCTCGAAGCCCTGTCCAACGGCCCCACGCTGGCCTTCAAGGACATGGCGATGCAGCTCTTGGGCAACCTGTTCGAGTACGAACTGGCCCGCCGCGGCGCCGAGCTCAACATCCTGGGCGCCACCAGCGGCGACACCGGCAGCGCGGCCGAGTACGCCATGCGCGGCAAGAAGGGCGTGCGCGTCTTCATGACCTCGCCGGACGGCCGCATGAGCCCGTTCCAGCAGGCGCAGATGTTCAGCCTGCAGGACGCCAACATCCACAACATCGCCATCACCGGCGTGTTCGACGACTGCCAGGACATCGTCAAGGCGGTGTCGAACGACCTGGGCTTCAAGCGCAAGTACCGCATCGGCACGGTCAACTCGATCAACTGGGCGCGCCTGCTGGCGCAGGTCGTCTACTACTTCGCGGGCTACTTCCAGGCCACGGCGAGCAACGACAAGCCGGTGAGCTTCACGGTGCCCTCGGGCAACTTCGGCAACGTCTGCGCGGGCCATGTGGCGCGCATGATGGGCCTGCCGATCCAGACGCTGGTGGTCGCCACCAACGAGAACGACGTGCTCGACGAGTTCTTCCGCACCGGCGTGTACCGCGTGCGCGCGGCGATCGACACGCACGAAACCTCCAGCCCGTCGATGGACATCAGCAAGGCTAGCAACTTCGAGCGCTTCGTGTTCGACCTGGTCGGCCGCGATCCCGCGAAGCTGCGCCAGCTGTTCGTGGACGATCTGGGCCTGACGGGCAGTTTCGACCTGAGCGCCGATCCGGCGTTCAGGCAGGCCGCCGAGCGCTTCGGCTTTCGCAGCGGTCGCAGCACGCACGCCGACCGGCTCTCGATGATCCGCGACACCGAGAAGCGCTTCGCCACGCTGATCGACCCGCACACCGCCGACGGCCTCAAGGCCGCGCGCGAGCAGCTCACGCCGGGCGTGCCGATGGTGGTGCTCGAGACCGCGCTGCCGATCAAGTTCGCGGCCACGGTGGTCGAGGCGCTGGGCGAGGAGCCCGCGCGCCCGAAGAAGTTCGAAGGCATCGAAGCCTTGCCCAAGCGCGTGGTCCAGCTGCCGGCCGATGCCGAGGCCGTCAAGGCCTACATCGCCCAGCACTGCGACTGACCGGGGCGCCCGCGGCATGAAGGTCGTCGGCTTCGCCGGGTATTCCGGCGCAGGCAAGACCACGCTGGTGGAGCGCCTGATTCCCGTGCTCAAGCAGCGCGGGCTGCGCGTGTCGGTGGTCAAGCATGCGCACCACCGCTTCGACATCGACCACGTCGGCAAGGACACCTGGCGCCATCGGCAGGCCGGGGCCTTCGAGGTGGTCGTCGCGTCCGACCAGCGGCTGGCGCTGATGCGCGAATTCGAGGTGCCGGTCGAGCTCACGGTGCACCAGCTGCTCGCCGAGCTGCATCCGGCGGTCGACTGGGCGCTGGTCGAGGGCTTCCGGCACAGCGACGTGCTCAAGATCGAGGTCTGGCGACCGAGCGGCGACGGCGAGGCGCCGCGCCCCGCGCTGTACGTCGATGACCCCTTTGTCACCGCCATCGCCACCGATGCGCCAGACGGCCTGCCCGAGGCCACCGCGCGCCCGGTGCTCGACCTCAACGACGCCGAGGCCATTGCCACGTGGTTGATCGACAGCGGCGAGCGCTTCGACTACAACCCCGGACATCATGGCTGATTCCTCTCCCGTTCCCTTCGCCGCCTCGTCCTTGCGCCCGCCGCTGATGCCGCTCGATGAAGCGATCGCGGTGCTGCTCGCCAAGGCCCGGCCGCTGCTGCCGGCCGAAAGCGTCGGCACCTTCGACGCCGACGGACGCGTGCTGGCGCAGGACCTCGTCTCAGGCCTCACCGTGCCGCCGCGCGACAACAGCGCGATGGACGGCTACGCTGTGCGCGCGGCCGATTGCGCCACGCCCGGCACCGAGCTGGCGGTGACGCAGCGCATTCCCGCCGGCACCGTCGGCACGTCGCTCGCGGCCGGCACGGCGGCGCGCATCTTCACGGGGGCGCAGATTCCTGAAGGCGCCGACGCGGTCGTCATGCAGGAAGACACGGCCGCCACGTCGCAAGAGGGCGGACTGGGGGCGGTGCGCATCGCCATCGCGCCCGTGGCCGGCCAGTGGGTGCGCCGCGCAGGCGAGGACGTGGCCTTGGGCGACGTGGTCCTCCAGCGCGGCGAACGCCTCACGCCCGCCGCGCTCGGCCTGGCCGCCAGCGTCGGCTTCGACAAGCTGCAGGTCGCGCGCAAGCCGCGCGTGGCCATGCTCTCGACCGGCGACGAGCTGGTGATGCCCGGCGAGGTCGCGCCCGACGCGATGAAGCCCGGCGCGATCTACAACTCGAACCGCTTCTTCATGCGCGCGCTGCTGCACCGCCTGGGCTGCGAAGTGAACGACCTGGGCATCGTGCCCGACAACCGCGAAGCCACCATCGCCGCGCTGCGCGAGGCGGCCGAGGCGAGCGACCTGATCATCACTACCGGTGGGGTCTCGGTCGGCGAAGAAGACCACATCCGCGCCGCGCTGCAATCGCTGGGCGAGCTGCAGCTGTGGTCGCTGTCGATGAAGCCCGGTAAGCCTTTCGCCTACGGTTCCATCGCGCGCAGCAACGGGCAGGGCGCCTGCCACGTCACGGGGCTGCCCGGCAACCCGGTGTCGAGCTTCCTGACCTTCCTGATGCTGGTGCGGCCCTTCCTGCTCGCGCTGCAGGGCGCCACGCGCGTGGCGCCCGTGGCCGTGCCGCTGCGCGCCGATTTCGACTGGCCGCGTGCCGACAAGCGCCGCGAGTTCCTGCGTGTGCGGCGCAACGCGGCGGGCGGGCTCGACCTGTTCGCCAACCAGAGTTCGGGCGTGCTCACCTCGATGGTCTGGGGCGACGGCCTGGTCGACAACCCGGCGGGCCGGACCATCCAGGCCGGCGACACCGTGAACTTCATTCCCCTCGCATCGCTGCTCGGCTGAACCACCCCATGAAGGTCCGCATCCGTTATTTCGCCTCCGTGCGCGAGGCGCTGTCCAGCAGCGGTGAAACCGTCGACACAGCCGCCGGCACGCTCGCAGCCCTGCGCGACGAGCTCATCGCCCGCGGCGGGGCCTACGCCAGCGCGCTCGCACGCGGCAAGGCCGTGCGCATGGCGCTCGACCAGGCCATGAGCGACGAAGCCGCCGCCCTGCGCGACGACTGCGAAGTCGCGTTCTTCCCGCCCGTCACGGGCGGCTGAGCCGCGCGTCCAGCGCCACGAGGCGCTCGCGCAGGCCGTCCGACGCGCGCGTCATCGGCGAGCGCAGCTCGTCCCGCAGTTCGCCCGCATGCGCCAGCAGCGCCTTCAGCGGGCCCGGGTTGGGTTCGGCGAACAGCATCTCCAGCAGCGGTTGCAGCGGTTGCCATTCGGCGCGCGCCTCGGCCAGCCGGTTCTCGGCCAGCAGGCGCACCAGCCGCACGAGGCGCTTCGTCTGCACATGGCCGCTGGCCGCGATGGCGCCCACGCCGCCTTCGGCCATGGTGGCGAAGATCTGGTGGTCTTCGCCCGTGAGCACCTGCAGCCGGCCGTCGGCGATCACCGCGCGTGTCTTGGCCATGTCGCCGCCGCAGTCCTTGATGCCGCGGATGCGCGGGTGCTCGGCCAGCGCCAGCATCGTCTCGCGCGCAATGGTCACGCCGGTGCGGTAGGGAATGTCGTAGACCAGCACGGGCACCGTGCTGGCATCGGCGATGGCGTGAAACCACTCGAGCACGCCGGCCTGCGACGGGCGGATGTAGTGCGGCGCGGCCACCAGCAGGCCCGCCAGCGGGCGTTCCGAGAGCTTGCGGGCCCAGGCCGTGGCCTTGCCCAGGTGGTAGCCCGACACACCCATGACGACCGGCAGGCCGCCCGCGGCGGTCAGCACGGTATCGAGCACGGCCAGCTGTTCGGCCTCGTCGAGCGCGGCGGCTTCGCCGGTCGAGCCGCAGGGCACGAAGCCGGTCACGCCGTCGTTGGCGAGCCGGCGCACGAGCGCCGCCAGGGCGGTGTGGTCGACCGCGCCGTCGCGGAACGGGGTGACGAGGGCGACCCACAGGCCCGAGAAATCGGTCACGGTGTCGGCGGTTGGTTGTTGATGTGGCACGCAGGCTTCCTTTCAGGAATCGACCGATGGAAAGAACCACCGTCCGATGCGCGCGCAACCCAAGAGGGGCCAAAGCCTTGGCAGGTTCCGTCGCTCATCCGACGACGGAACCTCGGCTCCGGTCAGACGAGCTTTGGTTTTTTGGCTTTGTGGCCCTGGCGCGCGCAGCGGCTCTCGGGCTGCGACAGCAGCAGGGAGAACGTGGCGAGGCAAGGCATTGCCGCAGTCTAGCGCGATGCCACAATTCGGACATGAGCGTTGCACGTGTTTCGATCCAGACGGCCGATTTCGATCTCGCGACCGAGGTTGCCGCGTTGCGCGCGGGCGACAAACGCGTGGGCGCCGTCTGCAGTTTCGTGGGCACGGTCAGGGACCGCAACGACGGCAGCACCATCGCCTCGATGGAGCTGGAGCACTACCCCGGCATGACCGAGAAGGCCATCGAGGCCATGATCGACGAGGCTCACAAGCGCTTCGACATCCTCGGTGCGCGCGTGATCCACCGCGTGGGACTGTTGCAGCCGCTGGACCAGATCATGATGGTGGCGGTCGTGTCCGCCCACCGCGGCCAGAGCTTCCAGGCCTGCGAGTTCCTGATGGACTACCTGAAGACGCAGGCCCCGTTCTGGAAGAAGGAGCAGACGCCCGAAGGCGCCCGCTGGGTCGATGCCCGCGTGACCGACGACGAAGCGCTGGCGCGCTGGGGCATCGCGGCCTCGAACAGCGCCACCTGAGCGGCGCGTTCGAGACTCAGGGCGCGATCAGCGCCGAGGTCGCCAGCGCCTTGGCTTCCGCGCCGCAATCCTGAGCGGGCACCGCACCCGCCGCGCGTGCCTTCGCCATCTCCGACCGGGCACCCGCCATCTGCGCTTGGAACACCGGATTCGTGTGCAGCCTGGCCACCGTCGCCGCGCCGACCAGCCGGCCGTTCTCGATGTCGCTCTGCCAGTGCACGCCGCAGATCGCGCGGCTCTGCGAGAAGGCCCGGCCGCGCTGCAGCAGCGCGTCGGCGCGCTCGGGTGCGAGTTCCGTCAGCACCAGTGCCCAGGCCCAGCCCACGGCCGAATGGCCCGAGGGGTAGGAGCCGTCCTTGGCCAGCGAGGCTTCTTCGGCGGGCGTGCAACTGCCGGTCTTGAACGCCACGAAGGGGCGCGTGCGGTTGTAGGTGTTCTTGGCCTTGTAGGTGGCCGAGCCGGCATCGGCGAGCGTGCGGCGCAGCAGCATGTTCAGGTTCGGCGTGGCTTGCTCGGAGATGGGCATGCCCAGCGCGCACGAGAACACCTCAGCGGCCTTCGGAAACTTGAGGTTGGCGTCCTGCACTGCGAGCGCGCCGCGCGGCGTGCCCTGTAGGGCCGTGAGCGCGCGGAAGGTGGCGCCATCGGCCGCCAGCGCGGCCGAGCCCTCAGCCGGGGGCGCCGGCAGCAGGGCGAGGCTGTCGGGCAGCTCGACCGCGGGCAGGTAGCCCTTGAGGTAGCCCGAACCCGGGCGCAATTCGCCGACTTCGGCGGGGGAGATCGGCGCGGTGCTGCCGCAGGCGCCGAGCAGCAGCGCGGCCGCCAGCGAGGCGGCGGGGGTCGTGAATCGCATGAGGGATGTGTCTCCGGCTTTGTTGTTGGAAGGCGAGGGCCCATCGTAGGGGGACCTCGCCGGGCCGGAAGATCACCCAGGTGACGGCCATCTCAGGCCGTGCCAGGCCGTGCAGCTCAGGGCTTGAAGCCGCTCGCCTGGATGATCTTTTCCCAGGTCTGCGTGTAGGTCCGCACGCGGCCCGCGAACTGGCCCTGGGGCTCGTAGCCGACCGTCAGGCCCATGGTGGTGAGCTTCTGCTTCACGTCGGGCATGGAGAGCACCTTCTGTAGCGCGTCGCCGTACCTGTCGATGATCGGCTGCGGCGTGCCCACCGGCGCGAAGATGCCGTAGTAGGGCAGGTCTTCCAGGTTCGCAAAGCCCAGCTCGGTGAAGGTCGGCACGTTCGGCAGCAGGGCCTGGCGCTTGGCGCCGATGGACGCCACGATGCGCACCTTGCCCGCGCGGTGGTTCTCGATGAAGTCTGGCACCGAGGCGATGCCCGCCGTGATCTGGTTGCCCAGCATGTCGGCCGTCATGGGCGCGCTGCCGCGGTAGGGCGCGGGCTGCACGTCGATCTTGTACTTGTCCGAGATCATCTTCACCAGGAACTCGGGGATCGACGCGGGTGCGGGCACGCCGATGGTCTCCTTGCCGCCCTTTTGCGTGCGGATCCACTTCACGTACTCGTCGATGCTCTTGGCCGGCGTGCCGCCCGACACCGCCAGCACGTTGGCGAAGGTGGCGAAGCCGGCCACGGGCACGAAGTCGGTCGCGGGGTTGAAGCCCGGGTTCTTCACCACCTGCGGCAGGATCGAGATCGAGTGGTCATGCGACAGGAACAGCGTGTGGCCGTCGGCCGGCGCGGCCTTCAGCGCCTGCGCCGCGATCTGGCCGCCCGCGCCCGCACGGTTCTCGACCACCACGGGCACGCCCAGCACGTCCTTGAGCTTTTCGCCCAGGGTGCGCGCAATGGCGTCCGTGCCCGCGCCGGCGGGAAAACCCACCAAGAGGCGCACCGGCGTGCCGCTCTGGGCCTGCGCCAGGCCGGCCATGCCCATGGCCGCTGCCAGGAGACCCACGCTGAACGCGCGGCGCATCGGTTGGACGCGCTGCATTGAAAAAACCATGATCGACTCCATTCGAAGAAAGAGAGAAATGCCTACGGCAGGACGGTGCGGGGCCCGGTGCAATACCCGTGCCCAGGGTGCAAATCCGATTCGCAACCTTGAATCGTGCCCGAACAGCCCTATTTTGGATGCAGGAATACCACCATGCGACAAGACAAACTCACCACCAAATTTCAGGAAGCACTGAGCGACGCCCAGTCGCTCGCCCTTGGCAGCGACAACGCCTACATCGAACCGGCCCACCTGCTGGTCGCGATGCTGCGCCAGGACGACGGCCCGCGCGCCCTGCTGGAGCGTGCCGGCGTCAACGTGCCCGGGCTGCTGCAGGCCGCCGAAGGCGCCATCAAGAAACTGCCCCAGGTGCAGGGCCACGACATCGTGCAGGTCGGCCCCGAGCTGGGCAAGCTGCTGCAGGCGACCGAGAAGGAAGCCATCAAGCGCAATGACCAGTTCATTGCGGGCGAACTCTTTCTGCTCGCCGTGGCCGACAGCAAGGCCGACATCGGCAAGATCGCCAAGGACAACGGCCTGAGCCGCAAGTCGCTCGAGGCCGCCATCGAGGCCGTGCGCGGCGGGCAGGGCGTGAACAGCGCCGACGCCGAAGGCCAGCGCGAAGCCCTCAAGAAATACTGCCTGGACCTCACCGAGCGCGCCCGCCTGGGCAAGCTCGACCCGGTCATCGGCCGCGACGAGGAAATCCGCCGCGCCATCCAGGTGCTGCAACGCCGCACCAAGAACAACCCCGTGCTCATCGGCGAACCCGGCGTGGGCAAGACCGCCATCGTCGAAGGTCTGGCCCAGCGCATCGTCGCGGGCGAGGTGCCCGAGTCGCTCAAGGGCAAACGCGTGCTGTCGCTCGACATGGCCGCGCTGCTGGCCGGTGCCAAGTTCCGCGGCGAGTTCGAAGAGCGCCTGAAGACCGTGCTCAACGAACTCGCGAAGGACGAAGGCCAGACCATCGTCTTCATCGACGAGCTGCACACCATGGTCGGCGCCGGCAAGGCCGAGGGCGCGATGGACGCAGGCAACATGCTCAAGCCCGCGCTCGCGCGCGGCGAGCTGCACTGCGTGGGCGCCACCACGCTGGACGAATACCGCAAGTACATCGAGAAAGACGCTGCGCTGGAGCGCCGCTTCCAGAAGATCATCGTGGGCGAGCCCAGCGTCGAGGCCACCATCGCCATCCTGCGCGGCTTGCAGGAGAAGTACGAAGTGCACCACGGCGTGCAGATCACCGACCCGGCCATCGTGGCCGCGGCCGAGCTGTCTGACCGCTACATCACCGACCGCTTCCTGCCCGACAAGGCCATCGACCTGATCGACGAGGCCGCGGCCAAGATCAAGATCGAGATGGACTCCAAGCCCGAGGTCATGGACCGCCTCGACCGCCGCCTGATCCAGCTGCAGATCGAGCGCGAAGCCGTGCGCCGCGAAAAGGACGAAGCCTCGCAGAAGCGCTTCGGCCTCATCGAGGACGAGATCACCAAGCTGCAAAAGGAAATCGCCGACTACGACGAGATCTGGCAGGCCGAGAAGGCCCAGGCCCAGGGCAGCGCGCACGTGCGCGAAGACATCGACAAGATCAAGTTCCAGATCGAGGAGTGGAAGCGCAAGGGCGACTTCAACAAGGTCGCCGAGCTGCAATACGGCCAGCTGCCGGCGCTCGAAAAGCGCCTGAAGGAAGCCGAAGAGAGCGAGGCGAGCAAGGGCAAGTCCAGTGCGCCCACGCTGCTGCGCACGCAGGTCGGCTCGGAAGAAATCGCCGAGGTCGTGGCGCGCGCCACCGGCATCCCGGTCGCCAAGCTCATGCAAGGCGAGCGCGACAAGCTGCTCGTCATGGAAGACAAGCTGCACGAGCGCGTGGTCGGCCAGGACGAGGCCATCGGTGCGGTCGCCAATGCGATCCGCCGCTCGCGCTCGGGCCTGAGCGATCCGAACCGTCCCACGGGCTCGTTCCTGTTCCTCGGCCCCACGGGCGTGGGCAAGACCGAGCTGTGCAAGGCGCTCGCGGGCTTCCTGTTCGACAGCGAAGACCACCTGATCCGCATCGACATGAGCGAGTTCATGGAGAAGCATTCGGTCGCCCGCCTCATCGGCGCGCCGCCGGGCTACGTGGGCTACGAAGAGGGCGGCTACCTCACGGAAGCCGTGCGCCGCAAGCCCTACAGCGTGGTGCTGCTCGACGAGGTCGAGAAGGCCCACCCCGACGTGTTCAACGTGCTGCTGCAGGTGCTCGACGACGGCCGCCTCACGGACGGCCAGGGCCGCACCGTGGACTTCAAGAACACCGTCATCGTGATGACCAGCAACATCGGCTCGCCGATCATCCAGTCGATGGTGGGCCAGCCGAGCGAAGAGATCAAAGAGGCGGTGTGGGACGAGCTGAAGAACTACTTCCGCCCCGAGTTCCTGAACCGCATCGACGAGACGGTGGTGTTCCACGCGCTCGACGCGAAGAACATCGAATCGATCGCCGCGATCCAGCTCAAGGTGCTGCAGGCGCGCCTGGCAAAGATGGACCTGGGCCTGCAGGTGTCGCCCGCGGCGCTGGCCGAAATCGCCAAGGTCGGCTTCGACCCGGTGTTCGGTGCGCGGCCGTTGAAGCGTGCGATCCAGCAGCGCATCGAGAACCCGCTCTCGAAGCTGCTGCTGGACGGCAGCTTCGGGCCGAAGGACACGATCGAGGTCGAAACCGACCCGATCCAGTCGCCGGGCCAGTTCTCGTTCCGAAAGGGCGGGGAACCAACGGCGGCTGCATCGGCCTAAAGTCGGATGATGAACTTCATTCTTCGCGTCATTCTTCTGCTCCTGGGGCTGGTCTTCGCGGCCAGCCTGGCCGTGGCGGCCCTGCTGCTGGCGGCGGTGTGGGGTGTGCGCTACGCCTGGGGGCGCCTCACGGGCAAGCCCGTGACGCCCTGGGTCATGCGTTTCAACCCGCGCTCGGGTTTCGATCGATTTCGCCATGCGGCACAACAGCCGGCCGAGCCGACGGCGGCCGACGTGGTCAGCGCCCGTGCGCGCGGCGAATCGGTGCGCAGCCCGGTCGTGCTGGGCCCGGCCGACGACGTGACCGACGTGCGGGCCCGTCCCGTGCGCGGCGACTGAGCCTTTTTCTTCCCGATCAGGCGCTGTACAGCGCCTCGATCTCGTTGGCGTAGGCCTTGTAGATGCTGGAGCGCCGCACCTTCATGGTGGCGGTGACTTCACCGTCGTCATGGTCCAACTCTTTGGTGAGCAGATGAAAACGTCTGATCTGCGACACCTGCGCCAGCTTCCCATTGCCGCGCGCCACTTCGGCCTCGATCAGCGCGCGCACCTTGGGTTCTTCCACCAGCGAGCGGAAATGCGTGAAGGGCAGGCGCTGCGCCTCGGCCCATTTGCCGACCGTCTCGTAGTCGATCTGCAGCAGCGCGCCGACGAACTTGCGGCCGTCCGCCACCACGATGCATTCCTTGATGAAGGGGCTGCCCTTCATGGTGTTCTCGATCTCCGAGGGCGTGAGGTTCTTGCCGCCGGCGGTGATCATGATGTCCTTCAGCCGGTCGACGATGCGCAGCTGCCCGCCGGCTTCCTCGCGCACCACGTCGCCCGTGTGCAGCCAGCCATCGCGGATCGATGAGGCCGTGGCCTCGGGGTTCTTGTAGTAGCCCTCGAACACCATGTCCCCGCGCACCAGCAACTCGCCGGCTTCACCCACGCGGTGCTCGGTGCCCAGCGTGGGCGGGCCGACGGTGCCGATGGTCACGGCGTCCGCGCGGTGGCCCGAGACCATGCCGGTCGATTCGGTGAGTCCGTACACCTCGACCAGCGGCACGCCCAGCGTGCGAAAGAAGCGCACCACGTCCGCCGGAATCGGCGCCGCGCCCGTGAGCGCGATGCGCGCGCGGCGCAGGCCGATGAAGTTCTGCAGCGCGCGCAGCACGGTCCAGTAGGCGAGGGCGAAGCGGCCGCGCTCGGCCAGCGTCCAGGCGCTGCGCGGCTTCTCGGCCAGCGGCGCGCAGGCCTCGATGGCCTTGCGGAACAGCGCGCGCTGCAGCCGACTGGTTTCCTGCATCTTGATGCTGATGCCCGCGTGCAGCTTTTCCCAGATGCGCGGCACGCCGAGGAACATGGTGGGCGCCACTTCGCGCAGGTCTTCCTGCACGGTGCGGATCGATTCGCCGAAGTTGACCTGCGAGCCCAGGTACAGCGGCACGAAGGCCGTGAGCATCTGCTCGGCCACGTGGCACAGCGGCAGGTACGACAGGTGCGTGGTGCTGCCGTCGAGCCCGAGCCGATCGACGATGCCGGGCACGACGCCGCGGATGTTGCGGTACGAAATCATCGCGCCCTTGGGCTTGCCGGTGGAGCCCGAGGTGTAGATCATCAAACCGATGTCGGCGAGCGTCTGGCGCTGCAGCGCGGCGTCGATGAGCGCGGTGCCATCGCGTGCCAACACCTCGGTGCCGGCCTGCTCGACCTCCGCAAAGGTCGCGATGCGCTCGCGCACCTCGGGCGGGTAGCTCGCGAGGCCCTTGGTCTCGATCACGACGATCTTGCGCAGGCGCGGCAGCTGGTCGAGGGCGTCGAGCACCTTGTCGGTCTGCTCCTGGTCTTCGCAGACGATCACCTCGATGTCCGCATGGCCGACCACGTAGGCGACCTCGTTGCTCGGGCTGGTGGGGTACACGCCCACGGTCACGGCGCCGATGAGCCCCGCGCCCATCTGCGCGAGCAGCCACTCGACGCGGTTCTCCGAGATCACGCCCAGGTGCCCGCCGGGCGCGAGGCCCATCGCGTGCAGGCCCAGGCCGAAGCGGCTCGCGCGCTGCAGGTAGCCGGCCCAGTCCAGCGGATGCCAGATGCCGAAGTCCTTCTGCCGGATCGCGATGCGCTGCGGCTGCAGGCGTGCCTGCTCGCGCAGCATCTGCGGCAGCGTGAGCGAAGGGAGCGCGTTCATTGTCGGGGTCGTCATGACAGCCAGCGCTTGCGGCGCTTGTAGTGCTTCAGCTCGCGGAAGCTGCGCGATTCGCCGCTGCCGCCCACACCCAGGTAGAACTCGCGCACGTCGGGGTCGGCCGCGAGGCGCTCGGCGCTGCCGTCGATCACGACCTTGCCGCTTTCCATGATGTAGCCCGTGTGGGCAATGGCCAGTGCCACGCTGGCGTTCTGTTCCACCAGCAGCATCGAGGTGCCGCGCTCGGCGTTGATGCGCGCGATGATCGTGAAGATGTCCTCGACCAGCTTGGGCGACAGGCCCAGCGAGGGCTCGTCGAGCAGGATCAATTGAGGCTGCGCCACCAGCGCACGCCCGATGGCGAGCATCTGCTGCTCGCCACCCGAGAGGTAGCCCGCGAGGCCCTTGCGGCGTTCGTGCAGGCGAGGGAAGTAGGCATAGACGTCGTCGAAGTTGCGCGACGTGGGCGCGACGCCCGTGCGGCCGGTCAGCGCGTAGGTCGCGGCCACCAGGTTCTCTTCGACCGTGAGGTCCTCGAACACGCGGCGGCCTTCCATCACATGGCTCAGGCCGCGCCGCACCAGCTGCTGCGGCGCGAGCCGCTCGGTCGGTGCGCCGTCGAACACGATGCGACCGGCCTCGACCTCGCCGTCTTCCAGCGCGAGCAGGCCCGACACCGCCTTCAGCGTGGTCGACTTGCCCGCGCCGTTGCTGCCCAGCAGCGCCACGATCTGTCCGCGCGGCACGGCCAGCGACAGGCCGCGCAAGACTTGCACGACCTTGTTGTAGACCACCTCGATGTTGTTGACCTCGAGCACGAGGTCGGGCGGTGCCGCGCGCGCGTCCATGGTGTCGGTCAGTTCAGTGCGATCCAGTCCGACGCCGGCACCATCTTCTGCGCCTTCATGTCGGCCTTGTAGACGCGGCCCACGGGAATCGAATTGCCCTTGATGGTGATCGGCGTGCCGATGATCCCGCCGGTGTCGAAGTCCTTGATGGTGTTGAGCGCGGCCTTCAGGTTCTTGCCGTCCAGCGGCTTGCCGGCGTCGAGCGTGCGCTTGGCGGCTTCGGTGAACAGCATCGCCGTGAGGAAGCCCTGCGTGTAGGCCGTGCTCTGGTACTCGGGGCGCAGCGCGCGGATCTTGTCGAGCATCGGCGCCTTGGCCGAGGTGTCGTAGTAGTAGCGGTAGGGCATGACGCCCATGAAGCCGTCGCCGCCTTCGCCCATCTTCATGACGGTGGAGCTGTCCATGGTCCAGAAGGTACCCATCCACTTGCTGGTCATGCCCATCTGCTTGCCCTGCTGCACGAACTCGGGAATGGGCGCCAGGATGTAGCCGTGGAAGATCGTGTAGTCGGGCGCGGCGCGGCGCAGCTTGATGACCTCGGTCGACACGTCGACGCTGCCCGCGGGCGTCATGAGCTTCACGGGCACGCTCAGGCCCAGCTTCTTGGCAGCGGCTTCGCTGGCCTCGATGGGGTCGCGGCCGAACTCGGAGTCGGAGTACACGAAGGCCACCTTCGCGCCCGGCTTTTCCTTGGCGATGTGGCGTAGCAGGATGCCGATCTGCTCGGTGTAGTCGGGGCCCACGAGGAACTGGTTCGGGTACTTGGCCGGGTCGTTGAGCTCGGTGGCGAACGAGGCGCCCGCCATCAGGATCTGGCCGCCGCGGTCCAGCTCGGGGTTGATGGTCTTGGAGAAACCGGTGGAGTCGCCGTAGTAGAGGTTGACCTTGTTCTGGCTCGTGATCTTCTTGAAGGCCGCCACCGACACGTCGACCTTGTAGCCCGTGTCTTCCGGCACGTAGCGCAGCTTGCGGCCCTTGATGCCGCCCGCGTCGTTGACCATCTTCACGTAGTCGGCAATGCCGGCGTTGATGCCCACGCCCGCGAAGGCGAACACGCCGGTCATGGGGATCGAGCCGCCGATGACGATGTCTTCGGTGCCTTGCGCGTTCGCGAACGGCACGGCGGCCGCGAGACCCGCGGCGATCAGCAGGGCACGGCGGTGGGGGGAAAGCTTCTTCGGTGTCTTGGGCATGCTTGTCTCCTGTTGGAATGGGCTCAGTTGCGGAACGGCCATAGATGGAAAAAGCGGCGTATGCGCCGCCACACTTCTGCGAGCCCGTGCGGCTCGAACACCAGAAATCCGACGATCAGCAGGCCGAAGACGACGGTGCGCACCGGCGAGAGGAACACGGTCATCTCGACGCCGCCCGGCAGCAGGTCGACCACCAGCTTGAGCAGCTCGGGCACCATGGTCATGAACACGGCGCCGAAGATGCCGCCCAGGATCGTGCCCATGCCGCCGACGATGATGGCGGCCAGGAAGAAGATCGACATCAAGAGCGGAAAGCTCTCGGGCGTGACCACGCGGAAGAAGTAGGCCCACAGGCCACCGGCCACACCTGCGTAGAACGACGACAGCCCGAACGACAGCAGCTTGTAGCGCAAGAGCGGAATGCCCAGCACCTCGGCCGAGATGTCGCGGTCGCGGATGGCGATGAAGGCACGCCCCACGCGCGTGCGGAACAGGTTGGCCGCGCCGAGCACCATGAGCACCATCACCGGCACGATCACCCAGTACAGCCGGAACGAGGTGTCCAGCGGCAGGCCGAAGAGCTGCGCGGGCGGCAGCGAGATGCCGGTGGTGCCGCCCGTGAGCTTGAGGTTGGCGAACAGGAAGTGCGTGATGAACGACGCGGCGATGGTCGCGATGGCCAGGTACAGGCCCTTCACGCGCAGCGACGGGATGCCGACGACCAGCCCGCCGAGCATGGCGACCACGCCGCCCGCGAGGATGTTCAGCAGGAAGGGCGTGCCCAGCCGCGTCTGCATGATCGCGACGGTGTAGGCGCCCAGCCCCATGAACGCGGCCTGCCCGAGGCTCACGAGGCCCGTGTAGCCCGTGAGGATGTTCAGGCCCGTGGCGCTCGCGACGTTGATGGCGACGAGACACGCGAGGTACAGCCAGTAGTCGCTGGCCATGAAGGGGAACAGCACGAGCAGCGCCGCGCCGATCGCGAGCCACACCTTCTGCGTGCGCGAATCGAACAGCGCCGCGTCGGCGGTGTAGCTTTGCTTGAGGGTGCCGATGCGCATGGCTAGAGCCTCTCGATCTCGTGCGTGCCGAAGAGCCCGTACGGCCGCACCATCAGCACGAACACCAGCACGATGAAGGTGGCGAGCAGCTTGTACTCGCCGCCCAGGTAGGAGCCGGCCAGTGCTTCGATCAGGCCGATGAGCACGCCGCCCACCAGCGCGCCCAGCACGCTGTCGAGCCCGCCGACGATCACCACCACCAGCACCGACAGCCCGAACACGCCCATCGACGACGAGATGCCGCCGATGGCGCCGACGATGATGCCGGCCACCGCCGCGATCATGGCCGAGGCCACCCAGGCCAGCGAGAACACGCGCGGCACGTGGATGCCCATCGAGTACGCAGCGGCCTGGTCCGAGGCCGTGGCCCGCAGCGCCACGCCGCCACGCCAGAAGCGGAACAGCAGCAGCACCAGCCCGATCAGTACCACCGCGATCAGCGCGCCATAGGCGATCTTGGGCGCCAGGAAGGCCTCGCCGATCATCACGGGCGTGTTGGGCAAAAACTCGGGCAGGCGGCGCTGGTCGGCGGTCCAGATGATCTCGACCAGCCCGACGAGGATCGACGCCAGCCCCACCGTCACCATGAACACCGAGATCGGCGGCTCGCCCAGCAGCGGGCGGATCATGGTGCGCTCGATCACCGCGCCCAGCAGGCCGGTGCCGATCACCGAGCCCAGCACCGCCATCCAGATCGGCAGCGAGAAGCTCGCGGCGAAGGTGAAGAACAGGTAGGCGCCGACCATCAGCATCTCGCCGATGGCGATGTTGACCACGCGCGTCGCCTTGTAGACCAGCACGAAGGCCAGCGCCGCCAGCGCATACAGGCCGCCGCCGGCGATGCCGGTGAGCGCGATCTCGAAGAGGTAGGCCCAATCCATCAGGCGGCTCCCACGGCAGCTTCGCCGCGCAGCCGGCGACGCAACTCGCCCACGTCGCCCGCGCCGAGGTAGGCGCGGATCACTTCCGGGTCGGCCTGCACCTGCGCCGGCGTGCCTTGCGCAATCACCTGGCCGAAGTTGAGCACCACCACGTGGTCCGACAGGTCCATCACCATGCCCATGTCGTGCTCCACCATCAGCACCGTGATGCCCCACTCGCGCCGCACGTCGAGGATGAAGCGCGCCATGTCTTCGGTTTCTTCGCGGTTCATGCCAGCCACGGGTTCGTCGAGCATCAGCACCTTGGGCTGCATGGCCAGCGCACGCGCCATTTCCACTCGCTTCTGCAGGCCGTAGGGCAGGGCGGCGACGGAGGCGTGGCGGATGTGGTCGATCTCGAGGAAATCGATGATGCGTTCTTCGACGTCGCGGCGCAGCTCGGCCTCTTCGCGGCGCGCGCGGCCCAGGTAGAAGAGGGCGTCGAACACGTTGGTCTTCAGGTGGGTATGGCGGCCGAGCTTGATGTTGTCGAGCACGGTCATGCCGCGGAACAGCGCGATGTTCTGGAAGCTGCGCGCCAGCCCGAGCGCGGCGCGCTTGGGGGCGGGCAGGCGGGTGATGTCGGCGCCCTCGAACAGCACGCGGCCCTGCGAGGGCTTGTAGAAGCCCGAGATGGTGTTGAACAGCGAGGTCTTGCCCGCGCCGTTGGGCCCGATCACCGCGGTGATGGAGCCGGGCGCGACGCTGAAGCCGACGTTGGTCAAGGCCTTCACCCCGCCGAATGCCAGCGTCAACGCCTCGGCCTGCAGCACCGGGGCCGTGGCGGAAGGTGCGGACATGGGGGTATCCCGTCGAGTCTCGTCAGGCATGGCTAAGGGGCGCGCCGCAAGGTCAGGGTTTGTGTCCAGCAGCGAAATGCTACTGGCCCGTAAAATTCCTACTGGCCGGTAATGTCCGTGTTCGCCGCAGTTCGCGGCATCGGGACTTTCCCCGCCCGCACAAACCCCATGCCCCGTTCCACCGCCGTTCCTGCTTCAGCCTCCCCGTGGGCGCCTGCCGACCGCCGTGCGCAGCAGCGCGAGGTCAAGCGCATGGCCGTGTTGCGCACGGCCGCCCAGCTCTTCAACGAGCGCGGCTTCCACGCGACCTCGCTCGACGACATTGCCGAGCGGCTCAACGTGAGCAAGCCCACGCTGTACTACTACATCGAGAACAAGGACCAGATCCTGCTCGAGTGCGTGAAGATGGCGCTGGACCTCATGCAGACCGGCATCGGCGAGGTGCGCGCCGCAGGCGGCAGCGCCATCGACCAGCTCAAGGCCTGCATGCGCATCTACTCGGGCGTGGTCACGCAGGACTTCGGCATGTGCGTGATCCGCATCGGCGAAGACCCGCTGCCCGATCCGCTCAAGAAGGAACTGCGCCGCCTCAAAGCCGGCATCGACGGGCATTTCCGCCGCCTGATCGAAGAGGGCGTGGCCGAGGGCGCGCTCGCGCCCTGCGACCCGAAGATGGCGGCCTTCATGCTGGCCGGCGCCCTGAGCTGGATCGGCCGCTGGTACCGCCCCGACGGCGACCTCACGCCCGACCAGATCGCCGACCAGGGCATCGAACTGCTGCTCAACGGCGTGCTGCAGCGCGCCCCTACCCGAGTGAACCCATGACTTCAGAGACTTCTTCTTCGCCCCTGCTGGTGGGCCGCGAAGGCGCGGTGGCCACGCTGCGCTTCAACCGGCCGGCCGCGCTCAACGCCATCGACGTGCCGATGGCCACCGCCTTCCTCGCCGCCGCGCGCACCCTGGCTGCCGACAAGAGCGTGCGTGCCGTGCTGCTGAGCGGTGCGGGCAAGGGCTTCATGGCCGGCGGCGACCTCGGCGTGCTGAGCGCCGACCCGAAGCAGGGCGCGGCCGACCTCATCGGCCCGCTGCACGAGGCGCTGACCGTGCTCGACGCCATGGACGCGCCGCTGGTCGCGCAGGTGCACGGCGTGGCGGCCGGTGCGGGCCTGAGCCTGATGCTGCAGGCCGACTTCGTGCTCGCGGCCGAGGGCACGCGCTTCAACCTGGCCTACGTGAACGTCGGCACCAGCTGCGACGTCGGCGCCTCGTGGGCGCTGCCGCGCCTGGTCGGCATGCGCCGCGCGCTGGAGATCGCGATGCTCGGCGACACCTACGACACCGCCGCCGCCGAACGCCTGGGCCTCATCAACCGCGTGGTGCCCGCGGCCGAGCTCGAAGCCGAGGCCATGGCGCTCGCGCAGCGGCTGGCCAAGGGGCCGACCGTGGCGCTGGGCCACTTGCGCCGGCTGATGCGCGGCTCGCTCGACCGCGACCTCGCGAGCCAGCTCGACGCCGAGTCGGCCGCGTTCCAGTCCTGCGCGGCCACTGCCGATTTCCGCATCGGCCTCGATGCCTTTTTTCGGCAAGAAGCCCGCGGCCTTCACCGGCCGCTGAAGAATTCGCTGTTTTCGTTTTTCAATCCAGGAGATCCATCCCATGACTTCACGCGACATCTTCGTGGTCGGCACCGCCCGCACCGCCATCGGCACCTTCGGCGGCGCGCTCAAGGACGTGCCCAACACGCAACTGGCCACCACCGCCGTCAAGGCCGCCATCGAGCGCAGCGGCGTGGCCGCCGACGCCATCGGCCATGTGGTCATGGGCAACGTGATTCCCACCGACGTGAAGGACGCGTACCTGAGCCGCGTGGCCGCCATCGATGCGGGCTGCCCCATCGAGACGCCGGCCTTCAACGTGAACCGCCTGTGCGGCTCGGGCCTGCAGGCCATCGTGTCGGCGGCGCAGGCCATTGCGCTGGGCGACTGCGACATCGCCATCGGCGGCGGCTCCGAATCGATGAGCCGCGGCCCGTACTTCGACACCTCGGCGCGCTATGGCGCACGCATGGGCGACGCGGTGCTGGTCGACTACATGCTGGGCATCCTGCACGACCCGTGGGAGAAGATCCACATGGGCATCACGGCCGAGAACGTGGCCGCGCGCTACGGCATCACGCGCGAGCAGATGGACGAGCTGGCCGTGACCAGCCAGCAGCGCGCCGCCGCCGCCATTGCCGCGGGCCGCTTCAAGGAGCAGATCGTTCCGGTCGAGGTGAAGACGCGCAAGGGCGTCGTGCTGTTCGACACCGACGAGCACGTGCGCGCCGACACCACCGTCGACACGCTGTCGAAGATGAAGCCTGCGTTCAAGAAGGACGGCCTCGTGACCGCCGGCAATGCCTCGGGCATCAACGACGGCGCCGCCGCCGTGGTGCTGGCCGAAGGCGGCCGCGTGAAGGCGCTGGGCCTGAAGCCGCTGGCTCGCCTTGTCGGCTACGCGCACGCAGGCGTCGAACCCGCGTACATGGGCATCGGCCCCGTGCCGGCCACGCGCAAGGTGCTGGAGCGCACGGGCCTGAAGGTCAGCGACTTCGACGTGATCGAGTCGAACGAAGCGTTTGCCGCGCAGGCTTGCGCGGTCATCAAGGAGCTGGGCTTCGACCCCGCCAAGGTGAACCCGAACGGCTCGGGCATTTCGCTCGGCCACCCGGTGGGCGCGACCGGCGCGATCATCACGACGAAGGCGATCGCCGAGCTGCACCGCACGGGCGGCCGCTATGCACTCGTCACGATGTGCATCGGCGGCGGACAAGGCATTGCCGCCGTCTTCGAGCGCGTTTGAGGGCACACTCGCGGGCATGCTCCGCCCCCCACTCCTGATCGACCCCGACGAGGTCGAGATCAGCGCCATCCGCGCGCAGGGGGCGGGCGGGCAGAACGTCAACAAGGTGTCGAGCGCGGTGCACCTGCGCTACGACATCCATGCCAGCTCGCTGCCGGCCGATGTAAAGGAGCGGCTGCTCGCCCTGCGCGACAGCCGCATCACGCAGGAAGGCGTGTTCGTGCTCAAGGCGCAGCAGCACCGCACACAGGAGATGAACCGTGCCGACGCACTCGCGCGGCTGCAGGCGGTGATCGACAGCGTGGCCACGCCGCCGCGCGTGCGGCGCGCCACCAAGCCCACCTACGGTTCGAAGCAGCGCCGGCTCGAAGGCAAGAGCCAGCGCTCGCAGATCAAGAGCCTGCGCGGGCGGGTGCAGGACTGACGGGCTTGTCGCCGCGCAGCCGCTTGATCTGCAGCGTCACGCCGACCACGTACAGCGCGCCGAGCACCGCGGTGATCGCCTTCAGTTCGGGCGCCTCGGCGTTCGGCAGCAGCGGCGCGCCCAGCGGAAAGCGCGTCAGCGTTTCGGTGAACGCCGGAATCCAGTGGAAGAGAAAGCTCGCCGAATAGGCGACCGCCTCGATGTAGCGCGATTTCGGCCCGAGCCGCCCATACCCCGCCAGCGCACCGACGGCCAGCGCCACCAAAGTGATGATGCCCAGCGCATGCGGCTTGCCGAAACCGCCGTGCTGGAAGATGCCGAAGCCCGTGAGGCAGGTCAGCACCGTGGTCCAGACGAAGACCTGGCCCAGGCCGGTGCGCAGGGTGATTTCCTTGTAGCGCAGCAGGGCCCAGATGCCTGCGAACACGGCGATCAGGCTGATCGCGGTGTGAACCGTGCCGAGTGACGTCAATCCAAGCCATCCTGTGGGTGCCATGCGGATCTCCTCGTGGTCGTGGTGCGGCATTCTGGCGCGGCGCCCGCCTTTTTGCCATGTGTGCCCATTCGTTTCAGGGCAGGTCTTCTGGCCCGCCCCGAGCGCTGTGTCACCTTCGGCAAGCACAATCGGGGCCATGAGTGTTTTTGTTCGTCGCACGGGAATGGTGCTGCTGATGGCGGTCGCGGGCAGCCTGCTGTCCGCCTGCAGCCCGGACGCGGCCCAGGGGCAGGGCGCGGCCAGCGCGCCGGCCGCGCAGGAGATGGCCTGGGACGCGCTGGTGCCCAAGGAGTGGGACCCGACCCAGCGCTACCGCAACATCAGCCTCGAAGCGCTGCGCGACAACGACCCGCGCGCGATCCAGATGCTCGATGAGATGCGCGCCGTCTGGGACAACGCGCCGGTCAACGTCGCGCTCGACGGCAAGCCCGCCAGGCTCTCGGGTTTCGTCGTGCCGCTCGATGCCACGCAAGACGGCATCCGCGAGTTTTTGCTGGTGCCGTATTTCGGCGCCTGCATCCACACCCCGCCACCGCCCGCCAACCAGATCGTCCACGTGATCGCGCCCGCGCCCGTGAAGGGGCTGCACGCGATGGACACGGTGCGCGTGAGCGGCACGCTGAAGGCGGCGCGCTACGCATCGGCCGACATGGGGGTGAGCGGCTACGAGATCGCGTCGGCGGCGGTGGAGCGGGTGGCGGTCACGCAGGGACCGTGAAGGCCGCCAGCTCCCCCAGGGCCGGCTGCAGCAGCCGGTAGCTCAGCCGCTCGGCCACCCGGAACGCGCCGAGCCCTTCGTAGAACGCAATGCCCCGCGCATTCGTCGCCTTCACGGGCCAGTCGATGCGGTGGCACCCCTGCGCGACGGCGCGCGCGGCCACCCAGGCCATGAGGGCGCGACCCGCCCCGGCGCTGCGGTGGCCCGACTTCACGTAGAGCTCCTTGAGCTGGCAGTGCCTGCGTTGCTCCGGCGCGAAGTCGACCAGCGAGAAGACCCAGGTGATCGCGGCCAGCCCGACCACGGTGTGCGCGTCTGTCGATGCCACCACGAGCTGGTGCGGCGAACCGGGCGCGAGGAGATTGCCCAGCAGGTGTTCGCGCACCAGCTCGCGCGGCACGCGCGCGCCTTCGTTGTAGAAGCCGTGCAGTTCGGTCAGCAGCTCGATGAGCGAATCGTGTTGGGCTTCGGACACCAGGTCGACGTGCATGGCATTTCCTTGGGGATGTGTCTTCGTGACTGCCGGATTCTGGCCCGCCCCGGATTCACGACGATCTTGTTACTCCCCGCTCCAGCCCTCGCGCGACTAGATTGCCCGTCACCACTTCGAAAAGGACAAGAACCATGAACCCGGCCTACACCGGCGGTTGCGCATGCGGCGCCATCCGCTACGAGATCTCAGGGGAACCCGTGTTCCAGAACGACTGCCAGTGCCTCGACTGCCAGCGCAAGAGCGGCACGGGCCACGGCTCGTACCTCAGCTTCGCGGGCGCCGAGGTGAAGCAGACGGGCGCGGCCACGCTGTGGAGCCTCAAGGGCGACAGCGGCAACATGAAGACGCGCGCGTTCTGCCCGACCTGCGGCTCGCCCGTGTACATGACCTTCGCGGCGATGCCCGGCGTCTTCACCGTGCATGCCGCCAGCCTGGACGACCCGGGGCGCTACCGGCCGCAGGCGGTCACGTACGCGGTGCGCGGGCACGCCTGGGACTTCCTCGACCCGGCGCTGCCGAAGTTCGAACGGATGCCGCCGGGCTGAACTCAGCCCATGCGTTGCGACAGGAAATCGAGGAACGAGGTGATGCGCGCCGACAGCTGCGTGTTGCGGTAGTACACGGCATTGACGGGCTGGCGCACGTCGACCGTGTCCTTGGGCAGCACCTGCACCAGCGCACCGCTGGCGCGGTCGGCGGCGGTCATGAAGTCCGACAGGCAGACGATGCCCACGCCGGCCAGCGCCAGCTGGCGCAGCGTCTCGCCGCTGGACGCGACCACGGAGGGCGCGATGGTCCATTCGTCGCCGTGCACACCGCGCAGCGGCCAGCGGTTGAGCGACTCGGGCTGCGTGAAGCCCAGCAGCGCGTGCCCGGCCAGCTCGTCGACCTTGCGCGGCTTGCCGTGGGCCTCGAGGTAGGCGGGGCTCGCGAGCACGCGCAGCCGGTGCGTGCCGAGCGGGCGCGCATGCAGCGTGGAGTCGCGCAGCGGGCCGATGCGGATCGCCACGTCGGTGCGCCGCTCCAGCAGGTCGATGGGCAGGTCGTCGGTGTCGAGTTCGAGGCTGATCTGCGGATAGAGCCGGCGGAACTCCGGCACCAGCGGCACGATGGCGTGCAGCATGAAAGGCGAGGCGGCGTTCACGCGCAGCCGGCCGGCCGGCTGCTGGCGGCGCGCGGCCATGTGCTCCTCGGCATCGTCGATCGCATCGAGGATGGCGCGCGTGCGCTGCAAAAAGGCGGCGCCTTCCTCGGTGAGTTCGAGCCGCCGCGTGGTGCGACGCATCAGCGTGGTGCCGAGCTTCTGTTCGAGCCGGCTCAGCGCGCGGCTGATGCCCGACACGGTCTGGCCCAGCTGGTCGGCCGCGGCGGTGATCGAGCCGGTGTCCACCACGGCGCGGAAGGCGACCAGTTCTTCGATGGTGGTTTTCATGGCGCCCGTGTGGGGGAAGAGGCGCGCGCGGTCAGGCCGCGGCTTCGGCTTCTTCGGGCATGTCGATGCGCGGCATCAGCGCGGCCAGCGCCTCGGCGTCGGTGCGGTAGCTGAAGAGCATCGGCCCCGGCGCGAGCAGGCCGGCGCGTTCCAGCACCTGCATGGCCGGCAGCTTCATGCCGCTCAGGTGCAGGCGCACGCCCTTGGATTCCATCATCCGGCGGATCGAGCCGAACACCTCGGCGCCGGTGATGTCGATGCGGTTGATCGGCTGCGCAAACAGGCACACGTCGGTCAGGTCGGGGCGCTCGGCCAGCGCGACCGTGAGCGCGCGCTCCAGTGTGGAGGCGGAGGCGAAGTCGAGTTCGGCGTCCATGCGCACCGCATACAGCTGCGGCGCGAGCGGCGGCAGCTTCCAGAGGTGGCGGTCGCGCAGGCTGCCGTCGGGATGCAGGCCCACTTCGATGATGCGCGGGTGCAGGTGGCGGTACATGTAGTGCGCCAGGCTGGCGAGCAGGCCGCCCAGCACGCCCCAGTAGATGCTCGGCGCGGTGGCGATGGTGAGCACGAAGGTGCCGAAGGCGATGCCGGCTTCCAGCCGCGAAACGCGCCACAGCGCCGTGAAGCTCGACGGCTTCACCAGCCCGAGGATGGCCGTGACCACCACCGCCGCCAGCACCGCCTGCGGCACGTGGTACAGCAGCGGCATCAGCCACAGCAGCGCGCCGGCCACCACCGCCACGCTGAACAGCGTCGCCCAGCCGGTCTGCGCACCCGCGTAGAGCGTGATGGCCGAGCGCGAGAACGACGAGCTGGTGGGGAACGATCCCGTGAAGCCCGAGGCCAGCTTGGCCAGACCTTGGCCGATCAGGTCCTGGTTTTCGTTCCACAGCGTACCGGCGCGGCCGTTGTCGACCTTGGCGCTCGACGCGGTCTCCAGAAAGCTCACCAGCGTGATCATCAGCGCGGGCAGCACCAGCGCGCTGAAGGTGTGCGCCGGCAGCAGGCCGGGCCAGTAGAACGAAGGCAGGCCCGAGGGCAGGGCGCCCACCACGGCGCCGCCGCGCAGCGCGTAGTTGATGCTCCAGCTGATGGCGGCCGCGCCGGCCACCAGCGCCATCGTGGTCGGGAAGCGCGGCACCCAGCGCTTGCCCAGCCACAGCACGGCGATGCTGCCCAGGCCGAAGGCGATGGCCGTGAGGTCGGGCAGCGGCCCACCCTGCAGCACCTGCGGGATGGTGCGCCCCGTGAAGCCCAGCAGCGCGGGCAGCTGCGAGATCGCGATCAGCACCGCCGCGCCCTGCGTGAAGCCGATCAGCACCGGCGAATTGACCAGCCGCAGCAGCCAGCCGAAGCGCCCCGCGCCGAGCACGATCTGGATCGCGCCCGACATCAGCGTGAGCCACACCGCCATCGCCACCCATTCGTCGCTGCCCGCCACCGCCAGCGGCGCGAGCGACGCGCCCACCAGCAGGCTGGTGAGCGCGGTCGGCCCCACCGACAGCCGCTGCGACGAGCTGAACATCACGGCGATGAGCGCCGGGAACAGCGCCGCGTACACGCCCGTGACCAGCGGCATGCCGGCCAGCGCCGCATAGGCCACGCCCTGCGGCAGCACCATCAGCGCGACGGTGATGCCGGCCATGGCCTCGTTGCGCAGCAGCGCGGCGGAAGGTCGGGGCCAGCCGAGGCCGGGAACCCAGCGTGCAAGGCGCTGGCGAAGAGACGGTGCGGGGGAAGAGGAGGGAGAAGCCGGATTCATGAAGCGGGGCGCGCGCACGGCGGGCACGCCGCGCGCGGAGAGCGGGAGAGAGAGAAAGAGCCTAGATCAGTGAGGTCGCGTTTTTCAGGACGTAGTCGCAGGCCTTTTCCTTGACCTTCGACGACAGCCCCTTGAGGTTGAGCGACTTGCCGTCGCCGCCCTTGAGCAGGCCCTTGGCGCCGCTCGCGAAGTCGTTTTCCTGTTTCTTCTGGCCGGTGATCTTGGCGAGCAGCTTGTCCTTGACGGAGGCGGCATCGCCGCCGAGGTAGTTGTTCTTGACGCAGTACTCGAGCACGCCGGCCGCGCTGCCGATGGTGCTGGAGCCGATGGCGGGCATCTTGAAGCCGCCGAGGCTGAGGTTGCTGAGCGCCGAGCCGCCACCGCTGCTGCTGCTGCTGCTGCTGCCTTGCGAGTTGACCGCCGCGCTGGCCTGTTCTTTCAGCTGGTCGAGCAGGTTGTTGGCCTGCACCGAAGCGCCTACGGCGAGCAGGGCAAGGGCGACGAATGTGGAGCGAACGTGCATGGTGGCCTCCTTGGACGGACATGGGGGGAGAAGCGCCCACCAGCATACCGGAGAGCCCGGAATGTCTCTATCGCGCGGGGCACAGCGCCGCGGGGTGCGCACGGCCCGCAAAAGCACGCAGCTCAGCCCCGGCGGAACAGCAGCACGGAGTTCGTGCCGCCGAAGGCGAAAGAGTTGCTGATGGCGGCCTCGAGCGCGGGTGCGGCGCTGTCGCCGGGGGCGACGAGGTTCATCCGGCAGTCGGGGTCGATGTCGCGGCAGTTCGCGTTGGGCGGCAGCTCGCGCCGGTGCAGTGCCAGCACGGTGATGAGCGCCTCGATGGCCCCGGCCGCGCCCAGCATGTGGCCGTGCAGCGCCTTGGTCGAGCTGACGCGCAGGGCGTCGAAGTCGGCGCCCCAGACCTCGGCCAGCGCGTTGCGCTCGACCACGTCGCCGATGCGCGTGGCCGTGCCGTGGGCATTGCAGTAGCCCACGTCGCGCGGCTGCAGGCCGGCCTGGCGCAGCGCGGCGCGCAGGGCGCGGGCCTGGCCCGGTGCATCGGGCTTGGTGAGGTGGGTGGCGTCGCTGCTCAGGCCCCAGCCGGCCAGCGTGGCGTAGCGGCGGGCGCCGCGCGCGCGGGCGCGTTCGGCCGATTCGAGAATGAGGAAGGCCGAGCCTTCGCCCAGTGCGAAGCCGCTGCGGTCGGTGGCAAAGGGGCGCACCGCGCCGGCCGCTTCGCCGGGCTGGAAGCCGGCCAACGTCTGCATGGCCTGCCAGGCCAGCACCACGCCCGGGACGATCAGCGCTTCGCTGCCGCCCGCGATGGCGATGTCGACCTCGCCGCGCTGCACTGCCTTGGCCGCCTCGGCGATGGCCACCGACGACGAGGCGCAGGCGACCGAGTACGTGAGCACCGGGCCCAGCACGCCGTTGCGCATGGCCACATGGGCGGCCGGCGCGTTGGGCATGAAGGCGGGAATGGTGAGCGGCGAGACGCGCCCGTTGCCGCGGTAGGCGGCCTCGAGCGCGGCGGCGCCGCCCATGCCGCAACCGGCGTAGACACCGACGCGCTCGGCATCGATGCCGGCATCGCTCAGGGTCAGCCCCGCATCGCGCAGGGCGAGGTCGGCGGCGGCCACGGCCAGCTGGCTCACGCGGTCGACGCCCGCGAGCTGCAGCTTGGTGAACCAGCGCGTTTCGTCGAAGGCGACCGTGGCGGCGGCGGCGGGTTTGGGGAGTTCGGGAAAGACCGGTGCGATGGCCGAGCGGCCCTGCAAGAGCGCATCGAACAGTGCGTCGGGCGCGTCGCCATGCGGCGCCATGACGCCCAGCCCGGTGACGGCGACTTCGTGCGTGCTCACGCTGTCTTGGCGGCCCGGACCTTGTCGACCAGCTGCGCGAGCTCGGCCAGGGTGTCGATGCTCGCGTCGTCGTCGGGCATGGTGATGCCGAAATGGTCTTCGATGGCGAACAGGAATTCGGCCAGTGCCAGCGAATCGAGTCCGCCGGTTTCACGCATCGAGGCGTGGGGGTCGAGCTTGGACGGTTCGATGCCGTACTTCTCGTGGATCAGGTCCTGCAATTCCTTCAGCGAACTCATCTGCGATGCCTGTCGTCTTGTGCCGCCGTTGATCGATGGGCTGCCTGTCCCTTGCGGGTGGCGGGCCACGGGGTCGATCCCTTCCTCGTTCGGCCTGTGTTGATGATCAATGGTGATTGATGATATCCGCTTCGACCTTAGGGAAATCCTCGGGGCGGCCCCGGATCAACGGGGGCCGGGGCGCCAGCGCAACGAGGGCAGCGCAAAGGCCAGCCCGAGCAGCGCGCCGGCCACCGCGTCGAGCACCACATGCTGCTTGACCGCCAGCGTGGAATAGGCAATGGCGGCAAACCAGGCCCAGTTGATCGCCTGCAGCAGCCACGGCGTGCGCGCCGCGCGCAGCACGTCGGCCAGGCGCACGGCGGTGAAGATGGCGACCGCCACGTGCATCGACGGGCAGGCGTTGCCCGCCGCGTCCACGCCCTGCAGCATCGCGAAGCCGGGGTAGCCCGAGACGTCGATGTCCAGCGGCGGGATCTGCGTCGGCCAGAAGTAGAAAAGGCCCAGGCCGCTCAGGCACAGCGCGCCGATCCACAGCCCGTAGACCACCAGCTCGCGAAAGGTGAGCTGCAGCCCCGGCGCAAAGCCCACGTACACCCACAGCGACAGGTAGGCGCCGAGCGTGTAGGGCTGGAACGGAATCAGGTGGTCCAGCGGCGTCAGTGGCATCACCGTGACCGGAAAGGCCGGGTTGCGCAGCAGGTGGAAGTAGCCGATGAAGAACAGCCAGGTGAAGGCCGTGGTGCCGACCGCCTTCAGCAGGAAATGGCGGCGGATGCGCAGCCAGATGTCGGCGGTCCACGTTGCAGGCCTGGCCTCGGCCGCGATGTGCAGGGGGATCGGTGAGTGCATGGTGTCGGTGTCGGTCGCCGATCTTGCCAGAGCACCATGGCGTGCCCGCTCCATGCCCTGCGGCATCAAAGGGTGGCCGGCCGCTTGCGGTGCTGGAACGAGGTGGGCGAGCGCCCCGTGGCCGCCTTGAACATGGCGCAGAAGGCGCTGTCGGTGGCGTAACCGCTGGCCGACGCCACCTGGCTCACGGCCATGCCGCGCGCCAGCAGCGGCAGTGCGTGCGCCATCACGGCCTGCTGGCGCCATTGCTGCCAGCTCATGCCGAGCTGGTCGCGGAACAGCCGCGCCACCGTGCGCTCGCTGGCGCCGATGGCGGCGGCGCGTTCGGCCAGCGTGGCGCGGTCGGCCGGGTTGCGCAGCAGCGTCTCGCACAGCTGGCGCAGGCGCTTGTCGGAGGGCAGCGGCACGTCGATGCGGATCTGCGTGGCGCGCTCGACCTCGTCGACCAGGAGTGGCGCGATCATCCGTTCGCGCTGCGGCGCGTGCGGGTCGGCCGGGGGCAGGCCGTCGGGCGTGGTGTCGAGCGCAAGCATCAGGGCGCGCAGCAGCGGGCTGATCTCGAGCACCTCGCACTTCTCCCAGGTGGGCGCGATCCAGGCGTGCAGGTAGACGGTGCGCAGCTCGGCGTCTTCGATCAGCGTGATGCTGTGCGGCATGTTGGCCGGCACCCACAGCGCGCGCGACGGCGGCACGATGTAGCTGCCGTCCTGCGTGCTCAGGCGGATCACGCCGCGCGTCGAGAACGTGAGCTGCGGCCACGGGTGCTCGTGCAACTCGACCAGCGTGTCGGCGCTCAGGAAGTGTTCCTTGGCGCGCAGCGGGCGCACCGCGTCGGGGGCGTACAGGTGCGGTGTGAGCGGGCCCACGCTGTTGGTCGGCGCGGTGGGGGTTCCGCGCGCCTTGGCGGGGGAGGCTGGCTCGGGAGCGGGCGGAGCGTGGGGGGGAACGGCGCTTGGCATGGTTTCGACAAATGTTGTCGCTGTATCGCCATTCTGCCGCGTCGGTGCCGCATAGCATCGGTGCCCGCACCGGTTTTTTGTAGCAATCCATGTCATCCACTTCCTCGACAGCCGTTCCCGCCACCACTTTGCGCACCGACGCCCAACTGATCGGGCTGGTCGGCCTGGCGCATGCGGTGAGCCATTTCAGCCAGCTGATCCTGGCGCCGCTGTTTCCCTGGCTGAAGGACGCGTTCAACGTGAGCTACACCGAGCTGGGCGCGGTGCTCACGGTGTTCTTCGTGGTCTCGTGCATCGTGCAGGCGGCCTCGGGCTTCATCGTCGACAAGCTGGGCCCGCGCCCGGTGCTGTTCGTCGGGCTGGGCGCGCTGGGGCTCGCGGCCTTCGGCTATGCCATGGCGCAGAGCTACTGGATGCTGCTGGCGTGCGCGGTGGTCGGCGGCATCGGCAACGGCGTGTTCCACCCGGTCGACTACACGCTGTTCAACCGCAAGGTCGCGCCCACGCGGCTGGGCCATGCCTACAGCGTGCATGGCATCACCGGCAGCCTGGGCTGGGCGTTGGCGCCGGCCTTCGTGGTGCCGATCGCCATCGCCTTCTCGTGGCGCGTGGCGCTGGCCTCCGCCGGCGTGGTGGCGATCGTGGTGTTGCTGATCCTGTGGATCTACCGCAGCGTGCTGGCGCTCGATGCTGCGGCCGTGCACAAGGCCACGGGGCAGGGCGAGCCCGCACCGGTGGGCGGCGAGTTCGACTTCCTGCGCATCCCGGCCGTGTGGATGTGCTTCGGCTTCTTCTTTTTCTACGCCGCCGTGATCAGCGTGGTGCAGACCTTCGCGCCGGTGGCCGCGGGCCATCTGCATGCGGTGCCGGTGGCGCTGGTGGCGGTGTGCCTCACGGTCTACATGGTGGCGAGCGCGGCGGGCATGGTGGTGGGCGGTTTCCTGGCCTCCGACCCCTCGCGCTGCGAGCGCATCGTGGGCGCGGGCTTCGGCGTGGCGGCGGCGCTGGCGTTGGTGCTGGCCTTTGCGCAGTTTCCGCCGGTGATGGTGCCGGTGCTGTTCGGCGCGATGGGTTTCGTCTCGGGCGTTGCCGGGCCGTCGCGCGACCTGCTGGTGAAGAAGTCGACGCCGCCCAATGCGACCGGGCGTGTCTATGGCGTGGTGTACGCGGGCCTGGACATCGGGCAGGCCGTGGCGCCGCTGGTGTTCGGCCGGCTGATGGACCACGGCCAGTACACGAGCGTGATCGTCGGGTTGGCGCTGGTGCAGGGCGTGCTCATCGCCAGTGCCTTCAATGTGCGGCGCGTGCGTCGCACGGCGCTGGTGCCTGCGTCGGCGTAAGCCACTTGGGCGCGGGGGGCGGCCCCCTATCATCGGCCGCATGCAAGCCTTGTATGTCTATGTGATCGTGGGTGCTGTGCTCGCGGGGTTCGTGCAGGGCCTGTCGGGCTTTGCCTTCGGCATGGTCGCGATGTCCGTGTGGGCCTGGACGTTGGAGCCGCAACTGGCCGCCGTGCTCGCGCTGTTCGGCGCCCTCACGGGGCAGGTGATTGCGGCGCTCACGATGCGGCGGTCTTTAGACAAGCGCATCCTCTGGCCCTTCGTGCTCGGCGGACTGGTCGGCGTGCCCTTCGGTGTCTGGCTGCTGCCGCACCTGGACATCGTGCTGTTCAAGGTGTGCCTGGGTACGCTGCTGGTGCTGTGGTGCCCGGCCATGCTGATGTCGCAGCACCTGCCGAAGATCACATTCGGTGGCCGCGCGGCGGACGGCATTGCGGGCGCCATCGGCGGTGTGATGGCGGGCATCGGCGGCTTCTCGGGCGTCGTGCCGACGTTGTGGTGCACGCTGCGCGGCTTTCAGCGCGACACGCAACGTGCTGTGATCCAGAACTTCAACCTCTCGATGCTGGCTGTGGCATTTGCTGTGCATGTGGCGAGCGGGAGCATCGGGCGGTCGGTTTTGCCGTTGCTGGTGTTGGTCGCTGCGGCTGTTGCGGTGCCGGTGTTGTTGGGGGCTCGGTTGTATATCGGGATCAGTGAAGCGGCGTTTCGCAAGATCGTGTTGAGCTTGTTGACGTTGTCTGGGGTTGCTATGTTGGCTTCGGCTTTGCCTGCCTTGCTGGCTCGTTGAACTTGGCGCGTGGGTTTGCTTTCCGGGGCCGGGAGTTCCGCCCGGCGGCGGACTCACTTTCTTTTGCTTCGCCAAAAGAAAGTAAGCAAAGAAAAGGCGACCCCACTGTCTGCGACCCTTCGCTTCGCTACGGGCAACCTGCGGTGCTCGCGTTTCGCGGGGTCTCGCAGAACTCGCTTCGCTCAAACAGCTGCGAGCCCTGATCCGCGAAACGCTGCGCTCCTCGGCGCAGCCAGAGGGGCTTTGACACCGGGCGGGCCGTCGCTTTGCTCGGCCCGGGAACTTCCAACAGCCGAATCCCGTGCTCGCGTTTGCGCTTATATCCACGCGCGCCGCGCACATGCCGCTACCAATTCCAGCCGCCGCAGGCGCGAAGCGCCTGCGGCGGCCTACTGGCCGAGCGAAGCGATGGCCCGAGGGGTTCCCCAACCCCTTCTGTATGCGCCGAGGAGCGCAGCGTTTCGCGGATCAGGGCTCGCCCTTGTTTGAGCGAAGCGAGTTCGGCGAGACCCCGCGAAACGTGAGCACCGCAGGTTGCCCGTAGCGAAGCGGAGGGACGCAGACAGTAGGGTCGCCTTTCTTTTGCCTACGTTTCTTTGGCGAAGCAAAGAAAAGTAGGTCGCCTGCCGGGGCGAGACCCGGCCTCGGGAAGCAAATCCCTGAAGACGTCCAACTACCGAGGTAGCGCCAATGCAAACGGCAAACTAACCACCCCAAGGATGGTCGACAGCGTCACCAGCCCCGCGACGTACGGTCCGTTGTATCCCATCCGCGCCGCCAACACATAAGCACTGGAAGCAGTAGGAACAGCAGAAAAAGCCATCAATACCGAAGCCTGCGTAACGTCCAGCCTCAAGGCAAGCGACAACCCCCAAGCCACCAGCGGCAAGAAGAAGTGCCGTATCGCCAGCACAGACACCGCCAACACCTTCCCCCGCCCCAACGTCGCAAACTGCATCCCCGCCCCCGCCGCCAGCAGCCCCAACGCCAGCGACGCAGCCCCGATCCGCGTGAGCGTAGGCGTCAACCAGCCAGGCACCGTAAGCCCCAGCACATTGGCCAGCAGCCCCGCCAGCGTCGCCACGATCAGCGGATTGCGCACCAGCTGCCGCACGAAGCCCGTCTGCGCATGCCGCGTCATCGGCCATACAGCGGCGATGTTGAACATCGGCACGCACACGCCGATCAGCACCGCGATCAGCAGCAGGCCTTCGGGCCCGGCCAGCCGCTCGGCCAGCGCCAGGCAGATGAAGGAGTTGAAGCGGAACGCGATCTGCGCGCTCGCGGCATGGTCGTGCCGGTCGATGTGCGAGCGCAGGCCCGGCACGAAGGGCAGGGCGTAGGCCATCGCGATGCCGGCCAGCCCGACGCCCACGCCCGCGGTCAGCAGGCTCGAGGTCGCGCCGAAGTCGAGCGGGCTGCGCACGATCGAATGGAACAGCAGGACGGGAAATAGAAAGTAATACACCAGGCTCTCGACCTGGTCCCACACGCGGCGGTCGAGCGCGGTGTAGCGGCACAGGAGCCAGCCGATGGCGATGAGGGAGAAATCGGGGAAGAGCAGCTGCGCGTAGTTCACCGCTTCGAGCATAAACCGGCACAACCGTGGGTATTCCACAGCATGACGGAAAGCCCCGACCCGCTAGCATCCGGGCTTCGCTTTTTTCCGGCCGCCCCGGCCGGTCCCGTCAAGTCAAGGAGTTATCGATGCAACGTCGTCAATGGAGCGCGTTCGTGGGCGCTGCCGCGCTGATCACAGTGGCAGGCCAGAGTTTCGCGCAGGGCTATCCCACCAAGCCGGTCGAACTGAGCGTGCCGTTCGCACCCGGCGGCACGACGGACATCGTGGCGCGCGTGATCGCCGACCCGCTGGGCAAGGTGCTGGGCCAGCCGGTGGTGGTGATCAACCGCGCCGGTGGCGGCGGCATCGTGGGCGCGGCCGAAACGGCGCGCGCACCGGCCGACGGCTACAAGCTGGGCGTGGCCACGGTGTCGAGCACGGCCGCCAACCCGGCCATCAACCCGAAGACGCCGTACGACCCGATCACCGACTTCACGCCGATCATCAACATCGCGGCCACGCCGAACGTGATCGCCGTGAACCCGAGCTTCCCGGCCAAGAACTACGCCGAGTTCGTGGCCGAGCTGAAGAAGAATCCGGGCAAGTATTCGTACGCCTCGTCGGGCACGGGCGGCATCGGCCACCTGCTGATGGAGCTGTACAAGAGCCTGACCACCACCTTCGTCACGCACATCCCGTACCGCGGCGCGGGCCCGGCGCTGAACGACGTGGTGGCCGGCCAGGTGCCGATCATCTTCGACAACCTGCCCTCGGCGATGCCCTTCATCCAGAGCGGCCGCCTGGTGCCGATCGTGGTGTCGGCGCCGACGCGCGTGGCCGGCCTGCCGAACGTGCCGACCTTCAAGGAAGTCGGCCTGGAGCCGGTGAACCGCATGGCCTACTACGGCATCCTCGGCCCCAAGGGCCTGCCGAAGGAAGTGGTCGACAAGATCAACGCCGGCGTGAAGAAGGCGGTGGAAGATCCGGCCGTGAAGAAGCGCATCGAAGACACCGGTTCGCTGATCGTGGCCAACACGCCCGACCAGTTCGCCGCGCAGATCAAGGCCGAGTTCGACGTGTACAAGCAGGTCGTGAAGAAGCAGAACCTCAAGCTCGACTGACCGGCTTCGCTCCCAATAAAGCCGCCCGCGTTCCGGGCGGCTTTTTCTTTTGTTATCTTGCACCGCATGACCGAGGCCGCCGCCGCTCCCCCCCACCGCCGACATCGACACCTTCATCGACGCCCTCTGGCTCGAGGACGGGCTGTCGAAGAACACGCTGGCCGCCTACCGCCGCGACCTCGCGCTGTTCGCGCAGTGGCTGCGCGAACAGCGCGGCGGCATGGGGCTGGACGCCGCGCGCGAGACCGACCTGCAGGCCTACATGGGCGTGCGCCTGTCCACCAAGGGCAAGGCGACGTCGGCGAACCGCCGGCTCACGGTGTTCAAGCGCTACTACCGCTGGGCGCTGCGCGAGCGGCGCATCACGGCCGACCCGAGCATCCGCCTCATGCCGGCGCGCCAGATGCCGCGCGCGATCAAGACGCTGTCCGAGAAGCAGGTCGACGACCTGCTGGCCGCACCCGATGTCGAGAGCCCGCTCGGCCTGCGCGACCGCGCCATGCTGGAGCTGATGTACGCGAGCGGCCTGCGCGTGAGCGAGCTGGTCGCCCTGAAGGCCATCGACATGAGCCTCAACGACGGCGTGCTGCGCGTGCTCGGCAAGGGCAACAAGGAGCGCCTCGTGCCCTTCGGCGGCGAGGCGCGGCGCTGGATCGAACGCTACCTCGACGAGTCGCGACCCGTGATCCTCGACGGCCAGCAGACGCCCGACCTGTTCGTGACCGCGCGCGGCGCGGGCATGACGCGCGTGATGTTCTGGGTCATCGTGAAGAAGCAAGCCGCGGCTGCCGGCATCCACGTGCCGCTGTCGCCGCACACGCTGCGCCATGCGTTTGCCACGCACCTGTTGAACCACGGCGTCGACTTGCGCGCGGTGCAGCTGCTGCTGGGCCATGCCGACATCTCGACCACCACCATCTACACGCACGTGGCGCGCGAGCGCCTGAAGCAGCTGCACGCGGCGCACCATCCGCGCGGCTGACGCGGCCTTCGTTCTCAGCTCTTGCGCTTGCGCGCTTCGATGGCGGGCACCAGCGTGTCGTAGAAGGCACTCACCATGCGCATCTCACGCCGCTCGGCCAGGCACAGCACGTGGGCGTAGGTAAAAATTTCGGTGTCGCTGAAGCCGACCATGTGCAGGTTCGGCCCCGGCACGAACTCCACACCCGACACGGCTGCGATGCCCAGGCCTTGCGCCACGGCTTCGCGGATCACTTCGCGGCTGCTGATCTCCATCACCACGTCGACCTCGACCTTGGCTTTGGCCAGTGCGAGTTCGAGCGCCTTGCGCGTGGTCGAGCCTTGCTCGCGCAGGATGAGCCGTTCGCCCTGCAGCTCCGCGAGCCGGATGTTGCGCCGCTTCGCGAAGCGGTGCGTGGAGGGCACGAACATCACGACCGGGTGCTGGCTGAAGGGCACCGACAGAAAGCGGTCGTCGCGCACCAGCTGTGCGAGCACGCCGACGTCGGCGCTGTAGTCGAGAAGGCGGTCGAGCACGTCCTGTGAATTGCCGGTGCTCACCGTGACCTTCACGTCGGGGTAGCGCAGGCTGAAGTCGACCAGCATCTTGGTCACGTGGTACGGGCCCACGGCCGCCACGCGCAGGTGGCCGGTGCGCAGCTTGCCGGCGTCGCCGAGCAGCGCCACCGCATCGCCTTCGAGGCTGAAGATCTGCTGCGCCAGCTGCATGAGCTGCTCGCCGATCTCGGTGAGCTGCACGCGCCGGCCGCGCCGGTGAAAGAGCTCGACCTGGTAGGCCTCTTCGAGAAAGCGCACCTGCGTGGTGATGGTGGGCTGGCTCACATGCAGGTGCTCGGCGGCCCGCGTGAAGCTGCCTTCGCGGGCCACGGCATAGAAGGAACGCAGCTGGGTGAGGCGCATCGCGGGAGCCTTTCTGATCTATAGGTTCAGTATATAGATCATCGAAAAAATTTGAATTTGATCGATATGAGTACTAGTGATGTACTCGCGCTCAAGACGGACCAGGCCTCGACAGAAACACGCCGGACGTCCCGAATCCTCACGTTGTCATGACCATGACACGCACGACTGGAAGACTCGAGACGGGTACTTTTGCCCTTCGAAACGACCTGAGGATTCCATGCAACGCAGACCACTGGAGACAACCATGATGAAGCGTAGAAAGCTGCTGCTCGGCACTGCCGCCGTGACAGCGTCCGCCTTCGTGCCGATGGCACGGGCACAGCAGGTTCTCACTGTCGGGCTGATTCCTTCCGAGGACTCGCGCGCCATGATTGCCAACAGCCAGGCCATGATGGACATGCTGTCCAAGGCCCTCGGTTTCGCGGTCAAGCCCTTCGTGGCGGCCGACTACAACGGCGTGATCGAAGCGCTGCGTTCCAAGCGGCTCGACGTGGCCTACCTCGGCCCGTTCTCCTATGTGCTGGGCACCACGGTGGCCGACATCGAGGCCTTCGCGGTGGCCGAGACCAAGAAGGCCGGGCGCACCTCCTATCACAGCCAGATCGTGACCCACAAGGACACCGGCATCAAGACGGTGGCCGACCTCAAGGGCAAGACCTTCGCCTTCGTCGATCCGAGTTCCACCTCGGGCCATCTGTTCCCGAAGGCCGGCCTGCTGAAGGCGGGCTTCAACCCCGACAAGGATTTCGGCCGCGTGATCTTCTCGGGCTCGCACGACTCGAGCGCGATCGCGGTGCAGAACAAGAAGGTCGATGCCGCGGCCATCGCCGACCGCATCCTCGATGCCGCCGTGTCCAAGGGCCTGGTCAAGCGCGAAGACCTGGTCGAGGTCTGGAAGTCGGAACCCATTCCCGAGTCGCCCACCGTGTGGCGCAAGGACCTGCCCGCCGACCTCAAGACGCGCGTGCAGGCCGCCTTCCTGCAGGTGAAGGACATCCCCTGGTCCGACCAGGGCCTGCTCAACGGTTTCCACCCGACCAACGACGCGGCCTACAACATCATCCGCGACACGGCCAAGGTGTTGAACCTCGACCTGAGGAAGATGAAATGATCGAGATCCGCGGGCTGTGCAAGCGCTACGGCGACTTCACTGCGCTCCACCGTGTGGACCTCACGGTGGCCAAGGGCGAGTTCGTCGTCATCCTCGGCGCGTCGGGCGCGGGCAAGTCGACGCTGCTGCGTTGCATCAACCACCTGGCCGAGCCGAGCGAAGGCGAGATCCACGTGGACGGCGAGCGCTCGCGCGGTGACCGCGCCGGCCTGCGCAAGGTGCGCCGTGACGTCGCGATGATCTTCCAGCACTACAACGTGGTGCCGCGCCTGTCGGTGCTCAAGAACGTGCTGACGGGGCGGCTGGGTTCGATGCCCGCGCTCTTGTCGTGGTTCCAGGTGTTCCCCGCGAAGGACATCGCCATCGCCCGCGAATGCCTGCGCCGCGTCGAGCTCGACCCCAAGGCCGACCTGCGCACCGACACGCTCTCGGGCGGGCAGAAGCAGCGCGTGGGCATTGCGCGCGCGCTGGCGCAAAAGCCCAAGGTGATCCTGGCCGACGAGCCCGTGGCCAGCCTCGACCCGAAGACCTCGCGCAAGGTGCTCAACTACCTGAAGCAGGCCAGCCGGCAGGACGGCATCACGGTGATCTGCAACCTGCACCAGGTCGACTACGCCCGCGAGTTCGCGCAGCGCGTGATCGGCGTGGCGGCCGGGCGCATCGTGTTCGAAGGCCGGCCCGACGAGCTGACCGACGAGGTGCTGCACCTCATCTATCCGGGCGGCGTGGAAGAGGGCACCGAGGCCGCCGTTGCAGGCGCAGAGCCTGACACCGCAACGCCGAGCGTGCCCGCCGCGGCCCTTCATGCGGCGCCGGTGCGCACCGCCCCGCAACTCGCCATGGAGCAATCATGATCGCCCTCGGACGCTACAACCTGCTGATCGCCAAGAGCGCCGGCAACCCCGGCTGGTGGAAATACGCCGTGGCCGTGCTCGCCGGCATCGGCGTGCTCTGGTGGGCGGCCATCGGCAGCCAGGTGAGCTTCAGCGAACTCGGCAAGGGCATGCCCTGGATCGCCGACTTCCTCGGGCGCATGCTGCCGCCCAACTGGGAGTTCATGGGCAAGCTCGTGAAGCCGGCCATCGAGACCGTGCAGATCGCGCTGTGGGGCACGCTGCTGGCGGTGATTCTTGCGGTGCCGCTGTGCTTCTTCGCGGCGCGCAACATCTCGCCGAACGTCGCCGTGTTCCACGCGATGCGGCAGGTGCTGAACATCACGCGCGGCATCAACGAGATCATCCTGGCGCTGATCTTCGTGGCGGCCGTCGGCCTCGGTCCGTTCCCCGGCGTGCTGGCCCTGGCGCTGCATGGCGCGGGCATGCTCGGCAAGTTCTTCGCCGAGTCGATCGAGGAGATCGACCAGGGCCCGATCGAGGCGCTGCGCGCCACCGGCGCGGGGCCGATCCAGACCATCATCTTCGGCGTCATTCCGCAGGTGGTCACCGCGTGGATCGGCGTGATCGTCTACCGCTTCGAGACCAACCTGCGCCAGGCTACCGTGCTGGGCATGGTGGGCGCGGGCGGCATCGGCTTCGAGCTCGTGGGCAGCATGAAGCTGTTCCAGTACCAGGACACGGCGACCTGCATCCTGGTGATCGTCGTGATGGTCATGACGGCCGACTACCTCTCGACCCGGCTGCGCGGCTGGATCCAGCAGGGCGCGCGCTGATGGCCCGCTCCCTCCCCGCGGCTCTTGCCGTCTCCTGAAGCCACTTTCCCATGAGCGCCAACTACCACAACCCCGTGCACAGCGTGTACGGGGCAGGGGCCCTACTGTCCCTGCCGAAGCTGCTCGAAGGCCGGCGCGCCGCGCTGGTGACCTTTCCCGAGGCGCGCGCGCTGGGCCTGCTGGATCGGCTGGCGTCGGTGCTCGGCGACGCGCTGGCCTGCACCCTCGACCAGACGCGGCCCAACCCCGACGTGGCGGAACTGGCCGAAACCTACGAATGGTTCTGGCGCACGCATGCCGACGTGGAAGTGATCGTCGCGGTCGGCGGCGGCAGCGCCATCGACACCGCGAAGGCGCTGATGGTGGCCGACGACCACGGGCGCTTCGCGGACCTGGTGGCGGGGCTCGCGGGCGAGCGGCCCTTCGTGGCCACTCGCCACAAGACGCTCATCGCCGTGCCCACCACGGCCGGCACCGGCAGCGAGGTCACGCCCTGGGCCACCATCTGGGACCGCGAGCGCCAGAAGAAGTACTCGCTGCACCTGCCGCAGACCTGGCCGACCTATGCGGTCATCGACCCCGAGCTGATGCTGTCGCTGCCGGCGGCGGTCACGCTGCAGAGCGGGCTCGATGCGCTGTCGCACGCGCTCGAAGCGATCTGGAACGTCAACGCCAACCCGCTGTCCGACACCTTCGCCGTGGCGGCCGTGCAGGACACGCTGGAGGTGCTGCCGCAGCTCATGGTGCGGCTCGACGACGTCGACCTGCGCGGGCGCATGGCACTCGCGGCACTGAAGGCGGGCATGGCGTTCTCCAACACCAAGACCGCGCTCGCGCATTCCATCTCCTACGAGATGACGTTGCGATACGGCCTGCCGCACGGCATCGCCTGTTCGTTCCCGCTGCCGATGGTGCTGGCCCGTGCGATCGGCCGCCGGCCCGACCGCGACGCGGTGCTGGCGCAGGCGCTGCGCATGCCGCTGGCCGACGCACCGGCACAGCTCGCGGCCTTCATCGAATCGCTGGGCGTGAAGACGCGCTTCGCCGACTACGGCGTGGGCGAGGACGAGGCGCGCGAGATGCTGCGCCATGCGCAGGGCGGGGCGCGCGGGCGCAACTTCATCGGCAACGATGTGGAGGCGCAGGAGGCCTGAGCAGGTGCGAGCCGGAGGTCCGGCGATGTTTCAAAATGGATGCTCTTATTCAAGGGACATCGAGAGACATCCATGAACCTTCGCAGACTCTGCACCGGCCTCGCACTGGCCACGACCGCCGGCCTTGCCATCGCCCAGGGCTTTCCCACCGCCAAGCCCATCCGCCTGATCGTCGGCTACCCGCCCGGCGGCGGCATCGACTTCGCAGCGCGCACGGTGCAGGTGCCGCTGCAGGAAGCGCTCAAGCAGCAGCTGGTGGTCGACTACAAGCCGGGCGCGAGCGGCATGATCGCGGCGACGGAGCTCACGCGCCAGCCAGCCGACGGCTACACGCTGCTGCTGGCCAACACCGGCCCCTTCGCCATCGCGCCGTACCTGCAGAGCAAGCCGCCGTACGACCCGATCAAGCAGTTCACCTACATCGGCCAGATCAGCCAGGGCAGCTACATCGCCGTGACGCGGCCCGACCATCCGGCGAAGAACCTCAAGGAGTTCGTGGCGTGGGCCAAGGGCCAGCCCGGCAAGGTCAACTTCGCCTCGGGCGGCAACGGCACCTCGACGCACCTGAACGGCGAGCTCATGAACCAGGTGACGGGCCTGGACATGACGCACGTGCCCTACAAGGGCAGCGCGCCTGCGGTGCAGGACCTGCTCGGCGGGCAGACGCAGATCCTCATCGACGCGGGCAGCGTGCTGCTGCCGCAGGTGAAGGGCGGCAAGCTCAAGGCGTTGGCCGTGACCGGCCCGGTGCGTGACCCGCAACTGCCCGACGTGCCGACGGTGAAGGAGCTGGGCCTCGCAGGCATGGAAGCAGTCGGCTTCCAGGGGCTGGTCGGCCCGGCCAACATGCCCAAGGAGGTGGTCGATCGCCTGTCGGGTGAACTTGCGAAAGCACTGGCGACGCCCGAGATCAAGGCCAAGTTCGCGACGGCCGGCGCCGAGGTGCACCCGCTCGGCCCGGCGGCCTTTGCGGCTTTCGTCAAGGCGGACAATGAGAAGTGGTCCAAGCTGATCCGCGAGCGCAAGCTGCAGCTGGACTGACCGATCCGTCTTCTTCTCCTCGACGCATGCCTTTCATCGACACCATGAACTTCCTCGCCGCCTCCAAGCCTTCGCGCCGCACCACGACCCGGCTGCTCGCCGCCGCGGCGCTGTGCGCGGCCAGCGGTGCGCACGCGCAGGCCGTGCCGCGCACGGTGCGGCTCATCGTGGCCTATCCGGCGGGGGGCGTGAGCGACGTGGTCGCCCGCGCGCTCGGCGACCGGCTCGCCGCGCAGCTGGGCACCACGGTGATCGTCGACAACCGCGCGGGCGCGAGCGGCGCCATCGGCATGGACGCCGTGGCCAAGGCCGCGCCCGACGGTGCGACGCTGGGCTTCTCGGCCATCAGCCCGCTGGTGCTGAGCCCGCACCTGGGCAAGTTGCCGTTCGATCCGCTGAAGGACATCGTGCCGGTGGCCAGCGTGATGTATTCGCCCGTGTTGCTGGTGGCCACGCCGGCCAGCAAGGCGAAGGACTTCCGTGCGCTGATTGCCGAGGCGAAGGCGCAGCCCGGCGCGGTGCGCTGGGCCACGTCGGGGCCGGCCTCGCTCGGGCACATCGTGCTCGAACAGGTGCGCGCGACGGCCGGCGTGGACATCACGCACGTGCCGTACAAGGGCGGCGGCCAGCAGCTCAACGATGCGCTGAGCGGGCAGTTCGAAATTTTGTCGACCAACGCCAGCCCGACGCTGTCGGCGCACATCCAGTCGGGCAAGCTGCGCCCGCTGGCGGCCGGCGCGCCCGCGCGGCTCGAGAGCCTGCCGCAGGTGCCCACGTTGGCCGAGCTGGGCTACAGCGCGGCCAACATCCATTCGCTGTTCGGTGTGTTCGCGCCCGCGGGCACGCCGGCGGCGCTGGTCGCGAAGTACAACGCCGAGATCAACAAGGCGCTCGCCAGCCCCGAGCTGCGCGCCAAGCTCACGGCCACCGACAACGTGCCCGCCCCGGGCACGCCGGCCGCCTTCGCCAAGGAAATCGCCACCGAGTTCGAGAGCAACGGCCGCATCGTGAAGGCCGCAGGCATCAAGGCCGATTGACCCCGGCGCTTGCAGGGGCGGGTTTCCCTACCTTATAGTAGGTAGATGCACGACGCTTCCACCCTGGCCCCCGGCGGCACCCGCGATCAGATCCTCGCGGTGGCGCGCGGGCTCATCGAAACCCGTTCGTACCTGGGCTTCAGCTTCCAGGACGTGGCCAACGCGGTGGGCGTGCGCAAGGCGAGCCTGTACCACCACTTTCCCACCAAGGAAGCGCTGGGCATCGCGGTGATCCAGGGCGCCACGCAGGGCTTCAAGGACTGGGTGGCGGCGCGCGCGCGCGAGCCCAAGGACGCGCTCGAATCCTATTTCCGCATGTACCGCAACACGCTGAAGGCGGGCTCGGGCTTGTGCCCGGCGGGCGCGCTGGCGCCGGGCTGGGACTGCATCAACGAAGACCTGCGCCAGGCCGTGCAGGCCCTGCGCAACACGCAGGTGATGTGGCTCACCGGCGTGCTCGGCGCGCTGGTGCCGGCGCAGGCGCAGAAAGACAACCCCGTGGCCTCGCTCGCGGCCTTCGTGTTCTCGTCGTGCCAGGGCGCGCTGCTCGCATCGCGCATGACGGGGCGCGTCGAAGACTTCGACGACGCCATCGCGCAACTGCGGCGCGCGCTGCCGCTGGACTGACCGATCCGTTTCACCACGGGCACGCCGGGCGTGCCTTTTTTTGAACCCCGAAGCCTACCGATTGGAAGGTAGTTTTTCTCCAAGGAGTGTTCCCATGAAAGCCGTGATTTCCGCCTACGCCCGTTCCCCATTCCACTTCGCGAAGAAGGGCGCGCTGGCCGAGGTGCGCCCCGACACGCTCGCCGCCGGCGTGGTGCAGGGCCTGCTGCAGCGCACCGACCTCGACCCCGCGCTGCTCGAAGACATCATCCTGGGCTGCGCCTACCCCGAGGCGTCGCAGGGCAACAACCTGGCGCGCATCGTCGGCCTGCTGGCCGGGCTGCCGCATGAAGTGGGCGGCATGACGGTGAACCGCTTCTGCGGCTCGTCGATGCAGGCCGTGCACATCGCCGCTGCGCAGATCGAGGCGGGCATGGGCGACGCCTTCCTGTGCGTGGGCGTGGAGTCGATGACGATGGTGCCGCAGGGCGGCTTCAACTTCTCGCCCAGCCCCGAGCTGCTGGCCAGCACCGATGCCTACATCTCGATGGGCGAGACCGCCGAGAACGTCGCGCAGCGCTGGAACGTGAGCCGCGCCGACCAGGAGGCGCTGGCCGTCGAGTCGCACCGCAAGGCGGCCGAGGCGCGTGCGCAGGGCCGGCTGGCCGGCGAGATCGTGCCGGTGCGCCTGGCCTCCGGCGAGGTGGTCGATGCCGACGGCTGCATCCGCCCCTCGACCTCGGCCGAGGCGCTGGCCAACCTCAAGCCCGCGTTCCGTCCCGACGGCGTGGTCACGGCGGGCACCTCGTCTCCGCTGACCGACGGTGCGGCGGCCGTGCTGCTCACCAGCGACGCCTTCGCCGCGAAGCACGGTCTGAAGCCGCTGGCGCGCATCCGTTCGTTCGCGACCGTGGGCGTCGACCCGGCCGTCATGGGCATCGGCCCGATTCCCGCCACGCGCAAGGCGCTGGCACGCGCTGGGCTGAACGTGGCCGACCTCGACGTGGTCGAGATCAACGAGGCCTTCTCGTCGCAGGCGCTGGCCTGCATCCGCGACCTCGGGCTCGACCCGGCAAAGGTGAACCTAGACGGCGGCGGCCTGGCCATCGGCCACCCGCTGGGTGCGACCGGCGCGCGCATCACGGGCAAGGCGGCGGCGCTGCTGGCGCGCGAGAACGGCCGCTACGCGCTGGCCACGCAATGCATCGGCGGCGGGCAGGGCATCGCCACCATCCTCGAGCGCGTCTGATCGCCCGAGAATGACGGGCAACGCAACAAGGAGACTCCCATGGACAAGCTGTATCTCGAAGACCTGAAGGTCGGCGACCGTTTTCAGAGCGGCGAACACCTGCTCGACGCGGCGCAGATCAAGGCCTTCGCGCAGCAGTTCGACCCGCAGCCCTTCCACATCGACGAAGAGGCCGCCAAGAACACCTTCTTCGGCGGGCTGGCCGCGAGCGGCTGGCACACGGCGGCGCTCACCATGAAGCTGCTGGTCGACAGCGGCATTCCGCTGGCCGACGGCATCATCGGTTCGGGCGGCGAGCTGCAGTGGCCCAAGCCCACGCGGCCCGGCGACGTGCTGCATGTGGTGAGCGAGGTGGTCGACATCACGCCCTCGCGCTCCAAGCCCGGCCGCGCGATGGTCTCGATGCGCTGCCAGACGCGCAACCAGCGCGGCGAGGTGCTGCAGTACTTCACGCCCAAGCTGGTGGTGCACAGCCGCACCGCGACGGCCTGAATCTCAGACGACGCGCAGGCCCAGTTCCTCGACCAGCGCGGCGGCCTGGCGGTGGGAGATGGTCGCGCCCTTGAACGGCGCGGCGTTGGCCAGCCGCAGGCCGCCCAGGTCCACGTCGCGCAGGTCGGCGCCTTCGAAGCGCGCGAGCTTCAGGTGCGCGTTGCGCAGGCTGCCGCCTTCGAAGATGGTCTCGCGGAAATCGCAGCCCGAGAGGTCGGCCTCCGACAGGTCGAGCTGCGCGAGCGTCTGCTTGCGGAACGACAGGCCGCGCAGGTGCGCGTCGACCAGCAGCGAATCCTTGAACACCACGCCCAGCGCCGACACCTCGCCGAAGTGCGCGCCCGTGAGCTTCACGCCCGTGAAGAGCGCCGAGGCCAGCTTGGCGCGCGCCCACTGCGTGTTGTTCAGGTCGCAGTCCTGGAAGCGCGCGTTCGTGAGGTCGGCCAGGCCGAAGTCGGCCTGGCGCGCACGGCAGCCGACCCAGCGCGTGTCCGCCAGCTGCGCGCGCTCGAACGAGGTTTCGGCGAAGCTGCACAGGGTGAACTGCGCGCCGCGCAGATCGAGGCGCGACAGGTCGGCCTCGTCGAAATGGCAGCGTTCGAAATGCGGCGGCGTGTCGCGGCCCTGCAGGCAGGCTTGCAGCTCGGCGCGTGACCAGGTCTGGTCGGAAATCACATCGGTCATTCGGGGCGGGACTCGGTCAGCGCGCGCAGCTCTGCGGGGCTGAAGCCCGCCCGGCCGCGTGCTTCGAGGTTGAAAGGCGGCTTGTGGCGCGGCGCGTCGTAGCGCGCGACCAGGGCCGGGTAGTTGGCTTCGGCGTCGAGCCCGGCGCGCTCGCACAGCCAGCGGTACCAGTGGTTGCCGATGGCCACGTGGCCCACTTCGTCGCGCAGGATGATGTCGAGGATCTCGACCGCACGCAGCGCATCGGGCGTGTTCACGCGTTTCAGCTTGGACTGGATCAGCGGCGTGGCGTCGAGCCCGCGCGCCTCGAGCGTGCGCGGCACCAGCGCCATGCGCGCGAGCACGTCGTCCTTGGTCTTCTCGCACATGTTCCACAGGCCGTCGTGGCCCGGAAAGTCGCCATAGCGCCAGCCCATGGCCTGCAGGTGCGTGTGCAGCAGCGTGAAGTGCTGCGCCTCCTCGTCGGCCACGCGCAGCCAGTCGCGGTAGTAGGCCTCGGGCATGCCGTCGTAGCGCCACACGGCGTCCAGCGCGAGGTTGATCGCGTTGAACTCGATGTGGCAGATCGAATGGATCAGCGCGGCGCGGCCTTCGGGCGTGAAGGGCGAGCGCTTCTGCACGGCCGTGGCGGCCACGCGCAGCGGGCGTTCGGGGCGGCCCGGCACGCCGCCGTCGTCGCCGGGCGTGCGCAGGGGCTCGAGTGCTATGGAAACAGTAGCTGCCTGTGCAGCCGTGGCGCGCGTGGCGGCCACCTTGTCGTCGGGGTCTGTCAGGCGCAGCGCGGCCAGCGCGCTCAATCGGGGGTGCATCCCTACAATTCTAGTTTTGCCCCTCCGGAGACAACCACGATGGCGATTTACGAATTGGATGGCATTGCCCCGCGCCTTGGCGAAGGCGCATGGGTCGCGGACAGCGCCCAGGTCATGGGCAATGTCGAACTGGCAGAGAACGCGAGCGTCTGGTTCGGCGCCGTGCTGCGCGGCGACACCGAGGTGCTGACCATCGGGCGCAACAGCAACATCCAGGACCTGTCGGTGCTGCACGCCGACATCGGCTGCCCGCTGACCATCGGCGACAACGTGACGGTGGGGCACCAGGTGATGCTGCACGGCTGCACCATCGGCGACAACTCGCTGATCGGCATCCAGGCGGTGGTCTTGAATAACGCCAAGATCGGCCGCAATTCGATCGTTGGCGCCGGCAGCGTCGTGACCGAGGGCAAGGAGTTTCCCGACAACTCCCTCATCATCGGCTCGCCCGCCAAGGTGGTGCGCACGCTCGACGATGCCGCCGCCGCCAAGCTGCGCCAGAGTGCGGAGCACTACGTAGAAAACGCCCATCGCTTCGCGAAGGGCCTGAAAAAAATCGCCTGACCCGCGCAGGCACACAGAGAAAGATTCCGTTTTGAGCGAGCTGCACAAATTCCTGTTCGATGGCCTGCCGGTGCGCGGCATGATCGTGCGCCTGACGGATGCGTGGCAGGAGATCCTTGCGCGGCGCGCCTCCAACACCGCCACCGGCGCCTACCCGCCGCCGGTGGCCGAGCTGCTGGGCGAGATGACGGCCGCGGCCACGCTGATGCAGGCCAACATCAAGTTCAACGGCGCGCTCATCCTGCAGATCTTCGGCGACGGCCCCGTGAAGGTGGCCGTGGCCGAGGCCAAGCCCGACCTGAGCCTGCGCGCCACCGCCAAAGTGATCGGCGACCTGCCGGCCGACGCGCGCCTGCCCGACATGGTCAACGTGAACAACAAGGGCCGCTGCGCCATCACGCTCGACCCGAAAGACAAGCTGCCCGGCACCACGCCGTACCAGGGCGTCGTGCCGCTGTTCGGCGACGACGGCCAGAAGCTGGGCAAGCTCAGCGACGTGCTGCAGCACTACATGCTGCAAAGCGAACAGCTCGACACCACGCTGGTGCTCGCCGCCGACGACAAGGTGGCGGCCGGCCTGCTGATCCAGCGCCTGCCCATCAAGGGCGAGGGCAACCTCGAAGGCACCTCGCAGCAGGTGCACGACGAGGCGCACCAAGACCAGATCGGCCGCAACGAGGAATACAACCGCATCTCGATCCTGGCGTCGAGCCTCACGCGCGACGAGCTGCTCACGCTCGACGTCGAGACCATCCTGCGCCGCCTGTTCTGGGAAGAAAAGCTGCTGCGCTTCGAACCGCAGGCCGGCCTGCTGGGCCCGCACTTCGCGTGCACCTGCGGCCGCGAGCGCGTGGCGCAGATGATCCGCGGGCTCGGCGTGGAAGAGGCCGAGGAAATCCTCGCCGAGCGCGGCGACATCGAGGTCGGCTGCGACTTCTGCGGCAAGCAGTACCGCTTCGACGCGGTCGATACCGCGCAGCTGTTCAAGCCGCTGGGCGACCAGCTGCCGGGCAGCCCGGTCGTCCAGTAAGCGCGACGCGGTTCAAGCGGGCTGCGGCGGTTGCCGCAGCACCTTGACCATCGCGGCCAGGCGCTCGTTGCCCAGGCCCGCGCGCAGCGCGCGCTCGAACTGACCCATCAGGAAATCCGGAAAGCCCGCGTCGAGCTGCGCCTCACGCGCCTGCTTCACGAAGAGCCGACCCGAGCCCGCGCAGGTGGCCATCGAGCTCTCGGGCTCGCTGTACCGGCCGGCGTGGATCGCCTCGCCCTCGGCCTGGATCATTTCGCCGAGCACCGGCGAGATCGCGCCGATCATCTGAGAGAACCCGTCCACCGGCAGTCCTTCGGCTTCGCAGATGCGCACGCCGTGGAAGAAGCCGCTCATCGCACCGAACATGCACGACAGCGTGGCCAGGTCCCAGGCCGCCGCGTTGCCGATCGGCTCGCCCATGTGCTGGATGTTGCCGGCGATGGCTTCGAGCAGCGGCCGGCAGGGGGCGAGGGCGCGTGCTTCGCCGGAGATGAAGAGCGGCGTGTCGGGCCGGCCGATCTGGCCCGGCGTGGCGAGCAGGGCGCCGTCGAGGTACGCCACGCCGCTGAGCGCGGCCCAGTCGTCGCGTGCGTCCTGGGGCGTGCCGGTGCTCAGCTGCACCAGCACCTTGCCGCGCAGCGCGTCGTGAACGCCGGGCGCGGCGAGGATGGCGCGCGACGCCGGGTAGTCGGCCACGCAGACCAGCACCACGGGGCTGGCCTGCACGGCGGCCAGGGCCGTCGGTGCGAGCACCGTGCCCTGGTTCAGGAGGGGCTTTGCGCGCTCGGCGGTGCGGTTCCACACCGTCAGCGTGAACTTCGATGCTTGAAGGGCGCGCGCGAGGGCGATGCCCATGGGGCCGAGGCCGATGAGGGAAACGTCGGTCATGTTGTGAGGTCCTTGGTGAGAGATCGGATCAGGCGGCCGCCGGCGTCAGGCCCTGGCCCAGCCCGCCGTCGACGGTGAGCCGGGCCCCCGTCGTGAAGGTCGCCTCGAAGGCGAAGAAGAGCACCGCGCGCGCCACTTCGGCCGAGGTGCCGTGGCGCCGCATCGGCGTGATCTGGTCGCCCAGGCGCATGAACTCGGCGCGCTCCTCGGCGCTCGCATCGGTCACGCCGAGCGTGGGCGTGTCGATGAAGCCGGGGCTCACCACGTTCACGCGGATGCCACGCGTCACCAGCTCCGCCGCGAAGCCCGAGGCCATCGAGCGCAGCGCGGCCTTGGTGGCGCTGTACACGCTCATGCCATGCATGCCGCCTTCGTCCGCGATGGACGAGGTGAAGACGATCGCACTGCCCGCCGGCATCAGCGGCGCCAGGCGCTGCACGGTGAAGAACGGGCCCTTGGTGTTGACGGCGAAGGCGCGGTCGTAGCCGGCCTCGGTCACCTGCTCGAAGGGCTCGAGCGACGAGATGCCCGCGTTGATGTGCAGCAGGTCGATGCGGCCGAAGCGCTCGCGCACCGTGGCGGCGAGGGCGTCGATGTCGGCCAGCGAGGCCGCGTCGGACGCGAGCACATGGGCGCGCGCGCCGAAGGGGCTGAGCACGCGGCGCGCGGCCTCCAGGTTCTGCGGGTTGCGTCCGGTCACGAGCACGTCGGCGCCGCCGTCGAGCAGCGCCTGCGCGGTGGCCAGGCCCATGCCGAGGGTGCCGCCGGTGATGACGGCTTTCTTGCCTGCGTAAGGAGTGTGGGGTGTGGTGTTCATGGCCGTCGATGATCCGGATCGCGCGGCTCGCGGTCGCGCACGTTCAGCCGTGGGGGAGCACAAACGGCCGACGGCATGCACGCCGCGCGCGGCCCATAATGTTTCGATGAGCGATACCGATCTGGACACCGATCTGCACGGGCACGGTGGTGCGGCGTCCGAGGTGGCGCTGTCGGCCGACAGCTTCGTCGCGCCGCCCGCCACCGACAGCCTGCGCGTCGACGTGCGCCAGACCCCCGGCGGCGTGGTCGGCTACGAGGCGCTGCCCGACCACCGCCTCAAGCTGCACGCGGGCGCGCCGGTGGCGGGCGCCTGCCAGTTCCATCGCTTTCTCTACACGCGCGGCGACCTCGACATCCTGCCGGCCGGCAGCACCGACATCTGGCATGAAGAGTCGCCGAGCACCTCGGTCGTGGTGCGCATGGCGCCCGCACTGCTCGTGCGCACGGCCGACGAGATGGGTCTGCCGGCCGAGCGCGCGGTGCTCGGCGAACGCCACCAGTTCCGCGACCCGCAGATCGAGCACATCGCCTGGGCGCTCGACGCCGAACGGCGCGCGGGCTTTCCTAACGGCCGGCTCTACACCGACAGCCTGGGCACCGCGCTCGCGGTGCAGCTGATCGCGGCGGGCCCGCAGGTGGCGCCGTCACCCGCACAGGGGCTGACGCGGCTGCAGCTGAAGCGTGTCACGGAGTTCATCGAGGCGCACCTGGACGGCGACCTGTCGCTGGCCGCGCTGGCCGAGGTCGCGGGCCTGAGCGCTTCGCATCTGAAGACGCAGTTCAAGCGCTCCACCGGCCAGGCGGTGCATGCCTACGTGGTGCACCGCCGCGTCGACCGCGCGCGCAGCCTGCTGCTGAACAGCGAGATGCCCGCGAGCCTCGTGGCGCTCGAGAGCGGCTTCTCGCACCAGAGCCACATGGCGCGCTGCATGCGCCGCGTGCTGGGCCTCACGCCCGGCGAGGTGCGGCGCGCAGCGTAGGGTTCAGCGCGCTTCGTCATCGAAGCCGCTGAATGCGATGTCGGGCGCGCTCGTGTTGTGCTTGGAGGGCAGGGTGCGGCCGAAGCGCACTTGCGTAGCGTTCAGCGCCTTCACTTCGGGCAGCGGCAATACCTGTTCGGCCGCCTGCGGCGAGGCCTGCCAGCGCACCTCGCTCATGTCGGCGTTGTCGGGCGTCACGTACATCGAACGCAGCACCGCGAAGGGTTGCTTCGCGCTCGATGTGGGTTGGGAGAGCGTCACGTCGAGCGCGGTGCGGGTGCGGCTGATCTCGGTCACGCGCGCCACGGCGCTGCCGCCGTCGGCGAAGCGCAGGTGGATGGCCAGCGGTTTCGGTACGACGCGGATCGACGCGATGTTCACCACCGGCCGCCCGGCCTGCACGACCGGGCCGAGCAGGAACGACGAGCCGTACACACCGTCGCCGAAGCGCGCCTCGGGCAGCGGCTTGAGGCGCCAGTAGCCGTCGGAGGGGTAGAGCACGATGGCCTCGAGCGCCTTGCCGTTTTCCTTCTTGAACACCTGCAGCAGGTGAAAGCCACGGTCGTGGCGCGCGCCGACCTGCACCGGCACGCGCGCCGGACGCCAGAAGGTCGGCAGCGTCATGCCGACGATGCGCCACTGCGCGTTGTCGAGCAGCACGACGGTGCGCTTCTTGAAACGGTGCGCCGGGTCGGTGGGGTGGGCGCCGCCGTCGAAGTTGCAGCCCGAGAAGTCGGGCGCGGTGACGTCGTTGCCGATGGTGCCGAGGTAGCTCGGCTGCAGCGCTTCGATGCGCATTTTGCGGATGCCGTCGCCGCGCAGCACCATCGACACGTTGTCTTCCTCGGCGCAGGCCGTGGAGGTGGTGGCGTTCTCGACGGTGGCGGCAACGGGCACCGCAGAAGCGGCACCGGCGGTCAGCAGCAGGGCGAGGAAAGCGGCGGCGGGAGTGCGCGAGGCAGAGCGCACAGCAATCGAAACGGGCATCGGGTCTCCGGTGAAGGGGAGAGGGCGCGCGAACGCGCAGGAGCCGGAAGGCTCAGGGCGGGTCGCGGCGCGCCATCAGGTCGCTGAAGAGCTTATGTTCGCATTCCGGGTCGGAACACTTCTCGCAAGGCCATGTCCACGAGGCGGGCTTGGCATCGCGGCGGGTGCGCGTGCGGGCGCGGCCTTCGTTGCCGGCGATGGTGTTGATCGCGTTCCATGCGTTCGCCAGCCGTTCTCCACCGCTGCCATGCACCACGGCGTACGAGAGTCCGGCGCGCGTGAGCGCGGCGCGCACCAGCGTGTCGGTCGGCTGGCGCGCATGCGGGCCGTCGCGCATGTCGTCGGCCACCCAGGGCAGGTCGAGCGCGGTGAGCAGCGTGATGGCGTAGCGCCGCTGCGCGGCCAGCGCGCTGTCGTACAGCGAGGTGTCGGCGAACAGCTGCTCGCTGTAGACCGCTGTCATGAGTGCCGTGGTGTCGGCCACCACCACGCTCGTGGCCGCAGCGGCGTCGATGCGGCGCATCTGTTCGTCAGCGATGGCCTGCTGCTCGTCGGGGCGGGGCGTGCGGCCCTCGCGCTCGCACCATTCGCGCAGGTACTCGCCCACCAGCGTGACGGGCGTGCCGCGGTCCTGCAGGCGCTGTGCGATGGCGCGCGAGAGCTCGGTCTTGCCCGTGCTCTCGGCGCCCACGAGCGCGATGACGCAGCCGGTCGGCAGGTTCGGCGTCATGCCGGCACCGCCTTCGTCGTGGCCTTCGGCAGGCGTCGCTGCCATGCCAGGAAGCCGGCCACGCTGAGCACGGCGAACACCGCGTACAGCGCTGTCGTGAGCCACAGGCCCTTGTGGATGAACAGGCCCACGCTGACCACGTTCACGGCCAGCCAGATGAGCCAGTTCTCGATGAACTTACGCCCGAGCAGGAACTGCCCGACCAGGCTCAGGCCGGTGACAAAGCCGTCCCACCAGGGCACGTCGGTGTTGGTGAAGCGACGCAGGAAGAGTGCGACCACGGGCCACGCAATGGCGCAGGCCAGGAGGGCGTACGCGGTGCCGCGCGGCGACAGCCGGCTGACTCGCAAGGCGCTGCCGTCGGCGCGAAAGCCGCGCAGCCATTGCGCCCAGCCCCAGAGGGCGACGAAGGCAAAGAAGACTTGAAGGGAGGCGTCGCCGTAGATGCGTGCGTTGGCGAACACCACCACGTAGAGCAGCGAGCTGACGATGGCCAGCGGCCAGCCCCAGTGGATCTCGCGCATGTTGCAGCCGACCATCGCGAGCGCGAGCACGGCGGCGACGAGTTCGAGCCAGGTGACAGGAGAACCCCACAGCGCAAAGGCGGAGGCCGAGAGAAGCTCTGGCATCGAGAAGCGGTGGCGAAGGAAAGGGTCAGTGCGCGATCTGCACGAAGACTTCGTTCGGTTTGACCATGCCGAGTTCCGCGCGCGCGCGTTCCTCGACCATCTCGAGGCCGTCTTTCAGGTCATTGACTTCGGACGCGAGCCGCTCGTTGTTGAGGGCGGCCTTGGCGTTGGCGTCCTTCTGGTCGGCCAGCTGGGTCCTCAGCTGGGCGACCTCACGCACGCTGCCGCGCCCGTTCCACAGCTGCCACTGCAGGATGACCAGCAGCAGCACCAGGATGAGAGGAGGGACGAAGCGCGCGCGCATGCAGGCTGCGAGGCGCTACTTGAGGTTGTAGAACGCGCCGCGGCCCGGGTAGACGGCGATGTCGCCGAGGTCTTCTTCGATGCGCAGCAGCTGGTTGTACTTGGCGATGCGGTCCGAACGCGACAGCGAGCCGGTCTTGATCTGGCCGGCGTTGGTGCCCACGGCGATGTCGGCGATGGTGCTGTCTTCGGTTTCGCCCGAACGGTGCGAAATGACGGCCGTGTAGCCCGCGCGCTTGGCCATCTCGATGGCGGCGAAGGTTTCGGTCAGCGTGCCGATCTGGTTGATCTTGATCAGGATCGAGTTGGCGATGCCCTTGTCGATGCCTTCCTGCAGGATCTTGGTGTTGGTGACGAACAGGTCGTCGCCCACCAGCTGCACGCGCTTGCCCAGGCGTTCGGTCAGGTGCTTCCAGCCGTCCCAGTCGCCTTCGTGCATGCCGTCTTCGATGCTGATGATCGGGTACTTGTCGACCCAGGTCGCGAGCATGTCGGTCCAGCTCTCGGCCGTGAGCGACAGGTTTTCGCCCGACAGCACGTACTTGCCGTCCTTGTAGAACTCGCTGGCCGCGCAGTCCAGGCCCAGGGCGATCTGTTCGCCGGCGGTGTAGCCGGCCTTGTCGATGGCTTCCAGGATCAGCTGGATGGCTGCTTCGTGGCTTTCGACGCTGGGGGCAAAGCCGCCTTCGTCGCCCACGGCCGTGCTGATGCCGCGGTCGCCCAGGATCTTCTTCAGGGCGTGGAACACTTCGGCGCCGTAGCGCACGGCCTCGCGGAAGCTCTTGGCGCCCACGGGGATGATCATGAACTCTTGCAGGTCCAGGCTGTTGTTGGCGTGCGCGCCGCCGTTGATGACGTTCATCATCGGCACCGGCAGCTGCATGCCGCCCATGCCGCCGAAGTAGCGGTACAGGGGCAGGCCCGACTCTTCGGCCGCGGCGCGGGCCACGGCCATCGAGACGGCGAGGGTGGCGTTGGCGCCCAGGCGGGCCTTGTTGTCGGTGCCGTCCAGGTCGATCATCGTGCGATCGAGGAAGGCCTGTTCGCTGGCGTCCAGGCCCAGCACGGCTTCCGAGATCTCGGTGTTGATGTTCTCGACGGCCTTCAGCACGCCCTTGCCGAGGTAGCGGCTCTTGTCGCCGTCGCGCAGCTCGATGGCCTCGCGCGAACCGGTCGAAGCGCCCGAGGGCACGGCTGCACGGCCCATGGTGCCCGACTCGAGCAGCACGTCGCACTCGACGGTGGGGTTGCCTCGGCTGTCGAGAATTTCGCGGCCGACGATGTCAACGATTGCACTCATCTCTATCTCTTTCTCTGGGTCTCTTGGTGGAGTGGACTGGCAAAAAACGGAATCAAAGGCCTTCGACCGCGATCATGTTCATGATGGCGGCGCCGGCACGCGCTTCACGCGCCTTCAGGTATTCGGGCGTCTCGTAGAAGGCCTTGGCCTTCTCGAAGCTGGGGAATTTGAGCACGACGACACGGGTGGGTTTCCAGTCGCCTTCGAGCGGCTGCACCTGGCCGCCGCGCACGCAGACTTCGGCGCCGTGCGCCTGCATCGCGACGCTCGACCACTTCTTGTATTCCTCGTACTGCGTCGGGTTGGTGACTTCGACGTGGGCAATGACGTAACCGCTGCTCATGCTTGAAAACTGTCCTCGAGGAAAGCGTTTTTCTTGGTGACCCGGTCGAGCGCGACCAGCGTCTCGAGCAGGGCCTTCATGTGCTTGAGCGGCACGGCGTTGGGGCCGTCGCTCAGGGCTTTGTTCGGGTCGGGGTGCGTCTCCATGAAGAGACCGGCCACGCCCACGGCCACGGCCGCGCGCGAGAGCACCGGCACCATCTCGCGCTGGCCGCCTGAGCTGGTGCCCTGGCCGCCGGGCAGCTGCACCGAGTGGGTGGCGTCGAACACCACGGGCGCCTTCGTCTCGCGCATGATCGCGAGCGAGCGCATGTCCGACACGAGATTGTTGTAGCCGAAGCTGGCGCCGCGCTCGCAGGCCATGAAGCTGTCTTCGTTCAGGCCGGCTTCCTTGGCGGCAGCGCGGGCCTTGTCGATCACGTTCTTCATGTCGTGCGGTGCGAGGAACTGGCCCTTCTTGATGTTCACCGGCTTGCCCGACTGCGCCGCGGCGTGGATGAAGTCGGTCTGGCGGCACAGGAAGGCGGGCGTCTGCAGCACGTCGACCACCTTGGCGGCCTCGGTGATGTCTTCATGGGTGTGCACGTCGGTCAGCACCGGCAGGCCGAGTTCGCGCTTCACCTTGGCCAGGATCTCGAGGCCCTTGTCACGCCCCGGGCCGCGAAAGCTCGTGCCCGAGGAGCGGTTGGCCTTGTCGAAGCTGCTCTTGAAGATGAACGGGATGCCCAGCGACGCCGTGATTTCCTTCAACGTGCCGGCCGTGTCCATCTGCAGCTGCTCGGATTCGACCACGCACGGGCCGGCGATCAGGAAGAAAGGCTGGTCCAGCCCGATGTCGAATCCGCAAAGCTTCATGCCACTGCCTTGAGCGTCTTGTTGGTGCTGCCCGCGCCCTTGTCCTTGTGGTCGAGCGCCGCCTTGATGAAGGCGTTGAACAACGGATGGCCGCCCCACGGCGTTGACTTGAACTCGGGGTGGAACTGCACGCCCATGAACCACGGGTGCACGTTCTGCGGCAGCTCGACGATTTCGGTCAGGTGCTCGCGCTGCGTGAGCGCCGAGATCACGAGGCCGGCATTGCGCAGCTCGTCCAGGTAGTTGACGTTGGCTTCGTAGCGGTGGCGATGGCGCTCGGTGACCACGTCGCCGTAGATGCTGTGCGCCAGCGTGCCGGGCGTCACGTCGGAGCTTTGCGCGCCCAGGCGCATGGTGCCGCCGAGATCGGATTTTTCGTCGCGCGTCTTCACGGTGCCGTCGCGGTCCTTCCACTCGGTGATCAGCGCGATCACGGGGGTGGGCGTTTCCGGGTCGAACTCGGTGCTGTTGGCGTTCTTCAGGCCGGCCACGTGGCGGGCGTACTCGATGGTGGCGACCTGCATGCCCAGGCAGATGCCCAGGTAGGGCACCTTCGATTCGCGGGCGAAGCGGGCGGCCGAGATCTTGCCTTCGACGCCGCGCTGGCCGAAGCCGCCGGGCACCAGGATGGCGTCGTACTTGGCCAGGCGCGACACGTCTTGCGCCGAGATGGTCTCGGAGTCGATGTAGTCGATCTTCACGCGCGCATGGTTCTTCATGCCGGCGTGGCGCAGCGCCTCGTTGAGCGACTTGTAGCTGTCCGACAGGTCGACGTACTTGCCGACCATGGCGATCGACACTTCCTGTTGCGGATGCTCGACCTCGTACACCAGCTCGTCCCAGCGCGTGAGCTTGGCGGGCGGGGTGTTGATGCGCAGCTTGTCGCAGATCAGGCCGTCCAGGCCCTGTTCGTGCAGCATGCGGGGCACCTTGTAGATGGTGTCCACGTCCCACATCGAAATGACGCCCCATTCGGGCACGTTCGAGAACAGCGAGATCTTGGCGCGCTCGTCGTCGGGAATCGGGCGGTCGGCGCGGCACAGCAGGGCGTCGGCCTGGATGCCGATGGCGCGCAGTTCCTTGGCGGTGTGCTGCGTGGGCTTGGTCTTGAGCTCGCCGGCGGCGGCGATCCAGGGCACGTAGCTCAGGTGCACGAAGGCCGAGTTGTTCGGGCCCATGCGCAGGCTCATCTGGCGCACGGCTTCCAGGAAGGGCAGCGACTCGATGTCGCCCACGGTGCCGCCGATTTCGACGATGGCCACGTCCACCTCGTGCGCCGTGCCGATGCCGGCGCCGCGCTTGATGTATTCCTGGATCTCGTTGGTGATGTGCGGAATGACCTGGACGGTCTTGCCGAGGTAGTCGCCGCGGCGTTCCTTCTCGAGCACGGTCTTGTAGATCTGACCGGTCGTGAAGTTGTTGGCCTTGCGCATCCGCGTGTTGATGAAGCGCTCGTAGTGGCCGAGGTCGAGGTCGGTCTCGGCGCCGTCATCGGTGACGAACACTTCGCCATGCTGGAACGGTGACATCGTGCCGGGGTCGACATTGATGTACGGATCGAGCTTGATGAGGGTGACTTGGAGGCCGCGCGATTCGAGGATCGCGGCGAGCGAGGCGGAGGCGATTCCCTTGCCAAGGGAAGATACGACACCACCGGTGACGAAGACAAATTTGGTCATGCCAGTTCCGGACGCGTGAATCCGGGCAGTGGGAAATTGCGATTATAGGTGTCCCCTTTGTGCCTCCACGGCCGAAGGCCATCCGGTTCCTGATCTTGTCGGTATGTGAGCAACAATATGTCCCATGCAAGATCTCGCCGGCAAACACATCGTCCTCGGACTCACAGGGGGCATCGCCTGCTACAAATCGGCCGAGCTGTGCCGCCTGCTCGTGAAGGCGGGCGCCACCGTCCAGGTCGTGATGACCGAGGCGGCCGAGCAGTTCATGACGCCGGTCACCATGCAGGCGCTCTCGGGGCGCACCGTCTACACCTCGCAGTGGGACGCCCGCGAGCCCAACAACATGCCGCACATCAACCTGAGCCGCGAGGCCGACGCGATCGTGCTGGCGCCCTGCAGCGCCGACTTCATCGCGCGGCTGGTGCAGGGCCGTTCCGACGAGCTGCTGAGCCTGCTGTGCCTGGCGCGTCCGACCGACCGCGTGCCGCTGTTGATCGCCCCCGCCATGAACCGCGAGATGTGGGCCCATCCGGCCACGCAGCGCAACCTGATGCAGGTGTCGGCCGACGGTGCGACCGTGCTGGGCGTGGGCAGCGGCTGGCAGGCCTGCGGCGAAACCGGCGACGGGCGCATGCTCGAACCGGCGCAACTGCTCGAGGACATCACGGCCTTCTTCCAGCCCAAGCTGCTGGCGGGGCAGAAGGTGCTGGTCACGGCCGGCCCGACCTTCGAGGCGCTGGACCCGATCCGCGGCATCACCAACCATTCGTCCGGCAAGATGGGGTTTGCCATCGCCCGCGCGGCGCGCGAGGCCGGTGCCGAGGTCACGCTGGTGGCCGGCCCGGTGCACCTGCCGACCCCGCGCGGCGTGAGCCGCATCGACGTGCTGTCGGCGCAGGAGATGCTCGAAGCGACGACCCGCGCTGCGCAGGTAGCTAGCATTTTTGTAGCAACGGCCGCCGTGGCCGACTGGCGCCCGGCGACGCACAGCGACCAGAAAATCAAGAAGGACGGCAGCGGCCAGACGCCGGTGCTGCACTTCGTCGAGAACCCCGACATCCTGCTCACGGTGGCCAAGAGCGAACGCGCGCAGGCCAGGAAGCTGTTCTGCGTGGGCTTCGCGGCCGAGAGCGAGAACCTCGCCGAGCACGCCAAGGCCAAGCGCGAACGCAAGGGCATTCCGCTGCTGGTGGGCAACATCGGCCCGCTGACCTTCGGGCAGGACGACAACGCCTTGCTGCTGGTGGATGCGAAGGGCGTGCGCGAGCTGCCCCGCGCGCCCAAGCTCCGGCTGGCGCGCGAGTTGATGACGGAAATTGCCGCGCGACTTCCGGATTGGAGGGCCTGATGAACACCGAATCCAACACACCACCCAACGGCGACTTCGCCCGCTACGTGGAGCAACTGTCGGCACGGGCCGGCCAGTCTGCCCGCGTCCCGGGCAAGGAATCCGAGCACGGGTTGGACGTCGGCATGACGCCTTCGCCCGGTGCGCAGGGGACCACCGTCGCACGTCGTGAATCGCCGGCTGGCGAGGCCGCGAAGGCAGACGGCACCAAGGCCATCCCCCTGGGCACGCTCAAGGTGCTGGCCGGCATGGGGGCGATGGTGTTCCTGGTGCTGTGGGCCATCGGCGTGCCGCTCTCCGTGCTGGTCCTGGGCGCCGCCGCGGCGGCCTGGTTCGGCAAGCGTTTTCTCAAGGGACTCAGCCTGAGGCCCGGGGTCGCCAAATGGCAGCAGGTGCTCGAAGAGGCCGCCCGCAAGCAAAAAGAACAGCAACAGAAGTAACCAAGGCAGCAAGTCAGTGAACGTAGACGTCCGAATCCTCGATCCGCGCATGGTGGATCAATTGCCCGCGTATGCCACCCCCGGAAGCGCCGGCCTCGACCTGCGGGCCTGCCTCGATGCCCCGGTCACGCTCGAGCCCAATGCCTGGCAACTGGTGGGCACCGGCATCGCGATCCACCTGGCCGATCCGGCCTATGCCGCGTTGATCCTGCCGCGCTCGGGCCTGGGTCACAAGCACGGCATCGTGCTGGGCAATCTCGTCGGCCTGATCGACAGCGACTACCAGGGCGAGCTGAAGGTCAGCGCCTGGAACCGCAGCAACACGCCCTTCGTGCTGCAGCCGATGGAGCGGCTTGCGCAGCTGGTGATCGTGCCGGTGGTGCAGGCGCAGTTCCGCGTGGTCGCCGAGTTCGAGGCCTCGCAACGCGGCGAGGGCGGCTACGGTTCGACCGGCAAGCACTGAGCTTTTGCCCCTCGGCAAAGCTGAAGGGCACCTGAGTATCCAAGGCGTAAAGAACGGAACCGCCGGCGCGTGGTTCGTCTCGAAGGTTTCAGCGTGTGTCTTTCGTCATCGCGGCTTCGGCTGAAACGTTAGACACAGGCAGGCATGCAGCCCGTCCGGGCGCGTGCTGTTTTCTTCGAGGAGCCTCTTTCATGAACATCTCAATGCGCTTCATTTCCGTCACGGCGTCCGTGCTCGCACTGGCCACGCTCACGGCCTGTGTCGCGCCGGCCCCGGTCTACCAGACCTCGCGCTACCCCTATCAGGCCCCGCCACGGGCGATCCAGTACCAGGAAGCGGCCTACGTCGAGTACGGCCACGTCGCGAACATCGAGGTACTGCGCAGCGAATCCGCGGGCGTGGGCACCACGGGTGGCGGTGCCATCGCGGGCGGCCTCATCGGCGGCGTGGTGGGCAACCAGTTCGGACGCGGCAACGGCCGTGCCGCAGCCACTGCGCTCGGCCTCGTGGGCGGCGCCTTGCTGGGCAACACCATCGAGGCCCAGCAGAACGGCCCGCGTGCCTACGAGAGCTACCGCGTCTCGGTTCAGACCGACCGCGGCGGCTATCGCGCCTTCGACGTGCAAAACCCGGGCGACCTGCGCATCGGCGACCGCGTGCGCATCGACAACGGGCACATCTCGCGCATGTAAGCGGTCGGCCGCGCGCGCAAAGAAAAAAGCCGGGCACTGCCCGGCTTTTTGCTTTGTGAAGTGGCGTGGTCTCAGTGCAGCATCTGGCCGCCCGGCGCCATCGGCGGCACCTTGAAGAAGGCCGTGCCGGCCGAGCCGCGGCCGACTTCTTCTTCGGTGGCTTCGCGCACCGAACGCACCGTGATGTCCAGTCGGATCGCGATGCCCGCCAGCGGGTGGTTGCCGTCGAGCACGAGGTGGTCGGGGTAGATCTCAGCCACGGTGTAGATCGCGTCCTTGGGCATGGCCTCGCTCACGCCCTTGGGCAGGGCGGAGCCGTCGAAGGTCATGCCTTCCTCGGTGCCCTCGGGGAACAGCGCGCGCGGCTCCAGGAAGAGCAGCTGGTCGTTGAAGTCGCCGAAGCCCTGTTCGGGTTCGATCTGCAGTTGCACGCGCGCGCCGGGCTCATGGCCCTGCAGGGCGGCCTCGATCACGTCGAAGAGGTCGTCGCCGCCCACCATGAATTCCACCGGCTCGTCGAGCACGTCCAGCACATCGCCGAGCGTGTCTTTCATGGTCCAGGTCAGGCCGACCACGCATTGTTCAGAGATTTCCATTGCAGAATTCTCCCATGGAGATCAATCAACCGCTGCCCTTGCTTGGCGGCCTGAGTCCCGCGCAGTTCATGCGCCGGTACTGGCAAAAGAAACCCCTGCTGATCCGGCAGGCCGTTCCCTCGATGGTGCCACCGATCGACCGCCAAGCGCTGTTCGCGCTGGCGGAGCGCGAGGGGGTCGAGTCGCGCCTGATCCGGCATGGGAAGGCCGGCTGGTCGCTCAAGCACGGCCCGCTGCCCCGGCGCGCGCTGCCGCCGCTGAAGCAGCCGGGCTGGACGATGCTGGTGCAGGGCGTAGACCTGCACCACGACGGCGTGCACGAGCTGCTGCGGCAGTTCCGTTTCCTGCCCGATGCGCGCCTGGACGACCTGATGATCAGCTACGCGAGCGACACGGGCGGCGTCGGCCCGCATTTCGACAGCTACGACGTGTTCCTGCTGCAGGCGCAGGGCCAGCGCCGCTGGTCCATCGGCAAGCAGTCCGACCTGCGGCTGCAGCCCGACGTGCCGCTCAAGGTGCTCGAGCACTTCGAGCCCGAGCAGACCTTCGTGCTCGAGCCCGGCGACATGCTGTACCTGCCGCCCAAGTACGCCCACGACGGTGTGGCGGTGGGCGACGACTGCATGACGTATTCCATCGGGCTGCGGTCGTCCGCCGTGGGCGAGCTGGGTGCGGACCTGCTGGCGCGCGTGGCGCAGGCCTATGCGGAAGACCTGGAAGACGCGGGCCCGTCCGAGCTCGCGCGTTACCGCGATCCGTCGCAACCTGCCGTCGAGGCCCCGGCCGCGATGCCGGCTGCGCTGCAGGACTTCGCGCGCAAAGCCGTCGAGGCCGCGCTGCGCGACCCCGACGCGATCGACCGCGCGCTGGGCGAATCACTCACCGAGCCGAAGGCCAACGTCTGGTTCGGCGAGGGCAATGAAGTGCCCGAGGTGCTGCGCGAGGTCGCACTGGATCGCCGCACGCGCATGCTCTACGACGCGCGGCACGTTTACATCAACGGCGAGAGCTTCCGCGCCGGCGGGGCCGACGCCACGCTGATGCGGCGGCTGGCCGACCAGCGCGCGCTCGGTGCGCGCGAGCTGGCCCGCGCCAGCGAGGGCGCGCGGGCGCTGCTGGGCGAGTGGTGCGAGGCGGGCTGGCTGCATGCCGAATGAAGGCGCCGTACCGGCCCTGAACGAGGGCCGTTTCGACGGCCGGGAGGTCTTCGCCGACCTCGTCCGCGGGGCGTTGTCCGCCGCCGCGCACCAGGGCTGGAACGAGATCGTCTTCAGCGACCCCGACTTCGCCGACTGGCCGCTGGGCGAGCGCGCCAGCATCGAGGCGCTGCAGGCCTGGTCGGCCAGCGGGCGTCGCCTGCTGCTGCTGGCAGGGCGCTTCGACCTGATCGAGCGCGGTCATGCGCGCTTCGTGACGTGGCGCCGCACCTGGGACCACATCGTCGAATGCCGCGCGGCAGGCCGCTCAGGCACGGCAGAAGAGGTGCCCAGCGCCTTCTGGACGCCCACCTGGTGCCTGCACCGCATCGACCCCGAACGCAGCCGCGGCGTCTGCAGCAGCGAGCCGCGTGCGCGGCGCGACCTGCGCGAAAGCCTCGACGAGCGCTGGCGCCAGGGCCGACCGGCCTTTCCGGCCTCCACGCTCGGCTTGTAAGCCAATGCCGCAAATACACCCCCGCGACATATCCGGGCGGGGTTGGCGGTCTAGAATTTTTTGGTTCCAGACCTTCATTGCCAAAGGAGTCCTCATGAAGAAGTCGTCGTCCGTCCTGATTGCCTCGCTGATCGCCGCTGCCGCCCTGGTGGCCTGCGGAAAGAAAGAGGACGCCGCCCCCGCGGTCGTGACCCCGCCGCCCGCTCCCGTGACAGAACCCGCACCCGCCGCTCCGCCGGCCGCCGCACCTGCATCGGCACCGTCGGCCGCCGCCTCGTCGGCCCTGGACGCCGCCAACGCCGCGACCGAAGCCGCCAAGAAGGGCGAGGCACCGAAGCAGTAATTTCGCTGCAGGTCCGCACCATGCAAAAAGCCGCCCTCGGGCGGCTTTTTTCATTGGGGAGGGCGATGCCCGCCCGCTCAGACGTCGAGCCAGGGCGAGCCCTCGGCGGCGGTCGCCGTGAGCATCTCGGCTTCATCGCCGCCCAGCGCCTCGGCCATCAGGCGCCGCACGATCTCGGGCCGGTTGTTCTGTTCGCTCAGGTGCGCCGCGACCACGTGGCGCAGCCCGTCGTGGAGCACGGCGCGCGCGATCTCGGCGGCCGCGGTGTTCGACAGGTGGCCGTAGTTGCCGCCCACGCGCTGCTTCAGGAACGACGGGTAGGCCGAGCCGGCGAGCAGGTCGCTGTCGTGGTTGAACTCCAGCAGCAGCGCATGCGCGCCGCGCAGCCGGGCCAGCACGTGGCTGGTGGCGTGGCCCAGGTCGGTCAGCACGCCCAGCGTGCGGTTGCCGTCGGTGCAGCGCAGCTGCAGCGGCTCGCGGGCGTCGTGGGGCACGGTGAAGGGCTGCAGGCAGAGGTCGCCGACCGTGAACTCGGCGTCGTCGCGCGCCAGGTGCAGGCGGCCTTCGTAGTCGCGGCCGCCGGTTGCGAGCCAGGTGCCTTCGCTCATCCAGACCGGGATGCGGTCGCGCAGCGACAGGGCATGGGCGCAACCGATGTGGTCGCCATGCTCGTGGGTGATGAAGACGGCGTCGAGGTCTGCGGCAGCCAGGCCCGCCTGGGCCAGGCGCCGGTCGAGCTGGCGGATGCCGAAGCCGCAGTCGACGAGGAGGCGGGTGGTGCGGCCGGCGCTGGTCGTTGCTTCGACCAGCGCGGCGTTGCCCGTGCTGCCGCTGCCGAGGCTTCGGAAGCGGAGCATGGGGCTTACTTCAGGTCGTCGGCGATGACCTTGACGATGCGCTGCGCGTTGGCCGAGGTTTCGGGCGCGCCGGCGTCGTTCAGGACCGAGACCGTGGTGGCTTCGCCCTGGCTCTTGACCGAGATGCGGAACTTGATCGGCGCTTCGTCCTTCTTGGAGCTGCTGAACAGCTTGCCGAAGAAGCCGTCGTCCTTCTTGTCGGGGTTCGGCGTCACGTAGCGCACGTAGTAGATGCCGGCGCTGCGGTCGCGGTCTTCGACGGTGAAGCCGGTGCGGTCCAGGGCCAGGCCGACGCGGCGCCATGCGCGGTCGAAGCCTTCGCTGATCTGCACGACCGGCTGGTTGCCGACGGTGGCCACGGTGGCGGTCTTGGGCGCTGCGGTGGTCGCGGCAAGGATCTTCGACTGCTCTTGCGACACGCCGAGCTTGACCATCAGGCGGCGCAGGAATTCGGTCTCGAGCTCAGGATCGCTCGGGCGGGGCTGCCACACGGTCTGGTCCTGGCGGGAGTTGTTGTAGACCTCCTGCATGCCGCGGTGGCTGACGAAGATCTCGGTGCCGTTGGTGCTGCGCTCCAGGCGGGTGCGGAAGCGGTCGAGTTCGCCGGTCGAGTAGACCGAGTCGACCAGCTTGCCCAGCGTGCCGCGGATGATGTCCTGCGGCAGCTTGGCGCGGTTCTCGGCCCAGTCGGTTTCCATGATGCCCAGGTTGCGCTGGTCGGTGGTCAGCAGGAAGCCGCTTTCCTGCCAGAAGTCTTTCACAGGCTCCCACAGCTGGTCGGGCGTGCGGTTGATGACGATCCAACGCTGCGTGCCCGAGCGTTCCATGCGCACGTCGCCGATGTTGGCCACGGCGGTGGGGATGCCCGGTGCGTTCGCGATGCCGGCCTGGTAGGCGTTGGCGGTGACGGCGCCGCCCGGCACTGCGTAGCGGTTGTCGCGCGAGAGCTGGGAGAGATCGGGTGGGACTTCGAGCGTCGGGGCCTTGCCGGCGCTCTTGTAGTCGATCTTGTCGCTCTCGAGGACGGAGCAGGCGGCGAGGCTGGCAACGAGGGCCAGCAGTGCAAGTCGCGAAATGTTCTTCAACGTCGTCTTCCTTGGTGGAATGGTTCGGTCAATCGATGGGCCCCAGCGCCCCGCCCTCTCTGAGCACCGTTGCGGCAAAAGGTTGCTTGACCTTGCTGCGGACAGGGGGAAAGGGCAGGCGGGAACCGGTGTGATCGGTGGGAAGCTCGGTCAGTCCTTGAGCAGGCCGGTGGCGCGCAGGGCGCCCTCGACCGCCGGGCGGCTCGCTTCGCCGAGTTCCGTGAGCGGCAGCCGCAGGGCGCCGCCGCACAGACCCAGGCGGGCCATGGCCCACTTGAGCGGGATCGGGTTGGGTTCGACGAACAGGTTGCGGTGCAGCGGCATCAGTTCGAACTGCAGCTGCATCGCTCGCTTGACGTCGCCGGCCAGCGCGGCCACGCACAGCTCGTGCATCTTGCGCGGCGCCACGTTGGCCGTGACGCTGATGTTGCCCTGGCCGCCGCACAGCATGAGCGCGACCGCGGTCGGGTCGTCGCCGGAGTAGACGGCAAAGCTCTTCGGCAGGTCGCGGATGAGCCACTGGGCACGTTCGATGTTGCCGGTGGCTTCCTTGATGCCGATGATGCCGGGCACCTGCGCCAGGCGCAGCACGGTGTCGTGCGCCATATCGGCGACGGTGCGGCCGGGCACGTTGTACAGCACGACGGGCAGGTCGCCGACGGCTTCGGCGATGGCCTTGAAGTGCTGGTACTGGCCCTCTTGCGTGGGCTTGTTGTAGTAGGGAACGACCTGCAGCTGCGAGTCGGCGCCCACGCCCTTGGCGAACTTGGCGAGCTCGATGGCTTCCTTGGTCGAGTTCGCGCCGCAGCCGGCCATCACGGGCACGCGGCCCCGGGCCTGCTCGACGGATACGCGGATGATTTCGCAGTGCTCTTCCACATCGACCGTCGGCGATTCGCCGGTGGTGCCGACCACGCCAAGGCAGTCGGTGCCTTCGTCAATGTGCCAGTCGATGAGCCGCCGCAGGGCGGGGTAGTCGACACTGCCGTCGTCGTGCATCGGCGTGACGAGCGCGACGATGCTGCCTGTCAGTTGCTCCAAGGGAATCTCTTTGTCGGTGGACGAAAGCGGCCATTCTACTGACTCCGGCCGGGCCGGAGACAGTTGTGTCGGCCAGCTCAGCTGGCCTTCAGGAAGTGGCGCGGCGGGGCGCCCGCGGCCGCTTCGCCGGGCCGCACGGCGGCGATGCGCTGGACGAAGCGCGCCGGCTCCGGCAGGAAGCCGTCTTCATAGGCGATCACCTGCAGGCTGGCGCAGGCCCCGAGCAGTTCGCCCGGCTGCAGCAGGAAGTCGGGCCGCGAGGGCTTTCCGACGGTCTCGTTGCCGGCCGCGAAGGTCTCGTACAGCAGTACGCCGCCGGGCGCCACCGCGGCCACGATGTCGGCCATGCGCGGGCGCCAGAGGTAGTGGGTGACGACCACCGCGCCGAAACGCTGGGCCGTGAAGGGCCAGGGGCCCGACTCGATGTCGGCCGCCACCACGCGACCGAAGGCGCCGGCCGCCTCGACGGCCTCGGGCGACCGGTCGACGCCGGTCGCCGCATGCCCGCGCCCGGCGAACCACTGCATGTGCCGCCCGGACCCGCAGGCCACGTCGAGCACCGTGGCGTTCGGGGCAAGCAGGTGCGACCAGCGCACGATCCATTCAGAGGGCGCCGTGCTCGCATGCACGGGAATTGCTACATCTTTCATAGCTGCCTGGGCCCGGCAAGCGGGCGTTTCGGGGCGAAGTCGTTCAGAAACAGGACCATACCTGGTCGACCAGCGTGACCAGGAACGTCGGATGCACGTACAGCGCGAACACGCCGCCCAGCGCCGCCAGCACGGCGGCGAGCCAGGCGGCCTGGGCCAGGTAGTGGTTGCGTGTGCGGGGCGTCATGGCGATGGCTCCTTGCAAACAAAGAAAGGAAAAGCGCGGGCCGTCAGCTCGCCACGGCGACCGGCCGGACCCCGCGCGCAATGGCGCTTTCCTTGACCGGCAGGTTGATCAGCGCCGCGAACACGCCCAGCGCGATCGAGATGTACCAGACGATGCTGTAGCTGCCCGTCGTGTCATACAGGAAGCCGCCCAGCCACACGCCCAGGAACGAGCCCACCTGGTGGCTCAGGAACACGAAGCCGCTGAGCATCGACAGGTGCGCCACGCCGAAGATGCCCGCCACGATGGCGTTGGTGGCCGGCACCGTCGACAGCCACAGGAAGCCCATCGCCGCCGAGAACACGTACACGCTGAGCGGCGAGATCGGCGCCAGCAGGAAGAGCGCGATCGACACCGCCCGCGCAAAGTAGATGGCCGCCAGGATCTTGGGCTTGGACAGCTTCTGCCCCAGCAGGCCGACCGTGTAGGTGCCGAACACGTTGAACAGCCCGATCAGTGCCAGCGCGTAGCCGGCCACTTCGGGCGACAGGTTCTTGTCGCGCAGGTAGGTCGGCATGTGGATGCCGATGAAGGCCAGCTGGAAGCCGCAGACGAAGTAGCCCGCCATCAGCAAGCCGAAGCTCGGGTAGCGGAAGGCCTCGCCCACGGCCTGCAGCACCGATTGGTCACGGTGGCCGGCCAGGGCCGCGGTCTTGGGTTCGCGCAGGCCGAAGGCCAGCGGCACGATCACCAGCACCAGCACCGCCACCACGGCCAGCGCCGTCTGCCAGCCGAAGGCCCCGATCAGGCGGCCTTCGATGGGCGCCATCAGGAACTGCCCGAACGAGCCGGCCGCCGCGGCCACGCCCATCGCCCACGAGCGGCGCTCGGCCGGGATCTGCCGGCCGATCACGCCGTAGATCACCGCGTAGGTCGAGCCCGCCTGCGCCGCGCCGATCAGCACGCCCGCGCTCAGGGTGAACAGCAGCGGCGTCGGCGAATGTGCCATGCCGAAGAGGCCTGCCGCGTACAGCAGCGAGCCGCCGATCAGCACGCGGAACGCGCCGAAGCGGTCGGCCAGCATGCCCGCGAACACGCCGAAGATGCCCCACGACAGGTTCTGTACCGCCAGCGCGAACGAGAAGGTCTGTCGGTTCCAGTCCTGCGCCTGCGTGATGGGCTGCAGCCAGAGGCCGAAGCCGTGGCGGATGCCCATCGAGAGCGTGACGATCATGGCGCCGCAGAACAGCACCTGCTTGATCGAAAGGGTGGGAGCGGGGGAGGCTTGCATCCTTCGAATGTAGCGAAATGGATGCTGCGGCAGGTGGCGTGACGGCCAAGGCCATTGATGATTTGTGGGCGCGGTTTCGATGCGCGGACGGCATCAAAGAAAGAAGGCAGGCACGCGGCCTGCCTTCGGGGTCAGCGCGCCGGCGCCGCCGCCGCGCCGCGCGCGTCCGGAAAGCCGTGCTCGCAGGCCCGCCACGCCAGCACCAGCCCGGGCACCAGCAATGCCAGCAGCGACCAGGGCAGGCTGCCCGCGCCGCCGCCCTGCAGCAGCAGGCCGCCCGCCAGCCCGCCGCCCGCGATGGCGAGGTTCCAGGTGGTCACGACCATCGACTGCGCCACGTCCGCCGCATCGCCGGCCGCCTGGGCCGAGGCGGTCTGGAACAGCGTTGCCGCGCCGCCGAAAGCCAGGCCCCAGACCGCGACCGCGAGGTACACGCCCATCGTCGATCCGCCCGCCGCGGCGAGCATCAGCGCCGCCAGCGCGAAGGCCGCCGTGCCGGCCAGCACCAGCGTGCGCAGCCAGCGGTCGATCAGCACGCCCGTGAGCCAGATGCCGCCCAGCGACGCCGCGCCGAACATCAGCAGCACCCGCCCGACCTGCGCGCCGAGCCCGGCGTGCGCCAGGAAGGGCGCGATGTAGGTGTAGAGGATGTTGTGCGCGAGCACGAAGGCGAACATCACCATCAGCACCGGCCGCACGCCCGGCAGCAGGAACACGCGGCGCACGCTTTGCTGGCGCCCGGCCTCCTGGCCCGGGAAGTCGGGCACCTGCCAGCGCACCCAGCCGAGCAGCAGCACCGACAAAGCCGACATGATCAGAAAGGCCGGCCGCCAACCGACGCTCGCGCCCAGCAGCGTGCCGGCCGGAATGCCCAGCGACAGCGCCAGCGGCGCGCCCAGCATCGCCACGGCGATGGCCCGGCCCTGCTGCGACGGCGCCACCATGCGCGCCGCGTGCCCGGCCAGCAGCGCCCACAGCAGGCCCGCGAACACGCCGGCGAAGAAGCGCGCGACCAGCGTCAGCGTGTAGTCGTGCGACAGCGCCGTGACCGTGTTGACCACCGCGAAGCCGCCGATCGCGCCCATCAGCAGCGGCCGGCGCCGCCAGCCGCGCGTGAAGGCCACCAGCGGAATGGCCGCCACCAGCGAGCCCAGCGCATACACCGTGACGAGCTGGCCGACCAGCGCGGGCGCCACGCCCAGGTCGGCGCCGATCTGCGGCAGCAGGCCGGCCGGCATCGCCTCGGTGAGGATGGTGATGAAGCCGCCGGCTGCCAGTGCCAGCAGGCCGGAAAGGGGCAGCCGCGCGGAAGACGAGTTCGTGTCACGCATAGACGGCATCCCTCAGTTCGGTGACGAAGCGGCCCGACATGCCTTCGTAGAGCGTGTTCGTGAAGGCCACCACGCTGAGCCCGCGCGCCCGGTCCACGAACCAGGCGTGGCCGTAGGCGCCGCCCCAGCGCCAGGTGCCGGGCGATTCGGGCGTCTGCGTGGGTTGCGGGTCGTGCAGCACCGAGAAGCCCAGGCCGAAGCCCCAGCCCGGCGCATCCGCCGGCCCCCGGTCACCCGTGTGGTTGCGGCCCATCGTGTCGACGGTGGCGGCGCCCAGCAGCGGGGCGCCGCCGGTGCGCAGCGTGTCGAGCAGGCGCAGGAAGTCGTCCGCGCTGCCGACCATGCCGGCACCGGCCGAGGGCCAGGCGTTGGCGTCGAAGGCGCGCGCCGGGTCGAAGTGGATGCCGACGGCGCCCTCGAACGGCGTGGCCACCACGGGGCCGTCCATGCGCTGCGGCGGCGTGGCGGCGGGGCCGTTCACGTAGGGCGTGGCCAGCCGCGGGTCGCCGGGGACGGCGGCGAAGCCCGTGTCGTGCATCTGCAGCGGCCCGGTCACCAGCGTGCGCACCGCCTCGGGCAGCGGCAGGCCGCTGGCCGCCTCGACCACCGCGCCGAGCACGTCGATGGCCAGTGAATAGAGCCAGCCCGTGCTGGGCGGGTACAGCAGCGGCACGCCGGCCAGACGCTGCAGGTTGGCGGCGAGCGTGAGGCCGTCGTCGCGGTCCATGCCGTCCGACACGCCGGCGCGCGCGTACGGGCCGTCGTCCGAACTTTCGAGGAAGCGGTAGCCCAGGCCGGCCCTGTGGGTCAGTAGCTGCCGCAGCGTGATGACGGCTTCGCCGCCGCCTTCAGGCAAGCGCGGGCGGAAGTCCGGCAGCCAGCGCGTCACAGGGTCGTCCAGGTCGAGCCGGCCCTGGTCCACGAGGACCATCGCGGCGGTCGAGACGATGGGCTTGGACACCGAGGCCAGCCGGAACAGCGCGTCCTCGCGCATCGGCCGGCCGGCCTCGCGGTCGGCCAGCCCGGCGGCGCGCCGGTGGACGAGGCGCCCGTCGTGGTGCACCAGCACCACGGCGCCAACCAGCCGCTGCTCAGCCAGCGCGCGGTCGATGGCCGCGTCAATGCGCGACGGGTCTGGGCCCTGCCACGCAGGGGTGAAAGTGAGGGAAATGTCGGGGAGAAAGGTCATGCGGCCAACGATAGGAAGAAGCCGACTTCGGATAAAGACGGCTACAGTTCCGCTCAATGCGGATGTTGAAGTCCGCAATGGAGATTCCCCATGGACAGCCTCAGCGGCTTTGCCGTCTTCGTTCAGGTCGCCGAAACCCGCAGCTTCGTGGCGGCCGGGCGCGCGCTCGGCGTGTCGGCCTCGGCAGTGGGCAAGCGCGTGGCGCGGCTCGAGGAGCGGCTGGGCGTGCGCCTGTTCCACCGCAGCACGCGCAGCATCACGCTCACCGCCGAGGGCGCGCTGTTCCTGGCGCGCAGCCGCCGCGTGCTGGCCGAGATCGAGGCCGCCGAGCAGGAGCTGTCGCACGCCGCCGAGGCGCCGCGCGGACGGCTGCGCGTGAGCCTGCCGCTGGTCAGCTCGCTGGTGCTGCCGGTGCTGGCCGACTTCATGGCCGCCTATCCGGCGATCGAGCTCGACCTCGACTTCAGCGACCGCCTCGTGGACGTCATCGAGGAGGGCTTCGACGCCGTGGTGCGCACCGGCGAGCCGGCGGATTCACGGCTGTCGTCGCGCCAGTTGGGCGAGTTCTCGCAGCTGCTGGTGGCCTCGCCCGCCTACCTGGCGCGCCACGGCACGCCCGCCTCGCCGGACGATCTGGCCCGCCACGCCTGCCTGCACTACCGCTACCCGGCGACCGGCAAGGTGGAGGTCTGGCCGCTCGCGCCCGGGCCCGACGGCAGCGAGGTGCGCCCGCCGGTCTCGATGATCTGCAACAACATCGAGACCCGGCTGTGCTTCGCCCTGCGCGGGCGCGGCATCGCCTGCCTGCCCGACTTCAGCGTGCGCGCCGCGCTGGCCGAGGGCGCGCTGCAGCCCGTGCTGGCCGACCACCTGCGCCGGCCCCGTACCATCGCGTTCCGCGTGCTGTGGCCGTCGGGGCGCCATCCGTCGCCCAAGCTGCGGGCGTTCATCGATTTCCTGGGCGCGCGGATGTTCGGTCCGCCCGCAGAAACTCCCGCCTGATGTGCGAAAAGACCGAAGCCGGTGCCTGTATGGGTATCCAGTCATTTCAACCCAACTGACTACAATCCGCCCCCATGGCGACTTCCCCCAAGACATCTTCAGACTCCGCTTCCGGCTATTCGGAAGGCTCCATCCGCGTGCTCAAGGGCCTCGAGCCCGTGAAGCAGCGCCCGGGCATGTACACCCGGACCGACAACCCCCTGCACATCATCCAGGAAGTGCTCGACAACGCCGCCGACGAAGCGCTGGCGGGCTACGGCAAGAAGATCAAGGTCACGCTGCACACCGACGGCTCGGTCAGCGTCGAGGACGACGGCCGCGGCATTCCCTTCGGCCTGCACCCCGAAGAGAAGGCCCCCGTGATCGAGCTGGTCTACACCCGGCTGCACGCCGGCGGCAAGTTCGACAAGGGCTCGGGCGGCGCCTACAGCTTCTCGGGCGGCCTGCACGGCGTGGGCGTGTCGGTGACCAACGCGCTGTCCAAGCGCCTCGAAGTCAGCTCGCACCGTGAAGGCTCGGTCGCGAAGCTGGCCTTCAGCGCCGGCGACGTGATCGAGGCGCTCGAAATCCGCAAGCTCGAAGCCGGCGAGCGCAAGCAGGGCACCACCGTGCGCGCCTGGCCCGATGCCAAGTACTTCGAGACCGCCGCGCTGCCCATGGGCGAACTCACCCACCTGCTGCGCAGCAAGGCCGTGCTGATGCCCGGCGTGAGCGTCACGCTGGCCGTCGAGAAGACCGGCGAAAGCCAGCAGTGGCTCTACAAGGGCGGCCTGAGCGACTACCTCATGCAGACGCTCAACGGCGATCCGGTCATTCCGCTGTTCGAAGGCAGCGGCCATGCCGACAAGAACGCCGACAACTTCGCCGAAGGCGAGGGCGCCGACTGGTGCGTGGCCTTCACCGAAGACGGCCAGCCGGTGCGCGAAAGCTACGTCAACCTGATTCCCACCAGCGCCGGCGGCACGCACGAAAGCGGCCTGCGCGACGGCCTGTTCAACGCGGTGAAGAGCTTCATCGAGCTGCACTCGCTGCTGCCCAAGGGCGTGAAGCTCCTGCCCGAGGACGTGTTCGCGCGCGCCTCGTACGTGCTCAGCGCCAAGGTGCTCGACCCGCAGTTCCAGGGCCAGATCAAGGAGCGCCTGAATTCGCGCGACGCGGTGCGCCTGGTGTCCAGCTTCGTGCGCCCCACGCTCGAGCTGTGGCTCAACCAGCACGTCGACTACGGCAAGAAGCTCGCCGAACTGGCCATCAAGGCCGCCCAGACGCGCCAGCGCGCCGGCCAGAAGGTCGAGAAGCGCAAGGGCTCCGGCGTGGCCGTGCTGCCCGGCAAGCTGACCGACTGCGAGAGCAAGGACATCAGCCACAACGAAGTCTTCCTGGTCGAGGGCGACTCCGCCGGCGGCAGCGCCAAGATGGGCCGCGACAAGGAAAGCCAGGCCATCCTGCCGCTGCGCGGCAAGGTGCTCAACACCTGGGAGGTCGAGCGTGACCGCCTGTTCGCCAACACCGAAATCCACGACATCTCGGTGGCTGTGGGCGTCGATCCGCACGGCCCCGCCGACACGCCCGACATGAGCGGGCTGCGCTACGGCAAGATCTGCATCCTGTCCGATGCCGACGTGGACGGCTCGCACATCCAGGTGCTGCTGCTCACGCTGTTCTTCCGGCACTTTCCCAAGCTCATCGAAGCCGGCCATGTGTATGTCGCAAAGCCGCCATTGTTCCGGGTCGATGCGCCCGCGCGCGGCAAGAAGCCGGCCTCCAAGGTCTATGCGCTGGACGAGGGCGAACTCACCGCCACGCTCGACAAATTGCGCAAAGATGGCGTGCGCGAAGGCGCCTGGAGCATCAGCCGCTTCAAGGGCCTGGGCGAAATGAGCGCGGAACAATTGTGGGAAACCACGCTCAATCCGGACACCCGTCGCCTGATGAAGGTCCAATTGGGGCGGTTCGATTTTTCGTCCACCCAGGGCGAGATCACCAAGCTGATGGGCAAGGGCGAAGCGGCGGCGCGGCGCGAGCTCATGGAATTGCGCGCAGACGACGTCGATATCGACGTCTGACAGTTTCCTTTTTCTTTCCTTCTTCTCACACGCATGTCGGTTTTCAAGCGTTCGCTGTGGTTGGCCCTTCTGCTGTGCATGCAGCAGGGGCTCGCGCACGCGACCGACATCTACGGCTACATCGACAGCAACGGCGTGGCGCACTTCGCGGCCGAGAAGGTCGACGAGCGCTACAAGCTCTTCTTCCAGGGCGGCCAGAGCTTCGACACCGCCAAGGGCCTGTCGCCGATGGGCCGCGGCAACATCAACCGCCGGCTCGACGGCAAGGTGTCGCCGGCGTCGCAGAACCTGCTCGCCATGTTCGAGGCCTCGCCCGGCTACAAGACCGCCAAGGCGGCGCTGCGCGACGCGTCGAGCAAGCACGCGATCGACTACGAGTTGCTGCAGGCGCTGGTCGCCACCGAGTCGGGCTTCGACGCCAAGGCCGTCTCGCCCAAGGGCGCGATGGGGCTCATGCAGCTCATGCCGGCCACCGCGCAGCGCTACGGCGTGGCGACGGACAAGCGCGGCACGATCGAGAAGAAGCTGTTCGACCCGCACATCAACATCGCCGCCGGCTCGCGTTACCTGCGCGACCTGATCGCGATGTTCCCGGGCCAGATCGAGCTCGCGCTGGCCGCCTACAACGCGGGCGAGGGCGCGGTGCAGCGTGCGGGCAACAAGATCCCGAACTACAAGGAAACGCAGAACTACGTGCAGACCGTGCTGCAGCTGTATGCGTACCTCAAGCCCTCGGCCGTGACCGTGGGCGGCAACCTGCGCAGCGGAAGCGGCAGCAGTGGTGGCAAGACACCGGGGCGCATCCGCATGGAAATGTCGGTGCCCAAGGGCGGCGCGATCGGGCGCGGCAACATGCCGTCCGAGTCGCCGCGCAACGTGCCCACCATGCCCGAGATTCCCGAGCCGTCCGATGTGCCCACCAGCGCGGCGGAGCCGGGCGACGCCTCGCCGCCGTCGCCGCTGTCGTGATCCCGCAGGCCGCCATGCACCCCACTTTCATTTTGGGCTGAGCGCGAACGCACGCCGCCCGTCACTGTTTTTCTTTCTCTCTTCTTCATGGACGACTCTCAACCTCCGCTCGACCTTGCAGGCCCCACCGACGGCGACACCACCCTCACGCTGGCCGACTACGCGCAGACCGCCTACCTCGAATACGCCCTGAGCGTGGTCAAGGGCCGCGCGCTGCCCGATGTGTCCGACGGCCAGAAGCCGGTGCAGCGGCGCATCCTGTACTCGATGTCGCGCATGGGCCTGGGCTTCGGCGGCACCAACGGCACCGTGGGCGCCAAGCCCGTGAAGAGCGCGCGCGTGGTCGGCGACGTGCTCGGCCGCTTCCACCCGCACAGCGACCAGGCCGCGTACGACGCGCTGGTGCGCATGGCGCAAGACTTCTCGCAGCGCTATCCGCTGGTCGACGGCCAGGGCAACTTCGGCAGCCGCGACGGCGACGGTGCCGCGGCCATGCGCTACACCGAAGCGCGCCTGGCACGCATCACCAGCCTGCTGCTCGACGAGATCGACGAAGGCACGGTCGACTTCATTCCCAACTACGACGGCAGCACCGAAGAGCCGCGCCTCTTGCCCGCGCGGCTACCGTTCACGCTGCTCAACGGCGCCAGCGGCATCGCCGTGGGCCTGGCCACCGAGATCCCGAGCCACAACCTGCGCGAGATCGCCGACGCCTGCGTGGCGCTGATCAAGTCGAACGGCAAGCTCAGCGAAGAAGAACTCTTCGCCCTCGTGCCCGGCCCCGACTACCCGGGCGGCGCGCAGATCATCAGCAGCGCGAGCGACATCGCCGACGCCTACCGCACCGGCCGCGGCTCGCTCAAGGTGCGCGCGCGCTGGAAGATCGAAGACCTCGCGCGCGGCCAGTGGCAGCTCGTGGTCAACGAACTGCCGCCGGGCGTGAGCACGCAGAAGGTGCTCGAGGAAATCGAGGAAATCACCAACCCGAAGGTCAAGGCCGGCAAGAAGGCCCTGAGCGCCGACCAGACGCAGCTCAAGGCCGCGATGCTGTCGGTGCTCGACGTGGTGCGCGACGAGTCGAGCAAGGACGCCGCCGTGCGCCTGGTGTTCGAGCCCAAGACCTCGCGCATCAGCCAGGACGAGTTCGTGACCACGCTGCTGGCGCAGACCTCGCTCGAGACCTCGTCGTCGATCAACCTCACGATGGTCGGCATCGACGGCAAGCCCACGCAGAAGTCGCTGCGCCAGATGCTCAACGAGTGGATCGCGTTCCGCGAGATCACCGTCGAGCGGCGCTCGCGCCATCGCCTGGACAAGGTGCAGGACCGCATCCACATCCTCGAAGGCCGGCAGCTGGTGCTGCTGAACATCGACGAGGTGATCGCCATCATCCGCGCGGCGGAAGACCCGAAGGCGGCGCTCATCGCGCGCTTCAACCTCAGCGAGCGCCAGGCCGAGGACATCCTTGAAATCCGGCTGCGCCAACTCGCGCGGCTCGAGGCCATCAAGATCGAGCAGGAGCTGGCCGGCCTGCGCGAAGAGCAAAAGAAGCTCGAAGACATCCTCTCCAGCCCGGCCACGCTGCGCCGCCTGCTGGTCAAGGAAATCGAGGCCGACGCCAAGACCTTCGAAGACCCGCGTCGCACGCTCATTCAGGCCGAGAAGCGCGCCGTGGCCGAGGTGAAGGTGGTCGACGAGCCCGTCACCGTGATCGTGTCGCAGAAGGGCTGGGTGCGCGCGCAGAAGGGGTGGGCCAGCGAGAAGGCCGCCGGCAACGGCGGCACCGCGCCCGAGTACAGCTTCAAGTCGGGCGACACGCTCTACGGCGCCTTCGAGTGCCGCAGCGTCGACACGCTGCTGGTCTTCGGCAGCGCCAAGGACAAGAGCGTGCGCGTCTACACCGTGCCCGTGGCGTCGCTGCCCGGCGCGCGCGGCGACGGCCAGCCCGTCACCACGCTCATCGAGCTCGATGCCGGCACGCACGTCACGCATTTCTTCGCGGGCCCGGTGGGCGCCTGCCTGCTGCTGGCCAACACGGGCGGCTACGGCTTCATGGCCACCATCGAGAACATGATGTCGCGCCAGCGCGGCGGCAAGGCCTTCATCGACGTGGGCGAGGGCGAGCAGCTGTGCCGGCCGTCGCTGGTGGGTGGCGCGAGCGGCGCCGAGCCGATGCCGGCCGCGACGCACGTGGCCTGCGCCTCGACGGGCGGCCGCATCCTGACCTTCGACATCGCCGAGCTCAAGAGCCTGCCCAAGGGCGGTCGCGGCCTGACGCTGATCGACCTCGAGGCCAAGGACACGCTGGCCGGTGCCGCCGCCTACACGCGCAGCGTGCGCATCGACGGCATCGGCCGCGGTGCCAAGGAGCGCGACGAGACGCTGGAGATCCGCACGCTCAACAACGCACGCGACGGTCGCGCGCGCAAGGGCAAGGCGGCCGACCTGGGCTTCAAGCCGGCGAGCATCGTGCGGGTGCTCTGATGCTGGGCGGCATCGACATCAGCATCCTCGGCGTGGTCCTCGCCGTGGTCACGGGCTTCGGCAGCTACATCCTGGGGCGCCGCATGCGCGAGAAGCGCCAGGGCAAGCGGCGCGCGAAAGACCGCGCCGCCGCGCAGGCCAACGAGACGCGCCAGGTGCGGCGCGCGCGCGAGCGGCGCGAGCAGGAAGGCAAGTAGGCAGGCAGGCCGAGGGCTGGCTCACCAGCCCCCGTAGCCGTCGACGTTCTCGCGCGTCACGAGCTTCGACGGCAACAGCAGCACGCGCTGCTGGGGGGGCTGGCCCTTCAGGAGCGTCAGCCCGATCTGGGCCGCCCGCTGGCCCATCAACGTGGGCGACTGCGTGGCGCTGCCTGCGATCAAGGTGGCGGGGTCTTGCAGCCGCTGTGCCACCTCCGGCGAACCGTCCATCGCCGTGATGACGATGTCGCGCCGGCCCGCGACCTGGGCCGCCAGTTCCGCGCCGATGCCGCACAGGTCGTTGATCGCGAACACGCCCGACAGCTTCGGATGGCGCGCGAGCAGCCGCGTCATCTGTTCCACGCCGCCGTCCTTGGTGGCGCCGCCATTGAGCGCCATCGACACGACGCGCACGCCGGGTGCGGCGTTCAACGCCTCGCGGCAGCCGTTGACGCGGCCCACTGCGGCCGTGTTCGGCGGGCCGTCGATGATCGCCACTTCGCCCTTGCCGCCGAGCGTGCGCACCAGGTGTTCGCAAGAGAGCTTGCCGGCCGCGCGGCTGTCGGTCACCACGGCCGCGTCCGCGCCTTGCACGAGCGCATCGACCGCCACCACCTTGATGCCGGCCGCGCGCGCCTCCGTGACGCGCGCGTGCAGGGTGGTCGAATCGACCGGCGTCACGATCACCAGCTGCACGCGCTGGCGGATCATTTCCTTGAGCTGCTCGTCCTGCCGCTGCGGATCGAACCCGCTCGACACGACCGTGATGTGCGCCGCGTTGCGACTGTCTGTGGCCAGCGTGCTTTCTACTGCGCGCGCGATGTAGGCAAAGAAGGGGTTGCGCAGGTCGCTCACGAGCACGCCGACGCGCGGGCCCTTGCCATGGTTGGCATGTGTCGCGAGCGCGCTGCCCACGGGGCCCACGGCGAGGAGGAGGGCCAGCAGCCAGGTGCGCCAGGGACGTTTCATGGGCATGGGTGCGAGGGCCTCGTTGCGAGAGGGGGCCGGTGAAGGGGTGGGGATGATGACATGTTCCGCAGCGCCTCGCATCCGCGATCTGCGGGGGGCAAGCGTGGGGGAATGGACGAACCTGCCGACCCCGGTCGGTGCCGATGTTGTCGCGGGTCGGCAGCGTAGGCGGCGGCAGTGTCAGACCTGGAGGAAGAAGAGGTTGCCCGGGTCGCTGACGATCAGGCCGATGTGCGGCGCATCGGGGGTGCGACGGCCCCTGCGCCCGCGATCGATGCCAGCACGCGCCCCGCGGCGAAACCCCTGGCGATGCGCGCCAGGCGGCGCCTCGGGGCGCGCGTCGAGATGGCGGGAATGCCGCCTCCTTTCTTGCCGGTTCTTCTTGTGATCACCTTGCTCCCTGTGGCTGCTGCCTTGCAGATGACGGTGTCGTCCGCGATCGGCGTCCGGTGAGGGATTCGTCGCGGCGACACGGCGATTGAACCGGCCGCTGGTTAACTGTCTGTAAACCTTCCAAAAGTGGCGAGCAACATTTGAAATACACACCGCCGCGTGGACGGTGCGCTCCTTACTTCAGCCCGGCCCACCAACGCACGTTGGTGCGCGCCTGGCCCACCGTGAGCACTTCGCCGATCACCGGCGTGGCCAGGTCGATCTTCTTCGCCTGCGCCAGGTCGGCGATGCGGTCCAGCGGGTCGTGCCAGGTGTGGAAGGCCAGGTCGAAGGTGCTGTTGTGCACCGAATAGAGCACCTTGCCGCGCAGGTCTTCGAAGGCCTGCACGCTCTGCTCGGGCGTCATGTGCACGCCGGGCCAGTAGGCGTCGTAGGCACCGTTTTCCATCAGCGCCAGGTCGAAGCCGCCGAAGCGTTCGCCGATCTGCTTGAAGCCGGGGAAGTAGCCCGAGTCGCCGCTGTAGAAGATGCGCTGGTCGCCGCTTTGCACCACCCACGAGGCCCACAGCGTGCGGTCGCGGTCGGTCAGCGTGACCGCGCGGCCCGAGAAATGCTGCGCGGGCGTGGCGGTGAGCTTCACGCCCGCATGCTCGCCGCCCTGCCACCAGTCGAGCTCGGTCACGCGCTCGGCGGGCACGCCCATCTCGACGAGCCGGGCGCGCACGCCCAGCGGCACGAAGTAGCGCTGCACGCGCGTGGCGAGGTACTCGATGGTGGCCACATCGAGGTGGTCGTAGTGGTCGTGCGAAAGGATCACGGCCTCGATCGGCGGCAGCTGCTCCAGCTGGATCGGCGGCTTGTGAAAACGCTTCGGCCCGACCCAGGTGAAGGGCGAGACGCGCTCGCTGAACACGGGGTCGATGAGCCAGTACTTGCCCTTGAGCTTGAGCAGGTGCGACGAGTGGCCCAGGCGCACCACGTGGTTGGCGTCGGCCGCGAGCGCGTCGAGCGCCCGGGGCGTCAGGGCGCGCACCGGAATGGGGTCGACCGGCACGGTGTCGACCTTGCTGCCGACGATGAAGCGCGACCAGATGCGCCAGGTGCTGGCGGCGGGCTGCAGCTCGGGGTTGGGCATGTTCTGGAACACGCCGCCCTTGAACTGCGGCGAGTTGTCGTAGCGCGTTTCCCCGCCGCCGGCGCTGCTGCAGCCGGCCACGAACGCGCAGCCCGCCGTGGCGAGCACCGCGCTGCGGCGCAGCAGCCGGGGTAAATAAGCGCCTTGCGAATCCGATTCGTCAGCCATGGGAAAGCCCTCTGCGTGTGTGTTGGTCTTGAGGCGCGAGACTAGCGGGAGTTGGCTTTTCAATGGTTTCAGCGACAGAAACATTCGGCGAGCGGGGGCAATCCGCGGGCCGGCGGCATACTGCGGCGATCCACGGCTTCCGCCCTTCATCGCCATGAAAACTGCCATCCTCGTCATCGACATGCAGCGCGGCCTTTGCGACGATCCGCCCCGGCCGTACGAGGCCGAAGCGGTCATCGGCCGCATCAACGCGCTCACGGCGCGGGCCCGCGCGGCCGGCGTGCCGGTGGCCTTCGTCCAGCACGAGAACGCCATCGACCTGGAGTTCGATTCCGAGCGCTGGCAGCTGGCCGATGCCTTGCAGGTGACACCGGCGGACGCGCGCCTGCGCAAGACCACGCCCGACTCGTTCCTGCGCACGCCGCTCGAGGCCTGGCTGTCGGGGCAGGGCGTGCGGCGCGTGGTGGTCTGCGGCTACTCGTCGGAGTTCTGCGTGGACACCACCGTGCGCCGCGCCGCCGCACTGGGCTACGAGGTGGTGCTGGCGGCCGACGCCCACACCTCGCACGACAAGCCGCATGCCAAGGGCGCCTTCATCCGCGCGCACCACAACGCGACGCTGTCGGACATCACGAGCTTCGGCGTGCCGATCCGCGCGGTCGACAGCGCGGACATCGCTTTCGGCGATTGATCTGGCGCTAGGGCATGCGTCCGGTGGCCAGTGCGTGGGCCCAGTCCGCACGCCCATTGGCAGCAGCCAGTGCCGCCATGGCCGTGTGATCGTAGGGCACGGTGACCAGCGTGCAGGTCCACTGCCCGTGGTCGTGCCGTTCGACCAGCGCGTAGCGCGCATCGGGTGAACCGGTCTCCACGTGGTGCGGATGCGGATGCGCGTCGCCATAGGCCTGCAGGCCGACGCTGCCCGGGTTGACGATGAAGATGCCGTTGGATGCGTGCATCACGCGCGGCAGGTGCGTGTGGCCGCAGGCGACCAGTTCCGTGCCGGCTTCCACTGTGCCGAGGCGCGCATCGATCTCCGCCGCAGTGGCCATGCGCAGTTGCGTGGGCTCGACCGTTTCGAGGAAGTAGGTGAGGTCGCTGTCGGGCGTGCCGTGGCACAGCAGCACTTCAGGGCTGAAACGCAGGCACGGCGTGAGCGAGGCGATCCATGCGAACTCTGCCTCGCCGAGTCGGGCGTGTGCGAAGGCGTCGGACTCGCCGCGCTGGCCGGAGGTCGGCAACGTGAGCAGTTGCCGTTCGTGGTTGCCGGCGAGTTGGGCCCAGTCCTGCGCCATCAGGAACTGCGCAGTCTCCAGCGGCATCAGCGGGCCTGAGAGGCTGTCGCCGAGGTTGACGGTGGCATCCACGTTGCGGCGTGCGATGTCTTCGACGACGGCTTTCAGTGCGGGGAGGTTTCCGTGGATGTCGGAGACGAGGGCGATGCGCATGCGTGGCTTCTTTGTGAGGGCGGTGATCTTAGTTCGGGGTGCGTGCACAGGCCACCGGGTACTTCCCTCCGCGAATGTCCCCCGGCCTGCGGCCTCCTCCTTGATTTCGCTGCGGGAAGCACCCAGTGTCCTGCGCACTGGACGCGCTGCTGGTGCTGGCCGATCAACGACCGCACTGATGACGATCACGTCGATGCGGTGCCTTGCGCAGCGAAATCAAGGAGGAGCCCGAAGGGCGGGGGACATTCGCGGAGCAAGGTACCGCGTCGGCGGGAGCGTCGCCCTGATCAGTCCGCCCCCGCCCGCCACACCCGCGCCAGCGCAGCCAGCTTGCCGCGAAAACTCAGCCGGTCGTTCGACAGCGCATCGATGAAGTCCGACAGCCGCTGCGACTTCACCATCGTGTAGATCGTGAGCCAGGTGGTGAACACGAACACCACGCCGAACCAGATCGCCTTGCGCCACAGCGGCGCGTCGGCTTCGGCCAGCAGGTTCATCCCGAGGAAGCCGGTGGTGACGGTGCCGATGAGGCCGAACAGCGTGACCACCGTGAGCCGCACCACGGTGCTGGCCTGCCGGCGCAGGCTGTCGGCATCGAGGTAGGTGTTCATGTCGGCGATGCGCGACTTGACCTCGTCGTACAGCGGATCGAGCCCGAGGTGCGCGGCGCACATGTGCGAGAGCGCGCGCACCTGCGCCTGCTCCGAAATCTCGTGGAACCAGTAGCGGTGCGTGAAGCGAAGAAAGCGCTCGAAGCTCGCGCGGATGGCGCGCTTGAACTGCTTCACGCTCGGCGTGCTGCGGATGTCGAGCTTCTTGAGCGCCTCGACCAGCTGGTCCGAGAACATCAGCAGCGAGGCCTTCTGGAAGTGCGCGATGAGGAACAGCAGGAAGTGCTGGTGCCTGAACTGCGCGAGCACGCCGCGGTCGCGGCAGCAGAAGAACTCGGAGCGCGCGTCGCCCACCACGACGAGGGCGTGGCCGTTGCACAGGTAACGCGTGTTGGGCGCCGCGCCCGTGTTCACCCAGAAGCGGTCGTAGCAGTACTTGTGCTCGAAGTCGGCCAGGTGGTGCTCGGCGTAGGGCAGGTGGGCATCGGCCCCGCCCGCGCCGGTGACCAGCGCGAGCCGCACGAAGTCGTCGCGCGTGAGGCGGCGCGGATCGTCCATCGACAGGTAGGCCATCACCGGCATGCGGTAGTACTCGATCTGGCGGTAGCGCAGCACGCCGGGGTCGTCCGAATGGTCGCTCACCAGCGGCTGCATCAGGTAGGCCCAGTGCGCTGCGATGCGCGGCGCGCGGTGTTGGGCCACGTGCGACAGGAAGGCGTCGCGCTGCTGCGCGTCGGAGGCGGCGAGCACGCGACCGTCGGCGTCCAGCCACTCGACGCTGGCCATGCAGTGCAGGGCGGCGCCGTCGGGCTCCCAGCCCGAAGGGTAGGCGCGGCCGAAGCGGTAGAGGATGTCCTGCGCCTGCGCCAGGCTCAGGTGGTCGGTGCCGACCTCGAGGTTGAGCAGCACCACATCGATGTCGAAGAAGAAGTACAGGTCGCAGTGAATCACGTCGAGCGTGATCGGCGCCTCGTCGGGGTGCGCCACCAGCCGCACGGACGCGATGTCGCGGCGGCGGAACACGCGCATCGGCGAATCGCCGTCGCTGCCTGTGCCGTCGGTGCTGCCGCGCGATCGGCCTTCGCCGTACAAAAAGCGTTGCACGTAGGGCAGGAAGCTCACGAACTCGTTGTAGTGGCGCTCGTGGAAGCGGCCGCTGTCGCCGGTGTATTCGTCGACCTCTTCGCGCCAGGGCGAGGCCTCGCCCATGTCGCGCAGCACGTGCCAGGGGCCGTGGTGCGTGGGCGCCGCGCCGGGCGCCGGCACGAGGCGCAAGGGCCAGAGCAGCGCCTGCCGGAAATGCTGCACGACGGGGCCGGTGGCCGGGGTGCCTGCCGGGGAAGAAGTGGGGTCCGCGTGGGGGGTCGGCATCGCGCCAGTGTAGGCAGGCGGGTAGGGCAAAACGCCCACCTAGGGGAATCCCTAGCTAGGCCTGAAACCGGTTTCATTTAAGCTGCAAGCATTCCTTTCAGGGTCTGTGCACGGCCTGGCCGTGCACGCTCCGCCATGAACTACCAGTTCCAATTCGACGCCGTCTTTGCCGCCTGGCCGCTGCTGCTCAAGGGCACGTGGATCACGGTGCAGCTCTCGCTCACCGCCACCTTGCTGGGGCTGGTGGTGGCCATCTTCTGTGCCTGGGGCAAGACCTCGGGGCCGGGCTGGCTGCGCTTCCTCGTCAATGCCTACATCGAGGTGATCCGCAACACGCCGTTCCTCGTGCAGCTGTTTTTCTTCTTCTTCGCACTGCCGGCCATCGGCCTGCGCTGGTCGCCGCAGACGGCTGCGCTGGTGGCGATGGTGGTGAACCTGGGCGCCTACGCCACGGAAATCATCCGCGCGGGCATCGAGTCGATTCCCAAGGGCCAGATCGAGGCGGGCCGCGCGCTCAACCTCAAGCCCTGGGAGATCTTCCGCTTCGTGATCATCAAGCCCGCGTTGAAGGCCATCTACCCGGCGCTCACGAGCCAGTTCATTTTGCTGATGCTGAGCTCGGCCGTGGTCTCGGTCATCTCCGCCGACGACCTGACCTCGGTGGCCGCCAACCTGCAGTCGCAGACCTTCCGCAGCTTCGAGATCTACATCGTGGTCGCGGCCATCTACCTCGCGCTGGCACTGGCTTTTTCGGCCATGTTCAAGCTGATCTACAAGCGCACGCTCAACTACCCGGACCGCCGGTAACTGACCACGACGGACGGAGCACACACCATGCGCACCTTCGGTTTCCCCGAATTCCTTTTCATCCTCGAAGCGGCCCAGTGGACGCTGGCGCTGTCGGCCATTGCCTTCGTCGGCGGCGCGATCCTGGGGCTGCTCATCGCGCTGATGCGCACGTCGGAATCGACGTGGGCGCGCGCCGTGTCGACCACCTTCATCCAGATCTTCCAGGGCACGCCGCTGCTGCTGCAGCTGTTCCTGGTGTTCTTTGGCGCGCCGGTGCTCGGGCTGGACATCAACCCGTGGGTCGCCGCGGGCGTGGCGCTGGTCCTGAACAGCGCGGCCTTCCTGGGCGAAATCTGGCGCGGCTGCATCCAGGCCATTCCGCGCGGCCAGTGGGAGGCGGCGCAGGCGCTGAACCTGCACTACGTGGCGCGCATGCGCGACGTGGTGCTGCCGCAGGCCTTCAAGATCGCGCTGGCGCCCACGGTGGGCTACCTGGTGCAGATCATCAAGGGCACGTCGCTCGCGGCCATCATCGGTTTCGTCGAGGTCACGCGCGCCGGACAGATCGTCAACAACGCCACCTTCCAGCCGCTCATCGTGTTCTCGGTGGTGGCCGCCATCTACTTCGTGATCTGCTGGCCGCTGTCGCTGCTCGCGGCGCGCATGGAGCGCAAGCGCGCCCAGGCGCTCGCACGTTGACCCTTTTCGCTTTTCCTTTCTCGTCGCTTCCTTTCTTTATTCAGGAGACACATCCAATGACCGTTACCACCACCCGCCGCGCTGCCATCGCAGCCCTGGGCCTCGGCGCCGCGCTGACCGTGTTCGCTCCCTTCGCTTCGGCGCAAAGCGTGGCCGACATCAAGAAGAAGGGCGAGATCACCATCGGCATGCTGGTCGACTTCCCGCCCTACGGCACCACCGACGCCAGGAACCAGCCCGACGGCTACGACGCCGACGTGGCCAAGCTGCTGGCGAAAGACTGGGGCGTCAAGGCCAACATCGTGCCGGTCACTGGCCCGAACCGCATTCCGTTCCTGCTGACCAACAAGGTCGACCTGCTGGTGGCTTCGCTGGCCGTGACGCCCGAGCGCGCCAAGCAGGTGCAGTTCTCGCAGCCCTACGCGGCCGCGACCATCGTGCTGTACGGCGCGACCAAGACCTCCATCAAGGCCGCAGGCGACCTGAAGGGCCTGCGCGTGGGCGTGGCCCGCGCGTCGACGCAAGACGTGGCCGTGACCAAGGCCGCGCCCGAAGGCACGGAAATCCGCCGCTTCGACGACGACGCCTCGGCCATGCAGGCGCTGATCTCGGGGCAGGTCGATGCGATCGGCTGCTCGGTCACCGTCGCGGCGCAGATCGCCAAGCGCGTGCCGGCCAACACCTTCGAAAACAAGTTCACGCTGGTGCAGCAGTCGATGGGCATCGCGATGCGTCCGGGCCAGGAAGAGCTGCATAAGGCCGTGAACGAATTCGTGCAGAAGAACACCGCCAACGGCGAGCTGAACAAGCTCTACCAGAAGTGGCTGCAGGCCGACCTGCCCAAGATGCAGTGAGCTCCCGCGGCTGAAGAAGAAGGAATCCTGGCATGACGACGGAATCGATCATCCGCATGGAAGCGGTCAACAAGTGGTACGGTGAATTCCAGGTGTTGACCGGCATCGACCTGTCGGTGCGCCAGGGCGAGCGCATCGTGATCTGCGGGCCCTCGGGCTCGGGCAAGTCGACGCTCATCCGCTGCATCAACCGGCTCGAGACGGTGCAAAAGGGCCGCATCGTGGTCGACGGCATCGACCTCACCGCGGGCGGCAAGAACGTCGACGCGGTGCGTGCCGAAGTCGGCATGGTGTTCCAGCAGTTCAACCTGTTCCCGCACCTCACCATCCTCGAGAACTGCACGCTGGCGCCGATGCGCTCGCGCGGCATGACCAAGGCGCAGGCGGAAGAGGTGGCCATGAAGTACCTCACGCGCGTGCGCATTCCCGAGCAGGCCAAGAAGTACCCGAGCCAGCTCTCGGGCGGCCAGCAGCAGCGCGTGGCGATTGCGCGCGCGCTGTGCATGTCGCCCAAGATCATGCTGTTCGACGAGCCCACCTCCGCGCTCGACCCCGAGATGGTCAAGGAAGTGCTCGACACCATGATCGGCCTGGCCGAAGACGGCATGACCATGCTGTGCGTGACGCACGAAATGGGCTTTGCCCGCAGCGTGGCCGACCGCGTGATCTTCATGGCCGACGGCAAGATCGTCGAGCAGGCACCGCCGCAGGAGTTCTTCGGCAACCCCAAGGACGAGCGCACGCGCCAGTTCCTCGGGCAAATTCTCAGCTCGCACCAAGCCCACTGATGGCCTTCGAAGTCCTGATTTCTCTGTCGTCCTTCGGTGCGGCCGAGGTGGGGCGGCACGGCCAGCTCTGGTGCTCGCAACTCTCGCGCGCGGCGGGGGCCGATTCGGTGGAAGTGCGCGGCGAGATGCTGCGCGACGCCGAGGCCGAACTGCCTGCGCTCGACGGCCTGGCTTCGGTGTATTCCAGCCCCGAGGGCCTGTGGGCCGAAGGCGGCTGGCTCGACAGCGCCGCGCTGCAACGCGGCATCGCCGCCGCCACGCGCGTGGGCGCGAAGCGGCTCAAGATGGCCATCGGCGATTTCCAGCCCTCGTCGCACGGTTCGCTCTGGGGCCTGAAGGTCGCGCTGGCCGAAACGCGCGTCGAGCTGCTCATCGAGAACGACCAGACCGTGCGCGCCGGCACGCTGGCCGCGCTGCAGACCTTCTTCGACGTGGCCGACCGCGCCGGCGTGCCGCTGGGCATGACCTTCGACATGGGCAACTGGCACTGGCTGGGCGAGTGTCCGCTGCAGGCCGCGCAGGCGCTCGGCCACCGCGTGCGCTACGTGCATTGCAAGGGCGCGCAGCGCCTGCCGCACAAGTGGGTGGCGGTGCCGCTGGGCGATTCCGTCGCGCCATGGCGCGCGGTGCTGCGCGCACTGCCGGCCGACGTGCCGCACGCCATCGAATACCCTCTGGTGGGCGACGACCTGCTGGCCGTCACCCGCACGCAGATCGACTTCATCCGCGCCGCACGGGCGTAGGGATTCACACATGACGGAACCCACCGCTTTCGATGTCGCCTTGTTCGGCGAAGCCATGCTGCTGCTCGTGGCCGACCGGCCCGGTCCGCTGGAAGACGCCCAGTCGTTCCACAAGCGCACCGCCGGCGCCGAGACCAACGTGGCCATCGGCCTGTCGCGCCTGGGCCTGAAGGTCGGCTGGGCCAGCCGCCTGGGCACCGACTCCATGGGCCGCGCACTGCTGGCCGCGATGCGCGCCGAAGGCATCGACTGCTCGCACGTGATCACCGACGCGACGCAACGCACCGGCTTCCAGTTCAAGGGCCGCGTCACCGACGGCAGCGACCCGCCGATCGAATACCACCGCAAGGGCTCGGCCGCCAGCCACATGGGCCCGGCCGATGTCGACGAAGCCTGGCTGCGCTCGGCGCGCCACCTGCACGCCACCGGCGTGTTCGCCGCCATCTCCGAGACCAGCCTGCAGGCCGCGCTCAAGTCGATGGACGTGATGCGCGCGGCCGGCCGCACCATCTCGTTCGACACCAACCTGCGGCCCACGCTGTGGTCGTCCACCGAAACGATGCGCCACTGGGTGAACGAACTCGCGTCGCGCGCCGACTGGGTGCTGCCCGGCATCGAAGAAGGCCTGCTGCTCACGGGCCACGACAAGCCCGAAGACGTGGCGAAGTTCTACCGCGAGCGCGGCGCGAAGCTGGTCGTCGTCAAGCTCGGCGCGGCCGGCGCCTACTACGACAGCGACGTGGCCGGCACCGGCCATGTCGACGGCTTCCCGGTGAAGGAAGTGATCGACACCGTGGGCGCGGGCGACGGCTTTGCGGCCGGCGTGGTGAGCGCATTGCTCGAAGGTCGCAGCGTGCCCGACGCGGTGCGCCGCGGCGCCTGGATCGGCGCGCGCGCCGTGCAGGTGCTCGGTGACACCGAAGGCCTGCCGACGCGGGCGCAACTCGAAGAAGCGGGACTGTGATGACGACGAAGAACGTGCTGGTGTTCCGGCCGCTGCCCGAGGATCAGCTCGCGCGCCTGCAGTCGGTGCACCACGTCACCGTGGCCGATCCGCGCAAGGAGCCCGAGGCCTTTGCCGCTGCGCTCGCCACCGCGCACGGCCTGATCGGCTCCAGCCACCCGGTCGATGCCGCGCTGCTCGATGCGGCGCCGCAGCTCGAAGTGATTTCGAGCGTGTCGGTCGGCGTCGACAACTACCCGCTGGCCGAACTGCACAAGCGCGGCATCCTGCTGTGCCACACGCCCGACGTGCTCACCGAGACGGTGGCCGACACGGTGTTCGCGATCCTCATGGCCACGCAGCGGCGCGTGGTCGAGCTGTCGACGATGGTGCGCGAAGGCCGCTGGACCAAGAACATCGGCGAGGAGTTCTTCGGCACCGACGTGCACGGCAAGACGCTGGGCATCCTCGGGTTCGGCCGCATCGGCCAGGCCGTGGCGCGCCGCGCCGCGCTGGGCTTCGGCATGCCGGTGCTGTACCACGCGCGCCGCCCGGTCGACCTGGCCGCGCAGGCGCCCGAGCTGCAGGGCCGCGCCACGCACACGCCGCTGGACCAGCTGCTCGCGCGCGCCGACATCGTGCTCGCGATGCTGCCGCTGACCGACGCCACGCGCGGCATGATCGACGCCGCTTTCTTCGCGCGCATGAAGCCGGGCGCGTCGTTCATCAACGGCGGCCGTGGTGCCACCGTGAACGAAGCCGCGCTGCTCGACGCGCTCGACCATGGCACCTTGCGTGCCGCCGGCCTCGACGTGTTCGCGAAGGAGCCGCTGCCGGCCGATTCGCCGCTGCGCACGCACCCGCGCGTGACGCCGCTGCCGCACATCGGCTCGGCCACGCACGAGACGCGCCACGCGATGGCCGCGCTGGCCACGACCAACCTGCTGCAGGTGCTGGCCGGGCAGAAGCCCACGGCGCCCTACGACACCGCCGCCGCCTGACATGAAGCCCACAGGCCGCGCCACCATCGCCGACGTCGCCGAAGCCGCGGGCGTCTCCAAGGCCACCGTCTCGCGCTTTTTGAACCACCGCGAGCGCCTGCTGAGCCCCGACATCGCCGCGCGCGTCGAGGCCGCCATCGCCAAGCTGGCGTACTCGCCCAGCCCGATGGCGCAGGCGCTGAGCCACGGCCGCTCGCGGCTCATCGGCCTGATCGTGGCCGACATCACCAACCCGTACTCGGTGGCCGTGCTGCGCGGCGCCGAGAAGGCCTGCCAGGACGCCGGCTACCTCGTGATGCTGTTCAACCTCGGCAACGAGAGCGAGCGCGAGCGCGAGGCCATCAATGCGCTGGCGGGCTACCAGGTCGACGGCTTCATCCTCAACACGCTGGGGCGCGGCAGCAACGTGGTCGATGCGGTCACGCTGCACGGCAAGCCGGCGGTGCTGGTCGACCGCCGGCACACGGGCATGCACACCGATTTCGTCTCGCTCGACAACCACGCCGCCATGCGCGACACCTGCGGCCATCTGGTCGAAGGCGGCTATCGCGAGCTGCTGTACGTCACCGAGCCGCAGAAGGGCGTGAGCTCGCGGCGCGAGCGCACGGCCGCCTTCGGGGCCTGCGTGGCCGCGCACGAGCCGCGCGTGGCGGGCGAGGTCTTCGAATCGGTCGAGGGCGAGAACGATGCGCTCGACGAGGCCCTGCGCGCGCTGCGCCAGCGCGCCAAACGGGGCCGTCGCGCCGCGGTGGTCGCGGGCAATGCCGTGGTCACGCTGCGCGTGGCGCAGGCCATGGCGCGGCTCGACTGGCGCTTCGGCGCCGACCTGGGCTTCGTGGGCTTCGACGATCCCGAATGGGCCTCGCTCATCGGACCGGGCCTGAGCACCGTGGCGCAGCCGACCGACGAGATCGGCCGCGCCGCCGCCACCTGCCTCATCGAGCGCCTGCGCGGGCTCGACGCGGCGCCGCGTCAGCTGCTGCTGCCCGGTGAACTCATGGTGCGAGGCTCATCGACGGCACTGCCGTAGCGGGTTCCGCGAAGGAGGCCGGCCCGCGCATCCAGCCGGCCGCGCGCTCCGCGATCATGATCGTCGGCGCGTTGGTGTTGCCGCCGATCAGCGTCGGCATCACCGAGGCATCGACCACGCGCAGGCCCGCGATGCCGTGCACGCGCAGCTGCGGGTCGACCACCGCCATCGCATCCACGCCCATCTTGCAGGTGCCCACCGGGTGGTAGATGGTGTCGGCGCGCGCGCGGATGTGCGCTTCGAGCTGCGCGTCGGTGTGGGCGTCGGCGGTGTAGACCTCGCGGTGGCGGTATTTTTTTCGAGCGCGGGCGCGCGCATGATCTCGCGCGTCTTCTTCACGCCCTGCAGCAGCAGCGCCATGTCTTCCGGGTCGGCCAGGAAGCGCGGGTCGATGCGCGGCGCCGAGTCGGGGCTGGGGTCGTTCAGCCGCACGTCGCCCCGGCCCTTGGGGCGCAGCACGCACACATGGCACGAGAAGCCGAAGCCCGCGTGCAGCTTGCGCGCATGGTCGTCGGTGATCGCGATCACGAAGTGCAGCTGCAGGTCGGGCCGGCGCAGCTCGGGCGACGACTTGATGAAGGCGCCGCCTTCCGCGAACGGCGTGGCGACCAGGCCCGTGCCGTCGCGGCGCCACTGGTTGATGGCCTTGAGCAGGTGCAGCCCGCCGACCGGGCCGATGCCGAACATGTCGGTCTGCTTGGACTTGTAGGCGACGATGAAGTCGCAGTGGTCCTGCAGGTTCTGCCCCACGCCGCGCAGCGCGTGCCGCACGGCGATGCCGTGGCGCGCGAGCTCGTCGGGGTCGCCGATGCCCGAGAGCATCAGCAGCTGCGGCGAGTTGAAGGCGCCGCCGCACAGCGCCACCTCGCGGCGCGCGCGAATGGTTTCGACGTTGCCGCCGCGCCGCACCTCGACGCCCACCGCGCGCCGGTCTTCGAGCACCACGCGCAGGGCCTGCGTGCCGGTCATTACCGAGAGGTTGGGGCGCTGGTCCATCACCGGGTGCAGGTAGGCCGCGGCGGCCGAGCAGCGCTCGCCGTTCTTCGCGCCGCCGTGGAACTGCGTCACCTGGTAGAGCCCCGCGCCTTCCTGCTCGGAGCCGTTGAAGTCGTCGTTGCGCGCGATGCCGCACTCGGCGGCGGCGCGCACGAAGGCCTCGCTGATGGCGCGCGGGCTTTGCTGCTCCGACACCTGCAGCGGGCCGTCGGCGCCGTGCAACGCGCTGGCGCCGCGCTGGTTGCCTTCGGCGCGCAGGAAGTGCGGCAGCACCTCGTCGAAGCTCCAGCCGGCGCAGCCCGCGTGTGCCCAGTCGTCGTAGTCCTCGCGGTGGCCGCGCACGTAGAGCATGGCGTTGATCGCGCTGGAACCGCCCAGGCAGCGCCCGCGCGGCTGGTAGCCGCGCCGCCCGTTGAGGCCGGGCTGCGGCACGGTCTGGTAGGCGTAGTTGTTGATGCGCGGACGGCCCGGCAGCATCGCGACCACGGCGGCCGGCGCCCGCACGAGGATGCCGCGGCCGTCGCCGCCGGCCTCGATGAGGCAGACCGTCACCGACGGGTCCTCGCTCAAGCGCGAGGCCAGCGTGGCGCCGCCCGAGCCGCCGCCCACGATCACGTAGTCGAATTCCGCCATGGCTTCTGGTCCTTCTTGTCGTTGGATGTTGGGGCGCCCTGCGCCGATGCGCGCACCGGTATTGTGGCCAGCGTCCCCGGGGTCGGGCCCCACGGGTTTCCCCTGCCGTGAGCGCCCCCCAAGTGGCTTTACCGATGCTTCACCCAGCGGACAAATTGCAACGCGCCGCCCGTGGCCCAATGCGCCTTCGGAGCGGCCGACCCGCTGCCCACCCTCAACGCTCTGCCCATGCACCTGCTTTCAGACGCGACGATATTCACCGAGGTCCGCTTCTGGGGGCTGGTGCTGTGCTCGCTGGTGCTGCCCGCCGCGATCTTCGTCACGCTGTTCGTGCGGCGCGAGTTCTCCAAGACCACCGTGCTGGCCTTCGGCCTGCTGCTGATCGCGCTGGCGGGCGCGGACATCTTCCTGCTGCGCGCACTGGCGCGGCTGGCACAGGCCACGCCCTCGCTGGCGGACGACCTCGTCTTCTCGTCGGAGCTGTCGATCGCGCTGTACATCTTTCCGGCGGCGTTCGGCACCATCGGGCTGAACATGGTGTCGCACGTGCTCATGCACTACCTGAAGCAGAAGGAAGCGCGCTTCGAGGCCCACCGGCAGGCACCGCCGTCGGCACTGCAAGGGCGCCGAGGGTCGCGCGTGCTGCGCCACCGTCGCGCGGCATCGCGCATGTCGCCCCGGCCGGGCTCGCGCACGGCGGCGGCGCGCCGTCCGCCTGCCGACCGCTGAGGGCGATACCCGGCGGGTTTCCTCCGGCACCCACGGGGAACCGTGGGGTTCGACGCCGGTTGCCGCCAGAATCGAAGGATGCCCGCCACCATCCTGTTGATCGACGACCACGCGATGTTTCGCGAAGGCCTGTTCCTCGCGCTGCGCGAAGCCGAGCCGACGATGACCGTCGCCACGGCCCGCAACGGCGCCGAAGCGCTCGAGGCGCTCGCCACCTTGCCCCGGCTCGACGCGGTGATGACCGACTACTACCTGCCCGACCTCGGCGGTGCGGCCCTGCTGGCCGAGCTGCACCGGCGGCGCGGCGGCCTGCGCATCCTGGTGCTGTCGGCCTCCGAAGACCCGCAGGACATCGACACCGCGCTCGACGCCGGCGCGCAGGGCTTCGTGCACAAGTCGGCCGACAGCCAGCAGCTCATGGACGCGCTGCGCCGCGTCATGGCGGGCGAGCAGAACGTGGTGCAGGCCTCGCCGGCGGGCGGTGCGTCGCTACCCGTGCTGTCGACGCCCACCGACGTGCTGAGCACGCTCACGGCGCGGCAGGCCGAGGTGCTGCAGCTGCTGTGCGAAGGGCTGCGCAACGCCGAGATCGCGCTGCGCCTGGCCACCAGCGAGAAGACGATCAAGGCGCACATCTCGGCGATCTTCGGCGCGCTCGGCGTGACCAGCCGCACGCAGGCCGTGATCGCGGCGCGGCGCGCGGGCATGCTCGGGCGGCCGCGCTAGTCAGCGCCGCAACGCATCAGCGCGGCTGCTGCTGCGTCGTGCAGTGGATGCCGCCGCCGCCGGCGGCAATGCCATCGATGTCGAGCTGCACCACCTCACGCTTGGGAAACAGCTCGCGCAGCAGCGCGCGGGCGTTGCCGTCGGCGCGCGCATCGCCGAACTGCGGCGCAATGACGGCGCCGTTGCAGACATAGAAGTTGATGTAGCCCGCCGCGAACTCGTCCGACTCGTAGGTGCTGCGCACCGTCTCCGGGCCGCGCAGCACTTCCACGCGCAGGCGCTGGCCGCGCGCATCGGTGGCCTGGCGCAGGATCTCCAGGTGGCGCCGGGTCACGGCGTGGTCGTAGGAGTCGGGGTCGTCGTCCAGGCCCGCGACCACCACGCCCGGCGCGGCAAAGCGCGCATAGAAATCGGTGTGGCCGTCGGTGATGTCGCGGCCCGCGATGCCGGGCAGCCAGATGATCTTGCGCAGGCCCAGCAGGCGCTTGAGTTCGGCCTCGCAGGCTTCCTTGCGCAGGCCGGGGTTGCGGTTGGGGTTGAGCACGCAGCTCTCGGTGATGATCGCCGTGCCCGCGCCGTCGACCTCGATGCCGCCGCCTTCGAGCACGAGCCGCGTGCGCAGGCGCTGCACCTCGGCGGCGTCGGTCACGTACTCGGCCACTTCGGCATCGCGCGCATGCGACTGCTTGTTGCCCCAGCCGTTGAAGTTGAAATCGATGCCCGCCCATTCGCCCGCGCCGTTGCGCACGAACACGGGGCCGGTGTCGCGCATCCAGAGGTCGTCTACCGGCTGCACCTCGAGCGTCACGCGGTTGCCGCACAGCCGCGCGGCCAGGTCGTGCTCCTGCTCGCGCACCAGCAGGTGCACGGGCTCGAAGGCGGCGATGGTGCGGGCGATCTGCGCCAGGTGCTCACGCGCCGGCTTCAGCAGGCGCCGCCCCCAGACGCGTTCGCTGGGGCCGAAGGACATCCAGGTGGCGCGGTGCGCGTCGCCCTCGTCGGGCATGTGCCAGGTGTCGGGTGCTGCGGCCGTGGCCGTGGCGACCAGGCCCAACGAGGCCAGGGGCGCCAGGCCCATGCCGTGCAGCAGGCGGCGGCGGGTCAGGGGAAGGTGCATGTCGGTCTCCGGAGTCAGGGGAGGGGGCGCGGCATCACGCCGGTTCCTGTTGCGTCGTGCAGTGGATGCCGCCGCCGCCCGCGGCGATGGCGTCGATGTCCAGCTGCACGATCTGATGGCTGGGCAGGTGCGCGGCCAGCGCCGCGCGGGCCGCGCTGTCGGCCACGGCGTCGCCGAACTCGGGCAGGAACACCGCCTTGTCGGTGAGGAAGAAGTTGACGTAGCCGGCCGCGAACTCCTTGCGCGCAAAGGTGGGGCGCACCTGGCTCGGCGTCTTCAGCGTGACGATCTGCAGGGGGCGCCCGCGCGCGTCGGTGGCGCCGGTCAGCAGTTCCAGGTGGCGGTGTGTCACGGCGTGGTCGTACGATTTCGGGTCGGTGTCCAGCGCCGCCACGACCACGCCGGGCTTGAGAAAGCGTGCGTAGAAGTCGGTGTGGCCGTCGGTGATGTCGCGGCCCGCGATGCCTGGCAGCCAGATGATCTTGTCCAGCCCCAGCATGCGCTTGAGCTCGGCCTCCGCGTCGGCCTTGCTGACGCCCGGGTTGCGGTTCTTGTTGAGCACGCAGCTCTCCGTGATGATCGCCGTGCCCTGGCCATCGACCTCGATGCCGCCGCCTTCCATCACGAGGCTGCTGCGCAGCAGCGGCACGCCCGTGAGTTCGGCCATGCGCGCGGCCACCGTGGCGTCGCGTGCATGGGCCTGCTGGTTGCCCCAGCCGTTGAAGTTGAAGCTCACGGCGGCGCGCTCGCCACGGGCGTTGCGCACGAAGACGCAGCCGGTGTCGCGCATCCAGAGGTCGTCGATGGCGTGTTCGATCAGGTGCACGTTGGAGCCGCACAGTTGGCGGGCCGTGGAAGCATCCGCGGGGCTCACCAGCATCTTGACCGGTTCGTAGACGCTGATGGCATTGGCGATGCGCGCCAGCGCCTGGAACACCGGCTGGCGCATCTCGGCCGTCCAGATGGATTCGCGCGCCGCGAAGGCCATCCACACGGCGCGGTGGGCGTCGCCTTCGTCGGGCATGCGCCAGCCGGACGCAGGTGCCGGGGCCGGTGCAGGCGAAGGGGTTGGCATGGGCACGGGGAAGGGCGGCAGCATGCCGCTGCCGCTCCCACCACCGCCGCCGCCACAGGCGGTCACGAGTCCACCGAAAAGGCCCAGGCCGCCCAGGCCCAGAAGAGTGCGTCGCGTTGTCATTGGAATCAGGGTTATTACTAAGTTCTAGGAAGCCCCGAATTCTGTCGACGCCTATCCATCTACACAATTGATGTCTTTTAAAGGGATTGATCGATCTGGCTCATATCGCCAGCGTCTTCCTGCGCAAACCGCCGCAGGCTGTCGAACACCTCCCGCACCAGCGGCAGGCGTGACGGGCCCTCGGCGCACGCGATCCAGAGGGTGCCCAACGGCAGGCTCGGGCTGTCCGGCAACTGCCGCAATTGCCCCGTGCGCAAGGCGTCGTCGGCCAGCAGCCGCGACACCAGCGCGATGCCCCGGCCGCGCAAGGCCGCGTCGAGCACCAGGCGCGGGTCGTCGTAGATCGCGGCCTTGCGCAGGCCGCCGAAATGCGCGCGGATGAAGGGGCCGATGCGGTCGCTCGTGAGGTCTTCTTCGAGGCACAGCAGGCCGAGGTTGTCTTCCTCTTTCTGCGTGGGCGGGCCGACGGCCACGAGTTCGTCGGTGAGCAGCGGCACCTCGAACACGCCCTCTTGCCGCAGCGGCGCGCGGGTGATGGCGATGTCCACGTCGAGCTCGTCGATGAAGCGCGCGCTCTCGTCGACCGAGATGATCGGGCACAGGTCGGGGTGCGCCTGCAGCAGCCGGTCGACCCGCGGCTGCAGCCAGCCGGTGGCCACGGGCGCGGGACACACCAGCGTGACGAGCCGGTCGTCCATGTAGGTCTCGATGCGGGCCAGCCCGTTGCGGATGTGCTCGAGCGACTTGCCCACGCTGTCCAGCAGCAGGCTGCCCGCCACCGTCAGCTCCACGCCGCGCCCCTTGCGCCGGAACAGCGGCTGGCCGACCTGCTGCTCCAGCTGCGAGATCTGGTGGCTGACGGCGGACTGCGAGACGAACAGCTCTTCCGCCGCGCGCGAGTAGTTGCCCAGGCGCGCCGCCGCCTCGAAGCCGATGAGGAACTTGAAAGAGGGCAGCCGGGTGTTGGACATATGAATGGGGTCGATGAATTCAGCCAAGAAATGTCGCTTTTTCATCGAAGGAATTCAAGTCAGAGTGGGCGTCTCTGCAATTTCTTCTGAAGGACCCTTTGATTTCCAACGATTTCGACGCCCGCCGCGCCGGCCTGCACATGCCCGCCGAATGGGAGCCGATGGCCGCCACCTGGCTGGGCTGGCCGGTGCTCGACCACCGCGAAACCTTGTGGGGCGCGCACTACGACGCGGTCTGCCGCGCGTTCGGCCTGCTGGCGCGCACCATCGCGCGCTACCAGCGCTGCATCGTGGCCGCGCACGCACCGCTGGCCGACGCGGCCCGCGCGGTCTGCGGCCCGCAGGTGCGCGTGGTGCCCATCGCGGCCGAAGACAACTGGCTGCGCGACTGCGGTCCGATCTTCCTCGTCGACCAACAACAGGCGAGCCAGACCGCGGTGGGTTTCCGCTTCAACGCATGGGGCGAGAAGTACCACCCGCACGACGGCTGCCAGCGCGCCGCCGCGGACATCGCCGCGCTGGCCGGCGTGCCGCTGGTGCGTTCGGATATGGTGCTCGAAGGCGGCGCCTTCTACGTGGACGGGCAGGGCACGCTGCTCACCACCGAGAGCTGCCTGCTGCACCCCAACCGCAACCCGGGCCTGCGCAAGACGGAGATCGAGGCCGAGCTGCGGCGCATGCTGGGCGTGCAGAAAATCGTCTGGCTGCCGGGCCACGCGGCCGAGGTGGAGACCGACGGCCACATCGACGGCATTGCGTCGTTCATTGCGCCGGCCCGCATTCTTTTCAATGCGGCCGACCCCGACCAGGGCGACTACTTTCGCGCGATGCAGGAGAACCGCCGCGCGCTCGAGCTGGCGACCGACGCGTGCGGCCGTCGCTTCGAGATCCTCGATCTGCCCGTGCCGCGCGACGTGCACAGCTACGGCAGCGCGCGCTTCTGCGACCTCTATTCGAACTACATCCTCGTCAACGGCGCGGTGATCTCGACCGCCTTCGGTGTGCCGCGCGATGCGCAGGCGCGCGAGGTGTTCGCGCGTGCGTTCCCAGGCCGCCGCGTCGAGCTGCTGCCCATCGATGCGATCTCGCTGGGCGGCGGCGCCGTGCACTGCTCGACGCAGCAGCAGCCGATGCAGGGGAATCGCCTGGCCGCGCGCGGCCTCTAGGGCGCGATCAGCTGCGACACCGTCGCCTGCAGCTGCGCCGGGTCCACCGGCTTGTGCAGCATCTGCCAGCCGCGCGCCGCCACGTCGCTCAGGCGGCGCGGATCGGTGTCGCCGCTCACGATCAGCGCGGGAATCGCGTCGTCGTTGTATTCCTCGTGCAGGCGGTCGACCACGTCGATGCCGGTCTCGCCCGCGCGCAGGCGGTAGTCGCTGACGATCAGCGCCGGCTTGCCGGGCTGGCGCGCAGCGAGCGCCAGCAGCTCGTCGCCGCCTTCGGCCGCAATCACCCGCAGGCCCCAGCTTTCGAGCAGCAGCTGCAGGCCCAGGCGGCTTTCGCCGTCGTCCTCAGCCACGAGCACGAGGCGGCCGGTGTCGGCCGGCAGCGGCGCGGGCGGCGCCTCGGGCGCGGGCAGCGCCTGGCGCGCCAGCGGCACCGTCATCGAGAACACCGTGCCCCGGCCAACGCGCGAGCGCAGCGCCAGCGGATGGCCCAGCAGCGCGGCCGTGCGCCGCACGATCGCCAGGCCCAGGCCCAGCCCCTTGGTGCGGTCGCGCTCGGGGTTGCCGAGCTGGTGGAACTCCCAGAACACCTGCTCCTGCTCGGTGGGCGGAATGCCGGGGCCGGTGTCCCACACCTCGATGCGCAGCGCGTCGGCGCCCGCGCGGCGGCAGCCGATGAGCACGCCGCCGCGCGCCGTGTAGCGGATCGCGTTCTCCACCAGGTTGCGCAGCACGCGGTCGAGCAGCGCGGGGTCGGAATGCACCACCGCGTCGCCCGCGCGCAAGCGCAGCGACAGCGCCTTGCCCGCCGCCTGCGGCGCGAACTCCAGCTGGATCTGGTCGAGCAGGCGCGCCAGCGCAAACGGCCGCGCTTTCACGCGCACCACGCCCCCGTCGAGCCGCGAGATGTTGAGCAGGCCTTCGAACAGCAGCCCCATCGCCGCGGCGGCGCGGCCGATGCTGTCGACCACGTGCCGGCTCGCCGCCGGCAGCGCCTGCCCGCGCAGCACGCCCACGAACAGGCTCAGCGCATGCACCGGCTGGCGCAGGTCGTGGCTGGCCGCGGCAAGGAAGCGCGACTTGGCGAGGTCGCTGCGCTCGGCCGCGTCTTTCTCCAGGCGCAGCTGGCGCAGCAGGTAGAGGTTTTCGAAACGCAGCTCGAGCGAGTCGACCTGCGTGCGGTACATGCGCTGCGCGAAGGCCAGCGTGACGAACAGGTAGAGCACGCCGGCCGCCGACATCACGCGCAGCAGCACGTCGTCGAGCGTGGCCATCGCGAGGATCGCGGGCGCGAAGTACGTCACCTGGAAGCCGTAGAGCAGCCCCAGGTCGATGCAGTAGGCGTAGATCGCGCCCGTGCCCATGGTGAGCATCGCCACCACGATGAACATCTGCTGCGGCAGCGACACCTGCAGCATCCACCCCGCCAGCGGCAGCCCCCACAGCAAGCCGCCGAGGACCGCGCCGACCATCGCGCCGCGCCGCCAGCGCCGTAGCGCGTCCGGGTCGTGCTCGGCCTGCTGGTAGCGCGCCACCTGCCAGGCGCGCGCCGCCGTCAGCACCGCGTTGGCGGCTACCCAGGCCAGCAGCTGCTCGTGCGGAACGGCGCCCCACAGCGCCGCGACCACCAGCCCCGCCGTGAGCATCACGCCGAGCAGCGAGAACGGAAAGTTGCGTCGCAAGGCAGCCATGCGCGCGGCAAAGACGGGGTCGGCGGGCGTCGTGGGTGGGGTGGCGCTCATCGGTGTGTGGCGGGTGGGGGGGGATCGCCGAAGGTGGCGATCTCAAGGTAACGCGTGGCGTGGGGGGCGTCATGGGACTTTAGTCCAATGCGCGCGTTTGCCCGGGGTGCCGCAGGCGCATGGCATCATCGTGCGCCGCTTCCCATCGCCCACCCATGTCCGCCGATTCCTTCGTCCGCCGCGTTCGCAGCCAGCTCGACCAGTTGTCCGCAACCGAACGCCAGCTTGCCGATTTCGTCCTGGAGTTTCCCGGCGAGCTGGCCAGTTACGCGGGCAACGAACTGGCGGAGTTGGCGGGCGTGTCGCCCTCCACGGTGAGCCGCTTCATCCGGCGCATCGGCTACGAGAACTACGAAGAGGCGCGGCGGCAGGTGCGCGAAGAAAAGCAGACGGGCTCGCCGCTGTTCCAGAACGCGACCGAAGCCTCGAAGCGCGGCCACCTCGTGGCCACGCACTTCCAGCAGTCGCAGGCCAACCTCGCGAGCACCTTCGAGCGCCTGAGCGACAAGCAGATGGCCGAGATCGTGAAGGCGATCATCGGCGCGGGGCAGGTGCTGATCTTCGGCACGCGCAGCAGCCACGCGTTCGCGCTGTACCTGCGCTGGCAGATCATCCAGGTGGTGCCGCGCGTCACGGCCATTCCGGGGCCCGGCGAAACGCTGGCCGAGCACCTGGCGGGGCTGGGCGAGCGCGACTGCGTGATCGTGTTCGGCACGCGCCGCCAGACCCGCCAGCTCGACACCCTGCTGGCGGGCGCGCAGCGCGTCGGCGCGAAGATCGTCTACATCAGCGACCGCGCCTCGCCCGATTTCGCGGGCGCCACCTGGTCGCTGCAATGCGACTGCCGCGGCCCGGGGCTGCTCGACAACCACGCGGCCGTGATGGGCGTGTGCGACCTGATCGCCACGATGGTGATTGAGGCCGCCGGCTCGGCCGGGCGCAAACGGCTGGCGGCGATCGAGCTGGGGCACGAGGAAAACGACGAGCTCTGAGAGATCGCGCGGTCTCCGCGCCGGTTACTTCGCCGCTTCGCTGCGCGGCAACTGCGCCTTCAACAACTGCGCCATCTCCTTCTTGCGCGCCGGCGGCAGCCGCGGCGTGATCGCGCCGAAGCTGATCGCCGCCAACGTGGTGGCCGACGCCGCAAACGTGCGCCCCACGCCCGACACCCCTTCGGTGAGCGTGTCCACGATGTCCGCATGGCCCGCCGCGCGCGTGCGCTTCACGGCCTGCTTCATGCGCTCGCGGGTGAAGCCGGCCTGCGCGTACTCGGCGGTGTGGCGTTCGAGGATGCGGTCGATCTCGGCGTCGGTGAGCGCGGCCATCAGCGCCAGCCCGCCCGCGCCCAGGCCGAGCAGGCGGCGTCCGCCGACGTCGGTGGTGAACACCTTCACCGGAAAGTGCCCCTCTTCGCGGTGCAGGCACACGCAGTAGTCGCCCTGGCGGATCACGAGGAACACGGTGTCGCCCGACATGCGCGCGAGCTTTTGCATGAGGGCGCGGCACGAGTCCACCAGCGGCACGCGGCGCATCGAGGCAAAGCCCAGCTGCATGGCGTCGATGCCCAGGCGGTAGGCCTTGCCGTCGGGGTCGCGTTCGGCGAACTGCTCCTCGGCCAGGCACGACAGCAGGCGGTGCACGGTGGAGCGCTCCAGCCCCGAGGCGGCGATCACCTCGGTGAGCTTGATGCCTTCCTCGTGGTGCTCGGCCAGCAGGCGCAGCAGCTGCAGGGCGCGCCGCAGGCTCTGGGCGCCGGCGGTCTCTCTGGGTTCGTCCATATAGTGGGAAAAATCGGAATTAGTGTTTGGAATGCAGGAATTTCGAAGTCTAAACTGCCCCCGCCCCAGACACAGACCCGGAGACACACGATGGCGTACGGCACCCTCGAAATCGAACACCACGGCGCCGTGCGCCGCATCCTGCTGGCCCGCGACGCCCAGCGCAACGCCCAGAGCCAGCAGATGCTGGACGAGCTCATGGCCGCCTTCGACGACGCCGCGCGCGACGACACGGTGAACGCCGTGGTGCTCGGTGGCAAGGGCGCGCACTTCTCGGCCGGCCATGACCTCAAGCAGGCGCAGGCCGAGCGCGCGAACTTCACGGTGGAAGAGCGCTGGGCCTACGAAGAGCTGCGCTACTTCGACTACTCGATGCGCATCTGGGACTTTCCCAAGCCCACCATCGCGCAGGTGCAGGGCGCCTGCGTGGCGGGCGGCTTCATGATCGCCAACATGTGCGACCTGGTGGTCGCGGGCGAGTCGGCCTTCTTCAGCGACCCCGTGGGCCACACGCTGGGCGCGGCGGCCACCGAGGTGCTGATCCACCCCTGGGTGATGGGCGCGCGCAAGGCCAAGGAAATGCTCTACACCGGCGGCAAGCTGTCGGCGCAGGAGGCGCACGCCATCGGCATGGTCAACCGCGTCGTGCCCGATGCGGAACTGGCCGACGCCGCGCTGGCGCTCGCGCAGCAGATCGCCAAGGCGCCGCCGTTCGGGCTGCGCCTGATCAAGCGCTCGATCAACCGCACGCTCGACGCGCAGGGCCTGCGCACCGCATTGGCCGCGCACTTCGACACGCACCAGCTCTCGCACCTGAGCGAGGGCTTTCTCACGGCCCGCGACCGCGGCCTGGCTTCGGCCATCCAGAAGAACCCCGCCTCCGCCTGAACGATGACCTTGCACCGCCTTGAACCCCTGCTGAACCCGGCCTCGATCGCCGTGGTCGGCGCCAGCGGCAATGCCGCGCGCATCGGTGGCATGCCGCTCGCGCACCTCACGACATTCGGCTATCAGGGCGCGATCTATCCGATCAACCCGAAGTACGAAGAAGTCTTCGGCCTGCGCTGCTGGCCCGACCTCGAAGCGCTGCCCGCCGCGCCCGACCTGGTGGTGCTGGCGCTGGCCGCGGCCGAGGTCACGCCGATGCTCAGGCGCTGCCAGGCGCGCGGTGTGCGTGCGGTCATCGTCTATGCCGCGGGCTTTGCCGAAGCCGGTGACGCGGGCGCTGCATTGCAGGCCGAGCTGGAGGCTTTCGTGGCCACCACCGACATGGTGGTGGCGGGCCCGAACGCCATGGGCTTCGCCAACCTCAACACGCAGGCCCACACCAACTTCGCCTCCGTGTTCAACACCGCGCCGATGCAGCAGGGCCCGGGCCGCGTGAGCCTGCTCACGCAAAGCGGCAACGTGTGCGCCGCGGTGTACGCCATTGCGCGCCGGCTGGGCGTGGATTTCAGCCACTTCATCAACACCGGCAACGAAGCCTGCGTGGACTTCGCGCAGTACCTGGAGTACCTGGCGCAGGACGACGCCACCGAAGTGGGCATCGGCTACATCGAGGAGCTGCGCGATGGCCCGCGCTTCATGGAGGCCGCGGCCGAGTTCGTGCGGCGCGACAAGCTGCTCATCCTCTACAAGGCCGGCGAAACCGAGAAGGGCTCCGAGGCCGTGCGCTCGCACACCTCGGCGCTGGCGGGCGACCAGCAGATCTACCAGGCGGCGTTTCGCCAGCTCAACATCATCCAGAGCCACGACTTCGCGCAGATGGCGCAGCTCGCGCACCTGGCCGGCTACCGGCAGCGCAGCGCGGGCAAGCGCGTGGCGATCATCACCATCTCGGGCGCGCTGGGCGCGATCCTGGCCGACAAGTTCATCGGCCAGGGGCTCGACGTGCCCACGCTGCCGCAGCCGCTGCAGGACCAGCTGCGCGCCGGCATTCCCGACTACGGCATGGTCTCCAACCCGGTCGACGTGACGGGCAACGTGGTGAACGACCCCGGCTTCGTGCGCACCGCGATGGAAGCGCTGGCCGTGTCCGACGCCATCGACGCCATCGTGGTCTACGCGCCGGGCTACATGCTCGACCGCATGGCCGACGACCTGTGCGCCGTGGCCGAGAAGCACCCGCGCCTGATCGTTGCCATCGACACCGGTGCGGCCAAGACGCGCGACCAACTGCGCGCGGGCGGCGTGCCGGTGTTCGAGGACATCGGCGTGGCCGTGTCGGCGCTGTCGCCCTTCCTGCTGTGGCAGGAGCGGCGCAAGCACAACCCCTGGCTGCAGGTGCGCAGCCAGCCCGCGCCCGCGCGCGCCACGCTGGCAGGCCGGGCCGACGAGCACACCACCAAGCGCTACCTGGCGGAGTTCGGCGTGCAGCCGGTCGACGAGGCCGTGGCGCGCACGGCCGACGAAGCCGCGGCCGTGGCCGAGCGGCTGGGCTTTCCGGTCGTGCTGAAGGTGCTCAGTGCCGACATCGCGCACAAGACCGAGGCCGGCGGCGTGCGCCTGCGCCTGGGCAATGCGCAAGAGGTGCGCAAGGCCTTCGACGAAGTGATGGCCTCGGCGCGCGCCTACGCGCCTACGGCGCAGATCGACGGCGCGCTGCTGCAGAAGATGGAAGCAGGGCAGGCCGAACTTATCCTCGGCGCCACGCGCGACCCGGTGTTCGGCATGACGCTGACCGTGGGCCTGGGCGGCGTGCTCACCGAGCTGTACAAGGACGTGAGCCACCGTGTGCTGCCCGTCGACGAGGCCATGGCGCGCGACATGCTGGGCGAGCTCAAGGCCTTTCCGCTGCTCACGGGCTACCGCGGCCGGCCGCTGGGCGACGTCGAGGCCGCGTGCCGCGCCATCGCCGGATTTTCACGCGCCGTGCTGGCGCTGCAGGAACAGGCAGACGAGGTCGAGGTCAACCCGCTGCTCGTGAAGGAACAGGGCCAGGGCGTGCGCGCGCTCGACGCGCTGGTCCTGGCTTCGTAGACACAACCACAACCATCGACAGAGACAGGAGACATCCCATGTTCAAGAAAGCACTGGCCTGCGTGGCCCTGGCCGCCGCCGCTCTGGCGGCTGGCGCCGCCGTGGCGCAGACCTACCCGACCAAGCCGGTCACGCTCGTCGTGCCGTTCTCGCCCGGCGGCGCGGCCGACATCATGTCGCGCCTGCTGGCCGAGCGCCTGCACAAGCGCCTGGGCCAGCCCGTGCTGGTGGAGAACAAGCCCGGCGCCGGCACCATGATCGCGTCGGAGTACGTCGCCAAGGCCGCGCCCGACGGCCACACGCTGCTGCTCGCGGCCTCGTCGCTGGGCATCGCGCCCAGCCTGTACAGCAAGGTCAACTACGACCCGGTGAAAGACTTCGCACCAGTCTCGCAGGTGGCCTCGGTGGTGCACGTGCTGGTGGTGCACCCGAGCATTCCGGCGAAGAACGTGGGCGAGCTGGTGAGCTGGCTCAAGGCCAACCCCAACAAGGCCAACTACGGTTCGGTGGGCGCGGGCACGTCCACGCACCTGGAGGCCGAACTCTTCAACAGCGTGGCCGGCGTGAAGATGCAGCACATCCCCTACAAGGGCAGCGCGCCCGCGCTCACCGACATGATCGGCGGCCAGCTGCAGGTGATGTTCGACGCGTACGCGTCCTCGGGCCCCTTCATCAAGGACGGCAAGGTGCGCCTGCTGGCCGTGACCACTGCGCAGCGCTCGCAGTCGCTGCCCGACACGCCCACCGTCGCCGAGTCGGGCCTGCCCGGCTACGAAGCCATGCCATGGCTGGGCGTGGTCGCGCCGGCGAAGACGCCCGCAGCGGTCGTGAACAAGCTGCACGACGAGCTGCAGGAAGTGCTCAAGGAGCCCGAGGTGAAGGACAAGTTCCGCAGCCTGGGCCTGGACATCATCGGCAACAAGCCCGAAGAGTTCGCGGCGTTCCTGCGCAAGGACATCGTGAAGTGGGCCAAAGTCATCAAAGACTCGGGCGCAAAGGCCGACTGACCTGCGCGATTCATCAGCAAGAACGAGAAAGCAGACAAGCATGCAAGTGGGTTACTCGGCGCAAGACGAAGCCTTCCGCCTCACGTTGCGCGACTGGTTCGAGACGCACTATCCGCGCTTCGTCGCGGCATGGCCCGGCGGTGCGCCCGACGCCAACGAGCTGACCTGGCGCCGCGCCTGGGAAGACCACGTGTGCCAGGCCGGCTGGTCGGGCCTGGGCTGGCCCGAGGCCCACGGCGGCAAGGCCTGGCCGCTCACGCGGCAGGCCATCTTCCACGAGGAGCAGGCCCGCATCGGCGCGCCGCTGGGCGTGAACATCATCGGCCACGGCATCCTGGCGCCCACGCTGATCCACTTCGCGAGCGAGGCGCAGAAGGCCCGCTACCTGCCCGGCATCCTGAGCAACCGCGAGATCTGGTGCCAGGGCTATTCCGAGCCCGGCGCGGGCTCCGACCTCGCGGCGTTGTCCACGCGCGCCGAGCGGCGCGGCGACCACTACGTGCTCAACGGCCACAAGGTGTGGACCTCGTTCGCACACATTGCCGACCACTGCTTCGTGCTCGCGCGCACCGACGTCACGGCCGCGCGCCACAAGGGCATCAGCTTCCTGCTGGTCGACATGAAGAGCCCCGGCGTGCGCGTGGAACCCATCCGCCAGATCACGGGCGAGTCGGACTTCAACGAAGTCTTCTTCGAGGACGTGAAGGTGCCGCTCGATGCGCTCGTGGGCGAGGAGAACGGCGGCTGGCGCCTGGCGATGGCGGCCGCGAGCTTCGAGCGCGGCACCTACTTCATTCCGCGCCAGGTGCGCTTCACGCAGGAGCTGGGTGCGCTCACGCGGCTGGCGGCCAGCGTGCAAAGGGGCGGACGCCCCGCGCTCGACTGCCCGCACCTGCGGCGCGACCTCGCGCGGCTGGCGGTCGACAGCCATGTGCTCAAGCTCAAGTCGTACCGCGCGCTCACGCACGCGATGCGCGGCGGGCCGCCGGGGCCCGAGGGCTCGTCGACCAAGCTGCACTGGAGCGAGTCGCACCAGAAGCTGCTCGCCACCGCCATGGAAGTGCTGGACGAGCGCGCGCTGGCCGGCCCCGAGCCGACGGGCGCTGACCCGCAGGCCGCGGCCTGGGTGCGCGACTACCTGTGGACGCGCGCCGAAACCATCCTGGCGGGCACCTCCGAAGTGCAGCGCAACATCCTGGCCGAGCAGATGCTGGGCCTGCCGAAGAACTGATTGAAGACGACGACACGACCCGCCATGGATTTCGCATTGAACGACGAGCAGCAGATGCTGCACGCGTCGGCCCACCGTTTCTTCGCCGACCACCACCCGCTCGTGCGCGCACGGCACGCCTTGCCCTGGACCGATGCCACGCAGCAGTCGCTGTGGGCCGACATGGCCGGCATGGGTTGGATGGCGCTGTTGGTGCCCGAGGCGCACGACGGTTTGGGGCTCGGCATGAGCGAGCTCTGCATCGTGGCCGAGGCCGCAGGTCAGCAGTTGCTGAACCTGCCGCTGGCCGGCAGCGCTGTGCTGCTGCCGTTGTGGCTGCAGGCGTGTGGCGATGCACCGCCCGAGTCGCTGCGAGACTGGGTGCGTGCGGCAATGGCGGGCGAGGGCGCCTTCCATTGCATCGCGGACGGTGACGGCTGGATCGACCATGCGGGGCAGGCTTCGGATCTCGTGGTGGTGCAGGGCTGGCACGACGACGCGGTGCCGCTGCGCGTGGCGCTGCGGCCGATGCCCGAGGGCGCTGTGTCCGACGCGCTCGATCCCACGTTGCGGCAAGCACCGGCGGCTCCCGCGCCATCGCTCACGTGGGAGACGCTGCCCATCGCCCCCGAAGCACGTGCCCGCGTGCGCGCTGCCCACCGCGTCGCGCTGTCGGCGGAACTCGTCGGCGTCGCGCAGGCCGCGCTCGACCTCGCCAGCGCCTACGCCCGCGAACGCGTGCAGTTCGGCAAGCCCATCGGCAGCTACCAGGCCATCAAGCACCAGCTCGCCAACGCCTGGATGGGCGTGGACAACGCGCGCCTGGCCGTGCGCTATGCCGCCGCCGCACTCGACGGCGGCCTGCCCGACTGGCGCTTCGCCTGCGCCGCGGCCGAGTTCACGGCCATCGAAGGCGCACTGCAGGCCACGCGCACGGCGATCCAGGTGCATGGCGGCATGGGCTTCACCTGGGAGCACGACGCGCACCTGTACCTGAAGCGCGCGCAGCACCTGGCGACGCGCCTGGGCGGTGCCTCGCGCGCGCTGGACCAGGTCGAGGCGCTGGCCCTGGTCTGAGCGGCGTCAGGCCTGCGGCGCAGCATCTGCGCGCAGGCCATCGATCAGCAGCGACAGGCTCGCCCGGAACTCGGTCTCCGCATCGCTGGCCGTGGCGGCGGTCGCGATCTCGATCAGGTGCGGAAACCGGTCCGGTGGCAGCGCCTGGAAGCGCGCGATGGTGTCATCGGGCGATTCGTCGGCCTGCAGCGTGAGCGGCCCGGCGAGTTCCGCCTGCGCGGCGCCCATGATGAGCGCGGACACCGCGCGAAAACCCACGAGCAGGCGGGCGCCGCTGCGGCCGCTCTGGGCCAGCGTGCGCAGCAGGGCTTCGGTCACTTCGAACACCGCGGGCGAGCGGCTGCGCCTCGTGAGGATCAGGGGAATCACATGGGGATGGTCGCGGATCACGCGCCACAGCGCGATCGCGATGTCCTCCAGCGCTTCATGCCAGGGCAGATGGTCGTCGGTCTCCCGGCGCACCTTGCCCAGCACCGCCTCGACCACCAGCATCTCCAGCTCTTCGCGCTGCGAGACGTAGTTGTAGAGCGTCATGGCGCCGGTCTCCAGCCGGCTCGCGAGCGCGCGCATGGTCAGGCCGGAGAGGCCGTCCGCATCGACCAGCGCCAGCGCGGCCTGCTGGAGCTGTTCACGGGTGAATTTGGCGGGACGTCCCACGCTTGACTCCGTTCTCTAAGGGGTTGTAAAGTAATAAACGTACAGTGTACTTAAAAATCGGAAGACGCTTTCCAGCCGCCCGGCCCGGCGTTTTCGCAACCCTTCCTGAAGGATCATCGATGAAGTTCTCGCCCGGCGATGTGGTGCCCGCCACGGCCCTGGAAACGATCCACGGAAAGCCCTTGCAGCTGCCGGACGCCGGTTCGCGCTGGGTCCACCTGCAGTTTCGCCGCTTCGCGGGCTGCCCGGTCTGCAACTTCCATCTGCTGACCTTCGCCCGAAGGCAGGGCGAGCTGGCGGCGGCGGGCATCCGCGAGGTCGTGCTCTTTCACTCGTCCGCGCAGGAGATGCGCAAGTACCAGGCGCAGCTGCCGTTCGACTGCGTGGCCGACCCCGCCAAGGCGCACTACCGGCGCTTCGGCGTGGAAACCTCGCGGCTGGCGTTCCTGCATCCGCGCGTCTTCTGGAGCGGCCTGCGCTGGGTGCTCGCGACGGGCCGCTTCTACAGGAAGGCGGAGAACGGCATCACGGGTTTGCCAGCCGACGTGCTCATCGACGCGCGGGGCACCGTGGTCGCCGTCAAGTACGGCGGGCACGCGGACGACCATTGGGAGGTCGACGAACTGCTGGCGCTGGCCGGCGCCGCGAGTTCCTAGACAGCAGCGGCGCACGCCCTCGGTGCGCCAGCGCACGCTGCAGGTGCGCTCGGGCGCCACTTTCCAGCCCAACCCCGGAGAACCCGTCTTCCAGGCCCGAAAACCGCCCGGCATGAAGCTTGCAAACGCTCGCAACTGAATGAAATTTGAATTTCAACTATTTGAAGTAGGTGAAATCCATATGCCATTCAGGCGCGATGCGGCCTACGATGCGATCCGCGACACCGGGCTGCACCGCGCAAGCAAGCACTTCATTCCTTCTCAAGGGGTTTTTCCATGGCTGGACCTGCACTCTCCTCCGGGCCCGACTCGCCCCGAGTCGCGGAGCTCGATCGCGCGCTCGACACCATCGGCGTCACGCGCTCGCACCACACGATCATTTTTCTGATCCTCATCGGCTGCCTGTTCGATGCCTTCGAGCAGAACGCGGTCGGCATCGTCGGCCCGATGCTGCGCGAGCAGTGGGGGCTGAGCGCCTCCGACATCGGCTTCCTGAACACCGTCACCTTTGCCTGCGCGGCCATCGGACGGATCATTTCGGGCTTCATCGCCGACCGCTACGGCCGGCGCGTGATGCTGTCGATCGACCTGCTCTTGTTCACGCTCGGCGCGGGCATCTGCGCGATGGCGCCCAACTTCACGGTGATGGCGCTGGGCCGCGCGGTGGTGGGCTTCGGGCTGGGCGGCGAGATTGCCATTGCCGTGACCATGCTGGCCGAGTTCTGCTCGACCAAGTTCCGCGGCACAGCCGTGGGGATGGTGAATGTGGGCGCCGGCGGGCTCGGCAACTTCCTCGCACCGGGCTTTGGCCTGCTGGTGTTCTGGATGTTCCCGGGCGACAACGCCTGGCGCTGGCTGTTCGCCTGCCTCATGGTGCCGGCGCTGCTCGGCGCTTTCTACCGCCGCTACATCCCCGAGACGCCGCGTTTCCTGCTGTCGCAGGGCCGCGTGAAAGAAACGAATGCCGTGCTGTCGCGCCTCGCCTCGGGACGGCTGTCAGGCAAGCCGGCGGCGCCGCACCCCTACATCACCGACGACGGCACGCTCGCGCAGGCCGCCCGGCCGAAGGTGCGTGTGACCGAGATCTTCCGCGGCGCGCTGGCGCGGCGCACCGTGCCGCTGTGCATCACGATCTGGATGACCTACGGCGCGCAGATCTCGGTGCTCACGCTGATGCCGACCATCCTCGTGACGCTGGGCTACAGCATGTCCAAGAGCCTGCTGTTCACGATGGTGATGCAGGGCGGCAGCCTGCTGGGCGCCATCGCGGCCTCGCTGCTGGGCTTTCACTTTCCGCGCAAGCGCGTGCTGACGGCCGGCGCGGTGTGCGCCTGCCTCGCGGCGCTGACCATCGGCTTCGTCGCCAAGAGCATCGTCGTGATCCTCATCGCGGGCGCGGTGTTCCAGTTCTTCGTGCTGCTGCTCAACACCACCATCTGGATCTTCGCACCCGAGCTGTACCCGACGCGCGTGCGCGCCTTCGGCACCGCCTTCATCCTCGCCACGGGCACGGCGGCCGGCGCGCTGATGCCGCTGGTGGCGGGCCGCCTGTTCGACAGCTTCGGGCTGGTCGGCGTGTTCGGCCTGGCCGCAGCGATGTACGCGGTGTTCGTCGCCAGCGTGCAGTGCGTGCCCGAGACCTACGGCCAGTCCCCCGATGCACTGCCGCTGCCCGGCGAAGCCGAGGCCGAAGACCGCGCACCGGGCGCGACACTGGCCCGCTCGAACTGAGCCGCGCACCGAACGATCTCCAAAGAAAGCGTTTTTCCGCATGCCCGACATCCTGCTCATCAACCCCAACGCGTCCGTCGCCACCACCGACATGATGGTCGGCATCGCGTCCGCCGAAGCGCCCACCGGTTGCCGCGTGACCGGCCGCACGGCGGTGCAGGGCCCGCCGATGATCGTCAACGAGGACGAGCTGAATGCAGCCGCGCACGAGGTGCTGAAGGTGTGGCGCGCGGCGGCGGGCGAGGGCTGGGACGGCGTGATCGTCAGCGCCTTCGGCGACCCCGGCGTGGCGTTGCTGCGGCGCGAGGCCGGCGTGCCCGTGGTCGGCATCGCCGAAGCCTCGATGCTCGCGGCGGGCGAGGGTGGGCGACGCTTCGGCATCGCCACCGTCACGCCCGATCTGGTGGCGCCCATCGAAGCGCGCGCCACCGCGCTCTGGCTGCGCGCGCAGTTCAGTGGCATCCGCCTCACGCAGGGCGATCCGCGTGCGCTCGCGGCCGATGCGAAGGCGCTCGAAGAGGCGCTGGCGCAGGCCGTGCAACGCTGCATCGACGACGACGGCGCGCAGGCCGTGATCATCGGCGGCGGTCCGCTCGGGCAGGCCGCGCTCGCGCTCGCACCGCGCTTCGAGGTGCCGGTGATCGCGCCGATCGGAGCGGCGATGCGGCTGCTGTGTTCGAAGCTCGCGGTCACGCCGTGAGCTGATCGTCGCGGCGATGAGAGGCGAGGCGTTTTGGCAATGAACGCCTTCTAGAATGAAACGACACACTTGTCCGCAAACCTCGGGCAAGCCGCATCGTTCGTTTTCCTTTTTGCATGCCTCACCTTCGACCGCGTTCCGCTTTCCTCGCTTTTCTTCTTCTCTCTTCCTTCGGCGCCGTCGCACAAACCGCGACACCCCAGCTGGTCCTCGTGCCGCATCACGAGCGCGCCCCGGAAACATCCCAGGCCCCCGCACTCGACCTTGCCGTGACGCGCTTCGCGGGCATGGCGTCGGGCTCGTACTACTGGCCCGAAGGCCTGCTGGCCGAGCAACTGATCTCGGGCCTGGCCTCGCGCCCCGACCGCAAGCAGCAGGCGCTGCCTGACGGCCAACGACTGCTTTCGTCGTATCGCCGGCCCTACGACGGCGGCGAGCGCGCGGCCGTGCTGGTCGACGACCGCAGCGGTGACGTGCTGGCTGCCGCACTGGTGCATCGCAGCTGCGGCAAGGACTCGTCGTCGAGCGGTTGCCTCGACGACCAGCATGCCGTGCTCTCGATCTTCTTGCGTCCCGGCCTCGACCGCACCAAGGCGCAACCGCTGGTCGCATGGAGCCAGCAGGTTCCCGACCGCATGCAGGGCGGTGAGGGCGTGGGCGAGAAGATCGCCACGACCGAGTACGTCACGATGGACGCCGCGCGCACCACGGCACGGCCCATCGTGCGGCCCAACAAGGCCTTCTCCGCGCAGGTGCCTCTGTACCCCAAGGCGCTGATCTACGGCACCGCGCAGGACGCGCTGAGCGACGCCAAGGCCAAGCGCGTGCTGCGCCTGCAGACCGTCGACACGCCACAGCAGGTGCTGGCGTTCTACAAGCAGCTGTCGCCGCCGCTGAAGGACATCGAGTCCAGCGACGGCTTCATCGCCGGCAGCCGCAACGGCCTGAGCTTCTCCGTCAGCACGACGGTCCCGCGCGACATGCCCGCGATCACGAACATCGAAGTGGAAATTTCCGAATGAAGAAGACATTGATTCAGTCGGCGCTGGCGTCGCTGGTGTTCGCCTGCGCGTTCGCAGCCCATGCACAAGACACGGCCGGCCCCGTCACGACCGAACTGCCGCCGCCCACGCTGCGCCTCAGCGAGCAGACGCGCATCCGCAGCGCCGTGATCGGCCTGGTCGGCTACGCGCGCGGCAGCTACACCGAGCCCGACACGCTGATCGCGCAGCAGCTGCTCGAAGGCATGCGCTCGAAGTTCGACGTCACGCGCACCGTGTGGCCCGACGGCCGCCAGGTCATCGCGTCGGTCAGCGGCGGCGGCCACGGCGAAGAGCGCGCGGCGATGCTGATCGACGCCGACGGCCGCGTGCAGGCGGTGGGGCTGGTCAACGGCCACTGCCGCGCGGCTGCCAAGCGCGACGACCCCAAGGTGTGCAACCCCTTGCCGCAGACCGTGCTGTCGGTCTTCCAGCGCGCCGGTGCCAGCCAGGCCGACGCCGCGCCGCTGGTGGCCTGGAGCAAGCAGCTGCCGTCGTTCCTCGCGGCCATGGCCGACAGCGACGATCCGGCGGATGTGGCCGCCGCGCAGAAGATCGCCAGCGTCGAATACATCACCGGCCAGCCGGGCGTGCCGGGCTGGCGCGCCGAGCAGCTGCCGCCGGGCTTCCCTGCGTCGCTGCATCCGCTGCTGGTGCAGACGGCCGAGGTGAACAGCACCGCCAGCGCCGGCAAGATCGTGCTGCCCAAGGGGCTGGCCGGCCTGCCGATGCGCACGGCCTACCAGAGCGCCCAGCGCCCCGAGGCGCGGTTGCCCGACGCCGAGGTCACGCTGCGCAGCTACGAGCCGATCGCCAAGCTGGTCGACGCCTACCGCGAACTCGCCAAGGGCGCGACGCTGGACGAGGAGGGCCGCGAGGTCGTCTTCAACGGCACCGACGGCGCGGGCCGCTACAGCGTGCGCCTGCGCGACGCGAAGGAAACCGGCGTGTACATCACCGTGGCGAGCTGGAAGCGCAAGTAGCAGCCGCCAAGCGTTGCATGGCCCTTTGCGGGCCGGATGTCAATCGGAGGATTCTTGCCGCCCCCCTGCGATGACACCGAGGCGGGCGGGGCAGGGTGCTCACGAGAATCGATGCATGACCGAGGCCGTCAGAGCCCGCCGCATCCACCTCGAGGAGACAACCACCATGCACCGCTCCCGTTCTCTTGCAGGCCTCATCCGCCTGCTGCTTCGCACCACGGTCCTGTGGGCGCTCGCGATGCTCGCGGCGCCCGCGCTGGCCGCCTACAACCAGAGCCTCACGCGCACGCTGGACGCCGGCCAGATCTACGGCAAGGTCGCGGCCAACAACACGCACGCCTTCCTGGGCATTCCCTTCGCGCAGCCGCCCGTCGGCAGCCTGCGCTGGCGCGCCCCGCAGCCGCCGCAGCCGTGGAGCGGCGCGCGCGCCGCGACCACGCTGGCCGGTATGTGCGCGCAGGTCGGCAACCCCTTCGGCGAGCCTGACCCGGCCACCTTCGGCCAGCCCGTGGGTACGGAAGACTGCCTGTACCTGAACGTGTGGCGGCCGAACTCCAGCGCCGAGAACCTGCCGGTGTTCTTCTGGATCCACGGCGGCAGCAACACCAAGGGCTCGGCGCGCGAGCCGGCCTACGACGGCGCCTACCTGGCGCAGAAGGCCAACATGGTGGTGGTCACCGTGCAGTACCGCATGGGCATGCTGGGCTGGCTGAACCACCCGGCCATGAAGACCGGCAACGCGCTGGACGACTCGGGCAACTTCACCACGCTGGACCTCGTGCGCGCGCTCGACTGGGTGAAGGCCAACGCGCGCGCCTTCGGCGGCAACCCGGGGCAGGTGACGGTGGCGGGCCAGTCGGCCGGCTGCATCAACACCTGGGGCCTGCTGCAGTCGCCGCTGGCCGACGGCAAGTTCCACCGCGCGCTGTGCATGTCGGGCGTGCCCAACGCCTACCCGCTGGTGGTGGGCACGCTGGCGGCCGACTCGCTGATCGACAACCTGCTGGTCGACACCGGCCGCGCCTCGACCACGCTGCAGGCCGCGGCGCAGCGCGTGACCATGAGCGCCGCCGACATCGCCGCCTTGCTGCGCGGTGCGAGCGCGGCGCAGATCATGAAGTTCACGCCCAGCCCCGTGGTGCCCGGCCACTTCACCGACGGCACCGTGATCCGCGCGAGCGGGCTGCCCGGCCTGCTCGCGGGCAATTACAACAAGATGCCGCTCATGATCGGCTCCACGCACGACGAGGGCTCGTACTTCGCCTTCCTGTTCGGCATGGGCCAGCCCTCGCAGCAGGAGCTGTGGAACCTGACCAACTACGCGGCGCCCGGCAGCGTCACCTTCAACCAGCTGATCAAGCCCGAGTTCCGGCCGATCTATACGCAGACGCATGAAGTGATCAGCTACGCGCTGGACAACGTGATCGACAACGTGATCCGCGTGCTGCGCCTGCAGAACGGCGACATCTACCGCTACAACTACAACTGGGACGACACGCCGCAGCCCTGGAAGGACACCTTCGGCGCGTTCCACGGCATCGACGTGGCGGCGCTGTTTGGCAACTTCGTGACCGACGAGCCGAACTTCATGCGCTTTGCCTGGAGCAGCGCGAACGCAAGCAGCCGCAAGGCGCTGTCGGACAAGTTCATCGGCCACGCGGCGAGCTTTGCCCGCTACGGCGCACCGAGCCGCATGTTCGACGGCCAGACGACTTGGAACAACTGGACCAACTTCGTGTGCCTGCTGTGCAGCAAGCGCATGGTCTTCGACAACCAGCCGCGCATGTCGGCCGACGACTACCTGTTCTTCTGGCCGCGTTATTCGCTGCTGTCGCCGCAGCAGCGCGAGTTCCTGTTCCAGCAGATCGATTTCAACGCGCTGCCCGATTCGGTCGACCCACTGCGCAACGGTACTCGCTGAGTTCCTGAAAAAGCCAGCTACTGGATGATCCCGTGGCGCACGGCATAGAGCACCAGCTCCGCCGTGCTGGCCACGCCCAGCTTGTCGAGGATGTTGCTGCGGTGCGTGCTCACGGTCTTCACGCTGATGAGCATCTCGTCGCCGATGGCCGTGAGCGACAGGCCCTTGAGCATCATCAACATGATCTGGTGCTCGCGCACCGTGAGCCGCTGGTGTGCGGGGCGGTCGTCGCGGCCTTCGAGCTGGCCGCTGACCTGCGAGGCGGCGCGCGCGCTCAGGTACTGGCCGCCGGCCGCCACGCAACGGATCGCGCGCACCAGCTCGGCGGGCTCCGCGTCTTTCGCGATGTAGCCGCGCGCGCCGGCCTGGATGGCGACCAGCGCGTACTGTTCCTCGGCGTACATCGACAGCATGAGCACCGGCAGCGCGGGCTGCAGCGCGCGGATCGAGGCCAGCACCTCCAGGCCGTTGCGGCCTTCCATGTTGATGTCCAGCAGCACCACGTCGAAGCGGCGCTGACGCACCAGCTCGAGCGCCTCGGCACCGTTGCCGGCCTCGGCCGTGGTGCGCAGGTCGGTCTCGTCGAGCAGCAGCCGCTGCAGGCCCGAGCGGAAGATCGTGTGGTCGTCGACCATCAGGATGTCGATCATGCGGGGCCGCTCTCCGGCTGCAGCAGCGGCACGCTCAGCGCCAGCCGCGTGCCCGCGTCGGGCGCCGCGTGGATGTGCAGCTCGCCGCCGATCTCGCGCGCGCGCTCGCGCATGCTCAACAGGCCCAGTGCGCTGCCCTCGGGCGCGTCGGGATCGAAGCCGCAGCCGTCGTCGTGCAGCGCGAGCCGCAGGCGCTCGCCGTCCACGCGCAGCCGCACGTCCACGCGCTGCGCCTTCGCGTGGCGCAGGACGTTCGTCAGGCCTTCCTGGAAGATGCGGTAGACCGCGGTGGCCTGCTTGGGCGCGAGCCGCAGCGCGGGCGCGTCGGTGTCCAGCGAATGCAGCACGCCCGAGCGGCGCGTGAAGGCCTGCAGCTCATGGGCCAGCGCCACCGACAGGTCCAGGTGGTCGAGTGCGCTGGGGCGCAGCGCCTCCGAGATCTGCTTGACCGTGTCGATGGTCTGCTGCGTGAGCGCGATCAGGTCCTGCGTGAGTGCCTGCACCTCGGGGTTGTCGGCGCGGCGCTGGATGCGCGTGACGTCCATCTTGATCGAGGTCAGCATGCCGCCGAGCACGTCGTGCACATCGCGCGAGAGTGCCAGCCGCTGCTCCTCGAGCTTGTTGGCGGTGTAGGCCGCCAGGGCCTGCAGCTGCTCGCGCGAGCGCTGGCGTTCTTCCTCGTTGCGCACGCGGTCGGTCACGTCCACGCCCACGCCCATCACGGCCGGGCGGCCCCGATGCTCGATGCGCGAACCGTGGACTTCGACGAAGCGCACGCGCCCGTCGCGGTGCAGGCCGCGCGTGATGAAGTGCATGCTCGGCGGATTGCCCGCCAGCCGGATGCGGATGCGCGAGCGCACGACTTCCACGAAGTCGGGCGGCACGATCTCGGCCAGCGACATGCCGGTCATTTCTTCTGCGGTGTAGCCCACGATGGCGGCCCAGGTCGCGTTGCAGTAGACGAAGCGGTCGTCCTGGATCACGTAGATGCCCGCCACCGCCTGTTCGACGATGGTGTCGAAGGGCATGTCCTGCAGGCTCTCGCGGGCGGGTGCTGTCATGGGGGCGGGCGGTGGCGCGCTGCATGATAGGTCGCGGGCCGCGCCGCACGGCCGCCCCCGAGGGTTTGCGAGCAGCAGGGTTCCCCGTAGCGCCGGCCGGAAATGTCCGATGGCCGCCGCGTGCGGTGCGCCGCCAAGATCGGGGCCCGCCTGCTTCAGGCTGCCCCACGGCCGGCGACGCCGGCAAGGACAACACCACAATGGTCTACCGCTGGCTCGCGCCTTTGCTCCTCCTGTGCCTGGGCCTGCCGGGCCGCGCCGACGAGATCGTGGTGGGGCAGTCGCTGCCGCTGAGCGGGCCGCTCGGCGAGGCCGGGCGCAACGTGAAGGACGGCATCGACGCCTACCTGGCGCGCGTGCAGCGCGAGGGCCTGCTCGGGCGCCACAAGCTGGTGTGGCGCGCGCTGGACGACGGCTACTCGGTGGAGCGCCACACGCAGAACATTCGCCAGCTCGTGGTGCAGGACAAGGTCGATGCGCTGGGCCTGTCGGCCGGCACCTCGCACATCGACGCGGCCTACCCGACGATGCGCGAGGCGGGCACGCCGCTGATCGGCGCGATGACCGGTGCCTCGGCGCTGCACGGCGCGCAGCGCGCGCTCATCTACCACCTGCGCGCGAGCTACGCCGACGAGGTGCGCCAGCTGGTCGCGCAGGCGGTGTCGGTGCGGCAGCGGCGCGTGTTCGCGGTCTGGCAGGACGACGGGTTGGGGCGCGATGCGTTTGCCGCGCTGGAGACCGCGCTGCGCGGCGCGGGCATCGAGCTGGTGGGACAGCAGGGCGTGGCGCTGGCGCAGATGGACGGCGCCGCGCTGGCCGCGAGCGTGCGCGCGGCCAAGCCCGATGCGCTCTTCGCGCTGTGCGTGACGCCGTGCGGGGTGAAGCTGCTGTCGGGGCTGGCGTCGGAGAGCGGCGTGGCACGGCCGACGCCGTACATGCTCTCGATCGTCAACGGCGAAGTGCTCGCCAAGAGCGTGGGGCCGGCGGCGCGCGGCACGGTGATCTCGCAGGTTATGCCCAACCCGCGGCTGGCGACCTCGCCGCTGGTGCAGCGCTACCAGCAGGACATGCGCAGCCACATGGGCCGCGACGAGTTCAGCTACTTTTCGCTGGAAGGGTACGTGGTGGCGATGGTGACGGTGGAGGCGGCGCGCTCGGCGCTGGCCGCGTCACCACGCCGCTCGATGCAGGACGCCATGAAGCTGATGCTGCGGCGTGAGATCGAGGGGATTCCGGTGTCGAGTGGCGACGATCCCGGGGTGCGTCCGCATCCCGTGACGCTCTCGATGATCGGAAATGGAGGGCGGCTCATTCACTAAGAACGGAGCCGCCCAGGAGAAAGATCAGCCGATCTCTGCGATCAGCTCGATCTCGACGCAGGCGCCCATCGGGATCTGCGCCACGCCGAAGGCGCTGCGTGCATGCGCGCCCTTTTCGGGGCCGAACACTTCGGCGAAGAACTCGCTGGCGCCGTTGGTCACCAGGTGCTGCTCGGTGAAGGTGCCGACCGAGTTCACGAGGCTCATCACCTTGACGATGCGCTTGACCTTGTTGAGGTCGCCCACGGCCGCGTGCAGCGTGCCGAGCAGGTCGATGGCGATGGCGCGTGCGGCCTGCTTGCCTTCGTCGGTGCCGATGTTGGCGCCGAGCTGGCCGACCCAGACCTTGCCGTCCTTCTTGGCGATGTGGCCCGACAGGAACACGAGGTTGCCGGTCTGCACGAAGGGCACGTAGGCGGCGGCAGGTGCGGACACCGGGGGCAGGGAAATGCCGAGGCTGGAAAGCTTGTCGTAAACGCTCATGGAGACTCCTGATCTGAGGATGGTGATGACGATGACGGGGGTGATTGTGTCTGTGTTTGCGCTGGCGGCTGCGGCAGCTGCACCACTTCCCCCACGGGTTGCACGGTCACGCCGACATGCAGCGTGTGGCGCGCGCCGCCATGCAGCACGCCGCGCATCGGCGAGACGTCGGAGTAGTCGCGCCCGATGGCGAGCGTGACGTAGTCCTCGCCGGGCTGGCGGCCGTTGGTGGGGTCGAAGTCGGCCCAGTCACCCACGCTCTCGGGGCCTTCGCCCTCGCCAGGCAAATACACCGACACCCACGCGTGCGAGGCGTCGGCGCCCACCAGGCGCGGCTGGCCCGGTGGGGGCTGCGTGAGCAGGTAGCCGCTCACGTAGCGCGCCGGCAGGCCCATGGCGCGAAAGCACGCGATGAGGATGTGGGCGAAGTCCTGGCACACGCCCTTGCGCTGCGCCAGGGCCTCGACGGCGGGGGTGTTGATCTCGGTGCTGTCGGCGTCGTAGGCGAAGTCGCGGTACATGCGCTCGGTGAGGTCCATCGCCACGTCGAAGGTGGGACGTTCGGACACGAAGCTGGCGCGCGCGTAGGCGACGAAGTCGTCATGGCGCGGCACGTACGGCGAGGGAAACACGAACTCCGAGGCGGGGTCGAAGGGCGCGTCCTTGCGAAAGCGGAAGCGCTCGCGCACGGCCTCCCAGGGCAGCTCGCGCGCCACGGCGGGAGAGAGCACGGGCTCTGAGGTTTTCACGACGCTTTCGGCCGTGACGATGAGGTGGTCGTGCGTGGACTCGAGCGCGAAGAAGGCACGCGTGTTGCCGTACAGGTCGGGCACCTCGTTGCGTTGCGCGGGCGCGGGATCGATCGTGAGCTGGTGGCTCACGAGCTCCTGCGAGGCGGTGGCCAGCGGGCGCAGGTGGGCCAGGTGCTGCGCCGTCTCGACCGCCGGCGCGTACGCGTAGCGCGTTTCGTGGGTGACGTGCAGCAGCATCGCGCGGCTCGCTGTTTACTTGGACTCGGCGCCGAAGTGCGAGGCGTAGATCTTCGCGTAGGTGCCGTCGGCCTTGATGTCGGTCAGGCCCTTGTCGATCTTCGCCAGCAGCTCGGCGTTGCCCTTCTTCACGGCGATGCCGTACTGCTCGGTCGAGAAGCCGGCATCGCTCACGGTCTTGAAGCCGCCGCCCGGGTTGTTGGCCAGGTAGTGGGCCACCACGCCGTTGTCGGCCACCACGGCCTGCACGCCGCCGGCCTCGAGTTCCTTGAGCGCCAGCGGCGTCGATTCGAAGCGCTTGATGTCGGTGCTCGACTTGCCCAGCAGCTTGCCCACCACCTCGTCGCCGGTGGTGCCGTTCTGCACGCCGACCTTGAGCTTCTTGATGTCGTCGAACTTCGCGACCGTCGAATCGCTCTTCACCGCGATGAGCTGGCGGGCCTCGAAGTAGGGCTGCGAAAAGTCCATCGTCTGGCGACGCTCGGGCGTGATCGTGATGGCCGACACCAGCAGGTCGCGGTCGCCCAGCTCGAGCGTGTTGAAGATGCCTTCCCACGGCGTGTTGACGAACTTCACTTCGATGCCGGCCTTCTGCGCGATGGCCTTCACCACGTCGATGTCGAAGCCCACGACCTCGCCCTTTTCGTTCTGCGATTCGAAGGGCGTGTAGGCCGCGTCGGTGCCCACGACCAGCACGCGCGGTGCGGCGGCGGGCGGCGGCGCCGAAGCGGCCGCGGGCGCGGCGGGTTCCTGCTTGCCGCAGCCGGCGAGCGCGAGGCCGACCAGGAGGCTGGCGGCGGTCAGTGTGAGACGGCGGTTGAGGGCGATGCCGGACATGGAAATGCCTCCTTCGAAATATCGTTGTGTGTGTCTGTGGAATCAGGCGCCGACGGAGCGCAGCGATTCCGAGGTGAGCGTGAAGTAGCGCGTGCCGATGGCGTCCGACACGTGGTACGCCGCCGTCTCGCAGGTGGCGAGCAGTTCGACCAGCGCGGGGTAGTCGGCGCCGGGGCCGGCCGCGCACAGGTGTTCGAGCGTCCAGGTGGCCGGGTCGGGCAGCTCGTACGACAGGGCCGTGAGCTTGCCCGGCGCGCTGCCCGCGAGCCGCGCGATGCGACCGCGCAGCGTCTGCGTGACCCAGGCCAGCGAACGCGGGTTCTCGGCGTCGAGCACCAGCAGGTCGACCAGCGTGGCGACGTCGCGGCGCTGCTGGTAGCGGGCATGGAAGGTGATGGTGCTGTCGAACAGCGCCACCATCGCCTCGAAGCCGCTCACCTCGTGCACCGCGCCGTTGGCGAAGCCGGCCTCGAGCGCGCTCGACAGGAAGCCCAGCCGCTCGATGTGGCGGCCGATCGACAGCAGCCGCCACGCGTCGTCGCGCGTCATGCGGTCGGTCTGCGCGCCGGTCATGGCGGCCAGCGCGGTGCTGGCGGATTCGAGTGCGCGCAGGGCGGCGCTGGCGGCAAAGCTGCCTTCGCCGGCCTGCTCGGCCGCGCGTCGCAGGAAGTCGCTTTCGGCGCGCACGATCTGGTTCCAGTTGTCCTGCGACAGCCGTTCGCGCACGGCCGCCGCGGCCTGCCGGATGCTGCGCAGGCTGTAGCCGACGCTGCCACCGTTGTCGACGTCGCCCAACTCGGCGATCAACGCGCGTTCGAACACGCGGCGTGACTGCGGCGCGCTCGGCGCTTCGGCGGGCACGAGCGCATTGCGCACCGCCATGCGGTGCAGCCATTCGAGCAGCGGACGCGAGGACTGGTCTTCGCTGCCCAGCAGGTTGAGCGTGAGCCGCGCCAGGCGCACCGCGTTCTCGGCGCGCTCGGTGTAGCGGCCGAGCCAGAACATGTTCTCCGCCGCGCGGCTGGTGACCGGCGCGCGGTGCCGCGCCAGCGAGGCCGGCGTGGCGTGCGGCTGCAGCAGCGTGGTGCGGTCGACCTCGCCGTGCGTCTGCACCCAGACGTCGGCACTGCTGCCGCCGCGCTGCATCGAGGCGATCTGCGCATCGGGGCCCGCCAGGCGCGCCAGTCCGCCGGGCAGCACGCGCCACGACTGCGGGCCGTCGCTCACCGCGAACACGCGCAGCATCAGCGCACGCGGCGCGATGTGGCCGGGGCCGAGGTCGCTGGCCCAGGTCGGCATCTGCGACAGCGGCAGGTAGCCCTGCACCGTGTGGACGTCGCCCTCGCGCACGATGCGGCCGGCCCATTCGTCGATTTCACGGCGGCTGAGCTGGCTGCCGAACACGGCGTCGAAACTGGAGCGCCCCTGGAAGCCGGGGTAGGTCGGCTTGATGGCGCTCTCGCCCAGCTGCGGCAGCACGGCCTCGAGCGAGGCGCGTTCGCCGCACCACCAGGTCGGCAGCGCCGGCAGCTTGAGCTTCTCGCCGATGAGCCGCAGCGCCAGCCCGGGCAGGAAGCCCAGCAGCGCCGGCGATTCGAGGAAGGCCGAGCCCGGCATGTTGGCCACCAGCAGGTTGCCCGCGCGGATCGCCTGCAGCAGGCCGGGCACGCCAAGCGTGGAGTCGGGGCGCAGCTCCAGCGGATCGAGGAACTGGTCGTCGAGCCGCTTGATGAGGCCGTGCACCGGGCGCAGGCCCTGCAGCGTCTTGAGGTACAGGCGCTGGTCGCGCACCGTGAGGTCGCTGCCCTCGACCAGCGTCAGGCCCAGATACCGCGCCAGGTAGGCGTGCTCGAAGTAGGTCTCGTTGTACGGGCCCGGCGTGAGCAGCGCGATGTGCGGCGGCGAGCCCGAGGGGCACATGCGCTGCAGGCCTTCCATCATGGCGCTGTAGGTGGCGGCCAGCCGCTGCACCTGCAGCGCCTCGAAGGCCTGCGGAAACTGCCGCGTGATCGCGAGGCGGTTCTCCAGCAGGTAGCCCAGGCCCGAAGGCGCCTGCGTGCGCTGCGAGACCACCCACCAGTTGCCGTCGGGGCCGCGTGCGAGGTCGAAGGCGGCGATGTGCAGCCAGGTGTCGCCTGCCGGCTTCACGCCGTGCAGCGCGCGCAGGTAGCCGGGGTGGCCGCGCACCAGCGCCGGCGGCAGCAGGCCTTCGGCCAGCAGCTGTTGCGGGCCGTAGGCGTCGGCCATCACGCGGTCGAGCACGCGCACGCGCTGCTGCACGCCGGCCTCGATCTGGGCCCAGCTCTCGGGCGAGACGATCAGCGGGAACAGGTCGAGCGACCACGGCCGCTGCGGGCCGTTGGCGTCGGCGTACACGTTGTAGGTGACGCCGTTGTCACGGATCTGCCGCTCCAGGCTGACCGCACGCCGCGGCAGGTCGTTGATGCCGCCGGGGCCGAGCTGTTCGAAGAAGGCGTTCCAGGCGGGGGTGAGCGGAGGCTGCTCGCTGGAGGGTGAGGGTTCCTGTGCCTGCGATTGCGAGGACGACTGTGACTGGGATTGCGATTGCGACGGAGCCGGTCGCTCCTCGGCGGCGTCGTACAGCAGCGGGGCCGCGGCGGGCGCCGGGGCCGCGCCCGACACCGGCCGCGAGGGCGCCGCGGGCGTCGCCTGTCCCCGCAATTCGTCGAAATGCCCAGGCAGGGCCGCCGGCGCGAGCGAAGACGCCAGCGCCGCCGGATGCTCCGGGGCCTGGGCGTCGAACAGGGATTCGTTCAGGGGTTCCACAGGGGGGAGATTGTCACATCACCGTCACCGGGGCCGATCCGGCGGTGCGACAGGGTTCCCCCTGAGTCCTCGGGCCGGTCAGCGCCGCAGGTCCAGCGTGAACGGAAACTCCCGGCTGCCCGGCAGCTCGATGGTGGCCGGCGGCGTGCGCAGCAGGCCCGGCGTGTGGCCGGTGCGCGTGAAGCGCGAGTGGCGGCGGCTCTCGGCCTCGTAGGCGTTGACCGGGAAGGTGTCGTAGTTGCGACCGCCCGGGTGGGCGACGAAGTACTGGCAACCGCCCAGCGAGCGCTTCATCCAGGTGTCGACGAGGTCGAAGGTCAGCGGTGCGTGGGCCGGAATGCTGGGGTGCAGCGCCGAGGGCGGGTTCCACGCCTTGTAGCGCACGCCGGCCACGAACTCGCCGGTGACGCCCGTGGGCTGCAGCGGCAGCACCTTGCCGTTGACGGTGACGACGTGGCGGCTTTCGTTCAGGCCGGTCACGCGCACCTCGATGCGCTCCAGCGACGAGTCGACATAGCGCACCGTGCCGCCGGCCGAGCCTTCCTCGCCCATCACGTGCCAGGGCTCCAGCGCGTTGCGCAGCGACAGCTCCACGCCCATCGACTGCATCTGGCCCACGAGCGGGAAGCGGAACTCGAAGTGCGGTGCGAACCAGTCGGCATCGAAGGCGAAGCCGGCCTGGCGCATCTCGCTGATGACGTCGTCGAAGTCCATCTTGACGAAGGTCGGCAGCAGGAAGCGGTCGTGCAGCTCGGTGCCCCAGCGGGTGACGGGCGCCTGGTAGGGCGCGTCCCAGAAGCGCGCCACGAGGGCGCGAATGAGCAATTGCTGCGCGATGCTCATGCGGGCATGCGGCGGCATTTCAAACGCGCGCAGTTCCAGGAGGCCGAGGCGGCCGGTGCTGGAGTCGGGCGAGTAGAGCTTGTCGATGCAGAACTCGCTGCGGTGCGTGTTGCCCGACACGTCGATCAGGATATTGCGCAGCGTGCGGTCGACCAGCCATGCGGGCATGTTCTGGCCGTAGATCTCGCGGTTCTTGGCGATCTCCTTCAGCGCGATCTCGAGCTCGTAGACCTGGTCGTTGCGGGCCTCGTCCACGCGCGGCGCCTGGCTGGTCGGGCCGATGAACATGCCCGAGAACAGGTAGCTCAGCGACGGGTGGTTGTGCCAGTACAGCAGCAGGCTGGCCAGCAGCTCGGGCCGGCGCAGGAAGGGGCTGTCGGCGGGCGTGGCGCCGCCCATCACGAAGTGGTTGCCGCCGCCGGTGCCGGTGTGGCGGCCGTCGGTCATGAACTTCTCGGCCGACAGGCGCGTCTCGAACGCGGCGTTGTAGAGGAACTCGGTGTGGTCGACCAGTTCCTTCCAGTTGTGGGCCGGGTGGATGTTGACTTCGATCACGCCCGGGTCGGGCGTCACGGCCAGCATCTTCAGGCGCGGATCGCGCGGCGGCGGATAGCCTTCCATCACGATGCGCACGCCCAGCTGCTGCGCGGTGGCTTCGACGGCGGCGACGAGGTCGAGGTAGTCCTCCAGGCGCGCCAGCGGCGGCATGAAGACGTAGAGCACGCCCGAGGCGCTGCCCTTTTTCTCGGCCGCCGGGCCGTTGGCGCGGCGCGGGTCGCGCACCTCGACGCACAGCGCGGTGCGCGTGACCCAGTGGGCCGATTCGCCGCGCAGCGGCTGGCGCGTGGCGGGCGTGGCGGCATCAGCCGCAGCTGCTGCATCGCCCTTCGCTGCATCGCCGGGGCTCTGCATGCGCAGCGACGCGGGCACCACGGGCGGCGCGCCGAAGGTGTAGGGCACCTCGCCCAGGTCGGCGCCGGCCACCGGGGTGGCGGTGGCATAGCGCGCGCGGTAGTCGGACGCGCTGGGCAACGCGGCGCGCGGCGCGGTCGGGTCGCGCTCGATGAGATACGGGTAGTCGCCCTTGCTGGCCCACGGCTGCGAGTCGAGCGGCAGGCGGTAGCCCATGGGCGAATCGCCCGGGATCAGGAACAGGCGGTCGTCGCGCAGGAACCAGGGGCCGGTCTTCCAGCCGGGGCCGGCGAGCGCGGGCGCGTCGCCGTTGGCGTTGCCGGGCTCGATGGGCAGCATGTAGCCGATCACCGCGTCGAGCTTCTGCGTGAACACGCGGCGCAGGCGCACGCGTTCGAGTTCGTCGTCGAGCTTGGAGTCGAAGGGGTCGACGTTCACCGGCAGGCGGCGTTCGCGCCACAGGTAGTAGTAGGTGTCCTCGTAGCCGGGCTGGATGTAGCGCTCGGTGAGGCCCAACTTGTGCGCCAGCACGGTGGTGAAGCGGCGCGCGTCTTCGCTCGTGTAGTGGGTGGGAAAGCGTTCGTCGGCGAACAGCTCGGGGTCGTGCCACAGCGTCTGGCCGTCGGCGCGCCAGAAGATCGACAGCGCCCAGCGCGGCAGCTGCTCGCCCGGGTACCACTTGCCCTGGCCGAAATGCAGGAAGCCGCCCTGGCCGTACTCGGCGCGCAGCTTGTGCACGAGCTCGGTGGCGTAGCCGCGCTTGGTGGGGCCGAGCGCGTCGGTGTTCCATTCGGGCGCGTCGCGGTCGCCGGTGGCCACGTAGGTCGGCTCGCCGCCCATCGTGAGGCGCACGTCGCCGGCCACGAGGCGCGCATCGACGGCGTCGCCGAGTGCGAGCACCTCGGCCCATTGCTCTTCGGTGTAGGGCTTGGTGACGCGCGGCGATTCGTAGATGCGCGTGACCGTCATCTCGTGGCTGAACTCGACCTCGGACTCGTCGACGCCGCCTTCGATGGGCGCGGCGCTCGACGGCGTGGGCGTGCAGGCCAACGGAATGTGGCCTTCGCCGGCCATGAGGCCCGAGGTGGCGTCCAGGCCGATCCAGCCGGCGCCCGGCAGGAACACCTCGCACCAGGCGTGCAGGTCGGTGAAGTCGACCGTGGTGCCGCTCGGGCCGTCGAGGGCCTTCACGTCGGGCGTGAGCTGGATCAGGTAGCCCGACACGAAGCGTGCGGCCAGGCCCATGTGGCGCAGCAGCTGCACCAGCAGCCAGCCTGAGTCGCGGCACGAGCCGCTGCCGTTGGTGAGCGTTTCTTCCGGCGTCTGCACGCCGGGCTCCATGCGGATGAGGTAGTTGACGTCCTGCTGCACCTGCTGGTTCAGGCCGACCAGGAAGTCGATGGTGCGTTGCTCCTTGCGGTCGACCTTGTCGAGGTAGGCCTCCAAGAGCGGCGTGACCGGATCGGCCACGAGGTAGGGCGCCAGCTCTTCGGCCTGCGAGGCCGTGTACTTGAACGGGAAGTTCTCGGCCTGCGGCTCGAGAAAGAAGTCGAAGGGGTTGTAGACCGCCATCTCGACCACGAGGTCGACCGTGACCTTGAACTCACGCGTTTTTTCGGGGAACACGAGCCGCGCCTGGTAGTTGGCGAACGGGTCCTGCATCCAGTTGACGAAGTGCTCGGCCGGTTCGACCCGCAGCGAATACGAGATCACATTGCTGCGGCAATGGGGCGCGGGGCGCAGTCGCACGACTTGCGGGCCCAACTGCACCAGGCGGTCGTATGTGTAGTGGGTGACGTGGTGGAGTGCGGCGTGGATGGACATGCGTAGGGGCGTGCAGTGCAGCGAGGTTGCATCGAAAAGATGTCTCTGGTGAGACGCATACTAGCCCAGTTGCCAAGCAATTAACGCGCCATCGAGCGTGGGTTGGGGGAGGGTTTGCATCATGGATTCCGGGGTGTGTGGGGAGGGCAGTCGCGGCGTGCGTCCGAGGCCGTCGCGGGTGGGACGGGGGCCTTCGTTGCGCTGGGCGGCACGCTGCTCGGCGCGGCGGTGCAGCTGCGCCAGCCGCTGTTGTGGGCGGCGGGTGTCTACGTCGCGTTGCTGCTGGCGGGGCTCGGTGGCGGATGGCTGCTGTGGCGGTGGCGTGGGCCTCGGCTGCTCGTTCTGATGCTGTCGCTTGTCTGCGGCGCGATGGCCGGCGCGGGGCTCGCCGGATGGCGCGCGACGGCCTACGCGCAGGGGGCGCTGAGCCCGCAACTGGAAGGGCGCGACCTGCGCCTCACGGGCGTGGTCTCGCAGATGCCGCAACCCGGCGAGATCGGAACGCGCTTCCGTTTCGACGTGGAGGCGGCGCAGTGGGCCGAGGCCTCCGATGAGGCGCCACCGACGGTGCCGCCGCGCATCGCACTCGCCTGGTACGGCGAGTACAGCGGGATGTGGGAGCAGCCCGCCGAGCGGCGTGCCTCCGTCGCACGCACCGTGGGCGAGGTGCATGCCGGCCAGCGCTGGCAACTGACCGTGCGCCTGCGCGCGCCGCACGGCAACCTCAATCCGCATGGCTTCGACAGCGAGCTGTGGGCGTGGGAGCAGGGCGTGCATGCGCAGGGCCATGTGCGGGCCGGTGCGCGCGACCCCGCGCCGCGCCTGCTGGGCACGACGTGGCGGCACCCGATCGAGCGGGCGCGCGAGGCCGTGCGCGATGCCGTCTTCGCCCGCGTGGACGATCGGCGTCAGGCCGGCGTGATCGCCGCGCTCGTCACCGGCGACCAGGGCGCCATCGACCGTGCCGACTGGGACGTGTTCCGCGCCACCGGCGTGGCGCACCTGATGTCGATCTCGGGCCTGCACATCACCTTGTTCGCATGGTTCGCGGCGCATGTCGTGGGCGCGCTCTGGCGGCGCAGCAGCCGGCTCATGCTGCGGCTGCCCGCGCAACAGGCCGCGCTCGCGGGCGGCGTGCTGCTGGCCGCGCTCTATGCGCTCTTCAGCGGCTGGGGCGTGCCTTCGCAGCGCACGGTCTGGATGCTCGCGGCCGTGGCGCTGCTGCGCCTGACCGGTCGGCGCTGGCCGTGGCCGCATGTCTGGCTGCTGACGGCGGCGGTCGTGGTGGCCGCCGACCCGTGGGCGCTGCTGCAGGCCGGCTTCTGGCTCAGCTTCGTGGCCGTGGCGGTGCTGTTCGCCTCCGCGACGGCGGTGCCGGGCGGGGGGCGGGTGGGCGCGCTCACGCGCCTGGGTCGCTTCTTTCGCGAGCAATGGATGATCACGCTGGCGCTCACGCCGCTGAGCCTGCTGCTGTTCCAGCAGGTGTCGGCGGTCGGGCTGGTGGCCAACGCGCTCGCGATCCCGTGGGTGACGCTGGTGATCACGCCGCTGGCGATGCTCGGCGTGGCGGTGCCGCCGCTGTGGGACGTGGCGGCTGGCGCCGTGAAGCTGTTCGCGCTGCTGCTGCAGGCGCTCGCCGGCCTGCCGTTCGCCACGCTGTCGATGGCTGCGCCGCCTCCGTGGCTGGCCGCAAGCGGCGTGGCAGGCGGCGTGCTGTTGGCGATGCGCCTGCCGTGGTCGATGCGCGCGCTCGGCCTGCCGCTGCTGTTGCCGGTGCTCCTGTGGCAGCCAGTGCGGCCTGCAGTGGGCGAATTCGACCTGCTCGCCGCCGACATCGGGCAGGGCAACGCGGTGCTCGTGCGCACCGCCACGCACAGCCTGCTGTACGACGCCGGCCCGCGCTACGGGCTCGACAGCGACGCGGGCCACCGCGTGCTCGTGCCGCTGCTGCGCGCACGCGGCGAACGGCTCGACCTGCTGTTGCTGAGCCACCGCGACATCGACCACACCGGCGGCGCCCCCGCCGTGCTCGCCATGCAGCCGCAGGCGGCACTGCTGAGCTCCATCGAGGCCGGGCACCCGCTGCAGGCGCTGCGCCCCGCGCGCCGCTGCGAGGCCGGGCAGCGCTGGACCTGGGACGGGGTGGATTTCGAGGTGCTGTTTCCCTTCGACAGCGACTACCTCGGCTTCACGCGGCCCAATGCCGTGTCGTGCGTGCTGCGCATCGGCAACGGCCGCGCCACGGTTCTATTGGCGGGCGATATCGAACGGCTGCAGGAGGCCGCGCTGGTGTCGCGAACGCCCGGGCTGTCGGCCGACGTGCTGCTGGTGCCGCACCACGGCAGCAAGACCTCGTCGAGCGAGGTTTTCCTGGATGCCGTGCGCCCGCGCATTGCGCTCGTGCAGGCCGGCTACCGCAGCCGCTTCGGTCACCCGGCGCCCGAGGTGGTGGCGCGCTATGTCGAACGTGGCGTGCGGGTGGTCGGCAGCCCGCGCTGCGGCGCCGCCCATTGGGCGAGCCCGACGCCGGACGAGCTGAAGTGTGAACGCGCGCACGACCTGCGCTACTGGCGCCACCGCATGCCCTGAAGGTCCGAAACGCCAAATGCCCTCGCATCGGGCCCAAACCTAGGGCTTCTACTGGCCTCGAACTTGCTAAGCTATGGCTCAAGGAGATTGGTCGTTCCATGCACAAATTCGACGAGATGTATGAGCAGCTCCCCTATGCGGGCGCTGCAATCCGACAGCACTACAAGCGCTACGACCAATGGCTTGCGAAGCAACCCGGTGAGGTGATGCGATCGCGGCGTGAAGAGGCGGAAATGATTTTCCGCCGGGTCGGCATCACCTTCGCGGTGTACGGCGCCAAGGACGAGGACGGCTCCGGCACCGAGCGGCTGATCCCGTTCGACCTGCTGCCCCGGATCATTCCCTCCCACGAGTGGGAGAGCATGGAAAAGGGGCTGGTGCAGCGTGTCACGGCGCTCAACCGCTTCCTGTACGACGTGTACCACGACCAGGAAATCATCAAGGCCGGCATCATCCCGGCCGAGCAGATCCTGAACAACGCCCAGTTCCGCCCCGAGATGATGGGCGTGAACGTGCCGCACAACGTCTACTCGAACATCTCGGGCATCGACATCGTGCGCGCCCCCGATGCCCAGGGCAACGGCGAGTACTACGTGCTCGAAGACAACCTGCGCGTGCCCAGCGGCGTGAGCTACATGCTCGAGAACCGCAAGATGATGATGCGGCTCTTCCCGGAGCTCTTCAACCAGAACCGCATCGCGCCGGTCGCCCACTATCCCGACCTGCTGCTCGAAACGCTGCGCGCCAGCGCGCCGCCGGCCACGGCCGAGCCCACGGTGGTGGTGCTCACGCCCGGCATGTACAACAGCGCCTACTTCGAGCATGCCTTCCTGGCCCAGCAGATGGGCGTGGAGCTGGTCGAGGGGCAAGACCTGTTCGTGAAGGACGACTTCGTCTACATGCGCACCACGCGCGGCCCGGTGCGGGTCGACGTGATCTACCGCCGCGTCGACGACGACTTCCTCGACCCCGAGGTGTTCCGCCCGACCTCCACCCTCGGCTGCGCGGGCCTCATGCGTGCCTACCGCCAGGGCAACGTCGTGATCTGCAATGCCGTGGGCACCGGCGTGGCCGACGACAAGTCGATCTACCCCTACGTGCCGAAGATGGTCGAGTTCTACCTCGGCGAGAAGCCGATCCTGAAGAACGTGCCCACCTACATGTGCCGCAACAAGGACGAGCTGCAGTACACGCTCGACAACATGAAGGACCTGGTCGTCAAGGAGGTGCACGGCGCCGGCGGCTACGGCATGCTCATCGGCCCGGCCGCCACGCAGGCCGAGATCGAAGACTTCAAGAAGGCCGTCATCGCCAAGCCCGACGGCTACATCGCCCAGCCCACGCTGAGCCTGTCGACCTCGCCGACCTTCGTCGACGCCGGCATCGCGCCGCGCCACATCGACCTGCGCCCCTTCGTGCTCTCGGGCAGCGAGGTGCAGATGGTGCCCGGCGGCCTCACGCGCGTGGCGCTCAAGGAAGGGTCGCTGGTGGTCAACTCGTCGCAGGGCGGCGGCACCAAGGACACCTGGATTCTCGAAGCGGACCGCACGGCCAAGCCGAAGGCGGCCACGCAGTCGCAAAGCCAATCGCAGTAGGAGCACCCACGATGCTGTCCCGCACCGCAGACCACCTCTACTGGATGTCGCGCTACACCGAGCGCGCCGAGAACACGGCGCGCATGCTCGACGTCAACTACCAGACCTCGCTGCTGCCGCAGTCGGCCGAGGTTGCCAAGTACGGCTGGCAGGGCGTGCTCTCGATCAGCGAATTGCTGCCCTGGTACAGCAAGAAGTACGACCAGATCACGCCCAACGAAGTCATGGAGTTCATGGTCAAGGACGAGAGCAATCCGTCGTCGATCGTCTCCTGCCTGAAGGCGGCGCGCGAGAACGCGCGTGCCGTGCGCGGCGCGCTCACCACCGAAGCCTGGGAAACGCAGAACACCACCTGGCTCGAAGTGAACCGCATGCTGCGCGCCGGCGATTTCGAGCGCGACCCGGGCCAGTTTTTCGAGTGGGTCAAGTTCCGCTCGCACCTGTCGCGCGGCGTCACGCTGGGCACCATGCTCCAGGATGAGGCGTTCTACTTCTCGCGCCTTGGCACCTTTTTGGAGCGTGCCGACAACACGGCGCGCCTGGTCGACGTGAAGTTCCACGCGCTCAACAGCGAGTTCTTCGGCGCCGCCACCGAGGAAGACCAAGAGTACGACTTCTATCACTGGAGCGCGATCCTGCGCAGCGTCTCGGCCTTCGAGGTCTACCGCAAGGTGTATCGCGACGTGATCAAGCCCGAGCGCGTGGCCGAGCTGCTCATTCTTCGCGCCGACATGCCGCGCTCGCTGCACGCGAGCCTGGTCGAGGTGGTCAACAACCTCGCGAAGGTGCAGAACGAGCAGAGCGCCGAAACCCAACGCCGCGCCGGCAAGCTGCTGGCCGACCTGCAGTACGCGCGGGTCGACGAGATCCTGGCGACGGGCCTGCATGCCTACCTCACGCAGTTCCTCGACCGGGTGAACGAGCTGGGCGGGCGGATCAGCCAGGACTTCCTGGTGCCGGCGCACTGACGGTGCATTGAATCGACGTCCTGCGGGCCCAAGCCGGCCCCGGGACCTCGCACCCCCGGCGGTAGCATTCGAGTTCGATCTCGATCCAAGTTGCTGACCGCAGGGAGTTCTCATGAAGAAATCAATGCTTGCCCGTGATGGCAAGTGGATGGCTGCCGCCTTGGCGGCAGTCGCGTTGCTCGCCGGCTGCGACCAGTCCGCCTCACCGAAAGAACAAGCCTCCGCGCAGGTATCGACGGCCGTCGTCGTCGATGCCGCCACCGGATTGCGCTGGCTGCGCTGCGCCTTGGGGCAGACCTGGCAGGGTGGCCGTTGCATCGGCGAGGCCGAAGCCCTGAGCCTGATGGACGCGCAGGAACGCGTGCAGGCGCTCAACATCAAGGGCCATGAAGGCATCTCGCAATGGCGGCTGCCGACCATCGTGGAGCTGGCGGCGCTGCGGCGTTGTGACCATGGCCTGGTCGACGAGACCTTCACGCTCGAATTGAGCCCCGAACGGGAGCCCGTCACCGTGCCCCGGTGGTGCGCCCGCGAAACCTCCGTTCCCACCATCGACAGCGCACGCTTTCCCGACACGCCGCTGCGCAAGTTCTGGTCGGGCTCGGGCAGCGAGGCCGCGCAGCACTTCTATGCCGTGGACTTCAGCAATGCGTGGATCGGCCAGAACGAGGAGGCCGAGGCCACCCACGCCGTGCGGCCGGTGGCCGATCGCTGACCTCCCGCTACTTCGAGAACGACTCCACCACCACCGGAATCTCCGGCGCCTGCCACTGGTAGGCATCGCCCAGCACATTGCGCTCGGCCTTCTGCCCGCTCCAGCGGATGCCCAGCAGGTCCATCAGGCTCCAGCCGGCCCAGTCCGCGCGGAAGGGCTGCTGCGTAGCGGCACCGGTGGGCAGCGGCTCGCGGTTGCGCCAGACGACGGCGGGGATGCGGTAGCCCGAGGCGGTCGCGGGGCTGTGGCCCGCGCGGTCGCTGCCGTGGCCGACTTCCTGGCCGTGGTCCGACAGGTACATCCAGGCGCGATAGTCGTCCGGTTTGCCGGTGCTGCGGGTCTGCTGCAGCAGTTCCGACACCACGAAGTCGTGGTACAGCAGGGCCGCGTCGTACTCCTGGCGGAAGTGGCGCACCCAGGCCGAGCGGCCGTCCTTCACGAGGCCGTTCTCGACCGCGTCGACGCTGTCGTCGAAGGGATTGGCGTTCTCGGGAAAGCGCAGGCTGTAGTGCGGGTGCGCGCCCATCAGGTGGACCACGATGAGCTTGCGCTCGGTGCTGGTGTCGGCAAAGGCCTCCTGCACGCAGTCGAGGATCTCGCCGTCGAGCGAGGCGCTGGCGCGGCCCGGCGTGCGGTTCACCATGTCGACGACGTCGGCGTAGCGCGCGTGCTGCTGCTCGATGGCGAGGTCGTCGTGGTTGCTGATCCACCAGACCTTGTAGCCGGCGGCGCGCGCCAGGGCCAGCAGGTGGGGCGGGCTGTCGCCGTTCCCGTTGTTTCCGTCGTTTCCATTCGCGGGCTGGCCGAAATGGAACATGTTGCGCAGCGCGGGCAGGGTGCTCGCGTCCACCGACCACGCATTGCGCAGCACGGCCATGCGATCGCCTTCCTGCGCCTTGTGCGCCTGCAGGCGCGGCGTGGTCGGGCGGCCGTAACCGTACAGGCCCATGTTGTCGCGGTTGATGCTGTCGGTGATCACCAGCACGACGGTGGACGGTCCCTCGCGCGTGATCACCGGTGCGATCTGCCGGGCCTGGGCCATCTGCGCATCGCGGGTTTTTTCCTGGTCGGCCCAGGCGGCGCGCTGGTCGTGCAGCGACTGCGACCACTGGGTCCAGAAGACGACCGGGTGCAGCCGGCGCCAGGGCTTGCTCACGTAGGCGACGCAGGCGGCCAGCAGGATGAGCAGCAGCAGCGAGCGCGCCCAGAACGGCCGACGCGCACGCGGCGCCGTGGCACCGCGTCGCGCGAACAGGCCCGCCAGCAGGCCCGCCGCCACGAGCGCGGCCGACCAGACGACGGCGGAGCGCCAGTGCATGCGCAGGTACTCGGCGCTTTCCCGCGCGTTGGTGTTGGCCGCGGCGCCCAGCACCATGGCGCTGTCGGGCGCGGCCTGGTAGGTGTCGAGCAGGTAGGCGCGGACCACGGCGTCCAGGCCGAAGCCCATGACCCAGAGCCACACGAGCGCCGTGCGCCAGCGCCGCAGGCGCGCGCTGTGCAGCGGCCACAGCAGCCAGAGCACGGGCGGCGCGGCGAGCACCGCGAGCTGGGCAATGCGGCGGCCGTCGTGGCCCAGGGCGATCAGCGCCAGCAGCGTCGCGCCGACCACGCCACAGGCCAGCAGGGCGCTGGAGGGAGGACGCGGGGCGTCGGTGGCGGGATGTGTCAAGCGCGGCGCGGGGAGTCGAGGGGCGGCCGAATTCTGCCCCGCACCCTGCCGCGACACGGCCAGTGTCCCGACCCTCGCGGGGTCTTTGGAGTGCGGCTCAGGGATATCCCCGCGGAACTTATCGGCGCTCAGCGTCCCAGAGGGGGCTTCGACCGGCATTTGCCGGACCTCCCGTGTCTTCTCGAAAGGAACCCTCGCCCCATGGCCCGATTCAGTCGCCGACTGCCCGCGCTCCTGCTCGCATTCTTCTTCTCGTGGATGCTGCTGCCGTCCGCCTTTGCCGCGCAGCCGCAGATGGTCAGTGTCGCGGTCAAGACCCTGAACATGCGCACCGCCCCCAGCCAGCGCGCAGAGGCGCACTGGACAGTGAGCCGGGGTTATCCGCTGCGCGTGATCGGCCGCAAGGGCGACTGGCTGCGCGTCACCGATTTCGAGAACGACAAGGCCTGGGTCTTCCGTTCGATGACGAGCAAGACGCCGCACCACGTCGTGAAGGCGAAGACGGCGCAGTTGCGCCGCGCACCCGGCGCGCGCAGCCCGGTGGTGAAGAAGGCCGTGTACGGCGACGTGCTGCGCACCCTCGAGCGCCGCGGCGACTGGGTGAAGGTGCGCCACGAAGGCGGCACCACCGGCTGGGTGCTGAAGCGCTCCCTCTGGGGTTGGTAAGCCCGCGCCCGCTCAGGTCGCGGTGGCCTGGCGCACCGCGCGCTCCCAGCGCGCCATCGATTCCTCGGCCTGCGCACGGCCCATGGTCGGCATGAAGCGGCGCTCCACCTTCCACAGCTTCGAGAGCTGGCGCGCGTCGGTGTAGACGCCGGTCGACAGTCCCGCGAGGTAGGCCGCGCCCAGCGCGGTGGTCTCGACCACCTCGGGCCGCACCACCGGAATGCCCAGCAGGTCGGCCTGGAACTGCATCAGCAGGTCGTTCACGCTCGCGCCGCCGTCCACGCGCAGCTCGGCCACGGGCTTGCCGCCCGCGGCCACGGCGTCGCGGCTCATGGCTTGCAGCAGCGCGGCGCTTTGGTACGCGATGCTTTCCAGCGCGGCGCGCGCGATGTGCGCGACCGTGGTGCCGCGCGTGAGGCCGGTGATCGTGCCGCGCGCGTCCGCGTCCCAGTAGGGCGCGCCCAGGCCGGTGAAGGCCGGCACCATCATCACGCCGCCCGCATCGGGCACGCTCTCGGCGAGCGATTGCACCTCGGCGCTGCCCTTGATGGCCTTGAGGCCGTCGCGCAGCCACTGCACCACGGCGCCGCCGACGAACACGCTGCCTTCCATCGCGTACTGCGGGGTGGCGTCGGCCTGCGCGGCGCTGGTCACGAGCAGGCCGTTGTGCGAGGGCTGGAACGCGCCGCCCGTGTGCATCAGCAAAAAGCAGCCGGTGCCGTAGGTGTTCTTGGCCATGCCGGCCTCGAAGCAGGCCTGGCCGAAGAGGGCGCTCTGCTGGTCGCCGGCCACGCCGCCGATGGGCAGCGCATGGCCCAGCAGTGCGGCGTCGGTGTCGGCGAAGTGCGAGCTCGAGGGCTGCACCTTCGGCATCAGCGCGGCGGGGATGTCGAGCGCCTTCAGCAGGTCGGCGTCCCAGTCGTTCGTGTGCACGTTGAAGAGCATGGTGCGCGAGGCGTTGCTCACGTCGGTCACGTGCACCTTGCCGCCGGTGAGCTGCCACATGAGCCAGCTGTCGACTGTGCCGAAAGCGAGTTCGCCGCGTTCGGCCTGGGCGCGCGCGCCGGGCACGTTGTCGAGCAGCCAGCGCAGCTTGGTGCCCGAGAAATACGCGTCGATCACCAGGCCGGTCTTCTCGCGGATGGTGTCGCTCAGGCCCTGTTCGCGCAGCTGCGCACACAGCGGTTCGGCGCGGCGGTCCTGCCAGACGATGGCGTGGTGCACCGGCTGGCCGGTGGTGCGATTCCACAGCACGGTGGTCTCGCGCTGGTTGGTGATGCCGATGGCGTGGATGTCGGCGGGCTGCAGCTTCGCCTTGGCCAGCACCTCGCGCGCGGTGGCCAGCTGGCTGCGCCAGATTTCCATCGGGTCGTGCTCGACCCAACCGGGCTGCGGGTAGATCTGCGTGAGCTCTTTCTGCGCGATGGCGACGATGCGGCCTTCGCGGTCGAACACGATGCTGCGCGAGCTGGAGGTGCCCTGGTCCAGGGCAAGCAGGTAGGTGGTCATTCGATGAGTCTGATGGGGTTCAGTTGTCGCGCGCGATCTCCAGGCGCACCTGCGCGGCGTGCAGCAGGTCGGGGAAGGGCGGCGGCGGCGCGGCGTCGGTGAACAGGCGGTCGATCTGCGAGAGCGTGCCCAGCTGGATCATGGCCGGCCGGTTGAACTTGCTCGCGTCGGCCGCCAGCCACACCTCGCGCGCCTGGGCAATGATGGTCTGTGCGACCTTCACCTCGCGCAGGTCGAAGTCGCGCAGCGAGCCGTCGGCCTCGATGCTCGACACGCCGATGAGCGCGATGTCGACCTTGAACTGGCGGATGAAGTCGATGGTGGCCTCGCCCACCACGGCGCGGTCGCGCGGGCGCACCGAGCCGCCGGCCACGATCACCTCGCAGGCCGTGTTGCCGCTGAGGATGGTCGCCACGTTCAGGTTGTTGGTGATCACGCGCAGGCCCGTGTGGCGCATCAGCGCCTTGGCGATGGCCTCGGTGGTGGTGCCGATGTTCAGGATGAGCGAACAGTCGTTGGGCACCAGCTCGGCCACGCGGCGCGCAATGCGCGCTTTTCCGTCAGCGTTGAGCGTTTCGCGCTGCTGGTAGCCGATGTTCTCGGTGGTCGAACTCGGCACGCGCACGCCGCCGTGGAAGCGCGTGAGCAAACCCGCATCGGCCAGCCGCTGCACGTCGCGCCGCACGGTCTGCAGCGTGACGCCCAGCATGTCGGCGAGCTGTTCGACGGTGACCGAACCGCGCGCGCGCACGGTGTCGAGGAGGTTGATCTGGCGCGGGTTGGAGTTCACAGAGGCGTCGTGGAAAGCGGAAAGACTGGGGTCGAGGGTACAGGCCGCGTCACTTTAAAACGAAAGAAAACGAAGCCGAGTAAGGGAAAACTCGGAGGAAAATCGCGCCAAAAGGAATCCAAATGAAAAAACGCGAAAATACAATCTCGGCCTTTGCTGACAAAAGTCACGAACCTACGGACCTCCAGCCTGTGACCGATTTCTCCTCTCCAGCGGCCGAACCCGCCACCGATTGCGATGTGCTGATCGTCGGCGGTGGCATCAACGGCTGCGGCATTGCGCGCGACCTCGCCGGCCGGGGCTGGCGCGTGGTCCTGTGCGAGAAGGACGACCTGGCCTCGCACACCTCGTCGTCGTCCACCAAGCTGATCCACGGCGGGCTGCGCTACCTCGAGTACTACGAGTTCTCGCTGGTGCGCAAGGCGCTGCAGGAGCGCGAGGTGCTGCTCAAGAGCGCGCCGCACATCATGTGGCCGCTGCGCTTCGTGATGCCGCACGACCCCTCGATGCGCCCGGCCTGGATGATCCGCATCGGCCTGTTCATGTACGACCACCTCGCCAAGCGCGAGGTGCTGCCGCCGTCGCGCGGCATCGACCTGCGCCAGCATCCGGCCGGCGCGCCGCTCAAGGCGCAGTACAAGCGCGGCTTCGTGTACTCCGACGGCTGGGTCGACGATGCGCGGCTTGTGGTGCTCAACGCCATCGACGCGCGCTCGAAGGGCGCCGAAGTGCTCACGCGCACGCGCTGCATCCATGCGCAGCGCGGCGCCGAGGGCTGGGTCGCCACGCTCGAAGGCCCCGACGGCGCGCACCGCACCGTGCGCGCACGCGCCGTGGTGAACGCGGCCGGCCCGTGGGCCGAATCCTTCCTGCGCGGCGTGGCCCAGTCGGCGCGCGGCGAGGCGCTGGCCACCAAGAGCCTGCGGCTCGTGAAGGGCAGCCACATCATCGTGCCGCGCCTGTTCGACCACGACCACGCCTACATCTTCCAGAACCCCGACAAGCGGATCATCTTCGCCATTCCCTACCAGGGCGCGTTCACGCTGATCGGCACCACCGACATCGAGATCAGCGGCGACGACCCCGGCGCCGCGCGCATCGCGCAGGAAGAAATCGACTACCTGTGCACCCAGGCCAGCCGCTACTTCGACAAGGCCATCGTGCCGGCCGACGTGGTCTGGACCTACTCGGGCGTGCGCCCGCTGCTGGACGACGCCTCGGGCGACCCCTCGGCCGTCACGCGCGACTACCTGCTCGAGTCGAACACCACCGCCGCGCCGCTGCTGTCGGTGTGGGGCGGCAAGATCACCACCTTCCGCAAGCTGGCCGAGGACGCGGCCGACGAGGTCGGCAAGATGCTCGGCCAGTCGAATGCCCAGCGCCCGGCCTGGACCGACGGCGCCTTCCTGGCCGGCGGCGACCTGTCGGCCTGGATCGGCGCGCCCAAGCGCCCCGACGACGACTTCGGCCGCTTCGTCGCCGCCGTGCAGGCCAAGTACCCCTGGCTCGACGCCCAGGTCGCTGCGACTGGCGCGCGGCTACGGCGCGCGCGTGGCCGAACTGATCGGCGAGGCGCAGTCGCTGGCCGACATGGGCGCCGAGGTGGCGCCCGGCCTGTACGAGCGCGAGCTGCGCTTTTTGCAGGCGCGCGAGTGGGCCGTGAGCTCGGACGACGTGCTCTGGCGCCGCACCAAGCTCGGCCTGCACTACACGCCCGCCGAGCGCGAGCAGGTGGCGATCTGGCTGCAGGCCCATGCAAAGAACAACAACGCAGTGGAAGTGGAGGTGAGCTGATGCAGCTGACTCTGGAGCGCGTCACCAAGAAGGTCGGCGCGCAAACCTGGCTCTACGAGCAGAGCATTGCGCCCAAAAGCGGCGCGGTGACCGTGCTGCTCGGCGCCACGCAGGCCGGCAAGACCAGCCTGATGCGCCTCATGGCCGGGCTCGACACGCCGAGCACCGGGCGTGTGCTGGTCGACGGCAAGGACGTCACCGGCACGCCGGTGCGCGAGCGCAATGTCGCGATGGTCTACCAGCAGTTCATCAACTACCCCTCGCTCAAGGTGGCCGACAACATCGCCTCGCCGCTGAAGCTGCGCGGCGAGTCGAACATCGATGCGCGCGTGAGGGCGCTGGCCGACAAGCTGCACATCGGCATGTTCCTGGACCGCCTGCCGGCCGAGCTGTCGGGCGGCCAGCAGCAGCGTGTGGCGCTGGCGCGCGCGCTCGCCAAGAACGCACCGCTGATGCTGCTCGACGAGCCGCTGGTCAACCTCGACTACAAGCTGCGCGAAGGCTTGCGCGAAGAACTCACGCAGCTCTTCGCCACCGGCGACTCGACCGTGATCTACGCCACCACCGAGCCCGGCGAAGCACTGCTGCTGGGCGGCTACACGGCCGTGATGGACGCCGGCGAGCTGCTGCAGTACGGCCCGACCGCCGAGGTGTTCCACGCGCCGCAGTCGCTGCGCGTGGCGCGCGCCTTCAGCGATCCGCCGATGAACCTGCTGGCGGGCACGGCGGCGGCCGGCCGCGTGCAACTGGCGGGCGGCCCGGCGCTGGCGCTGGCACTGCCCGAGAGCACCTCGGGCACGGTCACGGTCGGTCTGCGTGCGAGCGCATTGAATGTCGACGCAGGGGAGGGCGACATCGCCTTGCCCGGCAAGGTGGAGCTGGCCGAAATTTCGGGCTCCGACACCTTCGTGCACGTCGATACCGCGGTGGGCGAACTGGTGGCGCAGCTCACCGGTGTGCACCGCTTCGAGCTGGGCGCTTCGATCACGCTGTACTTCAGCGCATCGCAAGCCTATGTGTTCGATGCCAGCGAAAAGCTGGCGCTGGCGCCCGCATGGCGCAAAGGAGCTTGAGATGGCACGCATCGATCTCGACCTGGCCCACGCCTACCGCGCCAACCCCACGCAGGACAGCGACTACGCGCTGCTCCCGCTCAAGATGAGCTTCCGCGACGGTGGCGCGTACGCCTTGCTCGGCCCCTCGGGCTGCGGCAAGACGACCATGCTCAACATCATCTCGGGCCTGCTCGTGCCGTCGCAGGGCAGTGTGAGCTTCGACGGCCGCGACATGACGCGCGCCACGCCGCAGGAACGCAACATCGCGCAGGTGTTCCAGTTCCCGGTGATCTACGACACCATGACCGTGGCCGAGAACCTGGCGTTCCCGCTGCGCAACCGCAAGGTGCCTGAAGACCAGATCAAGAAGCGCGTCGGCGAGATCGCCGAAATGCTCGACATGAGCGGCCAGCTCAACCAGCGTGCTGCGGGCCTGGCGGCCGATGCCAAGCAGAAGATTTCGCTGGGCCGCGGCCTGGTGCGCAGCGACGTGTCGGCGGTGCTGTTCGACGAACCGCTCACCGTGATCGACCCGCACCTGAAGTGGCAGCTGCGCCGCAAGCTCAAGCAGATCCACCGCGAGCTCAAGCTCACGCTGATCTACGTGACGCACGACCAGGTCGAGGCGCTCACCTTCGCCGAAGAGGTGGTGGTCATGACGCGCGGCAAGGCCGTGCAGGTGGGCAGCGCCGAGGCGCTGTTCGAGCGGCCGGCCCACACCTTCGTGGGGCATTTCATCGGCTCGCCGGGCATGAACTTCCTGTCGGCCCACAGCGCCAACGGTGCGCTTGAAGTGGCGGGCACGCCGCTGGTGCCCACGCGCGAGCTGCCGCCCGGCGCGCTCAAGATCGGCATCCGGCCCGAGTACCTGCGCCTGTCGAACGCGGGCGCCGCCGGCGCCGTGCCGGCGGTGGTGAAGCAGGTGCAGGACGTCGGCACGCACGCGATGCTCAGCGCCGAGGTCGACGGCGGCGTGGTCAAGGTGCGCATGCATTCGGACGAACAGCCGCCCTCGGTGGGCGACACGGTGTGGCTGCGGGTGCTCGACACCCACACCTGCTACTACAAGGACGAGGAACTGGTCGCATGAACCCCACCAACAAGCCGATCAACCAGAAGGCATGGTGGCTGGTGCTGCCGGTGCTGATCTGCGTGGCCTTCTCGGCCATCGTGCCGCTGATGACGGTGGTCAACTACTCGGTGCAGGACATCATCTCGCCCGACCGGCGCGTGTTCGTCGGCACCGAATGGTTCGCCGCCGTGATGCGCGACGACGAGCTGCACCAGGCGCTGTGGCGCCAGCTGGGCTTCTCGCTGTCGGTGCTGCTGGTGGAGATTCCGCTGGGCATCGCGCTCGCGCTGTCGATGCCGGCCACGGGCTGGAAGTCGTCGGCGGTGCTGGTGGTGGTGGCGCTGTCGCTGCTCATTCCGTGGAACGTGGTGGGCACCATCTGGCAGATCTACGGCCGCGCCGACATCGGCCTGCTGGGCCATGCGCTGCAGGTCATGGGCATCGAATACAACTACACGGGCAGCGCGACCGACGCGTGGCTCACGGTGCTGGTGATGGACGTGTGGCACTGGACGCCGCTGGTCGCCTTGCTCTGCTACGCCGGCCTGCGCTCGATTCCCGACGCCTACTACCAGGCCGCGCGCATCGACGGCGCCAGCAAGTTCGCGGTGTTCCGCTACATCCAGCTGCCCAAGATGCGCGGCGTGCTGATGATCGCGGTGCTGCTGCGCTTCATGGACAGCTTCATGATCTACACCGAGCCCTTCGTGTTGACGGGCGGCGGGCCAGGCAATGCGACCACCTTCCTGAGCCAGTACCTCACGCAGAAGGCCGTGGGGCAGTTCGACCTCGGGCCGGCGGCTGCCTTCTCGCTGATCTATTTCCTGATCATTCTGTTGTTCTGCTTCGTGCTCTACAACTGGATGCAGCGGGTCGGTACGCAGGAAGTGGAGAAAGAACAATGAACGAAAAACGCTTCCACAAGCGCAGCATCTTCTTGCTGCTGTACATCCTGTTCGCGCTGTTGCCCATCTACTGGATGGTCAACATGAGCTTCAAGACGAACGAGGAGATCCTGTCGAGCTTCTCGTTCTTCCCGAACGAGCTCACCTGGGCCAACTACGCGCGCATCTTCACCGACGAGTCGTGGTACTCGGGCTACATCAACAGCCTGATCTACGTGGCTATCAACACGGTGATCTCGCTCACTGTGGCGCTGCCGGCGGCCTATGCGTTCTCGCGCTATTCGTTCCTCGGCGACAAGCACGTGTTCTTCTGGCTGCTCACGAACCGCATGACGCCGCCCGCGGTGTTCCTGCTGCCGTTCTTCCAGCTGTACAGCACGGTGGGCCTCATGGACACGCACCTGGGCGTGGCGCTGGCGCACCTGCTGTTCAACGTGCCGCTGGCGGTGTGGATCCTTGAAGGCTTCATGAGCGGCATCCCGCGCGAGATCGACGAGACGGCGTACATCGACGGCTACTCGTTCCCGCGCTTCTTCCTCACCATCTTCCTGCCGCTCATCAAGGCCGGCGTGGGCGTGGCGGCGTTCTTCTGCTTCATGTTCAGCTGGGTCGAGCTGCTGCTGGCGCGCACGCTCACGAGCGTGAACGCCAAGCCCATCGTGGCGACGATGACGCGCACGGTGAGCGCCTCGGGCATGGACTGGGCGACGCTGGCCGCGGCCGGTGTGCTCACCATCGTGCCGGGCGCGATCGTGATCTGGTTTGTCCGCCACTACATCGCAAAAGGCTTTGCGATGGGCCGCGTCTAAGGAGACCGAGACATGTTCGACTGGATGGTCTGGACCACCCCGGTGGCCGTTTTCTTCAGCTGCATCGCGCTCATGCTGGTCGGCATGACCGTGTGGGAGATCAAGTCGCCCACCGTCATGCGGCGCGGCTGGCTGCCCATTGCCACCACGCGCGGCGACCGGCTGTTCATCGGCCTACTGTCTGCTGCGTATGTGAACCTGGTCTTCGTCGGCCTGGCCGGCAAGGTGCAGGAGTGGATGAGCCTGGAGGCCGAACCCTCGATCTGGATCGGCTTCGTGCTGTCGATGTTCGTGCTGGCGCTCGTGATGCGCAAAGGCTAGCCCACCGATTTCGTCAACGCGTCCGGCTCTCCGCCTCCCCGGAGCCGCGATGAAAAAACCGGGGAAGCACAACCGAGGAGACACATTCATGAAGATGCGCTACACGGCATTGGCAATGGCGGCGGCGATGGTCGCCGCGCACGGCGCATGGGCCGCAGAGCCCGAAGCCAAGAAATGGATCGACAGCGAGTTCCAGCCGTCGACCCTGAGCAAGGACCAGCAGGCGGCCGAGATGAAGTGGTTCATCGACGCGGCCAAGAAGCTGCAGGCCAAGGGCGTCAAGGAAATCTCGGTGGTGTCGGAGACCATCACGACGCATGAATACGAATCGAAGACGCTGGCCAAGGCCTTCGAGGAAATCACCGGCATCAAGGTCAAGCACGACCTGATCCAGGAAGGCGACGTGGTCGAGAAGCTGCAGACCTCGATGCAGTCGGGCAAGTCGATCTACGACGGCTGGATTTCCGACTCCGACCTGATCGGCACGCACTACCGCTACGGCAAGATGATGAACCTCACCGACTACATGGCCGGTGCGGGCAAGGAGTACACCAACCCCGGGCTCGACCTCAAGGACTTCATCGGCACCAAGTTCACCACCGCGCCCGACGGCAAGCTCTACCAGCTGCCCGACCAGCAGTTCGCCAACCTGTACTGGTTCCGCGCCGACCTGTTCGACCGCAAGGACCTGAAGGACAAGTTCAAGGCCAAGTACGGCTACGACCTGGGCGTGCCGCTGAACTGGAGCGCCTACGAGGACATCGCCGAGTTCTTCAGCGTCGACGTGAAGACCATCGACGGCAAGCCGATCTACGGCCACATGGACTACGGCAAGAAGGACCCGTCGCTGGGCTGGCGCTTCACCGATGCGTGGCTCTCGATGGCCGGCACCGCCGACATCGGCACCCCCAACGGCATGCCGATCGACGAGTGGGGCATTCGCGTGGCCGACGACAAGTGCACGCCCGTGGGCGCGGCCGTGTCGCGCGGCGGTGCGACCAACTCGCCGGCCGCCGTGTACGCGCTCACCAAGTACATCGACTGGATGAAGAAGTACGCGCCCAAGGAAGCCATGGGCATGACCTTCGGCGAAGCCGGCCCGGTGCCCGCGCAGGGCCAGATCGCCCAGCAGATCTTCTGGTACACGGCCTTCACGGCCGACATGACCAAGAAGGGCCTGCCCGTGGTGAACGAGGACGGCACGCCCAAGTGGCGCATGGCGCCCGGCCCGAACGGCCCGTACTGGAAGCAGGGCATGCAGAACGGCTACCAGGACGTGGGTTCGTGGTCGTTCTTCAACGGCCATGACGCCAACAAGACCGCCGCCGCCTGGCTCTACGCCCAGTTCGTGACCTCCAAGAGCGTCTCGCTCAAGAAGACCATCGTGGGCCTGACCCCGATCCGCGAATCGGACATTCAGAGCAAGGCCATGACCGACATGGCGCCCAAGCTGGGCGGCCTGGTCGAGTTCTACCGCAGCCCGGCCCGCGTGGCATGGACGCCCACCGGCACCAACGTGCCCGACTACCCCAAGCTGGCGCAGCTGTGGTGGAAGAACGTGGCCGAGGCCGTCACGGGCGAGAAGACCCCGCAGAAGGCCATGGACAACCTGGCCGACGAGATGGACAACGTGATGGGCCGCCTGCAACGCGCCGGCATGGCCCACTGCGCGCCCAAGCTCAATGCCAAGGGCGACCCGAACAAGTGGCTCAGCGACCAGCACGCCCCGTGGAAGAAGCTGGCCAACGAGAAGCCCAAGGGCGAGACCATCGACTACAACAAGCTGCTGAGCGCCTGGAAGGCCGGCAAGGTGCGCTGACCGGCGCTTCGCCAGCAGCAATTGCAAACAAGGGCCGCGCCGCGAGGTGAGGCCCTTTTTCGCTTTCTGGCGGCCTGGTTCGTCGGATTCACGCGACGCCATGACCTATGGCAGATGCACCTTTGAAAAGGTTCGCTTACATTCGACGGCCCCCGCCACGGCCCGCCAGTGAATCCAAGTTCTTCCAGCCCCACCGCCAGCCCTCCTGCCACCCCGAGCGCGCGTGTCAAACGCGTCCTGCTGATCCAGTACTCGCAGACCGGGCAACTCGACCGCGTGGCCGGGCAGATCGCCGCGCCGCTGCGCGCCGATCCGGGCATCGAACTGCGCGTGGAGACGCTGCGGCCGCTGCAGCGCTTTCCCTTTCCCTGGCCATTCCTGACCTTCTTCGACGCGTTCCCCGAGTCGGCCCACCTGAAGCCGGGCCCGCTGGCGCCGCTGACGCTCACGGGCGATGAAGACTTCGACCTCGTCATCCTGCCGTACCAGGTCTGGTTCCTGGCCCCCGCGCAGCCGGTCGTGGCCTTCCTGCAGCACCCCGTGGCGGCGCGGCTGCTCAAGGGAAAACCCGTGGTCACGGTCATTGCCTGCCGCAACATGTGGCTGCTGGCCCATGAAAAGCTCAAGGGCCTGCTCGCCGCCACCGGCGCGCGCCTGATCGACAACGTGGTGCTCACCGACCCCGGCCCCACGCTCGCCACCTTCTTCACCACGCCGGCCTGGCTCATCTGGGGCCGCAAGCGCGGCTTCTGGGGCATGCCCGACGCGGGCCTGAGCGAGGAACAGATCCGCGGCTGCGGCCGCTTCGGCCGGGCCCTGCGCGACGCACTGCACGCAGGCCGCGAGCAGGGCGATGCGCCCCTGCTGGCCGGGCTGGGCGCGGTGCGCGCCCAGGCGCGGCTGCTCATCAGCGAGAAGGCCGGCACGCGCAGCTTCTACCTCTGGGGCAAGCTGATCATGGCGGCCGGCGGGCCGGGCGCGGCGGTGCGTAAACCGCTGCTCTTGCTGTACGTGCTGTTTCTGCTGGCACTGATCGTCACCGTCGTGCCGGTGAGCCTGACGCTGCAGGCCCTGCTGCGGCCGTTGTTCCGAGGGTGGCTGACTAAAATGACGGCTCAATTCGAGCGCCCGTCGGGCTCTGCCACGGACCGGCTCCCTCTCTATGACGACTGATGTTTTCCTGACCCGCACCGCTGCCTTCCTGCCTTTTTCTCCGGTCAGCAACGAAGACATCGAAGAAGTGTTGGGCCGCATCGGCGGCAAGGTGTCGCGTGCGCGACGCCTCATCCTGCGCAGCAACGGCATCCAGTCGCGCCACTACGCCATCGACCGCGCCACCGGCCAGCTGGCCATGACCAATGCACAGCTCACCGCCGCGGCCATCCGCGCGCTGGGCGACGACATCGGCCCGGTCGACTGCCTGGCCACCGGCACCTCGCTGCCCGACCAGCTCATGCCCAACCACGCGGTGATGGTGCACGGCGAACTGGGCTGGCCCCGGCTCGAGGTGGTGGCCTGTGCCGGCATCTGCCTGGCCGGCGCGGCGGCGCTCAAGCATGCGTGGCTGTCGGTGCGCGCGGGCGACGCGCGGCGCGCGGTCGCCACGGGCTCCGAGCTGGCCTCGGCCGTGATGCGCGGCATCAACTTCGAGGCCGAGCTCGAGCACAAGCTCGAAGCGCTCGAAGCGCGCCCGGAGATCGCCTTCGAGAAAGACTTCCTGCGCTGGATGCTGTCCGACGGCGCCGGCGCGGTGCTGCTGGAGCGCGAGCCGCGCGGGCCGCTGTCGCTGCGCGTCGAATGGATCGAGCTGTCGTCGGCGGCGCACGAGTTGCCGGTGTGCATGTACGCCGGCGCCGACAAGAACGCGCAGGGCGGCCTCGACGGCTGGGCCCGCACCTCGCCGGCCGACTGGCAGCGCGACTCGACCTTCGCCGTCAAGCAGGACGTGCGCCTGCTCAACGACAACATCGTGCGCGCCACGCTGGCCGAGCCGCTGGCGGCCATCATCGAGCGGCGCGGGCTCAAGACCGACGACATCGACTGGTTCCTGCCGCACCTGTCGTCGCACTATTTCGTCGAGCCCGTGGCCGCGAGCCTGGCGTCGCTGGGCCTGCCGATTCCGCGCGAGCGCTGGTTCAGCAACCTCGCGACCAAGGGCAACACGGGCTCGGCCTCGCCGTACATCATGCTGGACGAGCTGTTCCGCTCGGGCCGCATCAAGCCGGGCCAGAAGCTCTTGATGTTCGTACCGGAAAGCGGCCGCTTCTCCAGCGGCTTCATCTACCTGGAGGCGGTATGACCTTACCCCCACGCTCATCGCGTCGCGTATCGCTGCCCCCCGAGGGGGCGCAGGCCTCCCTTGGGGCGGCCCGGCGGGAGGCCTGACATGGACCTCGATGCCGTGCCACAGGAGGGCAACGCGACCCTCGCCGGCCATTCCAAGCTGATGTACGCCCGCGACGCGCAGGGCCGCGTCGTCACCACCACCTCGAAGGGTTGGGAGGCGGAAGAGATCGTCACCAGCCACGCGGTCGATGTGCTCATCGAGCAGGCGCAGGAGGCCAAGGCGCGCGTGAAGGCCGGGCTGGCTTCGCCGCTCGAGTACTGGATGTACGAGCGCCGCATGGACGTGGCGCTGCTCTCGCAGACCAGCGGCTTCTGGCAATGGCGCGTGCGCCGCCACCTGCAGCCGCGCCATTTCGCCGCGCTGTCGCCGGCCCAGCTCGCCCGCTACGGCCAGGCGCTGGGGCTGCCCGTTTCCACCCTGCAAGGCCTGCCGTGAACTTCCAACACCAACAGGCGGCGCACTGCGAAAGCGGCGTCATCTCCAGCCTCATGCGCCACCACGGCGCGCCGATGAGCGAGGCGATGGCGCTCGGGTTGTCGTCGGCGCTCTCGTTCGCCTACCTGCCGTTCATCAAGCTGTCGGGCCTGCCGCTCATCTCGTATCGCATGCCGCCCAAGGCCATCATCAAGGGCCTTTTGGCACCGATGGCCGCGCGCTTTCGCTTCGAGACCTTCCGCAGCCCGCAGGCCGGGCAGCGGCGGCTGGACGCGCTGCTGGCCGACGGCCAGCTCGTGGGCCTGCAGACCTCGGTCTACTGGCTGCCGTACTTTCCGCCGAACATGCGCTTTCACTTCAACGCGCACAACCTGCTGGTCTACGGCAAGGACGGCGACGACTACCTGATCAGCGACCCGGTGTTCGAGGAGCCCGTGCGCTGCGCGAGCGAAGACCTGTCGCGCGCGCGCTTCGCCAAGGGCGTGCTGGCGCCCAAGGGCCTCATGTACTACCCGCAGGCCATCGAGCGCAAGGCGGTCGATGCCGCCTCGGTCACCAAGGCCATCCGCAAGACGGTGCGCAACATGCTCGCGCCCGTGCCCATCGTGGGCGTGCGCGGCATGCGCACGTTGGCCAAGCGCATGCAGAAGCTGTCGCCCAGCGATCCGCGCAGCGTCGACTTCATCGGCCACCTGGTGCGCATGCAGGAAGAGATCGGCACGGGCGGGGCGGGCTTTCGCTTCATCTACGCGGGCTTCCTGCAGGAGGCCGCGCAGCTGCTCGACAAGCCGCAGCTCACGCAGATGTCCGAACGCCTGATCGCCATCGGCGACGGCTGGCGCGCGTTCGCGCTCAAGGCGGCGCGCATGGTCAAGGGTCGCGAGCCGGTCGATCCGGTCGCACTCGCGGGCAAGCTGCGCGAGCAGGCGCAGCAGGAAGAAACCTTCTTTCGCGACCTCAAGGCCGCCGTCGCCTGATGCTCGAGCTTCACCAGCTCGGCTACCGCTACCCGCACGCTGACAAGGCCGCGCTGGCCGACGTGTCGCTCGCCGTGCCGCGCGGTTGCGTGCTGGGTTTGCTGGGCCCGAACGGCGCCGGCAAGACCACGCTGATCTCGCACCTGTCGGGCGCGCTTGCGGTGCAGTCGGGCGACATCCGCATCGACGGCCAGCTGCTGCAGCAGGTGCGCGCCCAGGCGCCCACGCGCATCGCCGTCGCGCCGCAGGACCAGGCCTTCTACCCGATGCTCACCGTGGCCGAGAACCTGGCCTGCTTCGCCGCGGCCGGCAAACTTTCGGGTGCGCGCAAGAAGGCGCGCATCGACACCTGCACGCAGTTCGCACAGCTGGAGCAGTTCTCGGGCGTGCGCGCCGAGCGGCTCTCGGGTGGCCTGAAGCGCCGGCTCAACCTCGCGATCGCCTTGCTGCCCGAACCCGAGCTGATGCTGTTCGACGAGCCGACCGTGGGCGTCGATCCGCAGTCGCGCGCCTTCATCCTCGATGCGATCAAGAGCCTGGCGCAGGCCGGCGCGGCGGTGATCTACGCCTCGCACTACATGGAAGAGATCGAGGCCATCGCCGACCGCGTCGCCATCCTCGACCAGGGCCGCGTGCTGCGCGAAGGCCCGCTCGACGCGCTGCTGTCGCAAAGCGCGATGCTGCTGACCCTGGCCGCCGACGGGCTCGACGCACAGATGCTGTCGCGCTTCGGCACGGTGGAGCAGGGCGCGGCGCACTGGCGCATCCACCTGAACGCAGGCACCGGCCCCGGCCCCGTGCTGGCCGCGCTCGAAGCCGAAGGCATCGAGGTGCGCCAGGCCGAGTTCGGCCGGCACGACCTCGAGCAGCTGTTCATGGCGCTCACACACCGTTCGCTGCGCGACTGACCGCACGCCATGCTCCTAGCGCTCATCAAGAAGGAACTGCTGGCCCTCGTGCGCGACATGCACGGGCTGGCCGTGTTGTTCGTGATGCCGATGGTCTTCATCGTGCTGATGTCGCTCACGCTGAAGGACATCTACCGCCCGCCGCTGGCCGAGCTGAGCTACGCGGTCGATGCGCGCGACAGCGGCACGCCCGCCAGATGGCTGCTGCAGATCTGGCAGCGCAGCCACGGCGCGCCGCAGCCGTTGGGCAGCGACTGGCAGGCGCGGTTGCGCAGCGGCACGCTCAAGTACGTGATCGTGCTGGAGCCCGGCCTGTCGGACGAGCTGGAATCGGCCGCGCTCTCCACGCGCGCCCACATCCGCCTGCTGGCCGAGCCCGGCATCGACGCCAACCTGTTCAACGCGCTGCGCGCCGAGCTGATCGGCGCCTCGGGCGAACTCAAGGCGCGGCTCGCGCTGGCGGTGCCCGGCACGGCCAGCCCCGCGCCCGATGCGTCCATCCAGGCGATGGTGCAGGCCGAGCGCTTCGCCACCGCCGGCCCGCGGCCCACGTCGGTGCAGCAGAACGTGCCGGCCTGGCTGGTCTTCGGCATGTTCTTCGTGGTCGCCTCGCTGTCCAGCCTGTTCGTGCAGGAGCGCGGCTCGGGCGCGCTCGGCCGGCTGCAGAGCCTGGGCGTGTCGCGCTCGATGCTGCTGGCCTCCAAGGCCTTGCCCTACCTCGGCGTGAACGCGCTGCAGGCGCTGCTGATGCTGGCGGCGGGCATCTGGTTCATGCCGCTGATCGGTGGCGACGCGCTCTCGCTCGCGGGCATCCACTGGGGCGGCCTGCTGCTGTCGCTCGCGGCCGTGAGCCTGGCGGCGGTGAGCCTGTCGCTGGCGGTGGCCTGCCTCGTCAAGAGCCATGCGCAGGCCGCCACGCTCGGGCCGATGGTGAATGTGCTGATGGCGGCGGCGGGCGGCATCATGGTGCCCAAGTTCGTCATGCCGGGCTTCATGCAGCGCATGGTCGAAATCTCTCCCATGAACTGGGGGCTCGAAGCGCTGCTCACCGTGCTGCTGCGCGGCGGCGGCGTGGCCGAGGTGCTGCCGCAGGTCGGCCGGCTGGTGGCGTTCGCGGCCCTCATGTTTTTCGTGGCTGTCTTTCTGTTTCGCAGGCGCGCACCGTGACGAGCACCGTTTCTTCTCCTGAATTCATCGCCCGCCTCAAGGCCCTCGTGCTCGAGGCTGTCGAAAAAGACGCGCCGCCCGGCGGCCTCGGCGACGACGAGCCGCTGTTCGGCCCCGAGGCGCGGCTGGACCTCGACTCGCTCGACGCGCTGCAGGTGTCGATGGCGATCCAGCAGCACTTCGGCCTGCGCATGCCCGACAGCAAGGACACGCGGCGCGCGATGACGTCGATCGCGCACCTGGCGGAACACCTGGTGCAAGCGGGCAAGGCATGAGTCCGGTGTACCTGGCCGGCATGGGCCTGGCCTGCGTGCTCGGCGACGATGTGCCGTCGGCGCTGGCGGCACTGCGGCGCGGCGGCGTGCCGCCCACGCCGGTGACCGTGGCCGAGGGCCTGCAGTGGCCGGTCTACACGCTGGCGGTGCCGCCCGGCGACTGGGCGCAGCGCGTGCAGCACACGGTGCGCCGCGTGGTCGCGCAGACCGGCGAGGGGCTGGACCGGCAGGGGCCGCTGTTCGTGGCCTCGTCGTCGCTCGACATCGGGGCCATGGAGCACGCGCAGCAAGACGCACGGCTGAGCGGCGACCTGCAGGATTTCGCCGACATCGCCGCCGCCGCGCTCGACTGGCAAGGCCCGGTCTTCACCGTCTCGACCGCCTGCACCTCGGCGCTCAACGCGATGCTGGCGGCCGCAGACATGGTGCGGGCAGGCGAGGCCCGCGAGGCACTGGTGATCGGCGCCGAACTCGACAACCGCTTCACCGTGGCCGGCTTCGGCGCGATGCAGCTGCTGGCGCCCGACAGCGCACGGCCCTTCGGCGCGGGGCGCCAGGGGCTGGTGCTCGGCGAAGCGGTGGCGGCGCTGCGGCTCGGGTCGCAACCTGCCCGCTGGGCGCTGCTGGGCGGCGCCAACGTGGTCGACGGCCGCAACCCGTCGGGTACCGAGGCGAGCGCGGTGCGCGCGATGTGCCGTGACACGCTGGCGCGCAGCGGCCTGCAGGCCGCGGACATCGACCTCATCAAGGTGCAGGCCGCCGGCAGCCTGGTCAACGACGCGATCGAGGTCGAGGCGTTGCGGGAGGTGTTCGCGCCGCTGCCGCCGCTGGTGTCGCTCAAGTCGGCGATCGGCCACACGCTCGGCGCGGCCGGGGCGGCGGAGCTGGCTCTGCTGGTCGGCTGCATCGAAGGCGGCGCCTGGCCGTCGGTCGGCTATGCGCTGGACGAGACGCTGGGCATCGCGCTGAGCGACGGGCCGCCGGCGCAGCTGCGCCACATCCTGCTCAACGTGGTGGGCTTCGGCGGCGGGCATGCGTCGCTGGTGCTCAAGGATTGCAGCGTCGCATGAGCAACTCGACAACCCCTTGGCGCACCGTCGCGCACGTCGTGGCGCATCCGCCGCCCGACGACTGGCGCGACGCGCTCGCGACCCGCCTGGGCCGCCGGCCGCGCCGCGTCGGTCTGTGGACCGAGCTGGCGATGTACGGCGCGCTGCGCTGCCTCGACGCGGCCGGCGAAGCCGCGCTGCCGGCGGGCGCGCGCCTGCGCGTGACCAGCCGGCGCGGTGCCTGGGAGGCCACGCGCGCGGGGCTGGCGCAGCTCGACGCGGGCTTGCCGATGCCCTTCACCTTCATGCAGGGCCAGCCCGCACTGATGCTGGCCGAGGTCGGCCGCAGCCTCGACTGGCAGGGCGACGCGAGCTTCATGCTGTGCCGCGATCTCGCGCGGCCGTTGGCGCTGTCGCAGCTGGGCGCGGGGCGCGACGGGCTGCTGTTCGGCGTGGTGGAGGAGACGTTTGGCGACGTGCCGCCGCGCTCCGAATGGTGGCGGCTGGTGCCGGCCGATCAGGCGGCGATCGAGCGCTGAAGGTTCTCGCGCGCCCGCGCTTCGAGCAGCGCGTGCATGCGCGGCGTGGCGTAGATCGCCGGGCGGTCGAGAAAGCGCTGGAGGATCGCGCGCCGGCGCGGCAGGCGAATCTCCTCGGGGACGAAACCGTATTCCGCGTGCACCTGGCGCTCGTACTCGTCGAAGCGTGCACGCTCGGCGCCGAGGATCGACAGGTCGGTGTCGATCAGCAGCTCGGCGTCGCGGCCTTCGGGCACGGCGTCGTGGCGCGTGGCCATGACGAGTGCGTGGACGCGCTCGGCCGACGCATCGCTCGCACCGGCGGCCTGCAGCGCCTGCCGCGCCCAGTCGGCGCTGCGGGCTTCGTTGTCGTGCGCATGCACGTCGTAGATCGCGTCGTGGAACCACAGCGCCAGCGCCACTTCGCCGGGGTGTTCGGCGAGCGCCTGTTCCCGGTCGAACCACGCGAGGCATTCGCCGAGGTGCTGCATCGTGTGGTAGTGGCGCTGCGGCTCGCCGTAGCGGCGCTGCAGTTGCTGCCGCAGCACATCGTCGGGCGCGGCCACGCCGAGCGCCTGCCAGGCGGCGGTCCAGTTCGCGTGCAGCGCTTGCGGTGTCATCGCGGTTACTGCTCCATCGCGGCCTTGACCTCCTGGCCGAGGTCGAGCACCGACATCGCGTAGTAGCTGCTCCAGTTGTAGCGCGTGATCACGTAGAAGTTGCGCGTGCCGGCGACGTAGGTCGGCGGTGCGTCGAGGCCGTTCTGCAGCTCGATGAGCGCCAGCAGGCCTTTGTGCTTCAGGCCTTCACCCTCGGGCACGGCGCCCGCGGCCACGAAGCTGTCGGCGCTGAAGGTCGGCAGGATGTCGGGCGCCAGCAGCAGCGCCTTCTTCAGGCGCGCTTCCTCGAAATGCACCGGATAGATCGACGGCATGCCCGGCGTCCAGCCGAAGCCCTTGAAGTAGCTCGCCACCGAGCCGATCACGTCGACCGGGTTGTTCACGAGGTCGATGCGGCCGTCGCCGTCGAAGTCGACCGCGTACTTGGCGATGCTGCTGGGCATGAACTGCGGCATGCCCATGGCGCCGGCGTAGCTGCCTACGGGCGTGAGCGGGTCGTCGGCGGTGCGGCTTTCGGTGCTCAAAAAGCTTTCGAGTTCGCCGCGGAAGAAGGCGATGCGCTCGGCCGCGCGCGGGTGGCCCTGCGGGAAGTCGAAGGACAGCGTGGCCAGTGCATCGATCACGCGGAAGTTGCCCATGTTGCGGCCGTAGATGGTCTCGACGCCGACGATGCCGACGATGATTTCCGGCGGCACGCCGTAGGTGGCCTCGGCGCGCGCGAGCGTCTCGGCGTTGGCGCGCCAGAAGCGCACGCCGGCCGCGATGCGCACCGGGTCGATGAAGCGGCTGCGGTAGGTCTGCCAGTTCTTCACCGTGCCGACCGGGCCCGGCAGCATCAGGCGCGGCACGTTGGGCAGAAAGCGCGCGGCGCCGATGGTGGCGCGCACCCAGTCGCGGTCGAGGTTGCGGCGCTGGGCGACGTCGTCGGCGAACGCCATGGCGTCGTCGCGCGTGGCGTACGGGGTGCTGCCGCGCACCGGTGTGACGGCGGGGCGGCCATTGGCCTGGGGCTTCTGGGCCAGGGCGCCCGTGGGCCAGGCGACGCAGGCGGCGAGGAGGGCGGTGGCGGCCACTGCGGCGCGCAAGGGCGTGGGGAAGGCGTGTGACATGGGCACGATTGTGCCGCCCGTGCGCATGCGCACTTTCGGGGGGACACATGTGGTTGCAGCCGCGCGTCAGGCGCGCGGCGGCGTGGGCGGCCAGGGCAGCCGGCGGAACTCGGCGCGCAGCGCGGCGAGCGAGGCCGATGGGCCGGACGCGGCGGGCGCGTAGCGCTGGGCTTCGAGCCTCAGCAGCCAGTCGCGCACGGCCTGCGCGGCGGGCCCGAAGCGGGCGTCGGCGGCCTGGGCCATCTGGCGCGGCGGCGCTGTCTCGGGCAGCGGCAGGCCGGCCTTGGCCAGGCGCGCGCGGGCCCGGCCCAGCAGGCGCAGCCACGGATCGTGCCGGCTGCGCTCCCACAGCGTCCAGCCGGCGCCGGCCAGGCTCGCGGCCACCAGCAGGTACAGCAGCACGTAGCCCAGGTCTTCCAGGCTCGGGGCGTTGAAGCCCAGGGTCTTGAGCAGGTCGAGCTGGCGGCTCTGCGTGTAGTTGAGCACCCACTGGTTCCAGCCGTTGTTCACGGCCTCCCAGGCGGCGCGCAGGTTCTGCACCAGCGTCGGGCTCATGACGCCGATGGCGCCGGCCAGCAGGCCGGGCTGCGGCGTGAGGCGCTGGAACTGCCCGATGCGCCCCGGCGCGACCGAGCCGGTCGGGTCGACGCGCACCCAGCCCGCGCCCTCTTGCCACACCTCGGCCCAGGCGTGCGCGTCGCTCTGGCGCACCACCCAGTAGTTGTCGACGTTGTTGAGCTCGCCGCCCTGGTAGCCGGTGACGATGCGCGCCGGGATCTGCAGGTTGCGCATCAGCACCACGAAGGCCGAGGCGATGTGCTCGCAGAAGCCTTCCTTGCGGTCGAACCAGAATTCGTCGGCGGTCTCGTTGCCGTACACGCCGGGCTCCAGCGTGTAGGTGTAGCCGCCGGTGCGCAGGCGTTGCAGCGCGGCCTGCACGAAGGCCTGTGCATCGGCGCCGGCCAGCGTGGGGTCGGCGCGCATCTGGGCGGCGAGTGCGGCGGTGCGCGGGTTGCTGCCGGCCGGCAACGCCAGGTAGGGCTGGAGCCGGCCGCCGGTGCGCACGATCGGGCCGCTCTGGAACTGTGGATGGCTCTCGGCGCGGTAGCGCACGAGGTCGGTGATCGGGCGGTTCACGAACCACTGCAGGTCGGGTGTGCCGGTGACCTCGTAGCCGGGCACCTCGGGCGCACGTGGCGCAGCGTCGAGCGTGAGCAGCCACGGGCGCTGGCTGGCTTCGAGCGTGACCTCGTAGCGCACCGGCTCACCGCGCGTGCGCAGGTTCGACACCGACTGCCCGCTGCGCGCCCAGGTCGGCAGCGCGGTCCATTCGCGGCCGTCGAACTGCGCCAGCACGGGGCCGCGGAAGTACAGCTGGCTCTGCGGCGGCGCGCGGTTGTCGTCGAACTTGATGCGCGCCGCGATGCTCCCGTCGAGCGCCAGCTCGGCGATGGTGCCGACCCGCATCGTGTTCGACAGGCCGGTGCGCCCGGCCATGGCGTCGCCGGGCGTGCCCCACAGCGGCGCGAAGCGCGGGAACAGCAGGAACAGCGCGAGCATCACCGGCGCGCCCGCCAGTGCCATCCAGCCGGCCATGCGCGCGGCCTGCATCAGCGGCGGCCGGCCCACGGGCATGTGGGCGTTGACCAGCGCCGTCAGCAGGCCCAGCAGCGCCAGCAGCATGGTGAAGGCGGTGAGCAGCGACTGCGAATAGAAGAAGTTCGTGAGCATCGCGAAGAAGCCCAGGAAGAAGACCACGAAGGCGTCGCGCCGCGCGCGCAGCTCCAGCGTCTTGAGCGCCAGCAGGCACACGACCAGCGTGACGCCCGCGTCGCGGCCCAGCAGCGTGCGGTGGGTGGCGTAGGTGCCGGCCAGCGCCAGCGCCAGCAGCGCGAGGCGCCACCACTTGCTGGGCAGCGGGCGCGCCTGCACCGCCAGCGAGGCGCGCCACAGCAGCACCATGGCGGTGATGGCCGAGCACCACCAGGGCAGCTCGTCCACCTGCGGCAGCAGGATGAGGCCGATGACGCACAGCAGGAACAGCGTGTCCCGTGCGTCCCTCGGCAGCGCGGTGAGTTCGCGTACGACCCGGTTCATGCGGCGGCCCCGTTCATGCGCACAGCGCCAGCGCCTCGAGGCAGGCGCGCCGGTGCGCCTCGCCCTGCGACGGCTTCACCGTGCGGCCGGCGACGCGCACGCCGTAGTCCACGCCGAGCCGGTCGGCCATCAGCACCCAGGCGCACAGGCGCGACAGGCGGGCCTCGATGTCAGGCAGCGCGGCGGCGTGCGCGTCGAGCCAGAGTTCTTCGCGCTGCGTGTGCTGCGTGTCGCGGCTCACCAGGTCTTCGGAGCCGGTGGCCTGCGCGCGGGCCGCCTTCTTCCAGACCACGAGCTTGAGCGGATCGCCGCGCCGGTAGGCTCGCACGCCGTCGTACTCGCCGGCGTTCTGCGCCCGCACCGCGGCCGACGCGGCGGCGGGCCCCGAGAGCGGCTCGCCCGCCGGCAGCGGCGGTGGATGGGCTTCGGGCGTCGGGTACACGAGCAGCTGCGCGGCCGGCCGCCAGACGGTCCAGACGCGGAAGGTGCCGAGCGGAAAGCGCGTCTCGGCGGTCAGCGGCGGCACCGGGTGCAGGCCGCGCCGCTCGGGCTGGAAGGCGATCTCCACCGTGGCCGTGCCTTGGGCGGGCACGTCGGTCCAGGCCCACTGGCCGCTGCCGCGCACCGCCATGCCGATGCCGTAGCGCACGCTGCGCCGTTCGTTGTGCAGCACCACGCGCAGCACCGCCGCGGCGCCCGCGAACTGCGCCTCGGGCGGCACCATGCGCAGCGCCAGCCCGCGCAGCGTGGCGTGGCACACATGCATGCCCACCGCGACGCTGCCGGCCAGCAGGAAGGTCAGCAGGTAGCCCAGGTTGAGCTGGTAGTTGATCGATGCCACCAGCAGCACCAGCAGCGTGGCCGCCAGCGTCCAGCCGGCGCGCGTGGGCACGATGTAGACGTTGCGCTGGGTGAGTTCGAGCGTGTCTGACGGGGCCCGGCGCGAGAGGAACCAGCCGTCGATGCGCGAACGCAGGACGCCGACAGGGTTCACGGCAGCGGCACCGCGGCGATCATGGCGCGCACCTGTTCGACGGCGCCACGGCCCGCGTCGCCCACGGGCGTGAGGCGGTGCGCGATGGTCTGCGGCAGCACGGCCTGCACGTCGTCGGGCGCCACGTAGTTCCGGTTGGCCAGCAGCGCCTGTGCCTTGGCGGCGCGCAGCACGGCGATGCCCGCGCGCGGCGACAGGCCCTGCAAAAACCAGCGGCCCGAGCGGGTCGCGGCGATCAGGTCCTGCAGGTAGTTCAGCAGCGGCTCGGCCGCATGCACCTGCTGCACGCGCTGCTGCAGGGCGGTGAGTTCGCCGGCGGTCAGCATCGCGGGCAGGCCGGCGAGCATCTCGCGGCGGTCGGCGCCGGCCAGCAGCTGGCGCTCGGCCGCGCGGTCGGGGTAGCCCAGCGAGATGCGCATCAGGAAGCGGTCGAGCTGCGATTCGGGCAGCGCGAAGGTGCCGAGCTGGTCCTGCGGGTTCTGCGTGGCGATCACGAAGAAGGGCGAGGGCAGGGGGCGGGTCTCGCCCTCGACCGTGACCTGCTTTTCTTCCATCGCCTCGAGCAGCGCGCTCTGGGTCTTGGGGCTGGCGCGGTTGATCTCGTCGGCCAGCAGCACCTGCGCGAAGATCGGCCCGGGGTGGAACACGAAGGCCTGCTGGCCCCGGTCGTAGATTGCCACGCCCGACAGGTCGCCCGGCATCAGGTCGGCCGTGAACTGCACGCGCGAGAACTGCAGGCCGAAGGTGTGCGAGAGCGCATGGGCGAGGGTGGTCTTGCCGACCCCCGGCACGTCCTCGATCAGCAGGTGCCCGCCCGCCAGCAGACAGGCCACGCAGTCGCGCACCTGGGCCTCTTTGCCAACAATCACCGTGTTAAGCTGACTCAGCAAAGTGGCTAGCTTCGCAGCAACGTCCATATTTGTATCCATATGCAAACGATACCGTAAGACCTTGCGGCCCCATGCTGCGTGAGGTCTAGACGCGACGACACGAGACACGGCGAGAGATGGGCAAGACAGGCTACTTCACGCATCGCGACTTCTGGAAGCACGACATGGGCAACGGGCATCCCGAATGCCCCGAGCGGCTGGATGCCATCGAAGACCGGCTGCTGTTGACCGGCGTCGGCGACGCGCTGGCGCGGGGCGAGGTGCCCCTGGCCACGCTGGAACAGATCACCCGGGCCCACAGCCACGCGCATGTCGAACACCTCGAGGAGTTGCAGCAGCGCCTCGTGGCCGACGCGCCCGCCGGCGGCCCCGACCATGCGCAGGTCGATCCCGACACCGTGCTGACCCGCTTCACCCTGCTGGCCGCGCGCCGCGCCGCGGGTGCCGCCGTGGCGGCCACCGATGCCGTGATGGCCGGCGAGATCGAGAACGCCTTCTGCCCCGTGCGCCCGCCGGGCCACCATGCCTGCCGCGAGCAGGCCATGGGTTTCTGCTTTTTCAACAACGTGGCCATTGCCGCGCGGCATGCGCTCGAGGTGCACGGGCTGGACCGCGTGGCCATCGTCGATTTCGACGTGCACCACGGCAACGGCACCGAGAACATCCTGTCGAACGATCCGCGCGTGCTGATGGTCGGGTTCTTCCAGCACCCGTTCTATCCGTACAGCGGCACCGAGCACCCGGCCTCGAACATGCTCAACCTGCCGATCCCGGCCTACACCAAGGGCATGGACGTGCGCGAGCTGGTCGAGGCGATCTGGATGCCCCGGCTCGAAGCCTTCAAGCCGCAGATGGTGTTCATCAGCGCCGGCTTCGACGCCCACCGCGAGGACGAGCTGGGCCAGCTCGGCCTCAACGAAAACGACTTCGCCTGGATCACTGGCCGCGTGCGCGATGTCGCCAAGCGCCATGCGCGCGGGCGCATCGTCTCGCTGCTCGAGGGCGGCTATCACCTCGACGCCCTGGCGCGCAGCGTGGAAGCGCACATCCGCGTGCTGGCGGACCTGTAACCCGGTTGGCGCCCGCGGGGCGTCCTGTTTCTTTCACCGATGAATTTCAATTTCGACGACTTCCTCCAGCGCCTGCGACAGGTCGACGCGCACGGCCTGGGCATCGAACTCACCGTGCTCGTGACCTGCGTGGCCGTGGCATGGGCGGTGTGCAAATGGTTCGGGCGCGACCAGCCCAAGGATTCGATCTGGTTCGGCGAGCGCACCTTCGACGGCCTGCTGTTCCCGCTGCTCGCGCTGGTGCTCACCGGCATTGCGCGCCGCCTGGCGCTCGACCTGCTGCCCGTGGTGCTGGTGCTGCGCATCGCCGTGCCGGTGTTCCTGTCGCTGGCGGTCATCCGGCTGTTCGCGCGGGTGCTGCGGGCCGTGTTCCCCACTTCCAGCCTGGTGCGGCTGATCGAGCGCACCATCTCGTGGCTGGCCTGGATCGCCGCCGTGCTGTGGATCGTCGGGCTGCTGCCGCCGGTGCTGGCCGAACTGGACGACATCACGCTGGCCTTCGGCAAGACCCGCGTGAGCCTGCAGACCATCATCCAGGGCGCGTTGTCGGCCGGGCTGGTGCTGATGATCGCGCTGTGGATCTCCAGCACCATCGAGAAGCGCATCCTGCGCGAGGCCGTGAGCGACCTGTCGATGCGCAAGGTGGCGTCGAACGCAGTGCGCGCCTTCCTGCTGCTGATCGGCCTGCTGTTCGCGCTGTCGGCGGTGGGGGTCGACCTCACGGCGCTGTCGGTGCTGGGCGGCGCGCTCGGCGTGGGCCTGGGCTTCGGCCTGCAGAAGCTGGCGGCCAACTACGTGAGCGGCTTCGTGATCCTGCTGGAGCGCTCGATCCGCATCGGCGACAACGTGAAGGTCGACACCTTCGAAGGCCGCATCACCGACATCAAGACGCGCTACACGCTCATCCGCGCGGGCAACGGGCGCGAGGCCATCGTGCCGAACGAATCGCTCATCACCGGCCGTGTCGAAAACCTGTCGCTGGCCGACCGCAAGTTCAACATCACGACCAACATCGTGGTCGGCTACGAGAGCGACGTGGCGCAGGTGCAGGGCATCCTGTGCGACGCCGCCAAGGCCCAGCCGCGCGTCATGACCGACCCCGCGCCCATCGCCTACCTCGTCACCTTCGCACCCGACGGGCTGGAGTTCAGCCTGAACTTCTGGGTCGCCGACCCTGACAAGGGCAAGGACAACGTGCGCTCGGCCATCAACATCGCCATCCTCGAAGGACTGCGGGCCGCCCGCATTGACATTCCCTATCCGCAGCGGGTGCTGCGAGTGGAATCTTTGCCGGCGGGAGTGGCCGCAGCGCCTCCCGCTGTTTTATAATCACGGAAAAGCACGATCGTTCTTTTTTATGGCCCTCGAGGCCGACAAGAAGAATGGAGAGGCAGCCAAGGCCGGCGTCCTAAAATGGCAGGCTGCTCTCGAAGCCCCCCTTTTTGCAATCCAATGGAGTCAAGTCAATGAAGGTTCTTGTGCCTGTCAAACGGGTCGTCGATTACAACGTGAAGGTGCGCGTCAAGAGCGATGGCACCGGGGTGGACATTGCCAACGTCAAGATGAGCATGAACCCCTTCGACGAGATCGCTGTCGAAGAAGCGGTTCGGCTGAAGGAAAAGGGCATCGTGACCGAAGTCATCGCCGTCTCGTGCGGCGATGCCAAGTGCCAGGAAACCCTGCGCACCGCGATGGCCATCGGCGCAGACCGGGGCATCCTGGTCGAGACCGCTGAAGAACTGCAACCGCTGGCCGTGGCCAAGCTGCTGAAGGCGCTGGTCGACAAGGAACAGCCCCAGCTGATCATCCTGGGCAAGCAAGCCATCGACGACGACGCCAACCAGACCGGCCAGATGCTGGCTGCGCTGGCCGACCTGCCCCAAGCCACCTTCGCCTCGAAGGTCGACCTCGCAGCCGACAAGGTCACCGTCGCACGCGAAGTCGACGGCGGCATGGAAACGCTGACGCTCACGCTGCCCGCGGTCATCACGACCGACCTGCGCCTGAACGAGCCGCGCTACGTCACCTTGCCCAACATCATGAAGGCCAAGAAGAAGCAGCTGGACACCTTCAAGCCCGAAGACCTGGGCGTGGACGTGAAGCCCCGCCTGAAGACCCTCAAGGTCAGCGAGCCCCCGAAGCGTGGCGCCGGCATCAAGGTGCCCGACGTCGCCACCCTGGTGGACAAGCTCAAGAACGAAGCCAAAGTGATCTGAGGAAGAAACGAACATGACCGCACTCGTCATTGCCGAACACGACCACGCCAGCATCAAGCCGGCCACCCTCAACACCGTGACCGCAGCCCTGGCTTGCGGTGGCGACGTCCACATCCTCGTGGCCGGTGCCAACGCAGCGGAAGCCGCCAAGGCCGCCGCGCAGATCGTCGGCGTTTCCAAGGTGATCGCCGCTGATAGCGCATCGCTGGCCGAAAACCTCGCCGAGAACGTCGCAGCGCAAGTGCTGGCGATCGCCGGTAACTACAGCCACATCCTGTTCCCCTCGACCGCCAACGGCAAGAACGTCGCACCGCGCGTGGCTGCCAAGCTCGACGTGGCGCAGATCAGCGACATCACCAAGGTCGAGAGCCCCGACACCTTCGAGCGCCCGATCTACGCCGGCAACGCCATCGCCACCGTGCAGAGCACCGACGCCACCAAGGTGATCACCGTGCGCACGACCGGCTTCGACGCCGCAGCCGCCACCGGTGGCAGCGCCACCGTTGAAACGGCTGAAGGCGTCGCCGACAGCGGCAAGAGCGCCTTCGTGGGCCGTGAAGTCACGAAGAGCGACCGGCCCGAACTGACGGCAGCCAAGATCATCGTCTCGGGTGGCCGTGCCCTGGGCAGCGCCGAGAAGTTCACCGAAGTGATGACGCCGCTGGCCGACAAGCTGAACGCGGGCCTCGGTGCCAGCCGCGCTGCAGTGGACGCGGGCTACGCACCGAACGACTGGCAAGTGGGCCAGACCGGCAAGATCGTCGCGCCGCAGCTGTACATCGCCGCGGGCATCTCGGGCGCGATCCAGCACTTGGCCGGCATGAAGGACTCGAAGGTCATCGTCGCGATCAACAAGGACGAAGAGGCGCCGATCTTCTCGGTGGCCGACTACGGTCTCGTGGCCGACCTGTTCACGGCCGTGCCGGAACTCGTGAAGGCGCTCTGATCGCTTCAACGCATTGAGCCAGAAGGCATCGTTCGCGATGCCTTTTTTACATCTGCCGCTCCCACCGCGGCCCCTGGAGAGAAGACATGAGCTACACCGCCCCCCTCAAGGACATGCTGTTCGACATCGAACACCTGGCCAACATCGGCGAGATCGCCAAGCTGCCCGGCTTCGAAGACGCCGGCCTCGAAACCGCACAGGCCGTGCTCGAAGAGTGCGCGCGCTTCAACCAGGACGTGGTGGCGCCGCTGAACGTCGAAGGCGACCGCAACCCCTCGTCGTTCAAGGACGGCGAAGTCACCACCAGCAAGGGCTTCAAGGACGCCTTCGCGCAGTACGTGTCGGGCGGCTGGCAGGGCCTGCAGCATCCGGCGGACTTCGGCGGCCAGGGCCTGCCCAAGACCATCGGCGCGGCCTGCGGCGAAATGCTCAACTCGGCCAACATGAGCTTCGCGCTGTGCCCACTCTTGAGCGATGGTGCCATCGAGGCGCTGCTCACCGCCGGCTCCGACGAGCTCAAGGCCGTGTACCTCGAGAAGCTCGTGAGCGGCCAGTGGACCGGCACGATGAACCTCACCGAGCCGCAGGCCGGCAGCGACCTGGCCATGGTGCGCAGCCGCGCCGAGCCGCAGCCCGACGGCACCTACAAGGTGTTCGGCACCAAGATCTTCATCACCTACGGTGAGCACGACATGGCCGAGAACATCGTGCACCTCGTGCTGGCCCGCGTGAGTGGCGCGCCCGAGGGCGTGAAGGGCATCAGCCTGTTCGTGGTGCCGAAGTTCATGGTCAACGCCGACGGTTCGCTGGGCGCACGCAACGACGTGCATTGCGTGAGCATCGAGCACAAGATGGGCATCAAGGCCTCGCCGACCGCCGTGCTGCAGTACGGCGACCACGGCGGCGCCGTCGGTTACCTCGTGGGCCAGGAGAACCGTGGCCTCGAGTACATGTTCATCATGATGAACTCGGCCCGCTACGCCGTGGGCATGCAGGGCATCGCGATCGCCGAGCGTGCCTACCAGCACGCCGTCGCTTACGCCAAGGATCGCGTGCAGAGCCGCCCGGTCGATGGTTCGATCAACGCCAGCGCGCCCATCATTCACCATCCGGACGTGAAGCGCATGCTGATGACGATGCGCGCCTACACCGAAGGCTGCCGCGCGATGGCCTCGGTGGCCGCCGCCGCCTACGACGCCGCGCACCACCATCCCGATGCCGACGCGCGCAAGCAGAACCAGGCCTTCTACGAATTCATGGTGCCGCTGGTGAAGGGCTACAGCACCGAGATGAGCCTCGAAGTGACCTCGCTGGGCGTGCAGGTGCACGGCGGCATGGGCTTCATCGAGGAGACCGGCGCGGCGCAGTACTACCGCGACGCGAAGATCCTCACGATCTACGAAGGCACCACCGCGATCCAGGCCAACGACCTCGTGGGCCGCAAGACCGCGCGCGACGGCGGCCAGACCGCCAAGGCGATCGCCGCGCAGATCGAGAAGACCGAGGCCGAGCTCGCCAAGAGCGACAGCGCCGCGGCCGCAGCCGTCCTCAAGCGCCTGACCGCCGCGCGCCTGGCCTTCATCGACGTGGTCGACTTCGTCGCCGGCCAGACCAAGGCTTCGCCCAACGCTGTGTTCTCGGGCAGCGTGCCGTACCTCATGCTGGCGGGCAACCTCGTGGCCGGCTGGCAGCTCGCGCGTTCGCTGATCGTGGCGCAGGACCAGGCCTCGCACAACGTGGACGTCGCCTTCATGCAGGCCAAGATCGCCACCGCGCGCTTCTACGCCGAGCACATCCTGAACAAGGTGCCGGGCATCCGCGACAGCATCGTCGAAGGCGCCGAGAGCGTCACGGCGCTGGCGCTCGAAGCGTTCTGACGCACCTGCCGCTGTCGCCCACCTGACGGGCGGCAGCGGCCCCTTGCTCTTATAAAACCGAACCCCTTCCCGGAGACGACATGTCCAAGCTGCCTTCTGTTCTCGCGAACCTCCCGCTGCCGATCATCGGCTCGCCGCTGTTCATCATCAGCAACCCCAAGCTCGTGATCGCGCAATGCAAGGCCGGCGTGGTCGGCTCGATGCCGGCGCTCAACGCCCGCCCGGCCGCCCAGCTCGAAGAGTGGCTGATCGAGATCACGGAGGAGCTGGCGGCCTACAACAAGGCCAACCCGGACAAGCCGGCCGCGCCCTTCGCCATCAACCAGATCGTGCACAAGAGCAACGACCGCCTGGAGCACGACATGGAGATGGTCGTGAAGTACAAGGTGCCGATCGTGATCACCTCGCTGGGCGCGCGCACCGACGTGAACGACGCGGTGCACAGCTACGGCGGCGTGACCTTGCATGACATCATCAACAACAAGTTCGCGCAGAAGGCGATCGAGAAGGGCGCCGACGGCATCATCGCCGTGGCGGCCGGTGCCGGCGGCCATGCGGGCGTGAAGAGCCCGTTCGCACTGGTGCAGGAAATCCGCCAGTGGTTCGACGGCCCGATCGCGCTGTCGGGCTCCATCGCCTCCGGCGGCGCGGTGCTCGCGGCGCAGGCCATGGGCGCCGACTTCGCCTACATCGGCACCGCCTTCATCGCGACCGAAGAAGCGCGCGCGAGCGAGGAGTACAAGCAGGCCATCGTGGACGGCAACTCGGACGACATCGTCTACTCGAGCCTGTTCACCGGCGTGCACGGCAACTACCTGGCGCCCAGCATCGTCAAGGCCGGCATGGACCCGGCCAACCTGCCCGAAGGCGACGTGACGACCATGAACTTCGGCGGCGGCGAAGGCAGCAAGGCCAAGGCCTGGAAAGACATCTGGGGCTCGGGCCAGGGCATCGGCGCGATCACCGAAGTGGCGAGCGCGGGCGCCTTCATCGAGAAGCTCAAGCGCGAATACCAGGAAGCACGACAGCGATTGGCACTTTGAACGGTTCGCACGCACCGGCATCGACCTCCGCCGCGAGCGGTGGCGGCGGGGCTGTGCCTGCGCGGCAGGGGCGCATGCCGCTGCTGGACGTGGTCAAGGGCCTGGCCTGTGCGCTGATCGTGGGGCACCACCTGGCGCGCTACGGCCCGATGCCGGCCGGCGCGCAGGTGCTGGCGCCCGATTTCTTCGGCTGGCTCGCGAACGACGGCCGGCTCGCGGTGCAGGTCTTTCTCGTGATCGCCGGCTTTCTCGCCACGGCGAGCCTGGCGCCCGACGGCGTGCTGCGCGTGGACCGGCCGCTCTCGCGGATCTTCCAGCGCTATGGCCGGCTGGTCATGCCGTACCTGGCGGCGCTCACGGTCTGCGTGCTGGTGGCCGAGGTGGCGCGGCCATGGCTGGGTGAAGAGGTGGTGCCGGCCGAGCCGAGCCTCGGTCAGCTGCTGGCGCACGGCCTGCTGCTGCAGGATCTGCTGAACTACGAGTCGCTGTCGACCGGTGTCTGGTACGTGGCGATCGACTTCCAGCTCTTCGCGCTGGCGCTCGCACTGGTCGGGCTGCCCGCCGTGCTGCGACAACCCACTTCGGCCGCGCGCTGGGCGCCGGTGGCGCTGGTGTTCATCGTGGCCGTGGCGTCGCTCGCGCTCTTCAACCGGCAGGCGCGGCTGGACGAAACGGCGTTCTATTTCTTCGGCGCCTACGGGCTCGGCATGCTGGCCTTCTGGGTCGGCCGCGCCACGCGCACCAGCACCTGGTGCAGCGCCGTCGCGCTGCTGGCGCTGGTGGGGGCGGGCGCGCTCGCCATCGACTGGCGCAGCCGCATCGCCATCGCGCTGGTGACCGCGCTGCTGATCGCGGTGGCGCAGCGCCGGCAGTGGCTGTCGCCCGCGCACTGGCCCGCGGCGGCCGTGCCGCTGCAGCAGCTGGGGCGCATTTCGTATTCGCTGTTCCTGATCCACTTTCCGGTGCTGCTCGCCGTGAACGCGCTGGTGGCGGGCCTGGGGCCGCACGGGCCGTGGGTCGACCTGCTGGGCATGGTCGCGACCTTCGGGCTGTCGGTGGGCGCGGCGGTGCTGCTGTACCGCGGGGTCGAAGCCCGGCCGGCCTCGCTGCGCAGCGTCTGCACACTTTTTGCCGCATTGCTCGTCAGCGGCCTCATCGTGTCGTACTGAAGCGCGCCGCACCCACTGCGGTGCGGCCCTTTTTCTTCCCATTCCTTTGCAAATCTGTTGCCTTCGGGCTTCAGAGCGGGCAGTCTGCGCGAACTGCCCCTGTTGTGTATGATTGTGAATCTTTCAGTAAATACTGAAAATACACAAACTCAAGGAATGACAGAACCATCGCCGCCACGATCGCCGTTGAAGGCTTTCACGTCGCCCGACATCGGCAGCGTGGTGCAAGGCGTCGCGGCGCTCGCGTGGCTGCCGCAGGCGGCGCTGTTGGCGATGGCGGTCCAGGGACTGGCCAGCGGTGAAGGCATGGCGGCCGTGCTGTGGCCGGCGGTGGGCATCCTCTTGCTCGGCCTGCTGCGCGCGGGCTGCGAAGCCTGGGGCGTGCGCCGCACCTTCGGGCGCGCGCGGGCGCAATTGACGGCCTTGCGCGCGCAGACCGCAGCCGCATTGGCGGCCGGTTCGCCGCTGGACCGCGAACGCGCGCCCTCGGGCCTTGCGGCCAGCGTGCTCGCCGAACAGGCCGAGGCGCTGGTGCCGTACCTCGTGCGCTACCAGCCCGCACGCTGGCGCGCGACGGTGGTGCCGCTCTTCCTGCTCGCGGCAGTGGCCTGGTTCTCGTGGGCGGCAGCGTTGGTGCTGCTGGTGGCGGCGCCGCTGATCCCGATCTTCATGGCCATCGTCGGTTGGCGCGCCAAGGCGGCCAGCGAGGCGCAGATGGTCGAGATGGGCGGCATGAACGCCTTCCTGCTCGACCGCCTGCGCGGCCTGGCCACGCTGCGCGCGCTCGATGCGGTCGATGCCACGGCCGACCGGCTCGGCGCCTCCGCCCAGTCGCTGCGCCAGCGCACGATGGCGGTGCTGCGCATCGCGTTCCTGTCGTCCGCCGTGCTGGAGCTGTTCTCCGCGCTGGGCGTGGCGCTGGTCGCGGTCTACATCGGCTTTCACCTGCTGGGCTCGCTCGGCTTCGGTGCCTGGGGCCAGCAGCTCAGCCTGGGCGAAGGCCTGTTAGTGCTGTTGCTGGCGCCGGCCTTCTTCGAGCCGCTGCGCGAGCTGTCGGCGGTCTGGCACGACCGCGCGGCCGGCGAAGTGGCGCTGCAGGCGCTCGATGACCTGCAAGGCGGCGCGCTGCCGTTGCCCGGCGCGGGCGTCGCGGTCACGCGCGCGGCGACCGGTGCCGCCGGGGCAGGGGCCGCGCCGGCGGTGACGGTCCACGGGCTGCATTTCTCCTGGCCCGGCGAGTCGACGCCGCTCTTCGACGGATATGAACTGCGCATCGGCGCCGGCGAACATGTCGCGCTGGCCGGCCCCAGTGGCTCGGGCAAGACCGCGCTGCTCTCGCTGCTGGCCGGGCTGATGCCCGCCACGCGCGGCGAGATCGCCATCGGCGGCGTGCCGCTGACCGAACACACGGCCGCCGCATTGCGCCAGCGCACGGCGTGGATGGGGCAGAAGCCCCACGTCTTCGCCGGATCGGTCGAAGCCAACGTGGCGCTGGGCCGTGCCGACATCGGCGCGCCCGAGGTCGCCGAGGCGATGCGTTTCGCGGCGCTCGAGGACGTGGCGCAGGCCCATCCCGGCACCGCGCTGGGCGAGGGCGGAAGCGGCCTGTCGGGCGGCGAGGCCGTGCGGCTGGCGCTGGCGCGCGTCGCGGTGCACCCGCATGCCGACCTGATCCTGGCCGACGAGCCCACGGCCCACCTCGACACCGCCACCGCCGCACGCGTGGCCGACGCACTGGTGGCGCTCGCCTGCGGCCGGACGCTGATCGTCTCGACCCACGACCCGGTGCTGGCCGCGCGCATGGACCGTACCGTGAGCCTCGGCCCCGAGCCGCTGGTGGAGAAGGCCGCATGAGCCGCCACGCCGCCCGTTCCCCTCGCTGGCGCGACCTGCGCCTCGTGCTGCGTCCCTTCCTCGCGACCCAGCCGCGCGCCTTGCTGCTGGGCTGCCTGCTGGCCGCTGTCACCGTGCTCGCGGGCATGGCGCTGCTGGGCCTGTCGGGCTGGTTCATCACCGCGACCGCGCTCGCCGGCCTGCATGCGGCCACGGCCTTCACCTTCGATGTCTTCATGCCCTCGGCCGGCATCCGGCTGCTGGCACTCGGGCGCACGGGGTCGCGCTACGGCGAGCGGCTGGTCACGCACGACGCCACCTTCGCCGTGCTTGCCGAACTGCGCGTGCGGCTGTTTCGCGGCTGGGCGCGCCCCGAGGCCGCGCGCGACCTGCTGATGCGGCCGGCGCGGCTGCTGTTCCGCCTCACGTCCGACATCGACGCACTCGAGTCGCTCTACCTGCGCCTGTTCGTGCCCGCCGCCGCGGCGTTGGGCGCGGCGCTGCTGGCGGGCATCGTGCTCGGCTTCATGCATGTGGGGATGGGCGTGGCGATCGCGCTCTGGCTCTGTGCCATCGGCTGGGGGCTGGCGTTCCTCATCGCGCGGCGTGCGCGGCAGCCGGCGCGGCAGCGCGCCCATGCCGTGGAGGCGCTGCGCGCGCGGGCTGTCGACCTGGTCGCGGGCCAGGCGGATCTCGCGATGGCGGGCCGGCTCGACGCCCAGCACGCCGCGCTGATGAATGCCGACGCGCACCTCGCGCAGGCCGACCTGGCGCTGAACAAGCTCGAAGCCGCTGCTGGTTTCGCCTACGGCAGCGCGGGCACCCTGACGTTGGTCGGCGTGCTGCTGGCTGTCGGCGCGCTGGTGAGCGAAGGCGTCATCGGCGCCCCCGGCGCGGCGCTCGCGTTGCTGATCGCGCTCACTGCCACCGAGCCGTTCGCGGCGCTGCGGCGTGGCGCGCTCGATGCAGGACGCACGTGGCTGGCCGTACGCCGGCTGGCACCGCGACTGGACCCGTCGGTGGAAGAGGGCGCGCGCCCCGCTCGCACCGCGCAGACGGCGGCGGTGCGGGTCGACCACCTCACCGTCATGCACCCCGGCAGCCTTGTCGAAGTGCTCAGCGGCGTGTCGCTGCACCTGAACGCCGGCGAACGCGTCGCGCTGGTCGGCGCCAGCGGCGCGGGAAAGTCCACGCTGCTCTCCGTGATTGCCGGCGACCTCACGCCGCGCGCCGGCCAGGTGCAGGCGCAACCGGCCTGCCTGCTGACCCAGCGCACCGAACTCTTCCAGGACAGCCTGCGCGACAACCTGCGCCTGGCCGATCCGCAAGCGAGCGACGAGCGCCTCTGGTCCGTGCTGCACGCCGCCGGCCTCGATGCCGACGTGCGCGCGCTGGCCTCCGGCCTCGACACGCGCCTGGGCGAAGGCGGCCTCGGCCTCTCGGGCGGGCAGTCGCGCCGGCTCGCGCTCGCGCGGCTGTTGCTGCGGCCCGTGCCGCTGTGGCTGCTCGACGAACCGACCGAGGCGCTCGACGCCGCCACCGCGCACGACGTGCTGCAGCGCCTGGCGCAAGAGGCCGGCCCGCGCACGCTGCTGATCGCCACGCACCTGCGCCGCGAAGCCGCGCTGGCCGACCGCCTCGTGTGCATGGCGCAGGGCCGCATCGTCGCCGACCTGCGCCGTGGCACGGAGGCCTTCGAGGCCGCGCTGCGCGGCCTGCGCCCCGATTGACCCGAGCCCGTACCGACCGAACGAACGAACGAACGAACGAACAGAACACATAAAGGAAGCCCCATGGACCTTGACATCGTCGCGCTCTCGCGCCTGCAGTTCGCCGTGACGGCGCTGTACCACTTCCTGTTCGTGCCGCTCACGCTCGGACTGTCGATCATCCTGGCCATCATGGAGACGGTCTACGTGATGACCGGGCGCGTCATCTGGCGCGACATGACCAAGTTCTGGGGCGTGCTGTTCGGCATCAACTTCGCGATGGGCGTGGCCACCGGCATCGTGATGGAGTTCCAGTTCGGCATGAACTGGAGCTACTACAGCCACTACGTCGGCGACATCTTCGGTGCGCCGCTGGCCATCGAAGGGCTCATGGCTTTCTTCATGGAGGCGACCTTCGTGGGCCTGTTCTTCTTCGGCTGGGACAAGCTCTCCAAGGTGGGCCACCTCACGGCCACCTGGGCCGTGGCCATCGGCTCCAACTTCTCGGCGCTGTGGATCCTCATCGCCAACGGCTGGATGCAGAACCCCGTGGGCGCGGCCTTCAACCCCGCGACCATGCGCATGGAGGTGACCGACTTCGCCGCCGTGCTGACCAACCCGGTGGCGCAGGCCAAGTTCGTGCACACCGTGTCGGCCGGCTATGTGTGCGCCGCGGTGTTCGTGCTCGGCGTGTCGGCGTGGTACCTGCTCAAGGGCCGCCACATCGAGCTGGCCAAGCGTTCGATGACCGTGGCCGCGTCGTTCGGCCTGGCCGCCGCGCTGTCGGTGGCGGTGCTCGGCGACGAGAGCGGCTACCTCTCGGGCGAACACCAGAAGATGAAGCTGGCCGCCATCGAAGGCATGTGGGAGACGCAGCCCGCGCCTGCCGCCTTCACCGTGATCGGCTTCCCCGACCAGAAGGCGCGCGAGACGCACTATGCGATCCACATCCCGGCGGTGATGGGCCTCATCGGCACGCGCTCGCTCAACACCGTGATGCCCGGCATCGACGAGCTCGTGAAGCGCGCCGAGGCCCGCATCCGCGAGGGCCTGAAGGCCTACGACGCGCTGCAGAAGATCCGCGAGGCCGGCGGTGCCGACAAGGTGACGCAGGGCGTGCGCGGCGACTTCGAGGACAACGGCATCAACATGGGCTACGCGCTGCTGCTCAAGCGCTACGTGGACGACCCGCGCCAGGCCACCGACGAGCAGATCGCCAAGGCCGCATGGGACACCGTGCCGCAGGTGGCACCGCTGTTCTGGCTGTTCCGCGTGATGGTGGGCATCGGCATGCTGCTGATCCTGCTGACCGGCACCTTCTTCGTGCTGTCGGCGCGCCGCGCGCTCGACCGCCACCGCTGGCTGCTGAAGGTCGCGGTGTGGGCGATTCCGCTGCCGTGGATCGCCATCGAATCCGGCTGGCTGGTGGCGGAGTTCGGCCGCCAGCCCTGGGTGATCGAGGGCGTGCTGCCGACCGCGGTGGCCGTGTCGAACCTGGGCGTGACGACGCTGCTGATCACGCTCGCTGGCTTCATCGCGATCTACACCACGCTGCTCATCATCGAGATGAAGCTGATGCTCAAGGCCATCCGTAAAGGCCCCGAGGTCGAGCATACGCCCACCGAGGGCGATGCGCGCTCGCACATTCCACCGGCGCGTGCCGCCACGTCTTCCTCTTCTGCCTCGACCGGGAGCGCCGCATGATCCTCCACACACTTCTCGACTACGACACCCTTCGCTTCATCTGGTGGCTGCTGATCGGCGTGCTGCTGGTCGGCTTCGCGGTGACCGACGGCTTCGACCTGGGCGCCGGCATGCTGCTGCCCTTTGCCGCGCGCAACGACATCGAGCGGCGCGTGGTCATCAACAGCGTGGGCCCGGTGTGGGAGGGCAACCAGGTGTGGCTCATCCTGGGCGGCGGCGCCGTCTTCGCGGCCTGGCCGCAGCTGTACGCCGTGTCGTTCTCGGGCTTCTACCTGGCGATGTTCGTGATCCTGTCGGCGCTCATCCTGCGGCCGGTGGCCTTCAAGTTCCGCAGCAAGCGCGAGTCGCCGCAGTGGCGCGCGCGCTGGGATGGCGTGCTGTTCTTCAGCGGCTTCGTGCCCGCGCTGATCTGCGGCGTGGCCGTGGGCAACGTGCTGCAGGGCGTGCCGTTCCGCTTCGGCGCCGACATGCACATCTTCTACGACGGCAGTTTCTTCGGCCTGCTGAACCCCTTCGCCATCCTCTGCGGACTGGTGTCGGTGGCCATGCTGGTGATGCACGGCGCGGCCTGGCTGCTGCTCAAGACCGCCGGGCCGGTGGCCGAGCGGGCGCGCAGCTACGGCATGGTCGCGGCGGTGCTCACGCTCGTGTTCTACGCGCTGGCCGGCGTGTGGCTGGCCATGGGCATCGGAGGCTTTCGCATCAGCAGCGTGGTCGACGCGGTGGGCCCGTCGAACCCGATGCTCAAGACCGTCGAGTTGCATGCCGGCGCCTGGATGGGCAACTACGCGGCGCACCCCTGGACCATCGCCGCGCCGGCGGCGGGCTTCGTCGGCACGCTGGGCGCATTGCTCGGGCTGGTGCTGCGCCGGCCGGGATTCGCGCTGCTCACGGCGGCGCTGGGCATCGCCGGCATCATCCTGAGCGTGGGCGCGTCGATGTTCCCGTTCATCCTGCCCTCGTCGATCGACCCGCGCGCCAGCCTCACGGTGTGGGATTCGTCCTCGAGCCACCTGACGCTGTTCATCATGCTGGTGGTCACCGCGATCTTCATCCCGATCATCGTGGCCTACACCACCTGGGTCTACCACGTGCTGTGGGGCAAGGTCGACGAACAAGCCATCCGCGACGAGAGCGGACACGCCTACTGAAACGGGAAGGAAAAAGACATGTGGTACTTCGCCTGGATCCTCGGCCTGCCGCTGGCCGCCGCCTTCGCCGTGCTCAACGCCATGTGGTACGAGCTGATGGACGACGAGGCCATCCGCAAGGAAAAGCTCGGCACGCCGGAAACCCCGCAGGGGCAGGAACGGCTGTGAGGGCGTAGCGCCCCGTCCGTTCCCTCTGCCTCGCGGCGCGACTCAGGTTTCGCCCGCGGGGCCTTTGCTCTTCTTCGACGCACCGCCCGTGAGGCGGTCCTTGAGCGTCAGCACCTTCGTCACCGTCGCGCCCATGCCCATGAGCTGCATCGCAGTCTCGGGCGCCAGGCGCTGCACGTCGTCGAACCACTTCATCAGCCGGTCGATCAGGTCGTGCATCTCGCGCATGCGGGCCTGCGCGTGGCGTTCGGCGTCGCTGGTGGGCGATTCGAGCAGCGCGTTGCGCAGCATCGAGAGCGTGGGCTCGATCTCGCGGCGCCGGCGTTCCTCGGCCAGCACGCGGAAGATTTCCCACACGTCTTTCGGCGCCTCGAAATACTCGCGTCGGTCGCCCGCGTGGTGGCGCAGGTGCACGAGGCGCCAGGCCTGCAGCTCCTTCAAACCCATGCTCACGTTGGAGCGCGAGAACTCCAGCATCTCGGCGATCTCGTCGGCATTGAGCGCGCGCTCCGACAGGAAGATCAGCGCGTAGATCTGGCCGACGGTGCGGTTGATGCCCCACTTGCTGCCCATCTCGCCGAAGTGGGCGACGAACTGGCGGTTGAGGGGAGGGAGGTCGGGTGCGGAAGCCATGCGGCGGATTGTCGCGCCGGATTGCTGGACCTTCGGAAGTTTCCGAAAACCCAGCAAGGCGGCGGGGTGCATGAATAACTAGTTTCGGTGATGGGTGAGAAACAAATTATTTACAAAAATAAACGTTTACTGACGGTTTGCCCATTTCTGGTGCATCCGGCCTCTCATTTCAAGGTTTTTCTCCCCATGAACAAAGCACATCGCAGCCTCTGGAACTCGTCGTTGGGGGCCTGGGTGGCTGTTTCCGAGAACACCCACGCCCGCGGCAAGAAGAGCCGCCGGGCGGTGGCGCGGGCGGCGGGCGCGGCGCCTCTGCTGATGCTGGCCGCGGCGTCGTTCGCGGGGGGCGATGGGGGCGGAGGGAGTTTCCTTGTCAACGGCAGCTATGGCGCAGGCTACGCGGCGGGCAGCAGCACGACCGGTGAAGGCGGTCATGGGGGGCAGGGCGATCAGTCCGCCGCGGGTGCCGCCGGGGGCGCCCTCGGTGCCAACGGAACGAACGGGGCTGCGGCGTCGAGCGGCAACAACCCGGACAGGCTCGACGGCAGTGGCGGCGGCGGCGGCGGTTCCGCCCGGACCGGCGCCGCGCCTGTCACCACCTTGATCAAGGCCGGTAGCGGCGGCAACGGGGGGACTGGCGGCTACGCCGGCTCAATAGACCCTGGCGGTGCAGGCGGCGGCGGCGGTGGTGGCAGTGTGCTCGCCACCCAATCGTTCGAAGTCAAGACGACGGGGGCGCTCCTCGGCGGCGATGGCGGCAACGGCGGCGATGCGTTCACAGGCACTTCGTCCCTGAAGGGGACTGGCGGCGGCGGCGGCGCGGGGGTGCTGGTGGTGCCTGTGGGCGGCGTGACGATCACCAACGCCGGCTCGATCGCGGGCGGCAACGGCGGCAAGGGCTTGGCCGCCCGAGGGACCCATCCGATTGCGAACGTGACGGTCTATGGCGGTGCCGGCGGCAACGGTGAAGGCGGCGCGCAGGGCGGAACGCAACTGGGTGCGTATGCGCAGGGCGGCGCGGGCATCGTCGGCAGCAATCTCACCATCGTCAACAGCGGCATCATTTCCGGTGGACTCGCAGGCGACGGGGTGACCCGCGCCAATTCGCTCCAGCTGGGCGGCAGCAACAACTCGCTCACGCTCCAGGCAGGCTCCGTGCTCAACGGCGGCGTGGTCGCCCAGGGCACGGGCAACACGCTGCGCCTAGAGGGGACGAACATCGAGGACGACGCGTTCCAGGGCTTCTCGCGCATCCACGCCGCCAGCGGCAGCAACTGGAGGCTGGCCGGCACATTCCTGCCCGCGGGCAATCTCGCGATCACCGTCGACGGCAGCGGCGCGACGCCCGCGCAGTTGGCGATGAACGGCTTCATCTCCGGCGTCGGCAGCCTCACGGTCGACGGCGGCGGCACGCTGGCGCTGGGCGGTCCCAACGCGTACGCCGGCGGAACCACGATCAAGACAGGTACCACGGTGCAGATCGGCACGGCCGGTGCGCTCGGCGCCGGTACGGTCACGCTCGACGGCGGCAAGCTGGCCGTCACCTCGAGCCTGCGCCTGACCAATCGCCTGAGCTTCGCCGGCGGTGAGCGCAGTACAGTGGCCGCCGCCAGTGGCCAGGTCTTCGGCATCGGCGGCGACCTGCACCTGGACGGCGGGGCGACAGCCGTCTTTGGCAGCGTCACTGAAAACGGCACCATCCGCGTGGGCGGCGGCGCCGGCGGCAGCCTCTCTTCGGATGCCGCGATCGTCGTGGCCGGCGGCACGCTGCAGGCGGCAGACGTCATTTTCCTTGGTTTCTTCTTGTCCAACGTGGCTTCCACCACGGTGGACACCGGCGCCACGCTCGACCTGAACGGCTCTAATGTCACCCTCCGCAACCTGCAGGGCGCCGGAACGCTGAACACCCGGACCGGTAACGGCCCGACCCAGACCACGACGGTAGAGTCCGGCGCGTTCTCCGGTGCGATCACCGGCACGGGCCAACTCGTGAAGACGACGGCGGGCACGCTGACCCTGACGGGCGCCAGCACCTACACCGGCGGCACGACCATCAGCGCGGGGACACTGCAGATCGGCGACGGCGGCAGCCTCATGGGCAACGTGGTCAACAACGGCACGCTGGCTTTCGACCGCACCGACAGCAGCACCTTCTCCGGCGCCATCAGCGGCTCGGGCGACGTGACGAAATGGGGCACCGGCGCGGTCACGCTCTCGGGCAACAACACCTACCAGGGCGGCACCACCGTTCGCGGCGGCACGCTGCGGTCCGGCGCCGCATCGGCCCTGTCGCAGAACACGGCGTACACCGTGCTTGGCGGCGTGCTGGATCTGGGCAGCTTCAACCTGCGTGCCTCGAGCCTGTCGGGCACCGCAGGCACCGTTCAGCTGGGCAGCGCCACCCTGACTGTCGGGTCGGCCAACGCCAGCACCACCTTTGCAGGCAGCATCGACGGTACGGGCTCGCTGGTCAAGGAAGGCTCCGGCACCTTGACGCTCTCGGGTTCGAACACCTACACCGGCGGCACGACGGTCAGCGCGGGCACCTTGCAGATCGGCAGCGGCGGCAACAACGGCAGCATCACCGGCGACGTCACCAACCACGCGGCGCTGGTCTTCAACCGCGCCAACGGCATCGCTTTCGCGGGCAACATCAGCGGCGTCGGCAACGTGACGAAGACCGGCGCGGGCACGCTGGTCTACACCGGCAATGCCTCGCACACCGGCGGCACGACCATCGACAGCGGCACCCTGGAGATCCGCGACAGCGGCAGCATCGTCGGCAACATCGCCAACAACGCCGCGCTGGTGTTCAACCGCAGTGCCGACACCACCTTCGCCGGCAACATCAGCGGCACCGGCAGCCTCCTGCAGAAGGGAGCACGCAAGCTGACCCTGACCGGCGACAACACCTTCACGGGCACCACCACCGTCGTGGTCGGCAACATCCTGCAGATCGGCGCGGGTGGCACCACCGGCGGCATCGCGGGGAACATCGTCAACGACGGCGACCTGGTCTTCGACCGTGCAGACAGCCTGAGCTATGCAGGCGTCATCAGCGGCACCGGCACCCTGTCCAAGAACGGCGCGGGCGTGCTGGAACTGACGGGCGCCAGCATCTACACCGGCGCGACCGAGGTCAACGCCGGCACGCTGCGCGTGAACAACACCACCGGCAGCGCCACGGGCACGAGCACCGTGCAGGTCAAGAGCGGCGCCACGCTCAGCGGCGGCGGCAGCATCGCGGGCCAGGTCACCATCGCCAACGGCGCGACGCTCGCACCGGGCAGCAACCTCGGCACGCTGACCACCGGCATGCTGCGCTTCGACCCCGGCGCCCTCCTGAGCTACGAACTGGGCCAGGCGGGCGTGGCGGGTGGCCCACTCAATGACCTGGTCAAGGTCAACGGCGGCCTCGTGCTCGACGGCACGCTCAACGTGGCGCAATCGGCCGGCGGCACCTTCGGGCCCGGCCTGTACCGCCTGATCAGCTACTCCGGCTCGCTGATCGACAACGGCCTGAACATCGGCAGCACGCCCGCAGGCACGGCGGCCGGCGACCTGCACGTGCAGTCGTCGGTGCTCGGCGAGATCAACCTGATCAACAGCAAGGGCGTGTCGCTCGGCTTCTGGGACGGGTCGGGCGGTGACGCGACCCAGTACAACGACGGCAAGATCGGCGGCGGCTCCGGCACCTGGCGCCTCGGCAATTCCACCCTCAACGACCCGTCCGACAGCTGGACCGGCGCCAACGGCAAGACCAACACCGGCTGGCAGCAGAACCAGTTCGCGCTGTTCGGCGGCGCGGCCGGCACGGTCCGGGTGGACAACACGGGCGGCGCGATCAGCATCGATGGCGCGCAGTTCTCCACCAGCGGCTATGTCGTCACCGGCGACGCGCTGACGCTGGGCAACGCCAACACCGTCATCAAGGTCGGCGACGGCACGGCCTCGGGGGCGCAGATGCAGGCCACCATCGCGTCGGTGCTGAGCGGCGCGGGCGGCCTCACGAAGGACGACCTGGGCACGCTGGTCCTCCAGGGCGCCAACACCTACGCCGGCGGAACGCTCGTGCGCGCCGGCACGCTGCAGGGCGACACCACCAGCCTGCGCGGCCCCATCGTCAATGACGCCCGGGTGGCCTTCGACCAGGTGGCCAGCGGCAGCTTCGCGGGCACGATGAGCGGCACGGGCAGCCTGCGCAAGATCGGCAGCGGCGAGCTGCTGCTCACGGCGGCCAACAGCTACAAGGGTGGCACGCAGGTCGATGGCGGCAGTTTGAACGTGGGCGCCACCGGCGCGGTCGGAACCGGCCCGGTGTCGGTGAGCGGCGGTGCTGGTTTGATCTTCAGCGGCAGTGCGCAGGCGGAAAGCCTGCAGATCACGGCGGGCAATGTTCCGCAGGCCAGTGGCGGCTTCGTCCAGTTCCAGGACAACGCCTCGGCCGGCAGCGCGATGCTCGTTGCGGGCGCCACCGGCTCGATCGAATTCCGCGGCAACGCGACCGCCGCCAACGCCACCATCGAGAACCGCGGTGGCGAAGTCACCGTCTCGTCCGATGCCACCGCAGGCAAGGCCCACATCACCAACTTCGCCGGCGGCTGGACCAACCTCTGGGACAAGGGCTCGGCCGGGCAGGCGACGATCGTCAACGAGGACCGCGGCACGTTGGACATGCAGCATGACGCGACGGCCGCTCAGGCGCGCGTGGTGAACAAGGCGGGCGGCACGGTTCGCATCGCCCGACTCTCTGGTGCTGGTACGAGCATCGGCGCATTGGACGGGGCGGGCCGCGTGCTGCTTGGCGCCAAGGCGTTGACAACGGGCGCTCTGAACACCGACACCGAAATCTCGGGCGTGATCTCCGGCGTCGGCGGCTCGCTCGTCAAGGTCGGCACGGGCGCGCTCACGTTGTCGGGCGAGAACACCCACACCGGCGGCACCGCCCTGCGCCAGGGCCGCCTGAACGTGGGCCACAGCCAGGCATTGGGCACCGGCGCGCTGTCGATGGACGACGACACCACGCTGGGCTTCAGCGCGAACGGCCTGACGATTGCCAACACCATCAAGCTGACGGGCAACAACGACCCCGTCATCGACACCGGTGCGTTCAGCGGCACGCTGAGCGGTGCGATCAGCGGCGGCGGCTTCATCACCAAACAGGGCACGGGCACGCTGACGCTGTCGGGCGCCAACACCTACACCGGTGCGACGAACGTGGCGCAGGGCACGTTGAAGGCCGGCGCGGTGAACACGCTGAGCGCCGCTTCGGCCCACAGCGTGGCCGCAGGCGCCACGCTCGATCTCGCGGGCTTCAATCAGACCGTCGCGTCGCTGACGAACAGCGGCACCGTGTCCCTGGCCGGTGTGACCGCAGGTACGACGCTGACCGTCAAGGGCGCCTACGTTGGCCACAACGGCGTGCTCAAGCTGAGCACGACACTCAACGGCACCGGCCCCTCGGACCGCCTCGTGCTCGACGGCCCCACCGCGATTGCCAGCGGCAAGACCCAGGTGCAGATCAGCAACCTTGGCGGCCTGGGCGCACTCACGAGCGGCAACGGCATCGAGGTCGTCACCGCTCAGAACGGCGCGACCACCACCGCGCAGACCACGAAGGACGCCTTCTCGCTGGCCGGCGGCCACGTCGACGCAGGCGCCTACGAGTACCGCCTGCATGCCGCCGATGCGAAGGGCGCGGGCGAGAGCTGGTACCTGCGCTCCACCACCGACGCGGTGTCGCCGGGTCAACCGGTGGGCCTGCCCGTCGTCACTTACCGACAGGAGGCTGCGCTCTACGCGGCACTGCCGAGCCAGCTGCGCCAGGGCAACCTCGCGATGCTCGGCGATGTGCGCAAGCGCGTGGGCGACGACGATGTGAAGGGAACCACAAGCACTCAGACCAGCTCCGACCGCCGCGCCTGGGCCCGCGTGCTCTCCACCGACATCGACATCCAGCAGGGCGGCACCGTCTCGCCCACCAGCAAGGGGCGCCTCACCGGCTTCCAGGCCGGCACCGACCTGCTCGCCACGCCGAACTGGCGCGCCGGCCTGTACGTCGGCCAGCTCGACGGCGATGCCCGCGTGAGCGGCTTTGCCAGCGGCATCCGCAACCTCGCGGTGGGCCGCAACGACCTGCGCAGCCAGTACGTCGGCGTGTACGGCACCTACACCGCCGACAGCGGCTTCTATGCCGATGCCGTGGTGCAGTCGGGCCGTCACCGCTACACGGTCGAGCCGATGCTTGGCGCGGGCGTGGGCGGCAAGGGGAACAGCTTGCTGGGCTCGATCGAAGTGGGTCAGTCCTTTGCGATGGGCGGCAGCGGTTGGCGCGTCGAACCTCAGCTGCAGCTGATTCATCACCACATGGACTTGGGCAATGCGGCCATCGCCGGTGCCATCGCGCAGCCCCAAGCCGACAGCGGCTGGATCGCCCGTGCGGGCGTGCGGGTCAAGGGCCAGCTCGACACCGGCCTGGGCGTGCTGCAGCCCTACGGCCGCGTCAACATCTACAAGACCTCGAGCGGCACCGACATCGCACGCTTCGTGAACGGCGCGACCACGACCGACATCGCCGCGCCCACCGGTGGCACCAGCACCGAACTGGCGGGCGGCTTCACGCTGGCGCTGAGCCAGGCGACCAGCCTGTACGGCGAAATCGGCAAGCTGTGGTCTTCGGGTGGCGATGCCAAGGTGAAGAGTTCGGTCAACGGCTCGCTCGGCGTGCGGGTCAAGTGGTAGGCGGGTAGCTTCAGGCCTCGGGGTCGGGTCCAGGACGCCGCCGGTACGACCCCGGCGCCCCACCGGTCCAGGTCTTGAAGGCGCGCTGGAATGCCGCGCTGTCCGAGAAGCCCAACTCCTCGGCCAGTGCCGCCAGCGGCACGGTGCTGGTGTTCAGGCGCACGATGGCCACATCGCGCCGCAGCTGGTCCTTGAGCGACTGGAACGAGGTGCCCTCGGTCGCCAGGTGGCGCTGCAGCGTGCTCACCGACATGTGCAGGCTGCGCGCGGCCGTGGCCAGGTCGGCCCAGGCCGGGCGGTGCTGTTGCAGCACGGTGCGCACGCGCGCGCTCACGGCCAGTTCGCCCAGCGGCGGCAGGATCACGTGGGCCGGCGCGGCGGCCAGGAAGTCGCGCATGGCCCGCGCATCGCGGCGGATCGGCGTGGCCAGCGCGCTGGCGTCGAACCACACGGCCGACAGCGGCTGGCCGAACTGCAGCGGCGCGGGAAACACCTTGTTGTAGCGCGCCGCGTAGGGCGGCTGCTCGAAGCCGAAGTCGAAGCGGCGCGCCGTCAGCCGCCCGCCGTGCAGCCAGGCAAAGAGCCGCCAGTACACGCGCAGCATCAGCTCATGCAGGAAGTTCAGCGGCGCGCTCGGCATGCCCTGCACCCGCAGGCCGAAGCCCGCAAGCGGCCCTTCGTGCAGCAGCACCATCTCGAGGTCGTCCTGCAGCAGGCTGAAGGTGCGGGCCACGCGCCGCAGCGCCACTTCGAGGGTGGGCGCGCCCATCGTGGCGCGGGTCATGAGCGCGAAGCTGCCGCAGCGCAGGCGGCGCGACAGGAAGCACAGGGCCTCGTCGTCCAGCCGCTCCATCAGCAGCGCGAACAGCGCCACGTACTGCTCGGCCGTGACGCGCGCGCCCGGCGCGTCGAGCAGGGCGGGGGCGATGCCGGCGTCCTGCAGCGCGGTGTCGATGCAGATCGGCGCGTCGTCGCCGCGCGCGCGCACGCCCGAGAGCATGCCCTGGACGAACACGATCGGGATGGTGACGGGCGGTTGCAGCATGCGTGAGCGGATCAGACCCGGTGGCGGCGCGGATGTCGATTGAGGTTTTCTGCCATGCGGGCGATGCGAAGCGCAATCGCCGTGGCACGGCGCGGTTTCTACCATGCGCCTACACAAGAACCGAACGGAGACAACCGCCATGTACCTGACCCAGTCGCTGCACCGCAGCGTGCAGCAGCACCCCGACCGGATCGCCGTGCGCGCCGCCGGCCGCACCCTGAGCTTTCGCGCCTACGCCGAGCGGGTCGCGCGCCTGGCGGGCGCCCTGCAGGGGCTCGGCATGCAGCCGGGCGACCGCGTCGCCATGCTGGCGCTCAACTCGGCGCGCTACCTCGAATACCAGATGGCCGTGCCCTGGGGCGGCGGCGTGCTCAACCCCTGCAACATCCGCTGGTCGGCGGCCGAAATCCTGTACTCGCTGGACGACTCGGGCTCCACGCTGCTGCTGGTGGACGACACCTTCCGCCCGGTGGTCGAGCAGATGCGCGGGCAGGCGACCAGCCTGCGCGAGGTGATCTATTGCGGCGACGGCCCGACGCCGCCCGGCATGCTCGGCTACGAGGCGCTGCTGGAGGCCGCTTCGCCCGTGCCCGACGCGGGCCGCTGCGACGACGACCTGGCCGGCATCTTCTACACCGGCGGCACCACGGGTTTTCCCAAGGGCGTGATGCTGAGCCACACCAACATGGGCAGCTCGGGGCTGGCTCTGCATGCCGAAGGCCTGGCCTCGCCCGACGGCTGCTACCTGCATGCCGCGCCGATGTTCCACCTGGCCGACATGGGCCTGGCCGCGCCGCACTGGCTGGAGGGCAACACGCACGCGATCATCCCGGCCTTCAGCCCTGAAGCGGTGCTGAACGCCATCGCGCAAGACCGGGTTACGCACGCGCTGCTGGTGCCCACCATGATCCAGATGCTGGTCGACCATCCCGCGATGCGCGAGCCGCGCGACCTCAGCAGCCTGAAGTGCATCACCTACGGCGCCTCGCCGATCTCGGAGGCGGTGCTGACCCGCGCGATGGCGGCTTTCCCGGGCGTGGACTTCGTGCAGGCCTACGGCATGACCGAGCTGTCGCCGCTGGCCACCGTCAACCCCGCGCGCAACCACACGGCCGAAGGCCAGCGGCGGGGCAAGCTGCGCTCGGCCGGCCGTGCCAGCTACTGCACCGAGGTACGCATCGTCGACAGCGAGGGCATCGAGGTGCCGCGCGGCACCGTGGGCGAGGTCGCGGTGCGCGGCCCCAACGTGATGCAGGGCTACTGGAACCAGCCCGCGCAGACCGCCGCGGCCGTGCGCGGCGGCTGGATGCACACGGGCGACGGCGCCTACATGGACGACGACGGCTACATCTTCGTGGTCGACCGCCTGAAGGACATGATCATCAGCGGCGGCGAGAACATCTATTCGGCCGAGGTCGAGAACGCCATCAACCAGCACCCGGCCGTGGCGGCCTGCGCGGTCATCGGCATCCCCAGCGAGGAGTGGGGCGAGGCCGTGCATGCGGTGCTCGTGCTCAAGCCGGGCCAGCAGTTGGCGGCCGACGCACTCATCGCGCATTGCAAGGCACTGATCGCGAACTACAAGTGCCCGCGCAGTGTGGCGGTGGTCGAGGCGCTGCCGCTGTCGGGTGCGGGCAAGGTGCTCAAGACCCGGCTGCGCGAACCGTTTTGGCAAGGGCGCCAACGAAGCGTAGCCTGAGCCCTGTTCCTCTTTTTCTTTCACTCACTCATTCATTTCAGGAGCCCCTCATGAGCCAGGATGTCTACGTCGTCGGTGTCGGCATGATCCCCTTCACCAAGCCGGGCGCGAACCAGCCCTATCCGCAGATGGCCGCGCATGCGACCAACGCCGCATTGAAGGACGCCGGCATCGGCTACGAGCTGGTGCAGCAGGCCTACGTCGGCTACGTGTACGGCGATTCGACCGCCGGCCAGCGCGCGCTGTACGAAGTCGGCATGACCGGCATCCCGGTCGTCAACGTCAACAACAACTGCTCCACCGGCTCGACCGCGCTGTTCCTGGCGCGCCAGGCCGTGGCCAGCGGCGCGGCCGACTGCGTGCTGGCACTGGGCTTCGAGCACATGAGCCCCGGCGCGTTGGGCGCGGTGTTCAACGACCGTCCGAGCCCGTTCGACCACTTCGAGTCGATCACCGACGAGCTGGTCGGCAACGAGCAGGTGCCGCTGGCGCTGCGCTACTTCGGCGGCGCGGGCCTGGCGCACATGCAGCAGTACGGCACGCAGATGTCGACCTTCGCGAAGATCCGCGCCAAGGCCAGCCGCCATGCCTCGAACAACCCGGTGGCGCTGTTTCGCACCGTCGTCACCGAAGACGAGGTGATGGCCGCGCCCGTCATGTGGCCCGGCGTGATGACGCGGCTCATGGCCTGCCCGCCGACCTGCGGCGCGGCGGCCGCCATCGTCTGCTCGCCACGCTTCGCCGAGCGCCACGGGCTGGACCGCAGCGTGCGCATCAAGGCCCAGGCCATGACCACCGACCGCGCCATCACCTTCGAGGCACGCGACATGCGCGAGGTGGTCGGCTTCAGCATGGCGCAGGAGGCCGCGCAGAAGGTCTACGACGCGGCCGGTGTCGGCCCGCAGGACATCGACGTGGTCGAGCTGCACGACTGCTTTGCGCACAACGAGCTCATCAGCTACGAAGCGCTGGGCCTGTGCCCGGTCGGCGGCGCGGAGAAGTTCGTGGTCGATGGCGACAACACCTACGGTGGCAAGGTCGTCACCAACCCCTCGGGCGGCCTGCTGTCGAAGGGCCACCCGCTCGGCGCGACGGGGCTCGCGCAATGCACGGAGCTGGTTCAGCAGCTGCGCGGCACGGCCGAGAAGCGCCAGGTCGAAGGCGCGCGGATGGCGCTGCAGCACAACCTCGGGTTGGGCGGCGCCTGCGTGGTCACGCTGTACGAACGCGTCTGAGGGCAGGGCCACCCATGATCGACAAGAAATGGATCGGCCATGAACTGCCCGCGTCGGTGCTGCCCATCGAGCGCAGCCGGCTGCAGTTCTTCGCCAAGGCCATCGGCGAGACCGACCCGGTCTACACCGACGCCGCGGCGGCGCGCGATGCCGGTTACCCCGATCTGCCGGCGCCGCCCACCTTCCTGTTCGCCGCCGAGCTGGACTCGGGCGCGTCGGACCAGTTGCTCACCGACCTGCAGATTCCGTTGTCGAAGCTGCTGCACGGCGAGCAGAGCTTCAGCTACCACCGCCCCGCCTGCGTGGGCGACACGGTGACGGTGCGTTCCACCATCAGCGACATCTACGACAAGAAGAACGGCGCGCTCGAATTCGTCGTGAAGACCTCGCGCGCCACCAACCAGCGCGACGAACTCGTGGCCGAGCTGCGCACGGTGATCGTCTGCCGCCACTGAAGAAAGAACGAGCGATGACCCTCCGCTACGACACCGTCCAGGTCGGCGACGAACTTCCCGCGCTGCAACTCCCGCCGGTGAACCGCACCACGCTTGCGCTCTTCGCGGGCGCCTCGGGCGACCACAACCCGATCCACATCGACACCGACTTCGCGCGCAAGGCCGGCATGCCCGACGTGTTTGCGCAGGGCATGCTGGGCATGGCCTGGCTCGGCCGGCTGCTCACGCAGTGGGTGCCGCAGGCGCAGCTGCGCCGCTTCGACGTGCGCTTCCAGGGCATCACGCACCTGGGCCATGCCGTGCGCTGCACCGGCCGCGTGGTCGAGAAGCTGGAACTGGGTGGCGAACGCTGCGTGCGCGTGGAAGTGCTCAGCGCCAACCAGCACGGACAGACGCGCATCGCGGGCGAGGCGCTGGTGGCGCTGCGCTGACCCCTTGAACGAACCAAAGAAAGAAGAGAGAAGAGACATGACACCCAAACTCGAAGGCAAGGTCGCCCTCATCACCGGCTCGGGCCGCGGCATCGGCCGCGCGATCGCCCTGAAGCTCGCCAGCGAAGGCGCACGCGTCGTCGTCAACGACCTCGACGCGGAACCGGCCGAGGAGACCGTGCAAGCCATCCGCGCCGCGGGCGGCCAGGCCGTGGCCTGCGTCGGCAGCGTGTCGGCGCCGGACTTCGCCGAGCGCTTCGTCGGCACGGCGGTGAACGAGTTCAAGGGCCTGGACATCATCGTCAACAACGCCGGCTACACCTGGGACAGCGTGGTGCAGAAGATGACCGACGAGCAGTGGTACGCCATGATCGACGTGCACCTGACGGCGCCGTTTCGCATCCTGCGCGCGGCGCAGCCCGTGATCCGTGCGCTGGCCAAGGCCGAGGGCGACGCGGGCCGGCGCGTGGTGCGCAAGGTGGTCAACATCTCGTCGGTGGCCGGGCTCTTCGGCAATGCGGGGCAGGCCAACTATTCGACCGCCAAGGCCGGCATCGTCGGCATGACGCAGACGCTGGCCAAGGAGTGGGGCCGCATGAACGTCACGGTGAACTGCGTGGCCTTCGGCTTCATCCAGACGCGGCTCACGGCCAGCACGGCCGAGGCCACCACCGCGAACATCGAGGGGCGCGAGATCAAGGTCGGCGTCAACCCCGGCCTGCTGGCGATGATGGAACAGTCGATCCCGCTCGGCCGCGGCGGCACGCCCGAAGAGGCGGCCGGCGCGGTGTACCTGCTGTGCGCGCCCGAGTCGGACTACGTGAGCGGCCAGACGCTCATGTGCACTGGCGGGCTCACGGGGATCTGAGATTCAGTTCGAAGAAGGCATTGCCTGGGGCGTGCAGGACGGCATCGGCCGCATCGTGCTGAAGCGGCCCGAACGCGCCAACTCGGTGTCGCTCGCAAGCAGCCACGCGCTGGCGCGGGCCATCGACGAGGTGCTCGAAGCGGTGCCGCGCGCCATCCTGCTGACTGGCGAGGGCCGTGTGTTCTGCGCGGGCGGCGACATCGACAGCTTCGTGGCGGCCGGCGACAAGCTGCCCGAGCTGGTCGACGCCATCCTCGACCGGCTGCATCCCGCGCTGCTGCGGCTGGCCCAGAACCCGGCGCCGCTGGTGGTGGCGGTGAACGGCACGGTCGGCGGCGCCGGCGTGGGGCTGGCGCTGTGCGGCGATTTCGTGCTCGCCATCGAGTCGATGAAGCTGCGCACCGGCTACGCGGCCATCGGGCTGTCGCCGGACGCGGGGAGTTCGTATTTCCTGTCGCGGCGCATCGGGCCGGTGCGCGCGCAGCAGTGGCTGATGCTGAGCGACCCGATCGACGGCGCGCGCTGTCTGGCGGCGGGTGCGGTCGATGCGCTGTACCCGGACGCCGAGTTGGCGGATGCTGCCGAAGCGCTGGTGACGCGGCTGGCGAACGGTGCCACCGCATCGTTCGCGGGCATCAAGGCGCTGTGCGGTGGTGCCACCGCGCGCCCGATCGAAGAACACTTCGAGATGGAACACCGCCTGCTGCGCCGACGCGCGGGCAGCGCGGATGGGCGCGAAGGCGTGAAGGCCTTCACCGAGAAGCGCGCGCCGCGCTTCTCGGGCCGCTGAGCGCGGCGGGCTGCCGCAGGCTCAGCTCTTCTTCTTGAAGAGCTTCGTGAGGCCCCACAGCGCGGCGCCGCCCGCCACCACGGCGACCTTCGCGAACTTGGCCAGGAAGGCGAGGGCGACGGCGAACAGGCCCAGCTTCTTCGCGGCCGCGCCGGCCACCAGCGCGGCCAGGCCGTAGGCGGCGACCTTGTCGGTCGATGCGTTGAAGTCCGCGTACTTCTTGCCGTCGTCGTACTGCAGCGCGCCGAGCAGCTTGGTGGCGTCGGGCTTGTACTTCTCGAGGTCGTTCGCGTTGGTGATGAGGTTCAGGCTCAGGTAGCCCTCGCGGCCCAGCGCGTAGGTGTTGTAGTTGACGCCGGGGTTGCCGCCGTCGCTGCCCTTCTTCTTCGACAGGGCCGACCACACCAGCCGGTGCGTCGCGGCGTCGTACTGCGGCTTCTGCGCCCAGCCCGTGACCTCGATGCCCGGGATGCCGCGCTTGGCGCGCTCCTCGTTCGCGGCCTCGGTGCCTTCCTTCAGGCTCGTGAGCAGTTCGTCGGCGTTCCAGTCCTTGGCGTCGTCATCCTTGATGTAGCCCTCTTTCACGAACTTCACGACCGCCATCCAGTCGCCGTCATCGGCGGGGAAGATGGCGCCGATGAAGGTGTCATCGGTGCGGTTGCCCATGCTGCGCATGAGCTGCGCGGCGGCGGGTGTGGGCACCCAGACGTAGCCGGCGGGCAGCTTCAGGTGGGCCTGGTCGCGCAGCGTGATGTCGGCGGGGCCGGCTTTCTGCACGGCCTTGGCGGCCTTGAAAGCGGCTTCCTGCTCAGCTTCGAGCGAGCTCGCGGTCGAGGCTGTGGGGGCAGTGGTGGGGGATGCGGCGTTGCTGAGGTTGGTGGCCGTCAGGGCGCACGCGAACAGCAAGCCGGCCGTCAGGCGGGCAGTATGAATACGCAAGTTCTCTCTCCTCGGTTGTTGTCGTTTCTGGTGAGACGCGAGGAGTTTATCGGCGCGCGAAGCCGCGCTGGCCGTGGGTTTCAGGGCCAGGGCGTGGGCGGCGGAATTTCGCACACGGGCTCGACGTCGATGCTCTTGAAGTCGGCCGGCGAGACGATCTCCAGGTACTCCATGTCGGGCGAGTAGTCGAAGAGAAAGTGGCGGATGCCGGGGCGCTGGTGCACCACGTCGCCGGCCTCGACGCGCGTCTCCTTGTCCTCGTACATGAAGCGCGCCCAGCCCTTGAGCATGATGACGATCTGGAAGTCCGCCTCGTGGCGGTGCCAGCCGGTGCCCGCTTCCGGTGCCATGTTGGCCTTGACCAGGTGCGCGATCACCTTGCCGTGCGTGGCGGCCGCGATGCCGAGGTCGCGGTACAGGAAGAAGTCTCGCAACCCGCCCGAGACGTATTCGGTGTCACCGGGCTTGACGTGGGAGAACTGGGTGGCGGTTCGGTCCAGCATGGGCGCTCCTTCGCGGGGGATGATGCTGCGGCGCAGCATGCATAAACCGTTCCTGAGCGAGGCCCATGGCTTGACGGCCCGCGGGTCGCTCCAGATACTCAACCGCATGGTTCACTCAGATGCCCTGGACGCCGTGTTTGCGGCCCTGTCCGACCCGACCCGCCGCAGCGTGCTCGAAGCGCTGGGCGAGGGCGGCCTCAGCGTGACCGAGCTCGCCGAACCGCACGGCATGTCGCTGACCGGCTTCATGAAGCACCTGCGCGTGCTCGAAGGCGCTGGCCTCATCTCGCGCACGAAGGCGGGCCGCGTCGTGCGCTGCGAGCTGTCGCCGGGCCCGATGCAGGAGGCCGCCGTGTGGCTCTCGCGCTATGAGAAGTTCTGGACCGGCCGCCTCGATGCACTGGCGCGCTTTCTCTACCACCAGGAGGACACCGAATGGCGAAACCTTCCCCCGGCGACACCGCCGGCCCCGGCACCGATCGCCCCTCGCTCACGCTCCGCCGGCACTTCCGCGTCAGCCCCGCCAAAGTCTGGCGCGCGTGGACCGACCCGCAAGCGCTGAAGCACTGGTTCGGCCCCGAGGAAATCGTCGACGTGCCGCTGGCCGAGGTCGACCTGCGCGTGGGCGGGCGCTTTCGCGTGACCATGTTGGCGGCCGACGGCGAGACGCACGACGTGAGCGGCACCTACCTGGAGGTCGTGCCCGAGCGCCGGCTGGTCTTCAGCTGGGCCTGGCGCAGCACGCCCGAGCGCGAGTCGCGTGTCACCGTGCAACTCGAGCCCGATGCGGGCGGCTGCGAGCTCGTGCTCATGCACCAGCAGTTCTTCGATGAAGCGGCGCGCGACGGCCACAACCATGGCTGGACCGGCTCGCTCGTCAAGCTCGAAAGTTGGCTGGCCGGCGGCGACACCGGGTGACCGAACAACCGACGGCGATCGCCGACACGCTCGACGCGATCTACCGCAGCGATTCGCGCCGTATCTTCGCCACGCTGGTGCGGTTGCTGGGCGATTTCGACCTGGCCGAAGAAGCCCTGCACGACGCCTTTCGCGCCGCGCTCGAGCAATGGCCGCGCGAAGGCGTGCCGGCCAACCCGCGCGCCTGGCTGGTGTCGGCGGGGCGCTTCAAGTCGATCGACGGCCTCCGCCGGCAGGCGCGCTTCACCGCGTGGGACGACGCCACCGCCCACACCGACACGCTGGCCGACCCCGCGCCCGCCTGGCACGAGGCCGATCCCGATGCCGACGCGCTCGAGGACGACCGCCTGCGCCTGGTCTTCACCTGCTGCCACCCCGCGCTCGCGCCCGACGCCCAGGTGGCGCTCACGCTGCGCGAGGTCTGCGGGCTGGCGACCGAGGAGATCGCGCGCGCCTTCCTCGTGCCCGCGCCCACCATCGCGCAGCGCATCGTGCGGGCCAAGGCGCGCATCCGCGATGCGGGCATTCCGTACCAGGTGCCGGGCCTGGCCGAACTGCCCGAACGGCTCGATGCCGTGCTGCGCGTGGTGTACCTCGTGTTCAACGAAGGCTATGCGGCCTCGTCGGGCCAGAGCGTGACGCGCGCCGACCTCTCGGCCGAGGCGATCCGCCTTGGCCGGCTGGTGGCCGAGCTGCTGCCCGACCCCGAGGCGCTGGGCCTGCTCGCGCTGATGCTGCTGCACGACGCGCGCCGCGCCGCGCGCACGTCGGCGCAGGGCGAGCTCGTGCTGCTCGACGCGCAGGACCGCAGCCTGTGGCACCGCGAACAGATCGGGGAGGGCGCGGCGCTGGTCGAGCGCGCGCTGCTGTCGCGCCGCTTCGGCCCGTACACCTTGCAGGCCGCCATCGCCGCGGTGCACGCCGAAGCACCCGAGGCCGCCGCCACCGACTGGCCGCAGATCGTCGGCCTGTACGACGTGCTGCTGCGGCTCGACCCCTCGCCCGTGGCCGAGCTCAACCGCGCGGCGGCCGTGGCGATGCGCGACGGGCCGGCTGCGGGGCTCGCGCTGATCGACGCGCTGCTCGCGCGCGGCGAGCTGGCGAAGTACCACCTGGCGCATGGCGCGCGCGCCGAACTGTGCCGGCGCCTGGGCCGTACCGATGACGCGCGTGAGGCTTATCTGCAGGCACTGTCGCTGGTCCGCCAGCAGCCCGAGCGGCAGTTCCTGGAGCGGCAGCTGGTCTCGCTGCCGGACACGAAAAATTTTTGACAGCCCTTGTCGATTCCGGCCGTCGCCGTTCGACCAGTGATGTCCTCACTCACATCTGCAAGGAGATTCCGCATGAAATACCTCTGCCTCGTTCACTGCGACGAAGCGGTGCTTCGCGCGCTGCCGCCCGACGAGCGTCGTGCGCTCAATGCCGACTCGATGGCCTACGACCGCCTGCTCGAAGCCGCCGGCCACTTCATCGCCGCCGAGGCGCTGAGCCCGGTGCGCGCCGCCAAGGTCGTGCAGGTGCGCCAAGGCCAACGCTCGCACGTCGACGGCCCGTACGCCGAAGCGCGCGAGCAGCTGTGCGGCTTCATCCTGGTCGAGGCGCGCGACTTGAACGCCGCGATCCAGCTGGCGGGCCGCATTCCGATGGCGCGCTACGGCGCCATCGAGGTGCGTCCCATCGACGTCATGGAAATGATCGAAAACCCCGAGGGGAATGCCGCATGAGATACCTTTGCCTGATCTACGGAACCGACGCGCAGACGAGCCACTTCTCGGCGCAGGACATGGACCACTACATCAACGAACACATCGACTACGACGCCCACCTGCAGGCGCTCGGCAAGCTCGTCGTGGCCGAGGCCTTGCAGCCGGCCGGCACGGCGGTCACGGTGCGCATGCGCAACGACAAACTCTCGGTCACCGACGGGCCGTTCGCTGAAACCAGCGAGCAGCTGGGCGGCTTCTACCTGGTCGAGGCCGACAGCGAAGAAGAAGCGCTGCAGCTCGCGGCCGGCATTCCCTCGGCGCGCTTGAGCAGCATCGAGGTGCGCAAGGCCTGGTCGGCAAGCGACAGCGGAGCCGGCCCATGAGCGGCGCACTCGACCGGGCGGCACCCGCCCGCGCCACGGCGCGCGAATGGACCGGGCTGGCGGTCATCGCGCTGCCGTGCATGCTCTATTCGATGGACCTCACGGTGCTGAACCTGGCGATCCCGTCGATCAGCGAAGACCTCAAGCCCACCGCCTCGCAGCTGCTGTGGATCGTCGACATCTACGGCTTCTTCGTGGCCGGCCTGCTGGTCACCATGGGCACGCTGGGCGACCGCATCGGGCGGCGCCGGCTGCTGCTGATCGGCGCGGTGGCGTTCGGCGTGGCCTCGGTGCTCGCGGCCTTCTCGACCAGCGCCAACATGCTGATCGCCACGCGCGCGCTGCTGGGCGTGGCGGGGGCGACGCTGGCGCCGTCCACGCTCTCGCTGATCCGCAACATGTTCCTCGACCCGGCGCAACGCACCGTGGCCATCGGCGTGTGGATTTCGAGCTACTCGGCCGGCGCCGTCATCGGCCCGGTGCTGGGCGGCGTGCTGCTGCAGTTCTTTCCGTGGGGCTCGGTGTTCCTCATCGGCGTGCCGGTGATGATGCTGCTGCTGGCGCTCGGGCCGTGGCTCTTGCCCGAGTACCGCGATCCCGACGCGGGCGCGCTCGACCTGGCCAGCGTGGCGCTCTCGCTGGGCTCCGTGCTGGCGGCCATCTACGGCATCAAGCAGGTGGCCGAGCACGGGCCCGACGCGGTGTCGCTGCTGGCCATCGCGGCCGGTGCGCTGCTGGGCTGGCTGTTCGCGCGCCGGCAGGGGCGGCTGGCCAACCCGATGATCGACCTGCGCCTGTTCAGGCTGCCGGCCTTCAGCGTCTCGCTGGGGGCCTACATGCTGGCCTGCTTCGTGATGTTCGGGCTCTTTCTGTACAACGCCCAGTACCTGCAGCTCGTGCTCGGCCTGCCGCCGCTGGAAGCGGGCCTGTGGAGCATGCCGGGCGCCGGCGCCTTCATCGTCGGTTCGATGATCGTGCCCGCGCTCACGCGGCGCCTGTGCCCGGCCTACGTGATGGGCGGCGGGCTGGGCGTGGCGGCGCTGGGCTTCGGCATGCTGGTGCTGCTGCCCGCGCAGGGCGGGCTGGCCTGGATGGTGACGAGCGCGGTCATCTCTTCGCTCGGCCTGGCGCCGGTGTTCACCCTGGCCACCGACCTGGTCGTGGGCAGCGCGCCGCCGGAGCGCGCGGGCGTGGCCTCGGCCATCTCGGAGACCAGCTCCGAGTTCGGCGGGGCGCTGGGCATCGCCATCCTCGGCAGCGTCGGTGCGGCGATCTACCGCGCGACCATGGCCGACGCCGTGCCGGCCGGGCTGGCCGGTGCGGCCGCGGTCGAAGCCGCCCGCAGCACGCTGGGCGGAGCGGTCGCGCTGGCCGGGGAACTGCCCGGTACCACCGGCGCCGCGCTGCTCGACGCCGGGCGCGACGCGCTGCTGCGCGCCCTGCGGCTGGTGGCCGGCCTGTGCGCCGTGGTGTTGCTGTTCGTCGGCGTGCTGGTGGCGGTGCGGCTGCGCAGCGTGGGCGCGTCGCATGCGGAAGAGGTCGCCGTACCCCCGGGCGGCGCCGCATTGCCGGAGCGTTGACGAGCCTCCATACTGGGGCTTCCACGACGCATCCCACGACCGAACGGAGGCCCCATGAGCAACGAACTGCGCAAGAAGCTGCATGACCTGGCGGAACTGTCCGACAGCACCTCCGACCCGCAGACCAAGGCCATCGTCGAGGCGATCCGGCTGCAGACGGCGGTGCTGAACGAGCGGTTGTTCAGCATCGAGCTGCAGCTCGGCGTGCTCGCCAAGCGCATGGAAAACACCACCGACTGAGTCGGCTGCTGCTTTGTGGGGATAATCCCCGCCATGAGCGGCAACACCTTCGGAACTCTCTTCGCGGTCACCAATTTCGGCGAGTCGCACGGCCCGGCCATCGGCTGCGTGATCGACGGCTGCCCCCCGGGCATGGCCCTGAGCGAGGCCGACATCCAGGGCGACCTCGACCGCCGGCGCCCCGGCACCAGCCGCCACGTCACCCAGCGCAACGAGCCTGACGCGGTGCAGATCCTGTCCGGCGTGTACGAGGGCAAGACCACCGGCACACCCATCGCGCTGCTGATCCAGAACACCGACCAGCGCAGCAAGGACTACGGGCAGATCGCCCAGCAGTTCCGCCCCGGCCACGCCGACTTCACCTACTGGAAGAAATACGGCATCCGCGACCCGCGCGGCGGCGGGCGCTCCTCGGCACGCCTCACCGCGCCCATGGTCGCGGCCGGCGCCGTCGCCAAGAAGTGGCTGGCCGAAAAATACGGGATGGTGTTCCGCGGCTGCATGACGCAGATCGGCGAGATCGCCATTCCCTTCGAGAGCTGGGACCACGTCCCGAACAACCCCTTCTTCGCCCCCATCGCCGACGTGAGCGCGCTGGAGGACTACATGGACCGCCTGCGCAAGGCCGGCGACTCGTGCGGCGCGCGCATCCGCGTCACCGCCACGAACGTGCCCGTGGGCCTGGGCGAGCCGCTGTTCGACAAGCTCGACGCCGAGATCGCCTACGCCATGATGGGCATCAACGCCGTGAAGGCCGTGGAAATTGGCGCCGGCTTCGACAGCATCACGCAGCGCGGCACCACGCACGGCGACTCGATCACGCCGACCGGTTTTCTCAGCAACAACGCCGGCGGTATTTTGGGCGGCATCAGCTCGGGGCAAGACCTCGAGGTGAGCATCGCGATCAAGCCCACCAGCTCGATCATCAGCCCGCGCCAGTCCATCGACGTGAACAACAACCCCGTCGAAGTCATCACCAAGGGCCGCCACGACCCCTGCGTGGGCATCCGCGCCACGCCCATCGCCGAAGCCATGCTCGCGCTGGTGGTGATGGAGCACGTGCTGCGCAACCGCGCGCAGTGCGGCGACGTGAACCCGCCCGTCGAGAAGAGCGAAGCTGCGTCGCCGCAGTCGTCTTTCCTGTAGTGTCCACCGCGCCACCTGTGGCCGCGGGGCGCGGCCACCTGTTGGCATTCGCTGGCCTGTCGGCCAGCTACTTCGCGCACATCGGCTTCTTCAATCCGTACCTGCCGCTGTGGCTCAAGGACCTGGGCCTGCCGATCTTCACGATCAGCCTGCTGGCCTCGGTGCAATCGATCACGCGCGTCTTCGCGCCCTATGCCTGGGGTGCGCTCAGCGACCACACCGGCCAGCGCGTGAAGCTGCTGCGCTTCAGCGCCGCGGTGGCGTTGGCCAGCTCCTTCGGCCTGTGGTGGCATGGCGGCGCCTGGTGGCTCGCGCTGGTGCTGCTCGTGATGTTCACGCACACCAGCTCGATGATGTCGCTCACCGAAGCGGCCATGGCGCAGATCGTCGCGGGCGACTGGGGGCGTTACGGGCGCATCCGCCTGTGCGGTTCGGCCGGTTTTTTGGTCACCGTGTTCGTCGCGGGCGAGTGGTTCGAGCGCTTCGGCATGAAGCACTTCCCGTACTGGGCCGCCGGCACGCTGGCCGTGGTGCTGCTCGCGACCATGAAGCTGCCCGACCTGCGCGAGCCGCCGGCCGCGCACGACGCCGTGAAGGAGCCCATCGGCCCCGTGCTGCGCATCCCCGCCGTGCGCTGGTTCTTCGCGTCGCTGTTCTTCCAGGTGATGTCGCACTTCTCGGTGTACGCGTTCTTCTCGCTGTACCTCGACTCGATCGGCTACGGCAAGAGCACCATCGGCCTGCTGTGGGCGCTGTCGGTGGTGGCCGAGATCGTCTGGTTCTTCCTGCAGGGCCGGCTCATCGGCCTGTTGCCGATGCCGCGCTGGATGCTGGTGTGCGGCATCGCCGGCGTGGCGCGGCTCGGCCTCACGGCCGGGCTGGGCGGCTTCATCGCGGCGCTGGTCATCGCGCAGTGGCTGCATGCACTGAGCTTCGCGGCGCACCACACGGCCTGCATCGCCGTGGTGTCGCGCCGCTTCCCCGGCCACCTGCGCGGGCGCGGGCAGGCGCTGTTCACGGTGATCGGCTACGGCTTCGGCGGCGTGCTGGGCGTGCTGCTCGGCGGGGCGGTGGCGCAGGAGCTGGGCTATCGCACGATGTTCGCGCTGGCGGCGTTGCTGGCGGTGGCGGGGACGTTGTGTGCGTGGCGGATGGTGGTGCTCGAACCGTCGGGGCGCGCGGCCAAGGCCTGAGCCGGGTTCAGGGGAGGGCGCTTCGGGGGCGAAGTGTCATGGGCCGTACATGACCGAGTCACGGCCGCGACCTACGCTGGGTGCTTCCCAACGTTTTCTCTTGTCATGTCCGATTCCGTCGATCCGCGCGGCGCACGCGCGCTTCCGCTTTCCCCGTCTTCTTCCCCCTCCGCTCCCGACACCGAACGCGTCCCGCAACGCCGGCAGATGCTCAAGCTCGGCGCCTCCCTGCTCACCGTCGGCGGCAGCAGCGCCCTCATCGCCGCCTGCGGTGGTGGTGGTGGTGGTGGTGGCGGCAGCGCCGGCTTCGGCCCGCTGCCCGCTCCCGCACCGGCGCCCAACCCGCCCGCGCCAGAACCTGTCGTGAGCAAGCGTTCGAGCTTCGCGCTGGCCGTGATGCCCGACACCCAGTTCTACGCGCGCTACGCCACCGCTGCCGAGAGCGACCAGTACGACAAGCGCTTCGGCAGTGCGCCCTTCGCTGCGCAGACGAAGTGGATCGCCGCCAACGCCAAGGCGCTGCACATTCCCTTCACCATCCACCTCGGCGACGTGGTCGACCAGGTCGGCAAGCCCGACCAGTGGAAGGTGGCCGATGCGGCCATGAAGGTGCTCGAAGACGCGAAGCTGCCCTACAGCGTGCTGGCCGGCAACCACGACGTGCTGAACGACGTCGACTACGGCGTCGACCCCGTCAACGGCACCGACGCCGCCCGCAACCTGGCCGCCGAGCCTTACCTGCAGTGGTTTGGCACCGAGCGCGCGAAGAAGCAGGCCACCTTCGGCGCGCGCGACACCAGCGGCTTCCACGAATGCCACGTGTTCGAGGCGCAGGGCCAGAAGTTCATGGTGCTGTCGCTGTCGTGGCGCGTGTCCGACGCGGGCATCGCGTGGGCGCGGCAGGTGATCGCGAAGAACCCGACGCTGCCCGTGATCCTGGTCAACCACCAGCTGCTCAACATCGCGCCCGACGGCACCAGCCCGCTGGAAACCGACTACGGCAAGATGCTGTGGGAGAAGCTGATCCGCGACAACGACCAGATCTTCATGACGCTCAACGGCCACCACCACGGCGCCGCGCACCTCACGAAGACCAACGACTTCGGCCACAAGGTCGAGGAGATGGTGGTCGACTACCAGATGGCCTACCAGGGCGGCAACGGCCTGATGCGCCTGTACGAGTTCGACCTGACGAACAAGCAGATCAAGGTGCTGTCGTTCTCGCCCTGGGTGCCGCAAAAGCCCGCCGCCACGCTGAACGCCTTCGACCAGGCCGTGCTCACCACGCCCAACGAGGCGTTCACCATCGAGATGGATTTCGCGCAGCGCTTCGCCGGCTTCAACAAGGGCTTTGCCGCGGGCGAGGCCACGGTCGAGCAGTCGCTGGTCGAGCAGGCGAAGGCGCTGATCCTGGCCAACTACAAGGACCCGGAGGCCGCCGTGCAGCGGCCCGCCGCCGATGCGGAGGACTACCCCAAGGTCGCGAACACGTTGGCGCACTGGCGCTTCGTCGGCGGTGCGGTGAACCAGCCGGTGCTGCCGGGCACCGTGATCGCGGATGTGACGGGCGTGAACCCGCTGCGCCGCGATGCCCTGAACCAGAACGGCGTGGTGGGCGCGGCCGACGGCGACGTCGTGTGGACCGACGACCGCCACCGCCTCTCGGCCGCGCCGGGCTCGGTGCGCTTCCTGAACACCAACAAGGCGCGGATGAGCTACTTCCTCACCGAGGCCTCGGCGCCGATCAATGCACAGACGCTGGACAACGGCTACACCGTCGAGGCCTTCGTCAAGATCGACAAGAGCTGGACCAGCAAGCTGCACGCGTGGATGAACATCATGACGCGCGACGGACGCCGCGGCGACCTCGCGGGCTACACCGGCGGTGACGGCGAATCGCCGCCGATGCTCTTCGCCATCTCGAGCCTGCGCGAGGTGCAGTGGGAGGTGGTGCCGAACACCACGGGCACGCGTTCGGCCAAGGCCAACTGGTCGGGCGAGGTGCTCGCCGACCGCTGGGTGCATATCGCCATCGTCAACGACCCGGTGTCGCACGACACTACGATGTACGTCGAGGGCGCCCCGGTGCTGCGCAACTCGGCGGCCGTGCCGGGCCTGGCCACGCTGAAGGCCACCGCCCCCTGGGTGGTGGGCGGCGGCTCGTGGGACGGTGCGCGCGCCGACGGCTTCTTCGGCCACATCGCCGAGGTGCGCGTGGTGGCGGCGGCCCTGGCGCCGTCGCAGTGGTTGACGGCGCGCAGGGCGGCTTGAGTTTCTTGGCTTCCTGCGCCGTTGGCACGGGAAGCGCGTCTCAACGGCGACGGTCGGCAGCCGTCGTCAGATGACGCGAACGCCCAGCGCAACCACCGCTGCAGCGAACAGATGGCCAGGACCGGTCGGCAAGCTTGGTTGGCCAGCTTCCTGCGCAGCACGCGCAAGCCGATTTCACGGTGTACGGCGGGTTGAGGGCGATATGCCCGGCGCGATGCGTGTCATTGAACCTTGGGCCGCAGCCCCAGCACCATCTTCGGCGGCACCGTGCCTTGCTCGGTCAGCGGCATGTGGCCAGTCTTGTGGATGGCACGCAGCGCGGCGGCATCCCATTCGGGCACGCCGCTGGCCCTGGAGAGGGTCGCTGCAAGGATCTTGCCGTCGGCCGCAAGGTCCAGCGTGTACTCGACCAGCGGATTTCCTGGAACCTCCTTGGTGAACAGGATGTTGGGTCTTACGGCGGCGGTCACGGCGTCGCCGTAGTTCCGCTTGCTCTCGGGTCTCGTTGAAGTGGCTGACCCCGACGCGACGTCGCTCAACACGAAATTGATCGAGGCCTTGTACCAAGCCGCCACGGTGCGCCCGTTCATGCTCTTCATCGGAACGACTTGGGACCCTCGCACGGCATCGATGGCCGCAGCATCGAGCCGCTCGAATCCGGAGCTTTGCAACACGGCGGCATCGCTGACCGACCCCGTAGGCTGGACCATGACCTTGAGCACCACACGGCCCTGTTCGCCGAGCCGCTTGGACATGGTCGGGTAGGCGACATGGGGCTGCCTGGTGTATTGCGCCACCGGTGGGTCGGGCTCGACTGCCGGCCGTTGTGCGCTCGGGGCATTGGCGCCGGTTTTCCCGTTGGCGGGTGCTTGCAGCGCTGGCCAACGGGCTGTTGCGTCGTTCGCGCTGGAGTCCGGCAGCCCGGAGAGCGATGGCGGCGAAGACTGCGAAGTTGGCAGCTTGCGTATCGCTTCCGCCATCGCCGCCGCCCCCGCGCGGCCTGCTGCCGAATTTGCTGTCGCGGTGCCCTGGTTTCCCTCGCTGGTGGCCACTGTCCTCAGCAGAAAGATCAGTATCACCGCCCCGCAAAAGGCCACGAACCATGCCGTCATCTGGGAAGCGGAGATTGAACCGCTGTGCGCGCTCGCCATCGATGGCTGGTTCTGCACTGTCGAGCGCGCGAGGTCGGCATTGCGTTCACGCCAATGTTCGATGTTGGCCGTGTCCATCGTCAGCCGTAGCCACGTCGGATAGGTATGGGCAGCGTGCATTACACGCCCCAGGCCCAACGCCAGGGCTTGCGGCCCGGGGTCGGCGGTGTGGCGCAGCAGCTCCAGGTATTGACGTTGCGTATCGCGATCGGCTGGCGATTGCTGGGCCTGCGCGTCTTGCTCGACGATGGCGCGGTCGACCACGTGGCCGGCCTGTCCCAAGCGCAGCAGCCTGGCCGAATCGGTACGCCAATCGAAGACCACGAGCGCCGCCTCGAACAGGTACTCGTGGCCCGGCCGCCAGCCGCAGGCGAGCAGGTGGGCGATATTGGCCTCGAAGAGAACGCGGGCGTCCATGTCGAGCAGGCGAGGGTCTTCGAGCGTGGCTTCCAGCAACACGGTGGCTTCTCGGACCGTCTGCAGCGGGTCTTCCTGCAGCCGGGTGTCGAGCGCGACCATGATGTCGCGCACGCTGTCATGGCGCGGCACTGTGCGATCGGCGTCAGCGGCCGGTGGCAGCGAGGGCGCGTGTTCGTCGTGCGTCGCGGGAGCGGGGACGGTGACAGGCTGGGGCTGTGGTTGCGCGACGTCCCCGCTCGTCTGTGCGTTCGCCGTCGCCGCCTGGATTTCCTGCGCTGCTTCTGCCTCCCGCACATGCCGGGCCCAGTACAACGCCGCTTCATATGCCTCTCGCAGCCGCTGGAACCGCTCCGCTTGCGTCTCCTGGTCGATCTTCTTCAGTTCGACCGCATAGGCGCGCCGGACCGCACGCTCGTCGGCATCCGGGCGCAGCCCGAGTTCGAGCAGGAAGCCTGGGACTTCGGTCATGGTGTCGTCGCTCCCCAGCTCAGTCGGCCAGATGGCTGTCGCGTTCGATCTGCTGCAACTGCTCCTGGAATTGGCGGTGCGCTGGGGCGATGACGCGCTTGTCCTGCGTGGCGAGCGCACGCTCGAACTCCGAAATGCACATGCCGAGCGATTCCCGCACGTCGCCGCGCAGCTGCTGGTAGATGCGCTCCCCGCGCGCCAGCAGCGTGCGGTTTTCCATGCGGTCGCGCGGATGGATCTTGAGTTCGCTCAAGGCCATCAGGCGCTCCTTGATCTCGGTCTCGCTCAACAGCCCCGGGTTGCCTTCGATCAGCAGGCTGAAGGTCTCCTGGGTCTTCTGGACCGTGGCCTCGATCTGCAGCAGGCCGTTGACGTCATAGGTGAAGCGCACTTCGACCGCCGCCTCGGACACCGGTCCCTGCGGCAGCGGCACGTGCAGCGTTCCCAGGTGCACGTTGTCCCGCACCATCCGCGACTCTCCCTGGAACACGTGCAGGTCGACCGAGGTCTGGGTGGCGGAGTTGGGGACGTAGCTCTTGGAGCGGCTCACAGGCACGGTGCTGTTGCGTTCGATGATGGGGTCGAAATGCCCATGCGTGGCGGTGGTCTCGCTGAGCCAGCGGCTCACTGCCACGCCGAGCGAATAGGGCGCGACATCGGTCATGACCACTTCCTTGAGCGCCGCGTCCCGCGCCTTCAATCCCGCCTGCACTGCCGCGCCCAGTGCAACGACTTCGTCCGGGTTGAAGTCGATCGACGGGAAACGACCAAACATCGTGGTCACCAGCCGCCGGATCGCGGGCATGCGCGTGGCACCCCCTGCGAGCACCACTGCATCGAGTTCGCCGGCACGCAGGTTGGCGTCGCGCAGCGCGCGTTCCACCGGTGTGCGCAGGCGCTTGAGCAAGTGCGCGCAGGCCTGTTCGAGCGTGGTTTCATCGATCTGCAGGCGGTGCTGCACCGACTCGTGCGCCACGTTGATTTCGGCACTGGGCTCGGTGCTGAGGAGGCGCTTGGCCGCTTCGGCTTGTGCGGCCAGGCGTTGCATGAAGTGGGCATCGGCGCGCAGGCTCGTCGGCAGAGCGTTGCGTTCGAAGAAGAGGGTGATCAGCGATTCGACGAAGTCCTCGCCGCCCAGGAAGTTGTCGCCCGCCGACGCACGCACCTCCATCACACCCTCGAACATTTCGAGGATCGATACGTCGAAAGTGCCGCCGCCGAGATCGAACACCAGAAAGCGCGTTTCGGCGCCCATGTCGTGCATGCCGTAGGCGAGTGCCGCGGCAGTGGGCTCGTTCAGTAGCCGGTCGACCTTCAGGCCGGCGAGTTCGCCCGCCGCACGGGTGGCTTTGCGTTGCGCATCCGAAAAGTACGCGGGCACGGTGATGACGGCTTCATGAACCGGTACACCCAGCATGGCCTCGGCATCGGCCTTGAGTGAACGCAGCACCAGTGCCGAAAGCTCTTCGGGCCTGAAGCTGCGCTTGCCCAGGCGCACCGTCTTGTTGCTGCCCATGTAGCGCTTGAAGACGGCGGCGGTGCGGTCCGGATGCGTCTGAAGCCGTTCCCTGGCGGCCTTGCCGACGAGCACGGTGTCGTCCTCGTCGAGGCTGACGCATGACGGCGTCAGGTATTCGCCCAGTCCGTTGGGAATCAGAACGGACTTCCCTTCCCGCCACACCGCCACCAGGCTGTTGGTCGTGCCCAGGTCAATGCCTACGATCATTTCTCGCCCCTTTGCGATCCCTCTTTTATGCCTTTGATCGTATGTCAAAGGCATACATTTCGGGGCCGCGCAAGGGGCGGAACGAGGCTACTTTTTTCCGCGTTTTGCGGGTTTAACGACAGTGGTCTTGCCTACGCCGCCCTTGGCCGCCTTTCCCGCGTTGTCCACCTTGCCGCCCCCCACCTCCTTCTCGAACACCGCAAAGTACTCCGACGCCATCTTGCGCAGCGAGCGCCCGATGTTCGCGTAGTCGTACTCGTTGAGGTTGGCCAGCGACACCCGCCCCGAGGGGTGCTTGCCGCCGAAGCCGCGACCGGGCAGCAGCACGATGCTGGTTTCGGCGGCGATGCGGAACAGCGCCTCATTCGGCTGCAGCTTCGTGAGGATCCACTTGCCGAAGCGCTCGCCGTGCATCTGCGTGGCGATGTCCTGCAGGTCGAGCAGGTGGTAGTAGCTCACCGAGTTCGGGTCGGGCGGCAGGGGCAGGCCGAGCTCGCGGTACAGCGCTTCCTTGCGGCGCGAGACGATGTGCTTCATCGACTTCTTGTAGGTCTCGCCCTCGTCCATGAGGCAGAACAGCGAGAACATCACCATCTGCGCCTGCACCGGGGTCGACAGGCCGGCCGTGTGGTTCAGTGCCACGGTGCGGCTGTCGGCCACGAGGCGGTCGATGAACTTCAGCTTGCGCGGCTCGGTGGTGATGGAGCTGTAGCGCGCGTCGAGCTCTTTGCGCTTGGCCTCGGGCAGGGCGGCGATCTTGCGGTCGAGGATGTTGTCCTCGTGCGTGGCGACCACGCCCATGCGCCAGCCGGTGGCGCCGAAGTACTTCGAGAATGAATACACCAGGATGGTGTTCTGCGGGCAGATCGCGAACAGCGACAGGAAGTTGTCGGCGAAGGTGCCGTACACGTCGTCCGTGAGGATGATGAGATCGGGCCGCTGCTTCACGATGTCGGCGATGTAACCCAGCACCTCGTCGCTGATCTTCACCGAGGGCGGGTTGCTCGGGTTGCACAGGAAGAAGGCCTTGACCTTCGGGTCGAGCAGCTTCTGCAGCTCCTTCTTGGTGAACTGCCAGTTGTTCTCCGGCGGCGCGTCGATCAGCGCCTCGATGAGCTGGTAGTCGTTCAGGTGCGGGATCTCGATGTAGGGCGTGAAGATCGGCATGCCCAGCGCGATGGTGTCGCCGGGCGACAGCAGGTGGTTCTCGCGCAGGCTGTTGAACAGGTAGGTCATGGCGGCGGTGCCGCCTTCCACCGCGTACATGTCGAACTTGCCCACGAAGGGGTGGGTGCCGATCATTTCCTTGTGGATGTATTGGCCCACGACGATCTCGGTCAGGCGCAGCATGCGGTCGGGCACCGGGTAGTTGCAGCCCAGGATGGCCTCGCACATCTCGTAGATGAAGTCGCCGGCCGACAGGCCCAGCTGGTCGCGCACGTAGGACACGGCGGCCTCGATGAAGCGCACGCCGGGCTCGCCCTCGTGCGACTTGGCGAAGAGCTCGAAGCGCGCCTCGATGCCCTCGCGCTGCGGAAAGCCGCCCACGTCCGCCATGTAGATGTACGAACGCTCGGCCTCGGTCATGGCAAAGAGGCCGAACTGGAAGAAGCCGTGGCGCGGGGTGGTGGCCAGAAAGTTCGGGTTGCCGCGGCCGGCGTTGAGCATGAGCCGGTCACTCTGTCGTGCGACCTGGATCAGCGCATCCTTCAGTTCGAACGGGCTCAGGCCGCCCAGCTTTTTCACGTCGCCGAAATCCATGGAGTACTCCTTGGTTGATAAAAAGAAAGAAGAAAGAAAAGGGAAGGCGCGATGCTCAGACCAGCGCCACGATCAGCGGCCCCAGCAGCGTGAGGAACACGTTGGCCAGCGCGTAGGTGATGGCGAAGGGCACGGTGGGAATGGCGTTCTCGGCCTTGCCCAGCACTTCGCCGAAGGCGGGGTTTGCGCTGCGCGAGCCGCTCAGCGCGCCCGCGAAGACGGCCGTGTTGTCGTAGCGCAGCACGTAGCGACCGAACAGCATCGTGAGGATCATCGGCACGAGCGTGACGACCACGCCGACGCCGAAGATGGTCAGGCCCAGCTCCTTGATGGTCTGCACGGCCTGCAGGCCCGACGTCAGGCCGACCACGACCACGAAGCCCGCCAGGCCCAGGTCTTTCAGCAGCTGCACCGCACTGGGCGGCAGCGCGCCGAAGGTCTGCTTCTTCGCGCGGTACCAGCCGAACAGCAGGCCCGACAGCAGCGCGCCGCCGCCGGCGCCGAGCGTCAGCGGAATGGCGCCGATCTTCACGCTCAGCAGGCCGACCAGCAGGCCCACCACCAGGCCCGCGCCCAGGTACACGAAGTCGGTCTTGGCACTGGGCACGATCACGTCGCCGACGAGGGACGCGACGCGCTTCACGTCCTGCTCGGCGCCGAAGATCGACACCAGGTCGCCCACCTGCACGACGGTGTCGGGCTTCATCGGCAGCACCTGGCCCATGCGGCTGAGTTGCACCACGAAGATGCCGTGGCGCACGCCGCCGGCGGTGGCCTGGCGGATCTGGTCGACGGTCTTGCCGCCGAAGTCCTTGTTGGTGAGCACGATCTCGCGCTTGTTCAGCGTCAGCTCCATGCCGTCGACGGCGTCGACCTCCTTGCCCAGCAGCGGCGCGCTCGCCACCACGGCATCGCGCCGGCCCACGGTGAGCACGTAGTCGCCCTGGCGCAGCACGAGCGTGGGGCTGACCTCGACGAACTTGCCGTCGCGCTTCACGCGCTCGATGGTGATGGTGGTGGCCGGGTTGGCGTTCTCGATGTCGGCCACCGTGCGCTGCGGATCGCTCGTGAGCTGGTAGATGCGCCCGACCAGCGAGGGCGCGGCTTCTTCCTGGTCGGGGCCGAGCACCTTCACGCCGGCCTGCATCGCGGTCTCGGCCGCGATCGCGTCGTCGCGGATGCTGCGGCCCATGAGCTTGGGCAGGATGTTGACGCACACGATGATCGCGCCGAACGAGCCGAACACGTAGGTCACGGCATAGCCGATGGCCACGTTGCCCTGCAGTCGCGCGGTTTCAGCGGCGGCAAGGCCGAGCTTGCCGATGGCGTCGCCCGCGGTGCCGATGATGGCGCTCTGCGTGAGGCCGCCGGCCGCCACGCCCGCCGCCAGGCCCTTGTCGAGCCCGAACAATTTGGCCATGACCACCACGGTCGCCAGGCCGGTGGCGGCCATCACGGCGGCCAGGATGATCTCCTTGATCGATTGCTTGCCCAGCGAGCTGAAGAACTGCGGCCCGCTCTCGAAGCCCACGGCGTAGATGAACAGCGCGAACAGCACGGCCTTCACGCCGCCGTCGATCTGCACGCCGACCTGGCTCACGATCACCGCCACCAGCAGCGAGCCGGCGACGCCGCCGAGCTGGAACTTGCCGAACTTGATCTTGCCGATCCAGTAGCCGACAGCCAGCGAGAGGAAGAGCGCCATTTCGGGCGACTTCTTGAAGAGTTCATGCAGCCATTCCATAGAGGAAGTCCTTTCAGGGCATCAATGAGAAGAAGAGAGAAGAAAAGGGCGTGGAGCGCCTCGGGTCGTTGTCTTATTTCGCGTGCTGCACCAGGCCGGCCAGGGCCACAATCAGCGGGCCCATCAGCGGCAGCACGACGTTCGAGATGGCGTAGGTGATCGTGTAGCCCAGCAGCGGCGTGGCGTTGCCCGCGGCGTTCTGCACGGCGCTGAGCGCGGGCGTGCTGCACTGCTGGCCAGCGATGGCGCCCAGCAGCACCGGCGCCTCGAGCTTGAGCAGGCGGTGGCCGACGAACAGCGAGATGCTGGCCGGCACCACCGCGACGGCGATGCCCACGAGCGGCAGCGCAACGCCGAACTTCTGGACCAGGGCCAGCGCCTGCGGCCCCGAGGCCAGGCCCACGCAGGCGATGAAGGTGGCCAGGCCCAGGTCCTTCATGAGCGCCAGCGCGTCGGCCGGCACGCTCAGGCGGTGCGGGTGCTTCGACTGGTACCAGCCGAAGGCCAGCCCCGTGAGCAGCGCGCCGCCGCCGGTGCCGAGCGAAAACGGAATGCCGCCGAGCTTCGCGCTGAAGCTGCCGATGAACACGCCCAGCAAGATGCCCGCGGCGGCGAAGCTGATGTTGCTGCGCGTGGAGGCGATCACGCGGTCGCCGACCTGCGCGATGGCGCTCGCCACCTCGGGCGCGGGGCCGTAGAGCTTGAGCACGTCGCCGCGCTGCAGCACCAGCGCGTTCACGAGCGGCATCGCGTGGCCGTCGCGCGCCACGCCGATCACCTGCACGGCGGACGGCAACTCGTTTTCCAGCATGCGCAGCCCACGGCCGAACCATTCGCGACGGTTGGCGACGACCTCGGTGGTCTCGACCACGGTGTCGAAGGCGGTGGTGTCGGCGAACTCGCGGCCCAGCAGCTCGCCCACGTTGACGAGCGCGCTGCGCCGGCCGATGGCCAGCACCTGGTCGCCCACGCGCAGGTGCAGCCCGGGCTCGACCGCGAGGCTCTGGCCGTCGCGCACCACGCGCTCGATGCTGGCCTGCCGCCCGAGGATCGACGTCAGCTCTCCGACCGAGCGGCCGCGGCCCACGGTGACGCGGAACACGCGCCCGACCATCTCGGGCGTGGCGCTGGCGGCGTCCGGATCGTCGGCGCCGCCGCCCATGGTCTTCCAGAGCTTGTCGGCTTCGGCGCGCAGGTTCACGCGCAGCAGCAGCGGAAACACCTGGCTCGTGACCACCACGATGGCGATGAGCCCGAACACGTAGGTGATGGAGTAGGCCGTGACCACGTTGGCCTGCAACTGCGCGATCTCGGCGGCGGGGAGCGACAGCTTCGAGATCGCGTCGGTCGCCGTGCCCACCACGGCCGATTCGGTGGCCGCGCCCGCCATCAGCCCGGCGGCCGTGCCGCGGTCGAGCGACAGCAGCACCGTGGCGCCGAGCACCAGCGCGAGCACCACCACCACCTCGACCAGGCACAGCAGGCCCAGCCGCAAGCCCTTGGCGTCGAGGTTGGCAAAGAACTGCGGACCGCCCGCGTAGCCGAGCGCAAAGATGAAGAGCATGAAGAACACGTTCTTCACGCTGTCGTCGAGCCGGATGCCCAGTTGGCCGACCACCAGCGCGGCAATCAGCGTGCCGCAGATGCCGCCGAGCTGGATCGGCCCGAAGCGGATCTGGCCCACCGCGTAGCCAATGCACAGCACCAGAAACAATGCGATCTCCGGACTGTTTCTGAGTATTTCCACAAGCTGGCCGAACATGTGCCGCGATCCCTCCGGGTTATTTGTTCATTCGAGCGGGTCGGCGGATCGCAACGAAAAAAGGAGCACTGCATCCATTGGCATCAACGGCTGGCGAGTGGTGGGGCTCCAGCGAAAACTTTATTTTTCGTTTTGCGAATTGCCGATTGTTTGCATCTTCGATGACGATAAATCAACATCCATGACAATTGTCAAAATCAGAAAAGAATTGAGCGAGCGGCAATAGAAACGAGGCCGTTTGAATTACAAATTACGCGCTGCACGGAATCCTCCGTCGCAGTCAGCTCTGACCGCACGAACCTGCCCGGCCTCGGGTTTTCGATAACTCAAGTGGCTTGATTTAGTCGGTCGACTGCTCGATAGTCCCCCTCGTCCGAATGCCTTTCCGCTCGTTGGCGGATCGTCATCCGGTTCCATAGCAAGCACGGCAGGCGCTGTGCGCCCGCCCCCCTGAAGGAGACAACCTCATGTTCATCAGCCCGCGCTTCGTTCCCGCCCTGGCCGTCCTGGCCCTTGCCGCATCGGCCACGTCCACGGCCCTGGCCGCCGACCCGCCCGTCATCGGCCTGGTCACCAAGACCGAGACCAACCCCTTCTTCGTGAAGATGAAAGAGGGCGCGCAGGAGGAGGCCAAGAAGCTCGGCGCCAAGCTGCTGTCGGGGGCAGGAAAGGCCGACGGCGACAACGCGGGCCAGATCACCGCGATGGAAAACATGATCGCCGCCGGCGCCAAGACCATCCTCATCACGCCCAGCGACGCCAAGGCCATCGTGCCGGCGATCAAGAAGGCGCGCGACAAGGGCATCATGGTGATCGCACTCGACAGCCCGGCCGATCCGCCGGACGCCACCGACGCGCTCTTCGCCACCAACAACTACACGGCTGGCGTGCTCATCGGCGAATACGCCAAGGCCGCGATGGCCGGCAAGACGCCCAAGATCGTCGCGCTCGACCTGCTGCCGGGCCATCCGGTGGGTGCGCAGCGCCACAACGGCTTCATGAAGGGCTTCGGCCTGCCGGCCAACGACGCCAAGTCGAACGAGCTGTCCAAGTCGCCCGAGATCGTCTGCATGGCCGACAGCTTCGGCGACCAGGCCAAGGCGCAGACCGTGATGGAGAACTGCCTGCAGAAGGCGCCCGACGTGAACCTGGTCTACACCATCAACGAGCCCGCCGCGGCCGGTGCCTACAACGCGCTCAAGCGCGCGGGCAAGGAGAAGGGCGTGATGATCGTCTCGGTCGACGGCGGCTGCCAGGGCATCAAGGACACGGCCGCCGGCATCATCGCCGCGACCTCGCAGCAGTACCCGCTGAAGATGGCCGCCATGGGCGTGGCCGCAGGCGTCGAATTCGCCAAGACCGGCAAGAAGGCCTCGGGCTACGTCGACACCGGCGTGACGCTCATCGCCGGCAAGAGCGTGGCCGGCGTCGACAGCAAGGACACCAAGACCGGCACCGAGCTGTGCTGGGGCAAGAAGTAAACGGCCCCGGTCTATAGGGAGGCACACCGATGGCGAAATCTCCGACGCACCACATCCCGTGGGGCGCCCTCGGGCCGTGGCTGGCCCTGCTCGGCGCCTGCATCTTCTTCGCGACGCAGTCCGAGCGTTTTCTCACGGGCGGCAACCTGTCGCTGATCCTGCAGCAGGTGATGGTGGTGGGCGTGATCGCCATCGGCCAGACGCTGATCATCCTCACGGCCGGCATCGACCTGTCGTGCGGCATGGTGATGGCGCTGGGCGGGATCATCATGACGAAGTTCGCCACCGAGCTCGGCATGCCGGTGCCGGTGGCCATCCTGTGCGGCATCGGTGTGACGACGCTGTTCGGCCTGCTCAATGGCCTCTTGGTCACGCGCATCAAGCTGCCGCCGTTCATCGTGACGCTGGGCACGCTGAACATCGCGTTCGCGATCACGCAGCTGTATTCGTCCTCGCAGACCATCACCGACCTGCCCGCCGGCCTCACGGGCCTGGGCACCACCTTCACCATCGGCAGCGCCGAGGTGGCGTGGGGCTCGGTGCTCATGCTCGCGCTCTATGCGCTCGCGTGGTTCGTGCTGCGCGAGACGGCGGCCGGCCGGCATGTCTATGCGATCGGCAACAACGCCGAGGCCACGCGGCTGGTGGGCATTCCCACGCAGCGCGTGCTGCTCGCGGTGTACGTGGCGGCGGGCGTGTTCTACGGCATCGCCTCGCTGCTGTCGGTGGCGCGCACCGGCGTGGGCGACCCGAACGCGGGCCAGACCGAGAACCTCGACGCCATCACGGCCGTGGTGCTCGGCGGCACCAGCCTCTTCGGCGGGCGCGGCATCGTGCTGGGTTCGCTCATCGGCGTGCTGATCGTGGGCGTGTTCCGCAACGGGCTCACGCTGATGGGCGTGTCGTCGATCTACCAGGTGCTGGTGACGGGCGTGCTCGTGATCCTGGCGGTGGCGGCCGACCAACTCTCGCGCAAGGGAGCCCGCTGATGAACACCGTGGCCAACCCCAAGATCGTGATGCAGGCCAAGGGCCTGGTGAAGCGCTACGGCCAGGTCACCGCGCTCGACGGTGTCGACTTCGAGCTGCGCGAGGGCGAAATCCTCGCGGTGATCGGCGACAACGGCGCGGGCAAGTCGTCGCTCATCAAGGCGCTGTCGGGCGCCATCGTGCCCGACGAAGGCCAGATCCTGCTCGACGGCGCGCCGGTGCATTTCCGCAACCCGCTCGATGCGCGCCGCGCCGGCATCGAGACGGTCTACCAGGACCTCGCCGTCGCACCCGCGATGACCATCTACGAGAACCTCTTTCTCGGCCGCGAACTGCGCCGCCCCGGCTTCCTGGGCAACGTGCTGCGCATGCTCGACAAGAAGAAGATGCTGCTCGAAAGCACGGCGCGCATGGCCGACCTGAAGGTCGGCATCCAGTCGATGACGCAGGCGGTCGAAACGCTCTCGGGCGGCCAGCGCCAGTGCGTGGCCGTGGCGCGCAGCGCGGCCTTCGCGCGGCACGTGGTCATCATGGACGAGCCCACCGCCGCGCTCGGCGTGAAGGAGGGCAACATGGTGCTCGAGCTGATCCGCCGCGTGCGCGAGCGCGGCCTGCCCGTGGTGCTCATCAGCCACAACATGCCGCATGTGTTCGAGGTGGCCGACCGCATCCACGTGGCCCGCCTGGGCAAGCGCGCGGCCGTGCTCAACCCGAAGAAGATCAGCATGAGCGACACCGTGGCCGTGATGACCGGTGCCATGACCGCCGACCAGTTGCCTGCGGAGGCGCATGCTTGATACCGATGCCCTCGAGCGCCCGTCGGCCCTGCTGCGTCCGCGCGGCTCCAACCAGGTGGGCATGCGCCAGTTCAACGAGCGCGTGGTGCTGCAGGCGCTGCGCGTGCACACCAGCCTGCCCAAGGCCGACCTGGCGCGGCTCACGGGCCTGAGCGCGCAGACCATCGGCCTCATCACCGCGCGGCTCGAGGACGACGGCCTCATCGTCAAGCAAAGCCGCGTGCGCGGGCGCATCGGCCAGCCCTCGGTGCCGCTGGCGCTCAACCCCGACGGCGCCTTTGCCATCGGCGTTAAGCTCGGGCGGCGCGGGGCCGAGTGGCTGCTGATCGACTTCGCGGCGCGGGTGCGCGAGCACCACGCGATCCGCTATGAATTTCCGGACGCCGGGGCGCTGCTGCCCGTGATCGCCGAGCACATCCACCGCCTGCGCGACGGGCTCGGGCCGCTGGCCGCGCGCAACGTGGGCGCGGGGCTGGCGGCACCGTTCCAGCTCGGCGGCTGGCACCGCACGCTGGGGCTGTCGAAGGCGCAGTCGGACGAGTGGAACCAGATGGACCTGCTGGCCGAGGTGCGCGCGCGCACCGACGTGCCCGTGGGCTTCGCGCGCGACACCGTGGCGGCCTGCGTGGCCGAGCTGGTGACGGGGCGCGGGCACGACCTCAAGAGCTTTCTGTACATCTTCGTCGACACCTTCGTGGGCGGCGGGCTGGTCATCAACTCGCACCTGCACACCGGCGCGCACGGCAACGCGGGCGCGCTCGCGTCGATCCCGATGCGCACCGAGAAGCCCTCCGAAGGCCTGTCGACCCAGGTGGTGGCCGAGGCGTCGCTGTGGGAGCTGGAGCAGCGCCTGCGCGCCGAAGGCCTCGACGCCACGGCCGCCTACGACGACCGCGCGCTCGAAGCGCCGTTCGCCGCGGCCACGCAGGCCTGGCTCGGCAGCGCGTCACGCGCGCTGGCGCATGCCATCGTCAGCAGCACCGCGGTGCTCGACCTGGCCGACGTGGTGATGGACGGCTCGATGTCGCGCGCGCTGCTCGACGCGCTGCTGGTGCAGACCCGCGCGGCGCTCGCGCAATGCAACTGGGAAGGCCTGTGGGCGCCGCAGCTGCATGGGGGCCGGGCGGGGGCGCAGGCCTGCGCGCTCGGCGGCGCGATGCTGCCGCTGCACGCCAACTTTGCGCCGGACCACGACGTGTTCTTGAAGGCGGGGTAAGCCGCTCAAGAGCTCAGGGACTCGCCGAGGCGTGCAGGTCGCGCGGCAATCGCAGCGTGCTCGCGCGTGCGCCTGCGGGGCACGGCCCGTCGGAGTAGGCCGCATCGCCCTCGGGCATGACGCACTTGTGCACTTCGACGACGGCAGGCACGGACTTGGCTGCGGGGGCGATCACCGGGGGCTCGAAGTGCGTGTTCGTCAGCGTGGCAGGTTCCTTGGATGCGCGGGTCACCGCATCCGGCAACTTTTCGCGGGCAGTCGATCTGTCGGGCTCGGCCTCGACCGGAACGACTGCCGTGGTCAAGAGCGCAGCACGCGCTGCGCTCTCGTGCACCAGGTCTTTCAAGGTCACATAGAAGAGCGACATCGCCACCAGCGCCACGCCCAGGCACGGGGCCCAGTACCGCCGGGGGTCGCCTGCGGACGGGCGGACCCGCGGGGTCAACGCCGCGGCCATGCCAGGCCTCCGTTCTGCAACACGCCGGCCAGCTTCGCGATGCCGCCGGTGCCGCTCGCCGCCCGGCCGATCAGCGCGCCGCCGGCGGCGCCCGCGACGACTCGCATCAGGAACGACCGGCTGCGGCCCGCGGCCAGCAACAGCAGCACGCCGGCGCCGAGCACGACGAGGTGTTCGCCGGGGTAGTCGGCGCGCGCCGCATCCACCTGCTTGATCTTGTCGATCGTCTGTTTCAGGTCCATGGCTGAAGCTCCTTGTCGTGTTCAGCCGTTCTTACCGGTGGGCGCCGGGCTCCGCTGTAGGCCGGCGCCATGCGCGGTGACGGAATCCGCCGCGAAAACGCCGTGGAGAAAGCCGCGTCGCACGGGAGGCAGGGCGCTCTCGATAATGCAACCCGCTTGTAGAGAACCCCACAGAAGCAGAGAAATAGAGAACCGCGAAATGAGTGCTGCAGATTTTCTTTTCGCCCCCGAGGTGCAAAAGCTCTTGATGGTCGCCTACGCGGCGCCCCAACAACCCTTGTCTTCCAGCGAGCTGGCCTATCGCTCGAAGCTCGACACGGCCGACGTGGAACGCACCTTGGCGCATCTCGTCAGCAGCGGCATCCTGAAGAAGCAAAAGCCGAAGGCCGAGGAGGCCGAGACCTTCTCGATCGACCGCGCGTTCATCTTCCACGACGAACTGCGCAACATCGCGCTCAAGTCGTTCGCCGCGGCCGAGCCGGTTCGCGCGATGCTGCGCGGCAAGTTCAAGGCCTCGGTCGTGCGCGCCTTCGTGCTCGCAGAGGACGAAGACGGCACCCTGGAGCTGCTCGTCGTGCACGGCCAGTCGATGCCCGACGAAGCCACCCTGGCGGCCGCCTGCCGGAAGCTCTCGAAGAACATCCACCGCCACCTGAAGGTGCACGTCATCTCGAACGCGAAGTTCAACGGCCTTACGCCGCGCGATGCACTCATGCCGAAACCTGCGGCGCTCGAGATCATCAAGCTCGGGGATACGAAGGCGCCGCTGCCCGTCGAGAAGGTCGGCCTCTTGCAGAGCGCGAGGAAGAAGTTGGCGACGCTGTCGCGTTCGTCGGCGTGATCGCCTGGCTTTTGTCCTGTGAGGCCAGCGGCCGTTGCAGGCCGCGACGGACCCCGACGTGTTCCTGAAGGCGGCCTGAGCCGGGGGAGGAGGGCGCGCTGGGGGACAATCGAAGCAACCCCCTCGACATCACAGCATCCCACGATCATGTCCCGCCTCGACGACCCCCGCCACGACGCCGAAGTCGGCTCCCGCGACAGCACCCTCGACACCACCCGCATCGACGACGTGCGCATCGGCGCCGTGCGTCCCCTCATGACCCCCGCGCTGCTGCAGGAGCGCGTGCCCGTGCGCGACAACACGCTCGCGCTGGTCGAAGGCAGCCGCGCGGCCATCGCCGACGTGCTGCACGGCCGCGACGACCGGCTGGTCGTCGTGGTTGGCCCGTGCTCCATCCACGACCACGACCAGGCCATCGAGTACGCGCAGCGCCTGAAGAAGGTGGCCGATTCACTGCAGGACGACCTGCTCATCGTGATGCGCGCCTACTTCGAGAAGCCGCGCACCACCGTCGGCTGGAAGGGCTACATCAACGACCCGCACCTGGACGGCAGCTTCGCCATCAACGAAGGCCTGGAGCGCGCGCGGCGCCTGCTGCTGGAGCTGACCACGCTGGGCCTGCCGACCGGCACCGAGTTCCTCGACCTCTTGAGCCCGCAGTTCATTGCCGACCTGATCGCCTGGGGCGCCATCGGCGCGCGCACCACCGAGAGCCAGAGCCACCGTCAGCTGGCCTCGGGCCTGAGCTGCCCGGTCGGTTTCAAGAACGGCACCGACGGCAGCGTGAAGGTGGCGGCCGACGCCATCCTCGCGGCGCGCGCGCCGCATGCCTTCATGGGCATGACGAAGATGGGCATGGCCGCGATCTTCGAGACGCGCGGCAACGACGACTGCCACGTGATCCTGCGCGGCGGCAAGGCGCCCAACTATTCGGCGGCGGATGTCGCTTCGAGCTGCGAGGCGCTGCTGGCCAACGGCCTGCGCCCGCAGGTGATGATCGACGTCTCGCACGGCAACAGCAGCAAGCAGCACCAGCGCCAGATCGTGGTGGCCGAAGACGTGGCCGCGCAGATCGCGGGCGGCGAGCGGCGCATCACCGGGATCATGATCGAGAGCCACCTCGAGGAAGGCCGGCAGGACCTGAAGCCCGGTGTGCCGCTGAAGCACGGCGTGTCGATCACCGATGCCTGCATCGGTTTCGCGCAGACGGTGCCGGTGCTCGAAGGGCTGGCGTCGGCGGTGAAGGCGCGGCGGCGGTTGGCCAAGGCCTGAGGCTGACGAGGGGGCAGGGCGACTCCCTGCCGCCTGCGCCCGGGCGGGTCCGGGCAACGCTTTGAGCCGGCCCGCATCGACTTCCTGAGGCTGCCCAGCCTCGGGCGCCACCAAGCCCTGCGCTTGTTGCGACCACTTCCCCACCCACCACCGACCGCACCAAGGCCTCCACTTCGCGGAGGCAGGGGCGCTTTGACTGTGGTGGAAATGTAAACAATGCAAACAGTTTTCCAATTGTTACGAGAACTAGATCACGAAACTTGAGCCGAGGCGCCGTGAATCCGAGGGCAAACGGGCCGGTTGTGGGGCATCCTTGCGCCACTTTGTAGTCAAAACGTATGCAAAATGATTACAAAATACCGACCTGTCAGGTCTTATTGATTACATTTGGAGTGCTTTCATGCTCAAGCTCGCAGTCGCCGCGGCGGCCACCGCCACCCTCGTTTTCGCATCCGGTTCGGCCCTGGCTGACACCGCCGGTGCCAGCTTCCAGGTCAAGATGACCATCGTGCGCAGCTGCGCGGTGACGGCCGGCAACGCCTCCGACATCAGCCTGGGCACCACCGTGCAGCCCACCGCCACCAACCAGACGGGCAACAACACCATCTCGGTCACCTGCTCCAAGACCACGCCGTACACCGTCGGCCTGCTGCCTTCGTCCACGAACGGCGGCACCACCGATGGCACGGGTGCCATGTCGTCCGTCGCCAACGCGGCCACCAACACCGACAAGGTGCCCTACGCGCTGTACTCCAACTCGGCCAACACCGCCGTGTGGGGCAACACCACCGGTACCGGCGCCAATGTGGTCGGCGGCACGGGCACCGGCGCGGCGATCACGCACACGGTCTACGCCAAGAACACCAACGCCAACTTCACGCCGGACAGCTACGCCGACACCGTCACGGTGACGGTCACGTACTGAGCCCGTACCCGTACTGAATCGTGAGACGTGCACTTGCCATCCTTGGACTGTGGGGCGCATGCCTGCTTGGCGGCGGTGCGGTCCAGGCGGCCGGCCTGCAGGTCTCGCCCGTCACCCTGACGCTGGCGCCGACCCGGCAGGGCGATGGGCTCTGGCTGAGCAACACGGGGACGGCGCCGCTGGATGCGCAGATCCGCGTGTTCCGCTGGACGCAGGTCGACGGGCAGGACCGCATGGAGCCGGCGGACGGACTGGTCGTCAGCCCGCCCATGCTGCAGCTGCCCACCGACGGGCGGCAGCTGGTGCGCGTGATCCGCAACGGCCCGCCGCCCGCGGGTCCGGCGGAAGAGGCCTACCGCGTGCTGGTGGATGAGCTGCCCGTGCCCCAGGCGGCGGGTGCGGCGGCGGACGGCAAGAAGAGCAACCTGAACTTCGTGATGCGGCACTCGCTGCCCATCTTCGTGTCCCCGGCGGGCGCGGAGCCGGCCCCCGCGCAGTTGCGCTGGAGCCTGCGGCGCGAAGACGGCAAGGCCGTGCTGGAAGTCAGCAACAGCGGCGGGGTGCATGCCCAGCTGGCGGACCTCGTGTTCACCGGCGCGGACGGCCGCGCCGTCGCCGCCTACACCGGCTTGCTGGGCTACGTGCTGCCCGGCGCCACCATGCGCTGGCCGCTGAAGACGTCGCCCGCCGCCCTGGCCGGCGCAGGTCGCTGGCAGGTCATGATCGATGGCAGAACGACGGACGCCAACCTCGCGCCGCTGGCGCGCTGAGCGGGCCGGGTTCGCTGCGAGGGCCTTGCTGGCTCCGTTTGCGCTGGCCCTGACTGCGCTCCCCGCCCACGCAGCGCCCGCCGCGCAGTCTGTGCCGGGGGCCATGACGCTGTACCTGGAGGTCAGCCTCAACGGCATGGCGCGCGGGCTGCACCCGTTTCGCCTGCAGGCCGGGGCCTTGTCGGCCTCCCGCGCGGTGATGCGCGAACTGAGTTTCTCCCTGCCCGACAACGGCGCCGAATGGCTGCCCCTGCGCGACCTGCCCGGGCTGGTGGCCGACTACGACGCCGCGCGCCAGCAACTGAGCCTGACCGCGCCGCTGGCGATGCTGCAGCTGCCCACGGCCACCGTGGGGCAGGCGGCAGTCACCGCGCAGCCCCTGAGCACCTCCACCGGCCTGCTGCTGAACTACGACCTCTACGGCACCCAGGGCAGGGGCGGTAGCAGCAGCCTGAGCGCCTTCGGCGAGCTGCGCGCCTTCCGCGGCGCCAGCGTGCTCAGCACCACCTGGCTGATGCAGCGCACGCACGACACCCAGGGCTGGAAGGACCAGTCCGTGCGCATGGACAGCACCTGGAGCATGGCCTTCCCCGACAGGATGCTCACCCTGCGCGTGGGCGATACGCTCACCGGCGCCGTGCCCTGGTCGCGCGCCACGCGCATCGGCGGCATCCAGCTGTCGCGCGACTTCGGCCTGCAGCCTTACCGGCAGACCGCGCCGCTGCCCAGCTTCATCGGCTCGGCCACGATGCCTTCGGACGTGGAACTGTTCATCGACGGCATCCGCCAGTACAGCGGCCAGGTGCCGGCGGGGCCCTTCCAGCTCAACGCGCTGCCGCGCATCAACAGCACCGGCACGGCGCAGGTGGTGGTGACCGACGCGCTGGGCCGCGCCGCCACGCTGAGCTTCTCGCTCTTCGACAGCAGCCGCCTGCTGGCGCCCGGGCTGAGCGACTGGACGGTGGACCTGGGCGTGGTGCGCCGCAACTACGGCCTGCGCTCCTTCGACTACGGCAAGCAGCCGGTGCTGACCGGCACCTGGCGCCGGGGCCTCAGCGACAGCTTCACGATCGAAGCGCATGGAGAAGTGACGCGCGGCCTGGCGCTGGCCGGCGCCGGAGGCGTGTGGCAACTGGGCGCGGCGGGCACGCTGTCGGCGGCGCTCGCAGGCAGCCGGCACGACGCCGACACCCCGGGCGGCAGCCGCAGCGGCACGCAGACCAGCCTGGGCTACCTGTGGCGGCAGGAGCGCCTGTCGGTGGGCTTGAACGGCACCCGCACCCAGGGCGACTACCGCGACGTGGCCACGGCCTACGGCTCGGCACCGGCCAAGGGCAGCGCCAGCGCGAGCGTGGGCTACGACATGGGCGGCCTGGGCAACGTCAGCGTCAGCTACCTCTACCTGCGCCCGGTCGGGCAGAACGCGTCGCGCTACGCCAGCGTGAACTGGTTCCGTTCGATCGGGCGCACGACCTCGGTCTCGGTGGGCATGAACCAGAACCTGGACAAGCGCAGCGACCGCGGCATCTTCGTCGGCCTGAGCTGGTCGTGGGACGCACAGACCAGCGTGAGCGCCGGCGTGCAGCGCAGCGGCGACCAGGGCACCGTGGGCACCGTCAGCGCGCAGCACTCCCCCCTCGGCGACGGCGGCTGGGGCTGGCGCGCCACCGCGCGCACGGGCGGCGGCACGAGCGGCGGGCAGGCCGAAATCAACTACCTGGGTCCCTACGGCCGCGTGCAGGCCGGCGTGAGCGAGATGGGCGGCGGCCGGGCCAGCCGCTACGCCTACGCCGGTGCCAGCGGTGCGCTGGTGCTGATGGGCGGCGGGGTGCTGGCCGCGCGGCGCATCGACGACGCCTTTGCGGTGGTGGACACCGACGGCGTGGCCGGCGTGCCCGTGAAGCTCGAGAATCGACCGGTGGGGCAGACCAACTCGCGCGGGCTGCTGCTGGTCGTGCCGGTGAACGCCTACCAGAACAACAAGCTGGCGATCGACCCGATGGACCTGCCCGCCGACGTGCGCATCGAGCGTGCCGAGAGCCTCATCACCCCGGCCGGCCGGTCAGGCGCACGAGCGCATTTCGGCATCACGCCCGTGCGGGCCGCCCACGTGGCACTGACGGACGCGCAGGGCCAGCCCTTGCCGCTGGGCAGCCGCGTGCAGGTGAACGGGCAGGAGGGTGGGGGCGCGGTGGTGGGCTACGACGGCTGGGTGTACCTGGACACGCTCGATGTGCGCAACACGCTCGCCGTGCGCACGCCCGACGGTGCGGTGTGCCGGGCGCAGTTCGACTGGCGGCGTCCCGAGGGTGGTGGTTTGCAGAAAGAGCGGTTGACATGTGGACGTTGAGATTCGTGAAACTGGCGCTGGCACTCTCGTGCCTGCTGGGCATGGGCGCGGCGCATGCCGACCCGAGCTGCTGGGTCGCCAGCCAGCCCAGCTTCGCCTTCGGCACCGTGACGGCGTCGGCGGCGGTGGACACCACCGCCACGGTCGGCTTCGCGTGCCAGAACGACACCGGCCAGACCATGTACTTGAGCTACTGCGTGTACGTCTCCCAGGGCAACGAGATCGCCGGCTACGCCCCGCGCTACATGACCAACTGGAACGGTTCGCAGATGGCCTACAACATCTATGCCGACGCGGCCCGCAGCGGCATCGTCGGCCCGCCGCCGGGCGGTGGCACCTACGCCAGCGCGGGTGGAACCTTCGTGCTGCCGGCCAGCGGCGGCAACGTCGCGTTGAACATCCCGCTGTACGGCCGCGTGCCGTCCGGGCAATCGCTGGCGGCAGGCAGCTACCAGGCCAACATCTACAACTCCGAGGTCGTCTGGGGCATGAAGAGCGGCAACGCGCCCGACAGCTGCACCGCGAGTTCGGCGAAGTACGTCGGCAGGACGAACTTCTACACGCAGGTCACGGCCCTCTATTCCAACGCCTGCACCGTCAGCGTGGCGGCCACCGACCTGGACTTCGGCAGTGCCAGCTCGCTGAGCGCCGCGGTCAACGGCACGGCCGCCATCACGATGGCCTGCCCGCCCAGCACCGCCTGGAAGGTGGGACTGAGCAATGGCGTGAACGTGGCGGGAACACAGCGGCGCATGGCGGGCGGCACCGGTGACTACATCCAGTACGAGCTGTACCGCGATGCCGCGCGTTCGCTGCGCTGGGGCAACACCGTCGGCACGGACACGGTCGACGGCAGTGGCAATCCCGGCAGCAGCATTCCGGTCTATGGGCGGGTGCCGGCCCAGACCAATGTGACGCCGGGCAGCTACAGCGACACGATCACCGTCACCGTGACCTACTGAATAATCGCCATCGCTTCGGGCCCGGGCCGCGCATCAGATCGGCGCGTAAGTCCCCGTGCCGTCCGGCCAGGCCGTCAGCACCTCGTACCCGTCGGCCGTGACCGCGACCATGTGCTCCCACTGCGCGGACAGCGAGCGGTCCTTGGTCACGACGGTCCAGCCGTCGGCCAGCTGCTTCGTTTCGGCGCGGCCCGCGTTGAGCATCGGCTCGATGGTGAAGACCATGCCCGGCTCGAGCACCAGGCCCGCCCCGCGCCGCCCGAAGTGCAGCACCTGCGGTTCGTCGTGGTAGATGCGGCCGATGCCGTGCCCGCAGTATTCGCGCACCACGCTGAAGTGCTCGCGCTGCGCGACCGACTGGATCGCGTGGCCCACGTCTCCCAGCGTCGCGCCGGGCTTCACCTGGCGGATGCCGGCGCACAGGGCTTCGTAGGTCGTCTCCACCAGCCGGCGCGCGAGCACGCTGGGCTCGCCGACGAAGAACATGCGGCTGGTGTCGCCGAACCAGCCGTCCTTGTTGACGGCGACGTCGATGTTGACGATGTCGCCCGCCTTCAGGATCTTGTCGGCCGAGGGAATGCCGTGGCACACCACCTGGTTCACCGAGGTGAGGATGGTTTTCGGATAGCCCAGGTAGCCCACGTTGGCGGGAATGGCGCCTTGCACCTTCACGATGTGTGCGTGGCAGAGGCGATCGAGCGCTTCGGTGCTCACGCCGGGCACGACGTGGGGCTCGATCATCGCCAGGACCTCGGCGGCCAGCTGTGCGGCGCGCCGCGCCATCACCAGCTCTTCGGCGGACTTGAGTGGAACGTCGTGTGCCATCAGTGCTGCTTGCCGTTCGCGGGGGCGCGGGGCTTGCCCGGTGGCGCCGCAGTGACTGTCGCGGCAATGTCCAGCCCGCCTGAAAGCTCGGCCTGGATCAGCAGCTGGCAGACCTCCCGGTAATCGAGGTCGGGATGCATCTCGGTCAGCATGCCGACCCGCATCCAGTGCTCTGCCTGCGCATTGATCGACCGGCTGAGGGCGTTGCCCGCCACGCGCAGGTTCTCGTGCATCAGGTCTGAAATCTTGACGATGCCCATGGGCCACCTCTGTATGAAACGTATATGAATTGTATGCGTTTCATATGGTCGGGTGTTGGGGGCCGGTCTACGCGCTCTTGTCCCGCGCGATCAGCAGGTTGCGCGCTTCCGTCAGCAGCGGCTTCACGGTCTCGAAGGTCGCGGCGCTCGGGTTGATCACGCTCACCCAATACATCTTGGCGTACACCGGGTGCGGCATCAGCCGGTCGAGCGCGGCGTGGTCGATGTCGGCCGGTGGCTGCTCGCCGAATAGCGCGCGAAAGGTCTCCTTGCCCACGCCGACATTCAAGCGGAACACGCCGGGCCGGTTCAGTTTCGAGGCGCTGTCGAACTCGTTGTCCTTCGTCACGATCGTGGCGAAGGGGAACTTGTTGTCCGCGCCGTGGAAGAAGAAGGTGTTGTCGTCGGCCACTTCGAAATGGCCGCCGCCGAGCGTGTCGATGAGCTGTTGGGTGATGTCGTCTTCGGTCATGAATTGCGGATGTGTTCAGGGCTTCCAGCGCCGCAGGCCGAGCTCGTCGGCGAGCGCCTGGTAGGCCTTGATGCGCGCCTGCACGTAGTTGTCGAGCGCGGCGCCGGTGAGCGCGAAAGGATAAAGGCCGTGCCGTTCGCGCAGCGCCGCGTAGCCCGGCGCGGCCGTGGCCTCGGCGAAGGCGGCGGTCCAGGCGCGCACGGCGGCGTCGGGCACGTTGGCGCTCAGGTAGACGCCACGCACGGTCGGCCAGACGATGTCCGCGCCTTGCTCGCGCGCGGTGGGCACGCCCGTGAGCGCGCCGCCCAGTCGCGCTTCGGACAGCACCGCGAGCAGGCGCAGCGGCGCGCCGCCGGCGATGGCCTGCAGCGCCTCGGCGGCGTCGCCCGGGAACGCGTCGACATGCTTGCCCTGCAGCGCGCCCAGCGCATCGCCGCCGCCTTCGAAGGACACGAAGCGCATCGCCTTCGGCGCGCCGCCGGCCGCGCGCACCAGCAGCGCGGCCTTCACCCAGTCCTGGCTGCCGACCGTGCCGCCCGCGCCGAAGACCACGCGCGACGGGTCCTGGCGCAGCGCGGCGATCAGGTCCTGCAAACGTCGATAGGGCGAGTCGCGGTGCACGGCGACCACGCCGTAGTCGGTGCCGAGCGTGGCGATCCAGCGCACGGCCGAGGGCGGGTGCGGCCCGAAGCGGCCCTGCGCGAGGTTGAGCAGCGAGCCGCTCGAGAACGCGACCAGCGTGCCCGGCCCGCCGAGCTGGCCGCTCGCGATGCGGTCGAAGGCCACTGCGCCGATGCCGCCCGGCAGGTAGCGTTGTGCGAGCGGCGCGCGCGCGGGGCGCACGGCCTGCAGCGCATCGCGCGCCAGGGCGCAGGTCAGTGCGAAGCCGCCGCCGGCCTTGGCGGGAATCACGCATTCCGCCGGGCCTTCGGACGCATCGCCCGCGGCCGCCGTCGCGTGCAGCGCGACAGGCGCGAGCCACGCGGACAGCGCGCGCAGCGCATGGCGACGGGTGAAGGCGAGAGGGCGTGGCATCGAAGGGACGGAGGGCGGCGGTTCACCCCGCGGGACGGGGCCACCAGATGATGGCATGCAGGCCCGGCCCCGCGCCGCGCGCTTCGAGCCGCAAATCGCCACGGTGCCGCTGGGCGATGGAACGCACGATCGCCAGGCCGAGTCCGAAGCCGCCCTGGTCCGCGCGCGTGCCGCGCCGGAAGCGCTGGCCCAAGGTGGCGCGCTCGTCCTCGCTCAGGCCGGGGCCGTCGTCCTCCACGTTGAGGCTCCAGCCCGCGGCGTCGCCGGCCGCGAAGAGCGTGATGGTGCCGGCCGCCGGCGTGTAGGCGATGGCGTTGGCCACGAGGTTGCTCAGCGCTTCGCGCAGCAGGCCCCGGTCGCCCACCGCGTGCAGGTCGGGCGAGGGCGCGTGGATGCCCAGGTCGATGCGCTTGGCGCGCGCCAGCGGCAGCAGGTCGACCGCCACCTCGCGCAGCAGCTCGGCGGTGTCGAATTCGGCCGGCGCCACGGCCACGGTGTCGCTGCGGCCCAGCGCCAGCAGTTGCTGCGCGCTGCGCGTGGCGCGGCCGATCTCGGCACCGAGCGCGTCGAGCGCGGCGCGCACCTGCGCCGGGTCGTCCTGGCGGCGCGCGTAGTCGGCCTGCATCTGCAGCGTGGTCAGGTGCGTGCGCAGCTGGTGCGAGGCGTCGTCCAGAAACTGCCGTTGTTGTGCGACCAGTTCCTGCGTGCGCGCCATCTGCTGGTTCACGGCGGCGACCAGCGGGCGCACCTCGGCGGGCAGGTCGGTCTCGGCGATGCGCGTGAGGTCGTCGGGCGTGCGTGCCTGCACCTCGCGCGCCAGCCGCGAGAGCGGGCGCAGCGCCGCCGCCAGCGCCAGCGCGGTGCCGCACAGCAGCATCGCGAGGATCAGCCCGTCGCGCAGCGCGGCGCTGCGCACGAAGCGGCTCGTGAATTCCTGGCGCGAGCGCGTGCTCTCGCCGACCTGGATCAGCACGCTGCGCCCGGTGCTGCCGGCCGGCGCGCGGTCCAGGTCGCGCCGGTAGGCCGCGAGCCGCACGGCCTCGCCGAAGTAGGTGGCGTCGTAGAAGGCCGGCACGCCCATCGCCGGCTCGACCGGCGGCGCGGGCAGGTCGGCGCTGCCCAGCTCCACCAGCCCGTCGGAGGTCGCGACGCGAAAGAACACCTGCCCGCTGGCCGTGAGCTCGAAGAACTCGAACATCGTGTACGGCAGCTCGACCGACAGCCCGCCCGAGGCCGTGGAGATGTTCGCGTCGATCGACTTGAGTGCGCCCAGCAGCGAGCGGTCGTACGCGGCGTTGGCGGCGGCCAGCGCGTCGTGCCGCGTCATCCACAGCTCGATGCCCGTCACCAGCAGCAGGGCGGGAAACAGCAGCAGCGCGAGCCGCTGCCACAGGCTGGTGCGGCGCAGTCGGTCGGTGAAGCGGCGCAGCGCGCTCACTCAGTCGGCTTCCAGCACGTAGCCCAGGCCGCGCAGCGTGACGATGCGCACGCCGCTGCCGTCGAGCCGCTTGCGCAGCCGGTACACCAGCACCTCGATCGCTTCGAGGTGCACCTCGTCGTCGTCGGAGAACACGCGGTCGAGGATCTGCTGCTTCGACAGCGGCTCGCCGCTGCGCTGCACCAGCGCGCGCAGCACCGCCTGTTCGCGCGGCGACAGGGCGAGTGCCTCGCCGCCCAGCGTGAACTGCCGGCGCGCGCCGTCGTACACCAGCGGCCCGCAGGCCAGGCGCGGATGCTCCACGCCGCGCGCGCGGCGCACCAGCGCGTGCAGCCGCGCTTCGAGCTCGGCCAGCGCGAAGGGCTTGGCGAGGAAGTCGTCGGCACCCGCGTTGAGGGAGGCGACGCGTTCGTCCAGCGAATCGCGCGCCGTGAGGATCAGCGCCGGCAGCCGCTGGTCGCGTTCGCGCAGCCGCTGCAGCACCGTGTGGCCGTCCATGCCGGGCAGGCCCAGGTCGAGCACCAGCGCGTCGTGGTCGCGCTGCTGCAGCGCCCGGTCGGCCAGCCGGCCGTCGTCCACCCATTCGACCTGGATGCCCGCATGCTCCAGCGCCTTGCAGAGCCAGGTGCCCAGGGTGTGTTCGTCTTCGGCCAAGAGGATGCGCATGGGCTGGATGCTAGTGGTGCCCCGTCTTTTCGCGAAACACCGCGGAACCGGCTTTGCCGGGCCGCTGGTGTTGCCCCCGGCGAGGGGGTTGGCGTAGCGACACGAAGTGCGCGAAGCCTGGGGGAGTGCCAATCAATCAGGCTTGATGTTTGCCCGGGCGATGACCTTTTGCCAGCGGTTCTGTTCGGCGGTGATGAACTGCGCGAACTGCTCCGGCGTGCCGCCCACGGCCTCGGCCGCATCGGCGGTGAGCCGCTGCATCGAGTCGGGCGACTTCACGGCCTTCATCGTTTCGGCCGACAGCTTGGCCATCTGCGCGGGCGTGATGCTGGCCGGCGCGAGCATGCCGTACCACTGCGTCATCTCGAAGCCGGGGAAGCCTTGCTCGGCCACGGTCGGCACGTCTGGCAGCTGCGCCAGGCGCTTGGCCGAGCCGGTCGCGATGCAGCGCACCTTGCCGGCCTTGATGAACGGAATGATCGCCGCCGCGCCGATGGCCGAGGCGTCGAGCCGGCCCGAGAGCAGGTCGGTCACCATCGGGCCGGTGCCGCGGTAGGGCACGTGCAGCATGAAGACTTCGGCCGTCATCTTCAGGTACTCGAAGGCCAGGTGGCCGGCGCTGCCGTTGCCGGCCGAGCCGTAGCTGAGCTTGCCGGGCTTGCTCTTGGCATAGGCGATGAATTCCTTGAGGTTCTTCGCCGGCACGTCGGGGTGCACCACGTACAGGCTGGGCACCTTGGCCAGCAGGCTCACGGGCTTGAAGTCCTTGTTCGCGTCGTAGGGCAGCTTGGCGAAGATGTAGGGGTTCACGGCCAGCGTGCCGATGTGGCCGAGGATCAGCGTGTGCTGGTCGGTGGCGCGCGCGACTTCGCTCATGGCGATGTTGCCGGCCGCGCCGGGCTTGTTGTCCACGAACACGCTCTGGCCCAGCGTGCGCGACAGTTCGGCGGCGGTGGAGCGCGCCACGATCTCCGAGCTGCCGCCCGGCGCGAAGGGCACGACGAAGCGGATCGATTTGCTGGGCCAGGCATCTTGCGCCGAAGCCATCGAAGGCAGCAGGCCGCCGAGGGTGAGGGCGCCGCCGGCTTGCAGCCAGTGGCGGCGGCTCAGGGGAACGTCGGTGGGGAAGCGGTCGGACATGGCTTGTCTCCAGTGTTTTTTGGATGGAAGCCCGCATCCTGCCGGGCGGATGCTGTCGGAATGCTGTCAGTGCCTCAGATCAGGTTGCGCATCGCCTGCGCCGTCTCGCGCAGCACCGGCAGCACGCGGGCCACCGCGTCTTCCGAACTCTCGTGCCCCATCGGCATCGTGATGTTGAGCGCGCCCACCAGCGTGCCGTGGCGGTCGCGCAGCGGCACGGCGATGCCGCGCGAGTTCAGGTCGAGCTGCTGCTCCGACAGCGCCCAGCCCTGGGCGCGGATGCGCGCCAGTTCGAGCTTCATGCGCTCCATGCTCGCGATGGTGTGCGAGGTGAACACCGTGAGCTGGCGCGTGGCCAGCCAGTCGTTCAGCTCGGCGTCGCTGCGCAGCGCCAGCATCAGCATGCCCGAGGCCGTGACCTGCGCCGGCACGCGCGCGCCGAGCACGTATCCGGTGCTCATGCTGCGGTTGGGGCCGTTGCGCGCGATGTAGACCACCTCGTCGCCGTCCATCACGCTGAGGTAGGCGATCTCGTTGGTGCCCGCCGCCACACGCTGCAGAAAAGGTTGCACCACGCGCGGCAGCCGAGCCGATTCGAGGTACGACTGTCCCAGGCGCAGCACGCGCGGCGTGAGCCAGAACAGCTTGCCGTCGCTCGCCACGTAGCCCATGTGCTGCAGCGTGAGCAGGTAGCGCCGCGCGGCGGTGCGGGTCATGTTCGTGCGCTGGCCGGCCTGGCTGGCGGTGAGGCGCGGGTTGGCGTCGTCGAAGGCTTCGATGATGCTCACGCCGCGCTCCAGCCCGGCGATCCAGTCGCGCTTGTCCAGGCCGGCGGGCGGCGTCGAGTCGTCGGGGCTGGTGGGGGTCATGGGCGGAAGTGTGCCCGCGTCCGGCACGGCGACGGGGCTCGAATGGCTAAGTAAAAACCCTCAATTTGATCGATTGACGAACTGCAAAGATCGATCATCGAACGTTTAGTTGCTCATGAGCCAGCACATCGCTCGTGAAGGGACTATAAAGCCCGCTGTTCCGCCCCGAAACGAGCGATTGACGAACGGAAGCACGCCCATGAGCCCATTCATCACCGGCAGCACCCAGGCCTACCTCATCCCCGGCGACCCGGTCCGCAACGTGCGGCTGCCGCGCATGTTCAACGCGGCCTTCGCGCGCTATGGCATCGACGCGGTGCTGGTGCCCATGCAGGTGCCGGTGCGCGATTTCGCGGTGTTCATGAAGTCGGCCTTCCTGGCGCGCAACGTGCGCGGCATGGTGATCGCGCCGCCGCACAAGCCGCGCGTGGTCGACCTGCTCGACGGCTGCGGCCTGTTCGGCCGCGTGGCCGGCTCGGTCAACGTGGTGCGCCGCACCGAGGGCGATCAGCTCGAGGGCGACCTGTTCGACGGCGAGGGCTTGATCGGCGCGCTCGACCGCTGCAACGTGCCGTTCCGCGGCAAGCGCGTGCTGATCCTCGGCGCGGGCGTGAGCGCCGCCGCCATTGGCGTGGCGCTGGCCGAAGGCGGCACGGTGAACGGCGCCGAGCACATCGCCTTCTTCGACACCGCCTCCGGCAAGGCCGCGGGCGTGGCCGCCAAGCTCGACGCTTTTTTCGACGCGACCGTGGTTGCCGTGGACAGCAACGCGCCCGAGGGCTACGACCTCGTCATCAACGCCACGCCGCTGGGCCTGGCCGAAGACGACGTGCTGCCGCTGGACGTGGCACGCATGGAACCGCACGCGGCGCTGTTCGACATCCTGCTGCGCAACCAGCCCACGCCGCTGGTGCGCGCGGCGCGGGCGCGGGGGCTCAACGCGCAGGCCGGCTTCGAGATGCTGGTGCAGCAGATGCCGCACTACTTCCGCTACTTCGGCCACATCGACGCGGCCGATGCGATGCAGGCCGACGCCGACTTTTTGCGCGAGCTCATCTATCCGCCGGCGATGCACGCCGAGATCGCAATGCCCCTGCGCTACCAATCCCCGAGCGTGGCCTGACCCCGTACCTTCCTGAACAAGACGACTCCCATGATCTCCGGCAAGACCACGCTCATCGCCCACATCGGCTACCCCACCGAAGCCTTCAAGGCGCCGATGATCTACAACCCCTGGTTCGACAAGCAGGGCATCGACGCGGTCGTCGTGCCCATGGGCGTGAAGCCCGAGGACTACGCGGTGTCGCTCGCGCAGATCTTCAAGTTCTCGAACCTGCGCGGCGCGTTGGTCACGATGCCGCACAAGGTCACGACGATGTCGCTGGTCGACGAAGTCACGCCCACCGCGCGCGTCGCGGGCGCCTGCAACGCGGTGCTCAAGCGGCCCGACGGCAGCCTGCTGGGCGACCAGTTCGACGGCGCGGGCTTCGTGCGCGGCGTGGAGCGCAAGGGGCGCCTGTTCAAGGGCACGCGAGTGCTGGTGTCGGGCACGGGCGGCGTCGGGTCGGCCATTGCGGCGTCGATCGCGGCGGCCGGTGCGGCCGAGCTGATGCTGTTCGACATGAGCGATGCCTCGGCACAGGCGCTGGCCGCGCGGTTGCGCGAACACTATCCGCAGATGAAGGTCGCCACCGGCTCGAAGGACCCGGCCGGCTTCGACATCGTCGTCAACGCCACGCCGCTGGGCATGAAGGACAGCGACCCGCTGCCCTTCGACGTGGACCGCATCGCGCCCGAGACCTTCGTCGGCGAGGTCGTCATGAAGACCGAATACACGCCGCTGCTGCAGGCCGCAAAGGCCAAGGGCTGCCAGGTGCAGGTCGGCACCGACATGCTGTTCGAGATGATCCCGGCCTACCTCGAGTTCTTCGGCTTCGGCACCGCCTCACCTGAAGAGCTGCGCGCCGTCGCGCAATTGAAATACTGAAAACACCGGAACACGCATGAGCATTTTTGAAGGCTTCCTTTCCACCTCCGAGACGCTGGGCGCCTTCAGCGACCGCGCCTTCGTCGACGCCATGCTGCGCTTCGAGGCCGCGCTCGCGCGCGCGCAGGCGGCCGAAGGGCTGATTCCCGAAAGCGCCGCGCATTCGATCGTCGGCAGCTGCAAGGTCGAGCTGTTCGACGTGGCCAAGATCGTGCGCGAGAGCGGACGCGCCGGCAGCGTCGCCATCCCGCTGGTGAAGGCGCTGCGCGAGGCCGTGGGCCTGTTCAATGCCGAGGCCGCGCCCTTCGTGCACTTCGGCAGCACCAGCCAGGACGTGATCGACAGCGCGATGGCGCTGGTCACGCGCGAAGCGGTCGCGCTCGTCGAGAGCGACCTCGCCAAGGCCGCCGACGCGCTGCTGCGCCTGGCGGTGCAGCACGCCGACACGCCGATGCTCGCGCGCACGCTGATGCAGCCGGCCTCGGTCACCAGCTTCGGCTTCAAGTGCGCCGGCTGGGCTGCGCCGCTGGTGCGCAGCCGCACCCGCCTGCGCGCCGCCGCGAAGCACGCGCTGCAGCTGCAGCTCGGCGGCGCCGTCGGCACGCTGGCGCAGATGAAGGGGCAGGGCGCCGCGGTGCGCCAGCGCATGGCCAAGGAACTCGGCCTGGGCGACCCCGGCGCCACATGGCACACGCAGCGCGACGAATGGGTCGCGCTCGGCTGCGAGCTCGGCCTGCTCACGGGCAGCCTGGGCAAGGTCGCGGTCGACATCTCGCTGCTCGGCCAGTACGAAGTGGCCGAGGTCGCCGAGCCCAGCGAACCCGGGCGCGGCGGCTCGTCGGCGATGCCGCACAAGCGCAACCCCGTGGCCTCGATGGTCGCCATCGCCGCCGCGCACCGCGCGCCGCAGCGCGTGGCGGCCTTGCTCGGCGCCATGCCGCAGCAGCACGAACGCGCGCTCGGCGCCTGGCAGGCCGAGCTGGCCGAATGGCCGCAGCTGTTGATGTCGGCGCACGGCAGCGTGCGCGCCATGGCCGGCGCCTTGCCCGGCCTGCAGGTGGACGCCGCGCGCATGCGCGCCAACATCGACCGGCTGCGTGCCGAACTGCCGCGCGACGCAGCGGACGAATGGTTCGACCCGGCGCTGGCCGTGAACGCCGGCCAGACCGCACTGGCGCAGGTGAAAGCCCTGCAAGCCCAACTCTCATCCGACAAGGAACTCTCGCCATGACCGCCCCCGACACCCCGAGCAACCCCTACGAAGACGGGCTCGTCAACCGCCGCCGCGTGCTCGGCGACGCGTGGGTCGACAAGTCGCTCGCCAACCGCAACGGCTTCAACGCCGAGTTCCAGGAGCTCATCACGCGCCACGCGTGGAACGACATCTGGGGCCGCCCCGCGCTGGGCGACAAGACGCGCCGCTTCATGGTGCTGTCGATGATGCTGGGCATCCATGCCTACGAAGAATTCGCCATGCACGTGCGCGCCGCGCTCGACGGCCCGTCCGAGTCGCGCCTCACGCCCGACGAGATCAAGGAAGTGATCATGATGGCCGCGATCTACTGCGGCGTGCCGGTGGCCAACCACGCCTTCGGCATCGCGACGAACATCCTGCGCGAGAAGGGCCTGCTGCCCGCAGCACCCGCTGCTCCGTCCGCGGCGCAGTGAACGCGCCGGTCGCCCCGAAGAAGGGCCGGTTCGACGTCAGTTTCACCTTGCTGCTGCCGCTGCTGCTGGCCGCGCAACCGGTGGCCACCGACAGCTATCTGCCTGCGCTCCCCGCCATCGCGAAGGAGCTGGGCTCGGCCAGCACCAGCCTCACGCTGTTCGTGCTGGCCTTCGGCTTTGCGCAGCTGCTGTGCGGCCCGCTGGCCGACCGCTTCGGGCGTCGGCCGGTGCTGCTGGCGGGGCTGGCCTGTTATGTGGTCGCGGCTTTCGGCGGTGCCTTTGCGGGCAGCGTGGCGGTGCTCGCGGGCTGGCGCACGCTGCAGGGTTTTTCGATGGCGGCGATTCTCGTGTGCTCACGCGCCGCGGTGCGCGACCTGTATCCGGCGCACGAGGGCCCGCACGTCATGGCACGGGGCCTCACGGGGCTGGGCATGGTCGGGCTGGTGGCACCGCTGCTGGGCGCCTGGTTGGTGCAGGGCGCAGGCTGGCGCTGGGTGATGGTCGCGATGGCGGTCTATTCACTGGCGCTGTTCGCGCTGTGCTGGCGCTCCTTCGGCGAAACGCGCAAGCCGCTGGCCGGAGGCGAATCGTCCGCGCCGCGCGGCAGCACGCGCGCCGTGTTCGCGAGCCGCGCCTTCCGCGCCTGGGCCTCGGTGGCGGCGGCCACCTACGGCGGGCTGTTCTGCTTCCTGCTGCTTTCGCCGATGGTCTACATCGGCTACCTCGGCTGGTCGCCCGCGTGGTATGGCTGGATTCCGGCCGGCGGCTCGCTGGTCTACATCTTCAGCACCACGATGTGCCGCAGCCTGCTGCGCCGCTTCGGGCCTATGCGCACGGTGCGCCTGGGCGCGGTGCTGAGCATCACCGGCGCCGTGATCCAGGCGCTGGGCTGCTGGCTGATGCCGCACAGCGCGGTGCCGTTGCTGGCGGGCCACGCCGTGTACTGCCTCGGCCACGGCATCCACCAGCCCTGCGGGCAGGCCGGCGCCGTGGGCGACCTGCCGCACCTGGCGGGGCGGGCCGTGTCGTGGTCCGGTTTCGGCATGATGATGGTCGCGTTCTGCGTAGGGCAGGTCGCCGCGCTGTTCGTCGACACGCGCTTTTCGTACGGCGCCTGGCCGATGGTCGTGCCGATGCTGATGGCCGGCACCGTGCTGCTGGCCATCGCGTTCCTGTGGCTGCCGCGTCTCTCTCAACCTGTTCCGTCATCCTCCCCAAAGAAGGACTCCACCCCATGACCACTTCCACCCCCCGCCTGAATGTCGTGCGCGAAGGCGACGGCCCCTTCGTCGTGCTCAGCCATGCGCTCGGCTGCGACCTGCACATGTGGGACGGCGTGGCCGCGCAGCTTGCGCGCGCGCACACGGTGATCCGCTACGACCACCGCAACCATGGCGGCTCCGAGGTGGTGCCCGGCGTGCTGCGCGTGGAAACGCTGGCGCAGGACGCGTCCGAGCTGATCGCGCGCGAGACGGGCGGTGAGCCCGTGCACTTCGTGGGCCTGTCGATGGGCGGCATGACCGCGCAGGCGCTGGCGGTGCGGCACGCCGCGCAGCTCAAGACCGTGGTGATCGCCAATTCGGCCGCGCACTACCCCGACCAAGCCCCGTGGCGCCTGCGCGCGGAAACCGTGGCCGCCAAGGGCGTGGCCGCCATCGCGCCGGGCGCCGTGGCGCGCTGGCTCACGCCGGCCTACGCCGCCACGCCCGAGGGCGCGGTGGCCGCGCGCACCTTGCACGACACGCTGGTGCGCACCGATGCGCAGGGCTACATCGAGAGCTGCAACGCCGTGGCCGCCATCGACTTTCGCGACAGCAACCGCCGCATCGCCACGCCCACGCTGGTGATCGGCGGGCTGCAGGACGAGGCCACGCCGATGGCCATGTCCGAGGCCATGGTGGCGCAGATTCCGGGCGCGCGGCTGGCGACCATCGACGCCGCGCACCTGAGCGCGGTGGAACGTCCGGTCGAGTTCGCGCAGATGCTGATCGATTACTGGCGCAGCCTCTGAAAAAACGCCCGGCCCGCACCCCCGCGCGGGCTAGGTGTAACCCCTATTTCGTGCGAATGATGATCGGTGACGTGCGATCATCGATCAGATGGGGCTGATTTGCGTTGTGGCGCGCCCGGGCTCTTTCTACAGTCCATCCCCATGCACCGCGCCATTGCCACCGTCTCGCTCAGCGGCACCCTCCGCCAGAAGCTCGAAGCCATTGCGGCCGCGGGCTTCGACGGCATCGAGCTGTTCGAAGCCGATTTCGTCAACTTCCGCGGCACCGCCGCCGAGCTGCGCCGCATCGTGGCCGACCTGGGCCTGGCTATCGACCTGTACCAGCCCTTCCGCGACTTCGAAGGCATGCCCGAGGCGCAGTTCCACCGCAGCCTGGAGCGCGCCGAACGCAAGTTCGACCTCATGGAAGCCATGGGCGCGCCGCTGGTGCTGTGCTGCTCCAACACCTCGCCGCTGTCGGTGAACGATCCGGCGCGTGCCGCCGCCCAGCTGCACGAACTGGCCGAACGCGCCGCGCGCCGCAACCTGCGCGTGGGCTTCGAGGCGCTGGCCTGGGGCCGCCACACCTCGCGCTACGCCCAGGCCTGGGAGATCGTGCAGCGCGCCGACCACCCGCACCTCGGCCTGATCCTCGACAGCTTCCACACGCTGTCGCTGAAGGACGATCCGGCGGGCATCGCCGCGATTCCGGGCGAGAAGATCTTCTTCGTGCAGATGGCCGATGCGCCGCTCCTGTCGATGGACGTGCTGCAGTGGGCGCGCCATCACCGCTCGTTCCCGGGGCAGGGCGATTTCGACGTGGTCGGCTTCTTCGAACAGGTGCTGCGCGCGGGCTACACCGGGCCGCTGTCGCTGGAGATCTTCAACGACATCTTCCGCGAGACGCCGAACCGCCGCACCGCCGTCGATGCGATGCGCTCGCTGCTGTACCTCGAAAGCGAAACGCGCGAGCGGCTCGCCAACGGGAATGCACCCGTGCAGCCGCAGCGCGTGGAGCTGTTCAACCCGCCACCCGCGCCGGCGCTTTCGGGTCTGTCGTTCATCGAGTTCGCGGCCGACGAGGCCTCGGCCGTCACGCTCGGTGCGCTGCTCGGGCAGCTGGGCTTTCGCCGGGTGGGGCGCCACCGTTCCAAGGCCGTCACGCTGTACCGCCAGGGCGGCATCCACTTCATCGTCAACGCGCAGCCGGACTCGTTTGCGCGCCGCCGTTTCGAGGCGCACGGCACCTCGGTCTGCGCGCTGGGCGTGCGCTGCGCCGACCCGATCGCCGCCGTGGGCCGCGCCAGCGCCATGCGCTCGCAGCGCCACGACAGCCCGGTGGGGCCGAACGAGTTGCGCGTGCCGGCCATCGTGGCGCCGGGCGGCAACCTGATCCATTTCGTGCCCGAGGCGCTGGGTGCCAACGGGCTGTACGAGACCGACTTCATCCTCGAAGACGCGGGGCCCGACGCGCACGATGCCGGCCTCACGCGCATCGACCACGTCGCCCTGGGCCTGGCGCTCGACCAGCTCGACACCTGGGTGCTGTTCACGCGCGCCGTGCTCGGCCTGGAGCCCGGCGAGAGCCTGGAGCTGGCCGACCCCTTCGGCCTGATCCGCAGCCGCGGCGTGGCCAATGCCGACCGCAGCCTGCGCCTGGTGCTGAACGTGTCGCTGAGCCAGCGCACGCGCACCGCGCGCACGCTGAGCGTGACCGGCGGTGGCGCCGTGCACCACATCGCGCTCGACTGCGACGACATCTTCGACACCGTGGCCCGGCTGCGCGCCAACGGCACGCGCTTCGTGCCGATCTCGGACAACTACTACGACGACCTGGCCACGCGCATCGACGTGGCGCCCGAGCTGCTGGCGCGCATGCGCGAAGCCGGCGTGCTGTTCGACCACTCGGCGGCCGGCGACTACCTGCACATCTACACCGAGAGTTTCGACGGCGGCCTCTTCTTCGAGGTCGCGCAGCGCGTGGGCGGCTACGACGCCTATGGCGCGCTCAACGCACCCGCGCGCATGGCGTCGCAGGCGCAGCAGCCCCAACAAAAAGACTGATTTTTTCCCCTCGCATCCGACACCTTCGTCACACCACTGGAGACAACCCATGGCCCACCCATCCGCCAAAGAGCCGCAAGGCAAGCACCAGTCGAGGAAAGCCGCCGCCAGCGGCTGGATCGGCTCGGCGCTGGAGTACTACGACTTCTTCATCTACGCCACCGCCGCGGCGCTGATCTTTCCGCAGATCTTCTTTCCCAAGGGCGACCCGACCACGGCCATCATCGCGTCGCTCGCGACCTACGGCGTGGGCTATGTGGCGCGCCCCATCGGCGCCTTCGTGCTCGGTCACTGGGGCGACACGCACGGGCGCAAGCAGGTGCTGGTGCTGTGCATGTTCCTGATGGGCTTCTCGACCGTGGCCGTGGGCTTGCTGCCGACCTACGACCAGGTCGGCCTGCTGGCCCCGGCGCTGCTGGTGTTCCTGCGCCTGGTGCAAGGCTTCGCGGTGGCCGGCGAGATCTCGGGCGCGAGCTCGATGATTTTGGAGCACGCACCGTTCGGGCGTCGCGGCTTCTTCGCGAGCTTCACCTTGCAGGGCGTGCAGGCCGGCCAGATCCTGGCGGCCGCCGTGTTCCTGCCGCTGGCGCACTACATGCCTGAAGAGTCCTTCAACTCGTGGGGCTGGCGCATTCCTTTCCTGCTGAGCTTCATCGTGATCGTGGCCGGCTACATCATCCGCCGCGAGGTCGACGAGACGCCGGCCTTCGCCGAAGTCGACAAGAAGGGCGAAGTGGCCAAGGCGCCGATCGTCCAGGCGCTGACCGACAGCTGGGGCGACATGCTGCGCGTGATCTGCATGGCGCTGATGAACGTGATTCCCGTGGTCGCCACCGTGTTCGGCGCGGCCTACGCAGTGCAGGCCGCCTACGGCATCGGCTTCCAGAAAGACGTGTACCTGTGGATTCCCGTGCTGGGCAACATCCTGGCCGTGCTGGTGATCCCGTTCGTGGGCAACCTGTCGGACCGCATCGGCCGCAAGCCGCCGATCATCGTGGGTGCGCTGGCGTCGGGCCTGCTGTCGTTCGTGTACCTGTACGCCATCAGCATCAAGAACGTGCCGCTGGCCATCTGCATGTCGCTCTTGATGTGGGGCATCGTGTACCAGGGCTACAACGCGACCTTCCCGAGCTTCTACCCGGAGCTGTTCCGCACCCGCAACCGCGTGTCGGCCATGGCCATCTCGCAGAACATCGGCACCACCTTCACCGCGCTGCTGCCCGCGCTATTCGCCGCCGTGGCGCCTCCGGGCTCGACCAACATCTGGTTCACCGTGGGTGCGATCACCTTCGCCGTGACCGTGCTGGCCGCGCTGGCCGCCATGAGTGCCCGCGAGACCTACCGCGTCCACATGCACGACCTGGGCAACCCGAACGCCGTGCCGGTCGACAAGGCCGAGTACGACCGGCTGCGCGAAGAAACGCTGGCCAGCGCCCGCACGGAGCGCGAACGCCGCAAGGCCATGGCCTGAAAACCCCGCGCGCACAAAGGGGTTGTGGCGCCATGAAGAATGGCGCCATGACCGCCCATCTCAAGATCGATTTCGTTTCCGATGTGTCCTGCCCCTGGTGCGCCGTGGGCCTCGGCTCGCTCGAGGCCGCCCTGAAACGGGTGGCGCCGGAGGTCACGGCCGAGCTGCATTTCCAGCCCTTCGAGCTGAATCCGCAGATGCCGCCTGAAGGTCAGGACACCTTCGAGCACCTGAACCAGAAGTACGGTTCCTCGCGCGAGCAGCAGGCCCAGGCCCGCGAGGCGATCCGCCAGCGCGGCGCGGCCGTTGGCTTCGAGTTCAGCGCCGGGGGCCGGCCCCGCGTGTACAACACCTTCAACGCCCACCGCCTGCTGCACTGGGCCGAACTGGAAGACCCGGCCAAGCAGGTGGCGCTCAAGAAGCTGCTGCTCAAGGCCTACTTCACCGACAGCCAGAACCCTTCGGACATCGAGGTGCTGGTGCGCGCGGCGACCGAAGCGGGGCTGGACGCGGCGCGGGCCCGCGAGATCCTGGCCGGCGACGAGTTCGCGCAGGAAACCCGCGAGCGCGAGCGCCTGTACACCGACGCCGGCATCCATTCGGTGCCCGCGATCATCATCAACGACCAGCACCTGATCTCCGGCGGCCAGCCGGTCGAGGTGTTCGAGCGCGCGCTGCGTCAGATTGCGGGCGCGGAGCCCAGCCGTACCGCCACGGCCTGATGAGGCGGGGGGCGCAGGGCTGCGGCCCTGCCGTTTCGTCCTGAAACGAAGCTGACCTTCAGCTTTACCTGAGCGCGCGGCGAGGTCGGTCAACCGCCTACATCGCGAGGCGGTTGAAGGGCGCATGATCGACCGCATGCCGTTTCCGAAGCTGCACCGTTCGCGTGCGATCGCCGTGACGCTGGCCGCCGTGCTGGCGCTCACCGCTTGTTCCACCGGCCTGCTGCGCCCCGAGGGCCCGCCGCTCACGGCACTGGGCCATGCCGCCGACACGCCCGCCGCGCAATTGCGCTGGCTCGATCGTGTGAGCTGGGGCGCCAACGCCGGCAGCCAGGCCGAACTGGCGCGCGACGGCCTGCCGCGCTGGATGGGCCGCCAGCTGCGTCCCGCGCCGCGTCCGCTGCCCGCGGCGGCGCAGGCGCAGATCGACGCCATGGCCATCTCGCGCACGCCGCTCGACCAGCTCGTCTTCGCGCTCGACGCCCGGCGCAAGGCCGCCGATGCCTTGCCCGACGAAGAAGCGAAGAAGGCCGCGCGCACGGCCTACCAGCAGGAACTCAACACCCTCGCGCGCGAGGCGCAGCAGCGCTTCCTGCTGCGCGCGTTGTACTCGCCCAACCAGCTGCAGGAGCAGATGACCTGGTTCTGGATGAACCACTTCAGCGTCAGCATCCGCAAGGACCTGGTGCGCGCGATGGTCGGCGACTACGAAGAGAACGCCATCCGCCCGCACGCGCTCGGCAAGTTCCGCGACCTGCTGGGTGCCACCGCGCGGCACCCGGCCATGCTGCGCTACCTCGACAACGCGCAGAACGCCGCCAACCGCATCAACGAGAACTACGCACGCGAGCTCATGGAGCTGCACACGCTGGGCGTGGGCGGCGGCTACACGCAGGCCGACGTGCAGGAGCTGGCGCGCGTGCTGACCGGCGTGGGCGTCAGCGTGCAGCCGCCCGACGCGGCGCCGCCCGCGGTGCGCCCGGCCGTGCGCGCCGACTACGTGCGCCAGGGCCTGTTCGAGTTCCACCCGAACCGGCACGACTACGGCCCGAAGACCTTCCTGGGCCAGCCCATCCAGGCGCGCGGCCTGGCCGAGACCGACGAGGCGCTCGACCGCCTGGCGCGCGCGCCGGCCACCGCGCGCTTCATCTCGCGCAAGCTCGCCGTGTACTTCGTGGCCGACGAGCCGCCGCCCGCGCTGGTCGAGCGCATGGCCGCCACCTTCACGCGCAGCGACGGCGACATTGCCGCCACCTTGCAGACGCTGTTCGAGTCGCGCGAGTTCGCGGCCTCGCTGGGCCGCAAGTTCCGCGACCCCGTGCACTACGTGGTGGCGGGCGTGCGGCTGGCCTACGACGACGAGCGCGTGGTGCTCAACACCACGCCGATGATCGGCTGGATCAACCGCATGGGCGAGACCCTGTACGCCCACGAGACGCCCGACGGCTACCCGCTCAACGAGGCCGCCTGGGCCAGCGCAGGGCAGATGAACACCCGCTTCGAAATCGCGCGCGCCATCGGCACCGGCGGCGCCGTGCTGTTCCGCACCGACGACAAGGCCCCGCTCGAGAAGCCGCCGTTTCCGCCGCTGGCCGAGTCGCGCGCCGTGCATGCGCTGCAGCCCGGCCTGAGCGCCGACACGCAGCAGGCGCTTGCGCAGGCGAAGAACCCGCCGGAGTGGAACACCTTCCTGCTCGCATCGCCCGAGCTGATGCGGCGTTGATGGTTTTGGTTTTTCTCCCTCCCCCGCTGGGGGGAGGGCAGGGGGGGGGCCGGCGGCGTTCGATGAAGCGCAGCGATGAATGCCAGCGCCGCCGAGCCCCCATCCCAACCTTCCCCGGAAGGGGAAGGGGCAAGGCAAGAAGAAAGGACACCTGCGATGCAACGCCGACACCTGCTGCAACTCCTGGCCGCCGCGCCTTTCGTCGGCGCCGCCGCGCGCGTGATTGCCGCACCCGCGGCCGAGGGCACCAGGCTGCTCGTCGTGTTCCTGCGCGGCGCCTACGACAGCACCAGCCTGCTGGTGCCCACCGCGAACAGCGATTTTTATTACGCCTCGCGGCCCAACATCGCCATCCCCCGCCCCGGCACGCCAGACGGCGCGTTGCCGCTGGACGGCGGCGACTGGGGCCTGCACCCCGCGCTCGCGCAAAGCGTGCTACCGCTGTACCAGCGCAAGCAGGCGGCCTTCATCGCCTTCGCCGGCACCGACGACCTCACGCGCAGCCACTTCGAGACGCAGGACGCCATCGAGCTCGGCGTGGCGCCCGACAACGCGCGGCGCGACTACCGCTCGGGCTTTCTCAACCGGCTGGCCGGCGTGCTCGGCGCCGGGCCGCTGGCCGACGTGTCGCCCATCGCCTTCACCGACCAGCTGCCCATCGTGCTGCGCGGCGACGACGCCAAGGCCGCCAACATGGCGCTCGCGGGCGTGGCGCGGCAGGCCCTCGATGCGCGGCAGAGCCAGATCATCGCGTCCATGTACCGCAACACCGCGCTCGCGCAGCCCGTGGCCGAGGGCTTCCAGGTGCGCGACGAGGTGGTGCGCGCCATGCAGGCCGAGATGGACGCCGCCAGCCGCAACGCCATGAGCCCCAAGGGCTTCGAGCAGGTCGCGCGGCGCATGGCGCTCTTGATGCGCGAGCGCTACGACATCGGCTTTGTCGACGTCGGCGGCTGGGACACCCACGTGGGGCAGGGCGCGGCCAAGGGCTACCTGGCCAACCGTTTCGAAGAACTGGGCCGCGGCGTGGCCGGCTTCGCGCAGGAGATGGGCGAGCCCGCCTGGCGCCAGACCGTGGTGGTCGTCGTCAGCGAGTTCGGCCGCACCTTCCGCGAGAACGGCAACCGCGGCACCGACCACGGGCACGGCACCGTGTATTGGGTGCTCGGCGGCGGCCTGGCCGCACAGGCGGGCGGGCGCGTCGTGGGTGAGCAGCAGCCGCTGACGCAGGCCACGCTGTTCCAGAACCGCGACCACGCGGTGCTCAACGAGTACCGGGCGGTGCTGGGCGGGTTGTTCCAGCGGATGTACGGGCTGTCGACGGCGCAGGTGGCGCGGGTGTTCGGCGGTGCGACGACGAAGGACCTGCGGCTGGTCTGACGGCCCTGAGGGCAACCCTCATTCCCGATCTTTTCCGGACGCGTCGTTCGTCCCCGCTACCGCGTGGCTGCACGGACAAGCGTCGCCGCATTTACTTGTTTTCGGGGATGGTCCCGGCGCACGGCAATTACAAAAATAGACATTCAGAAACAATTGGGCGCTCCAGCCGGAGAGCGGGTTTCTCCAAAAAGGCGTCGGATGCTTTCCAAGCGAGTGAGTTCTTACGGGCGCTGCAGCGCCATGGCCGGTGTGATCGTGCTGCTGGCGGCCTGTGGCGGTGGTGGGGGAGGCGGCGGTGGCGCGGGGTTCCTGCCGATCGTCGCGCCGGCACAGCCGCAGCCCGAGCCGGCGCCTCCCGTGGTCGTGACCCACACGGTCGGCGGCACCGTCACTGGCCTCACCGGCAGCCTGGTGCTCCAGAACAATGCGGGCGACGACCTGAAGCTCACGGCCGATGGCAAGTTCACCTTCACCGCCGCGCTCGTCGAAGGTGCGGCCTACGAGGTCAGCGTACGCACCCAGCCGCTGTGGCAGTTCTGCACCGTCAGCAAGGGCAGCGGCAAGGCGGCGGCCGACGTCGGCGACGTGGCGGTCGCGTGCTCGGCGGTGCAGGCGCAAGTGTCCACGTTCGCCGGATCGGGTACCACCGGCTCGGTCGATGGCAACGGGACCGCCGCATCGTTCTACCTCCCGTACAGCGTGGTCGTCGGCAAGAGTGGCGGCCTGCTCGTGTCCGACGTAGGAACCAATCTCGTGCGAAAGATCTCGCCTGCCGGCGATGTCTCGATCTTTGCGGGCGGCGGTGCCGGTGGTGGCTCGGGGGATGGCAACGGCACGGCCGCATCGTTCGCGGGGCTGGCCGGTCTTGTGCTGGATGCTGCGGGCAATGCCTATGCAACGGAATTCAACGGCAACCGCATCCGCAAGATCACGCCGGCAGCTGACGTGACCACGTTCGCCGGGAACGGCAACAGCAGTTCGCTCGATGGTCATGGCACTTCCGCCACGTTCAATGCACCTGCGTCGGTCGCTACAGATGCCGCCGGCAACCTCTACGTGACCGAACTCTTCGGCGCCGTCATTCGCAAAATCACGCCTGCTGGCGATGTCACCACGCTGGCCGGTTCGGGTGCGCTGGGTTTCGCCGACGGCACCGGGAGCGCGGCGTCTTTCAATATGGCCTATGGCATCGCGGTCGACGCGGGCGGGACCGTCTACGTTGCCGATGGCGGCAACAACCGCATCCGCAAGATCACGCCCGGTGGCGTGGTCACGACGCTGGCGGGTTCGGGCCAGGCCGGGGCGGCCGACGGGGCCGGCAACTCGGCATCTTTCCACCAGCCGAGCGGCCTGACGGTGGACAGCGACGGCATCATCTACGTGGCCGACACGGGCAACAGCCTGCTGCGCAAGATCACGCCGGCGGGCGTGGTCTCCACGATCGCCGGCCAGCCTGGTGTGCTGGGCGCGCAGAACGGCATCGGCACGGCAGCCACGTTCAAGCAGCCTTATGGGGTGACGGTGGATGCCGCTGGCAATCTGTACGTGGCCGACACCTTCAACAACCTGATCCGCAAGGTCACGCCGGTTCGCACGCCCTGATCCCGAGGCATCGCGTCAGTGTCGGTGAGGGCAGGGGCCGTCATGCGACGGCCACGCCACCGAGAATCGGTGCATGCCTCACGCCGTCTCCCTCCTTCGCGCCGCGCGCCTGGCGCGCAGCGCCAAGCCTTTTCTTGCCCGTGGCGGTTTCAAGCGCGAGCGCTGTGCGGGCTGCCGCCTGGTGCCCAGCCACTGCATGTGCGCCGTGCGCCCTCCGGTGGCCACGCGCGCGGGGGTGTGTCTGCTCATGGCCGACATCGAGCCGCTCAAGCCCACCAACACGGGGTGGCTGGTGGCCGACGTGGTGGCCGACACCTTCGCCTTCGGCTGGGCCCGCACCGAGACCGATCCCGCGCTGCTGGCGCTGCTGGACGACCCGCAATGGCAGCCCTACGTGGTGTTCCCGGGGCAGTACGCGGCGCCCGAGCGCGTGGTGCTGGGTGTCGATCCTTCGTCGCCTGACCCGGCTGATGGCGGCGCCGCGAAACGCCCGCTCTTCATCCTGTTCGACGCGACCTGGGCCGAGGCCCGCAAGATGTTTCGCCGCAGCCCCTACCTCGACCGGCTGCCGGTGCTGAGCCTGCAGCCCGAGCAGATCACGCAGTACAAGCTGCGCAACTCCGGCCGCGACGACCATTTCTGCACCAGCGAGGTGGCGGCGATGTGCATGGACCTGGCGGGCGAGCAGGCTGCGCAGCAGACGCTGGACGCTTACCTGGGCGTGTTCACGCACCACTACCTGTGCGCGAAGAACCAGCAGCCGGTCGCGTGGGACGGCGCCGCGCACCAGCGGCTGCGCGAGGTGGCCGCGCGGCGCGATCAGGCCGCCTGAGACCGTCTGCGCGGGTGGGCCTCAGCGCAGGTCGAACAGCGCCGCCGCGTTGCCCCAGGCGATGCGCTGCGCCACGGCGGGCGGCAGGTCGCCCAGCCAGGTGCGGTAGCCGCGCATGATCTCGTCGTAGGCGCTCCAGCGCTGGTTGACCCAGGTGTCGGAGCCGACCATGAAGCGATCGGGGTGCTTGAGGATCAGCGCGCGCCACTCGGGGCACAGGCGTCCGCCTTCGCAGGTCAGGCCGGGGCGGTACGAGAGTTCGCCCATCAGCAGCGGGTAGCGCTCCAGCATCGCCTGCACGCGCTCGACCGGCGTGCCGCCGATGCCGGTGTGGGCCCAGATGAGGCGCAGCGTGCGGCCCTTCGACGGCGCATTCGCCATCAGCAGGTCGACGGCCACGTCGTCTACGTGCGCGAGCACGGCGAGTTTTTTCTCCTCGGCCAGCGCGATCAATTTCTTCGCGACGGGGCCGTTGGCGTTGGCGCTCTCGTACAGGTGGAATTCGCCGAGCCCGCGGTAGGGGCCGCTGGCCGTGCCGCGCGCCAGTTCGGCCAGCACCATCTCGTGGATGCTTTCGTCGCGGAACCAGTTGTTGTAGTCGTCGCGGTTGCGGTACAGGCGCACGAAGGGCACCACGGTGACGCCGGCGGCGCGGGTCTCGCGCGCGGCGGCCAGGGTCTGCGTGCCGGCGTTGGGCCGCGAGTTGGCGATGATGGCCTTCACCTGGTTGCGCTGCATGCGTGCGAGCGCCTCGGTGGGCGGGAAGGGGCCGGCGGTGCCGTCCCAGGCTTCCTGGTTGTAGTGCAGGTGGGTGTCGAACAGCGGGCCGTCGTAAGGCGCGGCGGTTTGCCCGTGGGCTTGGGACAGGGCCAGGGCCGCGCAGGCGGCGAAGCGGGCAATGAAGCGCATGGGGTTCTCGCGGTGAGGGCCGGGGAGCCGGATTACATCACCCCGGATCACCGCATCGGCACAGCCGCGCCCTTGTCGCCGGGCGCGACCTCGAGGCGATCGCGCGGGCCGGCGTCAGCTGCCGGCCGGATGTGTCGTCGCCTTGCGGCTGCCATCCAGCGAGTACAGCTGCGGGCGGTCTTCCACCGCGACCGCCACTGCCTCGGTGCCGTGCTCCGCGGCGCGCGGTTGCCGGTACAGCTCGTTCTCGAGCCGCCGGGCACGTTCCGCGTACATGCGGGCGAGGGCGCTGTGATGCTCTGCGGCAGCCTGGTGTTCGATGCGCGCCATCTGGGCCTCTTCGAGCAGTGCCGAGGCACGTTTCAAATAGGCCGTGTGGGTGGGCCGAAACAAGAAGTCGAACATGATTTCACACTCCTTTCCGCTGCAACAACGGTGCAATCATTGTGAACGAATGGCCTCAAAACGCCATCGCTTCCTGTGGCTGCGACGCATCGAAGAAGCGTTCTGTTTCACTTGAGTCAGACAGAATCGGTGGCGAAGAGAGGGTTCGATCACCGATGAGCAATGAGGTTCGTTTTTGTCTGGAATACCGGCTTGCCGAAGGCGGGCCCGCGCATGCCGTGCAGACCGCGTGGATGGTCGATTCACCGGCCACGCGTGCGCAGATCGAGGAAATGATTGTCAACGCGCGCGCGATGAATGCCGCGCAGGCGAAGTGGTGGGTGGAGGAGCGGCAGGGCGGCGACGCCCCGCGCTGAAACGGGCCGGGGGGGCCTCAGTCGCGCATGTTCGCGAACTTCACCAGCGTCGCGTACTTCGCCGTGTCCTCGCGCATGATCTGCCCGAGGTCTTCCTTGCCCGTGGCGGGAATGGAGCCGCCTTCTTCCAGGCGTCGGCGGATCGCCGGGTCGGCCAGGCCGGCCTGCAGCGCCGCGCGCAGGCTCTGCACGATGGGCGCGGGCAGGTCCTTCGGGCCCGCGAGCGCGAACCAGCCGCTCAGCTCATAGCCCTTCAGCTGCGGATGCTCGCCGAGCGCCGGCACCTGCGGCAGGCCGGGAAAGCGCTTGGCCGACGACACGCCCAGCGGCACGATCCGCCCGCCCTGCAGGAAGGGCGCCGCGGCGGTGGGTGACACGATCGCGAAGTCGAGCGTGCCGCCGACCAGGTCGCTCGTGAGCGGCGCGGTGCCGCGGTAGGGAATGTGCGTGAGGAACAGGCCCGCGCGCTGCTTGATCTGCTCGCCCACGAAGTGCAGCGTCGAGCCCACGCCCGAGCTGCCGTAGCTGTACTTGCCGGGGTTGCGCTTGGCCAGCGCGATGAACTCGTCGAGGTTCTTCACGCCCACCTTCGGACTCGCCACCAGCAGCACGGGCGCGACGGCGAGCAGGCTGACCGGGGTCAGGTCTTTCACCGGGTCGTAGCGCTGCGCCGGGTTCACCAGCACCGTGGCCGCCATCTCGTTGCTGGAACCGGCCAGCAGCGTGTAGCCGTCGGCCGGGCTGCTCACCGCGCGCTGCGCGGCGACCACGCCCGCGGCGCCGGTCACGTTCTCGACCACCACCGTCGCGCCGAGCTTGGCCGACAGGATGTCCGCCGCCACGCGCGCGGCCATGTCGACCGAACCGCCCGGCGCGTAACCGACCAGCAGCTTGATGGGCTTGGCGGGGTAGGTACCCTGCGCGAACGCGGGGGCGGCGGCACAGAAGGCGGCGGCGCCGAGCGCGCTCAAGACCACGCGGCGCGAAACGGAAGAAGAAGCAAGACGGGTCATCGCGGTTCCAGTACGAAAGAGTGGGAAAGGAGAAGGCCCGCTCAGGCCTGCGCGGCGAGGAAGTGCCGCACCAGCTGCACCCAGTAGCTGGCCGCGATCGGCAGGATCGCGTCGTTGAAGTCGTAGCCAGGGTTGTGGACCATGCAGCCGCCGGTGCGGTGGTGCTCGCCTTCGCCGTTGCCCACGATCAGGTAGCTGCCGGGGCAGCGCTCCAGCATGAAGGAGAAGTCTTCGCTGCCCGTGAGCGGCGCCAGCGGCGGCAGCAGGCCGTCGTCGCCCAGCCAGTCGCGCGCGACCTGCCGTGCGAAGCGCGTGGATTCCTCGTCGTTCACCAGCGCGGGGTAGCGCCAGTGGTAGTCCACCTCGGCCTTCACGCCGAGCGTGGCGGCCTGCGCCTGCGCCAGTTCGGTGATGCGCTCGCGCAGCATGGCGCGGATCTCGGGGCGGTAGGCGCGCACCGTGAGGCGCATCTGCACGCTGTCGGCAATCACGTTGGGGGCGTCGCCGCCGTGGATCGCGCCCACCGACACCACCGCCATCTCGCGCGGGTCGACGTTGCGCGACACGATGGTCTGCAGCGCCACGACGATGTGCGCCGCCGCCACCACCGGGTCGGCCGACAGGTGCGGCGCCGAGCCGTGTCCGCCGCGCCCCGTCACCGTGATCGTGACCGAGTCGGACGAGGCCATGAACGAGCCTTCCTTGAAGCCGAACTTGCCCGCCGGAAAGCCGGGCATGTTGTGCAGCGCGAAGATGGCGTCGCAGGGAAAGCGCTCGAACAGGCCTTCTTCCACCATGCGGCGCCCGCCGCCCAGGCCTTCCTCGGCCGGCTGGAAGATCAGGTGCAGCGTGCCGTCGAAGCTGCGCTCCTGCGCGATGACACGCGCGGCGGCCAGCAGGATGCTGGTGTGGCCGTCGTGGCCGCAGGCGTGCATCTTGCCGGGCACCTGGCTGGCGTAGGGCAGGCCGGTCGTTTCCTGGATCGGCAGCGCGTCCATGTCGGCGCGCAGGCCCAGGCGCCGCGTGCCCGTGCCGCATTGCAGCGTGGCGACCACACCGGTGCCGGCCAGGCCGCGGTGCACCTCGTAGCCCCACTCGGCCAGGCGCGTGGCCACCAGCTCGCTGGTGACGTGCTCTTCGTAGGCCAGCTCGGGGTGGGCGTGGATCCGGTGGCGCAGGCCGACCATCTCGGGCGCGACCTCGCGCACGGCGGGCAGCACGCTCTCGAGGGCGGCGGCGTTGTCGACGGTGTAGGTCGTCATGGGGGAATCTGTCTCCTTGCTGTCTTGCGGCGAGTCTAGGAATTCGCTGCCTGCGGGGGCAGACAGGCGCCGCCATGCGGGGGCGGGCGCAGCCTGTCGCCGCGCGCGGCTGCGGATAATCGGCCGCCATGAAGCTGCACCAGCTCCGCTATCTCGCCGCCGTCGCCTCCGAAGGCAGCATCCGCGCCGCCGCGCGGGCGCTGGGCGTCACGCAGGCCACGGTCACGCAGGGCCTGCGCGAACTGGAGGCGCATGCGCAGGTGGCGCTGTTCAGGCGCCACGGCGGCGGCATCGCCTTCACGCCGGCCGGGCTGGAGCTGCTCGAACATGCGCAGCGCGTGCTGGCCCAGCTGCGCCAGGCCGAAGACACGCTTTCACGCCACCGCGACACCGGCGCGCAGCAGCGCCTGACCGTGGCCATCACGCCCTGGATCACGCAGACCCTGCTGCCGCGCGTGGTGTCGCTGTTTCGCGAAGAGCTGCCGCACGTGCAGCTTGAGATGTTCGACGGCCTCTCCGCGCTCAGCTACCCGCGGCTGCGCGAGGGCAGCCTCGACCTGCTGATCGGCCGCATCGGCCCCGACGAGGCCATGCAGGGGCTGCAGGCGCAGCCGCTGTTCCGCTACGACATGACGGTGGTGGCACGCCGCGGCCATCCGCGGGCCGGCGCGCAGTCGATGGCCGAGCTGCTGCAGGACGACTGGGTGCTCAACTTCACGCCGGGCGAGGGCGCGAGCTTTCTGGACAACCTGTTCCGCCAGCACGGCCTGGCCGCGCCCGTGCAGCGCATCCAGCTGGCGCATTCGCCGTCGATGATGCTGGGCCTCGTGCGCAAGACCGACATGCTCACCTTCTGCCCCTGGCCGCTGGTGGAAACCGAGAGCCTGCGCCATGCGCTCGTGACCTTGCAGCTGCGCGAGCGCTTCCACAGCAATGTCGTGGGTATCGTGCGCCGCGCGCAGGAGGCGCCGTCGCACGCGGCGGCGTGTTTCATCGCGCACTTCCTGGCGCAGCTGCCGGCGTGGCAGACCTCGGACGATCCGGAGCTGCGGCGGGTGCTGCACTCGGTGGATTTCATCGAGGCGGCGCCTCACCCGTGATAGTCGCTCCACGACATGCGCACCATGCCCGGCGGCGTGGGTGCGCCGGTTGAGGCCAGCGTCACCGGCGGGTCGTCGTCCACGCGGCTTTTAGCGCGCGAGTCCCAGTCGTCGAGAAAGACCTGCTGGTAGTACTGCGCCACCTCTTCGTTGTGGATGATCAGCCCGGCGTCGCGGTTGCGCAGCACGCCGTCGCTCGACCAGTTGGTGCTGCTCACCAGCACCGCCTGGCCGTCCACGATGATGCCCTTGTTGTGGATGCTGCCCTGGACGCGGAACACGTCCTGGTTGCAGCCCGCCTCGACCAGCTTGCGGATGTTGTCGGCCGCGCTGGTGCTGCCCAGGATGATGCGCAGGTCAAGGTCCGGCTCGGTGCTGCGCTGCGCCAGCTTGCGCAGCAGCGCGCGAAAGTCGGCGTCCTTGTCGGCATCGCTCCAGGTGATGTAGGCGAACTGCAGGTACAGCGAGGTCTGCGCGCTGTCGATGAGCGCGTTGATGTGCGACAGGTAGTTGTCCGGCGTGAGCACGGGCTGCACCTTCACCGTGGTCTTCACCGCCGGCAGCCGCGCGGGTTCGACCGGCACCACCGGCCCCGCGAAGGCCACGGCCTGCTCCAGCAGGTGGTCGAGCGGCACGAACACGTCGGGCAACGTGAGTTTGGGCGCCACGTCCAGCGCCGCGTCGGCGGCGCCGTCGGCTTCTTCCTTCTCGGAGGCCTTGAGGTCGTGCAGGATGTACTTCTCGAACACCTTCGAGAGCACGGCGTCGTTGCAGATCACGTGCCACTCGCGGTTGCCCTTGCTGAACATGCCCTTGGCCTGCGCGGGCGTGGCCACGGGGTCGATGTCGGGCTGGCTGCGCTTGCTCCAGTTGCCGCTCGACAGCCAGAAGGCCTTGCCGTCGCGCACCGCCACTTTCTCGTGGTACGCGCTGGCGAAGCGGCGGCCCTTGCCGCACTGCACGAGCCAGGCCCTGAAGTCGGCCTCCTGCTGCAGCTTGCGCAGCTTCTTGCGGATGACCTGTTCTTCCTTCGTCATGCCGTCGTCCCAGCTCAGCGCCGCCGCGATGCCGCCGTTGCGCACGAGGTCCATGAAGACCTGGGCGACGTGGTCGGCGTTGAAGTCGTACATCGCCACCGACAGCGAACGCGTCGTGCCTTCGAGAAAAGGCCGCAGCACCGGCCACCCCGCATCGGGGCCGACGTGGCACAGGAAGGGCTGCTTCACGTTGTAGACCTTGTCGATGGGCTGGCCTGCAGGCGGCTTGTAGACGAGGCCGACGGCGGCTTCGGCGAGCGCGTTCACCGTGTCCTCGAAGTCCGCGCTGGCGGCCAGCTGCCGCGCCGGGTCGGCCTGCATCACGCAGACGCGGTACGGGCCGAGCTGCCGGGGCGCGCGCTCGGCCACGGGCACCTCCGATAACGGGCGCTTGCGGTCGACCAGCACGATCACCGCGGGCTCGCGCAGGAACCGGCCGTCGACCAGCGGAAAGCCCGGCTCCGCCGCCACGTAGCCGGGCAGGGCGGCCAGCTGCGCCTGGTGGGTGGCGATCACCGACCGGACCGCCGCGCGCGCGGCATCGTCGAGCACTTTCATGGAAGCTCCTTGGGCTGGGTTGTGGTGCACGCGTGTGCGGGCGCCTGCCGGCATGGCATGCGCGAAGCAAGCGCCCCGGGTGGGTCGCGTGTCAGGAGATGTTGGGCAGCCGGCGCGACAGCTCGACCGACTCGACGGCCGGGTCGGCTTCGAGTTGCTGGAGCTTGTCCAGCGGAATTTCGGCCGAGAACAGACCCGGCGAGATGTCGGCGCGCGCGGCGATGTAGTCCGGGCGCTCGGCGCCCTCGCACAGCTTGACCAGCACGACGACGCGCTCGCCCGACACCGGCGCGGGGGCGGCCGAAAAGTCGAGCTTCTTGAGCGAGCGCAAGTCGATGGTCATGAGAGGGCAGATGGGGGCGGGAACACAGATTACACCCCCCGCTCGGGTTCGGCACAACCGCACCGGGCGTGGGGGTCATGGCTGGATCGTCAGATCGCGCCGCTGCCGGCGCGGCCGTCGCCGCGCTGCGGGTCCCAGCCGGCCGGCCCGGCGCCGGGCTTGACGCCTGCCTTCAGCCTGGCGCGGATGTCGGCGATGGTCAGCTTCTTGCCCGCTTTGTGGGCCTTGGCCAGCATCAGCGCGACCAGCCCCGTCACCGCCGGTGCCGCCATGCTGGTGCCCGACTTCTTCACCATGCCGTCCTTCGTGCGCGACTGCGCGGCCTTCACCTGCACGCCGGGGGCGCTGACCTCGGGCTTGGGCCGGCCGTCGCGCGTCGGGCCCGCGCTCGAGAAGCTGGCGGCGGGCTCGCCCGTCTTGCGGGCGTCGTAGGCGCCGACCACGATCGACAGCTTGCCCGTCGACAGCGAGCCCAGCAGGTGCGATTTCACCGGGCTGCCGAAGTACGACTGGCCGCTGTCCAGGCGTTCGAGCCAGGCGTGGAACGGCACGTCGTCGGCGGCCAGGGCGTGCAGCCGCACCTTGAACTCGCCGTCGGGCCAGTTGGGTGCGAGCCAGATGCCGATCACGTTGTCCTTGTTGTTCGGGTCGGTGATGCGGCTGCTGAGGAAGGCGGCGATCTCGCCGTTGCCCGCGCCGAGCGGAAAGTTTTCGCCCGGCGCCACGCTGGCCAGCACCTGGCCGTCGGGGCCCAGCAACTCGGCGCGCAGGCGCTGGCTGCCGCCGTACCAGAGCTCGAATTCGCCACCCTTGCCGTTGACCAGGGTCCACGACACGTCCAGGTGCCCGTTGCCGGGCACCGTGCCTGCCGTGTGCGTGTTGTCTTCCTGCGAATTGCCGGCCGCCAGCACGATCGCGCGGTTGGGCTTTTGCGACACGAGCGCGTCGAAGCCCTGCTCGACCAGCGAGGTGCCGTCGTGCGGGCCGCCGTTGGTGCCCAGGCTCAGGTTGACGACGCAGGGCCTGTCGCCGGCGCGGTCGAAGATGAACTTCACCGCCTCGAGCATCTGCACCGAATCGCCGAAGGAGCTGAACACGGCGTTGTGGCCGGTCCACGCGATGTCGCGGGCCGACATCTCGACGAAGATCAGGTCGGCCTTGGGCGCCACGCCGGGTTGCAATGAGCCCCGGCCGTTGCCGCCGGCGATGTCCATCACATGCGTGCCGTGCGAGCCGGGGCTGCCCGGCATGCCCGCGCCGGGGTCGTAGCCCAGCGCCTTGTACGGATCGGCCTTCTTCAGCGCCTTGTCGATGTCGACCGCCTCGAAGAGCCGGCCGTAGCCGTAGGGGCTGTTGGCCTTGGCCGGCGCGCCTTGCTGCCACAGCGCCAGCAGGCGTGTCTTGCCGTTGGCCTTCAGGAAGTTCTGGTGCGCGAAGTCGCCGCCCGAATCGACCACGCCGATCACCACGCCGCTGCCACCGGCCGTGCCGGCGAGCGCGGGGTTGTCGGCCTGCACGCCCATCGACGCGATGGTGTTGTTCAGCGCCGGCAGCACGGGCTGCGAGGCCTTCATGCTGAGCACGGCCGGATGCTGGCGGATCGCCTCGGCCTTGCCCAGCGGAATGCGGCCCGTGACGAGCGCCGTGCCGTCGTCCGCGGTGCCGATGTCGGAGCCCGCATCGACGTCGGGAATGTCCGCCCATTCGGCATGGCTGGTGACGCGCGCCACCACCGGCACCGAATCGCCATCGGCGGACGAGATGGGCATGCTCTGCTTGCCCGCGCGGCGGTTCATCACCGCCAGCTGCAGGCGCGGGTCCATCGAGGTCTCGACGTCCATCGGCAGGCGCTGCAGCTGTGCGAGCCCGAAGGTCGACACCGGCGAGAGCCGCGTGCACAGCGCGTCGGCCGTGCCGGCGAGCGCGGCGGTGAGGGCGGGGGAGGCTTCGCCCGGCAGGTGGCCCGCGGCGGGCGCATCGGCGTGGGCCGACTGCGCCACCATCGCTGCGGCCATCTCGGGCGGAAGGTCGACCCAGCTGTTGAGCAGCTTGATCTGCCCGGTCACGTGCAGCCGCACGCTGCCCGACGACAGCGCCGGCGTCAGCACCCCGTGCGGCATCCTGGGGACTTTCGTATCAGCGGGCGAGGGCTTCTTCGCGGCGACGCGCTTCTTGGCTGGGGCCATCGGTCGGATCTCCTTGCGCAGGGGCACGGGTGGGTACCGCGAGGTGTAGCAGATTGCCGTGTCATCTGTCACCCCGGCTCGGGCAAGGAGGGGGTCAGAATCGCCGCATGAAAGTGGTGTTCAAGCTTCTGTTCGCGTACCTGGTGGCGAGCCTGCTGTCGACCGGCCTTGCGCTGGTTCTGTTTCCGCTGCACGCGCATGTGCCCGCGGTGGTGGTGCTGCTCGCGTTTCCGCTGGTGCCGTGGACCTTGCTTGCCAACTTGGCGAGCCAGGGCTTCAGGGCCAGGGAGGTGTTGCCGCTGCTTGTCTTTGTGTTGGCGTTCGGCGGCGTGGCCTGGCTGATGTTGCGCACGTCACCGAAGGCCGCGCAGCGATAGCAACGCCGGGCTCACTTCGTCCCGATCTCGAAGACATCGCCGTTCGTCGGCGTCGCGTTCTCGTGGTAGATGTCGTAGAGGTACTGCGCGAGGTCGGCCGGCGCCACGTCCGGCGGAATCGCGAGCTGGGCGAGGCCCAGTTTTCCGTCGGCACCGACCCAGTGGCTGCGCCAGCGGGCATCGGTCATTTCGACGCGCAGGGTGCGGCCGAACACATTGAAGAGGTGGCGCATCGTCGGGGCTCCGGGCATGCACGAAAAGAGATGAGGGGACAGCCACTGTAGCGTCCTCGTCGTATGCACAATGGGCCGAGTCGCCCGTCACATCCACTCCAGAGTCCGCATGGCAGACCCCAACGTACGCAAGACCTACGAAGCGGCCGTGGCCGCGCTCGGTCCTGCTGCCGAGCGGATGCTGGCCGGCGGTGTGATTGAAGAACAGGTGGCGCGCTGGATCTTCGCGCAGCGGGACGATCTGAAGCTGCACTACCGCGCGCTGACGCCCTCGCACGAGCTGCAGGCCCTCGAAGCCAGGTCGCACAGCCGCTACGGCAACACGCTGGGCCCATCGATCGAGCAACTGCGCAGCGCGGGCAAGTCGTGGCGGGACATCATCGATTCGGCGGCGCGGCCGGGGACTCACTACCGCCAGGGCGATTGATCGTTCGTTCGCTACGTGTCGCTGAGCCAGCGGCCGGAGTTCGCGCAGACCTCGGCCGGTTCGCCGTTCACCCGGACCTGTTCTTCATCGAGCCGCGACGCGGTGAGCGGATCGACATCGAAGCCGACGCCGAGCAGCCGCGCCACCTGCGCGTCTTCGATCGACAGCTCCCAGGTCAGGAACAACTGCGTGAGGTCCTGGCTGTCCGGGAAATCGGCCGCATTGAAACCGTGGTCGCTGCCGCGCGGCACCACGGCGTGGGGCTGGCCCGTGTCGAACAGCAGGGCCGTGCCTCGCGTGAGCGCGATGCGGTGACCGGTGACGGGAAAGTGCACGTCCAGGCCCTTGTCCTCGCTGAGGAACAGGTTGCAGAAGGCCGCGCCGCCGTACTGCGCGCCGTCGTGGTGGTAGCGGGCGCCGCGGCAGGCCATCAGGGCGACGTCGCTGGCGGGCAGCAGCGACGCGGGCAGGCCCAGCGTGCCGAGCCAATCGGACATCGCCTGCACGCACTGCGCGTAGTCGGGCCAGCGCGTGCGTGCGCGGGCCAGCGGCATGGGCTCGACATCACCGGGTTCGAGCGGCACGTTCGTGGCGATCTCCCGCTGCCAGTCCGCCGCGAGGCGGGCCGGGGGCTCGGGCACGTCGAGCAGGGCCGCGTGCACGATGCCGCTCACGCTGCGGCTGCGCAGCGTGTCGCCGTGCCAGAAATAGGAGGTCAGCAGGTCGTGCATGCGAGGGCTTTCAAGGCACGGAGGGTACACGCGGCGGGGCGCCGGGCACCGGGAAGCGACGGCCGATGCGGCATACTCCCACCCCCTCCCAACTCGCCAGAATTCCGCTGAATGGACAAGGAAGTCGACCCCTCCGTGCTCGCCGCCATCGATGAGATGCGGCTCTCCGGACCGCGCCTCACGCCGGTCGAAATCGTCGCCAAGATGGGGGTGTTCGACGCACGCGACAAGCCGTTCGAGCACGCCTGGCTCGCCACCGGCGACAACGTCATCGCCACCATCTGGGGCGAGTACGTGAGCGTGGCGGCCGGTGGCCGCTGGTTCTACCTGGAATCGCTCGACGCCCAGCGCCGCCCCGGCGGCGGCGTGCGCAGCGCCCAGCAGGCGCAGCGCGCCAAGGACCGGCTGGCCCTGCTCAAGCGCACCTTCGACGCCGGCCAGGGCTTCCGCGCCGTGCTGCAGACCAACCGCGTGGCCATCGCCGAGCTCGAGAGCAACAAGAGCGCCAAGGTGTCGACCCGCGTGCGCGACGACGCCGAATGGCACGTCGCGAGCTGGGAGCCGGAGCAGCAACTCGCCGTGCTGGTGCGCGGCGCGCGCGGCTGGGCGCCGACCGAGGCCGACATCACGGCCGCCAAGGCCCGCGGCGGTGTGCCGGCGGCCGACGACGCCGACGCGGCCCCGGCCGGCCCGACCACGACGGACGCCGTGCAGGCCGCCGCCATGGCCTACGTCATGGGCCATTTCAAGGGCTACGGCTACAACGCGGAAGACGTGACCAGCAAGGCGCTGGGCTACGACATCGAGGTGTCGAATGCCAAGGGCGCGATGCTGCTCAAGGTGGTCGTGAAGGGCACCGCCCCGGCGCTGCCCACCTTCGCGCTCACGCCCGACGAAAGCCTGTGCGCCGTGCGCGAGCCGCTGTGGCGCCTGCTGGTGGTGGCCGACGCGGGCAGCGCGACGGCGGCGCACAAGATCTACAAGCCGACCGAAGTGGACCAGGCGCCGGGCTTCCAGCGCAAGGCCTGACCGGCCTCCCGGGGCCTCCCAGGCCACGCCGCGGCTGCACCAGTGCGCCGCGGGCGTTTCCAAATTCTTACAACTGAGCCCCCGGAAACCCGTCGTTTCCAACGGTAAAGTTCCGCCGTCCGGCGCGAACAGTTCGTGCCTTCGCCCCTCTGTTCGCCCCCTTTCATGTCCAACCTCATCGTGCACGGCGGTACGCCCCTTCGCGGCCGCATCATTCCCTCCGCCAACAAGAACGCGGTGCTGCCGGTGCTGTGCGCCACCTTGCTCACCGGCGAGCCGCTGCGGTTGCACGGGGTGCCCGACATCACCGACGTGCGCAAGATCCTCGACATCTTCCGCACGCTGGGCAGCGAGGTCCGCATGGACCACGAGAGCGGCACGCTCGAGCTGCACCACCGCGCCACCACCTTCGATGCGGCGCTCCACCGCCTGCCCGAGGAAATGCGCTCGTCGATCATGCTGGTGCCGCCGCTTCTGGCGCGCTTCGGCGTCGCGCGGCTGGAAGACAACGTCAAGGGCTGCACGCTGGGCGTGCGCGAGATCGATCCGCACGTCGAGGTGTTCCAGCGCTTCGGCGGCCAGGTGGAGCGCACCGAGGGCTCGCTGCTGGTGTACGCGCCCGGCCGGCTCACGCCCACCGACCACTGGCTCGACTACGCCTCGGTGACGACCACCGAGAACTTCGTGCTGTGCGCGGCCGCCGCGGGCGGCACCTCGACGCTCACCAACGCGGCCTCGGAGCCGCACGTGCAGGAGTTCTGCCGCTTCATGGCCATGATCGGCGTGCGCATCGAGGGCATGGGCACCTCGCGGCTCACGGTGCATGGCGGCGGCGCGCTGGGCGGCGGCGACTTCCGCTTCGACGAAGACTTCCACGAGATCACCACCTTCCTGGCGCTGGGCGCGATCACGGGCGGCGACGTCGTGGTGCGCAACAGCGCGCCGGGCAACTTCCCGCTCATCGACCGCACCTTTGCCAAGTTCGGCGTGCAGATCGAGCATGCCGACGGCTGGTCGCGTGCCATCCGCAGCGGCCCGCTGAAGGTGCAGACACCGTTCACCAGCAACGTGCTCACCAAGGTGGAGGCCGCGCCGTGGCCGTACTTCCCGGTCGACCTGCTGCCGATCTTCATTGCGCTGGGCGTGCGCGCGCAGGGCAACGCGATGTTCTGGAACAAGGTGTACGACGGTGCGCTGGGCTGGACCGGCGAGCTGTCGAAGTTCGGCGCGCACGTGTTCTCGTCCGACCCGCACCGGCTCATCACCTTCGGCGGCCACGCGCTCACGCCGGCGGTGGTTGAGAGCCCCTACATCATCCGCGTGGCGATCGCGCTGTTCATGGTGGCCGCGAGCATCGAAGGCAAGTCCGAGATCCGCAACGCCACGCCGATCCGGCGCGCGCACCCGCGCTTCGTGGAGAACCTGCGCAGCCTGGGCGTGCAGGTGGAGTGGACCAGCGAGGAGTGAGCCTGCGGCAGGCTGCGCGCTGCTGCTGACCTGTCCCGCTGCCCGATGACCCCGCGGGCGCCGCGCTCAACGGCTTGGCCGGACAATGCCGTGCATTTGACACACGGACACAGGAGCGCACCCCGAATGACGACGTTGCAACAGATCCTCGGCACCGAACTTCCATTGATCCAGGCGCCGATGGCCGGCGCGCAGGCCAGCGCGATGGCGATCGCGGTGTGCAACGAAGGCGCGCTGGGGTCGCTGCCGTGCGCGATGCTCGGCCCCGACGCGATGCGCAGCGAACTCGCGGCGATCCGCGCGGGCACCGACAAGCCCTACAACGTCAATTTCTTCGCCCACACCCCGCCCACGCCGGACGAGGCACGCGAGGCCGCCTGGCGCGCCGCGCTCGCGCCGTACTACGCCGAGTTCGGCATCGACCCCGCGGGCATCCCGACCGGCCCCGGGCGCAACCCCTTCAGCGCCGAGGTGGCCGACCTGCTGGCCGAGTTCAAGCCGCCGGTTGTGAGCTTCCATTTCGGGCTGCCGCCCGAGCCGCTGCTGGCCAAGGTGCGTGGCTGGGGCGCGAAGGTGCTGGTTTCGGCCACCACCGTCGACGAGGCGCTGTGGCTCGAGGCGAAGGGTGTCGACGCGGTCATCGCGCAGGGGCTGGAGGCCGGCGGGCACCGCGGCCACTTCCTGTCGCACGACCTGACGAAGCAGCTGGGCACCTTCGCGTTGTTGCCGCAATTGGTGCGCGCATTGAAGGTGCCGGTGATCGCGGCCGGCGGCATCGCGGATGCCGACGGCGTGGCCGCGGCCATGGCGCTGGGCGCGGCCGGCGTGCAGGTCGGCACGGCCTACCTGCTGACGCCCGAGGCCATGACCAGCGCGCTGCACCGCGCGGCGCGCTGAAGAGCGAGGCCGCGCGCCACACGGCGCTCACCAACCTGTTCACCGGCCGGCCGGCGCGCGGCATCGTCAACCGCGTGATGCGCGAGCTGGGGCCCATCGGCCCGGCGCCGGAATTTCCGCTCGCCACCTCGGGCATCGCGCCGCTGCGCGCGAAGGCCGAGGCGCAGGGCAGCGGCGATTTTTTTCTCCGCTGTGGTCGGGGCAGAACGCCACCGGCTGCCGCGAGGTGTCCTCGGCCGAGGTCACGCGGGCGCTGGCCAAGGGCTTTCGCTGAGCCGCGCCGTCCGTCATTTTTTTCGAGCCCTTCCGACCCATGACATCGCTCCATCTGCCCCTGCAGTTCCTGCATCACCCCGCACCCTCGGGCGGCCCTGAACCCTGGCTGCTCGTGCTCATGCACGGCGTGGGCAGCAACGAGCAGGACCTGTTCGGCCTGGCGCGCATGATGCCGCCGCAGTTCCACGTGCTGAGCCTGCGCGCGCCGTATGTGCTGTCGCCCGGTTCCTACGCGTGGTTCGAGTTCCAGGTGCTGGCCGACGGCGGGCGCCGCATCGACGAAGAACAGGAGCGCGAAAGCCGCTTCCTCATCGGCGAGATGGTCACGTCGGCGTCGCAGCAGCTGGGCATTCCGCCCGAGCGCGTGGTGGTCGGCGGCTTCAGCCAGGGCGGGATCATGTCGCTGTCGCTGCTGCTCACGCAGCCCGAGGCGCTGCGCGCCGCGCTGGTGTGGCACAGCCGGCTGCTGCCCGAGGTGGTACCGCACATCGCGCCGCCCGAGGCCTTCGCGGGCAAGGCGCTGTGGGTGAGCCACGGCAGCGCCGACAACGTGATTCCGCCGAGCGCCGCGCAGGCCACGCGCGAGTTGGCGCGCGGGCTGCCGCTGGCACTGTCGGGCTCGGACTTCCCGGGCGCGCACGAGATCCGCCCGGCCGAGCTGCAGGGCACGCTGGCGTGGCTGCAGGCGCTCAGCGCGCCAACAGCCGCGCCCTGACCATCTTCCATCTCGGCGACCCACGCGTCGTCGATGGTGTCGGGCTGCACCAGCAGCCGGTAGCGGCGCCCGCCCCAGGCCGCCGTCAGCAGCGCCTGCACGGTGGCGGGCGAGGGCGGCGGCTGCAGGTCGCGGCAGGCGGCGAAGGCCTGCGTCCAGCGCGCGAGCAGTTCGTCGTACACGCGCCGGTGGTGCTTGGGCTCGGCCACGCGGTGTTCGAGCATCAGCATCTCGTGGTCGAAGGCGGGCAAGCCGTCGGTGCGCGTGTCGCAGGTGAGGCGCACGAGGCGCTGCGTGCGTTCGCGCCAGTCGATGTCCGGTGGCGCAATCACCTCTTCGTCGAGCCGCGCGAGCAGCGCCTCGACGCAGTGGCGCACATAGCCCGAGAGCAGGGCTTCCTTGTCGGGAAAGTAGTCGTAGAAGGTGCCGACGGCGATGCCGGTTTCGAGCGCCACGGCGCGCGTGGTCACGCCCTCCCAGCCCTGCGCGCGCCAAATCCGAACAAAGGCGTCGTAGATGGCCTGCACGGTGAACTTGCTGCGCGCCTGCGTGGGGCGTTTCAGGGGCTTGGAGCGGGGTGCGGCGGGCATGGACCGGGTTTCCGAACCCGCAGCGAAGCGGGCCGTCCTACAGTTTGCGAATGAACAACGCATTCACTTTAACCCGCCTCGAAACGCGCAAGAACGCACTCGGAACCACCCGCATCGTCACCTCGGAAGACGCCGGCAGTTTGCAGCCGGGCGAGGTGCTGATGCAGATCGAGCGCTTCTCGCTCACCACCAACAACATCACCTACGCGGCCTTCGGCGATGCGGTGATGAAGTACTGGCAGTTCTTTCCCACCGGCGACGCCGACTGGGGCCACATGCCGGCCTGGGGCTTTGCCGACGTGGTGGCGTCGAACGTGGAAGGCGTGGCGGTGGGCGAGCGCTTCTACGGCTACTTTCCCATTGCGAGCCACCTGCGCATGCAGCCGGTGCGCGTGACGCCGCGCGGCTTCTACGACGGCGCGGCGCACCGCAGCGAGCTGGTGTCGGCCTACAACCAGTACATGCGCTGCAGCCACGACGCCGGCTACGTCGCCGCGCTGGAGGACTACCAGATGCTGGTGCGCCCGCTGTTCATCACCTCGTTCATGCTGGCCGACTTCCTCGAAGACAACGGCTTCTTCGGCGCGACGCAGGTGGTGGTGTCGAGCGCATCGAGCAAGACCGCGTTCGGCACGGCCTTCTGCCTCGGCCGCCGCGAGGGCCTGCAGCTGATCGCCGCCACGTCGGAAGGCAACCGCGCCTTCGTCGAGGCGCTGGGCTGCTACGACCGCACGGTGGCCTACGGCGAGATCGCCACGCTCGCGGCCGACGTGCCCACGCTGTACGTCGACTTCGCGGGCCACGACGACCTGCGCGCCACCGTGCACCACCACTTCGGCGAATCGCTGGTGTACGACTGCTATGCGGGCTCGGCGCAGAAGACCGAATTCCTGGGCGACGCCAGCGCGCTGCCCGGCCCCACGCCGAAGCTCTACTTCGCGCCCGTGCAGATCCGCAAGCGCAATGCCGACTGGGGCCCGCGGGAGGTCAACCGCCGCTTCAACGATGCGCAGGGCCGCTTCATCGCCGAGCTGAGCCGCCCGGGCAACCGCTGGATGACGCTGGCGCAGGGGCGCGGCTTCGCGCATGCGCAGGCCGTGATCGCCGACCTGCACGCGGGTCGCGTCGACCCGCGCGAGGCGCACGTGGTGCGCATCGGCGGCGCGTGACGGGCTGAGCGACTGAACTTCGGCGCGGGTGGGGCGTCACAGGGGGTTACGAGAACGTGGCGATCGTGCGGGCCGTGCAGGCCATCCTGGTGCACCATTGCCTTTCGTCTCCCCACTGCCATCCCGCAAAAGGAAACCGCCCATGTCCGACGCCGACTCCCCCCGCGACACCCCCGAATTCCGACCCCGCAAGGAAGCGCCGATGGGCACCATCGTCGGCCTGGCGCTGGTCGTGTTGGTGGCGGCGTATTTCGGCTGGCGCTGGTACCAGCAGCAGCAACTGGCGCCGCTGCCGACCGCGCCGGTGGCCGTCGCCCCGACCGACGCGCCCCCCGAGCCGCCCAAGGTTGAAGAGCCGAAGGGCCCGCAGAACCCGGTCGAGGCGCTGGCCCCGCCCGATGCCGCGCTGCCCGCGCTGGCCAGTTCCGATGCGCGTGTGATGAAGGCGCTCACCGAGCTGCTGGGCGGCAAGGCCGTGGCGGCCTACCTGCAGTCCGACGGCGTCGTGCGGCGCTTCGTGGCCACCGTCGACAACCTGCCGCGCGAGCAGGCACCCGCCAGCAAGTGGCCCGTACAGCCCGCGCCGCAGCGCTTCATCACCGAGGGGCCGCAGCAGGGCGGCGTGCAGACCATCGCGGCGAACAACGCCGCGCGCTACAACGGCATCGTGATGCTGGCCGGGGCTGTCGATCCGGCCAAGGCGGCGGCGGTGTATGCGCGGCTGTACCCGCTGTTCCAGCAGGCGTACGAAGAGCTGGGCTATCCGGGGCGCTACTTCAACGACCGCTTCATTGCCGTGATCGACCACCTGCTGCAGGCGCCCGAGCCCACGGGGCCGGTGCAGGTGAAGCTGGTCGAGGTGAAGGGCGACATCCCCTCGCAGCGGCCCTGGGTGCGCTACGAATACGCCGACCCGAAGCTCGAATCGCTCTCGGCCGGCCAGAAGATCCTGGTGCGCATGGGGCCCGAGAACGAGCGCAAGATGAAGGCCAGCCTGCGCGGGCTGCGCGCGCAGATCGCCACCGGCGAGATCGCGAAGAAGAAGCAGCCCTGAGGCGCGATGCACTGACAGCGCCCCGCCTGCACGCCCTGTAGGCGCGGGCCGATTGCATGCGGCGCGAAGGGTCGAGATGATTTGCGCCTACGACTTCGAGGGCAAGCCATGAACCTGATGAGCGTCGATCTTTACCAGAGCACCACCGACCCCGGGAAATTCCTGGCGCTTCCCGCCGGCACCGACCCGACCGAACTCATGGGCCCGATGACCTTCGACCGGGACTACGCGCACATCAAGCGCTACCAGGCGGCCTTCGCGTTCGATCCGTCCGAAACCTACGCGGGCGTGAACGCCGCGAAGATCGCCGCGGACCTGCTCACCGTGAAGTGGGCCATGTACCGGCGCGAAGGCTGAACGGCGGGCGGCCTGCGCCGCCGCGCCTTCGTCAGGCCTCTTCGGTTTCCTGGTACTCGCCCACCGGCACGCAACTGCAGAACAGGTTGCGGTCGCCGTAGACGTTGTCGACGCGCCCGATCGGCGGCCAGTACTTGGCCTGCTTGAGTTCGGCCAGCGGGAACGCGCCGAGTTCGCGCGAGTACGGGTGGCTCCACTCCGTGCCCAGCAGGCTGGCGGCGGTGTGCGGCGCGTGCTTGAGCGGGTTGTCGTCCTTCGACCAGACGCCTTCTTCGACGCGGCGGATCTCGCCGCGGATGGCGATCATCGCGTCGACGAAGCGGTCGAGCTCGGCCAGCGGTTCGCTTTCGGTGGGCTCCACCATCAGCGTGCCGGGCACGGGGAAGCTCAGCGTGGGCGCATGGAAACCGTAGTCGATGAGGCGCTTGGCCACGTCTTCGGCGGTGACGCCGCTGGTGTCCTTGAGCGGACGCAGGTCGAGGATGCACTCGTGCGCGACGTGGCCGTTGGGGCTCGCGTACAGCGTGGGGTAGTGGTCCTTCAGGCGGGCGCTGATGTAGTTGGCGCTGAGGATGGCCGTTTCGGTGGCGGCCTGCAGGCCCTTGGCGCCCATCATGCGGCAGTACATCCAGCTGATCGGCAGCACGGCCGCATTGCCCAGCGGCGCGGCCGACACGGCGCCCACGCCATTCGAGGGCACGCCGGCCGTGGCGTGGCCCGGCAGGTAGGGCACGAGGTCTTCGACCACGCAGACCGGGCCGACGCCCGGGCCGCCGCCGCCGTGCGGAATGCAGAAGGTCTTGTGCAGGTTCAGGTGGCTCACGTCGCCGCCGAACTCGCCCGGTGCGGCCACGCCGACCAGCGCGTTCATGTTGGCGCCGTCGACGTACACGCGGCCGCCGTGCTCATGCACGAGCTCGCACAGCTCCTTCACGCGGGTTTCGAACACGCCGTGCGTGCTGGGGTAGGTGATCATCACGGCGGCCAGGTGGGCGCTGTGCTTCTCGCAGGCGCGCTTGAGGTCGTCCATGTCGACGTTGCCTTGCGCGTCGCAGGCCGTCACCACCACCTGCAGGCCCACCATCTGGGCGCTGGCCGGGTTGGTGCCGTGCGCCGACGAGGGAATCAGGCAGATGTTGCGGTGGCCCTGGCCCTTGGCTTCATGGAAGGACTTGATGGCCAGCAGGCCCGCGTACTCGCCCTGCGAGCCCGCGTTGGGCTGCAGGCTGATGCCCGCGTAGCCGGTGGCCTCGCACAGCCAAGCGCGCAGCTGCGCGTCGAGCTGGGCGTAGCCCTGCAGCTGGTCGGCGGGCGCGAAGGGGTGGATGTTGGCGAACTCGGGCCAGGTGATGGGGATCATCTCGCTGGTTGCGTTGAGCTTCATGGTGCAGCTGCCCAGCGGGATCATGCTGCGGTCGAGCGCGAGGTCCTTGTCCGACAGGCTGCGGATGTAGCGCAGCATCGCCGTTTCGCTCTTGTGGGTGTTGAACACCGGGTGCGTGAGGAAGGCGCTGGTGCGGCGCAGGTCCTCTGGAATCAGCGGCGTGGTGTTGGCGGCCAGCTCGTCGAAGCGCGGCATCGCGGTGCCGGCCGGCACGAACAGGGCCCACAGGGTTTCGATGTCGGCGCGCGTCGTGGTTTCGTCCAGCGAGATGCCCAGGTGCTGCTGCAGGCGCTGGCGCAGGTTGACGCCGCCGGCCTGCGCGCGTTCGATGATCGCGGCCGTGTCGTCGCCGGTGCGGATCGTCAGCGAGTCGAAGGCGGTTGTGTTCACCGGCTCGCGGCCCATCTGCGACAGGCCCTTGGCGAGGATGGCGGTGAGCACGGCCACGCGCTGTGCGATGCGCGTGAGGCCGTCGGGGCCGTGGTACACGGCGTACATGCTGGCGACCACGGCCGGCAGCACCTGCGCGGTGCAGATGTTCGAGGTGGCCTTCTCGCGGCGGATGTGCTGCTCGCGCGTCTGCAGCGCGAGGCGGTAGGCGGGCTGGCCGTGCGTGTCGACGCTCACGCCGACAAGGCGGCCGGGCAGCGAGCGCTTGAACGAATCGCGGCAGGCCAGGTAGGCGGCGTGCGGGCCGCCGTTGCACAGCGGCATGCCGAAGCGCTGCGTGGTGCCGCAGACGATGTCGGCATCGAACTCGCCGGGAGCGACCAGCAGCGTCAGCGCCAGCAGGTCGGCCGCGACGATGAAGGCGGCGTCGCACTGGTGCGCGTGGCCCGCGAGCGGGCGCAGGTCGTGCACGTGGCCGGTGGTGGCCGGGTACTGCGCGAGCACGCCGAAGAATTCGCCGCTCACCATCAGGTGCGGCAGCGTTTCCGACACGGTGCTCACCTTGACCTCGATGCCCAGCGGCGCGGCGCGGGTCTTGATGACCTCGATGGTCTGCGGGTGGCAGTCGCCAGAGACCAGGAACACGTTGCTCTTGCTCTTCACGCTGCGCTTGGCGAGCGTCATCGCCTCGGCGGCGGCCGTGGCCTCGTCGAGCATCGAGGCGTTGGCGATGGCCATGCCCGTGAGGTCGCACACCATCGTCTGGAAGTTGAGCAGGGCTTCCATGCGGCCCTGCGAAATCTCGGCCTGGTAGGGCGTGTAGGCGGTGTACCAGGCGGGGTTCTCCAGGATGTTGCGCAGGATCACGCCCGGCGTGTGCGTGCCGTAGTAGCCCTGGCCGATGAAGCTCTTGAACACCTTGTTCTTCGACGCCAGCGCCTTCAGCTCGGCCAGCGCGTCGGCCTCCGTGACCGGCGCGGGCAGGCGCATCGGCCGGGCACGGCGGATGGCCGCCGGCACGATGCCGTCGATGAGCTCCGCGCGCGTTTCCGAGCCGATCACCGGCAGCATGCGCGCCTCGTCCGCCGCATCGATGCCGATGTGGCGGGCGAGGAATTCTTCGGCGTTCTCTAGTTCTTGCAAAGAGGGAAGGGCGGGAATCGGCATGGCGGTGAAGGCTCGGGGGAGAAGGAACGAAGGTGCGAGGAAGCTGCTGTTCAGCGGATCAGGATTCGGCGGCGAACTTGTCGTAGCTGGCGGCGTCGAGCAGGGCGTCGAGCTGCGCGGGTTCGCTCAGCTTGACCTTGAAGAACCAGCCGGCGGCCAGCGGGTCGCTGTTGGCCAGCGACGGGTCGGCGCGCAGCGCTTCGTTGACTTCGGTGATCTCGCCCGACACGGGCATGAACACATCGGCGGCGGCCTTCACCGACTCGACCACACCGGCGACCTCGCCCTGCGCGAAGGTCTTGCCCACTTCAGGCAGGTCGACGAACACCACGTCGCCCAGCGCGTCCTGCGCATGCACGGTGATGCCAACGGTGGCGGCGCCGCCTTCGGCCGCCACCCATTCGTGGTCCTTGGTGTATTTGATGCTCATGAAAAAACTCCTCGTGGAAAAAATGGAATCGGGGTGCAGAGCCTAGCCGGGTCTGCGGGGTTCAGTGTCGGTCAGCCGCGGTAGTAGCGCGTCGGCACGAAAGGCAGGGTCGAGACCTCCATCGGCACCGGCTTGCCGCGCACGATGGCCTGCACGCGCGTGCCGGGCTCGGCGAAGGCGGCGGCCACGTAGCCCATGGCCACGCAGCGGTCGGCCGTGGGGCCGAGCAGGCCGCTGGTGACGGTGCCGATGTCGTGGCCTTCGAGCGACTGCAGCAGCGTGCCGTCGCGCACCGGAATGCGTTCGAGTGCCACGAGGCCGACGCGCTTGCGCGTGAGTGTCTTGTGGTCGGTGTGGCCGGCCGCGCCCGAGGCGACGGCAGCCAATTGGGCCAGCACCTTGGCCGCGCCCGGGAAACCGCCTTCGCGCGCACCGCCGGCGCGGCGCACCTTCTGGATCGCCCAGTTGAGCGAGGCTTCGACCGGGGTGGTGGTGGTGTCGATGTCGTTGCCGTACAGGCACAGGCCGGCTTCGAGCCGCAGCGAGTTGCGCGCGCCCAGGCCGACGGGCTTCACCTCGGGCTGTGCGAGCAGCAGGCGGGCGAGGGCGTCGGCGTCTTTTGCGGCCACCGAGATCTCGAAGCCGTCTTCGCCGGTGTAGCCGCTGCGGGTGACGAAGGCGGCGATGCCGCCGATCTGCACCGCGCCGCCGGTCATGAACACGAAGCGCTCGATACCGGGCGACAGGCGCGCCAGCGTGGCCGCGGCCTGCGGGCCTTGCAGTGCCAGCAGCGCGTGGTCGGGCAGGGGCTGCACCTGGCAGCGCGCGCCGATCTTGTCCTGGATGTGGGCGATGTCGGCCACCTTGCAGGCGCCATTCACGATCACGAAGATCGAACCGTGGCCTTCGTTGAAGAACATCAGGTCGTCGAGGATGCCGCCCTCGTCGTTCAGCAGCAGGCCGTAGCGCTGCTTGCCGGCGGGCAGGTCGATCACGTCGACGGGCATCAGGGTTTCGAACGCGGCGGCGGCGTCGGGGCCGACCAGGCGCAACTGGCCCATGTGCGAGATGTCGAACAGGCCGGCCGCGTCGCGCGTGTGCTTGTGCTCGGCCATGAGGCCGGCGGGGTACTGGACCGGCATCGAATAGCCCGCAAAGGGCACCATGCGGGCGCCCAACTCGACGTGGAGGTCGTACAGCGGGGTCTTGAGAAGTTGGGCGTCAGAAGCGGTAGAAGCGGCCACGGGGCACTCCAAAGGGGCAGTCGAAATCCATGGCTGCAACGCCACGGGCCACCCCTGCTGTCCGCTTTACCTGAGAGATTCGCCCCACGATCGGGGTTTGCTCCTTCGGTGGGCCGCATGCAATGCCACGGCCTCTCTCCAGCAAGGAAACGCCGGTGGTTGCCGGCGTCTTGTCAGTCCTTTTGCCTGAGCGTTCGGGGAACCCCTGCGCCTTCGGCGGCCCCGTCGCGCGGGGCTCTCTCCTGACCCGGCGAGTGTAGTGGATCGCGGGGCCGGGGCTGGCGGCTCAGTGCACGGTTTCGGCCGGCGGCAGCAGCTTGTCGATGCGCTCGCGCAGCGAGTCGGCGCGCTCGGGGCCGGCGGCCTTCTCGATCTCTGAGAGCATCAGCGCGGCGATGGTCAGCATGGCTTCGCGGTCGCGGGCCTCGCGCAGGGCGTCGCGCATCTGGTTGGCGAAGCGCGGGTCGCGGCGCACGAACATGCGCTCGCAGATGTCGAACAGGAACATGCGCGTGGTGGCCAGCGAGCGCTTGCCGTCGAAGCTGTCGGCCGAGGTGGCGACCTGGATCGGCTCGGCGGCGGGGACGGGCGTGGGGGCCGGTGCAGGAGGCGGCGCGACCGGGCGCGCGACCTGCAGGTAGCCGCGCTGCATCAGCCCCTGGATCGCCTGCTCGGCCTCGACGCGGCTGGGGAACAGCGGGCTGAAGTCGGTCAGAGAGCGCCGGCCGTCGGCCATGAGCAGCAGGGCGCGCTCACGCTGGCTGAGCGTGCGCTGCCCGGCCTGGAGTTCGTCGCGTGCCTTCTCGGTCTTGGTGGGGAACATGGCGGCCACAGCTTTCGGAGGTCGAAGGCTGCAGCATCGTTGCAAGTGGTGACATCTTCGTGAACCATTTGCCTTACAGGGAAAAGGCGGTGCGCGTCAGTTGCCCGCGCTCTCCTTGCGGATCAGCCAGCGCGGGCCCACGCGCTGCAGCTCGAGCGTCTTGCGGTCGGTCTCGGTGAGCGCGTCGGCGCTGTAGACCTGCCGGAACTGCGCGCTGGCCGACGTGCCCTGGACGCTGATCACCAGCCCCTCGATGCCCACGCTGATGCGCGACTTGCCCGTGATGCGGGCGCGCCGGTCGGCCTCCCAGCGCTCGCGGGTCTGGCCGCGCGCGGGGGTGAAGTCGCTCGCGTAGGCTGCGAGGTAGCGCTCGACGTCGCGCGCGGACCAGGCGGCGGCCCAGGCGCGCACGGCGGTTTCCACTTCGGCGAGGTGGGTGACGGGATTGGCGGGGGCGGCTGCTGGCGCAACGGCTGCAACGGGCGCGGCGGCCGGCGTGGCCGCGATACCGGCGGTGGCCAGCAAGCCGGCAGCGACAAGGCTGCTGCCCTGGGCGACGATTCGGTGCATGGCGTCCTTCTCTTTCCTTCTTCTTGTCTGTCAGGCTCGACGTCGAAGCTTGCGTCGATTCTGGCAGTGAAAGAGCAGGCGTGCGGCGTGGAATCGCCCACGGATTTCGGTGGTTCGTGGTTCAGGGCGCGTGCACAGGACACCGGGTGCTTCCCTCCGCGAATGTCCCCCGCCTTCGGCTCCTCCTTGATTTCGCTGCGGGAAGCACCCAGTGCCCTGTGCACGGTGGGCGCTGCCGTTGCGCGGGAACGGAACTCAACTCAGGCCGCCGCAGCCTCGCCCGCCATCACCTGCACCGTGCGGTTGCGCAGCCGCAAGGCCAGCACGGTCGCGACGCACAGCACGCACAACACCACCGTGAGCGTCACGCCGAGCCCGCGTGCATCCGACAGCAGGCCGAACAGCGGCGACACCAGCCCGCCGACCGAGAGCGCGAGACCGAGCGTGATGCCGCTGGCGGTGGCCGGGTTGCGCGGCAGGTAGTCCTGCGCGAGCGTCACCTGCGCAGCGAAGGGCAGGAACATGCTCATGCCGAGCAGCGCGGTGCAGGCCAGCGCCGCGCCGGGCGTGGAGGCGAGCACGAGGCCCGCCATGGCCGGCAGCGCGAGCAGGTAGCCGCAGCGGATCGTGCCCATGCGCCCGGTACGGTCGCCGAGCCAGCCGCCGGCCAGCGTGCCCACGGCCCCCGCGGCGGTGAAGGCGGTGAGCGCCGCGGCGCCTTGGAAGGTGGTGCCGTGCAGGTCGCGCGTGATGCGCAGCGAGAGCATCGACAGCACCGTGACGTAGGGGATCGACCAGCCCACGATGGTCGCCACCAGCAGGCTGAAGGCGCGCCAGTCGTTGTGCGGCTTCAGCACCTGGGCGCGGGCCTGCGCGGCGCGCGCCGCCGTGGCCGCATGGTGGGCCGCCGCGCTGCGCCGCGCGTTCGCCGCGACCCACACCACGCCCATCGCCAGCGCGGGAATGCCCAGCAGATAGCTGCGCGACAGGCTGCCGCCGCCGACCACCGTGGCCGCCAGCACGGGCGCGAACGAGGCGCCGATGGTGCCGCCCACCGAGAACACGCTCATCGCCTTCTGCGAGGCGCCGCCGCCGCGCGCGCGGCCACGGTGGCGGGCGGGTGGTAGGCCGCGATGCCCAGCCCGCACAGCGCGACCGCGATCCAGGTCAGCAGGTAGCTCTGGCTCAGGCCCGCCAGCACCACGCCCAGCGCCGCCACCAGGAAGCCCACGGGCACCAGCCAGGCGCGCGGGTGGCGGTCGGCGTACAGGCCGAACAGCGGCTGCACCACGCTCGACAGCCCGGTGGCCGCCAGCATCAGGCCGCTCACGGCCGTGTAGCTGTAGCCGCGCTCCAGCACCATGAAGGGCAGCAGCGCGGGCACGAGGCCCTGGTAGAGGTCGTTGACGGCATGGGTGCCGGTGAGCAGCCCGAGTCGGCGCGTGTTCATGCGATGGCTTCTTTCCTGGATGTCCGGTTGGAGAAAAAGAGGGAGAAGAGCCATCGTAGGAAGCCATGGGAAGATGTTCTCGCTACGAATGTGCAAACATCGTCGCGAAATGGACAAACTGAATCTGCGCCCCGACGAGGGCGAATCGACTCCGCGCGCGGTCGCCGTGCTGGCCACCGATCCGGCGGGCGACGCCTTCATTCCGCCGCATGCGCACCGGCGCGGGCAGCTCATTCATGCGATTTCGGGCGTGATGATGGTCGGCGCCGCGGCCGGCAGCTGGGTGGTGCCGCCGGGGCGCGGCGTCTGGGTGCCGCCGGGCATGACGCACCAGATCCGCATGGCGGGCGAGGTGAAGATGCGCACGGTCTTCGTCGAGCCCGGCACGCGGGCCGACCTGGGGGCCGACTGCCGCGTGATCCACGTGGGGGCGCTGTTGCGCGAGCTGATCGTGGCGGCCGTGTCGCTGCCGCTGGACTACCCGCCGGGCGGGCGCGACGAGCGCGTGATGGAGCTGATCCTCGACGAGATCGAGGCCGCGCCCGCGCTGTCGCTGCATGTGCCGATGCCGCGCCACGCGCGCCTGGCCGCGCTGTGCGAGGCGTTCATCCGCGACCCCGCGCAGCCCGCCACGCTCGACGGCTGGGCCGTGCGGCTGCACATGAACGCGCGCACGCTGGCGCGGCTGTTCGAACGCGAGACCGGCATGACTTTCGGTGCATGGTGCCGCCAGGCGCGGCTGCTGCTGAGCCTGCCGCGGCTGGCCGCGGGCGCGTCGATCCTGGAGGTGGCGCTGGCGCACGGCTACGAGAGCCCGAGCGCCTTCACCGCGATGTTCCGCCGCACGCTCGGCGTGCCGCCGAGCCAGTACCTGCACCCGCCGGCCTGAGGCGGGTGAAGGCGGGGGCGGGAGCGGCCTGCGCCGCTACTTGAACCCGAGCGCGCGCGGCAGCCAGGTGCTGAGCATCGGCACGAAGGTCAGCAGCATCAGCACCGCGCCGTGCGCCCACAGGAAGGGCACCAGTTCCTTCACCAGCGCCGACATCGGCACCTTCGACACGTTGCAGGTGACGAACAGCAGCCCGCCCACCGGCGGCGTGATCATGCCCAGCGTGAGGTTGAAGATCACGATCATCGCGAAGTGCACCGGGTCGACGCCCAGCTTGATCGCCACCGGCGCCAGGATCGGCGCCAGCACCATCACGCCCGGCAGCGGCTCGATGAAGATGCCGAACAAGAGCAGGAACACGTTGACGATGATCAGGAACATCCACGGCGAGAGGTTCATGCTGATGAGCCATTCGGCCATCTGCTGCGGAATGCCTTCGATGGTCAGCACCCACGCGAACGAGGCCGACAGGCCGATGATGATCAGCACCGACGCCGACAGCAGGGCCGAGCGCGACAGGATGTCGGGCAGCATCTTCCACTCGAGCGTGCGGTAGATGAACTTGCCGCACACCAGCGCGTAGAACACCGCCACCACCGACGCTTCGGTGGGCGTGAACCAGCCGGCGCGCATGCCGCCCAGGATCACCACCGGCAGCAGGATGGCGGGAATCGCCTTCCACGTCGTGATGAGAATTTCGCGCAGCGGCGGCGTCTGGCCGTCGCCCTTGTAGTTGCGCTTCTTCGAGACGTAGAAGTTCACCACGCACATCGCCACCGCGATCAGGATGCCCGGCACGATGCCGGCCACGAACAGCTGGCCGACCGACACCGTTTCGTCCTGCAGCGCGTAGATGATCATGATGATCGAGGGCGGAATGATCGGCCCCACGATGGCCGTGGAGGCCGTGAGCGCCGCCGCGTACGAGCGGTCGTAGCCGGCCTTGTCCATCATCTTGATGAGCATCGAGCCGGGGCCGGCCGCGTCGGCCAGCGCCGAGCCCGAGATGCCCGAGAAGAAGGTCAGAGACACCACGTTGGTGTAGCCCAGCCCGCCGCGGCGGTGGCCGACGAACTGGCCCGCGAAGCGCAGCAGCACCTCGGTGAGCGAGCCGCCGCTCATGAGCTCGGCGGCCAGGATGAAGAAGGGCACGGCCATCAGCGGAAAGCTGTCGATGCCGGTGAAGGTTTCCTTCAGCAGCACCATCAGCGGGTAGCTTTCCGCGAGGATCAGGGTGGCGGCCGTGGCCAGGCCGAGCGCGAAGGCCACGGGCACGCCGATGGCCAGGAACACGCAGGCGGAGACGATCAGGACAATGCTGGCATCCATGGTCTTCTCCTTACAGCGAGGCCGACGCGTTGGCGTCGAAATGCGCGTCCGACGCGAACTCGCGGTTCAGCACGTAGCCGCGCACCACCAGCAGCCAGTGCACGATCAGCAGCACGCCGCCGATCAGCATCGCGCTGTAGATGTAGGCAAACGGAATCTGCGTCACGGCGGTGAGCTGGAACATCGTGCGCTCCATGTAGAGCCAGCCGTACCAGACCATGAAGCCGAAGAAGGCGAACAGCAGCCCGGCCACCACGATGCGCACCGCCACGGCCGCGGGCCGGGGCAGGGCGTCCTGCAGGTTCTCGACCGCGATGTGGCCGCCGTAGCGCAGCACGGGCCCGGCGCCCAGGAAGGTGAGCCAGATCATCATGTGGCGCGACACCTCTTCGGCCCATTCGATCGACTGGTTCGTGGTGTAGCGCAGCACGACGTTGGTGAAGATGATGACGGACATGGCCGCCAGCAGGAGGATCAGCGCCCACCGGTTGGCGGCGAGAAAGTAGCGCTCGAAAGCTTGCACGTTGTGGTTCTCTGTGGTGTCGGAAATGCGAAGCGCCCGGCACACTGAGGCGGGCCGGGCGCGGTCGGGGCGGAGCAGTCTTACTTGACGTCCGTGATCTTCTTGATGTTGTCGGCGCCGAATTCCTTGGCGTAGCCCACGTAGGCCGGCTTCAGGGCTTCGCGGAAGGCCGCGCCGTCGACGGTGCGCGTGACCTTCATGCCGTCTTTCTCAAGCTGGGCGATGCCGTTGTTCTCGTCGTCGTTGACCTTCTTGCGCTGCGCGATCGAGGCCTTCTTCGCCGCTTCGGTGAACACCTTCTTGTCGGCGTCCGAGAGCTTGTTCCACACCTTGGGCGACAGCAGCAGCAGCGCCGGCGAGTAGACGTGGCCGGTGAGCGACAGGTGCTTTTGCACCTGCGAGAACTTCGAGGACAGGATCACCGGAATCGGGTTTTCCTGGCCGTCGACCGTGCCTTGCTGCAGCGCGCCGAAGAGTTCCGGGAAGGCCATCGGCGTGGGCAGGATGCCGAAGGTGCGGTAGCCGTCCATGTGCACCTTGTTTTCCATGGTGCGCATCTTCAGGCCGGCCGCGTCGGTGGGCTTGACGATGTCGCGCTTGCTGTTCGTCATGTGGCGAAAGCCGTTTTCCGTCCAGGCCAGCGCGATGATGCCCTTGCTCGGGAACTTGGTCAGGATGTCCTGGCCGATGGGGCCGTCCATGACCTTGCGGGCGTGGTCGTAGTCGCGGAACAGGAAGGGGATGTCGACGATCTTGACCTCGGGCACGAAGTTGCCCACGGGGCCGGTCGAGGTGTTCAGCAGGTCTTGCGTGCCCAGCTGGATCGCTTCGATCTGCTCGCGCTCGCCGCCCAGCGCCGAGTTGGCGAAGTGCTGGCACTTGAAGCGGTTCTGGGTGTTCTTCTCGACCTCTTCGCAGAACACGGTGGAGCCCACGCCGTAATGCGATTCCTTGGACGTCGCATAGCCGATCTTGAGAACGGTGGGTTGCTGCGCGAGGGCGGCGCTGCCCAGGGCGAGCGAAAGGCAGGCGGCGGCGATGTGGCCGAATTTCATGGTGTCTCCGGGGAGTTGGGGGTCGAAAGCGCGTCAGGCGCAGGTCAGGAAATGACTATGCACCAATAACCAGTTTGACCGCGTCGGGACTTTCACGGACGTAGGCGCGGATCACCGCGTCGAAGCTCTCGTCGGCCGTGAGGCCGAGGGCCCGCGCGCGCGGCGTGTCGAAGCGTCCGGGCCAGGTTTTCACGATGCGGCGGATGGCGGCGTCGGGCGTGCGGTCGAGCAGGTCGGTGGCGGCGCGGCCGGCCACGCGTTCGAGCGCGGCGGCCATTTCGCCCACGGTGGTGGCCAGCGAGGGCAGGTTGAGCGCGGTGCGCGGGCCCCAGTCGGCGTCGCTGGCTTCGGCGGCGCGCACGATGCCTTCGATGGTCCGGGCCGGCGAGGCGATGGCCACGGGCGTCTCGTCAGGCACCGGGCAGGCCGCGCGCAGGCCGGCGAGCGGCTCGCGGATCATGCCGCTGAAGAAGCCCGAGGCCGCGCCGTTGGGCAGGCCGGGGCGCACGCTCACCGTCATGAGGCGCACGCTGCGCCCCTGCACGAAGCCCTTGCGCGTGTAGTCGGCCACCAGCTGCTCGCCGATGAATTTTTGGATGCCGTAGCTGGTCTGCGGCGTGGGCAGCGTGTGGTCGTCGATGAGCGCGGGCAGCGGCTGTTCGGGCGAATCGCCGAACACGGCGAGCGAGCTGGAGAACACCAGCACCGGCCGCGTGCCGAGCGCGCGCAGCTTCTCGAGCAGGCCGTGCGTGGCGGCGAAGTTGCTGCGCATGCCCAGGTCGAAGTCGGCCTCGCATTCGCCGCTGACGGCCGCTGCCAGGTGGAACACCGCGTCGGCCTCGCGCCAGAAGGTGGCGCCGTCGTCGGCCAGCTGGGCGTTGAGGTCGCCGGTGGCGGCTGCGATGCGCGCGTTGGCCGCGAGGTCGGGCGGCGGCGGGGCGCGGTCGACCAGCGTGATACGGGCGATGTCGCGGGTGGGCGCGCCGGCGAGCGAGAGCTGGCCCAGGGCCAGGAGGGTGCGCGCCAGGCGCGCGCCGAGAAAGCCGGCGCCGCCGGTGATGACGATGTGCATGGGGTCCTGTCTCCTTGTGTCCTTGTGTCGCGAGGATAGCGTCGGCGGTATCGCACAATTTGCGCATGCCCATGCTGCCTCCCGATCTTCTTGCCACCCTGCGACTGCCTGTGCTGCAGGACGCCGACCTCGACACCCAGGCTTCCTTCTTCAAACGGCCGGAGGTCCGCGCGCTCTACTTCGAGGTGGTGGAGGGCTCGGCGAAGGACGAGGTGCTGCGGGCCGCCATCGCGCAGCTCGGCGAGCTGCATCCGCACCGGGCCGCGTTGCTGGCGGTGTTCTGCGGCGCGCTGGTCGAGAACGGCGCCGATCCGCAGCTCATGTTCGACGCCGTGCGCCAGCTGGCCGGGCGCCTGCTGGCGTCGCTGGCGCCTTACTGCGCGGCGCAGCCGTACGAGCCCGACGAGGAGGACGAGGAGGGCGACGAACCGCAGGACGAGGCAGAACTCGCCGCCTGGCAGGCCGCCGAAGCGGCGCTCGCGGCACTGTCGCCGCAGGCGCGTTTCGAGATCGATGCGCTGCAGCGCGCGGTCGACCTGCTGGTGCTGCCGCTCATGACCATGGTGGTGCGCGATGTGCGCAACCACCAGTCGCTGGTGGCGGACGCAGGCCTGCTCGCGCACATCGAGGCGATGTACGCCAACGACTCGCTGCCCTTCGAGGCCTTGCACTTCCTGCGCGCCGCGGCCCAGCTGTCGTACGAGGACGAACTGGTGGTCCTGCTGCCGGCGTCGCGCGCGGGCATGGTCGTTCGCGCACAGGGCATCAACAACAACTTCCACGCCTTCTCGCTGCTGCAGGACCTGATGGAAACGCACGCCCAGACGCTGGGCATCCGCCAGCCGCCGCGCACGCGCCGCGACGCGGACAGCGATGCCGCTGCCTTCCTCTGGCTGCAGGCGACGGCCTTCGCCCAAGGCGAGCTGGTGGACCGCATGGCGTGGTCCTGGGGCGAAGGCACGCTGCGCGAGAACGTGCGCCGGCAGGGGCGGCTGGTGCTCGTCGCGCTGGAGACGGACGACAAGCCCGCGCGCGGCTGGACCGGGTTCACCCACGTGTTGCACGCCGAGCAGAACCCGCAGGTGTCGCTGGTGCACTTCCTCACGCCCGACGAGGTCGCCGCGTACCTCGCCTGAAGCGCCATGAAAAAAGCCCTCCGAAGAGGGCTTTCATGCATCGACGCTGCGGGGCTTACATGCCCACGTAGTTCGGCCCGCCGCCGCCTTCGGGCGTGACCCAGACGATGTTCTGCGTCGGGTCCTTGATGTCGCAGGTCTTGCAGTGCACGCAGTTCTGCGCGTTGATCTGCAGGCGCTCCTTGCCGGCGCTGGCTTCGTCGGGCACGAACTCGTACACGCCGGCCGGGCAGTAGCGGCTTTCGGGGCCGGCGAACTTGGCCAGGTTGACGTTGACCGGCACCGACGCGTCCTTCAGCGTCAGGTGGGCGGGCTGCTGCTCTTCATGGTTCGTGTTGCTGATGAACACGCTGGAGAGGCGGTCGAAGGTGAGCTTGCCGTCCGGCTTCGGATAGACGATGGGCTTGCACTCGGCGGCCGGCTTCAGGTACTGGTGGTCGGGCTTGTTGCGGCGCAGGGTCCATGGGATGTGACCCTTGAGCAGCCACTGCTCGACGCCGTTCATGACCGTGGCGATGCCCAGGCCCTTCTTGAACCAGGCCTTGAAGTTGCGGGCCTTGTTCAGCTCGGTGTAGAGCCAGCTTTTCTCGAACGCGGCCGGGTAGGCCGTGAGTTCGTCGTGCTGGCGGCCGGCCATGACCGCGTCGAACGCGGCCTCGGCGCACAGCATGCCGGTCTTGATGGCGGCGTGGCTGCCCTTGATGCGGCTCACGTTCAGGTAGCCGGCCTCGCAGCCGACCAGCGCGCCGCCCGGGAACACCGTCTTGGGCAGCGACATCAGGCCGCCGGCCGTGATGGCGCGCGCCCCGTAGCCGATGCGCTTGGCGGGCTTGATGCCCTTGGCTTCGTCGCCCTCGAGGTACCAGCGGATGTTGGGGTGCAGCTTCCAGCGCTGCATTTCCTCGAACGGGCTCAGGTACGGGTTGCTGTAGTCCAGGCCCGTGATGAAGCCCATCGTGACCTTGTTGTCCTCCATGTGATAGAGGAACGCGCCGCCGTAGGTGTTGTTGTCCATCGGCCAGCCGGCCGTGTGCAGCACGAAACCGGGCTGGTGGCGCTTGGGATCGATTTCCCAGACTTCCTTGACGCCCAGGCCGTAGGTCTGCGGGTCGCGGCCTTCGTCGAGCTTGAACTTGGCGATCAGCTGGCGGCCCAGGTGGCCGCGCGCGCCTTCGGCGAACACCGTGTACTTGCCCAGCAGCTCCATGCCGAGCTGGAAGTTCTCGGTGGGTTCGCCGTCCTTGCCGACGCCCATGTTGCCGGTGGCCACGCCGCGCACCGAGCCGTTCTCGTTGTAGAGCACTTCGGCGGCCGGGAAGCCGGGGAAGATTTCCACGCCCAGGTTCTCGGCCTGCTGCGCCAGCCACTTGGTGAAGGCGCCCAGGCTGATGATGTAGTTGCCGTGGTTCTGGAAGCAGGCCGGCAGGAAGGCGTTGGGCGTGCGCAGGCCCGACTTTTCGCTCAGGAACACCATGGCGTCGTCGGTCACCGGCTGGTTCAGCGGGGCGCCGAGTTCCTCCCAGTCGGGCAGCAGCTCGTTGAGCGCGCGCGGGTCCATGATGGCGCCCGACAGGATGTGCGCGCCGGGCTCGGAACCCTTCTCGAGCACCACGACGGAGATTTCCTTCTCCTGCTGGGCGGCGAGCTGCTTGAGGCGGATCGCGGTCGAGAGGCCGGCGGGGCCGCCGCCGACCACGACCACGTCGTATTCCATGGCTTCGCGAGGGCCGAACTGGGCGAGGATTTCGTCGTGCGTCATGTGGGTTGGGTCGATAATGATTTTTAGAGGCGCGGGGGCGTCCCGGTTCGCCGGGCATTTTATGCGGCGTCCGGCGGGGGGCCTTGTCGCCCGCAGGCGAGGCGCCTTGCGTCACCTGCGCGACTCCACAGGATTCAGCTCATGGCTTACAGCATCGATCTCTCCGGCCGCGTGGCTTTCGTCACCGGCGCCTCCAGCGGACTGGGCGCCCAGTTCGCGAAAACACTGGCCCGTGCCGGCGCCGCCGTGGTGCTGGCCAGCCGCCGCGTCGAGAAGCTCAAGGAGCTGCGCGCACGCATCGAAGGCGAGGGCCATGACGCCCACGTAGTCGAGCTCGACGTGACCGACATCGGCAGCATCAAGGCCGCCGTGGCGCGCGCCGAAACCGAAGTGGGGCCCATCGACATCCTGGTCAACAACTCGGGCGTGAGCGCCACGCAGCGCCTGCAGGACGTCACGCCCGAGGACTACGACTACATCTTCGACACCAACGTGAAGGGCTCCTTCTTCGTCGCGCAGGAGGTCGGCAAGCGCATGCTGGCGCGCGCCCAGGGCAAGGCGCCGGGCACCTACATCGGCGGACGCATCATCAACATCGCGTCGTCAGCGGCGCTGAAGGTCATGCCGCAGATCGGCACCTACTGCATGAGCAAGGCCACCGTGGTGCAGATGACCAAGGCCATGGCGCTCGAATGGGGCCGCTTCGGCATCAACGTGAATGCGCTGTGCCCGGGCTACATCACGACCGAGCTCAACGAGGAGCACTGGAGCACCGAGGGCGGCGCCAAGCTGGTCAACATGCTGCCGCGCAAGCGCGTGGGCAAGCCCGAAGACCTCGATGGCCTGATCGTGCTGCTGGCCAGCGGCGAGAGCCATTTCGTGAACGGCGCCGTCATCGCGGCCGACGACGGGTTCGCACTCTGAGCCCCCGGGCCTGGATCGGCATTGCCGCCGGCCTGGGCGCGGGCGCGCTCTGGGGCCTGGTGTTCGTGGCGCCGCGCATGGTCGGCCACTTCGGCATGGTCGACATCACGGCGGCGCGCTTCGCGGTGTTCGGCGCGGTGTCGGCGCTGGCGGTGTTCGCGCGGCCCGCGGCCCTGCGCTGGCCCACGGGCCGGCAGGCGCTGGCGGCGCTCGCGCTCAGCGTGCTGGGCTTCAGCGGCTACTACCTGCTGCTGGCCTTCGGCATCGCGGCGGCGGGCACCGAGGTGCCCAGCCTCATCATCGGCACCATTCCCGTCTGGATGATGCTGCTGGGCCGTCCCGCGGGCCTGCACATGCGGGCCTTGCTGCCCGGCCTGCTGCTCACGGGCGCGGGCATCGCGCTGATGATCTGGGGCGCGTGGTCGGCGCAGCACGGTGCAGGTGGAGGCGGCGCGCGCTTCGGCTGGGGCATTGCGCTGGCGCTGTGTTCGATGGTGAGCTGGACGGTCTACGGCCTGCTCAACGCCGCCTGGCTGCAACGGCACCGCGAGGTGCATGCGGCCGACTGGGCCAACTGGCTGGGCATCGCCACCGGCCTCGGGGCCTTGCTGCTGTGGGCGGTGGCGGGCAGCGGTGTGGCCACGCTGCAGTCGCAGCCCGACGGCATGCTCTTCATCTGGATCGCGCTGGCGAGCGGCTTCGGCTCGTCGTGGCTCGCGACCATTCTCTGGAACGTCGCGAGCCAGCGGCTCTCGGCCAGCCTGTGCGGCCAGCTCATCGTGAGCGAGACGCTGTTCGCCTTGCTCTATTCCTTCCTCTGGGACGGCCGCTGGCCACAGACCACCGAATGGGTGGCGGCGGCGCTGTTCGTCCTGGGCATCCTCGCATCCATCAAGGCCCACCGATGAGAATCGAAATCCCCGAAAAGAAGAAGCTCGTGTACGAGATGTCGATCCCCATCCGCTGGGGCGACATGGACGCCATGGGCCACCTGAACAACGGCACCTACTTCCGCTACCTCGAAACGGCGCGCATCGACTGGATCCGCTCGCTCGGCGTGGAGCCCACGCCGGGCGGCGAGGGCATGGTGATCGTCAACGCCTTCTGCAATTTCTACCGGCAGATCGAGTACCCGGGCAACGTGCGCATCAAGATGTACGTGAGCGACCCGGGGCGCACCACCTTCGAGAGCTGGGCCACCATGGTCCGCGAAGACGCGCCCGACGTGCTCTGCGCGGCCGGCGGCGCCACCACCATCTGGGTCGATTTTCCGAAGCAGAAGGCGCTGGCGCTGCCCGACTGGCTGCGCGAGATCGTCAGCGACTGAAAGCGCGCTGACGCGAAAGGCTCAGGCCGGCCGCAGCACGATGCGCGCCTCGAAGCCGCGCGCCATGCCGGGCGGCGGCGAGGCCAGCTCCAGCGTCGCGTTGTGCTTCTCGACGATGGTGCCCACGATCGACATGCCCAGGCCGTAGCCGGCCCGGTCCGAGCCGTGGCGCACATGGCGCTGGTGCAGCGACTGCAGCTGCTCGGGGCTGACACCCGGACCGGCATCGCGCACCACCAGCACGCAGGGCGCCGCGACCTCGATCGTCACGCGGCCGTCGCCGCTGTAGCGCAGGGCGTTCTCGACGAGGTTGCGCAGCGCGATCGCCAATGCATCGACGTCGCCGAAGGCCACGGGCGCCGCACTGTCGGGCACCTTGAGCTTCAGGCGCTCGTTGATCTGCGGGTCTTGCCAGAACTCCTGTGCCACCGTGCCCGCCAGTTGCACCAGGTCGACCCGCGCTCGCGCGAGCGAGGCGCCCGATTCGGCGCGCGACAGCTGCAGCAGCTTTTCGGCGCGGTGGCTCAGCATCTGCAGCGCCTGCAGCGCGCCTTCGACGTCGGTGCGCTTCAGGTCGTGGTCGAGCGCGGTCTGCAGCCGCAGGCGCGCGGCGGCCAGCGGCGTGCGCAGTTCATGCGCGGCATTGGCGGCCAGCGCGCGCTCCACGTCGAGCGACTGCGACAGCCGCTGCAGCAGCCGGTTGACATGGTCGCCCACCGCGCGCAGCTCCTGCGGCAGGCCGGGCAGGGTGATGGGGCGCAGGTCGGCGCCGTTGCGCTTCTCGATCTCGGCGGCCAGCTGCTGCAGCACGCGCAGCTCGGTGCGCGCCACGCGGCGCAGCACCAGCGCCAGCAGCGGCAGCACCGCGCCGAGCGGGATGATGAGGCCGAACAGCGTGCGGTTCAGCGCGCGGCGGCGTTCGTCCAGCGGGTCGGCCACCTGGAAGTACAGGCCCAGCGTGGGGTGGCGCACGGTGTAGATGCGCCAGGTCTGGTTGTTGGCGAAGCCCGCGGCCAGCGGCACATCGAAGGCGTCGTCGGGCGCTTCGGCCGAGCGCAGCAGCACGTGCTCGTGCACGTCGACCACCTGGTACATCACGGCATCTTCGGAGAACAGCTGCTTGGGCGCGATCAGCGGCGTGTCCTGCTTGCCGCTTTCATGGCGCAGGCGCAGCTTCTCGAGCTCCTGCACCGCCATGTCGAACATGCGGTGCGACACCTCCACCAGCTCGTTGTCGAAGTTGTGGTTGATCTCGCGGTCCACGTACCAGACCACGGCGAGCACGCACAGCAGCCACACGCCGCCGACCCACAGGATCAGCGTGCGCGTGAGGCGCCCGGCCAGCGAATCGCGGCGGTCGCGCAGCAGGGCGCTGGTCATTCCTCGTCGTCCGCCGAGAACGACAGCCGGTAGCCCAGGCCGCGCAGCGTCTGGATGTGGCTGCGCCCGAGCTTGCGCCGCAGCCGGCTGATGAACACCTCGAGCGTGTTGCTGTCGGCCTCGTCGCCGAAGCCGTACAGCGCGTCGGCCAGGTTGTCGCGCGTGTGGATGCGCTCGGGCCGCGTGGCCATCACGCGCAGCAGGGCCCATTCCTTCTGCGTGAGCACGACGGGCACGCCGTCCTTGCGCACGCGGTCGTGCGCCAGGTCGATCTCCAGCGTGCCCAGCTGCAGCACCGGCGAGGTGTTGGCGCTGCGCCGGCGTTCCACGGCGCGCAGCCGCGCGAGCAACTCGGCCGGGTCGTAGGGCTTGATGAGGTAGTCGTCGGCGCCGGCGTCGAGGCCGCGGATGCGGTCGGTGACCTGGTCGCGCGCCGTGAGCACGATGACGATGGGCGGCTCGCGCAGCGCGCGCACCTGCGGCAGCAAAGAGAGGCCGTCGCCGTCGCCCAGATGCAGGTCGAGCAGCACCGCCGCGTACTGCACCGAGAGCAGGGCGCCGCGCGCCTCGGCCAGGCTGGGGGCCACGTCGACGACGAACGCCTTGGCGACGAGGTAGCTGCAGACCGCGTCTGCCAACGAACTGTCATCTTCGACCAGCAAGATTCGCACGCGGTGGCCCTTACAAAAACTCGAAGTCTAGCGCCGCCCCTCTGGCGATCGCGTCAGGAATCGTTCAGGTCGCTTCAGACTGGGTTCATCCCGCGTGCGTAGGCTTGCGCCAGTCTGTTCCGAGGCCTGTTTTTCTTCATGACCCGTCGTACCCCGTATCTCCGTCTCGGAGCCCTGACCTTGCTTGCCCTGGCCCTGCTGATGATCTGGGACGCCCTTGGCGGCGACCTGCCGCTGGCTCGCCTGGCCGGCACGCCGATGGGCTTTCCCTGGCGCGAGAACCCCTTCCTGGTCCACGTGATGCACGAGGGCGCGAGAAACCTCAGCTGGCTGCTGGTGATCGGCCTGTTCGCCGCCATCCGCTGGCCCGTGGGCGTGCTGCGGCGCCTGGGCACGGGCGCTCGCGTGCAGCTGGCGCTGACGGTGCTGGCCTCGGTGCTGGCCGTGAGCCTGATCAAGCATGCGAGCGACACCAGCTGCCCCTGGGACCTGAAGGAGTTCGGCGGCGTGGCGCGCTACGTGTCGCATTGGGCCTGGGGCCAGGACGACGGCGGGCCGGGCGGCTGTTTCCCGGCCGGCCATGCCTCGGCCGCCTTTGCCTACCTCGGCGGGTATTTCGTGCTGCGGCATGTGGCGCCGCGTGGCGCCATCGTGTGGCTGTGCGTGGCGCTGGTCGCCGGCTTCGTGCTCGGCGTGGCGCAGCAGATGCGCGGCGCGCACTACATGAGCCACACGCTGTGGACCGCCTGGGTCTGCTGGACGGTCGGCTTCCTCATCGAACTGGTGGCGACGCGCCGCCGTACTTCCCCTCCCATCGAGCGCACCGCGCCCCTGCATGCAAGCCCTTGATTTCGCCCTGTTCAGCTGGCTCAACGCCTCGGCCTCCGCGCCGGCGTGGAGCCTGCGCTTCGCGATGTTCGCGTCCGACGTGCTGCCGGCGCTGCTGGCGCTGTCCATCGCGGCCGCCGCGGCCTTCGACCGCCGCTGGCGCCACGCCTTCTTCACCGCACTCGTCAGCGTGCTCGTCGTGTGGCTGGTGGTGAACGTGTTCCGCTCGGTGCTGCCGTTCCCGCGGCCCGCGTTCTACGGCCTGGGCATCCAGTGGGTGCCGCAGGGGGCGCGCCCGGGCTTCCCCAGCCTGCATGCGGCCGGCACGTTTGCCGCCGCCTTCTCGCTGTGGTGCCTGCCGTGGCGCACGCCGATGCGGCTGGCGCTCGTGGCGGCGGTGGTGGTGGCCTGGAGCCGGCTGTACCTGGGCCTGCATTTCCCGACCGACGTGACGGCCGCCGCGATCCTGGCGGCGCTGGTCTCGATCGTGGTGGAGCGCGGCATCAGCCGCCCCGCCGGCCGTGCGGTGTCGCGCAGCCCGCGCCTGCGGCTGCTGCGCCGCGCGCGCATCGGCCGAGCCTGAATGCGCTCTGAATGAACTGTTCAGGCTCTCTTCAGGCACGCTGCCTACATTGGCGGCATGTCTGTTTCGCGTCTCGACTCCGCGCTGCTGGCGCGTGCTCCCAGCCGATCTGAATCCCGCCCCGCGCCGCTGTCGGATGCGGGCGCCGCCGGTACTTTCTGGCAACGCATCGACCGCTGGATCTCGCAGCCCCGCTCGACGCGGCAGGTGATCGTCTGGCTCAGCCTGTACCTCGGCCTCACCGCCAACTGGCCGCTGCTGAACGACCTGGCCCGCCTGGGCGGCGCGCCCAGCACCTACATGCCGACCATCGCCGCGTTGGGCATGCTCACCTTCTGCGGCACCGTGGCGATGCTGTCGCTCACGGCCTGGTCGCGCTGGATGAAACCGCTGTGGCTGCTCGTGGTCGTGATCGCCGCGGTGGCGCAGCACTACATGCTCCAGTACCGCGTGGTGATGGACCCGAGCATGATCGCGAACGCGTTCCAGACCGACCCCAACGAAGCGCGCGACCTGTTGAGCGGGCGCATGGCCTTCAACGTGCTCGTGGTCGTTCTGCCGGCGGCCTGGGCGATCTGGCGCGTGCGCATCGTGCCGATGGGGCTGCTGTCGCACGTCTGGCGCAACGCGCTGCTGCTGGTGCTGGCCGCCGCCGTGGCGGTGGTCACGGCCGTGGCCATGAACCGGCAGCTCGCGCCGCTGATGCGCAACAACGTGCACCTGCGCTACATGATGAACCCGATCGCCAGCCTGTACTCGGCTGGCGCCGTGGTGCTCAAGCCGATGTTCAAGCGCAGCAGCAAGCTGATCCCGATCACCGCAGGCACGGCGCTCGGCGCGAGCTATGCGGCGCAGAAGCGCCCGCCGCTGTTCGTGGTGGTGGTGGGCGAGACCGCGCGTTCCGATCACTTCGGCCTGAACGGCTACGCCCGCGACACCACGCCCGAGCTCGCCAAGCGCAATGTGCTGAGCTACCGCGAGGTGCGCTCGTGCGGCACCAACACGTTGGCCTCGGTGCCCTGCATGTTCTCGCCCCTGGGCAAGAGCGGCTACGAGTCGCGCAAGGACGAGTACGAGAACCTCATGGACGTGCTGCAGGCCTCGGGCCTGGCCGTGTTCTGGCTGGACAACCAGGCGGGTTGCAAGGGCGTGTGCGCGCGCATCCCGAACGCCTCGGCCTTCGACGGGCTCGATTCGGCCACCAAGAAGGCCCTGTGCGACGGCGAGGAATGCCTCGACAACGTGATGCTCAAGGGCCTCGATGAACGCATCGCCGCGCTGCCCGCCGAGCGGCGTGCCAAGGGTGTCGTGCTCGTCATGCACCAGATGGGCAGCCACGGCCCGGCCTACTACAAGCGCTCGGCGCCCGAACTGAAGCGCTTCACGCCCGAGTGCAAGACCAACGCGCTGGCCGAGTGCGCGCATGCCGAGCTGATGAACGTCTACGACAACTCGATCGCGCAGACCGACCATTTCCTCGGCCAGACCATCGACTGGCTCCAGACCCAATCCAAGCAGTACGACACGGCGCTGCTGTACATGAGTGACCACGGCGAGTCGCTGGGCGAGTACGGCCTGTTCCTGCACGGCGTGCCCTACAGCTTCGCGCCCGATGCGCAAAAGCACGTGCCCATGGTCACGTGGTTCGGCGACGGCATGAGCGAGCGCCGCAAGCTCTCGCGTTCGTGCATGGAGGCGGGCCTGGACGCGCCGCTCACGCACGACAACCTCTATCACACGGTGCTGGGCCTCATGGACGTGACCACGCCCACCTACAAGCCCGCGCTCGACGCGCTGGCCTCGTGCCGCGGCAAGGCCTGAGCGCGCTCGCCGCTTCGGCTTCTTACTTCTTTTCGCGCGGCAGCCGGCCCATCAGGAAGAACTCCGGGTTCGGCTGCATGCCGCTGAAGCTGGCCAGGCGGTTGCTCAGGCCGAAGAAGGCGGTGATGGCCGCGATGTCCCAGATGTCCTCGTCGTCGAAGCCGTGCGCGTGCAGCGGCCCGAAGTCGCGGTCGTCGATCTCGTGCGAGCGTTCGCAGACCTTCATCGCAAAGTCGAGCATCGCGCGCTGGCGCTGCGTGATGTCGGCCTTGCGGTAGTTCACCGCCACCTGGTCGGCCACCAGCGGTTTCTTCTCGTAGATGCGCAGCAGCGCGCCGTGCGCCACCACGCAGTACAGGCATTGGTTGACCGCGCTGGTGGCGGTGACGATCATCTCGCGGTCGCCCTTGGTGAGCGAGCCTTCTTCCTTGAGCATCAGCGCGTCGTGGTACGCGAAGAAGGCCCGCCACTCGGCGGGGCGGCGCGCAAGGCCGAGGAACACGTTGGGCACGAAGCCGGCCTTTTCCTGCACGGCAAGGATCGCGGTGCGGATGTCGTCGGGCAGGTCTTTCAGTTCGGCGAGGGGGTAGCGGGGGGCGTTCATTGCTATGTCTCCTGGGGATCGGTCCCGGGATCATAGGCAACGGCGTCCGGGCCTGCAGCCAGCACAGCCAGGTCGCTCTCGTCCTTGAGCTCCACCCCGCTCAACCCCCGGCGCAGCGACTCGCGCACCAGCCACGCAAGCTTGAAGGCGGCCTGCGCGTACGACAGCCCCTCGGGTCGCACGTTCGAGATGCAGTTGCGTTCGGCGTCGTGCCGGCCGCGGCGTGGCGAATGGGTCAGGTAGATGCCGAGGCTGTCGGGCGAGCTCAGGCCCGGGCGCTCGCCGATGAGCATGACCGACAGCACCGCGCCGACCGCTTCGCCCAGTTCGTCGGCCAGCGCCACGCGCGCCTGGGTGGCGATGAACACGGGCGACAGGCGCGTGCCGGGCGGCAATTGCGGGCGCAGCGCCGCGAGCAGCGGCACGGCGTGGCGGGCGACGGCGAGGGAGGAGAGGCCGTCGCCGATCACGAGGCAGACGTCGCAGCCGCCCGCAGGCCGCTCGTCGCGCAGGCGCGCGGCATCTTCCGCGTCGAGCTGGCGGCCCAGGTCGGGGCGGCGCAGGTAGGTGGTGCGGTCGGGGGCGCGGCTGTGCACGCGGTTCACTTGCCATCGGTCGGCGCGCAATGCGGCATCGAGCGCGTCGACATCGAGCGCCGCATGGATCGCGTCGCGCGCCATCGCGTGGGCCCAGCCGAAGCGCAGCGTCTCGTCGGTGGGCATGCCGGCACCGGCGCGGCCCAGCGCGAGCCGCGCGGGCGTGGCGGCGCGCCATTGCGCCCAGGGGTTGGGGGTGACCGGCGAATCGCTCATGGCGCCAGCGCGGAGAGCCCGCCCATGTCGCTGAGCAGCCGGTTGGCCGTGGGCGGTGCGAGCCGCCCGGTGGTGTCGGTGATCTGCATGCGCTGCAGCCAGGCCTCGAACTCGGGCGCGCGCTTCAGGCCCAGCGTTTCGCGCAGGAAGAGGGCGTCGTGGAACGAGGTGCTCTGGTAGTTGAGCATCACGTCGTCCGCGCCCGGGATGCCCATGATGAAGTTGATGCCCGCCGTGCCCAGCAGCACGAGCAGCGTGTCCATGTCGTCCTGGTCGGCTTCGGCGTGGTTGGTGTAGCAGATGTCGCAGCCGATCGGCAGGCCCATCAGCTTGCCGCTGAAGTGGTCTTCGAGCCCGGCGCGGATGATCTGCTTGCCGTCGTACAGGTACTCGGGGCCGATGAAGCCGACCACGGTGTTGATGAGCAGCGGCTGGTAGCGCCGCGCCAGCGCATAGGCGCGCACCTCGCAGGTCTGCTGGTCGACGCCGAAGTGGGCGTTGGCCGAGAGTGCGCTGCCCTGGCCGGTCTCGAAGTACATGAGGTTGTTGCCGACGGTGCCCCGCGCAAGCGACTGCGCCGCGGCGTGGGCCTCGTCGAGCAGCGCGGGCGTCACGCCGAACGAAAGGTTCGCTTTCTCGGTGCCCGCGATCGACTGGAACACGAGATCCACCGGCGCGCCGGCCTCGGCGAGCTTCAGCGTGTTGGTCACGTGCGTGAGCACGCAGCTTTGCGTGGGGATCTCGAAGCGCTGGATCACCTCGTCGAGCATGTGCAGCAGGCGCCCGAGCACCGGCAGGCTGTCGGACACGGGGTTGATGCCGATCACCGCGTCGCCCGCGCCGTACAGCAGGCCGTCGAGCGTGGAGGCGGCCACGCCGCGCAGGTCGTCGGTGGGGTGGTTGGGTTGCAGGCGCACGGCCAAGTGGCCGGGCAGGCCGATGGTGTCGCGAAAGCGCGTGACCACGTGGCACTTCTTCGCGACCGCGACCAGGTCCTGGTTGCGCATGAGCTTGGACACGGCCGCCACCATCTCGGGCGTGAGGCCTGGTGCGAGCGCGGCGAGTGCCTCTGTGGTGGCCTGCTCGGACAGCAGCCAGTTGCGGAAATCGCCGACCGTGAGGTGCGCGACCGGCGCGAAGGCCTGCGCGTCGTGCGTGTCGATGATCAGCCGCGTGATGTTGTCCTGCTCGTAGGGAATCAGCGCCTCGGTGAGGAACTGCTTCAGCGGCGTGTCGGCCAGCACGTGGCGCGCCGCCATGCGCTGCTGCGCGGTGGCAGCGCCCAGGCCCGCGAGGTAGTCGCCCGAGCGCGCGGGGCTGGCGCAGGCGAGCACCTGTCGCAGATCGTCGAAGGCGAAGCCCTGGCCGGCAATGGTGGTGCGGTAGCGCATCTTTGTTTGTCAGGGCGTGGAAGACAACATCGCGTCCGGCGCGGCGGCGTCGCGCTGCGCCGAGGTGAGCAGGAAGTAGCCGTAGGCGGCCGCCATCAGCACGAGGAACAGCACCGTGAGCATCGGGTTGAACCAGACCATCGCGCCCAGGCACACCAGGCCGAGCCCGAGCGAGACGGCCGGGAACAGGGGGTAGAAGGGCGCGCGGTAGGTGCGCAGCAGGTCGGGCTCGGTGCGCCGCAGCTTGAACAGGGCGGCCATCGAGACCAGGTACATCACGATCGCGCCGAGCACGGCCATGGTCACGATGTTGGCCGTGAGCGTCTGTCCGCCGAACTGCACCCACTCGTCGCTGAAGATGGCGGCGATGCCGATCACGCCACCGGCCAGCAGCGCGCGGTGCGGCGTGTCGAAGCGCGGACTCAGGCCGGCGAAGTAGGCCGGCAGGTAGCCGGCGCGCGCGAGCGCGAAGATCTGGCGCGAGTAGCCCATGAGGATGCCGTGGAACGAGGCGACCAGGCCGAACAGGCCGATCCACACCAGCATGTGCAACCAGCCGCTGTTGGCGCCCACCACCGCCTTCATCGCCTGTGGCAGCGGGTCGTTGATGTTCGCGAGCTGGCGCCAGTCGCCCACGCCGCCCGCGAAGATCATCACGCCGAAGGCCAGCAGCACCAGCGTGACGATGCCGGTGGTGTAGGCCAGCGGAATGGTGCGGTGCGGATCGCGCGCCTCTTCCGCCGCCATGGCCGCGCCCTCGATGGCCAGGAAGAACCAGATCGCGAACGGGATCGACGCGAAGATGCCCGACACCGCCGCGCCGTTCAGCACATTGCCGCCGGCCCATCCGTTGGCCACGAAGTTCGCCATCGACCAGCCTGGCGCGACCACGCCCATGAACACCAACAGCTCGAAGATCGCGAGCACCGTGACGAACAGCTCGAACGCCGCTGCGATGCCGATGCCGATCCAGTTCAGCCCGATGAAGACCACGTAGGCCCCCACCGCGAACCACTTCGGGTTGATGCCCGGGAACTGCACGTTGAGGTAGGCGCCGATCGCCAGCGCGATGGCCGGCGGCGCGAAGACGAAGTCGATCAGCGTCGCGAAGCCGGCCACGAAACCGCCGCGCGGCCCGAAGGCGCGCCGCGCATAGGCGAAGGGGCCGCCCGCGTGCGGGATGGCGGTCGACAGCTCGGTGAAGCTGAAGATGAAGGTCGTGTACATCGTCGCCACCAGCACGGTGGCGACCAGGAAGCCGAGCGTGCCGGCCGTGTTCCAGCCGTAGCTCCAACCAAAGTATTCACCCGAGATGACGAGGCCGACCGCGATGCCCCACAACTGGACGGGACCGAGGACTTTCTTGAGATGACCGGTGCCGGCGACGGGGGCCGGCGGAGCGTCGTTGGAGCGCATGGGGGCTTCCTCTCTGGGCGGATGGTGACAGTGCACCCCTCCCAAAGCAAGGGCCGTTCCATCGGATACATCGGCGTACAGGCGGCTTCACGGGGGCTGTCCATAATCGGCAGCTTTTCAACCACCGAGGTGTTTCGTGAAGTCATTTGTCTGTGCCGCGCTCGTGTCCGTATTTGCCATTCCCGCAGCCTTTGCGCAGTCCGCGGCAGTCACCACGCCCAGCGGCCTGATCTACCAGTCGCTCAAGGAAGGCACCGGCGCATCGCCCGCCGCCACCGACGTGGTCAAGGTGCACTACCGCGGCACCTTCCCCGACAGCGGCAAGGAGTTCGACAGCTCGTACAAGCGCGGCGAACCCACCGAGTTCCCGCTCAACGGCGTGATCCCCTGCTGGACCGAAGGCGTGCAGAAGATGAAGCCGGGCGGCAAGGCCAAGCTGACCTGCCCCGCGTCGATTGCTTACGGTGCGCGCGGTGCGGGCAACGGCCTGATTCCGCCGAATGCGACGCTGAATTTCGAAGTCGAGCTGGTGTCGGTCACGAAGAAATAGTGGTCGCAGCCGGTTGGAGCCGGCTTGGGCAATGGGCGGTGCGTGCAGTCCATCACGCTGCTCGCCACGCAATAGTTGCCCGATTCTTTCCCCCTGTTTTTGCGCACATGGGCCTCCCACAATCCGCCGCCTGACTCCTGATCCACAGGAGCGGCTTCTGGGAGGAATACATGTCCGCATTCAGTGCTGCGCCAACGCGCACGCTCGACATCAACAGCACCGCCGTTCCGGTGTTTCTGGGGCGGCCGGCGCTCAAGCCGGTTCGTTTGTCGGGACGCGAAGGCGTCAACCGCTTGTTCGAGTACGAGCTGCTGCTCAAGAGCCCCGACGCACTCAACCTTGGCGCGAGCGAGGCTGCCGATCTCGGCCGCAATGCGCAGGGAGTTGTCCAACATGGCTAAGCAGGAAAAGAAAAAGCCAGGATCGGTGGCTGGAACCATCCTGTGGGTGGTTCTTGCGCTCCTCGTCGTGCTTTGCGGGCTCTATTGGGCGTTCGTGTGTTTCGTCATGTGCGGTCGGACAGGTTGAGAGCACCATGAGCGCCAAACAAATCATCGAGGACCACGACAAGTGGCGAAAAGGCGCAGGCGGTGCGCCGGCGGGTCTTTCCGGCCAGAGCGATGGCAAGGCCTACGCCGGCCTGGACCTCAACCTGATCACCTTCTCGTCCAGCGCCTTCAGTGGCAGCAGCTTCACTGCGACCACTTTTCAAGATGCCGTCTGGACCGCATGCCAGTTCAGCGGTTGCTCTTTCAGCCAGTGCGACATGCAGCGCATCGCGATCAGCGGATGCACCTTCGTGGACTGCACTTTCAGCGCCTCACAGTTGAAAGCCAGCACGCTCAGCGACTGCACCTTCACCCGGTGCAACTGGACCGCACTCAATTTCGATGCGAGCCAGTGGTCGCGTTTGAAGTTGCTCGAATGCCGAGGCACGCAGGTGAGTGCGACCAACCTGCAGGGCGAGCAGGTTGACTTCACAGGCAGTCAGTTTGAAGACATGGAACTGACCAACGCACGAATCAACTGAGGCTGCAGGATGCAGCCGTCCCCACTCACCCCGGCTGGTACTGATACAGCCAGGTCTCCGTCAACGTCTGGTCCCCGTTCTTCAGATACAGCCGCATGTCGACCGGCTCCGTGCCCTCGGGCGTGAAGTCGAACTGTGCGCGCCAGTGGCCCGGCACGCCATTCGGCACGGCTTCGGCGAAGACGTAGGAGAACTTGCCGCGCGGCGCGGTGAGCACCAGTTCGGGTTTCACGCCGAAGGGCACCGTGGTGAGCGGCTGCCCGATGAACTCCACCATGAACTTGCGCACGCCCTGCGGCCGTGGCTGGCCCGGTTGGCCGCCGCGGCCGATGCGGGTGGCGACGCAGCGCGCGAGCGGTGACGGAAAGGGCTCCTGGTCGGTCCAGTGCAGCCGGTACTGCAGGCTGTAGCTCGCGCCGGCTTTTGCATCGGCCTTGGGCACCCAGAAGGCGACGGTGTTGTCGTGGATCTCGTCGTCCGTCGGGATCTCGATGAGCTGCACCGAGCCTTCGCCCCAGTCGCCCAGCGGTTCGATCCACAGGCTGGGGCGCTTCTCGTAGTTGACGCCGTCCTGGTAGTGGTCGAAGTTGCGGTCGCGCTGCAGCAGGCCGAAGCCGCGCGGCCGGGTGTCGGCGAAGGCGGAGGCGCGGGTCTGCGTGGGGTTGTTGAGCGGGCGCCAGATGCGCTCGCCCGCGCCGTTCCAGATCGCGAGGCCGTCGGAGTCGTGCACCTCGGGGCGCCAGTCGATGGCGGTGGGCTTGATGGTTTCCGAGTACCAGTACATCGACGTGAGCGGCACCAGGCCCAGGCGCGACACGTCGCGGCGCAGGAACACGCGCGCGTCGATGTCCATGATCACGGCCTTGCCGCGCTGCATGACGAACTTGAACACGCCGGTGACGCTCGGCCCCTCGAGCAGCGCGTAGACGGTCATCGAGGTGGTGTTGCCCGCAGCGGGTGTCTCGAAATAGAAGCGCGTGAAGTTCGGGAACTCCTCGGGCTTGTCGGGCACCGCGACGTCGAGCGCGATGCCGCGCGCCGACAGGCCGTATTGGTAGAGCTCGCCGATGGCGCGGAAGTACGAGGCGCCGAGAAAGGCGACCCAGTCGTTCTTCTGCCAATCGAGCTTGCCCTGGTCGCCCAGACGGCTTTCCTGCAGGCGAAAGCCCGCGAAGCCAGCGCCGTCGGGCAGGGCGCGCGCGGGGCTGTCGGCGGGCATCGAGAAGTACGTGGGGCTGTAGAGCACCTCGCGCGCAAAGCTGTCGCCGCCGGCGGTCTCCAGCACGTGCATGCGCACCGGCGTCTGGAAGAAGCGGCCGAGGTGAAAGAAGGTGACCGGAAAGGCGCCGGGCCCGTCGCGGAAGAGGGCGTTGGCGGGGTCGAAGCGGATCTTGCCGTGCGCGTCGTAGTCAATGCGCTCCAGCACCTGCGGCGCCAGCGGCGCGGCGGCGGTGTAGGGGCGGGCCGCGAGGCGCTTGGCCTGCGCGACGAGCGCATCGAAGGAAAAGGGCGCCGGCTGGCTCAGTTGCAGGCCGTTGGCGGCCAGCGCCTCTTCGGGCAGTCCCAGGGCGGCGAGTGCGGCGGCGGCACTGCCGGCGGCGAGGAAGGATCGGCGATCAAGCATGGGTTCTTGAGGGGCGGCGAAAGCCTTTGGAGGAGAAGGGAAAAGAGAAGCGTCGGGGAGACGGGGGAAAAACAACGCCAAGCATGCCCCGGACCACAGGGTACGGCGCGTCAGCCATTCCGCGCAAACGGGGCCGGACAAGGCCCCGCGCTGTCTTGCAGCAGCGGGTGCCGATCGGGCCCTTTTCGGGGCGTCGCCGGGTATTCTCGCGCCATCGAAAGTGCCAGGAGACAAAGGACATGTACACGGAACAAGGCGGCGAAGGCGCGGACCTGCTGGTGCTGCTGCATGGCATGGGCGCGACAGGCGCGGTGTGGGCGCCGCTGTGCGCGCAGGCCGGTGCGCGCTGGCGCGGTCGCTGGCTGGCGCTCGACCTGCCCGGGCACGGCGCATCGGACCGGCAGGCCTCCTACGCCATCGGCCAGCACGCCGCCACCGTGGCGCGTGCGGTGCTGCCGCATCTGCAGCCCGAAGGCCGCCTCGTGGTGCTCGGCCATTCACTGGGCGGCGTGATCGGCCTGGCGCTCGCGACGGGATGGTTCGGCGTCGTGCCGCAAGCGGTGTTCGCGGCGGGCATCAAGGTCGCATGGAGCGATGAAGAGGTCCGCCGCATGGAGACCCTGGCGATGCAGCCTGCCAAGCGTTTCGCGACAGAAGAAGAGGCACGGGACCGCTACCTGAAGGTCTCCGGCCTGGCCGCGATCGCCGACGCGACGGCGCCCGTCGTGGCGCGCGGCGTGACGCAAGAGGACGAGGGATGGCGCCTCGCCATGGACCCGCGCGCCAATGCCGTGGGCAAGCCGCCGCTGTCCGAACTGGTCGGCCTGGCGCGCTGCCCGGTTCATCTCGGCCAGGGCCGGCACGACGCGCTGGTGACGATGGAGCAGACCCGCTCCCTCGACCCCGACGCTCGCGACCTCGGCCCGCATGGCCACAACGTGATGGTCGAGGCACCCGGCGCGGTGTGGGACTGGATGGCCTCGCTCAGCTGAGCCGGTCGTCGGCGCGGCGGATCGGCACCGTCACCCGCACCTCGGCCGCGCGCGCCCGCAGCTGGCCGCAGCCGCCGTCGACGTCCTGGCCGGCCGAGTAGCGCAGCTTCGTGAGGATGCCGCGTTCGTGCAGCGTGCGGGCCATCTGCTCGCAGCGCTCGCGCGACGGGCGGCCGAAGTCCACGCCCTCCACCGTGTTGAACGGGATCATGTTCAGCACGCCGTACTTGCCCGACAGCAGCCGCACGATGCCTTCGACTTCCTCGGGGCCGTCGTTCACGCCTTCGAGCAGCGTCCACTGGTACTGGATGGGGTAGCCGGTGGCGCGGGCGTAGTGCTCGCCCGCGTCAATGAGGGCTTCGGGCGTCAGGTTCGGCGCGCGCGGCAGGAGCTTCTTGCGCAGCTCGGCATTGGTCGTGTGCAGCGAGAGCGCCAGCGCGGGCCGCACGCGCGCCTGCAGCAGCCGCTCGAACACGCGCGGATCGCCGACGGTGGAGAACACCAGGTTCTTGTGGCCGATGTTGCCCACGGTGCCGAGCAACTCGATCGCTTCGATCACGTTGTCCAGGTTGTGCGCCGGCTCGCCCATGCCCATGAACACCACCTTGCGCACCGGCCGGCGCAGGCGCGCGAGAGCGACCTGCGCAATGATTTCGGCGCTTTCGACCTGGCGCAGCAGGCCGTCACGGCCCGTCATGCAGAACTGGCACCCGACGGCGCAGCCGACCTGCGACGAGACGCACAGCCCATCGCGTGGCAGCAGCACGCTTTCGACCGTCTGGCCGTCGGCCAGCGCAACGAGCAGCCGCTCGGAGCCGTCCGCGCCGGGGTGAACCGCATGGATCCGCGCCAGGCCCGCCAGTTCGGCCTCGATGGCCGGCAGGGCCTCCATCAGCGACGACGGGAAGAAGGTGGCCGGCAGGCGCCTGCCGCTGTTGCGTGGCAGCGCGTGCGACCACAGCCGCAGGATGCGCTGCTCGTGGCTGGGGCCGGCCCCGGCCTCGCGGAGTCGTCGTTTCAGTTCGTGGATTCGCATGCGCGGCGTGGGGCAGAGGGGCTCGGGGAGCGCCGATTGTGCACGGCGGGCATGCGAAGGCGCGGCGCGGCGCGCCGGGACGGGCGCCGCGCCTGCGGTGCGCGAGAAAGCGTGCGAAGGGGTGGGCCGTTGCCGGCCCTCCTGCCTTCGGTCAGCCCAGCAGGCCGTGCAGGATGTTCGTCACGGGCGCCAGCGCGGAGCCCGTGCCGCTGTGGTCGAGCAGGCTGGTGATCGGGGCCACGACCTCGCAGACCAGCGGCGTGACCGCGTGCTCGACGGTGTTCACCACTTCCGCGACCACCGGGGCAACCGCCGAGCTGGCGCCGGCCAGGATGTCGGCTGCGGGCACCGCGGCGCCGGATGCGGCTTGCGTGGCCTCGGCCACGACCGGTGCCACGGCATCGCTTGCATGGCAGAGCACCGACGACACCGGCTCCAGGATGTCCGCGACGGGGGCCTTGCCTCCGAGCAGGCTGCCGAGCAGGCTGCCCACGAGGCCGTCTTCGCCGACGATGCCGCCGAGCAAGCCGCCTTCGCCGCCACCGAGGACGCCGCCCAGCAGGCCGTCGTCGCCCAGCACGCCACCGAGCAGACCGCCGTCACCACCGAGGACACCACCCAGGAGGCCGTCGTCACCGAGCACGCCACCGAGCAGACCACCGTCACCACCGAGGACACCACCCAGGAGGCCGTCGTCACCGAGCACGCCGCCGAGCAGACCGCCGTCGCCGCCGAGGACACCGCCCAGCAGGCCGTCGTCACCCAACACGCCGCCGAGCAGACCGCCGTCGCCGCCGAGGACACCGCCCAGCAAGCCGTCATCACCCAGCACGCCGCCAAGCAATCCGCCGTCGCCGCCGCCGAGCAGGCTGCCCAGAAGGCCTTCGTCACCCAGCAAGCCGCCGAGCAGGCCTCCCTCGCCGCCGAGGACGCCACCCAGCAGGCCTCCCTCGCCGCCGAGGACGCCACCCAGCAGGCCGTCGTCACCGAGCACGCCGCCGAGCAGGCCACCGTCGCCACCGAGGACGCCGCCCAGAAGGCCGTCGTCGCCGAGTAAGCCACCCAGCAGGCCGCCGTCACCGTCGAGCAGTCCGCCCAACAAGCCATCGTGACCCAGCACACCGCCGAGCAGGCCGCCGCCGTCGCCGCCAAGGACGCCATTCAACAGGCCGCCGACCGGGCCTTCGGCACCGAGGATGCCGTCGTCGGCCAGCACACCGCCCAGAAGGCCGTCGTCACCGAGGACGCCACCCAGGAGACCGTCATCGCCCAAGAGGCCGCTGAGCAAGCCGTCTTCGCCGCCGAGCAGGCCGGCCAGCGGGGTCGCGTTCAGCAGGGAGCCGACCGCGCCGTCGGGGCCGAGCAGGCTGTCCACGAGCCCGTCGCCACCGAGCAGTCCGCCGGTGAGGCCTTCGCTGCCGAGCAGGCCGGACAGGGCGCCGTCGCCGCCGAGCACGCCGCCCAGGATGCCTTCGTCACCGAGGAGGCCGTTGACCAGGCCTTCGTCGCCCAGCACGCCGCCAAGCAAGCCGCCCTCGCCGCCGAGGACGCCACCCAGCAGGCCGTCGTCGCCCAGCACGCCGCCGAGCAAGCCGCCTTCGCCACCGAGGACGCCGCCCAGCAAGCCGTCGTCGCCCAGCACGCCGCCGAGCAGGCCGCCATCGCCACCGAGCAAGCCGCCCAGCAGGCCGTTGTCACCCAGCACACCGCCAAGCAAGCCGCCTTCACCGCCGAGGACGCCACCCAGCAGGCCGTCATCGCCCAGCACACCACCGAGCAGGCCCCCGTCGCCACCGAGCAGACCGCCCAACAGGCCGTCGTCACCCAGCACACCGCCCAGCAGGCCGCCATCGCCACCGAGGACGCCGCCCAGTAAGCCGCCATCGCCCAGCACGCCACCGACCAGCCCGTCATCCCCCAGCAACTGCCCGATCAATCCGTCTTCGCCGAGCACGCTGCCCAGCAGGCTGCCGTCACCCAGCAGCCCCTCGAGCACCTGGCCGACGACGCCGTCCGTGCCGAGCAGGTCGTCCACGAGGCCGTCCAGGCCCAGCGGGGTGGTGATGCCGCCGAGCAGGCCTTCGCTGCCCAGCACGTTCTCCAGCGCATTGCCCAGCGCGTCGGTCAGGTAGTCGACCTGGCCGATCAGCGAGCCGACGAGGGCATCGGTCAGGCCTTCGCCGAGCAGGCCGTCGACCACGGGGGTCAGCACGCCGCCCACGTGAACGGCAATGTTTTCGACCGCGTTGTCCACCGGTTCGAACTCGTTGGGATCGTTGGCCTTGAACTCCTCGCCGGTGACCGGCGAGAGCAGGTCGTCGACCAGGTCGGTGAGGCCGTCGGCCACGGGCATCAGCGAGGCCAGCGTGCCCGACGAGCCGGAGGCGCTGCGCACGTTGGTCGCACCGCCGCCCAGGCCGAGCGCGTTGTCGAGGGCGCCCAGCAGGTGCCCGGCGAGGCCGTCGCCCGGATCGAGCAGGTGGTCTGCGTCGGCATCGGCATCCGCGTCCGAATCGGCGTCCGCATCAGCGTCGGCGTCTGCATCCGAATCCGCGTCGGCGTCCGAATCGGCATCGGCATCGGCGTCTGCATCCGAGTCGGAGTCGGCGTCTGCATCGGCATCCGAATCGGCATCCGCGTCGCTGTCGCCGATGCCCGAGACGAACAGCGGGAACCCGCCGCCGTCGCCGCCGCCACCGCCGCTCAGCGCGGCGCCCAGGCCGATGGCGCCCAGTGCGCCGAGTGCGAATTCACCCAGGCCGATGCCGCTGCCGGCCGCGGTCTTCTTGCTCACGGCGAGCGCCGCGGCTTCCGCGTCGCTGTCGGGCGAGGTGACATCGAGGTTGCCGGCGGCCACGTCGACGTTCACCTGTTCGAGGCCACTGGACAGCTTGGTCGAGGTGATGGTGGCGTCGGTGCCACCCGCGAACACGCCGGCCAGCGGCGCCTTGTTGGTGGCCGAGCCGGGGAAGAGCACGTTGGCCTGGCCGCCGTCGGGCACGATCACGCGGTCGCCGGCGATGAGGGTCTGGTTGCCGTCCACCGGCATGCGAAATCCGTCGCGCATGACCACCGTGCCGGGCGTGGCGTTGGACAGGGTGCCCAGGCTGTTCGGCCCGGCGGGCGCGGCCATGGGGGCGCTCGAGGCGACAGGGCCCAGGGGGGTGACGCTGGCCTGTGCAAGCACCACGGGGGCGCCGCTTTCGGCGGCGGCGGGGATCGAAGCGATCGGCGATACGGTGGTGGTCATGCGGCCTCCTCGTCAAATAAATGACTACAGAGGGCAACATGCGTGCCGCCTTTGACTTCAGCCGTCAGCAGCGGGCCGGAAACGCCGTATCTCTTTGATTCGAAACGATTTTTTGTGCTAATGGCCCTGTCAAGCCAATGGTGCAAAACGGGCAGCTGCCGTCACTCGTTACGTAACACGGCGCGCGCTTTGGCCGGAACGCCGGGCGCGTTCTGCGCGGTTCAGCCGCGCAGCCGGACCTGCAGGCTCTTCAGGTTGGCCAGCCACGCAAGGTAGTCCTCGTCGTCCTCGCCCAGCTCGGCCCAGGTGTCGTGCCCGTCCGCATCGGGGTCGTCGAGGATGGCCTGCAGCGCGTCGGCGGCGGCATGGCGCAAGTCGGCCGGCGGCGCGGCCTTGCCGGCGCACCAGTCGACGGCGTCCGGGTGTGCATCGGCGCTGCCATGGCCGGCGAGCAGCGCCAGCACTTCGGCCGCGGCGACGGTGCCTTCGGTCGACCCTGAATCCAGCGTCTCGCGGATGAAGGCGAGCGCGTCATCGGCTTCCTGCAGTTCAGCCAGCCAATCGAGTGCCTCGTCGTTGCCGAAGCCTGCTGTCGACCATGTACCCATTCGTTTGACTCCCGTGTGTGGCGTGTCGCGGTGCGGCCACGGTTTGAAGATGCGCTGATGCTAGCGGGGCGAATCTCGTGATCGCGCGGCCTCGCAGAATTCGTCAGAATGCCAGGCGACGCTTCCCAGTAGCATGGCCGCGCTCCTGACATGGGGGCGCGTGATCATCCAGTCCGTGAGCCGCCGGGGAACACTTCCCTTGGGCCGGCGTTGCGGCGGTGTCCTTCCAGGACACGCCGCGGTCACGGCCGATCTGCCGTGCATGGCCCACGGAAGCAGATGCCGGGCCGCTTACCCATTCACAACCACGGTTTCAGGGAGAGATTCAGCATGTCATTCGTTTTTTCGTCGTTCACCGATCACCTGGGCGCATTGCCGCCCGAACGCGCGCGCCACGGCGATGCCTTGCGTGCGCGCGTGCAGCAACAGGTGCAGGCACCGTTGCATGCCGACCTGTCGGCCTTTGCCTTCCTGCCCGACCAGGCGGACCACCCCGACCACGAAGATGCGCCACAGGTGTTCGCGCAGGCGGTCGAGCAGATGTACCTGCCCAGGCCGTGGCTGGGCGACGAGATTCCGCTCTTCTTCCTGGGCTACCACGCGATGAACCGGCTCAGCGGCAAGCGCACCTCGCAAGGGCTGCTGCTGACCGACCAGGCCGTGTACGTGCAGGACGACTTCACCGTGCTGTCGGCCGCACCGCCACCGGCGCAGGGCCATGCCTTGCCGGCGCGCGCGGACGATGCACCTTCGTTCGTCTCGACGCTGCTCGCGCGCTTCAAGGCGTGGAAAGACTGGTCCGGCGTGGCCGACGTGCCCGAGCCGGTGCTGCTGAAACGCTGCGGCGAACTGCTGGCGCCGACGGTCGCGGCGGTGCTCGCGTACCACGCGGAAAACGGCAGCCAGCGGCAGGCGCAGCAGCGCGTCTGGACGCTGGCCGAGCTGGTGGCCGACCACGGTGCAGTCGACACCTTGCTCGACCCCGCCAACCCGAAGCTCGCCAAGAAGCTGGGCAAGGTGACGGACAAGTTCCAGATTCCCGCGGGCGAGACGCTGCAGTTCGCGCTGGCCGACTTTCCGCTCTTCGGCGGCCCCTACGGCGTGGCGCTCACCGCGCAGGCGCTGTACGGCAAGGACCTGATGGAGTCGCCGCTGCGCATCGCGCTGGAGCGGGTGGAGGTGCGTGCGCTGCAGATCGGAGAGAAGGGCGACCAGCTGCTGACGGGCTCGACCCCGCCGATGGCGCTGCCCGCGCACATGAAGGAATCGCTGCGCGCACCTTTCCTTGCGTTCCTGCAGCAGGAGGTTGTGCGCCTGCAATCGAAGGCCTGATCCGCCCGCGCGCCATTCAACAAGATTCGGAGGAGTTTTCATGGGGTTCAAGGACACGCTCGCGCACGCGATGCTCGACAACGACAAGCTCAAGTTCGACGCCGCAGCGCCCGCGCTTTCCGCGCAGGAGCAATGGTTGGTCACGCTGAGCACGCCGCTGTCGGCCTTCAACGGCGACTGCGTGAACGCGGTGCTCACCGGCAAGGACAACGACACCCTGCGCGAAGGCATCGCGCAGGTGTGGAATGTGAGCGACCGCGCGAGCTTCGAGCAGACCGCGCGCTGGCTGACCGAGGAAGGGCAGCGCGCGAAGTACCTGCCGGCCTGGAAGGCCATCGGCGCGATCGATGCGGCGGTGCAGTCCACGCCCGGCGTGCTGCGCCTGGTCATGGACGCGTGGTTTCCCGCGTTCTTCCAGATCAAGGCGCGCGAGCACCTGGACATGCGGGCGCTGTCCGCGCAGACCGGGCACTCGAGCGCCGAGCTGAGCCAGCTGATGACGGGCAGCCAGAGCTGGGTCCAGGCCCTGCGCAAGCACTTCGGCGTGGCGCCGGATCAGCTGACGAGCCTGGTGGCCTGGGACGCGGTGCGCCTGGCCAACCTGTCGCGCTGGGCCGTGCAACTGGGCTTCATCGAACGCGCGGAGTTCGCGGACTTTGCGGGCGGCCTGGCATCGCAGGTGCGCGCGGCCTATGCCAATTGGTCGCAGGTGAGCGCCGCCTACATCGCGGCGGGCCTGATCTGGCAGTACTCCGATGCGCGCGAAGAGCACCTGCTGCGCACCAACCGCCTGCTGCTGAGCGACACGCGCAGCCCGTGGCGCAGCGTGCCTTTCGCCTGAAGAGGTCCTAGTCCTTCGCCCTCAGCGCGTACACCGCATAGATCGGCACGCCGAGAAAGAACAGCACCATCGGCGCGAACAGCGTGTAGGGCCAGCCGATGCCTTCCATCACGCGGTAGGTGCCGTCCAGGTGCAGGCGCGGATGGGGTTGCGTGAGGTCTTCGTACCGGCGCAGGCCCCACTGGAACTCCGCGCCGGTCGCGCGCACCGAAGGATGCTGGCGCGCGCGGCCCACGGCCAGCCAGCACATCGCATCGAAGGCCAGCACCGAGCCTTGGGGCGCGCGTTCGCCGAAGGTGGTGAACACGGCGCTCACCTGCTCGGGCGTGAGGTACATCAGCACGCCCTCGGTGAACAGGAAGACCGGCTGCGCCTGGCGCTTGCGCGGCAGGCCGAGCTGCTCCCACCAGCCGGGCGCGGTGAGGTCGAGTTCGCGCAGGTCGTGGCGCGGATGCGTTTCGGGCAGCAGCTCGCGGCGCAGGGCCAGCACCTCGGGCAGGTCGGCGTCGGTCATGCGCGACTTGCCGTCGTCCAGCCATTGGAAGTAGTGGCTCAGGCCGCAGCCCAGGTTCACGACGCGTGCGCCGGGGTGCAGCTTGAGGAAGTCCTGCGCCAGGCTGCGAAAGCGCCGCGTGCGCGCGAGGATGCCGTAGATGGTCGTGCGGTCGTCGGGCAGGGCATGGTCGTCGTCGCGGATCTGCTCGAGGATGCCGGCGGCGTAGGCGTCGCGCACGGCCATCTGCGGAAAGAGCGCATCGCCCGAAGCCCGCGCGGCCAGCGGAATCCGCAAGGTGGACGGCACGGCCGAGAGCTTGCGCGCGGGTTTGCCGGTGGTCATGAATGCGGGGGCAGGGCCATGCACAAAGTCTGGCCGGTCCCGCGCGTGCGGGCAAGTCAGTCTTTGGTGTTGCCCGCGGGCGGGCGCTGGCGTGCGAGGTGGCGGTACACGGTGCTGCGGTGAACGCCGAGCCGGCGGGCCGCGCGCGCCACGTCGTGGTCGCAGGCGCGCAGGGCTTCGTCGATCGCGTGGCGCGTGATGGTCTGCAGGGGCGCGTTGGGTTGCGACAGTGTGGCTTCGCTGAAGTCGGCAACGGGTGCGGCGTCTTGCAGGTGCGCGGGCAGCGCATCGGCTGTCACCGCATCGCCCGGGTCGGCCAGCGCCACGAGCGCACGCAGCACGCTGCGCAGCTCGCGCACGTTGCCGGGCCAGCGGTAGGCGGCCAGGCGTTCGAGCGCATCGTTCTCCAGGCACAGGTGCTTGGCGGCGCCGCCCGATTCGAGGAACAGCCGCGCGATCAGCGCGCGCCGGTCGGCACGCTCGTGCAGCGCGGGCAGGGCGACGGTGAAGCCGGCCACGCGGTACATCAGGTCGGCGCGAAAGCGCCCCGCCTCGACCAGCGCGGGCAGGCCGGCGTGCGTGGCGCAAATCAAATCGAAATCGACCGCCACGCCCTGGCCGCCGCCCAGCGGCGTGACCACGCGGCCTTCGAGCACGCGCAGCAGGCGCGTCTGCAGCGCGAGCGGGATCTCGGCGATCTCGTCGAGAAAGAGCACGCCCCCGTGCGCTTCGCGGATGCGCCCCGGCATGCCCTTGCGGCGCGCGCCGGTGAAGGCGCCTTCTTCATAACCGAACAACTCGGCCTCGATCAGCGTCTCGGGCAGCGAGGCGCAGTCGACCGCCACGAACGGGCCCGCGCTGCGGCGGCTGGCAGCGTGAAGGCGGCGCGAGAACACCTCCTTGCCGCTGCCGGTCTCGCCGTTCACGAGCACCGGCACGCCTTCGTTGAGCACGCGCACGGCGCGCGCCAGCAGCGGGCGCACGACGTCGTCGTTGTCGACGGGCGCGGCGTTCGCGGCCATCACCTGCCGCGCGCCGGTGCGGCCCGTGCCGCTGTTCGCCGTGCCCGTGCGCTCCATGACGGTCGCGATCTGCCGTCCGCCCGGCAGCGTGAGCAGGCTGCGCCGGTGCTCCATGCGCGGCCACTGCGCGCCCAGGAATTCTTCGGCGTCGAGGTCGAGCAGGCCCTCCCACGTGCGCCCGAACAGGTCGAGTGCCACGCGGTTGGCCGCCACGATGCGGCCGCCCTCGATCACCATCAGGCCTTCGCGCGCGGTGCCGATCAACGCCGGCCGCGCATGGAAGCGCAGCACGTGGCCCGAGGCCTCGGCCAGCAGCATGCGGTGCTCTACTTGTTGTGCCGCCATGCGCACCAGGCCCAGGGCGTGGTGGTTCACGCGCGCGGTCTCGCCCGAGATGTCGAGCGCGCCGGCCAGTTCGCCGCGCCCGTTGAAGATGGGCGCCGCCGCGCAGCCCAGCCGGCCGTTCTGTGCGAGGTAGTGCTCGCCGCCCAGCACCATCAGCGCCACACGCTCGGCCAGCGCCGTGCCGATGGCGTTGGTGCCGCGGTGGCTCTCCGACCATTCCACGCCGGGCTGCAGCGCCACGCGCTGGGCCTTGGGCAGGAAGTCGGGGCTGCCGATCTCCTCGAGGATCAGGCCGCTGGCGTCCGACAGCGCGACGATGCAACCGTTGCCCACCGCGTGCTCGGCGAGCCCGTCGAGCTCGGGCTGCGCGCAGCTGAGCAGGCGCATCGCCTGCTCGCGGCGCTCGTTCAGCAGCGACGGCGCCATCGGCGTGGGGTCGATGCAATGTGGGTCGACCGGCCGGCTGCGCTGCCACGAGCGCGAGATGTGCGGCGCGATCCACGGCGCCGGGTCGCGGCCCTGCGCGAAGAACAGCTCGCGGGCCTGCGCGACGCTGACCGAGGGGGCGGAAGCTTCACTCATCTTGCGGAACTCCGTGGGCGGGATTGCCGGCGATTCGCCTTGTGCGACATCGTAGTCGCCGCCGTCGCGCCCATCTGTCGCAGATTGCGAATGGAAACCCTCTGCGCGGGCCGCGCCCCTGTGGCGCGGGGCTTGGGGATTGTCCCGATCCGCGCGGGTATGCCGCTTGCGGTGCCTGTGCGGGCCGCCGCATGTCGCGGTGCCGCCTGTTCACACCTTACCCAACGGAGACAACCCATGGACATGCTCGAACCGGGCAAATTCGGTACCGCGGTGCCTTTCAAGAAGCGCTACGGCAACTACATCGGCGGCGAATGGGTCGCGCCGGTGGAGAACCAGTATTTCGGCAACATCACGCCCGTCACCGGCAAGGTCTTCTGCGAAGTGCCGCGCTCCAGCGCCGCCGACATCGAGCGCGCGCTCGACGCCGCCCACAAGGCCAAGGCCGCCTGGGGCCGCACCTCGACCACCGAGCGCGCCAATATCCTGAACCGCATCGCCGACCGCATGCAGGAAAACCTGGCCATGCTGGCCGCCGCCGAGACCTGGGACAACGGCAAGCCGATCCGCGAGACCATGGCCGCCGACCTGCCGCTGGCCATCGACCACTTCCGCTACTTCGCCTCGTGCGTGCGCTCGCAGGAAGGCGGCATCAGCGAGATCGACCACGAAACCTTCGCGTACCACTTTCACGAACCCATCGGCGTGGTCGGCCAGATCATTCCGTGGAACTTCCCGATCCTCATGGCTGTGTGGAAGCTCGCGCCCGCGCTGGCGGCCGGCAACTGCGTGGTACTGAAGCCGGCCGAGCAGACGCCGGTGTCGATCCTGGTGCTGATGGAGGTCATTGGCGACCTGCTGCCGCCGGGCGTGCTCAACGTGGTCAACGGCTTCGGCGTGGAAGCGGGCAAGCCGCTGGCGTCGAGCAACCGCATCGGCAAGATCGCCTTCACCGGCGAGACCACCACGGGCCGGCTGATCTCGCAGTACGCGAGCCAGAACCTCATTCCGGTCACGCTGGAGCTGGGCGGCAAGTCGCCCAACATCTTCTTTGCCGACGTGATGGAGCGCGACGACGCCTTCTTCGACAAGGCGCTCGAAGGCTTCACGATGTTCGCGCTGAACCAGGGCGAGGTCTGCACCTGCCCGAGCCGCGCGCTGATCCAGGAGTCGATCTACGACCGTTTCATGGAGCGCGCACTGAAGCGCGTGGCCGCCATCAAGCAAGGCAGCCCGCTCGACGCGGCCACCATGATCGGCGCGCAGGCCTCGAGCGAACAGCTGGAAAAGATCCTGTCGTACTTGGACATCGGCCGGCAGGAGGGCGCGCAGGTGCTCATCGGTGGCGAGCGCCAGCAACTCGAAGGCGACCTGGCCGACGGCTACTACGTCAAGCCGACCGTGTTCCGCGGCCACAACAAGATGCGCATCTTCCAGGAAGAAATCTTCGGCCCGGTCGTGTCGGTCACCACCTTCAAGGACGAGGAAGAGGCGCTGTCGATCGCCAACGACACGCTCTACGGTCTGGGCGCCGGCGTGTGGAGCCGCGACATGAACCGCGCCTTCCGCATGGGCCGCGGCATCCAGGCCGGCCGCGTGTGGACCAACTGCTACCACCAGTACCCGGCGCACGCGGCCTTCGGTGGCTACAAGCAGTCGGGCATCGGCCGCGAGAACCACAAGATGATGCTCGACCACTACCAGCAGACCAAGAACCTGCTCGTGAGCTACAGCGAGAACAAGCTGGGCTTCTTCTGATGACCGGCGAGGTCCTGCGCGTCACCGCGACCGACGCGGCGCTCGCGCTCATCGACGACCTCGCCGCCAAGCACGGCCCGCTGATGGTCCATCAGTCGGGCGGCTGCTGCGACGGCAGCGCGCCCATGTGCTACGCCCAGGGCGAGTTTATCGTGGGCGACTACGACCGGCTGCTGGGCCACATCGGCGGCATGCCGTTCTACATCAGCGGGCCGCAGTTCGAGTACTGGCAGCACACGCAGCTGATCATCGACGTGGTGCCGGGGCGCGGCGGCATGTTCTCGCTGGAAGGGCCGCTGGGGGTGCGCTTCCTGACGCGCTCGCGGCTGTTCACGGAGGCGGAGTGGGCGGTGCTCGAGGCGGAGGCGGCGGGGTAGGGGCCCGGCCGGTCGTCAGTTCGACGAAGCGAGCAGCTGCCGCACCAGCAACTGCGTCGCCGGCGTCAGCGCCGCGCCCGTCTTCGTCGCCATCAGCAGGCGACGTGTGGCCCACGCGTCTTTCAGGTGCACCACCTTCAGGTCGAGCGCGGCCACCTGCGCCTTGCAGGCGGCCAGCGGCACCACGCCGATGCCGAGGTTGGCCGCGATCATGTGGCACATCGCATCGAAGCTGCGCACCTGCACGCGCAGGCGCATCGGAATCCCGGCCTGCTCGGCGGCGCGCGAGGTCAGTTCGAGCAGCGAACTGCTGCGGTTCAACCCCACGAATTCGTGCGCCAGGCAGGTCTTGAAATCGACCTGCTTCGCGCGCAGTCGGGCTAGCGGATGTGGCCTGGCGCACAGCACCACGAGCTCGTCGGTCTGGAAGGGCGCGACGTCGAGGCCGTAGGCGGGTGTGTTCTCGGCGAACACGCCGACGTCGGCGAGGCCGTCGACCAGTGCGCGCACGATGTCGCCGCTCAGCTGTTCCTCGACCTCGACGCGGATATCGGGATGCTGTCCCAGGAAAGCCGCCAGCGTGGTCGGCAGGAACTCCGTCAGCGCCGACATGTTGGCCCACAGCCGCACATGGCCGCGCACGCCGCTGGCGTAGTCGCCCAGCTCGTTGCTGAACTGCTCGAAGCCCTGGAACAGGCGCATCGCATGCTGCATCGCCACATGCCCGGCGGGCGTGAGCGCGATGCCTTGAGCGCTGCGTTCGAGCAGCTTGGAGCCTGTGGCGGCCTCGAAGTCGGACAGGCGCCGGCTCGCCGCCGAGAGCGCGAGGTGACACGCTTCCGCGCCCTTGGTGATGCTGCCCGACTGCGCCACGGCGCAGAACAGGCGCAGCGTCACGAAATCGACACGCGCGGGGTTGATGGTGGGGGCCATCGGCGGATTCTAGAGAGCGCGCCAGTGCCGAAAGTCATGCGCATGGGCTAAAAGATTTTTTGACATGTTATGTCGCTGCACCTATAGTGAATCCATCGAAGCATCGCGCGCTTCCCACGGTAGACAACCCAAAGGAGAGGTATGCAATCACTGCTGGATCAACTCGAAGGCCTCGATGTGCTGGCCGGTGCCGCGATGGGCGGGCTGTCTGTTCAGCTGCAGCCGATTCCGGGCAGTACGCCGGTGGTGCAGGTGAGCATCGAAGGGCGCGATGAGCTGCCGATCTTCGTCACCAGCTCCGACATGCAGATCATCTGCATCTGCTACCTCTGGACCGAAGAAGACGTGAAGCCCGCGCGGCGCACCGAGCTGCTCGAATCGCTGCTCGACCTCAATCCGTCGGTCCCGCTGTCGTCCTTCGGGCGCGTGGGTGGCCGTTACGTGCTCACGGGGGCGCTCGGGCGCAACGCGAGCGTGGAAGACATCGCACGCGAAGTGGCCGTGCTCAGCGACAACGCGCTCGATGCGCTCGACGCCTTGTCCGAATTCCTGAATTAAGCGGAGATCATCATGACAGTCATCAAGAAGCTGGTCACCTTGCTGCGCGGCAGCGCCCGCGAAATCGGCGAGAGCGTGATCGACAGCAACGCCACGCGCATCTACGAGCAGGAAATCATCGACGCCAAGCACAGCATCGAGAAGGCCAAGGGCGACCTCACGGGCGTGATGGCCAAGGAGATGCAGTCGGCCCGCGAAATCGAACGCCTGAAGGGCGAGGTCGCGCGCTACGAAGGCCTGGCGCTCGAAGCGCTCAACAAGACCCAGGAAGGCCTGGCGCTCGACGTGGCAGCCAAGGTCGGCACGCTCGAGCAGGAGCTCGAGGAGCAGGCCAAGGCCCATGCTTCCTACGCGCTGCAGGTGTCCCGGCTCAAGGACCTGATCAAGTCGGCCGAGGCGCGCATCCGCGAGCACGAGCGCGAGATCGGCATCGCCAAGACCACCGAGAGCGTCTACCGCGCCACGCAGTCGATCTCCGAGAACATCGGCAGCGGCGGCTCGCGTTTGGCCAGTGCGCGCGAGTCGCTGGAACGCATCCGTTCGCGCCATGAGGATTTGTCCGATCGCATGGCGGCGGGCCAGCAGCTCGAGGACGAGTTCGGCCACAGCGCGCTCGAGAAGAAGCTGGCCGCGGCGGGCATCGGCAACGATGCCGACCGCACCGGCAAGGTGATGGAGCGCATCCGCGCCCGGCAGGCCAAGCCGGCCGAACCGCCCAAGCCGTCCGAACCGGCGTCGGAGTGACGATGGTGCGGGTCAAGCCGGTACGCTGGCAGGGCTCGGACGAGGCGATCCGCGCGGTCCAGGTGGCCTTCGACGTGGAAGAGGCCGTGCTCGAGGCCGTGCGCACCGCGGCGTTCGAGCAGCATGTGTCCACGCCCGACCAGATCCGGCAGGTGCTGGGCCTGGCGACCACCTCGAAGCCGAAGCGGCCGCGTCTCACGGTGTCGTTGAACACGGCCGACTACGAATTTCTGGCGGCGCGGTATGGTCTGTCACCTGACGACCGCCTGGCCATCAAGGAGAGGGCCACGCGCGAACTGATTGCCTTTGCAGGCAAGGCGAACAAGAAGAACACCGGCACGAAGAAGCCGGGCGGCAGGTAAGAAGAAAAGAGAACAACAACCAACCCGCACGCGGGAGGATCAATGGGCGATTTCATGGGAGCGGTGACGGGGTACCCCACCGCGATCTACACGGTGCTGCTCGGCGTCGTGGTGATCTATTGGGTGCTCGCGGTGGTCGGCATGGTCGACTTCGAGAGCAGCGGGATCGACGTCGACCTGCAGACGCATGCCGACGGCGACACCAGCGACATGGGCCAGATCGCGAGCTACGTGGTCGCCTTCGGCCTGAACGGCGTGCCGTTCTCGGTGGCCGTGAGCCTGCTGGTGCTCGTGGCCTGGACGCTCTCGTGCCTGGGCGGCGAGTGGCTGCTGCCGCTGGTGCCGACGATGGTGCTCAAGCTGGTGGCCGGCACGGTGCTGCTGGTGGCCAGCGCGGCCCTCGCCATCCCGGTGACGGCCGTGGCCATCCGCCCGCTCAAGGGCCTCTTCGTGAGCCACACGGCCGTGAGCAATGCGGCGCTCGTGGGCCAGGTCTGTCGCGTCGTCACCGGCGTGGTGAACGAGAAGGACGGCCGCGCCGAAGTGGCGCGCCGTGGCGCCAGCCTCAACATCCGCGTCTGGGCGCCCACGCCCAATGCCCTCAAGCGCGGCTCGCACGCGCTCATCCTCGAATACGACGAGGTGGCCGCGCGCTACCTCATCGCGGCGCACGAAGACATCGTCTGAGAAGGCGTGAACGAACCCGCCATGTCCGCTCATCGGCCACGACGGATTCATTCACACCTTCTGCCCGCGCGCATCCCTCACCCAAGTTCGTTCGCTCGCTCTTAAAGCATCTGGAGAAAAAATGGAGCCCATCATCTTCGCCGTGGTCATACTGGCCGTCGTCATCCTCGGCCTGTTCGCGATGTTCGCCAAGTTCTATCGCAAGATCGAACAGGGCCACGCCCTCATCGTGAACACGCTGCGCGCCGAGCCCGAGGTGACCTTCACCGGCCGCATGGTCTACCCGATCATCCACAAGGCCGAGCTGATGGACATCTCGGTCAAGACCATCGAGATCGACCGCTCGGGCAACGAAGGCCTGATCTGCCGCGACAACATCCGCGCGGACATCAAGGTGAAGTTCTTCGTGCGCGTCAACAAGACTGCCGACGACGTGCTGAAGGTGGCGCAGGGCATCGGCTGTGCGCGGGCCTCCAACCACGAGACGCTCGAAGAGCTGTTCTCCGCCAAGTTCTCCGAAGCGCTCAAGACGGTGGGCAAGTCGATGGACTTCGTCGACCTGTACCAGGCGCGCGACGGCTTCCGCGACGAGATCATCAGCCAGATCGGCAACGACCTTTCGGGCTACGTGCTCGAAGACGCCGCCATCGACTACCTCGAGCAGACCCCGCTGTCGGAGCTGGACGCCAACAACATCCTCGATGCGCAGGGCATCAAGAAGATCACCGAGCTGACGGCGGTCGAGCACGTGCGCACCAACGAACTGCGCCGCAACGAGGAAATGCAGATCAAGAAGAAGAACGTCGAAACGCAAGAAGCGCTGCTCGAGCTCGAGCGTCAGCAGGCCGACGCCACCGCGCGCCAGCAACGCGAAATTGCCAGCGTGCGCGCTCGCGAAGAAGCCGAAACCTCCAAGATCCAGTCCGAAGAGCGCACCAAGTCTGAAACCGCGCGCCTCATGGCCGAGCAGTCGGTCTCGGTGCAGCAGGAGAACGTGCAGCGCGAGAAGGAAGTGGCCGAAAACAACCGCAAGCGCGCGGTGGCCATCGAGGAAGAAAAGGTCACGCGTGCCCGCGACCTCGAAATTGTCGATCGCGAGAAGGAAGTGACCCTGCAGCGCATCGAGAAGGACAAGGCCGTCGAAGTGCAGAAGAAGGCCATTGCCGACGTGATCCGCGAGCGCATCGTGGTCGAGCGCACCGTGGCCGAACAGGAAGAAGCCATCAAGGAACTGCGCGTGGTGGCCGAGGCCGAGCGCACCAAGAAGTCGGTCGTGATCATGGCCGAGGGCCAGGCCGAAGAGAAGATGGTGCTCGACGTGAAGGCCGCCGAAACGCAAGAGAAGCGCGCCCGCCACAAGGCCGCCGAAGAACTCACGCTGGCCGATGCCAAGCTCAAGGTGGCCGAGCGCGACGCCGAATCGAAGAAGCGCGAAGCCGAAGGCGTGGAAGCCATTTCCGCCGCACCGGGCCTGGCCGCCGCCAAGGTCGAAATTGCCACGGCCCAGGCCAAGCTCGCAAGCTTCGAAGCCGAGGCTTCGGGCAAGGAAAAACTGGGCCTGGCCGACGTGCATGTGCGCCAGGCCGATGCCGACGCGATCCTCAAGGCAGGCCAGGCCGACGCGCAGGTCATCGAGGCCCGTTCGCAGGCCGAAGCGGCCGGCATGCGTGCCAAGTTCGAGGCCGAAGCCTCGGGCAAGGAAAAGCTCGGCCTCGCCGAAGTCAACGTGCGCACGGCCGACGCCGAAGCCACGCTCAAGTCGGGCCAGGCCGACGCGCAGGTGATCGAGGCGCGCTTCAACGCCGAGGCCAAGGGCCTGCACGAGAAGTTCGAGGCCATGAAGTCCATGAGCCCCGAAACCCGCGACCACGAAGAATTCCGCATGCGCCTGGAAAAGTCGCACATCGAGACCATGAAGGGCATCGACGCGCAGACCTCCATTGCCAAGGAACAGGCCGACGTGCTGGGCACCGCGCTCGCCAACGCCAAGATCGACATCGTGGGCGGCTCGGGCGACTACTTCGACAGCTTCGTGCGCTCGCTCTCCGTGGGCAAGGGCATCGACGGCGTCATCTCCAAGAGCCAGGCGGTGCAGGTCGCCTTCAAGGAACAGCTCTCGGGCGAGCGCGACGTGGTGAAGGACCTGCGCGACATCGTCGGCGCGCTGGGCAATTCGTCGGGCGAGATCCAGAACCTCAGCGTCGCCTCGCTGATGAGCAAGATCGCCAACGACGGCACCGAAAGCCAGAAGTCGGCGCTGCAGAACCTGATCTCCTCCTTCCGCAACTGAGCCGGGGGCGCGCGATGAACCCGAACCTGAAGTGCAGTTGCGCCGCCCATGCCGCGATGCAGCCCGTCGCGCTCGCTGAAGCCCTGCTCGGCGTGCAGTGCGGCGACTGCCACGGCATGGTGATGGACATGGACGACTGGCGTAGCTGGAAGGCCGCCGATCCGAAGCGCGTGCCGCACGAGGTCGACGACGAGGTGATCGAAGTGTTCGACGTCGCCGCCGTGCGCCACTGCCCCGAGTGCGAACGGCTGATGCAGCGCCTGCGCGTGAGCGCGGAGCCCGACTTCCGCATCGACCGCTGCGTGGCCTGCCAGAACCTCTGGTTCGACCAGGGTGAATGGCGCGCCCTCGTGAGCCGCGGCCTGGCCGGCCGGCTCGACGAGCTGCTGTCCGACGGCTGGCAGCGCCGGCTGCAGACCGAGGAGGTGCGCGAGGCGCGCCTGGCCGCGCTGCGCCGCCGCTACGGCGACGACTGCATCGACGAGCTGGACCGCATCCGCGCCTGGCTCGACACCCAGCCTCACCGCGACGAATTGCTCGCACTGCTGCGCGCGGACTGACCGCGCCGATCCATGCAACCCACCGACGACACCGCAGCGCCGCCCGGCGCCCAGGCCCCCATCGACCCCACCGAAGCGCTGGTCTCCGGCAGCGGCAGCTACGACTTGCTGAAGAAGCGGCTCGAAACCCAGGGCGAGGGCCTGCTGAAGAAGACGCAGGCGCTCAACGAGCAGCGGCTGGCCGAGTTCGGCCGCTCCGACCAGGCGCTGATTTTGCGCACCCGCGCACGCACCGAGAACAACGCCGTGGCGCGCGACATCGTGCGCATCGGCGACCTGCTGCTGTTCGGCTACAACGTCTTCATCGGCCTGCGCAAGGAAACGGCCGTGGGCGACGTGTTCGGCCTGTACCGGCTCGCATCGCCAGGCGAAGCCGCCACCGAGAACGACGAGCTGCAGCCTGTGCCGCTGGCCGGCACCTTCCTCGAAGACGCGCGCTTCGCCTCCGACTTCCGCGAGCTCTACGCCTACTACAAGCAGGCCACGCTGCTGCAGCTTCGCGTGACGCAGGACAAGCTGCTCGCCTCGTTCCAGATCGGCCAGCAGCTGCACGACGTGCGCGTGTTCCGCTGGGCCATCGAGCGCAACGGCAACATCAATTACATCGACAACCGCGGTGAGCGCGACATCGCCTTGCCCGCGAGCCACGATTTCGAATGGACCGTGGCCACGCGCGAAGACCACGTGGGCGGCAAGCATCCGCACGTGAACGTGCTCGACACCGTGTTCGTCGAGACGCTGGGCGGCGACCTCACGGTCAAGATCGAGAACAACACCGAGACCGGCCTGGGCATCTACAGCGAGCCGGTGGAGGACAAGAGCCAGTCGCTCACCGACGCCGAGATCGCGTGGGCCAAGCTCGGCATGCTGATCCTGCTGCGCGTGAAGCCTTACCGCGAGCAGGTCACGCGCTACCTGGTGTTCAACATCCGCACGCAGCAGGTCGAGCGCATCGACGCCATCGGCGGCTCCTGTGTGCAGCTGCCCGAAGACCACGGCATCATTTTTCCGGGCGGCTACTACCTGCAGTCGGGTGAGTACAAGCGTTTCGACCTGCCGGCCGAGGTGGTGGAAAACCTGCGCTTCAAGCGCATGCTGCGTTCGCCCAACGGCGAGGACGTGGCCTATGTGTTCTACGACCCGAAGCCCGGGCGCTATGCGCTGTTCAACTACAACCTGATCGACAAGAAGCTCGCCACGCCGATCATCGCCAACGGCTACGCGCGCTTTGCCGACGGCCGCATGCTGGTGTTCAACGGCGACGATGTCGAGCCCACGCGCGTGCACCCGATGCAGCTGTGGCAGACGCCCTTCGCCAGCGAAGAGCACGTGAGCGCGCAGCCGCCCGCCACCGGCTTCTTCGGCAAGATCGGCAATGCCGAGCTGGTGCGCGGCGTGAGCGATCTCATGGGCATTGCCCGCGCGGTGCGCGAGCAGGCGCCCACGCGCGCCGCCTACGAAGACCTGATCCGCCAGTGCACCCGCGTGAGCGACGCCTACTTCTGGCTCGACGCACCCGAGGCCACCGGCCTCATGGGCGAGCTGCGCAGCATCGCCGAGGTGGCGCGCAGCACGCTGGCCGAATTCGAAAAGGTCGACACCATCCGCCGCGAAACCGCGCGCGCGCTGGCCCGCGCGGAAGACGAGCAGCATGCGCTGCTGGTCGACATTGCCAGCACCCTCTGGCGTGCGCCCGACGATTTCGTGAAGGCGCTGGGCCGGCTGCGCGAGCGGCGCGGCGCGCTGCAGATGCTCAAGGAGCTGCGCTACGCCGACCTGCCGCGCATCGCCGCGATGGACGCCGCACTCGAGGTCGAGCAGCAGCGCATCGGCGAGCGCGCGATGCAGTTCCTGGCGGCCGACACGGCCTTCCACGGCCAGCGCCAGGCGCTGGACAAGCTCGCGCTCGAACTCCCCAACCTGGCCACCTCGCCCGCGCTCGGCCAGATGCTGGCCACGCTCGACGAGCAGGCGGCCGGCCTCGACCTGCTGACCGAGCAGCTGGGCAGCCTGCCGGGCGGCGACGCGGTCATTCGCACGTCGATCCTCGACCGCATCTCGCTGATCTACGCCGACATCAACCGCATGCGCGCCGACGCGCGCGCGCGGCGCAAGTCGCTGGGCGCGACCGAGGCGCGTGCCGAGTTCGGCGCGCAGTTCAAGCTCTTCAGCCAGGCGGTCGAGAACGCGCTGGAGTTCGCCGACACGCCCGAGAAGTGCGACGACGCGCTCACGCGCCTGCTGGCCCAGCTGGAAGAGATCGAAGGCCGCTTCGCCGAGCAGGAAGACTTCCTGGCCGACATCGCCGAGAAGCGCGAGACCGTGTACGAAGCGCTGTCCGCGCGCCGCCAGAGCCTGGTCGACGCGCGCCAGCGCCGTGCGCAGGGCGTGGTCGACGCGGCAGGGCGCATCCTCGACGGCATTCCGCGCCGCATCGCGCAGTTCGGCGACCTGACGCAGGTGCACAGCTACTTCGCGGCCGACCCGATGATCGGCAAGCTGCACACGCTGATCGCCGACCTGCGCACGCTGGGCGCCGCGGTGCCGGCCGACGAGCTCGACACGCGCCTGAAGACCGCGCGCGACCAGGCCCTGCGCTCCATCCGCGACAAGCGCGAGCTGGTGAGCGAGGGTGGCGACACGCTGCGTCTGGGCCGCCATGCCTTCACCGTGCACCGCCAGCCGGTCGACCTGACACTGGTTGCCCGCGACGAAGGCATGGCCTACCAGGTGACGGGCACCGACTACCAGAGCCCGGTCGATGAGCCCCGGCTGCTGCCGCTGCAGCGCTACTGGAACCAGTCGCTGGTGTCCGAGACGCCCGAGCTGTCGCGTGCCGAATACCTCGCCGGCCGCCTGCTGGAGGCGCTGCTCGACGGCAAGGCCGAGCGCACGTGGGCCGAGGTGCTCACGCTGCTGACCGAAGACCCGCTGCATCCGCAATTGCTCGACATGGTTCGCCGTTTCGCCGCGGCGCGCTACCAGGAGGGCTACCAGAAGGGCATCCATGACGACGACGCGATGCGCCTGCTGGGCGCGCTTGTCGGCATGCAGGACCAGGCGGGCCTGCTCGCCTGGGGCCCGACCGAACGCGCGCTGGCCTTGCTCTACTGGCAGCACGGCCACCTGATCGCGCACCGCGAATCGATGCTGCGCCGCGCGCGTGCCGCGATGCAGATGCTGGCGCTGTTCGGCCGGCGAGACGCGCTGGAGCAGCTCGAAGCCGACATCGCGCGCGCACTGAATCACTTCGCCCGCGACGTGGTGCCCGACCTGCTGCCGGTGGTCGACACCGCGAACGACGAAACACGCGACGCGCACGACGGCCGCGTGACCACCCTGTGCGACCAGGCCGCCGCGTACCTCGTGCGCGAGCTCGCCAGCCCGCATGGCGGCGAGACCTGGGCCGTGTCCGGCGCGGGCGAGGACCTCGCAGCGGCCTTGCTGCGCGAGCTGGAGCGTGGCGGCCGGCGCGATGCGTGGCAGCACGACCTCGATGCCGCACCGCCGGCCGAGCGCTGGCGCCTGGCGCGCGACTGGGTGCGCGCCTACGCAACGCACCAGGCGCCGCAATCGGTCGACTGGACCGACGACGCGGCCAGCGTGCTGGCCATGCCGCTGCAGCGCACCCGCGTCAACGCGGCGCTCGACCGCACCGTCGAAGGCCTGCGCGGCGAGCACCCGCGCGTCGCCGAAGGGCGCCTGACGCTGAACCTCAACGACTTCTGGCGCCGCTTCCTGTTCCACACGATGCACGCGGTGCCGGGCTACGAGGCGCTGCACAGCCTGCGCCACGAGCTGCTCGAACGCGAGAAGGCGCGGCTCAAGCTCAGCCAGTTCCAGGCCAAGCCGCTCTCGACCTTCGTGCGCAACCAGCTGATCGACGAGCTGTACCTGCCCATCATCGGCGACAACCTCGCCAAGCAGATCGGCTCGGCGGGCGAGGGCAGCCGCACCGACCGCATGGGTTTGCTGCTGCTGATCTCGCCGCCCGGCTACGGCAAGACGACGCTCATGGAGTACGTGGCCGACCGCCTCGGCCTGATCTTCGTGCGCATCAACTGCCCGGCGCTGGGCCATGGCGTCACGGCCATCGACCCGGTGAACGCGCCCAACAGCGCCGCGCGGCAGGAGCTGGAAAAGCTCAACCTGGGCCTGGCCATGGGCAGCAACGTGATGCTGTACCTGGACGACATCCAGCACACCAGCCCCGAGTTTCTGCAGAAGTTCATCGCGCTGGCCGACGGCACGCGCCGCATCGAGGGCGTGTGGAACGGCGAGCCGCGCAGCTACGACATGCGCGGCAAGCGCTTCGCGATCGTGATGGCGGGCAACCCGTATACCGAGTCGGGCGACGTGTTCAAGATCCCGGACATGCTGGCCAACCGCGCCGACATCTACAACCTGGGCGACGTGCTCTCGGGCCGCGAGGCGGCGTTCGCGCTCTCGTACATCGAGAACAGCCTGACCTCCAACCCCACGCTGATGCCGCTGGCCTCGCGTGACCCGAAGGACGTGCAGCTGCTGGTGAAGATGGCGCAGGGCCACGACGTGCCGAGCAGCGCGCTCTCGCACGCCTACAGCTCGGTGGAGCTGGAAGAGATCAAGGCGCTGCTGCAGCGCCTGTTCCGGGCGCGCGACCTGCTGCTGAAGGTCAACCTCGCGTACATCGAGTCGGCCGCGCAGCAGGAGACCTACCGTGTCGCGCCGCCGTTCAAGCTCCAGGGCAGCTACCGCAACATGACCAAGCTCGCGGGCAAGATCACGCCGCTGATGCGCGACGACGAGCTCGACGCACTGCTGCGCGACCACTACCGCGGCGAGGCCCAGACGCTGACCACCGGCGCGGAAGAAAACCTGCTGCGCCTCGCGCAACTGCTCGGCAGTCCGACGCCGGAGGAAAGCGCGCGCTGGACGGCCATCTGCGACGAGTTCGTGCGCCAGCGCAAGCTCGGCGGCGCCGATGTGGACGGCAGCCAGCGCATCGCGAGCAGCATGCTCGACGTGGCGCGCGCGGTCGATGCACTCAAGCCCGAGCCCAAGCCTGCCGCAGAGGGACCGAACGAGAGCCAGCGCCTGGCCGACGCCATGCTGCAGATCGCCGTGACCTACCGCGAGCTGATCCTGCCGCTGGTGACCGCCACCGAGCGCCGGCTCGAACTCGACCGTTCGATCAAGCAGGACATGGAGCGCCTCGCCGCCGAGGTGCAGGCCACGCGGGCCGCGCCCAGGCGCGTGCCGCCGCCGCCATCTCCGCCCAAAGTAGACAAGGATCAGTGATGTCCGCACTGCCCGAATTGCTGGCCCAACTCGACGCCACCCTGGCCGACACGCGCCTGAGCGACGACGAGCGCCGCGTGCTGGTCCATACCCTGCGCGAAGCCTCGCCGCCCGAAGACGGCCTGCGCCAACTGCGCAACCGCGCCTTCGACCTCGTGCGTTCGCGCACCGCCGACCCCGAGCAGCTGTCGCTGCTCAAGTGGCTCGAAGGCGTGGTGCGCGCGATCGACACGGGCCGTTCACCCGACAGCGTCACGGTGCGATCGCAGGCCTACTTCAGCCCCGGCACGGCCTGCCTGCAGGCGATCAACCAGCAGCTGAGAACGGCGAAGCGCGTGGTCGACCTGTGCGTGTTCACGCTGTCGGACGACCGCATCACCGCCGAGGTGCTGGCGGCGCACCGGCGTGGCGTGACGGTGCGCTTCATCACCGACAACGACAAGGAATACGACCGCGGCAGCGACGTCGGCCAGCTGCGCGCGGCCGGCATTCCGGTGGCGGTGGACCGCACCGAGGCCCACATGCACCACAAGTTCGCGATCTTCGACGGCGCGCGGCTGCTCAACGGCAGCTACAACTGGACCCGCAGCGCCTGCGAGTACAACGAGGAGAACCTGGTGCTGAGCAACGACCCGCCGCTGGTGCGCCGCTTCGCGGACGAATTCGACACCTTGTGGAAAGAACTGCAGGCCCCCTGATGCCAAGACGAATCGACTACGACTGGGAGCTGCCCGCCGCCATGCAGCAGCGGCTGGGCGGAAGCACCTACGGCGCGCAGCGCATCATCCACGAGCAGGAGCACCTGATGGTGATCCTGCACGAGCCGCCCTCGGGCACCGGCGCCGAGCGCAAGCCCATCGTGTTCCTGCGCAAGCCCGACGGCGCGTGGCTGCACAAGGGCAACAACCCCGGCGAGCGCGCGCTGGCCAAGCTGCTCGAAAGCTACCGCGCGGCGTTCAGCACCTTCGATATTCGCCACCAGGCCGCCGAGACCTCGGAAGACCTGTTCCAGATCCTCGGCCCGCTGATCCCGCTCACCCGCGCCGCGCGGAACATGCAGGACACCCTGCAGGCCGCGCGCGATGCGGTCAAGGGCGACCTGATGCTCATCGACCAGCGCGACCTCGCAGTGGAGATCGCACGCGGCTTCGAGCTGCTGCTGGCCGACACGCGCATGTCGCTCGACTACCGGCTTGCACGAGCGGCCGAGGCGCAGGCGCACTCGGCCCTCGAGATGAGCCGTGCGCAGCACAAGCTCAACACCATCGCCGCACTGACCTTTCCGCTCATGGCCATCGGCGCGGCCTTCGGCATGAACCTGCACAGCGGCGTGGAGAACCTGCCGTCGTGGGTGTACTGGCTCATCTTCGCGGCCGGCATCTGCCTGGGCGTGATGCTGCGCGGCTGGGTGAAGACGCCGGCCGAGCCGCCTGTGGTTGCCAGGCCAGCGTCCACGCTGAAGAAAAAGTAGGGCGCACCGCCGGGTCTTCGCGTTTCGCGAAGGCCTGCTGCCATCCGAGCAATTCCGTTCATCGCCATCTGTTCCTAGAGTCGGGGCAACCCACCTGGAGACAGAGAAAGATGAACGCACTCGAAGGCCTGAAGGTGCTGGAGCTCGGCCAGCTCATCGCCGGCCCGTTCGCCGGCAAGACGCTCGCCGAGTTCGGCGCCGACGTGATCAAGGTCGAGCCCGCCGGCGTCGGCGATCCGCTGCGCAAGTGGCGGCTGCTGCGCGATGGCACCTCGGTGTGGTGGGAGGTGCAGTCGCGCAACAAGCGCTCGGTGTGCCTCGATCTGCGCAGCGCCGAAGGGCAGGAGGCCGTGCGCGCCCTGGCGCTCGAGGCCGACGTGCTCATCGAGAACTTCAAGCCCGGCACGCTCGAAGGCTGGGGCCTGGGCTGGGAGCAGCTGCATGCCTTGAACCCGCGGCTCATCATGCTGCGCATCTCGGGCTACGGGCAGACCGGCCCCTACCGCGACAAGCCGGGCTTCGGCGTGCTCGGCGAATCGATGGGCGGGTTGCGTTACCTCAGCGGCGAGCCCGGCCGGGTGCCGGTGCGCGTGGGCGTCTCGCTCGGCGACACGCTGGCTGCGCTGCATGGCGTGATCGGCGTGCTCACGGCGCTGCACCATCGCACGGCCCACGGCGGCGAAGGGCAGTTCATCGACGTGGCGCTGTACGAGTCGGTCTTCAACGTGATGGAAAGCCTGCTGCCCGAGTACGACGCCTTCGATGCGGTGCGCGAGCGGGCTGGCAGCGCCTTGCCGGGCATCGCGCCGACCAACGCCTACCGCTGCAGCGACGGCCACTACGTGCTGGTGGCGGGCAACGGCGACAGCATCTTCCGCCGCCTGATGCGCGCCATCGACCGCGCGGACCTGGAGAACGACGCAGGGCTCGTGCACAACGACGGCCGCGTGCTGCGCGTGGAAGAGATCGACGCCGCCATTGAGGCGTGGACCCTGCAGCGCAGCCGCGACGAGGTGCTGGCCGTGCTCGACGCGGCAGGCGTACCGGTCGGGCGCATCTACACGGTGGCCGACATCGCCACCGATCCGCAGTACCTGGCGCGCGAGATGATCGTGCAAGCGCGCGGCTCGGACGGCGCGCTGCTCAAGGTGCCGGGCGTGGTGCCCAAGCTCAGCGCCACGCCGGGGCGCATCGCGCATGCGGCGCCGCGCCTGGGCGAGCACACGGCGGACCTGCGGGGCGCCGGCTGGCCGGTGCGTGGCGTGGAAAGCGAGGCCGTATGAAAACCGGCAACGGCACGCGACTGTTCATCAACGAGGTCGCCACGCGCGACGGCTTCCAGATGGAAAGCCGCTTCATTCCCACGGACGACAAGGTCGCGCTGATCGACCGGCTCGGCACGCTCGGCTACGCCAAGATCGAGGCCACTTCGTTCACCTCCGCCCAGGCCATTCCCGCGCTGCGCGACGGCGAAGCGGTGATGCAGCGCATCGCCCGTCGGCCCGGCGTGGTCTACACCGCGCTCGTGCCCAATGTGCGTGGTGCCGAGCGCGCGCTCGAAAGCCGCATCGGCGAGTTCAACATCGTCATGTCGGTCAGCGAGACGCACAACCTCAGCAACCTGCGGATGACGCGCGAGCAGTCGTTCGCGCAACTGGCCGACGTGATCGCGTTGGCGAAGCAGGCGAGGGTGCCGGTGAACGTGTCGCTCTCCTGCGTGTTCGGCTGCCCGATGGAAGGCGAGGTGCCGCTGGCAACGGTGCTCGGCTGGATCGACCGCTTCGCGGCGTTGGGCGTGCAGGGCCTCACGCTGTGCGACACCACGGGCATGGCCTATCCGACGCAGGTGCAAGCGGTGTGCGAGGCCGTGCGCGCGCGGCATCCGGCATTGGAATGGACGGCACATTTCCACAACACGCGCGGCATGGGCCTGGCGAACACCATCGCCGCGGTCGAGGCGGGCATCCGCCGGCTCGACATGTCGCTCGGCGGCATCGGCGGCTGCCCCTATGCGCCGGGCGCGACGGGCAATGTCGCGACCGAGGACGTGGTCCACATGCTGCAGTGCATGGGCTACGACACGGGCATGGACCTCGATGGGTTGATCGGTGCTGCGGCTGAACTCGAGTCGCTCGTGCAGCACGCGCTGCCCGGCCAGGTCTCGCGCGCCGGCCACCGGCTGACGCGGCATGCGCCGCCGGCCGATTTCAACGCCATCGTCGAACGCGCAAAGGCGCGCCCCATCAAGAAGGAGAACGCATGATCGACCACCTGGATCACCTGGTGCTCACGACCGCCAACGAAGAGGCCTGCGTGCGTTTCTACGTCGAGGTGCTGGGCATGACGCTGGAGGTCTTCGGCGCCGGCCGCAAGGCCTTCCGCTTCGGCAACCAGAAGATCAACCTGCACGTGAAGGGCCACGAGTTCGAGCCGAAGGCGGAGCTGCCCACGCCCGGTTCGCTCGACCTGTGCTTCATCGCCAGCGTGCCGCTCGAAGAGGTCGTTGCGCGGTTGCAGGCGCAGGGCGTGCCGATCCTCGAAGGGCCCGTGATGCGCACGGGCGCCACGTCGCGCATCCGCTCGGTCTACGTGCGCGACCCCGACCTGAATCTCATCGAGATATCGGAGCTGGCGCCCTGACGCGCGCAGCCTGAAGACATCCACAAGAAACCACCGGAGACAAACCCATGAAACCCGCTCACCGCCTGCTCGCGGTCGGCCTCGCGTTGGCCGCTGCCGCCTCGCACGCCGACACCTGGCCTTCCAAACCCCTGACCTTCGTGGTGCCGACGGCGCCCGCGGGCTCCACCGACATCATGGCGCGGCTGGTCGCCGACCCGCTGCAGCGTGCGCTGGGCCAGCCGGTCGTGGTCGACAACAAGCCGGGCGCCAGCGGCAACATCGGCACCGAGTTCGTGGCCCGCGCCGCGCCCGACGGCTACACGCTGCTGCTGCAGTACTCGGGCTACCACGTCGGCAACCCGTCGCTGTACCCGAACCTGCGCTGGAGCCCGACCAAAGACTTCGTGCCGGTGGCGATGGTGATGCGCGCGCCGCACGTGGTCGCGGTGAGCGGCAAGCTGCCCGTGACCTCGATGAAGGAGCTCATCGAGTACGGCAGGAAGAAGGAGGGCGGCCTGTTCTACGCCTCGTCGGGCAACGGCTCGATCCAGCACATCGCCGGCGAGCTGCTGTCGCGCCAGACCAAGCAACCGGCCACGCACGTGCCGTACAAGGGCTCGGGGCCGGCCATCAATGACCTGGTGGCGGGCAATGTCGACATCTTCATCACCACGCCGCCCTCGGTCATCGGCCACTTCGCGGGCGGGCGCATCAAGGCGCTGGCGTACACGGGCAGCAAGCGGCACGCGTCGATGCCGAACGTGCCGACCTCGGCCGAGGCCGGGTTGCCGGGCTACGAGGTCGAGTCGTGGTTCGCGGTGTTCGCGCCGGCGAAGACGCCGCCCGAGGTGGTGAACAAGCTCAGCGCCGAGATCAAGAAGATCGTCGAGAGCGAGGCCTTCCGCAAGAAGGTGGACGAGCAGGGCGCCTTCGCGACCTACATGGACCCGGCCACGCTGGGCAGGTTCGTCGACCAGGAACTCGCGGCCTGGTCGAAGGTGATCAAGGGCGCCGACATCAAGCCGGAGTGAACGCCCCCGGCCAGGCTCAGGGCTTGACGCCCAGCACCGACAGGATCACCGCCGCAAGGCCGAGCGCCACGGGCACCTGGTGCCCGGCCAGCGCGCGGGCCTGGGCCACGGACAGCCTGGTTTGCTGAAGGAGGTTCTTTTCCGAATGAAGGGGTGTGGACATGGTGTCTGCTCCTGTGTGGGGCGAACGGTGTGTTCGCATGGGTTCCACGATAGGCCTCTCGACCGGCGATGGCGCATGGCTTTTGTCGACACGGCGTTTCCGTTTTCGCAACGATCCGGGGCCTCTGGCAGGGAACTTCTGCCCAGAACTCAGAATGGAGTCATGCAACGGAAAGAACGAAACACACACGGAACGGGTTTGACGATGCGCAGGGCCACCCCGGCGGATGCGGTGCCCTGGCCGCTCCTCTTCGACGCGGACGGCCCGCGCCCTGAGATCGAAAAGTACCTGCTGCGCGGCGAGCAATGGCTGGCCGAACAGGCCGGCGAGGTCGTCGGCCAGATGGTGCTCATGGCCACGCGCGTCGACACCTGGGAGGTCATGAACATCGCCGTGGCCGAAGCCCACAAGGGCCAGGGCATCGGCACCGCGATGCTCAAGAAGGCGAAAGCGCTTGCCAGGCAGCGCGGCGCGCACCGGCTCGAAGTCGGCACGGGCAACAGCAGCCTGCGCGAGCTGGCCTTCTACCAACGCTTCGGCTTTCGGATCGTCGGCGTCGACGTCGACTACTTCGTGCGCCGCTGGGGCAGGGCGACGAAGCAGAACGGCATTCCGCTGCGAGACCTGGTCCGCATGGAGATGGTGCTATCGCGCGCCGCAGGCTGATCGGCCTGCACAACGACAGCGCCGAGCGGGCGCAGGACACTGGGTGCTTCCCGCAGCGAAATCAAGGAGGAGGCCGAAGGCCGGGGGACATTCGCGGAGGGAAGTACCCGGTGGCCTGTGCACGCGCCCTGAAAAGCATCACCCCGCGATGAGCTTCTGCACCAGCTCCGCAGTCGTCGCCGCCGCGTACTTGCGCATCAACCGCGCCCGATGCAATTCGACCGTGCGGTGGCTGATGCCCAGCGCCTTCCCGATCTCCTTCGAGGTCAGCCCGCGCATGACCTGCGCCGCCACCTCCCGCTCGCGCGGCGTGAGCTCGGCCTTCACCGCGCGGCGCGAGCCCAGGTCCTCGAAGGTCCAGATGCCGGCCTCGTGCGGCGCCGCGCGGTTCATCGCATGGCCGGTGACGTGGCACCAGAAGGTCTCGCCGGCCAGCGCGCCGTGCAGCCCGCCCAGGCGCTTCATCATGCGGTTGTCGGCATAGTGGCCGCTGGCGTTCAGAAAGGGTTCCATGCGCTTGCCGATGCGCTCGAACTCCGCCACGCTGGGGTACAGGATGCTGAACGAATGCCCGACCAATGCAGAGGGCTCCGCGCCGAAAATTTCGCACACGCGCTGGTTGCAGGCGACGATGGTGCGGTTGCTCGAGACCACCATGCCGACAGGTGCATGTTCAAAAGCCAGCCGGTAATCGATCTCGGGCATCGGGTGTCACCATTACGAAATACTACGTATACGAGTAGGTAGTATCGTTGAAGCCTTTCCCACCCACTCTCCACCACCCATCAAGGAGCCCGAGTGAACAAGATTTATCCCTCCGCAGACGCGGCACTCAAGGGGGTCGTGGCCGACGGGCAGACGCTCGCGGTCGGCGGCTTCGGCCTGTGCGGCATTCCCGAAGCGCTGATCGACGCGCTGAAGGATTCCGGCGTGCAGAACCTCACCGTCATCTCGAACAACGCGGGCGTCGACGGCTTCGGCCTCGGCAAGCTGCTCGAGACGCGCCAGATCAAGAAGATGATCGCGTCGTATGTGGGCGAGAACAAGGAGTTCGAGCGCCAGTACCTGGCCGGTGAACTCGCCCTCGAATTCACGCCCCAGGGCACGCTGGCCGAGAAGCTGCGCGCCGGCGGCGCGGGCATTCCGGCCTTCTTCACCAAGACCGGCGTGGGCACGCAAGTGGCCGAAGGCAAGGAACTGCGCGAGTTCGGCGGCGAGACCTACGTCATGGAGCACTCGCTGGTGCCCGACGTGGCGCTGGTCAAGGCCGACGTGGCCGACAAGGCCGGCAACCTGCGCTTCCGTCTCACGGCACGCAACTTCAACCCCGCCGCCGCCATGGCCGGCAAGGTCTGCATCGTCGAGGTCGAGAAGATCGTCGAAGTGGGCGAGCTGGCCCCCGACGACATCCACCTGCCGGGCATCTACGTGCACCGCCTGGTGCTCAACGCCACGCCCGAGAAGCGCATCGAGAAGCGCACCGTGAGCGCCTCGGTCGATGCCGCCGCCGCCAAGGTCGAGGCCCAGACCGCCATCGCCCAGGCCGCCGCCGCCGGCAGCGAATCGGCCGTGAAGGCCGTCAACAAGAAAGAAGGAGCCTGAGATGCCCTGGACCCAAGACCAGATGGCGGCCCGTGCCGCCCAAGAACTCGAAGACGGCTTCTACGTCAACCTCGGCATCGGCATTCCGACCCTGGTGGCCAACCACACCGGCACCAAGGAAGTCTGGCTGCAGAGCGAAAACGGCATGCTCGGCATCGGCCCGTTCCCCACCGAAGACAACGTCGACGCCGACCTCATCAACGCCGGCAAGCAGACCGTCACCACGCTGCCCGGCTCGGCCATCTTCGGCAGCCATGACAGCTTCGCGATGATCCGCGGCGGCAAGATCAACCTGTCGATCCTGGGCGCGATGCAAGTCAGCGCCAAGGGCGACCTCGCCAACTGGATGATCCCCGGCAAGATGGTCAAGGGCATGGGCGGCGCCATGGACCTCGTGGCCGGCGTGAAGCGCGTGATCGTGCTGATGGAGCACGTCGCTAAGAAGAAGGACGGCACCGAAGACCTGAAGATCCTCGAGCAGTGCTCGCTGCCGCTGACCGGCGTGGGCGTGGTCGACCGCATCATCACCGACCTGGCCGTGATGGACGTCGTGCCTGAGGGCCTCAAGGTGATCGAGCTGGCGCCGGGCGTGAGCTTCGACGCGCTGCAGGCCAAGACCGGCGCGAAGCTGATCCAGTAAGCCATCCGCACAAGGTCGCGAACGCAACGACAACAACAAGGGCAGGGCCGCGCAAGCGGACCCTGCCTTTTTCATTTCCTCTTTCCCCTGAAGGGTTGACGCATGGCAACGAGTGAAGAAGTCCTGGCCGGTCTCTGGCAACTGGCGGGGCTGCCCGCCGAGGCGCTGGCTTTCGCGCGGCTCACGGGTGCCGACCCGGTGCTGCCGTCGTCCTTCGCGGTCGGCCTCGCGGCGCAGGCCAGCATCGCGGCCGCCGCGCTCGCGGCCTGCGAGCTGGGACACCGGCGCGGCGTGGCGCGGCAAGAGGTCGCGGTCGACACGCTGCACGCCGCGCTCGACTGCACGGGCTGGTTCAGCCTCGACGGCCGCGTGCCCGAGCTGTGGGACACCTTCTCCGGCATGTACCGTTGTGCCGACGGCTGGGTGCGCATCCACGCCAACTTCAAGCACCACCGCGAAGGCGCGCTGCGCCTGATGAAGCTGGACCCGGCCAGCGCCACGCGCGCCGACGCCGAGGCCGCGATGGCCGGTTGGCGCGCGATCGATTTCGAATCGGCCGCCGCCGCGCAAGGCCTGGTGGCGACCGCGCTGCGTCGCTTCGACGAATGGGACGCCACGCCGCACGGGCAGGCGGTGGCGGCCCAGCCGCTCTTCACCATCGAGCGCATCGGCGACGCACCGCCGCTCGCGCTGCCGCCGCTGCAAGGCGACCAGCGACCGCTCGAAGGCCTGCGCGTGCTCGACCTCACACGCATCCTCGCGGGGCCGGTCGGCGGCCGGGCGCTGGCGGCCTATGGCGCCGACGTGATGCTGGTCAATTCGCCGAACCTGCCGAACATCGAATCCATCGCCGACACCAGCCGCGGCAAGCTCTCGACGCACATCGACCTGTGCACCGACGCAGGTCGCGCCGTGCTGCACGGCCTCGTCGCCGACGCGCATGTCTTCGTGCAGGGCTACCGCCCCGGCGGCATCGCGGCGCTGGGCTTCGGCCCCGAGGCGCTGGCGCGTGAGCGGCCGGGCATCGTCTGCGTCTCGCTCACGGCCTACGGCACGCAGGGGCCGTGGGCCGGTCGGCGCGGCTTCGATTCGCTGGTGCAGACCGCCATGGGCTTCAACCATGCCGAGGGCGAAGCGGCGGGCGATGGCAAGCCACGTCCGATGCCCATGCAGATCCTCGACGAAGCCAGCGGCTACCTGATCGCCCTCGGCGCCGCCGCGGCGCTGTGGCGGCAGCAGCAGGAGGGTGGCAGCTGGCATGTGCAGGTGTCGCTGGCGCAGACGGGGCAGTGGCTGCGCGGGCTGAGACGCGTGGACGGCGGGCTGTCGATCGCGCGGGCCGATGTCGCGCCGTACGTCGAGACCTCCGCCTCGGGCTTCGGCGAACTGGCGGCGGTGCGCCACAGCGCGCAGCTGTCACGCACGCCGGCCGCCTGGCCGCGGTCGTCGATGCCGCCGGGCAGCCATCCGCCCGTGTGGCCCGCCACTGCCGGGGGATGAGAAACTGGGCGCATGGCTTATCTCGACCTCGACAACCTCCAGAGCATTTTTCTTGACGACGAGGCGCTGCGCGTGCGGCATCTGCAGCGGCAGGCGTGCGGCGCCCTGAACATCACGAGCGGCCGCATCGTGGCCTGCGATCCACTGGTGCAGCCCGAGCGAGAGCCCTTCGTTCGCAGCGTGAGCGGGCGGGGCGCATTCCCCGTCGAGGTGCTGCAAGGCGGGGGCCGCCATGCGCTGGCCGTGCTGTGGCTGCGTGAGCAAGGCAGCCTGCAGGCGAACGATCTGCAATGGGAGGCGGCGCTGCTCGAAGGGCAATCGCAGGACGAGCTCGGCAGCGACGAGTTCTACGGCTACCCGGTCGATGCCGGCGTCGGTTGCTTCATGGACGCCGACGGCGCCAAGGCCATGGCCGAGCGCGAGGCGCGCGAGTCCGCCACCAACCCCGAGTACGTGAGCTACTACGACGATGTGCTCGGCGCCGACCTCGCTTCGGCCGACATCGCCGATCACTACCCGTTGGGCGCGGGCAGCGCGAACAACGTGGTGATCTTCAGTGCGGGCTGGGGCGACGGCAGCTACCCGAGCTTCTGGGCGCTCGATGCCGAAGGCGAACCCGTGGCGCTCGTGACCGACTTCATGGTCATGCAGGGCGGCGACGCGCGCGACGAGGACGACAAGCGCAGCGACGCCTACCTGGCCAGCCTCTCGCCAGAGAAACTGGCGGCGCTCGAGGCGCTGGGCGCGGCAGCGGTCGCAGGCGATGCGGCGGCGATCCAGCCCCTGCTCGACGGCGGGCTCGCGCAGCCCAACGAGATCATTCCCTCGCTCGGCGAGACCGCGATCATGAGCGCCATCCGCATGAACCAGCTGGACGCGCTGCGCGTGCTGCTGGCGGCGCTGCCAGGCCAACTGCCGATGCCGCCGCAGTTCTATCGCATGGATGAGGAAGAGAGCTACATCGACTACGCGCGCCGGCTCAAGAAGCCGCGCGTGGAAGGGCTGATCGAGCTGCTCGAAAAGGCGGCGGCACCGGCGCCGGCGGCCAAGCCTGGGTTCCTGAAGCGCCTGTTTTCCTGAGCGCGCGAACCGGTCACTTGGCGTTCGCCGCGCTGTCGGGCAACAGCACCTGCTGTTGCGCCGTGGCCGTCGCGCGCAGAAATTCCCACACGGTCTGCATGCGCGCCAGGTGCTTCGTTTCCGCCGGCATCGACATCCAGAAGGTCCGCGTGAAGTTCGCCGCGTCGGGCAGCACCGGCTTGAGCGCGCGGTCGTCCTGCGCGATGAACGCCGGCAGCACCGCAATCCCCGCACCCGCCGCCACCGCCCGGTGCTGCGCCAGCACGCTGGTGCTGCGCAGCGCAAAGCTGTCGGGGCGGTGCAGTTCGTCCAGGTACTGCAGCTCCTTGCTGAACAGCAGGTCGTCCACGTAGCTGATGAAGGTGTGGCCGCGCAGGTCTTCGCGGGTCTTGATGGGCTTGTGCGCGGCCAGGTACTGCTTGGAGGCGTAGAGGCGCAGCGTGTAGTCGGTGAGCTTGGTGACCACCACCGGCCCGCGCGCCGGCCGTTCGAGCGAGATCACGATGTCGGCCTCGCGCCGAGACAGGTGCACCAGCCGCGGCATCGCGAGAAGGTCGATGGTGAGCTTCGGGTGCTGCACCGCGAACAATGCCAACTGCGGCGCCAGCACCACGGTGCCGAAGCCCTCGGTGGCGCCGATACGCACCAGCCCCGACAAGCCTTCCTGCGACGCCGGCGCGGTGCTCTCCACGGCCTGGAAGGCGCTCTCCATCGCCTCGACCTGCGGCTGCAGCCGGCGACCCGCCTCGGTGAGCCGGTGGCCGCCGGCCTCGCGCGAAAAGAGGGGTGCGCCCACCTCTTTTTCGAGTGCCTGGATGCGCCGTGCGACGGTGGTGTGGTCGACCTCCAGCCGGCGCGCCGCGCTCATCAGCGTGCCCGAGCGGGCGAGTTCGAGAAAGTAGCGCAGGTTGTCCCAGTCCATGTGCGTGCGGCCTCGTGCGGGGTGGCGTGCGGTGCTTTGCATTTTTGCAAAGCGATGACGCATATTTGTCTATTGTCATGGCAAATCTGCAAAGCTAGGATGCAGGCTGCACCGGTTCGAACCGGTCCCGTATTCACAGGAGACAAACCCCCATGGACGCCACCACCACCCCCTCGACCCAGGTCGCCACCGTCAAGCTGCTCATCGGCGGCAAGTTCGTCGAATCGAAGACCACCGAATGGCGCGACGTCGTCAACCCGGCCACGCAGCAGGTGCTGGCCCGCGTGCCCTTCGCCACGCAAGCCGAACTCGACGCCGCCGTGGCCTCCGCCAAGGAAGCCTTCAAGACCTGGCGCAAGACGCCCCTGGGCGCGCGCGCCCGCATCTTCCTGAAGCTACAGCAGCTCATCCGCGAGAACATGGGCGAGCTGGCCGCGATCCTCACGGCCGAGCAGGGCAAGACGCTGCCGGACGCCGAGGGCGACGTGTTCCGCGGCCTCGAAGTGGTCGAGCACGCCTCGAACATCGGCAACCTGCAACTGGGCGAGCTGGCCAACAACGTGGCCAACGGCGTCGACACCTACACGCTGCTGCAGCCGCTGGGCGTGTGCGCCGGCATCACGCCGTTCAACTTCCCCGCGATGATCCCGCTGTGGATGTTCCCGATGGCCATCGTCACCGGCAACACCTTCGTGCTCAAGCCCTCCGAGCAGGACCCGATGGTCACGATGCGCCTGTGCGAACTGGCGCTCGAAGCCGGCGTGCCGCCCGGCGTGCTGAACGTGGTGCACGGCGGCGAAGCCGTCGTCAACGGCATCTGCGACCACAAGGACATCAAGGCGATCAGCTTCGTCGGCTCGACCAAGGTCGGCACGCACGTCTACAACCGCGCCACGCTGGCCGGCAAGCGCGCGCAATGCATGATGGGCGCGAAGAACCACGCCATCGTGATGCCCGACGCCAACAAGGAGCAGACGCTCAACGCACTGGCCGGTGCGAGCTTCGGTGCGGCGGGCCAGCGCTGCATGGCCGTGTCGGTCGCGGTGCTGGTGGGCGAGGCGCGCAACTGGGTGCCCGAACTCATCGAGAAGGCCAAGACGCTGAAGATCGGCGCGGGCACTGAAAAGGGCGTGGACGTGGGCCCGCTCGTTTCGTGCGCAGCGTACGACCGCGTGAACAGCCTGATCGAACGCGGCGAAGCCGACGGCGCCAAGCTCGTGCTCGACGGCCGCAAGCCCACCGTGCCCGGCTACGAGAAGGGCAACTTCGTCGGCCCGACGATCTTCACCGGCGTGAAGCCCGGCATGACGATCTACGAACAGGAAGTGTTCGGCCCCGTGCTGTGCATCGCCGACGCGGAGACCATCGACGAGGCCATCGACCTGATCAACAGCAACCCGAACGGCAACGGCACGGCGATCTTCACGCAGTCGGGCGCCGCGGCGCGTCGCTTCCAGGAAGACATCGACGTGGGCCAGGTCGGCATCAACGTGCCGATCCCGGTGCCGGTCCCGATGTTCTCGTTCACCGGTTCGCGCGCCTCCAAGCTCGGCGACCTGGGCCCGTACGGCAAGCAGGTCATCATGTTCTACACGCAGACCAAGACCGTGACGGCACGCTGGTTCGACGACAGCACCGTCTCGCACGGCGTCAACACCACGATCAGCCTCAAGTGAGGCAGGGGCTTCGCGTCGCAGCCTGGCCCGCCGCGGCGGCGCTTGCCCTGCTGGCCGGCGGGGCGCAGGCGGCCGGCTCCGACGAGCCGGTCGACTGCAACCCCAACGGCAACCAGCAGCAGATGAACGACTGCGCGCTGCGCGATTTCCGCGCGGCCGACGCCGAGCTCAACATCCGCTACGGCGAGGTGATGAAGACGCTCTCGCCTCAGATGCGCGTCGCGCTGCGCACCGAGCAGCGGACCTGGCTCAAGGGCCGCGACCCCGGGTGCAAGCGGGCCGCGAAGGCGAACGAAGGCGGCTCGATCTGGCCGCTGGTGTTCAACGCGTGCCTGGAAAAATCGACCCGCAAACGCACCGCCGAACTGGACCTCTGGAAGGGTCGTCAACCATGAATTTCGAACTGTCCGAAGAACAGAACGCCTTTGCACAGACCGCGCGCGATTTCGCGCAGGCCGAGTTCGCACCGCATGCCGCGCAGTGGGACGCCGAGGCGGTCTTTCCGCGCGAGGCCATCGCCAAGGCCGGCGAGCTGGGCTTTTGCGGCCTGTACGCGCCCGAGCGCATCGGCGGCCTGGGCCTGCCGCGGCTCGACTCGGCGCTGGTGTTCGAGGAAATGGCCGCGGTCGACCCGTCGACCACGGCCTTCATCACGATCCACAACATGGCGACGTGGATGCTCGGCACCTGGGCCACCGACGCCGTGGCGCAGCAGTGGGGCGAAGACCTCACGAGCGGGCGCAAGCTGGCGTCGTACTGCCTGACCGAGCCGGGCGCGGGCTCCGACGCGGGTTCGCTGAAGACGCGCGCCGAGCTGCAGGGCGCCGAATACGTCATCAACGGCGGCAAGGCCTTCATCTCCGGCGCCGGCTCGACCGACGTGCTGGTGCTCATGGCCCGCACGGGCGGCGCGGGTGCCAGCGGCATCTCGGCCTTCGCGGTGCCGGCCGATGCGCCCGGCGTGAGCTACGGCAAGAAGGAGCACAAGATGGGCTGGAACAGCCAGCCCACGCGCACCATCAACTTCGACAACGTGCGCGTGCCGGCGCAGAACCTGCTGGGCAAGGAAGGCGAGGGCTTTCGCATCGCCATGAAGGGCCTGGACGGCGGGCGCATCAACATCGCGACCTGCTCGGTGGGCGCGGCGCAGGGCGCGCTCGACGCGGCGCGCCGCTACCTGCACGAGCGCCAGCAGTTCGGCAAGCCGATCGCGAGCTTCCAGGCGCTGCAGTTCAAGCTGGCCGACATGGCGACCGAGCTGGTCGCCGCGCGGCAGATGGTGCGGCTGGCCGCCAGCAAGCTCGACGCGGGCCATGCGGACGCGAGCACCTATTGCGCCATGGCCAAGCGCTTCGCGACCGACGCGGGCTTCAATGTCTGCAACGACGCGCTGCAACTGCACGGCGGCTACGGCTACCTCAGCGAGTTCCCGCTCGAGCGCCTGGTGCGCGACACGCGCGTGCACCAGATCCTCGAAGGCACCAACGAAATCATGCGCGTCATCGTTGCGCGAAAATTGCTGGAAGGCGACAGCGACATCCGCTGACCCCGCCGCACCCAGGACCTGAAAACAATGACCGACAACGTAGTTCTCTTCAACGAAATCAAGACCGCCGGCGGCCAGCGTTTTGCCGTGGCCACGCTCAATGCGCCGGCCTCGCTCAACGCGCTGTCCGTGGACATGGTGCGCCTGCTCACGCCCAAGCTGCGCGAGTGGGCAGCCGACGCCGGCATCATCGGTGTGCTGCTCGACGCGGCGGGCGAGAAAGCCTTCTGCGCCGGCGGCGACCTGCGCCAGCTGTACCAGACGCTGCTCGACTGCGGCCCCGAACGCAACACCTACGCCGAAGACTTCTTCCGCGAGGAGTACGAGCTCGACCACCTGATCCACACCTTCCCCAAGCCCTTCCTGTGCTGGGGCCACGGCATCGTGATGGGTGGCGGCGTGGGCCTGCTGGCGGGCGCCTCGCACCGCGTGATGACGCTGCAAAGCCGCATCGCCATGCCCGAGATCAACATCGGCCTGTACCCCGACGTGGGCGGCAGCTGGTTCCTGCGCCGCACACCGGGCCGCACGGGCCTGTTCCTGGCGCTCACGGCCGCCAACATCAACGCGCACGACACCATCTTCTGCGGCCTGGCCGACGTGCTCGTGCCGCAGGAGCGCAAGGGCGCGGTGATCGAGGCCATCGCGTCCACGCAGTGGGCCGGCGGCGACGCCAAGGCCGACCGCGCCACGCTGTCGCGCATCCTCGCCAAGGCGGGCGAGGGCGCCGAAATGCCCGCCTCGAAGGTGCGCGAGCACTACGACACGATCAACGCGCTGATGTCCGGCGACGACCTGCTCGACATTGCCAGGCGTCTGCGCGACGTGCAAAGCGACGACGCCTGGCTGCAGACCGCTTCGAAGACCTTCACCAAGGGCGCGCCGAGCTCCATCGCGCTGAGCTTCGAGCTCTGGCAGCGCGTGCCGCGCATGTCGCTGGCCGAGGTGTTCCGTCTCGAGTACTGGGCCTCGCTGGGCTTCTGCGCGAACAAGGATTTCGCCGAAGGCATCCGCGCCGTGCTGGTCGACAAGGACCGCAACCCGCGCTGGAACCCCGCCACGCTCGAAGAGATCACGCCGGCCTTCGTCGACGACCACCTGCGTCCGCGCGGCGAGATGCCGGCGGAACTGGCCTCGCTGACCTGACCGGCCCCATTCCCTGCACAGAACAACGGAGACAAGACACATGAAGATCGCATTCATCGGCCTGGGCAACATGGGCGGCCCGATGGCCCTGAACCTGCACAAGGCAGGCCACACGCTCAGCGCCTTCGACCTCTCGGCCGAAGCCTGCAAGAAGTTCGCTGCCGAAGGCCTGCCGATCGCCAAGTCGGCCGCCGAGACCGTGGCCGGCGCCGAGGTGGTGATCAGCATGCTGCCCGCCAGTGCGCATGTCGAGGGCCTGTTCCTCGGCGGCGCCGGCAAGCCCGGCCTGCTCGACAGCATCCAGGCCGGCACGCTCGTGATCGACAGCAGCACCATCGCCGCCGCCACCTCGCGCAAGGTGGCCGAGGCCGCCGCCGCCAAGGGCGTCGCGATGATCGACGCGCCCGTGTCGGGTGGCACCGGCGGCGCCATTGCCGGCACGCTGACCTTCATGGTCGGCGGCGACACCAAAGACCTGGAGCGTGCGCGCCCGGTGCTCGAGAAGATGGGCGCCAACATCTTCCACGCCGGCGCGGCCGGTGCGGGCCAGACCGCCAAGATCTGCAACAACATGCTGCTCGGCATCTTGATGATCGGCACCTCGGAGGCGCTCGCGCTGGGCGTGGCCAACGGGCTCGACCCGAAGGTGCTGTCCGAAATCATGCGCCGCAGCTCGGGTGGCAACTGGGCGCTCGAGAAGTACAACCCCGTGCCCGGCGTGATGGAAGCCGCGCCGGCCTCGAAGAACTACGCCGGCGGCTTCGGCACCGACCTGATGCTCAAGGACCTGGGCCTGGCGCAGGAAAACGCCACCGCCGTGCGCGCGGCCACGCCGCTGGGCGGCCTGGCGCGCAGCCTGTACGCGGCGCACAGCCTTGCGGGCCACGGCGCGCTCGATTTCTCGAGCGTGCTGAAGCTGGTTCAGAAAGCCGGCTGAACGGCGCGCCGGCCGCGCCGCGCCATCGCGAGCAGCAGGCCGGCCGCCACGAGGTTGGCGCCGATCGCCACGAGGATCGGCAGCAGGTAGCTGCGCGTGAGGTCGAAGGCGAAGCCCGCGGCGCTCGGCCCGATCAGCGTGCCGATGGCCACGCTGGTGTACAGGATGCCGATGATCGCGCCGATGTGGCGCCCGCCGAACCAGTCCATCACCAGCGCGGGCAGCAGCGCCACGAAGCCGCCGTAGAACACGCCGTAGGCGAAGGCGAACAGGGCCAGCCCCCAGAACCCGCCCGACACGGCCCACACCACCAGCGACAACGCCATGCCCGCCGACATCAGCGGCAGCGCATGGTCGCGGCCCATGCGGTCGGCCAGCCCGCCCAGGAAGAAGCGGCCCGCCGTGCTGCCCACGCCGATCGCGCCGAGCAGCAGCACCGCCGACGATGCGGCCACGCCGTGGTCGAGCGCGTAAGGCACCAGGTGCACGAAGGGCACGAACAAGCCGAACGAGCTGATGAGGCAGGCCGCGTACAGCCCCGCGAAACGGCCTGAGCCCACGGCCTCGCGCACCGAGGCGCCGGGCGGCAGCGCGGTGGAAGCCTGCGCCTGCGGTGGATCGCCATCAGGTCCGAGGCCGTGTGCGCGCGGATCGTTCTCGACCAGGAGCGCCATGCCCACGCCCACCACGGCCGCGAGCACGCCGAGCGCCAGGTAGGCGTCGCGCCAGCCCAGCGTGTCGATGAACCACGAGGCCAGCGGCGGCATCGCCAGCGTGCCCACGCCGATGCCGCTCACGGCGAGCCCGGAGGCGAAGCCGCGCTGGCGCACGAACCAGCGCTGCACCGCGCCCAGCACCGGCACGTACGAAGCACCCACGCCAAGGCCGACACCGAGCCCGTAGGCCCAGAAGATCTGCGTCAGGCTGCGCGCCTGCCCCGCGAGCACCAGCCCGAGGCCGACCAGCACCATGCCCGCGACCGCCAGCCGCCGCGCGCCCCAGCGGTCGGCGAGCGGACCGCTGAACACGCCGAGCCCGAAGTACAGGAAGCCCGCGAGCGAGAACACCAGCGACACCTCGCCGCGCGAGGCGCCGAAGTCGCGCTGCAGCGCATCGAGGAACGCGCTGAAGGTGTAGGCGCAGCCGAAGCCCACGAACATGACGGCGAAGGCGCCGGCGACCACGAGCCAGCCGTGGAAGAAGCGGTGGCGTGGCGCGGCGGGGGAGTCGGGCGTGTTCGGCGATGTCATGGGGCGATCCGTGGTGGTGGTCGATCTTCAGGCCGTGCACCACCACGCACTGGCCGGATTCGGACGTGATCCTCCCGCCCTCGGGTTCACAGCAATTCGATCCCCGGCAGGCTCTTGAAGCAGCTCTCGCGCGTGACGCGCACGAAGTCGTCCAGCCAGGGCCGCGCCGACGTGGCCTGCGTGCAGGCCATGTACAGCCGCCCCGTCAGGCCCCGGGCGCCCACGCGGCGCGCCGTGACGTAGCCGCGGTCGAGGTAATTCTGCACCGCCCACAGCGGCAGCGTGGCCACGCCGCGTCCGCTGGCCACCAGCTGCAGCATCGCCACCGTGAGTTCGGTCGTGCGCCGGTGCGCGGGCTCGACGCCGGCGGGCGCCAGCACCTGGCGCACGATGTCGAGCATCTCGTCGGGCACGGGGTAGGTGATGAGCGTCTGGTCGGCGAAGTGCCGGGCCGTGAGATGCGCCTTGGCCGTCAGCGCATGGTCGTTGGCCAGCAGCGCCACGATCTCGAAGCGGAACAGCGCGTGGTAGTCGACCGTTTCATCGGGGTCCTGCTCGGAGACGATCGCCACCTCGGCGCGGTTCTGCATCACCAGCGCGATCGGGTCGGGGTGGAAGCCCGAGACGATGTCCAGCTCGATCTCGGGCCAGCGCTGGCGAAAGGCGTCCATCGCGGGCATCAGCCAGTCGAAGCAGGTGTGGCACTCGACCACGATGCGCAGCTGTCCGCTGCGCCCCAGCGCGAGCCGCGCCACGTCGCGCTCGGCCTCTTCGACGAGCGGCAGCGCGGTGTCGGCCAGCTGCAACAACCGTAGCCCCGTGGTGCTGAACTGCGGCGGCACCGACTTGCGCTCGAAGAGCTGGGCGCCGTAGCGCTCTTCGAGCAGCTTGATCTGGTGCGACAGCGCCGACTGCGTGAGGTTGAGCAGCTGCGCCGCGCGCACCAGGCTGCCGGTGTCGCGCAACGCGGCCAGCGTGCGCAGGTGGCGGATCTCGAGGATGGACTGCATCATGAAAATGATTCAAGCGAACGGGCAAAAGGTTTCGTTTGAATCATATGCGCCAAACGCCGAGGATCACCGGTTTCCAAGACCAGCGACCGGATTACCTGCAATGACCACCCGTACCCACATCCTCGGCTTTCCGCGCATGGGCGCCCACCGGGAACTCAAGTTCGCCCTCGAGAAGCACTGGCGCGGCGAAACCGGCCATGCCGCGCTCGAAGCCGTCGGCGAGGCGCTGCGCGCGCGCCACTGGCAGGCGCAGCGCGACGCGGGGCTCGACTTCGTGACCGTGGGCGACTTCGCCTTCTACGACCACGTGGCCAACCACATCCAGCTGCTGGGCTGCGAGCCGGCGCGCTTCGGTTTCAGCGGCGACGAGCCCGAGCTGTCGCGCTACTTCAAGATGGCGCGCGGCGTGGAAGACGAAGCGGGCCATGTGCACGACGACAGCTGCACCCACGGCGCCGAAGGCACCTTCGCGCTCGAGATGACCAAGTGGTTCGACACCAACTACCACTACCTCGTGCCCGAGTTCGATGCGGCCACGCAGTTCAGGCTCGCGTCCACGCGCCTGTTCGACGAGGTCGCGCAGGCGCAGCAGGCCGGCCACGTGGTCAAGGCCGTGCTGCTCGGGCCGCTGAGCTTCCTGTACCTGGGCAAGGAAAAGGCGGCTGGCTTCAACCGCTTCTCGCTGCTCGAATCGCTGCTGCCCGTGTACGAGCAGGTGCTCGGCCGGCTCAAGCAGCAGGGCGTGGAATGGGTGCAGATCGATGAGCCGATCCTCGGCCTCGACCTGCCCGAAGCCTGGCGCAACGCCTTCGAGCGCGTGTACTGGCAGATCGCGCGCAATGCGCCGAAGCTGCTGCTGGCGAGCTACTTCTCGCCGCTGTCCGAGAACCTGCGCCTGGCCTGCCAGCTGCCCGTGGCCGGCCTGCACGTCGATGCCGTGCGCGCGCCGCAAGAGCTGACCGGCGTGGCCGACTGGCTGCCGGCGCACAAGGTGCTGTCGGTCGGCGTGGTCGACGGCCGCAACATCTGGCGCACCGACGTCGATGTGGCGTTGGGCAAGCTCAGGCCCGTGGCCGAGAAGCACCAGGGCGAGCTGTGGATCGCGCCGTCGTGCTCGCTGCTGCATGTGCCGTTCAGCCTCGCGGCCGAGACGAAGTTCGACACCGAACTGAAATCGTGGCTCGCCTTCGCGATCGAGAAGCTCGATGAGCTGCGCGTGCTGCGTGCCGCCGTCGAGGGCAACGAAGCCTCCGTGGCCGCCGATCTCACGGCCGCCCGCGCCGCCGTGGCCGCGCGCCGCGCCAGCCCGCGCGTGCACCGCGCCGACGTGGCGCTGCGCCTGGCACGCAGCGTGGCCGGCGACGACCGCCGCGCGTCCGCTTTCCCGCAGCGCCAGCAGCTGCAGCGCACGCGCTTCGCGCTGCCCGCGCTGCCGACCACCACCATCGGCTCGTTCCCGCAGACCGCCGAGATCCGCGCAGCCCGCGCCGCCTTCAAGCGCGGCGAGCTCGATGCCCCTGGCTACCGAGAAAAGATGCGCGCCGAGATCGCACTGGCCGTGCGCAAGCAGGAAGAACTGGGCATCGACGTGCTGGTGCATGGCGAGGCCGAGCGCAACGACATGGTCGAGTACTTCGGCGAGCAGCTCGACGGTTTCGCCTTCACCGCCAACGGCTGGGTGCAGTCGTACGGCTCGCGCTGCGTGAAGCCGCCGGTGATCTTCGGCGACGTGGCGCGCCCGGCCGCGATGACGGTCGAGTGGACCGCCTATGCGCAGAGCCTTACCAAGTTGCCGATGAAGGGCATGCTGACCGGCCCCGTGACCATCCTGCAGTGGTCCTTCGTGCGCGACGACCAGCCGCGCGCCACGACCTGCGAGCAGATCGCGTGGGCGATCCGCGACGAGGTGAACGACCTCGAGGGCGCGGGCATCGGCATCATCCAGATCGACGAACCCGCCATCCGCGAAGGCCTGCCGCTGCGCCGCGCGGGCTGGCCGGCGTACCTGAAGGCGGCCACGCGCGCCTTCCGCATCAGCGCCTCGGGCGTGCGCGACCAGACGCAGATCCACACCCACATGTGCTATTCGGAGTTCAACGACATCCTGCCGGAGATCGCCGCGATGGACGCCGACGTGATCACCATCGAGACCAGCCGCTCGGACATGGAGCTGCTGCGCGGCTTCGGCGGGGAGGGCGGCTTTCGCTACCCGAACGAGATCGGCCCCGGCGTGTACGACATCCACTCGCCGCGCGTGCCCTCGGTCGACGAGATCGTGCGCCTCATGCGCAAGGCCGCGCAGGTGGTGCCGGGCGAGAACCTCTGGATCAACCCCGACTGCGGCCTCAAGACCCGCGGCTGGCCCGAGACCGAGGCGGCGCTGTCGAACATGGTGGCGGCCGCGAAGCTGCTGCGCGGGGAGCTGGCGCAGGCCTGATGAAGGGCGCGGGATCGCGGCGTGCCAATAATGCGGGATGTCCTTGCTGTCCCGCCTGTCGCCGTCCCGTTGCCTCTTGTTGCTGTCGTTGCTCCTTGCCCCCTTGACGGGGTGGACGCAGGACCGCGCGCAGGCCCTGCTCCAGTTCGAGGGCGTGCAGGCGCGCTACCAGAACGCCTACGGCCCCGGCGCCGTGTCGCGCGGTGCGCGCGAGCTGCTGGAACCGCCTGACCTCGCCATCGCCGACAAGGCGCTGCAGTCGCTCGACGTGGCGGCCGGCCGCGCCTTCGACGTGAACGCCTCGGTGGCCGCGATCCGTCAGGACGTGGCGGCGGCCGGGCAGGGCGCCGCCGCGCCGGGGGCCCCCGTGCTGGAGGCCGTGGCACGCCTGGCGAAGCTGCGCGCCGACTACGCCGCGATGGACGAGCCCGCCAAGGTGACCTTCTTCCACCAGCAGCACGCGCGGCCGGCCGATCCGGCGCGCGTCGAGCTGCTGTCGCGCATGACGGTGGCCGAGACGCGCGAGATCGATTTCTCGAGCCAGTTGCTCATGAGCGCGGTGGTCAAGCAGCTGGCGCGCGGGAATGCCGGGCAGTTCAGTTCGTTGCCCGACCGCACGCTCGACACCGCGCTCGACTCGCTCTGGTCGCGCGGCGTCACCTCGCCGCGACCGCGCAACCTGATGACCGTGGCGCGCGAGTTCGAAAAGCTGGTCACGCAGGCGCTGTTGCTGGCGCTGCCCGACGCCGACGTGGCCGCCTTGCTCGCCTGGCGCAACGAACCGCAGGCCGCCGCCGAGCGTGAGGCGCTGCTCGGCAGCTACCGCGCCGAGGTCAAGGGCAGCGGCGCGGTCGCCATCCGCACGCTGGTGCGCAGCTGGGGGCGTCCCTGAGACTTGACGAAAGCGCGCCAAAGTTTGCAAACTCGGGGGCATTTGTACGAAAAAGTTTCACGCGAACCCCGCATGTCGGAAAGTTCCCCGTGATTGTTTCAATTCCGTGAACACTGCGATTCAGATTGACTGGGGTTTACCCTAGGAATTTGGCGCACACTTCAGGGCATCCAAAGCCCGATCAAGAAGGAATTGAAATGAAGACCTCGAACATCCTCGCCGCCGCCGCTCTCTCCCTGCTCGCCGCCGCTGGCGCCGCCCACGCAGAGACCTACGAAGGCGTTCATGCCGTGACCTCCGGCTACAGCCGTGCCGACGTGGCACCGCAAGCCGTGGCCGCCGCCCGTGCCGGCAACGAATACAGCGACGCCGTGTCGGCCAGCGTGGCCCCCGTGCTGGCCTCGTCGGTGGACCGCGCCTCGGTCCGCGCCGAAGCCGTGGCAGCCGCCCACGCTCCCGGCCAGAACCTGCGCCGCGAATCCTTCGCCGGCAGCGTGATCCCCTCGCAGGCACGCAGCTTCACGCGCCAGGCTGGCCTGTGATCGACGGCGGCGCAAGCCGCCTCGGTTGAAAGAGACCACCACCCGAAAAGACCGGACCGTGCAACTGCACCGTCCGGTTTTTTCATGCCTGCTCAGGCGCGGCGGTGGTCGCGATGGCAATGGCAGTCGGGTGCGTGGTCGTCGACGATGCCCGTGGCCTGCATCCAGGCATAGACGATCACCGGGCCGACAAACTTGAAGCCGCGCTGCTTCAGCGCCTTGGACATCGCTTCGGACAGCGGCGTCTGCGTGGGCACGGTGCCCGAGGTGTTGACGACCGGCTGGCCGCCCGCCAGGCCCCAGACGAAATCAGAGAAATCTTCGCCCGCCGCCTGCATGGCCAGGTAGGCCTTGGCATTGCCGATGGCGGCCTCGATCTTGGCGCGCGAGCGCACGATGCCCGCGTTTTGCATCAAGCGCTCGACGTCGGCCGGCGTGAAGCGCGCCACCGTCTCGGGCACGAAACCCTCGAAGGCCGCGCGGAAGGCGTCGCGCTTGCGCAGGATGGTGAGCCACGACAGGCCGGCCTGGAAGCCGTCGAGCATCAGCTTTTCCCACAGCGCGCGGCTGTCGCGTTCGGGCACGCCCCATTCGGCGTCGTGGTAGCTGGCCAGCAGCGGATCGGTGCGGGCCCAGGCGCATCGCAGGGGCGAGGAAAGGCTGTCGTCGTGAGGCATGGCTCGGCTATCGTCGGGGAATGTTTTCGAAATGAGGGGGTGACCCTGATGCAGCAGTCTCGTTTTTCATTGTCGGCGCTTTCGCTGGCTCTCATGGCGCTCGCCGTCGTTGTCCCGGCCGGTGCCGAGACCCTCAAGAAGCCCGCGCTCGACCAGCTCGCCGCCGCCTGGAAGGGCGGCCGCACGGCGCCCGATTTCAAGGCTTTCCTGGCACAAGCGGCGCAGGCCCAGCCCGCGCTGCAGCCCAGCGTGGCGGTCTACACCGGCGGCAAGGCGCTGGCGGGCGACGACCTCGTCAACATCGCGCGCCTGCTCGGCCTGTACAACCGGCTGCAGAACCAGCAGGCCGTGATCGCCAGCATCGGCACCATGGTCGCCTTGCCCACCGTGCGCAACGTGCAGGTGCCGCCGCACGAGAGCCCGCCGATGGTCGCGTTCGGCCAGCTGGTCGAGAAGATGGCGAAAGATTTCGGGCTGGGCTACCGCAACGTCGACGGCCGTATCTTCGAAGTGAGCCTCAAGGGCCGCGGCAGCGAGGAGTTCGGCATCCTCACGCACGCTGACGTGGTGCCGGCCGTGCTGTCCGAATGGGTGCTCGAGGACGGCACGCGCCTGGACCCCTTCGCGATGACGCGCGTGGGCGACTTCCTCTACGGGCGCGGCACCATCGACGACAAGGGCTCCATCGCCGCCGTGCTCTACGCCATGAAGGCCGTGAAGGACAGCGGCCTGCCGGTGGAGCGCGGCGTGCGCCTGATGATCGAGACCACCGAGGAAACCGGCGGCGACGCGATGCAGTACTACCGCGACAAGACGCCGCTGCCGGCCTACAACATCGTGCTCGACAGCAAGTACCCCGCGGTCGTGGCCGAGAAGGGCTCGGGCGCGCTCAAGGTGTTCTTCCCCGCGGAAGCGGCCGACCCCGCCGCGACGGCCATCACCGCGATGAGCGGTGCGGCCTCGGCCAACGCCATTCCGCAGACCGCGACGGCCACGCTCAAGGGCGGCGACCTCGCGGCCGTGGCCGCGAAGCTCGAGGCCGCCAAGGCCGCCTTCGTGCGCAAGTACGAAGGCCAGGGCGGCAAGTTCGCCATCGACATCGTGCGCGGCGCCGAAGCCGTCGAGCTGAAGGTCACGGGCACCTCGGCCCACGGCTCGCGGCCCGAAGAGGGCGTGAACCCCGTGCCGCGCCTGGCGCTGTTCCTGAAGGAGTCCGGCGTGCCGCTGGCCGCGAACCCCTACCTGCGCGCCGTGCAGTACATCGACGCGCTCTACGGCACCGGCTACCTCGGCGAGAAGATGGGGCTGGGCTACCAGGACGACTTCATGGGCCCGCTCACGATGTCGCCCACGCTGGTGCGCATGGGCGCCGACGGCCGCCTCGAGGTGACGGCCAACGTGCGCATGCCGCGCGGCCGCACGCCGGACGAACTGAAGACGCAGGTGGCAGCCAAGGTCAACGGCTGGGCCACGGCCAGCCAGGTGAAGCTCGAGCTGGCCTACGACCAGGGCAACTGGATGGCGCGCGATCCGAAGGGCGCATGGCTCTCGACCCTGCTCAACATCTTCGGCGACACCACCGGCCTCGAAGCCAAGCCCGTGCCCACCGCCGGCAGCACCACGGCCAAGCTGATGCCCAATGCGATCAACTTCGGCCCCGCGATGCCCGGCAAGAAATACACGGCGCACAACGCGAAGGAATACAAGGAGGTGCCCGACCTCGACGCCGACATGCAGATGTTCACCGAGATGCTGGTGCGCATCGGCAACCTGCAGCAGATGCAGTAGCGGCCGGCGCTGGGGCGCGACGCGTCAGGATTTCGATTTCGCCAGGGGCACCAGGGGTGCCCCGTTCTTCGTCTTGGCCTGGATCTCGGCGATGGTGCGCCGCATCGCGACGAAGCGTTTGGCGGAGCTCGGCGGGGTGCTCATGAAGCCCTTCTTCTTCGCGCCTGCCGTGTGCACCCCGAGCTCGCGCCAGATCCGTTCGGCGCCGTCGATGTCGTAGCCCGCGGTGGCCACCATGTAGAGGCCGAGGTAGTCGGCCTCGGCGTCGAACTGCTGCGAGAAGGGCGACGACAGCGCCTCTTGCGCCAGCCCGGTGCCGCCCAGCGCGCCATCCACGATGCCGGCCGCGATGCCCACCGCGCGCGTCTTGCCGCCATGCGACAGCACGCCGTTGGCCAGCTCGTGCCCCAGCACGATCGCGAGGTCGCGGTTGTCGGGAAAGAAGCGCATCAGCGCCGAGTTGACGACGATCTCGTGCCCGTCGTTGTCCGCATGGACCTCGTTCTTCATGCGCGTGACGGCGGTGTAGTTGCACGCCGTGGTGTATGGCAGGCGCAGCGCCGTCGACTGGCCCTCGCGCTGCACCACGGCCTCCAGCCAGCCTTCGCGTTTGGTGGGCTTGGTGCGCGCGGCGTCGATCAGCACCGCATTGAGCCGATCGATCCCTTTCTCACCCGCGGGCAGCGGCTTGCCGCCGACGGAAAGCAGCACGTCCCCGGCGCGCAGGGGCGTGGCCGGCGCCTGCTTCCGGTCGAGCGTCCACAGCACGGTCAGCCGGTCGTCCAGGTGCAGGGTCTGCTTCGCCGCCGCGCGTTCTTCCTTCTCGAAGCTCCACAGGCTGGCGACGTGCGCGCCCAGGCTGGCCCGCACGTCGCCACCGCAGAACGGCGCGCTGTGCTCCAGGAGCGGGATCGCCACGTCGTCGAGCCGGCGCTGCAGCGTCATGCGGTGGTTCAGCGACAGCGAGTGCTGCAGGGCCTGCTCCTGCACGACGTCGGGGTCATCGCTGGCCGGCCGGATGGAGGCGGCGCAGGCCGTGAGGACAAAGGTGGCCGCGATCGACGCGCAGGCCGGGAAGAAGGACGGGCGAGGGTTGTTCATTCGCTCAAGAGGTGCTGGGCATCGGTCGCATCCAGGCGCGGACGCGATGCCGGATGCCATCGAGGGAAGGGGAGTTGCCCGGTGGCGATGGCGACCGGGCGTTCCAGGCAAGGCGAGGTGCCGCGCCCGCTTGGCATTGTGGGAGCGCGAGCGCGCTCCAAGCTGAAGATCAGATGAAGGATCAGCCTGACTTGCGCGCGCGCAGCGTGGCAGAAGGCAGCTCGCCGAAGCGCTGCTGGTAGGCCGCGGCGAACAGGCCGAAATTGGCGTAGCCCCATGCCTGCGCCACCGAGCGCACCGTCGCGCCGGCGTCGGCCATCAGCAGCTCGGCGCGCACGCCCTGCAGGCGCTGCTCGCGCAGCGCGCGCATCGGCGTGGCCTGGCGGTATTCGCGAAAGGCGCTGTTCAGCGTGCGCACGCTGACGCCCGCCACGCTCGCCAGTTCGCCGAGCGTGGGCGCGTGCTGTGCGTGCTCGCGGATGTGGCGCTCGGCCGCCAGCACATGCCGCGGCGCCATGCGGTGCTGCACCGCCTCGGCCGGGTGCTCCAGCTGCGCGCGCCACTGGGTCAGCACATGCACGCCGATCATCTCTTCGAGGTGCCGCCCCAGCGGGCCGCTGTCGACCGCCTCGGGCAGCTCGGTGACGCAGCGGCACGCATACGACAGGAGTGCGATCCAACTCGACTGGGCGCCGCCGAACTTGAACTTGCGCGTCCACAGCCGCTCGTCGGCGGGTGCGCCGAACCAGCGCGCGTGCAGCGCGGCCAGCGCGTCGTGCGAGAAGCTGAGGTTGACCTGCAGGTGGTTGGCATCGAAGTCCACCCAGTAGTGCGTGCGCGAGGTGTCGACCACGAAGGCGTCGCCCACGCCGGTGTCGGCATAGGCGTTGGCTTCGGACCAGTGGCGGCCCGCGCCGCGCACGGTCGTCAGCACCATGCCGACGCCGCTGTCGGGCGAGAAGTCCTTGATGTTCACCGGAATGCCGTAGTGGAACCGGCTCAGCGTGAAGTGCCCGATGCGCGTGGCGTCGAGCACCGAATCGGGCGTGCGCGCCCGCCCGATGGGCGTGACGCGGTAGGGCATGTAGATGCGGTCCGACCAGCGCCGGATGTCGTCCCAGTCGTGCGAGGCCACCAGGCGGTGGCGCTCGCTCGGCTGCCCGCGGGCGTCGGTGACCAGCACGTTGCGGATCGCATCCATCGCGCACCTCGGTTCAGAAGGAAGAAGGTGCGCGCCCCGGGGCGCGCACCGCTCAGCGGCTCAACGGTGATGGTAAACCGCGGTCTCGAAAGCCACGAAGCCCGGGTAGCTCGCGCAGTCCTGGAAGGGCAGGATCTGCGTCGCCCAGTAGCCGCCGATGCCGCTCTCGCGGTCGATCCAGAAGAAGCTGTTGGCCAGGCCCGCCCACATCAGCGAGTTCGCGGCGCGGCCCGTGGGCGCGCGCTCGCGGTTGGTCATGAAGGTATAGGCCCAGCCCTTGTCGGTGCCGGGCAGGAACTCGCCCGTGTTGCTCAGCGACGGCACCGACGTGCGCCAGCCGCCCACCGACAAGTCCATGGCGGCCAGGCCGTCCTGCGCCATGCGCTGCACCGTGTCGGCCTTCAGCACGCGCCCGTGCGGCCCGGCGCCGTCGTTCAGCACCATGCGGATGAACTTCATGTACTCGCCCACGGTGGCATACAGGCCGTGGCCGCCCATGTCCATCGGCGGCGGCTCGGGCAGCACCAGCTCGGGCAGCGGCGTGAGCCGGCCGTCGGCCGCGCGGTCGTGGATGGTCACGCGGCGCGCCTTCATCGACTCGGACATCCCGAAGCCGATGTCCTGCATGCCCAGCGGCTCGAAGACGCGCTCCTTCATCACCTCGCCCAGGCGCTTGCCGCGCTGCTGCTCGACGATGCGGCCCAGCCAGTCGATGTTGGCGCCGTAGGTCCAGGCCGCGCCCGGCTCGTGCAGCAGCACGGTGCGGATCGATTCGAAGCTGCCCGACACCACCGTGGGAATGTTCAGCGCGGCGCGGTACTTCAGGTCGTCTTCGCTGAAGAACTCGTAGCCCAGGCCCGAGGTGTGCAGCATCAGGTCGTTGACCGTGATGCGTCGGCGCGGCGCGCGCGTGCGCGGCCGGCCGTCGGCATCGAAGCCGTCGAGCACCTGCAGTTCGTCGATCTCGGGCACGTAGGCGCCGGCCGGGTCGGTGAGCGAAATCTTGCCTTCCTCGACCAGCTGCATCACGCAGGTGCCTGTGATCGCCTTGGTGGTCGAGAAGATGGCGAACACGCTGTCGGTGGCCATCGGCCGGTCGAGCCCGAGTTCGCGCGTGCCGGCGGCGCCTTCGTAGAAATTGCCCGTGCGGTCGGTCGCCATCGCGACGACGCCGGGGGCGCCGCCGTGGCGGTGAACGGTCTGGTGCAGCGTTGCGTCGAGCGCGGTCTTCAGCCTGTGCGAGGTCATGCCTTCTTGTCTCCTGTGTGAGGAGGCCGGGCGTGTGTGAAGGGTTGCCTGCGCGCCGGCCTGCCATGCGAAATTCCGCAGGCAGCGGCAATCTAGGGCCGAGGGCTCACCGATCCTGTTCGGAAGTGGCAGGCGGCTGTCCAGGTCTGGCAGTCATTGCGCGCGACCTGCGGCGCGCGCGGCGCCTTTCAGCCCACGCCGTGCGCCTGCAGCACCGCCTTCAGCCGCCGCACCTCGTGCTGCAGGTCGAGGATCAGCGCGGCGGCGTCCAGGTTCACGCCGAAGTCGCGTTCGAGCCGGCGCGCTTCGAGCGCGTGCTGCAGGTCGGTGCTGGAGAACTCCCAGCGCTCGGGCGGTGCGTCGGTCGTGGTGACCTGCACGATGCCCACTTCGACCAGCTGCACGACCCAGGCGGTGTCGGCGCCGCAGGCGTGCGCCAGTTCGTTCGCGGCCAGCGGGTGCGAGACGCCGATGGCCGTGGTGGTGGTCACGGAAGAAAAGTTCGCCATGCTCAGACTCCCAGGTGCTGGCGGGGGTTGAACGAGGAGGTCGCCTGCGCGAGTTGTGCGTAGGCGTTGCGTGCGGCCTCGCTGTCGGCGGGCGGCAGTGCGATCTCGAGCAGCAGGTACAGGTCGCCGGGCGTCTTGCCCGCGAAGCCGCGGCCCTTGAGCCGCAGTTTCATGCCGCCGCGCGCATTGGGCGGCACGGTGACCTCGACCACGCCGCCGGTGGGTGTGGGCACCTGCACCTGCCCGCCCAGCGCGGCTTCGGCCGGCGTGACGGGCAGCGTCATGTACAGGTCGCGCTCTTCCACGCGGTACAGCTTGTGCGGCGCGATGCGCACCTCGAGGTACAGGTCGCCGGCCGGCTCGCCGCCGTGGCCGGGCATGCCCTGGCCCGCGAGGCGGATGAACTGGCCGGGGTGCACGCCGGGCGGGATCTTCACGGCGAGCGTGCGGTTCTCCCATTGCGGGTGGCCCTGCGCGTCGAGTGTCTGGGCGCGCAACGTGAGCTCGCGCTCGGCGCCGTTCAGCGCGTCTTCGAGCGTGATTTCGATGGCCGCGTGGTGGTCTTCGCCGCGCGCGCGGTAGTTCTGGCGCGTGGCGCCGCGCCGCTCGGCGTCGCCGAACATCGACGAGAAGAACTCGCTGAAGTCGGCGTGGTCGGCCGGGCCCTGGCGCGGGCCGCGGTGAAACTCGTAGCCGGTGTCCCAGCCGGGCGGCGGCTCGAAGCTGCCGTCGGGCCGGCCGCCGCGCGCGACACGGTCGGCCAGCGCGTCGTAGGCGGCGCGCTTGTCCTTGTCGCCGAGCACGTCCTTGGCCTCGTTGATGTCGCGCATGCGCTGCTCGGCGTCGGGCTCCTTGCTGACGTCGGGGTGGTACTTGCGGGCGAGCTTGCGGTAGGCCTTGCGCACCTCGTCGTCGGACGCGGTGCGTTCGACGCCCAGTGCGCTGTAGTAGTCCTTGAATTCCATGGTGGGTGGTGATTCCTTTCAGGACGGCGTACAGATCAACCGGGAGCCAGGTCAGGCCAGGGCTGCTCCGCCGTCGGCTTGCCGCTGTTGCAGCGGCGTCACGGCCCATGTGGGGCCGGCACGTGTGAAGCGCAAGGGTTGCGCGTTGCCGAAGATGCTCGCATCGACCGCCACGCCCAGCAGCGCGGCCAGCGCGTAGAGCGTGCCGCCGTGCGCCACCACCAGCACCGGCGCGGGCTGCGCGGCGAGCGCGGCGGCCAGCGCCTGGCGCTTGCGGTCGACGAACTGCGCCAGCGTCTCGCCGCCCTCGGGCTCGCAGGCCCAATCGATGTTGGCCGACGAGGTGCCGATGAGCGCGCCGAAGTTGCGCTCGCGCAGGTTCTCGTGCGCGCTGGGCACGAGGCCCAGCGCGCGCGCCACGGTGTGGGCGGTGTCGAAGGCACGGCGCGCGTCGCTGCACACGATGGCGCCGATCGGCTCGCCGGCCAGCAGCTCGGCCGCCTGCACCGCCTGCTGCTCGCCGAGCGCGCTCAGGGGCTCGTCGGGCGCCTGGAAGACGCGCAGCGCGTTGCGCCCGGTCTGGCCGTGGCGCAGGAAGTAGAAGTGGTCGCAGGCCGGGGCGAGCGGCTGCTCGGCGGCCAGCCGGTTCAGCAGGTCGATGCCTGTAGCGGCGTGGGCGGGAAAAGGAACGGTGCTCGAGGACATGGTTCAGTACGCCAGCTGCAGCGGCTTGCCTTCGCGCTGCGCCTGCACGTCGGCCGGGTGGAAGGGCAGCGGATGCCACTGCTTGGCCGCGAACAGCGGCAATTGGTCGTAGGCGCGCGGCGAGGCCGGGTCGCTGCTCTGGCCGTAGGTGAGCAGGCCTTGCGCCACGGGGCCGCGCGCGTCGAAGGTCACGACCTGCATGTAGCTGCTGCCGTAGTTGATGGCGTAGCCCTTCGGGTCGATCAGCGGCTGGCCCTGCGATTCGAGCTTGTTGAGCACGCCTTCGAACTCGTCGCCGCCGGGCAGTGCGATCTTCTGGCCGCGCACGGTGCGCGATTGCGGCACGCCCAGCGCCACGTCGGGGGCGAAGCCGGCGGTGCGCACGATGCCGACCGCGTCGCCCAGCGCCTTGAACACCGCCTCGCGCGTGGCGGGCGTGGCCATGTCCAGGCCGGTGGGCGTGGTCACGGGCTGCGCCGGGTCGAAGGGCACGCGCCAGACCTTCGGTAGGTCCTTGGTCTTGCGCCAGAACTCGCGGAACAGCGCCGCGCCCTTCGACTCGGCGTTGCTGGTGCGGTCCCAGGCGGAGAGCACGCGGCAGCCCAGGGCCTGGTCGGCGCTCAGCGCGGCGCCGGTGGCGGTGGCGGTGCACGCGGCCTTCAGGTCGTCCATCACCAGCATGCCGGCGAGGTTCCTGTCGCGGAAGATCACGCTGCGCAGCTCGGCCGCGCCCATGCGGTTGCCGGGCAGGCCGTCGGTGCCGGCCAGGCGGCCTTCGATTTCCATGATGCCGCTGCGCGTGCGCAGCCGCTGCGGCACGCCGACGGGACCGACCAGCGGCGACACGCCGGCCATCGGCGGCACGCGCGGGTTGCTGAGCCAGAAGCTGTCGTTGCTGTTCTGCACCCAGTCGGGCGTGACGACGACGGGCATGCGGGCCGGCGCGATGATGCCCGGCGCGGCGGCGCTGGGGTCGCGGTGCCAGGCGCAGGCGCTGCGCGAGCCGTCCAGCACGGGCAGGCCGGCGGCGTTGAGCAGCGCGGCGGCGGCCGGCGAGGGCGCGCAGGCCTTGAGCATCTCGGCCGACACGTCGGGCACCACCGACAGGTCGGCGTACATCGCGTTGCCTTCGCGGTCGGCCGCCAGGGTGTTGATCCACGGGATGCCCTGGTTGCCCATGGCGGCGCGCAGCTCGGCGACGTTGCGGGCCCGGCCCATCTTCATCCAGCTTTCGGCCGAGCGCACGTTGAGCGTGTTGGCGTCGCGGATCGCATAGGCCTTCTGGGCGGTCCAGCCCAGGCCGGCGCGCGGCAGCGACACCACGGGGCCCCAGTCGGTCGCGTAGAAGGTGTGCTGCACGGGCGCGCCGCCCGCCGTGGCGGCAGCCGGCAGTGCGACGGTGCGCGCGACCATCTTCTTCGGCTGGCCGTCGACCCAGTACACGGTCGGGTCGTTGGGGTCGAGCTTGAGTTCGTACAGCGTGAAGCGCTTGCCGGTCGACACGGTGTGGGTCCAGGCCACGTCCTTGTTGAAGCCGATCGACACCACCGGGCTCAGGCCGCCGGTGGCGCCCATCACGTCGAGCTGGCCGGGAATGGTCAGGTGCATCTGCCAGAAGCGGTTGGTGCCGTTCCAGGGGAAGTGCGGGTTGCCCAGCAGCAGGCCCTTGCCGTCGGGCGTGGCGTTGCGCCCGAAGGCCCAGCCGTTGGAGCCCAGCTCGCCGCCTTCGGGGTTGGCGTTGAAGCTGTGGCGGCCGATCTCGGCCACCGCCTGCTCGAGCGCGACCGGCGCCGCGCCGGTCTTGGCGCCCGGTGCGGGCGGCACGGCGGCCAGCACGGCGCCGGCCAGTGCGCCCAGGCCGCCCTGGATCATCGATTGCTCGGTGGCGCGCGCCAGGTCGGCGGCCGTCATCGGGCGCACCCACGGCTTGCCGCGGCAGGCCTCGGGCAGGCCATTGGGGCCCGCGTCCTGCAGGTAGCGGTTGTAGCCCGCCACGTAGCCGCGCAGCGCGGCCTTCACCTCGTCGTTGGTGGTGGCCGCCGCGCGGGCCAGCGCCGCGTCGTCCATGTGGTAGCGCACGAACAGGTCGATCTGCGCGTTGGGCATGCGGCCCAGGCCGAAGTCGCCGGTGTTCTGCGCCCCGAGGAACTGCGCGCGGTCGCCGCGCAGCGTCAGCAGGTGCTCGGCGGTCTGGCAGACGTTGTCCTGCGCGTGCGCGTAGGCGGTGCCGTAGGCCAGGCCTTCGTAGTCGGGCGCCGTGATGTGCGCGATGCCGAAGGTGGTGCGCTCGATGCTCACGCTGCGGCTGCCGGGCGGCGGCGTGCTGGCACAGGCGCCGAGCAGGGCGACCAGGCCCAGGGAGAGGGCCGTCAACGAGAACCGGGAGCGCGAGGTGTTCGAAGTCATGGGGCGGGGCGTGGTGGGGAAAAGGGTCGAAAAAGAGGGACCGATTAGAGGATGAACCTCCGCCGCACACTGTCGCCAGCGCGGCACGCCTTGCCACTTACCTCACCCGAACTTCATGCCCCTGGGCCGCGCCTGCAGCCGGTGGATGTAGGCGTCGAGCTTCGGCCGGTTGGTGCGCCCGCCGAAGGCGCGGTGCCAGATGAGCATCGAGCCGATCATCACGTCGGCGGCCGTGAACTGGGCGCCGAACAGGTAGGGACCGTCGCCGAGCTCGCGTTCGACGGCGTCCTTCGCCTGCTCGAAATCGGTCCAGCCGCGTGCGCTGTTGTTGCTCTTGATCTTCAGCAGGCTGTCGCCCATCGAGGGCTCGAGCTGCGCGGTCGAATAGACCATGAGCGACAGGTAGCGCCCGCGCTCGGGCGTGCCCACGGCCGGCGCCAGGCGCTTGCCGGGGTACTTCTCGGCGATGTACATGCAGATGGCCGCGTTCTCGAAGATGCGCGTGCGGCCGTCGACCAGCGCGGGCAGCTTGCCGGCCGGGTTGATCTTCAGGAACTCGGGGCGCTTGTGGGCGCCCTCCCGGATGAGGGTGGGCACGATCTCGTAGTCGACCTCGGCTTCGTCGAGCATCCACTTGGCGACCTGCGCACGGCTGCGCGGGTCGAAATACAGCTTCATCGTCATGCGGGGTCTCCTTTGTCAGGTGGGTGAGATGGGCGGGTTGTCAGAACTTGGGAATGCGCAGGGTCTTGCTGATCATCAGCGTGCCCGAGAGCGCGAACAGCAGCACCAGCGGGTGCAGCTGCCAGGGGCCGAGCGTCCAGGCGCCGCCCCACACGTGGGCGCCGAGGGCGCCCTTCGAGGCCGCGTAGGCCAGCACGCCCACCAGCACCACGCTGGTCGGGATCGGCGTGCCTTCGAAGTACTTCACCTTGTCGGCGCCGGCCGAGAGCGCCTCGGCCGTCACGTTGTAGCGTGCGAGCCGGCTCACGCCGCAGCCGACGAAATAGATGAGCACGGCGCAGTCCCAGCCGCCGTCCAGGCCGGCGGCGAAGCCGAGCGCGGCGGGCAGCACGCCGAACGAGATCACGTCGGCCAGCGAGTCGAGTTCGCGCCCGAGCGCCGACTGGGTCTGGCGCCAGCGCGCGATGCGGCCGTCGAGCACGTCGAAGATGAAGGCCGCCGGGGCGAGCGCCGCGGCCCAGTAGAAGTGCGCGAGCGACTGGCTGCGCATGAAGGCCATCGCGAAGAACACCGCCCCGACGCCGCAGGCTGCGTTGCCGAGCGTGAACACATCGGCCAGGTGAAAGCCGCGGATCATCGAGAAGTGCTTGCGGGCCGGCGGGGGCGAGGGCGTGGTCTGAAGGCGGGGAAAGCTGCGAAAGGAACCGCACCTTAACCCAAGCGCGGCCCGCTTTTTGTAGTCGCGCGCCGACGCCCCGTCGGCGCGCTCAGACGGCTGGCTGCGCCCTGGCCTCGACGATCCGTGCGAAGCGCCCGAGCAGGCCCGCCGCCGCGTCGGTGGGGCGCACGCCTTCGCGCAGCGCCGTGGCGTCGAGCCCGTCCGCGGCGAGGTCGCGGGCCAGCAGCTCGATGTAGCCGCCCATGGTCCGGGCGTCGAACTCGGGATGGAACTGCAGGCCCCAGGCCTGCGCGCCTACGCGGAAGGCGTGCACGGGTTCGTGCGCGCTGTGGGCCAGCTTCACCGCGCCCTCGGGCAGGCGCAGCGCGCTCTGCCAGTGGATCGCCTGCGCCGGGAACTGCGCGGGCAGGTCGCCCAGCAGCGCGTCGCCGGCGGCGGCCGCGTCGAGCGTGACGGTGACCGTGCCGACCTCCGGGCCTTGCGGGTGGTGCCCGGCCTCGCCGCCGAGCGCGTGCGCCAGCAGCTGGTGGCCGTAGCAGATGCCGAGCACGGGCGTGTCGCGCGCGACCAGCTCGGCAAGCCAGGCGGCGGTGGTTTCGCTCCAGGGCTCGCGGTGCGACACCATCGCGTGCGAGCCGGTGACGACCACGCCCGCGACTTGGCCGGGCGCGGGCAGCGTGTCGCCGCGGCGCGGGTCGACCACCACGAGGGGCAGGGTCTGCGTGCCGAGGCCGTCGGCGATCCAGTGCTCGAAGTCGCCGCGGCCTTCGCGCAGCGCGTCATGGGTGTCACCGACCTTGACGATGACCAGGGGATACGGGGGCGTGCTGTGCATGGCGTCGATCATGCCGCAGCGCACCGTGCGCCGGTCAGCGCCGGGACGATTCCCGACGGTGCAGCAGGTCCATGAAGGCGCGGCCCACGGGCGAGGGCGAGCGCCCTGCGCGCGTGACCAGCCCGATGGGCCGTGACATCAGCGGGCGCTGCAGCGGCACGGTGGCCAGCTCGTCGTTCTGCGACAGCTGCAGCGCGAGCCGGGGCAGGGCGGTGAGCCCCAGCCCGGCCGCGACCAGCGCGCCCGCCACGGCCACGCTCGGGTATTCGAGCGCGGGCTGCACCTGCAGGCCACGCTGCAGGAAGGCGGCGTCGGTGATCGGGCGGATGCTGCTCTGGAAGCTGCTCGCAATGAAGGGCCGCGTCGCGAACACCGACCACGACACCGAGGCGCGCGCGGCCAGCGGGTCGTCGCGCCGGCACAGCAGCACGAAGGGGTCGTCGCGCAGGTGGCGGTACAGCAGGGGCTCGTGCGCGCCGGGGCGCACGCTGAGGCCGAAGTCGGCACGGCCTTCGTCCACCGCGGCGCGCACCGCCTCGGCCGGCCCTTCGATCAGCGAGAACTGCACCTGCGGATGCTGCTGGCGGAACTCGGCAATGGCGCCGGGCAGCAGCGCCACGCCGGTCGAGGGCAGCGCCGCAATGGTCAGGTGGCCGCTGCGGCCTTCGAGGAACTGCGACAGCTCGCTGAACGAGCTGTTGAAGTTCTCCAGGATGCGCAGCGCGATCGGCAGCAGCTCGCGCCCCGCCGGCGTGAGCTCCACGTGCCGCGTGTCGCGGTCGAACAGGCGCGCGCCCACCAGGTCTTCGACGATGCGCACCGTGCGGCTCAGCGCCGGCTGCGACACATGCAGCGCTTGCGCGGCGGCGCGGAAGTTGGTGGTCTTCGCGACTTCGACGAAGGCCTCGAGCTGCTGCAGCGTGATGTCGACTCGCACGGATGCGGCTCCCTCGGAGTGGCTGTGGATTGATCCATCCAAGTTATCACAGATATAGGAATATTGTTCTTCACAGATCAATGCGCGACGCCGAGACTGGCGCATTCGATACACGGAGACAAGGGGCCCACGCGCCCCCGTGACATGGACACCAAAATTCTGGAAGGCATCCGGGTGCTCGAGCTCGGACAGGTGCTGGCGGGGCCCTTCGCGGGCGCGATCCTGGCGGACCTCGGCGCCGACGTCGTGAAGCTCGAGCGCGTCGAGGGCGGCGACGACGCGCGCCACATGGGCCCGGCCTTTCGCCACGGCGACGCGCTCAACTTCCACGTCTTCAATCGCGGCAAGCGCTCGGTCGCCATCGACCTGAAGAGCGAAGAGGGCATGGCCGCCTTCGAGACCCTCGCGGCCGGCGCCGACATCCTCATCCACAACCTGCGACCGGGCGTCACGCAGTCGATGGGCATCGACGGCGCCTCGCTGTGCGCGCGCCACCCGCGGCTCATCTACTGCGAAATCTCGGCCTTCGGCCACACCGGCCCGCTGCGCATGCAGCCGGGCTACGAGCCGCTGATCCAGGCCTTCAGCGGGCTGTCGAGCATCAACGGCGGGCCCGACGATCCGCCGATGCGCACCGGCGCCTCGGTCTGCGACCAGGGCACCGGCATGTGGGCCGTGATCGGCGCGCTGGCGCTGCTGCAGCGGCGCCACCTCACGGGCCGGGGCGGCGTGGTGAGCACCTCGCTGCTGGAGACCGCGCTGGTCTGGACCGGCCAGAAGGCCGACGCCTATGTCAACGAAGGCCGGCTGCCCGATCGCCACCGCTCGGGCCACCCGGGCTTCGTGCCTTACGAGGCCTTCGACACCGCCGATGCGCCGCTTCTGATCTGCTGCGGCAACGACCGGCTCTTCGCCAAGTTCGCGCACGAACTCGGACGCGACGACTGGACCACCGACGCGCGCTTTGCCGGCAACCGCCAGCGGCTGCAGCACAAGGTGGCGCTGTTCGACGAGATCGGCCCGCTGCTGCGCGCGCGCACCCGCGCCGACTGGATGGCGCGCTTCACTGCCGCCGGCGTGCCCTGCGCGCCGGTGCACACCGTGCCCGAGGCCGTCGCACACCCGCAGGTCGAGGCGCTGGGCATGCTGCAAGCGGTGCCGGGCGAAGACTTCCGCCTCACGGCGCTGCCGATGTCCATCGACGGCGTGCGGCCCGCGCACCGCGCGGTCGCGCCCCGGCTGGGCGAGCACAACGCGGCGCTCGGCGCGCCGCCGGTGCCGCAGCGCGACAGCGCCTGAGCGAACGCACCCTTTCCCTTCTTAAAACTACATCCCACCGGAGACATCACCCATGCGCACTTCCATCTTCCGCCTCGGCGCGGTCCTGGCCTTCGCGGTCGCGGCGGCGGCACCTGCCCACGCGCAGGACTACCCCGCCAAGCCCCTCACCGTCGTCGTGCCCTTCGCGGCCGGCAGCGGCACCGACCAGCAGGCGCGCAGCATCGCGCAGGCGCTGACCACCGAGTACAAGGTGCCGGTGATCGTGGAGAACCGCGCGGGCGCCAGCGGCTTCCTGGCTGCGCAGTACGTCGCCAAGGCCGCGCCCGACGGCTACACGTTGCTGATGACCACCAACACCACGCACGCCGCCAACGAGCACCTGTACAAGAAGCTGCCCTACGACCCGGTGAAAGACTTCACGCCGGTCGGGCTGCTGTCCAAGGGCCACATGCTGCTGCTGGTGGGGGCCGATTCGCCGATCAAGTCGGTGGCCGATCTCGTGGCGGCGGCGAAGAAGTCGCCGGGCAAGCTCAACTTCGGCAGCGGCAGCTCGTCCAGCCGCGTGGCGAGCGAGTTGCTCAAGCAGATGGCCGGCATCGACATGGTGAACGTGCCCTACAAGAGCAACCCGATGGCCATCACCGACCTGCTGGGCGGGCAGGTCGACTTCATGTTCGCCGACGCGCCCACCGCGCTGCCGCACGTCAAGAGCGGCAAGCTGCGCGCGCTGGCCGTGAGCGGCGACAAGCGCCTGGCCGCCGTGCCCGCGCTGCCGACCGTGGCCGAGGCAGGCGTGAAGGGCTACGACATGTCGTACTGGACGGCGGTCTACCTGCCGCCGGGCGCGCCCGCGGCCGTCACGCGCAAGCTCAACGAGATGCTGGTGAAAGTGTCGGCCTCGCCGGCCATCGTCGCCTACCAGGCCATCTCCAGCGGCGAGGCCGCCACCGGCACGCCCGAGGCGCTCGCGAAGTTCCAGGCCGCCGAGTCGCAGAAGTGGGGCCGCGTGATCCGCGCCGCCGGCATCGAGCCCGAATGAGCCGCGCGATGAACACCCCGGGCACGCAGAAGAAGACCGTGCGCATCGGCGGCGCCTCGGGCTTCTGGGGCGACAGCAGCACCGGCGCGCCGCAGCTCGTGGCGCACGGCGGCATCGACTACCTCGTGTTCGACTACCTCGCCGAACTCACGATGTCGCTGCTGGCCGGCGCCAAGCTGAAGAACCCCGACGCCGGCTACGCCACCGACTTCGTCACCACCGCCATGGCCGCCGTGCTGCCCGACGTGATGCGCCAAGGCATCCGCGTGATCGCCAACGCCGGCGGCGTGAACCCGCGCGCCTGCGCTGCCGCGCTCACGCAACTGGCGGCCGGCATGGGGCTCGCGCCGCGCATCGCCGTGGTCACCGGCGACGACGCACTGCCGCATGCCGAAGCGCTGCGTGCGCAGGGCATCGGCCACATGAGCACGGGCGCACCGCTGCCCGAGCGCCTCGTGAGCGCCAACGCCTACCTGGGCGCCGTGCCGATCGCGCGGGCGCTCGATGCCGGCGCGCAGATCGTCATCACCGGCCGCTGCGTCGACAGCGCCGTCACGCTCGGCGCGCTGATGCACGAATTCGGCTGGGCCGACGACGACTGTGACCGCCTCGCGGGCGGCAGCCTGGCCGGCCACATCATCGAATGCGGCGCACAAGCCACCGGCGGCCTGCACACCGACTGGGAGCAGGTGCCCGACTGGGCCCACATCGGCTACCCGGTGGTCGAATGCGCGGCCGACGGCAGCTTCGTCGTCGGCAAGCCGCCCGGCACCGGCGGGCTGGTGAGCCGCGCCACCGTGGGCGAACAGCTGCTGTACGAGATCGGCGACCCCGCGGCCTACCTGCTGCCCGACGTGACCTGCGACTTTCGCACCGTGCAGATCGAGGCCGTGGGCGTGGAGCTGGTGCGCGTCTCGGGCGCGAAAGGACGTGCGCCCTCGGGCCGCTACAAGGTCACGGCCACCTACGCCGCGGGCTACCGCTGCAACGCCGAGCTGCTGATCGTCGGCTTCGACGCCGCCGCCAAGGCGCGGCGCAGCGGCGAGGCGATGCTGCGCCGCACGCGCGACCTGTTCGTGCAGCGCGGCTGGGCCGACTTCTCGGCCACCCACATCGACGTGCTGGGCGCCGAGCAGTGCTACGGCCCGCACGCCACCGCCCAGCCGCCGCGCCAGGCGGTGCTGCGCGTGGCCGTGACGCACGCGGACAAGGCGCCGCTCGAACTCTTCGCGCGCGAGATCTCGGCGGCCGGCACCTCGTGGGCGCCCGGCACCACGGGCCTGGGCGGCGGGCGGCCGTCGGTGGCGCTGTCGATCCGGCAGTTTCCGCTGCTCGTGGACAAGGCGCTGTTCACGCCCGTGGTCGAGATGGCGGGCGAGTCGTGGCCCGTGGCGGTGAGGGCGCAGGCGGCGGAGGTCGCCATGGCCGATGACGTGGCGCCGCAGGCAGACGCCGCCGACCCGGACACGGATGACGAATGGCTCGAGGTGCCGCTGATCCGCCTGGCCTATGGCCGCAGCGGCGACAAGGGCGACGTCTCGAACATCGGCATCCTCGCGCGCGAGCCGCGCTTCCTGCCCGTGCTGCGCGCGCAGCTCAGCGCGCAGGCCGTGCGCGCCTACATGGCGCACCTGGTCGAAGGCGAGGTGACGCGCTACGAGCTGCCCGGTATCGGCGCCTTCAACTTCGTCTGCGAAGCGGCGCTGGGCGGCGGCGGCATGGCGTCGCTGCGCACCGACCCGCTGGGCAAGAGCATGGCGCAGATCCTGTTGTCGATGCCGGTGCGCATCGCGGCCCGCCGGTTGCGCGCGGCCTGAGCCGACGCGTCGCCGGGCCCGCGTTTTCAGCGCGGGCCCACGCCATCGCGCATCGCTTTCGGATTCGTCCGATGGCCTGCCTCGGTGGTTTTTCCTAGAGTGCTTCGTTCCCTGAGCGCTGGCCGTTTTCCGGCCGGCCCGCTCTTCCTTCTCTTCGCCAGATGGCTGCCTTTTTTCTGAAGGCGCTCGAAGCACGCCATGTCCTTGTCCAGATTCCTTTCCTTCCATCCCCGCCTGCGCGCGGGCCGCTGGGTGCTTGCCGCCTCCACGCTGGTCGCGGGCTGTGGCCCCGTCGCGGTCACGTCGTACGTGCCGCTGCCGCCGATGCCGCCGCCTTCCGAACCGATGAACATGGCCGTACCCGTCGCGGTGTCGGCAACGAGCTCGCGCAAGGGGGCTGTGTACCGGCCCGCGCCCGCGGTGGTGCCCGAGCTGGCGCAGGTCGTGTTCTTCCGCCGCGCCACGGCCACGCCCAGCACGGGCGCGGCGCATGTGTATGTCGACGGCGAGTTCCATGCCGCGTTGATGCCCAACGGCTTCACGCGCCTGTGCGTGGCGCCGGGCGCGCACTCGCTGGAGGCCTACATCGACGACGCGCCGCTCTACGCGGGCAAGTCGCAACCGAAGACGCAGGCCGTGCTCGAAGGCGGGCAGACGGTGTTCGTGGCCGTGTCGGAAATGGGCGAGGGCGCGCCGGTGCCCCACGGCAGGGTCGCGGCCGAGCGCCTGCTCAAGAGCGCGCGCGAGCAGCGCCAGGTGATCAGCCGCGCGGTCCGCGTGCAGCCCTGCCGCGAGCCTTCGCAGCCCGCCCGCCGGGCCTGACACCCGCCCGACGACCTTCAGCGGATGTGCGTCGCGTAGGCCGCCTCGGCGGCCTCCAGCTGCGTCCAGAAGCCTTGCGGCGCGCGCCCGTGCAGCACCTCGTCAAGCACGCCCAGGTGCGCGTGCCAGCCGCTGGCCACGCTCAACGTTTCCTTGCGGTCGGGCAGGCGGCGGTGCGTGAGCACCAGGTGCGTCGCTTGCGCGCCCTGCGGCGACAGTTCGAAGCTGACCTCGGACGCGTCCTCGCGCTCGCTGCCCCAGCTGATGACCAGCAGGGTCGGCGGCTCGATGCGCAGCACGCGCGAGTGCTGCACGTGGGTCTCGCGGTAGGCCGCGAAGCGCTCGGGCGCGACCTCGCCCGACAGCTCGGTGTGCTGGAAGCGCAGCTCGAACACCGCGCCCGGCGCCTGCGCCATGGTGCCGCCGGCCAGCCAGCTGCGGCGCTTTTCCGGGTCGACGAGGTAGGTCCACACGCGGTCGATGGGGCCGGGCAGGGTGCGCTCGATGCGCAGGGTGCCGGGCTCGGTCTGCGTGCCCAGGCTGTGCTTCAGGGTCGTAGTCATGGGGCGGTGCTCCTTGGGTAGGTGAAGAGAGAGAAGGCGTTCACACGCGGCTGTCGCCGGCATCGCGCCGCAGCGCATCCGCCAGCGCGTCCAGGCGGTGGTTCCAGAAGACTTCGTACGCGCGCAGCCACGCATCGGCCGTGGCGAGCGCCGCCGGTTCCAGCCGGCACACGTGCGCGCGGCCCTGCACGGTGCGCGACACCAGCCCCGCGCGCTCCAGCGTCTTGACGTGCTTGGAGGCGCCCGCGAAGGACATGCGAAACGGCGCGCCCAGCTCGCCCACGCTGCACTCGCCCTGCGCGAGCAGCTGCAGCATGGTGCGCCGCGTGCTGTCGGCCAGGGCGTGGAACACGGCGTCGAGCCGTTCGTCTTCGATTTCAAGTTCAACCATGAAGTTGAATATAGATCGGTCGCGAAGAAAATTCAACCCGAAGGTTGAATGACGAAATGGCGTTACACCTGATACACCCGGGACGCCGTGCGCGCCCCGGGCGCTGGAAGCGCAGCGGCGGCGCTCCTACGATGCCTTTCATTCCATCCACTCGCGAAAAGAAAGACGCACGCACATGAACCCTCTGATCCAGCGCCGCACCCTGTTGCTCGCCGCCGCCGTGACCCCGCTTGCCGGCGCCTGCAGCGCATGGCAGAAGAAGGGCGCGCAGTCGGACGCCGAAACGCAGCTCGCCGAACTCGAGCGCGCCTGCGGCGGGCGCCTGGGCGTGTCGGGCTTCCACACCGGCAGCGGCGCGCGCCTGCAGCACCGTGCGCACGAGCGCTTTCCGCTGTGCAGCACCTTCAAGCTGGTGCTCGCCGCGGCCGTGCTCGAACGCAGCGCGACCGACGCCAGCCTGCTCGGGCGCCGCGTCAGCGTCGGCAAGGGCGACCTGGTGTCGCACTCGCCGGTCGCCGAGAAGCACCTCGCCACCGGCATGACCGTGAACGAGATGTGCGCCGCCACCATGCAGTACAGCGACAACGCCGCGGCCAACCTGCTGCTGAAGGTGCTGGGCGGTCCGGCCGCCGTCACCGCGTTCGCGCGGCGCATCGGCGACACGACCTTCCGCCTCGACCGCACCGAGCCCGAGCTGAACACCGCCATTCCCGGCGACCCGCGCGACACGACCAGCCCCGCGGCCATGGCCGACACGGTGCAGCGGCTGGCGCTGGGCGATGCGCTCGGCGCGCCGCAGCGCGAGCAGATGCGCGAATGGCTGCTCGGCAACACCACCAGCACCGAGCGCTTCCTGGCCGGCGTGCCCAAAGGCTGGCGTGTGGGCGACAAGACCGGCGCGGGCTCGTACGGCTCCACCAACGACGTCGGCGTGCTGTGGCCGCCGTCGGGCGCGCCGCTGGTGCTGTCGGTCTACCTGACCTTCCCCGACAAGGACGCCAAGGGTCGCAACGACGTGGTCGCCTCGGCCACGCGCATCGCGGTTAAGGCCCTGGCAGGCTGAGTCGGCGAGGGGGCCACAATGGGCGCCCCCATCTTTCCCCGGCCGCCCCATGGACCTGAGGTCTCTTCGCTATTTCATCGCGGTGCTCGAAGCCGGCAGCCTGTCGCGCGCGGCGGCGTCGCTGTACGTGGCGCAGCCCGCGCTGACCGCGCAGATCAAGAAGCTCGAGGCCGAACTCGGCACGCAGCTGTTCGACCGCTCGCACGTGGGCGTCACGCCCACGGCCGCGGGGCTGCAGCTGTACCAGGACGCGCGGCGCTTGCTGTCGGATGCCGCGGCCATGCGCGAACGGCTGCAGCGCGCGCCCGACGGGCCTGAGGGCTCGGTCACGGTGGCGGTGCCGTTCCTGCTGGCTTCGCTGCTGCTCGGGCCCGTGCTGGCGCGGCTGAAGCAGTCGCACCCGCGCATTCGCGTGTTCGTGATCGACGACCTGAGCCTGATGGTGCGCAAGGCCATGGTCGATCGCCGCGCCGACATCGGCCTGCTGGTCGACACCCCCAGCGTCGAGGGGCTGGACGTGCGTCCCTTCGTGCGCGAAGGGATGTTTCTCTGCGGCTTCGATGCGAAGGGCGAGGTGGCGGCACTGCTCGGAAAAAGTGCGAAGGGTGGGCGCGCGAAGAAGGGCGCACCGGTGCGTCCCACGGTGCCTTTCGCACGCGCCGCGAGCCTGCCGCTGGTGCTGCAGTCGCGCCGCTTCAGCATCCGCCAGCGCGTCGAGGCGGCGGCCGAGGCGGTGGGCGTGGAACTCAACGTGGTGCACGAGCACGACTCGGCGCGCGTGCTGCGCTCGCTGTACCTTGCGGGCGCGGGCTTCACGGTCACGCCCGCCTGCGCGCTCGCGGACGGGCCGGGCGACCAGCCGAACTGGTTGATCGCACGCATCGTCGAGCCCGAGCTGGCGCGCACCTACCACCTGGCCACGCCGGCCGGCAAGGCGCCCGATGCGGCCACGCAGGTCGTGAGACAGGCGCTGGCCGACGAGGCACGCTCGATGATCGCCTCGGGCCGCTGGGACGCGCAGTTCCTGGGCGACGGCAAGGCGTAGCCATCGCGGGCAGGAGGATCGCCCGCCGGGGCCATCATCTTTTGTGATGGCCGCGCATCAGCAATCGGTATTTGTTGTGCGGCGGCGTTGTTTGCGAAAGTTCTCCCCACGGTGCACAGGCACCGGCCTCAAGGAGACAACTTGCCCTCACTTTCGCCCGAGGTCGCCAACGTCGGCGAACTCGCATCCCGCGCCGCCCGCCTGCATGCGCGGCAGATCGCCGTGACCACGCCGCAGCGCGCCTGCACCTACGAACAGCTCGACCGGCGCGCCAACCGCTTGGCCAATGCCCTGCGCGGGCTCGGCCTGCAGCGCGGCGACCGCGTGGGCGTGTACCTGCCCAACTGCGTCGAGATCGTCGAGCTGGAGCTGGCCTGCTACAAGGCCGCGTTGGTGAAGGCGCCGATGAACGCGCGGCTCGCGCCGGTCGAGGTGGCCGAGGTCATCGAGAACAGCGACGCCGCGTTGATCGTCACCACCGCCGCACGCGCCGAGACCTTCCTGCCGCTCCTGAAAGGCGCGGCCCCGAAGCTGCTGCTGCTCGACGCGGCCGAAGGCACGCCCGCCTCCTACGAAGGCCAGCTGGCGCGCGCGAGCGACGCCTTCACCTGCGAGCGCGTGCGCGCCGACGAGTTGGCCGTGCTGCACTACACCTCGGGCTCCAGCGGCGTGCTCAAGGCCGCGATGCAGACCTTCGGCAACCGGCTGGCCCAGCTGCGCAAGTTCCTCTCGCGCAGCGAAGGCCTGCGCCCCGGCGACCTGCTGGGGCTGGTGGGGCCGATCACGCACGCCTCGGGCATGCAGATCGTGCCGGCGCTGTGCAGCGGCGCGACCATCCGTCTGTTCACGGGCTTCGAGCCCGCGCGCTTCCTGGACGACATGAAGAAGGAGCGCGTGACCCACACCTTCATGGTGCCCACCATGATCAACATGCTGCTGGCCGAGCTGCAGGGCCGCTACCGGCCGCTGCCCGACCTGCAGCGCTTGGGCTATGGCGCCGCGCCGATGGCGCCCGCGCGGATCATGCAGGCGATGGACGTGTTCGGCCCGGTGCTGTCGCAGGGCTACGGCGCGGGCGAGACCACCTCGGGCGTGTGCGGCCTCTCGGTGGAAGACCACCTGTTCGCGCGCGCCGCCATGCCCGAGCGGCTGGCCTCGTGCGGCCGGCCTTTCCTCGAATCGCTGGTGGAGATCGTCGACGACGAAGGCCAGCCGGTCGCGCCCGGCGAGGTGGGCGAGATCGTGGTGAGCGGCGAGGACATCTTCGCCGGCTACTGGCGCGCGCCCGAGCTCACGGCCGAGGTGCTCAAAGAGGGCCGCTACCACACGGGCGACCTCGCGCGCGCCGATGACGAGGGCTACATCTACATCGTCGATCGCAAGAAGGACATGGTCATCAGCGGCGGCTTCAACGTGTACCCCTCGGAGGTCGAGGCCGTGCTGTACCAGCACGCGGCGGTGGCCGAGGCCTGCGTGTTCAGCGTGCCCGACGACAAGTGGGGCGAGGCGGTGGCCGCGCACATCGTGCTGAAGCCGGGCGCCTCGCCCGACACGGCCGGGCTCGACGACTTCTGCGCCGCGCGGCTCGCGGGCTTCAAGCGGCCGCGCCGCATCGAGTTCGTCGAGTCGCTGCTGAAGAACGCCAACGGCAAGGTCGCGCGCAAGGCGATCCAGACGCCGTACTGGGCCGGCCACGCGCGGCGCGTCAATTGAACAAGAGCGAAGAGAACGACATGGACACCACGCTGACCCCTTCCGCCGGACCCACCGAGGCTTCGGCCATCCGCGCACCGCTGTTCGACGGCCCCTTCGAAGGCTCACCGCGCGCGGCCGAACTGATCGCCCGCATCGGCGACTTCCTGAACGGTGAACTGGCCGACCTGGTGCGCGAGAAGGGCATCGACCACGAGCACGGCCCCGACAAGGAGACGCTGCGCCACGTCTGGCGCCGCTCGCACGCGATGGGCTTCTACGGCATGACGCTGCCGCCGGCGATGGGCGGCCTGGGCCTGTCGCTGCTCGACCATGTGCTGGTGAAGGAATCGATCTACGCCAGCGGCTCGCCGCTCGCGCCGCATGTGTTCGGCGAACTCAGCGGGCCGCCGCGCGTCGGCGCATTGGCCAAGTTCGCGACGCCGGAACAGATGGCGAAGTTCATCCGTCCGGTGGCGCAAGCCGAGAAGGCGATCTGCTTCGCGCTCACCGAAGCCGAGGCCGGCTCCGATGCCGGCGCGGTGCAGACGCAGGCGCGGCGCGAGGGCGACGTGTATGTGCTGAACGGGCGCAAGCGCTTCATCTCGGGCTCGCCGTTTGCCGATCTCGCGGTGCTCATGGCGTCCACCTCGGACGATCCGGCGCGCCGCGAAGTGACGGCGTTCTTCGTCGACCTGACGCAGCCGGGCGTCGAGGTGCAGGCGGGCTACAAGACCATGGCGGGCCAGTCGACCACGGGCGACATCGTGCTCACCGATTGCCGTGTGCCGGCCGCGAACCTCATCGGCGAGCCCGGCAAGGGGCTGGCGCTGGCGCTGGGGCGCATCACGGTCAACCGGCTGCTGCACTGCCCGGGCATGGTGGGGCTGGCGACCGTGGCGCTGAAGGACGCACGCGACTACGCGCGCACGCGCCGCCAGTTCGGCCGCGCCATCGCGCAGTTCCAGGCGATCCAGCATTCGCTGGCCGACATGGCGACGCAGCTGTGCGCGGCGCGCGCGCTGATGCTGTCGACCGCGCGGCAGATCGACGCCGGTGGCGACCCGCGCGCCGAGGCCTCGATGGCCAAGCTGTTCTGCTCGGAGGCCGCGTTCCGCGTGGCCGACGCGGCGGTGCAGATCCACGGCGGCGAAGGCATCGTGCAGGGGCGGCGTGTGGAGTTTTTGTTCCGCATGCTGCGCATGTACCGCGTGCTCACGGGCACGAGCGAGATCCAGAAGAACATCATCGCGCGCGAGCTGATCGGCGATGCGGCCTGAGGCCGAAGCAGACAATCAGGAGACAAGACAAGCCATGACGCTCATCAATGCCAATCGCCGCGCGCTGTGCGGTGCGATCGCGGCCTCGGCGCTGCTGCCGGCCGTTGCTCGCGCAGCTGGCGCGAACGCCTCCGCCTGGCGGCCGACCCGCCCGGTCAAGTGGGTCGTGCCGTACCTGGCCGGCACCGGCCCGGACAACGCCGCGCGCATCCTCGCGGAAGCGCTCGGCCCCTTGCTGGGGCAGCCGGTCGTCATCGAGAACCGGGGCGGCGCGGCCGGCAACATCGGCGCGCGCCAGGTCGCGCGCGCCGCGCCCGACGGCTACACCTGGATCTACTCGAGCGCGCCCATGGCCGCTCAAGGACTTCCGCCACATCATGCGGCTGACCACCTCCGACGTGCTGCTGGTGGTGAATGCGGGCTCGGGCATCCAGACCCTGCAGGAGCTGGTGGCGCGTGCGCGCGCCAACCCCGGCAAGCTCGACTACGCCTCGGGCGGCGTCGGCACGCCCTCGCACCTGGGCGTGGAGCTGTTCCTGCAGGCGGCGGGCGTGCAGGCCACGCACGTGCCGTACAAGGGCGCGTCGGAAATCGTCAACGCGGTGCTGGGCAACCAGGTGAACTTCGGCATGCCGATCTTCTCGGTGGCGCTGCCGCACGTGCAGGGTGGCAAGCTGCGCGCCCTGGGCGTGGCCGGCGCCAAGCGCAACGCGGCCTTGCCGCAGGTGCCGACGCTGGCCGAGCTGGGGCTGCGCGGCGTCGAGCTCACGTCGTGGGGCGGTGTCTCGGTGCCGGCAGGCACGCCCGACGCGATCGCTGCGCGCATCTACGAGGTGTTCGGCCAGGCGCTGAAGCAGCCGTCGGTGATCGCCGCGCTGACGGAGCTGGGCAGCGAGGTGAGCCCGTCGACGACCGAGGCCTACGTGCAGGGCTTCGCGAGCGAGATGGAACTGACCGAGCGGATGATGAAGACCGCGAAGCTGCAGCCGTTGTAAGAGGCAGGCTTCAGAGCACGAACCACCCCACGGCCACGTAGTGGCTCGTGGTGCCGGCCAACACGAACAGGTGCCAGGCGCCGTGCGCGTGGCGCAACCCCCGCCGGTTGCGATAGAACACCGTGCCCACCGTGTAGAGCACGCCGCCCGCGACCAGCCAGGCCAGGCCCGTGGCGTGCAGCTTGGCCGCCAGCGGCGCGGCAGCCAGCACGCCGAGCCAGCCCATGCCGATGTACAGCGGCAGCGAAGGCTTCTTCGCCGTGCCGGTCTCGGCGGGTTTCAGTTCGCGCCAGATGCCGAAGCACGCCGCGCTCCAGATCACCGCGAGCAGCAGCCAGCCCCAGGGGCCTTGCAGCGTGACGAGCGCGAAGGGTGTGTAGGTGCCCGCGATGAGCAGGAAGATCGCGCAGTGGTCGGCGCGCTCCCACAGGCGCTTGCTGCGGCCGCGCGTGCTGTGAAAGAGCGTGGAGGCCGCGTACAGCGCCACGGCCGAGAGCGAGAACACCAGCCCGCCCGCGATGCGCGCCGGGTCGCCCGTGGGCAGCGTCTTGGCGAGCAGCAGCGCGGCCGCCGGCAGCGCGAGCAGCAGGCCGAACAGGTGGCTGTAGCCGTTGAGTCGTTCGCCGGGGTACATGAGGTGCGGTGAGGAAGTGGGCGCGTCGGGCGCACGCGGATGCTAGGGAAGGGCCATGACTGCCCCGTGACCGGGCAAACCCTGTCTGGATTCTGGTTGCAAATGTTTACATTCAGCGGCCGGGATGCGTTCCCGACACCCGCCGCGTGCTTTGGCGCACCCGCGCCGGCGGGCCTTCTCACCGTGAGGGACTGCCGATGAAAAAACGTTTGATGTCGTGGCGCCGGGCTGCTGTCCTGTGCGTCGCCATGGGGAGCGCCGCTGTCGCTTGTGCGCAGGTGCAGCAGTTCAAGTGGGGGCATATCTATGAGCCCGCGAGCATCTTTCACCAGCAGGCCGAACTGGCGGCGCGCAAGATCGCCGAGCAGTCCGAGGGCAAGATCAAGATCGAGGTGGTGCCCGCCTCGAAGCTGGGGCAGGAGCGCGACTACGCGCTGATGCTCGCCAACGATTCCATGCAGATCGCCTACGTCGGCCAGGCCACGCTGGCCGAGGGCTATCCGCCGCTGGGCCTGGGCAGCTACCCCTTCGCCTTCAAGGACCTGGACCACGTGCGCAAGTACCTCGCGAGCCCGCTGCTCGCGGACCTGATGAAGGGCTACAACGAACGCAGCGGCAACCGCATGGTCGCGTCGGTCTACTACGGCGCGCGGCAGGTGACCTCGGGCAAGCCGCTGCAGCGCCCCGAGGACTTCCGCGACCTGCGCCTGTACGTGCCCGACGCCGCGGCCTACCAGCTCTTCGCCACCGCGCTCGACGCCAAGCCCGTGTCGCTGCCGTTCAACAGCCTGTACGGCGCGCTCAAGAAGAACGAGGTCGAGGCGCAGGAGCATCCGCTGGGCACGGTGCGCGCCAAGCAGCTGTACGAGGTACAGAAGTACGTGCAGCTCACGGGCCACATCTACGACACGCTGGGCATCGTCATCGGCAAGGCCGCCTGGGCCCGCCTCACGCCGGCGCAGCAGGCGATGGTGGAGAAGACGCTGGCCGACACGGCGAAGTGGACCAACGTCGGCGTGATCGCCAGCGAGCTGGAAGACGAGCAGTTCCTGCGCGGCAAGGGCATGACGGTGCAGCCGGTCAACCGCCTGCCGCTGCTGGAGCGCGTGACGAAGCGCTCCTCGCCCGAGCAGATGGGCGCGCGGCCGGGCGATTTCGCCAAGTTGCAGGCGCTGGCAGGAGCGGCGAACTAACCGGCCCGCTGCCGGTAGCCGCGCGGCGTGCTGCCGGTCCACGTGCGAAAGGCGCGGTGGAAGGCCGGCGTGTTGTCGAAGCCGACCGAGGCGGCGATGCGGTCGATGGGTTCGCGCGTTTTCACCAGGCGCTGGATCGCGAGGTCGCGGCGCACCTCCTCCTTCAGTGCGCGAAAGCTGGTGCCCTCGGCCGCGAGCTGGCGCGACAGCGCACGCTCCGACATGTGCACCGCGCGCGCCGCCGCGCCCAGCGTGGCATCCGAGGCGAGGTGCGCGGCGACGAACTCACGCACCGTGGCGCTGGTGGTGTCGTGGTCGAAGGTGACGAAGATCCAGTCGTCGGGCGCGCGGCGCACGAAGTCGAGCAGCTCGGCGCGCGTGCGCTGGAAGGTCTGGCGCAGCACGGGTTCGGCAAAGCGCACAGACGAGGTGTCCTGCTCGAACTGCAGCGGGCCGGGGAACAGGTTGGCGTACTCGTCGAAGCGCGCCGGGCGCGGGAACGCAAAGCCGACGCCCAGCACCGGCAGCTGCCGGCCCATGAGCCACGAGGCCACGCCGTGGATCAGCTTGACCATCAGCGCATGGCCGAAGGGCGTGGTGGGCCACGCGGCGGCTTCGGGGTGCGGCGCGATGGCGATCGTGGCCACGCCGTGGGCGCGCGTCATGCGCAGGCGGTGGTCGTCCAGCAGCAGGTTCCAGAAGCGCGTGAAGCGGTACATGGCGACCATCAGCGAGGGCGCATCGAGCAGGCTGAGCCCGAGGTACTTGAGCGCACCCGCGCGGATCGGGCGCGACCACAGGCCCAGCATCTCGTCGCCCATGAAGAGCGACACGCACTCGTACATGCGAACGAACTGCTCGCGCGTGACGCGCGCGCCGTCCTGGCGCAGCAGCTGCGGCGAGAGGCCGGCCTGCGCGGCCAGCAGGTCGATGTCGCGCGGGCTCAACTGGCGGCGCGCGCCGCTCAGCAGGTGCTGCAGGAAGCTGACGGCGACGGTGGCGCGCTCTGGCGGCATGACGGGTTCAAATGACGGTTGGCGGAATCTGCAAATGAATGGGCGCGATCTGCAAGCAATGGCGCGGTGCCCAGGGCTATCGTAGCCCTGAAGCGCCCCATTCCGGTGGCGGAACCCGCAACAACCCAAGGAGCCCTGCCGTGATCGAACGGAACGTCACCCTGCACATGGACGAAGAGGTCGCCGTCGTGACCCTGAACCGTCCCGCCAAACGCAACGCCATCGACGAGGCCACGCTGGCCGCGCTGGACGCCGTGTTCAGTGCGCTGCCGCGCGAGGCCAAGGCCGTGGTGCTGACCGGCGCGGGGCCGCATTTCTGTGCCGGGCTCGACCTCAAGGAACACCACGACAAGGAACGCACGGCGGTCGACTTCATGCGCGTGTGCCAGCGCTGGCACAGCACCTTCGACAAGATCCAGTACGGCGGCATCCCGGTGGTCGCGGCGCTGCATGGCGCAGTGGTCGGCGGCGGGCTCGAACTGGCGGCGGCCACGCACGTGCGCGTGGCCGACCCGTCGACCTACTTCGCGCTGCCCGAGGGGCAGAAGGGCATCTTCACGGGCGGCGGCGCGACGGTGCGCGTGGCACGCATCATCACGCCGGGCCGCATGGTCGAGATGATGCTCACCGGCCGCGTGCTCGACGCCCGCGCCGGCAAGACGCTGGGCCTGGCGCACGAGATCGCCGCACCCGGCGAGAGCCTGCGTGCCGCGATGGTGCTGGCCAAGCGCGTGGCGAAGAACGCGGCGCTGTCGAACTACGCGATGGTCACGTCGATCAGCCGCATCGCCGACATGTCGGCCACCGACGGCATGTTCGCCGAGTCGCTGATGGCGGCGGTGGTGCAGACCGGCGGGGAAGTGCAGACGCGGCTGGGGGCGTTCGTCGACAAGTCGCTCGCCAAGGTCACGCCCGAACAGGTCGCGGGCTGAGGCCCGGCTTCAGGCCTCGAAGGCGCGCCGCAGTTCGCTCGACAGCGTGCCCGCCAGCGCCTCGCGCTGCGGCGCGGGGCGCCAGAAGCTGCGCGTGAGGGCGCCGGTCGATTCCCACTCGGGATGGCTGCGCGCCGGCTGCACGGCGCGCACGGCGCCGGCGGCGGCACGCATCAGCGTGTCGTCCTCGTCCGCCGACGGAGCCTCGGCCCGGATGCGTTCCACGGCCGCATGGCCGCGCCGCTCCAGTGCCTGCGCCAGCTGCAGCTGCCATGCCGCGAGCGTGAACAGCACGCTGTCTTCCACCGTGAGCTCGTGCATGTCGCGCAGCTTGTTGGCCAGCTTGCGGCCCAGCGGCCCCCAGCCCTGCGACACCGCGCCGCCGATGGCGCCGCCCAATGCCGCGCCCGCGCCCAGCGACAGGCCCGCCACCGCGAGGTCGGCCACCACGCCCACGGCGGCGCCGATGACGGCGCCCTTGCCCAGGCGCAGGCCCGCGTCCTTCATCGCCTCGGGGTTGAAGAAGTCGAGCGTCCAGCGGCCTTCGATGATCGGCAGCGGCGCTTCGTCGGCGTCGCCCTGGCGAAAGCCGTAGAGCGCGAGCAGGTCGTCGGTGCAGCGCTGGGCCTTGTCGAACACGTCCTTCTGCACGCCGGCGACCAGCGCCTGGCGGCGCGTTGGGTCGGCGAACTCGGCGGCGGGCACGGTGCGGCGGATGGACGCGGCGTCGACCAGCAGGTCCGCGATGCGCGTGCAGGCCGACTGGCGGCGCGCGTCGGCCTCGGCGTCGAGCGCGTCGACCACGCCGCGCAGCGCGTCGCGGCGGTCGCGCAGCAGGGTGGCCAGGTCGTTGTAGAGGTCGTGCTCGGCGCCCACGAACGGCGCCGCCGCATCGAAGCGCACCTGCACGTGCAGGCCGTAGGCCGAGAGCAGTTCTTTCCAGGCCGGCTCGCGGCTGGCGGCGTCGCGTACGAAGTTGAGCACCGGCAGCACCGGGCGCGCGCAGGAGTTCAGGAGCTCGATCTCGTCGCGGAACTTGGGCAGCACCGGCTCGCGCACGTCGATCACGAGAAAGGCGGCGTCGATGTCGAGCATCGCGCGCAGCACCTTGGCCTCCTGCTCGAACACGCCGTGCGCCTCGGGGCCCTGCAGAAAGCGGCGGATGCGCTCGGGCGGCGTGGCCTGCTGGGCGGCGTCGAGGCCGGCCAGGTGCTCGCGCAGCGCGACCGCATCTTCGAGGCCCGGCGTGTCGAGGAAGCGCACGGCGGGCTGGCCGTTCACCTCGAGATCGACCGACTCGACATGGCGCGTGGTGCCCGGGCGCTGCGACACCTCGCCGAAGTTCACGCGCCGCGTGAGCGTGCGCAGCAGCGAGGTCTTGCCCGCGTTGGTGTGGCCGACGACGGCAATGCGGATCGGAGTCGGGGTGGTCATGCGGTGGCGGTGCCTTCCGTGAAGACGGCATCGAGCCGGTCGCTCGCCACGACGTGGGCCAGCCCGGCGTCGCGCAGCCAGTCGCGCCAGCGCTGCGTGGCGGCGGCGTTGGGCGCGTCGGCCAGCCAGAGGCGGCATTCGCCGCAATGCGCCAGCACCTCGCGCAGGAAGCGCTCGGTGCCGCGGTCGGGGCTCGAGGCCGCATGGCAGACCAGCAGCACGGTGCGCGGGTGGAGCTGCGCAAGCTGGTCGAGCAGCGCGCGGCGCGCCGGGGCGCTGCCGTCGATGCGGACTGCCGATGCCGGCAGGCCGGCGGGCGGCCGGGGCAGGTCGGGCGGCAGCTCGAAGCCGACGACGAACAGGCCGTCGTGCTGCTCGGAGGCCGGCAGGCCCGTGGGCGCAGCGGGGTGCGCGCGGCCCGGGTCGGCGTCGACGATGGCGGGCGGCGCCAGCGCGGCGAAGCGGGCCAGCAGCTTGCGGTAGTAGGGCGCCTGCCAGTCGGGCTGCAGGGCGGGGCGGCGTTGGCGGCAGACCGCGGCGCTCAGCAGCACCAGCACCAGGCGCGGCAGCAGGCCGTACACCGCGATGCAGCCAGTGAGCCACAGCGCCCAGGTGCGCTGGGCCGCAGCGACGGGGGTGGCCGATTGCACGGTGGCCGCATCGGGCACGGGAAAGCCGAACTGCGCCGGCAGCCAGCCCAGCGCCTGCACCACGCGCACGAAGAAGGCGGGCTCGAGGATGGTGGTTTCCCAGCTCAGCGTGTAGCTGCGAAAGGCGAGGGCGAACAGCATCGCCGCCAGCACCACGGCGAACGACAGCGCCCAGATGCCGTGGCTCACGAGTCCGAAGGCCCAGGGCAGCAACCGCGCACGCGTGAGCAGCCCCGTGGCCGCGCGCACCAGTAGCGGCGCCTGCCCGCGCTGGCCGCCCGCCACGCGCGCCGTGAGCGACAGCCACAGCCAGCCCAGCGAAGCCGTGCCGAAGGTGCCCGACGGCAGCCACAGGCCGGCCAGCCACAGCGCCAGCGTGAGCGCATGCAGGCCCAACAAGCTGACGAGCGCGACGATCACGTTGATGTGGCGATCGTTGCCGCCGACCACCTGACCGGCGAGGCCCAGGCCCGCGATCACGACCAGCGCCACCAGCGCCAGCAGCACCCACGGCGCCCATTGCCGGCCGCGCGCGAGTTCGGCCTGCAGGCCCATGCGCTCGCCGAGCTGGCGGGCGCGTTCAACGATGCGGGTGGGGCCGTCGGCTGCGCGCGAGGCCGCGGTGCGAAGGGTCGACGCGTCGTCGAGCGGGCCGTTCTGTTCGGTCCATCGGACCGCCTCGGTGATCACCGCATCCGGAAAAGCAGGTGCGCGCAGCGCGGTGGTGGTGATCAACAGGGTCCCTTCTTCTTCGCCAATGACGCCCCGGCGCGGCAAAGCGGCGGCGGGGCGCGCAAATTATGCCCGGCGCATGCAGAAGGCCTGCCCAAGAGAAACGGGGCCGCGAACGGCCCCGTGGCGCTGCGCTTGCGGTTTCAGCGCAGGCCGAAGAACGACAGCACGGCGACGACGACCACGACCAGGCCGACGATGTAGATGATGGAATTCACGCGAAGGCTCCTTGTGGTTGGCGATGACCCAGCATCGGGCGCCGGCCGGCGCGCGGGTGTCGGCGGGGGGCGGTGCGTGCTGTAGGACTCGCGAAGCGCGGATGCGACGACAAATGCCCGGCGCGGGCGTCCGCATTCGAGCCAGGCCTGCTGTGTGACCATTGTTTGCAATGAGCGGCGGGCATCCACGCAAGACTCTGCCCCTTCCAGAAAAGGCCAGGTCATGCGGCTCACCGAGCAATCCCCGTTCACAGGTTCCCACCCCGCGCACCCCGGCGCCCGCGCGCCCCGCGGGCCCGATGCACCCGCCGTGCCGCGCGTCAACGCACAGCTGCTGCCCACGCTGTTCGACCGCTTGCGCGACGACGCGCCCAGCCGCACCACCGAGCTGCCGTCGGAGTACACGGCCACGCCGGCCCGGATGCGCGAGATCATCCAGCGCGACCTGGCCCTGCTGTTCAACACCACCAACGCCGAAGACCTGATCGACCGCACGCGCCATGCCGATGCGGCGTCTTCCACCGTGAACTACGGCGTGCCGCCGCTGGCCGGCAGCTACCTGTCGGAGCGCAAGTGGGCGGACATCGAACGCATCATCCGCCGCGCCATCCGCGACTACGAGCCACGGCTGATTCCCGACAGCGTGCAGGTGGTGCCGCTCATGAAGGAAGACGGCGCGGCCGAGGCTTACAACGTGCTGCTGTTCGAGATCCGCGCGCTCATCCACCTGAAGCCGTACCCGCTGGCCTTCACGGTGCAAAGCGCGGTCGATCTCGAGACCAACCGCATGCGCATCGTCGGCGCGGCGGACTGAAGCCTGTCTGTCTTTCATTTCTCCTTTACTTCAACCACGCCTGGAAGGCTCACCGTCATGGACCCGCAACTCCTCGAGTACTACAACCGGGAACTCGTCTACATGCGCGAGGCGGCGAGCGAGTTCGCCGCTTCGCACCCCAAGATCGCACGCCGCCTGGGCATGCACGGGATCGAGGTGGCCGACCCGTACGTGGAGCGGCTCATCGAGTCGTTCAGCTTCATGTCGGCGCGCATGCAGATCAAGCTCGACGCCGAATTTCCGCGCTTCACGCAGCGCCTGCTCGAGGTGCTGTACCCCAACTACCTGAGCCCCACGCCGTCGATGGCCGTGGCGCAACTGCATCCCAGCGTGAAGGAGGGCGACTTCACGCGCGGCTTCGTGGTGCCGCGCGGCACGGCCTTCCATGCGCGCGTGCCCGCGGGCGAGCAGACGCCGTGCGAGTTCCGCTCCAGCCAGGACGTGACGCTGTGGCCCTTCGAGATCGCCGAGGCGCGGCTCACCGGCGCGCCGCCCGACATCCCGGCGCTGGAGCGCTACGTGCCGCCGCACGTGCAGGTGACGGGCGCACTGCGCCTGCGGCTGCGCATCGTGGGCGAGATGGGCTTCTCGGCACTGTCGGGGCTCGACCGGTTGCCGATCTACCTGCGCGGCAACGAGCAGGTGGCGTCGCACCTGTTCGAGCTGCTGCACACCTCGGCGGTCGCGACCTTCGTCGGCGAGCCCGGCCAGCTGATGGACCGCCCGCACGTCGTGACCGAAGGCGCGCTGGTGCACGAAGGGCTGGGGCCGGGCGAAGGCCTGCTGCCGCTGGCGTGGAACACCTTCCACGGCCACAACCTGCTGCACGAATATTTCGCGTGCCCCGAGCGCTTCTACTTCTTCACGCTCACGCAGCTCGCGCCGGGGCTGGCGCGCATTCCGGGCAAGGAGGTCGAGATCGTCGTGCTGCTGAGCAAGCCGCCCGGCGCGCTGGGGGCGCTGGTCGATGCGGCGCAGTTCGCGCTGTTCAGCACGCCGGTGGTCAACCTGTTCGAGCGGCGCACCGACCGCATCGAACTCGACAGCGCGCAGACCGAGTTCCACCTCGTGCCCGACCGCTCGCGGCCGATGGACTTCGAGGTGTATTCGGTGCAGCGCATCGCCGGCCAGCAGGCGCGCACCACGGCCGAGATCGACTTCCGCCCGCTCTACCAGACGCTCAACGAAGACGAGGGCAACCACGGCCGCTACTTCTCGGTCCGGCGCGAGCCGCGGCTGGTGTCCGAAACGGCGCGCAAGTACGGCACGCGCACGCCGTACATCGGCACCGAAGTGTTCCTGTCGCTGGTCGACCAGCAGGAGGCGCCGTACCCCGAGAGCCTGCGCTACCTGTCGGTGAAGGCGATGCTCACCAACCGCGACCTGCCGTGCCTCGTGCCGCGCAACGGGCAGGCCGACCTCGCGGTGGCCGATTCGATCCCGGTGTCGGCCGTGGGCCTCATCCGTGCGCCGAGCACGCCGAAGTCGCCGTTCGCGCAGCGCGAGATCGCGTGGCGGCTGATCCGCCAGCTGGGCTTCAACCACCTGCCGCTGGCCGACATGCCGCACCGCGAAGGCGCGCAGGCGCTGCGCGACATGCTGCGGCTGTTCGTCACGGCCGACAACGACGTGCTGCGCCGGCAGATCGACTGCCTCGTCGGCTCGCGCATCGAGCCCGTGACTCGGCGCCTGCCGGGCGCGGGGCCGCTGATCTACGGGCGCGGCGTGCAGTGCACGCTGAGCGTCGATGAAGAAGGCTTCTCGGGCACGAGCCCGTACCTGCTGGGGCTGGTGCTGGAGCACTACCTCGCGCGGCACGTGAGCATCAACGTGTTCACGCAGACCACGCTCGAATCGATGCAGCGCGGCACCGTCGCCAAGTGGCCCGTGCGCATGGGCGGGCGCGGCGCGGTCTAGTTTCTCCTGGGCGGGAGCGCCTGCTCCAGCAGCCACAGCATGGCCGCCCGCACCTTGGCGGCATCGGCACCGGCATCGATCTCCAGCGCCGCGCGGTCGAAGGCGGCCGACAGCAGGCGGGCGAGGGCGTCGAGCGACACCTCGCCGCGGCCCATGCCGGCGCGCGCCAGCCCCTGGCGCAGCGAGTTCGCCGAGGTGGCGTCGTCCATCGACATCATTTCCGCCAGGCCGAGCACGGCCGGCCCGTCGATCAGCAGCAGCCGGGTGCGCCCCGGCACCGTCATCGCCTTCAGGTAGGCCTCGCTGCCCACGAGCAGGGCCTCGCGCGGGCCGAGCTCGTCGGGCGTGGCGGCGTCGATGTCGGCCGCGACCGCCTGCGCCTCCAGCAGCAACACCTGGCGGAACAGGTCGCGCTTGTCGTTGAAGTGGTGGTACAGCGCCCCGCGCGTGATGCCGGCGGCCATGGCGATCTCGGGCGTCGAGGTGTCGCCGTAGCCCTTGCTGACGAAGAGCGTGCGGGCCGCCTCGGTCAGGGCGAGGCGGGTGGTTTCGGTGCGTTCGCGGTTGGTGCGTGCCGGGGTTTTGGCCATGACCCTAATTTACATGCAGTCTGTTTGTGGATTAATATTTAACTTACATGCAGTTTGTACGTTTTATCCACGAAGGAGCCATCCCATGAAAGTGACGAGCTATTACCCGGTGATCATGACCAACGACGTGGCCGGCACCGCGGCCTTCTACCAGGCGCATTTCGGGTTTGTGTCGCTGTTCACGACCGACTGGTACGTGCACCTGCAGCTGGCGGACGATGCCTCGGTGAACCTCGCCGTGCTCGACGGCAGCCACACGACCATTCCCGCCGAAGCGCGCGGGCAGGTGGCGGGCGGGTTGCTGCTGAACTTCGAGGTGGAAGATCCCGACGCGGTGCACGAGCGCCTGAAGGCGGCCGGCCTGCCGATCCTGCTGTCGCTGCGCGACGAGGCTTTCGGCCAGCGCCACTTCATCACGCGCGACCCGAACGGCGTGCTGATCGACATCATCAAGCCGATCCCGCCGTCGGGAGAATTTGTCGCGCAGTACGAAGCCGGCGCGCTGCCGACCTGACGCCCGCTCAGGCGCGCAGGGCTTCGTCTTCTTCCAGCCCGTCGCCCAGGAAGCCGCCGCTCTGGTGCGCCCACAGCCGCGCATACAGGCCGCCCTGGGCCATCAGCGTGCGGTGGTCGCCTTCTTCGACGACCCGGCCTTCGTCGAGCACGATGAGCCGGTCCATCGCGGCGATGGTCGACAGCCGGTGCGCGATGGCGATCACGGTCTTGCCTTCCATCAGCGTGTACAGGCTCTGCTGGATCGCGGCTTCGACCTCGGAGTCGAGCGCGCTCGTGGCTTCGTCGAGCAGCAGGATCGGCGCGTCTTTCAGCATCACGCGCGCAATCGCCACGCGCTGGCGCTGGCCGCCCGAGAGCTTCACGCCGCGCTCGCCCACGTGCGCCTCGTAGCCGCGCCGTCCGCCCGCATCGCCCAGCGTCTGGATGAAGTCGTGCGCCTCGGCACGCCTGGCGGCCGCTTCGATCTGCGCCAGCGTGGCGTCGGGCCGGCCGTAGGCGATGTTGTCGGCCACCGATCGGTGCATCAGCGACGTGTCCTGCGTGACCATGCCGATGTGCATGCGCAGCGAATCCTGCGTGACCTTCGAGATGTCCTGCCCGTCGATGAGGATGCGCCCGCTCTCCAGGTCGTGGAAGCGCAGCAGCAGGTTCACCAGCGTCGACTTGCCGGCGCCCGAACGGCCGACCAGACCGATCTTCTCGCCGGGCTTGACCACGAGGTTCAGGTCGTCGATCACGCGGCGGCCTGCGTCGCCATAGCGGAAGCTCGCCTGCTCGAAGCGCACCTCGCCGTGCGGCACGTCGAGCACCGTGGCATGGGGCGCGTCGAGCACCGTGCGCGGGCGCGACAGCGTCTTCATGCCGTCCTGCACCGTGCCGATGTTCTCGAACAGGCTGGTCATCTCCCACATGATCCAGTGCGACATGCCCTGCAGCCGCAGCGCCATCGCCGTGGCGGCGGCCACCGCGCCCACGCCCACCGTGCCGTGCGACCACAGCCACAGCGCCATGCCGGCCATGCCGGCCGTCAGGCCCATGCTCAGCGTGTGGTTGACGATCTCGAAGGCGCTCACCAGCCGCATCTGGCCGTAGCCGGTCTTCATGAACTCGCGCATCGCGTCGCGCGCAAAGCCGGCTTCGCGCTGCGTGTGCGAGAACAGCTTGACGGTCGCGATGTTGGTGTAGGCGTCGGTCACGCGCCCGGTCATGAGCGCGCGCGCGTCGGCCTGCGCCTTGCCGACCTTGCCCAGGCGCGGCACGAAGTACACCAGCGAGGCGATGTACAGCGCCAGCCAGATGACGAAGGGCCACACCAGCTGCGCATCGAGCACGCCCACCAGGATGATCATGGTGGCCACGTACACGCCCATGGCCACCAGCACGTCGGCCAGCACGAACACGGTCTCGCGCACGGCCAGCGCGGTCTGCATCACCTTGGCCGTGATGCGGCCCGCGAACTCGTCCTGGTAGAAGGCCATGCTCTGGCCCAGCATCAGGCGGTGGAAGTTCCAGCGCAGGCGCATCGGCAGGTTCACCGCCAGCGTCTGGTGCTTCACGATGGTCTGCAGCGCCACCACGCCGATGCTGATCACCAGGAACGCGGCCAGCCACAGCAGCGTGTCGCCGCGCTCGGCCCACAGCTTGGACGGCACCTGGCCGCCGAGCCAGTCGACGATGCGTCCGAGGATCGCGAATAGCGCGGCCTCGAAGGTCGACATCACCGCCGTGAGCACCGCCATCGCGGCGATCTTGCCGCGCACGCCGTGCGTGCAGGCCCACAGGAAGGCAAAGAAGCCCTGGGGCGGCAGCGTCGGTTCGGCGGCGGGGTACGGGGGAAGGAGTTTTTCGAAAAAGCGGAACAAGGAATCGGTCTCCAGCAGAGCCTTCGAATGTAGCCCTGCATGCATGACCTTGCCCCGAAAAGGTGCGTTCGTGGCCGGTGCCTTCAGCAACCCTTCAGCTGCGGCGCACCTTGCTGTCGTCGGCGCGTGCGGCCTTTGTTTCCATGCCCCCCAGCCGCGCGCTCAGGAAGTCGATGAAAGTTCGCAGCTTGGGCGACATGTACTGCCGGCTCGTGTACACGGCGAACAGCGTGACCGGCGTGGCCTCGAACGCGGGCAGCAGCCGCACCAGCCGGCCCTGCGCCAGGTCGTCGTCGATGAGCCACACGGGCAGGTACGCAATGCCCATGTCGGCGCGCACCGCGTGCAGCGTGAGCGTGGTGTCGTCCGAGCGCATCGCGGGCGAGAGCCGCAGCGGGAACATGCGCCCGCCCGGCCCCTTGAGCGCGAGGTTGTCCAGGTTCACGTAGCTGGGCACGATCGCGCCCAGCTTCGCGAGGTCGGCCGGCACCGCGGGCATGGCGCCGTGGCGCTTCAGGTAGGCCGGTGTGCCTGCAAGATGAAAGGGCACGCGGCACAGCGGCCGCGCGATGAGCGCGGGCGAGGGCTCCTGTGTGGCGCGCAAGGCCAGGTCGTAGCCGTCGGCCGCGAGATCGACCTTGCGGTTTTCCAGGTGCATGTCGACCAGCACCTCGGGGTACGCCGCGCGGTAGTCCGCCAGCACGCGCGCAAAGCGCGGCGTGGCGCACCACACGGGCGCGCTCACCTTGAGCTGGCCGCGCGGCGCGTCGCTTGTCCGGCCGATGGCGGCTTCGGCCGCATCGAGCAGGTCGAGCGCGCGGCGGCTCTGCTCGTACCAGGCGGTGCCGGCCTCGGTCAGGCTCAGGTGGCGGCTCGAGCGGTGCAGCAGCCGCGCGCCCAGCGATTTCTCGAGCTGCGCCACGTGCTTGCTGGCCATCGGTGCCGACAGGCCCAGGCGCTCGGCCGCCGCCACGAAACTGCCGGCCTCGACGACCTCGCGGAACACGCGCAGGCTGGTCATGCGGTCCATCGATGATTTCCTGTGAAGAAAGGATTCGATGCATCGTAGCCTGTCGATTTCCTGAAAGGAAATGTCTACAGTCGATCCAACGCCTTCAAGGAGCATCGACTTGACCCACGACACCACGCTTTCCCGCCTGCCCACGTACTTCATCTCGCACGGCGGCGGCCCCTGGCCCTGGATGAAGAAGGAGATGGGCGCCACCTACGACCAGCTCGCAGCCTCGCTGGCCGACATGCCGCGCCAGATCGGCCGCACGCCGGCGGCCATCCTCATGGTCTCGGCGCACTGGGAGTCGCCCGTGTTCACGGTGCAGGGCAACCCGCGCCCGCCCATGATCTACGACTACGGCGGCTTTCCGGCCCACACCTACGAGGTGCGCTACGCCTCGCCCGGCTCGCCGGAACTCGCGCAGCGCGTGCAATCGCTGATCGCCGCCGCCGGCCTGCCGGTGCAGATCGACCCCGAGCGGGGCTACGACCACGGCATGTTCTCGCCGATGGCCGCGATGTACCCGAACGCCGAGGTGCCGGTGGTGCAGCTGTCGCTGCGGCGCGGGCTCGACCCGGCCGAGCACCTGGCATTGGGCCGCGCGATCGCGCCGCTGCGTGACGAGAACGTGCTCATCGTCGGCAGCGGCCTGAGCTATCACAACCTGCGCAACTTCGGCCCGCAGGCGCACGGCGTGTCGAAGGCCTTCGGCGACTGGCTCGACGAGACCTCTGTGCAGGCCACGCCGCAAGCGCGCGTGCAGCGCCTGCAGGACTGGGCCTCGGCCCCTTCGGCGCGCATGGCGCACCCGCGCGAGGAGCACCTGATTCCGCTGATGGTCGCGGTCGGCGCGGCCGAAGGCGATGTCGGCGAGCGCGTGTACCACGAGGACGCCTTCATGGGCGGGCTCGTGGTGTCCAGCTACCGCTTCGGCGCCGCCTGAGAGTGCAGGGCGCGCGGCAGAATGAAGCCATGCCCACGCCCGCTCTTCCCACCCCCGACGAATCCGCCGAAGCCCGGCGCCAGATCGCCCGCATCGAAGCCCTGTCCACCTCGCACGACCCGGTGCACGACGGCGTGCGCGTGCGCTGGCGCCGCTTCGGCACCGACACGACGAAGCCGCCCATCGTGCTGCTGCACGGCGGCCACGGCAGCTGGATGCACTGGCTGCGCAATGCCGAGGCGCTGTCGGCGCAGCGCACGCTGCTCCTGCCCGACATGCCCGGCTTTCACGATTCCGATGCGCTGCCGCGCGTGGCGCCCGGCGAAGACGCGCTGGTGCCGCTCCTGGCCGCGCTCGGCGGCACGCTCGATGCGCTCATCGGCGCCGGCACGCCCATCGACCTGGGCGGCTTCTCGTTCGGCGGGCTCACCGCCGCGCGCTTCGCGGTGCGGCGCGGCGCCATCCGCCGGCTGGCGCTGATGGGCAGCGGCGGCCACGGCACCTTGCGTCGCATGACGGTCGAGATGATCAACTGGCGCGCCGCCCCCGACCGCGAGACCGAGCGCGCCGCGCTCATGCACAACCTGGGCGCGCTGATGCTGCACGCGCCCGCCGCCATCGACCCGCTGGCCTTCGAGATCCACGACCTCTCGTGCCACGGCACGCGCTTTCGCAGCAAGGAGGTGTCGCTTTCGGGCGGGTTGCAGGCCGCGATCGACACGCTGGGCGTGCCGACGCTGCTGTTGTGGGGCGAGTTCGACGTCACCGCCGACTCGCGTCCGCTGGTGGCGCAACTGGCCAGCGAAGGCCCCGGCCGCGAAGGCGTGGTGATCGACGGCGCGGGGCACTGGGTGCAGTACGAACGCGCCGACGAGACCAATGCGCGGCTGCTGAAGTTCTTCGGCTGAACTTCGCCGCGACCGGTTACTGCTTCGTGAGGCCGAGCTTGCGGATGGTCTCGGCCCACTGGTCGTAGGTCGTGCGCGTCAGGTCGGCCAGTTGCTGCGGGGTCGACGATTCGGCTTCGTACGCACCCTGGCGGAAGAAGTCGCGCGTGGCCGGCATCGCCAGCACCTGCGCCAGCGCGGCATTGAGCTTGGCGACCACCGGCGCCGGCATGCGCGCCGGGCCGTAGAAGCCGAGCCAGCTCGCCATGTCGACGCCGCTCACGCCTTGCTCGCTCATCGTCGGCACGTCGGGCAGCATCGCGCTGCGCTTGGGCGCCGCCACCGCGAGCATGCGCACCTTGCCGGTGGCCGTGTTCTGGATCGCGTTGGGCGCCGCGTCGAAGTAGTACTGCACGCGGCCCGCGAGGAAATCCTTCGCCGCATCGGCGCCGCCCTTGTAGGGCACGTGGACCACGTCGAGCCCAGCCTGCCGCGCGAAGGCCTCGCCGTAGATGTGCGACGAGGTGCCGGTGCCGAACGAGGCGTAGCTCATCTTTCCCGGGTTGGCCTTGATGTACGCCACCAGCTCCTGCACGTTGCGCGCCGGCACGCTGGTGTGCACCGTCAGCACCAGCGGGCCGCGCGCGCCGAGCGAGATCGGCGTCAAGTCCTTGAACGGGTCGTAGCGCACCTGTGCCAGCGTCTGCGGGTTCTGTGCGACCACGGAAGAGGGTGCGTACATGAAGGTGTAGCCGTCGGGCGCCGCGCGGATCACTTCCTCGGTCGCGAGGATGAAGCTCGCGCCCGGCCGGTTCTCCACGATCACCGGCGTCTGCAGCACCTCGCCGAGCTTGTTGGCGACGAAGCGCGCCTGCGCGTCGGAGGCGCCGCCCGCCGCCAGGCCGAGCACGATGCGGATGGTGCGGCCCTTGACTGGAAAGTCCGTGGGTGAGGCGGCGAATGAAGACAGCGGCAAGGCGATCGCGCCCAGCGCAAGCCACGCGGCCGCGCTGCGTCGGGTGATGAAAGAAGAAGGGCTCATTGCTTGGCCAAGCCTACCTGCTGCACCATCGCGCCCCAGCGCTCGTAGGTCGAGCGCGTGATGCCAGCGAATTCTTCCGGCGTGGTCGCGCCGGCTTCGTAGCCGCCCGTGCGATAGAACTCGCGCACCTGCGGCATCGCGAGCACCTGCGTGAGCGCCGCGTTGAGCTTTGCGACCACCGGCGCCGGCATGCGCGCCGGCCCGTAGAAGCCGAGCCAGCTCGGCAGGTCCAGCCCGGCGTAGCCTTGTTCGGCGAAGGTGGGCACGTCGGGCAGCGCCGGAATGCGCGCATTCGCCGCGATGGCCAGCACCTTCACCTTGCCCGTGGCCGAGGTGATGATGGCCGAGGAGGCCGAGTCGAACATGTACTGCACACGCCCGCCGATCAGGTCCTTGGCCGCGTCCGAGCCGCCCTTGTAGGGGATGTGCACCGCATCGACGCCGGTCTTCTTCACGAAGGCCTCGCCGTAGATGTGCGACGAGGTGCCCGCGCCGAACGAGGCGTAGCTCACCTTGCCGGGGTTGGCCTTCACGTAGGCCACCAGCTCCTTCACGTTGTTGGCGGGCACGGTGGTGCTGACCGACAACACCAGCGGCCCGCGTCCGCCCATCGAGATGGCGGTGAAGTCCTTGAACGGGTCGTAGGGCACCTGCGCGAAGGTGTGCGGGTTCTGCGCCATCGTGGAAGAGGGCGCGTACAGCAGCGTGTAGCCGTCGGGCAGTGCGCGCGACACCTCGTTGGCCGCGAGCATCGTGCTCGCGCCGGGCCGGTTGTCCACGATCACGCTGGTGCCCAGCACCTCGCCGAGCTTCTGCGCCACGATGCGCGCCTGCGCGTCGGTGCCGCCGCCGGCGGTGAAGCCCACGACGATGCGGATCGGTTTGTTGCGAGCCGGAAAGTCCTGCGCGAACGCGAGCGGCGCCAGGCCCAGCAAAGCCGCGGCGCCGAGCGCCGTGCCGAACGCACGGCGGGTGCCGTTGAGTCTCTTCATCGATGTCTCCGTTGGAATGTTCTCCTGATATTGATTTAGAAAATCATAAAAATCCATATTGACTAGGGAATACCCCGAACAAACGCCTTTTATTGGCTTTTGTGTTTGACAAAATGAACATTGAAATCAAAATACGACGAAACAGCCCATCCAAGACACCCATCTCATGAAAACTGTCGTCCGCACCGACGAGCGCATCCTGTCCTCCGACATCTTCGACCGCGACAGCCGCGTCAAGCGCCCTGACCACGGCAGCTGGGCCGAGCCCGGCAAGAACATTCCGGTCTATCACCGCTGCGGCGTGCTGGTGGTCGGCGGCGGCCCGTCGGGCACCGCCGCAGCCGCTGCTGCCGCCCGTGCGGGCGCCGACGTGGCGCTGCTCGAGCGCTACAACCATCTGGGCGGCCTGTCGACCGGCGGCCTCGTGATCTGGATCGACCGCATGACCGACTGGGAAGGCAAGCTGGTGATCCGCGGCTTCGCCGAAGAACTGTTCGACCGCCTGCCCGCCGACGCCATCGCCGGCCCGCAACGCGCGGACTGGGGCTCGCAGGACGTGGCCAAGGCCGCACACTGGTCGCAGCGCACCGCCGCGTACCACGGCATCGTCACCTGGTCGCCCACCATCGACCCCGAGCGCCTGAAGCTGCTCTCGCAGGAGATCGTGCTGGAGCGCAAGGTCAAGCTCATCTACCACTCGTGGGCCGCCATCCCGATCGTGCAGGACGGCGCGGTCAAGGGCGTGGTCTTCGAGAGCAAGGAAGGCCGCATGGCCATCATGGCCGACGTGGTGGTCGACGCCACCGGCGACGGCGACCTGTTCGCCCGCGCCGGCGCCGCCTACGTGAACGACATCGAAGAAGCCGACGTGCACCACTGCATGAACACCTCGTGGCTCTTCGGCGGCGTGGACATGAACCGCTGGATCGACTTCAAGGCCGGCCAGCCCGAGGCCTTCGCCGGCTTCATGGCGCGCGGACGCGAGCAGCTCGGCCTCTTCGAGCGGCCCTTCGTCTCGTGGCGCAACGACGTGGCGCTCTTCATGGGGCCGCGCCAGTCGGGCTACTCGGCGCTCGACGTGGACGACCTCACGGCCGTCGAAGTGCGTTCGCACCGCGCCATGGCCGCGCACCTGGACTACTTCAAGGCGCACGCGCCCGGCTTCGAGGACGCCTACCTGATGCTGAGCGCGCCGCAGATCGGCGTGCGCCATGCTCGGCGCCTCACCGGCGTGGGCGCGGTGCTGCGCAGCCAGTGGCCCGACGGCGTGGCGCTGGCGGACGAGATCGGCGTGACGCCCGCGGTGTCGCCGAAATTCCCGAACATCTCCATCCCCTACGGCGCGCTGGTGCCGCAGCAGCTCGACGGCCTCGTGGCGTGCGGCCGCCATATCTCGTGCGACCGCAACTCGCACGGCTTCATGCGCGAGATTCCGCAGTGCTGGATCACCGGGCAGGCCGCGGGCGTGGCGGCGGCGCTGGCGTCGCAGGGTGGCATCGCGCCGCGCTTCGTCGATACCGGCGCGCTGCAGTCCGCGTTGCTGGCGCAGGGCGTGTACCTGCGCACCGGGGGCGAAGCCGGGCAGGGCGCGGCCTCCGTCGCGGCCGAAGCCAGCGCCTGACCCGGCTCCTTTTTTGCCATGAACCCGGCCGACCTCCTTTCGCGAGCCTCTACATTGCAGAGTCTTGCAAAGCGTTCAAAGGGTCCTTCCATGTCCACCGAAAAAAACGACAGCTCTCTTTCCGCGGCCGATGCCTCCGATGCGCGCGGCGAACGTTCCGACACCGTGAGCGCGCTGGAGCGCGGCATCTCGGTGCTGCGCTGCTTCAGCGAAGACCGTCCGGTGCTTGGCCATGCCGACGTCGCACGCATCACCGGCATTCCGCGTCCCACGGTCAACCGGCTGGTCGCGACGCTGCTCTCGCTGGGCATGCTCAAGCCCGCGCAGGCGCCCGACCGCTTCATGCTCGGGCCGGGCGTGGTGTCGCTCTCGCGCGTGTTCCTCGGCAGCCTCGATGTGCGCGCCGCCGCGCGGCCCAGCATGCAAGCGATGGCGGAGGAGGTGGGCGCTTCGGTCTACCTCGCGGTGCGCGACGGCATGGAGATGGTGCTGATCGAAGCCTGCCGCCCGCGCTCGTCGATGCTCTCGGCGCGGCTGGACGTGGGTTCGCGCGCGCCGCTGCCGAACTCGGCGCTCGGCCGCGCGTACCTCTCGGCGCTGCCCGATGCGCAGCGCAACCAGCTGGTCGATTCGATGCGCCTCCTGCGCGGCCCCGAGTGGGACGGCATCGCCGCGCCCATGACGCGCGCCATCGGCGAAGCCAAGCGGCTGGGCTACTGCCTCTCGCTCGGCGAATTCCACCGCGAGATCAACTCGGTGTCGGTGCCGCTCATCGGCCCCGACGGCGAGGTGATGGCGCTCAACGGCGGCGGCGCCGCCTTCGTGTTCACCGAAGACAGATTGCGCAACGAACTCGCACCGCGCCTGCACGACATCGCGCTCACCATTGCGCGCGACATCGGCGGCCACGTGCCTTCACCCTCGCCGGGTTAGCCGCCCGGCCGGGGACCCTTCCCCACGACGACAGAAGAACGGAGACACAGGTCATGCACCTGAGCGATGAAGAAAAAGCCATGTACGACGGCCGCGACGGACCGGCCGTGCAGAAGGCGATGGACCTGCTGATGCGCTACGGCGAAGCCCTCGGCGCCGAGCGACTGGTCGAGACGCGCAACGTCTGCGCCACCATCACCTCGACCACGCCTTTCCAGCGCGACTTCGCGCTCGTCAAGGGCGGCGGCATGGACGCGGTGTTCTCCGAATTCAGCCTCGACAGCCAGGAGACGGTCGAGATCCCGAAGTTCAAGGTCTTCACGAGCCACCTGCAATTGGGCTTCGACCCCGGCCAGCCCGAGCGCATGGACGTGAGCGAGGAGATCGTCCAGTTCTACAACAAGAGCGAGCGCCATGCGGCCGGCCTCGGCGCGCAGATCATGAACACCTGCACGCCCTACCAGGTCGGCAACATTCCGACGCGCGGCGAGCACTGCGCGTGGATGGAATCGTCGGCGGTGGTGTATTGCAATTCGGTGCTCGGTGCGCGCACCAACACCGAGGGCCGCGAGAGCACGGGTGCGGCGATGCTCACCGGGCGCATTCCGTACTGGGGCTACCACCTCGAAGAGAACCGCCGCGCGACCCATGTGATCGAGCTGGACATCGAGGTCGAGTCGGTGCAGGACTGGGGCCTGCTCGGCTACTACATCGGCGAGCATGTGCAGGAGCGCGTGCCGGTGGTGCACAGCCGGCGCGGCATCGGCCGCGTGCCGAACTTGCCGCGGCTCAAGCACTTCGGCGCGGCCGCCTCGTCCTCGGGCGGTGTGGAGATGTACCACATCGCCGGCGTCACGCCCGAGGCGCTGACGCTGGCGCAGGCGCTCGGCGGCAAGGCGCCCGTCGAGGTGCTGCGCTACGGCGAGGCCGAGCGCCGCGCCACCTACGAAAAGATCAACGTCACCGGCAAGGACAGCGAAGTCCAGTACGTGATGCTCGGCTGCCCGCACTACACCATCGAGCAGATCTGGGAGACCGCGCAGCTCATCGAAGGGCGCAAGGTGCACCCCGATTGCGAGCTGTGGATCTTCACGCCGCGCGCCATCAAGTCACTGGCCGACCGCAATGGCTACACGAAGATCATCGAAGACGCGGGCGGCATCCTCATGACCGACAGCTGCTCGGCCATGAGCCGCGCCGTGCCCAAGGGCACGAAGACCGTGGCGCTCGATTCCGCCAAGCAGGCGCACTACCTGCCCGCCATCCTCGGCGTGCAGGCGTGGTTCGGCAGCACGGCCGAATGCATCGATGCGGCCTGCACCGGCCGCTGGAACGGGGGCTACGCATGAACGCCGCCGTCATGACCGAAAAGAAGACCATCGTGATCCGCGGCCGGAAAGTGGTCGGCGGCGTGGCCGAAGGCGAGGCGCTGGTCACGCGCGACCGCATCTCCGGCTGGGGCGGCATCGACCCGCGCACCGGCACCGTCATCGAGACGCGGCACGAACTGCGCGGCCAGAGCTTCGCCGGCAAGGTGCTGGTGTTCCCGGGCGCCAAGGGCTCGTCGGGCTGGTCCGCGATGTTCCACATGACGCGGCTCATGAACTCCGCGCCCGCGGCGTTCCTGTTCAACGAGATGACGACCAAGATGGCGCTCGGCGCCGTGGTGACGCACTCGCCCTCGATGACCGACTTCGAGCGCGACCCGCTCGCATGCATCGAGACCGGCGACTGGGTGCGCGTGGACGCCGACCGCGGCGTGATCGAGATCACCAAGAAGAACAACGACAACAAAACCGGAGACCGTTCATGACCCGCCCCCTGCGCAGCAACTTCCCGCGCGGCTCCTACCTCTGGTCGGTGCGCAATGCGCACTGGCGCGCGCTCGGCATCCCCGAGGAGGATTGCGAGAAGCCCAAGATCGCCATCGTCAACAGCTCCTCGGAACTGGCCGCCTGCTTCAGCCACCTCGACAAGGTGGCGGCGGAAATCAAGACAGCGATCCGCGCGGCGGGCGGCGTGCCGTTCGAAATCCGCACCGCCGCGCCCAGCGACTTCATCACCGGCGCGGGCGCGCGCGGCGCCTACATGCTCGGCGCGCGCGACCTCGTGACCAACGACATCGAGGTCGCGGTCGAAGGCGCGCAGCTCGACGGCATGGTCTGCCTCACCTCGTGCGACAAGACCGTGCCGGGGCAGCTCATGGCGGCCGCGCGGCTCAACATCCCGACATTGCTCGTGCCCTGCGGCTACCAGCCCAGCGGCGAGTACCGCGGCAAGCACATGGACATCGAGGAGGTGTTCATCGGCGCGATGCACGCGGTCACCGGCCACCTGCCGGTGGAAGAACTCGTGGGCATGAGCCGCGAGGCGATCCGCGGGCCGGGCGTGTGCTCGGGCCTGGGCACGGCGAACTCGATGCACATCGTGTGCGAAGCGCTTGGCATGGCCTTGCCCGGCAGCGCGCCGGTCGCCGCGCTGAGCCCGAAGATGATGGACGACGTGCGCGCGGCCGGCACGCGCATCGTGCAGATGGTGCTGGACGACCTGAAGCCGCGCGACATCCTCTCGGCCGGCGCTTTCGCCAACGCGGTGCGTGCGGTGCTCTCCGTCGGCGGTTCGCTCAACACGGCCAAGCACCTGCAGGCGATATCGACCGAAGGCGAGTGCGGCGTCGACGTGTACGGCCTCTTCGAAAGCCTCGGCCCCACGACGCCGGTGCTGGCCGGTGTGCGGCCCATCGGCGAGCATTCCATCGAGGCCTTCGAGGCGGCGGGCGGCTGCCGCGCGCTGATGAAGCAGCTCGCGCCCTTGCTCGACACGGGCGCGCTCACGGTGACCGGCGGCACCGTCGCCGACAACCTGCGCCACGCCGAAGTGAGGGACGCCGAGGTGATCCGCCCCATCGACCGTCCGGTCGCGCCGCTGCCGGCCATCGTGCTCCTGCGCGGCAACCTCGCGCCCGAGTCGGGCCTCATCAAGACCGGCATCGCCGAGCGCAAGGTGCGGCGCTTCACCGGGCCGGCCGTGTGCTTCTGGACTTCGGACGCTGCCATCGCCGCGATCAAGAACCACGAGATCGTTCCCGGCCAGGTGGTCGTGATGCGCGGCGCCGGCGCGTGCGGTGGACCGGCCATGGGCGGCGGCGCATCGCGCGTGGTCTTCGCGGTCGACGGCGCGGGGCTCGGCGACCAGGTCGCGCTGCTGACCGACGGGCATCTCTCGGGCCTCGTCTGCAAGGGGCTCGTGGTGGCCGAGGTGTCGCCCGAAGCGGCACTGGGCGGTCCGCTCGGGCTGGTGCGTGACGGCGACGCGATCACCATCGACCTCGACGAACGTCGCCTCGACATCGCATTGACTGACGCCGAACTCGCCGCGCGCCGCGCCGACTGGCAGGCGCCGCCGCCGGCCTTCGACACCGGCTGGCTGCAGCAGTACCGGCGCAACGTGAGCCCGCTGTCCAAGGGGGCCGTGCTCGTGCGCACCGAGCGCCCGCGGCCCGCCAGCTAGACCTTTTTTCCCCGGCCTTCGCCAACCGGTGCGCACCCCCGTGCGCACCCGGTGGCGCAGCCCTGCGCGCCATTCCCAAGTGATTCCCGAGTGATTCCAGAGTTTTCAACCAAGAAAAGAGCAGGAGACAAGAAACCATGAAGAGACTTTTGATGTGGTCGGCCATTGGCCTGGCCAGCAGCGGTGCGGCGCACGCGCAATCCAGCGTCACCGTGTTCGGCGTGATGGACCTCGGCGTCCAGCACACGAAGGGCGAGGGCGGCGGCTCGATCAAGGCGCTGTCGAACGGCGGCCTGTCGACCAGCCGCATCGGCTTTCGCGGCACCGAAGACCTGGGCGGCGGCCTGCGTGCAGGCTTCTGGCTCGAAGGCAGCCTGAACCCCGACCTGGGCACCGGCCGGCCGAGCAACACCAACAACCAGACGAGCGGGGCGGGCCCGGCGGGGCCGATCACCTTCGACCGCATGTCCTTCGTGAGCCTGTCGCACGATTCGCTGGGCGAAGTGCGGCTGGGCCACGACTTCATCCCCACGCACTACAACAGCATCTACTTCGACCCCTTCAACGCCAACGGCGTGGCGCGCGCGGGCAACCTCACCTTCGCGGGCGCGGGCACCGGGCCGCTGCCCACGGCCATCACCGGCAGCAACACGGTGAGCTACTGGCTGCCGGCCAAGCTGGGCGGCTTCTACGGCATGGCGATGATCGGCACCGGCGAGAACAACTCCACCGCGCCGAACCGCGACGACGGCAACTTCGGCGGCGCGCGCTTCGGCTTCGCCTCGGGCGCTTTCGACATCGCCGCGGCCGTGACGCGCTCGCACTTCAACGCCACCTCCACCATCGGCAACTACACGCACGCCAACATCGGCGGTTCGTGGGACGCGGGCTTCGCGAAGTTCTTCGCGCTCTACAACAAGGTGACGGTGAAGCTCGCGGCCGGCACGGTGCGCAAGAACACCGTCGAGATCGGCGCGCACATCCCGGCCTTCGAGGTCGGGCGCATCCGCGTGAGCTACGCCTACCTGGACGACCGCAGCGACGAGAGCCTGCGCAACGCCAACGGCATGCCGCGCAACCGCGACGACGCGCGCCAGTTCGGCATCGGCTACGTGCACAACCTCTCCCGGCGCACCGCGCTGTACGGCACCTACGCGCGGCTGATGAACAGCGGGCAGGCGCGCTACGTGGTGAGCGGCGGCAGCGCGCCGGCGGGCGGGATGCGCTCGTCGGGCTGGGAGTTCGGCGTGCGGCACCTCTTCTGAACAAGGAGGCTTTCATGCGACGCAGAACCTTGACTCTCGCGGCCCTCGCCGCCACGGCACTGCCCGGCGCGGCGGCCTGGAGCGCCGACGCGTACCCGAACAAGCCGCTGAAGCTGATCGTCGGCTTTGCCGCGGGCGGCGGCGCCGATTCGCTCACGCGGATCATCGCGGAGGGGCTGTCGAAACAGCTCGGCCAGCAGGTGATCGTGGAGAACCGCCCCGGCGCCGACGGCGTGCTCGCGGCGCAGGCCACCTCGTCGGCCAGGCCCGACGGCTACACGCTGCTGATGGGCACCAACACCGCGATGGTCGCCGCGCCCACGCTGCGGCCGACCTCGCCCTACGACCCGTTCAAGGCCTTCACGCCGATCAGCTCGGCGGGGCAGTTCTCGATGTTCCTCGTGGTGCCGGCCAGCCTGCCGGTGAAGAGCGTGAACGAGCTGCTGGCGCTCGTGGCGTCGAAGCCCGGCGTGCTCAACTCGGCATCGAGCAACAGCGCCTCGGAGCTCGCAATGCTGCAGTTGCTGGGCGAGCGCAAGGTGGTCAACGCGCGCTACAAGGGCGACATGCAGGCCATGACCGACCTGCTGGGCGGGCAGATCCAGATGATGTTCACCACCGGCACGCTGGCGCCGGGCTTCGTGAAGGAGGGGCGCATCCGCGCGCTGGTCACGCTGCTGCCGCAGCGCAGCGGCTTGCTGCCCGATGTGCCGACGGGCGGCGAGCTGGGGCTGGGCAAGCTCACGATCACGCCCTGGGCCGGCTTCTTCGGGCCGCCGGGGTTGCCGAAGGAGATCACCGACAGGCTCTCGCAGGAGTTGCAGAACACGTTCAAGCGGCCTGACGTGCATGCGCAGCTGGTGCAGCAGGGCTTCGAGGGCTACGGCATGAGCCCCGCGAAGTTCGCCGAGTTCTTCCGCACGCAGTACGACGCCTTCGGCGCGACGGTGCGGGAGCACAACGTCAAGTTCGAATAGAAGAGGCCTCGCGGCGCCAGAAGGCGGCATCGGGGAAGGTGCCGGCGCCGGCCGCGGCGTTGTCCGTCATGTGCTCCGCGCGGCTCGTGCCCGGGATCGCGCAGGTCACGGCCGGATGGCTCAGCACGAACTTCAGCAGCACCTGCGCCCAGCTCGTGCAGCCGATGTCGCCGGCCCAGGCGGGCAGCGGCCTGTCGCGCAGGCGCCGGAGCAAGCCGCCGCCGCCGAAGGGCATGTTGACGATCACCGCCACGCCGCGCTCGGCCGCGAGCGGCAGCAGGCGCTGTTCGGCATCGCGCGCATCGAGCGAGTAGTTGATCTGCACAAAGTCGAGCGTCTCGGCGCGCAGCACAGCCTCGACCTCGTCGTAGGCCGAGGCGGTGTAGTGCGTGATGCCGATGTAGCGCACGCGGCCTTTCTCCTTCCAGCCGCGCAGCGTGGCGAGGTGGGTGCGCCAGTCGACGAGGTTGTGCACCTGCATCAGGTCGATCTGCTGCGTGCGAAGCCGCGCGAACGATTGCTCCATCTGCGCGATGCCGGCCTCGCGGCCCGAGGTCCAGACCTTGGCCGCGAGGAAAGGCCTGGCGCTCGGCTTGGCGGCGGCCAGCAGTTCGCCGGTGGTTTCCTCGGAGCGGCCGTACATCGGCGAGCTGTCGATCACCGTGCCGCCGGCCGCGAAGAGCGCGTCGAGCACGCCGGGCAGGCGCCTGTATTCGTCGGTGTCGGGGCGCTGGTCGAAGCCGATCCAGGTGCCGCAGCCGACGACCGGCAGGGCTTCCTTCGTGGAGGGAATGGGGCGGGTGGTCATCTGCATCGCGGGCCTGCGGGGTGGCTGCTGGGCGAAGGAGGGGAGCGCGGCACCTGCGCACAGGGCTGCGCCCAGTCGGAGCAACCGGGCGCGCGTGAGGGCGTAAGGGTGTGCGTTCGTGAGGGGCGTCGTCACGAACGAAATTCTGCGCCCGCGAGGCCGGCGGGCGGAAGGGCTCAGCGCAGGTAGCGCCCGTCGGCCTTGAGCATCGACAGCTCGGAGAAGGTCAGCCCGCGGTGCTCGCCGGGCCGGTACGACACGGCGATGCCGCCGAGGTCCAGCGTCTTGAACGACTCCAGGCCCTTCTGCAGCGACTCGGGCGTGGGGTTGGCGCCCGCGCGCTTCAGGCCTTCGACCATGACCTTGGCCGTGACATAGCCCTCCAGGCTCGCGTAGCTGAATTCGGTCATGCCGATCTTCTTCATCGCCGCCTGGTACTCGGCGATGACGGGCATCGCGCTGTTCCACGGGTAGGGAACGACCTGCGAGATGACCACGCCGGCCGCGTCCTTCTTGATGTCCTGGAAGAGCTTTTGCCCATTCAGGAAGGAGAACGAATAGAAGGCCGTCTCGCCGCCGGTCGCGCGGTAGGCCGCGATGAACTTCGCCGCCACGTCGTTGGTGGCCGACAGCACCACGGCCTTGGGCTTGAGCTTGGCCAGCTCGGCGGCGCGTTCGGCCGCGTCGGAACCGTCGTTCTTGATGGCCACGCTGCCGACCATCTTGTCGCCGCGCTCGGCAATGAACTTCTGCGTGCTCTCCATCGCCGAGCGCGCGCCGGGGTTGTCGTTGTGCGCGAAGGCGATGCGCGACAGGCCGATGGTGAACAGGTGGTTCACGATGCGGCTGTATTCCTCGTCGAAGCTGATGCGCACCGGAAAACCGAACTCGCTGAACTTCACCACCGGGCCCGCGCCCGTGTAGGGGCCGACGACGGGAATCTTCAGCTCGTTGGCCGCCTTCAGCGCGCCGACCGCCGACGAGGTGCCGATGGGCATCAGCACGCCCACGGCGCCGTCGCGTGCGAAGGTCTTGACGTTCTCTGCGCCCTTGGCGGGGTCGTAGGCGTCGTCGAGCTGGCGCAGCTCGACCGGGCGGCCGTTGACGCCGCCGCTCGCGTTCAGCGCGGTGAACATGGCACGGATGCCCACCAGCGGCTCGGTCGACAGCGACGCGAGCGGGCCGGTCTGCACGTAGGTCTGGCCGATCAGGAGCGGCTTGGCGGGCTGGGCCGAGGCGGGCACCCCTGCGAAGACGAGCGCGGCGAGGGCCAGAAACCGCAGGCGAATCATTTTGTGTCTCATGGTCACTAATTGTTAATAAACCGATCTTAAGGCGCGGGCCTTCGCAGGTAAATCGATCGCTGGTTGCGACCTGGGAAATACTGTATAAAAATACAGTTAACAACTGCAATCATGGGCCTCCCTTTCCTCGACTCCTTTTCCACCGCCGCGGGCCGCGGCGTCTGGCACGCCGACGAACTCGGCCTGGCCGACGCGCAGGTCGTGGCCACCGGGCATGCCGCGCTCGACGCCGAGCTGCCCGGCGGCGGCTGGCCCGTGGGCGCGATGACGGAGCTGCTGCAGGCCACGCCCGAGGCCCATGTCTGGCGCCTGCTGCTGCCCGCGTTGGCGCAGGCCGTGGAGGCGCGCGGCGGGCCGGTGGTGCTGGTCGGCGCGCCCTACGAACCCTGCGGCACCGCGCTGGCGGCACAGGGCTTGCCGGTGGAGGCGCTGATGTGCGTGCGCAGCGACGCCCCGGCCGCGCGGCTGTGGGCCTGCGAGCAGGCGCTGCGCTGCGCCGAGATCGCTGCCGTCGTCGCCTGGCTGCCGCAGGCCCGCGTGGGCGAGCTGCGGCGGCTGCAGCTGGCGGCCGCGCAGCACGAGGTGCTGCTGTTCGTGTGCCGGCCCGAGTCGGTGGCGCTGTCGGCTTCGCCCGCGCGCCTGCGCCTGCGTGCCGAGCGCTGCCCGGACGATCCGGCGCAGATCGCGCTGCACCTGCTCAAGCGCCGGGGCCCGCCGCTGGCCGTGCCGGTGCGGGTGCCGGCGCGCAATGCCCGCATGAGCGCGCTGCTGGCCGCCGCCCGCGTGCGGCGCCAGCTGCGCCTGCAGCCGCCCGTGGCACCGGCCGCTGCGCCGTCGGCCACGGTGGTGCGCATCGACGCATGGAAAGGAGGCCCGGATGCACTGGATCGCCTTGCAGTGGTCGTCTGAAACCGAGGACGCCGACGCCCCCGACATGCCCCCGCCCGAGGCCCTGGGCTGGTGGGCGCTGCAGTTCACGCCGCACGTCGCCTGGCAGGACGAGGCGCTGATGCTCGAGGTCTCGGCCTGCGAGCGCCTGTGGGGCGGTCGCGCGCCGCTGATGCGCCAGCTGCTGGCCCTCAACCCCGCACCCGACGCGCGCATGCGCGGCGCGCAGGGCGCCACCAGCCTGATCGCGCTGGCGCGGCTGCGCCTGTTCGCGCGCAACGAACACCGGCCCGCCGAGGTGCCGGCCGGCCTGCCGCTGGACACGCTGACGGCCGCGCAGGGCCACCTCGACCTGCTCGCGCGCCTGGGCTGCCGCACCTGGGGCGAGGTGGCGGCATTGCCGCGCGGCGGGCTGGCGCGGCGCTTCGGCGCCGGGCTGCGCGAGGCGCTCGACATCGCCTGGGGCCTGCGCCCCGAAACCCACGCCTGGCTCACGCTGCCCGACGTGTTCGAGCAGAAGCTCGAACTGCCCGCGCTGGCCGAGACCGGGCCCGAACTCATGTGGTCGGCCAACCGCCTGCTCTCGGCGCTGCAGATCTGGCTGCGCGCCCGCCAGCGCGGCGCGCGTGCGCTCGAGCTGCAATGGACGCTCGACCTGCGGCGCCTCAACGGCGTGACCCTGCCGCCGCACCAGCAGCTCACCGTGCGCACGGCCGAGCCCACGCAGGACATGGCGCACCTGCGCCGCCTGCTGTCCGAAAAAACTCGCGCTCACCACGCTGGCCGCGCCTGCGAGCTGGCTGAAGCTGCGCACGCTCGAAACCGATCCGCTGGCCGGTGCCAGCACCAGCTTTCTGCCGGAAGACAACCGCAAGGGCGACAAGCTGCACGAGATGGTCGAACGGCTCAGCGTGCGGCTCGGCGCCGACCAGGTGGTGGTGCCGCTCGCGCAGGCCGACCACCGGCCCGAGCGCCAGCAGCGGTGGCGGCCCGCGCTGCAAAAAGAGAAAACCCCGGCACCCGACAAGGCCCGCAAGGACGCCGCCTCGCAGCCCGATGCGATCTACCCGCCCTGGCTGCTGCCCGAGCCCTTGCGGCTCGAGATGGACGGCAAGCGCCCGTGCTACTGCGGGCCGCTGCGCAAGCTGGTCGGGCCGCAGCGCGTCGAGGCCGGCTGGTGGGGCGGCGAGGAAGACGGCGGCCAGCCCGCGATGCGCGACTACTACGTGGCCGAAAGCCCCGAGGCCGGCCTGGTGTGGATCTTTCGCGAGCGGCCCGCCACGCGGTTTTCGTCGGGCGAGGTGCGCTGGTATCTGCAAGGCTTCTATGCCTGACCTGAGCGGCAAGGAAGAGCGCAAGCGCCAGCCTGCCAAGGTGCATGTGCTGCCGCAGCGGCTGCGCCCGGCGCCGGGCCTGCCCGGCTATGCCGAGCTGCACTGCCTCACGAACTTCAGCTTCCAGCGCGGCGCGTCGACGCCCGAAGAGGTGGTCGAGCGCGCCTACCACCTCGGCTATGCGGCGCTGGCTATCACCGACGAATGCTCGGTGGCCGGCATCGTGCGCGCGCATGTCGCGTTGCGCGACCTGCCCGCCAAGCTGGACACCTACGAGCGCGAGCACCCGGACGAGCCGCCGATCCCGCGCCACCCCGAATTCCGCCTGCTGTTCGGCAGCGAGTTCCGCTTCGAGCGCTTCAAGCTCGTGGTGATCGCGAACGACACCGAGGGCTGGGGCAACCTCTGCGAGTTCATCACCGCCGCGCGCAACACCGAGCTGCCCAAGGGCGAGTACCGCGTCGATTGGGACACGAGCGACGTCGCCTCGCTGCAGCACTGCCAGGTCCTCTTCGTGCCGCACCGTCCGCCGGGAGGCATGCCGGAGGCGGCCACCGTGCAGGACGACCTGGCCGCCGCCAGGGCGCTGTACGGCGACAACCTCTGGCTGGCCGTGGAGCTGTTCAACGAACTCGACGACGACCTCTGGCTCGTCACGCTGATGCAGGCGGGCGAGCAGGCCGGCGTGCCGCTGGTCGCGGCCGGCGACGTGCACATGCACGCGCGCGGGCGCAAGCCGCTGCACGACGTGCTCACGGCGGTGCGCGAAGGCCGCACGGTGGCCGAGTGCGGCTTCGCGCTGCAGTCGAACGCCGAGCGGCACCTGCGCCAGCGGGTGCGACTGGCCGAGCTGTACCTGCCCGCGATGCTGGCGAACACGCTGGCGGTGGCGCAGCGGTGCCGCTTCGATCCCGAGGTGATCCGCGAGACCTACAAGTACCCGCTGGAGACCGTGGGCAGCAGCGAGACGGCGGCGCAGACGCTGGTGCGCAAGACATGGGAAGGGGCGCAAAGGCGCTACCCGAACGGGATTCCTGATGGCGTGCGAGCCCAGGTGCAGAAAGAGCTGGACCTGATCAGGGAACTTGAATACGAGATGTTCTTCCTCACCGTAGAGAACATCGTCCGCTTTGCGCGCTCACAGAAAATTCTTTGCCAGGGGCGTGGGTCATCGGCCAATTCCGTTGTCTGCTATTGCCTCGAAATCACCGCCATCGACCCCGAAAAAGGCCACCTGCTGTTCGAGCGCTTCCTGAGCCGCCATCGCAAGGAACCGCCCGACATCGACGTCGACTTCGAGCACCAGCGGCGCGAAGAAGTCATCCAGTACATCTACGAAAAGTACGGCCGCGAGCGCGCCGCCATCGCTGCCGTCGTCATCTGCTACCGCTCGCGCAGCGCCTTGCGCGACGTCGGCAAGGCCATCGGCATCGACGAGCGGCTGGTCGACGAGTTCGCCAAGGACCACTACTGGTTCGACGACACCGCACTCGGCGAGCAGCTCGACAAGGCCGCCGCGCGCGTCGGCGTAAAGGAAGACCGGCTCAAGCTGGTCCAGTGGATCGAGATGACGCAGCGGCTCAAGGGCTTTCCGCGCCACCTGAGCCAGCACGTCGGCGGCTTCGTGCTCACGCACACCAAGCTCACGCGGCTGGTGCCGATCGAGAAGGCGTCGATGAAAGACCGCTCCGTCATCCAGTGGGAAAAGGACGACCTCGAAGCCATGGGGATGCTCAAGGTCGACGTGCTCGCGCTCGGCATGCTGAGCGCCATCCGCCGCGGGCTCGACCACATGAACCGCTGGCGGGGCTCGATGGTGGAGATGCACCACGTCCCCCACGACGACCCGAAGGTGTTCGACATGATCTGCGACGCCGACACCATCGGCGTGTTCCAGATCGAGAGCCGGGCGCAGATGTCGATGCTGCCGCGCCTGAAGCCGCAGACGTATGAGGACCTGGTGATCGAGGTGGCGATCGTGCGGCCCGGGCCTATCCAGGGCGGCATGGTGCATCCGTACCTGAAGCAGCGCGAGCGGGTGCGCAAGGGCTTGCCGATCCTCTACGAAAAAGAGGAACTGAAGCCGGCGCTGGAACGCACGCTGGGCATTCCGATCTTCCAGGAGCAGGTGATGCAGATCGCCATGATCGCGGCGAAGTTCAGCGCAGACGAAGCCGATCAGTTGCGTCGTGCCATGGCCGCGTGGAAGCGCAAGGGCGGCCTCGACAAGTTTCACGCGAAGCTCGTGGATGGGATGGTGGACAACAAGTACCCGAAGGAGTTCGCCGAAGCCATCTTCAAGCAGATCCTCGGCTTCGGCGACTACGGCTTTCCCGAAAGCCACGCCGCGAGCTTCGCGCTGCTGGTCACCATCAGCAGCTGGCTCAAGAACTACGAACCCGCCTGCTTCCTCGCTGCACTGCTCGACTCGCAGCCGATGGGCTTCTACAGCCCCTCGCAGCTGGTGCAGGACGCGCGCCGCCATGGGGTCGAGGTGCGGCCGGTCGACGTCACGTGCAGCGAGATCGACACCACGCTCGAAGCCCGCGCGCCCGATGCACCGCGCATGCCCGCGGGTACCGACACGCGCTATGCCGACCGCCTCGGTAACGACAACCAGCCCGCGGTTCGGCTGGGCCTGAACCGGGTCCTGGGCCTCAGCGACGCCGGCGCCGAGCGCCTGCTGAAAGCCCGCGCACAAGCGCCTTTCATCAGCACCGAAGATTTGGCCCTGCGCGCCGAGCTCGAAGGCAAGGACATGGCCGCGCTCGCGGCGGCCGATGCGCTGATGTCGCTCTCGGGCCATCGGCGCCAGCAGGTGTGGGACGCCACGGCGCAGCACCGCTCGTCGGCCCTGCTCAAGGGCGTGCCGATCCACGAACAGGCGCTGCTGCTGCCCGCCGCGCCCGAGGGCGAAGAGATCGTCGGCGACTACGCGGCGCTGGGCCTCACGCTGCGCCGCCATCCGCTCGCGCTGCTGCGCCCGCGCCTGGCGCGCATGCGGCTCCTGAGCGCGGTGGAACTGCGCGCCGCGCGCAGCGGCCAGACCGTGCGCGCCTGCGGCATCGTCAAGGGCCGGCAGCGGCCCGGCACCGCCAACGGCACCATCTTCGTCACGCTGGAGGACGAGACCGGCAACGTCAACGTGATCGTGTGGAGCCACGTCATCGAGGCCTGGCGCGAGCCGCTGCTCAAGTCGCACTTGCTCGCGGTGCAGGGCACCTGGCAGCGCGACGATGACAGCGGCGGCAAGGTGCAGCACCTGATCGCCACCGGCTTCAAGGACCTCACGCCGCTGCTGGGCCGGCTGGCACAGAGCAACACCAGCCGCGACTTCCACTGAGGCATTGCGAATGCAACCGATCGTTCCATGCCTCGCGCCGCCCCTCACTTTTCGCTAACCTGTTCCTCCCATGTCCGCACTCGCCGCAACCGCCGGATTTGCCCTTGCCGATGAGGTCGTCGCCACGCCGATCGGCCCGCCGCCGCCCGCGCCCGATGTGCCCATGCCGCCACCGCCGCCGCCCGTGCTGCCGCCCGAAGGCGATCCGCCGCCGGTCATGCCCCCGGTGACGGACCCCGGTTTTCCGCCGCCGGTGAGCGACCCGCCGCCCCTGCAGACGGCCGTGCCCTTCGGCAAGCCGCACGCACGTCGCCTGCGCGAGATCTACCGCTCGGCCGGCTGGCCCTGCTGCGACACCATCGAGGTCGAACTGCTCGCGGGCGGTTTTCTCGAACGCGTGCGCAGCGCACTGGGCCACGAGACGCTGCGCGTGACCGACGCGGGCATTGCGCGCATCGCCACCACGCTCACGGTCAACCGCGCGGCGCTGTCGCCGCACGAGGCGCTGGTGGAGCGCGTGGCGCGCGAGATGACGCGCGGCGGCCGCATCGCCTGGCGCGGCCTGGGCCTGCGCGCCCGGCTGCCGCCGCTGGAGGAGGGCGGCAAGCCGCGCTGGTGCATGGCGCGGCCCGACGTGTTTTCGATCCGCAACACCAGCGTCGAGGCCTATGCGCATCCCATCGTGCACGAGGTGAAGGTCAGCCGCGCCGACCTGCTGGGCGACCTGCGCAAGCCCGACAAGCGCGCGGCTTATCTCGACCTGGGCGGCGAGTGCTGGTACGTGCTGGGCAACGACGCCAAGGGCCGCTGCATCGCGTCACCCGACGAGATCCCGGCCGAATGCGGCGTGATGGTGTTCGAGGGCGAACGCCTCGTGGTGGCGCGCGCCGCGGTGCACCGCGCCTTCGAGCGCATTCCTTTTTCGGTGTGGCTGGCGCTGGCCAAGGCGCAGCCCGTGGCGGGCTTCGAGGACGACGTGCAAGACCTGCTGATCTGAGCGGCGCCCTTCAGGTGATCGCGTCGTAGTCGCGGTGCGCGACGGCGACCACGTTGCCCGGCTCGAACTGGCTCGCCATCTGGCGCAGGCCTTCCTCGCGGTCTTCGCGGCTGGCCTGCGGGTCGAACATCTGGTCGCAGAACTCGAGCAGGTCGCGCACGATGCGTTCGTGGCGGTAGTAGGCGAGGGCGAGCGTGTCGACCGCCTCCTTCGTGCCGTAGCCCTGGAAGAACAGTGCCGCTTCGCGCGGCTGGTTCCACACGCCGCCGACCCCGCCGCCGATGAACATCAGGTCGCGCTCCTTCGGCGCGAGGATCAGCGTGTCCCAGTCGACGATGCACAGGCGGTCGTTGTCGCCCAGCAGCACGTTGCCCGCGTGCAGGTCGGCGTGGCACAGCACCTGCGGCAGCGACTTCTCGAGCAGGATCGAGGCGAGCTGTTCGCTGCGGTAGACGATCGAATCGATCTCTTCGTCGTGCGTGTCCCAGAAGGCGAGGAAGCGCTTGACCAGATCGTCGCCCGCCACGCCGTTGATGAAGCGGCGCTGGTAGCGGCGCACGCCTTCGCGCCAGTGGTGCGAATAGCTTTCGCGCGGCAGGCCTGCGCGCAGAGATTCGGGCAGCTCGGTGCGGTGGATGGCGTTCAGCGTGGTGCCGAGCAAGGTCCATTGCCGGTCGGTCGGTGCGCGCGTGAAGCCGTCGACGCCATCGAAGAAGGGGTAGAGCGCCCAGTCGAAGCCATGGTCCTGCACGCTGAGCCGCCGCGTGCGCGTGAGCAGCGGGGCCATCACGGCGTCGGTGTCATAGGTGTGATGCAGCACGGCCGGCACGTCGACCACGGCGGGTGTGAAACCGCCTCGGCGCAGCTTCAGGAAATAGGCGCGGCCGTCCGATGCTTCGATGCGGAATGCGGCCGAATCGACGTCGGCGCCCAGCGGGAGGAATTCGGTGCGGGTGGTTTGCAGGCCCCAGTGGCTGGCGAGGCAGGCGGCGATGGCATCGTTCGGCAGAGTGGGTGGTGTCAGCATGCGAGGTGGGCGGTGGCAGGTCGGCGGACGCTGAAAATTGTCTCACCCGATGAAGCCACGGAACCCACCCGGCGCCTGTCAGACGTAGGCGTTTTCTTTGGCCTCGTATGAAGCCAGCACTTCGTGCTTGAAGAAGGGCTTGGTGAACGAGCGGATCAGAAGAAATTTTGTCGCGCGCCAAACGATCGGCGGCATGCGCATTGGATAGGCGGCGCTCGCGGCTTCTCGGGCGATGGTGATGTGAGGCGTGAACCTGCGACGGTCTGTCGGGATGCCGAGCTGCCGCACCGCGTGGCCGATATGCTGTTGCAGGGCGCGCAGCCCTGCATGCTCGGCGGGTTGGGCCACCGCGATGCTGTCCCAGGTGCGTGAACTGTCCAGCACGAGTTCCATGGGGTGGACAGGAACCTGGGCGAGCGCTTCACGCAGGCGCTGTTCGACGGGACTTTTCTGATCGGCGAGGCAATGCAGCGTCAGATGCAGTCGGTCGTTGCGCGGAAAGTAGTGGCCTTCCGGCCAGAGCCAGCCCTTGCGATGCGCCTCGATCGCAGCCTGTACAGCGGCATCGGGGAACAGCGCAATCAGGAGGTGGGACTTTCTTGCGGGAGGCGCAGGTTCCCACTCGGGGGCGGGGTGGTCCGGGTAAGCCGAGTCACGGATGAAGTCGTCCATTGCTGCACTCCTAGGTGAAGCTGAAAGGCGGTTCAGGGCTCCGGCGGCCACCAGTGCGCGGCCGTCGTCCGGATGACGCGCGCCGCCTGAACGCGGATGTCATCCTGTTCGTTGCTGTCGTCGTGGCCGTGCTCCCGCGTCACGCGGAAGGGCCAGTTCGAAATCCGGCCTGTCTTGCCGGTGGTGCGCGAACGCGACTGCAACGGATGCTGTCGCGAGGAGAAAAAAAGCACCTGCGCGGAGGGCGCAGGCGGGTTGGCGGTGGTCATGGCGTCGCCTCGAATGTTGTTCTTGGAGACGAGCCATTCTAGAGAAAAGACTGTATTTATGTACAGTATATTTGCAGTCTATCGAAGATCGTTGCCGAGCAAGGCGTCGAGGTCGATGGCCGCCGCCATCGCCCGGTAGCCGGCGTCGCCGGGATGCAGGTGGTCGCCTGAATCCATGGCGGCTTTCAGCCGCGTCGGCCGCGCCGGGTCGCGCAGCAGCGCGTCGACATCGACCACCGCATCGAAGGCGCCGCTTTCGCGGACCCAGCGGTTGACGGCCTGGCGCACTTTGTCTTTCTCGGGCGAGTGATGGCCGGCCAGCGGCGTGCCTTCGAGCGCACGTTCATTCGGCGGAATCGTCGCGCCCACGATGCGCACGTTGTGGGCGTGGGCCATCTCGATCAGCTGGCGAAAGCCCTGGATCACGGCCTCGGCGCGCACCGCGGGTTCCTGCGGTGCAAAGGGGCCGCCGGGCCAGCCGATGTCGTTGGTGCCCAGCAGCACGACCATCGCGCGCACGCCGGGCTGCGCGAACACATCGCGGCCCGCGCGCTCGAGCGCCGCGCGGCCCATGCCGTCCTTCAGCAACCGGCCGCCCGAGATGCCGGCGTTGAGCACGCCCACGCCGCGCGGCGCGAGCCGTTCGGCCAGCGCGTCGGGCCAGCGCGTGTGGGCGCCGGGCGTGGAGCCGTTGCCGTCGGTGATCGAGTCGCCCAGCGCGACGACGGTGACGGGTGCTTGCGGCGTCTCGACGATCAGGCCGCTCACGTAGACGCGGGTGCTCCACGAGGTGGCGGCGGCCGGCAGTCGTGCGGCGGCGCTCAGGTCGCCGTCGGCGATGTACAGCGTCTGCCGCGCGTCGAAGTGAAAGCCCGCGGGCTGGCTGGGTTCCGGCAGGTAGAGCGACACGGCCACTTCGCTCAGCGCGGGCAGCGGCAGGTCGACCGGGTCGCTCACGAGGCGCGCACCGGGCGGCAGCGTCACGTCGCTGCGGCCGCCGAAGCGCAGCACGCGGTCGGTGCCTTCGACGACCGCCGAGCCGCTCGCATGGCGGGCCACGCGGGCGGCGCCGATGTGCAGCGGCGTGGTGCCGCCTTCGTTGCTGATCACCACGCGCAGCCGCGTGCCGCCGATGCTCAGGCGCGCCACCTGGCGCAGCGTCTGCCGCTCGAAGCGGGCGGGAATGCCCAGGGGCAGCACGAAGCTTGGGTCCCACAGCGGTTGGGTGGCGGCCATCCAGCTGGGGCTCCAGTGCGTGGGCGCGGCCATGGAAGCGGTGGCGGCGCCCGCGAGGGAAAGGGCGAGCGCGCCCTGGCGCAGGAGGGAGGTGAGTCGCGAAGCGGTCATATGAATGTCCTCAGGTGAAAGAAGTGTCGATGGGCGAACTTTCTTCCATTCGAATCGAGAGGGGTAGAAGGCAGAATGGCATGCATCGCATTCCTGAATCGAATGACCCCATGGACACCCTTCGCGCACTCTCCGCCTTCGTGCACAGCGTCGAGCTCGGCAGTCTCTCGGGCGCGGCCCGCGCGCTCGACACCACGCAGCCCACCGTGAGCAAGCTGGTCGCCGGGCTGGAGCGATCGCTGGGCGTGCGGCTGCTGCGGCGCGCGGCCACGGGCCTGAGCCTCACGGAGGAGGGCCAGCGCTTTCATGAACGCGCGCGCCGCATGCTCGAGGACTACGGCGACGCCGTGGCCGACGCGCGCGCCCAGGTGCAGCAGCCGCGCGGCCTGCTGCGCCTGAGTGCGCCGGTCACGCTGGGGCAGCGGCACCTCAACGCGATGGCGGTCGAATTCCTGCGGCTGTACCCCGACATCGAACTGGAGCTGGTGCTCGACGACCGCTTCGTCGATCCGCGCGAGGAGCGCATCGACGTCTCGCTGCGCGTCGGCGGCGCGCTGCCGCCCGACCTCGTCGCGCGCCACCTCGGCAGCTGGCCGCGCGTGCTCGTCGCTTCGCCGGACTACCTGGCCGCACGCGGCAAGCCGCGCACGCCGCAGGACCTGCTGGTGCACGACTACCTGCGCTACGCGGCGGGCGACGACGGCGTGCTGCTCACGGGCCCCGACGGCGCGGTGGCCGTGCCGCTGCGCAGCCGCTACCGCGTCAACAACGCCGTGGCGCTGCTCGACAGCGTGCTCGCGGGCGCGGGCGTGTCGCTGCAACCCACGTGGATGGTGGCGGACCTGCTCGCGCAAGGGAAATTGGTGCGCGTGCTCGCGCGGCACACGGGGCCGGCGCAGGAGCTGCACCTGCTGTACGCACCGCGCCGGCAGTTGCCGCTGCGGGTGCAGGTGCTGGTCGACTTCCTGGCACAGCGCGTGGCGGCGCTGCCAGGGGCTGCGAAAGCGCCGCGGCGTTAGTCAGGCCGCCTTGCGGGCCACGCTCTTCGCACGCTTGGCGGCTGCAGGCTTGTGCGCAGTCTTGCGTGCGGAAGCCGTCGACTTCGCCGCACGCTTCTTCGCCGCAGGCGGCGTGCGCTTGCCGCTGCGCAGGCTGCGCGCGAGCAGCTCGGTCAGGTCGATCACCTCGGCGCCGCCCTCAGGTGCTTCTTCTTCCGGCTGCACCACCGTCTCCGTGTCGCCCGCCTTGACCTTCTTCTCGACGATCTTCATCACGGCGTGCTTGAACTCGTCCTTGAATTCGTCAGGGTTCCACGGGCCCGACATGTCGCCGACCAGTTGCTCGGCCATCTTCATCTCGGCGGCCGAGAGCTTCGCGCCCTTGATGCCGGCGGCCGGCAGGTCGAGCCCGTCGGCGTCCTTGATCTCGTCACCCCAACGCAGCAGGTTGAGCACCAGCACCTTGCCGAAGGGAATCAGCAGTGCCAGGTGCTGTTTGGTCGCGATCACCACCTTGGCCAGGCCGACCTTGCCGGTCTTCACGAGCACCTCGCGCAGCAGCGCGTAGACCTTCTGGCCCTTGTTGATCGGCGCGAGGTAGTAGGGGCGCTCCAGGTACACGAAGGGAATTTCGCCGACGTCGAGAAAGCGCTGGATCTCGATGGTCTGCGTGGTGCGCGGGTAGACGGCCTCGATCTCCTTGGGCGAGATCACGACGTACTTGCCGTCTTCGTACTCGAAGCCCTTCACGATCTGCTCGCGCGCGATCTCCTTGCCCGTGCGCTTGTTGATGCGCTTGTAGCCCACGGGGTCCATGCTGCGCTTGTCGAGCCAGTCGAAGTCGATGCCCTGTTCGGTGCTGGCGGTGTGCAGGCCCACGGGGATGTGGACCAGCCCGAAGGTGATGGCGCCTTTCCAGAGGGTTCTCGTGGCCATGGTGTGCTTCCTTCCTTGTGCGTGGGTTCGTGGCTATCGCTTGAAGCCGAGCCGCTTCATCGCCTCGCCCAGCGGCTGGCGCGTGGTCCAGTAGTCGGCCCAGGGGTCTTCGGACTGGAACGACAGGTGTTCGCGCGCGGTGGCGATGGTCCAGTGCGCGCCACTTTTCAGGCTGCCGAGGTCGTCCCAACTCACCGGCATCGACACGCCCATGCCCGGCCGCGCGCGCGCCGAGTAGGCCGCCACCGTGGTCGCGCCCACGCCGTTGCGCAGGTAGTCGGCAAAGAGCTTGCCGACGCGGTTCGAGGGCCCGCTCTTGGCCACGAACTTCGAGGGAATCACCTGCGCCATGTGCTGCACGATGGCGCGCGAGAAGGCCTTCACGGTGTCGTTGTCGTAGTGCATGCGCAGCGGCACGACCACGTGCAGGCCCTTGCCGCCGCTGGTCTTGAGCCATGAGGCCAAGCCCAGTTCGGTGAGCAGCGTGCGCATCAGCAGCGCGCCTTCCTGCACATGCGCCCACGGCGTGCCTTCGCCCGGGTCGAGGTCGAAGATCATGCGGTTGGGTCGGTCGAAGTGCGTCGAGGTCGCGTTCGAGGTGTGGAACTCGATCACGTTGAACTGCGCCGCGTTCAGCAAGGCCTCGCGCGTGCCGACCTCGAGCATCGACGGGTGGCCGGGCCACAGGGCCGGGTCGAGCTGCTTCACGCCGGCGATGTGGACCTTCTCGGCATGCTTCTGGAAGAAGATCTCGCCGCCCACGCCCTGCGGCCCGCGCACCAGCGCGCAGGGGCGGCCCTTCAGGTGCGGCAGCATGTCGTCGGTCACCGATTCGTAGTAGCGCACGAGGTCGAGCTTGGTGCGGCCCGAGGCGGCATCGATCACGCGCTCGCCGTGGCTCACGGCGACGCCGCCGACGGTGGAGGCGGATTTCTTCGATGAGGTCTTCATGGCCTTCGTGCCCTTTGCACGTGAAGCGGGTGCGATGTCGCGGGGCTCTTCATGCACGATCTCCGACGCCGGCTTGTCGTCGCGCATCGCCACGAAGGAGGCGTGGCGGATCTGCCCGTCCGGCGTCCATGCGGCGAAGCGCACCTCGGCCACGAGCTTGGGCTTCACCCAGTGCCGCGTGCCGCCCGGCCGGCGGCGGCCGGGCTTGGCCTCGCCGCCGGTGAACGGCGCGTGGTCGGTGTCCAGCGCGGCGAGCTGGCGGCGGATGTCGCGCGCCTCGCGGTCGTTCCAACCGGTGCCGACGCCGCCGACCGACACCAGCTCGCCGTTCTTCGCGTGCACGCCCAGCATCAGGCTGCCGATGCGCGTCGGGCTGTCGGTGCGCAGCGTGTAGCCGCACACCACGAACTCCTGGCGCCGGATGCACTTGAGCTTGAGCCAGGTGTCGCTGCGGCGCGAGACATACGGCGCGTCGGCGCGCTTGGCGATCACGCCCTCGAGGTTCATGCGGCAGGCCGATTGCAGGATCGCGTCGACATCGGCCTCGAAGTCGCTGCTGAAGCGCAGGCGGCGCGTGGCGCGCGCGTCCATCAGCTGCCTGAGCAGGCGGCGGCGTTCGGCGAGCGGCGTGTGGCGCAGGTCGAAGCCCTCGAAGAAGGGCACGTCGAACAGGAACATCACGATGGGGTCGGCGCGTTCGCGGTCGAGTGCGTTCTGCAGCGCGTTGAAGTCGGGCGTGCCGTTCTTGTCGGGCACGACGATCTCGCCGTCGAGCCAGGCGTTGCCGAGGCCCAGGCGCTCCAGCTCGGCCACCAGCTTCGGCAGCTTCGCACTCCAGTCGTGGCCGCCGCGCGTGAGCAGGCGTGCCTTGCCGTTGCCGATGCGCGCCATGAGGCGGTAGCCGTCGAACTTGATCTCGAAGATCCAGTCGCCGGGAGCGCCTTCGGGCACGCCGGTGGCCAGCGTCGCGAGCTGCGGCGACAGTTTGGCGGGCAGGCGTGCCTTCACCGCGCCCGTTGCGGGCAATGCGGGCAAGGCTTGGGCCTTGGCCTTGGCGGTCTTGCGTGCCCCGGCCACGCTGTCGGGCAGCGCGGACACCACGTCGTACTCGGCATGCGAGCGCGCGAAGGCATCGCGCTTCTTGAACAGCAGCCAGGGCTCCTGCCGCTCGCCGCCCTTGGCGATCCTGACGAGTTCCCACAGCCCTTCGAGCTTCTGGCCGTGCAGCCGGAACGCGAGCTTGCCCGCGGCGAGGCCCTTGCGCGGATCGCCCACGGGCTCCCAGGTGCCGTGGTCCCACACGATGACGTCGCCCGCGCCGTAGTGGCCTTCGGGAATCGTGCCCTCGAAGCCGGCGTACGACAGCGGGTGGTCTTCCACATGCACGGCCATGCGCTTGTGCGCGGGGTCGAGGCTCGGCCCCTTGGGCACGGCCCACGACACCAGCACGCCGTCGAGTTCGAGCCGGAAGTCGTAGTGCAGCCGCCGCGCCGCGTGTTTCTGGATCACGAACGCGGGCGCGTGCGGCCGGGCCTTGCCGCCTTCGGCGGGTTCGTCGGTGACGGCGAAGTCGCGCTTCGCCTGGTAGGTTGCGAGGGGCGTGTCGGAACGGGCCATGGCCTCTGGTGTGCCCGCATTCGGGCCGCGCCGCATCGGCCAGGTGTCCGGTCTTCGTGTGGGCCAAGGCCGCACGCGTGGGCGAAGGCGGGGCGAGGCGCAGGCGGGTGCCAGACGGGTCCCACGCGCAGGCGCTGTGCCCTCCGACCGGCGCGCCGCGCGATCCGCAGAACATGGAGGCACTGCAGCCGCCAACCCGGAGGAGGCAGCCATGTGAGCCCGTGTGCATCGCACCAAGGAGACCCCATGACTTCGAAGCAGACCCCCGACCCGAAGCCGGCGAGCCCGGACAAGAACCCGCCGGAGAAGTTTCCGTTTCCCACGTCCGAGAACCACGGCAAGCCACCGGCCGAGGCCGCCAAGCCGACGGAGCAACCGTCCAGCGAAGAAGCGCTCGACAGCGGCGTGGAAGAGTCCTTTCCGGCGAGCGACCCGGTGTCGGTCACCGTCACGAAGGTCAAGCTGCCATCGGGCGACGCGGACAAGGACAAGAAGGACGAGGACAGGAAGGCCGACGCCTGAGGCCCCGATGGACCTGCGCCTGAACACCGTCATGGCCCCGGAACCCGCCACCGGCCCGGCCACGCGCCGCGTCGTCACCTGGGACGTGCGTCCGCAGGGCTACTGCAGCGAACACGAGCACGCCACGCGCGCCAACGTTGCGCAGCGCCTGGCGGCGCTCCAGGGCTGGGCATTCGCGGGCGCCTACGACGCCAGCCAACCGGGTCCGGACCCGCTCTACTTCGTGCCGAGCGACACGCTCACCGACCCGCACCAGGCGCGCGCCATGGGCATCGCCGGCGTGGACGATCTCTTCGGCGGCGTGGTGCCGCATGCCTTCGTCGCCACCAAGGCGATCAGCCATCCGCTCGTCGGCCCCGACGCCGTGCGGCCCCTGGGCTGGTCGGCGCGCATCGCGGTGGAGATCGCCGATGCCGCCTTGCCCGGCTTCACCTGCTTCAGCCTGGACGAGGCGCGCGTTGCGGGGAGGGCGCTGCTCGACATCGGCCGCGTGCGCCTGAAGCCCGTGACGGCCACCGGCGGGCGCGGGCAGCAGGTGGTCGACAGCATCGATGCGCTCGAGCGCTGTCTCGATGCGATGGACGACCGCGCGATCGCCACCGAAGGCCTCGTGCTCGAAACCAATCTGGAACAACCCCAGACCTACAGCGTCGGGCAGCTGATCGTGGCGCAGCGCATCGTCAGCTACTGCGGCGAGCAGCGCCTCACGCGCGACAACGCCGGGCAGGAGGTCTACGGCGGCTCCGACCTGCTGCTGGTGCGCGGCGACTTCGACGCTCTGCTGGCCCGCGTCGATCCGCCGCCGCCGCAGCGCCGCGCGATCGAGCAGGCCCGGCGCTACCACCGCGCGGTGATCGACTGCTACCCCGACTTCTTCGCCTCGCGCGTGAACTACGACGTGGCGCAAGGGCTCGACGGCCGGGGCGACTGGCGCTCGGGCGTGCTGGAGCAGTCGTGGCGCGTCGGCGGCGCCACCGGCGCGGAGATCGCGGCGCTCGAAGCCTTCCACCAGGACCCGGCGTGCCAGCGCGTGCACGCGTCCTGCTTCGAGGTGTACGGCGATGGCGCCCGCGTGCCCGCCGGCGCCATCGTGGCCTACCAGGGCAACGACCCCGAGACCGGGCCGCTGTGCAAATACACGGTGATCGAGACCACCGCCACCCCGCATGCCGACACGCCATAGTTCCATCGACATTCCCGTGGACGGCCATCACATCGAGGGCACGCTGTTCGCTGCGTCCAGCATGGTGCCGGGCGTGCTGCTGGTGCACGGCTGGGACGGCAGCCAGGAGCAGTACCTCAAGCGCGCGCAGGAGATCGCCGCGCTCGGCTGCGTCTGCCTGACCTTCGACCTGCGCGGCCATGCGCGCCATGAAGGGCTGCGCCAGCAGGTGACGCGCGAAGACAACCTGCGCGACGTGCTCGCTGCCTACGACGCGCTGGTGGGCCACCCGACCGTCGACCCCGCGGCCGTGGCCATCGTCGGCAGCAGCTACGGCGGCTACCTGGCCGCGCTCGTCAGTGCGATGCGGCCCGTGCGCTGGCTCGCATTGCGCGCGCCCGCGCTGTACCGCGACGGCGAGTGGGACACGCCCAAGGGTTTGCTGAGCCGCTCCGACCTCGTGGCCTACCGCCGCACGCTGGTCGGGCCCGAAGACAACCGCGCGCTCGCGGCCTGCGCGGCCTTCACCGGCGATGTGCTCATCGTCGAATCGGAAGACGACCAGACCGTGCCGCACCCCGTCATCGAGAACTACCTCGCCGCCTTCAAGCGCGTGCGCTCGGCGACCTACCGCACCTTGTCCGGCGCCGACCACGCGTTGTCGCGCCTGGAATCGCGCCAGGCCTATGGCGCGCTGCTCGTGTCGTGGATCACCGAGATGACGCTGGGCGCCAAGGCGACGTCGACGCTCACCAGGCCAGTGTCGAGCGGCTCGGCCTGAGGCACGCGCCGAGGCTGTAGGCCGCTTCCTTCCCGAACATGCGCGCCAGTCCATCACCACGCGTCGCGTCGCGCGCGCCGAATCCTGACCCCATGGTGACGGAGACAAAGAGATGGACTTCGAAGGCATCTACTGCGTCGATACGGCCACGGTACGGTTTGCCGTGTACCCCGACGGTCCCGACGGCGCGCGCGTGCTGGCGCAGATTTCGCAAGACGTGCTGCACGATGCGCTCGGCGCGAAGGAAATCGGCGAGCACACGCTGCATGCCTGCAAACGGCATTTCGACGTGATCTCGGCGGCGGCGGTGGCGCGCTTCCGGGCCGATCCGCACGGGCCCATCGTGCTGGCCTGCGGCGATTTCGCACGGATGCGTGCACCGCGCTGAGATGCGGGTGGCGAGGCGCTGTCGGGCGAAAGTTCTCGCACGGCGCTCGCACCGTGCGACCTGTCGATTTGGTTACAAAAGCGACCTATCTGGACCCGCATTTCGGGGGCGCAACGACCTAGACTGCGCCTCGTTTCCTCAGGAGCCTTCCCATGCCCATGGACTTTCTGGAGCGCATCGAAGACGCGTCGTTCCCGATGGCGGTCCGCGACGAAGCCGACATCCACTGCGCGACGATGCTGGTCGCCGCGCACCTCATCGAAGCCGTGCTGCCACCGGCCGCCAGCGGCACGGGTCCACGCGTCGCCGTCGTCCTGCTCATCACGCCGCAAGGGCGCGCGGCGTTGCGGCTGCGAAGGGATGCGCTGCAGACCTGAGCGTGCGCCGGGGGCGAGGGAACTGACGTTAGAATCCGCGCCTGCTGCGGGTGTAGTTCAATGGTAGAACGGCAGCTTCCCAAGCTTCATACGAGGGTTCGATTCCCTTCACCCGCTCCAGTTGACGTTCCGAGGCATTCCTAGAGGATCCAAGAATCTCTTGAAAATCAAGGGGTTACGGTTAAGAAGGGTTCGAGAGAAGCCTACGCGATCCAAGCGAAGCCAACGCCTCCACGGGGCACGGCACGGGGAACATCGGTATATTTGGCTCAGACCCAAAGCCTTGTTCCCCTATGCTCACAGAACTCGCCTGCAAAAACGCTTCGTGCCCCTCTGACAAGAAGCGCGCGCGCCTCAGTGATAGCGGCAATCTCTACCTGCAAGTCGCGTCCAACGAATCCAAGCGCTGGTTTTGGAAGTACACGGTTGGCGGCAAGGAGAAGCGGCTCGCGATTGGCAGCTACCCCGCGGTCAAGCTCAAAGATGCGCGAGCGGCTCGTGATGACGCGCGCAAAGTGCTGCAAACCGGTGCTGACCCCACCCAGCGCCGCCGCCTAGACAAGGCAAAGGTCCGCGCGACCGCAGTGACAACCTACGAGAAGGTCGCTCGTGAATTTCACGCGCTCAAGCAGCGGGAGTGGAGTGAGGCGCACAGCACCAAGTGGTTGCGCCTGCAAGAGAGCAATCTTTTTCCCTGGATTGGTGGATTGCCTCTGGGCGAGATCACCGCAAACGTCTTGTTAGAGCCGCTGCGCCGAGTCGAGGGGAAGGGGTTGAATGAGACGGCGGTTTCCCTGCGCCAGTACGCCGGGCAAGTCTTTCGGTATGGCATCGCGACGGGGCGCTGTGAAGATGATCCGGCCACCAAGCTGCGGGGAGCGTTGGGGGCGGTGATCGTAAAGAACATGGCTGCTGTGCTTGATCCCCAGAAGGCGGGGGACCTCATGCGCGCGATTGACGGCTATCGCGGACTGCCCGCAACAAGAGAAGCGCTGCTCTTGTCCGCTCTACTTTTTCAGCGGCCCGGCAACATCCGCGCGATGGAATGGAGTTGGGTCGACTTCAGTGGCAGTCAGGTCGTCATACCGGCAGCATCGATGAAAAGGACGAAGCAGGCAAAGCTCAATGGCGAGCCTCACCTCCAAGCCTGTTCTCTCTTGAGGGCTCGTGTTTGCGAAAAACACGGTGCCGATATCACGCAATGCTTCGCTTTTCCTCGTGAAGCTTGCCGAGAGGTTGAGGCTGTATCAGCGCTCCGCGAGCAGCGCCTGCTGAAAGACGCCTTCAGACTGGTTGCAGCCAGTCGGTGTGGTCCGCTGAACGTCTGCTGTGCGTCGCAATCGAGCCATCTGGCAGCGCATCGATCCGCCTCGCCACGGCAGCAAGGCGGACAGGTCTGCGCCGCTCAGCCGAGCGCTCGCTCAGATTTCCGTCTGCTCCGAGATCGCTAGGGCGTCACCCACCTAGATGCCGAGGTATCTGACGGTCGACTCGAGCTTCGAGTGGCCGAGCCGCAACTGCACCGCACGGAGGTTTCTCGTCCGCCGGTAGATCATCCGACGCCACGCTCGCGTGCTCCATCCGGCTGGTGGCGAGCTGCCTAAACGATCGCAGTGAAGGGAGACTCGGCCGAAATGAAGAGGGGCTCAGCCAAATTGAAGGGCTGCGCGGCGGCCAGTACCAGGACAAACTCCTTGTCTTTTGGGGCGCTCAACGACTTCCTTGCATCTTGATCTGCATCGGTATGGGCCTTCTTCCATCGGGCCGCCAAGCGAATCTCAGTATTGGAGAGACTTATCGCGCCGCGCGCGAGTTCTTTTTCCCGAGCATTGAAGCAAGCGAGAAAGCTAGAGGTGTCGGTGAAGCTGTTTTCTAGAGCCGCAAGGTAGATGGGCACCGAGACCATGAGATCTCGCACAGTCGCTGGCGCACCGGCCAATGTCGCTGAAAACAGCCTGCCCGCCGATGTGTAGTGATAGTTCATATCTGAAGTATCCCGACAGATCAACGGATAAATGTAGGTCAATCGCCTTATATCAATGGCGCCGTTCTGAGGCGCCTTTGGCAGTTGATCTCTGGCATTGACCTGTAAAACCTCCCTGATCTCGAGGCATTTTTCCCCGAGATTTCTGAGAAGAACCTGGGCAGTGAAGTCGGCGATGGAGCGAGTTGAAGTGGCTTCTGGGGCCTTTGCAGTTGCTCGCTGGTTAGGGGCGGCCACCGCTCTGCAGTGGAAACCGTCCTACGCGACAAGAAGGGTCGCGCCTCAGATCGTCTCAAGCGGTCGCCGGAGCAGCTGACGGCACAACAAGATGGCCCCAAAGGCTCTGAAATCGAACTTGAAGCGATCGGGCCCTTGCAACCTTCTAGACGCTCCATCGCCACCCCGAGATTTCAGGCATGTCCTCGCCCTTCGTGGTGATGTAAGCCCGATGTGCCAGCAACCGGTCGCGCAGATGCTGCTGCACATGGGCGGCGCTGTTGGTCATGCGTGGCACGCGGTCGATCGCTTCGGCGGCGAGGTGGAAGCGGTCGAGGTGGTTCAGCACCGTCATGTCGAAGGGGGTGGTGGTGGTGCCTTCTTCCTGGTAGCCGTGCACATGAAAGCCCCGATGGTTGGTGCGCTTGTACGTCAGTCGGTGGATCAACGCCGGATAGCCGTGGAACGCGAAGATCACCGGCTTGTCGACCGTGAAGATCGAATCGAACACCGCGTCCGCCAGGCCATGCGGATGCGCTGACGGCGATTCCAGCGCCATCAGGTCGACGACGTTCACGACCCGCACCTTGAGATCGGGCAGGTGTGTGCGCAACAGATCGACCGCTGCCATGGTTTCGAGCGTGGGCACGTCACCGGCGCAGGCCATCACCACATCGGGCGCGACACCGGCATCGTTGCTGGCCCAGTCCCAGATGCCCAGGCCGACACTGCAATGCCGCACGGCGGCCTCGATGTCGAGCCACTGCGGCGCAGGCGCCTTGCCGGCGACGATCACATTCACGTAGTCGCGGCTGCGCAGGCAATGGTCTACCACCGACAGCAGCGTGTTCGCGTCCGGCGGCAGATAGACCCGCACCACCTCGGCCTTCTTGTTGACCACATGGTCGATGAAGCCCGGGTCCTGGTGGCTGAAGCCGTTGTGGTCCTGCTGCCAGACATGGCTGGTCAAGAGGTAGTTGAGCGAGGCGATCGGGCGCCGCCAGCCGATCTTGCGCGTCACTTTCAACCATTTGGCGTGCTGGTTGAACATCGAATCGATGATGTGGATGAAGGCTTCGTAGCACGAGAAGAAGCCGTGGCGCCCGGTCAGCAAATAGCCCTCGAGCCAGCCCTGGCAGAGGTGTTCGCTGAGCACTTCCATCACGCGGCCGTCGGGGGCAACGTGGTCGTCGGTCGGCTCGACGCGTGCCGTCGAAGTTCGGTTGGTCACGTCGAAGAGCGCACCCAGACGGTTCGACACGGTCTCGTCCGGGCCCATCACACGGAAGTTCTGTTGTTCGTCGTTGAGCCACATCACGTCGCGCAAAAAGCCGCCGAGCACGCGTGTGGCTTCGCCTTGCGAGGCGCCGGGAGACTCAACTGCCACTGCATGGTCGCGGAAGTCCGGCAGCTTGAGATTGCGAAGCAACGCGCCACCGTTGGCGTGCGGATTGGCGCTCATGCGGCGCAGGCCCCGAGGCGCGATGGCCGCGATGTGGGCGTGGAGGGTGCCGCGGGCATCGAACAGCTCCTCGGGCCGGTAGCTGCGCATCCAGTCTTCGAGCAGGCCGATGTGCGCCGGATGCTGCGCAAAGCCGGTCAGCGGCACCTGGTGCGCGCGCTGCGTGCCTTCGATCGGCACACCGTCCACCACCTTGGGCCCGGTCCAGCCCTTGGGCGAACGCAACACGATCATCGGCCAGCGGTGCCGGCGGGTGAAACCGTCTGCGCGCGCTTCGGTCTGGATCGCGCGAATGACGTCGAGCACCGTGTCGAGCGCCATCGCCATGGTACGGTGCATCGTCTCGGGGTCGTCGCCGGAGACGAAATGCGGCTCGTGGCCGTAGCCGCGCATCAGCTGCGTCAGCTCTTCGTCGCCGATGCGCGCCAGCACCGTGGGGCCGGCGATTTTGAAGCCGTTGAGGTGCAGGATGGGTAGCACGGCGCCGTCGCGCGTGGGATTGAGAAACTTGTTGGAGTGCCAACTGGCCGCGAGCGCCCCGGTCTCGGCTTCGCCGTCGCCGATCACGCAGCACGCGATGAGCCCCGGGTTGTCGAACACGGCGCCGTAGGCGTGCAGCAGCGAGTAGCCCAGCTCGCCGCCTTCGTGGATCGAGCCCGGCGTTTCAGGCGCGACATGGCTTGGTATGCCACCGGGAAAAGAGAACTGGGTGAAGAGCCGCTGCATGCCGGCCGTGTTGAGGCCGACGTCTGGGTAGACCTCGCTGTAAGTGCCTTCGAGCCAGGTGTTGGCCACCACGCCGGGACCGCCGTGGCCGGGGCCGGCGATGAAGAGCGCATCGAGGTCGCGTGCGACGATCGCGCGGTTCATGTGGGCGTAGACGAAGTTCAGGCCCGGTGTCGTTCCCCAGTGGCCGAGCAGCCGCGGTTTGATGTGCGCAAGTTCCAGCTTCCGATGGAGCAGCGGGTTGTCCATCAGGTAGATCTGGCCGACCGACAGGTAGTTGGCGGCGCGCCACCAGGCATCGAGCAGGTTGAAGTCTTCGGGCGGGGCGCGTTCAAGTGGGCGGGTCATGGGGCGGCTCCGGTGGTTTGATAAAGGGAAAGAACTTGGCAGGCCTCGTCGGCGATCACCTGCTCTTCGTCGGTGTGCATGACGAACACGGCGACCTGACTAGCTGCGGGATCGGGCGCCACGCCGAGCCAGGCGAGGTGGTGACACACGGCGTCGCGCACAGCCGGCTGGTTCTCTCCGATGCCGGCGGTGAAAACGAGCGCGTCGAGCCCGCCGAGCGTGGTGGCGATGGCGGCCACTTCGCGCGCGATCCGCAGTGCATACAGCGCCAGCGCTTCGCGTGCCTCGGGCGCATCACTCGTGAGCAGTTTGCGCACATCGCCCGAAACGCCGGAGAGGCCGAGCAAGCCTGAGCGGTGATAGAGCATGTCTTCGACCGTGTCGATGGACTGACCCGGTTGCTTGAGCAGATAGAGCAGCGCGCCGGGGTCCAGCGCGCCGCTGCGCGTGGCCATCGGAATGCCGTCGAGCGTGGAGAAGCCCATGCTGGTCTCGCGGCTGGTGCCATGGAGCAAGCCGCACAGGCTGGCGCCACTGCCCAGGTGCGCGACCACCACGCGGCCCGCGGCAATCTCGGGGTGCTGCTGGCGCAGTTGCGACGCGATGAATTTGTACGACAGGCCATGAAAGCCGTAGCGCTTGATGCCTTGGTCGAACAGCACGCGTGGGAGCGCGTAGCGGCGCGATGCAGCGCTCTGGCTGCGGTGGAAGGCCGTGTCGAACGAGGCCGACTGCGGCAGCGCTGGTGCGGCGTGCTGCACCGCATGGATCAGTCGAAGGCTTTGCTGTTGGTGCAGCGGCGCGAGCGGTGCCAGTGCCTCGATGGCGATGAGCGTGTCTTCGGTAATCGCCACCGGGCCGCTGAACTCGTCCCCGCCGTGCACGACGCGGTGACCCGCCGCCACGAGCCGTGCGCCCGGCGCTGCGTCGTTCACCCAATCCAGGGCCTTCGCGATCACGCCGGACAAGGCATCGGGCGTTGCATCGACCGTGCGGCGGGCGAGGGCGCGCGTCGCGCCTGCGTCGATCACGAACAGCCCGAGCTTGATCGACGAAGAGCCGGGGTTGAAGGTGAGCATCACATCGCCTGTCATGCGACCATCATGCGCCGGTTACTCCGTCCAAGGTGTCATGAATGGTCTCGCTCGCGCAAGTGCCTGCGCGTCGAATACTTGGGCAGGCGGGCTGTGCGGCTTGCAAGGCCTCGCCAAGGATAGGTGTCCGAAGTCACGTTGGCCCCGCCATCAATGCGTGCTTCCAAGCTGTTGTGGTAGTTGCAAAGATGGCGCCTGGGCCGCCGCCGCAGGCTCACTTGCGTCGATGCTTTTTGACGGTGCGAATCTTGACCGGGCCGAAGCCGTTGTAGACCGCCTCGTTGGTTTCCAGCGAGGTTACGATCTTGCGCGTGCCGCGACTCGCGCGCGCAGTGCTGAAATGAACCAAGCCGATGTACTGCTTCAGATCGTAGCGATGGCCAAGTTGGGCGACGCTTTGCCACCCGAAGAGGCGATGTGCATGCTGGCATCGATGATCGACAAGTTGGACATGCACAGCGCCAGCTATGAAACAGACGTCGCGGCGCTGGTGAAGGTCGGCGCGACCATCTGGAATCTCTCCAGCGGGCCAGATGGGGCGCACGACCCGCATTGGGTGCCGCCGTTCGTGCGCCATTGAAAAAGCCCGCTTGAGGCGGGCTTTGATATTTGGTCGTGAACTCTTACGCGGTCCACGCTACGGCAAATGTTCGTTTGCGGAAGTCATTGTTGTTTTTCTCGTCGTAGTGACTTCGACGCGCTGGTATGAGATTCAGCTTGCCTGGCCAGGCAACGCTCAAGAATGCATGAGCGAGCTTGAATTGTAGCAGGCAGCCTCCTACGAAAGAGTCGGGGCGAGGATTCGTTTCGTCGGGTCGAGCTGAAGCTCGAGGGGGTCGCACGGCACGGAAATCTGTTGTCCGTCGAAGCGCACCCGAATGTGGGAGTAGGTCGCTCCTGTGATGGAGCCAAGCCGACCTTCGGAGGCGACTCGATCGCCTCGGTGAAACGTTCGACCGAACTGCGTCCTGATCTGCTGAAAACTCTTTGGGAGCTTCGTGCCGGGCATTCTTGGCTTCTTTCGCGGTCGCTGGGACATCCACAACGCGGGATGCGGGTCGATGGACTACCGGGCTGGAGAAGAAGTGGAGCGGGACACGTTCGGCGTGGTGGCGCGGATCGCTCCGTTGAGATGGGCGACCTTAAGCAGTTGTGCGAAAGCAGGAACGAAAGCTCGGACGAAGGCGGGCAGGTACGGCCTCGGGGGAAATTGAGCCGTCAGCGCAATGCATCCAAAACGAAGAGCAAGTTCATTTCCGCTGCGAGCGAGATTTTTCGTCAGCGATAACCAAGGCACCATCTCGTGTGATCGTGCGAACATGCACTGATTCGCGTACAAATGTCTTTGCTTTTCCCTGTAACTCCAGAGTCATCTCGATCAGGCCGTCGGCAGCTAGCCGCTTCGCAGCTGAAACATCCGCCGACAAAGTGAGCCAACGAGGTGGTGCCATGCGGCCGATCCGCATCAGCAATTGGATGTCCATGGTGAGTCCTTGGGATGGAGAAAGCCTAGGTGCTTGTCATTCGAGGACGTGCAATGGCAAGCGAATGGTGAAAACGCAACCTGTTCCAGGAACATCTCGAGCAGTCAACGTGCCGAGATCGGCCTCAACGCTTTGGCGTGCGATGGAAAGGCCCAGGCCGAGGCCGGATTTGTCATGACTGTGTTGATTGAAGGGCTCGAACATCCTGGAAGCGCTTCCGGGCGGCAGCCCTCCACAGTGGTCTTCGACATCAATCAAGACATGGTCGTCGAGCGCATGAGCTTTTAAGGCAACGATGGTGTGTGGGTGCGTGAATTTGAACGCGTTTTGCAAGAGATTCGCTAGGGCGGCAAGCAGCAACTCGCGATCGCCACGGATGGCCAGCAGAGGGTCGACAGAGGTCACCTCGAAGGGGCAGCGTGCGGCTCCGGCGACCAGCTGCGCGGCGGTTTCGGCATCCTTGATGAACGCGGCGACGGAAAACGTTTGGCGCTGTTCGGGCATGTTGACGCGCACCTCGGCGAGCGTCCGATCGATCAGGGTGACCATCGCCGAAAGGCTGCGCTTTAATACGCTTCCCGTGGCACCTCCCACTGTCATGTTGCCGAGTTCGAGGGCATGGATAGCAAGAGTCGCTGTGCCCAGACAGTTGCGCAACTCGTGAGCGAGGAAACCGACGCGCTCGGTAGAGTCAAGGCTCTGCTGGCGGGCGATCTGTGTATCGCGCTGGTAGCTGAACTCCGTGACGGCATCAGCAATGGCGTTGTCCAAGCATCGATTCAATGTGCGGAACTCCCCGACAGCAAAGGGGGCATCGCGCTCGAAGGCCATGTCCGTGATCGCTTGGCAAAGGTCGCCATAGTCGTGGACGACTTGATCTACCGTGTACCCCAGTTTGAGCAGTTCCTTGCCATGGGCCGTGGCGGCCACCCCCATCTCGGACAGTGCCTGGGAGTCACCGCCAGAGGGACCGGAGATCCTGATGCTTTCCGCCGGTCTGTCGTCTTCCTCCGCGGCAAACGTACGGATCAACTGATCGAGGAACAGCGGAATGCCGTTGGCCAACTGCTGCTCCGTTGCCGCACGCCGAGGCCTTCGAGCGACTTTTGATTTGCACCGTGAAATCAGCTCCTCGCGGTTGTTCGTTAAAAAGCTGCGCATGCTCAGACCTCGATGGCTTTCGCCCGGTTCATCATTGACGCCGTCGGCTTTTTACCGAAGCGCGTTGCTCCATCGTTGTCCAGGCGAGGCCTCCTGTCTGTGCGGTGGCGAACGTAGTTCTGGACTATCGTCACCAGCCCCAATGGGGTCGGCATCGCAGGACTTTTCGTGCGAACTTCTCAATCAAGCGCAGGAGTGTGGACTTGGCCGCCTGCCGTAGGAGCGCACGCCGTATCCGAAGTTAAGCGCGTGAGCGAACAGACGATGGGCGATCGAAGTTCGGCTGGCCAGAGGCGATACGCCGACGCTTGATGAGACGCTGCGAACAGACATCGACAACCACGCTGCAGAGCCCCCGGAGCGACCGATCGCATGCGCCTTGCTGCGTCGCTCTGATGAGATTGAAGTCATAACGCATGCGAGCACGAGTCGTCCAAGCCGCAGAGCATTTGGAACTTCCGTGTATTGACGCGCGTGCTCAGATCAGCCGACCGGGTCGGCGTCTCAGTCTTCCGCGGTCTCACGTGGCCCGGCGCACTCGTTCGGCGCGTAGCCCGTGAGTGCGCGCGCACCGGCTTCTGGGGTGTCGAGCCACAGGCTGGGGGTTCTCCCGCGGATTCAAATCTGACCCAGCGCCTGGCGGCGTAGTTGGGAAGACGGCTTCCCTACCCAGAACGGACATCGGGTGAACAGATGCCGAAGACCGTTGTCGGCCGATTGTGTTGAAAAACTCTCCCGAATCCCCGTAGCTGGCTTGCAGTTTGCATGCGCTTCGTGATCGATGGAGGTATGCATCATGATGGGTCAAGGCACCGCTCAAGATCAGTTGTTCTACGCATTCAACCTCGACGATCACGTCCCGCGTGATCACCTGCTTCGAGGCGTTGATCGCTTCCTCGATCTGAGCGAGCTACGCCAACATCTTGCGCCGTTCTACAGCCACACCGGCCGGCCATCGATTGATCCCGAACTCATGATCCGCATGCTGGTCATCGGCTACTGCCTGGGCATCCGATCCGAGCGCCGGTTGTGCGAGGAAGTCCATCTCCACTTGGCCTACCGATGGTTCTGTCGCCTGGGCCTGGAGGACAAGGTGCCCGACCATTCCACTTTCTCCAAGAACCGGCATGGCCGCTTCCGCCAGAGCAATGCATTTCGATTCGTCTTCGAGGCGGTGCTGCACCGCTGCATGACCGAAGGGCTGGTGCAAGGGGAGGGATTTGCCATCGATGCCAGCGTCATCAAGGCCGACGCTAACCGCGCGCGCAATGTTCCTGCCTCCGAGGTTGCGCAGTGGCGCCAAGGCACCCAGTGCAGCCGTGCGGTGCGCGAGTACCTCGAAGCGCTGGACGCCACTAATCCGGTTGCCGACGGTGCGCCCGAGGTGCCGCACGACACGCAGGCACCATCCAGGAACATCTCTCCGACCGACCCGGCTGCGCAATGGACCGCAGCACCGGGTGGTCCGGCCTTCTACGCGTACTCGACCAACTATCTGATCGATCTGTCGGCCGGCATCATCATGGACGTGGAGGCCACGCCTGCGCATCGCACACCGGAGGTCGACTCCACCCGAACCATGATCGATCGGGTCGAAGAGCGCTTCGACATCAAGCCGCGACGGCTTGTGGGTGATACGGCGTACGGCACTGCACCGCTGCTTGGTTGGATGGTTGAAGACAAGCAGATCGAACCTCATGTGCCCGTGTGGGACAAGACGGCCCGCAAGGACGGCAGCCTGTCGATCGGCGAGTTCGAGTGGGAACCAGAGCGCAATGAGTACGTATGCCCCGAAGGCCATGCGCTGCGTAATGAACGACGCCGATTCACGATCCCGCGCAGCCACGTCACGAAGGCCGACACGGTGATCTACCGAGCGAGTCAGTCAGACTGCGTCGGCTGTGCGATGAAAGATCGGTGCTGCCCGAACACGCCATTCCGCAAGATCGCGAGAAGCGTCCATGAAGGTGCACGCGAGACGGCACGATCCATTGCAAGGACACCGGAGTACAGCCAGTCACGCAGGGATCGCAAGAAAGTGGAGATGCTGTTCGCGCACCTCAAGCGCATCATGAAGCTGGATCGGCTCCGGCTTCGCGGGCTCAGTGGTGCGCAGGACGAGTTCCTGCTGGCGGCTACAGCCCAGAATCTGCGGCGGATGGCCAAGTGGTTGATGCCAATTGAAGGACATGCAGCCGTGAAAAGCGTGTGAGGTGAACGCAGCGGCGTGCTGCGCGCTCTCGCTTCGTTAACTCGATTGCGAATCCTGTGCGATCGCCAACGCAGGCAAGATTCGAGGCGAGTTTTTCAACACAATCGGCCAAGAGCAGATATTCAACCAGCAGGACTATGACTCAGAGCTTTACCTATAGCGAGTTCAAACTGGAAGTCGCCGATAAGTGGAAACAGTACCAATCGTCGCGCTCCCTGCTTTCGTCTATTTGCAGAAATATGTTCGTCGGGAACCGGCGCTAAGTCGTTGATTTAATGCGAAACCACATTTCCGAGTGAACAGTTTCGTCGCGAGTTTCTTCTCACGAAAGTGTTCGCCAAATGTCGCTCTCGCACATTGTGTTCACGAGATGTCGCAATGGGCCTGCCGTACTGCCTGCCGCGCCTAGGGAACGTCTGATCAAGTCCGCCGATGAACGATCGAAACGTTGATCACGCCTCGCAGCCGGAGATTGCCAAGCTGCTCACGAGCCATGCGGAGTTCCGGCTGCCCGGCTCCTATCCGCGGAAATATTGAAGTCACCATCGAGCGACGCCGGCAGGGCCTGCCCGGCCCCCGGTCCGATCGCCGGGAAGAGAAAGTCCGCTCAGGGGTCTTTCTCCAGCATGCAGTCGATGAAGGCGCGCAGTGCGGCAGGGAAGTGGCGCCGGCTGGGGTGGTACAGGAACAGGCCAGGCCTTGCAATCGACCAGTCGGCGAGAACCTCCACCAGCCGCTTCTGGGCGAGCAGTGCATCGACGCGTTCGCGATCGAAGGCATAGACGATCCCCAGCCCTTGGAGTGCCGCAGCGACGCCAGTGTCCGAGTGGTTGGTGACCAAGGGTCCTTCCACCGCCACTTCGATCCGCTTGCCCTTTTTTTCGAACTCCCAGCGGTAGGCACTCCCGTCGCCCTGCAGGCGCCAGTTGATGCAGGCGTGGCCGTGCAGGTCGGCGGGGGACCGCGGTTTGCCGCGACGCTCCAGATAGTCCGGGGATGCCACGGCCACCATCTTCACGTCCGGCGTCAAGCGCACTGCGATCATGTCCTTCTCCAGCTTGCCCCCGACGCGGATGCCCGCATCGAAGCGACCGGCGACGATGTCGCTCAGGCCGTTGTCGACCACGATGTCCAGTGTCACTTCCGGGTGCGTCCGGTGAAACCGGCCCAGCCGGGGGCCGATCACCTGCCAGGCGGCCATGCCGAGGGTGTTGATGCGCAGCGTGCCGCGCGTCTGACCCGCCATCGCGCTGGCTTCATTCACCGCATCGGCCATGTCCCGGAAGAGCGGCGCGATGCGCCCGTACAGCTGCGCCCCGGTAGCGGTGGGGGCCACGCTGCGGGTCGTGCGGTTCAGCAGCCGCGTACCCAGCCGGGTTTCCAGCTGTCGGATGGTCTGACTCAGCGCCGAAGCAGACAGCCCCAGATGCTCGGCGGCGCGGGCAAAGCTCGCGCGTTCCACCACGGCAGCAAAGGCCTTGAGCTCGGCAAACTCCGATCCGCGCATTCTGTATTTTCTTCTACATAGCTCGTGAAGATTCTAGGCGATTCACTTATTGATGATCGACGCGCATCCTGAGGTCTTCACATCCAAGGAGTCGTCACCATGAGTACCCTGATCCTTCCCGCTCCGATCGCCGCCTACTTCGCGGCCGATCGGCAGAACGCCGAGGCCCTGGCCCGCTGTTTCACGCCTCAAGCCATCGTGAAGGACGAGGGCCGCACCCACACCGGCCGCCGCGCCATCCAGGAATGGAAGAGCGCGACATCCACGCAGTACGCGTACACGGTCGAGCCATTTGCGCTGGACCACGCGGGGGAGTTCCAGGTCGTGCGGGCGCACGTGGCCGGCAATTTTCCCGGCAGTCCGGTCGATCTTCGATATCGCTTTCGCCTCGAACGCGGCCTGATTGCGTCGCTGGAGATCACGGCATGAGCTTCGATCTTCAACTCCAGGGCCAGCGCGCGCTGGTCACCGGCGGCACCAAAGGCGTTGGCGCCGCCGTCGTTCAAGGCCTGCGCGACGCCGGTGTGCAGGTGATGACCACGGCCCGCGCCGCGCCCGCGCGGCCCATCGGGGGCGTGGTCCATGTGACCGCCGATCTGGCGACGGCTGAAGGCGCCACCAAGGTGGCGCACTCGGTGCTCGGGCATTGGGGCGGCCTCGACATCCTGGTGCATGTGGTCGGCGGCTCCAGCGCACCGGGCGGCGGCTTCGCGGCCCTGGACGATGCCCAGTGGTTCGCCGAACTGAACCAGAACCTCATGCCGGCCGTGCGGCTCGATCGTGCGCTGCTGCCCGCCATGCTCGCGCAGGGCTCTGGCGTCATCGTCCACGTCAGCTCGATCCAGCGCCTGCTGCCACTGCCGGAATCGACGACCGCGTATGCGGCGGCCAAGGCGGCCTTGTCCACCTACAGCAAGGCGTTGTCGAAAGAGGTGACGCCCAAGGGCGTGCGCGTGCTGCGCGTGTCGCCCGGATGGATCGAGACCGAAGCGTCGGTGGCGCTGGCCGATCGCCTGGCCCACCAGGCCGGCACGGATTACGAGGGTGGCAAGCAGATCATCATGCAATCGCTCGGCGGCATTCCGCTGGGTCGACCGGCCAGGCCGCAGGAAGTTGCCGACTTGATCACGTTCCTTGTGTCACCCCGGGCGGGCTCGATCTCAGGGTCGGAACACCTGATCGATGGCGGGACCGTCCCGACGGTCTAGGCAAGGCCGCGGCCATCACCGGCACGGTACGAAAGCAGCTGGCTGCACACGCGTGCGATGGCGAGGGACTGCGTGCGTGGCAACGCTTCCCGCGCGCCATTCGGACCGGACATCTTTATTGCGCATCTGCAGAGTTTCACGAAACGCAGTTTTGAAGAACAGCAATTCTTGCGCGTAAAGCTTCAACTTTGGCGTGATATTCGCAATCCTGTTCAACACGTTCTTTCCTACCATTTCGCTTCTCCCATCCACTCACAGGACATCCCATGAACTCACTGATTCGCAAGCTTTTGATCGCAGCTGCGACAACCGCCAGCATCGTCGGTCCCGGTGGCGGCGCCCATGCCCAACAGGTGCAGGCGAAAAACGTCGTGCTGGTGCATGGCGCCTTTGCCGATGGTTCGGGCTGGCGCGGCGTCTATGACGAGCTCATCGGCCGAGGCTACCGGGTCACCATCGTTCAGAACCCGCTGACGTCTCTGGCCGACGACGTGGCGGCGACGCAGCGCGCGCTCGCGCGCCAGGACGGTCCTACTATCCTCGTGGGTCACTCGTGGGGGGGCACGGTCATCACCGAAGCGGGCATCCATCCGAAGGTGGTGGGTCTTGTCTATGTCTCCGCGCTGTCGCCCGACGCCGGCGAGACCACAAGCGAACAGTACGCGGGATTCACGGCCCCCGACTTCGTGATCGACACGCAGTCGGACGGATTCGGATTCGTCAATCGGGAGAAGTTCAAGATCGGCTTCGCCGGCGATGCCAGCGATGCGGACGCCGCGTTCCTGCGTGATTCGCAGGTGCCGATCAACATGTCGGTGTTTGCGACCAAGCTCAATCACGCCGCATGGCGGACCAAGCCAAGCTGGGCGGTGATCGCGACCGAGGACAGGGCCTTCGACGTCCGGATGTTGCACAAGATGGCCAAGCGCATCGGCGCCACGGTTCAGGAGGTCAAGGCAAGCCATGCGGTATTCATGACCCAGCCGAAGGCAGTCGCCGACGTGATCGATCGAGCTGCCAGGGAGGGAGGGCGCCGGGCCCAGTGATTCCCTTGAATGCGAGATGGCCGTTGCGCGCTCGCTTCGTCTAAAGCTTGGCCATCAGCTCTCGAAGCTTCACTTCGTCAGAAGCAATCGCAGCAAGTTCCAGCAGGGTGCGTCTTTGGCTGCCATCCAGCTTCCGCGGACGAAAGTCGATGACGCAGATTGACCCGAGTGCAAAGCCGTCGGTGTCATGGACCGGCGCCCCTGCATAGAAGCGAAAATGGGGGGTACTGGCGACCCCAAGGTTGCAGACTTGCACGGCTCGGCCGTTCACTATCTCGAAGGACGCTGCGGCGTCCCCCAACCGCACGCGGTTCAAGAAGTTTGTGACTGCGAGCCTGCCGGGCCACGTGCCACCGGATAACCAGCCACCCGCCGAATTTGCGAGGACGGTCCTCGAGCTCAGGGCCAACCAGCGTGGGTGGAAATTGGTGCCCGTACTCAGCCCCTGACCGCGGAATTGGCTCCGGCGTTCGGTCTCGCTGCCCCATTGGGCGCGCCCGGAGCATCAGTGCGGTGGACGATGGCGCATCCCATCCAGTTCTCTGGAGCTGGCCGGTTGAGCATCTTGAAGGGCCAGGGCTCGATCGATGGAGCGCCGCGAAAACACTTGCGATTGCCCGCAGTTCATGCAGCGATACATCTGAACCCGGGGTAACAGGCGAAGCCATGCCTGCCCCGGGACACTTTCCAGATGCTTGATGTTGCACGAGCATGCAAAGTACGGAAGCTTCATCGCGATACCGGGTGGGCGCAACATTCCTGTGGAATTGCGAAGTTGCGGCTTGGTGAGGGCCAGCATTGACGGCTGCGTCTTTGCGAAGGGGCGGCGGAACGCTTCCAGGAAGGGGGCCTAGGGGCAGTCTAGGCCGTGAGGGCCATGTCCGCCATCAATTCTTCTTTGCGAGTGGTGAGTTGCTCGCGCATGGCAACCAGGTCGAGTCCCCGCGCGGCACGCGCTTTGGGGAACATCTCGTTGCGCTCTTCCTTGACGTGGTGGTCGATGTACTCGCCCAGGACCTTCACCTTCGCATCGAACATCTCATCGACTTCGGTCGAATCCTGGATCTGCGCAATTAAGTCTTTGGCGCTCGCATGTTCAACCTCGGCTTCGTCGAGCAGTTCAGTTTCCTTGATGGCTTCGCGCACTGCTGGATAGAGGATCTCTTCTTCGAGTTGCGTGTGAACGGTCAACTCCATGCAGATCTGCAGTGCAAGATCTCGCTTCTTCTCCGAGGCGCTGGCAGCTTTTGAGCTGGCAAGCTCCTCGTAGGCGGCGAACATCTTCTTGACGTTCTTGTGATCGGTGTCGAGTAGCGAGCATGCATCGGGTTCATGGCGCTTGGCTGTCATCGGGGTCTCCTGGTCGGTGGGTCCCCAACATCTCAGGGGTGGGTGCTTGTGGGCGTAGGACGGCGTCGCTGCGGGAAGCCGTCAATGTGCTGAGGCTCTCCGGTGCGTGAACTGTGGGCTCAGCCCCAGGAGCGGGAGAAGTCCGTTCTGCTCATGGAAGAGAGAAGGGCCTTGCGGGGATTGAGGGAGGTCCTTTGACCTAAACTGAGCCGCTTCGAGAAAGGGAGCGCTTCATGCCGATGGATTTCCTCAAGAAGGTCGAACACGAAACGTTGCCGCTGACCGTGACCGACCCCATGGACATCCGCAACGTCGCGGTGCTGGTTGCCGCGGGGCTTGCCGAGGCGATCCTTCCAGAAGAGGCTGAAGCCCATGACCTGCCAGCGGTTGTTCTGCGAATCACGCCTCATGGCCGGGGCGAGCTTGAGCGGATGCGCGACAGGCCGCTGTGAGAGCCTGCGCAGCGCAGGAGAAACATCACTCGGTGTTGAGTGCAAGCCGCCAAGACGATAGCGCACAGCCAGTGAGCAGGAGGTTGGGTGGCTTCCCGCCTCCTCTCGACGCGCGCAGCCGAGGCGAAGCGCGAGAGGGGCGTCAGATCAACCCGAGCGCGCGCAGCTTCGCATCGGGTGCGGAGTAGGGCCGCTCGCACACGATCTTGTCGGAGCCTGGTGCGAACTCGAAGCTCGCCGCCAGGCGGATGCGAAATTTCCGGCCGGTGGCATCGAACACCTTGCCGTTGGCTTGCAGCGGCCCGAGGTGCGTTCCGCTGAGCCAGAACTCGACCAGTACCGTGTCCTGGTCGGCGGCGATGGCGATGATCTCGTTGGCCAGGTCGGGAAAGGGCGTGCGCGAGCTGCGGAAATAGCCGCGCACTTCTTCCTCGCCGTCGAACACCACGCCGCTGCCGTGCATCTCGTAGCGGGGATGCTCGAAGGTGTCGATCACCGCATCCCACTCCTGCGTGCACTCGAGCGCCATGTGATCGCGTACCGTCTTGATGCGTGCCGCTTGAAGGGTTGTGGTCTGCACGGAATCTCCTGCTGGTTGGTGAACGGGGTGGTCGGGAGCCGTCATGGCACCGGGGCGATGGCGTTCGCGCCCATGCGGCGGATCGGGTCCTTGCCGTCCCATCCTTCGGCCGCGTGCCGGATGTCGCGGAAGTACTCGCCCTTGCCGCCGGCCATCTCGGAGATTTCGAACATGCCGCTGGGCAGGTCGGGATGCACGAAGTAGGCGAAGCGCCCGCGCATGCCCATGCGGCCACTGTGGCCCTCGACGTAACCCGTCGAGCGCAGGTGTCGCACGGCGTCGTCGAAGCCATCGTCGCTCCAGTAGGCCAGGTGCTGGGCGCCCTCGCCGCCGCGGCGCAGCGAATCGAGGTAGAGCGAGGGGGCGTCGTCGCGCTGCTGGATCAGCTCGATCTGCAGGTTGCCGGAGTTGGCCAGCGCGATGGACAGCCGGGGCAGGCGCGACGGCTTGCCGTAGTAGTTGAACTCGGTCGTGCCGACCTCTTCCTTGTAGAACCATGGGCCCACGCCCAGCGTGCGCGACCAGTGGGCCATCGCCTTCTCGATGTCGTGAACGACATAGCCGACCTGGCGGGCGCCGCCGAACAGCATGCTCATTGAATGGACTCCTTGGGGCGTGGTCAGCGCATGTACGCGCCGCCGTTGACGTCGAGCGTTGCGCCGGTCACGAAGGACGACAGGTCGCTTGCCAGGTACAGGCACGCGCCCGCGATGTCTTCGGGCTGGCCGACACGGCTCAGTGGAAAGGTCTTGCCCAGCGCGTGCTTGTTGTCGTCGGAGTTCGCGCCGCGCGAGAAGTCCGTCATGATCAAGCCCGGCGTGATGGCGTTGGCGCGAATGCCTTGGGGGCCCAGTTCCTTGGCCATGGCGCGCATGAGGCCCAGCACGCCGGCCTTGGCGGCGCAGTAGTGGCTGCCGCCGAACACGCCACCGCCTTGCTGCGCGGACATCGACGAGATGCAGATGATCGAGCCGCTGCGTTGTTCGATCATGGTGGGGATCACGCACTGCGACATCTGGAGGGTGCCGCGAAGGGCAATGCCCACGACCTGCTCGAAGTCCTCGGCGCTCACGTCCAGCACACCGCGTTTTTGTGTGATGGCAGCGTTGTTCACCAGCACGTCGATGCGGCCCGCCCATTGCAGCACGCGCGCCACGGCCGCCTTGCAGGCGCCGGCATCGCGCACATCGCAGCCGATGCCGATGTGCTCGGCGCCGAGGGATTCGGCAGCGACCTGTGCCTGCCCTTCGTCGAGGTCGAGCAGCGCCACCCGGGCACCGTGGCGGGCGAACAGCCGTGCGGTCGCCAGGCCGATACCGCGCGCACGGGACGCACCGGTGATCAAGGCCACGCGGCCCTGCAGCAGGGGAAGGGCCGCGTCACTCATTGCTGATGTTCGCGGCCTTGGCGATCTGCCGCCAGCCCTCGATGTCTGCGGCGGTCATGGCGCGCAGTTCGTCGCCACCGACGAACGCGGCGGTGATGCCCAGGTCCAGAAGACGCGCCTTCACGTCCGGCATCTCGACGACCTGCTTCAGCGCGGCGGAGAGCTTGGCGACGATCGGCTTGGGGGTGCCCGCGGGTGCGTACAGCGCCCAGCGCAGCGCGCCCATGCGCTTGCCCGCGAAATCGATGCCTTCGTCGTCGTAGCTCGAGACGTCGGGCAGACTGGGCGAGCGCGAGGTGCAGGCGGTGATCGCCTTGACCTTGCCGGACTTGACCATCGGCGAGCCCGATGCCATGTCCACGTAGGCCAGCTTGACGTGGCCGCCCAGCATGTCGGTCTGGATCTGCACCACCGATTTGTAGGGGATGTGGCTCATCTGTGCCTGCGTGCGCAGATTGAAGAGCTCCCCGCAAAAGTGACCGGTCGAGGCGATGCCCCAGCTCGCGTATTGCACGCTGCCGGGCGACTTCCTGGCCAGCGCAATGAGCTCCTTGGCGTTGTTTGCCGGGAAGTCGTTGGTCGCGATAAGCAGGATAGAGGCGGTGCCGACCTGCCCGATGGGTGCGAAGTCCTTGACCGAGTCGTACGAGAGCTTGGGATTGCTCGCGGGCAGCAGCACGTGCGTGGTCGCGCCGCCCAGTCCGATCGTGTAGCCGTCGGCCGGCGCCTTGGCGACGAAGTCGGTGGCAATGGCACCGCTGGCGCCCGGCTTGTTGTCCATCACGAACACGCCCTTGACCAGGGGCGCCATCTTGTCGGCCAGGAGCCGGCCGAGCGCGTCGCCGCCACTGCCTGCGGCCGAGATCAGGACGAAGCGGATCGGCCGCGACGGATAGTCCGAGGGCGCCTGGGCATGGGCGGCGAATGCGAGGCCCGCGAGCGCGGCAATCCACAGTTTGCGCATGGTGTTGTCTCCTTGTCGTTGATGCTCGAATACCCGTCTACAGGGACAGTCCGCCGTCGACCACAAGCTCCAGGCCCGTCACGTAGCTCGATTCGTCGGAGGCGAGGAACAGCGCCGCGTTGGCCACGTCCCAGGCCGAGCCCTGGCGGCCCATGGGGCAGCGCGCGTTGCGTGCCTGTCGGCCGGCCTGCGCCTCTTGTTCGCTCTTGAAAAGGGCCGCGGCATGCGGCGTGTCGATCAGGCCCGGCACGATCACGTTGCAGCGCACCTGGTGCTGCGCGTACTGGCGCGCCACGACGCGCGTCATGTGGTTCAGTGCCGCCTTGGAGGTGCTGTACGACAGGAACTGCATCGGGCTCCACTTGCGGCTCGCGATGGAGGAGACGTTGATGATGGCGCCGCCGCCTTGTCGGATCATGTGAGGCACCACGGCGCGCGCCGTGAGCATGGGGCCCTTGAGGTTGATGGCGTGCACGCGGTCCCAGGACTCCTCCGTCACTTCGATCAGCTCGCCGAATTCCTCGATGCCGACGTTGTGGTGCAGCACGTCGATGCGGCCGAAGCGTGCCAGGCAGTGGTTCACCATCCGCTCGATCTGCTCGCTGCTGCGCACATCGGCCTCGAAGGCCTCGGCGATGCCGCCGATGTCATGAATGCGACGCACCGACGTCGCCGCAGCTTCGGGCGACCGGTCGACGCAGATCACCGTCGCGCCTTCGCGGGCGAAGGTGACGGCGCAGGCGGCGCCGTTGCTGATGTCGGTGCCGATGGAGCCGGCGCCGACCACGATGGCCACCTTGTCCTTGAGACGCTGCGTCATGAGGCCGCTCTCGTTTTCTTGCGGACGGCAGCGGGTGCCTTGGCGACCGGACCGCAGGATTCGCGCAGCACCATCTGGGTGGTGAGCAGGATGCGCTCCTGCTCAAGGGGGGCTGTGCTGTCCAGCCGCCGCAGCAGCAGCTCGGCCACGGCGGTGCCGACCGCTTCCAGGTCCCAGGTCAGCGAGGTGATGGCGGGACTGAAAAGCTGCGACAGGTCGGTGTCGCCGATGCTGACGACACTGACGTCATCGGGCGCCAAACGGCCCGAGTGACGCAGTGCCTGCAGCACGCCCGACAGGATGCGGGTGCCCAGGCACAGGAAGGCCGTGGGCGCCGTGGGGGAGCCCAGCAGCGAGAGGGCCTCGCTGAAGGCGAAGTCCATCGCCGACTTCTCGGCGCGGATCAGCTTGGGGTCGGGCTGCAGACCACGCTCCAGATAGGCGTCCCTGTAGCCCATGATGCGCTCGCGACCCGGACGCAACACGCTGCCGGGCGTCAGCAGTGCGATGCGCGTGTGACCGAGGTTCAGCAGGTAGCGCGTGGCCTGAAGCGCGCCGTGGTAGTGGTCAACGTGCACGCCCGCGTTGTTGCCCTGGAAGTCGCGATCGAGCGCGATCACCGGGCCGTGCGCCGCCAGCTGGTCGAGGTAGGCCGGGGTCTCGGCCTGGCAGGGACCGAGGATGAGCCCGTCCACGCGCCGGCGCCGGAACAGGTCGATCAGGGTTTTCTCGCGCTGGTCGTCGTTGTGGGTGCTGGCCACCAGCAGCGCATAGCCCGCCGCCAGCAGGCGCGATTCGACCGCCGTGATGATCCGCGCGTACAAGGGGTTGGCCAGATCCGACACCAGTAACCCGACCACGCCTGTCGAGCGGGTGCGCATGCTCTGCGCCACCGAATCCGGCGTGTAGCCGAGCTCGCGCGCCGCCTTGGTGACCGCTGCGATGGCCTGCTCGCTAACGCGCCCGCTGCGGTTCAGGGCCCGCGAGGCCGTTCCAATCGCAACGCCGGCGGCCTTGGCCACTTCGCGGATGGTGATCTTGGCCTTCATGCCGGCACTTTCGCCTGTGCAAGCGGGGCAGGGAAACGCTCGGCACCGGGCTCGAGCGGCACGGCCGCGCTGTTCAGGAACAGCGCGGCCATGTGATAGAAGCTCGACGCGAAGATCAGCTCGATCACCTGCTCCTGCGGCCAGCCCGCGCCAAGGGACTGCCAGGTCTGATCGGACACCGTGCAGTGGTGGTGCAGCTCATCCACCATGCGCACGATCAGGCGTTCCCTGTCGCTCCACAGGCCTGGCGACAGCGCATGCCAGTCGGCACTGCCGGTGAGTTCGCGCACCTGCGCGGCATCCAGGCCGCACCTGTCCGCGTAGATGCTGATGTGCATGCCCCATTCGTACTCGGACCGCGTGAGCGCGCCGGTGCGGATGATCGCGATCTCGCGGTCCCGTTCGGGCAGCGCGCACTGGAACAGCACCACATGCGCCATGGCCTGGAAGGCCGGGCCGAGCTTGCTGTGATTCGCGAGCGCCAGTCGAAGGTTCAGGGGTGACAGGCCCTTGAAGGCGGTGCTCTGCACGGCTGCTGCCACCTCGGGTTCGTAGGGGGGCGGCCGCAGTGGCAAGCGTGTGGAGGGTGCGAGAAAGGGCGATGCAGAACCGGTCATGACTGCAGTTTGCGGTGGGCGTGGAAACGTTTCTACAGTGATAACCCTGAATTCCCAAAACGAAAGAAATTACGAAGGAGAAAGAAGTGCCGAACGAATGAAAACGGTTCCACATCTTTCCACCACCTTAGGATCGACTTCAGCCGGATGGCCTTCGTCCCGGAAGCAGACGTGGTCCGGCGATGGGAATCCCTGCGACGCCGCGTGACGTCAAGGGCCGGCTCAAGCTGTTTGCAGATGGCCGTTGCGCGCTCGGCCAGCATCGGATGAGCTGCGCTGGACGCGACGCATGTCAGTCTCCGGCCAGCAACCGCTTTCGTTTTCCGGGTTGGGCCGAAGCTCTTGATGTCCGCACACCTGGCGCAGCCTGCTGCAGGCAGAGGGTGCCCGTCGAAAAACGGCTGACGCAGCGACCGCGGCCCCTGGAAAGTGCTTGACCCTCTCGCAACGGCACGGTCTAGGATGCCTTCAACTTGAGAGGGATGTTGCCCGAATACGCCCTGCAGAATCGACGCGCCCAGGCGCGTTAGCGCGTCGGTCCGGCCATTGCGCTGGCGTTCAAGAATCAGAAGTTGTCTGACATGCCTGCGTCGGCGCGGCGCGGTAGATTTTTGTCTCCGCGGCACCACCGCGGACTTGCTGTAAACCTCAGCCCGGTCGCGTGCGGCCGGGCTTTTTTTCGTGTCGGCCTGCGTCTCGCGCGGGTGTCGAAAACCGCCTCTTGAAAATCGATTCGGAGGCTCCTATGTTCGCTTGCGTCGGAAATTGGTCAACCGAAAAGGAGGTATTCAATGGCCATGAACTTGCTCAAGCAAATTGCCGGCTCTCGCTTGCCTGTCTCGTTCTATCGCACCGCGGACATCGATCAGGTGCGGGTGCTTCGGGCCGCCGGGCTCGTCGTTGCCCTGATCCCCGCGCCCTCGAACTCGCTCGCTCTGTCTGGCTCCCCTTCGGCCGCCCAGGTGCTGGCCATCACGCAGAAGGGGCGCGAGGAGTTGGCGAAATTCTCGTACCCGCAGTCGCGCACCGCGCGCTGGCGACAGCGACCCTCCCGGATCTTTGCACGGCACCGCGCGGACAGCGATGGCGCTGCGCGGCCAACGGGCACGCACGGCCTGCCCCAGTGAGGGGCGGCTCGATTCTGTTCAGGTTCAATTGATTTGACAGGAGATTTCCCATGTACCGATCTTTCTTCCCGCGCGACATGCTGGCCGAGATGGATCGCCTGCAACGGGACATGCAGCAGGCGTTCGATCTGTCACCCACCATTCGCGGTTACGGCAGCAACGGATTTCCCGCGTTGAACGTGGGCGCCACACCGCAGGCGCTGGAGATCTTCGCGTTCGCCCCCGGCGTCGACCCGGCCACGCTGGAGATCAACCTCGAGCGTGGTCTCATGACCATCGCGGGTGAGCGCAAGAGCCTGCTTCCCGATGCGCAGGCCAAGGCGGCCGTGCACATCAACGAGCGCTTCGAGGGGCCGTTTCGCCGCGTCCTCACTCTGCCGGACGATGCCGATCCAGAGGCCGTCGAGGCCCGGCTGCGCGACGGTGTACTGCGCATCACGGTCCGCCGCCGGGCCTCGGCACAGCCGCGGCGCATCGCTGTCCTGTGAAACAAGGAGGTGAACATCATGAGCAATGACGTACAGACCGCATCGCCCAGCGCGCCGGAACCCATGGATCGTGGGCAGGCGCCACGCTATCAGGGCGCGGCCCTCACACCGCCTGTCGACGTGGTGGAAGACGCAGGGGGCATCACGCTCTACGCCGATCTGCCCGGCGTGTCGCGCGACAAGCTGAATCTTCATGTCGAAGCGGAGACCTTGACCATCGAGGCGGAGTCGGGCCTGAGCGTGCCGGATGACCTGAAGACCAGCCACACCGAGGTCGGCCTGGGCCGGTTTCGCCGCGTCTTCACGCTCAGCAAGGAGCTGGACACCGAGAAGGTGTCCGCCGAGCTGGCGCAGGGCGTGTTGAAACTGCGTATCCCCAAGGCCGAGCATGCCAAGCCGCGGCGAATCAATGTCGAGGTCGGATGAGTCGTAAGGCGAGGGCGCCCGCGGGCGCCCTCAAGAGAGCGTCAACCCGCGTGGGCGGCAAATGTGCAGCGCTTGCGCTCGCCGGCCGCCCGCGAAGGAGCGTCAGTCCAGACGGACGCCGTTCAGCTCCATCGTGATTGCTGACCGCCCCCGACCCGACAGCGGGCATGGTGGCGCGAGCCTGCTCGCTGACCCGGTTACCTTTCTGGCCGTGCGCTTAGTCTTCAGTGAACTGAAGAAGCTCTCCATGGCCGAGCTGCCCCAGACCTCGCCCGCACGGCTCATGCTGCAGGAAATACTTGGTTCCTTGAGCAGCTCCTGGAAGTGCTCGCTGGTAACAGCGGACGGTCGGCGCCGACCGCCAATCAAAGGAATCCAGTTGTTCAATTAAGCAGCGCTGCGCGCCGGCCGTAGCTCACCCGCGCATCACCCCGGACTCGGCCGTGCATCGCCGGGCGCGGCAGCGCTCCGCGCGGACCCCGTGATCGCCCACACGTCGACCTTGGATTTTGCGAGGCGTCTCAGCCGGTCGCGGACTTCCTTGGTACGGCGGCCCTGGGTGCCGACGGCGAGCCGGGCCTTGAACTCGTCGTCGGCGAACAAGTCCGCGTGGCCGAAGATCTGGTCGCCGGCGCGGTCGACCTGGATCGCGATATTGAAGCCCCGGTAGGGGATGCGGCTGGACGTCTTCGAACGCATGGCGGCCTCCCTACATCAGGCGGGTGCGGATTGCGTGGGGCAGCTTCGCGCGCCACCGCGACGCGGCACCGCGCCACGGGCCCTGTGCGGCCACGGGGTAGTGGATGCGTTCGAGTTCGGCGCGGCCTTTTTCGGTGATGGCGAGCACCTGGGCGGCGTCGGGGCTGCCCGAGAGGGTGAGGGGATCCGACGGCGCGGGCGTCAGCGCGATCACGAGGCCGGCGGCCCGCAGCAGCTTGATCTGGTCGATCTCCGCCCGGGTCCGAAAGGTCGCCGGCAAGGGGGAGCCGGCAAGTTGTTTGAGCATGTCCATGGCCATGGCTTTGTCCTCCATTTCTCTACGACCAACTTGGAACGGGAGAAAAATAGGACGTCTCAGCAGCGTCTTCAAGGGGCGGTTGCGGAGCGCAAGGCAACAGAATGTATCGGAGCTTTCGAGCACAGGCGAGAGAAGAGCTCCGAGCTGCTCGCCAGCGTGGGCCGGGTCGTGAGCGCGCTTTTGCATGGAGGCAAGCTCCGAGATTCAGAAGTCGCTGCACAGCAGACCTAGGAGTCGGCGCGTCGTCTCAAGAAGTCGAACACCGTCTGATTGAACTCCAGCGGCTTCTCGAAGTACGCAGAATGCGCGGCCTCCTCGACGACAACGACCTCGCTTCCTGGCAGGCGCTGGCCGAGTTCGCGCATGACCGCCGGCGGAACAATCGGGTCTTCGGCGCCAACGAGAAACATCGTCGGGCAAGCCAGCTGGTCGATCTCAGCGACGGCAAGCAGGTTCTCGGGCTGGTTCAGACGCAGTACGGCCTCGCGCCAGGCTTCGGGCTCAATACTGTGAGCGCTCGGGTTGAAGTGGTTGATCTGCGCGTAAAGCGCTGCAAGCGCGGGCTGCGCCTTCAAGAACCAGGCGCCCAGCGAGCGCTGCTCGATGCTTACCGCGGAAACTGTCTTAAAGCGCCGCTCGATGCTGTCGACCAGCGTCGGGTGGTCGATGGCCAGCGACGTGTCGCAAGCGACGAACGCGGCGACGCGCTCGGGATGGCGCAGCGCGAGCCGCAGCCCGATCATCCCGCCAAGCGATTGGCCGACGACCGTCGCACGCTCGATGCCTTCGCGCGCCAGTACCGCCAAGGCATCGCCGACAAAGAGCTCCAGCGAGAACTCCTCCGGCGGCGCCACCGAACGACCGAAGCAGCGGATGTCCATCGTGAGACAGGTGTACTGCGGCGTGAAGGCCGGCAATTGCTGCCACCAGGTGGCGGCGTTCGATCCGGCTCCGTGCAGGAACAGGATCGCCGGGCCGGCGCCGTGGCGCTCGTAGTAGATGTCGCGTTTGTTCGATGTGACAAAAGGCATGAGGGATGGGCTTGGGTTTCAGTTGGCCTTGAGTTGCAGGCTGCGTGTGAGTGCACCCCAGCGCTCGGTATCGCTCTTGACGACGCGCGTGAACTCGTCGGGCGTCATCGTCATCGGCGTGATGCCTTCGGCGTCGAGCTTCTTTTGCAGCTCCGGCCTCGTCATCGCTTCGCGCACTGCTTCGTTGACCTTGCGCACGACTTCGGGCCGCGTCTTCCTCGGTGCCGACAGGCCCACCCAGGAGATCACCGTCAGCTGCTTGTAGCCCAGCTCCTCGAAAGTCGGAACCTGAGGGAGCTCGGGGCTGCGCTTCGGGCTGGACACCGCCAGCACCTTGAGCTTGCCGCTCTGGATGTACTGCATCGACCCGCTCGGCGGAATCACGGTGACAGCGACCTGGCCTCCCAGCACATCCATCAGCGCCGGCGCGCCGCCCTTGTAGGGGATGTGCACGAACGAGGTTTGTGTCGCCTTCTGCAGCAGTTCCATCAACAGATGGCCGGTGCTGCCGGCGCCCGAGCTCGCGTAGTTGATCGCGCCCGGCTCGCGTCTGGCGCGGGCGATCAGATCGGCGAAGGACTCGATGCCGGACTGGCTGTTGACCACCAGCCATTGCGCGCCGCCGCCGATCATTGCGACGTGGGTGAAGTCATTGACGATGTTGAAGGGCACGTTGTCGTACATGCCTTGGGCGATCGTGTTCACCATGCCCGTCATCGTGAGCGTGTAGCCGTCGGGTGGGGCCGCGGCGCCCGCCTGGGCGCCGATGATGTTGCCGGCACCAGGCTTGTTGTCGATCACCACCGGTTGTTTGAGCAACGACGCCAACTCCTGCGCAAGCGGTCGCATGGTGCGGTCGTAGGCGCCGCCGGGCGGGGTCGGCACGATCACTCGGATCGGCTTGGATGGCCAGACCTCGTCCTGCGCATGGGCCGAAAAGGCGCCGAGCAGGCAACAGACAACCGCGAGCAGTGGCCATTTTTTTTTCACGTTTTGTCTCCTGTCGCGTGGCTTGCTGCCCGCCGTTTGTGGAGTTGCCATCATTTCTGAGCAAGCCATCGGCGACAAATTAAAAATGACGCTCTTCCATTAGACTTTCCGATATCTTGAGCCATGACGCGTCCGTCCTCTTCAACCGCCTGCTCGCGCGCGGCAAGTTTCGGCATGTGCAGATCCTCTTGAAGGTGGCAGAGCTGGGCAGCCTCCAGCGGGCGGCGGACTCGATCGGCATGACGCAGTCGTCGGTGACCCAGGGCCTCGCGTACCTGGAACGGCTGCTGGAAGTTCAGCTCTTCGAGCGGCATGCGCGCGGCGCGCGGCCCACGCAGGCGTGCGAAGACCTCTTGCCCGTTGCGCGTCGCATGCTGATCGGGGTCGCCGACGGCGCCGAGGTCGTCACCGCGCGACGGCAACGCATCGGCGGCGCCATCCGCCTCGTCGCCTCGGTCGGCGCGATGAACGGGCTCCTGCTCGACGTGCTGCCTCGCTTCGCGCAACGGCATCCGGATGTCACCGTTCACCTCTCGGAAGCCGAAGGGGACGATCAACTGCTGGCCATCGCACGTGGCGAGGCAGATCTCGTGGCATGCCGACGGCCTCCCGTGATCCCGGAAGGCTGGCAGTTCATGCCGGTGCGCGAAGATCGTTTCGCGGTCTTGGCGCGCGCAGACCATCCGCTGGCGCGCAAGCGTTCCCTGGGCTGGCCGCAACTCGCCGACGAGACCTGGCTACTCGCCCCCACGGGTTCGGCCGCCCGTGAGCGATTCGACGAATTGACCGCGAATCTGCCTCACCCGATCCGCACCTATCCGGTCGTCACTCGTTCAACGGCCATGTTGTGGTGGCTCTCGCAGCAAGAAAACCTACTGTCGTTCCTGCCGCTTAACTTCGTGCGGCCTCTCCTCGATGCCGGTTTGCTGCGCGAGTTGAAGCTACGGCCGCTTTACATGCTCGAGCCACTCGGCTTGATGTTCCCGATCGCAGGACCGTTCGGGGCGTGGCGGCAACTGGTCGACTTTATGAACCCTGAAGTACCGCATTGACAGAGTTTGCGGTGGGCTCGCGGCGCTGCTGTTGATCTGCACCATGGCGCGTGGGGCCGGCCTCGGGTGCCTTGCAGGCAGCGTCCCCTCAGTGCGCGATATCGTGACGTCCTTGGTGTAGCCCGGCAATGAACAGAGGGGATTTGCTTGCAAGCCATGCTGCCTTCGACTGAACCCATGAGTAACTGCTCCGTCTCGCGTCGCTGCCGCGCGCCCCGATGTCCAAGGTTGGCGGCCGTGTCGATCGCGGAAGGGATGATGCCTTCGAGAAGGCCCGGGGGAGCATCAGCACCTTCGACGTTTGCGCCACCCACAACGACGCCGTTCACCCGCTGAGCATCCGCGTCGCGCCCTTGACCAGGGCGTTGTGCAACTCCTGCGTCACGCGCGACGCAGTCAGTACCACCAGCGGCACCATGATCCGCTCCCGCAGCGGCCTGGGCTGTACGCCCGCGTAGCGATGCAACGCAAAGGGCGCAGGCAGGCAGGTGCAGCCACGGCCGGCGCCGATCTGGGCGAAGACATGCAACGGATCGGGTGCTGGCGCCTCGGCCTTCGGCCGAAAGCCATGCGCCGTGTACTCGCGCGTGAACTCGTCGTACATGCGTGTGTTGACGCTGCGACTGAAGCGGAAGAATGGCGGCAGGGACTGCAGGTCCCGCACTGCAATGCGCCGCTGGCGCGCGAGATCCGACGTCGCAGGAACGAAGGCCATGAGGGGGACCTCATCGACCAGGTTGCCACGCAGGCGGTACATCGAAGCCGGCCAGAGCACGATGGCGGCATCCAGCTCGTTGCGCCGCAGGGCCGAGGCTGCGGCAATCGTCGTTGTCGTTTGTACGTCGATCCCGCTCGCATGCCCCGATTCCACCAAGCTCCGTTCCATTGCGGACAGTCGGTTCAAGTGAACCCAGTTCAGAACGCCCAGGCGAAGACGCGGCAGCTTGTTCGCGGACTGGGCCACATGCTCGAGCGTCGCGTCGAAACTGTGCATCAGCTCCGCGAAGCTGCGCATGGCCAGCTCTCCGGCGCTGGTCAGCCGCACGCCGTGCGTATTGCGCTCGAGCAGTTGCAGGCCCAGTTCAGCCTCCAGCTCTGCGATCTGCCGCGACAGGGGCGGCTGCGTGATGGCCAGCCGCTCCGCGGCGCGCCTGAAGTTGCGCTCCTCGGCAACGGCGAGGAAGTAGCGGATTTGGCGGACGGTGACTGGTCTGGTCATCCAAAAAAGGTATCACAAAAAACGCAATTCCCAGTGCGGCCAGCGCTGCCTACAGTCGCGGCCGCAACAAACCGTTGCTGGCCGCGTCGCCCGGGAATGGGCGCCGGCATTGCCTTTTTTGCACCTGACGATGACAACCAAGAAAAGCCCTCTTCCTTCGATATCCGCCTCCCTCTCTTCCCTGGCTCCTTCCCGTGGTCGCCGGAATTTCCTCGGTCGCGCATCCACGGCCGCGCTGTGGCTCGGTGCTCCTTCGCTGCTTGTCGCTTGCGGCGGAGGGGGCGGGGGAGGGGGAGGGGGAGGGGGCAGCGGCCCGCTCGCGGTAGGCGGTGGAGAAGGCCCTCGGACGGACGGGGGGCTCGCGCCCGCAAGCCGCTTTGCCAGCATCCGGGCCGTGGAAGCTGCATGCTTGGATCTCGAATCGCGCAAGCTCGAGTCGATCGCCTACCTGACCGAGTTGACGGGGATCATGGCGAAAGACCCGAACTATGTGGAGACAGGCTTTGACGAACGCTCACTGACGGCCTGGGGCACTTTCGCCGATGGCCGCGTGCACATGGTGTCGCACAACTTCAAGCCCACCGGAACTTCGACGCTGACCGCCGCCATCGCTGATACGGGCCAAGCACAAAAGGCGGCGGGGCTGGCTGCCGCCAAGCCGCCGGAACTGCCTAGCGAGCGCAAGGCACGTCTGATGCATTCCTTCTTCACGCCTTTCGACGGCCAGGCAGCTATCGCGGAAATGTCCGGCTGGCTCAGCGCGCATGACTACGCGCTGCAACCAGGCGTCGAGGGTGACGCGCACATTACGACCCTGCGCCAAATCAAAGGGGACGGCTTCTTCTACATCAACACTCATGGCGGCGTGAAGCACACGCGCCATCAGGATACGGGCTCACCGCAGATGTACTCCATCCAGTCGTCCACGCTGATCGACCCCACCCTGGAGGCACAACCCGATTTCCAGGCCGATCTCGCCGCCTTCCGGCTGACCTACTTCACGGCCTACAACGGCCTCGCCACCGTGGACAGCAAGGGCGAGGAGATCATGCTCAAGGACACGCGCTACGGCATCACCGCTGCCTTCGTCGACACCTATTGGGAGTTCGCGCAGGACAGCGTCGTCGTCATCAACGCCTGCAACAGCGCCAACAGCGCCGACAACGACCGGGTGATCGACTTTCTCGTCGCCTGCCACCGTAAGAACGCGGGCCTCTACCTGGGCTGGACGGAGATCTGCTCGCCGCCGGCCGCCTTTGACATACCGAAGTACTGTGTTGACCGGATGCTGGGCGCCAACCTCTTCAAGCCGCACACGCCGAAGCAACGCGCCTTCACGGGCGAAGAAGTGATCGCCCATATGCAGCGCAAGAATCTCAACCACGACACCGGCAACGGCACCAAGACCGGCGCCTACTTCATCGCCAAGCCCAATCCGCGCAGCGCGGTGAGTCACATCCTCTCGCCGTCGATTCACCATGTCGAGGTCGATGAACTGAACGACCAGCTCAACCTCATCGGCGCTTTCGGTCGCAGGCAGGGCAAGGTCTTCGTCGACGGATCGGAGCGCCAGGTGGTGCGCTGGGAGCATGAGCTCGTCGTCTGCGACCTGCCGCGCGTGGGCGCGGGCTCGCGCGGACCGGTGTGGGTGGAGCTGGGTGCGGATCGCAGCAACCGGCGCACCGTCAGCCAGTGGAACATCCGCATCGACACGCACTGGTTCAAGCAAAACTACCCGGGCCTCGCCGTCGACGGGCCGATACGCACGCGCTGGCGAGCCGACGTAGGGCCGGTGCGCGACACCTGTGGCGAGGATGTGAAGCGGCCCGTGCGCTATGCGATCGGCACCTATGACTCCACCATGGAGCTGGCGGCAGGCGGCGCCTTCCACGTGCCGCCGGACTGCACGATCACCTGGAGCGGACAAGCCAGCTTCGCCTCGCAGGTGAAGCTGATGCGAGAGCCCAGCGCCGGCGACCGTGTGATCTTCACCTACCTGCGGATCGACCCCGAATCGAAGCTTGGCGCCATGGGCCTGGCGATGGGCGCGAGCACCGGGCCGTTCGTGGAGCACGGTTGCCGCTCCACCGATACCTTCGCTTCGGCGCTGGGCCTCTTGGATGGTCCGCAGGATTTCGAGGTCACGGGCGCAGCCGCGACGATCCCTCTGCCCGCCAAGAACATTGTGCTCGGCAACGATCTTTCCATCCTCGGCGACGGCCACCTGGACGACAGCCTGCGGCTGCAATGGAGCACCGCGCCGATCGAGTCGCCGCCTGCGGATGCCGAACTGATCTGAGTCTCAGCGACACCCAAACGCTACCAATCCGCATTTCGAAGTGAGCGACACAGGCATAGGAATTGACCTGAGCCAGCAGGTCGATATTTTCGGGCAATTCCAACAGGTCCAGGCTGCCAGCGGCAGTGCAGGCTTGGGATTGTTCATCGCTCAGCGCATTGTCTCGGCCATGGGCGGATCTCTGAACGTCGCAAGCGTCATCGGGCAAGGCACTACGTTTTCTTTCACGCTTTTCATGCCGATCGTCAATGCTTCCGATTCAGCCTGGTCCGCCGCTACACCGCAGGAGGTAGAAGCTGGCGTGACCTTACCGAGGCATCTCTTACCTCGGAATGCCATGCTGGACAACCAAGCCTTGGAAGAGCTCGCCAGCTTGGCGCTTGATGGTCGGCTCACCGATGTTGAGTGCTGGATCGAACGCCACTCCGATGAAGTCGAAAATGCTCCGTTCGTTGCTCTGTTGAGTGACCTGTTAGAGCGGCTCGACTTCCCCGGGATACATGCGCTGTGCGTTGCACAGCAAGAATATTCGAGCCCCCTGCGCGACATACGCGACCAGGGTCCGCGTCAGTGATTCGGATGCAGACAGCGAGGCTAGCCCAAAACCTTCGACGGGGAATATCTGGTGGAAACGCTTGATGGTTTTCGGGTTTATTAGCAAGAGCGAGGCACCAAGACCGCCGTTCGAAACTTCACATCGCTGCGCGATGCTGCACAGGCATTTTTCCGCTGACGCCGGATGACCGCTTTCGCGAGCCTCGAACTTCTGCAAAGGGCCCATAGCCGACCTTGCCAGGGCTCCGAAGCTGACCTTGCAACTCGCGCCTGCAAGACGCGACGCAAGGCATCCTTAATGCACGCATCCTGCAGGATGGCTTCTTGCAAATAGTGGTGGTGCAGCGATACTTGCCACCTTGATATTTGGAGTTCATATGCTTCCCGACACGCCTTTGCTCCTGGCTTTTGTTGGTGCCAGCCTGGTGTTGGCTATCACCCCCGGACCCGCCGTCGTCTACATCGTGGCCCGTACTTTGGCGCAGGGTCGCGCATGCGGTCTTTCATCCGTACTGGGCGTCGCGCTTGGCAATCTCTCCAATGCGTTGGGAGCTGCGCTCGGGCTGGCCGCCTTGTTCGCCGTGTCATCGGCTGCTTTCTCCGCGGTGAAATGGGCCGGCGCAGCCTACCTCGTGTATCTCGGTATCCGAATGTGGAAGACGGCGCCGCCAGTCGCCGACGCAACGCCGCAGGCGCTGGCGCAGCCCTTGCGACGCGTCTTTCGAGATGGCTTCATGGTCGCGCTGCTGAATCCAAAGACCACCTTGTTCTTCGCCGCCTTCCTGCCGCAGTTCATGGACGCTCACGGCAACCCGCTGATGCAGACCGTTGCGCTCGGTGGTGTTTTCGTTGGTATCGCTTGCTGCACCGACGTCATCTACGTGCTAACGGCAAGTCTCGTCGCACCGCGCCTGAGACGAGCTGCTTGGGGCGGCCGCTGGGGTAACCGGCTCGCGGGAACATCATTTATCGGGTTGGGCGTGCTCACGGCCATGGGCACGCGCCCAACACGCTGACGCGCGCTCATCCGCGCCGAACGGCGGCTTATGGCCGACTGTAGCCGGTCGCGCCGCCGTCGTGAACGGGCCCGGAGCGGCCAAATCGCTGAGCGATTTCAAGGTCGTACAGCGGTCGCTCAACGTTTGAGCTAACCGGACCGTTGCGGCGTGTGGCTAAAGGCCCAGAATGAAATGGCGGGACTTTGGCCGCACGCCGCAATGGGTCCGGTTGAGCGAATGGTTAGGCCGCAACCACGCAGTTTCAGTACGGCTAGACCTCATTGCTTACTTCGATCAGGTTCTCGTCGGGATCATAGAAGTAGACGGAAACCAATGCGCGTTGCGCGCCAGTAGCTAGGACTGGCCCTTGCACGACCGGAACGCCTTCGTTTTGTAGGTGCACAAGTACCTGTTCTATAGGTGTTACGGTCAAGAAGCATAGATCCGCAGAACCTGGAGTAGCGTGCTTCACATTCGGATCGACAACAGTCCCCAACTCGTGCAGGTTGATCTTTTGTTGTCCAAAGTGCACTGAGAATCGCCCGGCCTTGAACTCTCTGGCTTCAAAGCCTAGGACACGCTGATAGAAGTCAAGTGTCCTTGGGATGCTTGCGACCGTTAATACCAAATGATCTAGCGCTTCAATCTTCATGGGGGGGGCGGGCTTTCGGGTGACGAGCCACAGGTAGTCGGTTTTGCGGCCTAACGCAAAGGTGAGCGGATGCCGTAGGCGGTCCGCTCGACTGAATGGTTAGGTTGAGCGCCAATAAGAAGAAGCGTACCTAATTTTCGTTCGAGGAAACGAACTATGGAGTTACGCATATGGTTGAAGAAGTCCGTCGTGGATGAGAAAACTATCAAAATTCCGAAGACTCCCACCATGACACGCACCGGTTGTCGATCGGATCGACTACGAAATAGCGACGCTAGAAAGCTTGGCAGATATACCAAGATGGCGGCAACGGTAGCGACTTGAACGGCAAACACGACATTGGCCAACAGGCTCAGGTTGAATTCCAAGTCCTCATGTACGCGATCCGCAAGACAGGTCATCAGATAAACAACGCTGAAGATACCTTCGGCCAATTTCAAGTTGCGGTATGAGTCTTTCATGCGGATTTCTTCTCTGATAAGACTACTTCTGGGGCGGGTCCTGCTGCTATCGCCAATGACTGGTCTTGGCCGATTGTGTTGAAAAACTCTCCCGAATCCCCGTAGCTGGCTTGCAGTTTGCATGCGCTTCGTGATCGATGGAGGTATGCATCATGATGGGTCAAGGCACCGCTCAAGATCAGTTGTTCTACGCATTCAACCTCGACGATCACGTCCCGCGTGATCACCTGCTTCGAGGCGTTGATCGCTTCCTCGATCTGAGCGAGCTACGCCAACATCTTGCGCCGTTCTACAGCCACACCGGCCGGCCATCGATTGATCCCGAACTCATGATCCGCATGCTGGTCATCGGCTACTGCCTGGGCATCCGATCCGAGCGCCGGTTGTGCGAGGAAGTCCATCTCCACTTGGCCTACCGATGGTTCTGTCGCCTGGGCCTGGAGGACAAGGTGCCCGACCATTCCACTTTCTCCAAGAACCGGCATGGCCGCTTCCGCCAGAGCAATGCATTTCGATTCGTCTTCGAGGCGGTGCTGCACCGCTGCATGACCGAAGGGCTGGTGCAAGGGGAGGGATTTGCCATCGATGCCAGCGTCATCAAGGCCGACGCTAACCGCGCGCGCAATGTTCCTGCCTCCGAGGTTGCGCAGTGGCGCCAAGGCACCCAGTGCAGCCGTGCGGTGCGCGAGTACCTCGAAGCGCTGGACGCCACTAATCCGGTTGCCGACGGTGCGCCCGAGGTGCCGCACGACACGCAGGCACCATCCAGGAACATCTCTCCGACCGACCCGGCTGCGCAATGGACCGCAGCACCGGGTGGTCCGGCCTTCTACGCGTACTCGACCAACTATCTGATCGATCTGTCGGCCGGCATCATCATGGACGTGGAGGCCACGCCTGCGCATCGCACACCGGAGGTCGACTCCACCCGAACCATGATCGATCGGGTCGAAGAGCGCTTCGACATCAAGCCGCGACGGCTTGTGGGTGATACGGCGTACGGCACTGCACCGCTGCTTGGTTGGATGGTTGAAGACAAGCAGATCGAACCTCATGTGCCCGTGTGGGACAAGACGGCCCGCAAGGACGGCAGCCTGTCGATCGGCGAGTTCGAGTGGGAACCAGAGCGCAATGAGTACGTATGCCCCGAAGGCCATGCGCTGCGTAATGAACGACGCCGATTCACGATCCCGCGCAGCCACGTCACGAAGGCCGACACGGTGATCTACCGAGCGAGTCAGTCAGACTGCGTCGGCTGTGCGATGAAAGATCGGTGCTGCCCGAACACGCCATTCCGCAAGATCGCGAGAAGCGTCCATGAAGGTGCACGCGAGACGGCACGATCCATTGCAAGGACACCGGAGTACAGCCAGTCACGCAGGGATCGCAAGAAAGTGGAGATGCTGTTCGCGCACCTCAAGCGCATCATGAAGCTGGATCGGCTCCGGCTTCGCGGGCTCAGTGGTGCGCAGGACGAGTTCCTGCTGGCGGCTACAGCCCAGAATCTGCGGCGGATGGCCAAGTGGTTGATGCCAATTGAAGGACATGCAGCCGTGAAAAGCGTGTGAGGTGAACGCAGCGGCGTGCTGCGCGCTCTCGCTTCGTTAACTCGATTGCGAATCCTGTGCGATCGCCAACGCAGGCAAGATTCGAGGCGAGTTTTTCAACACAATCGGCCGATAGTAGCCATTCGCGCGAGGCCGAGGGATGTCGGGTGTCGCTGCGTACCTGCCACTCGCAGGGACGAGCTGCCGGCCTGGGTGCAGCATGTTCCTACCGTTTGCGGTGCGTTCTCAGCCGCCGATAAGGGAGCATTGACGTGCCTTTGGTTATCGTCGGTTAGGTCTGCGGCGTTCGGCTTCGGGCTCCGGTGCTGGCAGTCCACTGCTCGAGAGAGTCAATGTGCGAATGAGCACTAGCATGGCGACGCGGCGTTGATATCTACGAGCAGATGGGTGCACCCGGGCGAATTGAAGATCTCGTTACAGCAGACAAACGTAAGAGGTTTGATCGCGATGTGACGTGTGAACTAGTTTTCCGATCCGCGCCTGATGTGTGCATGCCGATTTTAAGAGCGCAGGTCTTTCCGATTCCTTTCTGGCGATCAATCTCAGGACGAACGACTGGAACGCGCGCTCCAGACGTTCGGGCGCGCGACTTGATTCTCAAAGCCCGCCGGGACGGGCATGCTGGAAGGCCCGTTGCTGCGATGCAGAAGGTTTCGGCTACGGAAACGTGGCGTGTCTTGATCGCATGACTGCCGAGGTCGAATTTGGCGCAAGACTTGATCTGCAGGTTCTCGAGACGAGACCCGCAAGCGTTTTGCTCCAACCTTTTTCTTTGGAACCTCCATGAATCTCACGACAGCCATGAAGATCGTATCGGCCCCTGTTCTGACCCTCCTGGTCGCGGCCGGCGCCCACGCAGAGGCGTACGACGGTGTGCACAAGGCCTTCTCCAGCAAGACGCGCGATGAGGTGAATGCCGAGGCCGTGCGCACCGCCAAAGCGCCCGACCAGAACGTGGTTCGCGGTTCTCGCGGTCCCGAGACCATGGCTGTTTCGACGGCGCGTTCTCTCGTTGAAGCCGAGGCCGTTCACTACAACCTGCGGCCCGACCAGAATGTCGGCTCCGGCTCTCGTGTGAACAGCAAAGTTATTTCGACGATGCCGCACCCGGCCGATCTGCGCGCCAAGGCCAATTGAGCAACGACTGCTTCACGCTCCGCGTGCGGTAAGAAAAAAACGGTTGGCAGGAGAGCCCGGAGTTGCGGGTGCCCATCACGCACATGCCAGCCAAGGGTGGACACCTGATGACAACTTCCCTCACTGCTGACGCCGCCAGAGCCTTGGAGCCAGCCCCTTTGCCCGCCAAGGTCAACTCGGGCGTCGCCAACCCCTTGCTGCACGCGCCGCTGCTGCCGCTGTTGATTCGCCTCGCGGTGCCCACGGTCGCCGTGATGCTCATGCAGACGGTGCTGAGCGTGGCAGAAACCTACTTCGTGAGCGGGCTGGGTGTCGACGCTATCGCAGCGGCCTCGTTAGTCGTGCCCGTCATGTTGCTTATGACCATGGTCTCCAACGGCGGTGTCGGAGGCGGGGTTTCTTCGGCGGTCGCGCGGGCGCTCGGCGGCGGGCGGCAAGACGAAGCCGAAAGTCTCGTGTAGCACAGCGTCGTGATCGCGATCATCGCAGGCGGACTGTTCGCGTTGGCTGTGATCGCCGCGGGTCCGATGCTCTACCGTGAACTGGGTGGAACAGGCGCGTCCTTGCAGCAGGCGATTCGATACTCGGACATTCTCTTTGGCGGCGCGGTGCTGTTCTGGATTCCGACGTTGCTGCAGTCAGCCTTGCGAGGTGCGGGCAACGTCAGAACTCCAGCACTGATCATGCTCGGCGGCGTTGGCGCCGGGCTCATTATTTCTCCCGTCCTGATCCTGGGTTGGCTGGGGTTTCCGCGGATGGGCGTCGCCGGTGCGGGCGTGGCGCAGGTGCTGTGCAGTGCAGGCTCGCTCGTGGCGATCGTTGCCTCCATGCGATCCGCGGGCTCGAGGCTTCGACTTCGTCGGCACCCGCTACGGCGTGATCACTTCGGTGCCATCCTTGGCGTTGGCTTGCTGTCGACCCTCAACGCGGCGATGACGACGCTTTCAATTGCCGCGATCACAGCGGCTGCAGGCGCCTTCAACGTGTCGACGATCGCGGGCTACGGTATCGCGTCTCGACTGGAAATGTTGCTGGTTCCCGTGATGTTCGGCTTCGGCACCGCCGCCGTCGCCGTGGTTGGAACCTGCATTGGCGCCGGCGATGTGGTGCGTGCGCGGCGCGCTGCGCTGGTGAACGCATTGTTCGTTGCTGGGTTGCTCGAAGTGCTGGGCCTCGGCGTGGCATTCTTTCCTGGACTGTGGATGTCTCACTTCGCGAGCGACCCCGACGTATTGGCCGTCGGGGGGCAGTACCTGAGGGTGATGGGCCCGGTGTTCGGCTTCATTGCCGTCGCGTTGTCACTGTATTTCGCGGGGCAGGGCGCGCGGCGCGTCGGCTGGCCGCTCGCGGCCGGTGTCTTGCGCTTCGTGTGCGCGCTGTCCGCAGCGGCGCTGGTGTTCGCGGGGAGGCTCAGCCTCGAGTCTGCCTTCCTGCTGGTGGCTGGGGGCGCCATCGTCGGCGCCGCAGTGACGGTGTGGGGCTTCGCCCGGGGAGATTGGGGAAGACGCTAGAGTCACACGCTTCGTGCTGCGGCACAGGAGGTTTGTAGCTGTACATCTGTGCGATGTCGCTGCGTCTCTCTGTCCTTCGGCGTGGAGGTCGGAAGAACCGGTGTTTTCGAGCGCAACGGGTGAGTCGGTCGGATCGCCCGGGTTGCCGGGACGTATTCAGTGTCTCAATGCGGACGGATTGCCACCGCTTCGAGGGGTTCAGCCTGCCAGCCGCCACCCAGCGCCTTGAACGCACTGACCGCCGCGCGCGCCGACTCCGTTTGCGCCTGCGCTCTTGCATCGGCCACGCGCAGCAGGCTCTCGTCCGCTTGCAGCACTTCGATCAGGCTGATGACGCCTCGCTGATAGGCCGCGAACGATGCCCCTCGCGCGCGACCGAGCGATGCCTCGCCCTGCGCGAGCAAGGCGGCTTGTTCTTCACGCTTGACCAGGGCGGAGAAGGCGTTCTCCACGTCTTCGGTCGCACGCAGTGCAGCGAGCCGGTAGGCTGCGAGCAACTCCGCGTCCTGCCCCTTGGCGAGTGCAATCTGCGCGTCGATGCGCCCGAAGTCGAACAGCCGCCAGCGCAGGCCGAGCAGGGCCGCAGCCTGGCTGGCGCCGCCGGTGAACAGATTGCCGCTGGCCACGGACGTGGCGCTGCCGATCGTTCCCCCCAGTGAGAGTTTCGGGTAGTACTCGGCCATGGCCACGCCAATGCGCGCGTTCGATGCCGCAAGGCGCCGCTCGGCAGCGATCAGGTCGGGCCGCCGCCGCAGCAAATCGCCGGGTGATCCGGTGGCGCCGATGCGCGGTGCGACAGGAATGACACCCCCCGCCGCCAATTCGGAGCGGTGCGCGCCCGGCGTCGCGCCCAGCATCACGTCGAGCGCGTTCATGGCCGCGGCCTCGCCCGCCTCCAACACTGGCACAGATGCACGGACCTGCGCCAGGGCACCTTCGGCTTGCCTCAGTTGGAGTTCGGCGGCCAGCCCCTTGCCGTAGAGGAGGTTGATCTTCGACAGCAGGTCCTGCTGCGTGGCGACTTGCCGCCGTGCCACGTCGAGGCGGGCCTGTAGACCGCGCAGCGTGATGTAGATGTCTGCGGTCTGCGCGGCCACGGCCAGGCGCGTGGCGGTCGCGCCGGCCTCCGATGCCTGGTAGTCGGCCAGCGCTGCCTCGCGTCCCCGGCGCAGGCCGCCGAAGATGTCCAGCTCCCAGCTTGCGCCGAGACTCGCTTCGTAGGCGTTGCCGTAGCGATCGAACCCTGGCTGCGAGTTCAGGACCTGGCCCAGTGGCGTCTCCACCGACTGGTAGGCCCTGGCGGCTTGTCCGCCGAGATTGCCCGAGGGCAGCAGCGCCGCATTCGCCGCACCGAGCCCGGCCCGGGCCTGCGTCACGCGGGCGGATGCCTGCGCAAGGTCAAGATTCTGTTTCAGCGCGAGTTCGACATAGCGGGCCAGTCGTGCATCTCCGAAGCCGGTCCACCACGCCACCAGCTCGGCGGTGGCGGTGGCGGATCGCTGGTCGAGGGCTGTCGCGCCGATGAATCGGTCCGGCAGGCTCGGGGCAGGTCGGACATAGTCAGGCCCGACAGCGCAGCCTGCGAGGAGGCTGAACAGCAGGGGCAGGGCAAGAGTACGTTGGGACATGGGTTGCTCCGGGACGGCGGACAGGAAAAAGTGTGTGACTATAATTCAATATGGTCACTTGTTGTCGTTTGTTTGTCCGGGCGGTAAGCTCTGGTCATGAGCAATGCAACTTCTTCTCCGCCTGTAGCGCGGGGGCCGGCCGATCACGACGTGCGCGCGCAGATCGTCGTCGCGGCCACCGAGCACTTCAGCCAGTACGGGTACGAGAAGACCACGGTTTCCGACCTCGCCAAGGCCATCGGCTTCTCCAAGGCGTACATCTACAAGTTCTTCGAGTCCAAGCAGGCGATTGGCGAAATGATCTGCGCGAACTGCCTGCGCGAGATCCAGGAGGGCATCCGCGTGGCGGTCGACGGGGTCGAAAGCCCGCCCGAGAAGCTGCGCCGTATGTTCAAGGCCATTGTCGATTCGGGCCTGCGCCTGTTCTTCCAGGACCGCAAGCTCTACGAGATCGCCATCTCGGCGGCCAGCGAGCGCTGGCCGTCGGCCATTGCCCATGAAGAGTGCATCCGGCAGATGCTCATCGAGCTGCTGAAGCAGGGCCGCGAGTCGGGCGACTTCGAGCGCAAGACGCCGATCGACGAGGCGGCGGCGGCCATTTATCTGGTCATGCACCCCTATATCAACCCCGTGATCCTGCAGCTCAGCGCTCATTACACGGACCAGGCGCCGGCCCAGCTGTCGGGTCTGGTGCTGCGCAGTCTGTCTCCTTGAAGATATAAATCGACTGTGACCATTGACTAAAATGGTCACTATTATCAGAATCGGGGCCCTGATCGATTCGTCTATGGGCCCCTCATGCACTCGCGCCGCTTCCTTACATCTGCACTTGTCTGCGCCTTGCCGTTCGCGCTGGCCGCCTGCGACGACAAGGCGCCACCCGATCCGCGCACCCAGGCGCCGCTGGTGCGCGCAGCCACCGTCCAGACGGCCGCGTCGGCATCGCGCTCGTTCACCGGCACCGTGGCCGCGCGGGTTCAAAGCGACCTGGGTTTCCGCGTCTCCGGAAAGGTGCTGGAGCGCTTCGTGGACGCGGGCCAGACGGTCAAGCGCGGGCAGTTGCTCATGCGCATCGACCCGGTCGACCTGAGGTTGGCGGCGCGTGCCCAGCAGGAGGCTGTCAGCGCTGCACGGGCGCGTGCAAAGCAGGCGAGCGACGAAGAAGCGCGTTACCGCGATCTGCGCGGCACCGGCGCCATTTCCGCCTCGGCGTACGACCAGGTCAAGGCGGCGGCGGATGCGGCCCAGGCCCAGCTCGGTGCGGCCGAAGCGCAGGCCGAGGTTGCGCGCAATTCCAGTCGTTATTCGGAACTCGTTGCCGACGCGGACGGCACGGTGCTCGAGACGCTGGCCGAGCCTGGCCAGGTCGTCAACGCCGGGCAGCCGGTGGTCCGCTTGGCGCAGGCCGGGCGCAGGGAGGCCGTGGTCCAGTTGCCGGAAACGCTACGTCCGGTCATCGGCTCCGTCGGCCAGGCCACGCTGTTCGGCAGGGAAGGTGTTGCGGTGGCCGTCAAGCTCAGGCAACTCTCCGATGCAGCCGACAAGCTCACGCGCACCTTCGAGGCGCGCTATGTGCTTGATGGCGAGATGGTCAACGCGCCACTCGGGGCCACGGTGACGGTTCACGTCGGGGATGGCAAGGTCGTCGCGAAGAACGGTGTGCAGGTGCCCATCGGCGCCCTGTTCGACGCCGGCAAGGCGCCGGGGGTCTGGGTCATCACCGGTGATCCGGCGAAGGTGCACTGGCAGCCGGTGACGGTGGAGTCGCTGGAAGACGACCGCGCCCAGATCACGGGCGAGCTCAAGCAGGGCGATCGCGTGATCGCACTCGGCGCGCACCTGCTGCGCGAGGGTGAAGAGGTGCGCGTTGCCGGCGCGGCCGCGGCGCCTGCGGGTGGCGGAGCCCGTCCATGAGCGAAGGCCGTTTCAATCTGTCGGCGCTCGCAGTCCGTGAGCGCGCTATCACCCTGTTCCTGATCCTGCTGATCTCGCTGGCCGGCCTCGTCGCTTTCTTCAAGCTGGGGCGCGCGGAAGACCCGGCCTTCACGATCAAGGTGATGACCATCATCACGGCCTGGCCCGGCGCCACGGCGCAGGAAATGCAGGACCAGGTCGCCGAGAAGGTCGAGAAACGCCTGCAGGAACTGCGCTACTACGATCGCGCCGAAACCTACACGCGGCCCGGTCTCGCGTTCACCACGCTGACCTTGCAGGACAGCACGCCACCCTCCAAGGTGCAAGAAGAGTTCTATCAGGCACGAAAGAAGGTCGGCGACGAAGCGGGCAATCTTCCGGCGGGCGTGATTGGCCCGATGATCAACGACGAGTACGCCGACGTCACCTTCGCCCTCTTCGCACTCAAGGCCAAGGGAGAGCCGCAGCGCGTGCTGGTGCGCGATGCGGAAACGCTGCGCCAGCGGCTGCTGCACGTGCCGGGCGTGAAGAAGGTGAACATCGCCGGCGAGCAGCCCGAACGGATCTACGTCGAGTTCGCGCACGACCGGCTGGCCACACTGGGCATCGGCCCGCAGGATGTGTTCGCCGCGCTCAATGCCCAGAATGCGCTGAGCCCGGCCGGGTCGGTAGAAACCAAAGGTCCGCAGGTCTTCATTCGCCTGGACGGTGCCTTCGACACCTTGCAGAAGATCCGGGACACGCCGGTGGTCGCGCAAGGGCGCACCCTGAAGCTGTCGGACGTCGCCACGGTCAAGCGCGGCTATGAAGACCCAAGCACCTTCATGATCCGCAGCGGCGGCGAACCGGCCCTGCTGATCGGCGTCGTGATGAAAGAGGGTTGGAACGGGCTCGACCTGGGCAAGTCGCTGGACGCGGAAGCCCGCGCCATCAATGCCGAACTGCCGTTGGGCCTGAGCCTGTCGAAGGTCACGGACCAGTCGGTCAACATCGCCGCATCGGTCGACGAATTCATGATGAAGTTCTTCGCGGCCTTGCTGGTCGTGATGCTGGTGAGCTTCCTGAGCATGGGCTGGCGCGCGGGCCTGGTTGTCGCTGCAGCCGTGCCGCTCACGCTGGCCGTGGTCTTCGTGGTAATGGCCGCCACCGGCAAGAACTTCGACCGTATCACGCTCGGTTCGCTGATCCTGGCGTTGGGCCTGCTGGTGGACGACGCCATCATCGCCATCGAGATGATGGTGGTGAAGATCGAAGAAGGCTACAGCCACATCGCTGCATCGGCCTATGCGTGGAGCCACACGGCGGCGCCGATGCTCTCGGGCACGCTGGTCACCGCCGTCGGCTTCATGCCCAACGGCTTTGCGCCGTCGACAGCGGGCGAGTACACGAGCAACATGTTCTGGATCGTCGGCATCGCGCTGATCGCCTCCTGGGTCGTCGCGGTGGTGTTCACCCCGTACCTGGGCGTGAAGCTGCTGCCGAACTTCAAGAAAATCGAAGGCGGCCACGCCGCGATCTACGACACGCCGCGCTACAACCGCCTGCGTCGCGTGCTCGAGCGCGTGATCGCACGCAAGTGGCTGGTCGCAGGCGCCGTTATCGCGCTGTTCGTGCTGTCCATCCTCGGCATGGGTGTCGTGAAGAAGCAGTTCTTCCCGATCTCTGACCGTCCCGAGGTCCTGGTCGAGGTGCAGATGCCCTATGGCACGGCCATCACGCAGACCAGCGACGCGACGGCGAAAGTCGAGGCCTGGCTGTCTAAGCAAGCCGAGGCACAGATTGTCACCTCCTATATCGGCCAGGGCGCACCGCGCTTCTTCTTCGCCATGGGCCCGGAACTCCCGGACCCGTCCTTCGCCAAGATCGTCATCCGCACAGCCAGCCAGGAAGAGCGTGACGCCCTGAAGCTGCGGCTGCGCGAGGCCATCGCGCAGGGCTTGGCGCCCGAGGCGCGGCTGCGGGTGACCCAACTGGTGTTCGGCCCGTACTCGCCGTTCCCGGTGGCCTACCGTGTCACGGGGCCGGATGCAAACGAATTGCGGAAGATCGCGGCCGACGTGCGTCAGGTCATGGATGCGAGCCCGATGATGCGCACCGTCAGCACCGACTGGGGCACCCGCACGCCCGCGCTGCACTTCACCTTGAATCAGGACCGTCTGCAGGCCGTGGGCCTAAGCTCCAATGCCGTGGCGCAACAACTGCAGTTCCTCTTGAGCGGCGTGCCAGTGACGACCGTGCGCGAAGACATCCGCACCGTGCAGGTCGTCGCCCGTTCGGCGGGCGACACGCGTCTCGACCCGGCCCGCATCGCGGACTTCACGCTCGCCGGTGCCGGCGGTCAACGCATTCCGCTGTCGCAGGTCGGCCAGGTCGAGATGCGCATGGAAGAGCCGGTCATGCGGCGACGCGACCGCATGCCCACCATCACGGTGCAGGGCGACATCGCCGACGGAACGCAGCCGCCGGACGTGTCGAACGCGATCACCAAGCAGCTGCAGCCGATCATCGACAAGCTGCCCGCGGGCTACCGCGTCGTCCAGGCCGGCTCCATCGAGGAATCGGAGAAGGCGACCGCGGCGATGTTGCCGCTGTTCCCGATCATGCTGGCGGTCACGCTTCTGATCATCATTCTCCAGGTGCGCTCGATGTCGGCGATGGTCATGGTGTTCCTTACCAGCCCGTTGGGACTGATCGGTGTGGTGCCAACTCTGCTCATCTTCCAGCAGGCATTTGGCATCAATGCGCTGGTTGGGCTCATCGCGCTGTCGGGGATTCTGATGCGCAACACGCTGATTCTGCTGGGGCAGATCCACCACAACGAGCAGGAGGGGCTGGACCCTTTCCACGCGGTGGTCGAGGCTACGGTGCAGCGAGCGCGGCCCGTGATCCTGACGGCGTTGGCGGCGATCCTCGCGTTCATTCCGCTGACGCATTCGGTGTTCTGGGGCGCATTGGCGTACACGCTGATCGGCGGCACTTTCGCGGGGACGATCCTGACGCTGGTGTTCCTGCCGGCGATGTATTCGATCTGGTTCAGGATCAAACCAGGCAACGCGACCCAGCCCGCGCACTGATGCGCTTCATCATCATTCATCAAGATCGAAGGAACCAGTCATGTCGAGTTCATCAGTCGTCGTAGTGACTGGCGCGTCCTCGGGCATCGGACGTGCCGCCGCGGAAATGTTCGTGGCGCGAGGCTGCCGGGTTTTCGGCACCGTTCGCGAGTTGCGCAAGGCACCCGCGCTGCCTGGTGTGGAGTTCATCGAAATGGACGTCCGCGACGAAGGCTCTGTCCAGAGGGGCATCGAATCCGTCATCGACCGGGCCATGCGCATCGACGTGCTGGTCAACAACGCGGGAATGATGATGATCGGCGCGGTCGAGGAAACCGCGACAGCCGAGGCTGCAGTGCTGTTCGATACCAACGTTTTCGGCATGCTCCGCACGACGCGTGCGGTGCTCCCGTACATGCGTGAAAAACGCCGCGGGCGAATCGTCAACGTGAGTTCCGTGCTCGGTGTGCTTCCGGCTCCGTACATGGGACTCTATGCGGCCACCAAGCACGCAGTGGAAGGGCTGTCGGAGTCGCTGGACCATGAAGTGCGCCAGTTCGGCATTCGTGCCACGCTGGTGCAGCCGGCCTTCACCCGGACCAACCTTGATGCCAATGCGCCTCGTGTCAAGGCGCGGATCGCGGGCTATGACCGCGAACGCGAACTGGTGACGCTCTCCGTGGCCGAGAGCGTGAGCAGTGCGCCCGAGCCGCACGGCGTGGCGAGCACCATCGTCGAGGCGGCGCTGGGCCCGTGGCGAATGCGTTGCACGCCGCCGGGGGAGGCGTCTCTGTTGACGAAATTGCGCCGCTTCATGCCGGCGGGACCGGTGGATGCGAGCCTGAGGAAAAAACTCGGGCTCGTTTGAGCACCTGTCCGAGATGCTTGTACCGAGCGTCGGCCTGACCAACAAGAAGGAGAACATTTGTGGACAGCCTGGATCTCCTGCGCACATTCAGCGAGGTCGCCACTTCGGGGAGCTTCTCCCGCACGGCCAAGCATCTTTCGCTGTCCAAGGGCACCGTCAGCAAATACATCGCGGCACTCGAGAGCCGGTTCGGTGTCAGATTGCTGAACCGGACCAGCCATGCCGTCAGCCTGACGGACGCTGGCGCCTTGCTGCTCGAAAGAAGCAGGCCCATGCTCGAACTGGCCGACGTCACGCAAGCCGAGCTCCAGGACCGCGCGCGGATCCCCAGCGGGCGCGTGCGCATCTCGGCGCCTTACGGCATGGAACTGACCGAATTGCCGGCATTGATCAACGCCTTTCTTGGCCACTATCCGGAGGTCAGCATCAGTCTCGTGCTCACAAACCGCATGGTCGATCTTGCGGAGGAAGGCGTCGACATCGCGCTTCGCTTCGGCGCGTCAGCCAATGAGAACCTGATCGTTCGAAAACTGGTATCGATGGAGCTCACTGTCTGCGCGGCTCCCGTTTACTGGCGTAAGCATGGTGTGCCAGCTCATCCGGGCGAACTTGCGCATCACATCGCGCTGTTCAGCAGCCATCTGAATCCGCTGCCCAAGTGGCGCTTCGAAGTCGACGGTCAGCCACTCGAGGTCCCGGTCCGTGGACCGTTGGATGCGACGGAAGCCAGCCCGCTCATCCAGGCGGCGCTGCTTGGCGCAGGCGTTGTCTACTTGCCCTCGGTGATGCTCGCGCCTTACGTCGAGAGCGGGCGACTAGTGCCTGTGCTGTCGGAGTTCGTTCGCAGCGACATGTGGCTGTCCGCTGTGTACCTGGAGCGCCGGCACAGCACGGCGGTGCATCGGGCACTGCTGGATTTTCTCGTGAGCCGGTTGAAGCCTACAGGTTCGCGGATGAGGATCGACGCGCAGTGAGCTGGCAACGTGCGAAGGATGCGCGCCTCCCTGCGGGTTGTCACTGAAGCGAGCAGGATCGCGCAACCAGCTTGCTGCGGCGTGACCAGGCGCCCTGATGTCGTCCGCTGGGACGGCCACGTCGTAGTCGAAGTCCTTCGGGATCTCGAAGGTTTCGAACTCCGCGTTTCTGCGGGAGGCCTTTGATGTGGATTCCCACGCTCATTGGCCCCACTTTTCCATCGAACGCTGACCCGCTTCTGCGCACCGATGCGCAGAACCACAGGCGTGCGCGTTGGAATACAGGCGGTTCAAGCGTCAGCGAAAATGTGGGTCCACGCGTCGATGGCCGCACCGATGCCGCTAGATGCGCCGGTCACCAGTGCGCGCTTGCCGATGCGGGCGGTTGTGTATGAACTCAAGGTCGATCTCCTGGTCATGCAGAGCGGGTACAGAACGCCAAGGCCACCGGAGGCTTGCGCGTCGGCCGTGCGATGGCCTGAGTCGGCGGGGCAAGGGCCTGATCAAAGACGCTAGCGCAGGCAGGCGGCAGCTACACCACTTGCACCACGACCTTGCCCTTGGCGCGCCCACTGTCGACGTAGGCCAACGCTTTGTGGGTGTCCTGAAATGGGAACACTTTGTCGACGATCAGGCGGATGGCGCCTGACTCGATGAGGGCGGTGATCTCTCGCAACTGCGCCCCATCGGCCCGCATGAAGACGAAGGTGTAGTGGCCCCCGTTCTTCTTTGCCTTGTTCCTGATGCCGAAACTCAACAGGCGCAGCACTTGCCTGAGCGGCCAGGCCAGTCCTCGCGCGATGGCGAACGCCGGGGTGGGCGGCCCCGAGATGGAGATGAGATGCCCGCCCGGCTTGAGAACCTGGAGGGATTTGTTCAGCTCGCCGTTGCCGAGGCTGTTCAACACCACGTCGTAGTCGCGGAGCACCGTGGCGAAATCCTGCTGCTTGTAATCGATGACGACGTCCGCGCCCAAGGCCTTCACCCAGGCGACGTTGGCCGTGCTGGTGGTCGTGGCCACGAATGCCCCGAGATGCTTGGCAAGCTGGATGGCGATGGTGCCGACGCCGCCGGAGCCGGCATGGATCAGGACCTTCTGCCCCTTTTTCAGCTTGGCGGTTTCGACCAGCACCTGCCAGGCGGTCAGGGCCACCAGAGGAACGGATGCGGCCTCGACCATGCTGAGATTCTTGGGCTTCAGCGCCAGCGACGATTCCTTGACGGCGATGAACTCGGCGAAGGTGCCGATGCGATCGTCGTCGGGGCGCGCATAGACCTCGTCGCCCGGTTTGAAGCTGCGAACGCGAGCGCCGACCCGCTCAACCGTACCGGCCAGGTCGTTGCCCAGGATCAGGGGGAAGTGGTAGGGAAGAATCAATTTGAATTCGCCGCTCTTGATCTTCGAGTCCAGGGCATTGATGCTCGCCGCGTGGATCTGGATTAGGACGTCATCGTCCCGCACCTCGGGCTCGGGCGTTTCGCCGATGCGGCCAACTTCATTCTTTCCGTAACGATCGATGATGAACGCTTTCATGGGCGACTTTTTTCCAGAGTGTTTGATTGAATGCGCTTCGGGCAGCCCCGCCCCACAGGGGGCGGTCGGGAAAGTCGGCCTGAAGCCGGTTGCAAAAGATGCCGTCGTTCAGTCATTGAGAAAGGCCAGCGCCTTGGGCACGAATTCGCCGTGGTACTGGAAAATCCCGCCATGCCCAGCGTCTTTGTAGATGACCAGTTGTGAGCCTGGGATGCGACGCGCCATGTCGTGACTGTTCACGGTGGGAACCATGATGTCGTTGTCGCCATTGGCGATCAACACAGGGATGCGGATGCCGCCCAGATCCTGGGGCGCCTGCTGGCCCCAGGCCTTGATGGCCTTCAGCTGTCGCAGGAAGGCAGGGGGCATCGGTTCCTTGTCCCGATCCGCCTTGCGCTCCTTCAGTCGCTCCAGGAAGGCTTTCGCGGCTTGACGACCGTTGGCCGTGGAGGTGAAGAACAGAAAGGTCTTCGGATCCCGCAGCGTCAGCAGGCCTTTGACTATCAGCGGCCAGGAGACCGCTCCGACCCGTTCGATGCCTGTGCCGCCTGCCGGCCCTGTGCCGGTCAGGATGAGTCGGCGCACCAGGCCGGGGGCTTTCAGCACGATGTCCTGCGCCACGAATCCTCCGAGGGAGAAGCCAAGCAGATCAATCTTCTCGAAGCCCAGTGCGTGGACCAGCGCGATCGCATCCCGCGCCATCGCATCGATGGTCACAGGCGCTGTTCCGCCTGAAGCGCCGATCCCTCGGTAGTCGATGGCGATGATGCGATGCCTGCGGGCAAGTCCATCGACGATCCGCGGGTCGAAATTGTCGAGGACCGCGCCCCAGTGGTTGAGCAGGACCAGAGGCACGCCATCGCGCGGCCCCAGGTCGCGGTACGCGAATGCAGTCCCGTCGACATCGATCGAGAGGTTGGGAGCGTCGATGAAGGGCATGCGCGATCCGGTCAGGCGTTCACATCCACGATGGTGCGCCCCTGGACCTTCCCTGCGAGTACCTGGCTGGCAACGTCAGGAACCTCTGCCAATCCGATCACCTTGGTGGTCCGTGCCAGCTTGTCCAGGTCCAGGTCGCTGGCCAGACGCGACCACGCCTGCAGCCGCGCAGGCTGCGGCGCATTGACCGAGTCGATACCGGCGAGGGTGACGTTGCGCAGGATGAAGGGCAGGACGGATGCCGGCAGGTCCGCGCCCTGTGCGAGCCCGAAGGTCGCGACCACGCCGCGATACCGGGTCTGCGCCAGGACGTTTGCCAAGGTATGGCTGCCGACCGAATCGATGGCCCCGGCCCATCGCTCCTTGGCGATCGGTGCGCCCGCTTCGGACAGGGTGTGACGGTCGATGATGTCCGCCGCGCCCAGCGCACGCAGGTAATCGGATTCCTCGAGACGCCCGGTCGACGCGATCACGCGATAGCCCAGGCTCGACAGCAGCGCGATCGCCACGGAGCCGGCGCCGCCATTGGCGCCCGTCACCAGGATGTCGCCGTGCTCGGGCGTCAGGCCACCATGCTCGAGCGCGAGCACCGACAGCATGGCGGTGTACCCGGCGGTGCCGACGGCCATGGCATCCCGGGTCGAAAACACCTCGGGAACCTTGACCAGCCAATCACCGCTCACCCGCGCCTTTCGCGCAAAGCCGCCGTGGTGCGTCTGGCTCAGTCCCCAGCCGTTGGCCAGCACACGGTCGCCGGCTGCGATGCCGGGATAAGTCGACGACTCGACGACACCGGCAAAGTCGATGCCCGGAATCAGCGGAAACTGGCGAATGACCGGTGACCGGCCACTGAGCGCCATCGCGTCCTTGTAGTTCACCGTCGAGTACTCGACCGCGACGGTGACGTCGCCCGGCATCAGGTCCTCTTCCTTGAAGTCGACCAGGCTGCTTGAAATGGTGTCGCCGGTCTTGCTGGCGAGCAGTGCCTTGAATGTCATGTGCTGTTCCTTCCGTTCTGGCGTTCTTGCCGTTTCAGGCGGCGGTTCGATAGCGCTCCGCCACGTGCGCCTGCCGAATGTCCGCGACCAGGGCCTGACGTGCCGTGTTCAGCACCTCCCAGCGCGCGGCATCGTGCAACGGCGGGATGGTCACGAGTTCACGGCGGTCGAATCCGGTCAGCGCGGCATCCACCAGCTCTTCTACTCCCATCAGGTCGGGCATCGCACGGGTATCGATGCCCGCGCGCTCCCAGATCTCGGTGCGGGTGCCGGCCGGCAACACCGCCTGCACGTAGACGCCCTTGGGCGCGAGCTCCAGGCTCAACCCCTGGGACAGGAACAGCACGAAGGCCTTGGTCGCGCCGTAGACCGACATGCCGAACTCGGGCGCCAGGCCGACCACCGAGCCGATGTTGACGATCGCGCCTTTGCCGGCCTGCACCAGGCGCGGGGCGATGGCGCTCGCCAGCCTCACGAGTGCGGTGGTGTTGAGGCTGACCAAGCGGGCGACATCGTCTGTCGACTGGTCGATGAACGGGCCGGACAGTGCGGCCCCGGCGTTGTTGATCAGGGTCTCGATCCTGGCGTCCTCGCGCAGTCGCGTCTCGACGGCGGCCAGGTCGCCGGGTTGGGTCAGATCGGCCGCAAGGATATCGACGGCAGCGCCGGTTTCCTCACGCAGGCGCGCCGCGAGCGTTTCCAGCCGCGCCTTGTCGCGCGCCACCAGCACGAGGTCGTGGCCGCGGCGTGCGAAGCGGTCGGCATAGATGGCGCCAATGCCGGTCGAGGCGCCCGTGATGAGAACAGTGGAATGAGAGGTCATGTGTTTTGCTCGTGATCGAAAGGGTGAGTCCATGCCGCGATATGCAGCGTGGAAAAACGACTACCGGACGCTGGAATCAGCGAGGGTCGGATAGTCGATGTAGCCTTTGGCGCCACCGCCATACAGCGTGGTGGGGTCCAGCGCGGCGAGGGGTGCGCCGATCTCCAGCCTTTCGACCAGATCGGGGTTGCTGATGAAGGGGCGGCCGAAGACGAACAGGTCGGCCTTGTCCTCGATCAGGCGGGCGTTGGCCAGTTCGAGGTCATACCCGTTGTTGGCCAGGTAGGTGTTCTTGAAGCGAGTGCGCAAGGCGTCGAAATCGAACGGTGCGGCATCGCGCGGACCCCCGGTGGCGCCTTCGACCACATGCAGGTAGACGATGCCCATCGCATTGAGTTGCTCGGCGATGTAGTCGTACTGCGACTGCGGATCGCTGGACGAAATGGCGCCGGCCGACGACACCGGCGAGAGGCGCACACCGGTGCGCTCGGCACCGATTTCCTTCGCCACGGCGGCCGTGACTTCGAGCAACAGGCGCGCGCGGTTCTCGATGGAGCCGCCGTACGCGTCCGTCCGGGTGTTGGCACCGTCCTTGATGAACTGCTCCAGCAGGTAGCCGTTGGCACCGTGGACCTCGACGCCGTCGAAGCCCGCAGTGATCGCATGGGCCGCAGCCTGGCGGAAATCCTCGACGATGCCTGGAATCTCATCCAGGGTCAGGGCACGTGGCTCAGAGACGTCATGAAAACCGTTGTTGACGAAGGTCTTGGTCGCGGCGCGGATGGGGGAGGGGGCCACCGGCGCGGTGCCACCAGGGCGCAGGTCGACGTGGGAGATACGGCCCACGTGCCACAACTGCACGAAGATCCGCCCGCCCTTGGCGTGAACGGCGTCGGTCACCTTGCGCCAGCCGTCGATCTGCTGCGGCGTGTATAGGCCCGGGGTGTCCTGGTAGCCCTGGGCATCGGCCGAGATCTGGGTGGCCTCGGTGATGATCAGGCCCGCCGAGGCGCGCTGACCGTAGTAGGTGGCGGCGTACTCGCTGGGCACCAGACCCGCGCCTGCCCGATTGCGCGTCAGCGGCGCCATCACGATGCGGTTGGACAGTTGGAGTGAGCCAAGTGTGTAGGGCTCGAAGAGCGTCTTGTCAGTCATGCTTGTTTGCTGTGTCGTCGTTGATCGGGCGGGGACGGGATGCGCTACGGCATCACTCCTCGAGGAACTGGATCGCGTGTTGCAGGAAGCGCTCGGGATACTGGAACTGCGCGCCGTGTCCGGCGTCGGGATAGATCAACAGCTGCGCGTTGGGAATGTTCTGCGACAGATGCCAGGAGTTGATCGTGGGAATCATGATGTCGTCGACGCCGTTGAGCACCAGGGTCGGCTGCGTGACGGCGTTCAGGAAGGCATAGGGGTTCGCACCCGGCAGCGGCTGCAGGTAGGCGGCGTGCGCCTCGGCTTGGGCTTGAGCGACGGCCATCGAGCTGGGCGGGTCCTGGTCGGCGCGCTGGTGGCGGCGCTCCCAGAAGGCCAGACCCGCCTGCTTGGCAGCTTCCGAGCGGCCGAAGAACAGGTAGAGAAAGTCATCCGCGGTCGGCACGGGGTTCGGCGCGACCTCCAGCACCCTGGGCTCCATCTTCGGATCGCCGCCGCGCAGTCCGGTGCCGAGCAGGACGAGCTTTCGAACCAGTTGCGGGTGACGCAGCACGACCTCCTGCACCTGGAAGCCCCCGATCGAGAAACCAAGCAGATCGACCTGGGACAGACCCAGCGCCCGGATCACCAGGGCGATGTCGTCCGCCATGTCTTCGATCCGGTTGCGGGGCGTGCCGGTCGAGGAGGCAATGCCGCGACCGTTGTAAAGGATGACCTCGCGGCCTGCGGCTAGACCATCGGTCAACAGGGGATCCCAGTGGTCCAGGCCGCCGCGGAAATGCTGGACGAAGAACAGAGGGGGCTGTCCGCTGGAGGTGTTGCCCCAGCGGCGATGGGCGAATTTGTCGCCATCCACTTCGACGAAGCGGGTGGGTGCGGTCAGGTGGGTATCGCTCATTTTCGGAAGCCTTCCAAGGTAAGTTGGGTTAATGATGTCAATCATCATCTTTGATGTCAAGGACTTTGATGATGATCGACATCAATGTATATTCATGGCTTCACCGATGGCACATCTAGAGAGGTCCTGGACATGAAGGTCACCAAGGCGCAGGCACAGGCGAACCGGGCGCACATCGTCGAGACGGCCTCCACGCTGTTTCGCGAGCGTGGTTACGACGGGGTGGGGATTGCGGACTTGATGGCGTTCGCAGGCTTTACCCACGGCGGGTTCTATAAGCACTTCGAATCCAAGGCCGACCTGATGGCGCAAGCCGCGACCTGCGGTTTTGCGCAGACGGCCGCCAAGGCCGAAGGCGTCGATGCGATGGCATTTGTCCATCACTATCTGTCCCGTGAACACCGAGATGCACCGGGTGACGGTTGCACGATGGCCGCCCTGTGCGCAGATGCTGCGCGCCAACCGGAGTCGATCAAGACGGCGTTTGCGACCGGCATTGAAAACCTGCTGGTGACCCTGGGAAACCAGTTCGACGCGCCAGAGGAGGACGATCAGGGCGGCGACGCACGCGCCAGGCGGATCGACCTCATTGCGCAGGCAGTCGGTGCCATCGTGCTGTCGCGGGCGTGTCCTGACGACTCGCCACTGGCCGATGAAATTCTGGATGTCTGCCGCAGCGCCGTCCTGTCGAGGCTTTCCTCTATGACGCCTGGCGCTTCCGGTTCCCAGAGCACCTAGCCGCACAACTTCCGCGATAGCCCACGACAGAGGTCGGCGGCATCTCATTGCTGCAGACGCTGCGGGTCCCCTGAGGCCGCATCCTGCACAGCGCGAAACGCGCTTATAAAGAGCTCGCCCCACCACTGATTCTTGAGCGAGTGCGTATGAACTCTGCAGGCTTGAAGGGAACCGTGTCCATTGAACTGGTGCACGAGGCGATCCACGCCGCGGCGCTGAGAAACATGGACATCAGCAGCGTCCTCGAAAGCGCCAAGATCGACCGCGAGCTGTTGAACGCGGCGCGCGCGCGCATCTCGGCGGCGGCGTACTCGCAGATGTGGGTGGCGCTGGCCGACCTGATGGACGACGAGTTCTTCGGCCTGGACAGCCACGGGCTTCGCCGCGGCAGCTATGCGCTCATGACGCGCGCCGCCGTCAACGCCGACAACCTCGCGCACGCATTGCGCCGCATTCTGAGGTTCCTCCACGCCACGCTGGACGACTTCCGCGGCGAGCTGGTCTGCGATGGCGACGAGGCGCGCATCGTCCTGCATGACGGCGGCGTGCTGCGCCGGCTGTTCGGCTACGGCACCTGGTTCATCCTCGTTCATGGCCTGGTGTGCTGGCTCGTGCACCGGCGCATTCCCCTGCGCGAGATGCAGTTCCGGTGCCCGCCGCCCGGCGACGACAGCCACTACCGCACGCGCTTCTGCGAGAACGTGAAGTTCAACGGCGAGACCACGCACATCAGCTTCGCCAGCGATCTGCTGGACCTGAAGATCGCGGAGTCGCCCGCCACGGTCAACAACTTCCTGAGGGAAGCGCCGGCCAACCTGCTGGTCAAGTACCGCAACGATGCAAGCACCAGCGCCCAGGTGCGCAACAGGTTGCGCAGCCAGATGCCCGAGGCGTGGCCCGAACTCGAAAAGCTCGCACAGGAACTCTGCGTTTCCGGCACCACGCTGCAACGCCGCTTGCAGCAGGAGGGCGTGAGCTACCAGCGCGTGAAGGACGACCTGCGGCGGGACATCGCCATCGACCTCTTGTCGAGCGCGTCGCTGACGGTGGCCGAAGTCGCTGCCCGCACTGGCTTCCAGGAAACCAGCGCCTTCCATCGCGCCTTCAAGAAATGGACAGGCGTCAGCCCGGGCGCCTATCGCTCGTCCGCGCCCGCGCCGGAATAGGCCGAAGCGCCGGCGCTCGCCGACGCTGGCGGGTGATGCCGGCATGTCCGAACGCCCCATCCAGATCGAGACGCGCGGGCATGGAAGCGTGCCGCCTGCAGAACTAACCTCCCGTCGACATCGCATCTCGCGACAGATCAAACGACAGGAGACGAAAACATGCAGCAGGCCGGCAAGCAGGTCGATATTCACGCGTTGGCGGGGCACTCCCGGTTCAACGGCTTTCACGGGCTCGTGCTCTGGTGGTGCGTGTTGATCCTGGTCATCGACGGCTATGACCTGGCGGTCGTGGGTGCCGCGCTGCCATCGATCATGAAAGACATGGGCGTCGACGCCACGAGCGCCGGCGTCATGGCCGGGTCGGCGTTGTTCGGAACCATGCTGGGCGCGATCTTCCTGGGCACCTTGGCAGACCGCATCGGCCGCCCTCGCATGATCGCGGTGTGCGTGGCGCTCTTCAGTGTCTTCACGGCGCTGACCGGGCTGGCCACCGAACCCATCGGCTTCAGCGTCGCCCGCTTCATCGCGGGCCTCGGCATCGGCGGGGTGTTGCCCATCGTGACCGCGCAGATGGGCGAGTTCGCACCGGCGAAGCTGCGTACGCGCCTGGTGACGATGGTTTTCGCGGGCTACTCCGTGGGCGGCATTCTGGTCGCGCTCACCGCCAAGCAGCTCATCGAGAGCCATGGATGGCAATGGGTGTTCTATGTGGCCGGCCTGCCCGTGCTGCTGATTCCACTCATTCTGAAAACGATGCCCGAATCGCTGTCGTTTCTCCTCAAGAAGGGTGACCAGCGGCAGCTCGGCGAGATCGCGGCCAAGCTCGCGCCGGAGCAGCCGAACGCAGCCGGCACCGTGTATGTCGGCGCGTCCACCGACCGCCTGCACGACGCGCCGGTGCGCACCCTGTTCGACGCCGGACGCGCGTTCAGCACCGTGATGATCTGGGTGGCCTTCATGACGGGGCTGTTCATGGTCTACGCGCTGAACTCCTGGCTGACCAAGCTCATGGCCATGGCGGGATACAGCCTGGGCTCGGCCCTGAACTTCGTGATCGTCTTCAACGTCGGTGCGATCGTGGGCGCAATCGGCGGCGGCCTGCTGAGCGACAAGTTCAACATCAAGCATGTGCTGGTGGCGTTCTACGTGGTCGGAGCTGCGTCGCTGGCCGCGCTCGCGTACACGAAATCGACCGAGCTGCTGTTCGTCGCCGTGTTCGTGGTGGGCGCGTCCACGCTCGGAACGCAACTGCTGGCCTATGCCTACGCCGGCGATTTCTATCCACCGGCCGTGCGTTCGACGGGTGTCGGCTTTGCCTCGGGTGTCGGCCGCATCGGCGCCATTGCCGCGCCGATCCTGATCGGCTGGCTCGTGTCGCTGAGCCTGCCCATCGAGCAGAACTTCATGGCGATCGCCCTGGCCGGCGTCATCGGCGCGGCAGCGGTGTCGTTCGTGAACCAGTCGCGCGCCGCGTCGACCCAGGCCAAGGCCGCGCGCGCGGCCACCGGCGAAGTGGGCCGTGTGGACGGGGCGATTCGCCCGGCTTCGAAATAGCAAGGAAACCTCAATGAACCGAATGATGGCGCCACCGCTGGAGGCACACGCGCTGCAAGGAGCGGTCGACTGGGCCATTGCCACCCGGCGCAGCGTCAGGGCGTTCTTGCCCCGGCCGGTGCCCCGGGAAGAGGTCGAGGCGATCCTCTCGACGGCGCGCTACAGCGCCTCCGGCATGAACATGCAGCCCTGGCATGTGCATGTGCTGACGGGGCCTGCCAAGGCCCGTCTGTCGGCGGCGATTGCCGTGCTCGACGACGATCCCGGCCGGTCGGGCGAGCTGCTCGAGCCCTACGACTACTACCCGCGCGAATGGTGTTCTCCCTACCTGGAGCGGCGCCGCAAGGTCGGCTGGGACCTCTACGGATTGCTCGGCATCGCCAAGGGCGACAAGCAGCGCATGCACCTGCAGCACGGTCGCAACTACCGCTTCTTCGATGCGCCCGTGGGCCTGTTCTTCACGGTGGACCGTGAACTCCAGGAAGGCAGCCTGCTGGACTACGGCATGTTCCTGCAGAGCGTGATGGTGGCCGCACGCGGCCGCAACCTTCACACCTGCCCACAGGCCGCGTTCCTGAAATTCCATCGCCAGATCGCGGACCTGCTGGACATTCCCGCCGGCCAGATGCTGGTCTGCGGCATGAGCCTGGGCTACGCCGACACCTCGTCGGTCGAGAACTCGCTCGTCACCGAGCGCGAGCCAGTCTCCGCGTTTACGACCTTCCACGACACCTCCAAGGAGACCACCGCATGAGCGCGCCATCCTATGCACAGGGCCTCGAACGGTGCGCGGCAAATCATGTGCCGCTCACGCCGCTGGGCTTTCTCGACCGCGCGGCGCTCGCGCATCCGAACCGCGTGGCGGTGGTGCACGGCGAGCTGACGCGAACCTGGGCGCAGACGCGCGAGCGCTGCCATCGCCTGGCGTCCGCGCTGGCGATGCGAGGCATCGAACCGGGCGACACCGTCTCGGTGCTCGCGCCCAACACGCCGGCCATGCTGGAGGCCCACTTCGGCATTCCGCTGGCTGGCGCGGTGCTCAACGCAATCAACCATCGCCTGGATGCCGAAGGCATCGCGTTCATCCTGCGCCACGGCGAGTGCAAATTGCTGATGGTCGATCGCGAGTTCGCCGCCACGGTGGCCGCAGCGCTGAAGCTGCTCGACCGTGCGCCTGCGGTCATCGACATCAACGACCACCTCGCACCACCCGGCGAACCCATCGGCGGGACCGACTACGAATCGCTGCTGGCGAACGGAGACCCGGACTTTGCCGGCCGGTGGCCCAGCGACGAGTGGCAACCCCTCGCCCTGAACTACACCTCCGGCACGACCGGAGACCCCAAGGGCGTGGTCGCCAGCCATCGCGGCACCTACCTGATGAGCCTGCTGCAGATCACGAACTGGGCGATGCCACGGGCGCCGAAGTACCTGTGGACCTTGCCCATGTTCCACGCGAACGGATGGTGCTTCACCTGGGCCGTGACTGCGGCGGCGGGCACCCATGTCTGCCTGCGCCGGGTGTCTGCCGACGCCGTGCTGGAGGCCATCGAGCGCCATCGGATCGATCACCTCTGCGCAGCGCCGGTCGTGATGGCGATGCTCGCGGACGCGGCGAAAGACACCCGGCTGCCGCGCCCCGTGCGCGTGCTCACGGCCGGCTCGCCACCGCCGCTCGCCGTGCTGAATGCGGTGCTGGCGATGGGCTTCGACGTGGAGCACGTCTTCGGCATCACGGAGGTTTCGGGCACGCCGGTGAGTTGCGTGTGGCAGGACGGCTGGGACGATCTGGCGCCCGTCGAGCAGGGTGCGCTGCGCGTGCGCCAGGGCGTGCGCGCCGCCATGTTCGAAGGCCTCATGGTCGGCGACGCCGACACCCTCGAGCCCGTCGTGCCCGACGGCAAGTCGGCTGGGGAACTCATGTTGCGCGGCAACACCGTGATGATGGGCTACTTCAAGAACGAGGCGGCAACGCGCAAGGCGCTCGCCGATGGCTGGTTCCGCACCGGCGACGTCGCGGTCCTGCATGCCAACGGGTATGCGCAGATCACCGATCGGTCGAAGGACGTGATCATCTCGGGCGGCGAGAACATCTCGTCGGTCGAAATCGAAGACGTCATCCATGGACACCCGGCGGTGCTGCATGCCGCCGTGGTGGCGCAGCCCGACCCCAAGTGGGGCGAGGTGCCGTGCGTGTTCATCGAGCTGAAGGCCGGTGTCGCCGCGCCCAGCGAGCAGGAGATCATTGCGTTCTGCCGCGAGCGGCTGGCGCACTTCAAGTGTCCGCGCCGCGTGATCTTCATCCCCTTGCCGAAGACGGCCACGGGAAAGATCCAGAAGTTCCGCTTGCGCCAGCAGGCCGGAAGCCAGGACGCCATCACCCGGCTCGCGAGCCATGGTTGAGTGCGAAGCGGCCGCGGCCCTGGGGCCTGTCGGGCCCGGCTATCGCTTCTCGCGACCCCACACCTTCGACGAAGCGCAAGTGCGTGCCTTCGCGCTGGCCGCGGGAGACGAGAACCCGCTGCACCACGATGCCGCGTTTGCACAGGGCACGCGCTTCGGCGGCTTGATCGCCAGTGCGACCCACACCACCTCGCTGCTGATGGGGCTGACCGCCAGTCACTTCGCTACGAGGGGGAAGGTGCTGGGCATGAACTTCTCGGTCGACCTGCTGCGTCCCGTACGGGCGAGCGAGACGGTACTCATCGAGTGGCGCGTGACGTCGATGGCCGCGCATTCGAAGGGCGGCTGCGTTCTCGAATTGCAAGGTGCGATCAAGAGCGCAGACGACAGGACCAGCGTGCTCGCGCAGGGCACGGTGCTTTTCACGCCCGCCGCATGAGTGCTTTCCGCGCCAGCGTGCGCGTTCACGGGGGCATTGCCCCAACAAGGAGACAAAAGATGAAGATGGCCCCTCTCACATGCCGACGCGACACCCACCGGCGCATCACCTCGTGGTCCGTGGTGGCTGCTGCGGCGCTGCTTGCTTCCTGCGGCGGCAGCGGCAGCGGTGGTGGCAACTCGCCACCCGCGCTGTTCCCGTCCGCTGCCGGAAGCGCGCAGGCCGCGTGCAACAGCTTCCTGAGCCGGGCCTTCGAAGGCGCCACGATCACGCAGGCGACGCTGACGCCCCAGACAGACACCACGCCGGAGACCTGCACCGTGCGCGGCGAGATGCCGCCGGAACTCGCCTTCGAAGTCAAGCTGCCCAGCAGCTGGAACCAGCGTGTCCTGTTCATCGGCGGCGGCGGCTTCGACGGCGCCATCTACCCCAGCGCCTACAGTCCTGGCGTCGCGGAAAGCGGCTACGCGACCATCGCGACGAACCATGGACACGATGCGGCCAAGCATCCCAATGGCTCCTTCGCTATGGACCCCCAGTTGCTTCAGGACTACGCAGACGGTGCCGTGCCCAAGGTGCTTGCATCGGCGAAGGCCGTGCTCCGCTCGCGCTATGGCGAATCGGTCGGCCGCTCGAAGTTTGTCTACGAGGGCTGTTCGGGCGGTGGGCGTCAGGCGTTGATCCAGGCGCAACGGCATCCCGATCTGTTCGACGGCGTGATTGCGCGCGCCCCGGCCAATGCCTACACGGGCCAGTTCCTCTGGTATCAAAAAATACTCAAGCAGCTGGCCCAGCCCGAGGCGGGCCTGAGCATCCCGAAGGTCAAGACCCTCGCGAACTTCATGCGGTCCCAATGCGATGCACTCGACGGCCTGAAGGACGGCATCATCAGCCACCCCGAGGCCTGCAAGCCCGATCTGGCCAAGCTCCGATGCACGGGCGCCGACGCAGACTCTTGCCTGACCGATGCGCAGCTGGCGTCCGCCAAGGTCCTGTACGAGCCCACCGATGTGGCGGGTGGTCGCTACACATGGCCGGCCTTTCCCTATGTCGGCGGCGAGACCGCCGACGACGCATCGTGGCAGGCCATCGGAGGCACCACGTTTCAGATTCTCGGCGGCGACTACATGAAGTACTTCGTGGCGCAAGACTCGTCCGCAGACCCGCTGAACGTCGACCCGCTGCAGTACACGAACCGACTCGACCACCTCGCCCGATTGATCGATGCAGTCAACCCCGACCTGAGCGGGTTCCGGGCCCGCAACGGCAAGATGCTGCTCATGCACGGCACCACCGACTGGCTGATCACGCAGAACAACACCACGGACTACTACCGCAAGGTCGTCGCCGCAGCGGGCGGGCAGGCCGCGGCCGACCGGTTCGTCGAGTACTACGTGCTGGCAGGCAACGACCACTGCGCCGCCACGCCGGCAGGCGGCAAGGGCCCGGACAGCGTCGACCTCATCACCCCGATGTTCGACTGGATCGAAACCGGCACCCATCCCAGCGCCCGCGAGATCGTGGCCACGCGCAGCGTCGAGCCGGGCAAGGGCATGCAGCGGCCGATGTGCAGGCACCCGCAGTTTCCAAAGTACAACGGCACCGGCGATCCCGACGCGGCGTCCAGCTTCACCTGCACGTCACCTAGCTAGGCGTCGTGGCGCGGTGTACGCAGCAGTGTTGGCACAGGCTGGTCTGTGAAGGCATTCGCGAAGAGAACGCGCGTCGCCCGTTCTGGGTGGCGCGGGAAGGATTCGACACGCGCTGATGCATTCAATGGATACGGTGTCCTCCTGCTGGTTTCTCGCACCCTCTGGCCGCCGAAGCGCGCAACTTCGGCGGGCGCCGAAGGCATGCGTCGGCGTACTGACCTTACCTACGAAGCCCGATCTGGACTGAGCCCCGCAGCGATTCACACTGCCTTGGTTGTCGGGTATTGGCCTCGTTGCAGACATCGATTGTTCCGATCCCGACTAGGGCAATCGCTGCATAGCCGCCCTTGGGGTATACCCCCTTCAAATGGGTTGCCGACGTTCGAGAGGCTCGGCTTGAGAGGAGCTGTCCGTCAAGAACGAGCCGCTCCCCATTTGCGCGCGGCACGCCTGCCATTGTTCCCGCGGCTGCGGAGCAGGGCGATCAGGCCTCAGGCCCACACTTCGTCGATCACGGGGTTTTGCAGAATGCCTATGCCTTCGATCTCCACTTCGCAGACGTCGCCCGGCTTGAGCCAGATCTGCGGCGTGCGCGCCAAGCCCACCCCCGAGGGCGTACCGGTGATGATCATGTCGCCCGGCTGCAATTCCATGCCTTCCGAGCACGCGGCAACGAGGGTCGCTACGTCGAAGATCATGTCGCGCGTGTTGGCGCTTTGCAGCACTTCGCCGTTCAGTCGGCAGGTCAGCTGCAGGCCGGTGGCGCCTGCCGGCAGTTCGTCCGCTGTGACGAATTCGGGGCCGAAGCCGCCGCTGCGATCGAAGTTCTTTCCCCACAGCCATTGGCCGGAGCGGAACTGGTAGTCGCGGATGGAACCCTCGTTGAAAATGGCGTAACCGGCCACGTGCGCCAGCGCATCCTCCTTGGCGATGTAGCGGCCTGCCTTACCGATGATGGCCACGAGTTCCGCCTCATAGTCGAACTGCGTGGAGACCCGCGGGCGCACCAGGGGCTCGCCGTGTGCGACCCATGAAGAGGGAAAGCGCTGGAACAGGACCGGGTGCTTGGGCGGCTCGAAGTTGCTTTCCGAGGCGTGATCGACGTAGTTCAGGCCGATGGCGAAGGCCTTGGAGGGGTTCTGAAGCGGCGGCAGCAGTTTCAGCTCGGCGAACGCCAGGTGCTGCGTCGCGCGGGCGGCGGCATCCTTCACTGCGCTCAGTCCGTCGGGGTGCTTGAGCAGCGCGTCCAGCGTCGACGGCAATCCGACTTCGGTGAGGTTGACGACCTGCGAACCGGTTCGCAGCCCCAAGGCGGGCAGGCCGTTGCTGGCGATAAAGGCGATGAGTCTCATGGTGTGGCTTTCAAGGCCGGCTTATGCCGGCTGCTCCAGGTTGGTGATGAAATCGGGGGGCAGCGAAGGCCCCCACACATACAGCGAGTCTTCTGGCGGATGGTCTGCCGCGGGCCACTCGCTGTCGGCCGGCACGTAGTCGATGTCGTGCGAATACTCGGCATAGCTGCCCCACGGATCGCGCACGTAGTAGAAGTAGTTCGACCCGAGCACGTGCCGCCCCACGCCCCAGCCTCGCCCATGGCCGGCATTGCGCATCTGCTCGGAGCCGCGCCCGACCTCGTCGATGCTGCCCACGTCCCAGCTCGAATGGTGCAGGCCGGCCGCGTGCGACTTTGCGAAGGCCACCAGATGGTGATCGGAGCCATGGGCTCCATGCAGGAAGGCGATCAAGTCGCCGGAATGATCGGACAACCGCAGGCCCAGGATTTCCTGCGAGAAGCGGATCATTCGCGGCACGTCGGGCGTGAAGAAAAGTACGTGCGACAGGTAACGGGGGCGAACCTGCAGCGCGCGGCTGCGCGCTGGCGCGGCGCCATGGCCCGGTGCGACGGGCGGTGTCACGACCGGGCGGGACTTGTGCGAGGGCGACACCTTCGACGCTGCCACGAGCTGCAGGTGTGTGCCGTCCGGGTTGCGCAGCCAGACGCCCTCGGCATCGCCCAGCGGGTGCGGCTGTGCCTCGAGGCCAGCCGTGACAATGCGTTCCCGCAAGGCATCCAGCTGATGCGCATGCACGCCATAGCGCACGTACTCGAGCTGCTTCGTCCGGCCTGATGCATGGACCCAGGCCCAGCAATGCGGATGACCGAAGGTGTGCAGCGCCAGGCGGTTGCCCTCGCGGCGCACGTCCAGGCCGAAGGCGCGGTAGAACTGCTCGGCCTCATGCAGGTCGGGCACGCTGAAAACGAAGCGGTCGACCGAATGGACCGACGCATGGGGGGATTGATTCATACCTCAGCCTCCTTTGTGTCGTCGGGGCAGGCACGCAGGGTCGCTGCGAAGCAACTGCAGATTTCGTCATTGGCGCGCCGTGCAGCCTCCGAGACCTCGAAGAACCCGAAGAAGGGATGGAACATGTCTTCGTAGCGCAGCACCTGCGTGGCAATGCCAGCCGCCTGCAGCCGCGCCGCATAGGCCAGCCCCTCGTTGTACAGGGGGTCGCACCCTGCCACGGCAATGACCGTGGCGGGCAAGTCGCCCAAGTCTGCGCAGTGCAGGGGAGACGGAGGAAAGTCCGTCGCTCGGTCCGCTGCCGTGCCCAGGTAGAGCCGCGCCACCTCCCGCAGGTCGTGCGGCGTGAGCATTGGATACGCACACCCATCGTTTCTCTCGAGCCTGACCGTGTCGCGTGCGAAATCAACACCGGGCACGATGAGCAGCTGACCCGCGAGCGCAAAGCCGCGGTCGCGAACCTGGATGGCCGACGAGGCAGCGAGATTGCCGCCCGCGCTTTCCCCGGCCACGGCCACGTACGCGGGATCGCCACCGAGGGCCACGGCGTTGGCCAGCGCCCACAACGTGGCAGCCAGCGCGTCGTCGTGCGCGGCGGGAAAGGGATGCTCCGGCGCGAGTCGATAGTCCACGGACACCACCACCGCCTCGATGTCGCGACACAGCTTGCGCGCGATGTCGTCCATCAGCTCGACGCTTCCGAGCACGAAGCCGCCGCCGTGGAAGAAGACGACGGTCGGCAGCGACGGCCTGTGCGAATGCGGGCGGTACACGCGCACCGGAACGCGCACGTCTGCGTGCGCGGCAACGGTGTCCTCCGCAGACTGCACATCCGGCAATCCGGAGCGCTCGCGCGCGGCAAGGACCGCGGCGCGCATGCGACCGCGCGCCTCGTCCGGCGTGCCGCTGAACGGTGGGGGCGCACAGCGTGCCCGCAGGGCAGCAACCACCGCGGCGAGTTGGGGATCAAGCTGCGGCACGGCCGGCATCACATCTCCCCCAGCACGTGTCGTTGTGAGTCGAAGGCGCGGGCGCGCAGCGCGTCGACATCGATGTGCAGCATGCGGCCATTGCGCTTCACCGCGCGTCCGGCGACGTAGACGGAGTCGACATTGCCTGGGTGCGCGGCCAGCACGATGGCCCCGACGGCGTCGGACACGGGGGTGAGGTTCAGGTCGTCCTGCCGCACCAGAATGAGGTCGGCCTGCTTGCCCGGCGTCAGCGATCCCGTCTTGTGCGCCAGCCCCGTGGCCTTTGCACCGGCGATCGTGCCGAACTCGAGCACGTCACGCAAAGTGATGGTCGGTGGTGCGTTCGCGGCCTTCGAATGGCCGCCACCCATCCAGGAGCGGTAGTGCGCAAAGGCATGGCGCATCTGCGTGAACATGTCGCCGGCGCATTTCGTTTCGGTATCGCCGCTCAGGCTGGGACGGATCCCGGCGGCTAGCAACCGGTCGAATGGGATATCGCCGATTCCCTGCGCGTTCAGTTCGCAGTGCACGCCCAACGAGGCCGTCACGCCCGCGTCGGCCATCATGGCCAGTTCGTCGTCCCCGCAGAAGCAGCAATGAACGAAGGTAAGGTCGTCGCCCAGCACGCCGGCCTGGTGCATCTGGGCGATCGCGCGCACCGGTGCATTGCGCGCATACGCGCCCATGTGGATGGTGGAGCGAATGTCTAGTTCGCGCGCCAGGCGCAGGTCCTGCAGCCAGACCTCGCGGCGTGCCATTTCCGGGCCGCGCCCGGCCATCGCCAGCGTCAGCAACTGGTCGTCCGAAGAGAAGTACTGGCTGCGCAGCCTGCGGATGTCCTGCGGATGACCGCGTTCGCTGTCGAACATCCAGGAATGCCCCTCGACCAGCGGCCAGCCATGGGCGAAGACCCCCCGGATGCCGGCGTCGCGCAGGGCTAGGATGGCGGCGTCCGCATGCTCCGGTGTGTTCTGGACATGCGACCAGTCCAGCATCGTGGTCGTCCCGCTGTCCAGGGCCGACACCGCGCCCAGCAGGGTGCCGGCATAGACGTCCTCGGTGCGGAAAGCAGCCCCCTTGGCGCCGAGCATTTCCACGAAGTAGATCTGAGGATCGATGTCCGCATAGCGATGCCGCACGCAGGTTTGCCAGGTGTGCCGATGGGTGTCGACGAAGCCCGGCATGACGATCATGCGTTGCGCGTCGATGCGCTCGGCCGCTTCGGTCTCGATGTGGGGGGCGACCGCGACGATGCGCTCGCCTTCGATCAGGACGTCGCCGCGGCGCAGGTCGCCGATGGTGGGGTCCATGCTCAGGACCCAGCCACCGGCCAGGAGGGTGCGGTGGGTGTTCACGGCTTGCTCCGCGTGAGCCAGCGGCCCAGTTGCGCCTCGACCTCACCGGCCCGTGCCAAGGCGCTGCTGGCCCAGGCGACGTAGCCGTCCGGGCGCACCAGGATGCCCGTCACGCCGTCCATCTCTGCCGGTACACGGCCGACGCGGGCGCTGACGACGTTCAAGGGCAGGCCAGCGCACTGCAGCGCTTCGAACTGGCGGCTCTGGCCTTCCAGATCGAGCAGCAGGAACTTGCGATCGCGCAGGAGCTCGGCCGGCCGAAGCGACCGGCCATCGAGCGTGAGGAGGTCGAAGTCGGGTAGGCGGCAACCGGTCAGCGCGTGGTTGCCTGCTTCGTGCGGATACGGCGCTTCCAGCCCGCACAACTCCAGCACCAGTTTGCGCTGCACGTCCGGCAGCGGAATGATCTGCTCGGCCATGCGCCGCTTGAGTGTGAGGCCGCTTTCGTCGAAGTTGAACTGCAGCACACACTGCGCCTTGACGCTCTCCAGCAGGGCGCGCATGACAGGCAGGCGCTCCGCGTCGTAGCTGTCCAGTGTCGACTCATCGGCATGGCCGTTGACCACGTTGGCCAGCTTCCACCCCAGGTTGAAGGCATCCTGCAGGCAGAAGTTCATGCCGACGCCGCTGGCTGGATAGTGGATGCGGGCCGACTCGCCCACCAAGAACACGCGACCCTTTCGCAGCGACGGCACCGAACGCATCTGGTCGTCGAAGCGCGATGCCCAGCGGTGGCTGGTGATGCCGTAGTCGGTGCCGTGCACGTCCGCGATGCATTTCAGCGCTTCTTCCAGGGTGACGGGTTCATCCTTCGGTGTCATGCGTCGGTCGCGATGGACGATGTTGAAACGGGTGATGCCTTCACCGAAGGCGTAACCGCGCACCCAGCCCATCTCGTTGTCGACGTTGATGCGTCCTCCGGGCCAGGGCGCATCCAGGTGCGCATCGATGACGATGCCGCGGAAGGTGCCGGAATGGCCATCGAACGGGATGCCGGCACCGGAGCGCACCGTGCTGCGGCCGCCGTCCGCGCCGACGAGGTAGCGCGCGCGCAGCGTCGCTGGCGCCCCCTGGGCATCGGTGACCGACACGGTCACGCCGCTGCCATCCTGCTCGAAGGACTGCAGTTCCGTGCCGCGGCGAATTTGCGCGCCGCTCTCGGTCGCCCATTGCCAGAGGATTTCTTCGGTGAAGTTCTGTGGCAATCCCAGCGTGAAGCCGAATCGGCTTTCCAGGTACTGCCAGCGAATCGGATGAAAGCCGGCCCATATGTGCGAAGGCCGAAACGGGTACGGCACGATCTCGCGCGTGCGCTCGATGAACCGATCCGCAATGCCACGCGCATCGAACAACTCGAGCACGCGCGGCAGGATGGTCCCCGCCCGCGACTGCACGCCCTCGGTCCTGCGTTCGAGCACCAGCGTCTTAGCGCCCGCACCCGCCAGTTCGGCGGCGAGCGTCAAGCCCGAAGGGCCACCCCCTACCACGATGACATCCCATGACTGCATGTTTGTTTGCTCCCTATTCAGGCTGGATGCCCGCTGCCTTGATGGCCGCTTCGACCATCGGGCGATCATTCGAAATCAGGCGCGCCAGGTCTTGCGGCGAGCCGCCCATGACGCGCCACTGTTCTTCCTCGATCTTCTTGCGCACCTCCGGCAGCTGAAGCGCCTGGGCGAAGGCGGCGTTGAGCTTGCGCACGATCGGCTCCGGCGTGTTCGCCGGTGCGACGAAGCCCATCCAGTTGCCGAACGGGCGGAACGACGGGAACACTTCCGTCATCGTCGGAACGCCCGGCTGCGATGCTAGGCGCTTGTCCGACATGAAGGCCAGCACCCGCACCTGTCCCGCTTTCCATTGCCCCAGCACCGACCCGACGCTAAGCACCGTCACGTCCACGCGACCGCTGAGCAGTTCAGGGATGATGGGCGCGGCGCCCTGGTAGGGCACGTGGAGCATGTCCACGCCCGCCACCGCCTTGAACTGCTCCATCAGCAGGTGGTTGAAGGAGCCGATGCCGACGCTCGCATAGGGCTGCCCCGGCTGCTTCTTCAGCTGCTCTACGAGTGCGCGCAGGTCGGTCGCGGGCAGCCGCGAGCTGACGATCAGGCCCACCGGGATGTCAGCGACGGCAATGACCGGCGTGAAGCTGCGCACCGGGTCGTAGGGCAGGTCCTTGCGCTGCAGGCTGTTCAGGAGCAGGGCCGAGGTCGTCGTCAGTGCCAGCGTGTAGCCGTCCGGCTTGGCCCGGGCCACCTGGGTGGTGCCGAGGATGCCGTTGGCGCCGGCCTTGTTCTCGAAGACGATCGGTTGGCCGAGGATGCGCGAGGCGCGTTCCGACACCAGGCGTCCCACCACTTCCAGCGAAGAGCCTGCAGGATAGGGAAACACGACATGGATGGGCTTGTTGGGATACGCCGTCTCTTGCGCGAAGGCTGGCGTGAGCGCCAGCAGTGCGGTGGCTGTGGCGCAGAAGGTCAGGAAGGTTCGTCTCATTGGGATGTCCTTTTTTCTTGAAGGGCCGCGTCAGAAGCTGTGGCGAACGCCGAGTTGCGTGCCCATGACGTCTTCGCCCTTGGCGAGAACGGGCAGCGCTGGATTCAGTGTTTCGGAGAAGCCCGCGCCATTGTTCAGGCGTGCGATGCCGGCAAAGACGGCCGTGCGCCGAGATAGGAAGTGCATGTACTGGAGGGCGACTCTGGAGGCCTTGCTTGCCCCTTGCCGCTCGACCAGGTAGCTCGCGCGGATTTCACCGGCGCCGAGCGGCCAGTTTGTGCCGACCAATGCCGAGGAACGTCGGGGTTGGCCCGGATCGTTGCGCTGGATGTAGAAACCGGTCAGGCGTGGACCGCCGAACTTGTAGTCGCCGCCCACCATGAATTCCTTGCGATCGCCTGTGGGCACCGCGTTCTTCTGGATGGTGTAGGCCGCGTGCAGGTCGAAATTCGTGTCGTTGTAAGAAACGCCCAGGCCGGTGTATTGCGCACCCCTGATGCCTTCGCTGGCACTGGCAAGCGCACGCACTTGAAAGCCGCCCATGCGCGGGCTGAGGTACTTGACCGAATTGTTGATGCGCGGCGTGAAGAGGGTCATCGGCCAGGCTGCGCCGATGCCGGTGAAGTAGAAGGGATCGAGCGGCCCGGTGAGGTCGTCCATGGGGATGTAGTTGCGACCCAGCCGCAATTCGCCATAGGGCGTCACCAGCCCAACCATGGCCTCGCGGCCGAAGTAGATTCCGCCGAAACCCACAGTGCCGGTGTCTGCGTTGAAGCCATGATCGAGCTTGAACTTCGCGCCCCAGCCGCCACCCAGGTCCTCGACGCCTTCGAAGATCAGGCGCGACGAGTCGCTGGACAGCGCCGTCAGCGTGCGGGAGCTGCCGTTGGGCGAGGAGATGCGCAGGTGGTCGACGGACATTTCCACCTTTCCGGACAGGGTGATGGAACTCTGGGCGCCCGCGCTCGTGGCAGCCCATGCCGCGCACGCGGCCACCAGATGGATGTGCCTGGCAGGCGAACGGCGCAAGCCGGATCTTGGCGCAGCTGCATGCCGCGCGAGCGATGAGGTCATTCTTGTTTGTCTCCGGGTGAGTGAGGTGACGGACCGAGGCGTCCCTCGATGGGCTCGATTGTTCGCAGCCCACATCCATGCGACAAATGAATTGTTTAAAGTATTGTCATTTGCCGCGCAAATGGAAGAACCGACATGCGATTCGACAAACTCGACCTGAATCTCCTCGTCGTGCTCGACGCACTCCTGACCACCCGCAGCGTGACGCGCGCCTCGGAGCGCGTCTTCCTCAGCCAGCCTGCGACCAGCTTGTCTTTGCGGCGCCTGCGCGAGTACTTCAAGGACGAGTTGCTGCAGCCGATCGGCAAGTCATTCGTCCTCACGCCGCTGGCTGCCGAACTGGTCAAACCGGTCCACGACGTGCTCCTGCGTGTGCAGGCCATCGCCCGGGCGCAGCCGACGTTCGACCCGACCACCTCGCAGCGGCGCTTCGTCATCGATTCCTCGGACTACGTCATCTCGGTGTTGCTGTCGGAGGTGGTCAGGCGTGCGGCCAGCGCAGCGCCTCGGATGGAGTTCGACCTGCGCGCCAGAAGCCCGCAGTCTCGCGACCTGTTGCAGGCCGGAGAGATCGAGCTGCTCATCACGCCGCAGTTCGCCATCGTGCCCGGGCATCCTTCCGAGTTGTTGTTCGAGGACACGTTTTCATGTCTCGTGAGTCCCGAGCATTTCGGCATGACGAAGAAGCTCACGGCGGAGCAGTATTTCGAGGCCTCGCACATCGGTGTCGAGTGGGGCGGTGGTCGGCGCCTGACCTATGACCAGCAGTTGATCGCCGTGGGCAAGCGCGCCCGCAGGCAGGACGTCATCGCGCCCAGCTTCACCCTGGTGCCGCCGCTGTTGGTCGGAACGCCGCGCATCGCCACGCTGCCGACACGGCTGGCGCAGCAGATCGCCGAGCGCTTTCCGCTGCGCGTCGTCGCGTGCCCGGTGGAGATCCCTGCGTTTGCCGAGCACATGCAATGGCACAAGTATCAGGAGCGAGATCCTGCGATCGCCTGGCTCCGCGGGTTGCTTCTGGAAGTTGCGCAGGGTTTGCCGTCGAACCGGGCAACAACGAAGCGTGGCAGCTAGTGCTCGCGTCATCGAATTCAAAGCCGGCATCGGCATTTTCGAGGTCGAAGTCGGAAAATGCTGCGTCGCCGCCGTTCGGGTATGGCCGCTTCAGACGGCGGATTCAACCGGCCGTTGTGCCGTGGCGCTCGAACGTTGCGATCATGTCCAGATCGATCCTATCTCCCACTTCGAAGCAGGCTTCTGATATGTGAAGTCGAAGTGGGTGAAGCGCGGCGCTGGATCGAAGGCTGTCATAGTCGAGGCGATGTCAGCCGGCTTGTCGAGAATGCAGGCGTTGTCTTGGGCGTCGATTCGCGACTTCTGGTGTGTCGGGGCGCAGTCGACCAAGCCGCGGGATTGAGCATTTCACATCGATAGCACCGCGCCAGCTCAGACCTGCACTTCCGGCAAGTGAACAACGATGCCGTCCAGCGCGACCTGCATCTTGATCTGGCAGCACAGCCGGCTGCTTTCGCGCGGCTCGGGCACGCCCTCGAGCATGAAGGTCTCCGTCTCCGAGAGCGTGGGCAGTTTGTCGGCCCAGCGCGCATCGACGTATGCGTGGCACGTGGCGCAACTGCAAGACCCACCGCAGTCGCCCAGGATACCTGGCACCCCATTGTCCAGGGCAATCTGCATCAGCGTGCGTTCGGGAGGGGCGGGCACAAGGTGCGTGGTGCCATCGTGCTCGATGAATGTCACTTGGAGCATGGTTTTCTTTACATCTCATAGCGGTTGATCGGGGCCCGCAAGGGCTGGTCCTGTGACGGCCAATTTGCTCGCTTTGTGTTGTTGACATAGACCGTCCAGTCGGACTATTATCGATCCAACAACAGCGCATCGCAATGCTTTTGCGCCTTGCAGAAACACTCTTCGTGAAGGTGACAACATGAGTACCTGTGCCCCGGTGATTCCCATCGCCCGCGCCAATCCCGAGCCCCGTGCGTGGGGCGATCTGGTCCGAGAGAACGAGGTGCACGGCTCGCTCTACACCGACCCGGCGATCTTCGAAGAAGAGCTGCGCAAGATCTGGTTTCGCACCTGGGTCTACGTCGGCCATGAGAGCGAAGTGCCGCAGCCCAACGACTACGTGATGAAGTCGATCGGGCCCGAGCCGATCCTCATGACGCGTGACCGCGAAGGCCGGATCCATCTTCTGCACAACCGCTGTCCGCACCGCGGCAACCGGGTGTGCATGACCGAGAAGGGGTCAGCGCGTTCGTTCACATGCCCGTACCACGGCTGGACGTTCACCAACGATGGCGCGCTGCGCGGCTATCCGTTTCCCTCGGGCTACGAGGGCGTTGATCGCTCGGAGCTCGGGCTCGGCAAGGTGGCGCGTGTCGCTTCCTACAAGGGCTTCGTCTTCGGCTCGATGGCGGAAGAGGGGCCTTCGTTGGAGGAGCACCTCGGTGCGGCCATGGCGGCCATCGACGCGCTGTGCCTGACCTCGCCCGAGGGCGAGGTGGAAGTCACGGCCGGCTTCCTGAAACACAAGGTCAAGTCGAACTGGAAATTTCTGGTCGAGAACGAGACCGACGGCTATCACCCGTCGTTCGTGCACGCCTCGATTTTCGAAGTCGCGAAGAGCGGCATCGGCGCGCTCTACAGCAGCGACTCGACGGCGGTGTCGCGCTACTTCGGTCGGGGGCATTCCGAGAACGACCTGCGGCCCGAGTTCCGCAAGCGCGATGTGCCGATGAGCTGGTTCAACACCACAGCCGAGCGCCTGCCCGAGTACACGCAGCGCATGGAAGCCGCCTACGGCGTGGAGCAGGCCCGCAAGATCATGATCGACGGCACGCCGCACATCATGATTTACCCGAATCTCTTCATTGCGGAGATTCAGATCTTCGTGATCCAGCCGCTGGCGTTCAACGAGTCGGTGCAGCACGTCACGGCGCTGCAGTTCAAGGGCGCGCCCGACTTGAATCGTCGCCTGCGTCAGCAGACGATGGGCTCGGTCGGCCCGGCCGGCTTCCTGTTGGCGGACGACGCCGAGATGTATGAGCGGACCCAGCTCGGGGTTCAGGCGAAGCGCCCCGAATGGTTGTATCTGGGCCGTGGCAAGCACCGCGAGCGCACGGACGAAAACGGCTACCTGATCGGCGACGCCACGGACGAGACGCCCACGCGCGGCATCTGGCGGCACTACCGCTCGCTCATGGAGGCGGCGTGAACATGAATGTCGAAGACCTGCTGCTTCACCACGAGGTGTCGCAGTTCATCTACCGCGAAGCGCGCCACCAGGACAACCACGAGTACGACGCCTGGGAGGCCTTATGGACCGACGACGGCGTCTACTGGATTCCCGCCAACGGTGAGGCCGGCGACCCGGAGCAGGAGATGTCCATCATCTACGACAACCGCTCGCGCATCGCGCTGCGGGTGCGCCAGTTCCACACAGGCAAGCGCTACAGCCAGTCGCCGCGCTCGCCGCTACGCCGTGTGATCTCCAACGTAGAGATTCTCGAAAACGACGGAACCGATCTGGTGGTCACCGCCAACGCGATCGTGTTCGAAGCGCATGCGCGCGGCGACACGATCTGGGGTTCGCGCAACGAATACAGGCTGCGTCGCGAAGACGGCGTGTTGCGCATGGCCGGTAAGAAGGTGGTGCTGACCAACAACGAGCGGGCCCTCTATTCGATGGCCTTCCTGATCTAGACCCTGAACCCGAGCCCGCACACCTCACGCGCGAGGCAGGAGAGAAAAAATGACTGGAGACAAGCAAAGCGACAGCACCTCGATCGAGGTGCTGGTTGCCGAAGGACAGGTACGCCTGGAGTTGTATGCCGACGGCGTGGCTCACGTCCGCCTGAACCGGCCCGAGGCCTCCAACGGCCTCAACATGGAGCTGCTCAAGGCGTTGCACGAGGTGCTGATGCAGGTGCACGGCGACGGCCGCGTGCGCGCCGTACTGCTCACGGGCGAAGGCATGAACTTCTGCGCCGGTGGTGATGTCCACACCTTCCTGTCGAAGGGCGAGGCGCTGCCCGACTACATCCGCATGGCAACCTCCTACCTGCAGTTGGTGGTGTCGCTGCTCATGCGCCTCAACGCGCCCGTCGTCTGTGCGGTGCAGGGCTTTGCGGCCGGCGGTGGTGGCATGGGACTGGTGTGCTCGTCCGACGTGGTCGTGGCGGGCGAATCGAGCCGCTTCCTGGCCGGTGCGACGCGCGTGGCGATGGTGCCCGACGCCGGCGTCTCGGTGACGCTCACGCAGCTGGTGGGCTTTCGCAAGGCCATGGACATCCTGCTGTTCAACCCGGTGATCGATGCCGCCGAAGCGTTGCGCATGGGGCTGATCTCGCGCGTGGTGCCCGATGCGGCGCTGGCCCACGAAGCACTGTCGTTGGCGCGCCAGTTGGCGGCCGGTGCGCCCGCCGCGCTCGCGGCCACCAAGCGGCTGCTGTGGAACGGAATCGGCCTCGGCGCCGAGGCTGCCATGCCCGAAGAGAACCGCACCCAAGCCCAACTGGCCGGCATGAAGGATGCGTTGGAGGGCCTGGCGGCGGTGATCGAAAAGCGCGCGCCGCGCTTCACCGGGCAATGAGCGCCATGCGCAGCGTGTTCCTCACCGGTGGTGCCAAGGGCATCGGCGCCGCCATCGCACGTCGGCTGGCGGCCGATGGTGCGCGCGTGACGATCGCCGACCTCGACATCGCGAGCGCGCAAGCGCTGGCCGCGGAGATCGGCGCCACCGCGGTGGAGCTCGACGTGGCCGACCTCGAACGCGCGCAGCGCACGGTGTTGGAAACCGGGCCGCACGAGATCCTGGTGAACAACGCCGGCATCGACCAGCACGCCTATTTCACGCAGACCCAGATCGCCGACTGGCGCCGGCTGCTGGCGGTCAATCTCGAGTCGGTGTTCGCCACCACGCACGCGGCCTTGCCCGCGATGCAGGTGGCGGGCTTCGGCCGCATCATCAACATCGCCTCCGAGGCCGGGCGCATGGGCTCGCGCGGTGCTGCCGTGTATGCCGCGGCCAAAGGCGGCGTGATCGCCTTCACGCGCTCCATCGCACGCGAGAACGGCCGCAAGGGCATCACGGCCAACGTGATCGCGCCGGGGCCGATCGACACGCCGCTGCTGCGCGAAGCCGTGGCCGCCGGTGGCGACAAGCTGCTGGACGCCATGAAGGGCGCCACGCTGGCAGGTCGCTTGGGCACGCCCGAAGAGGTGGCCGCGGCGGTCGCCTTCCTGGCCTCCGACGCTGCGGCGTTCATCACCGGTGAGACGCTAGGGGTTTCGGGCGGCATGGGGTGCGGCCAATGAGCGCGCGCGAAACCACCGCTTCCGACGAGCAGCTCGGCGGCGTCGTCGCGCGCGTGCTGTCGGTCTACCGAAGCTGGGGGCGCAACACTACCGTGGCGCAGATGCGCGCCGATTGGGACGCACTCTTCGGTGGCCAGCCAGTGGAGGCCGCGGTGCAGCCTGTGAGCATCGGCGGCCTGAACGCCGAGTGGATCGCCGCAGCAGAGGCGAATTCACAGAACGTGGCGCTCTACTTTCACGGCGGCGGCTTCCAGGTCGGGTCAGTGCATTCGCACCGCGAGTTGATGGTAGGAATTTCCGAAGCCACGGGCTGCCGCGTGCTGGGCTTGGACTACCGGCTCGCGCCCGAGCACCGCCATCCGGCGGCGCTCGACGACGCCTGCGCCGCCTACGACTGGCTGATCGCACGGGGCACGCAGCCCGCCGACATCGTGTTCGCAGGCGACTCTGCGGGCGGAAGTCTTGTGCTGGCCGCCTTGATCAAGTTACGCGACGCGGGCCGTGCACTGCCCGCGGGCGCGGTGCTGATGTCCGCCTGGACCGACATGACGGCCTCGGGAGAGAGCTATGTCTCGCGTGCGCAGAGCGACCCGATCCACCAGCGTCCGATGATCCTCGCCATGGCGCGAAACGCCCTCGGCGCCGAGGGCGATCCCCGGCATCCGTGGGTGTCGCCGCTGTTCGCCGAACTGCACGGGCTGCCGCCGCTGCTGATCCAGGTCGGCGACCGCGAGACGGTGCTCAGCGACTCGGTCGACTTCGCCGCGAAGGCGAAGGCGGCCGGCGTCGACGTGCGTCTGGAGGTGTGGGACCGAATGATCCACGTCTTCCAGCAATTCCCTGACGACCTGCCCGAGGCGCGCGAAGCCCGGCGCGCCATTGGTGCCTTCGTTCGAAGCCTTTTTTAACCCCTTCCTTCACGAGAAAGTCCTGACCATGTTCGGAATCGTCGGATACGGCGGCTATGTGCCCCGCCTGCGGCTTATCCGCCGCGCGGCGGCCGAGGCCAACGCCTGGTACGCCCCTCAGTTCGTCAACGCTGCCAAGGGCACTCGCGCCTTTGCTAACTGGGACGAAGACAGCATCACGATGGCGGTGGCCGCAGCGCGCGACTGCCTCGGCGCGGCGGATGATCGCTCGCGCATCGCCAGCGTGCTGCTGGCATCGGGCACGCTGCCCTTTGCCGAACGGCTGAATGCCGGTGTGGTGTGCGAGGCACTCACGCTGCGCGACGACGTGCAGGCGGCTGATGTCACCGGCTCGCAGCGCGCCGGCTTGTCGGCGCTCGCGCAGGCCGTGGCGCAGGTGCGCAGCGGCGGCGGCGATGTACTGGTGCTGGCATCCGACAACCGCAAGACACGTGCGGCCAGTTCGCAGGAACTTGACTTCGGCGACGGCGCTGCCGCGCTTCAGGTCGGCCGCAACAAGGTGCTGGCCGAGTACCTGGGCGCCGGCACGGTCACGGTCGATTTCGTCGACCACTTCCGCGCCGCGGGAGAAGACATCGACTACGCCTGGGAAGAGCGGTGGGTGCGCGACGAGGGCATCACCAAACTCGTGCCGCGGGCCGTGAAGGCCGCGCTGGCCGAGGCGAAGGTCGAAGCTTCGCAGATCGACCACTTCATCTTCCCGACCACCTTCCAGAAGATGGACCAACAACTGGCCAAGGGCTGTGGCGTGCGCGCCGAGTCGGTGGTCGATTCGCTGGCCTCGCGCGTGGGCGACACCGGCCTGCCGCACGGCATGCTGCTGCTGGCCCACGTGCTCGAGCGCGCCGTGCCCGGCCAGCACATTCTGCTGGCCCAGTTCGGCAGCGGGGCACAGGCGATGGTGTTCCGTGTCACCGACGAGGTCCGCAACTTCCGCCCGGCCAAGGGCGTGAGCGAATGGATCCGCCGCGGCGTCGAAGAAACGGCGTACACGCGCTTCCTGTCCTTCAAGGACCAGCTGGACCTGGAGCGCGGCATGCGCGGCGAACAAGACCGCAAGACCGCACTGTCCACTGCCTACCGCCATCGCAGCGCGATCCTGGGCCTGGTCGCCGGACGCTGCGAGGTGACCGGCAGCGTGCACTTCCCGCCGTCGCGCATCTCGTACGACCAGGGCAAGCCGCTGCAGGACACGCAGAAGCCCTACAAGCTGGCCGAGCGCCGCGGTTCCGTGCTGAGCTGGTCAGCCGAGTTCCTGTCGTTCCACCGCTCACCGCCGCACCGCTACGGGCAGGTCGACTTCGAAGGCGGTGGCCGCGTGCTGATGGAATTCACCGACACCGGCGACGGCGAAATCGACGCCGGCAGCACGGTCGAGATGACATTCCGGATCAAGGACATCGACGACCGCCGCGGCTACACCCGCTATTTCTGGAAAGCCACCCCGGTGCGCACCGCCGCAACGGAAAAAGGATCGGAGTAAATCATGGCCGCAGGTATAAAGGACCAAGTCGCCATCCTCGGGATGGGTTGCAGCAAGTTCGGCGAGCGCTGGGACGCGAGCCCCGAGGACCTCATGGTCGAGGCCTACAACGAGGCCATGGCCGACGCCGGCATCGCGCCCGAGCAGCTCGATGCTGCATGGTTCTCGACCCACATGGACGACGTCGGCACTGGCCGTGGCGGCACACCGATGGGCATTGCACTGCGCCTGCCCAACATCGGCGTGACGCGCGTGGAGAACTTCTGCGCCGGCGGCTCCGAGGCCATCCGCGCCGCGGTGTACGCGGTGGCCGCCGGCGCGTGCGACATCGCAATCGCGCTGGGCGTGGAAAAGCTCAAGGACACCGGCTACGGCGGCCTGCCGGTGGCCACGGTCGGCACCTACATTCCGCAGTGGTATCCCAATGCGGTGGCGCCGGCCAACTTCGCGCAGCTGGCTTCGGCCTACCGCAGCAAGCATGGTGTCGATGCGACGCTGCTCAAGCGGGCGATTGCGCATGTCTCGGTCAAGAGCCATGCCAACGGCGCGAAGAACCCGAAGGCACACTTCCAGAAGGCCGTGAGCGAAGAGACGGTGCTGAAGGCGCCGATCATCGCCGAGCCGCTGGGCCTGTTCGACTGCGCGGGCGTGTCCGACGGCGCGGCCGCCGTGATCGTCACGCGGCCCGACATTGCACGCAGCCTGGGCAAGCGCGACCTCGTGACCTTCAAGGCGCTGCAGATCGTGACCTCCAACGGCTGGGAGCTGCAATCCAACGAATGGGACGGCAGCTACGTGCACACAGCGCGCATCGCGGCGAAGCGCGCCTATGCCGAGGCCGGCATCACCCGGCCGCGCGAACAGATCAGCATGACCGAGGTGCACGACTGCTTCTCGATCACCGAGCTGGTGACGATGGAGGACCTGGGCCTGTCCGATGTGGGCGGTGGTGTGAAGGACGTGCTCGACGGCATGTTCGATGCCGACGGAAAGATCCCGTGCCAGATCGATGGCGGCCTCAAGTGCTTCGGCCACCCGATCGGCGCCAGCGGCATCCGCATGCTCTACGAGATGTACCTGCAGCTGCAGGGCAGGGCGGGCCCGCGCCAGCTGAGCAATCCCTCGGTGGGCCTCACGCACAACCTCGGTGGCCAGCCTTCGCAGAACGTCTGTTCGGTTTCCATCGTCGGCCTCGAAGGCGCCTGAGCGCCCGCCGTTCGCCCCACCTCGTCCACGTGCAGATCATGACCGTCAGCATCACCCAATCGATCCACCGCGCTTTGCAGCAGAACCCGCAGCGCATCGCAACGATCGCCTACGGGCGTCGCCAGACCTACGCAGAGTTTGTCGGCCGCGTTCAGCATCTGGCCGGCGGCCTGCGCAGCCTTGGCGTCAAGAAGGGCGACCGGGTCGGCATCCTGTCGCTCAATTCGGACCGCTACCTTGAAGTCTTCATGGCGGTGTTCTGGCTTGGCGCGGCAATCAATCCGGCCAACACGCGCTGGAGTGCTAAGGAGCTCGCCTTCTCGTTCAACGATTGCGAGACCACGCAGCTCTTCGTGGACGACGCCCATCTGCCGCTGATGGACGAGGTGCGGGCTGAATCGCGCACGCTGCGCGAGATCATCTATCTCGGCAATGAGGCGTGTCCCGCGGGCATGGTCGATTACGAGCAGTTGATCGCGCATTCCGACCCCGTGAACGACGTGGGCGCAGGCGGCTCCGACCTGGCAGCGGTGTTCTATACCGGCGGCACCACGGGTTTTCCCAAGGGTGTGATGGCCTCTCATGACAGCCTGATGGGTGCGGCTCTGAACCGGCTGGCCATGGGCTATTCCGTGGGCCCGGTGTACCTGCACGCCGCGCCCGTCTTTCACCTCGCGGGTGCCATGGGCGTCTGGTGGCAGTTCATTGCCGGCGGTACGCACGTCCTGCTGCCGACCTTCAACGCGCTGCAGTTCATGGAGACGGTCCAGAACGAGAGGGTGACCGACACGCTGCTCGTGCCGACCATGATCCAGATGGTGCTGGACCACCCCGAGTTCAGCAAGTTCGAACTGAGCAGCCTGAAGTTCATGGTGTACGGCGCATCGCCCATCGCCGAAACGCTGCTCGACCGCCTGACCGTCGCCTTCCCGCAACTGGCACTGATGCAGGGCTACGGCATGACCGAGCTCTCGGGTTGCGTGAGCTACCTGCCGCCGTACTACCACACGGCAGACGGGCGTGCGCTGGGCAAGCTGCGTTCGGCCGGGCGTGCGGCGGCGTTGGCCGAGATCAAGATCGTCGACGCCGATGGCAAGGAATTGCCACGCGGCACGGTGGGCGAGATCGCCGCACGCGGCATGTCCGCCATGACGGGCTACTGGAATCGCCCGGAAGACGACGCCAGCACCCTGCGCGACGGCTGGGTGCACTCCGGGGATGGCGCCTACATGGACGACGAAGGCTTCATCTTCATCGTGGACCGCATGAAGGACATGGTGGTCAGCGGCGGCGAGAACGTCTACTCGGCCGAGGTCGAGAACGCCGTCCTCAAGCACCCGGCCATTGCGGCGTGCGCCGTGATCGGCGTCCCGAGCGAGAAGTGGGGCGAGAGCGTGCATGCGGTGGTGGTGCTCAAGCCGGGCCAGAGCGTGTCGGAAGCGGAGTTGATCGCTCATTGCAAGACGCTCATCGCGGGCTACAAGTGCCCGCGTAGCGTCGAGGTGCGCACCGAGCTTCCGCTGTCCGGCGCAGGAAAGATCCAGAAGAACAAGTTGCGCGAGTCGCACTGGGCCGGCCGCGGCCGCCAGGTCGCCTGAGCAGGCGCACCGACCCCTTCCTTTAAATGAAACGCCAAGGCATATGACTGTCCCTGCGAATCCGAACCCGGTGGTGTTGCTGGACCGGCCGGCCCCCCACGTGGCGCGCCTCCTGATCAACCGCCCCGACAAGCGCAATGCGATCGACCACGATGTGCGGCAAGCGCTCACCGCCGCGATCGCCGGCATCTGTGACGACGCCAGCGTGCGCGCGCTGGTGTTCGGTGGAACGGCGGGCGTGTTCTCGGCCGGTGGCGATGTGCCGAGCATGCTGGGCCTGGACGAGGCCGGCGCGCGAGCACGCATGCGGCACGTCGCGGTGCTGTGCCGCATGGTCGCGGCCTTGCGCATTCCGGTGGTCAGTGCCGTCGAAGGCATCGGCGCCGGCGCGGCTGTCGGCCTCGCGCTGCTCGGCGATCACATCGTCGTGGGGGCGGGCACCCGCATCCTGTTTCCCTTCCTCCAGCTCGGGCTGGTGCCGGACTGGGGGCAGATGCTCACGCTGCCGCGCCGTGTCGGCGTGCGCGAGGCCCGACGCATCCTTACGGCGGGCGTGCCTGTGCGCGGCGAGGAAGCGCAGCGCATCGGTCTGGCCGACGTGCTGGTGGCCGACGACCAGGTGATGGCCTGCGCCATCGAGAAGGCGAGCGAACTCGCGCGGCTCCCGATGGGGGCTTTTGCGCGGATGAAAGACCGGCTCACGCGAGTCTCTTCCTCGCTCGACTTCGAGCTGCAGCGCGAGGAGGACGACCAGGCGGTGAGCCTGACCAGCGAGGAATTTCGCGAGGGCTACGACGCCTTCAAGAACAAGCGGCCCGCTGATTTCATCGCGATGCCGGGAGTGAAGGCATGACGGGCGCCGCCATCGGGCCGACACCGGAGGGCGTGCGGGTCGAGCGCGATGGCGCCGTCGGCATCGTCGTTCTGAACCGGCCGGAGAAGCGCAATGCTCTCGACATTGCCATGCGCCGCGCGATTGCCGAGGCGGTCATGGCGTTGGACCACGACGACGCGATTCGCGCCATCGTCATCACCGGCGGCACCGTGTTCGCGGCCGGCGCCGACCTGAACCTGCTGGTCGACAAGGGGGCGCAGCAGGTGGCCGGCATTGACCTGGGCCAGTACTGGGCGCCTGTGGCGCAATGCAGCAAGCCAACCATTGCAGCGGTCGCCGGTTTCGCACTTGGTGCGGGCTGCGAGTTGGCCATGATGTGCGACTTCATCGTGGCAGACCCGACCGCGCGCTTCGGCCAGCCGGAGCTGGCGGTGGGCATCATGCCCGGCGCCGGTGGCACCCAGCGCCTGCTGCGTGCAGTGGGCCGGCCGGTGGCTGCGATGCTCTTGCTGACCGGTGAGCAACTGACGGCCGATCGCGCCTTCCAGCTCGGCCTGGTGGCTGAACTGGTGGAGGAGGGCCAGGCAATGGAGCGCGCAACCGCGTTGGCCCGCAAGGCCGCGCGCATGCCGCCCAAGGCGGTCGCCGCTACGCGCCGCATGCTGCGCCAGGGCCCTGACCTGCCGCTCGACGCGGCCCTCGCGCTGGAGAACCGCGAGTTCCTGCTGCTCTTCGACACCCCTGACAAGACCGAGGGCATGCGTGCCTTCCTCGACAAGCGACGCCCGGAATTCACCGGCAGATGACCATGACAGACAAACTCAAGATCGCCGTCATCGGCGCCGGGACCATGGGTCGCGGCATTGTTCAGCTCTTCGCCCAGGCAGGGCACCGGGTGCATTGCTTCGACAGCTTCGAAGGCGCCGCAGGCAAGGCGGTGGAATTTGTCGTCGGCATGATCGGTCGCGGTGTCGAGAAGGGCCGCATCGGTGCCGATGAATTCGAGCGTATCCGCGGTCAGATCCATGCCGCTGCGACGATGCAGGATCTGGCGGATTGCGACGTCCTGATCGAAGCCATCGTAGAAGACCTGGATACCAAGCGCGCGCTGTTCCGCAGCCTCGAGGCTGTCGTGTCGCCGCAGGCGATCCTCGCGAGCAACACCTCGTCGCTCGTCGTGGCCGAGATCGCAGCCGCCTGCGCGCATCCGCAGCGGGTGGCGGGACTGCATTTTTTCAATCCGGTGCCGCTCATGAAGGTGGCCGAGGTGATTGCCGCGGTGCGTACCGCGCCGGCGGTGGTGACCACCTTGCGCGACCTGGTCGCGGGAGCGGGCCATCGCGCGGTGGTTGCAGCGGACCAACCGGGGTTCCTTGTGAACCATGCGGGTCGCGGTCTGTACACAGAGGGGCTTCGCCTGCTCGAGGAGCAGTCGGCCAGCGTGGACCAGATCGACCTTGTGCTGCGCGAGGCGGCTGGCTTTCGCATGGGGCCTTTCGAGCTGCTCGACCTCACGGGGCTGGACGTGTCGAGCAAGGTGATGAGTTCGATCTACGAGCAGTTCCAGCAGGAGCCGCGCTTTCGTCCTTCGTCGCTGGTGCCGCCGCGGGTGGCGGCCGGGTTGTTCGGTCGCAAGACAGGGCAGGGCTGGTATGCCTACGAGGGCGATGCGCGACAGGTCCCGCCGACGCCTCTAGTGCCGGCGCTGCCGGCCGGCCTTGAGGTCTGGGTGGCGCCGAAGGCCACGGAGAGCGACGCATTGAAGGCGCTGGTGGAGGCCGCCGGCGCGCGATGGGTGGAGCGCCCGACGCCCGAGGCACTTCTGATCGTCCAGCCCTGGGGCGGCGACGCCACCGGCGAGGCGGTGGCGCTCGGGCTCGATGCTGCGCGTTGCGTCGCGATCGATCCGCTGCCTGGCCTGGGGCGCCATCGTACCCTCATGCTCACGGCGGCCACCGCGCCGGCCATGCGCGACGCCGCGCATGCGCTGTGCGCACACGACGGGGTGGGCGTCACGGTGATCAACGACAGCCCCGGCTTCATCGTGCAGCGCGTGCTGGCGACCGTCGTCAACATCGCGGCACAGATCGCACAGCGCGGCATCGCATCGGTGGACGACATCGAAGACGCGGTGAAGCTGGGCCTCGGTTATCCGCAAGGCCCGCTGTCCTGGGGAGATCGCATCGGCGGTGCGCAGGTGCTCGCGATCCTGCGACGCATGCAGGCGGTGACGGGCGATCCGCGCTACCGACCCAGTCCCTGGCTCGAACGGCGCGTGGCGCTGGGCCTATCCCTGTGCACGGCCGAGGCCGCACGCCGATGACCGCTGTGCCGAAGGTCGGCACCGCTTACCCGCGCGCATCGCGCCGCGCCGCCCCCATGCCTTACCCAACGAATCCATCCACAGGAGAAAAATCATCATGAGCGAGACCGTGATTCACCCCATCAGCTACGACGCCGTCGTGATCGGCGCCGGTGCCGGAGGCCTCAGCGTGGCCGCGCGCCTCGTGGCCGCTGGCAAGAAAGTGCTGGTGGCCGAGAGCCTGAGCCGCGTGGGCGGCCGCGCCTCGAGCGAGCAGATCGACGGCTTCACCGTCAACATCGGCGCCATCGCGATCGAGAAGGGGTCCACCTTCGAAGAGACCTTCGCCTTGCTCGACGTCGAGCTCGACCTGCGCGAGCCCAACCCCGCGACCGTCTTCCTGATCGATGGCAAGATCATCAACGTCGCCAAGGGCGGCTGGGGCATGCTGCTGGGCGGTTTCACCAAGCAGGCGGCGAAGATCGGCGCCAAGTTCGCGGATGCGCGCGGCGGCGACCTGCCCGAGGCCAAGCTCACCACCAAGGAGTGGTTGTCGCAGTACACCAAGAACGAGACGGTGCATGCGATCTTCCGGAACCTGTGCGCGGCCATCTTCGCGGCCAACTCGGACGAGTTGCCCGCGCGGGCCTTCCTGACCTACTTCGCGGTCAAGGGTGCGTTCAAGCGCTTCGGCTTCTGCCCGCGCGGCACGGTCGGGCTGTGGAACGACCTGACCGATGCGATCCGTCGCCGTGGCGGCCAGGTCTGGCTCGACGCGCCGGTGGCGGCACTGAACATCGAGAACGGCCGAGCGACGGGCGTCAACCTGGTCAAGGACGGCGTGACGCTGCGCGTCAATGCGCGCACGGTGATCAGTAACATCGGGCCGCATGCCACGGCGCTGCTGCCGGGCGCAGAAGCCTTCGGCGGTGAGTACATCGCGTTGGCGACCACCGGGCCGAAGCCGGCCGCCAACATCGTCATCAACTTCGCGACGCGCGAGCGCCTCTACGATGCGCCGGGCCTGGTCACCTTCGGGCGCACGCGCCGCCTGTGCAACATCGGTGAGCTGACCGCTACCTGCCCCGAGCTGGCGCCCGCAGGCTGGCACCAGTACGTGGCCTATGCCGTGCCGCACCCCGCGCTGGGCGACTTCGACAACGACGCCGAGGTTGAGGCCTCGCTGCAGGACCTGCGCGATCTTTTCCCGGGCTTCGCGAACGCGAAGATGCTGTCGGTGCGCGTCATGCGCGACGGCTGGCCGGCGCAGCGTTCCTGCGGTGGCTACGACCTGCCGCAGACCACGCCGCTGCCGAACTTCTGGCATGTGGGCGATGCGGTCAAGCCCTACGGCGACGGCGGCACGCAGGCCTGCGCGGACACAGGCCGTTCCGTGGCCAAGCTGGCGCTTGATGCGCTGGCCGCGGCGTGAGGCGGCTCGCCATGGCCGCGAACCAAGACACCCAGGCCTGCGCGTCGCTGCTGGCGCGCTTGCGCCCGCTCTTCGAGCAGGCCACGCAGGCGCTGGCGCAATCCTGCGCCGAAGACGGCGTCTTCAGTGCGCGTCGCTTCGATGCGCAGCAGGTCGCCAGCTACGAGCTGGCCTGGGCCAGTGCTGACTTGCTCGCGGCAGAAACGGCCATCCAGGGCGTCGGCAGCGGTGCGAATGCGCTTGAAACCGGCCTGGCGCTGGTCTTCGGCGTAGATGCCATCAGCTCGGTGCTGGCGCGCACGGAAATGCTCTTTCTCGAGCTCGGCCTGGACATCGCGCCGGTCCAGGCCTTTGCATCGAATGCCGCGTGGGCGGCCTTGCGCCGTTCGGCCGGCAGTGCGGCCGCGCTGCAGGCGACGGGCCGGGCGTTGGCCGATGCCGACGGCGAGGTCGGCGGCGTGGTGCTCGACGAGGCACATGCGATGGCGCAGGATGCCTTCCGCCGCTTTGCCGCCGATGTGGTGGCGCCGCAGGCGGAAGCACTGCACCGCCACGACCTCACCGTGCCCGAGAGCCTGCTGCAGCCGCTGCGGGAGATGGGTGTGTTTGGCCTGTCGGTGCCCGAGCGCTTCGGCGGCCACGCGCCGAACGACCGCGACGACACACTGCTGATGGTGCTGGTCACCGAGGCCCTGTCCGAAGCGTCGCTGGCGGGCGCCGGCAGCCTGATCACGCGACCCGAGATCCTGAGCCGTGCGTTGATGGCTGGCGGCACCGAAGAACAGAAATCCCATTGGCTGCCGCGCATCGCGGCAGGTGATCCGCTGTGCGCGATTGCGATCACCGAGCCGGACTACGGTTCGGACGTCGCCAGCCTGATGCTGCGCGGTACGCGTGTCGAAGGCGGGTGGCGCCTGGACGGTGCCAAGACCTGGTGCACCTTCGCCGGCAAGGCAGGGCTGCTGATGGTGGTGGTGCGCACCGACCCCGATCGCTCGGCCGGCCATCGCGGACTGAGCCTGATGCTGGTGGAAAAGCCGTCGGACGACGGCCATGCATTCGCCTATCGCCAGAGTGAAGCGCAAGGTGGCGGGGGCCTGACCGGCAAGGCCATCGCGACCATCGGCTATCGCGGGATGCATTCGTTCGAGCTGTCGTTCGACAACCTGTTCGTGCCCGACAGCCATGTGATCGGCGGCGCGGCGGGTCTGGGCAAGGGTTTCTATTTCACGATGGCCGGCATGATGGGCGGGCGCATGCAGACCGCAGGGCGGGCTTCGGGCGTCATGCGCGCTGCCATCCGTGCCGCCTTGCGCTACACCGAGGATCGCAAGGTCTTCGGCGCGCCGTTGCTCGACTGTCCGCTGACGCTCGCCAAGCTGGCGCGCATGGGTGCGCGCTACGCCGCGTGCCAGCGGTTGGCCTACGCAGTCGCGCGAACGCTCGACGAAGGCGGCGGCCGCATGGAGGCCAGCCTGGTCAAGCTGCTGGCTTGTCGCTCGGCCGAATGGGTGACCCGCGAGGCACTGCAATTGCATGGCGGCAATGGCTATGCGGAAGAGAGCCCCGTGAGCCGCTACTTCGTCGACGCGCGCGTGCTGTCGATCTTCGAGGGCGCTGAGGAGACGTTGGCGCTCAAGGTCATTGCGCGCAGCCTGCTTGAGCAGGCGCTGGCCGACGCCACACCCGCCCGGGCGGTTGCCTCCACGCATTGAGGAGCTGCGCGATGGACAACGCCAACCTGCTGGAGGGCATGCGCGTGATCGAGGCCGCCGCCTTCGTGGCGGCGCCGCTCGGCGGCATGACGCTGGCCCAGATGGGCGCGGAGGTGATCCGCATCGATGCGCTGGGTGGTGGCTTGGACTACCGGCGCTGGCCGGTCACCCAGGACGGCACCAGCTTGTTCTGGGCCGGGCTCAACAAGGGCAAGAAATCCGTCACCCTCGACCTCGGCTCGCCCGAGGGCCGGGAGTTCGCGATGGCACTCATCGCTGCACCCGGCGAGGATGCGGGCATGCTGCTCACCAACTTCCCGCCGCGCGGCTGGCTGGACCACGAGAGCCTTCGCGAGCGGCGCAGCGACCTGATCCAACTGACGGTGCAGGGCGACCGTCATGGTGGTTCAGCCGTGGACTACACGATCAACCCCCGCATGGGCCTGCCGTATCTCACTGGCAGCGGCGGGGCCGAAACGGCCGTCAACCATGTGCTGCCGGCCTGGGACCTCGTCACCGGCCAGATGGCTGCGGCAGGGTTGCTGGCGGCGGAGCGGCATCGGCGGCGCAGGGGCGTGGGCCAACATGTGAAGTTAGCGCTCGAAGACGTGGCGCTCGCTGCCGTGGGCAGCCTGGGTTTTCTGGCGGAGGCGCAACTGGGGCAGGAACGAGGTCGCCACGGCAACCATCTGTTTGGTGCGTTCGGCCACGACTTCCCAACCTCGGACGGCGTGCGTGTGATGGTGGTCGGCCTCACAGGAAAGCAATGGCGTTCGCTCTGCGATGCGCTGGCGATGGGGGACGAGATCGCCGCGATCGCGCAGCGCACCGGGCTCGATCTTGCGCGCGAGGGCAACCGTTTTCACGCGCGCGAAGAGATTGCGGCCGTGGTCGCACGCTGGATGGGCGCCAGGCCGTTCGCGGACGTGGCCGCACAGCTCGATCGCCACGGCGTCTGCTGGGGCAAGTATCAAACCGTGACCCAGCTCGTGAGCGGAGACGAATCCTGTTCTTTGGCCAACCCGATGTTCGGCGAGATCGCGCAGCACGGCGTGGGTTCCCTGATCGCGCCGGGGCTGCCGATCGATTTCTCTGCCGTGCCTCGGCGTGCAGTGCAGCCGGCGCCGCGGCTGGGAGCGGACACGGAGCAGGTGCTGTGCTCGGTGCTTGGCGTGGACAGCGCTGAGTTCGGTCGACTGCATGACAGAGGCGTGGTCGGCGGGTGATTTTCGACGTCCTCGCATGTGTGCCCCAACCCAATGAAGAACATCATGGAAAAGAAGTTTGCACTGCGTGTGCACGAGAGGTTCGCGCATGGCTGAAGCCTCGCTTGCATTCGACACGCTGCGTTCGCTGTTGAGCGAACGCTACAGCTGCCGCGCGTTCCTGCCGGTGCCACTCGCACGCGGGCAGATCGAGCGCGTGCTCGATGCGGCCCAGCGCACCGCCTCCTGGTGCAACGCGCAGCCCTGGCAGGTCTACATCGCCAGCGGCCCGCGCTTGGAGCGGCTGCGCACGGCGCTGCTGGCCGCCGCGTCCGACGCACCTGCGCCCGACCTGTCGTGGCCGCGTGCGTACAACGGCATCTACCGCGAGCGTCGGCGCGAGTGCGCCATGGGTCTTTATGCGGCGGTCGGCATCGCAGAGGGCGACCGCGCGGCATCGGCGCGGCAGGCGAACGAGAACTTCCGGTTGTTCGGGGCGCCGCACCTGGTCATCGTGACGGCAGACGAGGCACTTGGCACTTATGGTGCCATTGACTGCGGCGCGTACGTCGCCAACTTTCTGACAGCCGCGCAAGCGCTGGGCATCGCGGCGATTCCGCAGGCGGCGGTGGCTGCACATCCCGCCGTGCTTCGTGCGCACCTCGCTATTCCGCAAGAGCGCCGCATCGTGTGCGGCATTTCATTCGGAATGGCCGACGCATCGCATCCGGCGAACGGCTTTCGCACCGCGCGCGCGCCGGTCAGCGACTGCGTGGTGTGGGTCGGCGAGGGTGACGAGGAGGGCAGTTGATCCCGCAGCTCAGCGCTTGGGCGGGGCAGGCGGCACGAAGCGCTGCCCTTTGAACCCGTACACGAACAACTGCGATATGCGCGCGGCCAGTTCGCTCGGCGGTATCGCGCCGCTCTTCTCGTACCAGGTGAAGGTCCAGATGATCATGCCGAACAGCAGCATCGCGTAGGGGCCGCGTGGCGAGCGCGCGGGCATCAGCTCGGGGTTGATCTCGTGCAACACGCTCACGAGCAGGTCCACGATACGGTTCTCGAGCTTGCGCACTTCACGCCGTTGCGCGTCGGGCAGGAACTTGATGTCGTTCATCAGCACCAGGTGTTCGTTGCGCGAGTTGGCCCCCCGCGCAACGAAGGTCTCGACATACCGGTTGAAGCGCTCTTCGGCCGGTAGCGCCTGGGTCACAACGGTCTCGAGCTCGTCCAGTTGCGCCGTGATGTGCACGCGCACGATCTCGAAGAGCAGGTCTTCCTTGCGAGCGAAGTAGTGGTAGAGGTGCGACTTCGAGGCGCCGCAGGCTTGCGCGACCTCGATCATGGTGGATCCCTCGAAACCTTTGCGGGCGAACAGCGCCGCGGCCTGGTCCAGGATCGACTGTCGTTTGTCGTCGTAGTCGTCTGCGCGTACCCGTGTCATGGCTTGGTCCTGTGATGTGTGGATGCAGTGGCAGCGCTGGCCGCGAGCCCTCCGAGGAGACGCGGGCGCAGCTTGTCAATATTCCGCTGAGGTTCTATTATTAGACCGACGAGACGGTCTATATGCGATTTGTTTGGATGTAGATGGTCGAAATTCTTTGGGGACAGCATGCGTGAAAACGAAATTCTTCTGATCGTGGGTGCCGGTCATGCCGGTGCCGAGTTGGCGGTGGCTGCGCGGCAGCAAGGCTGGCTCGGTCGTATCGATTTGATCGGCGACGAGGCCATGCTGCCGTACCAGCGACCCCCGCTGTCCAAAGCATACCTGCATGGTGCCGCGAGCTTTGAGTCGCTTGCACTGCGGCCTGCGTCGGCCTATGAGGCGGCCAGGGTTCAAGTGCATTCGGACGCGCAGCTCGTCCAGATCGACCGGGCGGGTCATCGTGTCCATCTCCAGGACGGCCGGGTCATGCCCTACACGAAGCTGGCGTTGTGCATGGGCGGGCGCCCGCGCACGCTCGTGTTGCCTGGGCTGGACGCAGGTGCGAAGCCGCGCAACCTGCACTACCTTCGAACGCTCACGGATGCCGATGCGATTCGCGCCGGGCTGAAAGAAGGCGCACGCCTGGTCGTCTTGGGCGGTGGCTATGTCGGACTCGAGCTGGCGGCGTCGGCGCGAAAGTTCGGCGCCGAGGTGACGGTGATCGAGGCACTGCCGCGTGTGCTTGCACGGGTGACCGGTGCGCAGGTGGCGGCCTTCTACGAAGCCGTGCATCGCGAGGCGGGCGTGCAGCTGCGCACCGGGCTGTCCGTCGAACGCGCAGAACTGGCGGACGATGGCGCAATCACCGCGCTGGTGTGTGCTTCGGGCGAACGCATTGCCGCCGACATCGTGGTCGCCGGCATTGGCATGCTCCCCAACGTGGAACTGGCGCAGGCGGCTGGACTCGCCATCGACGGCGGGATCGTGGTCGACGCGTTCTCGCAAACCTCCGACCCCGACATTTTTGCGGCGGGCGATTGCACCGCGCATCACAGTGCGCTCTACAACCGGCACATTCGCCTCGAGTCCGTACCGAACGCATTGGAGCAGGCCAGGGCCGCCGCCTCGGCGTTGTGCGGCAAGCCCAAGCCCAACCACGCGGTGCCGTGGTTCTGGTCGGATCAGTACGACCTCAAGTTGCAGATGGTCGGCTTGTCGCAGGGCCACGACGCCTGTGTGCTGCGAGGCGATCCCGCATCGCGGCGCTTCATCGCCTTCTACCTCAAGGAGGGGGTCGTGATCGCGGCCGATGCGGTGAACCGGCCAGCCGATTTCATGCTCGCGAAGCGGCTGGTCGCCGCGGGTGTGAGGGTGGATGGCCCCGCGCTGGGCGACGAATCCGTGTCCCTCAAAGATCGTCTGCCGGCTTCGCCAGCAGCGCCTGCGACTGTCGCGCAGCTGGGATAAGCCGCGGCGGCCCCTGTTGAGACCACTTTCCACTGACTCACTGCAACAACGAAATCACGAGGATGCCTATGAACATACTGATCGTCTACGCCCACCCGGAACCGAAGTCCTTCAACCGCGGCCTGCTGAACCGCTCGATACAGGTTCTGCAGGAGGAGGGACACCAGGTCGTGGTGTCCGACCTCTATGCCATGGGCTTCAATCCGGTCGCCAGTGCCGAGGACTTCCGCGAGCGGCGCTTCCCCGATGCGCTGCAGTACGACCGTGAGCAGAAGCATGCCCACGAACACCAGGCCTTCGCGCCGGACATCCAGGCGGAGATCGACAAGCTGCTCGCGTGCGACATGCTGATCCTGCAGTTCCCGCTGTGGTGGTTCTCGGTGCCGGCCATCATGAAGGGCTGGTTCGACCGCGTGTTCGTCAATGGCGTGGTGTACGGCAAGGGCCGGCGCTTCGACGCCGGCGGCATGAAGGGGCGGCGCGCGCTCGTGTGCACCAGCACCGCGTGCCTGCCCGGCATGGTCGAGCCCGACGGCCTGCTGGCCCATCTGGACGTGAATCTGTGGCACCTGCTCCATGGCACGCTGGCCTACGCGGGCTTCGAGGTACTGGCGCCGCATGCCTCGTGGTCCATCCACTACACCACACCCGAGACGCGCGCCGGCTACATCGATGCGTTCTCCCTGCGACTGCGTGGCATCGGCCAGGAAGCGCCAATGCCGTTGCACCGGCTCGATGAATTCGGTGCGGACTGGCGTCTAAAGCCGGGCATCGCACCGCGCACGAACGGCCATCGCCGGCCGGAGCTGACCGCGGAATGAACGACGCGGCTGTGGACAGCGCCCTCACGCTGGCGCAGCGAATGGCGTTGGACCGGATTGCGCCGCAGACCTGGCGCAGCCGCTACAGCGACTCGAACCAGAACGGTCGCTCCTATGGAGGTCAGTTGTTGGGGCAGGCGTTCCATGCGGCGTTGCTCGATGCGCCGCCGGAGCGAGAGCCCACGGCGATGCAATTCCTGTTTCTGCAGGGCGCGATGCCGGACCAACCGGTCGACTACACGGTGTCGGAGCTGCAGAACGGCAAGCGTTTTCACTCGGTCGGCGTGCGCGGGGCGCAGGGTGAGCGCACGGTGCTCCAGGCCCAGGTGAGTTGCGCGTTGCCTCTTGATGGGCCGACGCACGCGCGGCCAAGCCTGGCGCCCGCCGACGAAGCGCCCGAGCGCCTGTCTCGCCTGGCGCAAGTGTCGCCGACGCTGCGCGACCAGTTGGCGCTGATGGGCGGGTATGGCCGCGATGTCAACGACTGCATCGAGTTCCGCATTCCGGACGCAGAACGCCAACTGGACGGGGCCACGGCAGACCATCGATTCCGTTACTGGATGCGGGTGCCGCACAGCCTGCCCGATGCGCCGCGGGTGCAGGCCGCGTGCTTTGCCTATCTGTCCGATTGGTGGCTCAACTTCTGCAGCATGGCGCCGCATCTGAAGCGGGCGGGTGAGCGGCCGATCTACATCACCAGCCTCAACCATGGCGTGTGGCTGCACCGGGTGCCGCGCTGCGATGGCTGGCTGCACGTGGCGTCCGAGAGCCTGCATGCGGCACATGGGCGTGGACTCTCCATTGCCCATTACCACGACCTCGAGGGGCGTCATGTGGCAACGGCCACTCAGGACTGCCTGCTGGCCTACGCGGACTGATTGAGCGGCACGCAGGCATGTGCGGGAGACCGTGCAGGGCGCCAGATATTCCGATTCGCGAGAACACGGTCCCTTCGAGGGTAATCCCCAGCGTCGGGGCTCTTGAAGGCTCTCATAATTCGCGCATTATCAGACCGACGAGACGGTCTATAAAAGAGCATATTCCTTTTCACAAGGCCGGCGGTGCCGGCCTCAAATTTCTCGATGTATGGTCATCACTCAACCTTCAGGCGACCCCCCGAAGCCCGCGCTTGCCATCCACAACATCCAGGTGGTCTACGGCGGAGCCATCGAAGCCGTGCGTGACGTGTCGCTGGAAGTCCGGCCAGGTCAGATCGTGGCCTTGCTGGGCTCCAACGGCGCGGGCAAGTCCACGGTCCTCAAGGCCGTGTCGGGCGTGCTGGATGCCGAAGACGGCGAGATCGAGAAGGGCTCGATCCTGCTGAACGGCCAGGCCATCGAAAAGGCGCTGGCGCCCGCCATCGTGCGCCAGGGCATGGTGCAAGTGCCCGAAGGGCGCCGCTTGTTCGCCACGCTGACGGTGGAAGAGAACTTGATCGCAGGAGCGCATCTGCAGTCTGCAGCCAGCCTCGCGCGTGGGCGTGAGGAAGTGTTTGCGCTGTTCCCGCGGCTGGCCGATATGCGTGGCACTGTCGCGGGCTACCTCTCCGGTGGTGAGCAGCAGATGGTGGCCATCGGGCGTGCGCTCATGAGCCGGCCGCGCGTGCTGGCGCTCGACGAGCCTTCGCTAGGCCTGGCGCCGCTGATCGTCAGAGAGATCTTTCAGAGTATCCAGAAGCTGCGTGACACCACCGGCCTGACGATCCTGCTGGTCGAGCAGAACGCCAACCGGGCCTTGGCCATTGCCGACTACGCCTACATCATGGAGAACGGTCGCGTCGTGCTGGACGGCACCAGCGAGCAACTGCGCCGTAACGCCGACGTGCGCGAGTTCTACCTTGGCCTGAGCTCGCAGCCCGGGCGCACCAGCATGAAAGACGTCAAGCACTACAAGCGCCGCAAGAGGTGGCTGTCATGAGCACGCTCGCGCAAACCCCGGTCCTGGAGGCGATCGGCATCTCCAAGCGTTTCGGCGGCGTCAAGGCCGTGAATGGAGTCAGCCTGAAGGTGATGCCGGGCGAGATCGTGAGCCTGATCGGCCCCAATGGCGCCGGCAAGACCACCACATTCAACCTCGTCAGCGGCGTGTTGCCGCCCAGCGAGGGGCAGATCCTGTTCAAGGGCCAGGACACGGCGAGGCTCAAGTCTTCCGAGTTTGCCCGCCTGGGCATCGGCCGCACCTTTCAGAACCTGGCGCTCTTCCGTCAAGGCAGCGTGATCGAGAACCTGCTGGTCGGGCGCCACATCCACTTCAACTATTCCGTGTTGGAGTCACTCGCGTTCTGGGGCCGCCCCCGGCGCGAGGAGATCGCCGCGCGCGAAAAGGTCGAACAGATCATCGAGTTCCTGGAGATCGAAGAGTTGCGCGACAAGCCGGTGAGCCAGTTGGCCTATGGCCAGCAAAAACGTGTCGAGCTGGGCCGGGCGCTGGCCTGCGAGCCCAGCCTGTTGCTGCTCGACGAAATCGTGGCGGGCATGAACCGTGAAGAGAAAGAGGACATCGCCCGCTTCACCCTGGACATCCGCGACGAATTCGGCGTCGCGGTGCTGATGATCGAACATGACATGCAAGTGGTGATGGACCTTTCGGACCGTGTGTACGTACTGGATTTCGGTTGCCTGATCGCGCAGGGAACGCCGGCCGACGTGGCAGCGAACCCGGCCGTGCTGGCGGCCTACCTCGGAGAGGAGGGCAGCCATGTTTGAGCACGAGCAATTGATTCGCGGTGAAGGCACGCTGCCGGCTTTGCTGCGCGCGCATGCCCTGGAGTGCGGCGCGCAGGTGGCGCTGCGCGAGAAGGTCAACGGCATCTGGCGCACGCGCACCTGGGCCGACTACTATCGCGACGCGCGCCGCACGGCACTGGGCCTGATGAAGCTCGGCCTGCGGCGCGGCGACCGCATCATCATCGCGGCCGAAGGGCTCCCAGAGTGGTTCTATGCCGACCTCGGTGCCCAGATGATCGGTGTGCAGGTGGTGGGCATCTATCCCACCAACCCCTGGGCCGAGGTGCTGTACATCGCAGGCCACTGCCAGGCGAAGGTGGCGATCACCGGCGACCAGGAGCAGACCGACAAGGTGCTCGACGCGATGGCCAGCGAAGCCGGCTTGCCGCATCTGCAGCATCTCTTTTGCGTCGACATGAAAGGACTGCGTCGCTACGAGCCGGGCCGGCCGCACAGCTTCGCGCATCTGCTGGCGCTGGGCGACCAGCTCGCGGCCGAGGACGCCACGGCGGAAAAGCGGCTGGACGCCAGCATCGAGAGCCTGGTGCCGGATGACGTCAACATCCTGGTCTACACCTCCGGGACCACCGGGCCGCCGAAGGGCGCGATGCTCACGCACCGCAACTTCATCTATGGCACCTACGCTTACCGCGCGGCGCGGCAGATGCACGACCAGCCGTTCGAATCGGTGTGCTACCTGCCTTTGTGCCACGTTGCGGAGCGTGCCTACTCCACGGTGCAGCACCTGATCTCGGGCGGTTGCGTGAACTTTGCCGAGTCCGTCGACACGGTGGCCACCAACATCCGCGAGATCGCTCCAACCTTCTTTCTCGGCGTGCCGCGCATCTGGGAGAAGTTGCAGCAGGGCTTCGAGTTCAAGATGAAGGACAGCACCCGTCTGTCCCGCTGGGTCTACCGCGTCGGCATGAAGCGAGGGCGGGTGCTGTCCGATCGTCGTGCGGCCAAGGGCCGGCTCACGGCGCTGGGTGATCGGCTGGAATTCGGCTTCTGGTACGCCGCGCTGTTTCGCAATATGCAGCGCCACATGGGATTGAACCGCACCCACACCCGCATGTGCGGCGGCGCGTCGGTGTCGCCCGAGACCCTGCGCTTCTTCGACATCATCGGCGTGCCGGTGGGGCAGGGCTACGGACTCACAGAGTCGTGCGGACTGGGGTTCGTGCAAGTGCCGGGACGCCCTTTCCTGAATGCCAGTTGCGGACCCGCGATGCCAGGAACTGAATGGAAGCTTGGCGCGGACGGTGAAGTCTTCCTGCGCTCGCCCGGTGTCTTCAAGGGCTACCTGTTCGACGACAAGGGAACGAGCGAGATCCTGCAGGCCGACGGCTGGCTCGCCTCCGGCGACATCGTGGAACTGCGCGGCGAGGATGAGGTCGCGGTGGTGGACCGCAAGAAGGCCATCATCATCACCAGCGGCGGCAAGAACATCGCGCCCTCGGAGATCGAGAACGCGTTGAAGGATAGCCCGTACATCCGCGAGGCCATCGTGGTGGGGGAGGGCCGCAAGTTCCTGGGCGGCCTGATCCAGATCGACTTCGACAGCGTGGGCCGATGGGCCGCCGAGCGCGACCTGCAATACACCACGTTCAAGTCGGTGACGCTCCTGCCCGATGTCGTGGCGCTCATCCAGAGCGTGGTCGACGAGGTGAACTCGCGTTTTGCACGAGTGGAAAACATCCGCAGGTTCGTGCTCCTCGAAAAAGAGCTGGACCACGACGACGGCGAAGTCACCGCCACACAGAAGGTCCGCCGCGGCCTCATCAACAAGAAGTTCGCGCGCGAGCTCGAACAGATCTACGGGCAAGCGTCATGAGCTATTTCATCGAACTGGTCGTTTCGGGCCTGGCAATCGGTGCCATCTACGGACTGGTCGCGATGGGCTTCGCGGTGATCTACAAGGCCACCGGCATCGTCAACTTCGCACAGGGCGAGATGGGCATGCTCACCGCCTACACGTCCTGGTCGATCGCCGTCACCCTGGGCACCGGCGCCGTGCTGACGGTGCTCGTGGCGGTGGTGGTGGGCGCGCTCCTGGGCCTGATCTGCGAGCGGCTCATCATGCGACCCATGCTCGGCGAATCGGTGCTGTCCGTCGTGCTGGTGACAGTGGGCCTGTCCGTGATGCTGCGTTCCCTGGTGACCCTGATCTGGGGCGCCTCGCCGCAGAAGTTTGCGGTGGCGGGCGCGGACACCATCGTGCACGTGGGTGGGATCGGCATGCGTGTGAGCCAGATCGCCGTGATCGCCGTGCTGCTGCTGGCGCTGGCGGGCTTCTGGTTTTTCCTGAGCCGCAGCCGATTCGGTGTGGCCATGCGCGCGGTGGCGGCCGATGAGAAAACGGCGCGTCTGATGGGCGTGTCCACGGCGCGCGTGCAGGCGGTGGCCTGGGCGGCAGCGTCCGGCCTCGCCGGTCTCGCGGGCGCTTTCTTCGCGGTCATCTATGGCCTGGCGCCCACCATCTTCGAACTCGGCCTGAAAGCCTTTCCTGCCACGGTGCTGGGTGGCTTCGACGCAATCCTGGGCTCAGGGGTCAGCGGCCTGGTGATCGGCGTGCTGGAGAACCTCGTGGGCGGCTACCTGCCGAGCACGCTCAAGGAGATCGCCGGCTTCGTCCTGATTCTGGTGGTCCTGATGGTGCGGCCCTTCGGTCTGTTCGGTGAAAAAAGAATTGAGAGGGTCTGATGCGCAGCGGCTTCTTCAAACAAAAGTACAGCGATCTGGTGGTCCTGACGGATTCGCCCGCGGTGAAAGCCTGGGTGGCGGTCTTGTTGGTCGCACTGATCGGGGCGCCGTTCGTCATGAGCAACTACGTGTTGTCGCACATGACGGTGATCCTGTTCACGATCGTGGGCGCACTGGGCCTGATGGTGCTCACCGGGTTCACCGGGCTGATCTCGCTGGGCCACGTCGGCTTTCTCATGCTGGGCGGCTACGCCTATGCGATCGGTGTCACGCGACTGGGCCTGCCGCCCGAGCTTGCGCTCGCGATGTCGGCCGTCGTGCCGGCAGCCTTTGGGTTGATCGTGGGCATTCCTTCGCTGCGATTGCATGGGCTCTATCTTGCAATCACAACCTTGGCGTTTGCGCACATCGTGAGCGCCGGCATCCTCGCGGGCGGCAAGTTCACCGGGGCGGGCAGTGGGATCGCCGTCGAGCGCCCGGTCATGCTCGGAATGGACCTGTCCAGCGACAGGGCCTTCTACTGGTTCTGCGTGGCGATGTGCGTGCTGGCGGTGATTGTGGTGTTGAACCTACGGCGCTCCTATGTCGGCCGGGCGCTGGTGGCGATCCGCGACAACGACATCGCGGCGCGCACCATGGGCATCAGCCTGGTGCGCTACAAGCTGCTGGCATTTCTCGTGAGCGCGGCGCTCACCGGTGTGGCCGGAGCGCTGATGGGCATGTACATGAGCATCGTCTCGGTGGAGGGCTATCCCTTCCTGCTGAGCATCGAAGCGCTGGCGGTGATCATCGTCGGCGGCATCGGCTCCGTGCTCGGTGCCGTGCTTGGCGCCGTGTTCATCGTCAGCATGCCCGAGGTGTTCTCGGCGCTGATGGCCGGCCTCGGCGGTCGCCTGGCCGAGCTGATGACGACCAGTGCGCATGAGGTCAAGACCATTCTCTATGGCCTGGCCATCGTCGCCTTCCTGCGCTTTGATCCGCGTGGCCTGCGCGGCATGTGGCACGACCTGCGCCATGCTTGGGTGTTCTGGCCGCTTCGCTACTGAATTTCGCGAGTTTTCCCAACGGCTGATTGCCACAACTATCAGGAGACATTCATGAAGCACAAACTCTTGCGGCTTGCCGCCGCCAGCCTGTTGGCCGCCGGCGTCGCTGCGCCTGCATCGGCGCAGCAGCAGGGCGTGACAGATAGCGAGATCGTCATTGGCGACATCCTGCCACTGACCGGTCCGCCCGCCATGTTGGGTGTGGCGCACAACCTGGGCGTGAAGGTCGCGGTCGCCGAGGCCAATGCCAATGGAGGCATCAGTGGTCGAAAGCTGCGCCTGGTTTCCGAGGACGACGGCTATGTGCCTTCGCGCACGATCCAGGGTGTTCGAAAGCTCCTGAACAGCGACAAGGTTTTCGCGTTCACCTCGATCTCGGGCACGGCCCAGGCCCAGGCCGCGATGTCGCTCTTCAAGCAGGCCGGGGTTCCCGCCATGGCGCCCATCACGACCTACGAAGGGCTGTACAAGCCGACCATCAAGAACGTGTTCGCCGTGGGCTACGACATGCGCGAAGCGGTCTACGGCCTGGTGGCCCAGATGGCGGAGCGCTACCCCGGGAAGAAATGGGCGTTGATCTCGCAGGACGACGATTACGGCGAGAACGTGCGGGACGGGTTCGAGCGAGCGGCCAAGGAAAAGAAGCTGGAGCTGGTCTCCAGCCAGATCTTCAAGAAGGGCCAGTCGGACTTTTCGTCGGAAATCCTCAAGGTCAAGCAGGCCGGCGCCGAAGCGCTGATGGCAGGCGGCGTGCTTGGCGAGAACGTCACCATGGTCAAGGAGCTCGAGCGCATCGGGCACAAGATCCCGGTCGGCGTGACCTACGTTTCGCGCGTGCCCGCCAGCGCCAAGATGATGGGTTCGGCCGGTGAAAACGTGTACACGGTGGACTACGTCTACCTGGAGAGCGCTCCGGAGGCGAAGGGCTTCATGGAGAAGCTGGACAGACATCTTTCCGCGGAGGAGCGCACGCGCGTGAACCGCTACTCGTTCACCGGCTATGCTGCGGCGCGCGCGCTGTTCACGGCGATGGAGCGATGCGGCAAGGGGCTGACCTGGGACTGCACCAACGCTGAACTGGCCAAGGTCAGCAAGCTGGAAACGGGTGCCATGACACCGATCAGCTTCTCGGCGACGAACCATCTGGCGGCGCCCAAGCTGTTTCTGCTCAAGGCCGATCCGGTCACCTCGACCTACAAACTGGTGCCGTGAGAACGCAGGAGGGGCGCAGGGGGCGCCCCTCTCATCTCAACCCTTCTCTGCCAGGAAGCCGTTGAGAAATAGGCGCGCCATTCGGTCGCACAGTTCCTGGGGCTTCACCGGGCCTGTGGACGAATACCAGAAGTCGGTCCAGTTGAGCATGCCCACCAGCATCATGGTGTAGGGCTTGTACAGGTTGTCGGCCAGATGGGGGTTCAGCTCCCGCAACAGGCCCGCGATGAGTTCGGCCAGCTGGCGCTGCAGTGCAATGAGCGGCGCCTGCTTGGCCTTAGGAAGAAACTTCACATCGCTCATCGCGACCATGTGACGGCGGCGCGACTGGACCGACTTCTGCATGTAGGCCTGGACCAGCCGTTGCATGCGCTCGCCCGGCTTTCCCTTGCCGGCCAGCGCTTCCTCCAGGGCCGCGATCAGCCGCTCCAGATGTTCTTGCAGCATCGCAAACAGGAGATCGTCCTTCCCCGGGAAATAGTGATAGAGCATCGACTTGGTCGCCCCGCACGCCTTGGCCACATCCTGCATCTTGGCCGCGGGGTAGCCCTCCTTGGCAAAAAGGGCGGCAGCGCAATCCATGATGGACTGGCTCTTGGATTCATAGTCGTCTGAACGTACGCGGGGCATGCGGTCCTCCTTGGGGCGGGAAGTGTAGCAAGCGATGCTTGCACAGAGCCACTTGCGTCAATAAAATAAACCGACGCGCCGGTCTATTAAATGATTCGGCACGCACGTTCTTCGAACTGAATCCATCACGCATCCACCCTTATGACCGAATTCGAATTTCTGGAACCCGACCTCCTCGACGAAGACCTGCGCATGGTGCGCGAGCAGGTGCGCCGCTTTGTCCGCGAGCGCATCGTTCCATGTGCCGATGCCTGGGAAGTCTCGGGTGAGATCCCGCGCGAGCTGTTCCGCGATCTTGGCCAGCTTGGGTTCCTCGGGATGCGCCACCCGGTCGAATACGGCGGTGGCGGCATGGGCCCGTTGGCTTCCGTCGTCCTCGGGGAAGAGCTGGCGCGCTCCGGCTACGGCGGCGTGGCGTCGGCCCTCACGGTACACAGCGACATGTCCATCGGCCACATCGCGCACCGCGGCACGCATGAGCAGAAACTGAAGTACCTGCCCGCGGCCTGCGCCGGAGAAAAGGTGGGCGCCGTGTGCGTCACGGAGCCGAACGCGGGCTCGGATGTCGCCGGCCTCAAGACGCGCGCGCAGCGAACGCCCGATGGCGGCTGGGTGGTCAACGGTTCCAAGACCTTCATCACCAACGGCGTGTACGGCGACATCTTCATCGTGGCGGCCCGCACCGATCCTGATGCGAAGGGCAGTCGCGGCATCTCGCTGTTCATCGTCGAGAAGGGGAACCCTGGCCTGAAAGTCGCGCGCCAGTTCGACAAGCATGGCTGGCGCTCGTCCGACACCGCCGAACTGTTCTTCGACGACATGAAGTTGGCGCCCGATGCGCTGCTGGGCGAGGAGGGCAAGGGCTTCTACTACATCATGAGCACGTTCCAGAACGAACGGCTGGTGGTGGGCGCGCTGGTCTCGGGAACCTGCGCCCGCGCCATCGAACTGACGGTGGACTACGTGCGCCAGCGCCAAGCGTTCGGCAAGACGCTGTGGGACCAGCAGGTGGTGCGCAACAAGCTTTCCTGGGTCGCGTCCAAGGCGGCGGCCGCGCGTGCGCTCACCTACCAGTGCGCCCAGATGATCGCCGAGGGCAAGGACACCGTGCGCGAGGTGTCGATGCTCAAGGCCTTCGCGGCCGAGACTCTGCAGGAAGTGGTCCACACCTGTCTGCAGTTGCACGGCGGCACCGGCTTCATCATCGGCACGCCGGTGGAGCGCATGGCGCGCGATGCCCGCATCCTGACCATCGGCGGCGGTGCCACCGAGGTGATGCTCGAAGAAGTCGCCAAGCGCATGTGAGCGGCGATGAACGGGACGGAATTCACCCCCTACGGATGGCCCGAACCGGGCGACCGCTACCTGGCGGCAACGGAGTTTCTGGACTTCGGCGCTCCTTCGGTCGCCCAGTTCGTGGCCGATGCAGTCCGGGACGCGACGACGCCGACACAGAAGGCCGTTCGGCTATTTGGCGCGGTGCGCGACCAGGTCCGCTATGACGCGGGCAATGTGCGGTTGACGCAGGCGTGTTTTAAGGCAAGCACTGTGGTGGTGGACGGCGAGGCCTTCTGCATCCCGAAGGCGGCGCTGCTGGTGGCCGCGGCGCGCTGCGCCGGCATCCCGGCCGCGATCGGCTTGTCGGATGTGGTCAATCATTTCAGCACGCCGAAGATGCAACAGGCCATGGGCGGGCGTGATGTGTTCATGCACCACGGCTGGGCCGCGCTTTACCTGGAAGGGCGCTGGGTGAAGGCCGTGCCCGCGTTCAACAAGGAACTGTGCGCGCTGATGGGCGTCCCGCCAACCGAGTTCGACGGCACGCAAGACGCGGTGCTCCAGCAGTTCAAGGCCGACGGATCGGTGCACATGGAATACCTGCGCGATCACGGCATCTGGTCGGACGTGCCCTTTCAACGCATCGAGGCCGACTGGACCGGCTACTACCCGCCGACGCTGTGGCGCGACAGCCGCGCTGACGCATGAATTTTTCTGCTCTCCCTTCTTTTCGAAAGCTGCGTCATGTCCGGGCCTCTCTCCCACATCACTGTCATTGAACTGGCCGGCATCGGCCCGGGGCCGTTCGCCTGCATGATGCTGGCCGATCTGGGCGCCACGGTCGTTCGGGTCGATCGCCTGCCCGGACCTCCTTCCAGGGGAGGCCTTGAAGACCTGATGCGCAACGACAGCATCGTCGACCGCGGCCGACGCTCGGTGTCGGTGAACATGAAGGACCCGCGCGGCGTCGAGGCGGTGCTCCGGTTGATGGAGCATGCCGACATCCTGGTGGAAGGGTTTCGCCCCGGCGTGGCGGAAAAGCTGGGCCTGAGCCCGTCGGTGTGCCATGCGCGCAATCCGCGACTGATCTACGGCCGCATGACCGGTTGGGGCCAGACCGGGCCGCTGGCGCAGGCGGCCGGCCACGACATCAACTACATCTCCCTGTCGGGCGCGCTCCACGCCATGGGCGAGGCCGATCGCCCCCCCGTGCCGCCGCTGAACCTGGTGGGCGACTACGGCGGCGGCGGCATGCTGCTGGTCGTGGGTGTGCTGGCCGCGCTGGCCGAGGCCCAGCACTCGGGCAAGGGGCAGGTGGTCGACGCGGCCATGACCGACGGCGCGGCGCTGCTGATGGCTGCGCAGTACGGGCTCATGGCCAAAGGCTTCTGGCAAGACCGGCGGGAAAGCAACTTCCTGGACGGTGCGGCGCATTTCTACGGCACCTATGAATGCGCGGACGGCCGCTACGTGTCGATCGGCGCCATCGAGCCGCAGTTCTACAGCCAACTGCTGACGCTGTGCGGCATCGACGATCCGCAGTTCCGACAGCAATGGGCGCAGGGGGAATGGCCCGCGCTGCGCCGCAAGCTCGATGCCGTGATGCGCCAGCGCACGCGTGACGAATGGTGCGCGCTGCTGGAAGGCACCGATGCGTGTTTTGCGCCGGTGTTGTCGATGGCCGAGGCGCCCTTGCACCCGCACAACCGGGCACGTGGAACCTTCGTCGCCCCGCAGGGCGTCAGTCAGCCCGCGCCGGCGCCGCGATTCGATCGGACGCCTTCAGGGCTTCCACAGCCCGCACCCACGGTGGGGGCGCACACCGGGGAACTGCTTGCCCACGCAGGCTTTGCGCTCGAGGACATCCGCGCGCTGCACGAGGCCGGCGTCATTCATCTGGCCGGAGCTGTCGCATGAGCCTTGCACCACCGCCCTGCGCACGAACGCCGTTGCATTCCCGTCGTATCCATTGCGATGGTTTCCGGCGCGAAGATGGCCTCCTCGAACTGGAGGCCACGCTGATCGATACCAAGCCCATGCCGCTGCAGCTGGTGAGCCGGGTGGTCCCGGCCGAGGAGCCCATTCACCAGATGCGGGTGCGCCTGGTGCTCAACGCGCAGCGCGAGATCGTGGATGCGGCCGCATTCAGCGAGCACACCCCCTATTCCACGTGCTCGGGCGTGGAAACCGGCTATCGCCAGCTGATCGGCCAGCGCATCGAGCCGGGCTTCACCCAGCAGGTGAAGCGCCTGTTCCGCGGCATCGCGGGCTGCACCCACATCACGGAACTCCTGCCCTTGATGGCGAGCACCGCCTTCCAGCTGTTCTGGGCCGATGGCAGCTTTGCCGAGCAAGACGCGCGCGCCAGCGAGCAACGCCAAACGCCGCTGGGCGGTTGCCATGCCCTCCGGCTGGACGGCGAAGTCGTCCGGACCTATTTCCCCCAATTCCATAGGAAACCTTCGCCATGAATGACGCTGTGCTTTTCGATGTTCAGGACGGCGTCGCCACAATGACCCTGAATGAAGGCGCGCGGCTCAACCCGTTGACGCAGCCGCTGCTCCAAGGTCTGCTCGGCGGACTGCACCGCGTACGCGAAGACCCGAACATTCGCGCCTTGCTGCTGACCGCCAACGGCCGCGGTTTCTGCGTCGGGGCGGACCTGCAGGAATTCGGGCGCCGCGCCGCCGATCCGGCCAGCGGCACCTTGAGTGACTACGTCGGCCAACTGCTGCGTGAGCAGGCCAGCCCGATCATGCTGGAGATGCGCACACTGCCGGTGCCCGTCGTCTGCGCGATCAACGGAGTGGCCGCCGGCGGCGGTGTGGGATTGGCCTTGTCCGGCGACATGGTGCTCGCCGCGCGCTCCGCCTATTTCTACCTGCCGTTCATGCCTTCGCTCGGGCTGGTGCCGGACATGGGCTCCAGCTGGCTGGTGCCGCACTCCGTCAGCCCGGCACGTGCGCTGGGCCTGGCACTGACCGGCGAGAAGCTTGATGCGCAACGGGCTGCGGAGTGGGGATTGATCTGGGCGTGTACGGATGACGAGATCCTGCAAGAGGCGGCCCGGGCATTGGCGCTGCGCCTGGCGCGTCTGCCATCGCATGCGATCTTGGAGGCACGCGCACTCGCGTCGGCCGCCGGCCGCAACAGCCTGGAGCAGCAGCTGATCCTCGAATGCGAGCGCCAGCAGGCGCTGATCGATGGCGACTCTTTTGCGGAAGGCGTGCGCGCGTTCGCCGAGCGGCGTCCGCCTGTCTTTGCCGGGCGACGAAATGCGTAGAAGCCGCGAGGCGGCATGAGGCGTTCATGCGCCCGGAACGGACCCCGAAGCCCGGTGCAGTCGCACCGGGCTTTTTCACTGCGGGCCCACATGCGGGAAAGCCCGCAGCGCGATGCCACGGGGATCGTCGGATACGACGATACCTCGCGCGAGGCCTCTCCTTAATGTCCATGGTGCGCCTGAACGAAGGGCGCGGCATTCGAACAACAGGCCCCGCACGCTCCCCTGGAGCTGACGACGGGGCCCCGATGGAGACACAGCTTGCTGGTATTGCAGATCATCGTCGCGGGCATTGCGCAGGGCTGTGTCTACGGCCTCATTGCTCTAGGCTTCGTGCTCATCTACAAGGCGACCGAGACCGTCAACTTTGCCCAGGGCGACCTGATGATGCTCGGGGCCTTCGCCGGCCTGGCCGGCATGAGCGTGCTGGGCTGGCCCTTTTGGCTGGCTGCGCTCGCGGCCGTCGCAGTGATGGCGCTGGCCGGCATGCTGATCGAGCGCGCGGTGATCCGCCCCGTGCTCGGCCAGCCGCAGTTCTCCATCGTGATGCTCACCTTCGGCCTGGGCTACATCGCCCGCGGCGGCGTCACCATGGTGCCGGGCATCGGCACCGACACGCATGCGCTGGCCGTGCCCTACAAGGGCAGCACGCTCGACCTGGGGGCTGTGGTGGTCGGCGGCGAGCAGATGGTGATCATCGGTGCCACCGCCGCGCTGTGCGGCGGCCTCTGGCTGCTGTTCCGCTACACGCGCGTCGGCATCGCAATGCAGGCCTCGTCGCAGAACCAGCTGGCGGCCTACTACATGGGCATTCCGGTGCAGCGCCTCAACGGCCTGGTGTGGGCGCTGGCCGCGGCCGCCGCCACGGTGGCCGGACTGCTGCTGGCACCGATCACCTTCGTGCACGCCAACATGGGCTTCATCGGGCTCAAGGCCTTTCCGGCGGCCATCGTCGGCGGCTTCGGCAGCCTGCCGGGCGCCATCGTGGGCGGTTTGATCATCGGCGTGGTGGAGTCGCTCTCGGGCTTTTTCTTGCCCGAGGGCTTCAAGGACGTGATGCCCTACGTCGTGGTGCTGCTGATGCTGGCGATCAAGCCGACCGGGCTGTTCGGCGATCGCGCGCGCAAGAAGGTCTAGGACCGCAAGAAAACCAAGGCCACCCATGCGCTTCGTATTCAAGACCCGTTACGACCAGGACATCGCGCTCGCCCGCCACGGCGGCGACCGCTTCTGGTACTCACTGCTCGTGCTGGCGCTCGTCGCCGCACCCTGGCTATTGCCGGAGTACTGGCTGGCGCAGCTCAGCTTCGTGTTCATCTATGCCATCGTCGCCGTCGGCCTGATGCTCTTGGCCGGCTTCACAGGGCAGTTCTCGATCGGCCATGCCGCATTCATGGGCATCGGCGCCTACGCTGAGGCTTATCTGGCGGCGCGGGGCTGGCCGCTGGCGGCGAGCCTGGCCTGCGCGATGGCGCTGGCCGCGGCGGCCGGCGTGGTGGTCGGCTTGCCGGCGCTGCGCGTCAAAGGCATGTACCTGGCCATCGCGACCCTGTCCTTCGGTTTCATCGTCGAGGAAGCGCTGGCGCGCTGGGAGAGCGTGACTGGCGGGAACGCGGGCAAGTCGGTGCCGGCGCCGCAGGTGTTTGGCTATGCACTCGACAGCACCGAGAGCTTCTACTTCCTGTGCCTGGTGTGCGTGGTCGGTAGCACGCTGGTGGTGCTCAACCTCTTGCGCGCGCCGACCGGACGGGCCTTCGTGGCGATCCGCGACTCGGAAGTGTCCGCGCAGAGCATGGGCATCCAGCTGGCGCGCTACAAATCGCTCTCCTTTGCGATCTCGGCCGCGCTCGCCGGCCTGGGCGGTGCGCTCTACGGCCACAAGATGCAGTTCATCTCGCCCGAGCAGTTCAGTCTGGTGCAGTCGATCGACCTGGTGCTGATGGTGGTTATCGGCGGGCTGGGGTCGATTCACGGCGCCTTCTTCGGCGCGATCTTCCTGATCGGCATGCCGCAGCTGATCTCGCTGGGCAAGGATTACCTGCCGGCGGCGATCGGGCAGGCCACCGGCCTGCAGAGCGTGGTCTACGGCGCAGTGCTGATCGCCTTCGTGATGCTCGAGCCGATGGGCCTGTACGGGCGATGGCTCAAGGTGAGGACCTGGTTGGAGCTGTACCCCTTCTATCGGCGCGGCATGTTCAAGCGGCAGAAGTCCTTCCAGAAATCGGAGCGGTTGAAATGAGCGCCCCCTTGCTTTCGGTGCGCGATCTCAGCGTGCGTTTCGGCGGTGTGCTGGCGGTCAACAAGGTCAGCTTCGACGTCCATGCGGGCGAGGTTTTCACGCTCATCGGACCCAACGGTGCGGGCAAGACCACGGTGTTCAACCTGATCAGCCGCATCTACACCCCGACCGGCGGCACGCTCAGCTTCGACGGCCAGCGGCTCGACGCGGTGCCGCCGCACGGTGTGGCCGCGCTCGGCATTGCGCGCACCTTCCAGAACATCGAGCTCTTCGAGCATGCGACGGTGCTGCAGAACCTGCTGATCGGGCGCCACATCCGTCGCAGCACCGGCGTGTGGGCCGAGATGCTGTTCACGCCCGCGGTGCGCGAGGCCGAGCGCCGCACGCGCCGCAAGGTCGAGGAGGTGATCGACCTGCTCGAGCTGCAGCACTACCGCGATGCGCTGGTGGCGGGCCTGCCGTACGGCGTGCGCAAGGTCGTGGAGTTGGCGCGCGCGCTGTGCACAGAACCCAAGCTGCTGTTGCTGGACGAGCCCTCGTCCGGCCTGAACGTGGAGGAAACGGGCGACATGGCATTCTGGATCGAGGACATCCGGCGCGACCTCGGCGTGACCATCCTGATGGTGGAGCACGACATGGGGCTGGTGTCGAAGGTGTCGGACCGCGTGCTGGCGATGAACCAGGGGGCTGTGCTCGCCGTCGGTACGCCGTCCGAGGTGCAGGCGGACCCCGGCGTTGTCGAGGCCTATCTCGGGACTGTTGACGATGTGAGCAGCTTGCGGAGGAAGGCATGAGCGACGTCATCCTCCAACTGCTCAACGTCGAGAGCGCCTACGGCCCCATCAAGGCCATCCGAGGCGTGAGCCTCAAGGTGCGTGCCGGGGAGATCGCCACCGTGCTGGGCTCCAACGGCGCCGGAAAGACGACGATCCTCAAGACCATCTCGGGGATCATCGATCCGCGCAAGGGCAGCATCGAGTTCAAGGGCGGGAACATCACGGCGAAAGACCCCGCTCACATCGTGCAGCAAGGCCTGAGCCACGTGCCAGAGGGCCGCGAAGTCTTTCCGTTGCTGTCGGTGAAGGACAACCTGCTGATGGGCGCCTACACCCGCCGCGACCGTGACGGCGTGGCGCGCGACATCGAGACCGTGTTCGGCTACTTCCCGATCCTGAAGGAGCGGGCTGCGCAAGATGCCGGCCTGTTGTCGGGCGGCCAGCAGCAGATGCTCGCGATCTCGCGCGCCATCATGGCCGGCCCCGAGATGATCCTGCTCGACGAGCCCAGCCTGGGCCTCAGCCCCAAGCTCACCAAGGAAATCTTCGAGATCGTGGTGCGCATCAACCGCGAGCGCGGCACCACCATCCTGCTGGTCGAGCAGAACGCCAACATGGCCCTCAACGCTTCGGACTACGGCTACGTGCTGGAGAACGGCCGCATCGTCATGGAAGACACCTGTGATCGCCTGCGCGAGAAGGACGACATCAAGGAGTTCTACCTGGGCATGAAGGAAGAGGGCGCACGCGGCGAGCGCCGCTGGAAAAAGAAGAAGACATGGCGATGAAAAAACCGATGCACATGCCCAGACTCTGGAACCTCGATCACCTGGCGCCGCACCACGACATCGTGACGCCGGGCGACACCGTGCCGCGCATGTTCTGGAACGCGGTCGCCGCGCGCGGCGACGCCGTGATGATGCGCCAGAAGGCCTTCGGACTGTGGCAGGCCTGGAGCGCGCGCGATGTCGGCGTGATCGTGCGCGAGCTTGCCATGGGCCTCGCGGCCGCCGGCCTGCAGCCGGGTGACTGCGCGTCGATTCTGTCGAACACGCGCGTCGAATGGGTCTGGTTCGACATGGCGGTGCTGAGCGCTGCGGGCATTTCGAACGGCATCTATCCGACCGACTCGGCGGGCCAGGTGCAGTTCCTCTGCGAGGACTCGGACACCGTGGTGCTGGTGGTGGAGGACGAGGAACAGCTCGACAAGGCGCTGGAAGCGCGCGCGCGTTTGCCGCGCCTGCGCAAGATCGTGCTGATCGACCCGGCCGGCCTGTCCCGGTACAGCGACCCGATGGTGACGACCCTCGAGGCGCTGCGCCGCGAAGGCGCCGCCTACGACCAGGCCCATCCCGGCGAGTTCGATCGCCTGCGCGAGCTGCGCGGCCCTGACGAACTGGCCATCCTCATCTACACCTCGGGCACCACCGGAAAGCCCAAGGGCGCGATGCATTCGCACCGGGGCCTGCTGGTCGTGGTGCAGGGGCTGAACGTCTTCCTGCCGCAGGACGAGCGCGACGAGCGCATGTGCTTCCTGCCGCTGTGCCACGTGGCCGAGCGCGTGGTGGGCCTGTACGCCTCGATCTACACCGGCACGCGGATGAACTTCGTCGAGAACCCCGACACCGTGCCGGAGAACGTGCGCGAGATCGCGCCCACGGTCTTCGGCGGGGTTCCGCGGCTGTGGGAGAAGTTCTATTCGGCCGTGACCATCGCCGTGAAGGAAGCCGGCCCGCTGCAGCAGGCGCTGTATGCCTGGGCGTTGTCGGTGGGGCACGCAGTCGCTGAGCGCGTGCTCGCCGGTCAGCCGGTGGGCGGCTGGCTCAAGCTCAAATACCACCTGGCCGGCTTGGCCGCGCTGAACAACGTGCGGCGCTTCATCGGCATCCAGCGCTGCCGCTTCCTGGTCACCGGCGCGGCGCCGATCTCGCCCGACCTGATCCGCTGGTACTTGGCACTGGGCCTGCCGATGCTCGAGGCCTGGGGGCAGACCGAGTCCGGCGGCATCTCGACTTCGATGCCGCCGGGACGGATCCGCCTGGGCACCATCGGCACCGCCAGCGCCTACAACGAGGTGTGCCTCGACCCGGCCACGGGCGAGCTGCTGGTGCGCGGGCCCAACGTCTTCATGGGTTATCTCAACCAGCCCGAGAAGACCGCCGAGACCATCGATGCCGAAGGCTGGCTGCACACCGGCGATGTGGGCGCGGCCGACAGCGACGGCTTCTTCCGCATCACCGACCGCATGAAGGACATCATCATCACGGCCGGCGGCAAGAACATCACGCCCAGCGAATGGGAGAACGAGCTCAAGTTCTCGCCCTACGTGACCGATGCGGTGGTGATCGGCGACCGCCGCGCCTACCTCAGCGCGATCGTGATGATCGAGTTGGAGAACGTTGAGAAGTTTGCGCAGGACCACGACGTGCCTTTCTCCAACTACGCGAGCCTGGCGCGCGCGCCCGAGATCCTGGCCCTCATCCAGGCGGAGATCGAGACGGTCAACAAGAAGTTCGCGCGCGTGGAGCAGATCAAAAGGTTCTTCCTGCTCGAGACCCAGCTGAGCGCCGAGGACGAGGAGCTCACGCCGACGATGAAGCTCAAGCGCAGCTTCGTGCAGAAGAAGTACGCCGAGCAGATCGAAGCGATGTACCGCTGACTACAACCCCCGAAGGAGACAAGCACCATGAAGAAGATCATCCGCCACGCGCGCTGCCTGCTGGCCGTGTCCGCCGTCGCTTTCGCCGCAGCCGCGGCCGCCCAGACCCAGGGCGTGAGCAAGGACGAGATCGTGCTCGGCACGCTGCAGGATCTGTCAGGACCGCTCGCCGGTTATGGCAAGGACTTGCGCAACGGCATGCTGCAGCGCGTCGCCGAGGCCAATGACAAGGGCGGCGTGCACGGCCGCAAGATCAGGCTGCTGGTCGAAGACAGCGGCTACGACCCCAAGAAAGCCGTGCTCGCGGCGCAGAAGCTGGTCAACCAGGAAAAGATCTTCGTGATGGCCGGCTCGCTGGGCACCGGCGTGAACAACGCCGCGCTGCCGGTGCAGAACGCCAAGAACGTGATGAACTTCTTCCCGGCGGCGCTGTCGCGCGACATGTACGAGCCCATCAGCAAGCTCAAGTTCGCCTTCCTGTCTTCGTACTACGACCAGATCGCGCCGGCGTCGGCACGCCTGTTCAAGGAGAAGAAGGCGCAGAAGCCCTGCATCATTTACCAGGACGACGAGTACGGCTTGGAGATCCTGCGCGGCGCCGAGGCGGGGCTCAAGACGGTCAATGCGGCGCTGGTCGAGAAGACCAGCTTCAAGCGGGGCGCCACCGATTTCTCTTCGCAGGTGGCGCGCCTGAAAGCCGCGGGATGCGACTTCGTGGTCACCGGCACGCTCATCCGTGAGACCGTGGGCACGATCAACGAGGCGCGCAAGCTCGACTTCAACCCGACCTTCCTGGGCGCCTTCGGCACCTACACCGATCTGATCCACAAGCTGGGCGGCAAGGCGATGGACGGCTTCTACTCGACGATGACGGTGCAGCACCCTTACGAGGACACGGCGCCCGAGGCGCTCAAGCCCTGGATGGCCAGCTATCGCACCCGCTTCAACGAAGCGCCCTCAGCCTACTCGATCTACGGCTACGTGATCCTGGACCGGCTGGTGCGGGTGATGGACAAGGCCGGTCCCCAGCTCGACCTCGACACGCTGGTCAAGAGCCTCGAGTCGTTCAAGATGCCGGCCGACATGTTCGGCATGCCCGAGATGAGCTTCGGGCCGGACCAGCACCTGGGCTCCAACAAGGCGCGCCTGTCGCAGATCCAGGACGGCCGCTGGAACGTCGTGCTCGACTACGACCAGGCGAAGTGATCTCTCTCACCTGACGAACTGGAGCATTCCATGCATATCGACCGGATCGCGCGCTTCGGCGCCGCGGCTGTGCTGGGTCTTGCGGGCGCCGCTGCGTCGGCCCAGACCCAGGGCATCGGCAAGGACGAGATCGCCCTGGGCAGCGTTCTGGACCTTTCGGGCCCGGTCGCGGGCTACGGCAAGGACGTGCGCAACGGCCTGCTCATGGGCGTGGCCGAGTTCAACGCGCAGGGCGGGGCGCACGGGCGCAAGCTGCGCCTGCTGGTCGAGGACAACGGCTACGACCCCAAGCGCACCGTGCTCGCGGCCCAGAAGCTGGTGAACCAGGACAAGGTGTTTGCGCTCGTCGGCACCTTCGGCACGCCGCACGCGCTGGCGGCGATGCAGGTGCAGGCGCCCAAGGGCGTCTTCAGCCTGTTCCCGATGGCGCTGTCGCGTGACATGTACGAGCCGCTGAGCAAGCTCAAGTACGCGATGCTGCCGTCGTCGGTGGACCAGATCCGCGGCGTGGTGCCGGGGATCTATCAGCGCAGCAAGGCGCGCAAGGCCTGCACCCTGTACCAGGACGACGACTACGGGCGCGAGGTGGTGCAGGGCGCCGAGGCCGGCTTGCAGTCGATCGGTGCGGTGCTCGCCGAGCGCACCAGCTACAAGCGCGGCGCCACCGACTTCTCGTCGCAGGTCGCGCGGCTGAAGTCGGCCGACTGCGACTTCGTGGTGCTCGGCACCGTGATCCGCGAGACGGTGGGTGCGATCGCCGAGGCGCGCAAGCTGCAGTACGCGCCGACCTTCGTGGCAGCCTCGACCGCCTACTCGGACCTGATCCCGAAACTGGGCGGCAAGGACATGGACGGCCTCTACGCGGTGACCACCGCGCAGCAGCCCTACCTCGACGATGCATCACCGGCCATCGCCGCCTGGGCGGCACGCTACCAGGCGCAGTTCAAGGAAGCGCCGACGGTCTTCTCGGTCTATGGCTTCACGATGATCGAACTGCTGGCCAAGGGCCTGCGCAAGGCCGGCGGCGATCTCGACGCCGAGCGTTTCGGCAAGGCGATGGACAGCATCGGCGATGTGCCGGGCGACATGTTCGGCAATCCGCCCATGCATTTCTCGCCGACGCGGCACCTGGGCTCGGACCGGTCGCGTCTTTCACAACTGCAGGGCGGCCGCTGGAAGGTCGTGCTGGACTACGACCAGATGCAATGAAGGGATGCCGATGAACCGCAAGGTGATTGTTGCCGGCGTGGGCATGCTGCCCTTCGCCAAGCCCGGGGCCAGCGAGAGCTACCCGATGCTCGGCGCGCGCGCCGCCAAGGCTGCGCTGGACGATGCGCGGGTCGACTACCAGTCGGTGAACCAAGTCTACGCCGGCTACGTCTACGGCGACTCCTGCAGCGGGCAGGCGGCGGTCTACCACGTCGGGCTCACCAGCGTGCCGGTGATCAACGTCAACAACAACTGCGCCACCGGCTCCACCGCGCTCTTCCTGGCGCGCCAGACGGTGGCCAGCGGCGCGGCCGAGTGCGTGCTGGCCCTGGGGTTCGAGCAGATGGCGCGCGGCGCGCTGGGCGTGCATTTCCAGGACCGTCCCGACCCCTCGCAACGCCTGCTCGACACCATGCAGCAGATTCAGGGAACGGACGTCGGAGCGCCCATTGCGGCGCAGCTATTCGGGGGCGCAGGGCGCATGCACATGCAGCTCTACGGCACGCGCGCCGACACCTTCGCCCGCATCGCGGTCAAGGCGCGGCGCCATGCGCAGAACAACCCCAACGCGATCTTCCGCCAGCCCCTGACACTCGATGAAGTGCTGGCCTCGCCGGCCGTGTTCGACCCGTTGACCCGGTTGCAGTGCTGTCCGCCGACCTGCGGCGGTGCCGCCGCCGTGCTGTGCTCCGAAGACTTTGCACGTCGCCATGGCCTGGACGCCCGCGTCCGGATCGCGGCACAGGCCATGAGCACCGACGGCAACAGCAGCTTCGACGAGAAGGACATGCGCAAGCTGGTCGGCTACGATATGACGCGCCGGGCGGCACAGCAGGTGTACGAGGCAGTCGGCATCGGCCCCGAGGACGTCCCGGTGGCCGAGCTGCACGACTGCTTCACCACTAACGAGCTGCTGAGCTACGAGGCGCTTGGCTTCGCGCCCGAGGGCGGCGCTGAGCGTTTCGTGCTCGACGGCGACAACACCTACGGTGGTCGCGTCGTGACCAATCCTTCGGGCGGGCTGCTGTCCAACGGGCACCCGCTGGGTGCGACCGGGCTGGCCCAATGTGCCGAGCTGGTGTGGCAGCTTCGCGGGCAGGCTGGTGCCCGGCAGGTCGAGGGCGCGCGTGTCGCTCTGCAGCACAATCTGGGGCTCGGCGGCGCCTGCGTGGTGACGCTCTACCAACGGGACTGAGGCCGTGCACGGCGATGGAACCCTGGCCCCGGTCCGTCGCCGCGGCGGCGCGGACGTGACGAATCTCGAGGAGCCTGCCATGCCGACCGGCACACCCGGTCACACAGACGATCCCACCCGCCAGAGTGCCACGCTTCCGGTTGCCGTGCCGCAGCCCGCGCCGCGGGCGTTCCCGCTGGCCGGCAAGCTTCGCCCACCGCTTGCCACTGCGTTCGAGCTGCAGCGCACCGAGATCTGCGAGCGCATATTCAATGCCGGGGCTGCGCGGCTGGTGTTGTTGCGCGCGCCTGCGGGCTTCGGCAAGACCACGGTGATGCTGCAAGTGCGTCGGCGCTTCGAGGAAACCGGACTGCAGCAGGCCTGGCTCACGCTCGATCGCGCCGACAACGATGTCGGGCGCTTCCTGGCGGCGTTGACGGCTTCGCTGGAGCCGCTGATTCCTGCGCTGCGCAAGCTGCAGCCGCTCGAAGGGCAGGGGCCGGACGAACTTGCTTTCGCCTTGATCGACACAGTGGCGGCGCATCCGGCACCGCTGGCGCTGTTCCTTGACGACTTCGAGGTGCTGCAGAGCCCTGTCGTGCTCGGCCTGGTCCAGGAGTTGATTGATCAGCTGCCGCGCGGCGCGCAGCTGATCATCGGCTCGCGCGGGGTGCCCGAGCTGGGGCTGGGCCGGCTTCGCGCACGGGGTCGGCTGCTCGAAGTCGAGCCGACACAACTGCGCTTTTCCGAGGCCGAGGTCGATGGGTTCCTGCGCCAGCAGCGCGGCCTCACCTTGCAGCCGGAGGACATCCGTCGCCTGCACCGCAGCACCGAGGGCTGGGCTGCGGCGCTGTGGCTGGCGTCCGTGACGCTGGAGCATCGCGACGAGCCCGGCCGTTTCATCGCCGGCTTCTCGGGGTCGAATGCGGCGGTGGTCGACTACTTGGTGGAAGACGTGCTCTCGCGGCAGTCCGACGATGTGCGCGGCTTCCTGCTGCGCACCAGCATCCTGGCACAGCTCAACCCGTCGTTGTGCGATGCCGTGTGCCAGCGTGACGACAGTGCGGCCATGCTGCGCGCACTCGAGCAGGCCCACCTGTTCCTCATCCCGCTGCAAGCCGACCACAGCGAGTACCGCTACCACGGCATGTTCGCGGAATTCCTGCGGGCCCAGCTGGCCCGACAGCACGCGCAGGAGATTCCGGCGCTGCACAGTGCCGCCGCGCAATGGTTCCTGGGTGTCGGGCGCCCCGTGCCGGCGATCGAGCATGCGCTCGCGGCCGGGGACCTGGCGCTTGCATTTCCAATGCTCGAGGCCGAGGCCCAGTCGCTGCTCGACCAGGGGCGTGTCAGGCTGCTGTCGCGCTGGCTCGATCCGCTGCTTGAAGCCGGGCAGCTGGCCGACCGTCCGATGCTCCAGGTGCTGCACGCCTGGGCTGTCTGCTTGGCGCGCGGACCGCGGGCCGCGGCCCCGTTGCTCGAGCGGCTGGAGCAGCGCACCGACGACGATGTCGAGGTGCGCGCCCACCGGCTCGCGATGAAACCCTTGCTGATGGTGCTGACCGACCGCATCGACGAGGCAATGCCGCTGACCACCGAACTGCTGGTGGCGCTGCCCGTCGAGGCCACCTTCGCGCGCGGCTTCCTGGAAGTTGTGCTGGCCAACCTGGCCATGATCGCCGGGCGTTACCACGAGGCCCTTCGCCTGGTCGATGCGGCGCGCAGTCGCCAGCCCGAGCACAGCAGCAGTTTTAACTTCGCCCTGTCCGAGGCGGCAGAAGGGGCGGTCGACCTGACGCAGGGCCGTCTGCGCAAGGCCATCGCACGCCTGCGGCTGGCGGTGAGCGCGGGCACGGTCGACCCTTCGCGCGCCACCAACGGCAACGCCATGGCCGGCGTGCTGCTGGCCGAGGCCTTGTACGAAGCCGACCAGTGCGAGCAAGCCGAGCGCCTGCTGGCGGTCTACATCCCGCTGATCTGCCGAGTAGGCATTCCGGATCAGCTGATCTGCGCGCACGTGATCATGGCCCGCATCGCGCTCGACCAGGGCGATGCCGACCGCGCGCAGCAGTTGCTCACCGAACTCGAGCACATCGGACACCGCGACGGGCTGTCGCGCGTGGTGGCGAGCGCGCGGCTCGAACGCGTGCGCATGGCCGTGGTGGAAGGCCGGCTAGCGCGTGCCAGGGCCGAGCTCGATCGCTGCAACGACAAGCTGCTGTGGGCGCGTGTCTCGCGCCTCTCGTTGCGTGCCAACGTGGTCGAGACCTACGACGTGGCGCAGGCGCGCTGGTCGATCGCCAGCGGCCACGCTGCAGAGATGGTTGCTCCGCTGCGTCAGGAACTCGACGCCGCCGAACGCGCTCAGCGCGAGCGCCGGGCGCTCACATTGCGGCTCCTGCTGGCCCAGGCCCTCTACCGGGACGAGCAGCGCAACAAGGCGATGCGCGTGCTGGCCAAGGCCGTTCGTCTCGCGGCCGCCGAAGGGTACGTGCGCGCCTTCCTTGACGAAGGCCCGCTGGTGCTGACGATGCTGCGCGACCTGCGCACCGTGCCCAACGCGCTGCTGGACGAGGATGCTGCTGCTTCCGACGATGCCCCGTTGGCTTTCATCGACCGGATGCTGCGCGAGCCTGCCACTGCTATCGCGGGCAGCGAAGCGATCGCGGCCGAAGCGGGCCAGCGCATGGGCGCATCGGCGCCCAGCGAGCTACTTACCCGCAAGGAGATTCAGGTCATGCGGCTGGCGGCCGAGGGCCTGTCGAACGACCAGATCGCGGAGCGTCTCTTCGTCGCCGAGACCACGGTGCGTACGCACCTGCGCAACATCAACGTCAAGCTCGATGCGCGCAACCGGATGGAGGCGATCGCGTTCGCGCGGCGCGCCGGACTCATCGCCTGAGCGTCCCGGCTTTGCGTGGGGAAAAGTGCCGGCGCAATCTCGTCGGATGCGACGATATCGAGGCGCCATGCCGATTGCACACTCGGCGCCGTGTCGCGAGGACCTCTGCGGCGCGACCCCACAAGAATCCGGAGACTTCCATGCCCCTCACCCTGGCGTTACACAAGGCACGCCGTGAAAATCCCGACCGGCTGGCCGCCATCTGCGGCGACCGGCGCACCACCTACGCGGAGCTGCATGCGCAGGTCGCGCAACTGGCGGGCGGCCTGCACGCCGCGGGCGTGCGCCGCGGCGACCGCGTGCTCGTGCTGGCGCCCAACTCCGACCGCTTTCTGGCCGTGGTCTACGCCACATGGTGGCTCGGCGCCGTGCTGACGCCGCTCAATTGCCGCTGGAGCGTGGACGAACTTGCCTTTGCGTTGGCCGACAGCGGTGCCAGCGTGCTGCTGCTGGACGACGTCTTCGTGCCGCTGTTGCAGGCCCTGCGCCAGAAGTCGCAGTCGATGCCAACCGTCGTCGTCATCGGCGAGTCTGGCAAGGTGCCCGAAGGCGCGTGGCGCTACGAGGAACTGCTCGGGCATGGCGCTCCCCTGGACGACGCCTACGTCGGGGGCGATGCGCCGGCGGTGCTGCTCTACACCGGCGGCACCACGGGTCGCTCGAAAGGCGTGCTGCTGTCGCACGGTGGACTCCTGGGCAACACACTCGCGTCCATCGCCATCGGCGAGCGAGCGCCCGGGGCGATCTGCCTGCACGCGCTGCCGATGTTCCACGTCGGCGGCCTGGCCGTCGTGCTGCAGGCCATGGTGGGCCAGTGCACGCAGCTGATGCTGCCGGTCTTCGACCCGGCCGTATTCCTGGCGCTGATCGCGCGCGAACGCGTGACCGAGGCGGCGCTGGTGCCCACCATGATCAAGCGTGTGGTGGACCACCCTGACATTCGCAGCCGCGACCTGTCGAGCCTGAAGCGCCTGTACTACGGCGCTTCGCCGATCGACGGCACGCTGCTGGAGCAGACCATCGCATGCCTGCCCGATGTCGGGCTCACCCAGTTCTATGGCATGACCGAGACCGCGGGCATCGCGGTGGCGTTGCCGGCCTGGTGCCACAGCGCCGAGAGCCGTGCGCGAGGCCGCCACCTGGCCGCGGGCCTGCCGACGCCCTGCATGGAAGTGCGGGTCGTGGACCCGGAGGGAAATGATCTGCCCGCCGATGCAGTGGGGGAGGTCTGGCTGCGCGGCCCGGGCATCATGCTGGGCTATTGGAACCTGCCCGAGCAGACCGCGCAGGTGCTGCACCAAGGCTGGATGCGCACCGGCGACGGCGGCCGGCTCGACCCAGAGGGCCTGCTGCACATCGTCGACCGGCTGAAGGACATGATCGTCAGCGGCGGGGAGAACGTCTACTCGACCGAAGTCGAGAACGCGATCCTCGCGCTGCCCGGCGTGGCCCAGTGCGCGGTGCTCGGCGTGCCCGATGCCGACTGGGGCGAGCGCGTACACGCGGTGCTGGTGCTGCAGCCCGGCGCGCAGATCGATGAGACCCGCGTCATCGCGCACTGCAAGGAGCGGATCGCCGGCTACAAGTGCCCGCGCGGCGTCGAATTTCGCAGCGAGTTGCCGGTGTCCGGCGCCGGCAAGCTGCTCAAGCACCAGCTGCGCGAAGCGTACTGGCAAGGCCGCGAGCGCCGCGTCGCCTGAAGGAACACCACCCCATGAACCGAAACCTCTTCCGTCCCGAGCACGAACTCTTCCGCGACAGCGTGCGTCGCTTCCTGCAGCAGCATGTCGGTCCGAAGCTCGAGGGCTGGGCCGAGCGCGGCTGCTTTGACCGCGCGGTGTTCAGCATCGCCGGCGAACTCGGCCTGCTGTGCCCGACCGTGCCCGAGGCCTATGGCGGCCCCGGCGCCGACTTGCTGTATTCGGCCGTGGTGCTGGAGGAAGCGGCGCCGTACAGCAACTTCGGGTTGTCGCTGACGATGCACTCCGAGATCGTCACCAACTACTTCCTGCACTTCGCCAGCGAGACGCTGAAGGCGAAGTGGCTGCCGCGCATGGTCAGCGGCGAAGCCGTTGCGGCGCTCGCGATGACTGAGCCCGACGGCGGCTCCGACGTGAAGGCGGTGCGTGCCACCGCGCTGCGCGAAGGGGACCACTACCGGCTCAATGGCGCCAAGACCTTCATCTCGAATGCCACCACCTGCGACCTCGTGGTGGTGGTTGCCAAGACCGACCCGGCGGCCGGAGCGAAGGGAGTCAGCCTGCTGGTGGTCGACACCACGCTGCCGGGTGTGAAGAAGGGCTCGCCGCTCAAAAAGATAGGCCTCAAGGCGCAGGACACCGGCGAGCTGTTCTTCGAAGACGTCATGGTGCCCGTTGACCACCTGTTGGGCGAGGAGGGGCGCGGCTTTGCGTACCTGATGCAGGAATTGCCTTGGGAGCGGCTGCAGATCGCGGTGTCGGCCATCGCCGCCGCGGAAGATGCCTACCGCATGACGGTCGAGTACGTGCGTGGGCGCCGCGCCTTCGGGCAGGCCGTTGCGGATTTCCAGAACACGCGCTTCGTGCTGGCCGAGCTGAAGACCGAGATCCGCATCGGCCGGACCTTTGTCGACCGCTGCCTGCAGCAGCTGCTGCAGCGCGAGCTCGACGCCGAGGCCGCCTCGATGGCCAAGTACTGGTGCAGCGACCTGCAGTGCAAGGTGGTCGATGCCTGCGTCCAGCTGCATGGCGGCTACGGCTTCATGGCCGAAGTGCCGATCGCTCGGGCGTACGTCGACGCGCGCGCCCAGCGGATCTACGGCGGCACCAACGAGATCATGAAGGAGCTCATCTCGCGCAACCTCTGAGCGGGCCGAATTCGTCGGATGCGACGATACCGGGCGGGTTCGCTGCGGCGACAGTTCCAGGCATGGGACATCAACCGCACAACGGCATCGCAGTGGCCGGCATCACACTGCAACTCCAGGACGCGGTCGCTACGATCGCGATCGACCTTCCCCAACCCAAGAACAGCTTTCGCGTCGAGAACGTGCAAGCGCTCGGCGCCCAGCTGGACGCAGCGCTCGAAGGCGGCGCGCGCTGCGTCGTGCTGCGCGGCGCTGGTGCGGTGTTTTCGGCGGGCTGGGACATTGGCTCCATCGACCCCGCTGCCGACGACCCGATGGCCATGATCGGCCAGGTGGTCGGCCCGCTGTGCCAGCGGCTGCGGGCCTTGCCGGTGCCGACCATCGCGGCTGTAGCGGGGCCGGCGCTGGGCTTCGGCTTCGGGCTGGCGCTGTGCTGCGACATGGTCCTGGCCGAAGAAGACGCGCTCTTCGGCAGCCCGTTTCGGCACATCGGCATGGTGCCCGACACCGGCGCCCACAACATCCTGCTGAGCCGCACGGGCTTTGCACTGGCCTCCGAGCTGATCTACACCGGCCGCCTCGTGAACGGCACCGAGGCCGCCGCGCTGCGCCTGGTCAACCGCGCGGTGCCCACGGGGGCCGTGGCGGACGAGGCGCAGAAGCTGGCGCAGAACATCGCGAGCGGGCCGACCGCGGCCTTCCGCCTGTCGAAAGAGGTGCTGCTGGAAGGCGGCGACTTCGATTCGATGCTCGCGCACGAGGCACGCCAGCTGCAGAAAGTCTTCGCCACCGACGACCTGAAGGAAGGCATTGCGGCCTTCCAGCAGCGCCGCCGCCCCGCTTTCACAGGCCGCTGATCTGCGCGCCGAGGCCCCCATAACCAAAGACAAGAACCCCAAGGACGACAGATGACAGAAGCCTACATTCTCGACGCCGTGCGCACGCCGCGCGGCCGCGGGCGCGCCAGCGGCGCGCTGAACGAAGTCGCACCGGCGCGCCTCGCCGCCCAGGTGCTCCAGCAGATCCGCGACCGCAACCGGCTGGACACGGCGCTGGTCAACGACGTGATCCTCGGCTGCGCCGAGCCGGCGCTGGAGCAGGCGTCGAACATCGGCAAGGCCGCGGTGTTCGCGGCCGGCTACGACCATGCGGTGCCCGGCGTGCAGCTCAACCGCTTCTGCGGCTCGGGGCTGGAGGCCTGCAACTTCGCCTCGGCGCTGGTCAAGTCGGGCCAGGCCGAACTGGTCATCGGCGGGGGCGTGGAGAGCATGTCGCGCGTGCCCATGTTCGTCGGCGGCGGGCCCTGGATCACCGACCCGCAGATCACCATTCCGAACCGCATCGTGCCGCAGGGCGTGTCGGCCGACCTGATCGCCTCGCTTTACGGCTTCAGCCGCCAGGACGTCGACAGCTACGCGGTGGAAAGCCAGCGCCGCGCAGCCGCCGCCTGGGCCGAGGGCCGCTTCGCGAAATCGGTGGTGCCCGTGCGCGACATGAACGGCGTGGAGATCCTGGCGCAGGACGAGCACGTCCGCGCCGACACCACGATGGACACGCTGGCCAAGCTCGAGGCTTCCTTTTCCGTGCAAGGCGAGAAGATGGGCTTCGACGCGATGGCGCTTCAGCGCTACCCGGAGCTCGGTGCGATCACGCATGTGCACCACGCCGGCAATTCGTCGGGCATCGTCGACGGCGCTTCGGCGGTGCTCATCGGCTCGCGCGAGATGGCCGATCGGCTCGGGCTGAAGCCGCGCGCGCGCGTGGTGTCCTTCGGCACCATCGGCAGCGAGCCGACCATCATGCTGACCGGCCCCGCGCCGGCCGCCGAAGCAGCGCTCAAGCGGGCCCGCATGAGCGCCGGAGACATCGATCTGTTCGAGTGCAACGAGGCCTTCGCCGCGGTGGTGCTGCGCTTCATGCAGGCGCTGCGCGTTCCGCACGACAAGGTCAACGTCAACGGCGGCGCCATTGCGATGGGCCATCCGCTGGGGGCGACCGGCGGCATGCTGCTGGGCACGCTGCTTGACGAACTCGAACGCCGCGACTTGTCGACCGGCCTGGTCACGCTGTGCGTGGGCGGCGGCATGGGTTCGGTGATGGTGATTGAACGCGTCTGACGCAGGAGCAAGAAAAATGATCGACTACACGCTCGATGCCGACGGCATCGCCACCCTGACCTGGAACGTGGCCGACCGGCCGATGAACGTGCTGAACCTGACGTCCATCGCCGCCTTCGACGCCGCGGTCCAGCGCGCCATCGGCGACAGCGCCGTGAAGGGCGTCATCGTCACCTCGTCGCGGCCCGAATTCGTGGCTGGCGGCGACCTCGACCTGATCCGCCGCATTCGCACGGCCGAGGAATCGATGGCCAGCTCCGGCCCCTTCAGCCGCACGCTGCGCACGCTCGAGACCTCGGGCAAGCCATTTGTCGCCGCGATCAACGGCACGGCGCTGGGCGGCGGACTGGAGATCTGCCTGGCCTGCCATCGTCGGATCGTTGCGGACGACGCGAAGATCCAGCTCGGCGTGCCCGAAGTCTCACTGGGCCTGCTGCCCGCCGCTGGCGGCACGCAGCGCCTGCCGCGCATGATCGGCATCAAGGCCGCGTTGCCCTACCTGCTCGAAGGCCGCAAGGTCGCACCGGCGCAGGCACTCGAAGCCGGCATCGTCGACGAAGTGATGCCTGCCGATCAGCTGCTGGCGCGTGCCAAGGCCTGGCTGTTGGCCGAAGGCCCGCAAGCCACCGTCAAGCCCTGGGATGCCAAGGGCTTCAAGTTCCCGGGCGGTACACCGCAGACGCCGGGTCCGACGCAGCTTTACTTTGGCATTGCCGGCAACCTGCTGGGCAAGACGCAGGGCCTGTACCCCGCACCCGAGGCCATCCTGGCGTGCGTGTACGACGGCTGCCAGGTCGGCATCGACGCCGGTCTGAAGATTGAGCAGCGGCAGTTCGCGCACCTGGCGACCTCGTCGGCGACCAAGAACATGATCCGCACGCTCTTCTATTCGATGGGCGAGGCCAACCGGCTTGCGCACCGGCCCAAGAACGTGCCCAAGCGCGACTACGGGCGCATCGGTGTGCTGGGCGCCGGCATGATGGGCGCGGGCCTGGCGCACGTGAGCGCACTGGCCGGCCTGCAAGTGGTGCTGCTGGACACCAGTCTCGAAGCGGCCGAGAAGGGCAAGGCCTACGGCGCGAAGATCCTTGACGCCCAGGTCGCCAAGGGCCGCATGGCCGCCGACAAGCGCGACCGCACGCTCGCGCTGATCGAACCGACCGCCGACTATGCGGCACTGGCGGACTGCCAGATCGTGATCGAGGCGGTGTTCGAAGATCGCGCCGTCAAGGCCGAGGCCACCCGTCGGGCCGAGGCCGCGATGGCGCCCGACGCGATCTTCGCGTCGAACACCTCGACGCTGCCGATCACCGGGCTGGCCGAGGTGTCGTCACGGCCTGCGCAATTTGTCGGCCTGCATTTCTTCTCGCCGGTCGAGAAGATGCCGCTGGTCGAGGTGATCCGCGGCAAAGTGACCGCCGAGGCCACCATTGCCCAGGCACTCGACTTCGTGAAGCGCATCCGCAAGACGCCGATCGTGGTCAACGACTGCCCGGCGTTCTATGCCAACCGCGCATTCGGCATGTTCCCCTACGAGGCCATGACGATGCTGGCCGAAGGCGTGAACCCGAACCTGATCGAAAACGCCGGCCGCATGGCGGGCATGCCGATGCCGCCGCTGGCGCTCATCGACGAGTTCTCGGCCGAGCTGCTCTACAAGGCACTCAAGCAGAGCCGCCTGGACCAGGGCACCGCCTACCGCGAGCAGCCGCAAGACGCTGTGCTCGTGACCATGGTGGAGAAGCTCGGGCGACTCGGCCGCAAGGTGGGCAAGGGCTTTTACGACCATCCGGCCGACGGAAAGAAGACCCTGTGGCTGGGTCTGGCGGAGCTTTATCCGCTCGCCGCCGAACAGCCGGACGTGGAGCAGGTGCGCCGGCGCCTGATGCATGCACAGTCGCTTGAGGCGGCGCGCTGCCTGGCGGAGGGCGTGGTCAGCGCGCGCGATGCCGATGTCGGTTCGTTGCTGGGCTGGGGATTTCCGGCGGCCCTGGGCGGCGCGGTCAGCCACATCGATACCGTGGGTGCGGCGCGCTTTGTTGAGGAGTGCGACCACCTGGCGCGTCATCACGGTGAACGCTTCGAGGTGCCATCGGCACTGCGCGAGTTGGCGGCTGCGGGTGGCCGCTATCTGGAGGCTTGAAGTGGCCGCGCTTCTTCATGGCGTGAGCTTCATCGCGCTGGCCGGCAAGGGCTGACATGGACTACTCCGGCCGATACCGCCCGGTTCGCCCGTTGCGACCGGAGGACGACTTCAACCATCCAGTCGAAGCGCATCCCTTCTTCAACGAGAGCCGCTACGTCCATCTGATCGATGGACGTCAGCGCATCGGCGGCTGGTTCCGGATCGGACAGCGCGCGAACCAGGGTTTGTCCGAGATGACCGTGTGCCTGTACCTGCCGGACGGACGCGTGGGCTTCATGTTCGCGAAGCCCGGGACGGTCAGCCAGGACGGCGTCGAAGCCGCCGGGCTGCGCTTCGACTTCGATCAGCCTATGCAGCATTCGCGCTTGCACTACGCTGGGCCAGTCCACGTGATGGCGGATGGTGCGGCGATGGAGAACCCGCGAGCCGCCTTCACACCGCGATCACAGGTAGATGCCGAGATCGCGTTGGTCTTCGAAGCCGTGGCACCCGCTCACGGCGGCGAATTGCTGGGCGACGAGGGCGAGCCCTTCGACGAAGGGGAGGGGCGCTACTTTGCACGGGCGCACTACGACCAGTCAGTGAGAGGGCAGGGCACGCTGCGCGTCGGAGAGACCTCCTGGGAGATTGCAGGCCATGGCCTGCGCGATCATTCCTGGGGTCCACGGCTGTGGCAAGCGATTCCGTGGTATCGCTGGTTTCCCTGCACGTTCGACGATGGCTTGGCGATGTGCGTGATCGTGGTTCAGAAGGGCGATGGCGAACTGCTGGAAACGGGCTATGTGCACGACGGCAGCGGCCGCCTGCGCCATGTGCACAGCGTCCGGCTGCAGACGCGCTATGACGCGCGAAGCTATCCCACGGGGTTCTCGCTGAGCTTCGAGAACGAAGTGGGCCAGCAGTACGACATCGAGGGTGAAGTGCTCGCCAGCGTGCCGTGCCGTCATTGGCGTAAGCTGCCCAACGGGCGTACTGACAAGGCGCGCATCATGGAGTGCATGACACGCTATCGTTTGGGCGAGCGTGTCGGCTTCGGCATGGCGGAGTATCTCGACCATCAGGATTCCGCTGACGGTGACGCGTTCGAAGGCATCCGTGCAGGCCGCTGACGCAGATCGGTTGTTGATGGCGCTGCGTCGCCACCGCCCCGACGTGTCGGCCATTGCGGCGCTGAGAGCGGTTTCCGGCGGTGCGAGCCAGGAGATCTGGTCTTTCGATGCCTTGTCGCCGAGTGGCGCACAGGGCTTGATCTTGCGGCGCACCCGCCAATGGAGCGAAAACGGCCAGCAAGGTAGCGCAGGCATGGCCGCCGAGGCCGCGTTGTTGCGATCTGCCCTGGAGGCCGGTGTGGCAGTGCCCGAGGTGATCGGCGAGCTGTTGCCATCCGATGGGCTGGGCGATGGCTACCTGATGCGACGGGTGGAGGGCGAGTCGTCGGCTCGCGCCATTCTTCGCGATCCGGAGCTTGCGCAGGCACGGCGCACCCTGGCCGCCGAGTGCGGCGCACTGATGGCTCGCATCCATGCGATGCCGCAGGCGAAGTTACCTGCTCTTCGCTGCGGCGGTGCCGCGCATGAGCGTCGACATTGGGAAGCGGCACACCGCGCTAACGGTACGCCGCGGCCGGTGTTCGAGCTGGCGCTTCGCTGGCTCGCGGAACATGAGCCCGCGTACAGCGATCCAGCGGTGCTCGTTCACGGAGATTTCCGCAACGGCAACCTCATCGTAGGCGCGGAGGGCGTGCGAGCGGTGCTTGACTGGGAGCTCGCGCACCTCGGCGACCCTATGGAAGATTTGGGGTGGTTTTGTGTCAATTCCTGGCGCTTCGGCAACGTGGAGCTGGAGGCCGGAGGCTTGGGCACACGGGCGCAGCTTTTCGCAGGGTACGAGGCCGAATCGGGCCGACGCGTGGATGCGGCGCGCGTTCACTATTGGCAGGTTCTGGGCACCTTGAAGTGGGGCATCACCTGTGACGCGATGGGGCTGGCCTGGCGCAATGGGAGCGACCTTAGGATCGAGCGGCTCGCCATCGCGCGGCGTGCCTCGGAAGTCGAGGTCGATCTGCTGGTTGCGATGGGCGAGATTCGGTCGACGCTCTTGTGGGAGCGAGCAGACGATGAAATTGGCGTCTTCGAACGGGACGACCCAGAGCCGTTGCCAGCCTCCGCCGACGAGCTCACCATCGCCATTGCTGAGTTGCCACTTGCCTCCACCGCAACCGACGAAGGCAGAACGAATCGCGACGCTCGTATCGGCATCAGCCTGCAGTCCACGCTGGCACGCGAGCGTGAGATGGGCGCACGCCTGGCGAGCGAAGAGGCCGATCGAATCTGTCGAATGCTCGGCGTGCAAGCTGATCTGGAGCGGCTTCGCGCCGCGCTTTGCACGGCCATCCGAAACCGAAGTTCGGCCTGCGATGCTGCAGCGTTGAACGCCCATTTTTGGACTACCGCCCTGGGTCAACTGGCTATCGATCAGCCGCGCTATCGGTGGCGCCACATAAATTGAGGTCTGAATGCGACCAATCTTGAGCACTGTCCGAATGCTCTGGAAGTCGCGCGCGAAGATGAATGAGCATCAGCGAATTGGCTCATTGCGGCGCGCTCGAAGCAGCCTGGGCCAAACTGCTCCTCTCGGGCGGCCCATGTAGACCGATTCAATGACACTTCTTCACCTCGACAAGAAAATCTTGTTCGGCGAACGTCCTGCCATGACTGTCAGTGCCGCTTGTGGATTCAGCACGCCCGACACCACATCGATGAAGTAGACCGACACGTTGTTGTCAGTGTTGTCCGCCACATACGCGAACTTCCCGTTCGGTTCTATAGCAATCGAGGCGGGACGATTTCCTGTGGGAATGGTTGGCGTCACTGCGGGTGCCAGCGCGCCGGTCAAGGCGTCCAGGGTATAGGCCGACACGTCATGGCTGTCCAGGTTCGCTACGTAGGCAAAGCGTCCCTTCGGGTCCACGGTGATGCTGAATGGAGCGCGACCTGTCGCAGGCGGTGTTGTTGCGAGCGGCGCCAGTGCGCCCGACACGGGATCGATGGAGTAAGCCAAGATGTTCCAGTCGCCCTGATTCAACACGTAGGCGAAGCGGCCGGAGGGATCCACAGCAATATCGCGGGCTCCGGCCCCGGCCGCCACGGTGGGGATCGCCATGGGACTCAGCGCACCGGACGTGGCATCGATGTTGAATGCCGACACGGTGGCGTCGCTGATGTTCGCCACATAGGCGAAGCGGCCCGTGGGGTCGATGGCAATACCGTAAGGCGCTCTGCCGGTCGCCACGGACGGCACCGCCATCGCGCTCAGCGCACCCGTCTCGGGGTCGATGTTGAAAGCCCGTACGCTGTTGCCCACCAAATTCACGAAGTAGGCGAAGCGACCAGTGGGATCCACCGCCATCCCCGCTGAGATTCCCCCCGCCGCCACAGTTGGGGCGGCGATGGGGTGCAGGTCGCCCGTCGTGCGATCGATCGCGTACGCCGACACGCCGTTGCCCAAAGCGCTCGACACGTAGACGAATCGGCCCGAGGGCTCGATGGTCAACGCGTACGGACTTGGCACCGACAGCGTTGCTGCCGGGCGCAGGGTGCCGGTCGTCGCATCGACGGCGTAGGCCGACACGCTGTCGCTGTTGCCGTTCGACACGTAGGCAAAGCGTGAAGGAGGCTCGGCGCAGACGACCTGGATGTCGCTCACCGTGGCCGCCGCGATCGTTCCGCTGCCGTTGCTTACGGTACACACGCGCGTCAGGATCTTCGACTGGGATTTGATCGACACAGCGTAGCTCGCACCATCGGCAAGCGGGGTCACAAAACTGAAGTGGCCATCGGTGGCGATGGGCAGGTTGTCACCTGCGTTGTTCTGCAGCACAAGCCCCGCGCCGAGCAGCCCCGTGACCTTGCCGCCGATCGCATAGGTCGGTGCGGGGGGAGTTGAGGCTGGAGGCGCTGGGGCAGGAGAGGGCGCGGGGGCGGAGGGCGGCACCGAGATCAGGGAGATCGGGAAAAAGCCGCCACCTCCACCCCCGCCGCACCCTGAAACGACTAGCGCCACCAGCGCGCCTGCGACGCGGAGAAGAATTTCGCTTGAGTGGAGCCGAGGCTCCGATCCGTGCCATCTCATGTTCTCGCAAGGCCCTGCCATTTGTTACGGCCGGCGATGTTAGTGAGCAACAGCGCAAACGGCCATACCCGAGAACTGGTAGACGTACCCTCACAGGTTGCCCCTCAGGTCGGGGACGGCGGCGCCACGCCAAGGCGATCGGCGGCAGCCTGAAGCGCTAGCTGCCGACGAGGTGTTGCAGTACTTGCGCGTCGAGATACCTCTTAACCTCGCGTCAGAAGTTCGAGCCTCTGACGAGAAGGCAGGCGCTGGTAGCGGATTTCCAGGTCACCGCGCCTGTGGCCGATTCATCGGGCCCGAAAGTCAAGAGGCGACTGCCTCGAATGTAGGCATTCCAGCGACGACCCGCATGAGTGTTGGCGCCGCCGAAGTTGTCCATGAGTTATCCACAAAGATTTCCACTGACTCATGGAACAACTTCCGGTCTGGTTGCCGGGAAGCCTTTCAGGTCGACGATCCGAGTTGTTCAGGTCTTCCTCGGATCGCAGGGGCAATCATTCTGGTGATGTCGGGGCGCAGTTTCCCGCTGCTTGATTCTTCGCCCCATAGGGCGGTAGCTCGGAGCCGGGCAGCCGGCTGCGCGGAGGCTGCAGCCCGTCCACGCGGGGGAACCCGCATGACAAGCGCGAAGCGCTCAGCGGCGTGGAAACCACCCACGGCCAGGCGGTCCTTCGAGAGAACTCTCCATAGACACGGGATCCAGCCGAACACCTTCGCGCTGTCCCCCTCGAGCCGCACCAGATAGACATTGGTGAAGTCGATCACCTTCTGCGCGCCGTCGACCTTGTAGATCGCTCTCCACGCCACGCGGGCGAGCCCGTGCAAATCGTCGATGGCCGAGATGTCCAGGTTGCGCACGGTCATCCGCTGCACGCCGGTGTCGCGGTAATGCTTGAACCCCTTCGCGGACACGCGCCTGAGTTCTTCATCGTTCTTGCCCGTGAAGACGCCGACGGGCGAGGCGGCAATGAAGCACGCGGCGTACAGCGCCGCCACGGCTTCGAGGTCGACTTCGCCGGTCAGCCCTGCGTTGAATTCCCGCTCATAGCGGTCGAACAACGCGCGCGTCGCGGATTGGATCGGGTGGGCTTCGGCTCCGTTGAGCATGATGGCGGGCGCTCCTTGTCGATGGCGTTTCCGACCGGATGCCCGTCATGTCATGCCCGTATCAAGGTCGAATTTCGGTGACCTTCGCACCCTGCACCGACGCACCCGCCTCCAGGCCCACATTGGTCATCACGAAAGCGACCACGGGTTGCCGGAAGGTGCTGCTGTCGACGACGCCGTTGGCACCGTAGCGTGCCAGCGCCACCGTCGCGTCGACGCCCACCGTCCAGCCCCGGCTCTGGCGGAACTTGTCCAGCGCCTCCCTGGAGGTGAACACGTAGAACACGGCCTTCGACTGCGCACCGGCCTGGAAGCCGATGGAGCCGGCGGTCGTGCTGTAGTAGCTCTGCGTGCGGCCGCCGCTGCGCAGGGCACCGCGGCCATAGTCGGCGCCGATGCCGAAGCTTCCGCCCACCACGGAGGGGAAGACCAGCACGCCCTGCGCGCCAGCGACGAGCGCGCGCGAACCGGCGACGGTGTCATAGAGCCGGGCCAGCGATGCGTCGACCTGGGCGTCGATGGCCGATGCCGACGAGGCCGGGATGTCGTTCGCTGCGCCGCTGGGGCGGGTGACCGTGCAACCGGTCACGGCGAGGCTCGCCGCGATGGCGGCGGCTGCAAGCAGGTGGAAAGGTGCGACGTGCATGGCAAGTCCTCCAGGAAGAAAGGGAAGGGACAGTGAATCGGGGTGAAGGACCTCGCCTGGTCAGACCTTCTCAGGCCTCGACGGGTTGCGAGATGCCACACAGCGCCTCGGCGGCCGGCTTGACCTTGGGCTCCTTCACCGCGACATCGGCCAGCGCCAGGATGCCCACCAGCCGCTTGTCGCGGTTGACGATGGGCAGGCGCCGGATCTGGTGCTCGGCCATGAGCTGCGCCGCATGATCGACGGCGTCGTCCTCGTAGGCCCAGCGGATGCCGTCCGACATGACGTCGCGCACCTTGGCGTTGCCGTCGTGTCCTTCGGCGATGCCGCGCACGGCAATGTCGCGGTCCGAGATCGCGCCGATCATGCGGTCGTTCTCGCCCACCGGCATCATCCCGAAGTCGCCGTCGCGCATGCGCCTGGCGGCCTCCGCGAGGGTGGCGTCGGGACTGATGACCTCGACATCGCGGGTCATCACAGCGTTGACTTTTCGCATCTGGAATCCTTTGAAGAAAAAGTAAGTTGGGCGGCCGTGGTTCATGGCAGAAAAAGGGGTGCGCACGGCGCTGAGCCGGCGCAGCTACAGGTCTAGTCTTCTGCGCGGCCCAAGGTGTAGGACAACCGCCGAAAAGCCGGTGGTGCAAAGGAAGAACGCGCGCATGCCGCAGCCCCATGTCGCGAAGGGCATGGGGCTCGCCGGGGTTGATGACCGTCGCTGATGCGTGCCCGCCACATCGCCCCCGCGGCGGCTGTGACCAATCGCGGCAATATCGTTACGGCCTGTTGAACGCGACGCCGAAGCCGCGTTCTCGATGCCGCGCGCGCGGCGGGCCGCTTCATCGGACCTTGCCCCGTGCGATGCCCGTGGGCCTTCGAGACAAACGCGATCACGCGCTGTTCCGCGCGTGCCGACACGCCCAGCCCGTGTCAACCCCCACCGCCGCAACACCTATGTAGGACTTCGCCCGGTTCGCGGCCGAAAAGTAGATGTGAAGTTCGCACATCTTGTTTCTCCCGGAAGCAGGACGGGCCGCGCTTTGGGCGTACCTTTATTGCACCGCAGCACGAAAAATCGAAGGCGCGGACTGAGGGGGCGGGAGGTTGATTCGAGTCTCTTTCTTCACCAGACGGCATGCCGTTCGCCGGCATGCCGTCGATGTTTCCAAGAGGTGGTTATGCGAGTGTCCAGACCCATTCCTTTTCCGTTGGAACCGGGCCGACCGCGCGCCCCGGGTGCCGGAAGTGCCCGGCGCCAGCGGGGCGCCTTCGTTCCCAAGCTGGCGGCCTATGCGCTGCTGGCCTTCGTGCTGTGGCTGATGGTCGCCACGCTGGTCGAGCCGCTCCTGTCCTCGCAGGCCACGCGCGCCGTGCTGCAGGCGCCGGTCGGCATCGTCACCTCGCCGATTAACGGCGTGGTGACGCAGATGGCGGTGCGCACGCGCGATGCGGTGGCGCCCGGCACGCTGGTGGCCACGGTGCGCAACCCGACCGTCAGCCAGGAGATCCTCACCACGCTGACCACGCAGCGCCTGGCCCTGCAGAGCCAGCTGTCGCAGCTGGGCAACCAGTACAAGTCCGACAGCCAGGAGATGCGCTCCATCGGCCAGCAGGCGCAGGTGACCCGTCAGGCCTCGCTGGCGCAGACCTGGGACGCGTGGGAGATCGCGCAGCGCCAGCGCGACGTGGCGCACAGCGTGGTGGCCGAGCAGGAGAACAAGGTGCGCACCAACGAGGCGCTGCTGAAAGAAGGCGCCATCAGCGAACAGGTGATGAACGCGTCCGAGGCCCAGCTGAGCACCGCGCGTGCCAATGCAGCGGTGGCCGAGCAGGCCTTCGCGGGACAGGCGCAGACGGTGGCGAGCGCGGGGCAGGGCGCCTTCGTGGGCACCAGCGGCAACAGCCTGTTCCAGACGCTCGCGAGCCGGCGTGAAGCGCTGCGCAACAGCAGCGACCGCGCGCGCCAGGACGGCACCGCGATCGTCAAGCAGCTCACGCAGATCACGCAGCTCGAGGACGAAGAGCGCCGCCGCGTCGACAAGCTCGCCGCCTACGAGGTCAAGGCGAGCCAGCCCGGCATGGTGCACACGGTGCTGGCGCCCGAGGGCGCGTATGTCACGGCGGGCTCCTCGCTGGTGCGCGTGACCGACTGCAGCCGGATCGGCGTCGTCGCCGTGTTTCCCGCGCGGCTGGCCAAGCGCCTGAGCGTCGGCTCCAAGCTCGACGTGAAGGTGGCGCAGAACGTCGACGTGCAGGCGCGCGTCGAGCAGCTGCTGCCCGTGGCCTCGGATGCGCTGCAGAGCACGTACAGCGTGCCCTTCCCCTTTGCCGAGCAGGGCTCGATCTATGCGGTGGCGCGCATCGAGGCGCCCGAGCCACCGCCCTCGGAAGACGGCAGCCGCCAGACCCTGTGCGTGCCGGGCAAGGTGGTCTCGGCCAGCCTCGCCAAGGCGTGAGAAAGCATGTCGCGCAGCCCGCCGAGAACGCCATGCCGATCCCTTTCTCTTTCCGTGCCGTGGCACGGTGCGCCGCCGCATCGATGGCGCTTGCCGGCATCACTGCTGCTGCCGCGCCTCCCTCTTCACCCGGTGCCACGCAGAAGGCCCTTGCGCGCGAGAGCTGCGACGGCCTGCGCCGCGCCGTCGCGCACGACCAGGGCGGCGCGACGTCGGGGCCGCTGTTCCTGACCAGCTACCGCCCGGCGAATGCGCAGGGCGAGCCGCCGTTCGAGCCCGCGCTGGCGGGCGCCGGCTTCACCTACGACAACGCGCTGGCCGGCATCGCGCTGCTGGCGTGCGGCGAGCGCGCCGCCGCGCGGCGCATCGGCGACGCCGTGGTGCGGGCCGTGGCGCACGACCAGACCATGCCCGACGGGCGCGTGCGCAACGCCTACCGCGCCGGCCCGGTCACCGAGGAAAAGCCCGCGCTGCCCGGCCGCTGGGACGCGGGGCGCAAGCAGTGGATCGCCGACGCCTACCAGGTCAGCACCGCCACCGGCAACGTGGCCTGGGCCGCGCTGTTGCTGCTGAACCTGCACCAGGCCGAACCGACGCCCGCCTACCTGGCGACCGCGCGCCGGCTGCTGGCCTGGACCGAGCAGAACACGCGCGCCCGGAACGGCCCCGACGGCTACAACGGCGGGCGCCACGGCTGGGATAACGCGCAGCGCGCGCAGACCTGGAAGTCGACCGAGCACAACCTGGACATCGCCATGGCGGCGGCGTGGGCTGCACGGGCGGTGCGCGCCGACGGCCAGCCGGACGGACCCGAGCCACGCCAGGCGCGCACCGCGCTCGATTTCGTGGGCCGCATGTGGAACCCGTCGGAGCAGCGCTTTCACATCGGCACCAAGGAGGATGGCGCCACGATCTCCACCGAAGGCTCCGGCCTCGATGCGCAGCTGTGGCCTTTGCTCGCGGCGCCCGAGGGCTCCTGCGCCTGGGTGCGCAGCCTCGACTGGGTCGAGAAGCACCACCGCGTCGGCGCGGGCTACGGTTTCTCGCGCGAGCCCGACGGCATCTGGACCGAAGGCAGCGCGCAGGCCGCCGCCACGCTGGTGGCCCGCAAGGGCGCGGCGCCCGAGGCGCTGTGGCAGCTGCTCGCCTCGCAGCGCGCCGGCAACGGCCTGTACTACGCCACGCCGAGCGCGCGCATCGCCACCGGCCTGGCCATCGGCCCCGATTCGACCGGTGCCGATTTCTTCTACTACCGCTGGCCGCACCTGGGCGCGACCGCCTGGATCGCCCTGGCCGCCACGGGTTTCAACCCCTTCACCGGCAAGACCGCCGCATCGGAAGTCCCCTCATGTCCAGCCTGATCGCCACACCGGAATTCCAGCTCAACGCCCTGGTCGGGGGGCTCGCCTTGCTCCTCATGACCTGGGCCAGGGTCGAGCGCATCACCCACCGCGTGCTGTTCGGCGCGCTCACCGCGTTGCTGCTGCTGCGCTACGCCGTCTGGCGCATCGTCGCCACCATGCCGCCCTCCGACCTGGGCTTCGAGACCCTGTTCGCCTGGGTGTTCCTGGGCTTCGAGCTCACGGCCATCGTCTACACGCTGATGTCGATCCACATGCTCATGCGGCGCCGCGACAACCGCGCGCAGGCCGACCGGGGCGAGGCCGCATTGCGCGAACGCCATGCGCGTGGCGAGGAGGTGCCGGCCGTCGATGTCTTCATCTGCACCTACAACGAAGAGCTGGCGGTGCTCGAGAAGACCATCATCGCCGCGCAGGCCATCGACTACCCGCGGCTGAACGTCTGGGTGCTCGACGACACCCGGCGCGACTGGCTGCGCGAGTACTGCGAGCGCCGCGGCGTGCACTACGCGCGGCGGCCCGACAACCGCCACGCCAAGGCCGGCAACCTCAACAACGGCCTGCGCCTGTCCGCGGGCGTGACCGACGCGCCGTTCATCCTCGTGCTCGACGCCGACTTCGCGCCGCAGCGCCAGATCGTCTACCGCATGCTCGGCCTGTTCGAGGACCGCCGCGTGGGGCTGGTGCAGACGCCGCAGTTCTATTACAACGCCGACCCCATCCAGCACAACCTGCGCGCCACCGACAGCTGGGTCGACGAGCAGCGCGTGTTCTTCGACGTGCTGCAGCCCGCCAAGGACGCGGTCGATTCGGCGTTCTGCGTGGGCACCTCGTTCATCGTGCGGCGCGACGCGATCACCGAGGCCGGCGGGTTCCCGGTCGGCAGCGTGTGCGAAGACATCCACACCACCTACCTGCTGCTGCGCCACGGCCGCATCACGCGCTGGCTGGGCGAGCGGCTGTCCAACGGGCTGTCGGCCGAGAGCATCATCGACTACATCAACCAGCGCAGCCGCTGGTGCCTGGGCACCGTGCAGCTCGCGCTGCTGCCCGACGGGCCCCTGCGCGGCCCGGGCTACAGCCTGTCGGCGCGGATGCACTTCCTGCACGGGCTGCTGCACTGGCTGGGCAAGCCCTTCATGGTGCTGGTGCTGCTGGCGCCGGCGCTGTACTGGTATGCCGGCGTCTCGGCCTTCCATGCCACGCCGCAGGCCTTCGCGGCCTACGGCCTGCCGTCGCTCGTGATGTTCTGGGCCTACAGCTACTGGGTCAGCCAGCGGCGCTGCCTGCCCGTGTTCAGCGAGGTGAGCCAGCTGGTGGCGGCGATGGCCGTGAGCGGCACGCTGGCGCGCGCGATGCTGAAGCCCTTCGGCCATCCGTTCAAGGTGACGGCCAAGGGGCTGGACCGCTCGCGCACCGTGGTGCACTGGAAGCTGGTGGCCGTCTTCGGCGGCCTGCTGGTGGCGCTGCAGGGCGCGGCCGCGATGGCGGCCCTGGGCGGCGAGGCGCTCACGCCGGGCGACCAGCTCAACCTCGTGTGGACCGGCATCGCGCTGGTGCTGTGCCTGAGTGCGCTCATGGCCTGCGTCGACCTGCCGCGCCCGCAGCAGGAAGAGCGCTTTCCCTGGCGTGCGCGGGCACGGGTGCGCACGGCGGCGGGCGAGGGCGAGTCGCGCTTCGTCAACATCGCGGCCGACGGCGCGCTGCTCGAAGGCCGGGGGCCGCTGAAGCGCCTGCGGGTCGGGCAGCTGCTGGAGGTGCATGTCGAGCCTGTCGGCTGGCTGCCGGCCCACCTCGCCGCGCGCGGCAGGGCGGGCGCCGAGCTGAAGTTCGCCGCCACCGAGGCGCAGCGCGAAGACCTGGTGCGCCATGTCTTCAACGTGCCGCCGAGCCACGTGGCCGTGCAGGTGCGGCCCTGGCAGGCGGCGTCGGCGCTGTTCGCGAGCGCGGGCATGCGCGCGCCGGGCGCGGGCTTCGCGCGGCTGTCGCTGCGCCTGCTCTTCGCGGTGCTGGCCGTGTGCATCGTGCTGGTGACGACCGGGTGCAACCTCACGCCGCCGCTCAAGAACCCCGACCTGACGGTGCCTTCGCAATGGCCTGCGGGCACGACGGCGCCGGGCACGCAGCCCGTGGACTGGCGCAGCTTCGTGCAGGACGAGGAGCTGCGCGGCCTGATCGCCACCGCGCTCGAGCAGAACCGCGACCTGCGCGCCTATGCCGCGAAGGCCCGCGAGGCGCGCGCGAACTATGCGGGCAACCGCGCTTCGCTGTTCCCGGCGCTGGGCCTGTCGGCGCATGCCCAGCGCGCGCAGACCACGCCGCAGGGCTCGCTCAGCCCGGTCGGCAACCTGCCGTCGGACGGGCGCGTGTCCAACAGCTTCGACGTGCAGGCGGGCGTGATGTCGTACGAGCTCGATTTCTTCGGCCGGCAGCAGAGCACCGCGCAACAAAGCGGCGCGCTCGCCGAGGCCGGCGACAAGGACCACGCGGCCGCGCGCATGAACCTGGTGGGCGAGGTGTCGAACGCCTACCTCACGCTGCGCGCCGACCGCGCCCTGCTCGCGCTGGCCGAGTCCAACGAGGCCGCGCTGAACGCCAATGCCGACACGATCGGTCGCGCCCGCGCCGTGGGCGGTGCCGCGCAACTCGACGTGTACCGGGTGCAGTCGCTGCGGCAGACCGCGCGCGTGCGGCAGGAGGAATACCGCATGCGTGTCGCGCAGGACCTGCAGTGGCTCAACGTGCTGGTGGGGCGCCCCGTGCCGCCCGAGACGGGCAGCGCGCGGCCCTGGCCCGAGCGCTCCACGGCGCAGGTCGCGGCCGGGTTGCCTTCGAGCCTGCTGCAGCGCCGGCCCGACCTGCTCGCGGCCTATGCGCGCGTCGAGGCCGCCAACGCCGGCGTGGGCGCGGCCAAGGCCGCGATGCTGCCGACCATTTCGCTCACGGCGCTGGCCGGCGGTGTCAGCAAGGAGCTGTCGACCTTGCTCAACAGCGGCAACAGCAGCTGGGCCGGCGTGCTGGGCGTGTCGCTGCCGATCTTCGACTGGGGCCGCCGGTCGGCCAACGTGAGCGCCAGCGAAGAGCGGCTGGCCGCCGCGATGGCCGGCTACGAATCGGCGGCGCAGGTCGCCTTTCGCGAGGTGGCCCACGCGCTGATCGCCAGCGACCATCTGCAGCCGCAGCTGGAGGCGCAACAGGCGCGCGTGCAGGTGCTCGAGAAAGTGGCCGGCATCTCGCGCACGCGTTTTCGCAGTGGCATGGAAGACTACTTCTCGAGCCAGGACGCGCAGCGCGAGCTCTACACCGGGCAGCAGCAGCTGATCGAACTGCAGCTCAAGGCGGCGGTGAACACCGTGAACCTGTACAAGGCCCTGGGCGGGGGCTGGGGCAGCGCGTAGCGCGGGGCGTTGGCGGAGGGCCGACCCGGCCGCGTGCGTGCGACCGGCGATTCAGTTCACTGAACCTCGTCGCACCACACCCTGAACCCATCCAGTTCGTTGGGCCCGAAGGTGTTGGACAGCGCGACGTCGCTGGCGTCGCGCCCTTGCGCGATCAGCACGCGTCCGATGCGGGGCACGTTGTTGCGTGCGTCGAAGGTGTACCAGCGGTCGCCCAGGAAGGCCTCGAACCAGCCCGCGAAATCCATCGTGCCGTGCGGCGGCGGCGTGCCGACATCGCCGAGGTAGCCGCTGCAATAGCGCGCCGGAATGTTCAGGCAGCGGCACAGCGTGATGGCCAGGTGCGCGTAGTCGCGGCACACGCCTTGCCCTTCCTTGAAGGCTTCGAACGCCGAGCGGGTGCGCCGCGCATGCTCGTAGCCGAACTCGATGTGCTGGTGCACGAAGTCGCACACCGCCTGCACGCGGCCCCAGCCGGTCGGGCCGTTGCCGAAGCGCTGCCAGGCGAAGTCGGACAGCAGGTCGGTTTCGCAGTACCGGCTGCCCAGCAGGTAGAGCAGGGTGGACTCGGGCAGGTACTCCACCGGCACCTGCGGCGCCGAGGGCACGACGATGTCGGGTGCGCCGCTGTCGTGGACCACGGTGTCGGTGCTCAGCACGAAGCGGCCCGCGGGGGCGACCAGGCGTGTACACCAGTTCCCGAACAGGTCACGGTACGCGGTGGTGGGAACGGCCGGTTTCGTGAGCAGGTGGTCCGGGCGCAGGAGGTCCGAGGCGCGCGAGTAGTGAATGCTGAGGGCCAGGATCATCGGCGTCGGCCGGGGAAACTGGTAGGCGATCTCGAAACCGAGCTGGATGTTCATCGTCCCATGATGCGCCTTCATTCGCGGGCGCGCGGGAATTCGCGGTGCGATGCCAGCGCGCGGCGGCTTTCAGGGGGAGTCGCCGGACCCCGACGTGGCGTGGCGTGGCGCTGCTCGGCATAGGCCTTCAGCGACCGCATGGTCCGGGGCAGTCCCTGTCGGACCTGCTTGGCGACGCCCGGCCCGAACAGGAAGGCCAGGGCGCCGGTGAACCACACGCGGTGCACCACGTCCGAGCCGCTGTCCGTTGCAGACACCGTGTGCTTGAAGTGCATGCGGAACAGGGGGATGTAGCCCTGCGCGGTGAACGACTGGCCCTCGGTGCGCTCCGTGACCACCATCGGGACGCCCATGCCTTTTTGCGGAACGATCCGGCCCTTGGTGCCCACGGCGAAGGGCCCGTCGAGCCGGGCTTGCTTGGTGTCCGGGTCCCACAGGTGCCATCGGTCGACCTCGCTCCAGATGCGGTCGATGACCCGGGGCGGGACGGCGATGTGGATGCGTTCTTCGATGTGCATGGGAGGAGGGGTTGAAGGGAGCGTGGAGCCTAACGCACGCGGCGCGTCATGCCTTGCGGCTCCAGTCGTCAGCGCTCCTTGCGCAGGATGGCTTCCAGCGCCTCCATGGCTTGCGATGCCGAGGGACTCAGGTAGCCGCCGGCGCGCCGCACGATGCCCACGCGGCGGGTCGATCGCCATCCGCCGACGGGGCTGACCGGCACGAACTGCGCCGCGACCGGCGGCTCTTTCAGCACCGAACGCGGCACCGGCATCAAGGCGCCCAGCGAGCGCACCAACGCCAGCTCGCGCTGGGACGAACGCGAGGTGCCCACCGGCTCGGGCGGGTCGAGCCGGTGCGCGCGGAAGTTCGCTTCGAACTCGGTGTGCGTCGACGTGCCGGGCGCCATGACGATCCACCGCGCCTGCGCGAGTTGGTCCCAGCCTACCTCGCGCCGGGTGCGTGCCAGCGGATGGCCGATCGGCGCCATGGGCAGCAGGGGGTCGTCCCGCAGGCCTTCCCATGCCAGCGCGGCCGCCGGTTTCTTGTGCAGGCCGGTCAGGGCGAACTCCAGCTCGCCCATGGCGACGGCCCGCGTGAGCGAGTCGGAGTTGCCACCCGACAGGTCCACGCGGATCCCGCGCTCGATGAGCGCAGCCACCACCGGCAGCACCCAGCGGTCGGGAATGCCGTCGCCGACACCGCAGCGCAGCACGCCGGCGCGCGCCTGCCGCAGGTCGCGCAGTTCCGCATGCAGGTCGGCGGCGTCCAGGTCGATGCGCTGCGCCCGCTTCAGGAAGGCCTGGCCCAGCTCGGTGGGGCGCATGCCCCGGGCCAGCCGTTCGAACAGCTTGACCTTGGTGGCGCGCTCGAGCCGCGTCACGGCCTTGCTCAGGGTGCCCGGTGACATGCCGAGGCAGGCCGAGGCATGGCTCAGGCCGCCTTCGCGCGCGATCACCACGGCCAGATGGAGGTCGTTCAAGTTCATGGTTTTCCAAAATGGAAAAGGTCGCCACGGAATGTAGGTTGCTGCGCGCCGGGCGGCAACCTATCGTTCAGCCCGGACACCACCAGGAGACACACCCATCATGCTTCGCAGTTCTTTCTTCCTGGGCGCCCTGTGCGCCTTGTGGGCCCTGGGGACTGGCTCGGCCTGCGCGCAGGCGGCCTATCCTTCGCGCCCCATCACGCTGGTGGTTCCGTTCGCCGCGGGCAGCGGCACCGACATCGGCGCGCGTGTGCTGGCCAAGGACCTGACGGACATCCTGAAGACGCCCGTCATCGTCGACAACAAGCAAGGCGCGAACGGCGCGCTGGGAACGGCGGCGGCCGCGCGCGCGAAGCCCGACGGGTACACATTGCTGATCGGCTCGGCCACGACCAACGCCGTCAATTTCTCGTTCTTCCCGGCCAGGCTCGGCTATGAACCCGGGTCGTTCGAGATGGTGGCGGGCCTGGGCACCAGCCCGATCTCGCTGTACGTCGCGGCCAACGCCAAGTGGCGCAACCTGGTCGACCTGATGGCCTACGGCAAGGCCCATCCGAGCGAGCTCAGGTGCGGCAGCGGCAACGCAGTGACGCAGGTGGCCTGCGAGATCTTTCGCAAGTCGGCGGGCATCGACGCCGTCACGGTTCCCTACAAGTCGAACCCGCAATCGCTGGCGGACCTGGCCGGCGGGCACATCGACTTCGCGTTTTCCGACGCGTCGGTGGCCAAGGTCTTCATCGACGGGAACAAGCTGAAGCCGCTGGCCGTGGCCGCCGCGCGGCGCTATCCGGCCACGCCGGACGTCGGCACGTTCCGCGAACAAGGCATTGCCGATTTCGAGATCACCGGATGGACCGCCGTGTTCGTGCCCGCGGGCACGCCCGCGCCCATCGTCGAGACGCTGCATGCGGCCATCCGCAAATCGTCGGCATCGCCGGAGTCGGTGCAACTGCGCGCCAGCAGCGGAACGCAGCCGCTGGCGTTCAATCTCGAAGAGGGCCGCCGCTTCGCCAGGGAAGAGATCGCCCGCTGGGCGCGTTATGTGAAGAACAGTGGCGTCAAGCCGGAGTGAAGCGATGACATCGACCTCCACACCCCTGGCCGGCTTGCGCATCATCGACTGGACCCACGTGCTGGCCGGCCCCTTCGCCGGCTACCAGCTCGGCCTGCTCGGCGCCGAGGTGATCCGCATCGAGCGCGCCGATGGCGACGACATGATTCGCGCCAAGGGCCTCGATGCCGAACTGACCACGCTCGGACTGGGCGAGACCTTCGTGACACAGGGCGCGGGCAAGCGCTCGCTGGCCATCGATGCGCGCGACCCGCGGGCCAAAGAGGCGCTGAGCGAACTGATCGGCAGCGCGGACGTGCTGCTGGAGAACTTCCGCCCCGGCAAGCTGGCGGCGCTCGGCTTCGATCCGCAGCAACTGATCGCGCGCCATCCGCAGCTGGTCGTCTGCTCGATCACCGGCTTCGGCCCCGCATCGGACCGACGCGCCTACGACCACGTCATCCAGGCCGCGAGCGGGCTGATGGCGGCCAACGCCGACCGCGACGGCAAGCCGCAGCGGGTGGGTTTTCCTCTCGTCGACTACGCCGTGGGCCAGCAGGCCGCGCTGGCGGTGATGAGCGCGCTCTACCGGCGCGACCGGCCGAACGGCGAGGCACGCACGCGCGGCGAATGGCTTCAGGTGTCGATGATGGGCGCGGCGCTCACGCTGATGGCGCCCACCTACGCCGGGCCGCTGGTCAGCGGCATGGAGATGCCGCGCAGCGCATCGACCGCGTTTTCCGGCAGCCCGCTGTCGGGCACCTTCGAGGTGGCCGACGGCCAGTTGGCCATCGTCTGCAATGCGGCCGACCAGGCGAAGGGGCTGCTGAACGCGCTGCGCGAAACCGGCACGGACGCCTCGCTGCTCTCGTCACTGAACGAGGCCGCCGAGCAGCGTGATGTGCCGCGCGCGCAGGCGCTGCTGGGCCAGGCGCTGGGTGGAAGGAGCACGGCCGAATGGGATGCGCTGCTGACCCGCCACGGCGTGCCCGCCACGCCGGTGATGCGCCCCGCGCAGGCGGCGGCACAAGTGGCGCGCGACTGGCCGCACGTGGAACTGCCGTTGCCGAACGGCGCGCGGCGGGTGCCGGTGCCAGGCATCGGCTTCACGTCCAGCGAGCCGCTGACACCTTCGCTGCGCGCGCCGGTGCGTCGCGGCGCGGACACCCGCCGCCTCCTGGCCGAAGCCGGGCTGGAGGCGCCGACCATCGCGGCCATGCTCGCCGACGGCACGGCGAGCGAGCCCTCGGACTGAGCGCCGCGGTGGTCCCGCTGGTGCTGCGGCGCGTGCCGATTCGCCGCCGAAAGTGTGGCGAAAACGCCGAGAAAAATATTTCTCCAGGTTTTTCAGCGTCGCTGCCTGTTTCGCAGGCACCGTGTTGCAGGCCCCGCCAGGCAAGGGTTTTGCGCGCTGCGCACACGGTTTTCCACAACATTGTCCCCATCGGGATTGGAAAACCCGTCACTTCGATGTGCTAGGGCGCGAACCGGGCAGGGGCAGCCGCAGCCAGACGGTGGTGCCGGCACCGGGCGCGCTGTCCGCGCCCAGGGTGCCATTGTGTTTCTGGACCACCGCGCGCACGACGGAAAAGCCCAGGCCCATGCGCCGCGTGCCCGTGCCCTTGGTCTCGCCGGGGGCGGCTTCCGGCGCGGTGGGCGCGCGCCGTCCGCGCGGTGCGTGGAGCAGGGCGTCGAGCTGTCCGGGCGTCATGCCCGAGCCCTGGTCGCTGACGGAGATCCGGACGCTGGCCGCGTCCGCGCCGTCGGCGCCGGGTTCGATGGCCATGCCCAATTCCACGCGGCGGCCGGACGGGCTGTGGCGGATGGCGTTGTTCAGCAGGTTGACGATGGCGCGGGTCAGCAAGGCCCCGTCGGCGCGAAGGATCGTGTCGCCGGCGTCGTCGTCGATGCGGGCTTCGACGCGCACGCCATGAGCCTGCGCGTAGTGCCACACCTGGTCTCTGGCATCGAGCAGCACGGCGCCGACGTGCGTGTCCGCAAAGCGGTAGTCGTCCGATTCGGCGAGCGCGAAATCCATGAAGCCCTCGGCCATCGCGAGGGTGCGCTCGGCTTCGCGGCCGATGGCCGAACGCATGTCGGCATCGGCCGTGGGATGCATCGACAGGATGCTGAGGATCGTGACCTGCGGGCTGCGCAGGTCGTGCGACAGGAACTGGCGCCACTCGTCGCGCTGGCGCTGCGCTTCGCGCTCGGCCGTGAGCTCGGGCAGCATCACGACCCAGCCCCGGTCTTCGGGCGCGTCCCCGCTGAAGGCCGCGGCCTCCAGGCGGAACACGCGCGCGTCGGGGGTCGCGTATTCGCCGTGCAGCCGGTCGGTCCAGTGGGCGGCGTCCGTGCGGGCCGGCGCGCCGCTGGCGGGCGGCACGGCCAGCGGCGCGATCAGCTCGGGCAGGCGCACGCCGCGCAGCGCGGGCGGGGCCTGGCCATCGTCGTCGTGCGATGGCATGGCACCGGCGCCCAGCAGCCGGAAGGCCGCGGCGTTGCCCGACCCGATGCGCCCCTCTTCGTCGCAGATCAGCATGGCCACGGGCATCGCCTGCATGGCCTTGTCCATGAGCTGCTGCATGCGCCGCAGGCGTGCAATGGCGCGGTCGAGCGCCTGCTTGGGATGCTCCGCCGGGTCGGCGGGCGCCGGCGAGCGGGCCGGCATGACTTCGAAGGTGCCGCCGGGGAGGGCGTCGAGCACCTGTGCGCGCTTGCGCAGGTAGACGAACTGCGATTCGAGACGGCGCCAACTCCACAGCAGGTAGAGGATGGCCAGGCCGAGCATCGGCGCGACAGGCGGCAGCCAGTGGTGCCACACCAGCATGGCGATGCCGCTGATCAGCAGGCACGCGCTCGCGAGGCCGGCGGCGATCGGCAGCGCGTGCCGGCCCCGCCGGACCAGCAGCCACAGCGCGAGCCACAGCGGCACCACGGTCCAGGCGGCGTGCCACAGCGGCGGCGACACGCTCACGTTGCGCCCGTGCATCAGGTTGTCGATGGCATTGGCATGCACCTCCACGCCGGGCAGCACGCCGCGGATGCCGGCGTTGGGCGTGAGCGTCTGGTCGCCGAGGCCGGGCGCGGTGGCGCCCACGAGCAGCAGCTTGTCGCGCAGCAGCTCGGGGGGCACTTCGCCGCGCAGCACGCTCACGTAGGGCACGGTGCGGTAGCTGCCGCGCGGGCCGGCGAACAGCAGGCGCAGCGGGCTCTGGCGCAACCAGTCGACCGGCGTCGCCTCGGGGTCGACCACGGCCGGCGGGACGCGCCGCGCCATCAGCGCGCCCACGTAGGGCTGCAGCTGGTTCGGATAGCCCTCGAGCAGGTACAGCGTGCGCGCCACGCCGTCGGCGTCTGGCGCGAGGCCGGCATGCCCCACGCCGCGGGCCTGGGCGGCAAAGTCCGGCAGCGGTGGCAGGAAGCCCGGCCATTCGTGGCTCGTGAAGGCCAGGGGCTCGCGTGCAGCAGCGGCAGGTACACGGGCAGCAGGCCCATGGCCTGCGCCAGGTGCGCGTCTTCGCGCGGGTCGGCGCTCGGCTCGGTCAGGAAGAGGTCGAGCAGCACCGCGCGCGGCACCGCGGGCGCGAGCCGTTCGAGCAGGCGCGCGTGGGTCGCGCGGCTCCAGGGCCAGCGACCGAGCTCGCGCAGGCTGTGCTCGTCGATGGCGATGATCAGGATGTCGGCCGACGCCCGGTGCGAGGCCAGGATCAGCAGGCGGTCGTGGATGTACGCATCCATCTGCAGCAGGCCCGGGCGGTGCGCCAGGCCGAGCATGGCCAGCGGCAGCAGCAGCGCCATCAGCAGGCGTTCGACGACGAGGCGCATGCGCGTGGCCCCGCTTCAGCGCACCGGGATGTCGAAGCTTCCGCCGAAACCGGTCGCTGCGGACGCAGCACCGTCGGGGGTGGCCTGGCGCGCGCGCCAGTGGTAGCGCCCGCCGAGCGCGAAGGGGCCGACCGTCATGCCGGTGGCATAGACCGCGGGCTCGTTCACCAGCAACACGGCGAAGTCGGGGCTGCGCGAGAGTTCGAAGGTGTAGCGCTGGCCCGCGATGCCCGGCCAGCGGACCTCCACGCGCCCGTCAGGCAGTGCGGTCGACGTGCTCTGGCCGCCCGCGCCGCCTTCGACCGTGGGCAGGTAGACCGTGCCGTCGCCCGGCAGCCCTTCGAGCCGGGCGGCATCGAAGGCCGTGAGGCGCAACTGGTAGAGGCCCGATGGCAGTTCCGCCGGCACCGTGAAGGAAGGTCCCGGGCCGCGTTGTTCGTACACCGGCAGCAGGAAGCGCTCGTCGCGCGCCAATTGCAGGCGGTAGGTTTGCGCGCCCGCAACGGGCGTGAAGCGGAACGTGCGGTCGTTGCGCGCCGTCGTCTCGGGCACCAGCTGGGGCGCCGGCAGCAGGCCCTGTGCTTGCGACGGGCCGCTCTCCAGCAGCACCGCGCCGCGGCCTTCGCGCAGCACGAGCGGCGGTTCGGCCTGCGCGGTGCGCTGCACCACCACTTCGCCCGAAATCACTTCGCCGGTCAGCACGCCGTCTTCGTCGCGCACGCGGAAGTGGGTGCCGCGCACGCCCAGGCCCATCGACCGCGCGCGGATCTCGAACTGCTGGTTCGGCTGCTGCTTGTGCACCTGCGATTCGACGCGGCCCTCGATCAGCCGCAGCCGCACCGTGTTGGCGTCGATGGCCAGCACCTCGAGCGCGCTGCGCGAGGGCAGCACGACGCGGCTGCCGCCCGCCACCCCGAGGGTCACGAAGGCATCGGTGCCGGTGATGAGCGTGTCGCCGGCCTGGATCGGCAGGCCGGGCGTGAGGACCTGTTCAGGCACACCCGCACGCTTGCGCGAGGCCCGACCCTCGACCGCGGTGACCACCGCCGCGCCCTCGGGCACGAGCCGGCCGTCGGCAAAGTACAGCACCGTGCCCGGTTGCAGCAGGCGGGGCTCGCCCACCTGGTTGCGCTGCTGCACTTCGGGCCAGCGCAGCGGCGTGTCCAGCTGCTGGCCCGAGATGCCCCACAAGGTTTCGCCGGGCTTCACCACGTGCGGCGACTGCGCGCCCGCCGCCGTGGCGACGAGCAGCGCGGCGCAGGCCAGGAGGCGGTGCGGGCGGAACGGGGTTGGGTGCGTCGTCGCCATCAGGAATCCGCCTGCGGTGCGTGTTGCGTGGCCTCGAGCCGGTAGCCGCGGCCATACACCGTGCGCAGGCTCAGTCCGCTTTCGGCTTCGAGGCCGAGCTTGCTGCGCAGCCGGTAGATGTGGCTGTCCAGCGTGCGCGAAGGCAGTTCTTCGTTGCTGTAGCCGGCGCTTTCGAGCAGATGCGCGCGCGACACCGTGTCGCCCATGTGCTGGAACAGCGTCAGCGCGAGCTTGAATTCGCGGTCGGTGAGGGCATGCCGCTGCGGCGCGGCGTCGTCGCCCGGGGCCGGGTGGATCAGCACGCTTTGCGACACCCGCTCGAACTCCCAGCGGCCGAAGCGCTCGCCGTCGGACGGCGCGAGCGGCACGCGCCGGGCCATCAGGCGCTGCACGCGGGCGCGCAGTTCGAGCGGTCGGAAGGGTTTGACGATGTAGTCGTCGGCGCCGAGGTTCAGCGCCTGCACCACGTCGTGCTCGGAAGCGCGTGAACTCAGCATGAGCACCGGCACCTTGTCGGTCTGCCACTTGCGCAGCCACTGCAGCAATTCGACGCCGGCGAGGCCGGGCACGTTCCAGTCGAGCACCAGCAGATCGAAGCTTTCGCGCCGCAGTGCCTGTTGCAAGGTCGACCCGTTCGAAAACGTGATGCAGGTCACATTCGTCTCGCCAATTGTTAACAGCTGCTCGAGTGTCCGCACGAGATGCGAGAGCTGGTTCGGGTCGTCTTCAAGGATGGCGATGCGCATGGACTCCAGGGGTGGCGGCGGCAATTTTGACAGTGAATCCACACCCGAAATCTGACGAATTCCGTAGCGTGAACGTTAGCAACATTGTTGGCGATGGTTATGAAGTAGTAAAGAAATTCACAAATGCAGACTAAAGCTGGCTGCAAATCTGACCAAACCTCACGCCGGCCCTTCGACCCTCGAAGGCCCTCGACATCATCCGCCCCCTGTAGCGCCACCCGGCGCTCCGATCACTCCACATCTCCGGTCATCTCCGCTCGCCATGTCGCGATCCTGCGGAGTAAGGCCGGCTTGCATCCGAGGAACAGGGGAAATGAACAAGTCTTATCGATCCATCTGGAATGAGGCGCTGGGCGCTTGGGTTGCCGCGTCGGAAATTGCTTCGGCTCGAGGCAAGAGCTCCCGCAGCAAGAAGGTGCTCGCTGCTGTCTCGTTGGTCCTGGCCGGCATGTCGGGGGGCGCTCTGGCGGAGTTTTCGCAGGGACTCGAGGGACAGTTCTGCAGCCGCCCTGTCCGGGGCTCCGGCACATGGACCTGCAATGTGCCCAACGCTACCGGCGGCTTTGCCACGGTGAGCGGTGTTCCCGACCTGGGGCCCAACCCCGATTTCACCGCCCTGACGGCTTGGGTGTCCGCCAACCTGGGTGCGAACGCCATTGCTCTCGGCTCGCAGGGGACGAAGGCCAGCGGCGCCAATGCCATTGCCATCGGTACCGACGCCGTTGCGACGGGCGACGGATCGACCGCGATCGGCTATGGCAGCAGCGCCAAGTATGCGAATGACGTTGCGGTCGGTCGCGCCAATGTGGCGGTCGGAAATTCCATGAATACCGTCAGGCCGGCCGTTGCGATGGGTTTCAACAACAAGGCGCTCCAGACAGACGCCGTGGCGCTCGGCTCGGGGAACAACGCCTGGGGAGAGAGCGGTGTGGCGGTCGGCCACAGCAACGCGGCAGGCAACGCCGGCTCGGCCTTCGGGTATGGGAATGAAGCGACAGGTGACTTGACGCTTGCCATGGGCGTGTTTTCCCGCGCGACGAACCTTTATTCCATGGCGGCCGGGGCGCAAAGCGTTGCGGAAGGCGTCTACGCGACCGCACTCGGCGGCGCCAACGTGGCTCGCGGCGACAACGCGACCGCGGTAGGTACAGGCAATGCCGCCGACGGCGAGTCAAGCACCGCCGTGGGCAAATGGAACACTGCCAATTCAAGCAGCGTGGACTCCACCGCCATCGGCTCCGGCAACACGCTGGGCTTGTGGAACGGCGGCGGCACGCTGCCCGAAGGCGGTGAACGCTCCACTGCCGTCGGCTATGGAAACACCGTGAAGGCCAATGAGGCCGTCGCCCTCGGCGCGAACAACACCATCGACCAAGGCGCGGACCGGGCGGCGGTACTGGGGTCGAGCGCAACGGCCAAGGTGGCCGACGGCGTGGCACTGGGCTCGAGCGCGGTGGCCGACATCAAGTCCTTCACCGACGATGCGACCCGCGCGGGTTACGTGCCCGCTGGCGCAACTGCGGCTCAGAAGACGGCCATCAATGCGACCAACAGCACGTTGGCGGCGGTGAGCGTGGGCGATGCCGCCAACGGCAAGTACCGCCAGATCACCGGTGTGGCAGCCGGCACCGAGAACGGCGATGCGGTGAACGTGGCGCAGTTGAAGGCAGCACAGGCAGCCGCGACCACGCATTACTACAGCGTGAACGACAACGGCGTTGCGGGCGGCAACTACGACAACAAGGGCGCCACGGGCCTCAACGCCATCGCCTCGGGCGTCGATGCCAAGGCCGGCGGGGACCATGCGACCGCCATGGGCCACGGCGCGACGGCCGGCGGCCACTATGCGATTGCGCAGGGCTACCAGGCCAACGCGGCCGGCGCGAACGGCGTGGCGATCGGAACCCAGGCCTCTGCCGCCAAGGGCGGCACGGTGGCAATCGGCGCAAGCGCAGGCAAGGATTCGACCGTGCTGACGGGGACCTTCATCGGCTCCGGTGCCGGCAACAAGAGCGCTGGCGCGGACATCACCGCCATCGGCAACAACGCAGGGCAGGCGGCGTCGGGCAACAGCAACACCTTCATCGGGGCAACGGCCGGCAGCTCGTCGGAGGGCGACCTGAACAGCTTCATCGGCGCGGGGGCGGGCATCTTCTCCAAGGGCACCGCCAACTCGGCCTTCGGCAACCTGGCGGGCGCAAACACCGAGGGCGACAGCAATGCCGCATGGGGCTTCGCCGCGGGCGCGTTCGTGAAGGGCGACGGCAACATCGGCATGGGCACTTCGGCGGGCGCCAGCGTCGTGGGTTCGGGCAATGCCGCGATCGGGCAGGGGGCGGGGCTTGGCACCCAGGGTGATGCGAATCTCGCCATCGGTGCGGGGGCAGGCTCGATCGCCAAGGGCAATGGCAACGTGGCGCTGGGCCAGAACGCCGGTCTTGCCGCCGACGGCAACGAGAACATCGCGCTCGGCCAGACGGCAGGGGCCCTGGTGAGCGGCAACCGCAACCTGGCGATCGGCTCGGCCGCGGGCCTTGCCGGCGATGTGGCCTCCGGGAACATCACGCCGACGACGGCGAGCGACACGATCGCCCTGGGCACCCAGTCATTTGCCAATGCCGAGCGCGCCATCGCGATCGGCACCGGCGCCCAGGCGCTGGGCACGCAGTCGATCAGCATCGGCACGGGCAACGTCGTCAACGGCAACAACAGCGGCGCCATCGGCGACCCGACCGTGATCGACGGCACCAACAGCTACAGCGTGGGCAACAACAACACGCTGGGCGCTGCGGCGAACAACACCTTCGTGCTGGGCAACAACGTCAAGGTCAACGTGGCCAATGCCACGGCACTGGGCGATTCGACCAGCGTGACGGTGGCCGACGGCGTGGCGCTGGGCAGCAAGTCGGTGGCGAGCACGGACAAGGGCGTGGCGGGCTTCGACCCGGCCACGGGCCTGGCCTCGACGGACACTTCGGCCACGTGGAAGAGCACGCTGGGTGCGGTGAGCGTGGGCGGCAACGGGCAGACGCGGCAGATCACGAACGTGGCGGCGGGCACGCAAGCCACCGATGCGGTGAACGTCGCGCAGCTCAAGGCGGGCCAGACGCACTACTACAGCGTGAACGACAACGGCGTGCAGGGCGGCAACTACGCCAACGACGGCGCCACCGGCATCAACGCACTGGCGGCGGGCGTGGGCGCGCAGGCCAACGGCGAGCGCAGCGTGTCCATTGGCTACCAGGCCGGCGTGGGCGCCAGCGCCGGCTTGGCCGGCCAGAACAACGTGGGCATCGGCACCGAAGCGGGTGGCGGTGTCGTGGGTTCCAGCAACACCGCCGTGGGTTCCGCTGCGGGCAAGGACGTGGCCGGCAGCTCGAATGCGGCGTTCGGCATTGCGGCGGGCCAGGGCGTCCAGGGCGACTACAACCTGGCGATGGGTGTCTACAGCGGCATCGGGACCAAGGGCACCTACAACACCGCGATCGGCGGCAGTGCGGGCCAGGCCGTGAACGGCAACGACAACATCGCCATGGGCGACCTGTCGGGCTCCTCCGTCGTCGGCGACACGAACGTCGGCATCGGCGCGGCGGCGGGCGCCGGCACCAAGGGCAACAGCAACGTTGCCATCGGCACCCTGGCGGGCGTGGTCGATCCCGCGACGTTGAGTGGCATCACCGCCGACAACACGGTGAGCATCGGCAACAGCGCCGTGGCCAGCAAGAACGACGGTGTTGCCATCGGCCGCCAGGCGCAGGCCAGTGCGGCCAACGGTGTCGCGCTCGGCGCGGATTCGAAGGCCACGCAGGACGCGGCGGCGCTGGCGCTCAAGAACGCCTACGTGCCGGCAGGTGCGACGGCCGTGGCTGGCGCCGTGCCGGTGGGCGAGGTGTCGGTGGGCAGCGCAGGCAAGGAGCGACGCGTCACCAATGTGGCGGCCGGTTCGGACAACACCGATGCGGTGAACGTGAGCCAGCTCAAGGCGGCGCAGACGCATTACTACAGCGTGAACGACAACGGCACGCAGGGCGGCAACTACGACAACAAGGGCGCGACCGGCATCAATGCGATCGCGGCAGGCGTGGATGCCGTGGCCGCGGGCGTGGGCACCGTGGCGGTCGGCAACTTGGCCGGCTCGGGCAGCACGGCGGCTGGCAATTCGCACAACACCTTCGTCGGGTACGGCGCGGGCCGGCAGGTTGCGGGAGCGGACAACACGGCCGTCGGCAACAGCGCCGGAGTGTCGGTGACGGGCGGGAACAACACTGCGCTCGGGTTGAGCGCGGGCGCCCGCGTCACCGGTGACTCCAACATCGGCATCGGCGTGAACGGCGGGGCGGTCACGACCGGTTTCTCCAACGTGGGCATCGGAAGTTCCGCGGGGCAGGGCACCAACGGCGCCTTCAACGTGGCGCTGGGCGGTCTTTCCGGCGGCGGGGTGCAGGGCAGCGCCAACGTCGCGATCGGGTTGAACGCGGGCGAGAACATCAGCGCCAGCAACACCGTTGCCATCGGCAACCGTGCAAAGGCCACGGGCGACAGCGGCGTCAGCATCGGCACCGATGCCAGCGCCACCTACGCGAACGCGGTGGCACTCGGTGCCAACAGCACCACGGCCACGGACCTGGCGACCTTGAACGCGAACGCGGCCTACGTGCCGCCGGGCGCAACCTCGGTCGCCGGAGCGGTGCCGGTGGGCGAAGTGTCGGTAGGCGGCGTGGGTGCCGAGCGGCGCATCACCAACGTGGCGGCCGGCGCGGTCGATACGGATGCGGTGAACGTGAGCCAGCTCAAGGCCGTCGATGCGACCGCCAATGCGGGATGGAATGTGGCTGCCAACGGTGAAGCCACGGGCGGCAATGTCGCACCGGGCGCCAAGGTCGACTTCAGCAACTCGGACAGCAACATCGCGATCACGCGCATCGGTACGGATCTCGACTTCAAGCTCGCTGACGATGTGAAGGTCAACAACAGCGTGACGGTGGGCCAGAGCGTGCTCAACACGACGGGCCTGACGGTGAACGACGGCGCGACGACCACAGCCGTTGCGGCCAGCGGCGTGACCAGTGGCTCGGTCAACCTGAGCGGCGTGACGAACGACATTCAGGGTCTGAGCAACAAGACGCTGACCGACCCGAGCTTTGCGACCGTGGGCCGTGGGGCCACGGAAGAACAGCTCAAGATCGTCAATGACACGGCCAGCGCAGGCTGGAACGTGGCGGCGAACGGCGAAGCCACGGGAGGCAACGTCGCACCGGGCGGCAAGGTCGACTTCAGCAATTCGGACAGCAACGTCACGATCACGCGAAGCGGTACGAACCTCGACTTCAAACTGGCTGACGACGTCAAGGTCAACAACAGCGTCACGGTGGGCCAGAGCGTGCTCAACACCACGGGCCTGACGGTGAACGACGGCGCGGGCAACGTCACGACGACGTCGGCGACGGGCACTACCGTGACCAACGGCACGACCACGACGGCGATGGCTGCCGGCGGCGTGACCAGCGGGACGGTCAGCCTGAGTGGCGTGACGAACGACATCCAGGGCTTGAGCAACAAGACGTTGACCGACCCGAGCTTCGCGACGGTGGGCCGCGCAGCGACTGAAGAGCAGCTCAAGATCGTCAACGACACGGCCAGCGCAGGCTGGAACGTGGCAGCGAACGGTGAGGCCACGGGTGGCAATGTGACGCCTGGCGGCAAGGTCGACTTCAGCAATTCCGACAGCAACGTCACGATCACCCGCAGCGGTACGAACCTCGACTTCAAGCTGGCGGATGACGTGAAGGTCAACAACAGCGTGACCGTGGGCCAGAGCGTGCTGAACACCACCGGTCTGACGGTCAACAACGGAACGACCACAACCGCAGTCGCGGCAGGCGGCGTGACCAGTGGCTCGGTCAACCTGAGCGGCGTGACGAACGACATCCAGGGCCTGAGCAACAAGACGCTGACCGACCCGAGCTTTGCGACCGTGGGCCGTGGGGCCACGGAAGAACAGCTCAAGATCGTCAATGACACGGCCAGCGCAGGCTGGAACGTGGCGGCGAACGGCGAAGCCACGGGAGGCAACGTCGCGCCGGGCGGCAAGGTCGACTTCAGCAATTCGGACAGCAACGTCACGATCACGCGAAGCGGTACGAACCTCGACTTCAAGCTGGCTGACGACGTCAAGGTCAACAACAGCGTCACGGTGGGCCAGAGCGTGCTGAACACGACGGGCCTGACCGTGAACGACGGCGCGGGCAACGTCACGACGACGTCGGCGACGGGCACCACCGTGACCAACGGCACGACCACCACGACGATGGCTGCTGGCGGTGTGACCAGTGGAACGGTCAGCCTGAGCGGCGTGACCAACGACATCCAAGGGCTGAGCAACAAGACGCTGACCGATCCGAGCTTTGCGACGGTGGGCCGTGCGGCCACTGAAGAGCAGCTCAAGATCGTCAACGACACGGCCAGCGCAGGCTGGAACGTGGCGGCCAACGGCGAGGCCACGGGTGGCAATGTGACGCCTGGCGGCAAGGTCGACTTCAGCAACTCCGACAGCAACATCGCGATCACGCGCACCGGCACGAATCTCGACTTCAAGTTGGCGGATGACGTCAAGGTCAACAACAGCGTGACGGTGGGCCAGAGCGTGCTCAACACCACGGGCCTGACGGTCAACAACGGCACGACCACCACCGCGGTCGCGGCCGGCGGTGTGACGAGCGGCAGCGTGAACCTCAGCGGTGTCACCAACGACATTCAGGGTCTCAGCAACACGACGTTGACCGACCCGAGCTTTGCAACCGTGGGGCGTGCGGCCACTGAAGAGCAACTGAAGAAGGTCAACGACACCGCCAGCGCAGGCTGGAATGTCGCGGCCAACGGCGAAGCCACGGGCAGCAATGTCGCGCCGGGCGGAAAGGTCGACTTCAGCAATTCGGACAGCAACATCGCCATCACGCGAAGCGGTACGAACCTGGACTTCAAGCTGGCGGATGACGTCAAGGTCAACAACAGCGTGACGGTCGGCCAGAGCGTGCTCAACACCACCGGCCTGACGGTCAACAACGGCACCACGACCACTGCGGTGGCAGCAGGCGGCGTGACCAGCGGCAGCGTGAACCTCAGCGGTGTCACCAACGACATCAAGGGGCTCAGCAACACGACGCTGACCGATCCGAGCTTCGCGACGGCGGGACGTGCAGCGACCGAAGAGCAACTGAAGAAGGTCAACGACACCGCCAGCGCAGGCTGGAGTGTCGCGGCCAACGGCGAAGCCACGGGCGGCAACGTCGCGCCTGGCGGCAAGGTCGACTTCAGCAATTCGGACAGCAACATCGCGATCACCCGCAGCGGCACGAACCTCGACTTCAAGCTGGCTGACGATGTGAAGGTCAACAACAGCGTGACGGTGGGACAGAGCGTGCTCAACACCACGGGTCTGACGGTCAACAACGGCACGACGACCACGGCCGTTGCGGCCGGCGGCGTGACCAGCGGCACGGTCAACCTGAGCGGCGTCAGCAATGACATCCAAGGCCTGAGCAACAAGACGCTGACTGATCCGAGCTTCGCGACCGTGGGCCGTGGGGCCACGGAAGAGCAGCTCAAGATCGTCAATGACACCGCCAGCGCAGGCTGGAACGTGGCAGCGAACGGCGAAGCCGCCGGCAGCAACGTAGCACCGGGCGCCAAGGTCGACTTCAGCAACTCGGACAGCAACATCGCCATCACCCGCAGCGGCACGAATCTCGACTTCAAGCTGGCCAACGACGTGAAGGTCAACAACAGCGTGACGGTCGGCCAGAGCGTGCTGAACACCACGGGCCTGACCGTGAACGACGGCACGACCACCACGGCCGTCGCGGCGGGCGGCGTTACCAGCGGCACCGTCAAGCTCAGCGGCGTCAGCAACGACATCCAGGGCCTAAGCAACAAGACGCTGACCGACCCGAGCTTCGCGACGGTGGGCCGCGCTGCGACGGAAGAGCAACTGAAGCAGGTCAACGACACCGCCAGCGCAGGCTGGAATGTCGCGGCCAACGGCGAAGCCACGGGCGGCAATGTCGCGCCAGGCGGCAAGGTCGACTTCAGCAACTCCGACAGCAACATCGCCATCACCCGCACCGGCAGCAACCTGGACTTCAAGCTGGCCGACGACGTGAAGGTCAACAACAGCGTGACCGTGGGCCAGAGCGTGCTCAACACGACGGGCCTAACGGTGAACGACGGCGCAGGCAACGTCACGAAGACGACGGCGGCGGGCACCACGGTGACCAACGGCACGACCACCACCGCAGTCGCAGCCGGCGGCGTCACCAGCGGCACCGTCAAGCTCAGCGGCGTCAGCAACGACATCCAGGGCCTGAGCAACAAGACGCTGACCGACCCGAGCTTTGCGACCGTGGGCCGCGCGGCCACCGAAGAGCAGCTCAAGCTGGTCGATGCCACGGCCAGCAAGGGCTGGAACCTGAGCGCGAACGGCGAGGCGACGCCGCAGAACATCGCACCCGGCGGCACGGCCAATTTCGCCAATGGCGACAACATGGTCGTCACCCGCAACGGCAACACGCTGACCGTGGCCACGGCCAAGGACGTGAAGTTCGACAGCGTGACCACCGGCGACACGGTGATGAACAACGCCGGCGTGACCGTCGGCCCGAACGTCACGCTCGGTGCCACCGGCCTGACCATCGTCGGCGGTCCGAGCGTGACCACGGCGGGCGTCGACGCGGGCGGCAAGGTGATCACCAACGTGGCGCCGGGCGTGGCCGGCACCGACGCGGTGAACGTCAGCCAGCTCAAGGACACGGTCGCCGAGAGCAAGACCAAGTACTACAGCGTGAACTCGACCGGCGGCGGCAACGAGAACAACGACGGGGCCACGGGCGCCGACGCGATCGCCGCGGGCAAGGACGCGCAGGCGACGGCTGTCAACGCCCTGGCCATGGGCACGGCGGCGCAGGCCGCGGGCATCAGCGCCACGTCGATCGGCAATGCCGCCTGGGCGATGGGCGACCGCAGCACGGCGGTGGGCTACTTCTCGACTGCCGACGGCATCGACAGCGCCGCCTTCGGCGCCTGGGCACGGGCCGGCGGCAATGGCAGCGTGGCCGCGGGCATGGCATCGAACGCCTCGGGCGTGGCGAGCGTCGCGATGGGCGCGCTGAGCGCCGCGGCCGGCGACGTCAGCGTGGCCGTGGGCGCAGGCAGCACGGCGACCGTGGCCGGTGGCGCGGCCCTGGGCGCAGGCTCGGTGGCCGACCGCGCGGCCGGCGTGAAGGGCTATGTGCCGCCGGAGGCAACCGCCGCGCAGGCGGACGCCATCGCCGCCACCACCAGCACCACGGGTGCGGTGGGCGTGGGCGACGCCGCCCACGGCGTGTTCCGCCAGATCACCGGCGTGGCCGCCGGCAGTGCGCCGAGCGACGCCGTGAACGTGGCGCAGCTGCAGGCGGTGGCCAGCCAGGCCGCGGCGGCGGGCAGCAAGTGGATCACCGGGTCGCCGACGACCTACGTGGCGCCCACGTCCACGGGCACCGACAGCACGGCGGTGGGCTCGGGCGCGGCCGTCAAGGCCGACCAGGGCGTGGCCATCGGCACCGGTGCCGTGGTCACCACGAAGAACAGCGTCGCGCTGGGCAACGACGCCACCACGGCGGAGGCCAAGCCCACCAAGGAGGTCACGCTTCAGGGCACGACCTACCAGTTCGCAGGCACCAAGCCGGTGGGCGTGGTCAGCGTCGGTTCGAAGGATGCCGAGCGCCAGCTCACCAACGTCGCGGCCGGCGAGATCAGCGCCACCAGCACCGACGCGGTGAACGGCAGCCAGCTGTACGCGACGAACCAGGCGATCAACAACATGACCACCGGTGGTGGTGGCATCAAGTACTTCCACGCCAACTCGAAGGCGGCCGACTCGAACGCCGCCGGCGCCGAGAGCGTGGCCATCGGGCCGAACGCGGTCGCGCTGGGCAACAACGCCATCGCCACCGGCAACAACGCGCAGGCCAAGGCGGCCGGCAGCATCGCGCTGGGTGCCAACAGCACGGCCAGCACGGCCAACAGCGTGGCGCTGGGCGACGGCGCGGTGGCCAACCGTGCGGGCATGAACGGGCAGCGCGAGATGTTCTCGAACACCGTGGTGCAGTCGGCGCAGGGCGCGGTGTCGGTCGGTGCGGCCGGCAACGAACGCCAGATCACCAACGTGGCCGGCGGCACGCAGGCCACCGACGCGGTGAACGTGCGCCAGTTGCAGGCCGTGCAGCAAAGCGCGGTGCGCTACGACACGAACGTGGACGGCAGCGTCAACTACAACAGCGTGACCATGGGCAACGGGGCCTCCACTGGCCCCGTCACGGTGCAGAACGTGGCGCCGGGCGTGGCGCCCACCGACGCGGTCAACGTGCAGCAGCTGAACCAGGCCGGCGCCGCCGGCATGGCCTACACCGACGCGCGCACCAACGCGCTGGGCAACGAGCTGCGCAACACCGCCAAGAACGCGTATGCCGGCGTGGCCGCCGCCATGGCCGTGCAGATGCCGGGCACCTCGGTGCCGGGCAAGACGGTGATGCGCGTGGGCTACGGCACGTTCAAGGGCGAGAGCGCGGTGGGCATCAGCTTCCGCCGCACGGCCGAGAACAACGGCTGGAGCGTGACCGGCGGCGTGGGCATGAGCCGCGCCGGGGCCGCGGCCACGGTCGGTGCCGAGTGGGTCTTCAATTGAAGCGGGAGAGAAAAAGAATGAAGCAGATGAACCGAACCCTGTCCGCCGTCGCACTGGCGGCCTTGCTCGCGGCCCTGCAGGGCTGCGCCTCGCCCGGCGCCGCCATCGACAAGGACGCGCAGGCGCGCGCAGCGGCCGAGAAGCCCGCAGCGCCCAGGCCCGAGGAGTTTCCGGCGCTGGACAGCGCCAAGTGGAAGCAGGGCGCCTTCCCGGGCACCGAGAAGTTCCAGCGCGTGCGCCCCGGCATGGGCAAGGACCAGCTGCGCGAGCTGCTGGGCTGGCCGCACTTCAGCGAAGGCCTGTGGGGCGTGCGCGAGTGGAACTACATCTTCCACTTCTACACGGGCAAGGGCAGCGAGCACGTCACCTGCCAGTACATGGTGCGTTTCAACGGCAGCGAACTGATGACCGGCGGCTGGTGGAAGAACCCCGACTGCGCCTTGCTCGCGCAGCCGCCGGCGGCCACGCCGATCCCGGCCAGCACCAAGCTGGCGCCGCCGCAGAAGGTCACGCTCAATGCCGACGGCCTGTTCCGCTTCGACGGCGCCTCGCTCACCGACCTGCAGCCCGCGGGCCGCGCGCGGCTGGAGCACCTGGCGGTCGAGCTGCGCAACAACTTCCGCTCGCTGCACTACATCGTGGTGACCGGCCACACCGACCGGCTGGGCGGAGACGCCTACAACGAGGCGCTGTCGCTGGAGCGCGCCAACACCGTGCGCGACCTGCTGGTGCAGCAGGGGCTGGACCGCAAGCTGATCCGCACCGCGGGCATGGGCAAGCGCCAGCCGGTGGTGTCCGACTGCGAAGGCAGCCGCAGCACGCCGGCGCTGCTGCAGTGCCTGCAGCCCAACCGGCGCGTCGAGCTCGACATCGCAGGGGAGCAGTGACGATGAACGCGCCTGCTCCCTCGGGGTACCGGATCGCGCTGGTCGATTCCGACGCCTTGCAGCGCGCCTGTACCGGCAACTCGCTGACGGCGCTGGGGGCCGACTTCATTCCCTTCGTGCGCATCGCCGACCTGATCCAGGCGCTGGAGGTGGGCCAGCGCTTCGATGGGGTCATCGTGGGGCTGCACGCCGACGCGCAGAAGACGGTGGCGCGCGTGCCCGCCATGCACCAGGCGGCCGACTGGATGCTGCCGCTGCTGTACCTCACGCACCGCTCGGAGCTGGAGAGCGTGGAGTCGGTGCCCGTCGCGGTGCGCGCGCAGCGTTCCTTCGAGCTGCTGCTGACGCCCGTGTCGAACGAAGACCTGGGCGCCTGGCTGGCGTCGCTGGACGGCCGGCTGAAGCCGGCGCGTCTGATTCGCGTGGGGGCGGACGCCTGACGCGCGCCCGGGGCCCGGCCCGATGCAGGGCCGGGCCTGTCAGCAATTCACGGCAAGGGCGGCATGGCGTGGCCGGCCTCTTCGCGTGAACTCCCTCTCCTTGACGGGTTCGCGCCCAGGCAACACCGACACCAGCCGGTAGCCCTGCTTGTAGACCGCGCGCAGCTCGTAGCCGTTCGCGGCGCACAGGTCCAGGCGCTTGCGGATGTTGGCCGCGCACACGTCCAGCACGCGCGTGCCTTCGTAGGGCGTGGTCTTGTCCCAGATCGACTGCCACAGCCACTCGCGCGTGATCACCTGCCCGGCGTTGCGGAACAGCGTGACGGCAAAGGCGTACTGGCGCGGCTGCAGGCGGATGCGCCGCTCGTGCAGCAGCACCGTGTGGGCCATGTCGAGAAAACGGTAGGGGCCCCAGCTCGCCGCGCCGAGGCTGGCGGTCTGCGCGGCCTGCCGGGCGCGCAGCAGCAGGGTGCGCATGCGCCAGGCCAGTTCGTTGATGGCGTCGTCGATGCCGGCGCCGTGCAGCTCGATGAAGTCGTCCCAGCCCGGCGCGTCGCGCCAGGGCATGAGCTGCTCCCAGCGCCTGTCGCGCACGATGAGCAGCGTCGGAATGTTCAATGCCCTGCAGGCGGCGAAGAGGCTGCGCGAAGCCAGCTCGTTCTCGACCACCAGGAGCAGCAGGTCGATCGGCTGGCCGCTGTCCAGCAACGCAAAGAAGTCGCCCGCACTCGAGAACCGCAGGGTGTCGTAGCCCAGGCGGGGCAGGCTGTGCAGCAGCTGGGGGCCGGTGGTGCCTTGCGGGTCGAGCAGGGCCACGCGCGTGGTCACCGGCATGGCTCAGGACGCCTTCTTGCCGTCCCGGACCGCCAGCACCACGATGCCCACGGCGCACGCCGCGAACAGGAGGCCCGTCGGCACGGCGCCCAGGGTGCCCATCAGCCAGCCGTACAGGTCGGTCAGCATGGCGATGAGCCGGTTGCCGCGGGTCTGGCGGCTCAGGTCGTTGGCGATGAATGCGTTGAACGACAGCACTGAGAAAACCAGCGCCACAAAGCCAGCCACGATCCACTTCACGATGTTTTGCTCCCTTGGTCCCCGGTGCGGCGCAGGCTGGCCGCCCGGGGCGTTCAATGCTAGCGGGGGCTTCGGGGTGGGAGTCTGATGAATTCTTTCAGCGCCGTTCGGAGCGGCGGCGGACCGGTCTCGGAGGGGAAAACGGGCGGGAAAAATATTTTTCCGGGTTTTTTACCTTCGCTGCCTCTTTCGCAGGCACCGCGTTGCAGGCCCCGCCAGGCAAGGGTTTCACGCGCTGCACACACGGTTTTCCACAACATTGTCCCCACCGGATTGGGAAAACCCGTCATGGCGATGTGGTAGGGCGAGCGGTGGCCCGGCGGCGGGCAAAAAAATACCCGCCGGAGCGGGTATCTCGAGGGGCCCCCGAAGGGGCGCGCTCTAAGGCAAACAGAGAGCTCTTCTTTTGCGGCCCTGTTGCGTGACAGCAAGTGCATCCTCGGCGAGGACGCGCGCCCAGCATGTCAGCTGAAAAATGTCGTAACCGTAGGACAAGTTAAAAAGTGTGAAGAATTTGGCACTTTTTCGAGCTTCCGGGGATACCCGCGGTTCGCACGATCGTGCAGAACTGTCGGTGTTGTCCGACAAGCCGGGGGCGGCCCGGGCCCTAAATTTTGCGGACTCGCTTCAAGTGCGGGTTCTCTGTGCGTGACAGCAATCCAGAGATTCAGCCCAGCATCGTGCTGGGTTTTTTTTGCGCGTTTCCTGGCGTTTTCTGGGGTTTTGGCTCGTCAGCGCAGGAAGACATGCTCCATGAACTGCCGGATCGGGTACTGGATCACCGTCTGCACCCGGGCCGGCAGCTCCAGCGGGCGCATCAGCATCTTCAACGTGGCGGCGGGACTCAGGTGGGTGCGGATGGTGCGGTTCATGTGCGCGCTCAGTTGCTGCACGTAGGCCGCGTCGCCGGCGCGGTGCGGGGCGCGGGCCTGCAGCACGTGGCGGACGGCGCAGTCGGCGTCCTCGCTTTTCAGCTCCAGCGTGCGCCGGCCGATGGTGCCCATCACGCGGAAACGGTTCAGCCGCTCCTGCGCGCGGTAGCGGCGAAAGAACCGGTAGAAGTGCTTGTAGTGGTTGATCTCGTCGGTCGCGATGCGGGTGGCGAGGTCGCGCAACACCGGCTCGGTGGTGCTGCGGGCCATGGCCCGGTAGTAGGTGGCGGTGCCGGTCTCGACCACGCAGCGGGCGGTCATTTCCAGGGCGCGGGTCGGGGCCAGCAGCTCGACCTTGCAGTAGGTGGCGTACTCGTCGAGGAAGCCGCGGTAGGCGGTCTCCCAGGGAAATTCGGGCCAGACGTGGTCCACGTAGGCGCGCAGGGCCCGGCCGTGCTGCAGCTCTTCCTGCTCCCAGTGGTTCGACAGCCACTCGGTGACCTCGTCGTCGCCCCGGAAGAAATCGACCAGGTTCTGCGTGTACAGGTCGGAGCCGCTCTCGATGAAGGAGGCCGACGCCACCAGGTAGAAGAGGTTTTCGTCCGTGCGCACCTGCTCGCGTGCGATGCGGGAGAAATCGAGGTCTTCGATCTTCCAGTGTTCCGACGCCTGACCCGCCATGCGTGCTCCTTGATTCATGTTGCCGATGAAAACAGGGAAGAAACAGGCTGCAGCCGGGGAGGGCGCGCACCGCTTCAGCCGTCCATATTAGCCCCGGCTCCCGGATCGCGCGTGCGCAAGGCCCGCGGCGGGCCCGGGCACCATGCGCAAACCTATAATCGATTGTTCAAGCAAATCAAGCAGTTAGGCCGGTTCAACGCAGTGGTTTCGACGCAGGGTCGCCATCGCCAGGCCGCCCCCGACAGCAGACGAAATCCAAAGATGAGCCAGCCCACATTCACGGTCGCGGACATCCGCAAGACCTTTCTCGATTTCTTCGCCTCCAAGGGCCACACGGTGGTGCCTTCGAGCTCGCTGGTGCCGGGCAACGACCCGACGCTCATGTTCACGAACTCGGGCATGGTCCAGTTCAAGGACGTGTTCCTCGGCGAAGACAAGCGCCCCTACGTGCGCGCCGCCTCGGTGCAGGCCTGCCTGCGTGCCGGTGGCAAGCACAACGACCTCGAGAACGTGGGCTACACCGCGCGCCACCACACCTTCTTCGAGATGCTGGGCAACTGGAGCTTCGGCGACTACTTCAAGCGCGACTCGCTGAAGTGGGCCTTCGAGCTGCTGACCCAGGTCTACAAGCTGCCGGCCGAAAAGCTCTGGGCCACCGTCTACATCGAGGACGACGAGGCCTACGACATCTGGACCAAGGAAATCGGCCTGCCGCCCGAGCGCGTCGTGCGCATCGGCGACAACAAGGGCGGACGCTACATGTCCGACAACTTCTGGATGATGGCCGACACAGGCCCGTGCGGCCCGTGCTCCGAGATCTTCTACGACCACGGCCCCGAGATCCCCGGCGGCCCGCCCGGCTCGCCCGATGAAGACGGCGACCGCTACATCGAGATCTGGAACAACGTGTTCATGCAGTTCGACATGCAGCCCGACGGCTCGGTCAAGAAGCTGCCCGCGCCCTGCGTCGACACCGGCATGGGCCTGGAGCGCCTGGCGGCGATCCTGCAGCACGTGCACAGCAACTACGAAATCGACATCTTCGACGCGCTCATCAAGGCCGCCGGCCGCGAGACCGGCACGCAGGACCTGTCGAACAACTCGCTGCGCGTGATCGCCGACCACATCCGCGCCACCTCCTTCCTGGTGGCCGACGGCGTCATTCCCTCGAACGAAGGCCGCGGCTACGTGCAGCGGCGCATCGTGCGCCGCGCCATCCGCCACGGCTACAAGCTGGGCCAGAAGAAGCCCTTCTTCCACAAGCTGGTGCCCGACCTCGTGAAGCTCATGGGCGACGCGTACCCCAAGCTGGTGGCCGACGAGAAACGCATCATCGACACGCTGAAGGCCGAAGAAGAACGCTTCTTCGAAACGCTGGCCAACGGCATGGAAATCCTCGACGCGGCGTTGGCCGGCGATGCCAAGGTGCTGCCGGGCGACGTCGCCTTCAAGCTGCACGACACCTACGGCTTCCCGCTCGACCTGTCGGCCGACGTGTGCCGCGAGCGCGGCCTGAGCGTCGACGAAGCGGGCTTTCACGCCGCCATGGAAAAGCAGAAGGCCGCGGGCCGTGCCGCCGGCAAGTTCAAGATGGACCGCAACGTCGAGTACGCCGGCGCGGGCAACACCTTCACCGGCTACGACCACCTCGAAGAAAACGCCAAGGTCGTCGCGCTGTACCTCGACGGCGTGGCCGTCGACGCGCTGAAGGAAGGCCAGAGCGGCATCGTGGTGCTCGACACCACGCCGTTCTATTCGGAGAGCGGCGGCCAGGTCGGCGACCAGGGCGTGCTCGTGGCCGAAGGCGTGCAGTTCGGCGTCGACGACACGCAGAAGATCAAGGCCGACGTGTTCGGCCACCACGGCACGCAGACCCAAGGCACGCTGAAGGTCGGCGACACGGTCAAGGCCGCGGTCGACACCGCGCGCCGCGCCGCCACCATGCGCAACCACTCGGTCACCCACCTGATGCACAAGGCCCTGCGCGAAGTGCTGGGCGACCACGTGCAGCAGAAGGGCTCGCTGGTCGACGCCGACAAGACGCGCTTCGACTTCGCGCACAACGCACCCGTCACGCGCGAGCAGATCCTCGAGATCGAAAAGCGCGTCAACGCCGAGATCCTGGACAACGCGCCCACGCAAGCCTGCGTGATGGACCTCGAATCGGCCCAGAAGACCGGCGCCATGATGTTGTTCGGCGAGAAGTACGGCGAGACCGTGCGCGTGCTCGACATCGGCACCAGCCGCGAACTGTGCGGCGGCACCCACGTGGGCCGCACGGGCGACATCGGCCTGTTCAAGATCGTCAGCGAAGGCGGCGTGGCCGCCGGCGTGCGCCGCATCGAAGCCGTCACGGGCGCCAACGCGCTGTCGTACCTGCAGGACCTCGAGTCGACCGTGCACAGCGTGGCCGCCACGCTCAAGTCGCCGGCCGCCGAGCTGCAGGGCCGCCTCTCGCAGGTGCTCGAGCAGGTCAAGACGCTCGAACGCGAAGTGGGCGCGCTCAAGGGCAAGCTCGCATCGTCCAAGGGTGACGAGCTCATCGCGCAGGCGGTGGACGTCAACGGCATCAAGGTGCTCGCGGCCAAGCTCGACGGCGCCGACGCCAAGACGCTGCGCGACACCATGGACAAGCTCAAGGACAAGCTGAAGACCGCCGCCATCGTGCTGGCTGCCGTCGACGGCGACAAGGTGCAGATCGCCGCTGGCGTCACGGCCGACAGCATCGCCAAGGTCAAGGCCGGCGAGCTGGTCAACTTCGTGGCCCAGCAGGTCGGTGGCAAGGGCGGCGGCAAGCCCGACATGGCCATGGCCGGCGGCACCGACGCCGCGGGCCTGCCGGCCGCGCTGCAATCGGTGCAGGCCTGGGTCGCCCAACGGACCTGAGGTCCTTCCCGCTCACTTCCCACACAGCACTTCATGTCCGACGCGATCCCCGGTGAAGTGCTCGTGATGGGGGCGGGCACCATCGGCTGTTTCATCGGCGGCAGCCTGGCGGCGGCGGGCGTGCCCGTCACCTTCGTCGGCCGTCCGCGCGTGCTCGACAAGCTCGCGCGCCACGGCCTCACGCTCACCGACCTCGACGGCGCCCGGCACAAGCTGGCGGCGCCCACGCTGCGCCTCTGCGAGCAGATCCCGGTGGGCGCGCGGCCCGCGCTGGTGCTGCTGTGCGTGAAGAGCGGCGCCACGGCCGAGGCGGCGCGCGAACTGGCCTTTGCCTTGCCGGCCGGCACCACGGTGGTGTCGCTGCAGAACGGCATCTCGAACTGCGCCGCCGCGGGGCAGGCCGGCCCGTCGCTGAACATCCGCGCCGGCATGGTGCCGTACAACGTGGCGGAGATCGACGACGGCGCCTTCCATCGCGGCACCCCCGGTCGGCTGGCCGCGGAAGACGACCCCGCGCTGCGCGACTGGCTGCCCATGTTCGAGCGCGCCGGCGTGCCGCTCGACCTGCATGCCGACCTGCTGCCGGTGCAGTGGGGCAAGCTGCTGCTCAACCTCAACAACCCGGTCAATGCGCTGTCGGGCCTGCCGCTGCGCGACGAGCTCATGCAGCGGGGCTACCGCCGCTGCTTCGCGGCGCTCATCGATGAAACGCTGGGCGTGCTGCGCACGGGCGGCATCGTGCCCGCGCAGGTGGCGGCCGTGCCGGCGCGGCGCTTGCCGGGCCTGCTGCGGTTGCCCGACTGGCTGTTTCGCATCGTCGCGGCGCGCATGCTGCGCATCGACGCCAAGGCGCGCTCCAGCATGGCCGACGACCTCGCGTTGGGCCGTCGCACCGAGATCGACGCACTGAGTGGCGAGGTGGTGCGGCTCGCGCAGGAGCACGGCCTGAGCGCGCCGCGCAACGCGCGCATGGTCGCGCTGCTCGAGGCCTGGCCGCAAAACCAGAAGCGCTGGACGGCACGCCAATTGCAGGACGCACTGGGCCTCTAGTCGCCGACCCTGTACCCTCGGCCCATGGCGGCTTTCAAGAGGGAGGGGTTGTCATGCAGGTCCTGATTCTCGGCAGCGGTGTCATCGGCACCTCGGTGGCGTACTACCTGGCGCGCGCCGGGCATGCGGTGACGGTGCTGGAGCGCCAGCCGGCGCCCGCGCTCGAAACCAGCTTCGGCAATGCGGGCGAAGTGTCGCCCGGCTACTCGGCGCCCTGGGCCGGGCCCGGCGTGCCGGTCAAGGCGATCAAGTGGATGCTCATGCAGCACAGCCCGCTGGTCATCAAGCCGATGCTCGATCCGGCGATGTGGCGCTGGGGTCTGTCGATGTTGCGCAACTGCACGCAGGCGCGCTACGAACTCAACAAGGGCCGCATGGTGCGGCTGGCCGAATACAGCCGCGACTGCCTGAAGGCGCTGCGCGCCGACACCGGCATCCGCTACGACGAGCGCATGCAGGGCACGCTGCAGCTCTTTCGCACGCAGGCACAACTCGACGGCACCGCGAAGGACGTCGAGGTGCTGAAGGCGTCGGGCGTGCCCTACCAGGTGCTCGACCGCGACGGCTGCGTGCTGCATGAGCCCGCACTCGGCGCCGTGAAGGACAAGTTCGTCGGCGGCCTGCGCCTGCCGGGCGACGAGACCGGCGACTGCTTCAAGTTCACGCAGGCGCTGGCCAAGCTGGCTGAGGCCGAGGGCGTGCAGTTCAGATTCGGGGTGAACATCCAGGCCCTCGAACACGAAGCGGGGAAGGGCGTGACCGGCGTGCGCACCGACCAGGGCCATTTCACCGCCGACCGCTACGTGGTCGCGCTCGGCAGCTACTCGCCCGCGCTGGTGCGCCCGCTCGGCATCGACCTGCCGGTGTACCCGGTCAAGGGCTTCTCGATCACGGTGCCCATCACCGACGCGCGCGGCGCGCCCGAATCCACCGTGATGGACGAGACCTTCAAGGTCGCCGTCACGCGCCTGGGCGATCGCATCCGCGTGGGCGGCACGGCGCAGCTCTCGGGCTTCGACCTGGCGCTCGATGCGCGACGGCGAGACACGCTTGAGCACGTCGTGACCGACCTGTTCCCGCGCGGCGGCCCGGTGCGCGACGCGTCCTTCTGGACCGGCCTGCGCCCCATGACGCCCGACGGCACGCCGGTGATCGGTGCCACCCGCGTGCCCAACCTGCTGCTGAGCACCGGCCACGGCACGCTCGGCTGGACCATGGCGGCCGGCACCGGCCGCGTGATGGCCGACCTGGTCGCGGGCAGGGCGCCCGAGATCGACATGGAAGGCCTGACCGTCGCGCGCTACGGCGGGTAGCCCAACCCCGCTCCCACCCTCGAAGGGCGGCCCGAAACGGCCGCCCTTTTTCGTGGGCCGCGCAGCCTGGCTTCACCTCAACTAGGGTTTTTACCTAGTCATGAAGTTGTCTTCGTCGGTATTCTTGCGGTGTTCCATTAATAAATCGTTGTTTCTCTAATGAAACAAACCACCGATTCCACGGACCCCCGATGACACACACTCGCCGCCTCGCCATCGCCGCTGCCGTCTCCCTGGCCGCCGCTTGCGCTTCCGGATTCGCCTGGGCAGACACCTACCCCAGCAAGCCGATCACGCTGGTCGTTGCCTATCCGGCGGGTGGCGACACCGACGCCCTGGCGCGCCTGTACGCCGAAAAGCTCTCGGCCCGCGTCGGCCAGCCCGTGGTGGTCGACAACCGGCCCGGTGCCAGCGGCATCATCGGCAGCGCCTTCGTGTCGAAGGCCGCGCCCGACGGCTACACGCTGCTGCTTGCGCCCAGCACCTTCTCGATCGCGCAGCTGGTGCTCAAGACCGGCAGCACCTCGGGCTACGACGTGCTCAACGGCTTCACGCCGATCGTGCAGACCGGCAACCTGCCGCTCTTCCTCGTGGCCAGCGGCGCCAAGGGCTACACCGGCCTGAAGGACGCGGTGGCCGCGGCCAAGGGCGGCAAGTCGTTGAGCTACGCCAGCCCGGGCAGCGGCTCGCCGATGCACATCCTGGGCGAGATGTTCGCCCGCGCCTCGGGCACCAGCCTGGCGCACGTGCCCTACAAGGGCGTGGCGCCCGCCGTCAACGACGTGCTCGGCGGCCACGTGCCGGTGACCTTCATCACGCTGGGCCCGGTGGCGCCCTACATGCCCAACGGCAAGATGGTCCCGCTGGCCGTGGCCTCGCGCGAGCGCTCGCCGCTTGCGCCCAAGGTGCCGACCTTCGCCGAGCTGGGCTACAAGGACGTCGAGCTCACCGCCTGGAACGGCCTGTGGGGCCCGCGCAACCTGCCGCCCGAAATCGTGAAGACGCTCAACGGCCACTTCAACGAGATCCTGAAGATGCCCGAGATCGTCGCGCGCATGGCCGTGCTGGGCACCACGCCCGTGGGCGGCGACGCCGACGTGCTGGCCAAGACCAACGCCGCCGACTTCGCGCGCTTCGGCAAGGTCATCAAGGAACTCGGCATCCAGGCCGACTGAACCTCACGGAGACGCCCGCCATGACCGACCTCAAAGCCATCGCCGATCCCTCCAGCCTGCAGGCCCTGCTGGCCGAGATGCCCGCCAACCTGCTGGCCGGCCGCCGCGTGCTCGTGACCGGCGGTGCGCGCGGCCTGGGCCTGGCGTTCGCGCAGTGCGTGGCCGCGGCGGGCGCGAGCGTGGTGCTGGCCGACATCCTCGGCGAGCTGGCCGAGACCGAAGCCAAGGCACTGCGCGAGGCCGGCCGCACGGCGCACGCGCTGGCGATCGACCTGTCGGACCCGGCCTCCATCGAGGCGGGCGCCGCCGAGGCGGTGCGCCTGCTCGGCGGGCTCGACGGCCTCGTCAACAACGCCGCCATCACCAACTCGGGCGGGCGCGATGCGCACCAGCTCGAGATCGACATGTGGGACCGCGTGATGAACGTCAACGTGCGCGGCAGCTGGCTCATGGGCCGCGCCTGCCGCCCTGCGCTGGCGGCCAGCGGCCGTGGCGCCATCGTCAACCTCGCGTCGGACACGGCGCTGTGGGGCGCGCCCAACCTGCTGGCCTATGCCTCGAGCAAGGGCGCCGTCATTTCCATGACGCGCTCGCTGGCGCGCGAATGGGGCGGCGACAACATCACGGTGAACGCCGTGGCGCCCGGCCTCACGCTGGTCGAGGCCACCGAGTACGTGCCGATGGCGCGCCACCAGAAGTACCTCGAAGGCCGTGCCATCCCGCGCGAGCAGCAGGCGGCCGACGTCTGCGGCGCGACCGTGTTCCTGCTGTCCGGCCTGGCGCGCTTCGTCACCGGCCAGCTGCTCGCCGTCAACGGCGGCTTCGCGATGCACTGAACCCGTCACCACCGACCGAATTTCCCGACCAAGGAGTACACCCATGAGCGATTTGTCCGAACAGCAGAAGATCAACAACACCCTGGCGCAGCCCGAGGGCAGCAGCCTGGCCGAGTGGATGAACACCCGCATCGCCCGCTACGAAACCCGCAAGTACGACTGGGACGCGCTGAAGTTCCAGGCCGACTTCGACCCCAAGTTCCGCCGCGCGCAGATGCGCTACGTGGGCACCGGCGGCACCGGTGTCGCGGCCGACACCAACACCGTGCCCTCGGAGCACTTCACCTTCTCGACCATGGTGATCCCGGCCGGCCACGAAGGCCCGCCGCACATCCACACCGACGTGGAAGAGGTGTTCTTCCTGATCCGCGGCAAGCTCAAGGTCGTCATCGAGAAGGACGGCGAGCGCTTCGAAACCATCATGACCGACCGCGACCTGATCTCGGTGCCGCCCGGCGTGTACCGCGAAGAGATCAACATCGGCGACGAAGACGCGCTGATGTGCGTGATGCTCGGCGCCAAGAAGCCGGTCACGCCCACGTACCCCGCCGACCACCCGCTGGCCAAGATCAAGCGCTGAGCGAGCGAGCAAGCAAGCGAGCGAACAGGCCATGAGCACCGTCGACATCTCCGCGCATACCCTGCCGGCTTCCGAGCTGGCGCGGCTCGACGCGCGCTTTCCGGCCCGCGACGTCGCGGTGGGCGGCGGCGCGGTGGTGTCGGTGCGCGAATGCGGGCAGGGCCCCGTGATCGTGTGCCTGCACGGCATCGGCTCGGGCGCGGCCTCGTGGCTCGACACCGCGGCGCTGCTGGCGCCGCAGGCCTGCCTCATCGCCTGGGATGCACCGGGCTACGGCCGCTCGACGCCGCTGGCCTCGGCCGCGCCGACCGCCGCCGACTACGCCGCACGCCTTGAAGAAATGCTCGACGCGCTGTCGATCCGCTCCTGCGTGCTCGTCGGCCATTCGCTGGGCGCCATCGTCGCCGCGTCAGCTGCGCGCAGCGGTTCGAGCGCCAGTGCCCGCGTCCGCCGCCTCGTGCTCGTGAGCCCTGCCATCGGCTACGGCGCTGCCGCGCGCATCGACGCCCGCGCCAAGGTGCGCGCCGAACGCCTGGCCACGCTCGACGACCTCGGCATTGCCGGCATGGCCGCCAAGCGTGCGGGCCGGCTCGTGTCCGACGGCGCCAGCGAACACGCCCGCCAGTGGGTGCGCTGGAACATGGCGCGGCTGAACGACCACGGCTACCGCCAGGCCGTCGAGCTGCTGTGTAACGCCGACCTGCTGGCCGACCTGCCGCCGCCGATGCCCGTGCGCGTGGCCTGCGGCGCGCTCGACGTCGTCACGCCGCCCACCGCCTGCGAAGAAGTCGCGCGCCGCTGCGGCGTGCCCCTCGAATTGGTGGACGATGCGGGTCACGCCGGCTATGTGGAACAACCGCAGGCCGTCGCCGCCTTGCTGCGCGAATCGCTCGCCGGCTGACCCGACACGAACAAGACAACCGAGAGGAATTCCAAGATGGCCACCGACAACGAAGTGATGGAAGAGGGCGCGGACCGCTACAACGTGCCCGCGCTGGAGCGCGGCCTGCGCGTGCTGTGCGAGTTCAGCCGCGAGAGCCGCACGCTGTCCGCGCCCGAGCTGGCGCGCCGCTTCGACCTGCCGCGCTCGACCGTCTTCCGCCTGCTCACCACGCTGGAGAACATGGGTTTTCTCGAGCGCGCCGAGGGCGGACGCGACTACCGCCTGGGCCTGGCCGTGCTGCGCCTGGGCTTCGAATACCTGGCCTCGCTGGAACTCACGCAGCTGGGCACGCCGCTGCTCAACCGCCTGTGCGACGAGTTGCGCACGCCCTGCAACCTGGTGGTGCGCGACGGCCGTTCGATCGTCTACGTCGCCAAGGTGGCACCGGCCACGCCGTTCGCCAGCTCGGTCACGGTGGGCACGCGCCTGCCGGCCCACGCCACGGTGCTGGGCCGCATCCTGCTCGAAGACCTCACGCTGCCGCAGCTGCGCGCGCTGTACCCCGAAGACAAGCTCGAGACCTTCTCGCCGAGCACGCCCAAGACCGTGAACGAACTCTTCGACATGGTGCAGGCCGACCGCCAGCGCGGCTACGTGCTGGGCGAGGGCTTCTTCGAATCGAACATCTCGACCATCGCCGCGCCGGTGCGCGACCACAGCGGCCACATCGTGGCGGCGCTGGGCGCCACCATCACCTCGGGCCACATCGACGAGAACCGCATGGACGAGATGGTGCAGCGCGTGCGCGGCACCGCCGACGAGATCTCGGGCCTGCTCAATTACTCGCCCGCGCGCACCAGCAAGGTGGTGCCGCTGCGCAGCGCCTGACGACTGATTTCCGTTTGACCATGACGACCTCCGCCCCTTCCTCCTTCTTCGCCGCCGACGCACTGGCCGGCCGCGTGGCCGTGGTCACGGGCGGGTCGTCGGGCATCGGCCTGGCCACCGTCGAGCTGCTGCTCGGCTGCGGCGCCGCCGTGGCGCTGTGCGGGCGCAACGCCGAACGGCTCGATGCCGCCGTGGCCGGCCTGCGCGCGCAGTACCCCGACGCCAAGCTGTTCGCGCAGACCTGCGACGTGCTCGACGCCGCCTCGGTGCGCGCCTTCGCCGCCGCCAGCGAGGCCGCGCTCGGCCCGGCCTCGATGCTGGTCAACAACGCAGGGCAGGGGCGTGTCTCCACCTTCGCCGACACCGACGACGCGGCCTGGATGCAAGAGCTTCACCTGAAGTTCTTCTCGGTCATCCACCCGACGCGCGCCTTCCTGCCGCAGCTCACGGCGCAGCGCGCGGTGCTCGGCGATGCCGCCATCGTCTGCGCCAACTCGCTGCTGGCCCGCCAGCCCGAGCCGCACATGGTCGCCACCTCGGCCGCGCGCGCGGGCCTGTTGAACCTCGTGCGCTCCATGGCCACCGAGTTCGCGCCGCAGGGCGTGCGCGTCAACGGCATCCTGATCGGCCTGGTCGAGTCGGGCCAGTGGCGCCGCCGCTTCGAGGCGCGCGAAGACAAGTCGCAGGACTGGGCCGCCTGGAGCCGCCAGCTCGCCACCACCAAACACATCCCGCTGGGTCGCCTGGGGCTTCCGACCGAAGCCGCGCGCGCGATCCTTTTCCTTGCTTCACCGCTCGCGTCGTACACGACCGGCAGCCACATCGACATCTCCGGAGGCCATTCCCGCCATGCATAACCCCAACAACACCGTCACGGTCGGCGCCGTCGTCGCCGCGTTCCTCGAGCAGTGCGGCGTCAAGGCAGCCTTCGGCGTGATCTCGATCCACAACATGCCGATCCTCGATGCCTTCGCGCAGCGCGGCACGGTGCGCTTCATCTCGGCGCGCGGCGAGGCCGGCGCGGGCAACATGGCCGACGCCTATGCGCGCTCCACCGCCAGCCTGGGCGTGTGCATCACCAGCACCGGCCCGGCCGCGGGCAACATCGCCGGCAGCATGGTCGAGGCACTGACGGCCGGCGCGCCGCTCTTGCACATCACGGGCCAGATCGAGACGCCGTACCTGGACAAGGGCATGTCGTACATCCACGAAGCGCCCGACCAGCTCACCATGCTCAAGGCCGTGTCGAAGGCCGCGCTGCGTGTGCGCAGCGTCGAGACGGTGCTGGGCACGCTCAAGCGCGCGGTGCAGCTCGCCATGACGGCGCCGACCGGCCCGGTGAGCGTGGAGATTCCGATCGACATCCAGTCGGCGCTCACGACCATGCCGGCCGACCTGTCGCCGCTGCCCATCGAGCGCCCCGTGCCTTCGGCCGCCGGCCTCGATGCATTGGCCGCGCGCCTGGTCGCCGCCAAGCGTCCGCTGCTGTGGGTCGGTGGCGGTGCCCGCCATGCGCGCAGTGCGATCCAGCGTCTGCAGAAGCTGGGCTTCGGCGTGGTCACGACCACGCAGGGCCGCGGCACGGTGCCCGAGGACGACGCCGGCTCGCTCGGCGCCTACAACATCCAGAAGCCGGTCGAGGCCTTCTACCAGACCTGCGACGCGATGCTCGTGGTCGGTTCGCGCCTGCGCGGCAACGAGACGCTCAAGTACGAACTGAAGCTGCCGCGCCCGCTGTACCGCATCGACGCCGATGCCGCCGCCGAAGGCCGCTGCTACGCATCCGAAGCCTTTGTCTGCGGTGATTCCTCGCTGGCCCTCGACGGCCTGGCCGACCGCCTCGAAGCCGCGAAGTACCAGGCCGACCCGCAGCTGCTGGTCGACCTGCGCGCCGCGCACGACCAGGCCGTGGCCACGCTGCGCGACGGCCTCGGCCCGTACGCCGAGCTCGTGCGCCAGCTGCAGTCGGTGGCCGGCCGCAAGTTCAACTGGGTGCGCGACGTCACGGTGTCCAACAGCACCTGGGGCAACCGCGAGCTGCGCGTGTTCGAACCCAGCGCCGGCGTGCACGCCACGGGCGGCGGCATCGGCCAGGGCATGCCCATGGCCATCGGCGCGGCCATCGGCGCGGCGGTGACGGGCTCGGGCCGCAAGACCTTCTGCCTGGCCGGCGACGGCGGCTTCATCCTGAACCTGGGCGAGCTGGCCTGCATGGTGCAGGAGAAGGCGCCCATGGTCATCGTGCTCATGAACGACAAGAGCTACGGCGTGATCAAGAACATCCAGGACGCGCAGTACGGCGGCCGCCAGTGCTACGCCGAGCTGCACACGCCCGACTACGACCTGCTGTGCAAGTCGATCGCGCTGCCGCACGCCCGCGTGAAAGACCTGGCCGACCTGCCGGCGCAGCTCGACCAGGCGCTCGCCGCCAACGGCCCGTTCCTGCTGGAGATCGACATGCTGTCGATCGGCGGTTTCAAGACCAGCTTCGCCGGCCCGCCGACCAACACGGTCACGCAGATTCCCGCGCTCGGCGCGGCCAAGTGAGCGAACGCGGAGTCCCACGCATGACCACTGCCATCACGCGCATCGCCCTCGTCGGCTGCGGAGCCATCGGCACCTCGGTGCTCGAACTGCTGCGCGGCGATCCCGCCCTGAAGGTGGTGGCCATCGTCGTGCCGGCCGAAGGCATTGCCGCCGCGCAGAAGGTCGCCCCCGACGCGCAGGTGGGCAGCGCCGTGCCCGCCGACGGCATCGACCTCGTGGTCGAGACCGCCGGCCATGCCGCCATCGAGGAGCACGTGCTGCCCGCGCTGGCACGCGGCACGCCTTGCGTGGTGGCGTCGGTGGGCGCGCTGTCGGCCACGGGCTTCGCCGAGAAGCTCGAAGCCGCCGCCGTTGCCGGCCGCACGCAGGTGCAGCTGATTCCCGGCGCCATCGGCGGCATCGACGCGCTGGCCGCGGCCCGCATCGGCGGCCTGGACAGCGTGCGCTACACCGGCCGCAAGCCGCCGCAGGCCTGGAAGGGCACGCCGGCCGAGCAGGGCCGCAACCTGGACACGCTGGCCCACGAAACCGTGATCTTCGAAGGCAGCGCGCGCGAAGCGGCCTTGCTCTATCCGAAGAACGCCAACGTGGCGGCCACCGTCTCGCTCGCGGGCCTGGGCCTGGACCAGACGCTGGTGCGCCTCATTGCCGACCCGGCCACCACCGAGAACGTGCACACCGTCGAAGCCGAAGGCGCCTTCGGCAGCTTCGCGCTGACCATGCGCAACAAGCCGCTCGCGGCCAACCCCAAGACCTCGGCCCTGACCGTGTACAGCGCCGTGCGCGCGCTGCGCAACCGCGTCGCGCCTCTTGCCATCTGAGCCACCCCATGATCTCCACCGAACTCCTTCCGATCTGCATCGCCGGCGAATGGCGCCTGGGCGGCGGCGACGTCTACGAAAGCCTGTACCCGGCCACCGGCGAGCCCATCGCGCGCCTGAAGGCCGCGAGCCTGGCCGACGTCGAAGAAGCCATCACGCGCGCCGACCACGCCTTTCGCACCAGCGGCTGGGCCCAGCGCCTGCCGCACGAGCGCGCCGCCGTGTTGCACCGCGTGGCGCAGCTGATCCGCGAAGAGGGCGAGTCGCTGGCGCAGAAGCAGCGCCTGGACAACGGCAAGCCGATCAGCGAAACGCGCAACCTCGTGGCCAGCGCCGCGGGCACCTTCCAGTTCTTCGCCGCCGCGCTCGAGACGCTCGAAGAAACCATCACCCCCTCGCGCGGCGCCTTCGTCACGATGAGCGTGCACGAGCCCATGGGCGTGGTCGCGGCCATCACGCCGTGGAACTCGCCCATCGCGAGCGAAGCCCAGAAGCTGGCGCCCGCGCTGGCGGCCGGCAACGCGGTGGTCGTGAAGCCCGCGGAAGTCACGCCGCTCATGGCGCTGGAACTGGCGCGCATCTGCGAGCTGGCCGGCGTGCCCAAGGGCATCGTGAGCGTGCTGCCGGGCAAGGGCTCGGTGATTGGTGACGCCATCACCAAGCATCCGCTGGTCAAGCGCGTGTCGTTCACCGGCGGCACCACCACCGGCAAGCACATCGCCCACATTGCGGCCGACAAGATGATGCCGGTGTCGCTCGAACTCGGCGGCAAGTCGCCCACCATGGTGCTCGACGACGCCGACCTCGACCATGCGGTGAACGGCGTGCTGTACGGCATCTTCAGTTCGTCGGGCGAGTCGTGCATCGCGGGCTCGCGCCTGTTCGTGGCGCGCGGCATCTACGACGAGTTCCTGACGCGGCTGGCCGAAGGCGCCAATGCGCTGCGCGTGGGCGACCCGGCCTCGGAGCGCACGCAGATGGGGCCGCTCATCACGGCCAAGCACCGCGAGGGCATCGAGCGCTACGTGGACCTGGGCGTGTCCGAGGGCGGGCGCATCCGCACGGGCGGCGTGCGTCCGCACGGCGCCGACTACGACAAGGGCTACTTCTACCAGCCGACGATCCTCGAAGGCCTGACCAACAACGCCCGCATCAGCCAGGAAGAAATCTTCGGCCCGGTGCTGGTCGCGATGCCTTTCGACAACGAGGAAGAACTGATCGCGCAGGCCAACGACAGCGTCTACGCATTGGCCGCGGGCGTGTGGAGCCGCGACTTCAAGCGCGCCTGGAAGCTGGGCCGCGCGGTGCAGGCCGGCACGGTCTGGGTCAACACCTACAAGCAGTTCTCGGTCTCGACGCCGTTCGGCGGCTGGCGCGACAGCGGCCTGGGCCGCGAGAAGGGCCGCGAAGGCATCTTCCAGTACATGGAACAGAAGAGCATGTACTGGGGCACCAACGAACAACCGCTCCCGTGGGCGAACTGAACAGGAGCACACGATGAGCGTACTTGGCATCGACCAGATCACCTACGGCGCGGACGACCTGCCCGCCTGCCGCCAGTTCTTCCAGGACTGGGGCCTCGCACTCACATCCGAAGCCGCCGACGAACTCGTCTTCGAGTGCCTCAACGGCTGCAAGGTGGTCGTTGCGGCGTGGGACAAGCCCGGCCTGCCGCCCGCAATGGAAGAGGGCCCGACGCTGCGCGAAGTGGTGTGGGGCGTGGAAAGCGAAGCCGACCTGGACCGCTACGCCGCCGCCATCGCGCAAGACCCGGCCTTCGTCGACACCACGGTCGACGGCGCGCGCCGCATCGGCTGCACCGACCCCAACGGCCTGGCGGTGCGCCTGCAGGTCAGCCGCAAGCGCGCGGTCGAGGTCGACTGCGGCGCCATGAACACCTGGAACGCCAAGCCGCGCGTGAACCAGCCCGCACCGATCTACGAACGCGCCACGCCGATCGAGGTGGGCCACGTCGTGTTCTTCGTGAGCGACGTGAAGGGCACGAGCGCGTTCTATGCGCAGCGCTTTGGCTTCGTGTCGTCCGACGGCTATCCGAACCGCGGCGCCTTCATGCGCTGCGCGCCCGAGGGCGGCCACCACGACCTGTTCCTGCTGCAGATCCCGTCGGGCAAGCGCGGGCTCAACCACGTGGCCTTCACCGTGCGCGACATCCACGAGGTGTTCGGCGGCGGCCTGCATTTCTCGCGCTGCGGCTGGGACACCCAGTTGGGCCCGGGCCGCCACCCGGTGTCGTCGGCGTACTTCTGGTACTTCAAGAACCCGGCCGGCGGCCTCATCGAGTACTACGCCGACGAAGACCAGCTCACCGCCGACTGGCAGCCGCGCGAATTCGAACCCGGCCCGACCGTGTTCGCCGAATGGGCGGTCGATGGCGGCCTCGATGGCCACACCCGTCGACAGAAGAACGCTGAAGGCCCGAAAGGTGCTTTCCTGACCGAGAAGAAATGAATCCGGTGACCCTCATGCAACGACGTTTTTCTTTCTCCCTGCTGGCCGCCGCGGCGCTGGCCATCGCCTTGCCCGCGCACGCGCAGAGCGACGCGCACAAGCAGCTGTCGAGCGACCGCTTCACCATCGTCTCGCCGTTCCCGCCCGGCGGCCCGGTCGACACGCTGGCCCGCATCCTGTCCGACGGCCTGGCCAAGCGCTACGGCCAGGCGGCCGTGGTCGAGAACATGGTGGGCGCGGCGGGCAACATCGGCATCGACAAGGTCAAGCGCGCCAAGGGCGATGGCCACACGCTGCTCGTGGTGCCGGCCGGCAACCTCACGATCAACCCGACGCTGATGCCGAACTTTCCGTTCAACATCGAGAAGGACTTCGTGCCCGTCACCATGCTCGCCAAGGCGCCCAACGTGCTGGTGGCGTCGCCGGCCTCGGGCATCAAGAGCGCGAAGGAACTGGTGGCGATGGCCAAGGCCAAGCCCAACACGCTGTCGTATGCCTCGCCCGGCGTGGGCAGCGGCCTGCACCTGGCGGGCGAGCTGTTCAAGCAGCAGGCCGGCATCGACCTGCTGCACGTGCCCTACAAGGGCACGGCGCCCGCGCTCAACGACGTGCTCGGCGGCTCGGTGCCGCTGATGTTCAGCAACCTGCCCGCGACCATGCCCTTCATCAAGAACGGCAAGCTCATTGCGCTGGGCGTGACCGAAGCCAAGCGCAGCGCCGCCGCACCCGACATCCCCACGCTGGCGGAGCAGGGCATCCAGGGCGTGGCCGTGACCTCGTGGTACGGCCTCTTGGCCCCCAAGGGCACGCCGCCCGCCGTGGTCGAGCAGCTGGCGAAAGACGCGGCCGAGATGCTGGCCCAGCCCGACGTGCGCGAACGCCTGAAGGCACAAGGCATGACCGACGCGGCCATGAAGCCCGCCGAGTTTGCTGCCCACATCCGCGATGAGACGGCCGTCTGGGCCCGGATCATCAAGGCCCGCAACATCGTGGCCGAGTGAGCCACCCCCAAGAACAAAGAGAGACAGAGACCATGCAGACAAGCGAATCCACCATCGGCATCGTCGGTGCCGGCATCGGCGGCCTGGTCGCGGCCATCGCACTGCGCCGCGCGGGGCACGACGTGGTCGTGTTCGAGCAGGCGAAACAGTTCGCCCGCGTCGGCGCCGACATCAACCTCACGCCGAACGCCGTGCGCGCACTCGACGGCCTGGGCGTGGGCGACGCCGCCCGCGTGACGGCGGCACGCCCGTCGCACCGCATCAGCCGCACCTACGACAGCGGCGAAGAAACCTCGCGCCTCGAAATGGCGGACTCGGCCGAACAGCGCTACGGCGCGCCGCAGCTCACCATCCACCGCGCCGACCTGCTGGCCGCGCTGGCCGACATGTTCCCCGCCGAGCGCGTGGCGCTGGGCAAGCGCGCCGAGACCATCGCGGCCGACGAGAAGGGCGTGACCCTGTCGTTCAGCGACGGCACCAGCGCCCGCGTGGGCGTGCTGATCGGTGCCGACGGCATCCACTCGGGCGTGCGCACCGCGATGTTCGGCGCCGAGAGCCCGCGTTTCACGGGCATCGTCGCCTACCGCGCCGTGGTGCCCGCCGAGCGCGTGGCCGGCGTGCCCAACCTGGGCGCCTTCACCAAGTGGTGGGGCCCGAACCCGCAGAGCCAGATCGTCACCTTCCCGCTGAACCGCGGCAAGGACATCTTCATCTTCGCCACCACGCCGCAGGACACCTGGCACCTCGAGTCGTGGACCGCGCCGGGCAGCGTCGACGAGCTGCGCGAGCAGTACGTGGCCTACCACCCCGAGGCGCGCGCGTTGCTCGACGCCTGCGACACGGTGCTGAAGACCGCGCTGTACGAGCGCGACCCCATGCCCGCCTGGGCGCAGGGCCGCATGGCGCTGCTGGGCGATGCCGCGCACCCGATGCTGCCCTTCATGGCGCAGGGCGCCGGCATGGCGATCGAAGACGCCGTGGTGCTGTCGCGCCACCTCGACGGCGTGGCCATGGCCGGTATTCCCGCCGCGCTGCAGGCCTACCAGACGGCACGGATCGAACGCGCCAGCCAGGTGCAGCTCGGCTCGCGCGGCAACAACTGGCTGCGCGAAGGCGGCAACGCCGACTGGGTGTACGCCTACGACGCCTGGGCCGTGCCGCTGGGCGTGCCGGCGCAAGGCGCTGCTGCCGCTGCCGTCTGAAATTTTTCCCCTCGCTTACGGAGGCTCACGATGCAACAAGACCGCTTTCTCCAACCGCACCAGGCGCGCCAGCGCCCCGCGACCACCTACGAAGACCTGCTGGGCGACGTGATCGAACGCGCCTATGCCGACGGCATCCACGACCTGCCGGGCCTGGTGCAACGCCTGAACGACAGCGGCCTGGCCACGCCGGGCGGCCTCGCATGGACCGAGGCGCTGTACCGCAAGGAAATGGCCACGCTGGCCGCCTGAGGAGAACCACCATGACCATCGCCATCCATCCCGTTCCCGCCGATCCGGTCGACCACCTGCTCGAGATCGGCCTGAAGGACCTCTGGTACCCGATCTGCCCCTCGCACTTCATCAAGGAGAACCCGATCTCCCTGCGCCGCCTCGGCCGCAAGATTGCGCTGTGGCGCGACGGCGAAGGCGTGCTGCACGCGCTGGAAGACCGCTGCCCGCATCGCGGCGCACCGCTGTCGCAGGGCGTGGTGCTGGGCGACCGGCTCTCGTGCCCGTACCACGGCGTCGAAGTGCGCCATGACGGCGTGGTCACGCGCGTGCCCGGCAGCCCCGGCTGCAAGCTCGAAGGCTCGCGCGCCACGCGCCACTTCCACGTGCAGGAGCGCGCGGGCGCCGTGTTTCTCTACAACTCGAAGGAGCCGGTCGACGTGCCGCCGCCGCTGGTGCTGCCCGAGCAGCTGACCGACGAAGCCGAGTACTCGAACTTCCTGTGCTACACGGAGTGGAAGGGCGACTACCGCTACGTGCTGGACAACGTGATGGACCCGATGCACGGCACGTACCTGCACAAGCAGTCGCACTCGATGGCCGAGGGCGATTCGAGCGCCAAGTTCGGCGTGCGCCCGACCGACATCGGTTTCGTGTTCGAGAAGGAAGGCCAGCGCAACGTCAACTTCGACTGGACCGAGTGGGCCGACACCGGCATCCACTGGATGCGCCTGGAGATTCCGTACCCGAAGACCGGCGGCCCCGGCGGCAACTTCATCATCATCGGTGCCTTCTCGCCGATGGCCAACGGCATGACCGCCACCTTCTTCTGGCGCGCGCGCAAGCTGGCGCCGGGCTGGGAGCGCGACACCTGGCGCTTCCTCTACAAGAACCGCCTCGAGGCGCGCCACTGGCACGTGCTGGAACAGGACCGCGTGATGCTCGAAGAGATGGAAGCCGACGCCAACCAGCACGAGAACCTGTACCAGCACGACCTGGGCATCGTCCGCCTGCGTCGCCACATGCGCAACCTCGCGCAGGCGCAGCTGGCGCAAGCCGAGGCCGCCACGGCCTGAACTGCAAGCAAGCGAGCATCGCCATGTCTTCTCCCACGCTGAACGCCCTCGTGCACACCATGCGCTACGAGGCCGACGGCATCGTCAGCGTCGAGTTCCGGCCGGCCACGCCGGCGGTGGACTTTCCCGCCTTCGAGGCCGGCTCCCACATCGACCTGCACCTGCCCAACGGGCTGGTGCGCAGCTACTCGCTGTGCAACCCCTCGAGCGACCGCCAGCGCTACGTGGTGGGCGTGCTCAACGACCGCAAGAGCCGCGGCGGCTCGCGCTACGTGCACCAGCAGTTGCGCGTGGGCATGACGCTGCCCATCTCGGCGCCGCGTAACAACTTCAAGCTGGAAGAGGGCGCCGAGCGCTCGGTGCTCGTGGCCGGCGGCATCGGCGTGACGCCCATCTGGTGCATGCTGCAGCGGCTCATCGCCATCGGCAAGCCGGTCGAAATCGTCTACTGCGCGCGCACCCGCAAGGAAGCCGCCTTCTGCGACGCCATCGAAGCGCTGGCCACCGAGAAGTCGGTGCAGCTCACCTGGCACTTCGACGACGAGAAGGGCGCACCGCCCGACCTCGCATCGATGCTGGCCGGCAAGGGCGCCACCAGCCACTACTACTGCTGCGGCCCCACGCCGATGCTCGACGCCTTCGAAAAGAGCTGCGAGCAACTGGGTTATGCCAACGCCCACATCGAACGCTTCGCCGCCGTGCATGTGGAGGCGCCCAGCGCCACGCAGACCTGCGTGGTGCAGTGCGCAAAGAGCGGCAAGAGTGTCGAAGTGCCTCCGGGCAAGTCGATTCTCGACAGCCTGATCGACGCTGGCCTCAACCCCGACCACAGCTGCAAGGAAGGCGTCTGCGGCGCCTGCGAAACGGCGGTGCTCGAGGGCGAAGTCGATCACCACGACGGCATCCTCACCAAGATCGAACGTGCGTCCAACAAGACCATGATGATCTGCGTCTCTCGCTGCAAGGGCGAGCGGCTGGTGCTGGATATCTGAGCAACAAGGCCACAACCTAAAAGACGGCCGAGAGAAGAAAACCAACCGAGACATTCAATGAAAAAGTACTTGATCGCGATGGCTGCGGCCACCGCGGCTGGCGGAGCGCTGGCCCAATCTTCCGTGACGCTGTTCGGTGTCGTCGACGCCTCCGTGGTCTACACGCGCGGCAGCGGCAACGGATCGGCCCACAAGACGCAGCTGGGCAACAGCGGCAACATGTTCAGCCGCCTCGGTTTTCGCGGCACGGAAGACCTCGGCGGCGGCTACTCGGCCAACTTCTGGCTCGAGATGGGCCTGCAGAACGACAGCGGCACGGGCTTTCCGTCGAACTCCAACAACCAGGCCAGCGGCAACGGCACGCCTGGCGTGCTGAGCTTCAACCGCCGTTCGACCGTGAGCCTGGCCGGCCCCTTCGGCGAAGTGCGCCTGGGCCGCGACTACGTGCCCGCCTTCTGGAACACCGCGATCTTCGACCCCTTCGGCACCGGCGGCGGCATCGGCGCCAACCAGATCTACTTCTCGGGCCTGGGCGGCCTGGTGGCACCCACCGGCACGCGCGCCTCGAACAGCATCGGCTACTTCCTGCCCGCCAACCTGGGCGGCTTCTACGGCCAGGTGATGTACGCGATGGGCGAGAACGACTCGAACTCGGTGCTGCCCGGCACCCAGGTGTCGAACAAGCGCGACGGCCAGCACACGGGCGCGCGCTTCGGCTACCAGAGCGGCGGTCTCAACGTGGCCATTGCCACCGGCCGCACGCGCTACGCCGCCGGCGACCTGCGCGTGACCAACCTGGGCGCGTCCTACACCTTCGATGCGGCGCTCATGAACCTCAAGCTCACGAGCGAGCTGTACAAGGAATCGAAGGGCAGCACCGATGCCAAGGGCGTGCTGGTCGGCTTCCAGCTGCCCATCGGGCCGGGCGAGATCAAGGCCTCGTACGCGCGCTACAGGCTGGAGCCCGCCAACGCGGTGCGCGAGCCCACGTCGTCGAAGCTGGCCATCGGCTACGTGCACAACCTGTCCAAGCGCACGGCGGTGTACGGCACCATCGCGCGCATCAGCAACAAGAACGGTGCGACGCAGGCCCTGGCCGGCGCCATCACCATGCCCAACCGCGCCTCCAGCGGCGTCGAGTTCGGCATGCGGCACATGTTCTAGGCGCGGCAAGACAGCGCGCACCATCCACGCAAGAGAGAGCCCCGGTCATGCAGAGCAAGAACTTCCGTTGGTACGGCGTGATCACGCTGTTCGTGATCGTGGCGATCTCTTATGTGGACCGCATCAACATCGCGGTGCTGATCACCGATGCGGCCTTCCTGAAGCATGTGGGCATTGACGCCTCCGACCGCGTGAGCCAGGGCCTGCTGGCCACGGCCTTCATGCTGGGCTACGGCATTTCTGCCTTCGTGCTCACGCCGTTCTGCTCGGCGCTCTTCGGCGTGCGGCGCAGCCTGATCTACGGCCTCATCCTGTGGGGCGTGGTGACCTGGGCCTCGCCCATGTTCAACAGCTACGGCTTGCTGCTGGCCTCGCGCGTGCTGCTGGGCGTGTCGGAGGGGCCGCTGTTCTCGCTGGCTTCGTCGTACATCAAGGCGCACTTCCAGAGCCACGAGAACGGCAAGCCCAATGCGCTGGTGAACATGGGCACGGGCCTGGGCCTGGCGGTGGGCTACCCGCTGGTGGGCTACCTGCTCACGCAGTTCGAGTGGGACAGCTCGTTCCACGTGCTGGGCGTGCTCAACATCGTGCTGGGCATTCCGCTGGTGCTGGCCTTCGTGCGCATGCCCGCGGGGCACGGCGACGGCATCAAGCCTTCGTCGCTGGGCGATGCGATGTCGCGCGTGGCGGGCATCGTGAAAGGCGCGCTGCACACGCGGCACCTGTTCCTCATCACGCTGCTGACCTCGGCGGCGCTGGCCTATCTCTGGGGCAGCAGCAACTGGCTGCCGACCTACCTGCGCGAGGCGCGCGGCTTCTCGCTGCGCGAGATGGGCTGGATCGCGTCGCTGCCGCAGTACGCGACGGTGCTCGCGGTGTTCACGGGCGGCGTGCTCATCGACAAGCTCGGGCGCGACCGCGTGCCCTTCATCTTCATGGGCGCGAGCGCGGGCGTGGCACTGTCGGTGCTGCTGGCCATCAATGCGCGCGACCCGTACATGGCCGCGACCTGCCTCGTGGCGGCCAACTTCTTCTGGGGCCTGCAGAGCCCCGCCATTCCGAGCACCGTGCAGCACTGCTCGCGGCCCGAGCACACGGCCAGCGCCTTCGGCGTGACCAACGGCGTGGGCAGCCTCGTGGCGGGCTTCATGCCGGCGCTGATGGGCGGCGTGATCACCGCGGTGTCGCATGGCTCGGGCACAGCGAACACGGCGGTGACCGCGGCCTCGTCGGCGGCGGGTTTCTTCGCGGGCTTTGCACTGCTCATCGGCACGCAGGTCGTCGTGTTCGCATGCGGCTTTCTGCTGTGGTGGCGCGAGCGCGCGCAACGCACTGCTGCAGTCTCTGGTTCACAGCTTTCGTAGCCTTCGCCGTGGCTTGAACCTTCGTACTGTGGCCGCTTCGTCACAGTGAAGGCCCCGTGTTTTTGTCATCTGCGTGAGCAGGTGTTTCGGTCGCAGAACCATCTTCGTAGTGCATGGCATGCGTTGCATGTCATGACGCCATTCGGCCTATCGCGCGCGAACAATTGGAGAGAGAAAAGTTCCGCGGATCGTTGAGCTCATTGCATCGATCAGCTACAACTGCGTGCACTTCAACGGACGAGGGAATGCGCGTGAAATCAACCACAAGAGCCGCAGCCAGTCTTGCCGTCGCCATCGCTTTCGCCATGGCCTCGGCCGTTCACCTGACGGGTGAACGCATCGCGTCGATGCACGGGCACTGAGCCCGGCCCGCGACACCCCACCGCGTTCACACGCTCCCCCCAACACCCCGCGTCTTGACGGGAATGGCGCCGCTCGCCCCGCGCATTCTGGGACCACCGCAGCACATGCGGTGCGGTCCGGCCTGAGCCTGCGTTCCTGACGAACGGTTTGTTCGCCGGGAGGGCGCTGTGCTGCCCGCATTTCCTGTCGATCTGTCGTTCCACTCATCCCGCGCGCGTCACGCGCATCACCGGCTATCCGCCGGTGCCTGCGGTGCGGCGCATGTTCCTTACCAAGAGTACCCAGAGGCGATCATGAAATCACTGAATACACCTGTCGTTCATTGCCTGGCCCTCACGGCCGTGACCCTTGCCGCGCTGACGGCCTGCGGCGGCGGCGGAGACAGCGGCGGTGGCGCATCGTTCGGCGGCTCCGGCCTGAACGCGCCGTCGCTGGCCAACGCGCCCGTGGCCGACAGCGGCGACACCACCAAGAAGACCCCCGACGACGGCGTGCCCGCCGCACCCGAATCGGCGGTGGCCGCGGTCGATCGTTCGGCCCGGCCGATGGAACTGCCCGACACGGTCTGGCCCGTGAACTACAAGCTGTGGTTCCGCCCCGATGCGGCGCTCAAGACTTTCGTGGGCCGCGCCGACGTGGAGATCGACGTGCTCAAGCCGGTCGACGCCATCGTCGTCGCCGCGCACGACCTCAACTTTGCGCGCGGGCGCACGACGCTGCGCAAGGTGTCCAAGCCGGGCGAGGCGATCCCGCTGATTCCCACGCCGCAGACGCGCGGCGACTTCGTGCAGCTGCGCCTGAACGACGGCCAGATCGCCAAGGGCAAGTACCTGCTGCACATGGAGTGGGACGGCAAGATCCAGTTCTCCGACGCCGAGTACTGCACGCCGGAAGTGATGGCGAAGAACCCGCTGTGCTCGGCCGCGTCGGGCATCTTCAAGGTGGGCCTTTCCACGCCCGAGGGCGTGAGCAGCGACGCCATCGTGACGCAGGGCGAAACCAACTTCGCGCGCCAGTGGTTCCCGGGCTGGGACGAGCCGGCCTTCCGCCACACCTTCGAGATCTCGGCCGAGGTGCCGGGCGACTGGAAGACCGTGTCCAACGGCGCGCAGACCGAGGCCGTGAAACTGCCCGACGGTTACCAGCGCGTGGCCTTCGAGAAGACGCCTTCGATGCCGATGTACCTGGCCTTCTTCGGCGGCGGCAAGTTCGACATCCTGGCCGACACCTTCAAGAACCCGCTCGATGGCAGCGACATGGCGCTGCGCTGGTTCACGCCGCCGGGCCGCTCCGACTGGGCCAAGTTCGCGATGGAGTGGACCAAGGTGTCGATGGACTACTACTACAAGTACACCGGCATCTCGTTGCCCTTCAAGAAGTTCGACACCGTGGCCGCCAACGACAGCTACGACAACAAGCCCAACACCGGCTTCGGCGGCATGGAGAACTGGGGTGCGATCTTCGAGTTTGCCGATGCGGTGCTCACCAAGCCCGGCGACAAGCCCACGCTGTACTCGGTGACCGTGGTCACGCACGAGGTGGCCCACCAGTGGTTCGGCGACCTCGTCACGCTCGACTGGTGGGACAACGTGTGGCTCAACGAATCGTTCGCGCGCTGGTTCGAACGGCGCACCACGATCAAGTTCCACCCGGAGTACTACAGCTTCTCCGACTACGTGCTGGATAAGCACAACGTGATCGTGGCCGACCTGAAGCCCTCGGCCGTGCCGGTGCAGCGCAACCTGAACGACGCGGGCTCCTTCGGCTTCATCAGCCCGGCGATCTTTGTCTACAACAAGGGCAGCCACGTGCTGGAGATGGTGCAGAACTACATCGGCGAAGAGGCGATGCAGAAGGGCCTGCAGATCTACCTGAAGGACTACGCGTTCGGCAACGTCACGCCCACGCGGCTCTGGACCTCGCTGGAGAAGGCCGCCGGCGGCAAGAAGGTGAGCGAGATCGGCGACAGCTTCATCCGCCAGACCGGCATTCCGCTGCTCACGGTCGATGCGCAGTGCGCCGGCGACCGCACCTACGTCAACATCACGCAGGAGTCGTTCCCCAACCAGAACCAGTTCCCGGCCTCGACGTGGACCATTCCCGTCACGTTGGCGTACGGCGACGCGATGGAAAAGCGCGAGACCTTCGTGATGTCGAACAACGCCACGCAGGTCGAGCTGCCGGGCTGCACCGCGGTGCTCGCCGGGCCGACGGGGCAGGACTACTACGTGAGCAACTACAGCGCGCAGTCCTGGAGCAACCTGCTGGCCAAGGTGCAGAACTTCGCGGGCAACAAGCCGCTGCTGCTGAACATCGAGCGCGATGCCTTCCGCCTGCTGGGCGTGGGGCGCATCACGCAGGCGCAGTACGACCAGATCAAGGGCGTGCTCAACCTGCCGGCGCCGCTGCTCGCCAAGACGCAGCTGAGCCAGCAGAAGATGGCGGCGGTGGACGCGGGCGGCAAGGAAGAGTACCCGCACGCGCTGCGCTTCCAGGGCAAGCTGCCGCTGCGCGAGAACCAGAAGCGTTGAGTCGGGCTGAGTTGACTCTTCTTTCGTGAACCCCGCATGTGCCGTCGGACGGCGCATGCGTCACTTCATTCGAATCCCATGAAAACTCTTCTGAATTCTTTGCTGGCAGTGGCCTGCGTGTCACTGCTCTCGGCCTGCGGCGCACGCGGCGGGCCCGAGACCGAGCTGGTCGGCGTCTACGCCGTCGAACGTAACGGCGTGCTCAAGGAGGTCGTCAAGATCGAGCGCGACGGCGACCGCTACATCATGCGCGACAAGGTGCGCACGCCCGAATGGAGCGAGCCCAAGATGCAGATGCAGCCGGTGACGCGCGAGCGCTGGAGCCGCATCACCACCGACACGGAGAACACGTCCTTCGTCGGCATCTCGAGCGACCAGCTCGGCATCTTCAAGGTGCCGCCCGGTTGGCAGAAGAACGGCTTCAAAACCCAGACGGGCTACTTCCTGTTCTATTCGCAGGGACCGGTGGAAGCGCACAAGCTTTGAGAGGCCGGCACCACGACAGCGCCCATCGTGCGCAGGACACTGGGTGCTTCCCGCAGCGAAATCAAGGAGGAGGCCGAAGGCCGGGGGACATTCGCGGAGGGAAGTACCCGGTGGCCTGTGCACGCGCCCTGAACAAGAGCGCCTAGTTACGGCGCAACGATCGCGCCTTCGATGCGATGGCGCTTCAACGCATCGGCCACGAAGCCCGAAGCCTTCATCTCTTCGACGAAGGCCGCAAGCAGCGCCTGCGCCTCGGCCCCCCGACTGGCCGGCGTCCCCATCGCCTGCTGGATCACCATGAAGCGCCCCGGCAGCACGCGCACCCCAGGCACACGGGCCGCTTCGCCTTCGAGCAGCTGGCGAATGCCCGCCGCCACCTCGACCTGGCCCGCACGCAATGCAGCGAGCGCAGGCCCCGCGCCCTGCAGGCGCACGATCTCGGCCGCCTTGATCTCGCGCGTGAGGAACAGGTCATAGGCACTGCCAGAGCCGACCGAGATGCGGTGGCCTGCAGCATCGACCTGCGCGTTGTCGGTCAGCGCAGAGGATTCGGGCACGAGGTAGCTGCCCTCGATCAGCACATAAGGCGCCGTGAAGCGCAGCCCTTCGCTGCGCGCCGGATCGACCGCGAAGAAACCGATGTCGGCCTTCTCGTTCTTCACCGCGTCCACCGAGGCCGCGGCCTTCTCGAACACCACCAGCTCGATGCCCACGCCAAGGCGCCGCGCGAACTCGCGGGCCAGGTCGATCGACACGCCGATCGGTTCGCCCGTGGTGGCGTCCTTGTTGGCCAGGATTGGATTGCCGAGGTTGATCGAGGCGCGCAGCGTGCCGCTGGGCGCGAAGGCGGTCACGAGGGCGGAAGAGGGCGATGTGGTCATGGCGTCCGTTCGTCGGGAAGGCGGAAGGAGGGGATGAAGGCCGCCAGTTTACGGGCCGTGAGGCCGCTGCTTCAGCGCGCGGAGAGCGGCTCCAGCCCCGTCTTCGCGATCGTCGGCGCCGCGGCCGGTGCGTTGAGGTAGCGGATCAGCTGGCGTGCCGCCTCGGGCTGCTTCGAGGCCGTGGCCACGCCGGCCGAGAACACCGTCACGCGCTGCACTTCGGCGGGCAGCGGGCCGATGTAGTCGATGCCCTCGATGGGCAGCAGCTCGCTCACCTGCTGCAGGCCGAGGGCCGCGTCGCCGCGCGCCACCACCGTGCCCACGCGCTCGCTCAGGATGCGCTTGCTCTTGGGCTTGACCTGGTCTTCGATGCCCAGCGTCTTGAGCAGCTCGGTCTCGTAGTAGGTGCCGCTCGCGCTCGCCGAGTAGGCGATCGACGGCGCCGCGAGCAGCGTGCGCTTGAGCGCGTCGACCGTGCCGATGTCCGGCTTGGGCGCGCCCTTGCGCACCGCGAAACCGATCGACGAACGCACCAGGTCGACCTGGCTGCCCGCCACCACCTTGCCCTGCGCCACCAGCGCATCGAGCGCGGGGCGCGCCAGGATCACCACGTCGGCGGGCTCGTTGCGGCCGAGGCGGCTGGGAATCGAATCGCTGGCATTGCCCATCGACGCACCGTAGGCCGTCTTCACGCTGCGGCCGGTGCTGCGCTCGAAGCCGGGGCGCAGCTCGTTGTAGGCGGCGGTGAAGCCGCCGGAGGTCATGACGTGGATGTCGCTCGTGGCGGCGGGTGGGGTGCCACCACCGAGGTTGGTGCAACCGGCGAGCGCGAAGGAGGCGGCCAGCGCCAGGGCGGCGCGGCGGGTCAGGGCGGAACGGGGGAAGGCGAAGGCTGTCACGGCGTGTGTCTCCTGAAGATCGTGCCGTGCCATCGTAGGGGCCGAGGCTGTCAATCGGCCTTCAGGAAATTCGGGGTTACTACTAGCGCGAGGGCTTGGGCGGGTCCGCGTCCTTGGCGGGCGCAGCCGCCGCCGGCAGGCGCCCCCGTTTCGCCAGCCCTTCGCGCAGCAGGAACTCGACCTGCGCGTTCGCGCTGCGCAGCTCCTGGGCCGCCAGCCGCTCGATCTCGGCCCACAGGGCCGGATCGATGCGCAGCGGGTAGGACTTCTTACCGGGACTGGCCATCAGGGAACAACGACGTGGCGGCGGTGAACAGGTGCCGTGGATGCATCAGGTGTAGAGCGTGCCCGTGTTGACCACGGGCTGGGTTTCGCGGTCCGAGCACAGTACCACCAGCAGGTTCGACACCATCGAGGCCTTGCGCTCGTCGTCGAGCACGACGAGGTTGCGCTCCGACAGCCCCTTGAGGGCGGCCTCGACCATGCCGACTGCACCCGCCACGATCTGGTGCCGCGCGCTCACGATGGCCACCGCCTGCTGGCGCCGCAGCATCACCTGGGCGATCTCGGGCGCGTAGGCCAGGTGCGTGAGCTTGGCGTCGAGCACCTCGACGCCAGCGCTGGCAAAGCGCTGGTTCAGCTCGGCCTTGAGGGCGTCGGCCACCACGTCCAGGCCGGCGCGCAGCGTGACCTCGTCGCTTTGCAGGTCGTCGCCGCTGTCATAGGCGTAGAGCGTGGCCAGGTGGCGGATGGCGGCTTCGGACTGGATGGCGACGAACTTGTTGTAGTCGTCGATCTCGAACACGGCCTGCGCCGTGTCGTGCACGCGCCAGACCACGGCCGCGCCGATCTCCACCGGGTTGCCGCGCTTGTCGTTGACCTTCAGCGGTGGCGTGTTCAGGTTGCGCGCGCGCAGCGAGATCTTCTGGCCGGCCTGGAACGGGTTGGTCCAGCGCAAGCCCTCGCTGCGGTCGGTGCCCTGGTACTTGCCGAAGAGCGTGAGGATGATGCCCTCGTTGGGCTTGAGCATGTACAGCCCCGGCAGCAGCGAGACGCCGACGACGATCAGCAAGATGCTCAGGGGCAGCGGCATCATCCGCCGCACGAGAACCCAGGCGCCGACCGCAAGGATCAGCAGCGCCACAGCAACGATGCCGTATCCGTTGACGGACCGGTACGGCCGCTCCCTGCGGACCGGGCGAGGGATGGACGGGGTCTGCTCGTGCATGAAGGCCTCCTGTTGAAAGTGATATCACTCTAATATCTTTTTGGAGGTCGTCAAGGCTTTCTTTCGCCCCGCCTTCGCGGGTTCGGCCGCGTCCCGCAGACACTGCGCAAATTGCGCGACGAGGGGCGGGCTGGCGCGTGGCTTGCGCTGCAGGAGGCCGATCTCGCGATGGAACGTGGCCTCGCCGAGGGACAGCATGCGCACGCCCGGCGGCAGCGGCAAGTGGGCCTCGACCCACGGCACGAGCGCAACGCCCAGGCCCTTGGAGGCCAGGTGGATGAGCCCGGAGATTTCGTCGACCTCGATGGCGTCGTTGACCACGAGGCCTTCGCGCTGGAGGAATCGTTCGACCATGCGCCCGCCGAACGATGCGCGGTCGTAGCGCAGGAACGGCTGTTCCTGCAGCAGCGTGCGCCAGTTCCTGCCCGGCACGCTCGCGGGGGCAATGAGCACATAGGGCTCGCGCACCAGGGTCTGCCAGGTCAGCTCGGGAAGAATGCCGAAAGGCGGCCGGATGATCACGGCCGCATCGATGCTGCCGGCGTCCAGGTCGTCCATCAGCCGCATCGACACGCCGGGCGAGATGTGCACGCGCAGCAGGGGGAAGCCGGCGCGCAATTTTTCGAGCGCCCGCGCCACCAGTGTCGGCTGCGCGGACGCAATGGCGCCGATGCGCAGCAGCCCGGCATTCGCAGCGTCGTCGGGCAGCTCGCCGAGCTTGGCGTAGAGGCCGCAGATTTCTTCCGCCCGTCCCAGCGTGGTCTCGCCCGCCGCATTCAAGGTGGCAGAGCGGCCTGTGCGGTCGAAAAGCGGGAACCCCAGGGATTCCTCGAGCCGCTTGATCTGGCTGCTGACGGCCGATTGCGTGAGGCCGATGCGCTCTCCCGCCGCGGCGAATGTGCCGTGGCGACACACGGCGATGAAGGTTCGAAGCTCGGTGATCATTCGGGATTCATCGAAATGGGTGGTGCTCAGCGATGAAATATATCGTTTTCGGTTATGTGGCCCGCTGCTTAGAGTTTGCTCACCCTGAACTCCTTGATCGATGAACCCCATGAGCACCCCCACTGCACGCATCCCGTTCCACCTGGCCTTTCCCGTGCGCGACATCGCCGAGGCGCGCGCCTTCTACGGCGAGTTGCTCGAATGTCCCGAAGGCCGCAGTTCGACCGAGTGGGTCGACTTCAACTTCCACGGCCACCAGATCGTGGCGCACCTGGCGCCCGACGAATGCGGCCACAAGACGCACAGCGCCGTGGACGGCCATGACGTGCCTGTGCGTCACTTCGGCGCCGTGCTGCCGATGGACCTGTGGCAGGCAATGGCCGACAAGCTCATCGCACGCCAGACGAAATTCGTGATCGAGCCCTACATCCGGTTCAAGGGCGAGCCCGGCGAACAGGCGACGATGTTCTTTCTCGACCCGTCGGGCAACGCCATCGAGCTGAAGTCCTTTGCGGACCTGGATTCGCTGTTCGCCGTCTGAAAGCGCCGACGTGAAAACAACCCACTGCCTTCTGGCGGCCGCAACGGCCGCGGCGCTCCTGCTGTGTGCCGGGCGTGCATCCGCCCAAACCGACGTGCTGAAGAAGATCAGGGAGTCCGGCGCCATCACCATGGGCGTGCGCGACGCCTCGGGCGCCATGTCCTTCACGCTGGGGCCCGGCAGCTACACGGGCTTTCACGTCGAGGTCTGCGAACGTGTCATTGCCGACATCGGGAAGGCGTTGCAGATCGGCAAGATCCACGTGAAGTACCAGCTCGTCACGCCGCAGAACCGCATGCCCCTCGTGCAGAACGGAACGGTCGACATCGAGTGCGGTACCACGACCAACAATGCGGCGCGCCAGAAGGACGTCGCGTTCGCCCCGACGCTCTATGTCGAGGGGGTTCGCATCGCGGTCAAGGCGACATCCGGCGTTGCTTCGGCGGCCCAGCTCGCCGGCAAGGCGGTGGCCGTCACGACGGGGAGCACCTCCGTCCAGCTGCTGAGAAAACTCAAGCGCGACAACGCCCCGGAGATTGCGGAGGTGTACGCCAAGGACAACAGCGAAGGGTTCCTGCTGCTCGAATCGGGCCGCGCAGAGGGCTTCGTCGCCGACGGGCAGATCCTTGCCACCTTGATTTCCAGGAGCAAGGAGCCCGCGCAGTACAGGCTGCTCGACCAGGTGCTCAGCGTCGAGCCGATCGCGATCATGATTCCCAAGGGCGATGCCGCGTTCAAGAAGCTGGTCGATCAAAGCGTCCTGGCGTTGGCAAGGAGCGGGGAGGCCGCGCGAATCTACGACAAGTGGTTCATGCAACCCATTGCGCCGCACGGCGCGAAGGTGGGGCTGCCGGCCAGCGCCCTGACCAGGGCCGCCTGGGCCAACCCCAGCGACAAGCCGATGGAAGACTACGAGGTGCGATAGGGCGGCACCCGCAAGGCGACGAGGTCGAATCAGACGATCAGGTCGAAGCAGCAGCCCGCGTAGTACGGCTTGTCGCCGCCATCGACAAAGGGCACCTCGATCGGCTTGCCCTCGTTGCGCCACACGTCGCGCTTGCGGTAGCCGGAGCGTGCCAGGTCGGCCAGCAGTTCGTCGTGGTGCTGGATGCGATAGGCGCACACGGCCACGCCGATGCTGTTGAGCGTGTAGATCGTGCGCTCGGGGTGCACGGCCGTGGTGTTCATGACGATGCGCCGGGGCTTCACGGCGAGCGCGGAAAGAATCGCGTCCATGCGCATCGGCAGGTACTGCAGGCTGCCCGACACGTACAGCACGTCGCAGCCGCTCGCGTCGCGGTAGTCGGTGGTGAAGCCGAGCTGCGCGGTCGCCTCGCGCTTGATGGCCATCGCGCGGCCGCTCTCGACCACGCCGGGCACGTCGCACACGGTCCAGCGCAGGGTGTCGGGGTAGCTCAGCACGCGCCGGAAGGCGTAGTACTTGATGCCGACGTGCCCGCCCAGGTCGAACACGCGCGTCAGGCCCGCATCGATGGAACGGCCCAGCCAGAAGAGGCCGGGGTAGTCGTAGAAATAGATCTGCGGGCTGTAGAGCTCGCCCGCGTCGGCATTGGCGTAGCCGACCGCCTTGCTGGGCGGCGCGCCGGCCTCGGCCGCCTCGAAGCTCTCGAACGACCCCATGAAGAGGTTCTCGTCCGTGTTGTTCAGGAACTTGCGCCGGTAGGCGCTTTCGCGGGGCGGGAAGGTCAGCAGGCTTGAAAGCATGTCTCTCTCCTGTGGCTGTCCCATTCTGAGCGCAACCGGCGCCTTTGGGGCGATAGCCCAGCGCCGCGGGGGCGGTTACCCCGTGGGGGTTTACATGCCGCTCGCCAGTGCCGCAGCCGCCGCGCGGGTCTCCACCCCCAGCTTCTCGAAGATGTGCTCCAGGTGCTTGTTCACCGTGCGCGGGCTGGTGCCCAGGATCTCGCCGATGTCGCGGTTGGTCTTGCCCTTGGCGAGCCAGGACAGCACCTCGGTCTCGCGCGGCGTGAGGGCCGCGTCGGCCAGGCGCGCGGCCGGGCCTTCGCGCTGGATGGCGAACAGCAGCATGGTCTCGCCGAGCGCCGCCGCGCCCAGGTTGCGCACCGACAGGCGCATGGCCGTGGCGGTGCCGATGGCAATCGACGCACCCGGCGCCAGCGCGGGCTCTACCGAGGCGGGCAGGCGCCCCGGCGCCACCGGGTCTTCGAGCGCATGCAACCACAGCGCGGCCTGCGGCGAGCGCCAGGCGATGCGCCCGCGCGTGTCGACGAACACCACGCCCATGCCCGCCACGTCGACCGCGTCGCGCGCCATGCGCGTGATGCGGGCGTTGCGTGTGTGGGTGTGCAGGCGCGCCAGCACCTCCTGCGCGCGGATCGGCTTCACCACGTAGTCGACGCCGCCGCACTCGAAGCCCTCGACCACGTGCGCGGTTTCCGACAGGCCCGTCATGAACAGCACCGGAATGTGCGCCAGCGCCGCGTTGGCCTTGATGCGCCGGCAGGTCTCGAAGCCCGAGAGGCCAGGCATGAGGCCGTCGAGCAGGATCGCGTCGGGCACCACCAGCTCGAGCCGCTGCAGCGCGGCCTCGCCGTCGGCCGCCACCAGCACGGTGTAGCCGCTGGCCTCGAGCGTGTCGCACAGCATGCCCAGGCTGCTGGGGGCGTCGTCCACCACCAGCACGACGGGGCGTTCGGATTCATGACCGGGCGAGGGGAGTGTCTGCATCTTCTGCCAGTGCGTTGCGGAGGTTGTCGAGTTCGAAGCGCGCGACCATGCCGCGCAGCCAGGTGCAGGTGGCGGTCGCCGCGGGCGAGGTCGCGGCCAGCCGGTCGAGCGCGGTGTGCAGGCCGCGCACATGGCCCATCTGCACCAGGCGCATCAGGTCGGCACGGTCGTCTTCGCCGAGCGCGAGCAGGGGCGGGCGCACCGGCATCGCGTCGGGGTCGGCGGGCGGCGGCATGGCGTCGCCGGTCGCCAGCCATTCGAGGCCCAGGTGCCGCTCCAGCGTGGCGATGAGTTCCGACTCGATCACCGGCTTGCCCACGAAGGCCTGGCAGCCCGCGGCGCGCAGCCGGTCGGCCTGGTTCTCGAACATGTTGGCCGAGACGATGATGATCGGCAGCTCGGCGAAGCCCGAGGCCCGCACCGAGCGCGCGGTCTGCCAGCCGTCCATGTCGTCCATCGTCAGGTCCAGCAGGATGGCCGAGGGCAGCTCTTCGCGCAGGCTGTCCAGGCACTCGGTGCCGCTGGCCGCCTCGCGCACCGTGAAGCCCAGCGGCGCGAGCATGCCGGCGAGCATCTGGCGCTGCACCGGCTGGTCGTCCACCACCAGCAGCGTGCGGCGCTCGCCCAGGTAGCCCGACACCGGCTCGCGTGAGCCCGCCTGCGGGCCGGGGTCAGCCACTTCACGCAGGTACACGCGCACGCTGAAGGTGCTGCCCGCCGACGAGGTCGACGCCAGCTTCAACTCGCCGCCCATCAGCGAAGTGAGCAGCCCGGTGATCGTCAGGCCCAGCCCCGTGCCCGGCTCGCCGCGCCGGCGGCCCGCGGCGCCGCGCTCGAAGGGCAGAAAGATGCGCTGGCGGTCTTGCGGCGCCACGCCGATGCCGGTGTCGACCACGTCGAAGCGCAGCACCTCTCGCCGCGCGTCCACATGCAGCGTGACGGTGCCGTTGTCGGTGAAGCGCACGGCGTTGGTCAGCAGGTTGATGAGAATCTGGCGCAGCCACTTCACGTCGGCATGCACCCACGGCGGCAGCCGGCCCGCATGCGTGTAGACGAACGCCAGGCCCTTGGCCTCGGCCTGCGGCCGCACCATCTGCACCACCTGGTCGAGAAAGGCCGGCAGCGCGAGCGGCGATGGCTCCAGCTGCAACCGCCCGGCCTCGATGCGCGCCAGGTCGAGCAGCCCGTCGATGAGGCCCAGCATGTGCTCGCCGCTGCGGTGGATGGTCTGCACCGCTTCGCGCGGTGGCAGGGCCGCGTCGCCGCCCTTGAGCAGGATCTGCGAGTACCCCAGGATGCTGTTGAGCGGCGTGCGCAGCTCGTGCGTCATGCCGGCCACGTAGCGGGTCTTGGCCTGGTTGGCGGCCTCGGCGGCTTCCTTGGCGGTCTGCAGCGCGGCGTCGGTGCGGCGGTGGGCTTCGATCTCGAGCGCGAGCAGGTTGTTGTGGCGGTTCGATTCCTCCTGCGCCATCTGCCGGCTCTCGCTGCCCAGCACCACCCACCACGCGGCCACGGCGGCCACCACCGAGAGCAGCGCGAACACTTTCAGGAAGGCTGTCGCCATCGCTGAATCGATGGTGCCCGCGATGGCCTCCTGCGCGTAGACCACGCCCACCACCGTGGCCAAGAGCGCGATGAGCGAGGTGGCGACCAGCAGGTAGTGCGCGACGCGGAAGTTCAGTCGCGCCGACAGCGCCGGTGGCAGCAGCGCCTGCAGCCAGCCGCTCATCTGCTCGGCGGCGCGCGAGTCGGTCTTGCAGCGGTCGTGGCAGCGCGATTCGAGCGTGCAGCACAGCGAGCAGATCGGCGCGCTGTAGGCCGGGCAGTGCGCCATGTCTTCCGACTCGAAGCTGTTGTCGCACACCGAGCATTTCACGCTCTGGCCCGGCGTCCAGCGGTCGATGTCGGTGCGCGCCAGGTAGTAGCGACCGCGCGTCTGCCACGCCAGCAGCGGCGACACGGCCATGGCCGTGGCCAGCGCGATGAAGGGCGAGAAGGCCCGCGCCCACTGGCCGAGCGCGCCGGAGTAGGCCAGCATCGCCAGCGCCGCCGCCACCAGCATCGCGACCAGGCCCACGGGGTTGATGTCGTACAGGTGCGCGCGCTTGAACTCGATGGTCTTCGGGCTCCAGCCCAGCGGCTTGTTGATGACCAGGTCGGCCACCAGCGCGCCGACCCAGGCGATGGCGATGTTGCTGTAGAAGCCCAGCACGTGTTCCAGCGCGGCGAACACGCCCAGCGCCATCAGCAAGATTGCGATGGCCACGTTGAACACCAGCCACACCACGCGCCCCGGGTGGCTGTGCGTGAGGCGCGCGAAGAAGTTCGACCACGCGAGCGAGCCTGCGTAGGCGTTGGTCAGGTTGATCTTCATCTGCGAGACCACCACGAACAGCACCGTGATGCCTAGCACCCACGCCGGGTCGCGCAGCACGTACGAAAAGCCCGTGAGGTACATCTGCGTGGGCTCGATCGCGTGGTTGGCCGGTATCTCGTGCTGCAGCGCCAGGAAGGCCAGGAACGCGCCGCCCATCATCTTCAGCATGCCCGGCACGATCCAGCCCGGCCCGGCGACCAGCACCGCGGTCCACCAGCGTCCTCGGTTCGCGGCGGTCTTCTCGGGCAAAAAGCGCAGGTAGTCGACCTGCTCGCCGATCTGCACCACGAGCGAGAAGGCCACCGTGGCCGCCGCGCCGAACATCAGCGGATCGAAGCTGCTGCTGTCCGAGGTGCGGCCCACGAGGCCGGTGAAGTCGGCGTACAGCTCGGGCTTCTTCACCATCACCGCGATGAAGGGGCAGACGAACAGCACGATCCAGATCGGCTGCGTCCACAGCTGCAGCCCCGAGATGAGCGTGATGCCGCGCGCCACCAGCGGAATGATCACGATCGACGACACCAGGTACAGCAGCCACAGCGGCCAATCGAGGTACATCTGCAGCGCCAGCGCGAGGATGGCCGCCTCGAGCGCGAAGAAGATGAAGGTGAAGCTCGCGTAGATCAGCGAGGTGAGGGTGGAGCCCAGGTAGCCGAAGCCGGCGCCGCGCGTGAGCAGGTCCATGTCCACGCCGTGGCGCGCGGCGTAGTACGAAATGGGCAAGCCCGTGAGGAAGGTGATGAGCCCCACCACCAGGATCGCCCACAGCGCGTTCGAGAAACCGTAGCTCAGCGCGATCGCGCCGCCGATGGCCTCCAGCGCCAGGAACGAGGTGGCGCCGAAGGCCGCGTTGGCCACGCGGAACTCCGACCACTTGCGAAAGCTGCGCGGCGTGTAGCGCAGCGCGTAGTCCTCCAGCGTTTCGTTCGCGACCCAGGCGTTGTAGTCGCGGCGGATGCGAAAGATCTTCTGTCCGGAGACGGATGTCATGGCGGGTTCTCGCGGCGGCGGCAACGGTGGCATGCGGCAGGTACAGCAAGAAGCGCTCCCTGCTGTCGCGTGCCTTGTCTGCTCGCGAGTCTGCGGCCCGGGCAGGGGCCTATCGCTACGTTGAATGACGTATTCGCGCAGAGGCAAGTGATTTCTAAAGTACCAGCCATGGTGCTCGCAGCACCGTCCGATGCACTGCGATGGTGCGCGGCTCACTCTTCTTTCAACCTGCCTGGAGTTCCTGATGTCGCGTGATTCCGATCCTTCTTCCCTCGATGCCATGGCACTGCGCCGCCGCCGCCTGCTGCAGGGCGCCGCCGCGCTGCCCGTGATGGGCCTGAGCGGCCTGAGCTTCGGCCAGGGTCAGTTCCCCACGGCCAAGGTCAACACCACCAAGCTCGCGGTGACCGACACCGAAGTCACGGTGGGCCAGCTGCATTCGTCCACCGGCACCATGGCCATTTCGGAGACCGGCTCCATCCAGGCCGAGCAGCTCGCCATCGACCAGATCAACGCGATGGGCGGCATCCTGGGTCGCAAGATCAAGGTCATCAAGGAAGACGGCGCCTCCGACTGGCCCACCTTCGCCGAGAAGTCGAAGAAGCTGCTGGTCAACGACAAGGTCGCGGCCGTGTTTGGCTGCTGGACCAGCGCCTCGCGCAAGGCCGTGCTGCCGGTGTTCGAAAAAGAGAACGGCCTGTTGTACTACCCGACCTTCTACGAAGGCCTGGAGCAGAGCAAGAACGTGATCTACACGGGGCAGGAAGCCACGCAGCAGATCATCTGGGGGCTGGACTGGGGCGCGAAGGAGAAGAAGGCCAAGACCTTCTTCCTCGTCGGCTCCGACTACATCTGGCCGCGCACTTCGATGAAGATCGCGCGCAAGCACATCGAGAACTTCCAGAAGGGTTCGGTCAAGGGCGAGGAGTACTACCCGCTGGGCCACACCAACTTCAACTCGCTGATCAACAAGATCAAGGTCGCCAAGCCCGACTGCATCTTCGCGGCCGTGGTGGGCGGCTCGAACGTGGCCTTCTACAAGCAGCTCAAGGCCGCGGGCATCACCGGCGACAAGCAGTTCCTGCTGACGCTGGCCGTGACCGAGGACGAGATGACCGGCGTGGGCGGCGAGAACTTCGCGGGCTTCTACTCGTCGATGAAGTACTTCCAGACGCTGGACAACGAGAACAACAAGAAGTTCGTGGCCGCCTTCAAGGCCAAGTACGGCAAGGACGCGGTGATCGGCGACGTGACGCAGGCGGGCTACCTCGGCCCGTGGCTGTGGAAGGCGGCCGTGGAGAAGGCGGGCAGCTTCGACATCGACAAGGTGGTGGCGGCATCGCCGGGCATCGAGCTGAAGACGGCGCCGGAGGGCTACGTGAAGCTGGATGCGAACCACCACTTGTGGAGCAAGGCGCGCATCGGGCAGGGGCAGCTGGATGGCAGCTTCAAGGTCGTTGCGGAATCGGGCGAGCTCATCAAGCCCGATCCGTTCCCCAAGGGGTATCAGTAACTCCCCCGAAGCGGCTCACTTCGTGTAGCCGCCTCCCCCCTCAAGGGGGCGACACCTGCGGCCCGGCAAAGCCGGTTCCGCGGTGTCTCACGACTTGTTCCCTGACCCTTACCGGATATTGCGCAATGAGCCTCTCGGACATGATGAACATCGGCCTGATGCAAGGCTTCGCGGGGCTGAGCCTCTTCGCGGTGCTGCTGCTCATGGGCCTCGGGCTCGCGATCATCTTCGGGCAGATGGGCGTGATCAACATGGCGCATGGCGAGTTCATGACCATCGGCGCCTACTCGATCTTCCTGGCCGCGCAGGTGACCGAGCGCATGGCGCCCTCGCTCATGCCGTACTACTTTCCGATCGCGATCGGGCTGGCCTTCGTGTTCGCCTTCATCGCGGGCTGGCTCGTGGAGTGGGCGCTGATCCGCCACCTGTACAAGCGACCGCTCGACACGCTGCTCGCCACCTGGGGCGTCAGCCTGGGCCTGCAGCAGATCTTTCGCACCTTCATCGGCCCGAAGGAAGTGAGCCCCACGCTGCCCGAATGGCTCATGGGCTCGTGGACGCCGCATGAAGGCCTGGACATTCCGATCAACGGCCTGTTCGTGCTGGCGCTCACCGCGCTGGTCACGGGCGGCGTGCTCATCGCCTTGCACAAGAGCCGCTGGGGCCTGCGGGTGCGCGCCACCGTGGCCAACCGCACCATGGCCAACGCCACCGGCATCGACACGAAGAAGACCGACCGCCTCACCTTCGCCATCGGCTGCGGCATTGCCGGCGTGGCGGGCGCGGCCTTCACCACCATCGGCTCGACCGGGCCGACCTCGGGATCGCTGTACATCGTCGATGCCTTCCTGGTCGTCACCTTCGGCGGCGCGGCCAGCCTGCTGGGCACCGTGGTCTCGGCCTTCGGCATTGCGCAGACCCAGTCGATCTCGGAGTTCTTCATGACCGGCTCGATGGCCAAGGTGCTGACGCTGTCGCTGATCGTGCTCATCCTGATGATGCGCCCCCAAGGCTTGTTCGCAGTCAAGGTGCGTCGCTGAACCCGATTCCTTCCCGGAGAACCTCCCGATGAATTTCCTCAAGGCCTCGATCCGGCGCTACCAGCTCGGCAGCCTCCTGCTGCTGGTGCTGCTGCTCGCGGTGGTGCTGCCGCTGTCGCTCGACATCTTCCGCCTCAACCTCGTGGGCAAGTACCTCAGCTACGCCTTCGTGGCCGTGGGCCTCGTCATGGTGTGGGGCTACGGCGGCGTGCTGAGCCTGGGGCAGGGCGTGTTCTTCGGCATCGGCGGCTATGCGATGGCGATGTTCCTCAAGCTCGAAGCTTCCGACCCGATCACGACCAAGATCCAGTCGACGCCCGGCATCCCGGACTTCATGGACTGGAACCAGATCACCGAGCTGCCCGCGCTGTGGCTGCCGTTCAAGAGCCTGCCGCTGAGTCTGGCGCTGGTGGTGCTGGCGCCGATGGCGCTGGCCTGGCTCATCAGCTTCGCGATGTTCAAGCGCCGCGTGGGCGGCGTGTACTTCGCGATCATCACGCAGGCGGTGGCGCTGATCTGTACCGTGCTCATCATCGGCCAGCAGGGCTACACGGGCGGCGTGAACGGCATGACCGACCTGAAGACGCTGCTGGGCTGGGACACGCGCACCGACAGCGCCAAGTACATCCTCTACTACGTCTGCGTGGGCCTGCTGGTCTTGAGCATCCTGCTGTGCCGCTGGGTGCAGACCAGCAAGCTCGGCACGCTGCTGCTGGCCATGCGCGACAAGGAAGACCGCGTGCGCTTCTCGGGCTACGACGTGTCGAACTTCAAGGTCTTCACCTTCTGCCTGGCGGCCGGGCTTTCGGGCATCGGCGGCGCGATGTTCGCGCTGCAGGTGGGCTTCATGTCGCCGAGCTTCGTGGGCATCGTGCCCTCGATCGAAATGGTGATCTTCTGCGCCGTCGGCGGCCGCATGAGCCTGGTGGGCGCGGTGTACGGCGCGCTGCTGGTGAATGCGGGCAAGACGCTGTTCTCCGAGAGCTTTCCCGACCTGTGGCTCTTCTTGATGGCCGCGCTCTTCATCGGCGTGACCATGGCCTTCCCGATGGGCCTGGCGGGGCTGTGGGAAGACACGATCAAGCCGTGGTGGGCCTCGCGCCGCCAGGCCCTGCGCGACGCCGCGACGAAGCCGCCGCCCGCCGCCGTGTCGGCCCCTTCACCCGTCGCCGCGCCGCAGGCCGAGCCCGTGCTGCCCGAAGGCATCGGCCGCCAGCGCGCCTGACCGACACCGGAGCCCCTCCTCATGAGCAACACCGACTTCGCACTCGCCGTGGAAGACCTCAGCGTCTCCTTCGACGGCTTCAAGGCCATCGACGACCTGACGCTGTACATCGACAAGAACGAGCTGCGCGTGATCATCGGCCCCAACGGCGCTGGCAAGACCACGCTGCTCGACCTGATCTGCGGCAAGACGCGCGCCAGCGCCGGCAGCATCAAGTTCAAGAACACCGAACTCACGAAGATGGCCGAGCACAAGCGCGTGCGGCTGGGCATCGGGCGCAAGTTCCAGACGCCGTCGATCTACGAGAACCTGAGCGTGTTCCAGAACCTGGAGGTGTCGTTTCCGAAGGGCCGCTCGGTGTTCGGCGCGCTGGCCTTTCAGTGCGACGACGAGGTCAAGGGCAAGGTGCAGGCCATCGCCACGGAGATCGGCCTGGCCGACAAGCTTGGCACCGAAGCCGGCCTCCTGAGCCACGGCCAGAAGCAGTGGCTGGAGATCGGCATGCTGCTGATGCAGGAACCCGAACTGCTGATGCTCGACGAACCCATTGCCGGCATGAGCGCACGCGAACGCGAGCTCACGGCCGACCTGCTCCAGCGCATCTGCCGCAACCGCGCCGTGATCGTCATCGAGCACGACATGGCCTTCGTCAAGCAGATCGCGCACAAGGTCACCGTGATGCACCAGGGAAAGATCCTGGCCGAAGGGCCGATGGAGAAGGTGCAGGCCGACCCGAAAGTCATCGACGTCTATCTGGGGCACTGAACCATGAGCACCATCATGCTGAAGGTCGACGACCTGCACACCGCCTACGGCCAGAGCGAGGCGCTGCACGGCATCTCGTTCGTGGGCCATGCCAACGAAACCATCGCCATCATGGGCCGCAACGGCATGGGCAAGACCACGCTGTTCAAGAGCCTGATGGGCGTGCTGCCGATCAAGAGCGGGCGCATCGAAGTGGCGGGGCAGGACGTGTCGCGTGACGAGAGCTTTCGCCGCGTGGCCAAGGGCATCGCCTACGTGCCGCAGGGCCGCATGATCTTCCCGACGCTGACGGTGGAAGAGAACATCCAGACCGGCCTGGAGAACTCGAAGACCCGCCGCATCCCCGAGGAGATCTATGCGCTGTTCCCCGTGCTGTGGGACATGAAAAGCCGCAAGGGCGGCAACCTCTCCGGCGGCCAGCAGCAGCAGCTTGCCATTGCGCGCGCCCTCGTCACCGACCCCAAGGTGCTGCTGCTCGACGAGCCCACCGAAGGCATCCAGCCTTCGATCATCAAGGACATCGCCAAGGCGCTCAACGAGATCCGCAAGCTGCGCGGCATCACCATCGTCGTGTCCGAGCAGGTGCTGAGTTTCGCGATGGACGTGGCCGACCGGCTGTTCGTCATCGAAGGCGGTCGGCTCGTGCACGAGACCGCGCGCGACAAGACCGATGTGGAACACATCAAAGCCTATCTCTCTGTCTAACCACAACCCCAGGAGCCACTGCACATGACGGACACGCTGATCAAGGTCGACCTGACCAAGCCGCCCACGGAGAACGAAAACATCCACAACCGCTGGCACCCGGACATTCCGATGGCCTGCTGGGTCAACCCGGGCGACGACTTCATCCTCGAGACCTTCGACTGGACCGGCGGCTTCATCAAGAACAACGACAGCGCCGATGACGTGCGCGACATCGACCTGAGCACGGTGCACTACCTCTCGGGCCCGGTGGGCGTGAAGGGCGCCGAGCCCGGCGACCTGCTGGTGGTCGACCTGCTGGACATCGGCGCCAAGCAGGACAGCCTGTGGGGCTTCAACGGCTTCTTCTCGAAGAAGAACGGCGGTGGCTTCCTCACCGATCACTTTCCCGAAGCGCAGAAATCGATCTGGGACTTCAAGGGCATGTTCACGAGCTCGCGTCACATTCCGGGCGTGAACTTCGCGGGGCTGATCCATCCGGGCCTGATCGGCTGCCTGCCCGACAAGCCGATGCTCGACATGTGGAACGAGCGCGAGAAGGCACTCATCGCCACCGACCCGGACCGCGTGCCGGGCCTTGCGAATCCGCCTTTCGCTGGCACCGCGCACATGGGGAAGATGACCGGCGAGGCTCGCGCCAAGGCCGCAGCGGAAGGCGCGCGCACCGTGCCGCCGCGCGAGCATGGCGGCAACTGCGACATCAAGGATCTGTCGCGCGGCTCGAAGGTGTTCTTCCCCGTGTACGTCGACGGTGCGGGCCTGAGCGTGGGCGACCTGCACTTCAGCCAGGGCGACGGCGAGATCACCTTCTGCGGCGCCATCGAGATGGCCGGCTGGGTGCACATGAAGGTCACGCTCATCAAGGGCGGCATGGCCAAGTACGGCATCAAGAACCCGATCTTCAAGCCCAGCCCCATCACGCCGCAGTACAACGACTACCTGATCTTCGAAGGCATCTCGGTCGACGAGAGCGGCAAGCAGCACTACCTCGACGTGAACGTGGCCTACCGCCAGGCGTGCCTGAACGCCATCGAGTACCTGAAGAAGTTCGGCTACTCGGGCGCGCAGGCCTATTCGATCCTGGGCACGGCACCTGTGCAGGGCCACATCAGCGGCGTGGTCGACGTGCCCAACTCGTGCGCCACGCTGTGGCTGCCCACGGGCATCTTCGACTTCGACATCAACCCGAACGCGTCGGGGCCGGTGAAGTTCATCGACGGCAGCATCGACATGCCGCTGTCGCACGACCTGCGCTGAAGCCATGCCGACCTACGACTACGCCTGCGGGCAGTGCGGCGGCTTCGAATCGCTGCGGCCTTCGGGCCAGCGCGACGAGCCCGCCGCCTGCCCCGATTGCGGCACGGCTTCGCCGCGCGTGTTCACCGCCGCGCCGCGCCTGGCGCTGATGGCCGCCGACACGCGCCATGCGATGGCCACCAACGAACGCGCGCGCCACGAGCCCGCGAGCTCGCGCGACTATGCGCGGCTGCGGCATCCCTCGGGCTGCGGTTGCTGCTCGGGATCGTCGCGGCGCAGTGCCACGCAGACCGCGCCGAACGGGGCGAAATCGGCCCCGTCGCGGCGGCCCTGGATGATCTCGCACTGAGGGTTCGGCGTGCATTCCTTGCATGCGCTAGGCGCATGCAAGGAATGCCGGAAGCGAGAACTTTCTCGTGCGTTCCCTCTGGAGGAAAGGGTTCCGGCCGCCGCATCGCATGCGCGAGCGGCGCGCGATTGTTTCAATCCCGTGAACGCCGCGATTCCTTTTGCTGACGTTTTTTGGGGCGCTTCAGGTTCAAACTTCATCCCATCGACACACCACCTGAAGGAGATTGAAATGAATGCCTCGAAGACCCTCGCCGCCGTTGCGCTCTCGCTCCTGGCTGTTGCCGGTGCCCACGCCGAAACCTATGACGGCGTGCACACCGTGAACTCGACCCTCTCGCGTTCGGAAGTCGCGTCGCAAGCCGTGGCCGCCGCCCGTGCCGGCAACGAGTACAGCGACGGCGCCACCGCCGGCGCACAGACCTTCACCTCGACCGCCGACCGCTCGACGATCCGCGCTGAAGCCGTCGCCAAGGCCCACGACCCGCTCGCCAGCCTCGATCGCCGCGCGTTCTACCGCGACGAAGTGCCGGCTGCGTACAAGAAGCCCAGCGTGTCGTTCACGCGCCAGGCTGGCCTGTAAGCCAGGTCGCTGCGGCAAGCCGGTGCCTGCATCGGCTGCTTGAAGAACGAACGGGCCCTTGGGGCCCGTTTTTTCGTTGGGACGTCGCGCGTCAGGCGGCGTGCGCAAGGACGTTGACGAGCTTCCCGAACGGATCGCGGACATAGAAACGGCGCACACCCCAGGGTTCGTCGACCGGGCCGTATTCGATGGCAAAGCCGGCAGCCCGCATGCGCGCAAGCGCCGTGTCGACATCGTCGACTTCGATGGAAAGGTCGGGCACCGGCGTGCCCGAGCCGCCTTCAGACGCAAAGCTGACCTGCACGCTCATCTCGGCCTGCGAACCGTAGGTGCGTATCCATCCGTGGTCCATCAGCAGATCGAGGCCGAGCACGTCGGCGTAGAAGACCTGTGCGCGTGCCACATCCTGCGTCGCGAAGTTGGCGACCAGTCGTTTGACTTTCATTGTTTGGAACTCTCTTCGAGGGCTTCGGGTGCGATGCGGAAGGCCTTGGGCTTGCCGCCGGATTCGGCATGGAGCAGGTCACCTTCGATGCGGATGCGGGTCCACGTGTCGATGATGCCGTCGGCGCCGATCAGCTCGATGCTGTCGCCAGAAAGCACCCGGTAGCGAAACGACGGCGCGCACTGCGGGCCATCGTGCGTGCCCAGCACCGCGCGAAGGAATCCGTTCGATGCGAACCAGTAGATTTCGACCTGGGTGTCGGAGATGAGTTGCAGCCGGCGGTCGATGGGGAGGGCGGTGGTCATGAGAGATGAGGGGGCGGGGGGCACCACAAGGCAGCCAATTCCGAATGAGGAGCGGCCGAATATAGAAGACCCCGCATGAGCCTGGCCAGCCGCGTGCGTGAAACCGCCATCGAGGGCGGGTAAGCTCGCGGCCCATGAAGCGCAACAGCACTCCCCGCACGTCCAAGTCCACCGGCGGCAAGGCTGCCGCGGCGCCCGCCGCCGAGGCATCCGACGTTCCGGTGTCGGCCGTGCTGGCGCGCATCGAAACCCTGTGGTCCTCGCTGGGCCCCGTGGGCCAGCGCATCGCCGACTTCATCGTGAAGAACCCGCGCGAGGTGGTCCACATGTCGGTCAGCGAGGTGGCCGAGCGCACCGGTTCGAGCGAAGGCAGCATCGTCGGCCTGTGCAAGAACCTCGGCGCCACGGGCTTCCAGCAGATCAAGATCGCGTTGGCGCAGGAGATCGTGCGGCCGGTGCAGTTCATCCACGAAGACCTCGACCCGCAGGACAAGGCCGACGCGGTGATCCGCAAGATCTTCCAGAGCAACGTGCAGACGCTGCACGACACGCAGTCGATGCTCGACGCCAAGGCGATGGAGCGCGCGGTGCAGCTGTTTCGCAAGGCCGAGCGCATCGAGATCTACGGCATCGGCAGCTCGGCCACCATCGCCGAGGACGCGCACTACCGCATGCTGCGCATCGGCCTCAATGCCAAGGTGGTGGTCGATTCGCACGTGCAGGCCATCAGCGCCTCGCTCACGAATGCGAAGACGGCGGTGCTGACGATTTCGCATTCGGGCAGCACGCACGAGACGGTGACGGCCACGCGCCTCGCGAAGGAAGCCGGCGCCGCCACGGTGTGCATCACCAACTTCGGCAAGTCGCCGATCCAGGCCTTTGCCGACGTGCTGCTGTTCACCATGGCGCGCGAAACCAACTTCCGCACCGAGGCGATGACGAGCCGGCTCGCGCAGCTGGCGATCATCGACGTGCTGATCGCCTGCCTGGCGCTGTCGGACTACGACACCTCGGTGCGCACGCTGCGCCAGACCTTCGACGTGCTCTCGCTCAAGCGGTACTGAGGCGCGGGTTCCATCGCCGGCGCTGCGAGCAGTCCGGCCACCGTGGGCGCCACCGCCCCCGGTGACTCACCCACCAGCACGCAGGCCAGGCCGAGCCGCGCGGCGCCTTCGCCGTCGGTCAGCGGGTTGTCGCCGACCACCACCGTGCGCTCGGCGTGCGCGCCGAGGCGGCGCAGGCCTTCCTCGAACAGCAGCGGCGCGGGCTTGCCGACCACGCACCACGGCTGCACGCCGCTGGCCGCGACCACGGCCGCGAGCAGCGCGCCGGTCTCGGGCACCACGCGGCCGTGCGGGCCCGGGTGCGTGGCGTCGGCATTGGTCACCATCAGCTTCGCGCCGCGGCGCAGTGCGTTCGCGATGACCGACAGGCGCGCGTGGCTGAAGTGCATGTCGAGCGCGAGCAGCACGACGTCGGCCTCGGCCTCCGCGGACACCAGCCGGCAGCCCTGCGCGCGCGCGTAGCGCTGCAGGGCAGGGCTGGCGGCCAGCAGCACGCGCGCCTGCGGATGCTGCTGCACCAGCTGGCGCACCGCGAGTTCGCCGGCCAGCACGATGCGCTCGGGCGGCACGCGCAGGCCCAGCTTGCGCAGCCGCACCGACAGGCCCTGCGCCGTGTGCGTGGAGTTGTTGGACACGATGGCGTAGCGGTCGTGAAAGTGCGCCAGCAAGCGGGCCGCGCCGTCGATGGCCTCCTGCTGGCGCACCAGCGTGCCGTCGAGGTCAACCAGCAGGTGGCGGGCCTGCGCCAGCGCCTGGATGCCGCTGCCGTTCATGGTCCCTGTTGTCGTGTGATGCGTGCTCATGGATCTCCGGGAGTGGGGCCGTCTTGAGGGGCTCGGCCGTGGCGGCGGATTTTATTGAATATTGCTCAGTGATATTTGAATTTTGAAATGAGCTTATTTCATTTCCCTGTCATCTGCGGCTCCTAAAGTTCTCTTCATCGGGGCGTTGCAACCGCACGCCCACCGCTTTCCAAACGAAGGAACCGACCATGAAAAAGCTCCTGGCCCTTACGGCCGCCGCCCTCTCGCTGACTGCCGCGCTGCCGCTGGCGGCGCAGGCCCAATCGGTGGCCGACGGCTCGCGTGAGCGGCCGCTGCGCGTGCTGCTGATCCCGGCCGACGGCGGCACCGAGTCGGGCACCAAGGCCGACTACGCGCCGGTGTTCAACGCCATCACGCGCAGCACCGGCCTGAACTTCGACCTCAAGGTCGGCCAGTCGTACGGCGCGGTGGTCGAGGGCATGTGCAACCAGCTCGCCGACATCGCCTTCTTCGGCCCCGTGTCGTACGTGCAGGCGAACAAGCGCGGCTGCGCACAGTTGTTGGCCGTGGGCGTGGAGAAGGGCGCCTCGGTGTACTACGCGGGCATGTTCGCCAAGGCCAACGCGCCCATCGCCTCGGTCAAGGACCTCAAGGGCAAGCGCGTGGCCTTCGGCGACGTCAACTCGGCCTCGAGCTTCACCTTCCAGGTCGCGATGCTGCTCGATGCCGGCATGGACCCGGCCAGGGACCTCGGCGCCATCCGCATGACTGGCAGTCACGCCAGCAGCCTGGCCGCGCTGGTGCAGGACCAGGTCGACGTGGCCTCGCTCTCGTTCGACTCCTACGAGAAGGCGGTGAAGCAGGGCGTGGTCGACCCGAAGACGGTGAAGGTGGTGGCGCGCAGCATGGCCATTCCGTACCCGCCGCTGGCGCTCAATTCGAAGCTGCCCGAGCCGCTGAAGGCGAAGCTGAAAGACGCCTTCCAGACCGTGAACAAGGCCCCCGGCGTCACGCCCGACATGATCCGCGGCTACGGCGGCGGCAAGATCGACGGCTACGACACCAAGTTCTCCGAAGCCGAGTTCAACGTCGCCGCCGAAAAGCTCGGCCTGCTGACCGACGAGCTCAAGGGCCGCATCCTCGCCAAGTCCGCCGAGCGTTGAGCGTCGCCATGCTGAATTTCGAATCGGTCGCCATGCACTACGCCGACGGCACGCGCGCGCTCGACGGCGTGTCGCTGCAGGTGCCGGCGGGGCAGTTCTGCGTGGTGCTGGGCGCCTCGGGCGCGGGCAAGTCGACGCTGCTGCGCATGGCCAACGGGCTGGTCAAACCCACGCAGGGCGCGGTGCAGGTCGAGGGCGTGCAGATCGCCGCCCACTCGCTGGCCCGCATCCGCCCGCGCATCGGCATGATCCACCAGCAGTTCAACCTGGTGCTGCGTTCCACGGTGGCCGACAACGTACTGGCCGGTGCGCTGCCCGCGGTGCCGACGTGGCGCGCGCTGCTCGGCCTGTTCACCGATGCGCAGCGTGCCAAGGCCTGCGCGCTGATCGAATCGGTCGGGCTGCAGGAGCAGCATTTGCTGCGCCGCGTGAGCGAGCTCTCGGGCGGGCAGCAGCAGCGCGTGGGCATCGCGCGCGCCTTCATGCTCGAGCCGCCGCTGGTGCTGGCCGACGAGCCCGTGGCCAGCCTCGACCCGCAGACCAGCCACGACGTGCTGTCGCTGCTGCGCACGCAGGCGCGCGAGCGTGGCACCACCGTGCTGTGCAGCCTGCACCAGATCGAGCTGGCCTGCGAGTTCGCCGATCGCATCGTGGCGCTGCGCCACGGCGCGGTGGTGTTCGACGGCGCGCCCGCGGCCTTCGACCCGAAGGTGTTCGACGCGGTCTACGGACGCACGCCGGCGCCCGCGCGGCCCGCGCCCGAAGCGCCGCTGCCGCTGCATGCCGGCGCGCTGGAGCTGGTGCCATGAGCCGCCCCGCATCCGCCTGGGACCTGCCGCGCCCCTTCGGCGCCCGCAGCCTCGCCGTGCTGTTGCTCGTGGTGGTGGTCGGCTTCTTCGCCGGCCAGCGCGTGGAGATGGGCCGCATGCTGTCGCTCACGGGCGAGGGCGTGCTCGCGGCCGTCGGCCTGCGCGAGCAGTCGCAGGTGCTGTCGGGCCTGGGCACCATCGCCAGGTCGCTCTTTCCGCCGCAGGTGTCGGAGCGCACCGAGGTGTCGCGCATCGAGGGCTTCGACCGCGAACGGCTGCCGTGGTTTTCGCATGTCGAGATGGAGGAATCGCGCCAGCCCAAGCTCAACCCGCAGACGTTGCAGATGGAAGAGGTGGTCGACCGGCGCGAGGTGCTGGTCGAGCCCTTCGGCTACCTCTGGCACGTGGCGGTGAAGATGCTGGAGACCTTCGAGATCGCCATCTGGGCGACGCTGCTGGCCATCGTGCTGAGCGCGCCGCTGGCCTGGTGCAGCGCGAAGAACTACACGCCGAACCGCGCTGTCTACACGCTGGCGCGCGGCGTGGTCGGCATGTTCCGCGCGGTGCCCGAGCTGGTGAGTGCGCTGTTCCTGGTGCTGGCCTACGGCTTCGGTCCCATCGCCGGCGTGCTCGCGCTCGCACTGCATTCGGCGGGCTTCCTCGGCAAGTTCTACGCCGAAGACATCGAGACCGCCGACGACAAGCCGCAGGAGGCGCTGCGTGCCATCGGCGCCAGCAAGCTCAAGGTGATGCGCTTCGCGGTGCTGCCGCAGGTGATGCCGCAGTTCATCGCCTACACGCTGTACATCCTCGACCGCAACGTGCGCATGGCCACCGTGGTCGGGCTGGTGGGCGCGGGCGGCATCGGCCAGGAGCTGAAGGGTCGCTACGACATGTACAACTACGCGCACGTCGGAACGATCCTGATCGCGATCTTCCTCACGGTGCTCGTGCTCGACAGGGTCGCAGCCCGGCTGCGCAGCCGCTATGCCTGAGCGCTGACACCCACCCCTGCGCCCACTTCGGGCACCCGAGTTCTCCCCGTTTCTTCCCGTTCCGGTGCAAGCCCTTTGAGGCCTGTACGGCCCGGCTTCGCCTTGCTTTTCTTCCCACGCCCCTTCGATCCAGAAAAGGACACCTTCATGACCTCACGTTCTTCCCGGTATGGCCTCGCTGCGGCGGGCTTTCTCCTGTGCCTGAGCCTTGTCGCATGCGGCGGCGGAGGGGGCGGTGGCGGCGGCCTGCCGGTGCTGCCGCCCACCGGCCCCACGCCCCCGACCACCACGCCGGAGCAGCCCGGCCCGACGCCGGCGCTGAAGTGCGCGCCCTGAGCTGTGCGCCGCCTTCATCCACACGCCTTCCATTTCTTCTCTTTTTGTCCTCGCGTTGAAAGACACCCCATGAACCCCTCCAACCGTCGCGATTTCTTCCGCAAGTCGGCCGGCGCCGTCGGCGCGGCCTCGGCCCTCACCCTGCTGCCGCCCACGATCCGCAAGGCGCTCGCCGTCGAGGCTGCCGTCGACACCGGCACCATCAAGGACATCAAGCACGTCGTGATCCTGATGCAGGAGAACCGCAGCTTCGACCACTACTTCGGCACGCTGCGCGGCGTGCGCGGTTTCGGCGACCGCTTTCCGATTCCGCTGGCCAACGGCAAGTCGGTGTACTTCCAGTCGAACCCCGCCGGCGGCGCGGAGATTCCGCCGTTTCGCCGCGATTCGACGATTGCCAATGCGCTGATCGGCTCGGGCACGCCGCACAACTTTCCCGACCAGCAAGCCGCATGGAACCAGGGAAAGATGGACCGCTGGATCCAGTTCAAGAACCAGGCCACGATGGGCTACTACCTGCGCGAGGACATCCCGTTCCAGTTCGCGCTGGCCGATGCCTTCACGGTGTGCGACGGCTACCACTGCTCCATCCTCACCGGCACCGACCCGAACCGCATCGTGTTCTGGTCGGGCTCCAACTTCAACCCGGAGTTGCGCAAGAAGGGCATCAACAGCACCGACACCGACTCCGAACCTGTGAACTCGCGCTGCTGGCCCAAGCCGTCCAACTGGGTGGCGAACCGCCCGCAGGAGGCCGACGGCTCCGGCCAGAAAGACCCGATCACGGGCGACTACAACTACAAGTACGTCAACAACGCCTTCAAGTGGGACACGCTGCCCGACGTGCTGCAGAAGAAGGGCGTCAGCTGGCACATCTACCAGAACATGAACAACAACTGGACGGGCGCCATGCACGGCTGCCTGGCCTTCGAGAGCTTTCGCACCGCGCAGCCGGGCTCGCCGATCTATGAGCACGGCCTCACGGGCGGCCCCGAAGCGGCCGACGGCGCCACCAACTTCCTGGCCCAGCTCAAGCAGGACGTGATGACGGGCAAATTGCCGGACGTCTCGTGGGTGCTGCCCACGCAGGCGCTGGCCGAGCACCCCGGCAGCAGCGAAGGCACGGCCGGCGCCGCCGACTTCATCGCCGACGTGCTGGACGCGCTCACGTCCAACCCGGCCGTGTGGAGCAAGACCGCGCTGTTCGTGACCTTCGACGAGAACGACGGCTTCTTCGACCACCTGGCCATGCCGGCCGTGCCCTCGTACGACGCCAACGGCACGCTCATGGGCAAGTCGACCGTGCCGCTGGAGGGCGAGTACTTCGACGCCTCGGTGGGCAGCTACCTGGCCGCGGCCGACAACACGACCACCGGCAAGATCCGCCCCTGGGGCCTGAGCTCGCGCGTGCCGATGTACGTGGTGTCGCCGTGGAGCAAGGGCGGCTGGGTGAACTCGCAGGTGTTCGACCACACCTCGGTGGGGCGCTTCCTGGAGAAGCGCTTCGACATCACGGTGGATGCGATCAGCCCGTGGCACCGCGCCGTGTGCGGCGACCTCACGACCTGCTTCGACTTCGTGAGCCCGAACGATCCCGTCGTTCCCAAGCTGCCCGACACGAGCAACTTCCCCGCGATCAATGCGGCGCAGCGGCTGCTGCCCACGGCCCCCGTGAGAAACGCCCCCGCCACGCCGCAGCCGCTGTACCAGGAGACCGGCACGCGCTTCTCGCGTGCATTGCCCTACGAGCTGCACACCAGCGCACGCGTCGAGTCGCGCGGCCTGGTGCAGCTGGTGTTCGCGAACTCCGGCACGCAGGGCGCCGTGTTCCATGTGTATGACAAGCTGCACCTGGACCGCATCCCGCGCCGCTACACGGTCGAAGCCGGCAAGCAGCTCGCCGACTACTGGAACACCGGTGCCAGCGACAGCGGCAAGTACGACCTGTGGGTGTACAGCACCAACGGCTACGTGCGCAGCTTCCAGGGCGACGCACTGGCCTTCGACACCGCCGGCTTCAAGCCCGAGGTGCAGGTCTGCTACGAGCCGGTCGACGGGCAGGTCTACCTGAAGGTGCACAACACAGGCAAGGCGGCCGGCAAGGTCACGGTGACGGCCAACGCGTACCGCAACGACGGCCCCTGGACGCTCGAGGTCGCGCCGGGCGCCACCGGCATGCTGCACTGGAGCCTGGACAAGAGCGGCTACTGGTACGACTTCACCGTCAGCGCCGGGCACACCGAGCGCCGCTTCGCGGGCCGCGTCGAGACCGGCAAGCCCGGCGTGAGCGATCCGGCCATGGCCCTGCACCTGAAGGCCTGAGCGTCATGAAGCGCAAGACCAACAGCACGCACACCCTGCTCGGGCTGGCCGTGGCCCTCGGCTCGGCGGCCGGCATGGGCATCGCCTCGGCCCAGCCGATCACCTGGGACCCGGCCAAGGGCAACCTGGGCATCGGCGACAAGGCCGGCACCACCGGCGTCACGGGCAGCAACGACCTGGCCTTCGGCAAGGGCGCGGGCAACAACGTCAGCACCAACTGGAACCTGGCCATCGGCGAGGGCGCCGGCACCGGCGTGTCGGGCAAGAACGCCAACCAGGCCATCGGCTACTACGCGGGCACCAACGTGGTCGGCGGCTGGAACCAGTCGATGGGCCGCAGCGCGGGCCAGAACGTGACCGGCGACTACAACAACGCCGTCGGCTTCTGGGCCGGCACCGACGTGAAGGGCAACGGCAACGAGGCCTACGGCAGCAACGCCGGGCGCAACGTGACCGGCAACGCCAACCAGGCCTACGGCGGCGACGCGGGTCGCAACGTGACCGGCAGCAACAACCTGGCCACGGGGCAGGGCGCGGGCAGCGGCGTCACCGGCTCGGGCAACCAGGCCTCGGGCCAGATGGCCGGCGCGCAGGTGGCGGGCAGCAACAACGTGGCCATGGGCCAGGCCGCGGGCGGCGGCGTGCAGGGCAACCAGAACCTGGCCCTGGGCGCGGCGGCAGGCCAGGGCGTGGTCGGCAGCCACAACATCGCGCAGGGCAGCGGCGCGGGCCAGAACGTCATGGGCAGCGGCAACATCGCCATCGGCGCCGACGCCGGCGTGTACGTGAACGCGAACCAGGCGATCTCGCTGGGCAGCGCCGCGCGCGCGAGCGCCGACAATGCCATTGCCCTCGGCAGCAACGCATCGGCCTCGCACGCCAACAGCGTGGCGCTCGGCGCGGGCAGCACGACCACGCGCGGCGCGCAGTCGAACTACGTGGCCGTGGGCATGAGCGGGCTGCAGTCGTCGACCGGCGAAGTGGCGCTCGGCAACCGCCAGCTCACCGGCGTGGCGCCCGGCAGCGCGCCCGACGACGCGACCAACGTGGGCCAGGTGCAGGGCATGGTGCAGCAGGGCGTGAGCGCGGCCAACGCGTACACCGACACCGTCGCCGCGCAGGGCCTGCCGCTGGGCAAGGCCTACACCGACTTCACGGCTGCGCGACTGCAAAGCCAGATGGACGAGAACGCGCGGCGTGCCTATGCCGGTATTGCAGGCGTTGCCGCCATGGAGGCTGCGCCTGTCGTGCCGGGGAAGATCAGCTACGCCGTGGGGCTGGGCAACTTCCGCAGTGAAAGCGCGATGGGGGGATCGATCCGCCGGACCTCGCAGGATGGGCGCTACAGCGTGACGCTGGGGGTGGGTGCGAGCAGTTCGGGCGTGGTGAGCCGGGTGGCGTTCACCGGGGTGTTCGACTGATCTTGTTCAGGGCGACGATCCCGCCGACGGGGTACCTTGCTCCGCGAATGTCCTCCGGCCTGCGGCCTCCCCCTTGATTTCGCTGCGCAAGGCACCCCATCGACGTGATCGTCCTCAGTGCAGTCGTTGATCGGCCAGCACACCACCGCCGCTTCCCGTGCACAGGACACTGGGTGCTTCCCGCAGCGAAATCAAGGAGGAGCCGAAGGCGGGGGACATTCGCGGAGGGAAGTACCCGGTGGCCTGTGCACGCGCCCTGAAGAATTCACTCCCGCGTGAGAACGAAGCGCTTCTGAATCCCGCCAGCCGCAGAAGGCGCAACCCACAAGTCGAACTCACCCGGTTCAACAACAGGCTTCATGTCCCGCCCCAGAAACTGCAGATCGTCATTGACGACAGCGAACTCGACCACCTCCGAAGCCCCCGGCGCAATCCGCACCTTGCGGAAGTTCTTTAGCTCGCGCACCGGCCGCGTCACGCTCGCGGCGCGCTGCGCCAGGTACAGCTGCACCACTTCTTCCGCCTCGCGCGTCCCCGTGTTCGTGACGGTGGCGCGCACACGCAGCGTCTGGCCCATGGCGAGGCGGTCCGTGCTCAGCTCGACCTGGTCGTAGCGCACCGGCGCATAGCCGATGCCGAAACCGAAGGGGTACAGCGCCTCGTTCGTGGCGTCCAGGTAGCGGGTCTTGAAGGCCGTGCCCGGCGCGCTTTCGGGCGAGGGGCGGCCGGTGCGCTTGTGGGCGTAGTAGTAGGGCACCTGGCCAGCAGTCTGTGGAAAGCTCACGGGCAGGCGGCCCGAGGGGTTGGCGTCGCCGAACACCACGTCGGCGATCGCGTGGCCGGTCTGCACGCCGAGAAACCACGTCACGAGGATCGCGCGCGCATCGCGCACGGCCCCCTGGAGCGCCATCGCGCGGCCGTTGCTCAGCAGAACGACCACCGGTTTGCCCGTGGCGGCCACGGCTTCGGCCAGGTCCTGCTGGGCTTGCGGCAGGCCGATGTCGCTGCGCGAGCGCGACTCGCCCGACATCTTCTGGCTCGCCGATGGCCAGCACCACCACGTCGGCGTCGCGCGCGGCGGCCACGGCGGCCTCGATGCCGCCGGGCAGCGGCGACTCGACGTTCGCGCCGCGCGTGACGGTCAATCGCGAGGTCTCGGTGCCCAGCGCAGCACGCAGGCCTTCGTCGATGCCCACGGGCGCGGACTGGCCCGGGAACAGGCTCCAGGAGCCCATCAGGTCCTTCGTGCCCTCGGCGAAGGGGCCGATCAGCGCGATCTTCTGCGGGCCGGTTTTCGCGAGCGGCAGCAGCTGGCCCTCGTTCTTCAGCATCACGATGGAGCGGCGCGCGCTCTCGCGGGCCAGCGCGATGAACTCGGGGTTCTCCACGCGTTGCGCGGCCGGCGGGCCGTCGAGGCCGCGCATCGGGTCGTCGAAGAGGCCGAGCTTGAGCTTGACCCGCAGCACGCGCCGCACGGCCTCGTCGAGCCGCGCCATCGGCACCTCGCCCGAGGCCACGAGGTCGGGCAGGTGGCGGATGTACAGGCCGCTTTGCATGCTCACGTCGGTGCCGGCCATGAAGGCCAGCTTGGCGGCCTCGCGGCCGTTGGCGGCATGGCCGTGCTCGATGAGCTCTTCGTCGGCCGTGTAGTCGGACACCACGAAGCCCTTGAACTTCCATTCGTCGCGCAGCACGCCGGTGAGCAGCGCGGGGTTGGCGGTCGAGGGCACGCCGCCGATCTCGTTGAAGGCGCTCATGACCGACAGCGCGCCCGCATCGAGCGCCGCGCGAAACGGCGGCAGGTAGACCTCGCGCAGCGTGCGCTCGGAGATTTCGCTCGTGTTGTAGTCGAGCCCGCCTTCGGCCGCGCCGTAGGCCGCGAAGTGCTTGGGCGTGGCCAGCATCGAGTCGGCGTTCGCGAGGTTGCTGCCCTGGAAGCCGCGCACACGCGCCGCCGCGAACTGGCGCGCCAGGTACGGGTCTTCGCCCACGCCTTCGAGGCCGCGGCCCCAGCGCGCGTCGCGCGCGATGTCGACCATGGGGGCGAAGGTCCAGCGGAAGCCGTCGGCAGTGGCCTCGACCGCCGCCGCGCGCGCGGTGCGCTCGGCCAGCGCGGGCTCCCAGCTCGAGGCTTCGGCCAGCGGCATCGGGAAGATGGTGCGAAAGCCGTGGATCACATCGGCGCCGAAGATCAGCGGAATGCCCAGCCGCGACTCCCTCACCGCCACCTGCTGCAGCCGCCGCTTGCCTTCGAGGCCGGCGTTGTTGAACAGGCCCGTGAGGCGCCCGTTGCGCACGTCCTCGGTCTCTTGCTGCCCGTTGCGCCAGCCGGCCTGCGGGTTGTTCGGGATGTTGATGTCGGCCGGGCCGTAGAGGCTGAGCTGGCCGGCCTTTTCCTGCAGCGTCATGCGCGCGATCAGCGATTCGATGCGGGCTTCGGTCGCATCGGAGGGCTTCAGGTCTTTGGGAATGGACGCCGCGGCAGCGGGGAGGGAGAGGGCGGACAGGACGAGGGCGAGAACGGCGGCTTTTCGAACATGCATGGCCGCCTATTCTGCAGACAACGCCCGCCGCCCCCGGCCAGCGGGTTTCCGCCCTGGGCGTAGGGCCTTGTCCGACCCTGGCCCCTTCAGGCCCTGCCGGTCAGTCCGCACCCAGCCGCAGCCGGCTGGGCAGTCGCTTCTCGATCGCGAACTTCAGCAGCGCCGCGCAGCGAAAGATGCCGTGTGCGAACTTGCCGTAGGGCAGCGTGAGAAAGAGCGCCATCACCACGCCCAGGTGCACCGCCAGCAGCAGCGCCATGAAGCGCGTGTCGCGCCACGCGAGCAGGGCCAGGCCCGTGAGGCTCGTGAGCAACAGCAGCGCGATGAAGCCGCGGTCCATCGGCCGCTGCGCCACGTCGCCGTGCGCGGCATGGCGCCGCAGGTTCAGCCACAGCAGGCCGACGGGGCCGATCACGAGGCCGATGCCGCCCGTGGTGCCCAGCAGCACGGGCGCACTCGTGAGCGCATAGGGCGCGTGCAGGTCGAACAGGTAGTGGTAGAGCGTTGCCACGCAGGTGGAGGCGAAGCACAGCATGAAGCCGTAGAAGGTGAAGTGATGGAAGCGCCGGCGCCAGAGCGTGAAGCGGTCGTCGGCGTTGTTGCAGCCTTCGCCATGGCCGCCATCGAGGTAGGTCAGGCGCAGCGCGTCGTGCGCGGCTTCGGCGCTCGCTGCGCGGCGCACACCCGGCAGGTCGGGGGCGTTGCCCGGGTCGTTCGCGGGCGAGACCTCGCGCCAGAAGCGGCGCGTGCCCATGGCCAGCGCGAACATCACGAACAGGAACACCGCGCCGAACACCAGTGCGAGGAAGTTGTGCGGAAAGATCGCGTAGAAGTTGCCCGCGAGCGGTTCGTGCAGGAGCGAACCCGACATCGCCACGGCCAACACGAGGAACATCGCCAATCCACCCGCCAGTGCCAATGCGACGGTGAGCCCGGCCCGCTTGTAGAGCGCGCCCATCGCGGGCGGCCAGGCGTAGTCGTGGTAGGTCTGCAGGCGCACCTGCGCCATCGCCTGCGGCACGTTCACGGCGAATTCGTGCGGCGGTGCGTACTGGCAGGCATGCAGGCAGGCGCCGCAGTTGTGGCACAGGTTGGCGAGGTAGTGCGTGTCGGCCTTGCCGAACTCGAGCCGGCGCGTCATGGCGGGGAACACGGCGCAGAAGCCCTCGCAGTAGCGGCAGGCGTTGCAGATCTGCAGGATGCGCGCGACTTCGCCTTCGGAGGCGGTCAACGGCAGGGCGGGCTGGATCGGGATGACGCGCTGCGATGGCGACGGGGTGCTGCCGATGCCATCGGCGTCCGCACGGGCGCGTGCGACGAGGTCAGTGAGCTGCTGCAAGGGCGGTCTCCGGGGATTTCTTTGAAACGTTCTTGGCGGCCTTCGCGGCCTGCGTCCCGGCGATGCGCCCGAAGGCCGTGCCGATGCTCATGCCCACGCCGGCCGTGTAGCCCTGGCCCAGCACGTTGCCCGCCATCATTTCGCCGGCCACGAAGAGGTTGGGGCTCGGCCGGCCGCCGAAGCGCACGGCGGCGGTCTCATCCACCTTCAGGCCCATGTAGGTGAAGGTGATGCCGGGGCGCAGCGGGTACGCATGGAAGGGCGTGGTGTCGATCGGGCGCGCCCAGTGCGTCTTGGCGGGCGCGAGGCCTTCGGTGTGGCAATCGTCCAGCGCCGTGTGGTCGAAGCGGCCGACGCGGCAGGCGGCGTTGTAGTCCTGCACGGTGCGCACGAAGGTGGCTTCGTCCAGACCGATCTTCTGCGCCAGTTCGCCGAGCGTGCCGGCCTGCGTGCCGGGGAACACGGGCGGCATGAAGCGCCCGATCGCCTGCTGGTCGATGACCGACCAGGCGATCTGCCCCGGCTGCTGCGCCACGAGCCGGCCCCAGATCGCATAGCGCTTGGGCCAGAAGTCTTCGCCCTCGTCGTAGAAGCGCCGCGCCTCGCGGTTGACCACCACGCCGAGCGACACGCAATCGATGCGCGTGCAGATGCCGCCGTCGTAGAGCGGTGCGCGCGCATCGATGGCCACCATGTGGCCCTGCGACGGATCGCCGATGGGGTCGGCACCCGCGTCGATCATGTGCCTGAGCAGCACGCCCTGGTTGAAGCGCGTGCCGCGGATGAGGAAGTTGTCGGCCGGCCATTCGCCGCGTTCGTTGCGGCCCCAGGCTTCGCGCAGCCATTCGCGGTTCGACTCGAAGCCGCCGGCCGCGAGCACGCAGCTCTTCGCCGCGATGCGTTCGCCGGCCTCGGTGCGCACGGCCACGAAGCGGTCGCCGTCGCGTTCGACCGAGGCCACGGGCGTGTCGTAGCGGATCTGCACGCCGAGCCGTTCGGCACTGCGGAAATACGCGTTCACCAGCGCCTTGCCGCCGCCCATGAAGAAGGCGTTGGTGCGCGCCACGTGCAGCGCACCCGACAGCGGCGGCTGGAAATGCACGCCGTGGCTGCGCATCCAGTCGCGGCAGTTCGACGAGGCGCGGATCACGAGGCGGGCGAGGTGCTCGTCGGTGAGGCCGCCGGTCACCTTCAGCAGGTCTTGCCAGTACTCCTCTTCAGGGTAGGCCTCGACCAGCACGTCCTGCGGTGCGTCGTGCATGCAGCGCAGGTTGCGGGTGTGCTGCGAATTGCCGCCGCGCCATTCTTTGGGCGAGGCTTCCAGCAGCAGCACCGAAGCGCCGGCCTCGCGCGCCATCAGCGCGGCGCACAGCGCGGCATTGCCGCCACCGACAACCAGTACGTCTATCACTCGTGGGTCTCCTTGGAATCCAGGAGACTTTAGGCAGCACGGCCTTCACGCGAAAGGCCGAAAGAGGCAACAGGTGTTCAGCTTTCGAGAAGACTTGCGCCGGCCCAGCGGCCTTCGCTGACCAGCGTGCGCGCCGTTTCGGCCACCACCACACGCGCGGCCAGCGCGGCGGGCGAGAGCTCGTCGTCCGACAGGCTCACGAGCAGGTTGCGGCGCCCCACGTGCGCGTCCGAAATCTGCGTGAGCTCGAGGTCATCGCGGTCGTGCCGCGCCGTGGCGGCGCCGGGCTGGATGGTGGCGCCGTGGCCGGCACGCACCGCGTCCATCAGCAGCGCCAGGCCGTCGACCTCGGCCACGATGCGCGGCGCCACGCGCGCCCGCGCAAAGGCTGCCATCAACGTGGCGCGCAGGCCGTGGCTGCCGCTGGGCAGGATCAGCGGCACCTCGGCCAGCTGCGACAGGCGCACCTTCTTGCCCGTGGGGCGCGGCGTGAGTCCGGGCGACGCGATCACGAAGAGCTTTTCGGCCAGCAGCGGCGACACGCTCCAGCGCCGCGGCGTGTCGGTCTGGAACAGCACGGCCAGGTCGAGCTGGCGCGCGTGCAGCATGGTCGTGAGGTGGCCCGACAGCGCCTCGACCATGTGCAGCCGCACCTCGGGGTAGCGCGCCTGCATGGCCTGCATGAGCGGCACGCCCAGCACGGTGGCGGTGGTGGGCGCCAGGCCCACGCTCACATGGCCCGACAGCCGCGCCTGCTGCGCCGCGCGCACGGCGTCATCGGCGTGGCGCAAGGTGAGCTGCGCCTGGTGCAGGAAGGCCAGGCCCGCGTCGGTGGGCATGACGCCCGTCGAATGGCGGCGCAGCAGCCGGGTCGAGAGTTCGCTTTCGAGCCGGCTGATCTGCTGGCTCAGCGCCGAGGTGACCACCCCCAGCTCCACCGCCGCACGGCCCATGCTGCGCAGTTCGCAGACCTTGACGAAGTAGCGCAGTTGTCTCAGTTCCATCCGCGCATCATGGCGCAGGCACGGCGGCGGGCTGGCCGCGCCGCAGCAACAGCCATCCGAACAGTGGGGCGGTGATGTACATCACCACCGAGTAGATGGCGGCCGGCAGTGCGAGCGGAAAGCTCCCCAGCACGCTCACCGCGATGAAGATGGCCAGCGTGGAGTTGTGGATGCCGATCTCGTAGCTGATGGCGGTGGCCAGCGGCTTGTCCAGGCCGGCGGCGCGGCTCAGGTAGTAGCCGGCCAGCAGGCTCACGAGGTTGAACAGCAGCACCGGCACGCCGATCTCGGCGAAGGTGGTGGTGATGTTCTTCCACTCGTTGGCGATGGCGAGCACCGTGACCACCGCGAGCACCACGGCGCTGAAGATCTTGGTCGGCTTTTCCATGCGCGCCGCGAAGCCGGGCTTTCGCGACGCCACGACCATGCCGATGGCCACCGGCACCAGCACGATGGCGATCACCTCGACCAGCTTGCGCGTCTGCAGCGGCACCACCTGGCCGCCTTGCGCGAAATGGCCGATGGCCCAGTTGGCGATGAGCGGCAGCGTGACGATCGACAGCAGCGTGTTCACGGCCGTGAGCGAGATGTTCATCGCCACGTTGCCGCCGAACAGGTGCGAGAACAGGTTGGCCGAGATGCCGCCCGGCGAGGCCGCCAGCAGCATGAGCCCGATGGCGAACACCGGCGACAGGCCGAAGCCCACGATGATCGCGTAGCAGGCCAGCGGCAGGCCGATGACCTGCAGCACGAGCGCGATGGTCACGGCCTTCGGGTGCTTGAACAGGCGCCGGAAATCCTCGAGCGAGAGCGACAGCCCCAGCCCGAACATCACGAGCGCGAGCGCGCCGAACAGGAACCGGGTCACGATGAGCGTGGTGTCCATGCGGTGGTGTCTCCTCTTGGGTTCTTCTGCTTAAAAAATGGCTGCCGGCACCCGTCGCGCGGGCGCTGGCAGCCGTACAAAACCGGGATCGACGCGTCTCAGAACGTGTTCACGGCCTTTTCATGGTGCCCGCAAGGCAGCAAAGCGTCGCAATCTAGGCGCGCGCCGCAGTCCAGGCTGATGCCTGGACAAGGTGCGCAACGACGAGTGCGGCGCTTTGCTGCCTTGCCCGAAGGGTTGCCCCGCAAAGCTGGCATCTGCGGCGTTGCAAATGCTCGCCGGGCCACCAGCCCGGCTGCGCTTTGCGCCTTGCACCTGCCAGCTTTGCGGGGCAACGGGCACCATGAAAAGGCCGTGAACACGTTCTCATTGTTTGTAGCTGTCGTCGATGCGGTCGAGTTTGCGGATCAGCGAAGGCCAGACGAACATGCCGCCCAGGCCGCCGCTTTGCACCTTCATGGCCTGGCCCACGCCGTCGATGATCCTCGGGTCCACGTGCGTGAGTTCACCGCCGCCGGCCTGCGCGGCGATCTGGATCTGGCAGGTGTTCTCGAAGGTGTACATCGAAAGGAAGGCGTCGGCAATGGTCTTGCCGCAGGTCAGCAGGCCGTGGTTGCGCAGCATGAGGAAGTTGGCGTGGCCCATGTCGGCCTGCAGGCGCGGCTTCTCGTCGTCGCGGAAGGCCACGCCTTCGTAGTCGTGGTAGGCCAGCGAGGCCAGCACGAAGGTCGACTGCTGGCTGATGGGCAGCACGCCGTTCTTCTGCGCGCTCACGGCGATGCCGGCGCGGGTGTGGGTGTGCAGCACGCACTGGATGTCTTCGCGCGCGGCATGCACGGCGCTGTGGATCACGAAGCCGGCCGGGTTCACGGGGTAGGGCGAGTCGATGATCTTGTTGCACTGCTGGTCGACCTTGACCAGGCTCGAGGCCGTGATCTCGTCGAACATCAGGCCGTAGGGGTTGATCAGGAAGTGGTGCTCGGGGCCGGGCACGCGCGCGCTGATGTGCGTGAAGACGAGGTCGCTCCAGCCGTACAGCGCCACCAGGCGGTAGCAGGCGGCGAGGTCGACGCGCAGCTGCCATTCTTCGGCGGAGACGAGCTTCTGGATTTCGGAGGCGGAGGTGGCGTTCATGGGGGGGTGTCCTTTGTCTTGATCAAGCGGTGGTCGGCTCTTGCAGCACCGTCTTGTAGACGCTCTGCTTGGGCTGCGCCATCAGGCGGCGCAGCATGGGCTCGAACTCGCTGATGGGCAGGGTCTCGGCCTTCGGGTCGAAGGCCGGGTTGTCGTAGAGCGCGCAGAACTCGGCCGTGCGCTCGTAGTGCGGGTGGTCCTTGAAGCTGTCGCGCATGTCGCGGTCCAGCCCGATGTGGTGGAAGAAGTAGTGGCCCTGGAAGATGCCGTGGTTCTGCACCATCCAGTGGTTGGCCTCGCTCACGAAGGGCTTGAGGATGGCGGCGGCGATGTCGGGGTGGTTGAAGCTGCCCAGCGTGTCGCCGATGTCGTGCAGCAGCGCGCACACCACGTACTCCTCGTCGCGGCCGTCGCGCAGCGCGCGCGTCGCGGTCTGCAGCGAGTGCGTGTAGCGGTCGACCGGAAAGCCGCCGTAGTCGCCTTCGAGGATCTGCAGGTGCTTGATCACGCGCGCGGGCAGGCCGCCCGCGAACTGCATGAACTCGCCGCCGATCAGTTGCCAGTCTTCGCGCGTGCTGTCCTGCATGCGCTTGAAACTTGCCCGTGCGTTCATCGTGTGGGGTCTCCGTTCTTGGGGATGGCGGCCACTGTAGACCTGCGCTTGACCTTCAACTGTCAAGAATTTGACAATGCGAGGTTCTGGTAAACCCGCCTCCGGGCGCCTTTCTCTTCTCATGGCCACCTCGACCAAGCCGCGCCTGTCGGCCGCGCACCGCGCCGCGCTCGACGGCAACCCCTGGTTCACCAGCATGCCGCGCGCGCAGCGCGACGCGCTGCTGGGCGCGGCCGAGCTGCTGCATGTGCGGCGCGGCACCATGGTGTTCCGCCAGGGCGACCCGATCCATGCGGCGGGCGGCGGCTTCTACGGGCTGGTGGCGGGCACGATCAAGATCTCATCGCTGCGCCAGGACGGGCGCGAGGCCATCCTGGCGGTGCTGGAGCCGGGCAACTGGTTCGGCGAGATCACGCTCATCGACGGCTCGCCGCGCACGCACGACGCCACCGCGCTCGAAGCGCTCGACCTGCTGGTGGTGCCGCCCGAGGCCTTCGTGCGGCAGATGCGCGACGTGGTGTTTTCCAACGCCATCGCCGCCATGCTGGCCGCGCGCGTGCGCATGCTCTACGGCCTGGCCGAAGACGCGACCTTGCGCAGCCTGCGCGCGCGCGTGGCGCACCGGCTGCTGGTGCTGGCGCGCGGCGACGCCACGCAGTCGGTGCACCTGCGGCACGAACTCATGCTGTCGCAGGAGGCGCTGGCCATGATGCTCGGCGTGACGCGCCAGACGCTGTCCAAGGAGCTCAATGCGCTGGCCACCGAGGGCGTGGTGTCGCTGGGCTACGGGCGCATCGAACTGCTGTCGCTCGAGGCACTGCAGGGGCTGGTGCGCACGGGCTGAGGGTCTTGTCACAGCGCGGGCAGGGCGCAGGCGTATAAGACCTTCCCGGCCCGTCATTCCGGCGGCCCGGTGTCTTATTTCTTCACTGGAAGGTGGCGAATCATGAGCAACAACAAACCGACGGTCGTCCTGGTCCATGGTTTCTGGGGTGGTGCGGCGCACTGGCACAACGTCATCGTGGAGCTGCTGCGCAAGGGCCACACGGCCATCCGCGCGGTCGAGCTGCCGCTGACCTCGCTGGCCGACGACGCCGAACGCACGCGCAAGATGGTGGCGCAGGTGCAGGGGCCGGTGCTGCTGGTCGGCCACTCGTACGGCGGCGCGGTGATCACGCAGGCCGGCGACCTGCCCAACGTGGTGGGGCTGGTCTACATCGCGGCCTTCGCACCCGACGCGGGCGAAAGCCCCGGCGGCATCACGCAGGAGCATCCGCCCGTGGCCGTGCCCAACCTGGCACCCGACAGCGACGGCTACCTGTGGGTGATACCCGAGAAATACCACGAGAGCTTCTGCCAGGACCTGAGCGCCGAAGAAGGCCTGGTGATGGGCCTCACGCAGAAGGCGCCGCTGGCCAGCACCTTCGGCGACACCATCACGGCGCCGGCCTGGAAGAAGAAGCCGTCGTGGTACCAGATCTCGAGCGAGGACCGCATGATCTCGCCCGTGAACCAGGAGCGCATGTCGGCGCGGCTGGGCGCGAAGAAGGTCATCACGCTGGCGGCCAGCCACGCCTCGCTGGCCTCGCAGCCGCAGGCCGTGGCGGCGCTCATCGACGAAGCCGCGAGCGCTGCCTGAGGCCGGCTACGCGCAGCGCTCGGTGCGCTGCGCAGCCGTCGGGCGGGCCCGCCAGCCGAGGAACGCCACGGCGCAGGCCGCCGCGATCACGATCGCCACGGCCACGCCCATCACCGAGAAGAAGGCCTGGTCGAAGGCCGTGTGCGCGAGCGCCACGAGCTGCGAGGCGATGGGCGCGGGCAGCGTTTCGGCGGCCAGCAGTGCGGCGTCGATGCTGTCGCCGGCCGAGGCCGGCACGGCCAGGCCGTCGGGAATCACCAGCGCGGCGGTGTAGCTCGCCGAGAGCACGCTGCCCAGCAGCGCGATGCCCAGCACGCCGCCGAGTTCGTACGACACCTCCTCGATCGACGCCGCCATGCCGGCGTGTTCGACGGGCGCGTTGTTCATGACCGCGTTGGACGCCGCCGTGATGGTCGCGCCCACGCCCAGCCCCAGCACCACCAGGATGGCCGGCTTGAGCAGGCCCCCGGCATCGACCGCCAGTGCCAGCGCGCACAGCGCGAGCGCCGTGGTGACGAGGCCGCCCAGGATGACGGGGCGCGAGCCGATGCGCGCCAGCAGCAGGCCCGCGAGCGGCCCCGCCACGAACGCGGCCAGCGGCAGCGGCAGCAGGGTGAGGCCGGCTTGCAGCGGCGTGAGGCCGACCACGAGCTGCAGCCGCTGGCTGAACACCAGCTCGACACCGATCAGCGCCACCGAGGCCACGATGGCCGCGATCACGCCGCCCGAGAAGTAGGCGTTGCGGAACAGGCGGAAGTCGATCAGCGGCGCGCTGCTGCGCCGCTGGCGCCGCACGAACAGGGCCATGGCCACCACGGCGAGTGCGCCGGTGATGGCGGCTGTCGTGACCGAGGGTGCGAACTTGGTGAGTTCCTTGATGGTCAGCACCAGGAAGACCAGCCCCGCCAGCACCTGCACCGAGCCGATGAAGTCCCACGGGCGCGTGCCGGTGTTCTTCTGCGTCGGCAGCAGCCACAGGGCCAGCACCAGCGCGAGCACCACCACGGGCACGTTGATGAGAAACACCGAACCCCACCAGAAGTATTCGAGCAGCACGCCGCCCACGACCGGCCCGAGCGCCGCGCCGCCCGAGGCCACCGAGGCCCACACGCCGATGGCCACGGCGCGCTCGCGCTCGTCGGTGAACACCAGCCGCAGGATCGCCAGCGTGGCCGGCATCATCATCGACGCGCCCACGCCCAAGAGGGCCCGCGCGGCAATGAGGACGGCCGGGTTCGGCGCGTAGGCCGCGCACAGCGAGGCCACGCCGAACACGGCCAGGCCCGCGACGAACATGCGCCGGTAGCCCACGCGGTCGCCCAGCGCGCCCATGCCCAGCAGAAAGCCGGAGACGACCACGGTGTAGGCGTTGAGGATCCAGAGCTTCTCGGTGGCCGACGCGGCCAGGTCGTGCGTGAGCGTGGGCAGCGCCGTGTAGAGCACGGTCATGTCGACCACGATCAGCAGCAGCGCCATCGAGACGATGCCGAGCGTGATCCATTTCTTGGCGGTGGGGTTCAAGCCGTTCATGGCGTGGCCCTCCGGTCGTGCGACTGGGCGGTGGCGCCGTCCAGTTCCTTGAGCATCGTCACCGAGACCGTCTCGCAGCCGCGTGCGTGGAAGAAGTCGTGCGCGCGGGTATTGCCGATGCCGCTTTCGAGAAAGAGGCGCTGGATGCCGTGGCGCTGCAGCTCGACGCAGACCCAGTCGAAGAGTTGGCCGCCCAGGCCCATGCCCTGGAAGCGCGCGTCGACGACGAGGTCGTCGAGCGTCGCGAAGCTGCGCGCGGCGCGGCGGGTGTCGTCGATGGACACCAGCGCGAAGCCGGCCAGTGCGCCATCGGTTCGCGCGACGGCCACGCGGGCGTGGGTGGTGGCCGGGTCCAGCGCGAGGGTCTCGCGCACTTGCGCCATGAAGACGGCGGGCAGGTCGGCGCGCCATTCGCCGAGGGCCACGGCGCGCTGCTCCTGCAACTCGGAGTGCGAGATGTAGGAAGGGGAAAGTTGCTGCAGGAACAGGGCGGTCAACGCCTGCGCCTGGGAAGGATCGCTGCACCAGCTCAGTTCGAACGCCGGTGTCGTCTTGTTGTTTGCATTCGTCATGGCGCCATGTTGCGCCATTAAAATGAATGAATAAAGATGAAATCCATCTGATAAATAGATGAGTGGGTGGCCGAAATGGAATGGACCGTCGACCAATTGCGCCAGTTCGTGACGACCGCCGAGTGCGGCTCGTTCTCGGCCGCGGCGCGCCACCTGGGCAAGGCCCAGTCGGCCGTGAGCACCGCCATCGGGCTGCTCGAGGTCGACCTCGGCGTGGCCCTGTTCGACCGCTCGCGGCGCAACGCGCAGCTGTCCGACGCGGGCCGGGTGCTGCTGCTCGAAGCGCGCGAACTGCTGCGACAGGCCGAGCAGCTCGACCAGCGCGCCCGCTCGCTGCACGAAGGCGACGAAGCGGCCCTGTCGCTGGCGCTGGACGAAGCTCTGCCGTACACCGCCATCGGCACGCTGATGCGCGAGCTGTCGGTGAAGTTTCCGAGCCTCGAGCTCACGCTGCTCAACGGCACCGCGACCGAGGTGGCCGACTACGTCGAGCAGGAGCGCGCCAGCGTGGCCTTCCACTTCGACCGCGGCCCGGTGCGCGCGAGCTTCGACCAGCGCCACATCGGCAGCGTGCGCCAGGGCGTGTTCGTGGCCAGCGACCACCCGCTGGCCGACGGCCGCACGGTGCGGCGCCAGGACCTGGCGCGGCAACGCCAGCTGCTGATGCACGCGGACGACGTGCACGAGGTGGCCTACAGCCCGCGCGTGTGGCGCTCCGACAGCTTCTACAGCACGGCCGAGATGGTGGCCGACAACCTGGGCTGGGCCGTGCTGCCCATCAACATCGCGCGCTACGAGGGCTTCAGCAAGGCGCTGAAGGAAGTGCCGTGCCCGTCGCTGGCCTTGCCTCGGCTGTCGGTGCGCATGCTGTGGCTGCAGGGGCGCCCGCTCGGCGCGACGGCGCTGTATGTGCAGCAGCGCTTCACCGAGCTGCTGCGCGACAGCGCCGTGTGAGGCGCGTCAGCGGAGCACGCGACCGTCGGCCGAGATGCTGATGAGATCGATGCTGCGCACGTTGTCGCGCAGGCCGGGGCGCAGGTTGATGCGGAAGCCGCCGACGTCGTAGTCGGTCATCGCCGTCATCGTGCGCAGCAGGGTGGCGGTGTTGAAGCCGCGGCCCGCGCGGCGCACCGCCTCGCCCGCGGCCTTGGCGGCGATGAAGCCTTCGAGCCCTTCGTACGACGCGGTCTGGTCGGAGTTGTCGACCGCCGCGAGGTACTCCTTGACGATCGGAATGGCCGAGGGCCGCGGCGAGGGCACGACCTGCGAGATCACGATGCCGCCGATGTCCTTGCCCAGCTCGGCATAGAGCGGGTCGATGCCGACGATCGAGAAGGCCATGAAGTTGCCCGTGTAGCCGCTCTTGCGCAGCTTGCGGATGGCACTGGCCGTGGTGCCCGAGAGCGACACCAGCACGATGGCCTGGGGCGTCTGCTGCTGCACGGTCTTCAGCGCGGCGTCGAGCTTGTCGGCGCCGGCGGGCACCAGCGCGCTGGCGACCAGCGGCGGCAGCTTCAGTTCGGTGGCGGCCTGCTGCACGGCGGCCAGGCCGGCGCGGCCCATGGCGTCGTCGTCGCCCACCAGCGCGATGCGCTGTTGCCCCACGGTGGCGCACTGGCGCACGATCTTGAGGGCCTCGTCGATCATGCCGGGGCGCACATGGAACACGTTCGGATGCTCGGGGCCGCGCAGCGTGTCGGAGGCGGCGAAGGGCGCAAACAGCAGGCTGCCCTGCTGCGTGGCGACCTTGGCGCCGGCCTCGCTGCTGGCGGTGCCGACAAAGCCGAACAGCATGTCGGCCTTGTTCGCGCCCAGCAGCGTGCGGGCGTTGGTGGTGGCGCGCGCGGCGTCGTAGCCGTCGTCCAGTTGCAGCAGCTTCAGCTGCAGGCCGGTGGCGGCGTTGCGCGTGTTGAAGTCGCTCACGGCGAGCCGGCTGCCGGCCGCGAAGGCGTTGCCGATCTCGTTGGCGCTGCCGGTGAGCGGCACCGACTGGCCGAGCAGGACGACGCGGGCCCCGGCGGCGGACGGGCGTGGCGTCTGTGCCAGCAAGGGACGGGTGATGCCGAGGCCGCTTCCCAGAAGCAGCGTTGCGGAGGCTTTTCCCAGCCATGTCCTGCGAGACGCGTTCATTGGCTACCTTTTGCTAACAATAGTAAAAAAGTGTAGCAATTTCGAGGCCAGGGCGGAAGGCGCGGGTGCTCCAGAATTGCCCTGATGAAAACAACTGTGTCCTGGGTTCTGGGAGGGATGTGCGCGGCGCTCGCCGGTTGCGTCGTGCCGCCCCCATCGAAGGTGGTGGAAAAGGCGCTGCCCGCGCCGGAGGTCTTCGTGCCCGTGGCGGCGCCGCAGCCGCCGCAACCGATGATCGAGCCGCCACCCCTGCCGCCGCCATCGACGATCGAGCCGCCACCGCTGCCACTGGCGGGGCCGCCGATGGCATTGCCGCCGGGGCCGACCCTCATGGCGGCGCCGCGCGCCGATCCGCGCGTTGCGGCGGACGCTGTCGTGACGGAGCCGGTGATCCGCCTGCGCCGCTATCCCAGCTATCCGTCCGCGTTGCTGGAAGAGGGCATCGAGGGCCTGGTGGTCACGGCCTTCTTCGTCGGCGTGGACGGCAAGCCCGAAGACATCCGCGTCGAACGCTCGCCGCACCCGCTGCTGTCTCAGGCGGCGACCGATTCGCTCAAGGGATGGCGCTTCGACCCGGCGCGCACCGCGGACGGGCGTGCGGTGCGCGCCCGCATGCGGCTGCCGTTCCGCTTCAAGCTCGTCGAGTGAGCGGGGGAAGGTGACGCGCGGTCAGGCGCGTTTTTCGAACACCAGGTCCCACACGCCGTGACCCAGCTTGAGGCCACGGTTCTCGAACTTGGTGAGCGGGCGGTACGCCGGCTTGGGCGCGTAGCCGGTGTCCGGCGCGGTGTTGCGCAGCAGCGGTTCGGCGCCCAGCACTTCGAGCATCTGCTCGGCGTAGGGCTGCCAGTCGGTGGCGCAGTGGATGTAGCCGCCGGGGCGCAGGTGCTGCGCCAGCTTGGTCACGAACTCGGGCTGGATCAGGCGGCGCTTGTTGTGGCGCTTCTTGTGCCACGGATCGGGAAAGAACACATGCACGCCGGCCAGCGTGCCGGGCTGCAGCATGTGGTCGATCACGTCGACCGCGTCGTGCGCGCAGATGCGGATGTTCGAGATCGACTGCTCGCCGATGCGCTTGAGCAGCGCGCCCACGCCGGGCTCGTGCACTTCGCAGCACAGGAAGTTGGTCTCGGGCAGCACCGTGGCGATGTGGGCCGTGGCCTCGCCCATGCCGAAGCCGATCTCCAGCACCGTCGGGCCCACGCGGCCGCCGAAGGCCGCCGTGAGGTCGAGCCGCTCGGGCGTGTAGGGCACGAGGAACAGCGGGCCCAGCTCGGCGAAGGCGCGGGCCTGGCCGTCGGTGGTGCGGCCGGCGCGCTTCACGAAGCTCTTGAGGCGGCGGTGCAGCGGGTGCGGCTTGCCGTCGGTGGCGTCGTCTTCGGGGGATGCGGGCAGGTCGTCGCCGGGCGGGAGGTCGTTGGACACGGTGTCGGGAATGTTCATGAGGGCCGCGAATTGTAGAGATCGCGCCATTCGGGCACCCAGCCGGCCAAGGCGGCGGTGCAGTGGCCGGCGGCCGTGGGGCGCAGGCCGAGCGCGCGCGCGGCGGCATCGAGCGCGGCCAGCGCGGCCTGCGGCGTGGCGGTGTCGATGGCCGTGGCGCCGTTCTGCTTGGAGAGCTTGTCGCCGTCGGCGCCGCGCACCAGCGGCGTGTGCAGGTAGCTCGGCGTGGGCAGGCCGAGCGCCTGCTGCAGCAGGATCTGGCGCGCCGTGTTGTCGGCCAGGTCCTCGCCGCGCACCACGTCGGTCACGCCCTGTTCGGCGTCGTCGACCACCACGGCCAGCTGGTAGGCCCAGGGGCCGTCGGCGCGGCGCAGCACGAAGTCGCCGACCTCGCGCTGCACGTCCTGCCGCTGCGGGCCGAGGCGGCGGTCATGCCAGTGCAGGTCGCCGGCCGGCATGCGGTGCGCGGCAAAGCGCCAGGCGCGCGCGGGCTTGCCGTGCAGGCCGTCGCGGCAGGTGCCGGGGTAGACGCGCTCGCCGTGGCGTTCGTGCGCATGGCCGAGCCGGGCCAGGGCCAGGTCGATGTCCTTGCGCGAGCAGCCGCAGGGGTAGGCGAGGTCGTGCGCCTGCAGCGCGGCCAGCGCCGCCTCGTAGTGCGCGGTGCGCTGCGTCTGCCACTCGGGCGGTTCGTCGGGGAGCAGGGCGCAGTCGGCGAGCTGGCGCAGGATGTGCTCGCCCATGCCGGGCAGGCAGCGCTCGGTGTCGGCGTCCTCGACGCGGACCAGCCAGCACGCCTGGTCGCCGCGTGCGCGCACGTCGAGCCAGCTCGCGAGCGCGGCCACCAGCGAGCCGGCGTGCAGCGGGCCGGTGGGCGAGGGGGCGAAGCGGCCGGTGGCCCGCATCCTTTCTTGGAGGACTTAGAGAGCGGCCAGGGCCAGCGAGAGGCCCGAAACGAAACCGTCTTCCACGCGGTGGCCGATGCACCAGTCACCGGCGATGCCGATGCGGGCCTTGGCGTCCCACAGGTGGGTCTGGCCCACGGGCACCTGCGTCTGCGCCTCGGGCCAGCAGCGCGCCTTGGCATGGCTGGGCGTGGCGTGGATGCCGGTGATCTCCGAGAAGGCGCGCAGCAGCTTGGCCTCGATGCGCGCGGGCGTGTCGCGCAGGTGTTCTTCCGACCATGTGGCGCTGGCCTGCAGGGTCCAGCGCTCGACGCGCTCGCGGCCGGGCTTGGACGATTCGCGCGCCAGCCATGCCACGCGGTGGTGGGTGCTGCGCGCCACGTTCCACTGCGGGCCGAGGTGCGACATGTTGGCCTGGTTGGCCTGGGGGAAGGCGATCATCAGCGTCCAGCAGGGCGCGATGCGCACGGGTTCGATCTTGCGGCTCAGCGTGGCCGAGCGGTCGCCGCCGGCCAGCAGTTCGCGGGTGCGTGCGGGCGGCACGGCCAGCAGCACGGCGTCGAAGCCGGAGTACACGTGCTGGGAATCGTCGGCGCCGGCGGTGCGCAGCTGCCAGCGGGTGGCGTCGAGCGCGTCGGGCTCGATGCGGGTGACTTGCGTGCCGGTGACGAGGTGTTCGCCCAGCGGCGCGGCCCAGTGGGCCACGAGCGCGTCCATGCCGGGCTGGGCGACCCAGTGCGGCTCCAGCGAAGGCAGCGCCGCTTCGGCCACGCGGCCGTGGGCGTCGAGCACGCGCACGAGATTGGCACTCCAGGGGCGGCACAGCGCGGGCGTGGTGGCCAGCACCTGGGCAAAGCGCGGATCGCGCACGGTGAAGTACTGGGCGCCGCTGTCGAAGCGGCCGAAGGCGGTGTCGATGCTCGCCATCCGCCCGCCCGGCGTGGCCTCGCGTTCGAACACCGTGACACGGTGCCCGGCCTGCATCAGCGTGCGGGCACAGGCCACGCCGGCAATGCCGGCGCCGATCACGGCGAAGTGGCGGGCGGCGGCGGGAGTTCGGTGGCGGTCGGCGGTGGCGCGGGCTTTGGCTTTGGGCATGGCGGACTCTTTTCTTTTGACAGGGTGATGACTGAGGAGGCCGTGCACACTCTACCTCGGTCTGCGCGCGTCCCCGGGCTGGGGGCGACCCTTATGCAGCCGCGTATTGCAGCCGCGCACCGCGTGGCCTTCAGCGGCCGCGGTGCCGTTCGAGCAGCGCCTTGCGCGTGCCCTCGTGCTCGAACTGCGCGAGCCACCATTCGAGCGCGCGCCCCGGCTTGCCCGCGCTGCGCACGCGCCACGCGCAGTGCATGGTGCCCAGCGGCGGCTGGCGTTCGGTCTGCAGTTCGACAAGGTGGCCGGCCTCGATGTAGGGCCGCGCCATCGGCTCGGGCAAGAAGCCGCCGCCCAGGCCGTGCAGTTGCGCGGCGATCTTGGCCTGCATGCTGGGCACGGTGAGCACGTCCTGCCCGCCGACGAGGTTCACGGTCATGCTCGGCCCGCTGCGCACCGAGTCGGCCGCGGCCACCGCGCGGTGCTGGCGCAGCACCGCGTCGCTCAGCGGCTGCGGCAGGCGCGCGAGCGGATGGTGCGGCGCCACCGCGAACACGAAGCGCAGTTCGCCGATCGGCCGGCTGCGGATGCCGGTGGCGGTGAAGGCCAGGCTCGCGGCATCGAGCACCGCGCCGATCGCCAGGTCGGCCTCGCCGCTGGTCAGCGCCTCGATGGTGCCCAGCAGGGTTTCGTCACGCAGCTTCAAGCGCGTGGGCGGCTCAAGCGCGAAGAAGGCGGTGCACAGGTCGAGCAGCGGGTCGCGTGCGATCACGCTGTCGACCGCGATGGTCAGCATCGGCTCCCAGCCGGTGGCCACGCGCTTCACTCGGTTGGCCACGGCGTCGATCTCGCCGAGCAGGCGCGCGGCCTCGCGCAGCAGTTCGGCGCCGGCCTCGGTGATGCGGGCCTGGCGCGCGCTGCGGTCGAACAGCAGCACGTCCAGGGCGTCCTCGATCTGGCGCACGCGGTAGCTCAGCGCGCTGGGCACCAGGCCGAGCGCGCGCGCGGCGGCGGCGAAGCTGCCGGTGGTGGCCACCGTCTGCAGCATGGCCAGCGCGTCGGGGGTGAGGACGTCTCGGGCGCTCGTCATGGGGCGGGCTCCATCATTCAAATAATTTGAATGATGCCATCAAAACCGGGCGTCTTTCAGAGGGGGATGGAGGTCCAGAATTCTTCTCATCCGCTGCGCATCCGGCGCGGCCCACGACGAAAGCCCCGGCGCCCGAACCGGGTGGGGCAGCAAGGAGTTCGATATGTTGCAAGTGCGTAAATCCCAGGAACGCGGTTATGCCGACCATGGCTGGCTGCGCTCGTTCCACAGCTTTTCCTTCGCGGGGTACTACGATCCGGCCTACATGGGCTTCGGCAACCTGCGGGTGATCAACGAAGACCGCGTGGCGGCGGGCGCCGGCTTCGGCACCCACGGCCACCGGGACATGGAGATCATCAGCTACGTGCTCTCGGGCGAACTCGCGCACAAGGACAGCATGGGCAACATCGAATCCATTCCGCCGGGTGACGTGCAGCGCATGAGCGCCGGCCGTGGCGTGATGCACAGCGAGTTCAACCACAAGGCCGACGAGACCACGCACTTCCTGCAGATCTGGATCGAGCCCAAGGAACGCGGCATCACCCCCGGCTACGAGCAGAAGCAGTTCAGCGACGCCGAGAAGCGCGGCACCCTGCGCCTGGTGGCCTCGCCCGACGGCCGCGACGGCTCGGTGACGGTGAACGCCGACGCACGCCTGTTCGCCGGCCTGTTCGACGGCGACGAGACTGCTAGCCTGGCGCTCGACCCGCAACGCAAGAGCTACGTGCACCTGGTGCGCGGCGAGCTCGAAGTCAACGGCCAGAAGCTCGTGGGCGGCGACGCCGCGATGCTCGAAGGCGAATCGCAACTCACGCTCGGCGCCGGCAAGGATGCCGAAGTGCTGGTGTTCGACCTGACGGCCTGAGACGGCGTCCTTTTCTTTGTTCCTTTCGCTTCAACAACCAACGAGGAGTTTTCACCATGGCCATTACCACCACAACCACCGCCCCCAACGCTGCCCAGGACACCCTGGCACTCATCGGCCGCGTGCTGCTTGCAGCGCTGTTCGTGCCCGCCGGCTTCGGCAAGCTCATGGGCTTCGCCGGCACCGTGGGGTACATCTCCTCGGTGGGCGCACCGCTGCCGCAGGTGGCGGCGGTCATCGCGATCGTCGTGGAGCTGGGGCTCGGCTTGCTGCTGCTGGTCGGCTTCAAGACGCGCGTGTCGGCCATCGTGCTGGCGATCTTCACCGTGGCCGCGGCCGTGATGTTCCACAACTACTGGGGCATGCCTGCCGACAAGGCCTTCGTGAACCAGCTGATGTTCTTCAAGAACATCGCGATCGCCGGTGGCCTTCTGGCTTTCGCGGCCTTCGGCGCCGGCCGTTTCAGCATCGATAAAAAGTAAGCTCGCTCCACCCAGGCCGCGCACACCTCGTGGGCGCGGCCTGCCGACTTCATCGCTTCTTTGAGGAAATCCGTTTCATGGCAAACATCGTCGTTGTCTTCCATTCCGGCTACGGCCACACCCAGCGCGTGGCCCAGGCCGTGGCCGACGGGGCGGGCGCGCAGCTGCTCGCCATCGACGCCGACGGCAACCTGCCGGCCGGTGGCTGGGAGACGCTGGCCGCGGCCGACGCGATCATCTTCGGCTCGCCGACCTACATGGGCGGCGTGAGCTGGCAGTTCAAGAAATTCGCCGACGCGTCGTCCAAGGTCTGGTACACGCAAGGCTGGAAAGACAAGCTCTTCGCCGGCTTCACCAACAGCGCCACGATGAACGGCGACAAGGTCACGACCATGACCTACCTGTGGACGCTGGCGATGCAGCACAGCGGCATCTGGGTCAGCATGGGCATCCTGCCGACCAACAACAAGGCGGCCACGCGCGACGCGATGAACTACGTCGGCGGCTACGGCGGCCTGCTCACGCAGTCGCCCTCGGACGCGAGCCCGGCCGAGATGCCCAAGGGCGACCTGGAAACCGCGCGTGCCTTCGGCGAGCGCGTGGGCGCGGTGGCAAGATCACGCGCATAACGCCCCCAAAGAACTTCGCCCACAAGGACCCCACGATGACCGACACCATCCCTGAAATCCAATTGCTGCGGCCCCACGACAAGGACCTGGGCGGTGGCTTCAACGTGCGGCGCGTGCTGCCGGCGGCGCAGCGCCGCTCGGTCGGACCCTTCGTGTTCTTCGACCACTTCGGCCCGGCCACCGAGCAGCCCGGCAACGCGCACGACGTGCGCCCGCACCCGCACATCGGCCTGTCGACGGTCACCTACCTGTTCGAGGGCGCGATGATGCACCGCGACAGCCTCGGCAGCGTGCAGGAGATCCAGCCCGGCGCCATCAACTGGATGACCGCGGGGCGCGGCATCGTGCACTCCGAGCGCAAGCCCGAGCGCCTCTTGGCCGACACTTTCGTGAACCACGGCCTGCAGCTGTGGGCCGCGTTGCCGCAGGCCCATGAAGAGGTCGAACCCAGCTTCGAGCACACGCCGGCCGACGCCATTCCCGAGCTGACGGTGCAGGGCGTGCCGGTGCGCGTGCTGGTGGGCGAGGCCTTCGGCGTGCGCTCGCCGGTGAAGACGCTGGCGCAGACGGTCTACCTGGACATCGCGCTGCCGGCCGGCGGCCGTTTCGAGCTGCCCGCGCTGGCGCCCGAACTCGCGGTCTACATGGTCGACGGCGATGCGCTGGTGAACGGCGAGCCGGCGCCCGCCCACACGATGGCGGTGCTGCCCGACGGGCAGGGCGCGGTGTTCACTGCCGACGCCGCCGTGCGCCTGATGGTCATCGGCGGCGAGCCGCTGGACGGCCCGCGCTACATCACCTGGAATTTCGTCTCGAGCCGGCGTGAGCGCATCCTCGAAGCCGGCGCCGACTGGGCCGCGCAGCGCATGGGCCACGTGCCCGGCGAGACCGAGTTCATTCCGCTGCCGGGCAAGCCCTTCGGCGTGCGCGAGCCCGACACGGGCACCACGCCGGTCTGAGTCTTCCGTTTATTGCTTGATGCCGATGTCCGGGTCTTCCGAGGCCCGGGCGCTGGCATCGGAGGCGCGCGCGCTGAGGTCGGGCGCCAGGGCCCGGCGGCCGTCGAACACGAAGCAATCGCCGTGGTAGTGCGCGCCGCCGACGTCCTCGAAGTACTTGAGGATGCCGCCTTCGAGCTGCAGCACGTGCTCCACGCCTTCCTCGCGCATGAGGATGGCCGCCTTCTCGCAGCGGATGCCGCCGGTGCAGAAGCTCACCACCGTCTTGCCCTCGAAGTCGGCGCGGTGCGCCTTCAGGGCGGGCGGGAACTCGGTGAACTTGGTGATGCGCCAGTCGATCGCGCCGTCGAAGGTGCCTTCGTCGACCTCGAAGTCGTTGCGCGTGTCCAGCATCACGATCTTGCGGCCCTCGTCGTCGTGGCCCTGGTCGAGCCAGCGTTTGAGCGTGGGCGCGTCCACGCCGGGCGCGCGGCCGGCGGCGGGCTGGATGGCCGGGTGGTCCATGCGGATGATCTCGCGCTTGAGCTTCACCAGCATGCGCCGGAAAGGCTGCGTGGCCGACCAGCTTTCCTTGGTTTCGAGGTCGGCAAAGCGCGCATCGGCGCGCAGGTCGGCCAGGAAGGCGTGGATGGCCTGCGCCGTCCCCGCCAGAAACAGGTTGATACCTTCGGGCGCCAGCAGGATCGTGCCCATCAGGCCCAGGGCCTGCGCGCGCTCGCGCAGGGTCTCACGCAGCACGGGGCTGTCGTTGATGCCCACGAACTTGTAGGCGGCGATATTCAAAATCTCTTGCACGGGGCGGGATTGTAGGGATCACCGCACCACATCGTGGGGTGGCGCTTCCTACAATCGACGGATGTTTGTTCACCTGCGTCTGCACACCGAGTTTTCCGTCGTCGATGGCACGAATCGAATCGACGAAGTCATCAAGGCCGCCGCTGCCGACAAGCAGCCTGCGCTGGCCATCACCGACCTGAACAACCTGTTCGGGACGGTCAAGTTCTACAAGCAGGGCCGGGGCAAGGGCGTCAAGCCCGTCATCGGCGCTGAAATCTTCATCGACGGGCTGGGCAAGGAGCCCGGCGCGCTGACCCGCCTCATTCTGCTGGTGCAGAACATGGAGGGCTACCTCAACCTGTCGGAGCTGCTCGCCCGCGCCTGGACGCAGAACGTGGGCCGCGGCCAGTCGCAGGCGGCCTGCAAGCTCGAATGGCTGCAGGAGCTGCAGGGCGGCCTGATCGCGCTGTCGGGCGCGCAGGCCGGGCCGCTGGGCCAGCCGCTGCTGCAAGGCCAGGAAGAGCGCGCCGCCGAACTGGCGCTGCAACTGGCGGGCATGTTCCCGCACCGTTTCTACATCGAGCTGCAGCGCGCCGGCCGCCCCGAAGACGAGCCGCACGTGATCGCGGCCGTGAAGCTCGCGGCCCGCCTGAAGCTGCCGGTGGTCGCCACGCACCCGGTGCAGTTCGCCGAGCGCCAGGACTACGAGGCGCACGAGGCGCGCGTGTGCATTTCCGAAGGCGAAATCCTCGGCAACCCGCGCCGCGTGCGCAAGTTCACCGAAGAGCAGTACTTCAAGTCGAGCGCCGAGATGCAGGCGCTGTTTGCCGACGTGCCCAGCGCGCTGGCCAACACGGTCGAAATCGCCAAGCGCTGCAACCTCACGCTGGTGCTCGGCAAGCCGCAGCTGCCCGACTTTCCCACGCCCTTCATCAGCGAAGGCGTGCGCATGCCGATCGGCGAGTTCTTCCGTCAGGAGTCGTTCGACGGGCTGGAGGTGCGACTGAAGCACCTGTACCCCGACGAAGCCAAGCGCGAGGCCGAACGGCCGCGCTACGTGGAGCGCCTGGAGTTCGAGATCAACACGATCCTGAACATGGGCTTCCCCGGCTACTTCCTGATCGTGGGCGACTTCATCAAGTGGGCCAAGGAAAACGGCTGCCCCGTGGGCCCGGGCCGGGGCTCGGGTGCGGGTTCTCTCGTGGCCTACGCGCTGAAGATCACCGACCTCGACCCGCTCGAATACAAGCTGCTGTTCGAACGTTTCCTGAACCCCGAACGCGTCTCGATGCCCGACTTCGACATCGACTTCTGCCAGGGCAACCGGGACCGCGTGATCGACTACGTGAAGGACAAGTACGGCCGCAACGCCGTGAGCCAGATCGCCACCTTCGGCACCATGGCCGCGCGCGCGGCCATCCGCGACGTGGGCCGCGTGCTCGACATGAGCTACATGTTCTGCGACGGCATCAGCAAGCTGATCCCGAACAAGCCGGGCATGTCGGTCACGCTGCAGTACCCGCCCGAAAAGAAGATCGAAGGCGACAAGAACAACTACGCCATCGAGATGGAGCCGCAGCTGGCGGAGCGCATCGAGAAGGAAGAAGAAGTCCGCATGCTGGTCGAGCTCGCGCAGAAGCTCGAAGGCATGACCCGCAACATCGGCATGCACGCCGGCGGCGTGCTCATCGCGCCGGGCAAGCTCACCGACTTCTGCCCGCTGTACCAGCAGCCCGGCAGCGAATCGGCCGTGAGCCAGTACGACAAGGACGACGTCGAAGCCATCGGCCTCGTGAAGTTCGACTTCTTGGGCCTGGCCACGCTCACGATCCTGGAGATCGCGCGCGAGTTCATCATGAAGCGCCACAAGGGTCAGGAGAACTTCGCGTTCGAGAACATCCCGCTGAACGACGGGCCGACCTACCGCCTGTTCTCCGACGGCAAGACCGAGGCCGTGTTCCAGTTCGAATCCCGCGGCATGCAGGGCATGCTGAAGGACGCTCGGCCCACGCGCCTGGAAGACCTGATCGCGCTGAACGCGCTGTACCGTCCGGGCCCGATGGACCTGATTCCCAGCTTCGTGGCGCGCAAGCACGGCCGCGAAGACGTGGAGTACCCGCACCCGGCCGTGGCCGAGGTGCTCTCCGAGACCTACGGGATCATGGTCTACCAGGAGCAGGTGATGCAGACCGCGCAGATCCTGGGCGGTTACTCGCTCGGCGGCGCCGACTTGCTGCGTCGCGCGATGGGCAAGAAGAAGCTCGAGGAAATGGCCGAACACCGCGAGAAGTTCCGCGCGGGCGCGCTGTCCACGCACGGCATCGTGCAGGACAAGGCCGACGAAATCTTCGACTTGATGGAGAAGTTCGCGGGCTACGGCTTCAACAAGTCGCACGCCGCCGCCTACTCGCTGCTGGCGTACCACACGGGCTGGCTCAAGGTCCACTACACGGCCGAGTTCTTCTGCGCCAACATGACCGTGGAAATGGACGACACGGACAAGCTCAAGCTGCTGTTCGAAGACGCCCAGAAGAATTTCAACATCACCTTCGAGCCGCCGGACGTGAACCGCGGCAACTACCGCTTCGAGCCCGTCACCAACCGGATCATCCGCTACGGCCTGGGCGCCGTGAAGGGCACGGGCCAGCTCGCGGTCGAGGCCGTGGTGCGGGCGCGCGAAGAGGGCGGGCCATTCAAGAGCCTGTACGACTTCTGCGTGCGCATCGACCGCCAGCGCATCAACAAGCGCACGGTCGAGGCGCTCATCAAGGCCGGCGCGTTCGACGCCATCCAGCAGAACCGCGCCTCGCTCATCGCCTCGGTCGACCGCGCCTTCGAGTTCGCCATTGCCACGGCGGCCAATGCCTCGCAGGCCGACATCTTCGGCGACTGCGAGCACGGCTCGGCCACGCAGGAACCCGACCTGGTCGATGCCACGCCCTGGGGCGTGAAGGAGCGCCTGACCTTCGAGAAGACGGCCGTCGGCTTCTACCTGTCGGGCCACCTGTTCGACGAGGTCTCGCACGAGGTGCGGCGCTTTTGCAAGCGCGAGATCGGCGACCTGCTCGACAGCCGCGACCCGCAGGTCATCGCCGGCATCGTGAGCGACTTCCGCGTCATCAACGGCCAGCGCGGCCGGCTGGCGATCTTCAAGCTGGACGACAAGTCGGAGTCCATCGACGCCACGGCCGACGAGGCGCTCATCAACGCCAACCGCAACACGCTGAAGGACGACGAGCTCGTCATCGTGAGCGGCAAGCTGCAGCCCGCACGCGGCGGCTTCGAAGCGCGCTTCCAGGTGCAGCAGGTGTGGGACCTGGCCTCGGCGCGCTGCCGCTTCGGCAAGTTCCTGCGTGTGGCGGTCAACGGCAAGGTGCCGGAGATCGCGCGCCTCTTGAAAGACTTTCCGGCGCGCACCGAGCAGACCGAGGTCGGCGACCTGGTGCACGGCCTGCCCGTGCGTCTGTCGATGGCGCGGGGCGGGGCGCAGGTCGAGTTGCAATTGGGCGAGCGCGCCAAGTTCTTCCCGACCGATGCGGCGCTCGCGAGCTGGACCGCGCAGGCCGAAGCGGGCAAGGCGCAGGTCATCTACGATTGATCGGGCCCCGCGGTCCCGCTGCCCCGGGGAACCTCGGGGCCCGCGCGCGGTCCATCAGTCTGTTGCAACCTGGCCTTGGGCCACTCACAGGAGGAATGACCGCATGCATTTCAAGAAGATCATCAAGACCACCGCATTGACGTTCGGCGTGGCGCTGCCCATGGCCGCGGCCTGGGCCCAGTACGCCGGCCCGAGCTCGGTGCCGAACCTGACGGTCAAGCAGCTGATCGAGACCGGCCAGGACGACCAGCACGCCACGGTGCGCGGCTTCATCGTCTCGCACGACGGCGGCGAGCACTACACCTTCGCCGACGACACGGGGCGCCTGAAGGTCGAGATCGACGCCAAGTACTTCCCGCCGGGCGTGAAGATCGACGACAAGGTGCGCGTCGAGCTCAGCGGCGAGTTCGACAAGGACCGGCTCACCGGCAAGACCGAACTCGACGTGAAGCGCGTCATCACCGTCCTGCGCTGACCCCCGCCTTTTTCCCGAGCGCCTGTTCGACCTGGTCGAGCACGGCCTCGGGGGCGTGCAGCCAGTCCTTGGCCAGCACCTGCATCACCTGCCAGCCGAACGCGTCGAGGATGCGCGGACGCGAGACGTAGCGTTCCAGCACGTTGTGGCGCGTGCCGTCCTGCGCCGCGCCATCCACGAGGAGGCCCAGCGCATAGTGGCCCTGGCCCGATGCGCGCACCGCGAGGTCGCAGCGAAAACGCGACTGCCCCACCTGTTCGTCCACCGCATGGCCGCGTGCGCGCAGCGCCTGCGCGATCTGCGCCGTGACCTCGTCCGTGCGCGCCTGCCGCACCACGTGGCCACGCGCCAGCGGGTTCATGCCTTCGAGCACGCGCCGCGCCGTGTCCTCGTCGCCGCGTGACAGGCACTCGGCATAGCGCAGGAAGTTCTTCAGCGCCGCCGCGCCTTCGTTGTGGTCGTCGGTGATCGCCTCGTGGCGGATGGTCGAGACCACTGCCATGTGGTGCTTGGCACGGCTGAAGATCACGTTCAGCCGCTTCTCGCCGCCGCGCTGGTTGATGGGACCGAAGTTCATCAGCATGCGGCCCTCGGGGTTGGGGCCGTAGCAGATGCTCAGGATGATGATGTCGCGCTCGTCGCCCTGCACGTTCTCCAGGTTCTTGATGAAGAGGCCGCAGAACTGGTCGTCTTCCTCGCGCACGTACTCGGCCTCCAGCCGCGCCGCAAAGTCGGCATCGACCGCGCCGAGCGCGTTCAGCTCTTCCTCGATCTCGCCTTGTTGCGCTTCCGAGAATGCCACGATGCCCAGGCTGCGCCCGGTCTCGCGCCGCAGCAGCTCGCGCACCAGCTGCGCGATGTGGCGCGCCTCGCCGTCGTTGATGCGGTTCTCGTACACCGCATCGGCCACGCGGTGGAAGCTGATGGCGCGCGAGAGCAGGGCGTCGACCTGCGCCTTCACGGACTCGTCGGTCGGGCTGCGCGACTGCACCACGATCTCGCCGCGCTCGGGCGCGGGCAGGCTGCGGTCGGGAATGGTGTACAGGTTGCCCGCGTAGAAGGCCGCGTTCGAAAAGCCGATGAGCGATTCGTAGCGGCTGCGGTAGTGCCAGGCCAGCAGCGTGGCCGGCAGGTTGCGCGCGCCCTGGTTCAGCAGGCTGTCGGAGTCGAGCACGACGGCGATGCGTTCGCCTTCCTCGCCGCTTTCTGCATCGTCGCCTGCCACCGACACGGTGTCTTCCTCGGCGTCGCGGCCCGACGAGAAGAAGCTGGTCGGCGGCAGCTGCATCTCGTCGCCCACCACGATGATCTGCGGCGCGCGGTACAGCGCGGGCACAGCTTCTTCGACCGGGATCTGGCTGGCCTCGTCGAAGATCACCACGTCGAACAGGTCGGCCGCGAGCGGCAGCGTGTCGGACACCGACAGCGGGCTCATGAGCCAGATGGGCTTCATGTCGCGCACCACGCGGCCGGTGTCGCCGCTGGCGAGTTCGCGGATCGCCTTGTAGCGCATGGTCTTGCCGAACTCGTGCTCGAGCTCGCGGCGGCCCGCGTTGTAGCTCTTCTTGAAGACCTTGCCGTCGGCGTCGAGCTGGCTCGCGGGCAGGGCGCTCTTCTGCACATGGTCGCGGAAGCGCTGGCGCACCGCGGCGGCGAGCGTGCGTGCGTTGCGTTCGAGCAGCTTGCGTTCGCCTTCGCCCAGGCGCTGTGCGTGGCGCGCGAGCGTGGCGCCGTCGAAGCGCGGCAGCCAGCGCTCGGTGCGGTAGACACGCTCCAGCCCTTCGCGCGCGACGGCGTACTCGATCGCCTCGGGCGGCAGCGGCAGGGTGCGCAGCGCGGCGGCCACGGCCGGGTCGGCGTCGGCCAGTTCCTGCAGCGGCTGGAGCACCGACGGCAGCGCGTCGGCCTGGTCGCGCAGCGTGCGGGCCAGCGCGTCGAGCGCGTCCAGCGGTTGCGCGCCGGCGTCGTGCAGCAGGTCGTGCCAGAGGGCGTCGAGCGTGTCGACGCGCGGTGCGGCGGCGACGAGCTGTTCGACGCTGCGGCGGGCCGCGTCGGTGCGCAGGTGGACTTGGAACGCCGCGCGCAGGCCGGCGCCGCCGTCGATGCCGCGCATCGCCTGCAGCTGCTGCGCGAAGGCGTCGGCGTCGGTGCAGCCGTAGTCGGCCTCGATGCGTGCCGCCTGCTGGTCGAGCGCGGTGCGCGCGGCCTGTTCGGCGCGCAGGTCTTCGAGGAGCTGGCTGAACTGCGGGCGCACGGCATGCGCGGCGAAGTCGTAGCGGCGCTTGAGTTCGCCCGACAGGCGCCACCACGAGGGCTGCAGCCAGCGCAACAGCGAACCTTGTTGCGCGCGGGCCTGGGCAAGCGCGGCTTCGGTGTCGCCGGGCGAGAGCTTGTCGCGCCAGTGGGCGGTGCGCTGCAGCTGCGCGTCGAGCGCTTGCTGCAACGTGCGCTTGTCGTTCAGGGCGATGCCGAGCGCAAGGCTGCTCGGGTGCGCCGCGTCGAGCAGCGCCAGCTGGCCGCGCGCGGCCAGCGAGGCGACGCTGCGCGCATCGGCCACCACGGCCAGCGCATCGCGCCACAGCACGCCGGCCTCGGCCAGCGGCGGCCAGGCGTCGACCAGCGCATCGCGGCAGGGGGCGCTCAGGTCGATGGCGCGTTCGCTGCGTTCGACCAGCCGCGCCAGCGGTTTCTCCTGCGCGAGCAGCGAGGGCGCGAGCTGCGCGAACACATGCTGCGCGAAGCTGGGCGCGCCCAGGCTCTCGGTCACGGCCAGGTGCAGGCGCGACACCAGCTCCGCATGCCGGCGCCAGGCTGCGAAGGCCGGCAATGCTTCGGCCTGCACCGGCGTGAGCGACGGGTCGCTGGCCTTGAGCGTCACCAGCCGCGACAGCAGCTCGCGCAGCGTCACGGCGATGTGTTCGGGCACGTCGTGCATGGCGGCGTCGAAGCGTTCGAGCGCGCGCAGGTCGAGGTCCATGGCGTCGAGCACCTGCGTGCGCTCGGTGCTTTCCTGCGCCAGCGTGCCGGGCGCCTCGAGCCACAGCTCGTAGGTCTTGCGCAGGTTCTGCACGAAGGCCTTCTTGTCGCCCTGCGAGTCGTGGATCATGCAGCACAGCTCGTCCAGTCCCTGCTGGCGCAGGCGGTGGAACACGACGTCGATGGCGGCGCGCTTCTCGCAGACGAACAGCACGCGCTGGCCGCGGCCCACGTAGTCGGCGATCAGGTTGGTGATGGTCTGCGACTTTCCCGTGCCCGGCGGGCCCTGGATGATGTAGCTCGTGCCGGTGCGCGCGAGCGCCACCGCGGCGGTCTGCGTGGCGTCGGCCTGCACCACGGGCCACTGGTCGGCCAGCGGCAGGGCGGGCGGCGTCTCGCCGTCGACGCGGCGCGGCTGCAGCGAGAACACGCGGTCGAAGGCCTCGCTCGCCAGGTCGGATTCGGCCAGCCCCGAGTAGTCGCGCACCAGCGACATCTTGCGGTGGTTGAAGTTGCCCAGCGTCACGGCCGTGAGGTCGATGTCCCACTGGTAGGGGTTGCCGCTGCTCTCGCGCAGCGCGAAGGTCTTGCGCTCGGTGTCGTCGACCGCCGTGGCCGCCATCTGCGGCGCGCGCGGCTGCGGCGCGCCACCGATGGCCTCGCGCACCGGCAGCGGCACGGGGCGCACGCGCGCATGGAACAGCTGCAGCCCGCGCGGGCGGAAGTCGTCCTGCGCGTAGCTGAAGTCTTGCGCGGCCACCGGCACCGCCGAGGGCGAGCGCACGCGGGTGCGGCGCTTGAACTGTTCGAGCCGCTGGCGTGCGCGCTGGTGCATCACGGCGATCTCGGGCTGCTTCACCAGCCGCAGCTGCACGCCGGGCTCGCTCTGCGCGATCTGCGCCGACAACTGGGCGTGGAACTGTTCGAGCGAGGTCTCGCGCAGGTCCACCGTCTCGGGCAGCGCGATGCCGTAGAGCTGACGCAGGTGATGCCGCAGCGTGGGGTTCACCTGCGCCTCGCTGGCCGAGGCTTCGAGCAGGTACTGGTCGCGCACGCCTTTCTTGCGCGTGAGCTCCACCGGCAGCATCAGCAGCGGCGAGGCGATGCGCTCGGCGCGTTCGGCCTCGCCCTCCTTGAGGTTGTGCCAGCGCAGGAAGGCGATCACCAGCGACAGCTGCGAGAAGCCGTACTCGGCCCGGTCGCGCCGCGCCTCCTGCAGGATGCGGTCGAGCGCGCCGGGCAGGTAGGGCTGGTCTTCGAAGCGCAGCCAGCGCGCGAGCGGCACGGGGTCGCAGCTCGCGATGTCGGCGGCAAAGCGGCCGTCCCACACGCACAGCTGGTCGGTGCGGATGCTGTTGAGGTCGACCACCAGCGGCACGCTGGCGACGGTGAGGTTCACATGCGCCTGCGTCGGCTTGAAGTACAGCAGGCGGTTGCGCCGCGACAGGTCGAACAGCCGGTCGCGCAGGTGCAGCTGGATCGCCTGGCGGCGCTGGCCCGCGCCGTCTCTTGCGGGTGCGATGCGGTCCAGGCCGAGGTCGACGGGCTGGTCTCGGTAGGTCTCGAGGCGGCGGATGACCGAGGGCAGGTCGCGCGCGCGCTCGTGGCGGTCGAGCGCGGTCATCTCGAAGATCACGGCGGCCACCACCGGGTGCAGCCGGCGGTTCAGCTCGAACAGGTTGCCGCGGTGCGTGGCAAAGCGGGTCAGGTCGTCGCCGTCGGTGAAGTCGAGCCCGCACGACAGGCTGGCCAGCACCTGGCCCAGGCACAGGATGTCGCCGAGCGCGTCGTGGTGGCCCAGGCGCAGCTCCCACGCGGCGTAGCCGGGCAGGTAGACGGGGCGCGTGGGCACGGTGTCGGGGCCGGCATCGGGCATCACCGCGAGGTTCTCGAGCGCGACGCCGGCGTCGGCATCGACGGTCAGGCGCGTTTCGCCGACCACGCGCAGCACGGAGGCGGCGGGTTGTTCGAGCGGCGCGATGGCCTCGGGGTGGCGGCGCGGCGCGGTGCCTTCGGGCTGGGCCAGTGCCAGCGCGGGTTCGGCGGGCGCGTCGGTCACGCGGTAGGCGAAGGCGTTGCCGAGCGCGGCAACGTTGCCGAGTTCGTGCAGGGCCGAGACCTCGCGCAGCAGCGGCAGCACGAGCTTGAGCACATCGTCGGTCTGCAGACCGCCGTGGGCCTCGGCGGTGGCGAGCAGTTGCAGGAGCGGGGCGGGAGCGAGAGTCATGCGGCGGCGGCCTGCGAAGAAGACGACGGGGTGGTGGCGGCCTTGTCGAGCAAGGCGGCGGCATCGCGCTTGACGCGGGTGAAGTTGCGCTTGGAAAGACCCAGGTCTTTCAGCACGCGCTGTTCGAAGGGCGTGTCGCAGCCGAGCGCATCGGCCAGGCCCAGCGCGGCGGCGAGGGTGACGTCGTCCACCTCGGGATCGGCGGCGACGAAGTCGACCAGCACGCTGGCCAGGTAGTCGTGCAAGCCGGCGGGCGCGGGCTCGGGCAGCGGCATCGCCGACGTGGGCGGCGTGAAGTCGGGGAAGAAGCGGCGCGCATGCGCGAGCAGCGAGTCCGACTGCAGCACGGGCCGCTGCAGCAGCTGCGCCAGGGTGCCGCGCGTGAGCGCGCTCACGCGTTGTTGGCCGAGCATGTCGAGCGTGGACAGGTCGAGCGGACCTTCGAGCGCGGCGGCCAGCCATTCGTCGGCGTCGTGCTCGCGGCCGGCCCACAGGCGCAGCGCGCGGGCGCGCACGAACACTTCGGGGTGGCTCACGCCGCGCGTCTGCAATGCCTTGTTGCCGGGGTCTGCGCAGATTTCCTCGGCCTGCGCCAGGTAGCTCGCCACGTTGACCTGCGTGAGGCCGGTCTCGATCTTGATGAGCGCGCTCACGGCGGGCTCGAGCGCGCCGCAGGCCACGCAGCCGCCGCGGTCGGCAAAGGCCTCGGTGTACAGCGCATGGCGCCGCGCGGCCTGCAGGTGGCTCGCGTCGGCGCGCGGGTCGGACGCTGTGGCGTGCAGCAGGCGGTCGACGACGTGGTGCTTGCCGCCGTCGCGCTCCCACAGCAGGTAGTGCGCCAGCTCGTGGCCGAGCACGGCCTGGCGCTCGGGCGGCTGCAGTTTTTCGAGCAGCGGGCCCGAGAGCACGATGTGCGCCTCGCCCGGCACGACGTAGATCGCGGCGTTCATGGCCGCGCCGTCGCCGGACGGCGCCTGGTAGAGCGTGATGCGCGCCGTGACGCCCAGCCGCTGCGCGGCCAGGGTGGCGTCGGCATGCAGGTCGGGGTGCGCGTCGGCGTCGAGGCGGTAGGCGCTGCGCAGCAATTCGGCACGCATGGCGGCCGTGTGTTCTTCGCGCGCTTCGGCCGAAGCGGCCCAGCGCCAGGCCTCGGGTTCGTTCGCCTGGAGGTGGGCGGCCAGTGCCTGCTGGTAGGGCAGCGGCGTGAGGTCTTGGAGGCGAACGGCAGGGAAAGAGTCGACCATGTCAGGAGCGCCAGCAACAATGAGTTGCCGACGATCCTAAACGAGCGGGTGGTGTCGCTTGCAATCACCCACGATGTAGGTGATTGCGAGTGTCAGCGCTTGGGCTTGAGCGTGACGATCAGCGAAGGGAAGATGCGCCCGTCCGTGTCGCGCGGCAGCTTGTCGGTCTTGCGCAGGCCGCGTTCGGCCGCTTCGTCCCAGGCGGGCAGGCCGCTGGACTTGGCGAGCTTGACGCCGACGATGGTGCCGTCGGGTGCCAGCCGCACTTCGAACTCGGCCTCGGGGTTGCCGTTCACGCTGTCGGCATCGGGGAAGGTGATGTTCGGGCGCACGGCGGCAGCGATGCGGCCGGCGTAGCCGCTGGACGGACCGGACGAACGCTGGGCGTTGCCCTTGGCATCGTCGCTGCCGCTGGCGCCTGCCAGGCCCTGCATGCGCTTGAGCGTCGCAGCGCGGTCGGCGGCGGCCTGCTTGGCAGCCGCCTCCGCCTTCTTCGCTTCGGCCTGCTTGGCCTCGGTTTCCTGCTGCTTCTTCTGCTCGGCCAGCTTCTTCTGCTGCTCTTTCTTGCGCTCGGCTTCTTCCTCGGCGCGCTCCTTGGCCTCGAGCTCCTTCTTCTTTTGCTGCTGCACGCGCTGCTGCTCGAGCTCGCGCTCCTTCTGCGCCTTCTGTTCCTTGAGCTTCTTCTCGCGCTCCAGCGCGATGTCGGGCGCAGGGGCGGGCGCCGGCTCGGGCGGCTTGACGGCTGGGGGAGGCGGCGGGGGCGGTGCGGGCGCAGGCGGCGGCGGTGCGGGCACGGGGGCCGGCGGCTCCGGCACCGACAGGCGCGGGGCGGCCTGCATCACCGTGGTGGACCACAGCTCGGCATCGACCGCGCCGTCGTCGGCTTCGCTGCGCCAGCGCACGCCCCAGGTGAGGGCGGCGATCAGCAGCGCATGGGCAATGAGGGCGAGCGCAACCGCGCGGGGCGTGCCGCGCTGCGGCGGCGGCGCGAACTCGGGGCGATCCAGGGCGAGCGACATGCCTTATTTGCCGCCCGTGGTCGTGACCGACAACCCCACGCGCTCGATGCCGCTGCGCTTGAGCTGGTTCATCGCCTTCACGACGGTTTCGTACTTCACCGACTTGTCGGCGCTGATGACCACGGGGCGCTGGGCGTCGCCGCCTTGCGCAGCCTTTGCCGCCGAGCCGATCTGCGTCATGGGAATCGACGCGCCGCCGGTGCCGGTGGACGGGTCTTTCTTGATCTGCACTTCGTCGTCGCTCTTGATGACGATCTCGATGGGCTTGTCGGGTTGCTTGTTGGCCCGGTCGACCGTCGGCAGGTTGATCACGCTCGGCGTGATGAGCGGGGCCGTGACCATGAAGATGATCAGCAGCACCAGCATCACGTCGATGAACGGGACCATGTTGATCTCGTTGATCGTGCGGCGGCCGCGGCCCCGGGATGAAACGGCGGGCATGTCGTCGCGTCCTTTGTCTTGTGCGCGCCGCTCTTCAGCGGTTCGCGGCGGTGACCGAGGCGGCGGGCGTCACGGCGCCGGGGTTGGCCGAGAGGTTGCGCTGCAGGATGTTGGAGAACTCTTCGATGTAGGTCTCCAGGGCGATGGCGATTTTGTCGATCTCGCGCGCGAAGCGGTTGTAGCCGACCACCGCAGGAATGGCGGCGAACAGGCCGATGGCCGTGGCCACCAGCGCTTCGGCAATGCCGGGCGCCACGGTGGCCAGCGTCACCTGCGTGAGGGCGGCCAGGCCGGTGAAGGCATGCATGATCCCCCAGACCGTGCCGAAGAGGCCCACGTACGGCGACACCGAACCGACGGTGGCCAGGAACGACAGGTTCTGCTCGGCCGCATCCAGCTCGCGCTGGAAGCTCGCGCGCATGGCGCGGCGGGCGCCGTCGAGCAGCGTGGCCGCGTCGGTCACGTGGCGTTCGCGCAGTTTCTGGTACTCGCGCATGCCGGAGGCGAAGATGCGCTCCATGGGGCCGGCGAACTTGGCGTTCTGCGCCGCCGAGGCGAACAGCTCGTTCAGGCTGGTGCCCGACCAGAACTCGCGCTCGAAGTCGTCGTTGAGCACGCGGATGCGCTTGAGGGCGAAGTACTTGCGGATGATGGCGGCCCAGCTGGCGACCGACACGATCACCAGCAGCAGCACGACCAGTTGCACCACGAAGCTGGCGTGGAGCAGGAGATTGATGATGGAGAGATCTTGGTTCATGGCTTGAAAGGTTGAGTCATGGAGCCGCTGGAGTGCTCGAGGGTTCCCGAAACTTGGGCCGGAATGCGCGCAGGGCGCAAGGTGGCGGCGTCCACCCAGCCGATGCGGATCGTGCCTTCGCACAGCAAGACCGGTGCCGCGGCCCCGGTGCGTTCTTGCTCTGTTTTTGATAGCACGCGCTGAGCGATTATCAACGACGCCGTGCCCAGTTGCCGCAGCTCGGCTGTAACCAGCAGTTCGTCGTCCAGCCGCGAGGGCCGATGGTATTTGAGCTGCGTTTCGCTCACCACGAACTGGCCGCCGGTGGCTTCCTTGAGCTTGCGCTGCTCGACGCCCAGCGAGCGCAGCCACTCGGTGCGACCGCGCTCCATGAACTTCAGGTAGTTGGCGTAGAACACGATGCCGCCGGCATCGGTGTCTTCCCAGTAGACGCGAATCGGAAACTCGAAACTCATGAGGCGATCATGGCCCGCAGGCGCTCGACCGATTCCTGCAGGTGCGCCATCGAACTGGCGGTGGAGAAGCGCACGAACTTCGCGGTCTCGGCCGTGCCGAAGTCGCGGCCCGGCGTCACGGCGAGGTGGGCGCGCTTCATGGTCTCGAAGGCGAAGTCCCAGCTGCCCGAGATGCCGAGCTTGTCGGCCACGCTGGTGCAGTCGGCCCAGGCGTAGAAGGCGCCGTCGGGGACCACGGGCACGTTCAGGCCCAGGGCGTTCAGTTGCGGAATGAACCAGTCGCGGCGGGCCTTGAACTCGGCGCGGCGGCGTTCGTACTCGGCGATGCTCTCGGCCTCGAAGCAGGCCAGCGCGGCGTACTGCGATACGGTGCTCGCGCAGATGAAGAGGTTCTGCGCCAGGCGCTCGACCACCGGCACCAGCACTTCGGGCACCACCAGCCAGCCGAGGCGCCAGCCCGTCATGTTGAAGTACTTGCTGAAGCTGTTGATGCTGATGACGTTGTCGTCGATGGCCAGCGCCGTCTGCCCGAAGGCATCGTCGTACGACAGGCCCAGGTAGATCTCGTCGATCAGCGTGATGCCGCCACGCTGCGACACCACCTCGTGGATGCGGCGCAGCTCGTCGGGCGCGATCGAGGTGCCGGTCGGGTTCGAGGGCGAGGCCAGCAGCACGCCGCGTGTCTTGTCGGTCCAGGCGGCCTCGACCTTGGCGGCGGTGAGCTGGAAGCGCTCTTCGGCCGTGGTCGGCACCAGCACGGCCTTGCCGTCCGCAGCGCTCACGAAGTGGCGGTTGCAGGGGTAGCTCGGGTCGGGCATCAGGATCTCGTCGCCCGATTCGATGAGCGCGAGGCAGGCCAGCTGCAATGCGGCCGAGGCGCCGGCCGTGACGACGACGCGGCGCGCCGGCACGTCGACGTTGAAGCGCTGCTTGTACCAACCGCTGATGCGTTCGCGCAGGTGATCGAGGCCGGTGGCCTGCGTGTACTGCGTGGCGCCGGCGCGCACGGCGCGGGCGGCGGCTTCCTGCACCAGGGGCGGGGCGGTGAAGTCGGGCTCGCCGATGTTCAGGAAGATCATCGGACGGTCGGTGTGGGCCACTTCGCGGGCCAGCACCCCAGCGGCTTTCGCGACCTCCATCACATAGAACGGTTCGATGCGCTGCGCGCGCGTCGAGATCCTCATGGGCGCGCCTTGCCGGTGGCCCGGTCGGCTTCCACTTCAAGCGGGCGCAGCTGCGGTGCCAGGCCGTTGAGCACGGCGTTCACGTACTTGTGGCCGTCGGTGCCGCCGAATTCCTTGGCAAGCTCGATGCACTCGTTGAGCACCACGCGCCACGGCACGTCGGGGCAGTTCTGGAACTCGTACACGCCGATCCACATCACGGCGTGCTCGATGGGCGAGATTTCGGCGAACTTGCGGTCCAGCAGCGGCAGGATCAGCGCGTCGAGCTGCTCGGCGCCGTTGATCGAGCCGTGCAGCAGCGCGTCGTAGTGCGCCGCGTCGGCCTTGTGGAAGCCCGCGAGGTCGCGCGTGAAGTGGTCGATGTCGGTCGGGTCGTTGCGGCCTACCAGGTGCTGGTAGAGCGCCTGCAGCGCGAACTCGCGCGCGCGGCTGCGGTTCGATTTGGCCGCGGCCTTGCGTGCGCCCGTGCTGGTGAGGCCGGTGCGCGACTGGCGGGGCTTGGCGGACTTGGAGGTGTCTTCGGTCATGAAAGGGTGGCCAGCAGTTGTGCCATCTCGACCGCCACCTGGGCTGCGTCGCGGCCCTTGTCGGTCTGGCGGGCGACGGCCTGTTCGAGGTTTTCGGTCGTGAGGATCGCGTTGGCGATGGGCAGGCGGTAGTCGAGCGCGACGCGGCTCACGCTCGCGCCCGATTCGTTGGCCACCAGTTCGAAGTGGTAGGTCTCGCCGCGGATGATGCAGCCCAGCGCCACGAGCGCGTGGTAGCCGCCGCGCTCGGCGAGCGCCTGCAGCGCCACGGGCACTTCGAGCGCGCCGGGCACCTGCACATGATGGATGTCGGAGGCAGCCACGCCGAGCGCCTCGAGCTCCGACAGGCAGGCCGTGGCCAGTGCGTCGGTGATGTCGGCGTTGAAGCGCGCCTGCACGATGCCGATGCGCAGGCCTTTGCCGTTGAGGGTGATCTCGCCCTTGTTGGAACCTTGCATGGTCGTTCAGTCTTTCGTGAGGTAACCGGCGATTTCGAGGCCGAAGCCGGCGGCCATGCTCGGCATGCGACGCGGCGCGCCGAGCAGGTTCATCTTGTGCACGCCGCATTCGCGCAGGATCTGCGCGCCGATGCCGTAGTTGCGCAGGTCCATGCGGCCGCGCTCGGGGGCTTGCGCGGGGCGCGCGGTGCCGTCGAACTGCGCGAGCAGCTCGGCCGCGGTTTCGCCGCAGTTCAGCAGCACGGCCACGCCCTTGCCTTCGTTCGCGATGTGCGAGAGGCTGGCGTCCAGGCTCCAGGAGTGCATCGGGCGGTTGACCTCGAGCGCGTCGAGCACCGACAGCGGTTCGTGCACGCGCACCGACACCGTCTCTTCGGGCGCCCACTGGCCGCGCACCAGTGCCAGGTGCACGCCGCGGCTGGGCTTGTCGACGAAGGCATGGGCGGTGAAGGTGCCCCAGTTGGTCTGGATTTCGCGGCAGCCGACTTTTTCGACCAGCGATTCGACGCGGCTGCGGTGCTCGATGAGCGCGGCAATCGTGCCGATCTTGAGGCCGTGCTCGGCCGCGAAGATCTGCAGGTCGGGCAGGCGAGCCATCGTGCCGTCTTCGTTCATCACCTCGCAGATCACCGAGGCGGGCGAGCAGCCGGCCATGGCGGCCAGGTCGCAGCCGGCTTCGGTGTGGCCGGCGCGCATGAGCACGCCGCCGTCCACCGCCTGCAGCGGGAAGATGTGGCCGGGCTGCACCAGGTCGGCGGCCACGGCGTTGCGCGCCACGGCGGCCTGTACGGTGCGGGCGCGGTCGGCGGCCGAGATGCCGGTGGTCACGCCTTCGGCCGCCTCGATGGAGACGGTGAAGGCGGTCGAATGCTTGGCGCCGTTGCGCTGGACCATCGGCGGCAGCTGCAGCCGCTCGCACATCTCGCGCGAGAGCGTGAGGCAGATCAGGCCGCGCGCGTGACGGGCCATGAAGTTGATGGATTCGGCGGTGATGTGGTCGGCGGCGATGACGATGTCGCCTTCGTTCTCGCGGTCTTCCTCGTCCACGAGGATGACCATGCGGCCGGCGGCCAGCTCGGCCACGATGTCTTCGACCGGGGAGATCGGTGCGGGTGCACGGTCGGCGCGCGGGGCGCCGATCGGCGTGACGGAGGCGTTCATTTCGAAGTGTCCTTGGGAGACGTGGAAGACGTCAGAGAGGGGGTGAGCATGCCGGCCTGAAGCATGCGCTCCACGTAGCGCGCCACGGTGTCGATTTCGAGGTTGACCTTCGAGCCGGCCTTCAGGCCGCCGAGGGAGGTGTTTTCCACGGTGTGCGGGATCAGGTTGATGCTGACCTCGGCGCCGCCTTCGATGTCGCTCACGCTGTTGACCGTGAGGCTCACGCCGTTGATGGTGATCGAGCCCTTGTAGGCCAGGAAGCGCGCCAGCGCGGGCGGTGCGACCACGCGCAGCTCCCAGCTTTCGCCGACCGGCGCGAAGAAGCTCACGTGGCCGATGCCGTCCACGTGGCCCGAGACGATGTGGCCGCCGAGGCGGTCGCTCGCGCGCAGGGCCTTCTCGAGGTTGATGCGGCTGCCTGCGTCGGTCAGGCCGGCCGTCTTGTCGAGGGACTCCGCGGAAATGTCGATGGTGAATTGCCCGCGTTCAGGTGCGAGCGTGGTGACCGTCATGCAGGCGCCGTTGAGCGCGATGCTGTCGCCGAGCCCGACGTCGTCGAGGTAGCCGTCGGGCACCTCGATGCTGAGTCGCTTGCCGTAGGAGGAGGAGGTGCCGAGGTCGTGGATGGCGGCGATGCGCCCCACGCCGGTGATGATTCCGGTGAACATTTCCACATTTTCGCAGACATCGAGGGGTCTTCGGCCCGAAGGGCCGGTTTGCGGCTGCGAATGTGCTGCGCCGCGTGGGCGGCGGCTCAGAAGCGGTCGCGGCCGGCGACGCGCGCGACGATGCGCAAGTCGGGCCCCAGCATGTCCACCGACTTGAATTCGAGCGGCAATGCGCCCGCCAGCGAGGTGAGCGGGCCCTCGGCGTGCAGATGGCTGGCGATGTCGAGCCCGCTGCCGATCAGCTTGGGTGCCAGGTACACCAGCAGCTCGTCCACGCAGCCTTCGCGCAGCAGCGAGCCGTTGAGCTTGTGGCCCGATTCGACGTGCAGCTCGTTGACGCCGCGCGCCGCGAGGTCCTGGAGCATCGCGGGCAGGTCGACCTTGCCGTGCAGGTTGGGCAGGCAGGTGATGGTGGCGCCGCGGGCTTCGAGCGCGGCCGCCTTTTCTTCGTTGTGCCGGCTGGCGGCGTAGATCCAGACGGCGCGGCCAGCTATGAAAATGTGAGCGTCGGGCGAGGTCTGGAGGTGGCTGTCGACCACCACGAGGTGGGGCTGGCGCGGTGTGTCGACCAGGCGCACGTCCAGGCGCGGGTTGTCTTCGAGCAGCGTGCCGACGCCGGTCAGCACGGCACCGGTGCGGGCCCGCCAGGCGTGGCCGTCGGCGCGCGCGGCCTCGCCGGTGATCCACTGGCTCACGCCGTTGTGCAGGCCGGTGCGGCCGTCGATCGAGGCGGCGATCTTCATTCGAACCCAAGGCTGCTTGCGGACCATGCGGCTGAAGAAGCCAATGTTGAGTTCGCGGGATTCGTCGGCGCCCGGGCCGACTTCGACCTCGACGCCCGCCGCACGCAGTCGGGCAAAGCCCTGTCCCGCCACGAGCGGGTTCGGGTCGGCGAGCGAGGCCACGACGCGGCGCACGCCGGCGGCGATGAGGGCGTCGCAGCAGGGGCCGGTGCGGCCGTGGTGCGAGCAGGGTTCGAGCGTGACGTAGGCGGTGGCGCCCGCAGTCGAATGGCCTTGGGCCTGCGCGTCGCGCAGCGCCATCACCTCGGCATGCGGTCCGCCGGTCTGCTGCGTGTGGCCCTGGCCGATCACGCGGCCGTCGGCGTCGCACAGCACGCAGCCGACGCGCGGGTTCGGGTCGGTCAGGCGGATCGCGGAAGCGGCCAGCCGCAGGGCTGTGGCGATGTGGGAGGCGTCGTGTGGGGAAGAGGACATGCCGGGTTCGTTCACGCCTTCTCGGAGGTCAGATGTCGCGCAGCAGCTGTCGGAACTCGTCCACGTCCTCGAAGCTGCGGTACACCGAGGCAAAGCGCACGTAGGCGACCTTGTCGAGTTTCTTGAGTTCGCGCATCACGAGTTCGCCGACCTTCGTCGAATCGATTTCGCGCAGGCCGCTGGCCAGGAGCTTCTGTTCGATGCGCAGCAAGGCGTTGTCGATCTGCTCGATGCTCACGGGGCGCTTGCGCAGCGCCAGCATCATCGAGGCGCGCACCTTGGTCGAGTCGAAGTCGGCGCGGCTGCCGTCCTTCTTGACCACGACGGGGAAATTGACGTCGGGGCGCTCATACGTGGTGAAGCGCTTGTCGCAGGCGCTGCACTGGCGGCGCCTGCGGACGAAGTCGGCGTCTTCCGAAACGCGGGTCTCGACGACCTGCGTTTCGAGATGACCGCAAAAAGGGCATTTCATGCGGCCAGTGCTTCTCTTCTTCTATTTACGAAATCAACGGTAGACAGGGAAGCGGCTCGTCAAGGCGTGGACCTTGGCGCGCACCGCGTCGATGTTCGCCGCGTCGCGCGGGTTCTCGAGCACGTCGGCCACCAGGTTCGCCGTGATGCGGGCCTCTTCGTCCTTGAAGCCGCGCGTGGTCATGGCGGGGGTGCCGATGCGCACGCCGCTGGTGACCATCGGCTTTTCCGGGTCGTTGGGGATCGCGTTCTTGTTGATCGTCATGTGGGCGGCGCCCAGCACGGCTTCGGCTTCCTTGCCGGTGATGCCCTTCGAACGCAGGTCGACCAGCATCACGTGGCTTTCGGTGCGTCCGCTCACGATGCGCAGGCCGCGCGCGGTGAGGGTGTCGGCCACGATCTGGGCGTTCTTGACCACCTGCTGCTGGTAGGCCTTGAACTCGGGCGTCAGGGCTTCCTTGAACGCGACGGCCTTGGCGGCGATCACGTGCATCAGCGGGCCGCCTTGCAGGCCGGGGAAGATGGCGCTGTTGATCGCCTTCTCGTGCTGCGACTTCATCAGGATGATGCCGCCGCGCGGGCCGCGCAGGCTCTTGTGCGTGGTCGAGGTGACGATGTCGGCGTGCGGCACCGGGTTGGGGTACACGCCCGCGGCCACGAGGCCGGCGTAATGGGCGATGTCGACCATGAAGATCGCGCCGACGTCCTTGGCGACCTTGGCGAAACGCTCGAAGTCGATGTGCAGCGAGTAGGCCGAGGCGCCCGCGATGATCAGCTTGGGCATGTGCTCATGCGCCTTGCGTTCCATTGCGTCGTAGTCGATGGCTTCGTTGGCGTCCAGGCCGTAGCTCACGACGTTGAACCACTTGCCGCTCATGTTCAGCGGCATGCCGTGGGTCAGGTGACCGCCTTCGGCCAGGCTCATGCCCATGATGGTGTCGCCGGGCTTCAGGAAGGCGAGCATCACGGCTTCGTTGGCCGAGGCGCCGCAGTGCGGCTGCACGTTGGCGGCGTCGGCGCCGAAAATCTGCTTGACGCGGTCGATGGCCAGTTGCTCGGCCACGTCGACATGCTCGCAGCCGCCGTAATAGCGCTTGCCCGGGTAGCCTTCGGCGTATTTATTAGTGAGCTGCGAGCCCTGGGCGGCCATGACGGCCGGCGAGGCGTAGTTCTCGCTGGCGATCAGCTCGATGTGATGTTCCTGGCGCGCGTTTTCGGCTTGAATGGCGGCCCAGATTTCGGGATCGGTCTGTTCGACCAGGATATTGCGTTGGTACATGGCAGTCCTTTGAAGACGAGGTCCTTGTTCAACCAAACAAGGGCTGCCCAGGCGAACGGCTGAACGCCTGTTGTGGTCAGGCGGCACGCTTCCCAGTGGTATTCCACGTCAGCGCGTGGCACCTTTTTCAGGGTGCTGCGCCTATCGCCAGTCGCGTACAGGCCGAGTGTAGCGCAGGCCCGCACGCATCCGGGCCGGGAGGGCCGGCAAGGCCTCAGGAAACTGCGGAGAGCAGGGCGACCTTGGCCGGCTCGCTGCCGGTGGCGGGCTCTTCACCCGCGGGCTTGGCCGGTGCCACGACCGGAATCGGCTGTGCGCGCGCCGTGGTCGGCGGCGGCACGACCATCGTCGACGGCGCACGGCCGGCGGCAACCTGGCGCAGGCGCTCGTGCTCGGCCAGCACCTTGGCAGCATAGCCGCCGTCGTCGTCGAGGTTGGCGGCGCCCACGTAGTAGCGCAGGCCGCCTTCGAGCGAGCCGGCGCGGGCGATGCATTCCTGCAGCACCTTCACGCCGACGCGCATGTTGGTCACGGGGTCGAAGGCGGTGAGCGTGCCGCCCGCGCTTTCGTACTTGTCGCCGTGCACGCGGGTCATGACCTGCATCAGGCCCTGGGCGCCGACGTGGCTTTGCGCGAACGGATTGAAGCTGGACTCGATGGCCATGATGGCCAGGATCAGCGTCGGGTCGAGCTTGGTGCGCTTGCCGATCTGGTAGGCCTCGGAGACCAGCACGCTCAGCGGTTCGGCCGCGACGCGGTACTTCTTGCTGAGCCAGTAGGCCACCGCCGCCTGCTGCTTGGGCAGCTCGTCAGGGCTTGCGGCCGTGGTGCGCTCGATGGCGGTCGGCTCCAGGTCCGTGGGTTCGGGCGCGGGCTTGCGCGACTGCAGCCAGCCCATCAGTTGTTCCTCGCCGGTCTTGCGCAGGTCGGGACGCGCCACGAGGGCGAGGGCCGCGAACACGATGGCCAGGCCGACCAGCGCAAACCCGTTGTGGGTGATTTCAAAAAAGCCGTCTGCCACATCGGACACGAAGGTCCGTAGCCCGCGGGCTGTGGCATCAAACGCCTTGCTCATCGCTTTTTTCCTTTCTGTGCGGCACCTGGCATGCAGCGCCTGAAAGGGCGGTGGATGAAGGCAGCGGCGCTTGGATTGGTATGTACGAATCAGGCTCCGCGCATGGAGGGGGTGGGGTAGGGAGCGCGGCGGCCTGATCACGCCGGTGGAATTCGGCAGCGGATTCAGGGAGGCCCTGCTGCGTCCGGCAGCAAGGGCAGGCGGGATTCTATCGTGGCTAAATACACGGTCAAGCATAAGGATTTGGTTTCATATGTTAATAAGTGCTTGAGGAATCCCCCCGTCCGAGGGGCTGCCAAGGGGAGCGGGCCTACGGGAAATCCCTTGGAAAAAGGGATTTGCAAAGGAAGGGTGAGACGCCTAATCTGGACGGGCCTGAGGTTTCAGGCGTTTTTCCGAAGTCAGGCAGTCCGAGGTGCAAGTCAAGGACTCGAACGATGGAGGACTCCACGGCGGCAATCTCTTGCTGCCAGCACGGCGGGAACCATTACTTCCGGTCGCGCGAATCGATGGCATGGGTTTTGAGCCCGCCATCAAGCCCGGTGACAAGACACTTCGTCGACTCACCGGGCTTTCTTGTTTGTGGCGCTCACACTTTTGGCCTATCGATCCTGTCGAGGGGCGCGCGGGCATCGCAATGCCTCGCCAAAAGGGAACGCATTCACGTTTCCGCAGACTTTGTTGGCATCTGTTTGCGGCACACTTCTGCGGATGGATGCTGCTTCGATCAAACAGAACAAATGGGTGCGGCGTGGGGTTGTCGCGTTGCTGGTGTTGTTGGCCCTGTGGGTCATCGCGTGGCTGGCGGTGCCGCCGATCGCCAAGAGCCAACTCCAGAAGATCGCGAGCGAGAAACTGGGCCGGCAGGTCACCGTCGGCAAGATCGACTTCAAGCCTTGGACGCTCGAGCTCGCACTGAATGACCTGCGCATCGCCACCGCCGACGGCAAGCAGCCGCAGGTGGCCATCAAGCGCATCTATGCCGACGCCGAGCTGCAATCGCTGTTCCGCCTGGCGCCCGTGATCGACGCGGTGACGGTCGAGGCGCCCGCGGTGCTGCTCACGCACCTGGCCGACGGCAAGTACGACATCGACGACATCCTGGCCAAGCTGGCCTCGGGCCCGCCGCCCGATCCGAAGGCCGAGCCCGCGCGCTTCGCGATCTACAACATCTCGATCAAGGACGGCGCGGTCGATTTCGACGACCAGACTGTGAAGCGCCGGCACGAGCTGCGTGGCTTCATGCTGAATGTGCCGTTCCTGAGCAACCTCGCCTCCAAGCGCGAGATCAAGACCGAGCCCAAGCTGGCCTTTGCGCTCAACGGCAGCCAGTTCGACTCGGCCGCCTTCACGACCCCGTTCGCGCAAAGCCGCAAGACCGACGCCCACGTGCAGTTCAAGGGGCTCGACCTCGTGCCCTACCTGGGCTACATCCCCGGCGGCCTGCCGGTGAAGCTGCAGGCCGGCAGCCTGGATGCCGACCTGAAGATCGATTTCCAGCAGACCAACACCATCGGCCTGAAGATCACCGGCACGGTCGAGGCCCACGGCGCCAAGCTGGGCGACGCCCGCGGGCGCGACCTGCTGGGCTTCGACTCGCTCAAGCTGGCGCTGGCCGACGTGCGACCGCTGGAGTCGGTGTTCCACCTGAGCGAGGTCGCGCTGGCCAAGCCGCAGCTGGTGGTGGCGCGCGACGCCGCCGGCCAGCTCAACCTGATGGCCACCGACCCGGCGACCGGCGCGGCCGAAAAGGCGGCGCCGCTGCCCGCGCCCGCCGCCAGCGCCCCGGGCGGCAATCCGGCCGCCGAGAAGCCCAAGCTCAAGGTGCAGGTCGACAAGATCGCGCTCGACGGCGGCCGTGTCGGCTGGCGCGACGAAACCGTCAAGCCCGCTGCAGCCATCGACCTCACCGACCTTGGCATCAACCTCACGGCCGTCACCTGGCCCATGGAAAAGCCCGCGCAGTTCGACGGCAGCACCACCGTCGCGGGCGCCACGCTGAAGTTCAAGGGCAACGCCACCGACAAGGTCGCCGACGTGCAGACCGAGGTCGAGGCGCTGCCGCTGTCGCTGGCCGCGCCGTACCTGGCGCAGAGCCTGGAGCCCACGCTCGACGGCAAGCTCAGCGGCCAGATCGACGTGTCCTGGGCCCAGCCCGACCTGAAGTTCAAGGCGCGCCGCCTGGCTGCCGACGGCCTGGCGCTGACCCAGGCCAAGACCGCGCTGGCCAGCGTCGGCCGCTTCGAGCTGGTCGATGCCGAGGTCGACATGACCAGGCACACCTTGAACATCGCGTCGTTCACCGCGACCAACCCCAAGGTGAGCGTCGAGCGCGACAACGAGAAGCGCTGGATGTTCGAGCGCTGGCTCAAGACCCCGGCCGGCGGCGCCAAGGTGGCGGCGCCCAAGCCGGCCGACGCCGGCGCGGCGCGCCCCAACAGCGCCAACACCAAGCCCTGGGCGCTGACGCTGGGCACGCTGGCGGTCGACAACGGCAGCCTGTCCTATGCGGACAAGGCCGGCTCGGCGCCGGTGGCGATCGAGGTCACGGCCTTCAAGCTGCTGGCCCAGAAGATCGCACCCGACACCAACACCGTCTCGCCGCTGCAGGTATCGGGCCGCATCGGCGCGGGCCGCCGCGCGGACCCGGGACGCTTCGACTACAAGGGCAACATCGTGCTCAAGCCGCTGGCGGCCGAGGGGCGGCTCGAGGTGGCGTCATTCCCGGCGCATGCCTTCAAGGCCTATTACGCCGACGCGCTCAATGTGGACATCCGCCGCGCCTTCGCGAACTACCGCGGCACGGTGCGCTATGCGAGCGCGCCGGCCGGCATGAGCCTGAAGCTGGCCGGCGACACCGCGCTGGACGACTTCCGCGCCAACAGCGTCTCGCTGACCCAGTCGCCGGGCTTCGACCGCAACAACAGCCAGTTGCTGAGCTGGAAGACCCTGAGCCTGCGCGGCCTGCAGGTCAGCCTCGCACCCAACGCGGCCCCGACGGTGGACGTGCGCGAAACCACGCTGACCGACTTCTTCGCCCGCGTGATCGTCGACCCCACCGGCCGCCTGAACCTGTTGAGCCTGACCAAGAAGGGCGAGGAGGCCTCGAAGGCCGCCGCGGCCGCCGCCACCGAAGCCAGCACCAAAAAGGGCCCGGGCGGCACGACCACCACGACCCGCGCGCCGGTCGCCTCGGCGCCGCAGCGGGCTTCGGGCGGTGCGCCAGTGTCGGCCGAAGCCATGGTCGGCGGCGCGCCCGAGCCTGCGCCGGCTGCGTCCGCACCCGTCGTGGCTGCCGCGCCGGCGGCCGACAGCGGCCCGGCACCGGTCATCAACTTCGGTCCAATGAGCCTGGTCAACGGCAAGATCGACTTCACCGACCTGTTCGTCAAGCCCAACTACTCGGCCGACCTGAGCGAACTGACCGGCAAGCTCAGTTCCTTCTCGTCGAACCCGCCGAACGGGCAGGGCGGCCGACCGGCGCTGGCCGACCTCGAGCTGCGCGGCAAGGCGCAGCAGACCGCGGCGCTGGAAATCACCGGCAAGCTCAATCCGCTGGCCAAGCCGCTCGAACTCGACATCACGGCCAAGATGCGCGACCTCGACCTGGCGCCGCTGTCGCCGTACTCGGTGCGCTACGCGGGCCACGGCATCGAGCGCGGCAAGATGAGCATGGACGTCAACTACAAGATCGCGCCCGACGGCCAGCTCACCGCCACCAACAAGCTGGTGCTCAACCAGCTGAAGTTCGGCGACGAGGTGGCCGGCGCGCCCAACAGCCTGCCCGTGCGCCTGGCCGTGACCCTGCTGGCCGATCGCAACGGCGTGATCGATGTCGACCTGCCGCTGCGCGGCTCGCTCAACGATCCGCAGTTCAGCATCGGCCCGCTGATCTTCAAGGCGGTGGTCAACCTGATCGTCAAGGCCGTGACCGCGCCGTTCAGCCTGCTGACCGGCGGCCTGGGCGGTGGCGGCAGCGGCGACTCGAGCGCCATCACCTTCGAGCCCGGCAGTTCCACGCTGAGCAGCGGCGCCAAGGAGAGCCTGGACAAGGTCGTGAAGGCCCTGACCGAGCGGCCGACGCTGCAGATGACGGTGGTGGGTACCTCCAGCCTCGAGAAGGAGCGCGCGACGCCTACCAGCGCCAGCGCCTGCGCCAGCTGACCCAGGCCGAGAAGCGCCGCGTCGCGGTGCGCGGCGGCCAGACCGGCACCGAGGTGGCGCCGGTGACCGATGCCGAATACCCGGAGCTGCTCACGGCCGTCTACAAGCGCTCCGACATCACCAAGCCGCGCAACATGGTCGGCCTGGCCAAGGACCTGCCGGTGAAGGAAATGGAAAACCTGCTGCTGGCCAGCGTGCCGGTCGACGAGGAATCGATGCGCCAGCTCGCCGTCGAGCGCGGCGCCGTGGTGCGCGACTACCTGCTGGCGCAGAAGCTGCCGAGCGAACGGCTGTTCCTGGGGGCCGTGCGCACCACGGCCAGCGGCAACGACTGGAAGCCCGGCGCCGAGCTGAGCCTGACCATGAAATAGCCGGCGGGGCTTGGCTTTTCGCCTCGCCTTGCCATATATCCTGCGGGCCCTTTTCAGCCCGCTGAACGGTGCGCGCCGCAGTTCCGACACGGAATTCGGCGGGCTGTTCGCCAACTGGGTGAAAATGTCGATGTGCGCCGGCCTTTGCCGGCGCCTTCGCTTTCTCTACCAAGACAACGATTTCGCGCAGTGACCTCTACTTCTTCCAAGCCACACGACCTCCAGGCCCTCGACACGCTCACCGGCGGCGCCTTCACCGCGCCGACCTCGGGCGAGCGCGCCGCGCGCATCCGCGACTGGCTCGCGGGCAACCCTTCGTCCGAGCAGATGCAAGAGGTCTTCAAGGAGTTGAGCGGCCGCGACAAGGGCGCCGCGCGCCTGCTGCGCGAAAAGCTCGACGAAATCAAACGCGCCAAGGGCCAGGAAGCCATCGCCGCCGAATGGGCGCAGAAGGCCGAAACGCTGCTGGCGCAGTCCAAGCTCAACATCGCCGACGCACTGGCTTGGCAGCGTGACGCCGCCAAGGCCGGCGCGCCGTTGTCGCGCGAACCGCTGGCCGGGCTGAAGGCCCAGCTGGCCGAGCGCGTCAAGGGCATCGAAGACCTGCAGCACCGTGCGCAGGTCCACCGCGAAGCCGCCGTCCTGCTGGCGCAGCGCTTCGAAGTGCTGTCCACCAAGGGCTGGAAGGACGCCCAGGCCGCCGAGGAATCGCTGCGCGCCGACGTGACCCACTGGCAGCAGCAGGCCGCCGACATCGTGGCCGATGCCAACTGGAACAGCCTCGACGCCAAGTTCGCCCCCCAGCTCGAAGCTTCCAAGTCGCAGCTGCTCGTGGTGTCCGATTCGTTCCACGGCGCGCTGGCGCAGGCCGTGGCCGCAGCCGCCGATGCCGCCGCGCCTTTGCCCCCGGTGCCCGTCTGGGCCGACGAACTGCGCGCCGCACGCGGCGAGGTGGTGGCGCCCAAGCCCGCCGCGCCCGCCCGTCCCGCCGCACCCAAGGTCGACCCAGCCGTGCGCGCTGCGGCACAAGATGCCGTGCAGGCCGCCCTCGCCAAGCTCGAACAGGAAACCGCCGAAGGCCACGGCAAGGCCAGTGCCGGCGCCGCCGCTGCGCTGCGCGCCGTGCTCAAGGAACACGGCAAGCTGGTCGACGCGCCGCTCGAAGCCCGCGTGCATGCTGCACTGGTCGCCGCCGGCGAACTCGAAGGCTGGCAGCGCTGGAGCGCCGACAAGGTCCGCGAAGACCTCGTCGCCAAGGCCGAAGGCCTGCTCAAGCGCCCCGAAGGCCAGGCCCTTGGTGGCCGCAAGATGCAGGAAACCCTGCGCGCCCTGCGCGACCAGTGGAAGCAGGCCGACCAGGGCGGCGTGCCGAACCACGCGCTGTGGAAGCGTTTCGACGAAGCCTGCAACGAAGCTCACAAGGTCGTCGAGGCCTGGCTCGAGAAGGTGCGTGCCGATGCCGCCGAACACCGCGCCCTGCGCGTCGCGCTGATCGAAGAGGTCAAGGCCTGGGCCGCCGCGCATGCCGGCGCCACCGACCTGAAGGCGCACAACCGCGCGCTGCACCAGTTCGCCGACCGCTGGCGCGATGCCGGCCACGTGGGCGAGAAGGTGTTTGCCGAGCTGCAGCCGCTGTGGAACGAAGCCTTCGGTGCTGCCCGTGCCCCGTTCGAAACCGCGCAGAAGGCCAGCGTCGAACGTCGCCAGGCCATGATCGCCGAAGCCACCGAGCTGGGCGCCCAGCCGATGCTGCGCATCGACGCCGTGAAGGCGCTGCAACAGCGCTGGCAGCACGAGGCACAGAGCGTGCCGCTCGACCGCCGCCACGAACAGAAACTGTGGGACGCGTTCCGCGCACCCATCGACGAAGCCTTCAACCGCAAGACGGTCGAGCGCGAAAAGGCATCGGCCGCCATGAGCGAGCACGACCGCCATGTGCTCGACGCGTCCAAGGCGCTCGACGCGGCCAATGCCGGCGGCGACGCACAGAAGATCCGCGCCGCCATCGCCGGCCTCGAAGCCGCGCTGCGCGGTGAAGTGCCTGCACCGGCACCCGCCACCACGAGCGACGGCCCTTCGGTCGGCGCGACCGGTGTCGAAGCCCCCGGCCAGGCCGCGGCCGAGTTCGGCGAAAGCGCCGAGCAGACGCCGGGTTCGAGCGATGCCGAAGCCACGCCGTCCGCACCCGCGGCAGCAGTGGCCGACGCGCCCGACCTGGTCGCTCCCGCAGACGGCGCCGATGCTTCGGCCCGCAGCGATAGCGCCGCGCACGAAGCAGGTGAAGCCGCAAGCGTCGCGCCGGCCGCGCCGCCGAAGCCCGCACCCAAGCCCGTGGTCGCCATGCGTGGCGACGACCGGCCCAGCAGCAAGAAGGCCGAAGCCGCACCGGCCGCTCGCGGCACGGGCCGCTTCGGTGATCGCCGCGACGGCGGTCGCCCTGGCGCCGGCGGCCCCGGCCGTCCGAACGACCGCGGCGGCCCGCGTCCCGATGCCCGCGGTGGCGATCGCGGCGCGCCGGGCGGTGGCCGTTTCGGCGACCGTCCGCCGCGCGAAGACCGCGGTCCTCGCCTGGGCGATGCCGCCTTCCGCGCGCAACGCGAAGCGCTCGAGCGTGCCGACATGGCGCTGCGCAAGCTGGCCGCGCAGGCCCATGGCGAAGCGCTCACGCAGGTGCTCGGCGCCTGGGAGCAGCGCGATGCCGCCCGCCTGCCGAGCGTGCAGGAACTCGGCCGTGCCGTGACGCCTGCCGTGCGCACCCAATGGTCGCAGGCCGTGGGCGCCGCACCGACGGCCGCCGCGAGCGATGCCGCCGAAGCGCTGCTGCGCCTGGAGATGGCCGCCGAAGTGCCGACGCCCGCCGAGCAACTCGATGCACGCCGCGCGCTGCAGCTCAAGCTGCTGACGAAGCGTGGCGATCCGACGCCGGCCCAGACCTGGGGTCAGGATGCCGGCAAGGTGCTCGCCGCTGCGCACGACGCCGCCACCGCGCGCCGTCTGCAGAACGCGCTGAAGGCCTTGCTGCGCAAGTAAGGCGCCCGCGCGCGTTCATGAGAAGGAGCCCGCCGCGTGCGGGCTTTTTCATGTGTGTCGACCCGTCCCGGCTCAAGGCAATTTGGCCAGGATCTTGTCCATTTCTCCGGCGGTATAGGCGCGCAGGGAGCGCGTGCGCACATTGCCCTGCATGGCGATGGCCAGACTGAACGCACAGAGCGCCTGCTCGTCCTCGGACTCCAGCACGCAGACCACATCGCAGTCGCCCATGGTCCAGAAGATCTCGCGCATGTTGACGCCGAGCTTCTGGGCGGTTTCCTTGGCGGCGGCAGCGCGTTTGGTGGTTTCCTTGACGCTCTGGATGCCCTGGTCCGTGAAGCTCAGCATGCCGATATAGGTCACCATTTTCTGCTCCTGTGTTGTTATCCGCGGGGGCGAATCACATGAAGCAACGCCGCCCCCGATGGCGACGCTCCAGGTCATCGGGCGCGCAGCGACGCTGTGGAGGGCGATGGCCGCAGCGATGCTACGCCGGGGGCCTGCAAAGGCAAGGCGCTCCCGATCGGCGCCTACTCAGGACGAGGTATGCGGACCGCGATCGCGCGCGCAAGCAAGGAAACCAGATGCGAGGGGCGGTCAGACCTGCGCAGGCCGAAAGAACGCATCGAAGAGAACCAGCACTCCCGGGAAGTCCCGCGCGAAGTTCGGGCGGTTCACGAAGTAGGCCTCGCAGGCCACCGCGAAGAACTCGCTGATCGAGGTGGCGCCGTAGTCGTCGAGCCAGGGCGGCTCGGCGCCGAAGCGCTCGGCGAGGATGGTCTTTTCGCGGAAGTCGTCGTAGGCCGGCTGCAGCACCGCCATCCAGGCCGCGCGGGCCTCGCGCGCACTGCGCCGGCCCATGAAGTCGGCCGGCAGCGGCGGGCAGCCGTCGGCGATGCCGTTGCGCATGTCGATCTTGTGGGCGAACTCGTGGATCACGACGTTGTAGCCGCCTTCGCTGGTCACGCTGCTCGCGAGCACGTCCTGCCAGCTGAGCATGACGGGGCCCTGGTCCATCGCCTCGCCTGCGACGACCTCTTCGTACTCGTGCACGACCAGCGCCTCATCGACGATCTTGCGCTGCGCCACCACCTCGGACGGATGCACCACGATGCCGACGAAATCGTCGTACCAGTCGAGCCCGTCCTTCAGGTGCAGCGCCGGCAGCACGGCCTGCGCCGCGATGGCCAGCGCCACCTCGTCGGTGATGACGAAGCCCTGCGTGCCATGGAATTCCTTGTCCCGCAGGAACTCGGCCGCCAGCGTGCGCAGCCGCTGTTGTTCCGCAGGCGGCAGTTCGCCCAGGAAGGCGTAGCGCGCGAGCGTGGCGCGCCAGGCGGCATCGGGAATCGGGGGCAGGGTGCGCAGCCGGCGCAGCCACTTGAACATCGGCGGGCGGTGCGGCTAGCGCAGGTCGACGCGCTGCGCGCCGGCGGCCGACAGGCACAGCAGTTGCGCACGTGGCGGATGGGCGGCGGCATCCCAGTCGCTTAGCACGATGCGACGCAGGCCGTGGCCCAGGTCGTGGACGGCGGGGCGGTGGGTGTGGCCGTGGATCAGCGCGCTGGCGCCCGCGTGCTGCAGCCATTGGCGGGCCGCGTCGGCGTCCACGTCAGCCCAGAGGGTCGAGGGATCGCGCTTGCGGTCTTCGCTCTGTGCGCGGATGGCGCGGGCAAGCGCGCGGCGCTCTTCCAGCGGGCGCGCGAGGAACGCGGCCTGCCATTCGGGCGTGCGCACCTGGGCGCGAAACTGGAGGTAGTCGGTGTCTTCGAGGCAGAGGGCGTCGCCGTGGCTCAGCAGCCAGCGTTCACCGTGCAGCACCAGCACGGTGGGGTCGTCGAGCAACGTGAGACCGCATTGCGCGGCAAAGGCCTTGCCGACGAGGAAGTCGCGGTTGCCGTGCATGAAGAACACCGGCAGGCGCTGCGCGGTGCGTTGCAGCAGCTCGACGCACTGGGCCTCGAAACCGGGCTGGGCGGCGGCATCGTCGCCCACCCACACCTCGAACAGGTCGCCGAGGATGACCAGCGCATCGGCCGGCGTGGTCTGCAGATAGCCCTGCCAAGCCTCGAAGGTGGCCAGCTCGCTGGCCTGCAGGTGCAGGTCGGAAATCAGGTCGACGGTGCGCCACGCGGGCGGCGCCACCAGCTCGGAGAAAGCCGGGTTCGCCACCGGGGTCATGCCGCTGCGCCGTGCCTGAAGTGCATCACTCGACAGTAACGACTGCCTTTTCGATCACGACGTCCTCGAGCGGCACGTCGTCATGGAAGCCCTTGCGGCCCGTCTTCACGGCCTTGATCTTGTCGACGACATCGGTGCCGCCCGTGACCTTGCCGAACACCGCATAGCCCCAGCCTTGGGCCGAGGGGGCGGTGTGGTTCAGGAAGCCGTTGTCGGCCACGTTGATGAAGAACTGGGCGGTGGCCGAGTGCGGTGCGCTCGTGCGGGCCATGGCCACGGTGTAGTTGGCGTTCTTGAGGCCGTTGTTGGCTTCGTTCTCGATCTCGGCGCCGGTGGGCTTTTGCTTCATGCCGGGCTCGAAACCGCCGCCTTGCACCATGAAGCCGGGGATCACGCGGTGGAACACCGTGTTGTCGTAGTGGCCCTTCTTCACGTACTCGATGAAGTTGGCGGTCGACTTCGGTGCCTTCACGCCGTCGAGTTCGAGCGTGATGACGCCGTAGTTCTTGATGTGCAGTTCGACTTGGGGGTTGCTCATGAGTTAGCTCCTTCTTCGGAAACGGGATTACTTCGCCAGCGTGGCGGACTTGATGGTGAGGGTTTCGACGGGCACGTTCTGCATGCCGCCCTGGTTGCCGGTCTGCACGGCACGGATCTTGTCGACCACGTCGGTGCCGGCGACGACCTTGCCGAACACGGTGTAGCCGTAGCCGTCGGGGTTGGGCGCGTTGAGCGAATCGTTGTTCTTCACGTTGATGAAGAACTGCGAGGTGGCCGAATTGGGGTTGCCGGTGCGGGCCATCGCGATCGTGTACTTGTCGTTCTTCAGGCCGTTGTTGGCCTCGAGCGGGATCGGCGGGCGCGTGGGCTTTTGCTGCAGGTCGGCGGTGAAGCCGCCGCCCTGGATCATGAAACCGTCGATGACGCGGTGGAACACCGTGCCGTCGTAGTGCTTGTCCTTGACGTACTGCAGGAAGTTTTCGACCGTCTTGGGGGCCTTGGCCGCATCGAGCTCGACCACGATGTCGCCCGCCGAGGTGGCGAGCTTGACGCGCGGCGCGGCCTGCTGGGCGTGCGCGCCGGCGGCGGCGCCGAGGGCCAGGGCCGCGGCCAGTGCGAGGGCGCCGCGGCGGCTGAAACGGGAAAGTGCAGAGGTCGTCAAATGAGGCTCCGTGTGCGGGTGGAGGGGAGGGCGGTGGGCCTGCGATGGCGCAGGTTGAGAGGCAACTGTGTGCGCACCGCCGGATTGCAAGAGGCTGTTACTTGGTCGTGCGGCCCACGGGCTTGCGCACTTCGGGCGGCGCGGCCGGCAGCACGGCCGCATCGGCCGCGGCCTTGGGCGTGAAGATCTGGCGGATCAGCGCGAGCTTGGGCGCGACGCTCGCATTGGTGGTCGCGAACTGCTGGGCGCGCTGGTATTCCTGGGCCGCCAGGCGCGCGTACACGTCGCCGAGGTTTTCGTGCGCGGTGGCGTAGTTGGGGCTGAGCTTGAGCGCGGTTTCGAGCGCGGCGCGGGCCTGGTCGAACTTGCTTTGCGACGCGTACAGGGCCGCGAGGTTGTTGTAGGGCTCGGGCAATTCCGGGAAGTCCTGCGTGAGCTGCGTGAACGCGGTGATCGCGTCGGCGGTCTTGTTCTGCTCGGTGAGGATCACGCCGCGCAGGAAGCGCATCTGCGGGTCGCGCGGCTTGCCGGCGATGTAGGTGTCGGCCTTGGCCAGCGCCTCGGCGGACTTGCCCTGGCGCAGCAGGAGGTTGACGTCGTCGTAGTCGTTGGCGTGCGCGGCGAAGCCCCACAGACCGAAGAGCAGTGCAAGGGCGATGGGGAGTCTGGAGAACGCGGCGTGCTTCATGAAGCCTCGGCAGGATTGGGGGAGAGCGGGGGCCTGGAGAACACCCGGATGCTGCGTGGCGGCAGCCGTTTATACTGCGTCGCATTGTAGCCGAGGGGCCACGTCGAACCCCTCGTAGCCACGCCCCCCGTCACCCCTGAAATACACCGTTGCTCGCCCGTACCGCACGTGCGCGAATCAACGCTTTCCGAGTCTCATGAGTCTGCGCATCTACAACACGCTGTCGCGTGAATTGGAGGATTTCTCCCCCCTGCAACCTGGACAGGTTCGCATGTACGTGTGCGGCATGACCGTCTATGACCTGTGCCACATCGGCCACGCCCGCATGATGATGGCGTTCGACGTGGTGCAGCGCTGGCTGCGCGCCAGCGGCTATGCCGTGACCTACGTGCGCAACATCACCGACATCGACGACAAGATCATCGCCCGCGCGGTCCAGCGCGGCATCACCATCCGCGCGCTGACCGACGAGGTGATCGCGGCCATGCACGAGGACATCGGTGCGCTGCGCATCGAACCGCCCACCATCGAGCCGCGTGCCACCGAATACGTGCCGCAGATGCTCGGCATCATCGAGACGCTGGAACGCAAGGGCCTGGCCTACCGTTCGGACAACGGCGACGTGAACTACGCGGTGCGCAAGTTCCCCGGCTACGGCAAGCTCTCGGGCAAGTCGCTCGACGAACTGCATGCGGGCGAACGCGTCGCGGTGCTCGACGGCAAGCAGGACCCGCTCGACTTCGTGCTCTGGAAATCTGCCAAGCCGACCGAGCCCGACGACGCCAAGTGGGACAGCCCCTTCGGCACCGGCCGTCCGGGCTGGCACATCGAGTGCTCGGCCATGAGCTGCGCCACGCTCGGAGAGACCTTCGACATCCACGGCGGCGGTGCCGACCTGCAGTTCCCGCATCACGAGAACGAAATTGCGCAGAGCGAGGGCGCCAACGGCAAGCCGCTGTCGCGCTTCTGGGTGCACAACGGCTTCGTGCGCGTGGACAACGAGAAGATGTCCAAGAGCCTGGGCAACTTCTTCACCATCCGTGAAGTGCTGCAGAAGTACGACGCCGAGAGCCTGCGTTTCTTCCTCGTGCGCACGCATTACCGCAGCGCGCTGAACTACAGCGACGCGCACCTCGACGACGCGCGCAATTCGCTCAAGCGCCTGTACACCGCGCTCGACCTGGTCGCACCCGCGACCGTGGCCATCGACTGGACGCAGCCCCACGCGACGCGTTTCAAGGCGGCGATGGACGAAGACTTCGGCACGCCCGAAGCCATCGCCGTGCTGTTCGAATTGGCCGGCGAAGTCAATCGCACGAAGTCCGCAGACACCGCGGGCCTGCTCAAGGCGCTGGCCGGCACGCTCGGGTTGCTGCAAGGCGATCCGAAGGCGTTCCTGCAGGCGGGCACCACGCTCGACGAAGCCACCATCCAGGCGAAGATCGATGCACGCGCGGCGGCCAAGGCGGCGAAGAATTTCGCCGAAGCTGATCGCATTCGCCAGGAACTCCTCGAGCAGGGCATCGTGCTCAAGGATTCGCCCACGGGAACGACCTGGGCGGCTGCACAGTGAACGGAACGACGAACCCCGTACCCGCCACCCAGCAGACCAGCGTGCGCATCTACACGCCGGACTATTGGGAGGAAGCCTGCAAGCACCTGGCCAAGAAAGACCGCGTGATGAAGCGGCTCATTCCGAAGTTCGGCGAGGCCTGCCTCGAATCGCGCGGCGACGCCTTCACCACGCTGGCGCGCAGCATCGTGGGCCAGCAGATCTCGGTGAAGGCCGCCCAGTCGACCTGGGACAAGTTCGCGGCGCTGCCGCGCAAGCTGACGCCGGCCAACGTGCTCAAGCTCAAGGTCGACGACATGCGCGGCGCCGGGCTGTCGGCGCGCAAGATCGAATATCTGGTCGACCTGGCCCTGAATTTCGATTCGGGCACCGTGCACGTCGACCGCTGGAAAGACATGTCGGACGAGCTCATCATCGAGGAGCTCGTGGCCATCCGCGGCATCAGCCGCTGGACTGCCGAGATGTTCCTCATCTTCCACCTGATGCGCCCGAACGTGCTGCCGGTCGACGACCAGGGCCTGCTCAACGGCATCAGCGTGAACTATTTTTCGGGCGACCCGGTCAGCCGCAGCGATGCCCGCGATGTCGCCGTGGCCTGGGCGCCGTATTGCAGCGTGGCGACTTGGTATATTTGGCGATCGCTGGACCCCGTGCCGGTCGTTTACTAAGGATCACCCCCAGGCTTCGCGCACTTCGTGTCGCTTCGCCAACCCCCTTCGAGGGGGCAACACCGCAGGCCCGGCAAAGCCGGTTCCTCGGTGTTTCTGGAATAAATGCAAAAGAGCCGGATGGCCGGTCAATTGATGAAATAAACAGGAGAAGACGTTGGCGAAACGAACCTTCCTCGACTTCGAGCAGCCCATTGCTGAACTCGAAACAAAGATCGAAGAACTGCGTTATGTACAGACCGAATCGGCGGTCGACATCTCGGAAGAAATCGATCAGCTCGGCAAGAAAAGCCAGCAACTCACCAAAGACATCTACAGCGACCTGACGCCCTGGCAGATCACCAAGATCGCACGGCATCCGGAGCGCCCGTACACGCTCGACTACGTCAACGAAATCTTCACGGACTTCGTCGAGCTGCATGGCGACCGCCATTTCTCGGACGACCTGTCGATCGTCGGTGGCCTGGCGCGCTTCAACGGCGTGCCCTGCATGGTGCTCGGTCACCAGAAGGGCCGCGACACGAAGGAGCGCACCGCGCGCAACTTCGGCATGAGCAAGCCCGAGGGCTATCGCAAGGCGCTGCGTCTCATGAAGACGGCCGAGAAATTCAAGCTGCCGGTGTTCACCTTCGTCGATACGCCCGGCGCCTACCCCGGCATCGACGCCGAAGAGCGCGGCCAGTCGGAAGCCATCGGCCGCAATATCTTCGAGATGGCGCAGCTCGAGGTACCCATCATCGTCACCATCATCGGTGAAGGCGGTTCGGGCGGCGCGCTGGCCATTTCGGTCGGCGACCAGCTCGTGATGCTGCAGTACTCGATCTACTCGGTGATCAGCCCCGAAGGCTGCGCGTCCATTCTCTGGAAGACCAGCGACAAGGCGCAGGAAGCCGCAGATGCCCTGGGCATCACGGCGCATCGCCTGAAGGCACTGGGCCTGGTCGACAAGATCGTCAACGAACCCGTCGGCGGGGCGCACCGCGACCATCGCCAGATGGCCGCGTTCCTCAAGCGCGCCCTCAACGACGCCTTCCGCCAGGTCAGCGACCTGAAGACGAAGGAACTGCTGGACCGCCGCTACGAGCGCCTGCAGAGCTACGGCCGGTTCAACGACACCAAGGCCGACAACAGCCGCTGAGCGGCTTTCCCTTTTCCATCATGAGCGAAGCCTTCGAACGCGCCATGGCCGCGTTCGAACCGGCGAGCCTGCCGCTGGCCGTCGGCTTCAGCGGCGGTGCGGATTCGACTGCCTTGCTTGCGGCCTGCGCGGCGCGATGGCCGGGGCAGGTGATCGCCTTTCATGTGCATCACGGCCTGCAGGCGGCGGCCGACGACTTCGAGCGGCAGTGCGCGCAGGTCTGCGAGCGGCTCGGTGTGCCGTTGGTGACGCACCGGGTCGATGCGCGGCATGCGTTGGGCGACAGCCCCGAGGATGCCGCCCGGCGCGCACGTTATGACGCGTATGCGGCCATGGCGCGTGCCGACGGGGCGCGGCCCGCGGTGTCGTCCATCGCACTGGGGCACCATGCCGATGACCAGGTCGAGACGCTGCTGCTGGCGCTGTCGCGCGGCGCCGGCCTGCCGGGCCTGGCCGCGATGCCCACGCACGCCGTGCGCGACGGATTGAACATCCATCGACCGTTGCTCGCGGTGCCGGTGGCCGACATCCGCAGCTGGCTGGCGCAGCAGCAGTTGCCGTGGATCGAAGATCCGAGCAACGCCGACGCGCGCTACACGCGCAACCGCATCCGCGCCGTGCTGCTGCCGGCGCTGGCGGACACCTTCCCGCAGTTTCGTGCGACCTTCGCCCGCAGCATCGGCCACGCGGCGCAGGCCCAGCAGCTGCTGGGCGAACTGGCGGCACAGGACCTGGCTGTGGTCGGTGAACCGCCGCAGATCCGGCTGCTTCAGGCGCTGTCCCGGGCTCGGCAGGCCAACGTGCTGCGCCACTGGCTGATGCAGTCGCACGGCTGCGCTCCGAGCGCGGCGCAGCTCGAGCAGCTGCTGGACCAGGTCCGCGCCTGCACCACGCGCGGCCACCGCATCCACCTCAAGGTGGGCGCGGGCTTCGCCGAGCGCAGGGGAGAGCGGCTGCATTGGTACAATGCCCCGCCCTCGCTGAAGACTTCGCTCTGACGGCTTGCAGGGCGCCGCTTTCCAGGCGGCCCTTTATCTTTCTCTGATTTCATCCATGGCATTGATCGTTCACAAATACGGCGGCACGTCGATGGGCTCGACCGAGCGCATCCGCAATGTCGCCAAGCGCGTCGCCAAATGGGCGCGTGCGGGTCACCAGATGATCGTGGTGCCCAGCGCCATGAGCGGCGAAACCAACCGCCTGCTCGGTCTTGCCAAGGAGCTCTCCCCGGGCAAACCCGGCGTGGCCTATCACCGCGAACTCGACATGCTCGCCTCGACCGGCGAACAGGCGTCGTCGGCACTGCTGGCCATGGCGCTGCAGGCCGAGGGCGTGGAGTCGGTGAGCTACGCGGGCTGGCAGGTGTCGGTGCGCACCGACAACTCCTACACCAAGGCCCGCATCGAGAGCATCGACGACGCCAAGGTGCGCGCCGACCTCGCAGCCGGTCGCGTGGTGGTCATCACCGGCTTCCAGGGCGTGGACGACGAGGGCAACATCACCACGCTGGGCCGTGGCGGCAGCGACACCTCGGCGGTGGCCATCGCGGCGGCCATGAAGGCCAGCGAGTGCCTGATCTACACCGACGTCGACGGCGTCTACACCACCGACCCGCGCGTCGAGCCCGACGCGCGCCGTCTGACCACCGTGAGCTTCGAAGAGATGCTCGAGATGGCCAGCCTGGGCTCCAAGGTGCTGCAAATCCGCTCGGTGGAATTCGCCGGCAAGTACAAGGTGCCGCTGCGTGTGCTCTCGAGCTTCACCGCATGGGACATCGACATCAATGAAGAGGCCAAGTCCGGCACGCTGATCACTTTCGAGGAAGACGAAAACATGGAACAAGCCGTCGTATCCGGCATCGCATTCAATCGCGACGAAGCCAAGATCTCGGTGCTCGGCGTGCCCGACAAGCCGGGCATCGCGTATCACATCCTCGGTGCCGTGGCAGACGCCAACATCGAAGTCGACGTGATCATCCAGAACCTCAGCAAGGACGGCAAGACCGACTTCAGCTTCACCGTGCATCGCAACGAGTTCGCGCGCACGGTCGAGCTGCTGGAGTCGAAGGTGATGCCTTCGCTGGGCGCCACCGAAATCGTGGGCGACACCAAGATCTGCAAGGTCAGCATCGTGGGCATCGGCATGCGCAGCCACGTGGGTGTGGCGAGCAAGATGTTCCGTGTGTTGAGCGAAGAGGGCATCAACATCCAGATGATCTCGACCAGCGAAATCAAGACCTCGGTCGTGATCGACGAAAAATATATGGAATTGGCGGTGCGCGCACTGCATAAAGCGTTCGATCTGGACCAACCGAGCGCTTAAGTAATGGCATAATTGCGGTTGCTTTCAGGAACTGTGACCGAGTGGCCGAAGGTGCTCCCCTGCTAAGGGAGTATGGGGTGTAGAGCCTCATCGAGGGTTCGAATCCCTCCGGTTCCGCCAGGATTGGCTTCCTGATCACTTTGCAGTGATCAAACAGCCCAAAAGAGCCCCGCCAGTCGGGGCTTTTTTGCGTCTGCTCGCAATGCGTGGCTGCCCGCCGAAAAGGCGAGGCGATGTCTTCAGGACGGCTGCGGTCCGAGCACGGGCAGCGTCGCGATCAGCGCTGTGCCCACATGCAGTTCGCAAGGATCGCAAGGCACCGCAATCTGCCGGCCGTCGAAGCGCACCCGCACATGCGGATAGGTCGCTCCGGTGATGGTGCCGAGCCGGCCTTCGCAGACGACGCGATCGCCGCGACGGAACGACCGGCCGAACCGGAGCTTGATTTTTTCAAAACTCATTTCAGTGTCTCCTGGGTGTGCATCCGATGCTCAGCGCACCGGGTCGGGTTCGAGCGGTGGCCGCACGAGGGTCGCGGCCGTGTCCTGCAGGATCAGCGCGTGATCCGGGTCGTGGCTGAGGTAGGGGCTGGTCAGCAGCTGGCCGATCAGCCGGTCGAAGTGGAACCGGACCTTGGCCGGCTCGGGATGCGCGGCGTACAGCGCGCGCAGCATCGAGACGACGGCGCTGGTCTGCGTGGTCAGGACCTCCATGGAACCCAGGCGGCCCGCCGCTTCGAAAACTGCTTGTTGATCTGAGGGGGGCATCCGGGCCTCCTTTTTGGGGCGTTGGCATGTCCAACGCAAAAAGAGGCTGAAAGGCTTACTTCGAGAGGATCGCTCCCCAGAATTGGTGATGTCCCGCCTTCGATTCGTGACTTATTTCACGAATTTCGACTCACTGGCGCTGGGCGGGCGCAGACCCCAGCACCTCGGCCAGCACCCGCAAGGCGTCGGTCGCCAGGTCCGAAAAGCGCACCGAGCAGGCCAGCATGAGGTTCAGCGGCAGCCCGAAATCTTCGATCAGCGTGCCCTCGGGGTCGCGCAAGCTGCCGTCCGGGTCGCGGCCGACGACGCCTGCCGTGGCGGCGCGCTGCGCATAGGTGCCCGGCGGAACGCCGTAGGCGGCCACCGGAAGGCCCAGGGCAATGGCCACGCCGACCTCGAACACCGTGCCCGAGTCGGGCTCCAGCCCGCGAAACGGCGCGAGGTTGGCAATGACGCCGTCCGCCGACCGCAGCAGCTTCATGTTTTCTTCGTAGATCCGGCGCGCGGGGTCGGGGCCGGCCGCCTTGCCGTCGAACGGCGGCACGGCCGTCATGCCGAGCGCGTCGCAGGCCAGGGCCAGCGCGGCAAAGTACTGCGCGGCGTCGGGCCGGAACACGTCGGGGCCGGCGAGGTAGACCCGTGGACGCGTGGAAGAGGAGGGCATCTGTCGAGTATGCGACCGCCCCCGGCCAGCGCCAACGGGAAGGGCTGCGGCCCGGTTGGTTACTTCTTCATCGCCTTGACTTCGGCCATGCCCTTGCTTTCGTCTGCCTTGGCCTGCTTCACGCAGGTCGACTTGGCTTCGCCCTTCTGGTCGTCGCATCTTTCCTTGGCGACGCTGTAGGCCACTTCTACCTTGGCTTCGGCCACCTTGCGTGCGTTGCCGTCGCTGGGCTTCATCTTCTGGTCGAGCTCGGCCTTGGCGATCTTTTCCTTGCCCTTGGCTTCCTCGACGCAGACGTCCTTGGCGTTGTCCTTCATGGCATCGCAAGCGGCGCGGTCGGTCTTGTAGTCGGCCGAGATCTTGTCGCGGGCCGCCTTGTATTCGGCGACCGCCGGATCGACAGTGGCCGCGGGCGGCGGGTTCACTTGCGCTTGCGCCGACACGGCCGTGAGACAAGACACGGCAACGGCGCACATCCACATGAGCTTTCTTTGCATGGTCATCTCCTTGAAGGCGCCGGCGGTTGCCTCATTGCGACAAGCGCAAGAGAACCGGCGCCCGAAAACCATCCTAGGAAGCGACGGCGCGAGAGCGGTAGGACGCCTCGCGAAGCCGCCGTCAGCGCATGCTGACGCTCAGTGGCCTTCTGTTGTAGTGCCGTGCGCGCGCATCTCGCTGCGCAGGGCGCGCTGTCCCGAGGCCAAGGCGAGCTCGTAGCTCTCGACCGGGTCGAAGGCGCAGCGAAGGACGGTGGGATGCGCACCGTCGGTGTCGGTTTCAAGCAGCCGCCAGACAAAGGATCCGGGAGCCGGCTCGTCGATGATGAGTTCGATCGGATGTGTCATGGCCCCACCATCTCCGCTCGCGTGGTGCCTGTCTGTAGGCGAAGGCCGACCGATGCCGCGCCGTGCCACCAGAACCCCCAGATCTGGTGATGGCCGCCGCGCCGCCGCGAGGGGACACTGCAGCCTCGCGCGCGAAGCCTGGGTGATGATTCGGGCATGCTTCCCACCTTGTCCGAACCGTCCTGATGTCCGCTTTCTCTCCCCAGCCCGAAGGTCCGGCGATGACGCCGCCGCCCAGCCCCGACCTGCCGGCGCCCGTGCTCATCGTCGAGGACGACGCGCTGATGCAGCGGCGCATCGTTGGCATCCTGAACCAGCTGGGCTACGGCAACGACGTGCTGGTGCTTGCGGCCACGCTGGCCGATGCGCGCATCGAACTCGCGCGCCAGTCGTTCGCGCTGGCGCTGGTCGATCTGGGCCTGCCCGACGGCAACGGCGTGGAGCTGATCGCGCAGATGAGCGCGCCGACCGGTGCGGCAATGAACGCCGACGACGGCCCCGGCATCCTCGTGATCTCCGCCTGGAGCACCGACGACCTGATCCTCAACGCGCTGCGCGCCGGCGCCACCGGCTACGTGCTCAAGGAGCGCGACGACCTGGAGCTGCTGCTGTCGATCCGCAGCGTGCTGCGCGGCGGGGCGCCGATCGATCCGTTCATTGCACGCCGCATCCTTGACCTGACGCAGGCGCCGCCGGCCACGCCGGGGCGCGTCGGCGAAGATGTGCTGACCGCGCGCGAACTGCAGATCCTCCAGCTGGTTGCCGAAGGCCTGACCAACCGCGAGATAGCCGAGCAGATTTTCCTGTCGCGGCACACCGTCGAATGCCACATCAAGAACATCTACCGCAAGCTCACCGTTTCCTCGCGCACGCGCGCCGTTTTCGCAGCGCGTTCGCGTGGCTTGCTGGCCTGAGCCTGTGGTGGTTGTTCGCGCACACGGCATGGGCTGCCGAAGGGTGCGCGCCGCACATCGACAGCGTGCGGGCCGTGCGCGCCACCGCCGGCGCGGGGCCTGAAGCACCGCCGCCCATCGACGGCTGGCAGCCGGTGACGCTGCCCGACCACTGGGCCGAACGCTGGCCCGGCTTCGAAGGCATCGTGTGGTACCGCATCGACTGGCAGCGCCCCTGCGCCGGTCGCGACGACGCGCCGCAGTTGGGCGTGGCCTTCGACTACCTGAGCATGGCCGGCGCGATCTCGCTGAACGACAACCTGCTCTGGCGCGACGCCAGCCTGGTCGAGCCACTGAGTCGCAGCTGGAACACGCCGCGCGTCTTCTTCCTGCCGGCTGCCGCGTTGAACCCCGGCACCAACACGCTGTGGGTGCAGGTGGTGGGCGGCAGCATGTACGGCTCGGGGCTGGGCCGCGTGGTGCTCGGCCCGGCGGACGCGGCGGTGGCGTACCACGACGAACGCCGCCTGTTCGCGCGCGTGCTGCCCGCGGTCAACCTCGTCATCTCGATCACGCTGGGCTGCTTCTTCCTCGTGCTGTGGCTCATGCGCCGGCAGGAGGTCGCCTACGGCTGGTACGCGCTCAGCGCCATCGCCTGGCTGGTGTTCGCGAGCAACACCGTGGTCAGCACCTTGCCGTGGCCGTTCGCCTCCACCGACGCCTGGTCGCGCTGGATCACGGCCTGGATGGTCCTGTACGTGAGCTGCTTCTGCATGTTCATGTGGCACTTCGGCGGCCAGCGCTTTCCGCGCCTGAGCCGCGCACTGTGGGCCGTGGCTGCGCTGGCCGTGGCGGCGATCGCACTGCTGCCGCAGCCTGCGCTGTCGGTCGCGACGCTGGCGGTGTTCATCGTGTACTCGCTGCTCTTCATGGCCGTGTGCGTGCAGTTCATCCTGCGCGCGCTCGACACGAAGAAAACCGAGCACCTGCTGCTGGCCCTGTGCGCCTTCGGCTTCCTGGTGGCCGCGGTGCACGACGCGTTGATGATCCTGCGCGTCATCGACGACCGCTTCGGCTACACCGTGGTTACGGCGCCGCTGATCATGATCGGCATGTCGCTGATCCTGGCGGGCGGCTTCACGCGCAGCCTGCGCCGTGTCGAGAGCTTCAACGACGAGCTGGCGCGCGAAGTGCGCGGGGCACGCACCGAGCTGGCCGACACGCTCAGCCGCGAACACCGGCTCGAACTCGACAACGTGCGGCTGAACGAGCGCCTGAGCGTGGCGCACGACCTGCACGACGGCCTGGGCAGTTCGCTGGTGCGCTCGATCGCGCTGGTGGAACAGTCGGGCGAGGCGCTGCAGCGGCCTCAGTACCTGTCGATGTTCAAGTCGTTACGCGACGACCTGCGCCAGATCATCGACACGCACAGCGGCGGCGCGGCCCCGGTGGCCGCCACGCCCACGCAATGGCTGGCGCCCATGCGCCACCGCTTCGGCCGCCTGTTCGAGGAGATGGGCGTGCGCAGCCACTGGCAGACGCCCGCGGCCTGGCCCTGCGCGCTGTCCGCGCGCCAGGTGCTGGGCCTCACGCGCCTGCTCGAGGAGGCGCTGGCCAACGTGGTGAAGCACAGCCGCGCGCGGACCCTGCGCGTGCAGCTGCTGGCCGACGGCGAAGCGGGCGTGCTGCTGAGCGTCGAGGACGACGGCGTAGGCTTCGACGCGGTGACGGTCGCCTCATCGATCGGCGGACTGGGCCTGCGCAGCATGCAGGCGCGCATGACGCGCATCGGCGGCACGCTGCAGATCGATGCGGACGATGGGGGCACGCGGCTGGAGGCTAGGGTGCAGGCGCCCGCGATGGGCGCTGGCAGCAGCTGAGTCCCGCTGAGCGCGTGATCAGCGCGCCTTGCGGAACGCGCGCACCTCGGGCGCCGGGTGGTCTTCGATGTGCTGCAGCAGGAAATCGAGAAACTCCTGCGCCGACGGCGAGAGCCCGCGGTCCTTGTTGAGCCACACCTGGAACTTGCGGCTGAGTACCGGCGTGACGAGCGGGCGGAATTCGAGTTGCTGGCGCTGCAGCAGCACGCCCGCGTACGGCAAGCAGGTGGTCACGCCCAGGCCGTGCTCGACCATGCTCAGGGCCGTCGTCAGGAAGGCGACTTCATGCGTCGGGCTGAACTCCAGCCGACCCGGCGACGCATACAGCTCGGCGCTGAGCAGCTGCGTGTATTCGCCCTGCAGCGAGATCACGGGGTAGCGGACCAGGTCGCTCCAGGCGACCCGCTGTTTCCTGGTGAGCGGATGCCCCGGGGGCAGCACCGCCAGAAAGGGCAGGGTGAAGAGCGTGCGCGCCACCACGTTGGCGGGCGCGTCGCGCTCGGGGCCGATGGCCAGGTCCACGTCGCCGTTGATGAGCCGGCCCAGCACGCTTTCGACCATCGAGTCCTGCAGGCGCACGCGGATGCCGGGGTACTTCCGGGCGAAGGCGGCCATGATTTCCGGCATGACGGTGCACGCCATCACCTGCGGCACCGCGATGCGCACGGTGCCGGTGCGCAGCTCGCGCAGGTCGGACACCGCATCGAGCGCCATGCCCAGGTCTTGCAGGATGCGTTCGGCCATCGGCAGGAAGACCTCGCCCGCGCTGGACAGCTGCAGCTTGCGCGTCGTGCGGTGAAGCATTTGCACGCCCAGGTTCGATTCCAGGTCCTTGATGAGGCCGCTCAGCGCCGACTGCGTGATGTGCAGCCGCAGGGCGGCCTCGGTCACGCTGCCGGCGCGGGCCACCGCGATGAAGGCGCGCAATTGGCGCAACGTGACATTCATCGGTTTTTCCGATAAGTGGGAAAGAAATATCTGATTGAACCATGAATGAAGCTCGCATCCAATCGCAGCGCCATCACAACAACCACTGCCAGGAGACATCGTTCATGCCCGTTTCTCATCGCCTTGCGCGCCGCGGTTTTCTTTCGCTCGCGGCCGCCGCGCTTGCTTTCGCGGGGGCTCCCGCGCAAGCGCAGGCGCAGGCCTTTCCGTCCAAGCCGATCAAGTGGATCGTCGGCTACCCCGCCGGGGGCGGCAGCGACTTCCTGGCCCGCACCATCGGCGCGCAGATGTCGGTCCAGGCCGGCCAGCCGGTGATCGTCGACAACCGGGCAGGTGCCGGCGCCATCATCGGCGCCGAGGTCACGGCCCGGTCGCCGGGCGATGGCTACACCGTGTTCACGGCCGACAACGGTGTGCTCGTGTACAACCCCGCGCTCTACAAGAAGCTGCCCTACGCCGTCGACCGCGACTTCGCGATGCTCGGCCTGATGGCCCGCACGCCGCTCGTGCTGGTGGCGGCGCCCTCGACGAACCTCAAGACCATCGGCGCCCTGATGGAGCAGCTCAAGAGCAAGCCGGGCACGCTGTCGTACGCCTCGCCGGGCAACGGCAGCCCGCACCACCTGGCAATGGAGCTGTTCCTGAGCCGCAGCGGCCTGTCGACCATGCATGTGCCGTACCGCGGCGCCGCGCCCGCGCTGCAGGACGTGATGGGCGGGCAGGTGCCGTTGATGGTGGTGGACACCTCGTCGGGGCTCAGCGCCATCCAGTCGGGCAAGGTCGTTCCGCTGATGGCGTTCAGCGCCAAGCGCCTGCCGATCCTGCCCGCCGTGCCCACGGTGGGCGAGCAGGGCTTCAAGGATTCGGAAGCCTACGCATGGCAAGGGCTGGTGGTGCCCGCCAGCACGCCCGTCGCCATCCAGGAGCGCCTTTCCAAGGAGATGCAGGCGGCGGTGGGCAACGAGGGCGTGCGCAAGAAGCTGCAGGAAGGCGGCTGGGAGCCCGTGCCGAGCGACAGTGTGCTGATGAAGACCTACGCCTTCGCCGAGACCAAGAAGTGGCACGTGCTGATCCGTGAGCGCGGCATCTCGCTGGACTGACGACGCCGCCTCGTGAGGGGGCGGGCGGTGGCGCGCCGGCGGTGTTGTAGCCTGTCGCCCCATGGATTCCCTCATCGCCGCCTCCGCGCGCGCGCTCGCTGCCGGCGACGCGCTGGGTGCCCTCAAGCGCGTGGCCCTGCGCGACGACCCGCCAGCGCTCGCGCTGCGCGGCATCGCCATGGCCCAGCTCGGCGAGCACCCGCGTGCACGCGAGCTGCTGCGGCGTGCCGCAAGCGGCTTCGGGGCGCACGAAGAACTGGCGCGTGCCCGCTGCGTCGTCGCCGAAGCCGAGGTGGCACTGGCGATGCGCGACCTGGGCGGCTCGCCGCGCGCGCTGGCCGCGGCGGCCACCACGCTCGAGGCGCGCGACGACCTGGTCAATGCGCTGCAGGCGCGGCTCATCGCGGCGCGCCGGCTGCTGCTGCTCGGCCGGCTCGACGAGGCCGCCGCCGCGCTGTCGCTGCTCGACGGGCACAGCCTGCCGCCGTTGCTGTCGGCGGTGGCCGAGCTGGCGTCGGCCGAGTTGGCCTTGCGTTCGCTGCGCACCGGCACGGCACGGGCAGCGCTCACCCGCGCGCATGACGCGGCCTGGCGTGCGCGCGTGCCGGCGCTACTGGCCGAGGTGGCGGAGGCGCGCGCCGCGCTCGAACGTCCCGCCGCACGACGCATCGCCGCCGGCGGTGAACAGGCCTTGCGCCTCGACGAGGTCGAGGCGCTGCTCGCGTCCGATGCGCTGGTCGTCGATGCCTGCCGCCGCGGTGTCGGAGGTGGCGACACCTGGCGTTCGCTCGCACGCCGGCCGGTGCTGTTCTCGCTGGCGCGCGCGCTGGCCGCGGCCTGGCCCGGCGATGTCGACCGCGACACGCTGATCGCCGACGCCTTCCGCACCCGCGACCCCGACGAAACGCACCGCGCGCGGCTGCGCGTCGAGATTGGCCGGCTGCGCGCGCTCGTCAAGCCGATGGCGCGCATCGAGGCCACGCCGCAGGGCTTCATCCTCCAACCTCTGGGTGCGCGTCCGGTCGTGGTGCTGGCACCGCCCATCGACGGCGAGCAGGCCTCGCTGGTGGCGCTGGTGGCGCTGCTGTCCGACGGCGCGGCCTGGTCGACCTCGGCGCTTGCGCTGGCGCTGGGCGCAAGCCAGCGCACCGTGCAGCGCGCGTTGGCCGAACTCGAGGCCGAACGGCGCGTGCGTGCCATCGGGCAGGCCAGGGCGCGCCGCTGGCTGGCCCCGCCGCTGGCCGGATTCACGACGATCTTGTTACTCCCCGCTGCGCTGCCGATTGAATAGAGTCGGGCTCATGCGCTACCCCCTGTGGCGCACCTACAGGAGCCCACCATGAGCAGTAGCAGTCAGAGCAAGAAGGCAGGCAAGGACCGGTTCGAAGGCGCGGTGCAGGCCGCGCAGATCGTGCGCGAATACGGCCCGTTCGAAGGCGTGGAGCGCATCCACGGCGTGACGCACGACGGCCACCAGGTGTGGGCCGCCACCGGCGGGCAACTGGTCGCCTTCGACCCCGCGAGCGGCGAAGCCACGCGCCGCATCGACGTCGCCTGCGACGCCGGCACCGCCTTCGACGGCACCTGCTTCTATCAGATCGTCGAGGCGCGCATCGACAAGATCGACGCCGCCACCGGCAAGGTGCTGGCCTCGATTCCCGCGCCCGGCAACGGCTCCGACTCGGGCCTCACCTGGGCCGAAGGCAGCCTCTGGGTGGGCGAGTACCGCGACCGCAAGATCCACCAGATCGACCCGGCAACCGGTGCGATCCGCCGCACCATCGAATCGAACCGCTTCGTCACCGGCGTGACCTGGGTCGACGGCGAACTCTGGCACGGCACCTGGGAAGGCGACCAGAGCGACATCCGCCGCATCGACCCCGCCAGCGGCGACGTGATCGCGCGGCTGGAAATGCCCAGCGGCGTCGGCGTGAGCGGCCTGGAGTCCGACGGCGCGGGGCTCTTCTACGCCGGAGACGGCCGGGCCAGCAAGGTCCGCGCGGTGCGGCGCCCGAAGACGGCCACGGCCTGAACGACACACAAGCCAAGGAGCACACACCATGAACACCTCAGTGAATCACCCCGTCGTGACCCCCGAGCGCTGGATCGACGCGCGCAAGTCGTTGCTGGCGCGCGAGAAGGAGCTGACCCAGCTGCGCGACCGCATCGCCGAAGAGCGCCGCGCGCTGCCGTGGACCCGCGTCGAGAAGGCCTACGTCTTCGACACCCCTCAGGGCCGTCGCCCGCTCGCCGACCTGTTCGAAGGCCGCCGCCAGCTGCTGGTGCAGCACTTCATGTTCGGCCCCGACTGGGAGCAGGGCTGCCAGAGCTGCTCGTTCATGGCCGACCATTCCGACGGCATGCGCGTGCACCTCGCGCACCGCGACGTCACGCTGGTGGCCGTCTCGCGCGCGCCGCTGGCCCGCATCGAAGCCTTCCGCCGTCGCATGGGCTGGCAGTTCGCCTGGGTCTCGTCGCACGACAACGACTTCAACCACGACTTCGGCGTGAGCTTCACGCCCGACGAAATGGCCAGCGGCGCGGTCGCCTACAACTACGTGAAGCAGCCGTTCCCGAGCGAGGAGGCGCCCGGCGTCAGCGTGTTCTTCAAGGACGACGCCGGCGACGTGTTCCACACCTACTCGACCTACGGTCGCGGCGTGGAAGTGATGATGGGCACCTACAACATGCTCGACCTCGTGCCCAAGGGCCGCGACGAGCACAACCCGTCTTACGCGATGGACTGGATCCGTCACCACGACCGCTACGAGCCCGCGCCCGTTGCGGCGGCGGGTGGTTGCTGCCACGCGCAGTCGTAAAGAAGCGCGACCTGGCGTGCCGATCGGTCCGCACCATGGCAAGCCTCTGGCCCTGGCTGGCGGTGGCGGGAATGGGCGTCCTGCACGGCCTGAACCCCACCACCGGCTGGATGTTCGCCGCCGCCTGGGGCCTGCGTTCGCAAGACCGGGCGCAGGCGCTGCGGGCGCTGTGGCCGATCGGTGTCGGGCACGTCGCCTCGGTGGCGCTCGTGGTCATTGCGGTGGCCTTCGGCCTGTCGATGGACCGGGGCCTGCTGCAGTGGCTGGCTGGCGGGTTGTTCGCGGCGGTCGCGCTCGTTCACCTGTCGGGCCGTCTTCCCGCCATGGCGCGTGCGCCGGCGGGGCATGCGGGACTGGCGCTGTGGTCTTTCATGATGTCCACCGCGCACGGTGCCGGCCTGATGCTGGTGCCGGCACTGATCCCGCTGTGCATGGGCGATGCAGCGAAGGGCGCGATGAGTGGCTCGCTCGTGCCGGCGCTCGCGGCCGTCGCGCTCCACACGGCGGCGATGCTGGCCACCACCGGGCTGATGGCCGTCGGCGTCGGGGCGGGCGTGGGCTGGCTGCGGCGCTTCACACGGCGATCACCTGCGATGCCGCGCTGAACGCCCGATGCGCGCAAAGCGCATAAGCAAACGCGAAAACCGGCGTTCCATTCGAGCGGCCTGCGGCGCAACACTCGAAGGCTCTCGACCCCACAGGCCTTCGGATGCCCGGTACCTTCACTTCCCCGCGCAAGCGGCTCGGCTTCTTCAGCCGGCTGCTCGACGATGTTCCCGCCGCCGAGCGCTACCGCCTCGTCACGGCGCAGATCGCCCATGCCGAGGCTTTCGGCTTCGATTCCGCCTGGGTGGCACAGCACCATTTCCATGAGCACGAGGGCGGCCTGCCGTCGCCCTTCGTCTTCCTCGCCCACGTCGCCTCGCGCACACGGCGCATCCGCCTGGGCACGGGCATCGTCACGCTGCCGCTGGAGAACGCGGTGCGCACGGCCGAAGACGCGATCGTGCTGGACCTGCTCTCGGGAGGCCGGCTCGAAGTGGGCGTCGGCACGGGCGGCACGCCGGCGTCCTTCGCGGCCTTCGGGCTGGACAGCGACGACCGCGCGGCGCTGTTCGAGCGGCAGCTCGCCACGGTGCGCGACGCCTGGGCCGGCCGGCCGCTGTCCGGCGGCGACACGCTGTACCCGACGGGTGCGCAACTGCTCGGCCGGCTCTGGCAGGCCACCTTCTCGGTGAGCGGCGGCACGCGCGCGGGCACGGCCGGCGACGGCCTGATGCTTTCGCGCACGCAGCCACGCACTGCGCAGGCGCCCGACGCGTCGCTGGCCGACCTGCAGGACCCGATCATCGACGCCTACCTGGCCGCGCTGCCGCCGGGGCGCACGCCGCGCATCGTGGGTTCGCGCAGCGTGTTCGTGGCGGACACCCGCAAGGAGGCGCTGCGCCTGGCCGAGACCGGGCTGCGCCGCGCGGTGGTGCAAGCCGCCGCCACCGGGCAGATCGGCTTGGCCGACCGTGTCCGCGCCGATGCGCCGCTCGACCAGCTGATCGCCGCGTACGACGTGCATGTCGGCGCGCCCGACGACGTGATCGCCTCGCTGCGCGCCGACCGCACGCTCGCGCGCGTGACCGACCTCGTGTGCCAGGTGCATTCGGTCGATCCGCCGCATGCGGCCATCCTGCGTTCCATCGAACTGACCGCCACGGTCGTCGCACCCGCCCTGGGCTGGGCGCGCGACACGGGTGTGCCGGACCTTCAATCGCTTGCGCTTCTCTAGGCTGTTGTTTCCATGAATGCCGTTGTTTCTTCTTTTCCCGATCCTCAGACCCTCGACGTGATCGACCAGCTGGTGGGTATCGCGCCCGGCAGCGCGCTCGACCGGCTGCGTGCGCAGCGCGAGCAGGCGCGCACGCAGGCGCAGCAGAGCTACCTGGCGCTGTTCGCGCCGGCCGAGCCCGTGGCCGGCCACTTCGAGATCGCAGACCGTTTCGCCGTCGCGGCCTTCGTCGCCGGATTGCACGGGCAACCCGAGGTGGCGCGCTTCTATGCCGAGGCCTTGGCGGGGCAGGGCGTGGCAAAGGCCATCGAGGCCGAGGTCGCACGCGGTGCCGCGCAAGGGCCGTATGGCCGCTATCCGGAAGGTCCGCTGAGCGTGGAAGACGAAGCCGGCCCGGTCTACGCCGTCGATGCGGCACAGCGCGCGGTGCTCGGCGAACGGCTGTCGGCCGGCCTCGCGCATGCGCACCTGCTGGTCTTCCACCCGCGCGACGCCAGCCCGGCCGCGCTGCAGGCGCTGCTCGACGCGGGATGGCGCACCACGGAGATCGTCACCTTGTCGCAGCTGGTGGCGTTCCTCGCGTTCCAGATCCGCGTCGTCATCGGCCTGCGCGCGCTGGCCACCCCTTCTGCATGAGCGCCCCATGAGCACCGAATCGACCCTGACCCATCCCCACAACACGCATCCGCGCAGCTTCACGCAGGCGCAGCTCGAATGGCTGCCCTGGCTCGAACCGCTGCCGGAAGACGAACTGACCGAGCGCCACTACGCGGGCCTCGTCGACGCGTCGCGCGCCAAGTCGCCGTACTTCCGTCTGCTGGCACGCGACCCCGACATCCTGGGCGCGCGCACCCGCACCGACAAGGACATCTTCTACAACCCCGACGCCGGCCTGCCACGCGCCGAGCGCGAGCTCTCGGCCGCCGCGGCCTCGCGCTTCAACGGCTGCATCTACTGCGCCTCGGTGCATGCGCGCTTCGCCTCGCATTTCTCGCAGCGCACGGACGACGTGCAGCGCCTGCTCGACGAGGGAGTGCAGGCCGATCTGGGCGCGCGCTGGAATGCGATCGTGCAGGCGTCAGTCGCGCTGTCGGCCGCGCCATCGACCTTCGGGACCGCACACGTCGACGCCTTGCGCGCGCAGGGGCTGGACGACCTGGCGATTGCCGACGTCGTGCATGGGGCGGCCTTCTTCAACTGGGCCAACCGCCTGATGCTCTCGCTGGGCGAACCGCAGGCGCCTGCTGCCACGTAGGCCTGCGCGGCCGCGCGCAGATTTGTTGCGGCGGCAAGTGAGCGGGATCACAGTCGGGCGCGCGGCGTGCCCGTGGGTCGGCACGATGACCCGCATGCACACCGACGCTCCTGGGTACGCAACGACACGCCACGGCCGCGCGCCCGGCCCGGCATTCGGCAATCCTTTCGTCCGCTGCCGATGCGGACTGGCCGGGCTGGAGCGCATCCACCGGCGGTCGTGGATGAAGTTCCTGCCCGGCCTGCGCTTCTATCGCTGCAGCAGTTGCGGCAAGCCGCAACTGGCGCCGAAGCGCGCGGTGCGCGACGCGGTCATTGCGCACAGGAGCGAGCAACAGAACCAGCGTTAGCTGGTGTGGTGTCCCGCAAATAACTGGGCATGAAATCGCGCTTTTCACGCCAGGGCGGCGTTGCAAATCCTCGCCAGGACGCTGCCGGCGCTCAGGCGTCGTCGTCCGACGTCTTCGCCTGCAACTGCTGCTGGCGTTCGGCGATGGCCATATCGCGCGCCACCTCGTAGCCGAGCGTGCGCACCGAGAACGAGCGGCTCACGCTGCCCTTGCCCGTCGTGTAGGTGATCGCCACCCAGTACCCGGGATGACCCGCGCGCGGCGTCTTGAACTGCACGCCGCTGACGCCGCTCGTGTTGTTGCGTCGCACGATCTCCGACTTCGAGCGCTTGGGCGGCAGTGCCGCTTCGTCGTCGGGCGGCGGGCGTTGGCGGATGGCTTCTTCGGCGGGGTGCAGCCGCGCGAGGCCGACCATGCGGCCGAGCTGGCGTTGGCGCTCGCCGATGGCATGCGCGCGGGCCGCAGGGCCCCAGTCGGCGAGGTCGAATTCGGCGCGCAGGATTTCCTCATTCCCGAGGTAGGTCTTGGCCAGCCAGGCGACCGGCTTGCCTTGCGCGGACAAGCGGCTGAAGACGCCGGGCTCGCCCGTCTTGTTGTTGCTGCGCAGGGTCTGCGCGCGGTCCTTGCGCGCGACCGGCGGATGCTCCTTCACGATGGTGTCGCGCCAGGCCTGGGCGCGTCGCAGCGCCTGCTGGGGGCCGCCGTAGCTGGCGTGGCCGAAGAGGCGCGCGTAGCGCACGCCGTTTCGCACGAGCGACACCTCGAAGCCCCAGGGGCGGGGCGAAATGCCATACATGCGACGGGGTTCGGAATTCCTTTGGGCATCGTCGGTGCTGTCCTTGTGTCAGGGCCGGTGAAGGCGGCGCGTCATGGCGCTTCGGGGCTGTCGCCGTTCCAGGCACAGAGCTCGTCCGAGAGCTCGTGGGCGTCCGGCGGCAGGCTGCCGAAATCGGTCGAGGCGAAGGTCGGCGGCACGTGCACGCCCTGGTCGTCGCGGCGCACCAGCCCGCGGCTTTCCATGTCGCGCATGGTCTTGTTGACGACTTCGCGCGAGAGCCCCGAGTACGACGCGATCACCGCCTGGGTGATGCGCTTGTCGTAGCCGCCCGTGGCGGCCGGCGCCAGCTGCGTCAGCTCGTGCAGCACGCGGCTCACGAGGCTTTCGGACGACAGCGACGAGATGCGGCGCAGCTGCCCGCGCACCATGGCGACGCGCTTCATCGCGATCTCCAGCAGGCCCATGGTCACCTCGGGGTACAGCGCGCACAGCCGGCGCACCGCGGCCACCGGCAGGTGGTAGACCGACGAGGGCAGGGCGGCCACCAGCGTCGAGGTGGCCTGGTAGCTGTTCTCGCCCAGCGAGGGGCCGAGGAAGAAATCGCCCCGGCGGATGAAGTCGGTCGTCACGTCCCGGTCGACCGCGCGCAGCAGGCCCGTGGCCACGCAGTAGATGCGGTCGGTGTGCGTGTCCGCCTGCAGCACGATCTCGTTGCGCCGGTAGGAATGCAGCGCGCTGCTGCGAATCAAGGCGGCGCGCTCGTCGGGCGGCACGCTGGCGATCAGGGGATGGAGATACATGGCCAAGGGGGTTGCGAGACCATCGGCGGTTCGTTCTCATGGGCGAATCCACGGGCGGCGGTCAAGGAACAGGACGGTGCGGCGCCCCCGGGGCGACTCGCCATCGGGCGCCCCTTCGCCGGGCCGGGCTGCGATGGGCTGAAGACGGCAAGGCCATCTCAGCCGGGCTGGAGCTGCGCGAACAGCGTGTCGATCCGGGCCCGTTCCTCGGCGCCTCGCAGACAGCGCTCGCGCAGCCACAGGGCATCTCCCTGCCGTGCGATGCGCAGGTCGTACACGTGCTCGATGTCGTCCACCACGACGTCGCCCGCGGGCCGCGCCCTGGCCGTGGGCGCGGGATGCGGTTGTGCGGCCCACAGCGCCAGTTCGATCTCGGCCGGGCTCATCGGCCCGCTGTCGCGCAGGGCGATCCAGTCGGCATGCAGCAGCGGCTGCGCGGCGATGCCCTTCACGAGGATCGGCTCGCGCCCGAGCGCGGCCAGCAGGTCGTCCAGCCGCGCGTGGCGGGTTCGCAGCAGAAAGCAGTCGTCGCGCAGGCAGCTCAGGTCGGTGTCGCCCGACGGCGGGAAGGCCGCGAAGAGCCGGCGCCGGATCTCGCGGCTCACGCCTGTTGCTACCTCCGGGCCGTCGGAGTCGGCAAGCTGCGCGAGGTTGGCGATGAAGACCAGCGCACACACCCGGTCCGCCGGTGGGGGAGACGAAGGCCGCACCACTTCGGCATCGCGGCGCAGCGCTGGCAGGCAGGACGCCAGCGCTGCGCGCCATCGCGTGCCGAAAGGTTCGAGTTCCGTGAAAAACAAGGCAGCCATTTCATCCCCAGTAGAGAGAGTTCCGGTTGACGTTCGATCCGAAGGAATGCTACGAATCGCGCCCTCTTTTGACATTCGCTTTCGCGGCGCGGATGTGTCGCGAGTCACATCCGGATGCAATTGCCCGCCGCGAGCGCCGGCCGAAGGGCGAAGCGGGCCCGGACCGGCCCGCCGACCGGCGATCGGCAAGGCCTGGAACCGGCTTGCGCCGGTGGGCGCTGTGCGTCATCCCCCCGAACACCCGGGCTGTTATCTCTGTTATCGTTTGTAAAAATTATCCGAGGTCCACGCGGACCTGTCAGGAAAAAATCGGGAGTTCCCGTTCGTGACCCGTGGCTTCTGGCGTGGCGCCGGCTGCATGGAGGAAGAGGGGCGTGCCGCATGTCCGACACCGACAGTCGCATCCAGCGCTTTCACACCGGCATGGTGTCGCGCAAAGACGGGTTCGCCTTCTGGGCCGACGAGATCGGCCCGCACGTGGGGCGGCTGGACAGCCCCGAGCGCAGCCACTTCCAGCAGGAACTCACCATCGTCGATACGGCCGGGATGGCCTTCATGCGGGTGCACGGCAGCGGCGCGACCATCGAGCGCACGGGCCCGAGCCAGCTCATGGGCGCCGAGGTCTATCCCTATCACCTGCTGATCAAGCTCGACGGCGGCCTGGCCATCAGCGAGCAGCGCCAGCGCATCGAACTGGCTGCGGGCGACATGGTCCTGATCGACTCCTGGCAGCCGCTGCGCCTGCGCTCGACGGAGGCCACCAACTCATGGACGCTGGGCCTGTCGGAAGCGGTGGTGAACCGCTGGCTGCCGCATGCGGACCAGTCCACCGACCTGCGGCTGGCCGGCGCCAAGGGCTGGGCCGGGATGCTGTCGGGCTACCTGCGGGCGCTGGACGTGGAGCACCTGTGCAGCATCCAGAGTCCCGCGCAGCGCCAGCTGCTCGGTGAGCACCTGATGTCGATGCTGTCGTTCTCGCTGGAGCAGAACGGGCTGAGGGCGCAGCCGGGTGCGCTGGGCGAGCGCGTGTCGCCGCGCGACGGCGACCTGCACGCCCGCATGCGGGCCTGGATTCGCGAGCACCACGCCGACACCGAGATCGACGCGCAGAAGCTGGCCGCCAGCTTCAACGTGTCGGTGCGCTACGTGCACAAGGTGTTCGCCAAGGCCGGCCGCGGCATGACCTTTCTCGAAACCCTGCAGAACGACCGGCTCGAGGCCGCGGCCCGCATGCTGCGCAGCCCCGAGGGCGCGCGCAGGTTCGTCGCCCAGGTCGCCTACGACTGCGGCTTTGCGGACCCGGCCTATTTCGGCCTCGTCTTCCGCAAGAAGTACGGCTGCACGCCGCGCACCTTTGCCCTGCAGCAGGGGCAGGCCGCGGCAGACGGCACGTTGCTCGTCAGCTGACCGGCGCGCCGCCGGCCCGGCCGCCCTGGCCGGTGGATGGGGGCATGGCGTGGCCGCTGTGCCCGATCCTCATATTTCTGTTCACTTCATTCATACCTGTGAAATTTATTTGGGAATAGATTCACTTCCCAAGGAATTGCGCCGGCCGTAAATGCATTCGTAAAAAAATGCGTCTGCCTTCAACAATTCAGAGCAATTTATTTCTGAAGGGTTGAATGATGAAAGTCGATTTCCCCGCCAACGGGGCAAAAATAGAAGTTTGTGACGCCACGGTGTGCAAGGTAATTTTCAATGTTTGAGCAAAACTCCCCGCACATTGCAGTGTTGGACCCCTCTCCCCGAACGCGGTGGCACGCCAGTCGTGCCGTCAAGATGCTGGGTTATACGCCCGTCGCATTTGCGCATGTAGACGAATTGATTTCGCAGGTGGCGCCCGGCGGCAATTTCGAGGCGCTGCTGCTTTCAATTCCGTCGGCGCCCGACGACGTGCAAAAACTCGTGGGCCAGGTGCGTGAAACGCTGCGCTACCACACGCCATTGATCATGAGCGCGCGCAAACGGCAGATCCGCGGGTTGTCGCTGTTGCATGCCGGCCCCGACGACGCCGTGCTGCCGGAGCCGTCGACCTTCGAGGAGATGTACTTCATGCTCGAATTCTTCCTGCGCCAGCGCAACCGGCCGGTGGTGCCGCGCAGCCTCGACTGGCAGGAATTCAGCCTGCTGTCGCCGTTCGACATGGTCGACGTGGCCGGCACCGAGATTCGTCTGACGCCGATCGAATTCGACCTCGCGGCCGAATTCTTCCGCCACATGAACCGGCCGCTGGACCGGGAGCACCTGGAAATGATCGGCTGGCAAAGCGGCGTGGCCGCGGGCTCGCGCACGCTGGACGCCAACGTGTCGAAGCTGCGCCGCAAGCTCGGGTTGTATGTCGACCAGCCGCACGGCCTGTCGCTGCACGCGGTGTGGGGCATGGGCTATCAATTGAGCCAGCTGGGCAAGCGCGAGGCGCCCGGCACCTGGACGTTCCCGGCGGATTTCCGGGTGGCGTCGGCCGCGCCGTCGCAGCTGTCGACCTGAGCAGCGATTCAGCGCGCGGGTGGCTGCTGCTGTTGCGGCTGCGCCAGCACCCAGCGCGCGAGCACCTGCGCGTCGGCCTCCGACACCAGCGACTGGCGCGGCATGATCACCCGGCCCCAGGTGCCGACACTGCCGTTGCGGATCTTCTCGGCCAGCCGTGCCGGCGCGGCGGCGTCGCCGCGATAGCGCTCGGCGATCTGCGCGAAGCCCGGCCCGACCTGCTTGTGCACCAGGCCATGGCAGGCCATGCAGGCGTTCTTGCGGGCCAGGTCGACAGCGGAAAGTTGCGGCTGCTGGGCTGCGGCACCGAAGGATGCGGCGGCGAGTGCGATCGAGAGAAAGTGGGGAGCGGAAAGCCGGGGAATACAGGGCATGGAGGGGAAACCGGGGAGGGTTGAAAACTGTACCTTGCCCTGTCGCAGACCCCGGATCGCCGCCCGAATGCCCCGTCTGGAGGCCGTCTCTCATTCGCGACAAGTCGATTCAAGAGTAACTATATGTATGGTTAAATCCCTCGCAACTACCGCGAAGAGGACGAGGGATTCCCATGAAGCTGCCGCTCAGCATTGCATTGGCCACCGTGGTTCTGGCCGGATGCGCCAGCGCACCGCCGCCCGGGCCCGGCCAGGGCACCGGCATGTCGTACGTGCCGATGGTGGCCATGGAAGGCGTGGACAAGGTGCGCTACGACAGCGACGTGGCCGACTGCCGCACCGCCGCCACCCGCATCACCGCGCGCAGCGAATCGGGTGACGCCATGTGGGCCGCGCTCGGCCTGGGCCTGATCACGGTGCACGGCCAGGGCATCGTCGCCGCGGCCTCGTACACCGGCATCAGTGCCGCCGTCATCGACTGGAACACCCGCCCCAGCAGCGCGCTGATCGCCGAGCACCAGCAGATCGCCATCGTCCATTGCATGGCCAAGCGCGGCTACCGCAACCTCGACCCGAACGTGCAGGACACGTTCTACGGCAACACCTTCAACCCCGTGCTCGCCCTCAAGCCGCGCCGTACGGGCATCGACACCTACAACGTCGAGCGCCTGGCCAAGGCCGGCCGCTGCAACGTGCAGCCGCGCGCCGAGCTGACGGCCAAGGGCCCGGGCTACGAGAGCTACAGCGTGCCGTGCACCACCGGCGTGGCCTGGGCCGTGCGCTGCGAGTTCGGCAACTGCCGCGTGCTGGCGCAGACGCCGATGCGCCCCACGGCGCCCGTGCGCCGCTCCTGAGCCGGACCTTCCCGGCTCACTTCACGACCATGCCCTTGAGCGCCGGGTCGGGCGGCGGGGGCTTGAGCTTCATGTCGCGCAGCGTCTTCACGAGCAGCTGCGCGATCATCATGTTGCGGTGCCGCTTGCTGTTGGCCGGGATCACGTGCCAGGGCGCATGGTCGCTCGAGGTGGCGGCCAGCGCGTTCTGATAGGCCTTCTGGTAGTCGACCCACTTGGTGCGCACCTCGAGGTCGCCCATGCTGAATTTCCATTGCTTGCCGGGCGTGTCGATGCGGGCCTGCAGCCGTTCGCGCTGCTCGTCCTTGTCGATGTGCAGCATGCACTTGACGACGACCGTGCCGGTCTCGGTGAGCAGCCGCTCGAAGTCGTTGATCTGCGCGTAGCGGCGGCGGGCTTCGTCGGCGTCGATCCAGCCTTCGACCACGGGCACCAGCACGTCCTCGTAGTGGCTGCGGTTCCACACCATGATCTCGCCGGTGCGCGGCACGGCGGCGTGGCAGCGCCAGAGGTAGTCGTGCGCGCGTTCGTCCTCGCTCGGCGCCTTGAAGGCCGTCACCCGCACGCCCAGCGGCGAGGTGCGCGAGAACACCCAGCGCACCGTGCCGTCCTTGCCGCTGGTGTCCATGCCCTGCAGCACCAGCAGCACCTTGCGCCGGCCTTCGGCGTGCAGCACGTCCTGCAGTTCGTCGAGCTCGACGGCCAGGGTGTCGAGCTCGGCGCGCTGGGCCGACTCGTCATCCGTGAGAAAGGGCGAGTCGTCAGGGTCGATGCGCGAGAGCTTGAACTTGCTGCCGACGCGGTACTTCTTGAACTTGGACATCTGCGGGCGCTCCGTCAAAAAAGAAACGAAGCCCGCAGGGTACGCGAATCAGCGCTGCGGGCGCCCGCGTGGCGGCGGGTGGTCGTCGTCGCCGTTGCTTTCGTCGATCGACGCGCTCCAGCGGTTGTCCCACTCGGCCTGGTGGCGCACGCCGTCGATCTCGCGCCGGTCGCGCTTGGTCGGGCGGCCCTGCTCGATGGCCAGGGCCGGCTCGCTGCCCATGCGGCGCTGCTCGCGGAAGGCGGCCTGCGCCGCCAGGCTCTCGGGCGTTTCCTCGTACAGCTGCTGGGCCACGGGCGCCGGGCCGCGCTGGCCGCTGAGGCCGCGCACGGTCACGGTCCGCGTGAGCGGGCCCAGGCGCATGGCGACGGTGTCGCCGGCCTTGACCTCGCGCGAGGCCTTGGCGACCTCGCCGTTCACCTGGATGCGGTTCTTGCCGATTTCGTCCGCGGCCAGCGAGCGGGTCTTGAAGAAGCGGGCGGCCCAGAGCCACTTGTCGATGCGCAGACGGTCCATGAAGGTCGGAAAAGAAAGGTCAGCCATTGTGGCGCGACAGCGGCAGCCGCACCACGGCGTCGAGCCCGGTCACGCGGTCGGTGCCGCCGGGGCTGGGTACCGTGCGGTTGTCGAGGCTGATGCGTCCACCCAGGGCCAGAACGATCTCGCGGCAGATCGCCAGGCCCAGGCCCGAGCCGCTCGCGGTGTTGCCCGCCGAGAACGGCGCGAACAGGCGCTGGCGCAGCTCGGCGGAAATGCCCGGGCCGTCGTCGCGCACGGTGAGCACGGCCTCGTCGCCCTCGGCGTGCACGCGCACCGAGAGCGGCGCGCCCGCGGGGCTGTGCTTGATGGCGTTGTGCAGCAGGTTGCGCGTGAGCTCCTGCAGCATCCACTGGTGCGCGCGCACGGTCACGGCGTCGTCGGCGGCCAGCTCGAAATCGAGCGCCTTGTCGGCCACCAGCGGCGACAGGTCGAGTGCGATGTGGCGCACTACGTCGCCCAGGTCGAGCAGCGCCGACTCGGGCTGCTGGCGCAGCTGCTCCACCTTCGCCAGCGACAGCATCTGGTTGGCCAGCGTGGTGGCGCGCTCGACGGTCTGGCTGATCTCGACCAGCGCCTGCTCGGGCGCCACGTCGCCGCGGCGCGCCGACTGCACCTGCGCCTTCAGCACGGCCAGCGGCGTGCGCAACTGGTGGGCGCTGTCGCGCACGAAGCGCTTCTGGTGGTCGAGCAGGCGCTGCAGCCGGCCCATGACTTCGGTGGTGGCGTCGATGAGCGGGCGCAGCTCGGCCGGGGCACCGGGCGCGTCGATGGGCGAGAGGTCGTCTTCGGGGCGCCGCTCGATGGCTTCGCCGAGCTCGCGCACCGGCCGCGTGGCGCGCTGCACTACGACCACGGTGACCAGCGCGATCACGCCCATCAGCAGCAGCTGGCGCCAGAGCATGTCGAGCAGCAGCTTGCGCACCAGCGTCTCGCGCAGCTCAAGCGTCTCGGCCACCTGCACCACGGCCATGCCACGGCCGCGCGCGCTGGCCACCGGCTGCAGCATCACGGCGACGCGCACCGGCTGGCCGCGAAACTCGGCGTCGTAGAAATCGACCAGCGCCGCATACGCCCCGCGGTCGGGGATGCGCCCGCGCCAGAAGGGCAGCTCGGCGAAGCCCGAGACCATCTCGCCGTCGAGCGCCGACACCCGATAGAACAGCCGGCTGCGGTTGTCGGCCTCGAAGGCCTCGAGCGCGGAGTAGGGCACGATCGCGCGCAGCCGCGCCATGTCGTCGTAGCCTTCCACGTCGAGCTGCTCGCCGATGGTCTTGGCCGAGGCCAGCAGCGTGCGGTCGTAGGCGGTGGTGGCGGCCGCCAGGCTCTGGCGGTACAGGCTCACGCTGTTGATCACGACGAACACCGCCACCGGCACCAGGATGCCCAGCAGGAGCCGCGCGCGCAGGGACGACATCGTGCGCCGCAGGGCCGCCCTCAAGTCTCGGCCCGCAGGAGATAGCCCAGGCCGCGCATCGTCATCAGCACCGTGCCGGTGCCCACCAGCTTCTTGCGCAGGCGGTACACGACCACCTCGATGGCCTCGTACTGCACCTCGGATTCGCCCGGGAACACCAGCTCGAACAGGCGCTCCTTGGTGACCGCGTGGCCGGGTTTCATCATCAGCGCCTTGAGCAGCGCGAGCTCGCGCGGCGTGAGCTCGAGCAGCTCCGAGCGGTGGTAGACAGCGCCGTTGTCGGGCTCGAAGCGCAGGCTGCCGACCTCCAGCGGGTTCAGCGTGGGGTCGGGCCCCGCGCTCAGGCTGCGCCGGCGCAGCGCGCGGATGCGGGCCTCGAGCTCGTCCAGGTCGAAGGGCTTGGGCAGGTAGTCGTCCGCGCCGGCGTTCAGGCCCATGATGCGGTCGCCCACCGTGCCGCGCGCGGTCAGCAGCAGCACCGGCGTGCGCAGGCCCTCGGCGCGCGCCTGGGCCAGCACCTGCAGGCCGTCGACGTGCGGCAGGCTCAGGTCGAGCGCGACCACGTCGGGCTCGACGGCGCGCCACTGCGCGATCGCCTGCGCGCCGTCGCCGCAGATGCGCACGTCGATGCGGCGCCGCCCGAGGGTGCGCTGCAGGGTGATTTGCATCGAGGGGTCGTCTTCGACGAGCAGCAGCTTCATACGGGCAGGGGTCGGTACTTCGGTGTTTTCCCCAGTCTGGTGGACAGCCAACTGACAGCGGGGCGGCGCATGATAGCGGCTCAGGTCCAAGTCAGGTTCCATCCGTTCCCAAGTTCTCAGGAGACACCAACGATGCGTCGCGATACCTTTTTGAAGTCCCTGGCCGCACTGGCCGCTGCCGGCGCCTTGCCGCTGTCGGCGCGCGCTGCCGCCAACGTCAAGATGATGATCCCGGCCAACCCGGGTGGCGGCTGGGACACCACCGGCCGCGCGCTGGGCAAGGCCCTGACCGACGCCAAGGTGGCCGACACCGTTGCCTACGACAACAAGGGCGGTGCCGCCGGTGCGCTGGGCCTGGCCCAGTTCGTCAACGGCTCCAAGGGCGACGCCAACGCGCTGATGGTCATGGGCTCGGTCATGCTGGGCGGCATCATCACCGGCAAGCCGCCGGTCAACCTGTCGCAGGCCACGCCCATCGCGCGCCTGACCACCGAATACAACGTGTTCGTGCTGCCGTCGAACTCGCCCTTCAAGACCATGAAGGACGTGGTCGAGCAGCTCAAGAAAGACCCGGGCAGCGTCAAGTGGGGCGGCGGTTCGCGCGGCTCCACCGAGCACATCGCCGCGGCCATGATCGCGCAGAAGGTCGGCGCCGATCCGTCGAAGATCAACTACGTGGCCTTCCGCGGAGGCGGTGAAGCCACCGCCGCCATCCTGGGCGGCAACGTCACCATCGGCGGCAGCGGCTACAGCGAGTTCGCCGAGTACATCGCCGCCGGCAAGATGAAACCCATTGCTGTCACCTCCGCCCAGCGCCTGCCGGGCATCAACGTGCCGACCCTGAAGGAACAGGGCATTGACGTCGAGATCGGCAACTGGCGCGGCGTGTACGGCGCGCCCGGTATCTCGGCCGAGCAGCGCAAGGCGCTGACCGACATGGTGCTGGCCGCGCTCAAGAGCCCGTCGTGGGCCGAGTCGCTCAAGAAGAACGACTGGACGCCGGCCGTGCTGTCGGGTGACGCCTTCGCCAAGTTCGTCGACGACGACTTCGCCAGCCTGCGCGCGATCATGGCCAAGTCCGGCATGGTCTGAATCTGGCTCGCCCCCAGGCTGCGCGCACTTCGTGTCGCTGCGCCAACCCCCTTCCGGGGGCAACACCTGCGGCCTGGCAGAGCCAGTTCCGCGGTGTTTCTGGAAGGAGGCAATTCTTTTTCCCCACGACTGCGGGAGCAAAAAATGACAACTCCAGAATCCTCGGTCTCACATTCCGCTGAGGCCACCTCCGGCGCGGCCCGCTGGCCGCAATACGTCGTCGGTCTCGGCGTGCTGCTGACCGGCGCCGCGCTGGCCTTCGGCGCCATCGGCATTTCTTCCGAAGCCGGCTACGGCGGCGTCGGCCCCAACTTCCTGCCCTGGATGGTCTCGGTCGTCCTGATGGTCTGCGGCGCGTGGATCACCTGGGAAGCGTTCAGCGGGGGCTTTCGCGAGCTCGACGCGCCCTCCGGCGCCGACACCGCCTACTGGCCCGGCTTCATCTGGGTGGCGGCGGGCCTGCTGCTCAATGCGGCGCTCATCACCAGCATCGGCTTCATCCTGAGCTGCGCGCTGTGCTACCTGCTGGCCGTGCAGGGCCTGCGCCGCGCCGCCGGGCAGGCCAAGGTCAACGCACCGGCCACCTGGGTCACCGACTTGGTGACCGGCCTGGCGATCTCGGCCCCGGTCTTCTGGATGTTCACCAAGTTCCTGGCCATCAGCCTGCCGGGTCTCACCAGCACCGGCTGGATCTGAGCGGAGCCACGCCATGGATATCTTCAACGCACTGATGACCGGCTTCGCGGCCGCGATCACCCCCATCAACCTGCTGTGGTGCCTCATCGGCTGTGCCCTGGGCACGGCCGTGGGCGTGCTGCCCGGCATCGGCCCCGCCGTGGCGGTGGCCATGCTGCTGCCGATCACCGGCAAGGTCGACATCACGGCCTCGATGATCTTCTTCTCGGGCATCTACTACGGCGCCATGTACGGCGGCTCGACCACCTCGATCCTGCTGAACACGCCCGGCGAAACCGCCAGCATGGTCACGGCCATGGAAGGCAACAAGATGGCCAAGAGCGGCCGCGCGGGCGCCGCGCTCGCCACCGCGGCCATCGGCTCCTTCGTGGCCGGCACCATCGCCACCGTGGTCGTCACGTTGTTCGCGCCCTTCGTGGCCGACTACGCCGTGCGCCTGGCGGCCCCCGAGTACTTCCTCTTGATGCTGCTGGCCTTCACCACGGTGAGCGCGGTGCTGGGCAAGAGCACGCTGCGCGGCATGACGGCGCTGTTCGTCGGCCTGGCCATCGGCTGCGTGGGCCTGGACCAGATCACCGGCCAGGGCCGCTACACCGGCAACATGCCCGAGCTGCTCGACGGCATCGAGATCGTGCTGGTGGCGGTGGGCCTGTTTGCGGTGGCCGAGGTGCTGTACGCCGTGCTGTACGAAGGCCGCGTGGTCGAGGGCCAGAACAAGCTGACCCGCGTGCACATGACCTCGCGCGACTGGAAGCGCTCGATCCCGGCCTGGCTGCGCGGCGCGGCCATCGGCACGCCCTTCGGCTGCATTCCGGCCGGCGGCACCGAGATCCCGACCTTCCTGAGCTACGCCACCGAGAAGAAGCTCGCGAAAGACCCGCAGAACAAGGCCGAGTTCGGCACCACCGGCGCCATCGAAGGCGTGGCCGGCCCCGAGGCCGCCAACAACGCCACCGTGACCGCCGCGCTGATCCCGCTGCTCACGCTGGGCATTCCCACCTCGAACACCACGGCCATCATGCTGGGCGCGTTCCAGAACTACGGCATCCAGCCGGGCCCGCAGCTGTTCACCACCTCGGCCGCGCTGGTCTGGGCGCTGATCGCCTCGCTGTACATCGGCAACCTGATGCTGCTGGTGCTCAACCTGCCGATGGTCGGCCTGTGGGTCAAGCTGCTCAAGATCCCGAAGCCGCAGCTGTACGCCGGCATCCTGATCTTCGCGACCGTGGGTGCCTACGGCATGCGCCAGAACATCTTCGACCTGTTCCTGCTGTTCGGCATCGGCCTCTTGGGCGTGGTGATGCGGCGCTTCGACTTCCCGACCGCCCCCGTGGTGGTCGGCATGATCCTCGGCCCGCTTGCCGAAGCCAACCTGCGCAACGCGATTGCCATGGGGCAGGGCAGCCCGATCGTGTTCTTCCAGCGCCCCGAGTCGATCGTGGTGATCATCGCCATCGTCGCCGTGCTGGTGCTGCCGCGACTGGCCAAGCGCATGAGCGAACGCAAGCTGAAACGATTGGCGCAGCTGGACGCCTGACGCGACCGGCTTTCTTTTTCGGTTCACATGCCGCGGGCGATTGGCGCCCGCGGCATTTTTTTGAATGCGCCTGCGGCGCCAAGGGGCTTGACTGCGCAGTCATCACCGCGTCGCCGCATGTCCCCAGAATGGCGGCTTCGTTCGGGGTACCGCTTGCATCGCCCGCATTCCATGCCCGGTACGGCAGGGGTGTGACGAGGTATTCCCATGAAGAGTCCACAGACTCTGGCCTGGCTGCTGCTTGCGGCCAGCGTGGCGGCGGAAGTCGCCGGCACCATCGCCCTTCGCCATGCCGAAGGTTTCACCCGCCTGTTGCCATCGCTGCTCACCGCCGCCTGCTATGCCGGCGCGATCTGGCTCATGTCGCTCGCGGTGCGCGAACTGGATGTGGGGCTGGGCTACGCGGTCTGGGCCGGTGCCGGCACCGCGCTGATCGCGGTCGCCGGCATGGTCTGGTTCGGTGAAGCGGTCACGCTGACGCGCGTGGTCGGCCTGCTGGCCATCGTGGCAGGCGTGGTGGTGCTGAACATCGAGGCGCGGTAGCGGGGCCACCGCTGCCCGCGCCCAGAGGTCTCAGCGCTGCGGCGCCTCGACCAGGTCGTCGTCGATGTGCGGATCGGCCGGCTGCCCGCGCACTTTGCGCACGGTGCGGCGGATCCAGTGCTCGATGTCGTCCACGTAGGTGAACACGGCCGGCACCACCAGCAAACTCAGCACCGTGGAGGTGATCAGCCCGCCGATCACCGCCATCGCCATCGGCGAGCGGAAGCTCGAATCGGCGGCGCCGAAGCCCACGGCAATGGGCAGCATGCCGGCGCCCATGGCGAGCGTGGTCATGATGATGGGCCGTGCGCGCTTGTGGCAGGCGTCGCGCAGCGCGTCCCAGCGGCTCATGCCGTGGTCGCGGCGCGCCACGATGGCGTACTCCACCAGAAGAATCGAGTTCTTCGTGGCGATGCCCATCAGCATGATCAGGCCGATCAGCGAGGGCATCGACAGCGCCTTCTGCCCGATCAGGAGGCCCACGAAGGCGCCGCCCAGCGCGAGCGGCAGCGCGCACAGGATGGTCACCGGGTGCAGGAAGTCCTTGAACAGCAGCACCAGCACGATGTAGATGCACAGCACGCCCGTGAGCATCGCCAGGCCGAAGCTGGCGAACAGCTCGGTCATCACTTCGGCGTCACCCACCTCGGCGATGCGCACGCCGGGCGGCAGCTTCTGGATCGAGGGCAGGGCCTCGACGGCGGTCTTGGCGTCGCCCAGGCCCACGCCCGACAGCTCGATCTCGAAGTTGACGTTGCGCGAACGGTCGTAGCGGTCGATGACCGCCGGGCCGCCTTCCATCGTGAGCGAGGCCACCTGGCTCAGCATGACGGGCCCGCGCGCGCCCGGCACCGACAGGCGCCCGATGAGGTCGAGGTCCTGCCGTGCCGAGTCTTCGAGCTTCACCACGATCGGCACCTGCCGCTGCGCGAGGTTGAGCTTGGCCAGCGCCTGGTCGTAGTCGCCCAGCGTGGCCACGCGCAAGGTCTCGGCGATGGCCGAGCTGGTCACGCCCAGGTCGGCGGCGCGCGCGAAGTCGGGGCGCACGGCGATCTCGGGACGGATCAGGCTCGCGGTCGAGGTGATGTTGCCCAGGCCGGGAATGGTGCGCAGATCTTTCTCGACCGCACCCGCGGCGGCCGACAGCGCCACCGGGTCTTCGCCCGTGAGCACCAGGATGTACTTCTCGCCCGAGCCGCCCAGGCCCACGGTGCTGCGCACGCCGGGCAGGGTCTCGAGCGCGGTGCGGATCTCTTTCTCGATCACCTGCTTGCGCGGCCGGTCGCCGCGCGGGTCGAGCTGGATCGTCAGCGTGGCCTTGCGCGTCTCGGGCGTGCCGAAGTTCGCGAACGGGTCGCCGCCCGCGCTGCCGCCCGCCACCGTGGTGTAGACGCTCTTCACGTGGTTGATCTTCATCACGCGGCGGCGCGTTTCCTCGGCCGCGGCCGTGGTCTGCGCCAGCGTGGAGCCCGGCGGCAGCGACAGGTAGACCTGCGTCTGCGAGTTGTCGTCGGCCGGGATGAAGCCGGTCTTGAGCAGCGGGATCATTGCCAGCGAGCCGAAGAAGAAGAGGGTGGCCATCACCATCGTCTTGAAACGGTTGTGCGTGCTCCACGTCACGGCGCGCATGTACCAGCGCAGCCAACCCGGCTCCTTCTCGGCACCGACGATCGGCTTGAGGATGTAGGCCGCCATCATCGGCGTGAGCACCCGCGCCACCACCAGCGAGGCGAACACCGCGAGCGAGGCGGTCCAGCCGAACTGCTTGAAGAACTTGCCGGCCACGCCGCTCATGAAGGCCGTGGGCAGGAACACCGCGATCAGCGTGAAGGTGGTGGCGATCACGGCCAGGCCGATTTCGTCGGCCGCTTCCATGGCCGCCTGGTAGGGCGACTTGCCCATGCGCAGGTGGCGCACGATGTTCTCGACCTCCACGATGGCGTCGTCGACCAATATGCCGACCACCAGCGAGAGCGCGAGCAGCGAGATCACGTTGACCGAGAAGCCCAGCAGGTACATGCCGACGAAGGCCGGAATCACCGACATCGGCAGCGCCACGGCCGAGACGAAGGTGGCGCGCCAGTCGCGCAAGAAGAGCCACACCACGATCACCGCGAGGATGGCGCCCTCGTACAGCAGGTGCAGCGAGCCGTCGTACTCTTCTTCCACCGGGTCGACGAAGTTGAAGGCCTCGGTCAGCTCGATGTCGGGGCGCTGCACGCGCAGGTCGGCCAGCGCCTTCTGAATGGCGCGGCCCACTTCGACCTCGCTGGCGCCGCGGCTGCGGGCCACCTCGAAGCCCACCACCGGCTTGCCGTTGAGCAGCGCGGCGGCGCGCGGCTCGGCGATGGTGTCGCTGATGCGCGCCACCTGGTCCAGGCGGATGCGGCGGCCGTCGCTCAGTGCGATCTGCATGTCGGCGAGCTGGTCGGCCGACTGCACGGTGGCCATGGTGCGCACCGGCTGTTCGCTGCCGCCCAGGTCGATGCGCCCGCCCGCGCTTTCGGTCTGCACCTGACGCAGCTGGCGCGAGATGTCGGCCGCCGAGGCGCCCAGCGCCTGCAGCTTGGCCGGGTCGAGGTCGATGTGCACCTGGCGCGTGACGCCGCCCACGCGGTTCACGGCGCCCACGCCGGGCAGCGCGAGCAGCTTCTTGGTGATGTCGTTGTCGACGAACCAGCTCAGCGCCTCGTTGTCCATGCGCGACGAGGCGATGGTGAAGGCCAGCACCGGCTGGGCCGCGAAGTCGAGCTTGGTGACGACCGGGTCGCGCACGTCGGCGGGCAGGTCGGCGCGCACCTTCTGCACGGCCGAGCGCACGTCGTCCACGGCCTCCTGCACGGGCTTCTCGAGGCGGAACTCGACGATCAGCGTGGCGGCCCCGTCCTGCACCTTGGTCGTGATGTGCTTCAGGCCCTGGATGGTGGCGATGGAGTTCTCGAGCTTGCGCGCGACGTCGGTCTCCAGCTGCGAGGGCGCGGCGCCCGGCAGCGAGGCCGAGACGGTGACGGTCGGCAGGTCGATGTCCGGGAAGTTCTGCACCTTCATGGCGTTGAACGACAGCAGCCCCCCGAAGGTGAGCAGCACGAACAGCATCACCGCCGGAATGGGGTTGCGTATGGACCAGGCGGAAACGTTCATGGCGTGTTCCTTGTGTTGGCTTACTTGGGCGAAGGCGCGGAGGCCCCCGCCTTCGCCGGGGTGGCGGCCGCGGCGGCCGCGGGCGTGGCGTCCACCACGCGCACCAGGTCGCCATCGTTGAGGAAGCCCGCACCCTGCACCACGATCTGCACGCCGTCGGGCAGGGCGTTGGTGATCTCCACGCGGTCCTTCAGGCGGCGGCCGGTCTGCACCTTCAGCTGCGCCACGCGGCCGTCGGGCAGCAGCGTGAAGACGTTGTTGAAGCCGTCGCGCGGCACGATCGCGCTTTGCGGCACGGTCGGCGCGGAACTGCGGCCGAGTTCGAAGTCGCCGCGCGCGAACATGCCGGCCTTCACGCCGGTGTTCTGCTGCACGTTGGGCAGGTCGACGTAGACCAGCGCCGCGCGCGTCTGCGGGTCGACCGTGGGCGCGATGCTGCGCACCGTGCCCTTCACCTGTGCGCCGCTGGCGCTGACCACGAAGGCCGGCGTGCCCACGGCGACGCGGCCCAGCTCGGCCGAGGTGACTTCGGCGCGCCATTCGAGCCGGCCCTGGCGGATCAGCCGGAACAGCTCGGTGCCGGCGCCCACCACGCTGCCCACCGTGGCGGTGCGCGCGGAGATCACGCCGTCGTCGGGTGCCAGCACCTGCGTGTTGCGCCCGCGCACCTGCTGCGCGGCCAGCACGGCCTCGGCCGCCTCGGCGCGCGCCTTGGCGGTCTGCTCGGTGGTCTGGTACTGGTTGATCTGCTGCTGGCTCAGCGCGCCCGTGGCCTGCAGCGTGCGGGCGCGCGCGGCGTTGCCGGCGGCGTCGGCGGCCGAGGCGCGGGCCTCGGCCAGCGAGGCGCGCGCCTGCGCGATGTCGGCCTGTACCGTCTCGGGCGAGAACACCGCGAGCACCTGGCCCTTCTTCACGGTGTCGCCCACGTTGACACGCACCTCGGCCAGCTTCAGGCCGTTCGATTCGGAGCCGATCACGGCCTCCTGCCAGGCCGCCACGTTGCCGTTGGCGGCCAGCGTGACCGTCAGCTCGGTGGCCTCGGGCTTGGCGACCGAGACGGTCAGCGCGGGGCGCTGGGCGGGGCCTTTCGCGGCGGGTGCCGCCTTGTCGTCGGCCGGCTTGCGGGTGAGCCACAGGCCTGCGCCAACGACGACGATCAGCGCCAGCAGCGCGAGGACAAGGGTGGAACGCTTCATTGTTTTCATGGCGACGTCGCGACCTTGGCGGCCGGGGTGGTGGTCATTGGGGACGATGCTTCGGCGGGGCGGCTCCAGCCGCCGCCCATCGAGCGGTACAGCGAAACCCAGGCTTCGGTGCTCTCGCGCTGCAGCGAGACGCGCGCGGTCTGCGCGGCGAACAGCGTGCGCCGCGAATCCTCGAGCTCGAACAGGCTGGCCAGGCCGCTGCTGTAGCGGGCCTGGGTGGCGTCGAACGAGGCCTGGTAGTTCTTCACCGCGCTGTCGGCGTCGGTGCTGCGCGCGGTGGTGGCGTCGAGGTTCACCAGCGCTTCCTCGACCTCGCGCACCGCCTGGCGCACGTTGGCGCGGTAGAGCGACACGGCCTCGGTGTAGCGCGCCTTGGCAGCCTCGGAGTTGGCTGCGCGCGCGCCGCCGTCGAGCAGCGGCACGGTGAGCGACAGCGGGCCGACCGTCCAGGTGTCGAGCGATTCGCGAAAGCCGCTGGTGCGGATCTGCATGCGGCCGATCGAACCCGAGAGCGTGAGCTTGGGGTAGCGCTCGGCCTCGGCCGAGCCCACCTCGGCGCTGGCCGCGGCCACGCCGAGTTCGGCCGCGTACACGTCGGGCCGCTGCGAGAGCGCCTGCGCCGGTACGCTGGCGATGGCGCCGACCACCGGCAGCGCGCGCTGCGTGGGCGAGGCCGCGAGCTTCTGCGCCAGCGTGGGCTCGTCGAGCCCGCTGAGCGCCACCAGCGCCTTGCGCTGCACCGCGCACAGGGCGCGCTGTTGCGTGAGGCGGCCGGAGGCGTCGGAGGCGCTGGCACGCGCCAGCGCGGCATCGGCCGGCGCGGTGAAGCCGGCGCGCGCCGACAGGTCGGTGAGCCGCGCCGTTTCGCCGCGCGACTTGGCGTCCGATTCGGACACGTTCAGCTGCTGCTGGCAGGCGCGCTCGGCGAAATAGGCGTTGGCCGTTTCGGCCGCCACGGCGACGCGGGCGTCGTGCCACTTGGCGGTGGCGCTGTCCAGCTTCTGTTGGGCCGCGTCGCGGTCGGCGCGCAGGCGGCCGAACAGGTCGATCTCCCACTTCGACTGCAGGCCGGCCTGCAGCGTGGTGACGGGCGCGGTGGAGGCGCTGCTGCTGCTCGAAGAGCCGCCCGCGCCGAACGACGAGCCCGAGACGCCCCGGCTGGCCGACGCCGTGCCGTCCAGGCTGGGCAGCAGCGCCGCGCCGGCCTGCACGCGCGTGGAACGCGCCTCGGCCACGCGCGCCGCGGCGCTCGCGAGGGTGGGGCTGGCGGTTTCGGCGGCGGCGATCAGCTCGACCAGCAGCGGGTCGTCCAGCTGGCGCCACCACTCGGCCAGCGCGGCCAGCGAGCCGCCGTGGGGCAGGGGCGCATGCCACTGCGCGGGGAAGGGCGCCTGCACCGAGGCGGGCGGGCGCGTCAGGCCGCAGCCGGCAAGGCCGAGGCCCAGCGGCAGGCTCAGAACAAGGGCAATCCGTCGGAGTCGTCTCATGGCTTCTTTCTCTGCTCGGCGGCCACCTGGCGGCGGCGTGCGGTTTCGGCCTGGACCAGCGCCATCGCGTAGCCCGTGAGCCGGTCGGCCCAGGTGTCGATGGCGCGCGGCGTGCGCAGCAGCGACGGGCGCAGGGCCTCGATGAAATCCTGGCTCACGTACAGCTGCATCGACAGCCCGGTGATCGCGAAGGTCAGGCGGTGGATGTCGTCGTCGGCGCGCTCCACCTGCAGGTGGCGGCACAGCAGCTCGACGATGGCGCGGTGCGGGCCCTTGATGTCGCGCTCCAGTTCCTTGGCCCACTGGCTGGTGGGCTCCAGCATCTCGCGCATGTGCAGCTGGATGCACTGGCGCACGATCTCGCCCTGCTTGAGCGGATCGATCATGGCCGCCATGCAGATGCGCAGCGTGGCTTCGAGCGACTGGCCTGGCACGTTGCAGGCGGCCACCAGGTCGTTCGAATCGCTGCCCATCGGCTCGTTGAAGGTGGCGGAGTACAGCCCCTCCTTGTCGCCGAAGTAGTAGCTGATGGCCGAGACGTTCACGCCGGCCTCGCGCGCGATCTCGCGGATCGAGGTCTTGGCGAAACCGTTCTGGGCGAACAGCCGCAGCGCGGTGTGCAGCAGGCGGTGGCGCGCCTCGGCGCCGTCGCTGCGGGGGGCGCGGCGGGGCGAGGGCACGGGCGTTGGCATTGGCATTGGCATTGGCGTTGGCGTTGGCGTTGGCGTTGGCGTTGGCGTTGGCGTTGGCGTTGGGGTGAGAGGGTCCCTAGCGTTCATCGGCGCGATTAAAGCATGATTGAAATCAAACGATTGATTTACTTAAGGCTTGCTGAAGGCTTTTGGTCGAAACATCCTGCGCGCCCCGAAACTCAAGCAAATGACGTGCTTGAAAGCTGCGATGAATGCGACGGGCGAGAGTTCGAGGCTCAGGTAGGCGTATCAAAGAGGCCGGTCGGCCATTTCGTCTGCTTTATCACCTGCCGATCAATTTTGATGGTCGTGAGAAAACGTGACGTTTGGAACTACAGTCTGCGTACACCTGACTAATTGATGGAGGCGAGCTGGAATGGATCGATACGAACAAACCGATTTGTGGAGAACAACTCTGGCAGAGCAAGGCACCTCCGACCTAGAGGAGAGAAGCAGGGAGCGCTTGCGAAATGCGTTCAGAGGATTTCGGAATAGAGCAGCGATCCTGGGAGGAGAAATCGCGCTCGATCTGCCGGAGTTCACCGTCCATGACTTGACTCATCTTGACGCTCTCTGGGAGCTTGCGGACTTGATTGCAGGCCAAGAGTACGCCATCACACCTGCTGAAGCGTTCGTTCTCGGGGGGGCGTTCTTAACTCATGATCTGGGCAACGGATTGGCCGCCTACCCTGATGGGATAGCTGCTTTGCGTAGTTCGCCGCTTTGGGCGGACACGATCGCGGCCGGGTTGCGAAAGAAAACTGGCCGGAGCCCCAAAGATTGCGAGATCGAAAGCGCCCCTCAAGATATTCAGACTGAGGCAATGCGGCAAGTTCTGCGGGAGTTGCACGCCAAGCAGGCTGCCCGTCTAGCGTTAGTTTCTTGGCGCGACCGTGGCGAAAATTCGACGGAATATCATTTGATCGAGGATCCAGAGCTTAGGCGAACTTACGGAACAATTATCGGGAAAATTGCGCATAGCCATTGGTGGTCAGTGGATCAATTGCGCGAAAAAATGCCTGACATAATTGGAGCGCCGGGAGGGTTTAATAAGGCGTGGACGGTTGATCCCATTAAAATAGCTTGCTTGCTGCGAGTGGCTGATGCAAGTCATATTGATGATCGTCGAGCACCTGGATTTCTAGCGGCTGTTCGTAAACCTAGCGGGGTCAGTGCAAATCATTGGAATTTCCAAGAGAAGCTCAATCAGCCGCGATTAATTTCTGATCGTCTGGCTTACTCTTCAAAGGAGAGTTTTTCGATCGATGAAGTGGGCGCTTGGTGGACTTGCTTTGATGCGCTTCAAATGATTGATGCCGAACTGCGCCGCGCAGATGCGTTACTTTCAGACATGCATCGACCAAGATTTTCTGCTCGCGGCGTGGTGAATAGCGATGATCCTGCGCGTTTGGCGATGCAAATAGCGACTGATGGTTGGGTGCCCATTGATGCCAAAATAAAGGTTGGAAATGTAGCGCAACTTGTTTCCAATCTTGGTGGTGAAAAGCTCTATGGTCGTAATCACCTTGCTCCTTTGAGAGAGTTAATTCAGAACGGAAGTGATGCTGTTCGCGCACGTCGTTTGCTTGAAGGGCGAGAGGAAAATTGGGGAGAGATAGTTGTACGCGTCGGGGAAGATGAGATAGGGAAATGGATTGAAGTTGAAGACTCGGGCGTCGGCATGTCTAAGGCGGTGCTTGTCGGCCCATTTCTCGATTTTGGCAACTCTTTATGGGGCACCGCGCTCATGCACAAAGAGCTCCCTGGTTTGGAGGCCAAGGGATTCTCTTCTACTGGCCAGTTTGGTATCGGATTTTTTTCGATCTTCATGTGGGGGGATAAAGTACAGGTTGCCAGTCGCCGGGCTGAGGCCGCCCGTAGCGACACATTGGTGCTTGAATTTCGCGACGGATTGAATTCGAGACCAGTGCTGCGCAACGCATCAGCGAGTGAGACCTTGATGGATGGTGGGACCAAGGTTCGGGTCTGGTTTCGTCAACCATCTATTTACAAGGAGATTCTTGCAGAGCCATACGAGGAGCGCGTCTGGACGCTTGAGTCCCGATGCGCATGGTTGTGTCCTGCATTGGATGTGAATTTATTTGTATGCGCACCTACAAGAAAACTCGTTGTTGGCGCCTCCGACTGGATAAATTTGCCGGGAGAAAAATTACTTAGTCGAGTGAATGGGGAGAGATCCTTGGAGAAAAAAGAAGGGGAGCAGGAAATTTTTAATTCCGCGTCAGACGCCCTTCGAAAAATTGAAGGGGAAGGGGGCGAGATTTTAGGGAGGTGTTCTATTTCGGCTGCCCCGTCAGATCGATTTGATTTGCGGAGATCTGTTGAGGGAATTGTTGTTGTAGGGGGGGTTCGAGCAACAGGTCTTACAGGTATAGCGGGCATCATGATTGGCTCGCCTCATACTGCGGCTCGTAATGTTGCAATTCCTCATGCCGAAGGTGAGATGCTCGTCCGTTGGACACTGGAGCAAGCATCATTGGCATTGAAGAGTTCGATTAAAAAAGAATTGCAAATTGAGTTTGCGAGTCGAATTTTGGCAATCGGCGGAAATCCCGGAGATCTTTCTGTTGCGGAATGTTTTTCGGGTTTTGTGAATGCAAATGATATAAGAGATTTATATTCTCAATCCGATGAGGTGATTTTGGTTCAGGATGCGTCACTTAGTTTGGCAAGGGCTCATATTGACGATTTGTTGCTTGAAAATAATGTAATTTCTGTTGGAGTGGGTTATCCGCATACGTTGCAGCTTTCATATGAGGCGAGGGTCAATTGGCCAGAATTTAATGAGAGCGATAGAGTTAATGCTTTGAGCCTTGGCTCGCAACGATCGATGAAGGGGTTTGTTATTGCGGTTTTGGCGGCGGCATGGGGGTTTTCTGCGGAGGAGGTGATTGATGCATCATTGATTTCTTCGGACACCTCAAGGATTAGTCGATTTGTTTGGAGTGCGGCGGGTAAGCGGTATAAGAAGAGCGTGTCCGTGATAAGAAGGCCGAAAGGTGCTGAAGCTTGAGGGGGCGGAATGTGTGAATTAATTGGAGTGATTAAATTGGAGCGAGCAGTTGTGGTGGAATTTGCACTCCTTGTATTACGATGAGTGCATCATTCTTGTTCCCTCTCGACGCCGAAGGCATCCTCGCGCTTGCCGCGCGCTCGATGTTTCATCTGTTTTCGAGCATCAGCCAGGGCATGTTCCTGGTCGACCGCAGCGGGCGCATCGTCTGGGTGAACGAGGGCTACCGGCGCTTCCTGCCGGCGCTGGGCTTTTCGTCCATCGACGAGTTCATGGGCCACATGGTCGAGGACGTGATCCCCAACACCATGATGCGCCGCGTGCTCGAAACCGGCGAGCCGATCCTCATCGACCTGCTGACCAACAAGGCCGGCACCTTCGTCGTGAGCCGCATCCCGTTGCGCGAGGAGCGCGAAGACGGGGAGGGCCTGGGCAAGGTCATCGGCGCCATCGGCATCGTGCTGTTCGACCAGCCCGAGACCACGCTGCAGCCGCTCATCAGCAAGTTCGCGCTGCTGCAGCGGGACCTCGACGACGCACGCCGCGAGCTGGCCAGCCAGCGCAACAACCCGCTGTACCAGCACGCGCCCGACGGCCAGCGCCGCTCCAAGTACACCTTCGCGAGCTTCATCGGCAGCAGCCCGGCGGCCGTGGAGGTGAAGCGCCACGCGCGCCGCGCCGCGCAGTCCACCAGCCCGGTGCTGCTGCTGGGCGAGACCGGCACCGGCAAGGAGCTGCTGGCGCATGCGATCCATGCGTCGTCCACGCGCGCCAAGGGGCAGTTCGTCAGCGTCAACATCGCGGCCGTGCCCGACACGCTGCTCGAGGCCGAGTTCTTCGGCTTCGCCCCCGGCGCCTTCACCGGCGCCGACAAGCGCGGGCGCGAAGGCAAGTTCAAGCTGGCCGACGGCGGCAGCCTGTTCCTCGACGAAATCGGCGACATGCCGCTGGGCCTGCAGGCCAAGCTGCTGCGTGCGCTGCAAGAGGGCGAGATCGAACCGCTGGGCTCCAACAAGCTGATTCCCTTCGACGCCCGCGTGATCGCCGCCACCTCGCGCGACCTGCCCGAGCTGGTGCGCCGCGGCCTGTTCCGCGAAGACCTGTATTACCGCCTCAACGTGCTGCCGCTGCGCGTGCCGCCGCTGCGCGAGCGGCGCAGCGACATCCCGGCGCTGGTCGAGGCGCTGGGCGAAGACATGGCGCTGCGCAGCGGCGAGGCCCCGCCCGAGCTCACGCCCGACGCGCTCGCGCTGCTGGCTGGCCAGCACTGGCGCGGCAACATCCGCGAGCTGCGCAACGTGCTGGAGCAGGTGACGATGCGCAGCGACTCGCAGCGCATCGACGCGGCGCAGCTCGAACGCATCCTGCGCGAGGCCGGGCTGGAGCAGATCGAGGCGCCCGACACCTCGCACAGCCTGCGCGACGTCAACCAGGAGGCCGCGTTGCTGCGCCCGCTGTCGCAGCAGGTGGCCGAGCTGGAACGCAAGGCGATCGCCGCCGCGCTCGAAAGCACCGGCGGCAACAAGCTCGCGACCTCGCGGCTGCTGGGCATCTCGCGCGCCACGCTGTACGAGCGCATGACGGGGATGGGCCTCTCATGAGCGTCAAGGCGCTGCGCTCCACCTTCGGCCCGAACTGCCATTGGTGCGGGCTGCCGATGGACTTCGACGAACCGCACGGACGGCCCGAGTCGGCCACCATCGAGCATCTGCTCGACGCCACGCTGGGCGGCGTGCGCCAGCAGAAGCACCGGCGCCTGGCGCACGCGGTGTGCAACCACACGCGCAACGAGCTGCGGATGCGGGCCGAGCGCGAGTTCGAAAGCTGGCTCGCGGCACGCCGCGACTCTGCTGGGAAACCCTGACTGATCAGTAGACAGTTGTCTGAAATAAAGACAACTCGAATGCACTGAAATCAGGCGAAACCGGTTGCGCCCGAATGAGGAAGCCTTTGTTATCAATGGCTTAGGCGGGTGGCACGAACTGTGCAATATTCAGTCACCTTTATCAGGAGACAAGACATGCACCGTCGCCACCTCATCGCCCTGGCCGCCCTGGGCGCCACCGTTGCCACCATGCCCGCCTGGGCCCAATCGAACGAGATCCGCATCGCCCACGTCTACAGCAAGACCGGCGCGCTGGAGGCCTACGGCAAGCAGACGCAGACCGGCCTGATGATGGGCCTGAACTACGCCACCGGCGGCACGATGATGGTCAACGGCAAGAAGCTCGTGGTCATCGAGAAGGACGACCAGGGCAAGCCCGACCTGGGCAAGTCGCTGCTGGCCGCCGCGTACTCCGACGACAAGGCCGCGCTCGCCGTCGGCCCGACCGCTTCGGGCGTGGCGCTGGCCATGCTGCCGGTGGCCGAGGAGTACAAGAAGATCCTGATCGTCGAGCCCGCCGTGGCCGACTCGATCACCGGCGACAAGTGGAACAAGTACATCTTCCGCACCGGCCGCAACTCGAGCCAGGACGCCATCTCCAACGCCGTGGCCATCGACAAGGCCGGCGTCACCGTCGCCACACTGGCGCAGGACAACGCCTTCGGCCGCGACGGTGTGAAGGCCTTCGGCGCCGCGCTGAAGAAAGCCAAGCTCGCGCACGAGGAATACCTGCCGCCCGCCACCACCGACTTCACCGCCGGTGCGCAGCGCCTGATCGACAAGCTCAAGGACCAGCCGGGCCGCAAGATCATCTGGATCGTCTGGGCCGGCGCGGGCAACCCGTTCAAGATCGTCGACCTCGACCTGAAGCGCTACGGCATCGAGATCGCCACCGGCGGCAACATCCTGCCGGCCATGGCGGCCTACAAGTCGCTGCCGGGCATGGAAGGCGCGGCCTACTACTACTTCGGCATCCCGAAGAACCCGGTGAACGAGGCGATGGTCGCGGCCCACTACAAGGAATTCAAGACGCCGCCGGACTTCTTCACGGCCGGCGGCTTCTCGGCCGCGATGGCGGTGGTGACGGCGCTGAAGAAGACCAACGGCGACACCAACACCAACAAGCTCATCAGCACCATGGAAGGCATGAGCTTCGACACGCCCAAGGGCAAGATGACCTTCCGCAAGGAAGACCACCAGGCGATGCAGTCGATGTACCACTTCAAGATCAAGGCCGACCCCGCGTTCGCATGGGGCGTGCCCGAGCTGGTGCACGAGATCAAGCCCGAAGAGATGGACATCCCGATCAAAAACAAGCGCTGAACACGGCGCTGATCGCCCCCTGAACCCGCGGCGCGCATGCAGGCGCCGCCCCCTTTTCGCCCCGGATGGCCGCCGGGCGAAGCGCCAGCCTGCGTCCGCGCCAGCTGTCGTGTGCCACGGTCAATTCGTCAGTCTGCAAGCAAGCGTTCGATCAAACACAACAGAAGGAGACAGCGATGCCAGCGATGCGATGGAACAACTGGAAGGGGTTTGCCGCAGCAGCGGTGATCACGGCGGCGGCGCAGGCCGCCACGGCGGCCGTGCCGCTGCCGGCACTGGGCGCCAACCCGGCGGAGGTGAGCGTGTCCGGCTTGTCGGCCGGCGGCTTCATGGCGGTGCAATTGCACGTGGCCTACTCGGCCACCTTCAAGCGCGGCGCGGGCGTGGTCGCCGGCGGTCCGTACTATTGCGCCGAAGGCTCGGTGGTCAATGCCACCGGGCGCTGCATGACGCACAGCACCAGCATCCCGGTCTCCACGCTCGTGAGCACCACCAACAGCTGGGCCGCCAGCGGTGCGATCGACCCGGTGTCGAACCTCGGCAACTCCAAGGTCTACCTGTTCTCGGGCACGTCCGACAACACCGTCAAGCAGCCGGTGATGGACGACCTGAAGACCTACTACCAGAGCTTCGTTCCGGCCGCCAACACGGTCTACAAGAACAACCTCGGTGCCGGTCACGCGATGGTCACCGACGACTACGGCGGCGCCTGCAGCACCACGGCCGCGCCGTACATCAACAACTGCGGTTTCGACCTCGCGGGCGAGATCCTCACGCAGCTGTACGGTCCGCTGAACCCGCGCAACAACGGCGCGCTGGGCGGCACGTTCACCGAGTTCAACCAGTCGGAGTTCGTCTCCGGCCACGGCGTGGCCGCCACCGGCTGGCTCTACGTGCCGCAGGCCTGCACCACCACCTCGTGCCGCGTGCACCTGGTGCTGCACGGCTGCAAGCAGAACTACACCGACGTGAGCGACCAGTACGTCAAGAAGACCGGCTACAACCGCTGGGCCGACACCAACAACATCATCCTGATCTACCCGCAGACCAGCACCGCGGCCACCAACAGCTGCTGGGACTGGTGGGGCTACGACAGCGCCAACTACGCCAAGAAGTCGGGTCCGCAGATGGCCGCCATGAAGGCCATGATCGACCGCGTCACCGGTTCGGCCGGCGGCGGCGGGCTGCCGGCGCCCACCGGCGTGGGCACCTCGGGCGCCACCAGCAGCAGCATGGTCATCGGCTGGGCCGGCGTCTCGGGCGCCAGCGGCTACAACGTGTACCGCGGCGGCAGCAAGGTCAACGCCTCGCCGGTGGCCGGCACCAGCTACACCGACACCGGCCTGGCCGCGTCGACCAGCTACAGCTGGACCGTGGCCGCGCTGAACGCGAGCAACGTCGAAGGCGCGATGTCGGCGGCCGCCACGGGCGCGACCACGGCGGGCCCGGGCGGCGGGGGCACGTGCTACACCGCGAGCAACTACACGCACACCATGGCCGGACGCGCCTATGCGCTGTGGGGCCTGACCTATGCCAACGGCTCGGGCCAGTCGATGGGCCTGTGGAACATCTACGCCATGACCACGCTGAAGCAGACGGGCACCAACTACTACGTGATCGGCACCTGTTGAGGCCGTTCACCCTGCACTGATTTTTCGATTCGCAAGGACCTTTCCACAATGCTTGAGACCCGGGATCTGACCATCCGCTTCGGAGGGCACGTGGCCGTCAACAGCGTGAGCTGCGCATTCGCGCCAGGCACGCTGACGGCCATCGTCGGCCCCAACGGCGCGGGCAAGACCACTTACTTCAACCTGATCTCCGGGCAGCTCAAGGCCACGGCCGGCACGGTGTCGCTCGACGGGCAACCGTTGTCGCACCTGTCGCCGTCGGCGCGCACACACGCCGGGCTGGGGCGCGCGTTCCAGCTCACCAACCTGTTCCCGAACCTCACGGTGTTGGAGAACGTGCGGCTCGCGGTGCAGGCCACGCGCGCCGGCGCCCACCGCCACGGGCTCAACCTGTGGAGCATCTGGAGCGACCACAAGGCACTGACCGAGCGCGCCGAGCAGATCCTGGCCGACGTCGCTCTGGAGCCGCGCGCCCACGCCACCGTGGCCAGCCTGCCGCACGGCGACCAGCGCAAGCTCGAGGTGGCGCTGCTGATGGCGCTCGAACCCAAGGTCTTCATGTTCGACGAGCCCACGGCCGGCATGCACGCGGCCGAGGCGCCCGTCATCCTCGACCTCATCCGCAAGCTCAAGCAGGACAAGACCAAGACCATCCTGCTGGTCGAACACAAGATGGACGTGGTGCGCGAACTCGCGGACCGCATCATCGTGCTGCACAACGGCACGCTCGTGGCCGACGGCGAACCGGCCGAGGTGATCGCCTCGCCGGTGGTGCAGGAGGCCTACCTGGGCATCGCGAAGGAGGCCGCATGAGCACCGAAAATTTGCTGACTCTGGAAGGCGTGCAGACGCACATCGGGGCGTACCACATCCTGCACGGCGTCGACCTGGCCGTGCCCAAGGGCCAGCTCACCATGCTGCTGGGCCGCAACGGCGCGGGCAAGACCACCACGCTGCGCACCATCATGGGCCTGTGGCATGCGTCGCAGGGCAGGGTGCAGTTCGCCGGCAAGGACATCACGGCCCTGCACACGCCGCAGATCGCCGAGCTCGGTGTGGCCTACGTGCCCGAGAACATGGGCATCTTCTCCGACCTCACGGTGAAGGAGAACATGGTGCTGGCCGCGCGCGGCGCCAAGAACGCCGACGCCATCGACGACACGCGCCTGAAGTGGATCTTCAAGCTCTTTCCCGCGGTCGAGAAGTTCTGGAACCACCCGGCCGGCAAGCTGTCGGGCGGACAGAAGCAGATGCTGGCCGTGTCGCGCGCCATCGTCGAGCCGCGCCAGCTGCTCATCATCGACGAGCCCAGCAAGGGCCTGGCGCCCGTGATGATCAACAACATGATCGAGGCCTTCGGCGAGCTCAAGGCGAGCGGCGTGACGATTCTCCTGGTCGAACAGAACATCCACTTCGCCCAGCGCCTGGGCGACACCGTCGCGGTGATGGACAACGGCCGCGTGGTGCACAGCGGCTCGATGGCCGCGTTCTCCGCCGATGCGCAACTGCAGCAATCGCTGCTCGGACTCGCCCTATGAAACTCGACTTCGACTGGAAGCCTCTGCTTCTTGCCCCCATCCTCGCGCTCGTCGCGCTGCCGCTCACGGGCTCGGTCTCGACCTGGCTCACGCTCACGGTGGCCGGGCTGGCGATGGGCATGATCATCTTCATCATCGCCTCGGGCCTCACGCTGGTGTTCGGCCTCATGGACGTGCTGAACTTCGGCCACGGCGTGTTCATTGCGCTGGGCGCCTTCGTGGCCAGCAGCGTGCTCGGCCTCATGGGCGACTGGACCGGCTCGGGCGAGCTGTGGCGCAACCTCGTGGCGGTGTTCCCGGCCATGCTGGCCGCGATGGCGGTGGCCGGCGCCATCGGCCTGGCCTTCGAGCGCTTCATCGTGCGGCCGGTGTACGGCCAGCACCTGAAGCAGATCCTCATCACGATGGGCGGCATGATCATCGGCGAAGAGCTCATCAAGGTGATCTGGGGCCCGGCGCAGATTCCGCTGCCGCTGCCCGAGGCGCTGCGCGGCTCGCTGCTGGTGGGTGACGCGGCCATCAGCAAGTACCGCCTGCTCGCGGTGGCCGTGGGCGTGGTGGTGTTCGGCGTGCTGGCCTGGACGCTGGGCCGCACCAAGATCGGCCTCTTGATCCGCGCCGGTGTGCAGGACCGCGAGATGGTCGAGTCGCTGGGCTACCGCATCGGGCGCCTGTTCGTCGGCGTGTTCGTGGTGGGCAGCGCGCTGGCCGGCCTGGGCGGCGTGATGTGGGGCCTGTTCCAGCAGAACCTGGTGCCGCAGATGGGCGCGCAGGTCAACGTGCTGATCTTCATCGTGATCATCATCGGCGGGCTGGGCTCGACCGGCGGGGCGCTGCTCGGCGCGCTGCTGGTGGGGCTCATGACCAACTACATCGGCTTCCTGCTGCCCACGCTCACGCAGTTCGCGAGCATCTTCCTCATGGTGGCCGTGCTGCTGTGGCGCCCGCAGGGCGTGTACCCCGTGGCGAACCGTTGAGGAGAAAGCCGTCATGTTCCTGAAACGACTTCTTTCCAACGACATGCCGCGCAGCCGCCTGCTGGCGCTGCTGCTGCTGGCCCTGTTCCTGGCGCTGGCCTTTGCGCCGTTCCTGTTCCCGGGCGTCAAGGCGCTCAGCGTCGCAGCCAAGATCCTGGTGTTCGTGGTGCTGGTCGCGAGCTTCGACCTGCTCTTGGGCTACACCGGCATCGTGAGCTTCGCGCACACGATGTTCTTCGGCATCGGCGCCTACGGCATCGCCATCTCGGCCTCGCGGCTCGGGCCCAACTGGGGCGCGGTGCTGGTGGGGCTGGGCGCGTCGCTCGCGATCTCGCTGGTGCTTTCGCTGGCCATCGGGTTGTTCTCGCTGCGGGTGCGCGCGATCTTCTTCGCGATGATCACGCTAGCCGTGGCCTCGGCGTTCCAGACGCTGGCCTCGCAGCTGTCGGACTTCACCGGCGGCGAAGACGGTCTGACCTTCAAGCTGCCCGAGCTGATCTCGCCGAGCTTCGAGTTCGCCGAAGAGCCGTTCCTCGGCGTCTCGCTCGACGGGCGCCTGCTGTGCTACTACCTGCTGTTCGTGGCGGCGGTGGTGCTGGTGCTGGCGATGCTGCGCATCGTGAACTCGCCCTTCGGCCGCGTGCTGCAGGCCATCCGCGAGAACGAGTTCCGCGCCGAGGCGATCGGCTACCGCGTGGTGGTGTACCGCACCACGGCCGCCGTGCTGTCGGCGCTGTTCGCCACGCTGGCCGGCGCGATGCTGGCCATCTGGCTGCGCTACAACGGACCCGACACCTCGCTGAGCTTCGAGATCATGATCGACGTGCTGCTCATCGTGGTGATCGGCGGCATGGGCACGATCTACGGCGCGGCCATCGGCGCGGTGCTGTTCGTGGTGGCGCAGAGCTACCTGCAGGACCTGCTGCGCCTGGGCAACGAGGCCGCCAGCGGCCTGCCGTGGCTCGCGGCGCTGCTGTCGCCCGACCGTTGGCTGCTGTGGCTGGGCGTGCTGTTCGTGCTGTCGGTGTATTACTTCCCCACGGGCATCGTCGGCAAGCTGAGGGCGAGGGCGGCGAAATGAGCGACGGCAAGAACAACAGCACCATGACGCCGTCATCGCACTACGCGCAACTCGCAGGCCGCGAAATCCACTGGCTTGATTGGGGCCCCGCCAACGCCCCCGTCGTCATCGCCTGGCACGGCCTGGCGCGCACCAGCCGCGACATGGACGAACTGGCGCAGCACTTCGCGGCGCGGGGCTTCCGCGTGATCTGTCCCGACACCCTCGGGCGCGGCCTGAGCCAGTGGAGCCCGGCACCCGACGACGAATACACGCTCGCGTTCTATGCGCGGCTGGCCAACGCGCTGTGCGACGAACTGCGACTGGGCCGCGTGCACTGGGTGGGCACTTCGATGGGCGGCGCGATCGGCACGGTCTGCGCGTCGGGCCTGTTCGAGCCGCGCATGAAGGCGCGCATCGCCAGCCTCACGCTCAACGACAACGCGCCACAGCTCGCGCAGGCCGCCATCGAGCGCATCCGCGCCTACGCCGGCGATCCGCCGGCCTTCGACACCGTGGCCGAACTCGAGGCTTTTTTCCGCACGGTCTACAAGCCCTACGGCTGGCTCAGCGACGCGCAGTGGCGCCGGCTGACCGAAAGCTCCACGCGCCGCCTGGCCGACGGCCGCGTCACGCCGCATTACGACCCGGCGATGGTCAAGCAGTTCAGCGCACACGACAACGACTACCTGATCTGGCCGCACTACGACGTGATCGAAGCGCCGGTGCTGTGCCTGCGCGGCGCCGAGTCCGATCTGGTGCTGCCCGAGGTGATCGACGAGATGCACCGGCGCGGGCCGGGCGCGGCCGGGCGCCTGCAGGTGATCGAGGTACCGGGCTGCGGCCATGCGCCCGCGCTCAACGTGCCGGAACAACTGGACCCGATCGAGGGGTTTATCCGCGCGGCCGGTCTTTGAGGGCGCGGCGCGCTCACAATCGCGCCGACTTCAACTCCAAGATCACCTCGCCATGGCCCTCTCGATGTACGACCTGTCCGTGCCGGTTTTCACCCGCGGACTCGGGCAACTCACCCACCTGCTCGACAAGAGCCTCGCGCACGCCAAGGCCCAGGGCATCGACCCGGCGACGCTGGTCGACGCGCGCCTCGCGCCCGACATGCTCACGCTGGCCGGCCAGATCCAGCGCGCGAGCGACGCTTCCAAGCTGGGCACGGCGCGCATCGCGGGCATCACGGCCCCGAGCTTTCCCGACGAGGAAAAGACCTGGGACGACCTGCTGGCGCGCATCGTGAAGACGCAGGAGTTCCTGGCCGGCGTGGACCGCGCGCTCATCGACGGCCACGAAGAACGCCCCGTGACCATCAAGGCGCGCGAAGGCGAGGCGCACTTCACCGCGCAGCGCTACCTGCTGCAATTCGCGCTGCCGAACTTCTTCTTCCACGTGACCACCGCCTACGACGTGCTGCGCCACAAGGGCGTGCCCATCGGCAAGCTGGACTACCTCGGCCGCTTCTGAGTTCGCTCAGGCGCGGCGCGCCGCCAGCGCGTACATCAGCGGAATGCGCGGCATGCCTTCGGGCGGGGCCATGCGGCGTCCACCGAGTTCGCGCATGCCCTCGAAGGGCTTCCAGCCGTTGGTGTACGGGTACTCCTCGAAGCGCTCGATGGCCAGTCCCGCCTGTGCGAGCGCGGTCGTCACCTGGCCCACGCCCCAGGTGAACTCGAAGCTCGGGTGCGGGTTGCGAAAGCCCTGCACGCCGGGCATCGGCCGGTCGTCGGCCACGAGGCCGTCGCCCGATTCGGCCACGTAGTCGCCCACGCCTTCCTCGGGCACGGGCGCGTCGTTGAAGTAGTCGTAGTGGAACTTCCACTGCGGGTCGAACACCAGCGCGAACGGGTGGAACTCGACGATCACGAAGCGACCGCCGGGCTTGAGCAGCTGCGCCACGCCGCGCGCCCACGCGCCGAGGTCGGACAGCCAGCACAGCGTGCCGTACGAACAAAACACGAGGTCGTGGCGCTCGCCGCGCGCGGCGGCAGTCTCGAAGTAGTCGTAGACGTCCGCACGTTCGAAGTGCGCCGCAACGCCCGATTCGGCCGAGAGCCGGGTGGCGAAGTCGATGGCCTCGTCGGAAATGTCGACGCCGGTCACGCGTGCGCCGCGGCGCGCGATGCTCAGGCTGTCCTGTCCCGCGTTGCACTGCAGGTGCAGCACCGACAGGCCGTTCACGTCGCCGAGCAGGGCGCTTTCCTCGGGGAACAGCGTGGAGCCGCCCGCGCGGAAGAAGGCGGCCTGGTCGCCCTTGTGGCTGTTGTGCGCGACCGTGGCGGCGTTCCACGACTGGCGGTTGGCTTCGTGCAGGTCTTTCTTCATGGTGTCGTCGTGTCTTGTCGGGTGGGCCAGCCCGCCAGGTGGCGTTCGGCGATGCCCGTGAGCGCGGTGATCCACGCCGGGCTGTCGTTGAGGCAGGGGATGTAGCCGAAGCGTTCACCGCCCGCGTGCAGGAAGGCTTCGCGGCCTTCCATGGCGATTTCTTCGAGCGTCTCGAGGCAGTCGGCCGGAAAGCCCGGGCACACCACGTCGACGTGCTTCACGCCGCTGGCGCCGAGTTCGCGCAGGGTGGGCTCGGTGTAGGGCTCCAGCCACTTGGCGCGGCCGAAGCGCGACTGGAAGGTCGTGCGGTACTGCGTGGACGCCAGGCCCAGCCGTGCCGCGAGCAGGCGCGCGGTCTCGAGGCACTGCGCCTCGTAGGGGTCGCCCAGCGCGATGTTGCGCGCGGGAATGCCGTGGAAGCTCATCACCAGCAGCTCGCCGCGGCCTTCGGTCTTCCAGTGCTTCTCGATGCCCTGGGCCAGTGCCTCGATGTAGGCCGGGTCGTCGTGGTACTGGTTGACGAAGCGGAACTCGGGCACGTGGCGCTGGCGGCGGCTCCAGGCGTTCACGGCGTCGATCACGCTGGCCGTGGTGGTGGCCGAGTACTGCGGGTAGGCCTGCAGCACCAGCACGCGCGTGGCGCCCTCGGCCTGCAGTGCATCGAGCCGCGAGGCGATCGACGGGTTGGCGTAGCGCATTGCGTCGCGCACCGTCACGCGGTGGCCGCGTTCGCCGAGCCAGCCGGCCAGCAACGAGGCCTGCTTCTGCGTCCAGACCTTGAGCGGCGAGCCCTCGGGCAGCCAGATGCTCGCGTACTTGGCGGCCGACTTCGCAGGCCGCGTGCGCAGGATGATGCCGTGCAGGATCAGCGCCCACAGCGCCCTGGGAATCTCGACCACGCGCGGGTCGCCCAGAAAGTCGGCGAGGTAGGGGCGCACCGCGGCGGCGGTGGGGGCATCGGGCGAACCCAGGTTGCACCAGAGCACGGCGGTGCGGTCGTTCTTGCTGTTCTGACTGTCTTGGGGGGCGAGAGGCATGCGATATTCTCGGGCATGACTTCCGCTTCCCCGGCGCCCGGCGGCGCCACGCCGCTCGACATCTCGCGCATCTCGGCGATCACGCTCGACCTCGACGACACCCTGTGGCCGATCTGGCCGACCATCGAGCGGGCCGAGCGCGTGCTGCACGAATGGCTGCTGCGCGAGGCACCCAAGACGGCCTCGCTGCTGCTCACGCCGGGCGTGCTGCGCGAGCTGCGCGAAGCCACCGCCAAGGAGCGCTCCGACCTCGCGCACGACCTGAGCGCGCTGCGCCGCGAGTCGATCCGCACGGCGCTCGTGCGCGCGGGCGAAGACCCGGCGCTGGCCGACCCGGCCTTCGACGCCTTTTTCGAAGAGCGCCAGCGCGTCACGCTGTACGACGACGCCCTGCCGGCACTCAAGTGGCTCAGCGAGCGCTACCCGCTGGTGGCGGTGTCGAACGGCAACGCCGACCTCCACAAGACCGGCGTCGGCCGGTGGTTCCGCACCGCCTTCAATGCGCGCACCTTCGGCAGCGGCAAGCCGCATGCGCCGATCTTCCGCGCTGCGGCGGCCTCGGTCGGCCTGCTGCCGAAAGACGTGCTGCACGTGGGCGACGACGCCGCGCTCGACGTGGTGGGCGCGCTCAACGCCGGCATGCAGGCCGCCTGGCTGGTGCGCGACGAGCGGCCGTGGGAGCACGGCGCGCGTCCGCAGCTGATCGTGCCCAACCTGCACGCGCTGTGCATCGCGCTGGGCGCCTGACGCTCGCCAGCACCAAGAACGTCACCGCGGTCGATACCAGAAACACCGAGGAACCGGCTTTGCCGGGCCTCTGGTGTTGCCCCCTGCAAGGGGGGTGGCGTAGCGACACGAAGTGCGCGAAGACTGGGGGTTAGCCAAATACTGGTCGGAAGAAGCTGCGTTCGTAGCTGACGATGCAGCGCGTTTCCTCCGCGTAGCGGAAGGCGGCCTGGCAGTCGGCGTCCTGCATTGAATCGGCCCGGTAGGTTTCGTACGCGGCCAGGCTCGGGAAGCTGAACATCGCCAGTGCCACGTTGTTCGCGCCTTCGGACGGCAGGAAGTAGCCGTGGTGCTGGCCGCCGAACTTCTCGACCAGCGGAATCCAGAGCTTGCCGTAGTGCTCGAATTCCTTGAGCTTGAAGGGATCGACGATGTAGCGCAGGTAGCAGGTGATCATGGGTGAGGAATGTCAGGGGACTATCGGCGCGGCCCGAGCGGCGCGCGGCTGCCCGGACTATAGTTTTGCGGCTGCCTCCTTTCATTGCTTTCGCGCGAATTTCCTTCCATGCATCTTTCCACCTGGCTCCTCTTTTGCGGCGTGACCCTGGTCGTCGCCTTCACGCCCGGCCCGGCCGTGCTGCTCGCGGTCTCCAACGCCATCTCCGTCGGCCCGCGCCGCGCGATGATCAGTTCGCTGGGCAACGCCTGCGGGCTCTTCCTGGTCTCGGCCGCCGCGATGGGCGGGCTGGGCGTGGTGCTCAACACCTCGGCCACGGCCTTCATGGTGCTGAAGGTGGCGGGCGCGGGCTACCTCGTGTACCTGGGCATCCGGCAGTGGCGCAGCCGCACGAGCGTGTTCGCCGAGCTGCAGCCGTCGGCCGCGCCGGCGCCTTCGCGTTCCGCGCGCCGGCTGTTCGGGCATGGCGTGACGGTGGCGCTGACCAACCCCAAGGGCATCCTGTTCTTCTCAGCGCTGTTCCCGCAGTTCCTCACGCACGACGCGCCGATCCTCACGCAGTTCGCCGTGCTCACCACGACCTTCGCGGCGGGCTCGGTGCTGGCGCATGGCTCGTACGTGCTGCTGGCGCGCCTGCTGAAGAAGCAGTTCGCGAACCCGAAGCGCGCGCAGCTGTTCAACCGCGTATCGGGCGGCGCCTTCGTGCTGCTGGGGTTGAGCCTGCTGCGCCTGCGCAACAAGACGGCCTGAGAAGGCCGCCGACTTTCTTCAGTCGAGCCCGAAGCGCTCGCGCAGCGCCGCGCAGAAGTCGGCGGTGCCGCTGAGCGAGAGCGTGAGGGTGTCCAGGCGCGGGTTGTCTTCCCGCGTGCGCTGCACGTCGCAGTCCCACACGGCACCGTCGTCGAGCGCGCCGCGCGCACCGGGGAAGGTGGCCTCGGCCCAGGCCAGCACCAGATCGATCTCGGCTTCCACCTCGGGCGTGCGCTCGGGTGGGGTCGAGGCCATGGCGTCGAAGGTGCCGTGGTCTTCGGTGTCTTCGCTGTAGTCGAAATCGAGGTAACGCAGGGTCGTGGTCATGGTCACGGCGTGGCAAGTGCGCGCGCGACGGCCAGTCCGTTGAGGACGGCACCTTCGAGCGTGGCGGGATAAGGGCCTTCGGTGTAGTCGCCGCAGGCCTGCAGCCCCGGCGCGATGGCGGCCGGCGGGCGCGCCAGGCCGGGCGTGCAGGCGAAGGTGGCGCGTTTTTCGACCACGGTCTGGATCGGCGTGAGGCCGGGCTGCCCGAGCTGCGCGCCGGCTTGCGCGAGCACCTGTTTCTCGAGCGTCTCGCGCGGCGTCTCGTTGGCGCTCACGACGAAGGCGAGCACGCCTTCTGGTCCACCGAGCCGGCCGCGGTCGAACACGAACTGGGCCGGCGCGCTGCCCGGCTGGCTGCGCAGCGCGAGCATCGGCTCGGCCAGCGGCGCGGCGCCGCGCACGTAGACCGTGGCAATCGCCTCGAAGCGCAGCGATTCCGTGACGTTGCACCAGCGCGAAGCGGCCGGCAGGCCGGTGGCACGCACGAGGCGCGCGGCGTCCCAGGGGGCGCAGGCCAGCACGGCCTGGTCGAAGAGCTCGTCATCGACGCGCCACCGGTCGCCCTCGGGCGCGATGGCGCGCACGCGGTGGCCGATGTGCGCGGTGGCGCCGTGCCGGGCGAGCCAGGCCAGCGCGGCATCGGGCAGCAGGGCACCGAGGTCCACGCGCGGCAGCAGCAGGTCGGCACCGCCGCGCCCGCTGAACAGCGCGTCGTGCAGCACGCGCAGGAACACCTGGCCGCTCGATTGCGGCACGGGCGTGTTGAGCGCCGAGACGCACAGCGGCTCGATGAGTTCGTGCATCACGCGCGGTGTGAGGCCGGCGCAGAGCGTGGCGACGCTGGTGCCGGGTGCGCAGCGAAAGCCCGCGAGGCGCCAGCGCACGGCGGTGGCTAGCAGCGCGGCCTTGTCGCGCCAGGTCCAGCCGCGCGCGGTGAAGATGCCGATGAGCAGGTCGAGCGGCGGCGGCCGGCCCGCGGGCAGCTGCAGCCCGCCGCCGTCGGCAAAGCGCAGCGACAGCGGCAGGCGCTGCAGGGCGGTGTCGACGTCGACCCCCACGTCGCGCATGAGCGCCAGCGTGGCGGTGTAGGCGCCGATCAGGATGTGCTGGCCGTTGTCGAGCGCCATGCCGTGCATGTGATCGACCCGCCGCGCCCGCCCGCCGGCCATCGGCGCGGCTTCGAACAGGGTGACGGCGTGCCCGAGGCGCGTGGCCTCGACGGCGCAGGCCAGGCCGGCCCAGCCGGCGCCGATGACGGCGAGCCTCATGGGCACGAAGGGTGGGGCGTCATATCCGGCCCAGCGCCTGGACCTTCCAGGCCAGCCAGAACTTGCGCACCGGCGTCAGGCTGATGCGCTGGTTGAGCACCTGGAAGTCGTCGCGCTCGATCTCGCGCAGCAGCGTGCGGTAGATGCTGGCCATCATCAGGCCGGGCTTCTGCGTGCGGCGGTCGGCCAGCGGCAGCAGGGCCAGCGCTTCGTCGTAGGCGGCGTGGGCGCGCTGGGCCTGGAACTTCATGAGCGCGACAAAACGGTCGGAGTGCACGCGGTTGAGAATTTCGTGCGCCTTCACGTCGAACTGCTGCAGCTCGTTGACCGGCAGGTAGATGCGACCGCGCAGCGCGTCTTCGCCGACGTCGCGCAGGATGTTGGTCAGCTGCAGCGCCAGGCCGAGCTTGTGGGCGTAGGCGGTGGTCTGCGGATCGGTCTGGCCGAAGATGCGCGCGGCCACCTCGCCGACCACGCCGGCCACGAGGTGGCAGTAGCGCGCGAGGCCGGGGAAGTCGAGGTAGCGGGTCTGGTCCAGGTCCATCTGGCAGCCGTCGATCACTTCGTTGAGCTGGCGCGCCTCGATGCCGTAGGTGGAGGCATGCGGCATGAGCGCCTGCATGACCGGGTGGCGCGGCGTGCCGGCGAAGGCCTGGGCGACCTCGGTGCGCCACCAGGCGAGCTTGGTGGCGGCCACGCCGGGGTCGGAGACCTCGTCGACCACGTCGTCGACCTCGCGGCAGAAGGCATAAAAAGCCGTGATCGCGGCGCGCCGCGGCTTGGGCAGGAACAGGAAGGCGTAATAGAAACTGCTGCCCGAAGCGGCGGCCTTGTCTTGCACGTATTGCTCGGGATTCATCGGGGAGGCGCTGCTTTCATGGGCCGTGATTGTCTCCGCATCCGCCATGCCTTCCAGAGCAGCACGGGCGCGTCGGCCTTGCCGACGGTGGGGCGCTGCGTGAAGGTGTCGAAGCCCAGGTCCTCGATCTTGTCCAGGATGCGCAGGCCGCCCTGCACGACCAGGCGCAGCTCCCAGCCCACGCGGCCCGGCAGGCGGTGCACGAGCGGGGCGCCCTCGGTCATGAGCTCGCGCGCCCAGAAGGCCACCACCGCTATCAGATTGATAGCTTCCTGCGGCGGCGGCGCAGAAGACAGGGGCGCGAAGACCTTGAAATGCTCCGAGGTGAGGCCGCGCCGCGCGCAGTCGGTGCGCGGAAAGTAGAAGCGCCCGCGCGGCAGGTCGACGCTTGGGTCCTGCCAGAAGTTGATGAGCTGCAGCGCGCTGCAGATGGCGTCGCTCTGGGCCAGCGCCTGCGCATCGGTCACGCCGTACAGGTGCAGCAGCAGCCGGCCGACCGGGTTGGCGGAGCGGCGGCAGTAGTCGAGCAGCTCGGCGCGGTCGGCGTAGGTGCCGCGGTCGCGGGTCTTCTCGATGTCCTGCATGAAGGCGCTGAGCAGGTCGGCGAGCAGGTCTTCGGGCAAGCGGTACTGGGCGATGGCCCAGGCCAGCGGGCCGAACACGTGGGGCCAGCGCGAGTCGGGCAGCGCGTCGCCGCGCGCGGCGGCGGCCAATTCCTCGCGGTAGGCGCGCAGCTCGGCCAGGCGCGCCTCGGGCGAGGCGTCGCCCTCGTCGGCGATGTCGTCGGCCGTGCGCGCGAAGTGGTAGATCGCGGCGATGGGCGGGCGCAGGTGCGGCGGGCACAGCCAGGAGGCCACGGGGAAGTTTTCGTAATGGGCCGGCGCGGCGGCATGACGAGGATTGGCAGGAGGAGTGGCGGACACGCCACGATTGTCGGCGACGTCATGTCCGGGCACTATGCTGGCGGCGTCGCCACTTTCCATCTCTCTTTCGCCCATGACGATGAAAGCAACTGCCGCGGCTTCCGGGACTTCGCTTCCCGCTTCGGGCGACACCGCACATCCGGCCGGGCCGGGACTGATGATCGCGGCGCTGGGCGTCGTCTTCGGCGACATCGGCACCTCGCCGCTGTACGCCTTCAAGGAGACGATGAACCCCGAGCACGGCGTGCCGTTCTCGCCCGACGCGGTGCTGGGCCTGCTCTCGCTGATCTTCTGGGGCCTGATGTTCGTGGTGACGCTCAAGTACGTGGTGTTCGTGCTGCGCGCCGACCACGACGGCGAGGGCGGCATCCTGGCGCTGCAGGCGCTGGCGCGCAACGCCGTTTCCGGCCCGAAGACCCGGCCCTGGGTGTGGCGCGGGATCGGGATCCTGGGCCTGGTGGGCGCGGCCATGTTCTACGGCGACAGCCTGATCACGCCGGCGATCTCGGTGCTGTCGGCGGTCGAGGGCCTGGAGGTGCAGGCGCCCGTGCTGCAGCGCGCGGTGATCCCGATCACGCTGGCGATCCTCGTCGGGCTGTTCATGGTGCAGAAGAAGGGCACCGGCGTGGTCGGCAAGATCTTCGGGCCGGTGATGCTGCTGTGGTTCCTGGTGCTGGGCGTGGCGGGGCTGTGGCAGGTGCTGCAGCAGCCGCAGGTGCTGGCGGCGCTCGACCCGCGCCGGGCGGTGGGCTTCCTGGTGGTGCACCGGGCGCAGTCGCTGGCCGTGCTGGGCGCGGTGTTCCTGGCGTTCACGGGTGGCGAGGCGCTGTATGCCGACATGGGGCACTTCGGCGCCAGGCCGATCCGTCTCGCGTGGCTCTTCATCGCGCTGCCGGGGCTGGTGCTCAACTACTTCGGACAGGGCGCGCTGGTGCTGGCGAACCCGGCGGCCATCGACAACCCGTTCTTCCGGCTCTTTCCCTCGTGGGGCGTGCTGCCGATGGTGGTGCTGGCCGCCATGGCCACGGTGATCGCGTCGCAGGCGGTGATCTCGGGCGCCTTCTCGCTCACCGCGCAGGCGATGCGCATGGGCTACCTGCCGCGCATGCGCGTGGTGCAGACCTCGGGCACGGCCATCGGGCAGATCTACGTGCCCGCCGTCAACTGGTTGCTGATGGTCGGCGTGCTGCTGCTGGTGCTGGGCTTCCGCAGTTCGGGCGCGCTGTCGGCGGCGTATGGCATTGCGGTGTCGATCACGATGGTGACGACCACATTGCTGGCCGGCATCGTGGCCTGGGGCCTGTGGCGCTGGAACAAGGTGGCGGTGGCGGTCGGCGTGGCGGCCTTCGCGGCGGTCGACCTGACCTTCGTGGTGTCCAACAGCCTGAAGGTGGCCGAGGGCGGCTGGCTCACGCTGGCGGTGGCGGCCGGGGTGATGGTGCTGTTCACCACCTGGGCCAAGGGCCGGCGCCTGGGCCTGGAAGCGGCGGCGGCCGACAGCCTGCCGCTGCGCCCCTTCGTCGAGTCGCTGGCGCTGAACATGCCGCACCGGGTGAGCGGCACGGCCGTGTTTCTGAACCCCGACGCCACGGCGGTGCCGCATGCGCTGCTGCACAACCTCAAGCACAACCAGGTGCTGCACGAGCAGGTGATCGTGCTGCGCGTGCTCTCATGCGACACGCCGCGCGTGGACGCGCGCCTGCGCATCGAGGCCGAGCAGCTGATGGACGGCATCTGGGTGGTCACGGCGCGCCACGGCTTCATGGAGCGGCCCGACGTGCCCGAGTTCATCCGCATCCTGGCCTACCAGAAGACCCTGGCCATCGACTCGATGAAGACCTCGTACTTCGTCTCCCGCGCCTCGGTGGGCGAGGAGAACCTGCCGGGCATGAACCCGGTGCGACGGGTGCTGTTCGGCTGGCTGCAGCGCAACGCGGGCCGGGCATCCGATTACTTCGAGCTTCCCGACAACCGGCTGGTGGAAATGGGGCAGAGAACTTAGCGTGAGCATGGTCAACTGACCGGCGGGTCATTGACACTGTTTAACGTTTACCCTAGATTACTAACCGGTGGGTCATTAATGACCCGGTTCCTCTCTTCTTGGGTGTCTCATGACCGCCTCCGCCGCCTCACTCCGTGCCCGCAGCGCCGCCTGGCTGCTGCTTCCCGCCATCTTTCTGGCCGGCTGTTCGCCGAAACCGCCCGCCCAGGAGCCCGTGAGGGCGGTCAAGTTCGTGACCGTCGGCACCAGCGACTACGACGCCCAGCCCGAGTTCTCGGCCGAGGTGCGGGCCCGGGTCGAATCGCGCCTGGGCTTCCGGGTGGCGGGCAAGATCATCCGCCGCCAGGCCGAGCTCGGCCAGCACGTGCAGGCCGGCCAGGTGCTGGCGCAGCTCGATCCGCAGGACTACCGCCTGGCCGCCGAGGCCGCCCGTGCCCAGCAGGCCGCCGCGCTGACCAACCGCGACCTCGCGGCCGCCGACCTGAAGCGCTACACCGAACTGCGATCGCAGAACTTCATCAGCGGCGCCGAACTGGAACGCCGCGAAACCACCTGGAAGGCCGCCCAGGCCCAGCTCGAACAGGCGCAGGCGCAACTGGCCTCGCAAGGCAACCAGGCCAGCTACACGACGCTGGTGGCCGACGTGGCAGGCATCATCACGGCCATCGAGGCCGAGCCGGGCCAGGTGGTGCAGGCCGGCACGCCGGTCGTGCGCATCGCCCAGGACGGCGCGCGCGACGTGGTGTTCGCGGTGCCTGAAGACCGCGCCGCGCTGATCAAGCCCGGCTCGCCGGTCGCGGTGCGCGGCTGGTCCGGCGGCGAGGTGCTGCAGGGCCAGGTGCGCGAGGTGGCGGCCAGCGCCGACGCGGTCACGCGTACGTATTCGGTCAAGGTGTCGATCGACGCCGCGACCTCGCCGGCGCTCGGCGCCACGGTCTACGCCAGGCCGCAGGCCCTGGCCCGCACCGACGTCGCGGTGATCAAGCTGCCGACCAGCGCACTGCGCCAGGAAGGCAAGGGCTCGGCGGTCTGGGTGCTCGACAAGGACAGCATGACCGTGCGCTCGCAGCCGGTGCAGGTGGTCACGGCCGACGGCAATGAGGCGGTGATCGGCTCGGGCCTGTCGACCGGGATGATGGTCGTGGCCGCGGGCGTGCACGTGCTGTCGCCGGGGCAGAAGGTCACCATCTACCAGTCGAAGGAGGCCATGGCGGCCGCGGCCAATGGCCAGCAGCAGGCGCAGGCGAAGCAGCAGGCCGTCGAGGCCGTGGCCGCGACGAAGAAGGAGATCGCAACGGGTGCCGCCAAATGACGGAAGGCCCAGCGACCCCTGCGACAACCCCGCCGTCCGAGTACAAGTCGCCCGGCTTCAATCTTTCCAAATGGGCGCTGGACCACGCGCCCCTCACGCGCTACCTGATGGTGGTGCTGATGGTGCTGGGCGCCTTCGCGTACTTCCAGCTTGGCCAGGACGAAGACCCGCCGTTCACCTTCCGTGCCATGGTGGTGCGCACCTACTGGCCCGGCGCCACCGCGCAGCAGGTGGCCGAGCAGGTCACCGACAAGCTGGAGCGCACGCTGCAGGAAGCGCCGTACGCCGACAAGATCCGCAGCTATTCGAAGCCGGGCGAGTCGCAGATCATTTTCCAGATCAAGGATTCGTCGAAGGCCGCCGAGGTGGCCAACGTCTGGTACACGGTGCGCAAGAAGATCGGCGACATGCGCGGCACCTTGCCCGCGGGCGTGCAGGGGCCGTTCTTCAATGACGACTTCGGCGACGTCTACGGCGTGATCTACGCGCTGGAAAGCGAGGGCTTCAGCTACGCCGAGCTCAAGACGCTGGCCGACGACGTGCGCCAGCAGTTGTTGCGTGTGAAGGACGTGGCCAAGGTCGACCAGTTCGGCGTGCAGGACGAAAAGGTCTTCATCGAGATCTCGCAGAAGCGCCTCGCCCAGCTGGGGCTCGACTTCAACGCCGTGCTGGCCCAGCTCGGCTCGCAGAACGCGGTGGAAAGCGCCGGCACGATCCAGTCGCCGCTGGACGTGGTGCAGGTGCGCGTGGGTGGCCAGTTCACCAGCGTCGAGCAGCTGCGCGAGATGCCGATCCGCGGCAGCTCGGGCAACCAGATCAAGCTCGGCGACATCGCCGAGATCCGCCGCGGGTACGTCGATCCGCCGGCCGTGAAGGTGCACCACCAGGGCAAGGAAGTGATCGCGCTCGGTGTGTCGATGGCCAAGGGCGGCGACATCATCGCGCTGGGCAAGGCGCTCAAGGCCACCACCGCCACCATCGACCAGCGCCTGCCGGCCGGCGTGAAGCTGGCGCAGGTGCAGGACCAGCCGGTGTCGGTGGCCAGCTCGGTCAACGAATTCGTCGGCGTGCTCATCGAGGCCGTGGCCATCGTGCTGGCCGTGAGCATCATCGCGCTGGGCCTGCACAAGGGCGGGCGCTTCGGCTGGTACATCGACATGCGCCCGGGGCTGGTGGTGGCGATCACCATTCCGCTGGTGCTGGCCGTGACCTTCCTGGCCATGAACTACTTCGGCATCGGGCTGCACAAGATATCGCTGGGGTCGCTGATCATCGCGCTGGGCCTCCTGGTGGACGACGCGATCATTGCCGTGGAGATGATGGTGCGGAAGATGGAAGAGGGCTACGACAAGGTCCGCGCCGCCACCTTCGCCTACGACGTGACGGCCAAGCCGATGCTCACGGGCACGCTCATCACGGCGGCGGGCTTCCTGCCGATCGGCATCGCCAAGTCGGTGACGGGCGAATACACCTTCGCGATCTTCGCGGTGACGGTGATCGCGCTGGTGCTGTCGTGGATCGTGTCGGTGTATTTCGTGCCGTACCTGGGCACGCTGCTGCTCAAGGTGAAGCCGCACGACCCCGATGCGCCGCCGCACGAGCTGTTCGACACGCCGTTCTACAACAGCTTCCGCCGCGCGGTGAACTGGTGTGTGCAGCACCGCTGGCTGACCATCGGCGCCACCGTGCTGATCTTTGCGCTGGGCATCGTCGGCATGGGCAAGGTGCAGCAGCAGTTCTTCCCCGATTCGAGCCGGCCCGAGATCATGGTGGACATCTGGTTCCCCGAAGGCACCTCGTTCGCCGCCAACGAAGAGGTGGCCAAGCGCGTCGAGCAGCGCGTGATGAAGGAAGAGGGCGTGAAGACCGTCAGCACCTGGATCGGCTCCGGCGTGCCGCGCTTCTACCTGCCGCTGGACCAGGTGTTTCCGCAGACCAACGTGTCGCAGCTCATCGTTCTGGCACAGGACCTGAAGGTGCGCGAGCGACTGCGCCTGCGCCTGCCTGCGCTGCTGGCCGAGGAGTTCCCCGAGGTGCGCGGCCGCGTCAAGCTGCTGCCCAACGGGCCGCCGGTGCCGTACCCGGTGCAGTTCCGCGTGATCGGCACCGAGCCCGCCCAGCTGCGCGCCCGCGCCGACGAGGTGAAGGCCGTGCTGCGCGAGAGCCCCAACATGCGCGGCGTGAACGACAACTGGAACGAGTCGGTCAAGGTGATCCGCCTCGAAATCGACCAGGCCAAGGCGCGCGCGCTCGGCGTGACCAGCCAGGCGATCGCCCAGGCTTCGCGCACCATGTTCAGCGGCACCACGGTCGGCCAGTACCGCGAGAACGACCTGCTGATCGACATCGTGCTGCGCCAGTCCGCCGACGAGCGCGAGGCGATTTCGGACATCGGCAACGCCTACATCCCGACGACCACGGGCCGTTCGATCCCGCTCACGCAGATCGCCCGTCCGGTGTTCACCTGGGAGCCCGGCGTGATGTGGCGCGAGAACCGCGACTACGCGATCACCGTGCAGGGCGACGTGGTGGAAGGCCTGCAGGGCGCCACCGTGACCGAGCAGCTGCTGCCGAAGCTGCGCCAGCTCGAAGCTGGCTGGCATGCGGCCGGGCAGGGTGGCTACCGCATCGAGGTGGCGGGCGCCGTGGAGGAAAGCTCCAAGGGCTCGGCCTCGATCGTGGCGGGCGTGCCGATCATGCTGTTCCTGGTGTTCACGCTGCTGATGCTGCAGCTGCACAGCTTCAGCCGCTCGCTGCTGGTGTTCATCACCGGCCCGATGGGCATCGCCGGCGTGGCCGCCGCGCTGCTGCTGCTGAACCGGCCTTTCGGCTTCGTGGCGCTGCTCGGCGTGATCGCGCTGATGGGCATGATCCAGCGCAACGCCGTGATCCTGATCGACCAGATCGAGCTCGACCGCGCCGCCGGCGTGCCGGCCTGGGACGCGATCGTCGAGTCGGCCGTGCGGCGCCTGCGTCCCATCGTGCTGACCGCCGCGGCGGCGGTGCTGGCGATGATCCCGCTGTCGCGCAGCGTGTTCTGGGGGCCGATGGCCGTGGCCATCATGGGCGGGCTGATCGTGGCCACCGTGCTGACGCTGCTGGCGCTGCCGGCGATGTACGCCGCGGCCTTCCGCATCAAGCGGGAGCCGCAAACCGCTGCCGCCTGACAAGGCGCTTTTCACGGGCCGTTGTCGCGCGGCCCGTATCCCTTGCACGAGAGTGGGTGAAATCCCCCAAAGGGGGAAGCCGGAAGGCCCCTATTCTTGCGTTTAAAATGCGCGGTTGACCGATTTCAGGCGGACGGTCTTGGGCCAGCGGTTTTTCCGCAGCGCCGAGGCCGTCCGCCTTTGCATTCACCTGAAATTTGGCATCGCGCGGGTGGCGAAATTGGTAGACGCACCAGGTTTAGGTCCTGACGTTCGCAAGAACGTGCCGGTTCGAGTCCGGCCCCGCGCACCAGCCACACCCCTCACAAGGAAGACACCATGACCGTGAACGTTGAAACTCTCGAGAAGCTCGAACGCAAGATCACGCTGACCCTGCCGGTCGGCACCATCCAGAACGAAGTCGATTCGCGCCTCAAGAAGCTCGCGCGCACCGTCAAGATGGACGGCTTCCGTCCCGGCAAGGTGCCGATGAACGTCGTGGCCCAGCGCTACGGCTACTCGGTGCACTACGAAGTCATGAACGACAAGGTCGGCGAGGCCTTCTCGCAAGCCGCCAACGAAGCCAAGCTGCGCGTCGCCGGCCAGCCCCGCATCACCGAGAAGGAAGAGTCGCCCGAAGGCCAGCTCGCCTTCGACGCGGTCTTCGAAGTGTTCCCCGAAGTCAAGATCAACGACCTGTCGGGCGCTGAAGTCGAGAAGCTGTCGGCCGAAGTCGGCGACGAAGCCATCGACAAGACCCTGGACATCCTGCGCAAGCAGCGCCGCACCTTCGCCCAGCGCGCCCAAGACGCCGTGGCCGAAGACAACGACCGCGTGACGGTCGACTTCGAAGGCAAGATCGACGGCGAACCCTTCCAGGGCGGCAAGGCCGAAGACTTCCAGTTCGTCGTCGGCGAAGGCCAGATGCTCAAGGAATTCGAAGACGCCGTGCGCGGCATGAAGTCCGGCGACAGCCGCACCTTCCCGCTGTCGTTCCCGGCCGACTACCACGGCAAGGACGTGGCCGGCAAGCAAGCCGACTTCATGGTCACCGTGAAGAAGATCGAAGCCTCGCACCTGCCCGAAGTCAACGAACAGCTGGCCAAGTCGCTCGGCATCGCCGAAGCCACCGTGGAAGGCCTGCGCGCCGACATCAAGCGCAACCTCGAGCGCGAAGTGAAGTTCCGCCTGCTGGCCCGCAACAAGAACGCCGTGATGGACGCCCTGGTGGCCAACGCCGAACTCGACCTGCCGAACGCCAGCGTGCAGTCGGAAGTCGCCCGCATGATCGAAGGCGCCCGCGCCGAACTCAAGCAGCGCGGCATCAAGGACGCCGACAAGGCCCCGATCCCCGAAGAAGTGTTCCGCCCGCAAGCCGAGCGCCGCGTGCGCCTGGGCCTGGTCGTGGCCGAGCTGGTGCGTGCCAACAACCTGCAGGCCAAGCCCGAGCAGATCAAGGCCCACATCGACGAGCTGGCCGCCAGCTACGAGAAGCCGCAAGACGTCGTGCGTTGGTACTTCAGCGACAACAACCGCCTGGCGGAAGTCGAAGCCGTGGTCATCGAAAACAACGTGACCGACTTCGTGCTGGGCAAGGCCAAGGTCAACGAAAAGTCGGTGTCGTTCGACGAACTGATGGCGCAGCAGCAGTAAGCTGGTTTCCGTCGCTGCATGCAGCAACGCCGATGGGGCTTGTGCTTTGCGGCACGAGCCCCATTTCACTCAGGCGTACAGTTCAATCAGAGCGAACGAATCCATTTTCCGGAGAGCAAATTCATGAGCGCACAGGAAATTCAAGGCCTCGGCATGATCCCGATGGTCGTCGAGCAGTCGGGCCGCGGCGAGCGGTCCTATGACATCTACTCGCGTCTCCTCAAGGAACGCATCATCTTCCTGGTGGGCGAGGTCAACGACCAGACGGCCAACCTCGTGGTGGCCCAGCTGCTGTTCCTCGAGAGCGAGAACCCGGACAAGGACATTTCGTTCTACATCAACTCCCCGGGCGGCAGCGTGAGCGCCGGCATGGCGATCTACGACACGATGCAGTTCATCAAGCCGTCGGTGTCGACCATGTGTCTGGGCTTCGCGGCCAGCATGGGCGCCTTCCTGTTGGCGGCCGGCGAGAAGGGCAAGCGTTTCTCGCTGCCCAACTCGAAGATCATGATCCACCAGGTGCTGGGCGGCGCACGCGGCCAGGCCACCGACATCGAGATCCATGCGCGCGACATCCTGCGCACCAAGGACCAGATGAACCGCATCCTGGCCGAACGCACCGGCCAGCCGCTGGAAAAGGTCAAGTCGGACACCGAGCGCGACTACTTCCTGACCGCTGACGAGGCCAAGGATTACGGCCTGGTCGACCAGGTCGTCTCCCAGCGCGGTTAATGCCGCCCGGCGCCTCGGGCGCCCAAAAGGCAAAAACGGCGTTTCCCACACGGGAAACGCCGTTTTTGTTTAGTTATCATTGTCCATACCCTGTCACGAGGCAAAAGTCCATGGCCGAAAAAAAAGGCACCTCCAGCGAAAAAACGCTTTATTGCTCGTTCTGCGGCAAGAGCCAGCATGAGGTCAAGAAGCTGATCGCGGGCCCTTCGGTCTTCATCTGCGACGAATGCATCGACCTGTGCAACGAAATCATCCGTGACGAGCTGCCGGCCGGTGAGGAAGCGCGCGACGCGCGCAGCGACCTGCCCACGCCGCTGGAGATCAAGACCAACCTCGACAACTACGTGATCGGCCAGGAGCCGGCCAAGCGCATGCTGTCGGTGGCGGTCTACAACCACTACAAGCGCCTGCGCCACAAGGAAAAGAACACCAAGGGCGACGAGGTCGAGCTCAGCAAGAGCAACATCCTCTTGATCGGCCCCACGGGTTCGGGCAAGACGCTGCTGGCGCAAACGCTTGCGCGCATGCTCGACGTGCCCTTCGTGATGGCCGACGCCACCACGCTGACCGAAGCCGGTTATGTGGGCGAGGACGTCGAGAACATCATCCAGAAGCTGCTGCAAAGCTGCAACTACGAGGTTGAGCGCGCCCAGCGCGGCATCGTCTACATCGACGAAATCGACAAGATCTCGCGCAAGTCCGACAACCCCTCGATCACGCGCGACGTGTCGGGCGAGGGCGTGCAGCAGGCGCTGCTCAAGCTCATCGAAGGCACCATGGCCAGCGTGCCGCCCCAGGGCGGGCGCAAGCACCCGAACCAGGACTTCCTGCAGATCGACACGACCAACATCCTGTTCATCTGCGGCGGCGCCTTTGCGGGCCTCGAGAAGGTCATCGAAAACCGCACCGAGGCCTCGGGTATCGGCTTCGGCGCCGCAGTGAAGAGCAAGGCCCAGCGCAGCATCACCGAGGTGTTCCGTGAAGTCGAGCCCGAAGACCTGATCAAGTTCGGCCTGATCCCCGAACTCGTGGGCCGCATGCCCGTGGTCGCCTCGCTGGCCGAGCTGAGTGAAGACGCGCTGGTGCAGATCCTGACCGAGCCCAAGAATGCGGTGGTGAAGCAGTTCACCAAGCTGCTGCAGATGGAGGGCGTGGACCTCGAAATCCGTCCCGCGGCGCTCAAGGCGATCGCCCGCAAGGCGCTGGCCCGCAAGACCGGTGCGCGCGGCCTGCGCTCGATCCTTGAACAGTCGCTGATCGACACCATGTTCGAATTGCCGAACGCGACCAATGTCGACAAGGTGGTGGTCGAGGAATCGACCATCGACGAAAACAAGCCCCCGCTGCTCGTGTACCGCGAAACGGCGAAAAAGGCCTAAAGGACAAGGACGCTCATGTCTGGTCATACCCCATTGCCCCCCGAAGCCCTCGACCTGCCGCTGCTGCCGCTGCGGGACGTCGTGGTGTTTCCCCACATGGTGATCCCGCTCTTCGTGGGTCGCCCGAAGAGCATCAAGGCGCTCGAGCTGGCGATGGAGGCCGAGCGCCGCATCATGCTGGTGGCCCAGAAGGCCGCTGCCAAGGACGAGCCCTCGGTCGAGGACATGTTCGAGGTCGGGTGCGTCTCGACCATCCTGCAGATGCTCAAGCTGCCCGACGGCACCGTGAAGGTGCTGGTTGAAGGCCAGCAGCGCGCCCGCGTGAACCGCATCGATGACGGCGAGACGCACTTCTCGGCCAACGTGACGCCCGTCGAGGCGCCCGAAGGCGGCGAGAAGGGCACCGAGGTCGAGGCGCTGCGCCGCGCGGTGATGCAGCAGTTCGACCAGTACGTCAAGCTGAACAAGAAGATTCCGCCCGAGATCCTCACCTCGATCTCGAGCATCGACGACGCCGGCCGTCTGGCCGACACCATCGCCGCCCACCTGCCGCTCAAGCTCGACAACAAGCAGGCCGTGCTCGACCTCGACGATGTCAAGGCGCGCCTGGAAAACCTGTTCGGCCAGCTCGAGCGCGAAGTCGACATCCTGAACGTCGACAAGAAGATCCGTGGCCGCGTGAAGCGCCAGATGGAGAAGAACCAACGCGACTTCTATCTCAACGAGCAGGTCAAGGCCATCCAGAAGGAGCTCGGCGAAGGCGAAGAGGGCGCGGACATCGAGGAGATCGAGAAGAAGATCAAGCTCGCCAAGATGTCCAAGGAAGGCCTGAAGAAGGCCGAGGGCGAGCTCAAGAAGCTCAAGCTCATGTCGCCCATGTCGGCCGAAGCCACGGTGGTGCGCAACTACATCGACGTGCTCATCAGCCTGCCGTGGAGCAAGAAGACCAAGATCAAGCACGACCTGGCCAATGCCGAGGCCGTGCTCAACGCCGACCACTACGGCCTCGAGAAGGTCAAGGACCGCATCCTCGAATACCTCGCGGTGCAGCAACGCGTCGACAAGGTGAAGGCACCCATCCTGTGCCTCGTGGGCCCACCGGGCGTCGGCAAGACCTCGCTGGGGCAGTCGATCGCGAAGGCGACCGGCCGCAAGTACACCCGCATGGCGCTGGGCGGCATGCGTGACGAAGCCGAGATCCGCGGCCACCGCCGCACCTACATTGGCGCGCTGCCGGGCAAGGTGCTGCAGGGGCTGAGCAAGATCGGCACGCGCAATCCGCTGTTCCTGCTGGACGAAATCGACAAGCTGGGCACGGACTTCCGCGGCGATCCGTCGAGCGCTCTGCTCGAAGTGCTCGACCCCGAGCAGAACCACACCTTCGGCGACCACTACGTGGAAGTCGACTTCGACCTGAGCGACGTGATGTTCGTCGCTACTTCGAATTCGATGAATATCCCGCCGGCGCTGCTGGACCGCATGGAAGTCATCCGCCTCTCGGGTTACACCGAGGACGAGAAGACCAACATCGCGATCAAGTACCTGCTGCCCAAGCAGATGAAGAACAACGGCGTGAAGGACGACGAACTGGCCGTCACCGAAGCCGCCGTGCGCGACATCGTGCGCTACTACACGCGTGAAGCCGGCGTGCGTTCGCTCGAGCGCGAGTTGTCCAAGATCTGCCGCAAGGTGGTGAAGGGTCTGCTGCTCAAGCAACTGACGCCCAAGGTCACGGTGGACGGCGAGAACCTCAACGAGTTCCTCGGCGTGCGCAAGTACAGCTTCGGCCTGGCCGAGAAGCAGAACCAGGTCGGCCAGGTGGTCGGCCTTGCGTGGACCGAAGTCGGCGGCGACCTGCTGACGATCGAAGCCGTGACCATGCCCGGCAAGGGCGTGATCAGCCGCACCGGTTCGCTGGGCGACGTGATGAAGGAATCGGTCGAGGCTGCGCGCACCGTGGTGCGCAGCCGCTCGCGCCGCCTGGGCATCAAGGACGAGGTGTTCGAGAAGCGCGACATCCACATCCACGTGCCCGACGGCGCCACGCCCAAGGACGGCCCGAGCGCGGGCGCTGCGATGACGACGGCCTTCGTGTCGGCGCTCACGGGCATCCCGGTGCGTGCCGACGTCGCGATGACCGGCGAGATCACGCTGCGCGGCGAAGTCACAGCCATCGGCGGCCTGAAGGAAAAGCTGCTGGCCGCATTGCGCGGCGGCATCAAGACCGTGCTGATCCCCGAAGAGAACGCCAAGGACCTGCAGGACATTCCCGAGAACGTGAAGAACGGCCTCGAGATCGTGCCGGTGAAGTGGATCGACAAGGTGCTCGAGATTGCGCTCGAGAAGATGCCCGAGCCGCTGTCCGACGAAGAGGTAGCCGCTTCGGCTGCTGCGGTGGCCGAACTGGCCAAGCAGCGCGCTGGAGCGCCGGCCGTCGAAGGCTCGGTCAAACATTGATCGATTGATTGCAGAACTTGTGAAGCCTCAAAAAATTGGTATATAATTTGAGGCTCGAAACGCGGGAATAGCTCAGTTGGTAGAGCGCAACCTTGCCAAGGTTGAGGTCGAGAGTTCGAGACTCTTTTCCCGCTCCAGTTTTGAAAAAGGGAAGCAAGCAGCTTCCCTTTTTTTCGCAGTTCGATTTCGTTATTCAGCGTGGCGCGATAGCAAAGCGGTTATGCAACGGATTGCAAATCCGTCTAGCCCGGTTCGACTCCGGGTCGCGCCTCCACCCTCTCGTCAAGACCGATCGGCTCCGATACACAAGCCCCGCCAACCGACGTTGCCGGGGCTTGTTTCATTTGGGTTATCGTCGATGTTCAACCCGAGGCCCGGATGGTGAAATTGGTAGACACATCGGACTTAAAATCCGCCGCTTCCTTAATCGGGGCATACGGGTTCGACCCCCGTTCCGGGTACCACCATATTTACAAGGGAGTATTTGATGCCTCGCTACAACGCTCCATTTGAGATCCATGTGCATGGCGATGTGCCGCTGCGCTCGGACGTGAGCTTCGAGCAGATCCAGGAGGCGCTGCGGCCGCTCTGGAAATACGCAGGCGCCAAATCGCTGGCCGACGGTGCCACCAGCACCTACGAAGAAGAACCCGGCATCCGCTTCGAGCAGAAGGACCACACGCTGCAGATCTGCTGGACCGTGCCGGGCGACGAAGACTTCCGCCAGGCGCTTGACGAGATGTGCATGGGCCTGAACGAACTCTCCGAGCGCGGTGCCGCGATCGAAGTCACCTTCTACGACACCGATTTCGACGAGGAAGAGGGCGACCCCGACGAAGAATCGCGCGACGACTTCCTGATGCTGTTCGTGGGTCCCAACCCGGCCGCGATCATGCAGGTGCAGCGCGACCTGCTGGTCGAAGACGTGGTCAATCTCATGGAGCGCCACTTCGACGGCGCCGAGTTGGGCGGCGTGGTCGCCGAAATCGATCGCCTTTTCAGCGACCGTTTCGACGCGCTCGTGAACTCGCTCGAAATCGGCAAGCGTCCGCGCGGCGCCGGTGGGGCCGGCGGCGGCAGCGGTGGTGGTCACGGCGGTGGCCGTCGTCCGCGCCACCTGCACTGATCCTTCACTCCGCCCGGTCCCAAGGCCGCATGGCCCTGTTCCCAGCCTCCGCGTTGCGCCCCGGCGTGCGCAAGCGCGAGGTGTTCGGCTGGGCGATGTACGACTTCGCGAACTCGGGCTACACCACGGTCGTGATCACGGCGGTGTTCGCCGCCTACTTCGTCGGCGGCATCGCCAAGGGCGCGCCCTGGGCCACCTTCGCGTGGACCGCGGCCCTCAGCACCTCGTACGCCATCGTGATGCTCACGATGCCCGCCATCGGCGCCTGGGCCGACTTGCGTGCCGCCAAGAAGCGCGTGCTGGTCATGACGACGACGGGCTGCGTGCTCGCCACGGCGGCTCTGGCGCTCACGCCGGGTTTCGCGGGTGGCTCCATGGGCGTCGCGCTCGCGATGGCGCTGGTGATCGTCTCCAACGCGTTCTATTCCTACGGCGAGTCGCTGACCGGTGCCTTCCTGCCCGAGCTGGCAACGGCCGAGGGCATGGGCAAGGTGAGCGGCTGGGGCTGGGCCTTCGGCTATGTTGGCGGCATGCTGGCGCTGGGGCTGTGCCTGGCGTACGTGCTGTGGTCGCAGGCCCATGGGCTGCCGGCGGCGCACTTCGTGCCGGTCACGATGCTGATCACGGCGGCAATCTACGGCGTGGCCGCCTGCGTTACCTTCGCGCTGCTGCCCGAACGCGCCGTGCCGCAGGCCAGTCGAGGCGAGGACAGTGCCTGGCGGCAGTTGCGCGCCACCTTCCAGCAGGCCCGTGCCTACCGCGACTTCATGTGGCTGCTGGTCTGCACCGTCTGCTACCAGGGCGGCGTGGCGGTCGCGATCACGCTGGCCGCGATCTATGCGGAGCAGGTGATCGGCTTCGTCGCGAGCGAGACGATGGTGCTGATCTTCGTGCTCAACGTTGCGGCGGCGGTCGGCGCCTTCGCCTTCGGCTACGTGCAGGACCGCATCGGCCACAAGGTGTCGCTGGCCGCCACGCTGCTCGCGTGGATCGCGGTCTGCGTGATCGCCGCGTGGGTCACGACCAAGGGCGGCTTCTGGTGGGCCGCCGCCATCGCAGGGCTGGCGATGGGCTCGAGCCAGTCGGCCGGGCGCGCGATGACCGGCTACCTCGCACCGCCACAGCAGCTGGCCGAGTTCTTCGGCCTCTGGACCTTCGCCACGCGCCTGGCCAGCATCATCGGCCCGCTGAGCTTCGGTGCCATCACCTGGGGCACCGGCGGCAACCAGCGCATCGCGATTCTCTCGACGGCCGTGCTGTTCATCGGCGGGCTGTTGCTGTTGTTGCCGATCGATATGCAACGCGGCCGCAAGGCCGCGCTGCAGGCTCGCTAGTTACTCAACGGCGCTCAGGGCAGCTTGTCGCCGAACAGGCTGTCGCGCGTGAGCGGGTAGCCGGCTTCCGGCGCATATCGCTGGACCCAGTTCGCCGGGTTCTTCACACGCGCCGCGAAGGCCGCCAGGTCCGAGCGGTCGAGCGAGCCGTTGTAGATCGCGTTGGTCTGATTGACCGGGCTCACGGTGAAGCTGAACGCCGTGCCGGCCGTCGTGAGCGCATCGGGAATCGCGCCGGCGGCGGCGCCGAGCGTGATGCTCGCCAGGTAGTTGCCGACCGCCGTGATCTTGCCGGCCTTGCCTTCGCCCAGGCCTTCGATCGTGCCGCCCGCGATGGCGTAGACGGTTTCCGACTTGCCGATGCCGCCCGGCGAGCCCAGCGTGAAGCCCTTGTCCGCGATCGGACTGCCCACGACGTCGGTCTGGATCGTCACGATGGTGCCGGCCGGCAGGTTCTGGTTCGCGGTCCAGAAGAAGGCCGTCTCGTTGGTGATGTCGGTGAACTCTGCCGCGTCCTTCTTGCGGTCGCGGTCGGTGAACAGCACCTGCGTGCCGCCATTCACCGCCTTCAGCAGCACGAAGGCATAGGCGTCGGGCACCTCGGCGTTGGCGGCCATGAAGAGCAGGTCGCCTGCCGCCAACGGCGTGGGCGTGCCGGCCGTCGTGAAGCCCAGTGTCGTCGTGTCGTTGATGCCCGCGAAGGCGTTGCCGGCGGCGTCGGTGATGGCGTCGGCATCGACCGTGACGTAGTAGCCGGCGTTCATCGCGAGCTTGGCCGTGGGCACCAGCGTCAGCACGTTGAACGCCACCTGCACGCGCGCGGCGGGGCTGTTGGCGTGGAAGGTCTCGACCACCGCACCGTCGGCTGCATGCAGCACGATGCGCCCGGACCCGAGGCGCACCGCCTCGTTGAACGACAGGATGATCGAGGTGTCGAGGTTGACGCCCACGCGGCCGGCCGGCGGCGACGCCTTCTGCAGCTTCGGCGCGGCCGTGTCGACCCACGGCGCGCCCAGGCGCACGACGAAGCCGTCGAACTTCTGCTCGGCGGCGGGCAGGTCCTTCGAGGCCGTCTTGCCATCCCACTTGGTGTCGCCGTTGTCCAGCAGCAGCTGCACTTGCGTGCCGGCCTTCACGGGGCCCGGCACCTCGACGACCGATTCGAAGCTGCCGCCCGTGGCCTTGCGCAGCGCGTCGAGGTCGTTCGACAGCTCGACCGGCGCGCTGTTCGGATTTCCGTCCCAGGCGAACAGGGCGAAGTTGCGCTCCACCTCCGGCACGGCCGCGCCCGCGGGCCCGGCAACGATCAGGTAGCTGCCGTCGGTGCCCTTGTCGATCGAGCGGATGCCGCGGCCGCCCAACTCCAGTTCGATGGGCGCGCCGAAGACGGCTTGCGTGGCGGTGCCGGCCATCAGCGCGGCATGGTTCTGCAGCGGCACGATCAGCGCCTTGGCGCGCACTGAGGCGCCGGTCTGCGGCGCGCGAAAGCCCAGCCACAGGGCGGTGTCGCCCGGCGCACTGGTCATGCCTTCGATCGAGAAGCCATCGACGCGCTCCGGCACGACGCCGGCAGCGGCCGACACGGCAAAGCCGAAGTGGTTGGCGCCGAGCCCGTGGGCGTTGCCCGTGTCCCAGGCGATGAGCTGCGCTTCGAGCAGCGAAAACTGGCCCACGTAGTCGAAGGTGGTGGCCGCGCCGGTGCCGCCGACTTTCACCGCGAAGAGGTGCGAGCGGTCGGCCGCCGCGTCGCCGCCGTCCTTCTTGTTGCTGTTGGAGCCGGTGAAGTACAGCGTGTCGCCGATGCGCGTGCCGGCTTCGAGGTCGAGCTCCTTGGCGAGCTTGGGGCCTTCGAGCTTGTAGCTCCACTCCTTCACCGCCGCGCCGCCGGCGCGCGGGTACACGCGCAGCACGTTCGATTCGTCGTCCGCCACCAGCATGAAATCGCCGGGCAGGGCGAGGGCGGTCGATGCGTCGGACGAGCCTTCGGTGGTGCCTGCGTTGGGCGTGAACTGCGCCTTCGAGACGAGCTGGTCGGGCTCGGGCTGCACCACGGTGGGCGGTGTGGTCGGCGGCGGGTTGGCGACAGGCGGGAAGAATCCGCTGAAGCCGCCAGCGTCACCGCCGCCGCCGCAGGCAGCGAGCAGGATCGAGAGGGTGCCGGCGAGCAGCATGGGGCGGAAGGGGATGCGGGTCGGGTGAGAAAGCGAACTCATGGTGCGTGGCCGTTCTTTGAAACAAACCGCGCATGCTGTTGCTTTCGTATGACGGGTCCGTGAATGACCCGCCGGGTTTCAAGTGCGCCTCAGGGCACCTGCTGCAGCGACTTGGGCACCTTGTAGCGCTCGCCGTCATAGCGCAGCGTCACGGTGCTGAACTTCGCGGGCAGCGCCTTCTCGACGCAACCCTGGTCTTCCTGTTCCTGCGCGCGGCTTTGCACCAGCGTGCGCGACAGCTGCAGGTCGGCCAAGCCGTTGCTCGTGGTGCGCGCGACCGACAGCATGGTGCGCAGCTTCTCGAAGTGGCCGGTGCAGGTGGCGTCCCAGCCGCCGTTGTCGTGATCGAGCTCGATCTCCTGCAGCACCTGCTGCAGCTTGTTGCCGCGCTGCACGTACAGGCGCACGGTCTCGCTGGCTTGCGGGCCCGAGGTCGTGCTGTTGCCGCGGTAGCGCACGCGCAGGCCGAAGGCGCGCGTGTCGGGCGACAGCACGTAGCGCGAGGTGTCGACGCGAATCTCCTGGATTGCGGTGGTGGCGTCTTCGTCGAGCGCCTCGGGCAGGAAGATCCGCCCGATCACCGTGTCGCGGTCGGTGTTGCCGTTGTCGGGCCGCTGGATCAGCAGCAGCGCGAGGTCGAAGACCTTGGCGCCCTTGTCCGTGGTCTCGCGCGGCATGGGCAGCACCACGATGCTGCGGCCGGGAAACGCCGGCCAGACCTTGCAGGCGGCCAGCCGCTCGTCGAGCGGCTGCTTCGGATAGAGCTTGGCGTGCATGCGCTCGGCCAGCCCGCTTTCGCAGGCGGCGTGGCCCAGGCCGGCGGCTGAGGCCAGGCCCAGCAGGACCAGTGCATGACGCAGGAAGAAGAGGGCGCGCATGGCGGGTGAGTGGATGTCAGGCCGCGTTCGCCGCCGGCACCGAAGCGCCTTGCGCGCGTGCGGGCAGCCAGCGCGCCGCGGCGGCTTCGAGCACCGCCAGGTCGCCGCTGCTCTCGAGCACCAACCCGCCTTCGCTGCCGTCGTCGGCAAGCCGGCCGAGTGACGCCAGCACGCGGCGCGTCTGCTGCGCGACCGGTGCGCCGGTGTCGATGAAGCGCAGCGTCGGCGGTGCGTGGCGCTGCAGCTCGTCTTTCACGAGCGGGTAGTGCGTGCAGCCGAGCACCACGGTGTCGACCTGACCCGCGCCGTCGCCGAACGGGCCGGCCTGCGCCATGTAGCGCGCGCACAGCGCGGCGATGCCGGGGTTGTCGAAGCCTTCGATGGCCTTCACGAGGCCGTCGCACGGCACGGGTCGCACCGTGGCCGAGCCGCCAAAGGATTCGCGCAAGGCCGCGTACCGGGCGCTGGCCAGCGTGCCGCGCGTGGCCAGCACCGCGATGTGACCGGTGCGGCTCGTCGCCACGGCGGGCTTGAGCGCCGGTTCCAGGCCCACGATGGGCAGCGCGGGGAATTCGGCGCGCAGCACGTGGATCGCCGCCGTGGTGGCCGTGTTGCAGGCCACCACCAGCGCCTTGATGTCGTGCGCGCGCAGCAGGTGTTCGACCACCTGGCGCGAGTGCGCGATGACGTAGGCGTCGCCGCGTTCGCCATACGGCGCGTTCGCGGTGTCGGCGAAGTAGACGAAGCGTTCCATCGGCAGCTCGGCCTGCAGCGCGGCGAGCGTGCTCAGCCCCCCGACGCCGCTGTCGAACACGCCGACCGGGTTCAAGCGACTTCCAGCGGAATGGTCTTGAACTCGCCGCTGGCGATGCGCTTTTGCCACTCGGCCGGGCCGGTGATGTGCGCGCTGGTGCCGCCGGCATCGACCGCCACGGTCACGGGCATGTCGACCACGTCGAATTCGTAGATGGCTTCCATGCCCAGGTCTTCGAAGCCCACCACCTTGGCGGTCTTGATGGCCTTGCTCACGAGGTAGGCGGCGCCGCCCACGGCCATGAGGTAGGCGCTCTTGTGCTTCTTGATCGCCTCGATGGCGACCGGGCCGCGCTCGGCCTTGCCGATCATGGCGATCAGGCCCGTTTCGGCCAGCATCATCTCGGTGAAGCCGTCCATGCGCGTGGCGGTGGTCGGGCCGGCGGGGCCCACGGCTTCGTTGCCGACCGGATCGACCGGGCCGACGTAGTAGATGACGCGGTTCTTGAAGTCCACCGGCAGCTTCTCGCCCTTGGCCAGCATGCCCTGGATGCGCTTGTGCGCGGCGTCGCGGCCGGTGAGCATCTTGCCGTTCAGCAGCAGCGTGTCGCCGGGCTTCCAGCTCGCCACTTCGGCGGGCGTGAGTTGGTCGAGGTTGACGCGCTTGCTCTTCTTTTCGTCGGGAGCCCAGTTCACGTCGGGCCACAGGTCCAGCGACGGCGGATCGAGGTAGACCGGGCCGCTGCCGTCCATCACGAAGTGCGCGTGGCGCGTGGCGGCGCAGTTGGGGATCATCGCCACGGGCTTGCTGGCCGCGTGCGTGGGGTACATCTGGATCTTGACGTCGAGCACGGTGGCTAGGCCGCCCAGGCCCTGCGCGCCGATGCCCAGGGCATTGACCTTCTCGAACAGTTCGAGGCGCAGCGCCTCGACCTTGCTGAGCTCGGCGCCCGAGGCGGCCTTGGCCTGCAGCTCGTGCATGTCCAGGTCGTCCATCAGACTTTCCTTGGCCATCAATGCGGCCTTCTCGGCCGTGCCGCCGATGCCGATGCCTAGCATGCCGGGCGGGCACCAGCCGGCGCCCATGGTCGGCACGGTCTTGAGCACCCAGTCGACCACGCTGTCGCCGGGGTTCAGCATGACCAGCTTGCTCTTGTTCTCGCTGCCGCCGCCCTTGGCGGCCACCGTCACCTCGACGGTGTTGCCCGGCACGATCTCGGTGAAGATCACCGCGGGCGTGTTGTCCTTGGTGTTCTTGCGATCGAACTGCGGGTCGCCCACGACCGAGGCGCGCAGCGTGTTGTCGGGGTGGTTGTAGCCGCGGCGCACGCCTTCGTTGATGGCGTCGTCCAGCGAACCGGTGAAGCCGCCCCAGCGCACGTCCATGCCCACCTTGAGGAACACGTTGACGATGCCGGTGTCCTGGCAGATCGGGCGGTGGCCCGTGGCGCTCATCTTGCTGTTGGTCAGGATCTGCGCAATGGCGTCCTTGGCGGCGGGGCTCTGCTCGCGCTCGTAGGCCTTGGCCAAGTGGGCAATGTAGTCCGCGGGGTGGTAGTAGCTGATGTACTGGAGCGCGGCGCTGATCGATTCGATCAGGTCGGCCTGCTGGATCGTGGTCGTCATGGTGGGGAGTCTTCTTGGAGGGGGAACGCCCTCGATTATCTCAGCCACCAATACCGCAGGCCGGCGCCGGGCGAAAGGGCGCCGGCGCGGGGGGAGGCCGTGTTACCGGGCCGCGGCGCGCGCCTGCGCAATCCAGCCGTCGAAGGTCGCCTGGTGCACCCGAATCCACCCGTCGGTGTGCCGCGTCACGTCCTGCATGCTGTTCGCGCCTTCGCTCATGCGCAGGTTCTGCGCGTTGATGTCGCTGATCGGCAGCTTCATCACCTCGAACAGGCGGCCGGCGGCGGGGTTCTTCTCGATGAAGGCCCGGTTGGCGACGATGCGCTGCTCGTTGGCCAGGAAGCCGTAGTTGCGGCCGTTGGGCAGCCGGGTGTCGACCTGTGCGCCGGCCTGCGCGGGCGAGAACGGCACCTGCAGCCAGACCACGTCCGCGCCCGGACGAAGCACGGCGCTCACCCAGTAGGGCGTCCAGGTGTAGTAGAGGATCGGCTTGTCCTGCTTGAAGCGCGCGATGGTGTCGGCCATGAGCGCGGCGTAGCTGCCCTGCTTGTGGGTCACGCTGTCGCGCAGCTGGTAGGCGCTCAGGTGGCCCTCGATGGCCAGTTCGCAGCCCCAGCCGGGGTTGCAGCCGGTGAGGTCGGCCTTGCCGTCGCCGTCGGCGTCGAACAGCTTGGCAATCGCCGGGTCCTTCAGCTGCGCGAGGTTGGTGATGTTGTATTGCTCGGCGGTCTTGCGGTCGATGAGGTAGCCCTGCACCGCGCCGTCGGAGTACGTGCCCTGGCGCCACAGCTTGGCGTCGCCGCCGCTGTTCTTATAGAAGTCGGCGTGCAGCAGGCTCCAGTGGTTGGCCATGAAGGTGGCGTCGCCGTTGGCAATGGCCAGGTGCTCGGTGGCGGGCTCCAGGTCTTTCATCGGTTCGACGGTGTAGCCGAGCTTTTCGAGCGCGCGCATCACCAGCAGCGTCTGGAAGGCTTCCTCGGCAAGCGAGCTTTTCAGCGGTTGCACGGTGATGCCCTGGCCGGGCAGGTCGTTGGCGGCCTGTGCGGTCGCACCGAAGGCGATAAGGCCCAGCGCCAGGAGGCCGCGGGCAAGGAAGAGGCGGGTGGTCTTCATGCGTGGATGTCCTCCGTGACGGTCAGTGCGCTTGCGTCGAAAGGGCGGGCACGGCGTCGTTGGCGTGTTGCTCGCCGCGCGAGGGCGTGCCCACGAGGCGCTGCAGCGTGCGCAGCGCGAAGCCGGCCGGGCCGGTGTGCCACCAGCGGTGGCCGGCGCTGCGGCGCGACTTGCCCATGGCCTGCGTCAGGCGGTCCAGCGTGATCGCCAGCAGCACGATGCCCAGGCCACCGACGGTGGCCAGGCCCATGTCGAGCCGGCCGATGCCGCGCAGCACCATCTGGCCCAGGCCGCCCACGGCGATCATCGAGGCGATCACCACCATCGACAGCGACAGCATCAGCGCCTGGTTGATGCCCGCCATGATCGAGGGCATGGCCAGCGGCAGCTTCACCTTCACGAGCATCTGCCAGGGCGAGGCGCCGTAGGCGCGCGCGGCCTCGATGAGGTCGGGGCGCACCTGGCGCAGGCCGAGGTTGGTCAGGCGCACCAGCGGGGCGAGCGCGAAGACGATGGTCACGATCACGCCCGGCACGTTGCCGATGCCGAACAGCATCACCACCGGCACGAGGTACACGAAGGCCGGCGTGGTCTGCATGGCGTCGAGCACCGGGCGCATCACGCGCTGGGCCCGGTCGCTGCTGGCCAGCAGCACGCCCAGCGGCAGGCCGATGACCATGCAGAACACCAATGAGGTCAGCACCAGCGACAGCGTGACCATGGCCTCGGGCCAGATGCCCAGCACGGTCACCAGCATCAGCGACACGACGGTGCCGATGGCCAGCGCGCGGCCGGCGAACTGCCAGGCGAGCAGGCCGATGAGCGCGATCATCGGCAGCGCGGGCAGGGCGGTGAGCAGGCCCTGCACCGAGTTGAGCGTGCTGTCGATCGGCAGGCGCACGGTCTGGAAGAAGGGCCGGAAATGCTCCACCACCCAGCCCAGGCCCTGGTTGATCCAGGCTTCGACGGGCAGCGAGCCGTCCCACAGGCGGTGCAGCGCGAAGCCGTTGGTGGCGGTGTCGGCTTGGCCCGCGAGGGCGTGCGCGGTGTTCGCCGGCGCATCGAGCCAGGCGCTGGCTGCCGAGGTGTCAGGCGCGGCGGAGATCGCTTCCCACGGGTCGAGGGCAACAGGGGGCGCGGCGGGCGTGTCCAGGACGGGGGTGTCCAGCAGGGGCGCGTTCAGGTCGGAAGGCAATGTGGTGTCGTTCATCGTTCAAGGTCCTTCGTGGATTCAGTGCGGCTCGGCGGCGAGTGCGGGCGCGGCATGCGGCGAGACGGGTTCGATCGGCGGCGTGTCGCGGTCGAGGAACTTGAGCAGCGTCGTCTTGCTGATCGCGCCGCAGAAGCGGCCGTCGCCGGCCACGACCGGCAGTGCGCAGGGCGCCTGCGCGAGCTGGCCGATCAGGCCGGCCACGGGGGCTTCGGCGTCGATGCGCGGCAGGTCCTCGAGGAAGGCGTGCTGCAACCCGAGCGGGCCCGAATGCCCGTCGAGCGCACCGCGCAGCGTGTCGGCCGAGACCACGCCCAGGAAGCGCTTGGTCGGGCTGGTCACGTAGGCGAAGTCGCGGTCCTGGTCTTCGAGCAGCTTGAGCGCCGCGCGTGCGCCGCGCTCGGGGTGCTCGCACACCACGGTGAGCGACTTGCGCGCGATGTCGGCCGCCTTGAACACCGCCGCCGCGTCCACGCCGCGCACGAAGCTGCGCACGTAGTCGTCGGCCGGCGTGCGCAGGATCTCGTCGGGCGTGCCGACCTGGATCACGTGGCCGTCCTTCATGATCGCGATGCGGTCGCCGATGCGCATGGCTTCGTCCAGGTCGTGCGAGATGAAGACGATGGTGCGCCGCTGCACCTGCTGCAGCCGCAGCAGCTCCGACTGCATCTCGGTGCGGATGATCGGGTCGAGCGCCGAGAAGGCCTCGTCCATCAGCAGGATCGAGGGGTCGGACGCCAGCGCGCGCGCCAGGCCCACGCGCTGCTGCATGCCGCCCGAGAGCTCGTCGGGGTAGCTGTCGCCCCAGCCCGAAAGGCCCACCTGCGCGAGCGCGAGGTCGGCTTGCGCGAGGCGGTCTTTCTTGCGCGTGCCCGACAGCTCCAGGCCGAAGGCGGTGTTCTCGCGCACCGTCATGTGCGGCATCAGCGCGAACGACTGGAACACCATGCTGATGTCCTTGCGGCGCAGCGCGCGCAGCTTGCTGTCGGAGTGCTCGTTGATGTCGGCGCCATCGATCACGATGCGCCCGGCGGTCGGCTCGATGAGCCGGTTCAACAGGCGCACCAGCGTCGACTTGCCCGAGCCCGACAGGCCCATGATCACGAAGATCTCGCCGGCCTGGATCTCGAAGGTGGCATCGAACACGCCGATCGACTGGCCGGTCTTCGCCAGGATCTCCTTCTTGGAAAAACCTTGGCGGACCAGCTCGAGGGCTTGCTCGGGCGAGTCGCCGAACACCTTGAAGACATGGTCGATGAGAATTCCTTTGGCCATATGCCGGGGCTCCTTGAGTGAAGGGTGGACTCAGCACCGCCCCGGAGGGCGGCAACGGCCACGCCATCAGCCCGATGAGGGAGCTGCCCGACAGCGCGCATGAAGATTGCGCATGCGCATGCAATGGCCCGGCGAGCCCCGAGGGCTGCCGACAGGCACTGAAGACGACTTGGCGACGAAGCCAGTGCCCGCCGGATGCTTCATTCGCAGACAACGGGCCTGGTCGAGGGGCGCCGCCTGGATGAGCGTGACGTGGCAATGGGGCCGGAAAAAAGATCCGGCCGGTTTGCCGGGCTGAGCCCGGCGTGAAGGGCCTTGCACCGCGACGGGATTCGCTGATCCGCGAGTAGTGCAAGGGTGACCAACATGACTTGTTGGTCGTCGGAAGCCGCTAATTATAACTTTTTGGCATGACGCGAGTCAACCCACGGGCGTATCGTGTCTGTGGGACCCGGGCGAAAGGCCTCGTCAGATGCGAGCCATTCTTATTGAGACCATACTCGGCACCGCGCCCGGTGAGCGGGCGCAACCATCCAAGACTGTGGAGCCATTTTTCTCATGACGACTTCTCCCAAGACCCGTGCCGAGCGCGACACCTTCGGCCCGATCGACGTGCCGGCCGACAAGCTGTGGGGCGCACAGACGCAGCGCTCGCTGCAGAACTTCGACATCTCCGGCGAGCAGCAGCCGCGCGAGATCATCAAGGCGCTGGCCCAGGTCAAGCGCGCATCGGCCGTGGTCAATCACGCGCTGGGCCTGCAGGACGAGAAGAAGACGAACGCCATCGTGGCCGCGGCCGACGAGGTCATCGCCGGCAAGCATCCGGGCGAGTTCCCGCTGGTGGTCTGGCAGACCGGCTCGGGCACGCAGAGCAACATGAACGTCAACGAGGTGCTGGCCAACCGCGCCAGCGAACTGCTCGGCGGCGAGCGTGGGGAAGGGCGCCTGGTGCACCCGAACGACGACGTGAACCGCAGCCAGTCGAGCAACGACGTGTTCCCCACCGCCATGCACGTGGCGGCCGTCGAGGCCATCACGCACAAGCTGCTGCCCGCCATCGCCAAGCTGCGCGGCACGCTGGCGAAAAAGGCCGAAGACTTTGCCGACATCGTGAAGATCGGCCGCACCCACCTGCAGGACGCCACGCCGCTCACGCTGGGCCAGGAGTTCTCGGGCTACGTGGCGCAGTTGGCGCACGGCGAGGCGCACGTGCGCGCCGCGCTGCCGCACCTGTGCGAACTGGCGCTGGGCGGCACGGCCGTCGGCACCGGGCTCAATGCGCCCAAGGGCTATGCGGAGCAGGTCGCGGCCGAACTCGCGAAGCTCACGAGCCTGCCGTTCGTGACCGCACCGAACAAGTTCGAAGCCATGGCCAGCGTCGACGCGCTGGTGCACGCCCACGGCGCGCTGAAGACGCTCGCCGCCAGCATGAACAAGATCGCCAACGATGTGCGCTGGCTCGCAAGCGGCCCGCGCAGCGGCATCGGCGAGCTGAGCATTCCCGAGAACGAACCGGGCTCGTCGATCATGCCGGGCAAGGTCAATCCGACCCAGAGCGAGGCCGTCACGATGCTGGCCGCGCAGGTGTTCGGCAATGACGTGGCGATCAACATCGGCGGTGCTTCGGGCAACTTCGAGCTGAACGTGTTCCGGCCGATGGTGGCGCACAACTTCCTGCAGAGCGTGCGCCTCTTGGCCGACGGCATGGTGAGCTTCAACGACCACTGTGCCGTGGGCATCGAGCCGAACCGCGAACGCATCACGGAGCTGGTGCAGCGCTCGCTGATGCTGGTGACGGCGCTGAACACGCACATCGGCTACGACAAGTCGGCCTACATCGCGAAGAAGGCGCACAAGGAAGGCACGAGCCTGCGCGAGGCGGCGATTGCGTCGGGGCACCTGACGGCCGAGCAGTTCGATGCGTGGGTGGTGCCGGAGAACATGACCGGTCGCTGATCCGCTCCGCAACCCCCAATGAAAAAAGGACCCGCGAGGGTCCTTTTTCGTTGCCGGCCGATCGATCAGTAGCCGATCGTGTAGCGCTGGCGCGAGTGCGCGGGCTTCTCGAGTTCGTCGATGAACGCGATCGCGTAGTCCTCGAAGGTGATCCAGCTGCGGCCTTCGGCGCTCACCAGCAGGTCGTCCTTGCCGAGGCGGAACTTGCCGGTGCGCTCGCCTTCGACGAATTCGGCGGAGGGCGACAGGAAGGTCCAGTCGAGGTCCTTTTCGCTGCGCAGCGCATCGAGGAACACGCCGCCGGCCGTGGCTTCGGCGCGGTAGGCATCCGGGAAGTTCGGCGTGTCGATCACTTTCAGGCCGGGCGCCGCGAACAGGCTGCCGGCACCGCCGACCACCAGCAGGCGCTTCACGCCCGCGCGCTTCACCGGCTCGATGACGGCCGCGGGCGGCACGGTGGCGAAGTGCGCGGCGCTGAACACGGCGTCATGGCCGGCCACGGCCTTTTCGAGGGCGGCGGCGTCGAGCGCGTCGACATCGACGGTCTTGACGTTGGCACGGCCCGCCAGCTTCGCGCTGGCGTGGCGGGCAATGGCCGTCACGGTGTGGCCGCGGCGCAGCGCTTCGTCGAGAAGGCGACCGCCGGCTCGTCCGGTGGCGCCGAGGATGGCGATGTGGCTCATGAGGGACTCCAGTCAAAAGTTGGGAAGGGGGTGAACCGCATCTTAGGTTTCTGGTTTCGAAAGAAATACCTCGAATTCCGCGCTTCTTTATTCCTAAAATCGTTCGAATGGACCGATTGAACGCAATGCGGGTGTTCGTGACCGTGGTGGACGCGGGCAGCCTCTCGGCCGCGGCCGACAAGCTCGACCTGTCGCGCCCGGTGGTCACGCGCTACGTGGCCGAACTGGAGCAATGGACCGGCGCACGCCTGCTGCACCGCACGACGCGCCGCCTCAGCCTCACGGCGGCGGGCGAAGAGCTGCTGCCGCGCTGCCGCCAGGTGCTCGAACTCGCGGGCGACATGCAGGCGGCGGTGCGCCATCCGGCCGACGCGCCGAGCGGGCAACTGCGCATCACCGCCAGCACCTCGTTCGCGCAGGCGCAGCTGGCCGGCGCCGTGGCCGACTACGTGCGGCGCTATCCGGGCGTGGCGGTCGACCTGGTGCTGCTCGACCGCGCGGTGAACCTGGTGGACGAGCGCATCGACCTCGCCATCCGCGTGTCGTCCGAGATCGACCCGAACCTCATCGCGCGCCGGCTCTCGGTGTGCCGTTCGGTGGTCTGTGCGACACCCGATTACCTGAAGGCACACGGCCAGCCGCAGCGCGTGGAAGAGCTGGCGCAGCGCAACTGCCTCACGCATTCGTATTTCGGCCGCAGCCTGTGGAACTTCACGCGCAAGGCCGACGGCCTGCCGGTCTCGGTGGCCGTGGCCGGCAACCTCTCGACCAACGACGCGGCCAGCCTGATGGCGCTGGCACGGGCCGGGGCGGGCATCGCGATGCTGCCCACCTATCTGACGTCGGGGTTGCTGCAATCGGGCGAGCTGGTGTCGCTCTTTCCCGATCACGAGCCGCAGGTGCTGGGGGTGTATGCGGTGTACGCCTCGCGCAAGCACATGCCGTCTGCGCTGCGCACCTTGCTCGATTTCCTGGCCGAGCGCTTCACCGAAGTGCCGGCCTGGGACACGCCTTCCTAGTGGTGGGCGTTGGCGGCGGCCGCCTCGTTCATCAGCTTGTCGGTGTAGGCGATGGCCATGGCCGAGAACAGGAACGCGATGTGGATCACGGTCTGCGCGATCAGCACCTTGTCGGTGTAGTTGTCCGCGTTGATGAAGGTCTTGAGCAGGTGGATCGAGCTGATGCCGATGATGGCGGTGGCCAGCTTCACCTTGAGCACCGAGGCGTTCACGTGGCTCAACCACTCGGGCTGGTCCTGGTGGCCTTCGAGGTCCATGCGGCTCACGAAGGTCTCGTAGCCGCCCACGATCACCATGATCAGCAGGTTGGAGATCATCACCACGTCGATCAGCGCCAGCACCACCAGCATGATCACCGTCTCGTTGAGCGCGCCGACCGGTGCGGTGGTCTTGTAGCCGATGCTCGCGATCAGGGCCTGCAGCGCATCCTTGTTGCCGAAGGCGGCTTCGACCAGGTGCAGCAGCTCGACCAGGAAGTGCACCACGTACACGCCCTGCGCCACGATCAGCCCCAGGTACAGCGGCAGCTGCAGCCAGCGGCTCGCGAAGATGAGCCGGGGCAGTGGCTTCAGCGGGGAACTGCGTGCTGGTACGGGCGCGTTCCGGGCGTCGAAAGGATCGGGGGCGGACATGAAGTAAGAAGACAGATGTAAAAAGTCGGGCGATTCTAGAGGTCTCCCAGTGACGCACTCGTGATAACCCTGCGAACTAACATCGACCCCGTCAGTGGCCCGTAAGTGCGTGCCCCGACATTACGGCCGCATTCAATCAGGAGACAAGAGCATGAGCAGCGCATCGAAGAACATTGAATCCGTCCTGGTCGAGAACCGCGTGTTCCCGCCCGACGCCCGCGCCACCGAAGGCGCCCGCATTGCCGGCATGGCCGCCTACGAGGCGCTGTGCAAGGAAGCCGAACAGGACTTCGAAGGCTTCTGGACCCGCCTGGCCAAGGACAACCTCCAGTGGACGAAGCCCTTCACCCGCACCCTGGACGAATCGAAGGCGCCGTTCTACGAATGGTTCGGCGACGGTGAGCTCAACGCCAGCGCCAACTGCCTGGACAAGCACATCGGCACCCCGGTCGAGAACAAGACCGCCATCGTCTTCGAAGCCGACGACGGCGCCGTCACCCGCGTCACCTACAAGGAACTGCTGGCCCGCGTGAGCCAGTTCGCCAACGCGCTCAAGGCGCAGGGCATCAACAAGGGCGACCGCGTCATCATCTACATGCCGATGACCATCGAAGGCGTGGTCGCCATGCAGGCCTGCGCGCGCATCGGCGCCACCCACAGCGTGGTGTTCGGCGGCTTCTCGGCCAAGGCGCTGCAGGAGCGCATCATCGACGCGGGCGCCGTGGCCGTCATCACCGCCAACTACCAGCTGCGCGGCGGCAAGGAACTGCCGCTGAAGGCCATCGTGGACGACGGCATCGCGCTGGGCGGCTGCGACACGCTCAAGACCGTGCTCGTGTACGAGCGCACGCCCACCGCGTGGAACCGCGTCGAGGGCCGCGACAAGACCTTCACCGAAGCGCTGGCCGGGCAGAGCACCGAGTGCGCGCCCGTGCCGGTCAATGCCGAGCACCCGCTGTTCATCCTCTACACCTCGGGCTCCACCGGCAAGCCCAAGGGCGTGCAGCACGCCACCGGCGGCTACCTGCTGTGGGCCAAGCTCACGATGGACTGGACCTTCGACATCCGCCCCGAAGACCTGTTCTGGTGCACCGCCGACATCGGCTGGATCACCGGCCACACCTACGTCGCCTACGGCCCGCTCGCGGCCGGCGCCACGCAGGTCGTGTTCGAAGGCATCCCCACCTTCCCGCATGCGGGCCGCTTCTGGGAAATGATCCAGAAGCACAAGGTCTCGATCTTCTATACCGCGCCCACCGCCATCCGCTCGCTCATCAAGGCGGCCGAAGGCGACGAAAAAGTGCACCCGAAGAACTGGGACCTGACCAGCCTGCGCATCCTCGGTTCGGTCGGCGAGCCGATCAACCCCGAGGCATGGATGTGGTACCACCGGAACATCGGCGGCGAGCGCTGCCCGATCGTCGACACCTTCTGGCAGACCGAAACGGGCGGCCACGTCATCACGCCGCTGCCGGGCGCCACGCCGCTGGTGCCGGGTTCGTGCACCTTGCCGCTGCCGGGCATCATGGCCGCCATCGTCGACGAGACGGGGAAAGACCTGCCCAACGGCGCCGGCGGCATGCTGGTGATCAAGCGGCCGTGGCCCTCGATGATCCGCACCATCTGGAACGACCCCGAGCGCTTCAAGAAGAGCTACTTCCCCGAAGAAATGGGCGGCACCATCTACCTGGCCGGCGACGGCGCGGTGCGCAGCGCCGACCGCGGCTACTTCCGCATCACGGGCCGCATCGACGACGTGCTGAACGTGTCGGGCCACCGCCTGGGCACGATGGAAATCGAATCGGCGCTGGTGTCCAAGACCGACCTCGTGGCCGAAGCCGCGGTGGTGGGGCGTCCCGACGACGTGACGGGCGAGGCCGTGTGCGCCTTCGTCGTGCTCAAGCGCGCGCGCCCGACCGGCGAGGAAGCCAAGCAGATCGCCAACGAGCTGCGTGCGTGGGTCGCCAAGGAAATCGGCCCCATCGCCAAGCCCAAGGACATCCGCTTCGGCGACAACCTGCCCAAGACGCGCAGCGGCAAGATCATGCGGCGTTTGCTGCGCAGCATTGCCAAGGGCGAGGCGATCACGCAGGACACCTCGACGCTGGAGAATCCGGCGATCCTCGACCAGCTGTCCGAGACGAACTGAACCCAGGGTTGGCCGAATCCGGCCAATCCGGAACAGTTGTCACGAACGCGCTGTACAGAGGTGTAGGACATGGCCGTTTGTGCGGCCATGTGCACCAAAGCGGGCTCCTTGCTGAGGTAAAACCGATGTCGTCACCGCGCGCCACGACAGGCGCGCGGCTTTTGTCATCGTGATCGGTTGTTTGCAAGGAGGCGCCACATGGGCGTGAGATCCGCTTTTCTTTTTGTCATCGTGCTGCTCATCGCGGGGCTTGCCGCGCTGAACTGGGGCACGTTGTCGGCACCCACCGACGTGTGGCTGGGCTTCATGAGCGTGTCGGCGCCGCTGGGGCTGATCATGCTGGGGCTCACGGCCGTGCTCGCGGCCTTCTTCCTCGTGTACGTGCTGTACCTGCACAGTTCGGTGCTGCTGGAGACCAAACGCCACACGAAGGAAATGCAGACCCAGCGCGACCTCGCCGACAAGGCCGAGGCCTCACGCTTCACCGAGCTGCGCAACTTCCTGGAAGCGCAGGAGAAGCAGCACATGTCGCACAACGCCGACCGGCACACGGCGCTGCTGGCGCGCATGGATCAGCTGGAAAGCGCGGTCAAGCTGCGTTCGGACCAGACTGACAACACGGTGGCGGCGCACATCGGGCAGCTCGAGGACCGCATCGAGCGCCGTCCGGTGCCCAGCGACATCAATCCGAGCATCTGACCGGGCGTGTCGCGCGCTTCGTTTTTCTTCTGATTACTTCGTCGACAACACCCAGGCTGCGAGCTTCTTCGCATCGGCTTCGCTGACCTGGTTGTTGGCCGGCATCGGCACCGGGCCCCACACGCCCGAGCCGCCCTTGATGATCTTGGTGGCCAGCGTGTTGGCCGCACCCTTGTCGTCCTTGTACTTGGCCGCGATGTCCTTGAACGACGGCCCGAGCACCTTGCGTTCGACCGCGTGGCAGCTCATGCAGTTCTTCGACGTGGCGAGGGCCAGGTCGGCAAAGGCGGGCGCCGCGAGGCCGAGGCCCAGGGCTGCCATCAACATCGTTCTTTTCATGGGGCTGTTTTCGTAAGGGCTGAGTTACATTCGATCCAACGCGATTGTAGGTAGCGCGGTGCACACGCACCGGCGGCGATACCGACCAACTCGGAGGGTATTCGCGATGTGGTTTCTGCTCTTGGGCCTGCTTGGTATAGCCCTCAAATATTTCGAAGTGGGCATGGTCGCCGGCTGGAGCTGGTGGATCGTGCTGAGCCCGTTCGCGCTGGCGCTGGCCTGGTGGGCCTGGGCCGATTCGTCGGGCTACACCAAGCGCAAGGTCATCGAGCGCGAAGAGCGACGCAAGCAGGCGCGCATCGACCGCCAGAAGACCAACATGGGCCTGCGCACCAGCAACGGTCAGCAGCGCCCGCGCCGCTGACCACGCGGCTCCGTCACCCGCGCCGCATGCCGACAGGACGCGCGCCATGGACGACGAAGCCGCCACCCACGCCTTGCTCGTCTTCGGGCTGTCGCTGCTGGTCGGGCCGGCCGTCGGTGCGCTGGTCGGGCGTTTCAAGACTTTCTTCTGGGGCGCAGGCATTGGCGCCTTGCTGATCGGCTGCGCAGGCCTGTACGGCGCGGTCACGGTGGGCTGGCAGCGCTACCAGTCGATCGCGGGCACGGCCAGCACGCAGGGCAGCCTGGTCGAGTTCGTGGAAGAGCGCAGCAAGGACAGCAAGGGCTACGTCACCACCACGCGCGCACCCCTCGTCGAATACACCGCCGCCGACGGGCAGAAACGCCGCGTCAAAGGGCTCGGCGGCAGCCTGTCGGACAAGGAGTGGGGCGATGCGGTCGAGGTGCGCTACAGCACCGCCGACCCGGCCCAGGCGCTGGTGGCCGACTTCCAGAACATGTGGGGCATCGTCTGGGGGCTCGGCCTCTTCGGCGGCTTTCCGACGATGTTCGGCCTGTTCTTCACCGGCATGGCGCTCAAGGAGGGCCGCAGGGGCCGGCCGGCGCCAGTGCGCGAGCCGACGCCCACGCAGAAGAAATGGCGCACGCGCGGCACGGTGCTGGCGAACGTGGTGTTCCTGGCCGGCTTCGCGCTGGTGTTTCTCTATCCCGACGACAGTGCGATGAAGCAGTTCGGTGCGGGTTTTCTCACCATCGGCGCGGGGGCGCTGCTGCACTTCGTCGTGCAGAGCTTTCCCCCGGCGATGGATTTCGAAGCCCGGGCCATCTTTGCGATCGTAGGTTTGGGCTTTGTCGCCTTCGGCTACGGCGCTTGGATGATGGGCTGAGTCCGCTTCAGAACTTGTCGAGCACCGCACCCGAGCTCGCGCTCGAGGCGTTGAACGCGAACTTGGCCTGCACGCCGCGCGTGTAGCGCGGGGCCGGCGGCGCCCAGCCTTCGCGGCGCTTGGCGAGTTCGGCTTCGGGCACGTTGAGTTCGAGCTTCAGTTCGTGCGCGTCGATGGTGATCGAGTCGCCTTCGTTGACGAACGCGATGGTGCCGCCCGCCGCCGCTTCGGGCGCGACGTGGCCGACCACCATGCCCCAGGTACCGCCCGAGAAGCGGCCGTCGGTGATGAGGCCGACGCTTTCGCCCAAGCCCGCGCCGATCAGCGCACCCGTGGGGGCCAGCATTTCCGGCATGCCCGGGCCGCCCTTGGGGCCGAGGTAGCGCAGCACCATCACGTCGCCGGCGACGATCTTGCCAGCCAGGATGGCCTGCAGCGCCGACTGCTCGTCGTCGAACACGCGGGCCGGGCCGGTGATGACCGGGTTCTTCAGGCCGGTGATCTTGGCCACGGCACCTTCGGGCGACAGGTTGCCCTTCAGGATGGCCAGGTGGCCTTCCTCGTACATCGGGTTGTCGATGGGGCGGATCACGTCCTGGTCGGCGCGCGGCACGTCGGGCACGTCCTTGAGCACTTCGGCGATGGTCTGGCCGCTGATGGTGATGCAGTCGCCGTGCAGCAGGCCGGCCTTGAGCAGCACCTTCATGACCTGCGGAATGCCGCCGGCCTGGTGCAGGTCGACCGCGAGGTACTTGCCCGAGGGCTTCAGGTCGCAGATCACGGGCACCTTCTTGCGCATGCGCTCGAAGTCGTCGATGGACCACTCCACGCCAGCGGCGTGAGCGATGGCCAGGAAGTGCAGCACCGCGTTGGTCGAGCCGCCGGTGGCCATGATGACCGCCACGGCGTTCTCGATGGCCTTCTTGGTCACGATGTCGCGCGGCTTCAGGTCTTTCTTGATCGCCTCGATCAGCACCTTGGCCGATTCTTTGGCCGAGTTGGCCTTTTCGTCGTGCGGGTTCGCCATGGTCGACGAGTAGGGCAGCGAGATGCCCAGCGCCTCGAACGCGCTCGACATCGTGTTGGCCGTGTACATGCCGCCGCACGAGCCCGTGCCGGGAATGGCGCGCTTCTCGATCTCGTGCAGATCTTCGTCGCTCATGTTGCCGGCGGCGTTCTGGCCCACGGCTTCGAACACGCTGACGATGTTCAGGTCCTGGCCCTTGTAGCGGCCCGGCAGGATGGTGCCGCCGTAGACGTAGATGGCGGGCACGTTGGCGCGCAGCATGCCCATGAGGCCGCCGGGCATGTTCTTGTCGCAGCCGCCGACCACCAGCACGCCGTCCATCCACTGGCCGCCGACGCAGGTCTCGATGCAGTCGGAGATGACCTCGCGGCTCACCAGCGAGTACTTCATGCCTTCGGTGCCCATCGCCATGCCGTCGGAGATGGTGGGCGTGCCGAACACCTGCGCGTTGCCGCCGGCTTCTTCGATGCCCGCGATGGCCGCGTCGGCCAGCTTCTGCAGGCCCGAGTTGCAGGGCGTGATGGTGCTGTGGCCGTTGGCGACGCCGACCATCGGCTTCTTGAAGTCGCCTTCCTCGTAGCCCATGGCGTAGAACATCGAGCGGTTGGGGGCGCGGCTCTTGCCTTCGGTGATGTTCGCGCTGCGGCGATTGATCTGGATGGTCTTGGTGTCCATGGTGTCTCTTCTGTCGTGGGAGATCGTGAGGGGAGCGCCAAGTATCGGACTTCTGATTGATTGGTTCCAATCCAATTTGAAGCGCGGATTGATATGCTTGGCATATGAATGAAGCCCTCATCGACCTGCGCGCCTGGCGCCAGTTCGTGGCCGTGGCCGAAGAACTGCACTTCGGCCGCGCCGCCCAGCGCCTGCACATGACGCAGCCGCCGGTCACGCAGGCCATTGCCCAGCTCGAAAAGACGCTGGGCGTGGTGCTGTTCGACCGCACCCGAAGGCGCGTGGCGCTCACGCCGGCCGGCGAGGCGTTGCTGCCCGACGTGCGCGAGCTGCTGGCGCGCGCCCAGGCGCTGCCGGCGCGGGCGCGTGCGGCGGCGGCAGGGCAGGTGGGGCGGGTGCGGATCGCCTTCGTCTCGACGGTCGGGTTCGAGCAACTGCCGGCCTGGGTGCGCGAGTTCCGCGTGCTGTGCCCCGAGGTGGCGCTGGAGCTGGTCGAAGCCACCGGCGACGTGCAGCTCGAAGCCTTCGCGCGCGGCGAGATCGACGCCGGCCTGATGCTGCATTCGCCGGGCGCCGCGCCGCCGGGGCTGGCCTGCCTGCCGGTCGAGGTGGAGCCGCTGGTGCTCGCATTGCCCGCCCAGCACCGGCTGGCCGAGGCGCGGCCGGTGCCGCTGGCCGAGGTGCTGGACGAGCCGCTGGTGATCTTTCCGCGCCGCATCGTGCCCTCGCTGCACGACGCGATCTTCGACCTGTACCACGCGGCCGGGCGCACGCCGCAGGTGGCGCAGGAGGCGATCCAGATGCAGACCATCGTCAACCTCGTGTCGGGCGGCATCGGCGCGGCCTGGGTGCCGCACAGCGTGATGCAGTTCCGGCGCGCGGGCGTGGTCTACCGGCAGGTCCACGAGTTCAAGGGCGTGGGGCGCCGCCGCGTGACCTTGCCGGTGTGCGAGACCAGCCTCGTATGGCCCGCGCAGGCGGCGCACCCGGCGCTGGCGCGCTTCGTGGCCTTCGTGCGCGAGCGAGCCGGTCGCGTGCCGGCGTAAGGCTCAGGCGCTGCGCGCCGTCCGGCCGGCCGGCGAGGGCGCATCGAGTGTGGCCGCCAGCAGCGTGTCGAGCCAGCCCGCGAAGGCCTGCACCCGCCGCGACAGGTTGCGCCGGTGCGGGTAGACGAGGTGCACCGGCAGCGGCTCGGCGCGCGCGTCGGGCAGCACTTCCACCAGCTCGCCGGCCGCGAGGTGCTCGCGCACGTCGTAGGCCGGGATCTGGATCAGCCCCAGCCCTGCCAGCGCGCAGGCGATGTAGGTCTCGGCGTTGTTCGCCGCCACCTGGCTGCGCAGGCGCAGCACCTGGGTCTCGCCGTCGCGCACTTGCCATTCCCACGGTGCGGCCCGGCCGCTGGTCGGCGAGGCGTAGTTGACCGCCATGTGCTGCGGCAGGTCGGCCGGCGTGCGCGGCGTGCCGTGGCGCGCGAGGTAGGCGGGGCTGGCGCAGTTGATGAGCGTGAAATGCCCCAGCGGCCGGGCCACGAGGCTGCTGCTGGCGAGCGGGCCGACGCGCAGGGCGCAGTCCACGCCTTCGAGCACGAGGTCGACCGCGCGGTCGCTGGAGCCCAGCTCGAGCTCGACCGCCGGGTGGCGTGCAAAGAAATCGGGCAGCGCAGGCGCGATCAGCAGGCGTGCGATGCGGCTGGGCACGTCGACCTTGAGCCGGCCGCTCACGCTGCTGTGCGCGGGCTGGAACTGCTGCTCCATGTCTTCCATGTCGGCCACCAGCGCGCGGGCCCGCTCGAGCAGCACCTCGCCGTCGGGCGTGAGGCCCACGCGGCGCGTGGTGCGGTGCAGCAGGCGCGAGCCCAGGCGGGCCTCGAGCTGTTGGATGGCGGTCGAGATGGTGGCGCGCGGAAGCGCCAACCGGTCGGCGGCGCGCGTGAAGCTGCCGGTTTCGGCCACGCGCAGGAAGACCTGGAGGAGTTCGATGCGGTCCATGGCGGCGGGGCTGATTGTTCGTGGTTTCAAGAACAGTTTAGCCTTGAATGAATGATTTATCTGCAACTTGGCGATCAATAGACTGGCGGCTCGTCACACATCCCGTCCCGGGTCTTTCACTCACTCAGAGGAATCCATCCATGTCCGCACGCACGCTCACGAACAAGGTCGCCGTCATCGCCGGCGGTGGCAAGAACCTCGGTGCCCTCATCGCCCACCAGCTGGTCGACGGCGGGGCCCGCGGCATCGCCATCCACTACAACAGCGACGGCTCGCGCGCCGAGGCCGAGCAGACGGCCGCCGCGCTGAAGGCCAAGGGCGCCGACACGCTGCTGGTGCAGGGCGACCTCGCGGTGGTCGAGAACAACGTGAAGCTGTTCGACCAGGCCGTGAAGCATTTCGGCCAGGTCGACCTGGCGATCAACACGGCGGGCGTGGTGATCAAGAAGCCGATCCTGGACATCACCGAGGCCGACTACGACAAGAGCTTCGACGCCAATTCGAAGGCCGCCTTCTTCTTCATCCAGCAGGCCGGCCGCACGCTGGCCGACGGCGGCAGCATCGTGACGCTGGTGAGCTCGCTGCTGGCGGCCTACACGCCGTTCTATGCCATCTACCCGGCGGCCAAGGCGGCGGTGGAGCACTTCACGCGCGCCGCCTCCAAGGAGTTCGGCGAGCGCGGCATCTCGGTGAACGCCATCGGCCCGGGCCCGATGGACACGCCGTTCTTCTACGGCCAGGAAAGCCCCGAGGCCGTGGCGTACCACAGCAGCGCCGCCGCGCTCAGCAAGTACTCGAAGAAGGGCCTCACCGACATCGAGGACATCGCGCCCATCGTGCGCTTCCTGGTCACCGAGGGCTGGTGGATCACGGGCCAGACGATCTTCGCCAACGGTGGCTACACCACGCGCTGACCCGCCGATATCCGGCAAGATGCGCCCAGGAGGACAACGCAGATGCACACAGTCATGGTGATGGGGGGCGGCTTCGCGCTGCTGGTGGTGTTTCTTCTGGGCGGCCGCTTTATGGGCGACGGCTCGGCGATGGCGCTGGCCGCGGCGGCCAAGTGGTTCATTCCGGCGTGGTTCGTCGGCGCGGGCATCAACATGGCCGTGGGCGTGCTCAAGGCCGGGTACTCGGTGGCCGAGGAGCTGCCGATCTTCCTGTTCATCTTCGCGGTGCCGGCCCTGGTGGCGGGGTTGCTGTGGTGGAAGTTCGGGCGCTGACATTGCCCTGAATGCCCCCGTGGCGGCGGCGTCATTGCGCCACGGCACAATCGTCGGATGCTCATGTATCCGCAGATCAATCCCATCGCCTTGCAGCTGGGGCCGGTGGCCATCCACTGGTACGGCCTGACCTACCTGGCGGCCTTCGCGCTGTTTTATTTCCTGGGCACGCGCCGCCTGCACCACGAGCCGTTCCGCTCGCTGGCCACGGCCGGCGTGTGGCAACGCAAGGACATCGAGGACATCCTGTTCCTGGGTGTCATGGGCGTGATCGTCGGCGGCCGGCTCGGCTACTGCCTGTTCTACAAGCCCGAGTACTACCTCACGCACCCGCTCGAGATCCTGTACGTGTGGCAGGGCGGCATGAGCTTCCATGGCGGCCTGCTCGGCGTGATCGGCGCCATGGTGTGGTTTGCGCGCTCGCGTGCGCGGCCGTTCTGGCAGGTGATGGACTTCGTCGCGCCCTGCGTGCCGACCGGCCTGGCCGCGGGCCGCGTGGGCAACTTCATCAACGGCGAGCTGTGGGGCCGCTTCAGCAGCCCCGAGCTGCCGTGGGGCATGGTGTTCCCGCAAAGCGGTTCGATGCTGCCGCGTCATCCGTCGCAGGTCTACCAGTTCCTGCTCGAAGGGCTGCTGCTGTTCGTCGTGATGTGGCTCTATGCGCGCAAGGAGCGCAAGCAGGGCCAGGTGGCCGCGGTGTTCCTCATCGGCTATGGCGTGCTGCGCTTCGTGGCCGAGTACTTCCGCGAGCCCGACGATTTCCTGGGCCTGCGCGCGCTCAGCCTGAGCCAGGGCCAGTGGCTCAGCGTGCCGATGGTGATCGGTGGCATTGCGCTGTGGATCTGGTTCGGCCGCGCCGGCAAGACGGGCAGCACCGCGCGCGCCTGACGCTCCACGCCCCCCGCACAACGCGGCGCGACACCTTCGGGTGTGCGCCGTTTTTTTCGTCCGTCTCAGGGTAATTCCGGGCCGCAAGGGCAGGGCGCGGCCCTTGCATTGCGTTAACCATGCACTCACAATTATGCGTAATTACAGGAAATTACGCGAAACGCCCACCGACTTTCCGAGTCTTCAACGCATGCGCCTGGTCCCCAATTCCCTCCACGACGAAGTCGCCGCCACGCTGCGCGAGCAGATCTTCGACGGCACGCTGTCGCCCGGCAGCTTCGTGGACGAGGTGGCCCTGTGCGAGCGGCTGTCGATCTCGCGCACGCCGCTGCGCGAGGCGCTGAAGGTGCTCACGGCCGAAGGCCTGCTGCGCCACGAGCCGCGCCGCGGCTGCTTCGTGAACGAGGTGACCGAGCGCGACCTCGACGAGATCTTTCCGGTCATTGCGCTGCTCGAAGGGCGCTGCGCCTACGAAGCCGCGCGCAACGCCAGCGACGCCGAGCTGAACGAGCTCGACGCGCTGCACGAGCGCCTGGTGCGCCACGCCAAGGCGCGGCGCATCAACGACTACTACGCCACCAACCACATCATTCACGAGGCGATCATCAAGCTCGCCGACAACAAGTGGCTGGCCCAGGTGATCGGCGACCTGCGCAAGATCCTGAAGCTCGCGCGGCTGCAGCAGCTGCACGCGCCGGGGCGGCTCGACCAGAGCCTGTCGGAGCACCTGGCCGTGTTCGCGGCGCTCAAGGCGCGCGACAGCGAAGGCGCCGACGCCGCCATGCGCACCCACATGACGCGCCAGCGCGAAGCCTTGCGCGAAGTCATGCAACAGCAGAAATCCAGGGTGATGCCGTGACACGCATCAGCACCGACACAGCCAACGGCACAGGAGCAGATCGATGAGTGCGACCGAGTGGTTCCAGGCGCGCCTGCGCATGGGCGAATCGTCCAAGGTTCCCATGGCGAGCAACGGCGCCACGAAAGTCCCGGCCCGTCACACGCCCAAGCCCAGCGCCCGCACCACCGCCGAGCGGCTGCAGGCCACGCTGCGCAAGGCCGACGAGGCGCTGTCGCCGCGCACGCTGCGCCGCGTGCTGGCCGAGCTGCAGGCGGTGATCGATCCGCGCGTGAGCGAGGTCGAGGGCGGCCGCCGCGCCCATGCCATCGCGCAGGCCTACGCCGGCGCGTCGCCCGAAGAGCGCCGCGACTACTGGGCGCTCATGAGCGAGCATTTCGCCGCCGACGCGGGCAAGCTCAAGAGCGCGCGCGACCAGCACCAGAGCGCCGTCGGCACGCCCGACGAAGGGCAGGCCGAGTTGCGCCTGCGCCGCGCGCTGGTGTCGCCGCGCATGCGGCTGCTGCAGCGCTTTGCGGTCGAGCCCGGCGGCATGCGCTTCCTGGTCGACCTGCGCGCCGACCTGCTGCCGTGCCTGAAGTCCGACAAGCGCCTGCTCGCGCTCGAGGCCGAGCTGGAGCACCTGTTTTCCACCTGGTTCGACGTGGCTTTTCTCGAGCTGCGCCGCATCGACTGGAACTCGCCGGCCTCGCTGATCGAGAAGCTCATCCGCTACGAGGCGGTGCACGACATCAAGAGCTGGTCCGACGTGAAGAACCGGCTCGATGACAGCGACCGCCGCTGCTACGGCTTCTTCCATCCGCGCCTGCCGAACGAGCCGCTGATCTTCGTCGAGGTGGCGCTGGTCGACCGCATCAGCGAAGGCATCATGCCGCTGCTCGACGAGGCCGCCGCGCCGGTGCAGCCGGCCAAGGCGACCACCGCGATCTTCTATTCGATCAGCAACACGCAAACCGGCCTGCGCGGCGTGAGCTTCGGCGACTCGCTCATCAAGCGCGTGGTCGAAACCCTGCAGGACGAACTGCCGCGCCTGAAGACCTTCGCCACGCTGTCGCCCATTCCGGGCCTGCGCGCGTGGCTCGCCAAGAACGCCGGCGAGCTGCTGCCGCGCCTGGACGAGAAGCGCGAAGCCGAACTCGGCCGCCTCGTCGGTTCGGTTCCGCCCACGGCCGAGCGCCTGCTGGCTGCGGTTGATGCGGCCGCAGAACTCGACGCGAAATCGCCGCTGCGCCAATGGCTGCTGCAGGCCACCGCCGAGTACCTGGGCCGCACGCTGGTCGACGGCACGCCGGCCGACCCGGTGGCGCGCTTCCACCTGGGCAACGGCGCGCGCGTCGAACGGCTCAACTGGGCCGGCGATCCGTCGGCCAAGGGGCTCAAGCAGTCGTACGGCCTCATGGTCAACTACCTGTACGACCTCAAGCGCCTGGACCGGCATCGCGCCTGGCTGGCCGAAGGCAAGATCGCGGTTTCGGGAGACATCGAAGGCCTGTTCCTCAAAAAAGGCTGAGTCCGTTCGCTTCGCCGCGGCAGCGCTGCGGCCCGCACCTTGACCGCCGGAGGGCGGCAACATCTACAACGACGACGACAGGAGACGAGACAGATGACGCAACAGAGTTTTCAACGACGCGATGTGCTGCGCGTCGCCGCAGCAGCCGGGGCCGTGGCCCTGTGCGGTGGCGCACGTGCCCAGGGCTGGCCGACCAAGCCCGTGACCATGGTGGTGCCGTTCCCGGCCGGCGGAGGCACCGACGCCTTCGCGCGCCCGCTGTCGGCGCAGTTCTCCCGCGCGGCGGGCCAGACGCTGGTCATCGACAACCGCGGCGGCGCGGGCGGCACCGTGGGCGCGAGCATCGCGGCCAAGCTGCCGGCCGACGGCTACTCGCTCTTCATGGGTGCCGTGCACCACGCGATCGCGCCGTCGATCTACCCCAAGCTCGACTACGACCTCGAAAAAGACTTCGTGCCCCTGATGCTGCTGGCCAACGTGCCGCAGGTGGTGGTGGTCAACCCGAAGCGGGTGCAGGCCGCGACCATCCAGGAGCTGATTGCCACCGCCAAGCGCAACCCCGGCAAGCTCAACTACGGTTCGGCCGGCTCGGGCACCTCGCACCACCTGGCGGGCGAGCTGTTCAAGCTGCAGACCGGCACCTTCATCACCCACATTCCGTACCGCGGCGCGGGCCCGGCGCTGTCCGACCTGATCGCGGGCAACGTCGACCTGATGTTCGACGGCCTGGGTTCCTCCGCGCAGCACATCAAGGGCGGCCGCATCAAGGCGCTGATGGTCGCCGGCGCCAAGCGCAACCCCGCATTCCCCGACGTGCCCTGCGCCGCCGAAGTGGGGCTGCCCGACTACACCGTCACCACCTGGTACGGCCTGTGGGCGCCCAAGGGCACGCCGGCCGAAGCGCAGACGCAGATCATCGACACGATGAAGAAGGCGCTGGGCACCGACGAGCTGAAGGCCATCTGGGCCCAGAACGGCTCCGAGATCCCGAACGTCACGAACGCCGCCTACGGCCGCTTCGTCAACGCCGAGATCAAGCGATGGGCCACCGTCGTGAAGGCCTCGGGCGCCAAGCTCGAATGACCGAGCGGCAGGTCTCGCTGCGCCGCGAAGGCGCCGTGGCGCTCGTCACGCTGTCGAACCCGGGGCGTCTCAATGCGATGACGCGCGCCATGTGGCGCGAGTTGCGCGCGGTGTTCGACGGCCTGCACAGTGACACCGCGCTGCGCTGCGTCGTCGTGCGCGGGGAGGGCGGTGCCTTCTGCGCGGGCGGCGACATCTCCGAGTACCCCTCGTTCCGCTTCGAGGAAGCGAGCCTGCGCGAATTCCACGAGAACGAAGTCTGGGCCGCGCTGCAGGCGATGCTCGACTGCCCGCTGCCGCTGGTGGCCCAGATCGAAGGCGCCTGCATGGGCGCCGGCGTCGAGATCGCCAGCTGCTGCGACATCCGCCTGGCCGGTGCGTCGGCGAAGTTCGGCGCGCCGATCGCGAAGCTGGGTTTCCCCATGGCGCCGCGCGAAGCCGCGCTGGTGCATGGCGCCATCGGCGACGTGCTGGCGCGCGACATGCTGCTGGCCGCCGGCGTGCATGGCGCGCAGCGGTTGTACGACGCCGGCTTTCTCTTGCACGTGCTGCCCGACGCCGAAGTGCCCGCTGCCGCGCAGGCCCATGCGGCGCGCATTGCCGCGCTGTCGCCGCAGGCCGCGCGCCTGCACAAGGCCACCTTCACCGCACTGAAGAGCGGCGGCGCGGCGGCGCAGCAGCTGCTGGCCACCGCGTATGACTATGCCGACACCGCCGAGCACCGCGAGGGCATCGATGCCTTCCTGGGCAAGCGCCCTCCGAATTTCCGACCTTCCTGAGCCTGCCGTTTGATGATGACGAAGATGATGAAGACGAAGTCCTCCCCCAACGCCAACCTGTTCGCCGCCTTGCGCGCCGCCTTTCCCGCCGACCTCGATGCCATCGCGGTCGAGACCGAGAACGGCCTGCACTATTCGTGGCGCGACCTCGACCGCGCCAGCGCGATGATCGCCAACCTGCTCGACGGCCTGAAACTCGAGAAGGGTGCGCGCGTCGCCGTGCAGGTCGAGAAATCGGTCGAAGCCATGCTGCTGTACCTCGCGACCCTGCGCGCGGGCTACGTGTTCCTTCCGCTCAACACGGCCTACCAAAGCGCCGAGATCGAGTACTTCATCGGCAACGCCGAGCCCGCCGTGGTCGTGTGCACCGGCCGCAACGCGGCCTGGGTGCGCCCCATCGCCGAGGCGGCCGGCACGCGCCATGTGTTCACGCTGGACGACGACCGCACCGGCACGCTGCTCGACGCGGCGGCGCGCTGCAGCGACCGCCACACCGTGGCGGTCAAGAAACCCGACGACCTCGCCGCCATCCTGTACACCAGCGGCACCACCGGCCGCAGCAAGGGCGCGATGCTCACGCACCGCAACCTGCTGTCGAACGCCGAAGTGCTCAAGGACTACTGGGGCTGGACGAAGGGCGACGTGCTGATCCACGCGCTGCCGATCTTCCACGTGCACGGCCTGTTCGTGGCGCTGCACGGTGCGCTGCTCAACGGCAGCAAGATCCTGTGGTTCTCGAAGTTCGACCCCAAGCGCATCGTCGCCAAGCTGCCCGAGGCCACGGTGTTCATGGGCGTGCCCACGCTCTATGTGCGCCTGCTGGCCGAGCCGGGCCTCACGCGCGAGGCGGTGCGCACCATGCGCCTGTTCGTCGCGGGCTCGGCGCCGCTGCTCATCGAGACCTTCGACGAATGGCGCGAGCGCACCGGCCACACCATCCTCGAGCGCTACGGCATGAGCGAGACCGCCATGCTCACGTCCAACCCGTATGACGCCAAGAAGGGCGAGCGCCGTGGCGGCACCGTCGGCTTCGCGCTGCCCGGTGTGCAACTGCGCGTGCGCGACGACGAGGGCAAGGACCTGCCGGTCGACGAGATCGGCGGCATCCAGGTCAAGGGCCCCAACGTGTTCGCCGGCTACTGGCGCATGCCCGAGAAGACGAAGGAAGAGTTCACCGCCGACGGCTTCTTCAAGACCGGTGACGTGGGCAAGATCGATGGGCGCGGCTACATCACCATCGTCGGACGCAGCAAAGATTTGATCATCAGCGGCGGCTACAACGTCTACCCGGCCGAGATCGAGGGCTACATCAACGAGATGGCCGGCGTGGCCGAAAGCGCCGTCATCGGCGTGCCGCACCCCGACTTCGGCGAGGTGGGCGTGGCCATCGTGATCCCCAAGGGCGGCGCCACGATCGACGCCGACGCCATCGTGGCCGAGCTCAAGGCCAAGCTGGCGAACTTCAAGATCCCCAAGCGCTGCTTCGTCGTGCCGGAGCTGCCGCGCAACACGATGGGCAAGGTGCAGAAGGCGCTGCTGCGCGCGGAGCACAAGGGATTGTTCGCCGCCTGAGCCCCGCCGCGCGCCCGGGCTTCAGGCGGCGGGCGCGAGCCCGTTCATCAGCCCGCTGCGCGCGTGGCAGTTGATGTACTCGTAGCTTTGCTCGTCGGCCTTCAGCACCGACACCTCGTGGTACAGGCGCAGGCGCAGCTCGAAGTTCAGCGCCTGCACGTAGCGCATGAAGCTGCCGAAGATCGCGACGTGCGTCGGGTGCGACTCGGCCCAGCGCTCCATGTCGGCCAGCGAGCGCCAGTAGCTCAGACCGAAAGACTTCTGCAGCGGTGCACCGTGTGCGTCGAGGTGGTGCATGAAGCGGTTGCTGTAGCAGCCGATGGGCAGGCCCTGGTCGCGCAGGAAGTCCATGCCTTCGCGCAGCACCGGGGCCATGTCTTCCAGGTAGAGCTGGCGTTCCTGGCCGGTGGTCTCGGTCCACTCCTGGCCCGAACGGATCATCGCGAGGTGCGTGTGGCCCGCGATGCGCACGCGCCGGCCTGACGCAGGCGTGTCGGCGATCACCGCGCGCGTGCCCGAAGGCGCGAGCGCGTCTGCCTGCGCGAGCGGGAGTCGATCGCGCATCGACCCCCAGTAGCCGTGCTCCTGCAGTTCGCCGCTCACACCGCCCATCACCACGCCGATGCCCTCAAGGCGGTCGGGCGTGCTGAACAGGGTCTCGAAGTGCGCAGCACGCGGGGACGCGATTTCGCGGAAGTAGCCGAGGCCTTCATGCAAGCGCTCGTCGGCGTTCCACCAGGCCTCGATGGTGGGCGTGGCACACCAGCGCGCGAACGCCGCTGCATCGTGCCAGTAGGCGATCGCGATCAGGTTGTCGTACCCGTCGGCGTCGACGCAGTGGGCCAGGTCGTGGTGACCGGGGCCGTCGGGCAGGGCGAAGTCGCCAGCGATCTTCAGGAGCGCGGCGCAGGCCCGGCCCTGCATCGCCGGGCCGTGCGATTGCACGCCGAAGTAGCCCATCACGACCTGGGTCGTCGCCGCGGGCGCGCGCGCCGACCAGCCGGGGGAGGGTGGCGTGTGGTCGTCTGCCACGCGGCGCTCGCGGGTGCGCGGGCAGCGCAGGTGCTCGGGGATGGCCGATTCCATGGTGCGGCTCCGTGGTCGGCTCAGGCCACGACCGGCTCGGGCACGCTGCCCTCGGGCTCCGGCGTGAGCTGCACCACCACGGGTGTGCGCCGCGTCTTGTTCAGCAGCAGCTGCGTGACGTCGGGCCGCGAATAGTGACCGCTCGGATCGGCCGCCGCCTTGGCGAGCGCGATCATGCCGAGGTCGATGTCGGCGATCACCAGGCCTTCGGCGTCCTCGGCCAGCGGCGTGCCCAGCGGCGAGCCGTCCGGGCCATAGATGCGCGCATGCCCGCCGCCGACGCCCAGCATCTGCCGCTTGCCGTCGTCGGTGCACATCAGCTCGCTCATGGCCTTCGACACCGTGGCGCAGGGCGCGATGACGAAGCAGCCGCCCTCGACCGCATACACCTGGCTCGCGGCGTTGTTGACCTCATGGCCCAGCGCGTAGGCCGCGCCGCGGTAGAGCGAAAAGCTCGGCCACGCGCCGCAGTGGATCTGCTCGTTCTGCGCGTACATCGCGTACTTGCTCAGCGGCTGCAGGTGTTCCCAGCAGCACAGCGAGCCGATGTTGCCCAGCGGCGTCTCGACCACGTGCAGGTCGGCGCCGTCGCCTTCGCCGAACACGGTGCGTTCCACGTGCGTGGGCTTGAGCTTGCGGCGCGTCTGCACGGTGCGGCCTTGGTCGTCGATCAGCGCCTGCGCGATGTAGAGGCTGCCCGCCGCTTTCTCGCTGTAGCCGAGCGAGAGCCAGATCTTGTGCTGGCGCGCCGCCGCCTGCAGGCGTTCGAACTCGGGCGAGCCGATGACCAGCGAGTTGTCGTGGTAGCGCTGCACGAACTGCATGCCCCAGGCCGGCGAGTCGAGCCAGACCCACCACGGGTAGCCCGGCACCCAGGTCTCGGGAAAGGCGATGAGCTGCACGCCCTGTTTCGCGGCCTGCGCCATGAGGTCGATGGTCTTGTCGATGGTGGCGTCGAGGTCGAGGAAAACAGGCGCGGCCTGCACGGCGGCGACGCGGAGCTTGGGGTGGACGGTGGTCGGCATGGGGTGTTCTCCAGAGGGCAATGAACGTAACGAAATCCCCACTGTGCGCACCGGGTTTGCGCGGTGGCATGCGGGTTGCATGAAGCGTAAATTCGCGCCGCCGGAACGCCTTGACCCGGATTGGCGGCGTTCTTGTTCCAGCGTTGCATGCGCCTTGCGAAGGCGCTCCGAGGACCCCGATGACCCCCCTGCTCAGCACCGATGCCGTCCCGCGCGACCAGCGGCTCGCGTACTGGACCGACATGATCTGCAACGTCTACGTGCAGCTCGAATGCGACGCGGTGCGCCCCGGCGACGGCGGCGACTTCGAGGGCAGCATCCGCCAGCATGCGCTGCCCGGCCTCGGCATGTCGGTCGTGACCTCGCGGGCGCAGAAGGTGATGCGCACGCCGGGCCACATCGCGGCGTCGAGCGACGACTGTTTTCTCGTGAGCATCCAGGCGCGCGGGCAGGGCGTGGTGCGCCAGGACGGGCGCGACGCCGTGCTCGGCGCCGGCGACTTCGCGCTGTACGACAGCACGCGGCCTTACCAGCTGCTGTTCGACCAGCCCTTCGAGCAGATCGTGCTCAAGCTGCCCGGCGAGCGGCTGCGCAGCGAACTGCGCGACACCGAGGCGCTCACGGCCACCACGGTGTCGGGGCGCGAGGGCGCGGGGCACCTGCTGCTGGGCATGATCCGCACGCTGCGCGAGGACTTCGACGCGCTGCAGCCGGCCTCGGCGCTGGCGGTGGCCCATGGCGTGCAGAACATCCTCGTGGCCGGCCTGCAGACGCTGCCCGCGGCGCACGCACCGGCGCTCAGCAAGCTCACGGCGTACCACCTCGCGCGCGTGAAGCAGCGCATCGACGAGCAGCTGGCCGATCCGACGCTGTCGGTGGGCACGCTGGCGGCGCAGCTGGGCATGTCGGTGAGCCACATCCACCGCGTGTTCAAGAGCGAGCCGCTGACGCCCTCGCAGTACATCTGGGAGCGCCGGCTCGACGCATGCAGCCGCGACCTGCTGGAGCCGCGCCTGGCAGGGCGGCCCGTGGGAGAGATCGCGTACGGGAGGGGGTTCAACGACGCGGCGCATTTCAGCCGCGCGTTTCGCGAGCGCTTCGGATGTTCGCCGCGCGAATGGCGGCAGCAGCGCTCGCCGCAGTGACCGCGGCCACGGCGCAGCGGCCGTCGCCGGGGTGACCGGGTCTTCTTACTGAACCAGCAGCACCGAGATGTCGGTCTCGGCCACGACCTTGGTCGCGACCGAGCCCATCAGCGCGCGGCCCAGGATGCCGTGGCCGTGCGTGCCCAGCACGATCAGCTCGGCCTTCGATTCGGTGGCCGACTTGAGGATTTCCTCGGCCGCGTGGCCGTGGCGCGCGTCGGCGGTGAAGTTGGCCACGCCTTTTTCGGCGAACCAGGCCTTCACCGGGTCGAGCACCTTGGCGTTTTCCTCGGCGTAGTAATCGGCGACGATTTCCTTGCTCAGGTGGCGCGCCACGTGGCCGGAGATGCCGGTGCAGACATTGACCACCACCAATTCATGGCCGTCCACGAACATGGCGCGGTTGGCGAGCAGGTAGTTGAGGGCCTTTTGCGTGTAGGCGCTGCCGTCGACTGCAATGAGGATTTTCATGGCTTTCCTTCTACGACTGTGAACAAGTGCCGCATAGGATGGCACAGGAAAGCCACGGGGTGTTTGATATGCCTCAGCCCCGCAGGCCCTTCCAGAGCATGTAGGCGGCCAGCAGGTACAGGATGCTCGCGAACACGCGCTTGAGCTTTTTCACCGGCAGGCTGTGCGCGGCTCTGGCGCCCAGCGGGGCGGTGAACACGCTGCAGGCTGCGATCACCACGAGGGCGGGCAGCCAGATGTAGCCGAAGGCGCCAGCCGGCAGGCCCTGCACCGACTGGCCGCTGAGCACATAGCCCAGCACGTTGGCCACCGCAATGGGAAAGCCCAGCGCCGCACTGGTCGCCACCGCGTTGTGGATCGCCACGTTGCACCAGGTCATGAACGGCACGCTGATGAAGCCGCCGCCCGCGCCCACCAGGCCCGAGATGAAGCCGATGACGCCGCCCGCCGCGAGCTGGCCGCCGGTGCCGGGCATCTGGCGCGTGGGCTTGGGCTTCTTGTCGAGGAACATCTGCGTGGCCGAGAAGCCCACGAACAGCGCGAAGAAGATGGCCAGCGCCGTGCCCTTGAGCAGCGCGAACACGCCCAGGCTGCCCGCGAGGCTGCCGATGACGATGCCGGGGGCCAGGCGCTGCACGATGTCCCAGCGCACCGCACCGCGCTTGTGGTGCGCGCGCACGCTGGACACCGACGTGAAGATGATCGTCGCCATCGAGGTCGCGATCGCCATCTTCACCGCGAGGTCGGCCGGCACGCCGCGCTGGCCCATGATGATCGTGATGAACGGCACCATCAGCATGCCGCCGCCGATGCCCAAGAGGCCCGCGAGGAAACCGGTGCCCAGGCCGAGCGCGGCGAGTTCGGCGATCAGGAGCGGGTCGAGCAGGGCGGTGAAGTTCACGGGGTGTTGGGAAAAAGAGCGGCTGAAAAAGCAACGGCCCCGTGCGGTGAAGCAGGGGGCCGTGGCGGGAAAAGGTGTCTGCAGATGGTGTGCCGGACCCGCATCCTGAACCAGGGTTCAGGTGGGCGAGGGCAGCAGGACTTCGGGTTCATCTGACGCGAGATGATCACGCCCGTCAAGCGATGTACCAAGCCCGGCTCCGGAGAGCATTGGAACAAGGAAATATTAAGCCCGACACGTCTGCAGACAAAACGGATTTTACGCCCCGGATGTGCCGGGCCGCGTGCCCTCAGAGCAAATGTCCATCGCCCGCCAGGGCCTGATCGAGTCTCTGAATGAGCTGGGCGGCCTGCGGGTCGGTGTCACCGGAGGTTTCGTCGGTGCTCGTTGCAGGTGCAACGGCAGGGGCCGGTGCGGCGGCAGCAGCGGCAGAACTGGCCTGCTGGGCCGCGAGATCGAAAGCCAGGTTCAGCGAGGCGAGCACCGCGATGCGATCGCGGGCCTTCACCTTGCCTGCGTCGCGGATCTTGCACATGGCCGCGTCCACGCGGTCGACGGCCTCGCGCAATTGCGCTTCGCCGCCGTCGGGACAGCCGAGCAAATAGCTCTGGCCCATGATCTGTACTTCAATCTGCTTCATGCGTGATGGGAATCTTCGGAAGGGGGTTCGGCCGGCAGCCGTTCGAGCAGGGCATCGAGGCGGGTGCGGGCCGCGGCGAGCCGCGACTTCAGGCCGTCGCGTTCACGCGTGAGCGCATCGACCTGTTCCTGCAGCAGCGCGTTGGTGCGCTGCACCTCTTCGTGACGCACGAGCAGGCGTTCCACACGCTCGGCGATCTGGTCGATGGGGCTGGAGGCGGGCATGGTTGGCGATTGTAGTTTCCCGGGAATTCGGAACATCCGGCGCACCGCGCGGGGCGCGCACCGGACGTGGCCGAGATTCTGGGGCCTGCGCCGCTCGTGATCAAACCCGGTGTGGTGTGTGCGCCCCGTGGGCCTAAAATCCTGCCCGTTGGTGCTCGCGGCGTGGTTCGCACGGCGCAGTTCAACGGGAAGCAGGAGTGGACGCCCCCCGGGGCCGAAGCCGCCTGCGCTGCCCCCGCAACGGTCAAGCAGACGACGCCGCAACGCGTCACCCCTTTCCATCCAGCCACTGGGCGCCCTGAAACAGGTGCCTGGGAAGGCGGCAAAGGGTCGATCTGCCAGCCCGGATACCGGCCAACAAGGCGGCTGCCGCATCGGCAGCCATGACGCCCATGGCGCCGGCGGGGAAGCCGGCCAGGGCATAGAAGTTCGTTCGGTTCACCCCATGATTTCCTGTGTTTCCCTCTCCAGCGGCCGCGCCAGCGTGCGCCGCAACCGTCCCGCGTGCCTGCCGCTGACGCTCGCCCTGGCTTCGGCCTTCGGCGGCCTGGCCCTGCTGCCGCTGGCCGCGCAGGCGCAAGCCGCAGCAACCGCATCCGCACCCGCTGCCGCCACGCTCGACGAGACCGTCGTCACCGCCAACCGCACGCCGCAGGCGCTGTCGGACCTGGTGGGCGATGTCTCCGTCATCGACCGCAAGACCATCGAGCGCAGCGGCGCGACCGGCGTGGCCGACGTGCTGGCGCGCCTGCCCGGCATGGAGATCTCGCGCAGCGGCGGCGTGGGCAACGCCACCAGCGTGTTCATCCGCGGCGCCGAATCGCGCTTCACCGCGGTCTACCTGGACGGCGTGCGCATCGATTCGCAATCGACCGGCGGCGCCGGCTGGGAAGGCATTCCGCTCGCGCAGATCGACCGCATCGAAGTGCTGCGCGGCCCGGCCGCCGCGGTGTACGGCTCGGACGCCGTGGGCGGCGTGATCCAGCTCTTCACCAAACGCGGCGAGGAGGGCGTGTCGCCCTACGCCGGCATCGGCTTCGGCAGCCACGGCCTGCGCCGGATCGAAGGCGGCGTGAGCGGCAAGTCGGGCCTGCTCGACTACTCGTTCGGCGTGGCGCATGAAGAAAGCAAGGGCTTCAACATCCAGCCGATCGCCAAGCGCACGCCCTCGAAGGACGGTTTCACCAACCCCGACCGCGACGGCTACCGCAGCACCTCGGGCAACCTGAAGCTGGGTTTCCAGATCACGCCCGACCAGCGCATCGACGCCACCTTGCTCACCAGCAACACCGAGGCCGCCTACGACCCGTCGGTGAGCTTTCGCACCAAGCCGCCGATCACCTTCCGCAACGACCTGTCGACCAACGAGCTGCGCACCGCCGGCCTGACCTGGTCAGCCAAGTGGAACGACATCTACAGCACCCGCCTGCAGGTGACCGATTCGCAGACCGTCTACAAGACCCAGCCCTCGTTCTATCGCACCGAAACCCGCCTGCGCGGCTACCTGTTCCAGAACGAATTCCGCTTCGGCGCGCACCTGGTGACCGCCACGCTCGAGCGCCGCGAAGACGTGCTCGAGAATGCGCCCACCACCTCGGCCAAGCTGTTCTCGCGCGACCGCTCGCAGAACGCCGCCGCACTGGGCTACGGCTACGTGAAGGGCCCGCATTCGCTGCAGCTGCACGTGCGCCATGACGACGACAGCGAGTTCGGCGGCAAGACCACCGGCAGCGCCGCCTACGGCTACGCGATCACGCCGAGCCTGCGCGCCACCGTGTCGGCCGGCACCGCGTTCCGCGCGCCCACGCTGTACCAGCGCTTCAGCGAGTACGGCCTGGCGAGCCTGCAGCCCGAATCGAGCCGCAACGTCGAGCTGGGCCTGCAGTACACGGCCGGCGCCACGCAGGCCGGCATCGTGCTGTACCGCAACCGCGTGCAGAACCTGATCGTGTTCGACGGCAGCGCCAAGGGCTGCCAGTCGTCGTTCGGCTGCTATGCCAGCACGGCGCGTGCGCGCTACCAGGGCGTGACGCTCACGGGCGGCCACCGCATCGGCGACGTCACGCTGCGCGCCTCGCTCGACTACCAGGACCCGCGCGACCTCGCCACCGACCACCTGCTGGCACGCCGCGCCCGGGCCCACGGCACGCTGGGCGCCGACTGGCGCATCGCCGGCTGGACGCTGGGCGCCGAGCTCCAGAGCTCGGGCAAGCGCTATGACGACGCGGCCAACACCGTCAAGCTCGGCGGCTACACGCTGCTGAACCTGTCGGCCAGCAAGCAGATCATGCGCGACCTGAACCTCGTGGCGCGCGTGGACAATGTGGGCGACAAGGACTACCAGTTCGCACGGCTCTACGCCACCGGGGGCCGTACCGCGTACGTCGGACTCAAGTGGACTCCGCAGTAAACACCCGCCGCCCTTTGCCCGGCGCAGCCGTCACCTGCGCCGCGGTGCTCGTGGCCGCGCCGGCCTCGGGGCAGGGCAAGACCACGGTCGCGGCCGCGCTGGCGCGGCTGCACGTGCGCCAGGGCCGCCGTGTGCGGGCCTTCAAGTGCGGTCCCGACTTCCTCGATCCGCACTGGCTCGCGCTGGCGACCGGCGCGCCGGTGCATTCGCTCGACCTGTGGATGACCGGCGAGGCCGACTGCCGCGCGCGCCTGCATGCCGCCGCGTGCGAGGCCGACCTGGTGATCGTCGAAGGCGTGATGGGGCTGTTCGACGGCACGCCCAGCGCGGCCGAGCTGGCCGAGCGCCTGGGCCTGCCGGTGCTGGCCGTGATCGACGCCCAGGCCATGACCGGCACCTTCGGCGCGCTGGCCTACGGCCTGCAGAACTTCCGCCCGGGCCTGCCCTGGGCCGGCGTGCTCGCCAACCGCGTGGCCGGCGAGCGCCATGCCGACATGCTGAAGGACGCATTGCGCGAACCCGGCGACTGGCTCGGTGCATTGCCGCGCAGCGCCGATTTCGCGCTGCCCGAACGCCACCTGGGACTGGTCGGCGCCGCCGAACTCGGCGACGCGATGGTGCGGCTCGATGCCGCGGCCGACGTGCTCGCCGCCACGCCGCTGGGTCAGCGCGCGCCCGGGCAGCTGCCGCAGGTGCGCTTCGAGCCCGCGCCGACGGCGCCCGTCGCGCCGCTGCTGGCCGGACGCACCATCGCCATCGCGCGCGACACGGCGTTCTCGTTCATCTACCCGGCCAACCTCGAGGTGCTCGAAGCCCTCGGTGCGCGGCTCGCGTTCTTCTCGCCGCTGGCCGACGAACCGCTGCCGCCGTGCGACGCCGCCTGGCTGCCCGGCGGCTACCCCGAGCTGCATGCGGCCGTGCTGTCGGCCAGCGACCGGCTGCGGCTCTCGCTCGCCAACCACGTCACGGCCGGCAAGCCGATCTGGGCCGAGTGCGGCGGCATGATGGCGCTGTTCGACGAACTCGCCACGCGCGACGACGCCGAGCCGACCGACGTGCACCGCCTCTGGGGCGTGCTGCCGGGGCGGGCCGTCATGCAGAAGCGGCTGGCCGGCCTCGGCCCGCAGCAGCTCGACCTGGGCGCGCATGCCTTGCGCGGCCACACCTTCCACTACTCGCGCTGCGAGACGCCGCTCGCGCCTGCCGCGCGCACCGTCGGCACGCGCGGCGGCGAGGCGCTGTACGTGCACGGGCCGGTGCGCGCGAGCTACTTTCATGCGTGGTTCGCGTCCAGCCCGGAAGCGACCGCGCGGCTCTTCAGCGCCATGCCCCTCGAACTCGACAGCCACGCCGCACAGGCGCCCCCCGATGCCCCTCACTGAGCACGAATTCATCCTCGGCGGCCAGAAAAGCGGCAAGTCGCGCCGCGCCGAACAGCGCGCGGCCGACTGGCTGGCCCAGGCGCCCGCATCGCGCCGCGCGGTGCTGATCGCCACCGCGCAGGCCCACGACGACGAGATGCGCGAGCGCATCGCCCGCCACCAGGCCGACCGCGCCGAGCGCGTGCCCGGCCTGCAGACCCTCGAGGAGCCGATCGAGCTGGGGCGCGCCATCGTCACGCAGAGCGCGCCCGACACGCTCGTGGTGGTCGACTGCCTCACGCTGTGGCTCACCAACCTGCTGATGCCGCTGCGCACCGAAGGCGCCGCGGTGGTCACGCGCACGCCCTCGGCGCACGCCACGCTGCTGCTCATCGCGCTGCGCGAGGCGCGCGGGCCCGTGGTGCTGGTGGGCAACGAGATCGGCCTGGGCGTGATCCCGCTGGGCCGCGAGACCCGCGCCTTCGTCGACGTGCTCGGCCGGCTGAACCAGGACGTGGCGGCCGCCTGCCACCGCGCGACGCTGATGGTCGCCGGCCTGCCGCTGACGCTGAAGGCGCCCGGCGCATGAAGTTCGAATCCGTGAAGACCTGGCTGCGCGCGCTCTCGCTCGGCCTGGCGTTGGTGGTGTGCGCGCAGGCTGCGCAGGCCGTCGATGTGGTCGACGAGCGCGGCGTCACCGTGCACCTGGCGCAGCCGCCGCAGCGCATCGTCTCGCTGCTGCCGTCGCTGACCGAAGGCGTCTGCGCGCTCGGCGCCTGCGACCGCCTGATCGGCGTCGACCGCTATTCCAACTCGCCCGCGCAGGTGCGCGCGCTGCCGCAGCTTGGCGGCGGGATCGATCCGAACGTCGAAGCCATCGTCGCGCTCAAGCCCGACGTGGTGCTGCTCGCCAAGTCGTCGCGCGTCACGCAGCGGCTCGAGGCACTGGGCTTGAAGGTGATCGTGCTCGAACCCAAGAGCCATGCCGACGTGCGCCGCGTGCTGGGCGCGCTCGACCAGGTGCTCGGCACGCACGAGGCGCCCGCCGTGTGGCGCGCCATCGACGCGGCCGTGTCGGCCGCGGCACAGTCGCTACCGGCCAGCGCCAAGGGCCTGCGCGTGTACTTCGAGGTCAACACCGGCCCCTATGCGGCGGGCGATTCGTCCTTCATCGGCGAGACGCTCGCGCGGTTGGGCGTGAAGAACATCGTGCCGGCGTCGCTCGGCCCCTTTCCCAAGCTCAACCCCGAGTTCGTCGTGCGCGCGAACCCCGACCTCATCATGGTCAGCGTGCGCAGCGCGATGGGGCTGGAGCAGCGACCCGGCTGGGGCGGCATCCGCGCGGTGCGCGAAGGCCGCGTGTGCCGCTTCGACGCCGAGCAGACCGACGTGGTCGTGCGACCCGGCCCGCGCATGGACGAGGCCGCGCGCCTGATGGCACAGTGCCTGTCGGACAAGGGGCGGTGAGCGGCATGCATTCCGCGCACCTGCGTCGCGTGCTGCTGCTCGGTGCCGGCCTGCTGGTGCTGGGCGCGGCGCTGCTGCTCTTCGGCCTGGGCATTGGCAGCACCGGTTTCCAGAGCCTGCTGTCCGCGCGGCACGACCCGGTGGCGCTGCAGATCGTGTGGGACATTCGCCTGCCGCGCACCCTCGGCGCGTGGTTGGCGGGCGCGCTGCTCGGGCTTGCGGGCGCGGTGGCGCAGGGCCTGTTCCGCAACCCGCTGGCCGATCCGTACCTGCTGGGCAGCGCCTCGGGCGCGTCGCTCGCCGTGGCGCTGGCGCTGATGCTCTTCGGCGGCTCCGTCACCAGCACGCAATGGGTGATGCGCCTGGGGCTCACCGGCGCGGCCTTCGTCGGCGCGGTGGCCGCGGTGCTGCTCACGCTCACGCTGGCGCGCGGCGTGCAGCAGACCCTGCGGCTGTTGCTGGCGGGCGTGATCGTGGGCGTGGTGCTGGGCGCCGCCAAAGATCTGATCACCATCGCCTCGGCCGACATTCTTCAGGCGCTGCAGGGCTTCGTGCTCGGCAGCACCGGGCTGGTCGGCTGGGCCGCCTGCGCCGTGATGGCGGCGGTCGGCGCGGCCTGCCTGCTGCTGGCCTGGGCGCTCGCGCCGGTGCTCGACGGGCTCGCGCTCGGCGAGGCCACGGCGCGCAGCCTGGGCCTGCCGCTGGGCGCCATGCGCGCCGCGCTGGTGGCGGTGCTGGCGCTGGCGACTGGTGCCGCCGTCGCGCAGACCGGCCTGATCGCTTTCGTCGGCTTGGCCGCGCCGCACCTGGTGCGCTCGGTGGTCAAGACCACGCATGCGCGGCTGATCGTGCTGTCGGCGTTGATGGGCGGGCTGCTGCTGATGGCCGCCGACCTGCTGGCGCGCTGGCTGATTGCGCCGCAGGAGCTGCCAGTGGGCGTGCTCACGGCCGTGCTCGGCGGCAGCTACCTGCTGTGGCTGATGCACCGGCGCGGCGCGAAGGGAGGCGGCCTATGAGCCGCACGCCATCCGCCGCGCTCGAAGCGCATGGCCTCAGCGCCACGCTCGGGTCGGTCGAGGTGCTGCACAGCATCGACCTGTCGCTGGCAGCCGGCCGCTGGACCAGCATCGTCGGGCCGAACGGTGCCGGCAAGTCGACGTTGTTGAAAGCGCTGGCAGGTCTGCTCGCACATCGCGGCGAAGTGCGGCTCTTCGGCGAGGCGCAAGCCGCCGTGCCGGCCCGCGTGCGCGCGCGGCGCCTGTCCTGGCTGGGCCAGAGCGGCACGGGCGAGGGCAGTGCCGACGATTTGATGGTCTACGACGTCGCCATGCTCGGACGCCTGCCGCACCAACGGTGGCTCGCGGCACCCAGCGACGCTGATCGCGATGCCGTCGAACGCGCGCTGCGCAGCACCCAGGCTTGGGACTGGCGCGACCGTCCGCTGGGGCAGCTGTCGGGCGGCGAACGCCAGCGCGTGCTGCTGGCGCGCGCGCTGGCGGTCGAGGCCGAGCTGCTGCTGATGGACGAGCCGCTGGCCAACCTCGATCCACCGCATCAGGCGGACTGGATGCAGACGGCACGCGAACTGGTCGCGCAAGGCCGCACCGTGGTCAGCGTGTTGCACGAGCTGCCGATGGCGCTGGCTGCGGATGAACTGGTGGTGATGAATCGGGGGCGGGTGACGCATCACGGTGCTTGTTCCGACCCTGAGACTCACCAGGCGCTGGAGCAGGTGTTCGACCATCGCATTCGCGTGCATCGCGTGGCGGACCAGTGGATCGCATTGCCGCTATGAAGCTTCGCGCATCAAGTCATTCGGGGCGCGCTCCCGCCGACGGGGCACCTTGCTCCGCGAATGTCCTCCGCCCTTCGGGCTCCCCCTTGATTTCGCTGCGCAAGGCATCCCATCGGCGTGAGCGTGGGGCAGTGCGGTCATTGATCGGCCGCACACCAGCGCCGCTTCCCGTGCGCAGGACACTGGGTGCTTCCCGCAGCGAAATCAAGGAGGAGGCCGCAGGCCGGGGGACATTCGCGGAGGGAAGTACCCGGTGGCCTGTGCACACGCCCTGAACGACAGCGCCAAGAACACAAGCAAACGGAAAACCTCATGCAAATAGAAGCCCCTCCCAGCGAAAAGCCCTACGAAAAGCCCGAAGGCGAACGCCGCGGCATCGTCATCGTCAACACCGGCGACGGCAAGGGCAAGAGCACCGCAGCATTCGGCCTCGCGTTGCGCGCACACGGCCGCGGCAAGGCCGTGAAGATCTACCAGTTCATGAAGGTGCCTTCGGCGCGCTTCGGCGAGCACCGCATGTTCGAGCAGATCGGCATTCCCATCGAAGGCCTGGGCGATGGCTTCAGCTGGAAGAGCCAGGACCTCGAACGTTCGGGCCAGCTCGCGCGCGACGGTTGGGAAAAGGCCAAGGCCGCGATCCTGTCGGGCGACTTCTTCCTCGTGGTGCTCGACGAGATCACCTACCCGCTGATCTACGGCTGGCTGCCGCTCGAAGGCGTGCTCGAGACCTTGCGCGCACGCCCCAAGCACGTGCACGTCGCTCTCACCGGCCGCCGCTGCCCGCCCGAGATCATCGAGCTGGCCGACACCGTCACCGAGATGCAGATGGTCAAGCACGCGTTCAAGGCCGGCATCCCGGCGCAGCGCGGCATCGAGGACTGACCCCGATGGTGGCGCATGCGTTCGCGGCCGACGAGGCGAAGGCGGTGTACCGCGCCATCCACGAGCGGCGCGACATGCGCCACTTCGCGGGCGGCGAGGTGGCGCCCGAGGTGCTGCGCCGCCTGCTCGACGCCGCGCACCACGCGCCCAGCGTCGGCTTCATGCAGCCGTGGCGCTTCATCCGCGTGCGCGGCGAAGGGCTGCGCCGGCAGTTGCATGAGGTGGTCGAGCGCGAACGCGTGCTCACCGCTCGCGCGCTCGGTCAGCGCGAAGACGAGTTCATGCGCCTCAAGGTGCAGGGCGTGCTCGACGCGGCCGAGTTGCTGGTGGTGACGCTGGCCGACGGCCGCGAGCCGCATGTGTTCGGCCGCCGCACCTTGCCGCAGATGGACCTGGCCTCCGCCTCCTGCGCGATCCAGAACCTCTGGCTCGCCGCGCGCGCCGAGGGGCTGGGCATGGGCTGGGTGTCGCTGTTCGAACCCGCCGAGCTGAGCATGCTGCTCGGTCTGCCCGAAGGCGCCGAGCCGATCGCCTTGCTGTGCCTGGGCCCGGTGCATGCGTTCTACGAAGAGCCGATGCTGCAGCGCGAACGCTGGGCCCGGCGCGCGCCGCTGGCCTCGCTGGTGTTCGATGAAAGCTGGGGCCGGCCGTCGGACCTGTTCGATTCTTCTTCCACTTCATCTTCTTGCGTGGAGCCCACCTGATGCTGGCCTTCGACACCGTTCTCTTCGAGCTCGCGCGCCTGTTCCTCTGGCCCGTGACGCTCGGCGTGCTGCTGTCCTTCGTCTATGCGGTGTACTGCCTCGGCGCCTTCGGCATCGAGTGGTGGCAGCGCCGGCGTGACCCGTCGCGTGCGCTGGTGCTGCAGCGCCACGCCCAGGCCAGCCAGGAACAGATGGAGCTGGTCGTGCTCAAGCAGCTCGAAGGCGTGCGCCTGTGCAGCCGCGTGGCGCCGATGCTGGGGCTGATCGCCACCATGATCCCGATGGGCCCGGCGCTCGTGGCCGTGGCCTCGGGCGAATCGCAGGGCGTGGCGCAGAGCCTGGCGCCCGCGTTCGCGGCCGTGATCGTGGCGCTGGCCTCGGCCTCGATCACCTTCGTGGTCTACACGGTGCGCCGCCGCTGGCTCATGCGCGAGCTGGTGACGCTGCTCGACGCGCGGGACCGGCTGTCATGAGCCGGCGCCAGTTCTCCATCCTGAGCAGCCTGGACAGCGACGACGACGACCCCGTGCTCTCGACCATCAACCTGATCGACGTCTTCATGGTCGTCATCGGCATGCTGATGATCGCGGTCATCAACAACCCGGTGAACCCGTTCTCGCAGGACAAGGTGACGGTCATCCGCCACGAGGGCCAGCCCGACATGGAGATCATCACGCGCGAAGGCCGGAAGGTCACGCGCTTCAAGGCCAGCGGCGCAACGGGGCAGGGCGACGGCGAAAAGGCCGGCACCGCCTGGCGCCTGAAGGACGGCACGATGATCTACGTGCCGGCGGATGCGGTGCCGGCGTCGGGCGGGAAGTGACGCGGCTTTTCGTCTTCTGGCTCGGGTTCCTGTGCCTGATGGCGCAGCCTGCGGTGGCGGCCGGGTCGCGTGTCGTGGTGTTGAGCACGGCGCTGGTGTCGCCTGCGCGCGTGGTGCGGCTGCAGACGGCAGCGCGTGCGGCCGGCGTGCCGTTGCAGGTGGTGTCGGCTGCGCAGGACACGCCCGAGGCACTGGCTGCCGCGCTCGATGGCGCGCGCCTGCTGGTCATCGATGCGCCGCACCTCAGCGTCGCGCAGTCGGCGGCGGCGCGCTTCGGCGATGTCATTGCGCGAACCTCCGTTCCCTATGTACAGATCGGTGAATTCGCGCTCGTGGCGAAAGGCCAGAACCCACCCGAGGTGCCACCGCTCGCGGCCGAACGCGGCGTCGATGCGGTCTGGGCGCAGCGCCTGCGCGCCTACTGGCGCTTTCCGGGCGAGGCGAACCTGAAGGCCTCGGTGCAGGCGATGGCGCGGGTCGGCGATTCAGCCGGACTCCCTGACCCCGTGCCGTTGCCGCTCGCGGGCTTTTATCACCCTGACTGGCCGCGCGTCGAAAGCAGCATCGCGGCCGTCGAAGCACTGCCGAGCGGGCAGGGCACCGTCGCCATCGCCGTCAACAGCGCCACGCTCACCAGCGACGACACCGGCTGGCTCGACGGCCTGATCGGCACGCTCGCGCAGCGTGGCCTGCGCGCCTACGCCTTCTACGGCCCGCGCCAGCAGAAGGACCTGTTCTTTCGCATGACGCACTCGGGGGAGGGCGAGCACGAGCGCCGCGTGGCCGATCTCCTCATCAACGCCGCGCTGGTGTTCAGTCCGAACGAGCGCAAGGCCGAACTCGAACGCATCGGCGTGCCCGTGCTGCAGACGCTGCCCTCGCTGGCCATGGACGCGGCGCAATGGGCGCGCAGCAAGGACGGCCTGGCGCAGACCGACATCGCGGCCTACTACAGCCCGAGCGAACTCGCAGGCATGACCGACCCGATGCTGGTCACCGCGCGCGACGCCGCCACCGGCAGCCTGCAGCCGCTGCCCGCGCAGCTCGACGCCGTGGCCGACAAGGCCGCCGCGCTGCTGCGCCTGCGGCGCACGCCCGCCGCCGAGCGCCGCGTGGCAATGCTGGTCTACAACTACCCGCCGGGTGAGGCGAACTTCGGCGCGTCGTTCCTCAACGTGCCGCGCAGCGTCGACCGGATGCTGTCCGCGATGCAGGCGGCCGGCTACCGCACCGAGGCGCCGGGCGCGGACGCCGTCATTGCGCAGGTGCAGGCCACGATGAAGGCCTACTACCCGACCGCGCAGGGCGGTGATGCGTTGCAGCCGCTGCTCGACCAGGGCCTGGCCGACACGCTGCCGCTGTCGCAGTACCTCGCCTGGTTCCGCGCGCTGCCTTCCGACACGCAACGCCGCATCGAAGCCTACTGGGGCCCGCCCGAGGCCTCGACGATGCTGCGGCCCGTGGCCGGCGCACCGGCCTTCGTAGTGCCGCGCGTGCAGTTCGGCCAGGTGGTCGTGCTGCGCCAGCCGCCGCGCTTCGAGCCCGGCACGCAGGTGGCCGACAAGGCGCAGCAGGTGTACCACCGCGCGGCGGTGCCGCTGAGCCACGGCTACCTCGCCACTTATCTCTGGCTGCGCAGCCGCTTCGGCGCCGACGCGCTGGTGCACGTGGGCACGCATGGCACGGTCGAATGGTCGGCGGGCAAGGAGCGCGGGCTCTCGGTGCAGGACGATCCGCTGCTCGCGCTGGGCGACGTGCCCAACGTCTACCCGTACATCATGGACAACCTCGGCGAGGCGACGACCGCCAAGCGCCGCGGCCGCGCGACGATGGTGAGCCACTCGACGCCCATGTTCACGCCCGCGGGCTTCCGCCCCGGCGTGCGGGACATGCACGACCGCCTGCACGACTGGGAAACGCTGTCGCCCGGCGCGGTGAAGACCGCACTGGAACGGCGCCTCACCACCGACTTCGTCGCGCAGCACTACGACCGCGACCTGCAATGGACGCCCGCGCGCATCCGCGCCGATTTCGCCGGCTTCATCGCCGTGCTGCATCCGTACCTCGACGAGCTGGCGCAGACCGCGCAGCCGCTGGGCCTGGCCACCTTCGGCGAGGCGCCCGATGCGCAGCGGCGGCGCCAGACGATCCTGCAGATCCTCGGCAAACCCGTGGCGCAGGCGATGGGCGAAGACCTCGACGAGATGTTCCTCACCGATGCGCAGGGCATCGCGGCCTCGAAGCCCGCGCGCTGGCTGGAGGCCGTGCTGGCGGGCAGCGACACGGCCGACTCTGAACCTTTGCGCACCCTGGCCACACGGGCCCGCGCGCTCGACGCCGTGCTGGCCCACAACGAGGAAATCGAAGGCCTGCTCACCGCGCTCGACGGCCGTTATCTGACATCGCGCTACGGCGGCGACCCGGTGCGCGACCCCGACAGCCTGCCGACCGGGCGCAACCTCTACGGCTTCGACCCCAGCCGCGTGCCCACGCGTGCCGCCTGGGACACCGGCGTCGCCGCGATGGACGACTGGATCGCCGCGCACACCCGCACCCACGGCGGCCGTGCGCCGCAGAAGATCGCCTTCACGCTCTGGGCCGGCGAGGCCTCGCGCCACCAGGGCGTGACCGAGAGCCAGGCCTTCCACGCACTGGGCGTGAAGCCGCGCTGGGACGAGGCCGGGCGCATGGTCGGCATCGAGATCGTGCCGGCCGCGGTGCTGAAGCGGCCGCGCATGGACGTGCTGATCAGCGTCACCGGTTCGTACCGCGACCAGTTCCCGCACGTGATGCGCTGGCTCGACGAGGCCGTGCAGCAGGTGGCCGCGCTCGACGAGCCCGGCAACGCCGTCGCGCAGCACAGCGAGGCGATGGCGCGCACGCTGCGCGCCGGGGGCGCGACGGCGGCCGAGGCGCGGCGCTGGTCGACCGCGCGCGTGTTCTCGAACGAACAGGGCAGCTACGGCGCCGGGCTCGAGGAAGCGGTGCTCGCCACCGAACTCTGGAAGGGCCAGCAGCGCGGCGGCGGCGACGCGCAGATGGCCGGGCTCTACATGGACCGCATGGGCCACGCCTACGGGCGCGGCCTCGACGGCGCCACGCGCCCGGGCGCCTTCGCGGGCAACCTCGCGCAGGTCGATGCGGCGCTGATGGCGCGCACCTCCAACCTCTACGGCGTGCTGACCAACGACGACCCGTTCCAGTACCTGGGCGGCATCGCGCTGGCCGTGCGCCATCTCACGGGCAAGGACCCGGCGCTGTACGTGCAGAACCTGCGCGACGGTGCAGCCGTGCGCACCGACACCGTCGCCGGCGCCATCGCGCGCGAGATGCAGACGCGCTACCTGCACCCGCAATGGATCGAGGCACAGAAGGCCGAGGGCTACAGCGGCGCGCTGCAGGTGCTCAAGACCGCGCAGTTCCTCTGGGGCTGGCAGGCGACCGCGCCCGCCGCCGTGCGCGCGGACCACTGGCAGTCGTTGCACGAGGTCTATGTGCGCGACACCTACAAGCTCGGCACGCGCCAGTGGCTGGAACGCGAGAACCGCGCCGCCTTCGCGCAGACGCTGGAACGCATGCTCGATGCCGTGCGGCTGAACTACTGGACGCCCGATGCCGCGACGCGGCGCGAACTGGCGCAGGCCTACACGGAGGCGGTGCGCGCCACGGGGCTGCGGGAACGCAACGAGGCGGTGCAGCGGTTTGCGCAGGCTGCGTTGGTGCCCTCGCCTGTCACTGCTCCTGCACCGGTCGTCGCCGCACCCGCCGTCGCGCCCGTCGAAGCGAGCCAGCCCGCACCCGCATCGCCCGCCGCAGCGGACCTCGCACAACCGGTGGCCGGCCTCCAGCTGAAGCCCGTCGCCGACACCCCATCGCCCCCGCCGCCATCCGCCGTGCTGCCGCGCCTGCTCGCCGCATTCGGCGCAGCCTTGCTGCTGGCCCTCGGCGCGCTGGTGCAATGGCGGCGTGGCCGGGCCGTGCCTGCCGCCTGATTCACGAGAATGCCTGCCATGCCCGCGCTCGATCCCTTCACCGTCTTCGCCCTCGCGCTGGTCGCCGCCCTGTGGCTGGCGCTGGCCATCGACCGCTGGCTGGGCGAGCCGCCCGCCGCGCTGCATCCGGTCGTGTGGATGGGGCGCTACCTGGACTGGATGGGCAGCCGCCTCGCACCGCGCGCGGCCGACGCGAAGCCGCGCGACCTGCCCGGCTTCGCGATGGGGGCGCTCAGCTGGTGCGTGGGCGCGATGGCCGCGTTCGCCGTCGCGTCGGCGGTGCAGAGCCTGGCGATGCAATGGCTGCCGGTCTGGGGCATGGCCGTGGTGCTCGGGCTCGCGTTCAAGCCGCTCTTTGCATGGCGCATGCTGCGCGACGAGGTGCTGGCGGTCGAGACCGCGCTGGACGAATCGCTCGAGGCGGGCCGTGCACGGCTCGCGCGCCTCGTGAGCCGCGATGTCTCGGTGCTGAGCGAGCGCGAAGTGCGCGAGAGCGCCATCGAGTCGCTGGCCGAGAACCTCAACGACTCGCTGGTGGCGCCCGTGTTCTGGTTCGTGCTGTTCGGCCTGCCGGGCGCGGCGCTCTACCGCTTCGCCAACACCGCCGATGCCATGTGGGGCTACCGCGGCGAACGCGGCGGGCGCGACTGGACCTGGTTCGGCAAGTGGGCCGCGCGCGCCGACGACGTGCTTTCGTGGCTGCCCGCGCGCCTCACCGTGCTGCTGCTGGCCCTCGCGGCCGGCCGCTGGCCGCGCGGCGTGGCCCGCGAGGCGCGCCGCACGCCGTCGCCCAACAGCGGCTGGCCGATGGGGGCGATGGCGCTGCTGCTGGGCGTGCGGCTCGCGAAGCCGGGTGTCTATGCGCTGAACGGGGAAGGGCGCGCTGCCACGTCGGCCGACACCGCGCGCACCGCGCAGCTCGGTGAACGGGCGGCGTGGGGGCTGGCGGTGATCGCTTCGCTCGCGATGCTGTCGCCGTTGCTGGCGAGGTGGGCATGACGAATCAATCCATGGTGCACGGCGGCCCCGACGAGACCGGCGCCGCGCCGCACGACTTCTCGACCAACGGCAACGCGGTCGGCTCGTGTCCCGCGGCGCTGGCTGCACTGCGCGAAGTCGACGCGGCGCACTATCCCGATCCGCGCTACACCGCGCTGCGTTCCGCGCTTGCCGATTTCCACGGCGTGGCCGTGGAGCGCATCGCGATCGCCGCGAGCGCGAGCGAATTCATCCACCGTATCAGCGCGGTTGTGGCACAACGCGGTGGCGAAGAGGTCTGGTTGCCCGCGCACAGCTACGGCGACTACGAACGTTCGGCCCAGGCCTGGGGCCTCGGCGTGAAGCGCGCACCTGAGGAGGCCGACGGCGCCGCGCTGCGCTGGTGCTGCGAACCGTCGAGCCCGTTCGGCCAGTCGCAACCCGACATCGCGCAGCATGCCGCGAGCGATGCCGTCTGCGTGCTCGACATGGCCTACGAACCGCTGCGCCTCGAAGGCCAGCCCTCGCACGACGCCGCACAGCGCGACCGCCTCTGGCAGCTGTGGACACCGAACAAGGCCATGGGCCTCACGGGCATCCGCGCCGCCTACGCCATCGCACCTGCGAACAGCGACGTTGCAGGTCCACTGCTGGAACGATTCGAACGTCTTGCGCCGTCGTGGCCGCTGGGCACACACGGCGTGGCGCTGCTCACGACCTGGACCAGCGACGAAGCGCAAGGCTGGCTGGCGCGCAGCCTCGACATCCTGCGCGACTGGAAGGCACGGCAGCGCGCCGTGTGCGAATCGCTGGGCTGGCAGGTGCTGCCCGGCGACGCCAACTTCTTCGGTGCGCAGCCCGACGTGCCGTACCCGCCCCGCGCCGCCGCGCTGCGCGCCGAGGGCATCAAGCTGCGCGACTGCGCCTCCTTCGGCCTGCCGGGGCACCTGCGCCTGGGCGTGCTGCCGCCGGCCAGCCAGCACGCATTGAAGGCCGCGTGGGCGAGGGCCAGCGCCGCACGACACAGCGGCTGAACGCACCTCGCACCACAATAGGGCCGTCTCAAGAAAAGGAAAACGAACAGGCCCATGCTCTACGCCATCACCACGCTCTTCCTGTGCCAGCTTGCCGGCGAACTGCTCGTGCAGTGGCTGTCGCTGCCGATTCCCGGTCCGCTGATCGGCATGCTGCTGCTGTTCGTCGGCCTGCTGGTGCGCGGCGGCGTGCCGCAGGAATTGACCGACACCTCGGGCCACTTGCTGCGCAATCTGATGCTGCTGTTCATCCCGGCGGTGACCGGCGTCATGCTGCATTTCGAGCGCGTGGGACGCGAGTGGCTGCCGTTCCTGGCGGCCGGCGTCGTGGGTGGCGCCTTCACCATGGCGGTGACCGCGCTCACGCTGCGCTGGATGATCCGCATCACGGGCAAGGACGCCGAATGAACACGCCCGTCAAGTTGTCTGAAATCTGGGTCTTCCTGGCCCAGTCGCCGCTGCTGTGGCTGTCGCTCACGCTGCTGGCCTACCTGGGCGCGCTGTGGCTGCATGCGCGCAGCGGGCGCAACCCGATGGTCAACCCGGTGCTGGTGTCGGTGATCGTCATCGTGGGCGTGCTGCTGCTCACGCGCACGCCGTACGACACGTACTTCGAGGGCGCCAAGTTCGTCCACTTCCTGATCGGCCCGGCCACCGTGGCACTGGCCGTGCCGCTGTACAGCCAGGTCGGTCGGCTGCGGCGCCTGTGGCTGCCGATCGGCGTGGCGCTGCTGGTGGGCTCGGTGGCCGCCATCGTGTCGGCCATCGGCATCGGCTGGGTGCTCGGCGGTTCGCGCGAGCTCCTGATGTCGCTCGCGCCCAAGTCGGCCACCATGCCGATCGCGATGGGCGTGGCCGAGAAGATCGGCGGCCTGCCGTCGCTGGCGGCCGTGGCCGCGGCCATCGCCGGCATCTCGGGCGCGATCATGGCCACGGGCCTGCTGAATCTGCTGCGCATCAAGGAACCCGCGGTGCGCGGCTTTGCCGTCGGCATGGCGGCGCACGGCATCGGCACGGCGCGCGCCATCCAGGTGAACGAGACCGCGGGCGCGTTCTCTGCGCTGGCGATGGGGCTGAACGGCATCGCGACCGCGCTGCTGGTGCCGCTGATCGTGAAGCTGATGACCGTCTGACATTCATTCATTCCATCCATCGAGGAGCACGACCCATGTCCGAGTACACCGCCGAGATCGTCTGGGAGCGGGACGACCAGGACTTCCTGGCCAACACCTACAGCGGCCACCACGTGCTGCGCTTCGATGGCGGCGCGCAGGTGCCGGGCTCCTCGTCGCCGCACGTGGTGCCGCTGCCGTTCTCCGACGCGTCGGCGGTCGACCCGGAAGAAATGTTCGTGGCCTCGCTGTCCAGTTGCCACATGCTGTGGTTCCTCACCATGGCGGTGAAACGCAAGTTCGTGGTCGACCGCTATGTCGATGCGGCCACGGGCGTGATGGAGAAGAACGCCGAAGGAAAGATGGCGATGACTGTCGTCACGCTGCACCCGCAGGTGAGCTTTTCGGGCGAGAACCTGCCCACGCGCGAGCAGATCGAACACTTGCACCATCGGGCGCATGAGGAGTGTTTCATTGCGAATTCGGTGAAGACCGAGGTGCGGTGCGAGCCGGTCTACTGACAAGAATCGCTCTCCGCACGCGCTGGCAGCGCTGATCCAGCCCTGAGAGGAGGGCGGGAAGGGCGCCCCTCAGCGCCTCTGCAACCGCGGATTCTTCGCAAACAGATCCGCCGCCCAGTCCACAAACGCCCGCACCTTCGCGCTCAGGTGCCGGTTCGGCGGATACACGACATGGATCGGCAGCGGGTCGCGCTGCCAGTCGGCCAGCACCTCGACGAGTTCGCCGCTTTCCAGCAGCGGCTCGGCGGTGAAGGTGATGCACTGCGACAAACCGAAGCCCGCGAGCACGGCCGTCATGTGCGCGTTGCTTTCGTTGACCGACACGCGGTAGGGGCCGTTGAGCTCGATGTACTCGTCGCCCTTCTTGAACTCGTGCGGGTACACGCGCCGGGTGGTGCCCGAGAAGTAGCTCACGACGTGGTGGCGCTTCTCGATGTCGTTCGGATGTTGCGGCGCACCATAGCGCTTGATGTAGGCCGGCGAGGCCACGGTGACGAAGTGCAGGGTGCCGATGCGGCGCGCCACCAGCGACTGGTCGCTGAGCTCGCCCGCACGGATCACGCAGTCGACGTTGTCGCTGATCAGGTCGACGGTGCGGTCGCTCACGCCCAGGTCGACCTGGATGTCGGGGTAGCGGTCGCAGAAGCTGGCCAGGTTGGGCAGGATGATCTGCTGCGCCACCGAGGTGCCCACGTCGATGCGCAGCCGCCCCGTGGGGTTGGCCTGCGCATTCGTCATGCTGGCTTCCATGTCGTCGAAGTCGTTCAGCAGCCGTGCGGCGCGCTCGAAGTAGGCGGCGCCGTCGGGCGTGACGGTGACGCGCCGCGTCGTGCGGTTGAGCAGCTTCACGCGCAGGCGCGATTCCAGCGCCTGGATCTGCTTGGTGACGGTGCCCTTGGGCAGGGCCAGAGAGTCGGCGGCACGGGTGAAGGTGCCGGCTTCGACCACGCGGACAAAGATCCGCATTGCCTGGATTTGATCCATCGAATGCCTGTTCAGGGAGACCGGCGTGTGCCGGAAGGAGGCGGATTCTCACACAAGGAATGCGCCCCTACGGTATGCCCGATTGTTCTCCGTTTGGAAACAGAGTAGGGCTGTGTTTCCTGTTTCAACGCGCTTGTAGCGCCTTATATTTCAACCATCGCCCATCCCCCTGAGGTCGCCCATGTCACCCCGTCCATCGTCCCGGTCCGCTGAAGCTGCTGCGCTTGCCGCGGCGCAAGGCGTGGAGTCCGATCTGTCGATCGAGCTGCCCGGCCGCGAGCCCGTGGCTGCCCGTGTCTACGGTCAGCGTCCGCGGGGCGAGACCGTGCCGCTGGTGCTGCATTTCCATGGCGGCACCTTCATCTGCGGCAACCTCGACAACGGCCGCAACGTGGCCCGGCTGTTGGCCGGCGCGGGTGCGGTGGTGGTCTCGCTGGACTACCCGCTGGCCCCGGCGGCCCCGTTCCCGGAGCCGGTCGAGGTGGGCTATGCGGCGCTCGAATGGCTCTACAAGCAGCGCGTGAAGCTCGGCGGCAAGGGCGCCCAGGTGTACCTGGCCGGCGAAGAGGCCGGCGGTAACCTGGCGGCCAGCGTGGCCCTGGTGGCCCGCGACCGCGCCCATCCGCCGCTGGCGGGCCAGATCCTGCTGTCGCCCATGCTCGACCCGTGCGCCGGCACTGCCTCGCTGCGCAACGCGACCAACGACGCCGCCGAGTGCCGCTGGGCCACGGGCTGGGCCAAGTACCTGAGCTGTCCCTCGAACGCCACGCACCCCTATGCGGTGCCCAGCGGATCGCTGCGGCTGGCCGCCCTGGCACCGGCGCTGGTGCTGGTGGGGCCCGACGACGCGATGCGCGACGAGGCCATGACCTTCGCGGGCCGCCTGCGCTCGGCCGGCATCGAGGTCACGAGCAGCGTGCTGACCGGCGCCGACAACTGGCCCAAGGCGCTGTACGACACCGAGGCCGTGGGATGCGCATCCTGCGAAGCCAGCGTGCAGCAGCACTTCCGCGAGTTCTTCAGCGCCACCACACCGCCCCCGGCGGTCCCTGAGCCCAGCTAGGCCCGCGAGGGTCCGCTCCGCCCCTGAACCAAGCCGCCGCCTCCACAGAGGCGGGTGGCAGGGCTTTCTGTTCTCTGAATTCCGCCTCCTGACGCCGCCGGCGCCGGGATGGCCCGTTGCATCCCGAAAAAGTCATCGAGAAGGACGAACCATCATGTCGAACAAGAACGAACAATCGCTGTCTTCCATCACCCGCAAGGGGCTGTGGCCCGCCGTGACCGGCCTCACCGCGGTGCTGGCCGTGGCCGCCGCGGTGGTGGGCATGTACAGCTTCAAGGCCGAGGCGACCGCCCCGGTCGCCGCGCAACAGGGCACGCCGGTGTCGGTCGCCACCGTGGCGTCGAGCGAGATCAACGCCTGGGACGAGTTCTCGGGCCGCCTCGAAGCCGTGCAACGCGTCGACGTGCGCTCCCGCGTGGCAGGCGCCGTGCAGGCGGTGCACTTCCGCGAAGGCGCGCTGGTGAAGCAGGGCGACCTGCTCATCACCATCGACCCGGCGCCGTACGCCGCCGAAGTGGAGCGTGCCGAAGCGCAGGTGGCGTCGGCGCAGGCTCGCCAGGCCTTCAGCCGCAGCGAGCAGGAACGTGCCCGCCGCCTGTGGGACGAGCAGGCCATCGCGCAACGTGAACTCGACGAGCGCGTGAACGCCGGCCGCGAAGCCGAAGCCAACCTGCGCGCCGCGCAAGCTTCGCTGCAGACCGCACGCCTGAGCCTGGGCTACACCCAGGTGCGCGCACCGGTGTCGGGCCGCATCGGCAAGCTCGAAGTGACGGTGGGCAACCTGGTGGCCGCCGGCCCCGGCGCGCCCGTGCTGACCACGCTGGTGTCGGTGAGCCCGATCTACGCGAGCTTCGATGCCGACGAGCAGGTCATCACCCGTGCGCTGAAGGACCTGCCGGCCAACGCCGGCGCCCGCGGCCAGATCGACACGATCCCCGTGCAGATGGGCACCGCGGGCCTCGAGGGCACGCCCTTCACCGGCAAGCTGCAGCTGATCGACAACCAGGTCGACGCCCGCAGCGGCACCGTGCGTGTGCGTGCTTCGTTCGACAACAAGGACGGCGCGCTCATTCCCGGCCAGTTCGCCCGCATCCGCATGGGCCAGGCCCGCAACGACACCGCGCTGCTGGTGAGCGAGCGTGCCATCGGCACCGACCAGAACAAGAAGTTCGTGATGGTCGTGGGCGACGACAACAAGGCCATGTACCGCGAGGTGACGCTGGGCGCGCCCATCAACGGCCTGCGCGTGGTGAGCAAGGGCCTGAAGGCCGGCGATCGCGTGGTGGTGAACGGCCTGCAGCACATCCGCCCCGGTGCGCTGGTGGTGCCGCAGACCGTGACCATGGACGCCAAGCTCGATACGAAGCAACAACAACCGGAACGCGTGGCCGAGGCCGCGAAGTCCTGATTTCGGAGGAGGGCGCCCTGGCGCCCGCCGGAGAACCAACATGAATCTCTCAAAATTCTTCATCGACAGGCCGATCTTTGCCGGCGTGCTGTCACTCCTGATGCTGATCGCCGGCCTGATTGCGCTGCGCGGTCTGCCGATCTCGGAGTACCCGGAAGTCGCGCCGCCTTCGGTGGTGGTGCGCGCAACGTACCCCGGCGCCAACCCGAAGGTGATCGCTGAAACGGTGGCCACGCCGCTCGAAGAGCAGATCAACGGCGTCGAAGGCATGCTCTACATGGGCAGCCAGGCGACGACCGATGGCGTGATGACGCTCACGGTCACCTTCCGCCTCGGCACCGATCCCGACAAGGCCCAGCAGCTGGTGCAGAACCGCGTCTCGCAAGCCGAGCCGCGCCTGCCTGAAGAAGTGCGGCGCCTCGGTATCACGACCGTCAAGAGCGCACCCGACCTGACGATGGTGGTCCACCTCGTCTCGCCGAACAACCGCTACGACATCAACTACCTGCGCAACTACGCGGTGCTGAACGTCAAGGACCCGCTGGCGCGCATCGAAGGCGTGGGCCAGGTGCAGATCTTCGGCGGCGGCGACTATTCCATGCGCGTGTGGCTCGACCCGCAGAAGGTCGCGCAGCGTGGTCTGTCGGCTTCCGACGTGGTGGCTGCGATCCGTGGCCAGAACGTGCAGGCCGCGGCCGGCGTGGTCGGCGCTTCGCCAGGCCTGTCGGGCGTGGACATGCAGCTGTCGATCAATGCGCAAGGGCGCCTGCAGAGCGAAGAAGAGTTCGGCGACATCATCGTCAAGAGCGGCACCGACGGCGCCGTGACCCGCCTGCGGGACATCGGCCGCCTCGAAATGGGCGCCGCCGACTACTCGCTGCGTTCGCTGCTGAACAACGACCCGGCCGTCGGCATGGGCGTGTTCCAGGCACCGGGCTCCAATGCGCTCGACATCTCGTCCAACGTTCGCAAGACGATGGAAGAGCTCAACAAGAACATGCCGGAAGGCCTGGAATACCGCATCGCCTACGACCCGACGCAGTTCGTGCGCGCATCGATCGAATCGGTGATCCACACGCTGCTCGAAGCCATCGCGCTGGTGGTGCTGGTCGTGATCCTGTTCCTGCAAACGTGGCGCGCGTCGATCATTCCGCTGCTGGCTGTGCCGGTGTCGGTGATCGGTACCTTCGCGGTGCTGCACATCCTCGGTTTCTCGATCAACGCGCTGAGCCTGTTCGGGCTGGTGCTGGCGATCGGCATCGTGGTGGACGACGCCATCGTGGTGGTGGAGAACGTCGAACGCAACATCGAGGCCGGGCTCACGCCGCGCGAGGCCACGTACCGCGCGATGCGCGAAGTGTCGGGCCCCATCATTGCGATCGCGCTGGTGCTCGTGGCCGTGTTCGTGCCGCTGGCGTTCATCAGCGGCCTCACGGGCCAGTTCTACAAGCAGTTCGCGGTGACCATCGCGATCTCGACGGTGATCTCGGCCATCAACTCGCTGACGCTGTCGCCCGCTCTTGCGGCACTGCTGCTGCGCGGCCACGACCAGCCGAAGGACGCGTTGACGCGCGGCATGGACAAGGCCTTCGGCTGGCTGTTCCGCGGCTTCAACAAGTTCTTCCATCGCGGCTCCGAGGCCTACAGCGGCGGTGTCAAGCGCGTGATCTCGCGCAAGACGCTGATGCTGGTGATCTACCTGGCGCTGGTCGGCGTGACCTTCGGCCTCTTCAAGGCGGTGCCCAGCGGCTTCGTGCCGGCGCAGGACAAGCAGTACCTCATCGGTTTTGCCCAGCTGCCCGACGGCGCCACGCTCGACCGCACGGAAGAGGTGATCACCCGCATGGGCGAGATCATGAAGAAGAACCCGAACGTGGAAGACGCCATTGCCTTCCCGGGCCTGTCGATCAACGGCTTCACCAACAGCTCCAACTCGGGCATCGTGTTCGCCACGCTCAAGCCCTTCGACCAGCGCAAGCGTGCCGACCAGAGCGGCGGTGCGGTGGCCGGCCAGCTCAACGGTGCGTTCTCGAGCATCCAGGACGCGTTCATCGTGATGTTCCCGCCGCCGCCGGTGGCAGGCCTGGGCACGACCGGCGGCTTCAAGCTGCAGATCGAAGACCGCGCCTCGGTTGGCTACGACCAGATGGACGTCGCGGTGAAGGCCTTCATGGCCAAAGCGTATGCAGCGCCTGAACTGACGGGCATGTTCACGAGCTGGCAGGTCAACGTGCCGCAGCTGTACGCCGACATCGACCGCACCAAGGCGCGCCAGCTCGGCGTGCCGGTGACGGACATCTTCGACACGATGCAGATCTACCTCGGTAGCCTGTATGCCAACGACTTCAACAAGTTCGGCCGCACGTACTCCGTGCGCGTCCAGGCCGATGCGCCGTACCGCGCTCGTGCCGAAGACGTGGGCATGCTGAAGGTGCGCTCGACCTCGGGCGAGATGGTGCCGCTGGCCGCGCTGATGAAGGTCAACTCGACCTTCGGTCCGGAACGCGCCATGCGCTACAACGGCTACCTGGCCGCGGACATCAACGGCGGCCCGGCCCCCGGCTATTCGTCGGGCCAGGCGCAGGACGTGATCACCAAGATCGCGGCCGAGACGCTGCCCAAGGGCGTGAGCTTCGAGTGGACCGAGCTGACGTATCAGGAAATCCTGGCCGGCAACTCCGCCTTCCTGGTGTTCCCGCTGGCGATCCTGCTGGTGTTCCTGGTGCTGGCTGCGCAGTACGAAAGCCTGACGCTGCCGATCGCGATCATCCTGATCGTGCCGATGGGCATCATGGCCGCGATGGCGGGCGTGTGGATCTCGGGGGCGACAACAACGTCTTCACGCAGATCGGGTTGATCGTGCTGGTGGGGCTGAGTGCGAAGAACGCGATTCTGATCGTGGAGTTCGCACGGGAGCTGGAGTTTGCGGGCCGGACACCGATCCAGGCCGCGATCGAAGCCAGCCGCCTGCGCCTGCGCCCGATCCTGATGACCTCGCTGGCCTTCGTCATGGGCGTGCTGCCCCTGGTGCTCTCGACCGGCGCCGGCTCCGAGATGCGCAAGGCGATGGGCGTGGCGGTGTTCGCCGGAATGATCGGCGTGACGGCCTTCGGCCTGTTCCTGACGCCGGTGTTCTACGTGCTGATGCGCCGCCTGGCGGGCAACCGGCCGCTCAAGCTGCACGGCGAAGTGCCGCACGGCGACGACTTCGTGTCGGCCGACCATCCGGTGGCGCCTTCGCACGGTGGCGGTGGCGGCGGTCTGCACCCGGTGCCGGCCTCGCCGCGCCCCTCGCATGGCGCGCATGACTGATCGACAAGAAGAAAGAAGGTTGTCCATGACATTCGCAATCCCAACCCTGATGCGCCCCTTGCGCGCCGCCGTGTTGCCGCTGGTGGCGGCCCTGGTGCTGGCCGGTTGCGCCAGCGTGCCTTCGGGCATGCCCACGGTGCCGACCGCGGCGCAGTTCAAGGAACAGCCGGGTGCCACGGCCCCGGCCGGCTTCACCCGGGCCACGCCCGCCGAGGCGCAACCGCGCGGCGAGTGGTGGCTGGCGTTCAACGACCCGGTGCTCAACACGCTGATCCAGCGCGCCGAGGTCGACAACACCAACATCCAGGCCGCCGCCGCGCGGCTGGCCGAGGCCCGCGCGCTGGCGCGCAGCGCCCAGGCCGACCGCCTGCCGCAGATCGGCCTGGGCGCCGGCGCCAACCGCGGTGCGGGCCTGGACAAGGCCACGGCCAGCACCCGGCCGGGCACCATGACCAACATCGGCGCCACGTTCTCGTACGAGGTCGACCTGTTCGGCCGCCTCTCGGGCGCGGCCGATGCGGCCAAGCTCGACGCGGCCGGCCGCGAGGCGCTGCTGCAGAGCACCCGGCTCGCGGTGCAGGCCGAGGTGGCGCAGACCTACCTGCAGCTGCGCGCGCTCGACGCCGAACGCGTGCTGGTGCGCGAATCGGTCGCCGCCTACCGCGACACGCTGCGCCTGACGCAGCGCCGCCAGCAGGCCGGCGACATCGCCGAGCTCGACGTGGCGCGCGTGCAGACCGAGGTGTCGTCCACCGAGTCGGACGCGCTCGCGCTCGACCGCCAGCGCGCCCAGGTGGAACACGCGCTGGCCGTGCTGGTGGGCGATTCGGCGTCCAGCTTCGGCATGCGGCCCGACGACTGGGGCACCGCGCTGCCGGTGATCCCGCCGGGCGTGCCGTCCACCGTGCTCACGCGCCGGCCCGACGTGTCGGCCGCGCAGAGCGCCGTCATGGCGGCGCAGGCCCGCGTGGGCGTGGCGCAGACCGCGTGGTTCCCGAACATCTCGCTGACCGGCGCGGCCGGCTACGCCTCGCCCGAGATCGGCGACCTCTTCAAGTGGTCGGCCCGCTCGTGGGGCGTGGGTGCGCTGCTGTCGCTGCCGATCTTCGACGGCGGGCGCCGCGAAGCCGGCGTGCAGGGCGCCAACGCCCAACTCGACGGCGCACTGGCCAGCTACCGCTCGCAGGTGCTGGTGGCGTTCCAGGAGGTCGAAGACCAGCTGGCGGCCATCCGCATCCTGCAGGAGCAGTCGGTGGTGCAGGCGCAGGCCGTGACCTCGGCCCAGCGCGCCACCAGCCTGTCGGACACGCGCTACCGCAATGGCTACGTGAGCCAGCTCGACCTGCTCGACGCGCGCCGCAGCGAGCTGCGCAACCGGCGCCAGGCGCTGCAGGTGAAGTCGGCCCAGTACCAGGCGACGGTGGGGCTGATCCGCGCCATCGGCGGCGGGTGGGAAGTGCCGGCCACGGAGAAGGTGGCGGCCCGCTGATCGGGTCGATCCGGGCTCAGGCGCGGTCGCCCGGGCCCGGATGCGTCGCCGTGGCGGCGGCCTGTTTCAGCGCCACCGCACCCAGCGCGAGCGCACTCGAATAGCTGGATTGCGGGCGCGCAGCCACCCGCAGCGGCCGGTAGCCGAGCGTGTCGGAGGTGCTGCCGGTGTCGTGGACGGCTTCGAGCAGGAGCCAGTAGAACCGGCCCGGCTCGCGTTCCTCGACCGTCAGCGCCAGATCGTTGAGGGCGGACATGGCTTGGCGGATGCGGCCCGCAGCGGGCCGCATCCCTTGGTACGTCCGACTCGGCTTTCCGGATTCGGTTCAGCGCTCAACGACAATCCCCGGATGAGTTCTAGAGCGACAAGCGGACCGGCGCGCTGCGTCATGGTCCTGGGCACCACCAGCGGCGCCGGCAAGAGCTGGCTGGCCACCGCGCTGTGCCGGTGGTATGCCCGCCAGGGGCTGCGGGTGGCGCCGTTCAAGGCGCAGAACATGAGCAACAACGCCCGCGTGGTCGAGGGCGGCGAGATCGGCAGCGCCCAGTACTTCCAGGCCCTGGCCGCCAACGCCGTGCCCGACGTGCGCATGAACCCGCTGTTGCTCAAGCCCGAGCGCGACACCCACAGCCAGGTGGTGCTGATGGGGCAGGTGAGCGAGGCGCTGTCGACCCTGCCGTGGCGCGGGCGCAGTGAGCGCGTCTGGCCGCAGATCGCGCAGGCCTTCGACGAACTGCGCGCCGAGAACGACGTGGTCGTCATCGAAGGCGCCGGTTCGCCGGCCGAGATCAACCTCATGGCCAGCGACATCGTCAACCTGCGCGTCGCCCGCCATGCCCAGGCGCGCTGCCTGCTGGCGACCGACATCGACCGCGGCGGCGCCTTCGCCCACCTGTACGGCACCTGGGCGCTGCTGCCCGAGGCCGACCGGGCGCTCATCCATGGCTTCGTGCTCAACAAGTTCCGGGGCGACGCGTCGCTGCTGGCCCCCGCGCCACAGCAGCTGCAAGAACTGACCGGCGTGCCCACCGTGGCCACGCTGCCCATGTGGTGGCAGCACGGCCTGCCTGAGGAAGACGGCGTGTTCGACGACCGCAGCCGCGCCAGCGGCGTGGTCACGCGCACGGTGGCAGTGGTCGCGTACCCGCGCCTGAGCAACCTCGACGAATTCCAGGCCTTGAAGAACGTGCCCGGCGTGCGCCTGGTCTGGGCCCGCACACCGGCCGACGTGGCCGGCGCAGACTGGATCGTGCTGCCGGGCTCCAAGCACACGAGCGGCGACCTGGCCTGGCTGCGCGCGCAGGGGCTGGACCGCGCGGTGGCCGAGCACGCAGGGCGCGGCGGCGCCGTGCTGGGCGTGTGCGGCGGGCTGCAGATGCTGGGCGAGGCGCTGGTCGATCCGCATGGCATCGACGGCAACGCGCCCGGGCTCGGGCTGCTGCCGCTCGTGACCGTGTTCGAGCGCGAGAAGACCGTGCGGCACCGCGAGGCGACGTTCTCGGCGGACCTCGTCGCCGGCCCCTGGGCCGCGCTGGCGGGCGTGCGCATCGCCGGCTACGAAATCCACCACGGCCAGACGGCCGCCCACCCCCAGCTGGCCCACGACGGCAGCGCCGTGATGCCCGAGGGCCTGGCCTGGCAGAACGCGCGCGGCAACGTGATGGGCCTGTACCTGCACGGCCTGTTCGAAGACCCGGCCGCGCTGCAGTCGCTGTTCGGCACCACGGCGCCCACGCTGGACGCCACCTTCGACGGCCTGGCCGACTTCATCGACACCCACTTCGACGCCGGCGTGCTCGCCGGCCTGATCGCATGACCGACACCGATTTGATTCCCGCCGTTCCAGACATCGCCGACGCCGCGCTCGCGGCGCGCCTGCAGGGCGCGCTCGACAACAAGACCAAGCCCGTCGGCGCGCTGGGCCGCCTCGAAGCGCTGGCGCTGCGCATCGGCACCATCCTGGGCTCCGAGCAGCCGGTGCTCGACGCACCGCAGATGCTGGTGTGCGCGGGCGACCATGGGCTGGCGGCGCGCGGCGTGTCGGCCTATCCGAGCGACGTGACCTGGCAGATGGTCGAGAACTTCCTGGCCGGCGGGGCGGCGGTCAGCGTGCTGGCGCGCCAGCACGGCCTGGCGCTCACCGTGGTCGATTGCGGCGTGCGGCGCGACTTCCAGCCGCGCCCCGGCCTGGTGTCGCGGCGCATCGCCGCCGGCACGGCCGACGCCTCGGCTGGCCCCGCCATGACACCCGAACAATGCGCCCAGGCCATCGCCAACGGCCGCGAGGTGGTGCGCGCGCTGCCGGGCAACGCGCTGCTGCTGGGCGAGATGGGCATCGGCAACAGCTCGTCCGCCGCGCTGCTGCTGTCGCGCCTGGCCGGGCTGGACATCGGCCCGTGCACCGGTGCCGGCACGGGGCTCGACGCCGACGGCCTCGCACGCAAGCGCGAGGTGCTGCGCGAGGTGCTCGCCCTGCACGCGGGCGCCACCGCGCCGCTCGAGGCACTGGCCGCGTTCGGCGGCTTCGAGGTTGCGACGCTCGTCGGCGCCGTGCTGCAGGCGGCGCAGGAGCGGCGCGTGATCGTGGTCGACGGCTTCATTGCCAGCGCCGCCGTGCTGGTCGCCCAGGCGATCCGCCCGCAGGTGACGCAACGCTGCGTGGCGGCGCACAGCTCGGCCGAGCCGGGGCACACGCTGCTGCTGAAGCACCTCGGGCTCGAGCCCTTGCTGAACCTCGACCTGCGACTGGGCGAGGGCTCGGGCGGCGCGCTGGCGTGGCCGCTGCTCGAATCGGCCTGCCGCATCCTGCGCGAGATGGCGAGCTTCGAATCGGCGGGCGTGTCGCGCCAGCAATGAACGGCGTGCGCCATTTCCTGCTGGCGGTCCAGTTCTTCACCCGCGTGCCGGTGACGGGAAAACTCGCCGCCTGGGTCGGCTTCAGCCCGCAGATGCTGCGCGCCGCCGCGGCGCACCTGCCGGCCATCGGCTGGATCGCGGGTGGGGTGGCGGCGGCGGTGTTCGTCGCTGTGGGGGCGGGCCTGCCGGGCGTGGCAGGGGCGCTGGTCGCGGCCGTGCTGAGCACCGTCGCCACCGTGATGCTCACAGGCGCCTTCCACGAAGACGGCCTGGCCGACGTGGCCGACGGCCTCGGCGGTTCGGCCAGCCGCGAGCGCGCGCTGGAGATCATGAAGGACTCGCGCATCGGCGCCTTCGGCGCGGTTGCGCTGGTGCTGGCGCTGGGCCTGAAGTTCGGCCTGCTGGCCGCGCTGGCCGCGCGCGGGCTGGACGTGGTGGCCGTGTCCATCGTCGGTGCGCATGTGCTGTCGCGGCTGGCGCCGCTGTTCCTGATCCGCTGGCTGCCCTACGTGGGCGACAGCAGCGGCAGCAAGGCCAAGCCGCTGGCCGACGCGATCAGCGGCGGTGCGCTGCTCGTCGCCGTGCTGTGGGCCGCACCCGCCGTGGCGCTGCTGCTGTGCGCGCACGACGCGGTGCATGTGGGCGCGGCGCTCGTGGCGCTGGTGCTCGCGGGTGGCTGGATGGCGCGGCTCTTCGTGCGTCGGCTGCAGGGCTTCACGGGCGACGGGCTCGGCGCGACGCAGCAGGTGTGTGAACTGGCGATCTACCTCGCGCTGGCGTGGAAGGCATGAGCGCCGCGACCGCCCAGCTCTGGCTGCAGCGCCACGCGCCGGTGATCGCGCCGGCGGGCCTGTGCTACGGCGCGACCGACCTCGATGCCCACGCGGACGGCACGCAGGCCGCGGCCGCGCGCATCGCCGCGGTGCTGCCGGCCGGCATCGCGCTGTGGAGTTCGCCGCTGCGGCGTTGCGCCATGCTGGCGGATGCCATCGTCGCGCTGCGGCCCGATCTGTCGGTGCGGCGCGATGCGCGGCTGGCCGAGATGAGTTTCGGCGCCTGGGAAGGGCGCCTGTGGTCGGCCGTGGCCCGTGAGGAATTCGAGGCCTGGACGAATCGTTTTGCCGATGCCCCCGCAGGAGGCGACGGCGAGAGCGTGCGCGCCTTCATGCAGCGCGTGGCCTCGGCGCATGCCGACTGGCTGGCGACCGGCGCCGATGCGCTATGGGTCACGCATGCCGGCGTGCTGCGCGCGGTGCAGTTGCTGTCGCAGGGCGTGACGTGCCCCGAACGGGCCGATCAATGGCCCAACGACGCGGCGGCCTTCGGCGACTGGCGCGTGGTCGCCGCGCCGGTCGGCTGACGAGGCGCTGTCAGTTCTTGGCGCGCCACTGCTCGCGCCAGAGACGATCGAGCTGCCCCGCGAACTGCGGCGAGGGGCCACCCAGGAGCTGGTTCTGCCCGTTGCGCTGTACCAGCCCATAGAGCCGGCCCGAGCCCTGGTCGTACAGCGCGATGGCGTTGTGGTCGTAGCAGTCGTGCGGCTTGCAGAAGGCGTGCAGCAGGTAGCGCGTGCCGTCCACCGTCACCCATTGCGGCTCGGGCGCCGGGCCTTCGCGGCGCACCAGCCAGCGTTCAGTTTCCCGTGTGCCCAGCGCGGCGCGCCAGGCCTTGTCCATCGCGGGGCCCCGGGCGAGGGCGGCCGGGCTGCCCGTGGCGGGTGCCGGCGGCTTGGGGGCGGCGGTCGCGGGTCGGCGGGCGGCGCCGCGGCCCGCGCCGGACCGTCGCAGCGCCAGTAGCGCTGCTTCAGCAGCTCCGACCCCAGCTGGCCCATGACCGGCTTGTCGGCCTTCAGCGTGATCGACTGGCCGCGCGCATCGCGAAAGACCAGGAAATTCATCATCGCGTTGTCGCCCTTGTCCACGCGGCTTATCAGCGCCACGTCGAAGTTCGGCGGCGGCGGCTGGTTGCCGAAGAAGCTGTGCGCCGTGTCCGGCTGGCGGCCGACCACGCGGCGCTTGCCGCGCTCGGCGATCAGCATGTCTTCGCGCACCTGCAGCGTCGGTGCCGCTGCGTCGGCGCAGTTGGCGGACCAGCGTCCGCCGTAGAGCGCCATCGTCTCCGGCGGCAGCACGCCGTCGCGCGACCAGGCGGCGCCCGCGCTGCACAGCGCTGCGAGAAAGAGGAGGGCGGCGGAAGGCGTCTTCTTGAAAATCGTTGTCGTCGTCATGTGCGAGGTGGTGTGTGCCGCTCAGGCGGTCTTGGGGGCCGGTGTCTTGGGCTTGAACGAGCAGAAGGTGGAGACCGCGCATTCCCAGCAGCGCGGCTTGCGCGCCACGCAGACATAGCGCCCATGCAGGATCAGCCAGTGGTGTGCGTGCAGGCGGAATTCGGGTGGGATGCGCTTTTCGAGCTTGAGTTCCACGTCCAGCGGCGTCTTGCCGGGCGCAAGCCCGGTGCGGTTGCCGATGCGGAAGATGTGCGTGTCGACCGCGATGGTCTCTTCGCCGAAGGCCACGTTGAGCACCACGTTGGCCGTCTTGCGCCCCACGCCCGGCAGCGCCTCGAGCTCGGCGCGCGTGCGCGGTACCTCGCCGCCATGCAGCTCGACCAGCATCCGGCAGGCCTCGATCAGGTGCTTGGCCTTGCTGCGGTATAGCCCGATCGTCTTGATGTACGACTCCAGCCCTTCAACCCCCAGGTCGAGGATCGCCTGCGGCGTGTTCGCCACCGGATACAACCGGCGCGTCGCCTTGTTCACGCCCACGTCGGTGGCTTGCGCCGACAGCAGCACGGCGGCGAGCAGTTCGAAGGGCGTGGTGTATTCGAGCTCCGTGCGCGGCTCGGGGTTGGCGGCCTGCAGGGTGGCGAAGAAGAGGGGGATGTCGGATTTTTTCATGGGTCGTGGGGGTCGCCGTTCACTGCGTGGGGCTCGCGGGGCGCATGCCGCACAAGGCAGGGCGAGCACCGGCGTTTGCGGCGATGGATGCAATATATCGTCGAAAAGCCATGGCCCTACGCAGCTTTCCTGCCCGGGCTTTCGCGACAATGACGCCCAGAAAGTGAGACTGACCATGCAATTCGCCTCCCGCCTCGACAACGTCGAAACCTCCGCCATCCGCGAACTCTTCAAGCTGCTGGGCAAGCCCGGCATCATCAGTTTTGCGGGCGGTTTCCCGGACAGCGCCATGTTCGACGTCGAGGGCCTGAAGGAGGCGAGCCAGAAGGCGCTCACCGAAGAAGCCGGCGGGGCCCTGCAATACGGCGCCACCGAAGGCTACGAGCCGCTGCGCAGCCAGCTCAGCGCCTTCATGAAGACCAAGGGCGTCGATGTGGACCCGAGCGGCCTGATCGTCACCACCGGCAGCCAGCAGGCGCTCGACCTGTTGGGCAAGACCATGATCTCGCCCGGCGACAAGGTGATCGTCGAAGGCCCGACCTTCCTGGCGACGATCCAGTGCTTTCGCCTGTACGGCGCGCAGCTCATCAGCGCGCCCATCGATGCCAACGGCGTGAAGACCGACGAGCTCGAGAAGCTCATCGCCGAGCACAAGCCCAAGTTCGTCTACCTGATCCCCACCTTCGGCAACCCCAGCGGCGCCATGCTGAGCCTGGAGCGCCGCAAGAAGGTGCTCGAGCTGGCCGTGAAGTACCAGACGCTGATCGTCGAGGACGACCCCTACGGCGACCTGTACTTCGGCGAAGCACCGCCGCCGTCGATCATGTCGCTGAGCAAGGACGTGCCTGGCAGCCGCGAGCTGCTCGCGCACTGCGGCAGCCTGAGCAAGGTGCTCAGCCCCGGCCTGCGCATCGGCTGGATGATCGCGCCGCCCGAGCTGCTGGCCAAGGCCACGATGTGCAAGCAGTTCAGCGACGCCCACACCAGCACCTTCGCGCAGGCCACGGCCGCGCAGTACCTCAAGAGCGGCCGCATGCCCGGCACGCTGGCGCATGTGCGCGAGGTCTACGGCCAGCGCGCGCAGGCCATGGGCGCCGCGCTGAAGCGCGAGCTGGGCGATGCGGTGAGCTTCACGCAGCCCAACGGCGGGCTGTTCTTCTGGGCGCGCCTGACGAGCGCCAACGGCAAGCTGGCCGATGCCAACGAGCTGGCCAAGCGTGCGATCGAGAAGCTGGTGGCCTTCGTGCCCGGCGCGCCGTTCTTCGCCGAGAAGCCCGATGTGGCGACACTGCGCCTGAGCTTTGCCACGGCCGACATCGAGAAGATCGAAGAGGGCGTGAAGCGCCTCGGCCAGGCCCTGTAACGCCGACGTTCAGGGGGACCGGTGCAGCCGGGGCGCTGCCAGCAGGTCCAGGTTGTCTGAAATGGCCGCATCCACGTTCGGATAGCGGCCTTTCATTTTGGAGAGCGTCATGATGGTCTGCAGCGCCTTCAGGTCCTTGACCGACGGCGCGACCTTGATCTGCGCAATGGCCGCCGGGGCGTTGCCGCCGTTCACCAATGCCATCACCTTGCTTGCCCAGTCGTTTGCGCGTGCCATGTCTTCACCTGCTTTCCATTTGAACCGCCGACTTTACACAGCGGGTTACCATCACCCATGAGAAAAACCTTCCAGCTTCAGGTCGAGGGCAAGCACCCCGACCGTCACCTCGAAGCCGTCAAGCACGAGATTCGCAAGTACATCAAGCGCGAGCGCCGCCGCGACCTGCCCGAAGGCGCCGACTTCTGGGACTTCGACTGCCGGTTCGGCAGCGCCCAGGAATCCGCCGAAACCATCCACCTCACAGCCATCACCGGCCTCATCGACGGTGTGGTGAAAGAGGGCGGCAAGCAGTTCTACATCGAGATCCTGGCCAAGCCCGGCAAGCGCCAGCCGCGGCCCGCGGGTGCGCCCGGCCACGCCGAGAACGACGACGAGGAATAAGCCCCGTCAGATCAGCGCCTGCGCCAGCCGCAGGCCATGCCGCTGCTCCGCCTCCTGCAGCGAGCGCGCAATCGACGGGTGCAGCCGCACCCCGTTCGCCGATTGCGCTTCCCGACGCTTCAACCCGCCTTCACCCGGCAGCCGCACAGGCCTGGCCGGGTCGATGGGCGCGTTGTCGCGGCATTTCGCGGCCACGTGGTCCATCTGGCGCAGGAAGGCGTCCTTGCCGCCGAAGGCGTGCAGGTCGTGCAGCGTGAGGTGCACCGTCGCGCCCCAGCCTTCGGGCGGGTCGGCGCGGCCGTGGCCCGCGAGGCCGGCCGTGAGCGTCTCGACCAGCAGCGCCATGCCGTAGCCCTTGTGGCCGTGGCTCAGGCCGCCCACGGGCAGCAGCGTGCCGGGCGGCTGGTCGAACAGCACCTGCGGGTTGTTCGACGGCTTGCCGGAGGCGTCGATGAGCCATTCCTCGGCGAAAGTCTCACCGGCCGCGCGCTTGCGGTTGCTCATGCCGTTGGTGGTGATCGAGGCCGAGATGTCGACCATCACGCCGCCCTGCGACAGCGGAAAGCCCATCGCCAGCGGGTTCGGCGTGAACACGGCCTGCGTGCCGCCGAAGGGCGCGACGCTGGCGGTGTTGGGGTCGGAGCAGGCCAGCAGCATCAGCATGTCTTCCTGCAGCGCGCGCAGCATGTAGACCGCGAGGCAGGCGATGTGGTGGCTGCGGCGAATCACGAGCGAGGCCGTGCCCAGTTCGCGCGCACGCGGCACCAGCAGGTCCATGCCCTGGTCCATGAGCCAGGGGCCGGGCAGGCGCTTGCCGTCCCACAGCACGGCGGCGGGGCGGTCGGACAGCGCCTCGGGCGCACCGTCGCGCGTCATGCCGCCCGATTCGATCTCTTTCACATAGCCGGCCAGCAGCGCGAGGCCGTGCGTGTCGTGGCCCAGCAGGTCGCCTTCGACCAGCGTGCGCGCCACGCTGTCGGCCATCGAGGCCGCGAGCCCCGCCTTCTGCAGCAGGGCGCTGGCGTAGTCGCGCAGCGCGTCGGCGCGGTACAGCGGGGCGGCCTCGGTCATTTCAGGATTTCCAGCACGCGGTCGAGCCCGCCTTCGTTGATCGCCACCATGGCCTGCTCGCGCACCTTCGGCTTGGCGTGATAGGCCACCGACAGCCCGGCCTCGCCCATCATCGGCAGGTCGTTGGCGCCGTCGCCCACGGCGATGGTTTCCTGCGGCGAGATGCCCATGAGCGAGGCCACTTCGAGCAGCGTGCGGCGCTTTTCGGCGCCGTCGCAGATGTCGCCCCAGCTTTGCGTCACGACCTGGCCGGTGAGCTGGCCGTCGGCTTCGTCGAGCAGGTTGGAGCGCGCGAAGTCGATGCCCAGGCGGTCCTTCACGCGGTTCGCGAAGAAGGTGAAGCCGCCCGACACCAGCAGCACCTTGAGGCCGGCCTTCTTGCACGCGGCGACCAGCTCGGTGGCGCCCGGGTTGAGCTTCAGGCGCTCGTCGTACACCTGCTGCAACGCGGCCACGGGCACGCCCTGCAGCAGCGCCACGCGGCGGCGCAGGCTTTCCTTGAAGTCCTTGATCTCGCCGCGCATCGTGGCTTCGGTGATCGCAGCCACCTCGGCCTTCTTGCCGACGGCATCGGCGATCTCGTCGATGCACTCGATGTTGATGAGCGTCGAGTCCATGTCGAACGCGATCAGCTTGAAGTCGGCGAGCTTCAGCGGCGGCTTCACGCGCTGGAGGACGAGGCCGGGGGAGAGTTCAGTCGTAGCGCTCATGCGGGGGCGGTTTCCTTGACGAGGGGTTGTCCGAGGCTGCGCAGCACGTCGCGCACCATCTGGGCGCGGTCCTTCGGCTCCTTGAGTTCGCGCTCGATGCGCAGCTTCTCGTTGCCGGCGAGCTTGATGTGCTTGTTCTTCTGGATCAGCTGGATGATGGCCATGCCGTCCACCGGCGCGTCCTTGCGGAAGGTGATGTTGATGATGCCCGGCGCCGCATCGACCTTGACCACGCCGTAGGGCCGCGCGAGCACGCGCAGGCGGTGCGTGTCGATCAGCGTCTGGGCCTGCGGCGGCAGCTTGCCGAAGCGGTCGACGATTTCTTCCAGCAGCGTGTCGATCTGGTCGGGTGTCTTCGCGGTGGCGAGCTTCTTGTAGAACGACAGCCGCAGGTGCACGTCGCCGCAGTAGTCGTCGGGCAAGAGAGCGGGGGCGTGCAGGTTGATTTCGGTGGTGACCGACAGCGGCGAGAGCAGGTCGGGCTCCTGCCCGGCCTTCAGCGAGCGCACGGCTTCGCTGAGCATCTCGTTGTAGAGCTGGAAGCCGATCTCCATCATGTTGCCGCTCTGGTTCTCGCCGAGCACTTCGCCCGTGCCGCGGATCTCCAGGTCGTGCATCGCGAGGTAGAAGCCCGAGCCCAGTTCTTCCATCTGCTGGATCGCCTCGAGCCGCTGCGAGGCCTGCTTGGTCAGGCCCTCGGTGTCGGGCACCATGAGGTAGGCATAGGCTTGGTGGTGCGAGCGACCGACGCGGCCGCGCAGCTGGTGCAGCTGCGCCAGGCCGAATTTGTCGGCGCGGCTCATCACGATGGTGTTGGCGGTGGGCACGTCGATGCCGGTCTCGATGATGGTCGAGCACAGCAGCATGTTGTAGCGCTGGGCCACGAAGTCGCGCATCACGCGCTCCAGCTCGCGCTCGGGCATCTGGCCATGGGCCACGGCGATGCGGGCCTCGGGCAGGATTTCTTCGAGCTTCTGGCGCCGGTTCTCGATGGTCTCGACCTCGTTGTGCAGGAAGTAGACCTGGCCGCCGCGCTTCAGCTCGCGCAGCACGGCTTCGCGGATCACGCCCGTGCCCTCGTTGCGCACGAAGGTCTTGATGGCCAGCCGGCGCTGCGGCGCGGTGGCGATCACGCTCAGGTCGCGCAGGCCTTCGAGCGCCATGCCCAGCGTGCGCGGAATCGGCGTGGCGGTGAGCGTGAGCACGTCGACCTCGGCGCGCATCGCCTTCATCGCCTCCTTGTGGCGCACGCCGAAGCGGTGCTCCTCGTCGATGATGAGCAGGCCCAGGTTCTTGAACTTGACCGACTGCGAGAGCAGCTTGTGCGTGCCCACCACGATGTCCACCTGGCCCTCGGCCAGGCCCTTGGCGGCGGCCGTGATTTCCTTGGCCGAGCGGAAGCGGCTCATCTCGGCGACCTTCACGGGCCACTTGGCAAAACGGTCGACCAGCGTCTGGTAGTGCTGCTCGGCAAGCAGCGTGGTGGGCGCCAGGAAGGCCACCTGTTTGCCGCCGGTGACGGCGATGAAGGCGGCGCGCAGCGCGACCTCGGTCTTGCCGAAACCCACGTCGCCGCACACGAGGCGGTCCATCGGCTGGGGCGAGATCATGTCCTGCACCACGGCGTGGATGGCGGCCTTCTGGTCGGCGGTTTCCTGGAAGCCGAAGTCGTTGGCGAACACCTCGTAGTCGGCCGGCGAGTAGCGGAAGGCATGGCCCTCGCGCGCGGCGCGGCGGGCGTAGATGTTGAGCAGCTCGGCGGCCGAGTCGCGCACCTGTTCGGCGGCCTTGCGCTTGGCCTTTTCCCACTGGCCGGAGCCCAGCTTGTGCAGCGGCGCCTCGTCGGCGCTCACGCCGGTGTAGCGGCTGATCTGGTGCAACTGGCTCACGGGCACGTAGAGCGTGGCTTTGTCGGCGTACTCCAGGTGCAGCATTTCCTGCAGCAGCGGCTTGCCGTCGGCGCCCGTGCCCTGGCCCAGGTCCATGTGGATCAGGCCGCGGTAGCGGCCGATGCCGTGCGCGCTGTGCACCACCGGGTCGCCCACGTTGAGTTCGGACAGGTCCTTGATCAGCGCTTCGACGTCGCTGACCTGTTCCTGCTTCTTGTTGCGCCGGCGCGTGGTGGGCGCGGTGGCGAACAGCTCGGTCTCGGTGACGAAGTCGATCGCCTGTTCGCGCCACGCGAAGCCCGAGGCCAGCGCGGCGGTGGCGATGCCGATCTTCTCGTCGCCCGAGGCTTCGAACTCGGCCAGCGAGTCGAAGGCCGGCGGGTTCACGCCGCTGGCGCGCAGGAAGTCGAGCAGGCTCTCGCGGCGGCCGTCGCTCTCGGCGATGAGCAGCACGCGGTGCGGCGTGGCGGCGATGTGGGCCTTCAGGCCGACCAGCGGGTCTTCCGCGCCGCGCACGACGGCAAAGGGCGGCAGCTTGTCGAACTCGGCGTAGGGCGCGTCGGTGGCGATGTCACCGCGAATGGCCAGCTGCGCGTGCGGCTTGGCGCGCTGGTAGAACTGCTCGGCATTGAGGAACAGCGCGTCGGGCGGCAGCGCGGGGCGCTCGGGGTCGCCCTGCACCAGGCGGTAGCGCTCGTTCGTGTCCTGCCAGAAGTGCTGAAACGCGGGTTCCAGGTCCCCGTGCAGCACGACGGTGGCGTCGGGGCCGAGGTAGTCGAACACCGTGGCCGTCTCGTCGAAGAACAGCGGCAGGTAGTACTCGATGCCGGCGGTGGCCACGCCGTTGCCCATGTCCTTGTAGATGCGGCTCTTGGTCGGGTCGCCCTCGAGCAGTTCGCGCCAGCGGCTGCGAAAGCGCGCGCGGGCGTCGTCGTCCATCGGGAACTCGCGGCCCGGCAGCAGGCGCACCTCGGGCACGGGGTAGAGGCTGCGCTGGGTGTCGGGGTCGAAGGTGCGGATGGAGTCGATCTCGTCGTCGAACAGGTCGACGCGAAACGGCACCGGCGAGCCCATCGGGAACAGGTCGATCAGGCCGCCGCGCACCGCGTACTCGCCCGGGCTCACCACCTGCGTGACGTGGCTGTAGCCGGCCAGCGTGAGCTGGGCCTTGAGCTTGGACTCCTGCAGCTTCTGCTTGGCCTTGAACTGGAAGGTGTAGCCGGCCAGGAAGGCGGGCGGCGCCAGCCGGTACAGCGCGGTGGTGGCGGGCACCAGCACCACGTCGGCCTCTTTCTGGCTGATGCGCCACAGCGTGGCCAGGCGCTCGCTGATCAGGTCCTGGTGCGGCGAGAAGCTGTCGTAGGGCAGCGTCTCCCAGTCGGGGAAGAGGGCGCAGCGCAGCTCGGGCGCGAAGAAGGCGATTTCGTCGATGAGCCGCTGGGCGTCGTTCGCGTCGGCGGTGAACATCGCGGTGGCGCGACCCGCGGCCTTCTCGCGCATGCCGAGCTGGGCCAGCATCAGCGCATCGGCGGACAACGGGGGACGCGGCAGCGTGAAACGCTTGCCCGCCGGGAGAAGGGGGAGGTCCATGGAGCGGTTCGAAAAATGCACGACACCCCGCGCCGGACGGCGAGGGGTGTGCGAATGTCAATTCTAGAATGGCGGCCCCTTATCCGCTTGTCGGCCATCGGCCCGTGCCGCACCCTCCATGTCTTCTTCCCGTTTCTACGTGCTGATCCCCTGTGCCGGTTCCGGCCACCGCGCCGGCGGCGCGCAGCCCAAGCAGTACCGGCGCCTGGCGGGCCAGTCGATGGTGGCCCACACGGTGGACGCGTTCCGCGCGCTGGCTGGGCGTTTCGCGGGCGTGGCCGTGGTGGTGTCGCCCGACGACCGCGAGGTGCAGACGGCGCTGCCACGCTTCCCGACGACGGGCGAATATCTGCTGCGCGTGGGCGGCCTGACGCGCGCCGCCTCGGTGCGCAACGGCCTGGCGGCGCTGCGCCAGAAGGGCGCCGGGCCGCACGACTGGGTGCTGGTGCACGACGCGGCGCGCTGCCTGGTCACGTCCAGCCAGATCGAGGCGCTGATCGCCGCCTGCGAGCACGACGCCGTCGGCGGCCTGCTGGCGCAGCGGCTGGCCGACACGCTGAAGGTCTCGTCGACCGACAGCCGCTCGACCCAGACCCTGCCGCGCGCCGACAAGTGGCTGGCCCAGACGCCGCAGATGTTCCGCATCGGCATGCTGCTCGACGCGCTGGAGCGCGTGGGCGACGTGGTGACCGATGAGGCCAGCGCCATCGAGACCCTCGGCCTGGCGCCGCTGCTGGTGCCCGGCAACGCGCAGAACTTCAAGGTCACCTTCCCCGAAGATTTCGCACTGACCGAGGCGGTGCTGCTCGGCCGCAAGAAGGCCATGGCATGACGACGACCCCGTTCAACATCCGCATCGGCGAAGGCTGGGACGTTCACCAGCTGGTGACGGGGCGCAAGCTCATCCTGGGTGGCATCGAGGTGCCGCACACCACCGGCCTGCTCGGGCATTCGGACGCCGACGTGCTGCTGCACGCCATCACCGACGCGCTGCTCGGCGGTGCCGGGCTGGGCGACATCGGCCGGCATTTTCCCGATACCGACGCCCAGTTCCGTGGCGCCGATTCGGCCGTGCTGCTGGCCGAGGCGGCGCGCCGCGTGCGGGCCGCCGGCTGGGAGATCGGCAACGTCGACAGCACCGTGATCGCGCAGGCGCCCAAGCTGGCGCCGCACATCCCGGCCATGTGCCAGCGCATCGCCGACACGCTGGGTATTGCGCTCGATCAGGTCAATGTGAAAGCCAAGACGGCCGAGAAACTCGGCCCGGTGGGCGAGGGCCGGGCGATGGAAGCCCGCGCCGCGGTGCTGCTGCACCGCTGACGCGCGTCCTCAGGCGACCTGCTTCTTGCCCGACACCTCGCCGGGCTTGCTGCTGCCCGCCGGCATCGCGCGCGGCATCCGGATGTGGGCCGCAAGGCCCCGGCCCGGCGTGCTGGTGAGCGCGAAGGTGCCGCCCATGCGCTCGATGTTCTTCGCCACGATCGACAGCCCCAGGCCGGCACCGGCCGCCGAGGTGCGCGCCGCGTCGCCGCGGAAGAAGGGTTTGGTCAGCTGCACGAGCAGGGCGGGCTCGACGCCCGCGCCGTGGTCGCGCACCTTGATCAGCACCGCGTCGTTGTTGGCCTGCGCCTGGATCGTGACGTCCGCCACGCCGGTCGACGGCGTCTTGCCGTAGCGCCGGGCGTTCTCGACCAGGTTGGAGATCACGCGCGTGAGCTCCACCTCGTCGCCCATCACCTTCAGGTCGGCGGGCACGTCGACGTGGATGTTCATCTCTTCGTAGTCCTGCACGGCGTAGGTGCAGGCGTCGATCACGTCGCGCAGCAGCACGGGGCGCTGGTCGACATGGTCGGGGCGGGCGTAGTCGAGGAACTTGTCGATGATGGCGTCGAGCTGCGCGATGTCGGCGGCCATGTGGTCGCGCGCGTCTTCGTCGGCCACGCTCATCTCGGTCTCGAGCCGCAGCCGGGCCAGCGGCGTGCGCAGGTCGTGCGAGATACCGGCCAGCATGATGGCGCGGTCCTGCTCGATCTTGGCGAGCTGGTCGGCCATGCGGTTGAAGCCGATGTTGACCGCGCGGATCTCGTTGGTGCGGGCGCGCTCGTCGAGCCGGTGCGCCTCGTACTCGCCCTCGCGCACCTGCAAGGTGGCGCGCGACAGCTGCTTGAGCGGCAGGTTGATGAGCCGCGTGATCAGCGCCGCGCCGGCGAGCGACAGCGCCATCGCCGTGCTGAGCCAGACCAGCCAGGTGCGCCCGCCCACGCGGCTGAAGCGCGTGGGGTCAAGCAGCAGCCAGTAGGTGTCGCTCTCGATGGTGAAGCCGATCCACAGGCCCGGCTCGTCGTTGACGCGGCTGGCGACGGTGGTGCCTTCGCCGAGTTGAGCGATCAGCTCTTCGGTGACGCGCTCGTCGAGCGCGCCGCTGGTGTAAGGCTGGAAGCGGTCGTTGGGCTCGCGCGGCAGGATGCGTACGCCTTCCTGGTCGGCCAGCGTCTTGATCAGCGAGACCCGCGTGATCGCGTCCGAGTACACCAGCGCCGCGCGTGTGAGGTTCACGAGCGAGGCGATCTGGTGTCCGGTCTGGATGGCGCGTGGCTCGTACTCGAGCGAGCGGAAGGTCTGCAGCCACGCGACCGTGCAGCCGATCAGCAGCAGTGCGAGCAGAAAGAAGGTGCGCCAGAAAAGGCTGAAACCCAGCTTGAGGCCGGGGCGGCGGTCACGCTGCGCGCTCGCTTCGAGCGGGCTGGGCATCGTGACCTGTGCCCCGTCCTCCTGGGCCGGGTCAGGTCGGGCGGAATGGAGGCCGATGGCCACCTCTCAGCGGATCGTCAGGCCGTGCCGTCCGGCACGAACACGTAGCCCACGCCCCAGACGGTCTGGATGTAGCGCGGCGCCGCGGCGTCGGACTCGACCAGCTTGCGCAGGCGCGAGATCTGCACGTCCAGGCTGCGGTCGAAGGGCTCGAATTCGCGCCCGCGTGCCAGCTGGGCCAGCTTTTCACGCGACAGCGGCTGGCGCGGATGGCGCACCAGCGCCTTCAGCATCGCGAACTCGCCGGTGGTCAGCGAGAGTTCTTCGCCGTCCTTCTTCAGGGTGCGCGAGCCGAGGTCGAAGGCGAACGGGCCGAAGGTGACGGTCTCGTTCTCGGTGGAGGGGGCGCCGGGCGCCTCGAGCGGCGGACGGCGGCGCAGCACGGCGTGCACGCGGGCCAGCAGTTCGCGCGGGTTGAAGGGCTTGCCGAGGTAGTCGTCGGCGCCGACTTCGAGACCGACGATGCGGTCCACGTCCTCACCCTTGGCGGTGAGCATGATGATCGGCGTGCGGTCGTTGGCGGCACGCAGACGGCGGCACACGGAGAGGCCGTCTTCGCCGGGCATCATCAGGTCGAGCACGATCAGGTCGACCGTGTCGCGCAACAGGATGCGGTTGAGCGCCTTGCCGTCCTCGGCCACGATCACTTCGAATCCTTCCTGCGTCAGGTAGCGGCGCAGCAGGTCGCGGATGCGGGCGTCGTCGTCGACGATCACGATCTTGTCGGTGCGAGCGGGAACTTGAGTCATTTCTACAACGTTGAATTTGTAACAGCGCCGATTCTGAAGGCGTTAGGACCCCATTGCTGCCGAATTCCGTAGTGGTTGACACTAAGTTACACAACTTGCGGCCGCTCGCCGTCTGGTCATCCGGGCTTTGCCCGGCGGTGGCACAGTCCGTGCTGCCTTATGACGATTGCGCGATGAGACCTTCTTTTTCTGCCTTGCCTCTGCTTTTTTTCGCATGCGCCTGTGGTGCGACGTCCGTCGCTTCCGAAGGGTTTTTGCGGGTCAGTGAAGGGCGCCGCAGCGAAGTGCGCGATGCCGTGGCCGCGCACCGGGCGGCCCAGCGGGAAGAGCAGCGCCGCGGCGAAGCGCTGGCGGGGCGCCGTCTCACGGCGGGCGAACTCTTCGAGTTGAGGCAGCAGGTCCGGGGGCAGTGGGTGCCCGCGGGAACGGGTGTACTTCTGAATTCGGCAGAATCACAGCCTGCCGAGCGCATCGTGCCGGTACCGCAGCCCGTCGCCAGTCCGCAAACCGCGCCGCGCAGCCTGCGCCACTGAAGAAGAAGGCGCGGGCGAGGGCTTTTCCTCGCATCCACCAGGGAGAAATCTGTCTTGAAGACTGTTCAATTGATCGCGGCCTGCGCCGCGCTGACCTTTGCCGGCGCCGCCTTGGCCCAGAATGCCGTCATGCCTGCTCCACAAAACGTGCTCCAGCTGTCGGCCTCCGGCACTGTCGAAGTTCAGCAAGACCTGCTGAGCATGACCCTCGTCACCACGCGCGACGCCGCCGAGGCGGGCACCGTGCAGACCCAGCTCAAGACCGCGCTCGACGCCGCGCTGGCCGAGGCCAAGAAGAATGCGCAGCCGGGCCAGCTCGACGTGCGCACGGGGAACTTCAGCCTCTCGCCGCGCTACACCAAGGACGGCAAGATCAATGGCTGGCAGGGGGCGACCGAACTCGTGCTCGAAGGCCGCGACTTCGCGCGCATCACTCAGACGGCCGGGCGCATCAGCACGCTCAGCGTGGGCAACGTCGGCTTCGGTCTGAGCCGCGAACAGCGCGCCAAGACCGAGACCGAGGCGCAGAACATCGCCATCGACAACTTCAAGCAGAAGGCCGGCGAGCTGGCCAAGGGCTTCGGCTTCGGCGGCTACACGCTGCGCGAGGTGTCGGTGAACGCGAACGACAGCGGCCCGATCCGCCCGCGCGTGATGGCCATGCAGGCCAAGTCGTTCTCGGCCGCCGATTCGGCCGTGCCGGTTGAGGCGGGCAAGACCAGCGTGGTCGTGAACGTCTCCGGCTCGGTGCAGCTCAAGTAAGAAGACAAAGAGCGCAGCGCCGGCGGGCGAGTGCCGCCGGCGTTTTTTCGTTGTCTCTGTTGATTTACTGAGCCGTCCAGCCGCCATCCATGGCCCAGGCGACGCCCCGCACCTGATCGGCGGCGGGAGAACTCAGGAAGACGGCCAGCCCGCCCAGTTGCTCGACCGTCGTGAACTGCAGCGAGGGCTGCTTTTCTCCCAGCAATTCGTTCTGCGCCTGGAGGGCCGAAATGCCTTCGCGGGCCGCGCGGTCGTCGATCTGCTTTTGCACCAGCGCCGTGAGCACCCAGCCCGGGCTGATCGCGTTGCAGGTGACGCCGGTGGTGGCGGTTTCGAGCGCCACCGACTTGGTCAGGCCGACGATGCCGTGCTTGGCTGCGACATAGGCCGACTTCTGCGCCGAGGCCACGAGCCCGTGCGCCGACGCCACGTTGATGATGCGGCCCCAGTTGGCCTCGCGCATCGCGGGGATCGCCAGGCGCGTCGTGTGGAAGGCGCTCGTGAGGTTGATCGCGAGGATCGCGTCCCAACGTTCGGTCGGGAAGTCCTCGACCTTGGCGACGTGCTGGATGCCGGCGTTGTTGACGAGGATGTCGACGCGGCCGAACTTCGACGCGGCGAACTTCATCATGTCCTCGATCTGGTCGGGCTTGCTCATGTCGGCCCCGTGGTACTCGGCGCGCACGCCGAGCGCCTCGATCTGGGCCTTGGGGGTGTCGGTGTCGCCGAAGCCGTTGAGCACGATGTGTGCGCCCTGTTGGGCCAGCGCCTTGGCGATGGCGAAGCCAATGCCACTGGTGGACCCCGTGACAAGCGCGGTTTTGCCTTTGAGCATGAAGATCAATCTCCGGATGAATTAGGATGCAACGAGACCATTATCCGCACCCGAACCCCTCCGTTTCCATGACAGAACCGACCCTTCACGACGTGGCCTGCAACGACGCCCAGGGCGGTCATCGCATGGCCTATTGGCAATGGGGCGACGCGCACAGCGCACATGTCGTGATCTGCGTGCACGGGCTGACCCGGCAGGGGCGCGATTTCGACGTGCTCGCGCAGGCCATCGTGGCGCGCGCGGGCGGCGACGTGCGCGTGGTCTGTCCCGACGTGGTCGGGCGCGGGCGCAGCGACTGGCTGCGCGACCCCGCTTTCTATCAAGTGCCGGTGTATGCGGCCGACATGGTGACGCTGATCGCGCAGTTGCACGGCGAGCATCCCATCGACACGCTCGACTACGTCGGCACCAGCATGGGCGGGCTGATCGGCTTCGTGCTGGCCGGCCACAAGGAGCTGCCGCTGCCCCGGCCCATTCGCCGTTTCGTCGCGAACGATGTCGGCCCCACGGTCGAGCCCGCCGCCATCCAGCGCATCGGCGCGTATGTGGGCAAGAGCGGCCAGTTTCCGAGCGTGCAGGCCGCGGCCGATGCGATGTGGGCCCTGTCGACCACGTTCGGGCCGCACACGCCCGAGCAGTGGCGCGCGCTGTCGCAGCACATGGTGGTGCCGGCGTCCGAGCGCAGCGCCGACGGTGCCGCCAAGACCGCCAGTGCCGGCCCGGTGGGCGAGGGCGCCTGGGTGCTGCACTACGACCCGGCCATCGGCGTGCCGTTGCGGGCCATCACGCCCGAGATCGCGGCGCAGGGCGGGGCGGTGATGTGGAGCCTGTACGACGCCATCGAGGCGCGCGCGCTGCTCACGCGCGGCGCGGCGTCCGACCTGCTGTCGCCCGAAACGGCGGCCGCGATGACGCAGCGCGGGCCGCGTGCCACGCTCGTCGAGTTCGAGGGCGTGGGGCACGCGCCGACTTTCGTCGATCCCGCACAGGTCGCCGTCGTCACGAATTTCCTGTTCGATTGAGGGCATCGTGAAGCGAGAGTCTGCGAACCTTCAGACGGCACCCCTGTCCGACGGCGTCATGGTCGATTACCCGCTGTCGGCCGCCACGGCCGACCGCTCACCGGTCATGGAGAACATGCTGGCGCGCGCCCGTGCGTTCGCCGAGCCGCTGATTGCCGACGAAAAGCTCGACACCGGCGAGAACACGCTGGCGCACGCCGATGCGGTGGCCGCCATCGTTGCGAAGATGGGTGGCTCCGAGGCAATGCAGGCCGCGAGCTACCTCGTGTACTCATGCCAGCACCTGAACCGCCCGCAGGAAGTGATCGCCAAGGTTTTCGGCGACAACTTCGCTGCGCTCGCGGTCGAGACCACCAAGCTCGTGCGCGTGCAGGAGCAGGCGCGAACGGCCTCGCAAGGACACCACGCCGAAGGCGCCGGCGCGCAGACCGAGAACGTGCGCAAGATGCTGCTCGCGTTTTCGCGTGACCTGCGCGTGGTCATGCTGCGGCTGGCCTCGCGCCTGCAGACGCTGCGGCATGCGGCGGCCAGCAAGCAGCCCGCGCCCGAAAGCGTGGCGCGCGAGTCGCTGCAGGTGTTTGCGCCGCTCGCGAACCGGCTGGGCATCTGGCAGGTGAAGTGGGAGATCGAGGACCTCTCGTTCCGCTTTCTCGAGCCCGAGACCTACAAGCTGATCGCGCGGCTGCTCGACGAGAAGCGCATCGAGCGCGAAGGCCATGTCGAGCAGTTGCGCTCGCAGCTGGAGCACGAACTGCAGGCCGAGGGCGTCAAGGCCACGGTGCAGGGACGCCCGAAGAACATTTACAGCATCGTCAAGAAGATGCGCGGCAAGTCGCTCGACTTCGAGCAGGTCTTCGACATCCTCGCGCTGCGCGTGGTGGTGCCGGACGTGAAGGACTGCTATGCCGCGCTGGCCTGGGTGCACTCGCACTTCCAGCCCATCGACGAGGAGTTCGACGACTACATCGCGCGGCCCAAGCCCAATGGTTACCAGTCGCTGCACACGGTGGTGCGCGAGATCGTCGACGGCAAGGTGGGCAAGCCGATCGAGATCCAGATCCGCACCGAGGAAATGCACGACCACGCCGAACATGGCGTGGCGGCGCACTGGGCCTATAAGGAAGCGGGCCACAAGGGCTATGCGGGCGTGTGGGCGAGCGGCGAGTACGACGCCAAGATCGCTGTGCTGCGTCAGCTGTTGGCCTGGGAGCGCGACCTGTCGGGCGGGCTGCAGGGGCAGGGCCTGTTCGACGATCGCATCTATGTGCTCACGCCCGATGCCGCCATCGTCGAGTTGCCGCAGGGCGCAACGCCGGTCGACTTCGCCTACACGGTGCACACGACGCTGGGCCATCGCTGCCGCGGCGCGCGTGTTGATGGCGCGATGGTGCCGCTCAACACGCCGCTGTCGAACGGGCAGACGGTCGAGATCATGGCGGCCAAGGAAGGCGGGCCGTCGCGCGATTGGCTGAATGCGGAGCTGGGTTATCTCGCGAGCCACCGCGCACGCGCCAAGGTGCGCGCCTGGTTCAACGCGCAGATCACGCACGAGACCGTGGCACGCGGACGCGAGGCCGTCGAGAAGCTGCTGCAGCGCGAAGGCAAGACGGCCATGCGGCTCGAAGACCTGGCGTCGCAGCTCGGCTTCAAGTCGGCTGACCATCTGTTCGAGGTCGTCGGCAAGGACGAGTTTTCGCTGCGCAACATCGAGACGCTGCTGCGTCCGCCCGAGCCGGCGCTGAACCCTGACGACGGCGTCCAGATCAAGAAGGCGCGCGGCAGCGAAAAGTCGGGCAAGGGCGGTGTGCTGGTGGTGGGCGTGTCGTCGCTGATGACGCAGCTTGCCAAGTGCTGCAAGCCGGCGCCGCCGGATGCGATCCGTGGCTTTGTCACGCGTGGCCATGGCGTCAGCGTGCATCGCGCGGATTGCAGCAACTTCCGCACGATGGCCGCGAAGGACGGCGAACGCGTGATCGATGTCGAATGGGGCCTGCCGAAGAAGGGCGCGGATGCACCGGTCTACGCAGTGGATGTGGCTGTGGAGGCGGCCGACCGCCAGGGCTTGCTGCGCGATATCTCCGACGTGTTCGCACGCGAGAAGATGAACGTGATCGGCGTGCAGACGCAGTCGATCAAGGGCACGGCGTGGATGACTTTCACCGTGGAAATCGCCGATGCCGCGCGTTTGACGCAGGTGTTGAGTGTGGTGACTGCAGTGACTGGTGTGCGATCTGCACGTCGGCGCTGAAAAGGGCCATTTCTCCTGCTATACTCGATGCTTCTCTTAGGCGCGTAGCTCAGTTGGTTAGAGCACCACCTTGACATGGTGGGGGTCGTTGGTTCGAATCCAATCGCGCCTACCAAATTCAAACACGGGTTGCAGCGATTTCGCTGCAACCCGTTCGTCGTTTGGGCGACGTGTTTGTCTCTGGATTCGCCCGTCGTCCTGAGTGATCGGCGCAAGCGAAAACCCCTTTCACGGGCGGCCCTTCGCGCGGTGCAGGCAAGGTGCCTGAGCCATGTGGTTGTGCTACCTTGAGCGGTCTGCCAACCTTCTCGAATTTCCTTGATAAGCGATCTGATGAATACGCGATCAACGCCAGTTGATCGGGCGCACGCCGACCACCGCGTGGCCGCATTGCTCAAGCAAGCCCCTCTTGAATTCGCGCGCGCGGTCTACGGCATCAATGACCTTGCCGCCGGCCGCGCCGACACCATGGCCGCACGCGAAGTGGCGCGTGCACAACGACAGGGCATGCCAGTGACCGAGGAGCGCGCCGAGCAGCGCGCACGCGCCTATCTTCCGACGGCGGGGCAGGAGCATTGCCCCCGGTGCTGGGTGGTCTATGGGCAGAAGATCCCGCTGCGATTCAGGTTGTCGACCCCGGAACGCCCCGAAACTGCGGCGTGTCATGCGTGCGGTGCCGAGTACGCGACGGCGCCGGATGCCTGAAGAAGAATCACGGTCAGGGTAAACCTTGTCGCGATGCAGCAAAACCGCTCCCTAGAATCATCCGATGACATGGGCGTCCATGTGAAGGAGTCTGTAGTGCAGAGCAAGAAGTCCGGGGTGAAGCCGGTCCAGCGTGTGATCAAGAAGTACCCCAACCGACGGCTCTACGACACGGAGACATCCACGTACATCACGCTGACCGAGGTCAAGCAGCTGGTCATCAAGAACGCGCAGTTCGTGGTGCGCGACGCCAAGACCGGCGACGACCTCACGCGCAGCATCCTGCTGCAGATCATCCTGGAAGAAGAGGCCGGCGGCGCGCCGATGTTCACCGAGCAGGTGCTGGCCAACATCATCCGTTTCTACGGCCAGGCCATGCAGGGCTACATGGGCCCGTACCTCGAGAAGAACATCCAGGCCATGACCGAGATGCAGGCCCAGCTCGCCGAAAAGGCCGAAGGCCTGACGCCCGAGATGTGGTCGCGCTTCATGACCATGCAGTCGCCGATGATCCAGGGGCTGATGGGCAACTACGTCGAGCAATCGAAGAACGTCTTCCTGCAGATGCAGGAGCAGATGCAGAAAAACACCGAGCAGGTGCTGGGCGCCTTTGGCATCAAGCGCCCCTGAGCGCCGCGCGGCGGCCCGCCCGAATGGGGTGACTGCCCGATGAATGCCCCGCTGTCACCGATAGCTGGGACAATAGAGGCCTATGAGCGAAGTTGCCTCCCCTGAACGTACCGTCACGCCGACCGCCCCCAAGGTCGGCTTCGTCAGCCTTGGTTGCCCCAAGGCCTTGACCGATTCCGAATTGATCCTGACCCAGCTGAGTGCCGAGGGGTATCAAACCGCCAAGACTTTCGAGGGTGCCGACCTCGTGATCGTCAACACCTGCGGCTTCATCGACGATGCGGTGAAGGAAAGCTTGGACACCATCGGCGAAGCGCTCGCCGAGAACGGCCGTGTGATCGTCACCGGCTGTCTGGGCGCCAAGACTGGCGACCAGGGCGGCAACCTCGTACGCCAGATGCACCCCAGCGTGCTGGCCGTCACCGGCCCGCATGCCACTCAGGAAGTGATGGACGCGGTGCACGCCAACCTGCCGAAGCCGCACGATCCGTTCATCGACCTCGTGCCGAACACCTTCGGCGTGGCCGGCCTCAAGCTGACGCCGCGGCACTATGCCTACCTGAAGATCAGCGAAGGCTGCAACCACCGCTGCACCTTCTGCATCATTCCCTCGATGCGCGGCGACCTGGTCTCGCGTCCGGTGGGTGATGTGCTCAGCGAAGCCAAGGCCCTGTTCGAGGGCGGGGTGAAAGAGCTGCTGGTGATCAGCCAGGACACCTCGGCCTACGGCGTCGACGTGAAGTACCGCACCGGCTTCTGGGACGGCAAGCCCGTCAAGACCCGCATGCTCGAACTCGTGCGCACGCTGGGCGAAATTGCCGAGCCGTATGGCGCCTGGGTGCGCCTGCACTACGTGTACCCCTATCCGAGCGTTGACGAAATCATTCCGTTGATGGCGAGCGGCCTGGTGCTGCCGTACCTCGACGTGCCGCTGCAGCACAGCCACCCCGACGTACTCAAGCGCATGAAGCGGCCGGCCAGCGGCGAGAAGAACCTGGAGCGGATCGCGCGTTGGCGCGAGGTCTGCCCCGAACTCGTGATCCGCAGCACCTTCATCGCCGGCTTCCCGGGCGAGACGGAGCAGGAGTTCGAGCACCTGCTCGACTTCATCCGCGAGGCCGAAATCGATCGTGCCGGCTGCTTTGCCTACAGTCCGGTCGAAGGCGCCACCGCCAACGATATTCCGGGCATGCTGCCCGAAGCCGAGCGCGAAGCGCGCCGCGCCCGCTTCATGGAGGTGGCCGAGGCCGTGTCGATCGCTAAGCTGCAAAAGCGCATCGGCTCGACGATGCAGGTGCTGGTCGATTCAGCGCCGGCGCTGGGCCGCAAGGGTGGGGTGGGGCGCACGTACGCCGACGCGCCGGAGATCGACGGCACTGTTCGCCTCCTGCCGCCCGAGAAGATCAGCAAGACGATGAAGGTCGGCGAGTTCACGCGTGCACGCATCGTGGGCGCTGAAGGCCACGACCTGATCGCGTTGCCCGTTTGATGCACCTGATTCAAACGGCCAAGAAAAAAGCCACCGGAGGCCGGTGGCTTTTTATAGAAGACCTGGTAAGGGTCTGTTCAATCTTGGTGCCCAGAAGAGGACTCGAACCTCCACGATGTTACTCGCTAGTACCTGAAACTAGTGCGTCTACCAATTCCGCCATCTGGGCTAATTTTGCTTCTCAGCAAAGACTACGATTATATACACAAATTTGGCGCGCTCTTTTGAGCGTGTCGAAATTTCAGCTTCTGCACGACATCGCTCGTGCGGCGGGTGGGTGCGATCGTGCGTGCATGGCCGGCATCGAGGGGCGTGATCTGACGATCGCGTCGCCCGTTTGATGCAGTTTCGAGCGGCCATGAAAAAAGCCACCGGAGACCGGTGGCTTCAATCGGATGACCTGGTAAAGGTCTGTTTAAACTTGGTGCCCAGAAGAGGACTCGAACCTCCACGATGTTACTCGCTAGTACCTGAAACTAGTGCGTCTACCAATTCCGCCATCTGGGCCCACATGACTGCAGAAGCAGCCACGTTTTGAATTTCAGGAAAGAAGGAGATCATATCAAAAATAATGTCACTTCCAGCAGCTTGTTGGATGAAATCGAAGGAACTGTTCAAGGACATCGCGACGGGCACGGCTTCGTGCAACGCGACGACGGCGAGGCAGACATCTACCTGCCACCGAACGAGATGCGCGCGGTGCTGCACAAGGATCGCGTCAAGGCGCGCATCGTGCGACAGGACCGTCGCGGCCGCCCCGAGGGGCGCGTGGTCGAGATCGTCGAGCGGCCCGAGCAACCCATCATCGGCCGCCTGTTGCACGAAGGCGGGATCTGGCTCGTTGCACCGGAAGACAAGCGCTACGGCCAGGACGTCCTGATCCCGAAGGGCGCGACCGGCCCCGCCAAGGTCGGCCAGGTGGTGGTCGTCCAGCTCACCGAGCCGCCGGCCTTGTTCGGCCAGCCCGTGGGCCGCGTAAGAGAAGTGCTGGGCGAGATCGACGACCCCGGCATGGAAATCGAAATCGCAGTGCGCAAGTACGGCGTGCCGCATGAGTTTTCCGCGGAGTGCCTGGCGCAGGCCAAGGCCCTGCCCGAGAAGGTGCGCCCCGCCGACAAGAAGGGTCGCATCGACCTCACCGACGTGCCGCTCGTCACCATCGACGGCGAAGACGCCCGCGACTTCGACGACGCCGTGTACTGCGAGCCCGCCAAGGTGGGCCGCGGCAAGGGCTGGCGCCTGCTGGTCGCCATCGCCGACGTCAGTGCTTATGTGCAGACCGGCTCGGCCATCGACATCGATGCGTACGACCGCGCCACCAGCGTCTACTTCCCGCGCCGCGTGATTCCGATGCTGCCCGAGAAGCTGTCGAACGGCCTGTGCTCGCTCAACCCCGAGGTCGAGCGCCTGTGCATGGTGTGCGACATGCTGGTTGCCGCCGATGGCGAGATCTACGCCTACCAGTTCTATCCGGCCGTGATGTTCAGCCATGCGCGCTTCACGTACACCGAAGTCGCCGCCATCCTCGGCAACACGCGCGGGCCCGAAGCGGCCAAGCGCAAGGACCGCGTCAAGGACCTGCTGAACCTCGCCGACGTCTACAAGGCCCTGCTCAAGCAGCGCGGCAAGCGCGGCGCGGTCGACTTCGAAACCACCGAGACGCAGATCATCTGCGACGACGCCGGCCGCATCGAGAAGATCGTGCCGCGCACGCGCAACGAGGCGCACCGCCTGATCGAGGAGGCGATGCTCGCCGCCAATGTCTGCAGCGCTGACTTCATCGCCGAAGGCAAGCACCCGGGCCTGTTCCGTGTGCACGAAGGCCCGACGCCCGAGAAGAAGGAAATCCTGCGCGGCTACCTGAAGGCCATGGGCGTGGGCCTGAGCATCACCGACGAGCCGCGTCCCGGTGAGTTCCAGGCGATCGCCGAAGCCACCAAGGAGCGTCCCGACTCGCAGCAGATCCACACCATGCTGCTGCGTTCGATGCAGCAGGCGATCTACACGCCGTTCAACAGCGGCCACTTTGGCCTGGCCTACGAGGCCTACACGCACTTCACGAGCCCGATCCGGCGCTACCCCGACCTGCTGGTGCACCGCGTGATCAAGGCGATCCTCGGCAAGACGCGCTACCAGTTGCCGATGCTGCCGACGCCCGGCGAAGCGCATGCCAAGCTGGCCAAGCGGCTCGCTTCACGCGTCAAGGCGCCGACCAACAAGCCGCAAAAGGCGACCGTCGCGCCCAGCAAGGAAGTGCTGGCCTGGGAAGCCGCCGGCCTGCATTGCAGCGCTAACGAGCGCCGTGCCGACGAAGCCAGCCGCGACGTCGAGGCCTGGCTCAAGTGCAAGTACATGCGCGAGCACCTTGGCGAGGAATACGGCGGCGTGGTCACCGCGGCCACCACCTTCGGCATCTTCGTCACGCTCGATGCGATGTACGTCGAGGGGCTGGTGCACATCACCGAGCTCGGCGGCGAATACTTCAAGTTCGACGAGATGCGCCAGGAGCTGCGCGGCGAGCGCACCGGCATCCGCTACGCCATCGGAACGCGGGTGCGGGTGCAGGTGAGCCGCGTCGACCTCGATGGCCGCAAGATCGATTTCCGCCTCGTGCGCGAAGGCGAAGACCTGACCTCGCGTGCGATGAAGGACAAAGGCAGCGCACCGGTGAAGGCGTCGGCCAAGCGAAGCGCCCGCCACAAGGCGGAGGCCGGTGGCGAGTCAAGGTCGGAGCACGGCGGCGGCGCTGCCGTGGCACCTGCCGGCCCGCAATCGGCCATGCAGGCCTTCAAGTCGGCGGTGAAGAAAGCCGCCAACAAGATGCAGGGCAAGGGGCGCAAGCCCCGCCGTGGATGAGATGCGCCGTGCACACTACGTGTTTACCGTGTGTGTATGGACCAGCTGAAAAGGAGACATGAAGCATGAGCGTGGAAAACAACAAGGGCCGCATCGCGATCGTCACGGGCGCCGGGTCGGGCATCGGCCGCGCGGCCGCGCTGGCCTTGCTGGCTGACGGCTGGAGCGTGGCCCTTGCGGGGCGCCGCCTCGAGCCGCTGGAGCAAGTGGCGGAAGAATCGGGCGCGGGTGCGCGCGCCTTCGCGGTGCCGACCGACGTGGCCAATGCCGATTCGGTGCAGGCGCTGTTCGGCGCCACGGTCGAGCGCTTCGGGCGCGTCGACCTGCTTTTCAACAACGCCGGCGTGGGCAACCCGCCGGGACCGTTCGAGGACTGGACGCCCGAGCAGTGGAAGGGCGTGGTGGACATCAACCTCACCGGCATGTTCTTCTGCATCCAGCAGGCCTTCCGCACGATGAAGGCGCAGACGCCGCGGGGCGGTCGCATCATCAACAACGGTTCGATCTCGGCGACAACGCCGCGGCCGAATTCCGCGGCTTACACCTCGACCAAGCACGCGGTCGAAGGCCTGACCAAGACCGCGTCGCTCGATGGTCGCAAGTACGACATCGCGGTGGGGCAGGTGGACGTGGGCAATGCCATGACCGAGCTGGCCGCGCGCATGGCCACCGGCGTGCCGCAGGCCAGCGGCGAGCTAGCGATTGAGCCGCTGATCGACGTCAAGATCGTCGGCCAGTCGGTGCTCTACATGGCGAACCTGCCGCTGGAAGCCAACGTGCTCTTCCACACGATCATGGCCACGAAGATGCCCTTCGTCGGGCGCGGCTGAGTCCTGCGCTCAGCTAGGCGCGCGGCGGGCCAGCGAGCCCGCCGTAAGCGGGGCCGCATCGGCCGGCCACAGGTCGGCGATGCGGCCGTGCTGCCAGACGGCTTCGCATGCCGCCTCGAATGCGGGGCGGCGCATCGCGAGCGCCGCGCCGATCATGCCGGCGAGCACATCGCCGGTGCCTGCGGTGGCAAGGCGGGCATTGCCGGTCGGGTTGATGACCGGCGGCCCGTCGCTCGCGTCGGCAATCACTGTTCCAGATCCCTTGAGCACCGTCACCGCGCCGAAGCGCGACGCCAGCGCGCGGGCCGCGGCCAGGCGGTTGGCTTGCACGCCACCCGTCGTGTCGCCGAGCAGGCGCGCGGCTTCCAACGGGTGCGGCGTGAGCACGGAGGGAGCGCCGGCCTGGCCTCGCGCGATCAGTTGCGCCTGAAGTGACGGATCGGTGGCGATGGCGTTGAGCGCGTCGGCGTCGAGCACCAGCGCGGCGGCCGTCGACAGCACGCGCGGCAGCAGCTCGCGCACGGCATCGCCGCCACCGCAGCCGCACACGACCGTCATGCCGGCGAGGTCCAGGGCATGGGCGTCGCGCAGCATCAGCTCGGGCTGCGAGGTGTCGACCGGCGCTGCGCGGGGATCGAGCAGTCCGACGAACACGCGTCCTGCGCCGGCATGGAGCGCGGCCGAGCCGGCCAGCAGCGCGGCACCAGCCATGCCCGAGGCGCCGCCGATCACCGCGACATCGCCGTAGCTGCCTTTGTGCGAGGCGTGGGTGCGCGGCTGGATATCGGGCGTGCTTGCGAGGCGGGCCGTCGGTCGCTCCTGGATGAAAGCGCGGCAGCCCAGATCGTCGAACCACACCGTGCCGGCTGCGTCGCGGCCTTGCGCCGTGAACAAGCCGGGTTTCAGCGTGAGGAAGGTGAGGGTGGTGCGGACCGATGCCGGTGCTTGATCTGTGTTGGAGGCCAGCATGCCGGTGTCGGCGTCGAGGCCCGAGGGCACGTCGATGCTGAGCACCGGCGAGGCGCTCGCGTGCATCCGCGCAAGCCATTCGGCCATCGTGCCCGAGGGCGGGCGGGTTGATCCGATGCCGAGCAGCGCATCCATCGCCAGCTCGAAGCTTGATGGCGGCGCCGAGGCGAAGGTGACGCCCGCATCGCGCGCACGCTGCAGCGACGCCTTGGCATCCGCTGGCAGCCGGCCTTCATCGCCCACGAAGGTGACGACCGGAGAGAAGCCGCGATGCCGCAGTTGCGCCGCGGCTTCGAAGCCGTCGCCGCCGTTGTTCCCGGGGCCGCAGGCGATCCAGATCGTTCGCGCGTGTGGCGCGAGCGCCATTGCGAGCCGCGCCGCGGCGAGGCCGGCGCGCTGCATCAGCGTGTGAGGGGGCAGGGCGGAGGCGGCCGCCTGCTCGATGCGGCGCGTGGCGGCGATGTCGAACAGGTCGGCGGCGCTGGCGGACGTGATGCGATGCATCGAGCCATTGTGCCGCCGACGCCGCGCCTCCTATCATCGACCGATGACGCTCAAGACCTTCGGCTGGTTGCTGCTTCTGCTGCTGGCGTGCCTGGCCGGCTTCGTTGGCGCGGCCGCAGCGATGATCGCCGGCGCGGCCTGGGCGGTCGGCCTGCTGATCGTGGTGTGGGGGCTGTTCCTGCTGGCCGAGGTGTTGCGCCGGGTGCCGCTGCGCGACATCGCGTGGGCCCTGGGCGTGGGCTATGGCATCGGCGTGATCCGGTGGCTCGACGTGCCGGTCGAGGCAGGGTCCGGCACGCAGTGGCTGATGTTGAGCCTGGACCTGCTGGTGCTGGTGTTCTTCGGGCTGATCGCGCCGGCGATCCTGGGGTTGATCGCCCAACGCTGGGCGCCCCGGCCCGAACTGCCGGTGGAAAAACCGGCCACCCCCGAGCAACTGCGCCGCTGGGGTCCTAAAGACTGAGCCGCTCGATCCCCAGGCCTTCGAGGTCGATGCCGGGGTCTTGCCCACCGATCAGGTCGCCGAGCACGCGCGCGCTGCCGCACGACAGCGCCCAGCCGCTCGAGCCGTGGCCCAGGTTGAGCCACACACCGGGAATGCCGCTGGCACCCAGCACCGGTGGGCCGTCGGGCAGCATCGGGCGGGCGCCTTTCCATTGCTGGATGCCCGACTGCAGCGTGGCTGCGCCGGGAAACCAGTCGTGCAGCACCTTGTAGAGCGTCTGGATCGCGGCCGGGCTCATGGCGTCGGGCGAGCCGCCGATCTCGGCGCTGCCGGCCACGCGCACGCGCTGGCCCAGGCGGGAGATCGCGACCTTGTAGCGTTCGTCCATCACCGCGCTGCGTGGTGCGTTGAGCGGCTCGCGCACCGGGGCGCTGACCGAGTGACCGTAGACCGGCGCCAGCGGAATGCGCAATCCCAGCGGACGCAGCAGCGCGGCGGACGACAGGCCGGCGCACACCACGATGGCGTCGAACTGCAATGCGTCCGAGCCGCTGGCCAGCGTCAGCGAGGTGGGCGTGGCGCGGCTCAGGGGGGCGATGTCGCAGTTGAAGTGGAACTGCGCGCCCAAAGCCTCCGCTTCCCACTTGAGCAGCAGCGCGAACTGGCGGCAGTTCGCGACCTCGTCTTCTGGCAGGTGGATCGCGCCTGCCAGCGGGGTGTCGGGGTTGAGCGCGGGCTCGATCAGGCGGGCCTCGTCGGCGTCGATCTCGCGGAACACGCTACCGGCCGAACGCAGCACCTCGAGTCCGGGCTGCACCAGTTTTTTCTCGCGCTTGGAGCGCAGCAGCACCAGGTAGCCATCGCTGCGTTCATAGTTCAGCTCGCGCGCTTCGGTCACCGCGTGCAGCCGGGTGCGGCTGTAGAAAGCCAGCCGCTGCATGCGGGCGCGGTTGGCCAGGTAGGTCTCGAGCTTGCAGGCCTTCTGCCAGCGCGACATCCAGCTGAGGTCGCGCGAACTCAGCGGCCAGCGCAGCTTGATGGCGCCGTGCGAAGACAGCAGCGAGCGCAGCACCTTGCCGCGCATACCCGGTGCGGCCCACGGCGTGACATAACCCGGCGCGACCACGCCGGCGTTGGCGAAGCTGGCCTCTTCGGCGGCGGCGCCGCGGCGCTCGAACACGCTCACTTCATGGCCGTCGGAAACCAGTTCCCAGGCGGTGGTGACGCCGACGATGCCGGCGCCCACGATCGCGATTTTCATTGAAATGTTCTAGATAAAAGAAGCGGCTGACGCCCGTGAGGCGGGCGGTGCCAGCGGTTATTTCTGCAGCGTGCGTTCGGCCTGGAGGGCCACCGCGAGCACGGCGTCGTCGTGCATCGCGCCGTGCCACAGCATCAGGCCGACCGGCAGTTCGCCGGCGACGTGGCAGGGCAGCGAAATGGCGCAGCCGTCGAGCATGTTGACGATCGACGGGTTGCGCAGCAGCAGCGCGTTGACGCGGAAGAATTCGTCGTCGCGCTCGGCGCCCGGTGCCACGCTGGCGATGGACGGCGCCGTGATCGGCACGGTCGGCGACACCACGGCGTCGAACGGTGCCAGCGCCTTCTCGACACGGGCGATCCAGTCGCGGCGGGCGCGGACCAGGTCGATGTACTCGTGCGCCTTCATGCCCGCGCCGCGCAGGATGCGCTGCGCCACGCGCGGGTCGTAGCCGGCGCCGCTGCGCTCCAGCAGCAGCCGGTGCCAGGCGTACGACTCGGCCGCCGAGAAGCCGCCGGTGGCGTTGATGGCCTGCAGGTCGGCCAGCTCGGGCAGTTCGATCTCGTGGATATGAGCGCCCGTGGCGCGCAGGGTCGCGAGGGTGCGCTCGAAGGCCGTGGCCACGGTGGGCTCGAGGTCGTCGAGGAAGACGTTCTTCACGACGGCCAGCCGGTAGGCCGACAGCGGCGCCGAGCCGGGCGTCACCTGCCGCGCCGAGAGAATTTCGTGCGCGGTGACGGCGTCGCGCACCGAGCGGGTCATGGCGCAGACGGTGTCGAGCGTGGTCGACAGGGGCAGTGCGCCGTCGGCCGGCGTGAGGCGGGCGGTGTTCTTGAAGCCGACGATGCCATTCAGTGCCGCCGGGATGCGGATCGAGCCGCCGGTGTCGGAGCCCAGGCCGATGAAGGCCGCACCGCTCGCCACCGAGATCGCCGCGCCGGAGGACGAGCCGCCCGGAATGCGCGGCGTGGCAGCGTCACTCACGTTGGCCGGCGTGCCGTGGTGCGGGTTGACGCCGACGCCGGAAAAGGCGAACTCCGTCATGTTGGTGCGCCCGGTCAGCACGCCGCCGGCGGCGCGCAGTCGGGCCACGGCGAGCGAATCGGCTGGGGCGGCCGGTGCGTGCGAGAGCACGGCCGAGCCGGCGGGTGTCGGCTGGCCGGCGACGTCGAACAGGTCCTTGCTGGTGAAGGCAAGCCCGGCGAGGCGGCTTTCGGGCGCCGATGCGGCGGCGGCCGCGCGGGCCTCGTCGAACATCGTGCGGGTGAAAACGTGGGCGCAGGCGGGAGATTCGGAGAGGGCGATGGCGCGCTCCATTTCGGTGCGCGCATCGGAACCGCCAGCCAGAAGGGTGAGACGGGTGGCGTGAAGGTCGTTCATGGCGTCGAGGGTACCTTGGAACGGCTCGGTTCGAGGGAGGAGGGGGTGGCCGCCGTGCTATACTCTTTGGGTTTCGCTGGTTATGCGACAGTTTTGTCGCCGCCAGTCAAGCACATCCGCAAACCGGCCCAATCAAGGTGTTGCGACCCCGTCGAAGGGGCGCAAAACGGGCTGGATTTTAGACCCAACCTTTGGAGTAAATTCAATGTCGACCACCATGCGCGAAATGCTGGAAGCCGGTGTCCACTTCGGTCACCAAACCCGCTTCTGGAACCCCAAGATGGCTCCGTTCATCTTCGGTCACCGCAACAAGATTCACATCATCAACCTGGAAAAGTCGCTCCCGATGTTCCAGGACGCGATGAAGTACGCCAAGCAACTCACGGCCAACCGCGGCACGATCCTGATGGTCGGCACGAAGCGCCAGGCCCGTGAAATCGTCGCTGCAGAAGCCCGCCGCGCCGGCGTGCCTTTCGTCGACACCCGCTGGCTCGGCGGCATGCTGACCAACTTCAAGACCGTCAAGACCTCGATCAAGCGTCTGAAGGACATGAAGGCCCAGCAAGAAGCCGGCCTCGACAGTCTGAGCAAGAAAGAACAGCTCACGTTCTCGCGCGAAATCGCGAAGCTCGAGAAGGACATCGGCGGCATTCAGGACATGGCTGCGCTGCCCGACGCCATCTTCGTGATCGACGTGGGCTTCCACAAGATCGCCGTGGCCGAAGCCAAGAAGCTCGGCATCCCGCTGATCGGCGTGGTCGACTCCAACCACTCGCCCGAAGGCATCGACTACGTGATTCCTGGCAACGACGACTCGTCGAAGGCCGTCACGCTGTACGCCCGTGGCATCGCCGACGCGATCATCGAAGGCCGCAACAGCGCCGGTGGTGACGTGGTCAAGGCCGTTGCCGAAGGCAGCGGCGACGAATTCGTCGAAGTCGAAGAAGGCGCTTCGGCCTGATAGGCGCGTTCGCGAGCCTGAAGAAGGGGCTTTGGTGCCCCTTTTTTTTAACCTGATTTTTGGATTTACGGAGATACACAAATGGCTGCAATCACCGCAAGCATGGTCGGCGAACTGCGCGCGAAGACCGATGCGCCCATGATGGAATGCAAGAAGGCTCTGACGGAGGCCGACGGCAACATGGAAAAGGCCGAAGAGCTGCTGCGCATCAAGCTCGGCAACAAGGCTGGCAAGGCATCGGGCCGCATCACTGCTGAAGGCGTGGTCACGGCTTTCGTCGACGGCGCTGCCGGCGGCATGATCGAAATCAACTGCGAAACCGACTTCGTCACCAAGAACGACAGCTTCCTGGCCATGGCCAATGCTGCCGCGATGCTGGTCGCCAAGAACAATCCCGCAGACATCGCCGCGCTGGGCGCGCTGGCCTACGAGCAGGACGGCTTCGGCCCTACGCTCGAAGACGTGCGCAAAGGCCTGATCGGCAAGATCGGCGAGAACATGAGCTTCCGCCGCTTCAAGCACTTCACGGGCAACGGCAAGCTGGCGTCGTACCTGCACGGCACGCGCATCGGCGTGATGGTCGAATTCGAAGGTGACGACACCTCGGCCAAGGACGTCGCGATGCACATCGCCGCCATGAAGCCGGTCGCCATCCAGGCATCGGATGTGCCTGCCGAGCTGATCGAAAAAGAGCGCGCCGTGGCCGCTGGCAAGGCTGAAGAAGACCGCAAGACGGCCGAAGCCGAAGGCAAGAAGCCGCAGCCGGCCGACATCGTTGCCAAGCGCATCGAAGGCGGCGTGCAGAAGTACCTCAAGGAAGTCTCGCTGCACAACCAGCCGTTCGTGAAGAACGACAAGCAGACCGTCGAGCAGATGCTCAAGGCCGCCGACACCACGATCAAGGGCTTCACCCTGTACGTGGTCGGCGAAGGCATCGAGAAGAAGGTCGACGACTTCGCAGCCGAAGTGGCTGCCCAGGTCGCTGCTGCCAAGGCTGCCGCCTGATCCGGCAGGCCTCCAAGCGGCGGTGCGCGACAGCGTGCCGCCGCTTTTTCACCGCCACGTTTTACACTCGCCCCCGCCAACCCTCTAAGGAAAATGCCCATGTCTGATGCCCGCCCAGCCCACAAGCGAATCTTGTTGAAGCTGTCGGGTGAGGCACTGATGGGCGATGACGCCTTCGGCATCAACCGCGCCACTATCGTGCGCATGGTCGAAGAAGTGGCCGAGGTCGTGAACATGGGCGTCCAGGTGGCGGTCGTGATCGGCGGCGGCAACATCTTCCGCGGCGTCGCGGGAGGCTCCGTCGGCATGGACCGCGCCACGGCCGACTACATGGGCATGCTGGCCACCGTCATGAACTCGCTGGCCCTGGCCGACGCGATGAACAAGCAGGGCCTCGTGGCCCGCGTGATGTCCGCCATCGCCATCGAGCAGGTGGTCGAGCCCTATGTGCGCCCCAAGGCCCTGCAGTACCTCGAAGAGGGCAAGGTCGTGGTGTTTGCGGCCGGTACCGGCAACCCCTTCTTCACGACCGACACGGCCGCCGCGCTGCGCGGTGCCGAGATCGGCGCCGAGCTGGTGCTCAAGGCGACCAAGGTGGACGGCGTCTACACCGCCGATCCCAAGACCCACCCCGAAGCCACGCGCTACGCCTCGCTCACCTTCGACGAGGCGATTGCGCAGAATCTCGGCATCATGGACGCCACGGCCTTCGCGCTGTGCCGCGACCAGAAGCTGCCGATCAAGGTGTTCTCGATCTTCAAGAACGGCGCCCTCAAGCGCGTCGTGATGGGCGAGGACGAGGGCACGCTGGTGCATGCCTAGGAGTAAATGAGATGACCATTGCAGACATTCGCAGTGCGACCGACGCGAAGATGAACCAGTCGCTCGCCGCCTTCCAGAACAACCTCACCAAGATCCGCACGGGCCGCGCCAACTCGGCACTGCTCGACTCGATCCACGTCGAGTACTACGGCTCGCAGGTGCCGCTGAGCCAGGTGGCGAACGTGTCGGTGCTCGACTCGCGCACCATCAGCGTCCAGCCCTGGGAAAAGGGCATGGGCGCCAAGATCGAGAAGGCCATCCGCGAAAGCGACCTGGGCCTGAACCCGGCATCGATGGGCGACCTGATCCGCGTGCCGCTGCCCGCCATGAGCGAAGAGCGCCGCAAGGAAATGACCAAGCTGGTCCGCAACGAAGGCGAAAGCGCCAAGATCGCGACGCGCAACCTGCGCCGCGACGCGAACGAAGCCGTCAAGAAGCTCGTGAAGGACAAGCTGGCCTCGGAAGACGATCAGAAGCGCGCCGAAGGCGACATCCAGAAGGTCACCGACAAGCACATCGCGGAAATCGACCGTCTGGTCGCCGCGAAAGAAGCGGAGATCATGGCCGTTTGAGGCTCCGCATGGCCTCCTCGCCGCAGACGACGCCCCCTCCGCACCACGTTGCCATCGTCATGGATGGCAATGGCCGGTGGGCCACCAAGCGCTTCCTGCCCCGCGTGGCGGGGCACAAGCAGGGCGTGGAGTCGCTGCGGCGCTGCGTCAAGGCCTGCGCCGACCGTGGCGTGGGCGTGCTCACCGTGTTCGCGTTCTCCTCGGAGAACTGGAACCGTCCCCCTGAAGAAGTCTCCGGCCTGATGCAGCTGATGGTCGGGGCACTCGCACGCGAAGTGCCGCGCCTCAACGCCGATGGCGTGCGGCTGCATTTCGTGGGTGAACGCGCCGGCCTGTCCGACAAGATGGTGGCCGGCCTGGTGTCGGCCGAGCAGACCACGGCCCACAACACGCGTCTGATTCTCAACATCTGCTTCAATTACGGCGGGCGCTGGGACATCGCCCGCGCCGCGGCCAAGCTCGCCGAGCAGGGCCTGCCCATGACCGAGATGAACCTCGATCGCGCCATGGCGCTGGCCCACGTGCCCGACCCCGACCTGTTCATCCGCACGGGTGGCGAGCAGCGGCTGTCGAATTTCCTGCTTTGGCAGAGTGCCTACGCCGAGCTGTTCTTCAGCGACAAGCTCTGGCCCGAGTTCGACGAAGCCGCACTGGACGAGGCCATTGCCGCGTTCCAGGGCCGCGAGCGTCGCTTCGGCCAGACCTCGGCGCAGGTCTCGGCTTCCGCGGCCTGACAACGGCCCGACACCACCTTCCGCATGCTCAAACAACGCATCCTCACGGCGATCGTGCTGCTCGCGATCCTGCTGCCGGCGCTGTTCTACCGAAACCACATTCCCTTCGCCTGCGTGATGCTGGTGCTGATCGGCGCCGCCGCGTGGGAGTGGGGGCGCCTGAACGGCTACGGGCAGGGTATGTCGCTGTTCCTGGGCGCCGAGATGGTGGCGCTGTGCGGGCTGTCGTGGTGGCTGGGGCTGCTGGAGCAGCGCCTGTTCCTCATGTGGTCCCTGGCCAGTGCGGCCTGGGTGCTCGGCGGCGCGGCGCTGCTGCGCGTCGCGGTGCCCGGCTGGCCGCGCATTCCGCGCGGACTGCGGCTGGTGGGCGGCCTGCTGGCGCTGTGGGTCGCATGGCTCGCGGCGGTGCAGGCGCGCATGGTCGGCATCAACTTCCTGCTGTCGATCCTGGTGCTGGTCTGGGTGGCGGACGTGTTCGCCTATTTCGCCGGCCGCGCCTTCGGCCTGAAGTTCACGCGCGCCAAGCTGGCGCCCGCCATCAGCCCCGGCAAGAGCTGGGAAGGTGTCTGGGGCGGCATGGCCGGCGTCATCGTGCTGGCGTTCGCCTGGGTCTGGGCCGACAAGAGCCTGGGCGCCACGGTGCCCAGCTTCTACACCCGCCTGCATGAGCGCGGCTGGTGGCTGCTGCTGATCGGGGCGGTGTTCCTGGCGGCGATGAGCGTCGTCGGCGACCTCGTCGAATCGTTGATCAAGCGCAGCGCCGGCGCCAAGGACAGCAGCCGGCTGCTGCCCGGCCACGGCGGCGTGCTCGACCGCGTGGATGCCCTCTTGCCGGCACTTCCCATTGCCATGATGCTGGCTTTCCTGTGAACACTCCCAAACAACGTGTCACGGTGCTTGGCTCGACCGGTTCGGTCGGTGTCAGCACGCTCGACGTCATTGCCCGTCACCCCGAATGCTTCGAGGTGTTTGCGCTCTCGGCGGCCACCAAGGCCGACGAGCTGCTGGCCCAATGCGCGCGCTTCTCGCCGCGCTTCGCCGTCATGGCGAGTGCGCCGCATGCCGCGCTGCTGGCTGAAAAGCTCAAGCAGAACAATCTGCCGACCCGCGTCCTGATGGGCGACGATGCTCTCGAAAGAATAGCGTCGGACGACGAAGTCGATGCCGTGATGGCCGCCATCGTCGGTGCCGCCGGCCTGGCACCCTGCCTGGCTGCTGCGCGCGCCGGCAAGCGCCTGCTGCTGGCCAACAAAGGAAGCCCTGGTCGTCGGCGGCGAGCTGTTCATGCGCACGGTGCAGGAGGGCGGCGCCACGCTGCTGCCCATCGACAGCGAGCATTCGGCCATTTTCCAGTCGCTGCCCGAAGACCCGTCCACCTGGGCGCGGCGCATCGACAAGATCATCCTGACCGCCTCGGGCGGCCCGTTCCGCACCCGGGCACCCGACACGCTGGGCGCCGTGACGCCCGAGCAGGCCTGCGCGCACCCGAACTGGGTCATGGGCCGCAAGATCTCGGTCGACTCGGCCACGATGATGAACAAGGCGCTCGAGGTGATCGAGGCGCGACACCTGTTCGGCGTGTCGCCGGAGCAGATCGAGGTCGTCATCCACCCGCAGAGCGTGGTCCATTCGATGGTGCAGTTCACCGACGCCTCGGTCATCGCGCAGCTCGGCACGCCCGACATGCGGGTGCCGATCGCGGTCGGGCTGGCCTGGCCGGAGCGCATCGAAAGCGGGGCGGCACGGCTCGATTTCCGCCAGATGGGCTCGCTGACCTTCGACGCGCCCGATCCTGCGCTGTTCCCCGGCCTGGGCCTGGCGTGGCAGGCCTTGCGCGCTGCGTCGGGCACCACGGCGGTGCTGAACGCGGCCAACGAGGTGGCGGTGGCCGCCTTTCTCGACCGGCGCCTGCGTTTCGATCGCATTCATGCGGTCAACCTGGAAACTTTGGAGGCGGTCATGCCCTCCAAGCCGGCATCGCTGGCCGACCTGCTGGCGCTCGACGCCAGCGCCCGCGAGGCGGCCAATGCCGCCGCGGCACGTTTCGCGGCCTGATTCCCTACAGCGCAGAGGACCCTGATGCTCACCGTCATAGCTTTTTTGTGGTCGCTCTCGGCGTCCTCATCGCGGTCCACGAATACGGCCACTACCGCGTGGCCGTGGCCTGCGGCGTCAAGGTGGAGCGCTTCTCGGTCGGCTTCGGCAAGGCCCTCCTGCGCTGGCAGCCCAAGCGGCAGCATCCGGGGCAGCAGACCGAGTTCGTGATCGGCGCCTTTCCCTTCGGCGGCTACGTCAAGATGCTCGACGAGCGCGAAGGCCCCGTGGCGCCCGACGAGCGGCACCGCGCCTTCAACACCCAGCCGCTGCGCTCGCGCGCGGCCATCGTGGCCGCCGGCCCGATCGCCAACCTGCTGCTGGCGGTCGTTCTGTACACGGCGGTCAACTGGATCGGCGTCGACGAGCCCGTGGCCAAGCTGGCCCGGCCGGTGGCGGCGTCGCTGGCCGAGTCGGCCGGCCTGCGCGGCGGCGAACACATCACCCAGGCCGGTTTCGACGGCGACCTGTCGCCGGTCCAGTCCTTCGAAGACCTGCGCTGGCGCATGACGCGCGGCGCGCTCGATGGCCGCGACCTCACGCTCGAAGTGGCGGGCGAGGGTGGTCGGCCCGGCCGTCAACTGGTCCTGCCGCTGAGCCGCATGGAGGCCAAGGACGCCGATCCGCAGATGTTCCGCAAGATCGGCGTGGTCGCACCGCTGACCCGCCCCGAGATCGGTGAGGTCGTGGCGGGCAGCGCGGCCGAGCGTTCGGGCCTTCGCCACGGCGACCTGGTCCTGACCGTCGGCGACACCCCCATCCTCGACGGGCAGCAGCTGCGCGAAGTCATCCGGGCCTCGGTCGACGCCTCCGGGCAGGCGCGCACGCAGACCTGGCAGCTCCAGCGCGGCGGCCAGCCGCTCTCGCTCGAGGTCAAGCCGGAAGTGCGCGAAGAGGGCGCCGCCAAGGTCGCGCGCATCGGCGCCTACGTCGGCGCGCCGCCCGAGATGGTCACGGTGCGCCAGGGCGTCATCGACGGCGTCTGGCGTGGCGTGGTGCGCACCTGGGAGGTGTCCGCGCTCACAGTTCGCATGATGGGCAAGATGCTGATCGGCGAGGCCTCGATCAAGAACCTGAGCGGTCCCTTAACAATTGCTGATTACGCCGGCAAGTCCGCCAGCCTCGGTCTGACGCAGTACCTGGTCTTTCTCGCTCTCATCAGCGTGAGCCTCGGGGTGCTCAACCTGATGCCGTTGCCGGTCCTCGATGGGGGGCACCTGATGTATTATCTTTGGGAGGGCCTGACCGGGAAAAGCGTCTCCGACGCCTGGATGGAACGGCTGCAGCGTGGCGGTGTCGCCTTGCTGCTGGTGATGATGTCGGTCGCACTCTTCAACGACGTCACGCGGCTCTTTGGTTAACTTTCTGCCGGCCCTTTCCGTGCCGGCCCAATTCACAGATGAACACAAACTTCAGTCGCTTTCGCCTGCGTAGCGTTGCCGCGGTGGTGGCCAGCACGCTGGCGGCCACGGCCGCTTGGGCCGTCGAGCCTTTCACGGTGCGCGATATCCGCGTCGAAGGCTTGCAACGCGTCGAGGCCGGCACGATCTTCGGGTCGCTGCCCCTGCGTGTGGGCGACACCTACAGCGACGAACGCGGCTCGGCCGCGATCCGTGCGCTGTTCGACCTGGGGTTGTTCAAGGACGTGCGCATCGACGTCAACGGCAACGTGCTGGTGGTGATCGTCGAAGAGCGGCCCACCATCGCCGACGTCGACTTCGTCGGCGCCAAGGAATTCGACAAGGCGGCGCTGCAGAAGGCGCTGCGTGAAATCGGGCTGGCCGACGGTCGCCCGTACGACAAGGCCCTGGCCGACCGCGCCGAGCAGGAGCTCAAGCGCCAGTACGTGAGCCGCAGCCTCTACAACGCGAACGTCGTGACCACCGTCACGCCCATCGAGCGCAACCGCGTGAACCTGACGTTCACCGTGACCGAAGGCGAGTCCGCCCGGATCCGCGAAGTGCACGTGGTCGGCAACAAGGCCTTCAGCGAATCGACGCTGCTGAGCCTGTTCGACCAGGACAGCGGCGGCTTCATGAGCTGGTACACCAAGTCGAACCAGTACTCGCGCGCCAAGCTCAACGCCGACCTCGAGACGCTGAAGAGCTACTACATCACCCGCGGCTACCTCGAGTTCCGCATCGATTCGACCCAGGTCGCCATTTCGCCGGACCGCAAGGACCTGAGCGTCACGGTGAACATCACCGAAGGCGAGAAGTTCGTGGTGGCGGGCATCAAGCTCGACGGCAACTACCTGGGCCGCGACGACGAGTTCAAGTCGCTCATCACGATCAAGCCCGGCGAGCCCTACAACGGCGAGCAGGTCACGGAGACCACCAAGGCCTTCAGCGACTACTTCGGCACCTTCGGCTACGCCTTCGCCCGCGTGCAGGCGCGTCCGGACATCGACCGCGTGAACAACCGCGTCACGCTCACGCTGCAGGCCGAGCCTTCGCGCCGCGTGTACGTGCGCCGCGTGTCGGTCGGCGGCAACAACAAGACGCGCGACGAAGTGATCCGCCGCGAGTTCCGCCAGTTCGAAGCCTCGTGGTACGACGGCGACAAGATCAAGGTCTCGCGCGACCGCGTGGACCGCCTGGGCTTCTTCACCGAAGTGAACGTCGAGACCCAGGAAGTGCCGGGCTCGCCCGACCAGGTCGACCTGACCGTCAACGTGGCCGAAAAGCCCACCGGCACGCTGCAGCTGGGCGCCGGCTACTCGAGCGCGGAAAAGGTCGCGCTGACCTTCGGCATCTCGCAGGAAAACGTGTTCGGCTCGGGCAACTTCCTGGGCGTGCAGGTCAACACCAGCAAGTACAACCGCACGCTGTCGCTGACCACCACCGACCCGTACTTCACGAAGGACGGCATCTCGCGCACGATCAGCGTCTACCACACGACGACGCGTCCGTACTCCACGAACGAAGACGGCGACTACAAGCTGGTGAACCAGGGCGCCTCGATCCGTTTCGGCGTGCCGTTCAGCGAACTCGACACCGTCTTCTTCGGTGTCGGCCTGGAGCGCTACGCGTTCGACCCGAACCGCTCGGCGCTCGCCGGCCTCACCACGCCGCAGTCGTACCTGAACTACTTCCACTGCGGCAAGGACGCGACCGGCTGGTTCGTCACCAGCTGCGACCAGAAGAGTGTCTGGGGCATCCCGCTGACCGTGGGCTGGGGCCGCGACAGCCGCGACAGCGCGCTGGTCCCGACCACCGGCCGCCTGCAGCGCGCCAACCTCGAGTTGGGCGTGGGCGGCGACATGAAGTACCTGAAGACAAGCTACCAGTACCAGCAGTTCTTCGCGATCAACAAGCAGTACACCTTCGCCATCAACGGCGAAGTGGGTTATGCCAAGGCCTTCGGTGGCAAGGTCTACCCGATCTTCAAGAACTTCTACGCCGGTGGCCTGGGTTCGATCCGCGGTTTCGAGCAGAACTCGCTGGGCCCGCGCGACCAGCCGCTGCTCGGCCAGACCGAAGGCGCGGCACTGGGCGGTACCAAGAAGGCCATCTTCAACGCCGAGCTGAGCACGCCGTTCCCCGGCGCCGGCAACGACCGCACGCTGCGCCTGTACGGCTTCTTCGACGTCGGCAACGTGTTCGGTTCCCGCGCACCCAACGTGACGGACGAACAGTGGAAGGCCCAGAAGAAGCTGCGCGCCTCGGTCGGCCTGGGCATCAGCTGGATCTCGCCGCTGGGCCCGCTGCGCCTGGCCTACGCCTTCCCCGTCAAGTCCCAGAAGGAAGTGACGGATCCGAGCACCGGGTTCGTCGTGATCCCGAAGGATAGAATTCAGCGCCTCCAATTCCAGATCGGAACGTCTTTCTAAATGAAGCATTTGATTCGCGCCGCCGCCGGCGCGTTCCTGATTCCCGCTTTTGCCCTCGTGGCTGCGCCCGCGCAGGCCCAGGAAAGCTTTCGCATCGGTTTCGTGAACCCCGACCGTGTGCTGCGTGAAGCGCAGCCGGCCAAGACCGCGCAAGCCAAGCTCGAGGCTGAATTCCTCAAGCGCGAAAAGGACCTGACCGTGCAGGGCGATGCGCTGAAGACGGCCTCGGAGAAGTTCGAGCGCGAGGCACCGACCCTGTCGGAAAGCCAGCGCGTCTCGCGCCAGCGTTCGCTGGTCGACCAGGACCGCGACTTCCAGCGCAAGCGCCGCGAGTTCCAGGAAGACCTGAATGCGCGCAAGAACGAAGAGCTCCAGCAGGTCTACGAGCGCGCCAACCGCGTGGTCAAGCAGGTCGCCGAAGCTGAAAAGTACGACGCCATCCTCCAGGAAGCGATCTACATCAACCCGAAGCACGACATCACCGACAAGGTGATCAAGGCGCTCAACGCGTCGGTCGGCTCCTCTGCGCCTGCGGCCGGCAAGTAACGCCGCGAACCGGCGTGTCGCTGCAGCTCGGAGCCATCGTTGACGCCCTCGGGGGCGAGCTTCATGGAGATTCCACGCTGTCCATCGAGCGGCTCGCGCCGCTTCAGAATGCACAGCCCGATGCGCTCAGCTTCCTGAGCCATCCCAAATACCAGCAGGAACTGGCCGCCTCCAAGGCGGCCTGTGTCATCGTGTCGCCCGCCATGCGCGAGGCCGCCGCGGCGCGTGGCGCCTACATCGTCACGTCCGATCCGTACTACTACTTTGCGCGCCTGACGCAGCTGTGGAAAGCGCACCATGCGCGCCCGGAAGCCGATCGCATCCATCCCTCCGCCGTGATCCATCCCGAAGCTCAGGTCGACGCCACCGCGCGCATTGGCGCGCTGTGCGTGGTGGAGCGGGGCGCGCGCATCGGCGCGGGCACCGTGCTGAAGTCGCGTGTCACGGTCAGTGAAGACTGCACCATCGGCGAGCGCTGCCTGCTGCACCCCGGCGTGGTGATCGGGGCCGACGGCTTCGGCCTCGCGCCGCACCAGGGCGCCTGGGTCAAGATCGAGCAGCTGGGCGCGGTGCGCATCGGCAACGACGTCGAGATCGGTGCCAACACCTGCATCGACCGCGGCGCGCTCGACGACACCGTGATCGAAGACGGCGTGAAGCTCGACAACCTGATCCAGATCGGCCACAACGTGCGCGTCGGCAAGCACACCGCCATGGCGGGCTGCGTCGGCGTGGCCGGCAGCGCCACCATCGGCGCGAATTGCACCTTCGGCGGCGGCGCCATCGTGCTGGGTCACCTCACGGTGGCCGACGGCGTGCACGTGTCGGCCGCCACCGTGGTGACGCGTTCCATCCGCAAGCCGGGCCAGTACACCGGCATGTTTCCGATCGATGACAATGCGAACTGGGAAAAGAATGCGGCAACACTCAAGCAGTTGCACAGCCTGCGCGAACGACTGAAGGCGCTGGAAAAAGCCCCCTCGAAACAATGACGACGATGCAGGAACAGAACACCATGACGGACACGACGCTCGATATCCACCAAATTCTCAAGTTGCTGCCGCATCGCTACCCGTTTCTCCTGGTGGACCGGGTGTTGAGCATGGAAAAGGGCAAGCGCATCACGGCCCTCAAGAACGTGACGATGAACGAGCCTTTCTTCAACGGCCACTTCCCGCACCGTCCGGTGATGCCGGGCGTGCTGATGCTCGAAGCCATGGCGCAGGCCGCGGCGCTGCTGTCGTTCCGCTCGCTGGACATCGTGCCCGACGACAACACGGTCTACTACTTTGCGGCCATCGACGGCGCGCGCTTCAAGCGCCCCGTGGAGCCGGGCGACCAGCTCACGCTGGAAGTCGAGATCGAGCGCATGAAGGCCGGCATCTCGAAGTTCAAGGGCCGTGCGCTCGTGGGCAGCGAACTGGCGTGCGAAGCCTCGCTGATGTGCGCCATGCGCCAGATCAACAGCTGATCCGGCTCATCGTCTCTTGCAAGGCATGACCCAGGTTCATTCGACCGCGATCGTCGACCCGAAGGCCCAGCTCGACGCCTCGGTGTCGGTCGGTCCCTACACCGTGATCGGCCCGCACGTGCGGATCGGCGCGGGCACCACCATCGGCGCGCACTGCGTGATCGAAGGGCGCACCACCATCGGGCGCGACAACAGGATCTTCCAGTTCTCGTCGCTCGGCGCGATCCCCCAAGACAAGAAGTACGCGGGCGAGCCGACCGAGCTGACCATCGGCGACCGCAACGTGATCCGCGAGTTCTGCACCTTCAACCTCGGCGTGCCCGGGGCAGGGGGCATCACGCGTGTCGGCAACGACAACTGGATCATGGCGTACACGCACATCGCGCACGACTGCCGGGTCGACAACCACACGACGCTGTCCAACAACACCACGCTGGCCGGGCACGTGCATCTGGCCGACTGGGTCACGATCGGCGGGCTGACGGGCATCCATCAGTTCGTTTCGGTGGGTGCGCACGCCATGGTCGGTTTCGCGAGCGCGATCTCGCAGGACGTGCCGCCGTTCATGCTGGTCGACGGCAATCCGCTGGCCGTGCGCGGCTTCAACATCGTGGGCCTGCGCCGGCGCGATTTCTCGGCGCAGCGGCTCGCGGCGGTCAAGCAGATGCACCGCCTGCTGTACCGCCAGGGCAAGACGCTCGAAGAGGCGCGCGCCGCCATCGCCGAGCTCGCGGCGGAAATGCCCGAGGCCGCCGGCGATGTCGCGCTGATGGAGGCCTTCCTCGCTCATTCAACGCGCGGCATCGCGCGCTGACATGGGCGCGATGAGCACGAACGAACAGCGCCGCTTCGCGCTGGTCGCGGGCGAAGCGTCCGGCGACCTGCTCGCGGGCTTGCTGCTCGACGGCCTCGAAGCCCGCTGGCCTGCCTTGCAGACCGTCGGCATCGGCGGTCCGCGCATGCTGGCCCATGGCTTCCAGAGCTGGTGGCCGCAGGAAAAGCTGGCGGTGCGCGGCTACATCGAGGTGCTTCGGCACTACGCCGAGATCGCCGGCATCCGTCGCCAGCTCAAGGCCCGGCTGCTGCGCGAGCGCCCCGAGCTGTTCATCGGCGTCGACGCGCCCGATTTCAACCTCGACCTCGAAGCCGGCCTGCGCAGCGACGGCATCAAGACCGTTCACTTCGTCTGCCCCTCGATCTGGGCCTGGCGTGCCGACCGCATCGACAAGATCCGCGCCGCCGCCGACCACGTGCTGTGCATCTTCCCGTTCGAGCCCGAACTGCTCGAAAAGCAGGGCGTGGCCGCGAGCTATGTGGGCCATCCGATTGCCAACGTGATCCCGATGACGCCCGACCGCGCCGCCGCCCGCGCTGCGCTGGGGCTGGACCCCGAGGCGCAGGTCGTCGCGCTGCTGCCCGGCAGCCGCCGCTCCGAGATCCGCTACCTCGCGACCCGCTTCTTCGCGGCCGCGGCGCTGATGCAGAAGGCCAAGCCGAAGCTGCAGTTCATCGCGCCGATCCTGCCGGGGTTGCGCGCCGAGGTCGAAAGCTTGCTGCAGGCCGCCGGCATGGCCGGGCGGGTGAAACTCCTCGACGGCCAGTCGCACGCCGCGCTCGCGGCCTGCGACGTCACGCTGATCGCCAGCGGCACGGCCACGCTTGAGGCGGCGCTGTTCAAGCGGCCGATGGTCATCGCGTACAACATGAACGGGCTCTCGTGGCGCCTCATGCAGCGCAAGCAGCTGCAGCCCTGGGTCGGGCTGCCGAACATCCTGTGCCGCGAGTTCGTGGTGCCCGAACTGCTGCAGGAAGCCGCCTCGCCCGAGGCCCTGGCCAACGCCACGCTCGAATGGCTCGACGCGCCCGCGAAGACGCAGGCGCTGCAACAAAGATTTTCAGCGCTGCATGTGCAATTGCAGCGCGACACGCCCACACTGTGCGCCGATGCGATCCAGAAAGTTCTTGAAGGCTGAGCAGGCCCCGCTGGTGTGGGACGCGCCCGGCCTGATGGCGGGCGTCGACGAGGCAGGGCGCGGGCCGCTGGCCGGCCCCGTGGTGGCTGCGGCCGTGATCCTCGACGACCTGCGCCCGATCCGTGGCCTGGCCGACTCCAAGACGCTCACGGCCCTGCAGCGCGAACGCCTGCACGACCAGATCCTGGCCAAGGCGCTGTGCTGCTCGATCGCCCAGGCCTCGGTCGAGGAGATCGACAGCCTCAACATCCTGCAGGCCACCATGCTCGCGATGCGTCGCGCGGTCGAAGGCCTGCGGCTGAAACCGGTCAAGGTGCTGGTGGACGGCAACCGGCTGCCCCGGCTCGACGTGCTGGCCGAAGCCATCGTTAAGGGCGATGCGCGGGTCAAGGCGATCTCGGCCGCGTCCATCCTGGCCAAGGTGCACCGCGACCGGCTCTGCACGCAACTGCACGACGAATTTCCGCACTACGGCTTCGCCGGCCACAAGGGCTACGGCACGCGCGAGCACCTCGAGGCACTCCAGCGTCACGGCGCCTGCGTGCATCACCGCCGCTCGTTCAGCCCGGTGGCAGCGGCGCTGGCGCGCACGGCCGCCGCAACTTCAGGCGTCGACGTCTTGGCCGGCGAGGTTTCGGTCGCCCACGTGATCGGCGCCGCCGAGAACCATGGCGCGCGCCTCGATCCGCGCGCCGCCCCCTGAGCCCGCCATGACCACCGACACCGGCCCGAGCCACATCAGCTCGCGCGACAACCCCTTGCTCAAGGATTTGCGCAAGCTCGCGCAGGACCCGGGCGCCTACCGCAAGCTCGGCCGGCTCTGGCTCGAGGGCGATCACCTGTGTCGCGCGGCGCTGGCCCGCGGCGTCCGGCCGGCGGTGGCGGTGTTTTCGGAAGCGTTCTGGCCCTCTGCACCCGCCGAATGGGTACAGAGCGCTATCAAAACGGTAGTGGTCGCCGACGACCTGCTGCGCGCAGTGAGCGGCCTGGAGTCACCCGCGCCGATGGGTTTCGTGCTTGACCTGCCACCGCGGCCCGAAATCCTCCCCGACGCCCCGAGCGTGGTGCTCGACCGCCTGCAGGACGCCGGCAATGCCGGCTCCATCCTGCGCAGCGCGGCGGCTTTCGGCTTCACCCAGGTGATCGCGCTCAAGGGCACGGCCGCCCTGTGGGCGCCGAAGGTGCTGCGCGCCGGCATGGGGGCCCACTTCGGCCTGCGGCTGGTCGAAGGCGTGGACATCGACGCGCTCGATGCGCTGCGGGTGCCGCTGGTGGCCACCAGTTCGCACCGGGGCGAATGGCTGCACAAGGCCGATCTGCCGCACCCCTGCGCCTGGCTGATGGGCCACGAGGGGCAGGGCGTTTCGGCCGCGCTGGAGGCCCGGGCCGCCCACCACATCCGCATCGCGCAGCCGGGCGGTGAAGAGTCGCTCAACGTGGCGGCGGCGGCCGCCATCTGCCTGCACGCGAGCGGAGCAGCCCTGCAGGCCAGATAACACACCCAGTCCGGGCTACAATCGGGGGCTTACTCGCAAATCAGCGTCGCCCGGCCGCCTTCAACGCCAAAATCCCCTTAAGCAGCAGTCCGCAGGCAACGCGCCTGGGGCTCCGGGCGACCGTAACCATCCGGAGAACCCAGTGCTTTTGTCTCTCAAGGGAAGTTTCCCGCCCGCCATCCTGGCGCTCGCAGACGGCACGGTCTTTCTCGGCAACTCGATCGGAGCCGCCGGCTCCACGACCGGTGAAGTGGTGTTCAACACCGCGATGACCGGTTACCAGGAAATCCTCACCGACCCCAGCTACTGCCAGCAGATCGTCACCCTGACGTATCCGCACATCGGCAACTATGGTGTCAACGGCGAGGACATCGAAGCCGACAAGATCCATGCCGCGGGCCTGATCATCAAGGACCTGCCCCTCGTCGCGTCCAACTTCCGCAAGACCGCCACGCTGACCGAGTACCTCGTGTCCGGCAACACGGTGGCCATCGCGAACATCGACACCCGCAAGCTCACGCGCCACCTGCGCACCCACGGCGCGCAGAACGGCTGCATCCTGGGCTTGGCCGCGGGCGAGACCGTGACGCAGGCGCTGATCGACAAGGCCATCGCCGCCGCCAAGGCCGCGCCGAGCATGGCCGGCCTCGACCTCGCCAAGGTGGTGTCGGTCAAGCAGACCTACGAATGGACTGAAACCGAGTGGAAGCTCGGCGCGGGCTACGGCGTGCAGATCACGCCGCAGTTCCACGTGGTCGCGTTCGACTACGGCGTCAAGAAGAACATCCTGCGCATGATCGCGCAGCGTGGCGCGCGCATCACCGTGGTGCCGGCGCAGACGCCCGCGGCCGATGTGCTCAAGCTCAAGCCCGATGGCATCTTCCTGGCCAACGGCCCCGGCGACCCGGAACCTTGCGACTACGCCATCAGCGCGGTCAAGGAACTGATCGAGACCGGCATTCCCACCTTCGGCATCTGCCTGGGCCACCAGATCATGGCGCTCGCCTCGGGCGCCAAGACCTTCAAGATGAAGTTCGGCCACCACGGCGCGAACCATCCGGTGAAGGACCTGGACAACGGCCGCGTGAGCATCACCAGCCAGAACCACGGCTTCGCGGTCGACGAGAAGTCGCTGCCGGCCAACCTGCGTCCCACCCACATCAGCCTGTTCGACAACACGCTGCAGGGCCTGGCGCGCACCGACAAGCCCGCGTTCTGCTTCCAGGGCCACCCCGAAGCCTCGCCGGGCCCGCACGACATCGGCTACCTGTTCGATCGCTTCACGGCACTCATGGAAAAGCACAAGACGGAGAACAAGAATGCCTAAGCGCACCGACCTCAAATCGATCCTCATCATCGGCGCCGGCCCGATCATCATCGGCCAGGCCTGCGAGTTCGACTACTCCGGCGTGCAAGCCTGCAAGGCGCTGCGCGAAGAGGGCTACAAGGTCATCCTGATCAACAGCAACCCCGCGACGATCATGACCGACCCGGCCACGGCCGACGTCACCTACATCGAGCCCATCACCTGGCAGACGGTTGAAAAAATCATCGCCAAGGAACGCCCCGACGCGATCCTGCCGACCATGGGCGGCCAGACCGCGCTGAACTGCGCGCTCGACCTGTGGCGCAACGGCGTGCTCGACAAGTACACCGGCACGGCCACGAACCGCCCGATCGAGCTGATCGGCGCCACGCCCGAAGCCATCGACAAGGCCGAAGACCGCCTGAAGTTCAAGGACGCGATGACCAAGATCGGCCTGGGCTCGGCGCGTTCGGGCATCGCCCACACGCTCGACGAGGCGTGGGCCGTGCAGAAGACGGTCGGCTTCCCGGTCGTCATCCGCCCCAGCTTCACGCTGGGCGGCACCGGCGGCGGCATCGCCTACAACCCGGAAGAGTTCGAGACCATCTGCAAGCGCGGCATCGAGGCCTCGCCGACCAACGAGCTGCTGATCGAAGAGTCGCTGCTCGGCTGGAAAGAGTACGAGATGGAAGTCGTGCGCGACAAGGCCGACAACTGCATCATCGTCTGCTCGATCGAAAACCTCGACCCGATGGGCGTGCACACCGGTGACTCGATCACCGTGGCCCCCGCGCAGACGCTGTCCGACAAGGAATACCAGATCCTGCGCAACGCCTCGCTGGCCGTGCTGCGCGAGATCGGCGTGGACACCGGCGGCTCGAACGTGCAGTTCTCCATCAACCCGAAGGACGGCCGCATGGTCGTCATCGAGATGAACCCGCGCGTCTCGCGTTCCTCGGCACTGGCCTCCAAGGCCACGGGCTTCCCGATCGCCAAGGTCGCGGCCAAGCTGGCTGTGGGCTACACGCTCGACGAGCTGCGCAACGAGATCACCGGCGGCGCCACGCCCGCGTCGTTCGAACCGTCGATCGACTACGTGGTCACCAAGATCCCGCGTTTCGCCTTCGAGAAATTCCCGCAGGCCGACTCGCGCCTCACGACGCAGATGAAGTCGGTGGGCGAGGTGATGGCCATGGGGCGCACCTTCCAGGAATCGTTCCAGAAGGCCCTGCGCGGCCTCGAAGTGGGCGTCGACGGCCTGAACGAGAAGACGCAGGACCGCGAAGTGCTCGAGAAGGAACTGGGCGAGCCTGGTCCCGAGCGCATCTGGTACGTGGGCGACGCCTTCGCCATGGGCCTGAGCGTTGATGAAGTGTTCGCGCTGACCAAGATCGACCCGTGGTTCCTGGTGCAGATCGAAGAGATCGTGAAGATCGAACTCGAACTGGAAACCAAGTCGCTCGACGACATCGACAAGGACACGCTGCTTGCGCTCAAGAAGAAGGGCTTCTCCGACCGTCGCCTGGCCAAGCAGCTCAAGACCACCGACACGGCCATCCGCGAGAAGCGCCGCGCCCTGGGCGTGCGCCCGGTCTACAAACGCGTGGACACCTGCGCGGCCGAGTTCGCGACCAACACGGCCTACATGTACTCGACCTATGAAGACGAGTGCGAAGCCGACCCGACCGACAAGAAGAAGATCATGGTGCTCGGCGGCGGTCCCAACCGCATCGGCCAGGGCATCGAGTTCGACTACTGCTGCGTGCATGCCGCGCTCGCCATGCGCGAAGACGGCTACGAGACCATCATGGTCAACTGCAACCCCGAGACCGTGTCGACCGACTACGACACCTCCGACCGCCTGTACTTCGAACCGCTGACGCTCGAAGACGTGCTGGAGATCGTCGACAAGGAGAAGCCGCTCGGCGTGATCGTGCAGTACGGCGGCCAGACGCCGTTGAAGCTTGCGCTCGACCTCGAAGCCAACGGTGTGCCGATCATCGGCACCTCGCCCGACATGATCGACGCGGCCGAAGACCGCGAGCGCTTCCAGAAGCTGCTGCACGAGCTGGGCTTGCGCCAGCCGCCGAACGCCACCGCGCGCACCGAACCCGAAGCGCTCGAAAAGGCCGCGGCCCTGGGCTACCCGCTGGTGGTGCGCCCGAGCTACGTGCTCGGCGGCCGCGCGATGGAAATCGTGCACGAGCAGCGCGACCTCGAGCGCTACATGCGCGAGGCTGTGAAGGTCAGCAACGACTCGCCGGTGCTGCTCGACCGCTTCCTGAACGACGCCGTCGAATGCGACGTCGACTGCATCCGCGACGCCGAAGGCGGCACGCTGATCGGCGGCGTGATGGAGCACATCGAACAGGCCGGCGTGCACTCGGGCGACTCCGCCTGCTCGCTGCCGCCCTACAGCCTGAACGCCGACACGGTGGCCGAGCTGAAGCGCCAGAGCGCCGCCATGGCCGCCGCGCTGAACGTGGTCGGCCTGATGAACGTGCAGTTCGCCATCCAGCAGAAGGATGGCAAGGACGTCATCTACGTGCTCGAAGTGAACCCGCGTGCGTCGCGCACCGTGCCCTACGTGAGCAAGGCCACGGGCATCCAGCTGGCCAAGGTGGCGGCACGCTGCATGGCCGGGCAGTCGCTCGCGTCGCAGGGTGTGACCAAGGAAGTGACGCCGCCGTACTTCAGCGTGAAGGAAGCCGTGTTCCCGTTCGTCAAGTTCCCGGGCGTGGACACCATCCTCGGCCCCGAGATGAAGTCGACCGGCGAAGTCATGGGCGTGGGCAAGACCTTCGGCGAAGCCTTCGTGAAGTCCCAGCTGGGCGCGGGCACGCTGTTGCCCAAGTCGGGCAAGGCCTTCATCTCGGTGAAGAACAACGACAAGGCACGTGCCGTCGAAGTGGCGCGCGGCCTGGCCAAGCTGGGCTTCGAGCTGGTCGCCACCAAGGGCACCGCCGCGGCCATCAGCGCTGCCGGCATCGCCTGCGAGACGGTCAACAAGGTGACCGAAGGCCGCCCGCACATCGTGGACATGATCAAGAACAACGAGATTGCCTTGGTCATCAACACGGTGGAAGAGCGCCGCAACGCGATCACCGACTCGCGCCAGATCCGCACCTCGGCACTGCTGGCACGCGTGACGACCTTCACCACAATCTTCGGCGCCGAAGCCGCGGTCGAAGGCATGGGCTTCATGGACGAGCTGGGCGTGATCTCGGTGCAGGAGATGCACGCGCAGCTGGCCGCCGCCTGACCGGCACCGCCATGGAAACGCAGCTGGTCGAACTGGACCTCGCGGACTGGAATGCGGCCACGCCCAACGAGACGTGGATCGCGGAACTGGAAGCCGGCAAGGTGTTGTACTTCCCGCGGCTGGGCTTCGAGCTGCTGCCTGAAGAGCGCAGTCTGCTGACGCCCAGCCTGCTGTCGCCCGACGTGCGCAACATCAGCCTCGATGCCCACGGCAAGCTCAAGGGCGCCGTAGGCGACGAGGCGGTGCAGCGCGCCGCGGCGGCGATGGTGAAGCGCTTTCGCACGCAGGCGCAGCAGCTCATTCATGGCTTGCTGCCGCACTACACGCCGGCCCTGCGCCTGGCGCCGACCAGCTACCGGCCGGCCCAGGTCGAGACGCGCGTGCAGTCGTGGCGCGCCGACGACCGGCGCCTGCACGTCGATGCATTCCCGTCGCGCCCCAACTACGGCGAGCGCATCCTGCGCGTGTTCACCAACGTCAACCCCGACGGCGCACCGCGCGTGTGGCGTGTGGGCGAGCCTTTCGAGGACATCGCCAAGCGCTTCCTGCCGCGGGCCAAGCCCTATGCGCGCTGGCAGGCCAAGCTGCTGCAGGCGCTGCACGTCACCAAGTCGTTCCGCAGCGAGTACGACCACCTGATGCTGCAGCTGCACGACGGCATGAAGTCGGACATGGCGTACCAGGAAAACTCGCCCCAGGAAACGGCGAAATTCCCGCCGGGTTCGGTGTGGGTGTGCTTCTCGGACCAGACCTCGCACGCCGTGATGGCGGGCCAGTACATGCTCGAGCAGACCCTTCATCTGGCCGCATCGAAGCAATACAATCCCGAATCGAGCCCGCTCGCCATCCTGAGCCGGCTGACCGGACGCACACTCGTCTGATCAATTCCCTCAATCGACCGCCGAACGGCAGCGTTCGGCGGTTTCGCTTTATGGAGAACCAACAACATGGCCACCATTCCGATCACCAAGCGCGGCGCTGAAAAACTGCGCGCCGAACTGCACCAGCTCAAGACGGTCGACCGTCCCTGGGTCATCAACGCCATTTCCGAGGCACGCGCCCAGGGCGACCTGAGCGAAAATGCCGAATACGAAGTCGCCAAGGACCGCCAGGGCTTCATCGAAGGCCGCATCCAGGAAGTCGAAGGCAAGCTGTCGGCCGCGCAGATCATTGACCCGAGCGAGCTCGATGCCGGTGGCAAGGTGGTGTTCGGCTCGACCGTCGAACTCGAGGAAGAAGAGTCGGGCGATGCCGTCAAGTACCAGATCGTGGGCGAAGACGAAGCCGACCTGAAGCTCGGCCTCATCAACATCTCCAGCCCGATCGCACGCGCGCTCATCGGCAAGGAAGAGGGCGACACGGCCGAAGTGCAGGCGCCGGGCGGCCTCAAGCGCTACGAGATCGTGGCGGTTCGCTACCTCTGAGCCGGCCGGATGAAAGACCGCGTCGCGCTGATGCTGGCGGCCCTCTGGTGGGGCAGCCTCAGCACCATCGGCTTCCTGGTGGTGCCGATGCTGTTCGCCCGGCTCGGCAACCCGGCGGTGGCGGGCAATTTCGCGGCCCAGCTGTTCGAGGCGCAGAGCTGGATCGCCATCGGCTGCGGGCTGATCCTGCTGATCCATTTCCGCCAGAAGGCCGACGACGGCATGACCGGGCCGGTGTTGACGGCCATCTTCCTGGTGCTGGCGGCGTTGCTGCTGGCGCTGTTGCAGCAGTACGCCGTGGCGCCGCGCATCGTGGCGCGCGACAACCTCAAGCTGTGGCATGCCGTGGGCACAGGCATGTATTTCGTTCAGTGGGCGTGCGCCGGCACGTTGCTGTGGCGCATGGGCGGCGCCGCTCGGGCGCCACGCTGAACCGGGGAGGCGACGCGCTCGCCGCCTCCCTCCGGCTTTACTCTTTCCAGTGCTTGGCGACCCAGCTCGCCGGCCGGATGTAGCGGAAGGCGCGGTTGCGCCGCCCCGCCAGCGCATCGGGCGGGTTGCACTCGCCGTGGAACACCATCACACGGGCGCCTTCGGGCACGAAGGGCTCTTCCCAGTAGTTGGTCGGCCAGGTCGGGATGCCGTGGTACTTGAAGCTCGGGCACCAGGCCGCCGGCCAGTAGGCCAGCTTGCCCTGCTTGTGCAGCACGTCCGACAGGTAGGCCTGCTCGTTGCGGTATTCGGCCTGCACCTTGTCCATGTTGGCGCGGAAGTACGCCAGCACGTCCGCATGGGCGCCCAGCTCGAAGCGGTAGACCGATGAATTGCCCGTGATCCGCTCGCGCCGCCAGGGGCGGGCGTAGTCGTGAATGATCAGGAATTCGCCGGGCTGCTCGAAGAAGGCGTCCAGGCTGCCGACGATGACCACGTCGACGTCCAGGAAGAGGGCGGTGCCGCGCAGGCCGTGCAGGTCCTGCTCGAAGGTCGTGAGCTTCTTCCAGGCACCGTCGCGCTGGCCCGGGGCCAGCTGGAGGTTGAGCGGCGGAATGGGCAGGCACGTCACTTCGGGGCGGATGCCGTTGCCGTCGTCGGTCAGGCAGACGAACTTGAAGTCGCCGCTGAGGTGGCGGCGCACCATGGCGTAGAGCCGGTTGACGTACTCGGGGCCGTACTTGGTGCCCCACTTCATGCAAAGGATATGGCGCTGGGCGCCTTGCGCTGCCACCAAGTTCAGTCCGCCTGGTTGCGTTTCTTGGCCGACAGCGGACGCTTGGCCTTGGCGCGCTTGATGGTGCCGCCGGGAGTGAGGCGCTGGTTGCCGAGCACGCGCAGGGTCTTGATTTCAGGGCGTTGGCCGCCGCGCTTGCTGTACTTGACGATCTTCACGTCGCGCGGGCCGGGCATGCGGTCTTCGTCGATCACACGCTCTTTTTCGGGCTTCGGGCGCCACAGCACGAGCAGCTTGCCGATGTGCTGGATCGGGGCGGCGTCGAGCTCGTCGGCGAGCTCCTGGAGCATGGCGTCGCGGGCGAGGCGGTCGTCGGAGAAGACGCGCACCTTGATCAGGCCATGGGCCTTCAGGGCCGCGTCGGCCTCCTTTTTCACGGCAGGGGTGAGCCCGTCTCCACCGACCATGACGATCGGATCCAGGTGGTGAGCTTCGGCGCGGTGCACCTTGCGCTCGGCAGGGGTAAGTTGAATGGCGGGCATCCCCGTATTATCGACGCGTACACGAACACCCTCATGAGCACCAAAGCCAAAAGCAAAAAAGTCAACAAGGCGTGGCTTCACGACCACATCAACGATCCCTACGTGAAGCTCGCGACCAGAGAGGGCTACCGCGCCCGCGCGGCTTACAAGCTCAAGGAAATCGACGAGTCGCTCGGGCTGGTCAAGCCCGGCCAGCTGGTGGTCGACCTGGGTTCGACCCCGGGCGCCTGGAGCCAGTACCTGCGGCGGCGCATGTCGCCCGGCGGGGCGGCGGTCGGCGACCTCAACGGCACCATCATCTCGCTCGACCTGCTGCCGATGGAGCCCATCGAAGGCGTGACCTTCCTGCAGGGCGATTTCCGCGAGGATGCGCTGCTGGCGCAGCTGCTGGCGGTGCTGGACGGCCGCAAGGCCGACCTGGTGGTGTCCGACATGGCGCCCAACCTGTCGGGCATCCATTCGGCCGACGCGGCCCGGGTGGCGCACCTGATCGAGCTGGCCATCGACTTCGCCCAGCACCACATGAAGCCCGAAGGGGCATTGGTGGCCAAGGTCTTCCACGGCAGCGGGTACGACGAATTGGTCAAGATGTTCAAGGCCAATTTCCGCGTCGTGAAGCCGCTCAAGCCCAAGGCATCGCGCGACAAATCGGCCGAGACCTTCCTCATCGGCAGGGGATTGAAGGCGCTCGATACGCATTGATACCTTGCTGTGGGGTGCCCTCCAGGGGCGCAAACCCTTGTCAGCCTATGGCTGCTATAGGGAAATGTCCGCTTTTCGCAGCTTGAAAAGCCTAAAATGGGGCGCAATTGCGTACCCTCAGCGCGTATTTCATATTCCCGTCACGCGCTTTCGACTGGAGCTTCGTTTGAACAATCAGTGGTTTTCCAAAGTTGCCGTATGGCTCGTCATTGCCATGGTGTTGTTCACTGTGTTCAAGCAGTTCGACACCCGCGGTGGCGTCGGCTCGGGAACGGTGAGCTATTCCGAGTTCCTGGACCAGGTCCGCAACAACCAGATCAAGAGCGCCATCATTCCTGAAGGCGCCGGCGGCGGCGAGATCGTCGCTGTCACCAACGACGATCGCAAGATCCGCACGACCGCCACGGTCCTCGACCGCGGCCTCGTGGGCGACCTGATCGACCACAACGTCAAGTTCGACGTCAAGCCGCGCGAAGAGGGCTCGCTCCTCATGACCTTGCTGGTCAGCTGGGGCCCGATGCTGCTGCTGATCGGCGTCTGGATTTACTTCATGCGCCAGATGCAGGGCGGCGGCAAGGGCGGGGCGTTCAGCTTCGGCAAGAGCAAGGCCCGCATGATGGACGAGAACAACAACACGGTCACCTTCGCCGACGTCGCAGGCTGCGACGAGGCCAAGGAAGAAGTCCGTGAAGTCGTCGACTTCCTGAAAGACCCGCAGCGCTTCCAGAAGCTCGGTGGCCGCATTCCGCGCGGCCTGCTGCTGGTCGGCCCTCCGGGCACCGGCAAGACGCTGCTGGCCAAGTCGATCGCCGGCGAAGCCAAGGTGCCGTTCTTCTCGATCTCCGGTTCCGACTTCGTCGAAATGTTCGTCGGCGTGGGCGCAGCCCGCGTGCGCGACATGTTCGAGAACGCCAAGAAGAATGCGCCTTGCATCATCTTCATCGACGAAATCGATGCGGTGGGTCGTCAGCGCGGCGCCGGTCTCGGCGGCGGCAACGACGAACGCGAGCAAACGCTCAACCAGATGCTGGTCGAGATGGACGGCTTCGAAACCAACCTCGGCGTGATCGTCGTGGCTGCCACGAACCGCCCGGACATCCTTGATGCTGCGCTGCTGCGCCCCGGCCGTTTCGACCGTCAGGTGTACGTCACGCTGCCGGACATCCGCGGCCGTGAACAGATCCTCGGCGTGCACATGCGCAAGGTCCCGCTGGGCCAGGACGTGAACCCGAGCGTCATCGCCCGCGGCACGCCCGGCATGTCCGGCGCCGACCTGGCCAACCTGTGCAACGAAGCCGCCCTGATGGCCGCCCGCCGCAATGCGCGTGTGGTCGAAATGCAGGACTTCGAGAAGGCCAAGGACAAGATCTTCATGGGCCCCGAGCGCAAGAGCATGGTCATGCCCGAGGAAGAGCGCCGCAACACGGCCTACCACGAGTCCGGCCACGCCCTCATCGGCAAGCTGCTGCCCAAGTGCGACCCGGTCCACAAGGTCACGATCATTCCGCGTGGCCGCGCCCTCGGCGTGACCATGAGCCTGCCGTCGCAGGACCGCTACAGCTACGACCGCGAGTACATGCTGAACCAGATCAGCATGCTGTTCGGTGGCCGCATCGCCGAAGAAGTGTTCATGCACCAGATGACCACCGGCGCCAGCAACGACTTCGAGCGCGCGACCTCCATCGCCCGTGACATGGTCACGCGCTACGGCATGACCGACGCGCTGGGCCCGATGGTCTACGCCGAGAACGAAGGCGAAGTGTTCCTGGGCCGCTCGGTCACCAAGACGACCAACATGAGCGAACAGACCATGGAAAAGGTCGACGGCGAGGTGCGCCGCATCATCGACGAGCAGTACGCCCTGGCGCGCCGCCTCATCGAAGAGAACAGCGACAAGATGCACGCCATGGCCAAGGCGCTGCTCGAATGGGAAACCATCGACAGCGAACAGCTCGACGACATCATGGCCGGCCGCGCACCGCGCCCACCCAAGGACTGGACGCCGCGCATCCCGCCTTCGGGCAGCGGTGGCAGTGGCGGCACGCCGGCCGTCAATCCTGACCCGGCGCCGACCGCCGCTTGAGGTGAGCTTGAAATCAAGCAACAACGGGGCCCCTGGCCCCGTTTTCCATGGTGAGCCAGATGCTGCGGTTTGGCAGACCTCGCGTTTCAGGATTGACCTCGCGCAGCCGCGCGTGATGGGCATCGTCAACGTCACGCCCGATTCCTTCTCCGATGGCGGCGCGCACGCGTCGACCGAGACCGCGCTGAAGCACTGCGAGCAGCTGCTGAAGGAGGGCGCCGACATCCTCGATATCGGCGGCGAATCGACCCGCCCCGGCAGCCCCGCCGTGCCGCTGGACGCCGAGCTGGCGCGCGTGCTGCCCGTGGTGCGCGAGGCGGTGAAGCTGAACGTCCCGCTGTCCATCGACACCTACAAGCCCGAGGTGATGCGCGCCGTGCTCGACCTGGGCGCGGACATCGTCAACGACATCTGGGCGCTGCGCCAACCCGGCGCGCGCGAAGCCGTGGCGGCGCACCCGACCTGTGGCATCTGCCTGATGCACATGCACCGCGACCCGCAGACCATGCAGGCGCTGCCGATGCAGGGCGACGTGATTCCCGAGGTGCTGGCTTTCTGGGACGCGCAACTGGCGCCCCTGACAGCGCTGGGCATCGACCCTGCGCGCATCACGCTCGATCCGGGCGTCGGTTTCGGCAAGAGCGTGGCGCAGAACTTCGCGCTCCTCGGTCGGCAGCGGGAATTGTTGGCAACCGGTTACCCCTTGTTGCTAGGGTGGTCCCGCAAGTCCTCCATCGGGGCCGTCACCGGCATCGACAATGCATCCGGGCGTACCGTGCCCAGCGTGGCCGCCGCCGTGCTGGCCGTGGACCGGGGTGCGGTGGTCGTGCGGGTGCACGACGTGCGCGACACCGTCGCCGCCCTCGCCGTATGGCGTGCCATGCGCGCGGAAGTACCGCAAGAACACCTTCAAAGAGCAACAACATGACCCGTAAGTATTTCGGCACCGACGGCATCCGCGGCACGGTCGGCCAATCGCCCATCACCCCCGATTTCGTACTGCGCCTCGCGCACGCCGTGGGCCGTGTGCTCAAGAAAACCCAGGCCCGTCCCACGGTGCTGATCGGCAAGGACACCCGCATCTCGGGCTACATGCTCGAGTCGGCGCTCGAGTCGGGCTTCAACTCCGCCGGCGTCGACGTGGTGCTGCTCGGCCCGCTGCCCACGCCGGGCGTGGCCTACCTCACGCGCGCCCAGCGCGCCAGCCTGGGCGTGGTGATCAGCGCCAGCCACAACGCCTTTCCCGACAACGGCATCAAGTTCTTCAGCGCGCAGGGCACCAAGCTCGACGACGCCTGGGAGCTGGCCGTCGAGGCCGCGCTCGAAGAAGAACCCGTCTGGGTGGATTCGGCCAACCTGGGCAAGGCCCGCCGCCTCAACGATGCGGACGGCCGCTACATCGAGTTCTGCAAGAGCACCTTCTCCAACGACCTGTCGCTGCGCGGCATGAAGCTGGTGGTCGATGCCGCCCACGGCGCGGCCTACCAGGTGGCGCCCAACGTGTTCCACGAACTGGGCGCGGACGTCACCAGCATCGGCTGCGCGCCCGATGGGCTCAACATCAACAAGGGCTTCGGCGCCACGCATCCCGAGGCGCTGGTTGCCACGGTGACGGCGCAGAAGGCGGACTACGGCATCGCGCTGGACGGCGACGCCGACCGGCTGCAGCTGGTCGATGCCACCGGCCGCCTGTTCAACGGCGACGAGCTGCTGTACCTGATGGTGGCCGAACGCATCGCGCGCGGCGAGAAGCCGGCGGGCGTGGTCGGTACGCTCATGACCAACAAGGCCGTCGAGATGGCCCTGCGTGCGCAGGACATCGAGTTCGTGCGCGCCAAGGTCGGCGACCGCTACGTGCTCGAAGAACTCGACAAGCGCGGCTGGCTGCTCGGCGGCGAAGGCTCCGGCCACCTGCTGGCGCTCGACCGCCACACCACGGGCGACGGCATCGTCAGCGCGCTGCAGGTGCTGCAGGCCTGCGTGCGCAGCGGCAAGACGGTGGCGCAGCTGCTCGAAGGCGTCACGCTGTTCCCGCAGACGCTCATCAATGTGCGCCTCGCGCCTGACCAGGACTGGAAGAGCAACCAGGCGCTCGCCAGCGAAACCAAGCGCATCGAAGCCGAGCTGGGCGATGCGGGCCGCGTGCTGATCCGTGCGAGTGGCACCGAGCCGCTGGTGCGCGTGATGGTCGAGGCGCGCGATCCGAAGCAGTCGCAGTCTTGCGCCGAGCGCCTCGCGGCCACGCTCAAGCCTGCCGCATGACGACGGCGGGCCGCATCGAAACCCGCCTGGCCGACTACCGCGATCCGCTGCAGGCGGCGGCTGTGGTCGAGCTGCTCGACAGCTACGCGCGCGACCCGGCCGGCGGCGGCACGCCGCTGCCAGCGTCGGTGCGCAAAGGCCTGCCCGCCGCGCTGGCGGCGCGGCCGCAGGCGTTCAGCGTGCTGGCTTTCGACGGCGACACGCCCGTGGGCCTGATCAACTGCATCGAGGGTTTCTCGACCTTCGCCTGCCAGCCCTTGGTCAATGTGCACGACGTGGTCGTGCGCGCCAGCCACCGCGGCCAGCGCGTGGCGCAACAGATGTTTGCGCAGGTCGAGCAGGAAGCCCGCCGGCGCGGCGCCTGCAAGCTTACGCTCGAGGTGCTGTCGGGCAATGCGCCTGCGCTGCGCAGCTACGAGCGCGAGGGTTTCGTCAGCTACCAGCTCGATCCGGAATTCGGCCACGCCGTCTTCCTGCAGAAGAAGCTCTGACCGAATGCGGTAAATAAAAATGCCGCCGACGCGCAAGGCGTGGGCGGCATGGCCGGATTGAAAAGAAAAGGGCGCGGCGATTGCGCCCTTTTTTTTCTGGATCAGAAGCGCGTGACAGGCGCGTCGGCGGTGGCACCCGACTTGTCGGCGGCGTACTTGCCCAGCTCCCACTTGGCGATCGCGTTGCGGTGCACTTCGTCCGGACCGTCGGCAAAGCGCAGCGTGCGTGCCTGCGCATAGGCCGAGGCCAGCGGGAAGTCGTCGCACATGCCGCCGCCGCCGTGGACCTGCATGGCCCAGTCGATGACCTGGCAGGCCATGGTGGGCGCCACCACCTTGATCATGGCGATCTCGGTGCGCGCGACCTTGTTGCCGGCCACGTCCATCAGCCAGGCGGCCTTCAGCGTGAGCAGGCGGGCCATGTCGATCTTGCAGCGCGCTTCGGCGATGCGTTCCTGCGTGACGGTCTGCGAGGCGACGGTCTTGCCGAAGGCCACGCGCGACGAGGCGCGCTTGCACATCAGCTCGAGCGCGCGCTCGGCCAGGCCGATCAGGCGCATGCAGTGGTGGATGCGTCCGGGGCCAAGGCGACCCTGGGCGATCTCGAAGCCGCGGCCTTCGCCCAGCAGGATGTTGCCGACGGGCACGCGCACGTTCTCGAAGTACATCTCGACGTGGCCGTGCGGCGCGTCGTCGTAGCCCATCACGTTCAGGGGGCGCACGATGCGGATGCCCTTGGTGTCGGCCGGCACGATGACCATGCTCTGCTGCGAGTGCTTGGGCGCCTCGGGGTCGGTCTTGCCCATGGTGACGAACACGGCGCAGCGCGGGTCGGCGGCGCCGGAGATCCACCACTTGTGGCCGTTGATGACGTACTCGTCGCCCTGGCGCTCGATGCGGGTGGCGATGTTGGTGGCATCGCTGGAGGCGACGTCAGGTTCGGTCATCGCGAAGGCCGAGCGGATCTGGCCTTCGAGCAGCGGCTTGAGCCAGCGCGCCTTGATCTCTTCCGAGCCGTAGCGGGCGATGGTTTCCATGTTGCCGGTGTCGGGCGCCGAGCAGTTGAAGGCTTCGGAGGCCCATGGCACCCGGCCCATGATCTCGGCCAGCGGGGCGTATTCCTGATTGGTCAGGCCCGCACCCTCATAGCCCGAGGCCGAGGCGCTGTCGACTGGCAGGAACAGGTTCCACAGGCCTTGTGCCTTGGCCTTGGCCTTGAGCTTCTCGACGGTCTGCAGGGCGCTCCAGCGCTTGCCGGCGACCGTGTTGGCGGCCAGTTCGGCGCTGTACTCGGCTTCGGCCGGGTAGATGTGGTCTTCCATGAAGGCGAGAACGCGCTTCTGAAGCTCCTTGGTTTTGGCCGAATATTCGAAATCCATGCTGTCTCCTGGTGGGGTTAAGGGGGAGGGCTGGCTATGCCTTTTGGGCAAATTGCCAGGCCATCTCGGCCATCGGCCGTGCGCCACGGGCGGACGCCACGGCTTGCTCGCTCGATGCGGTACCGGCTTCGACGCGTTTCGCAATGCCCTGCAGGATGGCGGCCATGCGAAACAGGTTGTAGGCCTGGTAGAAATTCCAGTCGGGCGCCAGCGCCTCGGGCGTGCTGATGCGCGTGCGCTCGCAATAGCGGGCGATGTATTCGCTCTCGGTGGGAATGCCCAGCGCAGCCACGTCCACGCCGCCGATGCCGCGGCCGGTGGTGGGGGGCATGTGCCACGACATGCAGTGGTAGCTGAAGTCGGCCAGCGGGTGGCCCAGCGTGGAGAGTTCCCAGTCGAGCACCGCGATGATGCGCGGCTCGGTGGCGTGGAACATCACGTTGTCCAGGCGGTAGTCGCCATGCACGATCGAGACCTTGCTTTCGTCGCGTGCGCTCGCCGGCATGTGGGCGGGCAGCCAGTCGATCAGGCGCTCCATGGCTTCGATGGGCTGCGACAGTTCGCCGGCGCCGTCGGCCGAGGCCTTGTACTGCTTGCTCCAGCGGCCGATCTGGCGCTCGAAGTAGTTGCCAGGCTTGCCGTAGTCGCCCAGGCCGCGGGCGGCGAAGTCGACAGTGTGCAGCGCCGCGATGACGCGGTTCATCTCGTCGTAGTAGGCGGCGCGTTCGGCGTTGCTGAAGCCGGGCAGCGACTGGTCCCACAGCACGCGGCCCTGCATGAACTCCATGATGTAGAAGGCGCGCCCGATGATGGACTCGTCTTCGCACAGGCAGTACATGCGCGGCACGGGCACGTCGGTGCCCTGCAGGCCGCGCATCACCTTGTATTCGCGCTCGACCGCATGGGCCGAGGGCAGCAGCTTGGCGACCGGGCCGGGCTTGGCGCGCATCACGTAGCTCTGCGTGGGCGTGACGAGCTTGTAGGTCGGGTTCGACTGTCCGCCCTTGAACATCTCGACCGTCAGCGGACCCTGGAAGCCCTCGAGGTTCTTTTCGAGCCAGGCCGCGAGCGCGTCCACGTCGAAGGTGTGCTGTTGGGACACCGCGCGGGTGCCGATGAAACTGGAGAAGTCCTGGCTCATGTCGAATCTTTTTTAGTTGTCTGCTTCAGAGATGTGCATCAGCGCCGAGCGGTCCAGCACGACCAGTCCGGCCGGCTCGATCCGAATGGTGCCCTCGCGCTCCATCGTCTTGAGTTCCTGGTTGACCCGCTGGCGCGAGGCGCCGAGCAGCTGCGCGAGTTCTTCCTGCGCCAGTTGCAGGCCGATGCGCGTCTGGCTGCCGTCGTCCAGGCTGGGCACGCCGTAGCTGCGCACCAGATGAATGAGTTGCTTGGCCAGGCGTGCGCGCAAGGGCAGGGTGTTGAGGTCTTCCACCAGCCCGAACAGCGTGCGGATGCGGCGCGCCTGCAGCCGCATCAGCGCTTCGTACAGCTCGACGTGCGTGGCCAGGATCTTCTGGAAGTCGGCGCGCGCCACGCACAGCACGGTGGTGTCGCCGTGCGAGTACGTGTCGTGCGTGCGCCGCTCCCCGTCGAACATCGCCACGTCGCCGAACCAGATGCCCGGCTCGACGTAGGTCAGCGTCACCTGCTTGCCCGACACTGCGGTCGAGCTCACGCGCAACGCCCCCTTGGCACAGGCGATCCAGTGCTCGGGCGGGTCGCCGCGCGCGGCGAGCAGGTCGCCGTCCTTGTAGCGTTTGACAAAGGCGCATCGGAGGATGTCGTGCCGTAGCGATGGAGATAGGGAAGAAAACCAGCGACCACTGTTGATCGCTTCACGTTCTTCGATGGTAAGAATGGGGTCGTCCATGGTCTGTCCTCTCGGCGACTGAAAAGCTGTGGGGTGTCTCGGGAGCGACGCCGTCAGGCGTCACTCGTAGCGTGGCGGTGTCTTGTCGAGGAACGCGGCGATGCCGATGCCCGCGTTCGCGTGGTGCAGGTTGCGCACGAAATGATCGCGCTCCTGCGATAGCTGCGACGCCAGTGTGGCGCCGCGCGCGTCGCTCAGCAGCTCCTTGATGCTGGCTAGCGAGTTCGGCGCGCGCGCGTTCAGGCGGGTGGCCAGGGCCAGCGCACCGGCCAGTGCCTGTCCGCTGTCGGTGAGCTCGTTGACGAGGCCGAAGGCATGCAGGCGCGCGGCCTCGATGCGCTCGCCGTTCATCAGCCATTCGCTCGCCAGCTGGCGCGGCAGCGCTTGCCCGAGGTGCCAGCTGAGGCCGCCGTCGGGCGACAGCGCCACGTTGCTGTACGAGGCCGCGAACACGGCGTCGCGCGCGGCCACCACGAAGTCGCAGGCCAGCGCGAGCGAGAAGCCGGCGCCGGCCGCCGCACCCTCGACAGCCGCGATGACCGGCTTGGGAAAGGTGCGGATCGAGTCGATCCAGTTGTGCAGGCCCTCGATGCTCTCGGCCTGCACGGAGCGGTCGAGCTGGCGGTTGGCCAGCAGCCGCTGCAGCGAGCCGCCGGCGCAGAACCAGGCGCCTTCGCCCACGATGACGACGCTGCGGATCTCGTCGCTGCTCTCGGCGCCGTTCAGCGCCTCGATGCCGGCGGCATAGATCTCGGGGCCCAGTGCATTGCGCTGGGTCGGGTTGACGATGGTCAGCACCATGGTGCTGCCTTCGCTGGTGCTCTTGAGTTCGGCGGTCATGGTGTGCGTGCTTATTCTTCTTCGTGCAGCAGGCTCAGGCCCAGCGCGCCGCGGCGGCGCAGCCACGGGCTCGGGCGATAGCGCGGATCGCCATACACGGTCTGCAGGTTGAACAGCACCTCGAGCATGTTGGTCGGCCCGTACAGGTTGCCCATGGCGAGCGGACCGCGCGGATAGCCCAGGCCCAGCTGCACGGCGGTCTCGAGGTCGGCCGGCGTGCACACGCGCTGCTGGCACATGTCGGCGGCGATGTTGACGATGGCGCCGATCACGCGCTGCGTGACGAAGCCGCCGCTGTCGCGGATCACGCTCACGGCCTTGCCGTCGCGCGCGAAGAGGGCGTGCGCGGCGTCGCGCACGTCGCGGCGCGTGGCCGGGTTGGTGGCGAGCACGCGGCGCTTGGTGGCGGCGTCGTCGATCAGCATGTCGATGCCGACGGTGCGCGTGGCGTCCAGCCGCTCGACGGCCGCGACCGTCGTCACGTCGAAGCCCAGCGGCGCGACCAGGATGATCGACTGCGGTGCGGGGGCGCTGCCGCTGTCGATCTGCGCACCCAGCGTGTTCACCAGGCGCAGCAGCTCGGCGCGGCGCGCGGCGCGCGGCGACACCCAGACCGCGGGCGTGCCTTCGATCACCGGCGCCGGCGCTTCGGGCGTCTGCTGCATCACGCCGTCTTCATAGCGGTAGAAACCTTCGCCGGTCTTGCGGCCGAGTGCGCCGGCGGCCAGGCGCTGCGCGGTGATCACGCTCGGGCGGAAGCGCGGCTCTTCGAAGTACTGGTGGTAGATCGACTCCATCACCGGGTGCGACACGTCGAGCGCCGTGAGGTCGAGCAGCTCGAACGGGCCGAGGCGAAAGCCGGCCTGGTCCTTCAGGATGCGGTCGATGGTGGCGAAGTCGGCCACGCCTTCGCCGACGATGCGCAGCGCCTCGGTGCCGTAGCCGCGGCCTGCGTGGTTGACGATGAAGCCAGGCGTGTCCTGCGCCTGCACGGCGCTGTGGCCCATCTGCGTGGCGTAGCCGGCCAGTTGCTGGCAGACCTCGGGCGAGGTCTTGAAGCCCGCTACCACCTCGACCACCTTCATGAGCGGCACGGGGTTGAAGAAGTGGAAGCCCGCGAAGCGCGCGGGGTGCTGCAGGCCGGCCGCGATGGCCGTGACCGACAGCGACGAGGTGTTGGTGACCAGCGTGGCGGTGGGCGCGACCACGTCCTCGAGCTCGCGAAACAGCGTGCGCTTGACCTCGAGGTTCTCGACCACGGCCTCGACCACGAGGTCGCAGCCGGCGAGCGCCTGCATGCCGTCGACCGCCTTCACGCGGGCCACGTAGGCGTCGCGCGTGGGGGCGTCGATTTTGCCTTTCTCGTGCAGCTTGTTCCATTGGGCGGCGAGGGCTTCGCGGCCGCGCTCGGCGGCACCGGCGAAGCTGTCGAGCAGCAGCACTTCGCTGCCGGCCTGGGCGGCGATCTGCGCGATGCCGCGCCCCATGGCGCCGGCGCCGATCACGCCGATTCGGGGGTAGTTCACTGTCATGGGATCAAGGTTCTCATGGGTTGGTGGGTGTCCGGGGCGGCCGCGTCGGCGCGGGTGCGCGACGCGGACGAAAGCTCCGATTTTGCAATCTCGCGGGAGGCCCGCGCCCCGGGTGTTACGCGGGGCATCGGAATCAGGCCGGGCGGCGGCTGCGGTCGATGGCGATGCTCAGGCCCATGGCCAGCAGCATCAGTGCAAAACCGACCCGGCTCATCCACTCGGTGGCGTCGTTCGCCAGCAGCCAGCCGCCCAGCGCCGCACCCAGGGCCTGGCCGATGTAGATGCCCGAGCTGTTGAGCGCCACCGAGCCCGGCGCCAGGGCGGGTGCCAGTCCCACGAGGCGCGCCTGCTGCGAGGAGTTGGTGGCGAAGCAGCCCAGGCCCCAGGGCACGAGCACCACCGCGAGCCACGCCAGCGTGCTGGCCAGCGGCCACAGCAGCAGGCTCAGCGCGATCAGCCCGGTTGTCAGCAGCACCATGCGCCCGGCGCCGACGCGGTCGATGTAGCGGCTCACCACCATGTTGCCCAGCAGGCCGAAGGCGCCGAACAGCGCCCACATCAGGCTCAGCGTGTTGGCATCGGCGCCGAAGCCCTGCTTGAGCAGCGGGCCGAAGTAGCTGAACAGCACGAACTGGCCGACGCCCTGCAGCGCCGTGACCGACACGATGCCCATCAGCACCGGGCTGCGCAGCACGCGCGACCAGGCGGCGGCCGTGAGCGCGGCGGGCCGGATGCCGCTGGGCAGCGTGAGCCAGACCGAGGCGGCGCTCACGACGCTGAGCGCCGCGATGGCCATGAAGGCCATGCGCCAGCCCAGGTGGCCGCCGATCAGCGCGCCGATCGGCAGGCCCAGCACCGAGGCCACCGACCAGCCGAGAAAGACGAAGGTGACGGCGCGCCCGCGCTGCTCGGGCGGCACCAGCATGCCGGCGCAAGCCGCGGCCTGGGGCGTGAAGATGGCGGGCGCGATCACCGTCAGCATGCGCACCGGCAACAGCGCGCCGAAGCTGGGAACGAGCGCCGCGACCACGTGCCACGCGGCGTACCAGAGCAGGGTGAGGGCCAGCAGCTTGCGGCGGTCCCAGCCGGCGACCGCGGCGGCCAGCAGCGGGGCGCCCAGGCACATCACGAAGGCTGCTGCACTGATCAGCTGGCCCGCGGTGGCGACCTGGACGGCCAGCGAGGCGCTGATCTCATTGAGGGTGCCCGGCACGACCATCACGCCCGTGCCGATCACGAAATTGCCGGCCAGCAGCGCCCAGAGCGCGCCTCGCTGCGGCGCGGGCCGGCTCATGCGCTCACCGCCGGACCTGCAGCGCGCCGGGGTTCACGATGTTCGTGGGGTTGCCCTTGATGAAGCTCACGACGTTGTCGAACGCCTGGCCGAAGTAGCTTTCGTAGCTTTCCTGCTCGACGTAGCCGATGTGCGGCGTGCAGATGCAGTTCTCGAGGCGCAGCAGCGCATGGCCCTGCAGCGGCGGTTCGCTCTCGAACACGTCGATGGCCGCCAGCCCGGGGCGCCCGCGGTTGAGCGCGGCCAGCAGCGCATCGGCTTCGACCAGCTCGGCGCGCGAGGTGTTGACGAACAGTGCCGTCGGCTTCATGCGCGAGAGGTCTTCGAGCTTGACGAGGCCCTGGGTGTCCTCGTTGAGCCGCAGGTGCACTGACAGCACGTCGGCGGCGGCAAAGAATTCGTGGCGGTTCTGCGCCACCTGGAAGCCGTCGGAGCGCGCCTTGGCGCAGCTGGCCTCGCGGCCCCAGATCACGACCTGCATGCCGAAGGCCTGCCCGTAGCGGGCCACCAGCTGGCCGATGCGGCCGTAGCCCCAGATGCACAGCGTCTTGCCCTTGAGCACCGAGCCCACGCCGAAATTCGGCGGCATCGACGCCGACTTGAGGCCCGACTGCTGCCAGGCCCCGTGCTTGAGGTTGCTGATGTACTGCGGCAGGCGGCGCATGGCCGCCATGATCAGCGCCCAGGTGAGTTCGGCGGGTGCCTGCGGCGAGCCCGAGCCTTCGGCCACCGCTACGCCGCGTTCGGTGCAGGCCGTGACGTCGATGTGGCCGCCGACGCGACCGGTCTGGGAAATCAGCTTGAGCTTGGGCAGCTTCTCGATGAGCTGGCGGGAGATCTGGCTGCGCTCGCGGATGAGCACGATGACGTCCGCATCCTTGAGGCGAACCGACAGTTGGCCGATGCCCTTGACCGTGTTGGTGTAGACCTTGGCGGCGTAAGCGTCCAGCTTGGCAGCGCACTGCAGCTTGCGCACGGCGTCCTGGTAGTCGTCGAGGATCACAATGTTCATGGCATGCCATTGTGCCTCGCAGCATCGGCACGTCGCACGTGTGAACGTTTGGATACCCGGTGCCGGATGGCGGCCGGAAGGCCTGTTTCAGGCCGATTCCAGTGAATCCGCCGTGCGCATGAGGGGCGCGCAGAGCGCGCAGGCACGGCGGGTTCGTTCGCACCTTCTCAGTGCAGGTGGCTGGGGCGGGGCGTGCCGCTGCCTGTTTCTGCGGCTTCCAATGCGGCGAGCCGGTCGAGCTCGGCGCACACGTCGGCCATGCGGCCGGAAATCACGACCCGGTTGGCGCAGCCGCGCTGCGTGCCTTGGCGGTCGACCACGCGGACCACGCGCAGCGGACGGGCGGGTGCGGCAGTGGCGGATGGCGAACTGGCAGGTGCGGAGCCGCCAGCGGGGCGCGCCGTGCAGGCCGGGCGAATGGCCACGTAGCGCAGGCCAGCGGCAGCGTCGCCGCTCTCACCGTGCGACGAGCGGCGGGCGGGCATCCAGCGGGTGGCCAGCGATTGCAGGGGCGACCAGAGGTCGGCGATGGCGAGGAGGGCGATTCCCATGTGAACTCCAAAAAAGTATGAGGTTGAACACAGGCAGGATTTCTTGAATCGGCCACGACAGGGTGATGGCGACTTCGCGCCATACGCCCGCCACCTGTCGCGGCCGGATGAGGTACTGCTGCGTGTGAACAGCAGGCCCGGGGCTTACATCAGCATCGTGTTGCGGATGAGGCCGACCGCAAGGCCTTCGATCTCGAAGGGCTCGCCGGGCTGGACGATGATGGTCGGGTAGTCGGGGTTCTCGGCGTGCAGTTCGATCACCTGCTTGTTGCGCTTCAGGCGCTTCACAGTGACTTCTTCGCCCAGGCGGGCCACCACGATCTGGCCGTTGCGCGCTTCCTTCGTGGCCTGCACGGCGAGCAGGTCGCCGTCCATGATGCCGGCGTCGCGCATCGACATGCCGCGCACCTTGAGCAGGTAGTCTGGCTGGCGCTGGAACAGCGTGTTCTCGACGTAGTAGGTCTGGTCGACATGCTCTTGCGCGAGGATGGGCGAACCTGCCGCGACGCGGCCGATGAGCGGCAGCGCGAGCTGGGCCATGCCGGGCAGCGAGAGCGAGAACTGGTTGCCTTCGCGGTGGCGCGTTTCGTGGAGCGAGCGCAGCGCATCGCCCTTGAGGCGGATGCCGCGCGAGGTGCCGCTGACGAGTTCGATCACGCCCTTGCGGGCCAGGGCCTGCAGGTGCTCCTCGGCGGCGTTGGCCGACTTGAAGCCCAGCTCGTTGGCGATTTCGGCGCGCGTGGGCGGCGCACCGGTGCGTGCGATGGCGCCCTGGATCAGGTCCAGGATCTGCTGCTGGCGGGCGGTAAGCTTCACTGCGAACTGCATAGTGGTTTCCTTGCGGCACTGGCTAGATATCCAGTACCTGTATTTTTAACCAGTTTTCAAAAGTTGACAAGCCATGACTCATTCCTCTTCGTCCGAGACGCGCCGCGTGGTCGTGCTGGGCACCGGCGGCACTATTGCCGGCAAGGCTGCCAGCAGCGGCGACAACATCGGCTACACCGCCGGGCAGGTGGGCGTGGCGGACCTGCTGGGTGGCATCGAGGCGCCGGCCGGCGTGACGCTGGTGGCGGAGCAGGTCGCGCAGCTCGACAGCAAGGACATGGACGCCGACACCTGGCGCCAGCTGGCCGCACGCTGCGCACACTGGCTGGCGCAGCCTGATGTGGCCGGCATCGTGATCACGCACGGCACCGACACACTGGAAGAGACCGCCTTCTTCCTGCACGCGGTGCTGGCGCCAGCCAAGCCGGTGGTGCTGACCTGCGCGATGCGCCCGGCGACGGCCCTGTCGCCCGATGGCCCGCAGAACGTGCGCGACGCGCTCGCGGTGGCCTCGACGCCGGGCGCGCAGGGCGTGACGGTGGTGTGTGCGGGCACGATCCACAGCGGCGTCGATGTGCAGAAGGTGCACACCTACCGCCTCGATGCCTTCGCGTCGGGCGATGCGGGGCCGGTCGGCTATGTGGAGGAGGGCGAAGTGCGGCGCGTGCGTGCGTGGCCGCAGGGAGCGCCGTTCGATGCGGCGCGGCTGGATGCGGTATCGAAGCCGTGGCCCCGCGTCGAGATCGTCATGAGCCACGCGGGCGCGAGCGGTGCGATCGTGGAGGCGTTGCTGCTCCCGTCGACTGAGCCCTTGCGCGGCCTGGTCGTGGCCACGACCGGCAACGGCACCGTGCACCACGCGCTGGAAGCCGCGGCGCTGAAGGCGCAGGACGGCGGCTTGGTGGTGTTGCGCGCCACACGCTGCGCGAACGGACGCATCCTGCCGAAACCCGGTGACGGGCTGCGGGATGCGGGCGCACTCACGCCGGTGAAGGCGCGGGTTGCGCTGGTGCTGGAACTCTTGGGAGTGGCCGCCCTGCCGGAGGCGGAGGGCGGCTAGGAGAAAGAGGCTGACGAATCAGCCGCTGAATCAGCTGTTCAGTGCGGCAAGCGCGCGCTGCGTGATCTCGTCGACCGTGCCCACGCCCTGGATGGCGCGGTACTTCGGCGCAGCGGCCGGATCGGTCTTGGCCCAGGCCGAGTAGTAATCGACCAGCGGACGGGTCTGCTGGCTGTAGACGTCGAGCCGCTTGCGCACGGTCTCTTCCTTGTCGTCTTCGCGCTGGATCAGCTCTTCACCGGTCACGTCGTCCTTGCCTTCCACCTTCGGCGGATTGAACTTGACGTGGTAGGTGCGGCCCGATGCCGGGTGCGAGCGGCGACCGCTCATGCGTTCGATGATGTCGCCGAAGGGCACGTCGATCTCGAGCACGTAGTCGAGCTTGACGCCGGCCGCCTTCATGGCGTCGGCCTGCGGAATGGTGCGCGGGAAGCCGTCGAACAGGAAACCGCCGTTGCAGTCGGGCTGCGCGATGCGTTCCTTCACGAGGTTGATGATCAGGTCGTCGCTGACCAGTGCACCCGAATCCATGATCGTCTTGGCCTGCAGCCCGAGGGGGGTGCCTGCCTTGACCGCGGCGCGCAACATGTCGCCGGTGGAGATTTGGGGAATGCCGTATTTCTGGCAGATGAAGGTCGCTTGCGTGCCTTTGCCTGCTCCGGGCGCGCCCAGCAAAATAAGTCTCATGGTGTCCTCGGAAGGTTCTTAGATTTTGTGTCGCGCCCCATGCGCACCCTCAGGCGCGCCGAGGCGGAATTGCATCGAGGATAGCATGCGTCCCCGTGACAAATTGCCGCCGTCTCCCTCGGGGCGGCCTGCAGCTCACGCAGGCGAGCCGGCCGCGAAGACGGCGCGCACGCGTGCCAGGTCTTCGGGCGTGTCGATCCCGGGGCCCGGTGCCACATCGCTCACATGCACCGCGATGCGGTGTCCGTGCCACAGCGCGCGCAACTGTTCGAGCGCCTCGGTGGCTTCGACAGGGGCAGGCGACAGCAACGGAAATTGCCGCACGAAGCCTGCGCGATAGCCGTAGATGCCGATGTGGCGCAGCGGCGCCGGGCTGGGCAGCACCGAGGGCGCCGCACCGCCTGAAGAGCCGTCGCGCCACCAGGGGATCGGTGCGCGGCTGAAGTACAGCGCGTGGCCCTGCGTATCGAGCACGGCCTTCACCACGTTCGGGTTCATGAAGTCGGCCAGCGAGTCGATCGCATGGACGGCGGTGCTCATCGCGGCCTGCGGGCGCGCGGCCAACGTGGCGGCGACGGCGTCGATCAGCGCGGGGTCGATCAGCGGTTCGTCGCCCTGCACGTTGACGACGATCGCGTCGCCGTCGAGCCCGAGCTGTTCGCAGGCTTCGGCCAGCCGGTCGGTGCCGCTGGCGTGGTCCTGGCGTGTCAGCAGGGCCTCGACACCGTGCGCCTTGCAGGCCTCGATGATGGCGGCGTCGTCGCCGGCCACCACCACGCGAAGGGCGCCGGACTGGCGGGCGCGTTGTGCCACGCGCACGACCATCGGCAGGCCGGCAATGTCGGCCAGCGGTTTGTTGGGAAGTCGCGTCGAAGCCAGCCGGGCCGGCACCAGAACGGTGAAGCTCACAGGCCCAGCTCTTCGTCGGACAGCGTGCGGGCCTCGTTCTCGAGCAGCACCGGGATGCCGTCGCGCACCGGGTAGGCCAGGCGCGCGCTGCGCGAGCAGAGCTCCTGCTTCTCGGCGTTCCAGGTCAGCGGGCCCTTGGTGACGGGGCAGACGAGCAGTTCAAGCAGCTTGGTATCCATCGAGCGATGATAGCTTCGCGTCGAGGGCGGCGAAGAACGCCGGCGAGGGTTCGAAATGCAGCGGCACGGCGAGCGCGTCGGGTGCCTGCTGCCAGAGCTTGACGGCGTCTTTTTCCGTGCAGACGAGGGGCAGGGCGGGGGCGGCAGGTCGTTGCCAGCCGCTGAAATCGTGGTGGTCAGGCAGCGCGAGGGTGTCAGCGAGCGCCAGGCCGCGAGCACGCAGCATCGTGAAGAAGGCCTCCGGCCGCGCGATGGCGGCGAGCGCGATCACGGGCTGGCCGGCGAGCGTGTCGAGCGGGATGCGTCGACCATCCTTCGCGAGGGCGTACGGCGCCAGTTCGCGGGTGGCGGTGTAGCCATCGGCGAAGGCGGGCCGCTCGCCGCTGTGCAGCAACAGGTCGCAATGGCGTGGCCACGGCTCGCGCAGGGGGCCGGCCGGCAGCAGCCAGCCGTTGCCGACACCGCGGTCGTCGAACACGCAGATCTCGATGTCGCGCGCCAGCGCCAGATGCTGCAGGCCGTCGTCGCTGACGATGACCTGCGTGGCCGGGTGCTGCTCGAGCAGGGCGCGTGCGGCCTCGATACGCTGCCGGGCCACGAAGACGGGCGCGCCGGTGGCGTGGTGGATCAACGCGGGTTCGTCGCCGACGTCCTGCGGATCGCTGTCGGCCCGGACTTCACGGCAGTCGTCGGTGCGGCGGCCGTAGCCGCGCGACACCACACCCACCCGCAGGCCGCGCGCCTGAAGATGGCGCACGACGGCCATCACGACCGGTGTCTTGCCGGCTCCACCCGCAATCACATTGCCGACCACGATCACGGGTACCGGCACGCGTCCGGTTTTCTGCCAGCCCCATCGATAGAAGGCGCGCCGCAGCGCGAAGAGGGCGCCGTAGACCTGCGACAGCGGCCACAGCAGGCAGGCCAGCGCACCGCGGCGCAGCCAGGCATCCTGCAGCCGCGCGCCGGTCGACACTCAGTGACCGGCCTGGGCCGTCGACTGGGCGGCGAAGGTGATCTGCATCAGGCCGGCGCGGCGCGCGGCCTCCATCACCGTCACCACGGCCTGGTGCGGGCTGGCGGCGTCGGCGCTGATGATCACGACGCTGTCCTTGCCACCGGTGGCGGCAGCGCCGAGCGCGGCGGCCACGGTGTCGACGCTGCGGTCCGCCAGCGGCGACTTGTTGATCACGTAGCGGCCGTCAGCCGACACCGCCACGATCACCTCTTTCGGGTAGTCGCGCTGGGCGTCGACGTCCGCTGTCGGCAGCCGCAGCTGCATCTCGGTGAACTTGCTGTAGGTGGTCGACAGCATCAGGAAGATCAGCACGACCAGCAGCACGTCGATGAACGGGATCAGATTGATCTCCGGCTCGTCGCGCGCGCCGTGGCGAAACTGCATGCGGCCCCGAGTCATAGGCTCACCCCCAGGCTGCGCGCACTTCGTGTCGCTACGCCACCCCCCTTCCGGGAGCGACACCTGCGGCCCGGCGAAGCCGGTTCCGCGGTGTCCCTGGTGTGACGGCCGTCGGTTGCTGCGATGGCCGTCATTTGCGAAGTGCGTTCAAGTGGCGCGCGAAGCGCTCGCCCGAGAGTTCGAGGTTCAGCAGGTACTCGTCGACGCGGCTGCGGAAGTAGCGCCAGAAGATCAGCGTCGGAATGGCCACGATCAGGCCGAAGGCCGTGTTGTACAGCGCGATCGAGATGCCGTGCGCCAGCTGCGCCGGGTTGCCCGAACCGACCGCACCGCTGCCGGGCGACTGCGAGCCGAAGATCTCGATCATGCCGATCACCGTGCCCAGCAGGCCGAGCAGCGGCGCGGCCGAAGCGATGGTGGCCAGCGCCGGCAGGTAACGTTCGAGCTTGTGCGCCACGGTGCGGCCCGAGGCCTCCATGGCGGCGCGCAGGTCTTCTTCGGTGCAGCGCGGGTTGGCGTTCAGCGCGCGCAGGCCGGCGGCGAGCACCTGGCCGAGCATCGAGTTGCTTTCCAGTTTGGTCACGACATCCGGGCCGGGAACCGCGCCGCGCGACACGGTGATGGTCTCGTCCAGCAGCTTTGGCGGCAGGACCTTGACGGTCTTGAGGCTGGTGAAACGTTCAATGACCAGCGCGAGTGCGATGACCGAACAGGCGAGCAATGGCCAGATTGGCCAGCCCGCGGCAACAATGATGGAAAACAAGAAAATCCTCCGGCCCGTAGACTGCAAATGCGCGGCGATTATCCACCGAGCCACCATCGGCTCGCGGCTTGTTTGCGTGTCGGCAAGGACGCACAGATTCTGTGGATAACTTTGTGATTAACCCATCGCGCAATGTCTCCGAACCCGCATGGGACGGGCTTTCCGTTAGATCGATTGAATTTTGAGCAGCACTTTTTTTAATGAAATCAACAGCTTGCACGAGAACTCGTGCATCTGTTCCACCATACCCCTCCAAAGTGGGGGGCGCGACGCCCGTTGTGGAAGAGTGGCGCTCGGCGGCGGAGGGGCGCGATGAGCTTCAGGGAGCCGAACGCCGCGCCCGGGCCGCGCGTGTGGGCTGTGGGCGCGCTGTGCCGCGCGGTGGCGGATGCGCTCGATGCGCGTTTCAACCCGGTCTCGGTGCGCGGGGAAATCTCTGGTTTCTCGCGCGCATCGAGCGGTCATTGCTATTTCTCGCTCAAGGACGAATCCGGCCAGCTGCGCTGCGCGATGTTCCGTCGCGCGGCGGGCCTGCTCGACTTCACGCCGCGCGACGGCGATCAGGTCGAGGTGCGCGGCCGGCTGGCGGTGTACGAGCCGCGCGGCGACCTGCAACTCGTGGTCGAGAGCCTGCGGCGGGCGGGGCAGGGCGCGCTGTTCGAGCAGTTCCTGCAGCGCAAGGCGCGCCTCGAAGCCGAGGGCCTGTTCGATCCGGCGCGCAAGCGGGCGCTGCCGTCCATGCCACGCGCCGTGGGCGTCGTCACCTCGCTGGGCGCTGCGGCGCTGCATGACGTCGTGACCGCGCTGCGGCGGCGCGTGCCACATATTCCCGTGGTGCTGGCGCCGTCGGCAGTGCAGGGGGCCAGTGCGCCGGCCGACCTGGTGCGCGCCTTGCAGTCGCTGTACACGCTGGAGCCAGCCGTCGACGTGATCCTGCTGGTGCGCGGCGGTGGCTCGATCGAGGACCTCTGGGCCTTCAACGACGAAACGCTGGCGCGCACCATCGTGCAGAGTCCCGTGCCGGTGATCAGCGGCGTGGGGCACGAAACCGATTTCACCATAGCCGACTTCTGCGCCGACCTGCGCGCGCCGACGCCCACGGCCGCCGCCGAACTCGTCAGCGCGCCGCGCGACCTGTGGCTCGGCGCGCTCGACCTGCTCGACGAACGGCTCGGTGACACGCTGGGCGGGCGGCTCGATGTGCTTGGCCAACGGCTGGACCAGGCGGCCGCGCGGCTGGGCCGCCCGTCGGGCCTGGTCGCGCGCCAGCAGTTGCGGCTGGCGCACCACGCGCAGCGGCTGCACTACGCGGTGCTGTCGCGCCGGGAGCGCCTGGCGCAGGTGCCGCAGGCCATCGCCACCGATTTCTCCGCGAAGTTCGCGCGCTCGCTGACGCAGCGGCGCGAGCGGCTCGAACGCGTGGCCTTGCGCCTGCGGCTGCTCGACCCGGCCCTGGTGCTGCAGCGCGGCTATGCCTTGCTGACCGATGGCGAAGGCCGCGCGGTCGTCAGCGCAGGCAGCCTGAAGGCTGGCGATGCCGTGGTCGCACGCCTTTCGGATGGCTCGGTCGACCTGACCGTGACGCCCGGCGGCGCGACGGGAACACGTCTGACGCCGCCCCCCTGATTACTTCCTAGAATCCTTCTTTCCCCACAACCAACCCACGAGAAAAAACCATGGAACATGTGCTCCCACCCCTGCCGTACGCCATCGACGCACTGGCCCCCGAGTATTCGAAGGAAACGCTCGAGTACCACCACGGCAAGCACCACAACGCCTACGTGGTGAACCTGAACAACCTGCAAAAGGGCACCGAGTTCGAAGCGATGACGCTCGAAGAGATCGTCAAGAAGTCCAGCGGCGGCATCTACAACAACGCCGCCCAGATCTGGAACCACACCTTCTTCTGGAACTGCATGAAGCCCCAGGGCGGTGGCGCACCCACCGGCGCGCTGGCCAAGGCCATCGACGCCAAGTGGGGCAACTACGACGCCTTCAAGGAAGCCTTCGTGAAGTCGGCCGTGGGCAACTTCGGCTCGGGCTGGACGTGGCTGGTGAAGAAGGCCGACGGTTCGGTGGACATCGTGAACACCGGCGCCGCCGGCACGCCGCTGACCACCGCCGACACCGCGCTGCTGACGGTGGACGTGTGGGAACACGCGTACTACATCGACTACCGCAACCTGCGCCCGAAGTTCGTCGAGACCTTCCTGGCCAAGCTGGCCAACTGGGACTTCGCGGCGAAGAACTTCGGCTGAAGCCGGACCTGGCGCTCGCCATGAAAAAAGCCGACCTGCGGGTCGGCTTTTTTGCGGGCGCTCAATTGCTCAGCGCTTGGCGGCCGAGAAGAGCTCGCCGCCGAGCTTGGCCCCCTTCTTGATGTTCTTCTTGGCGAACCAGCCCTGGTTCATCTCGAGCACGTAGCGCACCGGCTCTTCGGAGCAGTGCGAGTTCTCGGTCATCGGCTGCATGTCGACCAGGTTGACGATGCGGCCGTCGTCGGCCACGAAGGCGGCGGTCAGCGGCAGCAGCGTGTTGCGCATCCAGAAGCATTGCGTGGCCGGCTGCTCGAACACGAAGATCATGCCTTCGGCCTGCGGCATCGTCTTGCGGAACATCAGGCCGATCTCGCGCTCGCGAGGCGATTGCGCCACCTGCGCATCGATCTTGTAGAGGCCGACCGACAACTGCGTGCGTGCCAGATCGGTTTGGGGTTGCGGTTGGATTTGCTGCTGCGCGTGGGCCGGCGCCAGGAAGGACGCGGACACCAGAAGCAGCGCGGCGAGACGCTGAAACATCGGATGACTCTTTCGGGGCCGCGACACACGAGGTCGGCCCGTGACCAATAAAAATGCCCGCTGAAGCGGGCATTGCCGGGAGCTTGAAAGCTTACACCTTCTTGGCGGCCGCGTGGGCCTTGGAGACGTGACGCACCTTGTGCTTCTTGACCGTGTGCTTGGCCTTGGTCTTGTGGACGGCGGGAGCGGCCGGCGCTGCGGGCACGGGCTCGGCGGCTTGGGCGAATGCACCGGCTGCGAAGAGGCCGGCGACCAGGGCTGCGATCAGCTTGTTCATGAGAAATCCTTTGAGATTGTTGATATGGATCACCTCCCTGCGGAAGGTCTCCATTCAACGGACCTCAAGAACCCCGGTTGACAGTGGTTGAACAAAACTGCGAACGAAAAAAAGCGCTCCGGAGAGCGCTTTTCTTAGGGGGACAGACCGGCTTACTTGGCGCCGGGCATGTCAGGCGTGCCGCCTTGGGTGGCCTTGCGCTTCACGCTGCCGTCCTTGTTGCGACGACGATCGTCGCGGGTCTTGGCGCGCTTTTCGCCAGCAACGCCAGCCTTGTCGGCACCGAAGGCGCCGCCTTCAGGCGTCTTGGCGATGTCGCCAGCAGCGGGAGCCACTTGACCAGCGGGCTTGGCTTCCTTCTTGGCTTCAGCGCGAGCTTGCGGCTTGCTGTTGGTCGCGTTGCCTTGTTCGGGCGTGGTACCGGCCGGGTTCTGGGCGTACGCGCCAGCGGCGAACAGGCCAGCGATCATGACTGCGAGAAGTTTGCTCATTGATGATTCCTCTATCGAGAATTGGTTGGAAACGCCTCCCGGCGAGCAGAAGGTCAGCCAGTAACGGGCTCTATCGCCCTACGGTTGACAATTGTCCGCTGATGGGTTGCGTCTAAAATGTACAGCGATTTGTTAGCGCGCTGTACAGCGATTCTCCCTCGCTGTCTGAATTCGCAGACAGTCGTTCGAATTACGTCACTCCCGGAGTCAAGCCCCCTCATGTCCAGCTATCAGCACATCAAAGTCCCGACCGAAGGCCAGAAGATCACGGTCAACGCTGACAATTCGCTCAATGTGCCCGATCAGCCGATCATTCCGTTCATCGAAGGCGACGGTACGGGGCTGGACATCACGCCGGTGATGCTCAAGGTGGTGGACGCCGCAGTGGCCAAGGCCTACGGCGGCAAGAAGAAGATCCACTGGATGGAGGTCTACGCCGGCGAGAAGTCGACCAAGGTCTACGGCCCCGACGTCTGGCTCCCCGAGGAAACCCTGCATGCGGTGCGCGACTACGTGGTGTCCATCAAGGGCCCGCTGACCACGCCCGTCGGCGGCGGCATCCGCTCGCTGAACGTGGCGCTGCGCCAGGAACTCGACCTGTACGTCTGCCTGCGGCCCATCCAGTACTTCGAGGGCGTGCCCAGCCCGGTGCGCGAGCCGCACAAGACCAACATGGTCATCTTCCGCGAGAACTCGGAAGACATCTACGCCGGCATCGAGTTCGAAGCCGAAAGCGACAAGGCCAAGAAGCTCATCAAGTTCCTGCAGGACGAGATGGGCGTCAAGAAGATTCGCTTCCCCAACACCTCGGGCATCGGCGTCAAGCCCGTCTCGCGCGAAGGCACCGAGCGCCTCGTGCGCAAGGCTTTCCAGTACGCCATCGACAACGACAAGCCCAGCGTCACCTTGGTCCACAAGGGCAACATCATGAAGTTCACCGAAGGTGGCTTCCGTGACTGGGGCTACAACCTGGCCGCCAAGGAATTCGGCGCCGAGCTGATCGACGGCGGCCCGTGGATGAAGTTCAAGAACCCCAAGACGGGCAAGGAAATCACCGTCAAAGACAGCATCGCCGACGCGTTCCTGCAGCAGATCCTGCTGCGTCCCGCCGAATACAGCGTGATCGCCACGCTGAACCTCAACGGCGACTACGTCTCCGACGCGCTGGCCGCACAGGTTGGCGGCATCGGCATCGCACCGGGGGCGAACCTGAGCGACACCGTCGCCATGTTCGAAGCCACCCACGGCACGGCCCCCAAGTACGCCGGCAAGGACTATGTGAACCCGGGTTCCGAGATTCTGTCCGCCGAAATGATGCTGCGCCACATGGGCTGGACCGAAGCGGCCGACCTGATCATCAGTTCGATGGAAAAGTCGATCGCTAGCAAGAAGGTCACCTATGATTTCGCGCGCCTGATGGACGGCGCGACGCAAGTGAGCTGCTCTGGTTTCGGTCAGGTCATGATCGACAACATGTAATTGCGATCGCTGACGTCGAGAAACGTCAGACCCTTATCAAGCCCTCGAGCTTCCGAAAGGACTCGAGGGTTTTTTCTTGCCTGTCGCCCTCGCGATATCGTTAGTGAATTACCTCCTTTGTGCTCTGAACGTAAGGAGAGGCGGGCAAACATCACAGATCAATAGGCTCCGTCTTTCGTTTAACCATTGGTAGAAACTGTGCTGTGTTTGCCTCGCAGCGAGCCGCCAGAATCGCGCCCATTCCAAGACGCATAGGGGGCGCGAAGTGGGGAAAAAGAACGCAGGAATCTGCCCGACAACAGGGGGCCTCGCAGACGACTCGATCGAACAGGGCGTGCACGCCGCACGGCAGATCGCGCAATGACGATCTCTCGGCGAGCGCTGTTCGGCAAGCTCAACCTCACCTTGTTTCGCGGCATCGAATCCGCCACCGCCTTTGCCAAGCTGCGCGGCAATCCCTATGTCGAACTGACGCACTGGATTCACCAGCTCTGGCAGCTCAACGACAGCGACCTGCACCGCATCTGCCGGCACTACCAGATCGACGCGCAAGCCATCGAGAAAGACTTCGCATCGGCCTTGTCCAGCTTGCCATCCGGTGCCACTTCGCTGACCGATTTTTCCAGTCACATCGAAGCTGCCATTGAGCGCGCGTGGGTGCTCTCGAGCCTCGAGTTCGGCGCGCATTGCGTGCGCGGTGCGTGGCTGCTTGCTGCGCTGCTTCAGACGCCGGACCTGCGGCGCGTGCTTCTTGGCATCTCGCCTGCATTCCAGAGAATCCCAGCAGACCAACTGACGGAGGCCATCGGTGCCATCGTGGCCGGCTCCCCCGAAGGGCAGGAAGGACCGCACGATGGCTCCGGTCTGCCATCAGCGCTGCCCGGTGAAGCCAGCGCCGCGCTCACGGATGCAGCGTCGGATGGAAGGTCCGCGTTGCGGCGCTACTGCACGGATCTGACCGAGCGCGCGTCTCAAGGGCAGATCGATCCGGTCATCGGGCGCGGACACGAGATCCGCACGATGGTCGACATCCTGCTGCGTCGCCGTCAGAACAATCCCTTGCTCACAGGAGATGCGGGCGTCGGCAAGACGGCGGTGGTCGAGGGGCTCGCATTGGCCATCGCGCAAGGCGAGGTTCCTCCCGATCTGAAGAACTGCCGCCTGTGGAGCCTCGATGTCGGAGCCCTGTTGGCCGGCGCAAGCATGCGCGGGGAGTTCGAGTCCCGCCTCAAGGCCTTGCTGGAAGAGGCGGGCAAGTCGGTGCAGCCCGTCATCCTCTTCATCGACGAGGTGCACACCTTGGTCGGTGCGGGCGGGCAATCCGGAACCGGCGATGCCGCCAACCTGCTCAAGCCCGCGCTTGCACGGGGAACCTTGCGCACGATCGGTGCCACCACCTGGAGCGAGTACAAGCGCCACATCGAGAAAGACCCGGCGCTGACGCGCCGCTTTCAGACGCTGCAGGTGGAAGAGCCCGACGAGGTTGCTGCGATCGAGATGGTGCGTGGCCTTGTCACCACCTTTGCAGAGCACCACGGCGTGCTCGTGCTCGATGAAGCCGTGCGCGCGGCCGTGACGCTGTCGCATCGCTACATCCCTGCACGCCAGCTGCCCGACAAGGCGATCAGTCTCCTGGACACCGCATGCGCGCGCGTCGCCATGTCGCTTCACGCGCCGCCGCCTGAAGTCGAGCAATGGCGGCACCGCATCGCGGCCCTCCAGGTCGAGCTCGAACTGCTGAGTCAGGAGGGTGTCGTTGCCCAGGGGAGTGATGCAAGAGCGCTGCGCCTCGACGCAGCCCGATCTCAACTCGATGCCGCGCAGCAGGCGTTGACCTTGCACGAAGCGCGATGGCAGGACGAGCTTGCACTGGTTCGCACGATTCATGGATTGAGGACCAAGAAGAGGGAGGAGGCGAAAGAGCTGAGCTGCGCCGAGGGGAATGCACCTTCGGCGCAGCTGGAAGCCCTCGAACTCGAGCTTGCCGCGCACCAGAAGGAGTTGCCTCTGATTTTTCCCCAGGTGGACGAGGCCGTGGTGGCGGGCATCGTGGCCGATTGGACCGGAATTCCCGTAGGGCGGATGGTCACCGACGAAGTTGCGGCAGTCGTTGCGCTTCAATCACGGCTGGAAGCGCGCGTGATCGGCCAGGGGCCTGCGCTCGCTGCGATCGCCGAGCGCATGCAGACGGCGCGGGCGCAGCTGACCGATCCAAACAAGCCGGTGGGTGTCTTCCTGCTGGCCGGCCCTTCGGGTGTGGGCAAGACAGAAACGGCATTGGCATTGGCCGAAGCCATGTATGGCGGTGAGCAGAACCTCATCACCATCAACATGAGCGAGTTCCAGGAGTCGCACACGGTGTCGACCTTGAAAGGCGCGCCCCCGGGTTATGTCGGCTACGGCGAAGGTGGCGTGCTCACGGAGGCCGTGCGCCGAAAGCCCTACAGCACGATCTTGCTCGATGAGGTGGAAAAAGCCCACCCAGATGTGCACGAGATCTTCTATCAGGTGTTCGACAAGGGGTGGATGGAAGATGGGGAAGGGCGTCGTGTCGATTTCCGAAACACCACGATCCTGTTGACGAGCAACACCGGTGCGGAACTCATCGCCGCTCTGAGCGAAGACCCCTTGCTGATGCCCGATGTCGAGGCTCTGCGCGATGCACTCCAGCCGGCGCTGCGAACGGTCTTTCCTGCGGCCTTCCTTGGTCGGTTGACCGTGGTGCCTTACCTGCCCTTGGCCCCGGACGCACTGCGCGACATCGTGAGCTTGCACCTGGATCGCGTGGTCGAGCGCATGCATGCGCAGCATGACATTGCGCTGGACTACACGCCTGCGCTGCTCAGTGAAATCGTCGGCCACTGCGGTGCCTACGAAACCGGGGCTCGCCGTCTGATCGGCTTCATCGAGCAACGTCTCCTGCCGATTCTTTCCCGGCAATGGCTGGATGCGTTTCAAGCGCGGCAAAAGATCCGGCGCATGACTGCCGACGTGAAGCCGAGCGACAGCGCCAACCCAGCTTTGCAAGGAGGAGGCGCCATCGTCTGTCACACCGAGTTCGCCTGAGTCCACCGAGCCGTCTCGTTGGCGCAGGAGATGCGTCGTTGCCTCCGAAAAGGCGCGATGCCAGGTTCTTGTCTGTCTTTTTCACCAGGGAGTTTTCATGGCCACCAACAACAACAGCAGTCAGAAGTTCATTGCCCGCAACAGGGCACCACGTGTGCAGATCGAGTACGACGTGGAAATCTACGGGTCCGAAAAGAAGATCGAATTGCCTTTCGTGATGGGCGTCTTGTCCGACCTGTCCGGCAAGCCGACGCAGGCCTTGCCTCCTGTGCCCGAGAGAAAGTTCCTCGATATCGACATCGACAACTTCGACGAGCGGATGAAGGCCATCCAGCCGCGCGTGGCATTCGCCGTGCCCAACACGCTGACGGGCGAAGGCCAGCTCATGGTCGACATCACCTTCGAGAGCATCGAAGACTTCTCGCCGGCCGCCGTCGCACGAAAGGTAGAGCCACTCAGCAAGCTCCTCGAAGCCCGCACGCAGTTGGCCAACCTGCAGACCTACATGGACGGAAAGGCGGGTGCCGAAAGCCTCGTCAACAAGCTGCTTCAGGACCCTTCGCTCATGAAGTCGCTGGCGAAATCCGCCAAACCCCGCACCGACGACCTGGAGGGCGCACCTGCGTCCGATTCCGCCGCGTGACATTCAGACCAAGGAATTTCAGATGACCACCCTCATGGACAACGTGCTCGAGGCGCCCGAAGCGACGCGCTACACCGACCCCACCGACTTCTCGGCCCTGCTCGACAAGGAATTCAAGCCCAAGACCGACGAAGCGCGCGATGCCGTCGAGGCGGCCGTCAGGACGCTGGCAGAGCAGGCGCTCGTCAACGCCGCAACGATGACCGACGATGCCTACAGCAGCATCGAAGCCATCATTGCCGAGATCGACCGCAAGCTGTCGGAGCAGATCAACCTCGTGCTCCACAAGGAAGACTTCCAGAAGATCGAGTCGGCCTGGCGAGGCATGCACCATCTGGTCTACAACACCGAGACGGACGAGAAGCTCAAGATCCGCTTCATGGACGTCTCCAAGGACGAAGTCCGTCGCACGCTGCGTCGCCACAAGGGAATCGCCTGGGACCAGAGCCCGATCTTCAAGCGCATCTATGAAGAGGAGTACGGCCAGCTCGGCGGCGAGCCCTACGGGTGCCTGGTGGCCGACTACTACTTCGACCACACGCCGCCCGATGTCGAGCTGTTGGGGGCAATTGCCAAGGTCTCTGCAGCATCTCACGCGCCGTTCATCGCCGGATCGGCGCCCTCGTTGCTCGGCATGGAATCGTGGCAAGAGCTTGCGAATCCGCGCGACCTCGCAAAGATCACGTCGAACCTCGAGCACGCACCGTGGAACTCGCTGCGAAACACCGAGGACTCCCGCTACGTTGGTCTGGCAATGCCTCGATTCCTGGCCCGGTTGCCTTATGGCGTGAAAACCAATCCTGTCGACGAATTCGACTTCGAAGAGGAAACCGAAGGCGCCGATCACCGCAACTACGTATGGAGCAATGCGGCCTATGCCATGGCGGTCAACATCAACCGCAGCTTCAAGCTCTACGGCTGGTGCACGATGATCCGCGGCGTGGAGTCGGGTGGCACCGTCGAGAACTTGCCGTGCCACACCTTCCCGACCGACGACGGCGGCTTCGACATGAAGTGTCCGACCGAAATCGCGATCTCCGACCGCCGCGAGGCTGAGCTTGCGAAAGCCGGACTGATTCCGCTGGTGCATCGAAAGAACACCGACCATGCCGCGTTCATCGGTGCCCAGTCGCTCCAGAAGCCACAGGAGTACATGGACCCGGACGCGACCGCCAATGCCAATCTGTCCGCACGGCTGCCGTACCTTTTCGCCAGCACGCGGTTCGCGCACTACCTGAAATGCATCGTGCGCGACAAGATCGGCTCCTTCAAGGAGCGCGACGAAATGCAGCGCTGGTTGAACGAATGGATCATGCATTACGTCGACGCCGATCCTGCGAATTCGTCCCAGGAAACCAAGGCCCGGCGACCCCTCGCGGCTGCCGAAGTCGTGGTGGAGGACGTCGAAGGCAATCCGGGCTACTACAGCGCGAAGTTCTTCCTGCGTCCGCATTTCCAGCTCGAAGGCCTGACCGTTTCTCTGCGTCTGGTTGCAAAGCTGCCCTCGCTCAAAGAAGCGGCCTGACACCCAACCGCCATCGAATTGTTCGAGGAAGTGGCGCGCAGACGCCACGGCATTTCCAAGGACGCGCCATCAAGAGCGCTCGTGCATTCGTCATTTACCGACAAATTCAAACACAGGGAGTTTTTTCATGTCACAAGACATTTTTCTGAAGATCAACGGCATCGAAGGCGAATCGCAGGATTCGGACCACAAGAACGAGATCGAGGTTCTGGCCTTCAACTGGAAAGCCTTCCAGGAATCCACCATGCACGCCGGCTCGGGCGGCGGCGCAGGCAAGGCGACGGTCGAAGACCTCGAGTTCGACCACTACATCGACCGTTCGAGTCCCAACCTCATGAAGTACTGCCTGACCGGCAAGCACGTGCAGGAGGCCAAGCTCACGGTTCGCAAGGCCGGCGGCAATCCGCTGGAGTACCTGAAGTTCACCTTCTCCGACGTGATCATCACCTCGATCCAACCCTTCGGCTCGAACTCGGACGAGATGCGTGTCAAGGAGCGCGTGCGCCTTTCCTTCTCCAAGATCAAGCAGGAGTACTCCGTGCAGAACGCGCAAGGCGGCAGCGGTGGTGCCGTCACTGCGGGCTACGACATCAAGGGCAACAAGGAGTCCTGAAGCCTTCGCTTCGCCCCGGATCCGTCCGGGGCTTTTCGACTTCGGTTCGCGCAAGGTGGTTGAGGAGGCGCGAATCGAAGTCGGTTCTTTTGCATTCTTTTTTCAGTTTGATTCCCACATGAATCTCGACATGCCAGGGCTGTGCCGGAGTGTTGCGTCCCGACGCGGGCTGTCCAGGTGGATGTCGCGTCTCGGGTTTCCATGCCTGTGGGGCTTTGCATTGGCAGTTGCGTTGGCAGGGCCTTCGCCGGCATATGCGCAGTTCTCACACCCAAGAGAGCAAACCAAGCTCGATATCACGGTCACTGCGGAGGCCGGTGTCAACCCCGACGACAAGGGGAGGGCGGCACCCATCATGGTCCGCATCTACGAGCTCAAGTCGGAGGCAACCTTCGAGTCGGCCGATTACTTCTCGCTGCACAACAGCGACAAGACCGTGATGGGGGCCGACCTTCTGGTGCGCGATGAGTTCATCCTGCGACCCGGAGAGGTCAAGAAGATCCGGCGCATGTCGCACCCCGAGCTCGCCGCGATCGGCGTGATCGCCGGCTATCGAGAGCTTGCACAAAGCGAGTGGCGCCTTGTGCAGAAAGTCGATCCTGCCCCCGAGGCCGCCTGGTATCGCACCGTCATCCCCGCCAACAAGGTCAAGCTGGAGATCGCCCTTCAAGGCAAGGGCATCCAGCTGACACCCATCAAGTAGCACGTCTGCGGCCCGAAAGCACAACGATCGAATCCATGAGCTGGTACAACAAAGTCGCCTGGAGCGAAGGGCTCTTCCTGCGTCCGCAGCTGTTTCAACAGCAGGAGCGCTACCTCGAACACCTGGCGCACAAGCGTGCCGCCTCGTTGACTCCCTTTTACTGGGGGTTCAACCACTACAGCATCGATGCGGAGTCGCTCTCACTGGGCAAGCTGGTGCTGGCCAGCGCGGCCGGGATCTTCTCGGATGGCACGCCCTTCGATGCACCAGGCCAGACGCTGCCGCCAGCGCCGCTCACGATCTTGCCGGAGCATCTGGAGCAGGTCATTCACCTGGCGGTGCCGATCCGGACGCCCAATGGAGAAGAAACGACGTTCGATGACGCCGGCATCTCAGCGTCGTCATTGGCCCGGTTTTCGGTGTTCGATGCGGAGCTGCGCGATGCCAACTCGATCGGACAGGGTGCAAAGACCGTTCAACTGTCCCGTCTGCGCCTGCGTCTCCTGCCGCAACGCGAACTGACGGACGCCTGGATCGGCTTGCCGCTCGCGAAGGTGACGGTGCTGCGCTCGGACGGAAGCATCGCCGTCGACCCGCACCTGATTCCACCGGTGGCAGGCTATGGCGCAAGCCCCTTGCTGGCGGACTGGATCACCAATCTGCACGGTTTGTGCAAGCTGCGCGCGCAATCCTTGGCCGCCCGACTGAGTGGCAACGACGGCAAGTCCAGCGAAGCTGCCGAAGTGTCCGACTTCCTGCTGCTGCAGATCCTCAACCGCTACGAGCCCATGCTCGAGCACTGGCTTCGGGTGCGTGAGACCTCTCCAGAGATGCTCTACACCGCGTTGCGCACGTTGAGCGGAGAGTTGGCCACCTTCGTTCGCGGAACCACCCGTCGCCCGCAACCGCATCCTGCCTATCAACACCTCGACCCGTACCTCTCCTTCAGGGAGTTGATCGGGGATGTGCAGGCCTTGCTGAACGACGTGCTCGTGCGAAGCGCCCAGAGCATCCCCTTGGCGTCAAGACCCAATGGTGTGCGTGTTGCGAGCGTCGAGCCCGCGGAGTTGCAGGGCTTCTCCAGCCTGGTGTTTGCGGTCGCGGCGCACACACCGCCGGAACAGTTGGCGAGCCAGTTTCCCGCCCGCTGCAAGGTGGGGCCGAGCGACAGGTTGACCGAGCTCATTCGGTCCCATCTGCCGGGCATACCGCTGCAGACCTTGCCCGTTCCGCCGCGTCAGATTCCCTTCAATGCAGGCTTTGTCTACTTCCAGATCGACCCTCGCGGTCCGTTGTGGGAGCACATGGTCAAGCACGGTGGGCTGGCGCTGCATGTCGCGGGCGAGTTTCCGGGGTTGCGCATGGAGCTTTGGGGAGTGAGGGAAAAATGAATCCCCTGAAATTCCCGACCCGTTTGTACGAAGGGGTCCTCTACGAGATCAAGAAGGGCGCCGAGCTCGCACTGTCGCATGGGCCTTTGCGATCGGGCAAGGGGATGGTGAGCGGAATGATCGCACTGGTGCTGGCCAACTTCAGCATGCTGGGCGTGTTGTTGTTCCAGTTTCCGGATTTCCTCAGCACGCCCAAGGTGCGTGAGTACCTGAGCTTCGATGTGATGCGAATCGTGTTGCTGGGCGCGATGGCATTGTGCGGAACCTTGGCGTTGTTCAACGTTGTCTTCGGACGGGTTCGACGCCTGTCTGCATGGGCATTGCTCTGGTTGGCCGTGGCCGTTGTGGGGTCGAAGTTGGGCGTCAGTGCAACGGGCAATGGCTGGCTTCCTGTTGCGGGGCAGTTGGCCGTTGTTCCCTATCTAGGGGTTGACTGGTTGATCTTCGATTTGCTGGCGACGACCCTGCTTTTCACCACGATCGAAAAGCTTCGGCCCCCGAAGCCCGAAATGCCCGTTTTCAGGAAAGTCTGGCAGACCGACTTTATGTACTTCGTCACAGGCCACTTGCTCATTGGCGTGACGTTGTTTCTCGTCTATGCCGTCTTGTACGGCGTGAGCGGTGCACTTGCCGATCTCAATCCCGCCGCACAAGGCACGTTGCGCGGCTGGGTGCGGCAGCTGCCGTTCGGCTACGCACTGCTGCTGCTTTTGCTGATCACCGACTTCGGACGGTACTGGCTGCATCGCTTCTATCACGAGACCGCCATCGGATGGCGACTGCACTCGATCCATCACAGCGCCGAGCATATGGACTGGATCTCCGGAAGCCGGACCCATGGCGTGGAAACGGTGATCTCGACGGTAGTCATCCTGGCGCCAGCGTTCTTGCTTGGCTTTTCACAGAGCGTGATCAACGTCTACGTCTTGATTGCGGGCGTGCAGGCCGTGTTCAACCACACCAACGCATCGGTGCGGCTGGGGCCCCTGCGCTATCTCATCGTGACACCGAACTTTCACCATTGGCATCACAGCCGAGACGCGGAAGGCCTGGACCGATGCTATGCCGCGCACTTTGCGTTCTGGGACTACCTGTTCGGTACGGCGGTCAAAGCCGACAAGAACAAGATCTGGCCGGATGGCTACGGGGTCGTCGGCGACTACGTCCCGCGAGGGTTCTGGGCGCAGCAACTGCATCCGATCCGATGGTCGGGGCGGTGGGTCGATGCGCACGGCGTCGAGCACAGAGAGAACCGTTGATCGGAGGCGCAAATGACCACACCCATCACCAGCCTCCAGAAAGAGTACATCCGATTGCTCGACGGCAGCTCGGCCGCGATGACCATCGTCGGTGCGCACATGGCCTCGGGTGCCTTCGTCGGCGTGTCCTGGAAGAACCTGACTTTTGTCGGATGCGACTTCGCAGGGGACGGCAACATCAAGCTGGCATCGATGTCGGGCTGCAAGTTCATCGACTGCCGGTTTCTGGCACCCCATCACGATTTCGGCGTGATGACCGATGTGAGCTTCACCCAATGCAGTTCGGCTGGGCGTTCGATCGTCTGTGGGGGCGATGGAAGCACCGGCGTCCTGTTCCAGGCGTGCAGCTTTGACGGCGGAAGCTCTGCACCCGCGGCGCACGAAGGCGTGGGGTGCATGGGGGAGGTCACCTTTCGCAATTGCACAGGTCGCGGCGAAGTACTGGTGGCCGGCACCCGTCTGACCATCGACGACTGCCGGTTCGACCACATGACCTTCGCCATCGGCCGCCAGCGCCGGCGCGGGACACCGCTGGCGGCCACCGTCCTGATCGACAACTCGCAGGGCTCCGGCGTGTGGCGGATGGTCGATTGCCGCATGAAGACCAGTCACATCCAGAACAGCAGCTTCGAGCAGATCGTCAACGACAGCTCCGAGTGCGAGGCCTGAGCAGTCTTCGTTTTTTTCATCGGGCTCGGCCCGTTCATTTTTCCAACGCTCCAATGCTCTACAAAGAAGAATTCAACGAGGCGCCCGCGGGAGGCGGCGGAACCGCCCCAGGCGACGGATCCGACGATGGAGAACTGTTCGGCGAGTCGGCCGATGTCGCGCATCTGGTGTCCGAGTCCTCGACGCAGGAGCGCCTGACCGCGGTCGCCGCGGCTCAGAATCCTTTGCTGGAGGCGGCCCAGCCCTTGCTGCGGGCCCTGGCAGACATGCCCGCTGCGCTGGAAAGCGACGGCGTGTCGTTGTTCCATCAGTTGCTCGAGCGCGAGGTGGCCGCTTTCCAATCCATCTGCACCACTGCGCAGGTCCGGCACGAACATGTGGTGGCCGCGAGCTATGCGCTGTGCACCGCGCTCGACGAAGCGGCCAACAGCACGCCTTGGGGCGGCGGGCAGGGCGGAGAGGCCGGTATCTGGGCTGGCCAACAGCTGGCCGCGAAATTTCACGGTGATACCAAGGGCGGTGACAAGTTCTTCCTTCTCGTCGGTCGCCTCGCCGCGAGCCCGCAAGAGCACGTGGATCTGCTCGAAGTGCTGTACCAGATTCTCGGGCTGGGTTTCGAGGGGCGCTTCAGCACCGCGGCGAACGGGCGCCGGCAGCTTGAAACGGTCCGTCATCGGCTGTTCTCTTTGCTGGGCAACGCGCGCGGCGATGTCCCGAGCGACCTGTCGCCGCATTGGAAGGGTGTGGGGGCTGGCAAGTTTCGCTTGCTGCGCAGTGTGCCGGTGTGGGTGACCGGCTCGGTGCTGACGCTGATCCTGTTCGGCCTGTTTGCCTGGTACAAGTACCAGCTGTTGCAGTCGAGCGCTGATCTGCAGCAGCGCATTGCCGCCATCGGCCGGCTGCGTCCCCCGCCGGCGCCTCCCGTCAAGCCGCTGCGCCTGAAGGAATTGCTGGCGAGCGAAATCGAGCGAGAGACGGTGAGCGTGGACGAAGACGAGCGCCGCAGCATCGTCACCTTCAAGGGGGACGAGATGTTCGTCCCCGGTCAGGCGCGCCTCAGTGCACGGATTCTTCCCGTGCTGGCGAAGGTGGCTGACGAGATCAACCAGGTCTCCGGCACGGTTCAGATCACCGGCCATTCGGACAACCAGCCGATTCGCACGCGCGAGTTTCCCGACAACCAGGTCCTGAGCGAGAAGCGGGCACAGGCCGTGGCCGAAGTGCTGACGGGCAAGGGCGTCGTGCCGTCGCGCATCCAGACCGAGGGGCGCGGCGCCACGGTTCCCATCGCAGACAGCACCACCGCTGCGGGACGTGCCCGCAACCGGCGCGTCGACATCATGGTCACGCAGGGCACTGGCGTTAGCGCCAACGCCAGCGCGGGTCCGGTGAAGCAGCCAGCCGTCGCCCCGCGCTAGACGCAAGGCAGGAATCCATCACTCATGCAATATCTCAAACAGTTCCTGGCCTTCCTGTTTTCTCGACAGATGCTGGCCTTCCTCGCGATGGTGCTGCTGGCCCTCGCGATCTGGTTCATCGGCCCGCTGCTCGCGGTGGATGGGCTTCGCCCCTTCGCCTCGGTCGGGGTGCGCGTGACCTTCATCGTCATGCTGCTGGTGCTCGGTCTCCTCTGGATGGTGTCGGGCCCCTACAGCCTGTTGGGCGTGGCAGCGCTCTGCCTGCTTGTATGGCATGCAGGGCCTCTGCTGGCCATCGGGGCGGCGAAGCCATTGGCGCCGCTCTGGGTGCGCACCATGGTCATCTGCGCCATCCTTGTGATGTACGCGGTGTACTGGCTCTACCGTCTCTGGCAGGCCTTGCGCAACAACGACGATTTGCTCGCGAAGTTCCTGCGTTTTGGCCAGGATGCCGACAAGGACGACAGCGCGAAAGAGGAGCTCAAGACAGTCACCGCCACGGTCACCCGCGCCCTGGCCCAGCTGAAGGGCTTGCGTGGACGCGGCGGGCTTCGCCGGATCCTGGAGGGCAAGCGCTACCTCTACGAACTGCCGTGGTACATGATCGTCGGCAGTCCGGGCGCAGGCAAGACGACGGCGCTCCTGAACGCCGGACTGCAGTTTCCCTTGGCGCGCCAGATGGGGCACGCGTCCAGAAGCATGGTGCTCAGGTCGGAAGGCGGCACGCTGAACAGCGACTGGTGGTTCTCGAACGAGGCCGTGTTGATCGACACGGCCGGCCGCTACACCACGCAGGAAAGCAACCCGGTCTCGGACCCCATCGAGTGGCGGGGATTTCTGGGGCTGTTGCGCAAGCACCGCACGCGCGCGCCGCTCAACGGCGTCATCGTCGCGCTCAATGCGGCCGAGCTGCTCACGATGTCCGAGATGGAACGCGCAGAGCATGCAAGCATGGTGCGAGACCGGTTGGCTGATCTGCGCCAGGAGCTCGGCATCCGCTTCCCGGTCTACGTGATCGTGACGAAGATCGATCTGCTGCGGGGCTTCAGCGAGTACTTCCAATCCCTCACCAGTGAAGGCCGCACCCAGACCTGGGGCTTCACGCTGCCGTTCCACGGCATCCAGAGCTCGCGCGCGGCAGTGCGCGACCGTGAGCCGCTGCGCGCCCAGATCGAGGCGGAGCTGGCGTTGCTCAAGGACCGCCTGGCGGCGGGTTTGCGCGCCCGATTGAACGAGGAATTCGACGTCGACCGCAGGAAGCGCCTGTTCGCGTTGCCCCAGGAACTGGCCGGCATGTCGGCGCTCCTGGTGCCGATGCTCGACGAGATGTTCCTGGCGTCGCGTTTCGACGGAACCCAGCTGCACGACACGCTGCGTGGTGTCTATTTCACGAGCGGCGCCCAGGCCGATCTGGAAATGCCTGCCGATGCCGGCACGCTGTTTCAGCGTCTGCAGCGCAGTCTGGGCTTGGGTGCGGGCGGCGCATCTGCGGCTGGCAACGAAGAGGGAGGCAAGCCACCGGGAAGAATGGCCTCGACCATGCGGGGGCAGCAAGGGTTCTTTCTGCAGGACCTGCTGACCAAGGTGATCATTCCCGAGGCGCATCTGGTGCGCCCCAATCTGCGCTGGGAGTTCCGCTTCCGGTTGCTGCGTCTCACCGGGCATGCGCTGGCCGTGGTGATCTTCCTGTGGCTTGCCGGCGCGCTGGCCCTGAGCTTCGGCAACAACCGCCAGTACCTGAGCGCCGTGGGCCAGCGCGCCGAGGCGCTCACAGTGCAGGTACGCCAGCTGTTCGCCGATTTCAAGCCTGCAGGGGTTCCGGACGTGCTCAGCGGGGCGCGCGAGTTGCCGGGCTATTCGGGCCTCGACATCGACAACCCGCCCGGCAGCTTTCTCTACGGCCTTTACACGGTGCCTCCGGTGCTGGAGGCGGCCAGCGATACCTACGCCCAACTGCAGGATCACACCCTGCTTCCCTCCGTCCTGCAGCGGATGGAGAGCGTGCTGAAGCAGAGCATGAACGACGGCGATGCCAAGACCGCGTACGAGGTCTTGCGTGTCTACAAGCTGCTGCACGACAAGGAGCGCTACATGCAGGGCGGAGCGCAGGATGTACGCAACTGGGTGCTGAAAGACTGGGAGAGGGCCGACAGCGCTGCCGCCTTTGGCGGCCGGGCATCGATGGTGGGGCATGTCACGGCACTGTTCTCCGGTGCCCGACCGGTGCAGTCCGCATCGCTGCCCAACGAGGCGCTGGTGCGCGCGGTACAGAACTTCCTGGACAGCAATACCTCGAGTCAGCGCGTCTATGAGCGCGCCAAGGCCGCCATGCTGTCCGAGGCGCCCCAGGAGTTCACGCTGGTGCGCGCGGTCGGACCCCAAGCCGGGACCGTGTTTTCCCGCGCAGGCGGATTGCCCCTGGAAAAAGGGGTGGCGGGCCTGTTCACCTATGACGGCTACCACGAGGTCTTCAACAAGCGTTTGCCAGAATTCGTGGTGCGGGCCCTCGATGACGATGCATGGGTCATGGGGCGCGGCGCGCAGGGCGGCGCGACCTTGGCCACGCAAATGAAAACACCAGCGCTGCTCGATGAAGCGGCCCGAAAGCTGCGCAACGATCCGCTGCTCGATGACATCCGGCGCCAGTATTTGGCGGAGTACGCCCAGCACTGGGAGTCTTTTCTCGAATCGATCCGCACCGTGAGCGGCAGCGACACCACGGGAACAAGCTTGGGCTTCGATCTGAGCGTGCTGCGGCAGCTTGCCGCGCCGGACTCTCCGCTGGCACGGTTGGCGCGAGCGGCAGCCCGCGAGACCACCTTGTCGCGCCCGCTGGTGGTTCGCACGCAGGAGGAAAAAGGCTTCCTCGACAAGGCCACCGACGAACTGAACAAGCAGACCAACGCCATCGGCCGGAACCTCGGTATCCGGGCCGAGGAGCGGCTTGAAAAGCAGATCGTCGACAACCGCTTCGCCGCACTGCGCGAGGTCGTCACGGGGCAGGCGGACATTGGCGTGACCAGCGCCGGTGCCGCTGCGGGCAAGCCGGGGCTCGAAAACATCTCTGGCCTGCTGAACGAGTTCTACACCTTGCTGGTCGTGGCAGACACGGCGCTCACAGCCGGAAGCCTGCCTCCTGGTGGCGCCGAGGTCGGCGCCCGTTTGAAGCTGGAGGCCGGCAAATTGCCGGCGCCCTTTCGTGAGGTGCTGACGGCGCTGGCCGCCAGCGGTGGCGACAAAGTGATGCTCGGCTCCACCGGCATCCTGCGCAGCCAGGCTCAACTGCAGCTCGACCGCATCATGGGGTTGATGGCGATGCAGGTCAGCGAGCCCTGCAAGCGCGGCGTGGAAGGGCGATACCCGCTGGCCGCCGTGACGCAGGACGCGTCCATCGAAGACTTTTCGCTGGTGTTCGCTGCAGGCGGGGCTGCGGACGAGTTCTTCAACAAGCACCTCGCCCCTTATGTCGACATGAGCGTGCGGCCGTGGCGCTACAAGGATCCGAATGTGGCCAATGCCATGGTCGGCATCGACGCGGCGGCAGGCAACGGCGCCGGGCTGAAGCCGGCCACTTCCGGCCCGACCTTGCTCGGTGAATTGCTCAAGCTTCTGGCCCAGAGTGGTCCGAGTCTCGATGCCTTCTACCGCGCACAGCAGATTCGCGACCTGTTCTTCCGCGACGCAGGCGGCAAGAAGCTGGCCTGGAAAATCGACCTGCGTGTGCTCGAGCTCGAGCCCAGCATCACCGAACTGGTCATCGACATCGACGGGCAAGGGCAGCGCTACGTTCATGGCCCGGTGCAGGCCTTTGCCGTGAACTGGCCGGGGCCCCGCGGCGGGGCGATGGCGGAGATCACGGCCAATCCCCGCATTTCGAACCCGACGTCGACCTTCCTGGCCCATGGGCCGTGGGCCTTGTTTCGTCTTCTGGAGAAAGGGCGCATCGTGAGCACGGCCACGCCGGGGCGATTGAGCGTGGAATATGCGTTCGACGGCCGCAGGGCGTTGATCGATGTCAGTTCGGGCAGTCAGCCGAATCCCCTCGGTAGCGATGTGCTGAAGGGCTTTCGTTGCCCTGGACGCGCAGCCTGACCCATGCGGATGTGGAGCATGCTGCGTGCCGCGTGGCACGTCACCCCGCCCGCCATCTGGGGAAAACTTCCCGGTCATGCGGATTTCGTTCGCAGCGGCGTCCGCCACGGGGAGCCGGACGCGTGGATGCCCTGGCTGGCCCAGCAGTGCCGCCATGCCGGGGCGGACGCCACGGCGCGTGCCATGGCGATTCCCGTCGCCTTCGTGCTTCCGCCCGGGACGCTGGCGTTCGCGCGGCGGCGCTTCGTGCTGGGCGTGATCGCGCCATCCGTCGACAAGGTAGGTCGGCATCACCCGTTGCTCGTCTATCAACTGGCGCATCCGCGCTGGACGCAGGCGCACTTCGGCGCTCAGGCGCAGGAGCCCCTGGATTGGCAGTTCTGGCTTGCGCGTGCCGTGGCCCGTCATGCCTGTGCCCAGGGGGCGGCCGATCTGCGCGTGCTGGAGCGCACGGTGCGGGCGCTGTGGCGCGCGCAACCATCGCAGGACGGGCGTGCGGCATTGAAGGACGAGAGCAACCGCGCGCATCGGCGCAGGCAGATGCAGGCATTGCTCGAACGTGGGGCGGGGCCCGCGCTGCCGGACGATCCCGCCGCGGCGCTGCAAGGCGTTCGCTTTCTGCCATGGGCTGACTGGCCGAACCGTCTGCAGGGAGCCCGGGCGGAAATGGCGTTCTGGCAGCAGGACGCGCAAGGGCGCTTCATCGGAGCGGCCAACCGATTGCAGAAGCTGTGGGGGGACGCACCATGATCCGCATGGAGACAGGGGAAGGCGACCCCGAAAAGACCCCGTTGCGCCTGCAACTCACGCACAGCAACGGCGAGCCACGGCGTGGCGCGTTGTCGATCCCTCCCTCCGGCGCCGGCATGGCCGATGCGCTCCAGCTGTGTGGGGAGCGTCAGAGCGAAGCGCAATGGCGCGCGGCCAATCTGTGTCGCATCGCATGGAGCGAGAGTGCGGGGGAATGGCGTTTGACGAACAGCAGCCACACGCTGATGTGCGTGTGTCGGGGCGAGCGCGTGCCCGCAGGAGCGAGCGTGCCGGTCGCGCCGGGGGACACGCTGGAACTCGGGCTGTTGCGTTTCACGGTCGAGCAAGACGCTCCGGCCGACGTGAGGAAGCCGGGCACGCAGGCGCCTGGCCGGCGCGCTTCCGCCGATGCCGACCGGGGCGCGGCGTCGCACACGCCCGCGTCCGACGCGTCGCCCTTTGATCTGCGTGTACTGGCCTTCAACGACCGTCCGGAGGGCGGCGAGCGCGACGAACACGTGGATGTGCTGGCGAACCCCTTCGGCGTTCTCGACATCGCAGGGGCGCAGCCGTCGCCCGTTGCCGATGTCCTGGCGGGGCTGCTCGGTGATGCCCCCGTGGCTGCGCAAGCACGACCTGCGGCGCGCCCGGCAAGCCCGCCGGCCCGTGGCGATGGCCGCCCGGCCAGCCTGCTCGACGAACTGCACGAGGAGTTCGTCCGCGTCGTGCGCGATCCCGCTCAACTCTCGGGGCGTGTCGACTGGGTGGGCCTGCTGGCATCGGGCAACGAAGCCGCGCCCACGCTCGACGACTTGCGTCGGCAGGCCGAGCCGTACCCGTTGCTGCGCGACATCCTGCTGCCGCGCGAGGGCATCGACCGGATCATCGAAGACTTCGAGCCCCTCGTGAGATCAGGCTTGCTCGACCAGGAGGTGCCCGAGGACGTGCTGGGGCTGTTCGCCCCGGAACTGGCGCGCGACAGCCGTGCGCCATTGCCCAGCCTGACACGGCAAGAGCACCACGACCTGTCGCCTGACAGCCATCTTCACCTGGGGTCGACAACGTCGCACCGCGTGGGCAGCGACGAAGGCGAGGGGAAGCCATGACGAAATCCCCGGAGGCCGCTCCCGTCGGGACGCTTCAAGACATGCTGGGACGATTGCGGCGTGCGCCGTGGAGGTTCGGCTTCCTGTCCCTGTTGAGGCGCTTCGGCGCGTCCCACCTGCAGCATCCCCCCGTCGGCTTGGCCAGGCGCCCTCAGCAGGAGCCGTTCCGGCTGGGGCAGGCGGCGGCCTTGACCTTCGCGCCGCGCGAAATCGCCAGCGTGGTGCTGCCCGGCGAGTCGGAGCGCCGGGTGCCGGGTGCGTCGCCGACGCGGTCCGGCAACAACCCGACGCTGCCGGTCGTGCGCCTGTACGGCCTCGGGCTCCTGGGCCCCAACGGCCCGTTGCCGCTGCACTACACCGAACTGGTGCGGGACCGCACGGAAAACCACAACGACAGCACCCTCGCGGACTTTCTCGACCTGTTCCATCACCGCTACCTGACGCACATGTACCGGGCGTGGGCGCAAGGGCAGGCCGCTGCCGGGCTCGACCGGTCGGAGGACGAGGCGTTCAGCCGCTACATCGCACGCCTGACGGGGCACGACCCGCTCGAGATCCGCGATTCGGTGCTGCCCGCGCACGCCCGGTTGGCGGCCTCGACCCACCTGGCCCGCGAAGCCCGCAACCCCGACGGGCTGGCCGCCACGCTGGCGCACTTTTTCGCCGTACCCGTGCAGCTGCAGGAGTTCGTGCGCCACTGGATCCGGATCGATCCCGAGGACCAGAGCCACCTGGGGCGCGCGCGAACCTCCAGCATCATGGGCGTCGGGGCCATGGCGGGGGAGGTCGTGGCCGACCGGCAGAACAAGTTCCGGCTCGTGCTCGGCCCGCTGAGCCTGGAGCAGTACCTGCGTTTCACCCCGCAGGGGCAGGACCTGGGCTTGCTCGTCGAATGGGTGCGCGGCTTTGTCGGCTACGAATTCGTCTGGGAGGTGGAACTGCGTGTGCGCAACGACAGCACCCCGCCGGCACGGCTCGAAGATGCCGAGAAGCTCGGGTGGTCTACATGGCTCGGCGGTTCCGGCAGCGCGGAAGACGGGCGGCCTGCCGTCGATGCGCCGCGTTCGACGCCCGGCTACACCGTCGGCATGGTGTTCGAGCCCGAGGCGTACATCGGCTCGCGCCATCACGGCCAGGCGACGGCAGCACGCTGAATTTTTCCCTTCGAGAAACCTGCTCCATGACCGCTCCCATCCACACCGACGCCGAGCCCACCGCCTACGCCACGCGCGCCCGCATCGAGGCGGGCGACCGGCTGTCTCCCTTCAGCGCGACAGCGCCTTGTGGCCCCAGCCTGGAGTACGACGCCGAATACGCCGTCCTGCTGGCGCGCATGTCCCCGCGTGGCGATGCGCAATACGGGCAGTTCGTCGGAGCACCCGACGCGCCGAACTGGGCCGAGATCGAACGGGACTGCCGCCGGCTGCTGTTGCGGACGCGGGACATCAATCTCTTTGTCTGGCTGTGCCGCGCGCGCACCCGGCTGGCGCAGGCGGCAGGGCTTGCGCAGTCGTTGGTGCTGCTGGTCGAGGCGCTCCGGACCTGGCCCGAAGCGGTGCACCCCCAGTTGGTGATCGAAGGCGAGCGCGACCCGGCCGTGCGCGCCAATGCGCTCGCTGCGCTGGCCGATCCGGAGGGCCTGTTGAGCGACGTGCGAGAAGTCGTCATTGCAGCCAATGCCGCGCGGCACCTGACAGTGCGTGAAGTCGAGCGCGCCTTTGCGATGCCCCGGGCGCCGGACGCAGCCAGTCCGGAGGCCATGGCGCAGCAGTTGGCAGACCTCGGGGCCGCTGCGTCGGGCGACGACCAGGCGCCGCTGCGCCTGTTGGCGCAAGCGGCAGAGGCGGCGGCGCAGATCGTCGGCTGGGCCGCCCAGCACCTGGGGCTGGACGCGCCTCCACTGCATCCGCTGGTGCGGTTGCTGGCCCCATTCCAGCGAACCGGGTCGTCGGCGCCGCCTGTCGCGGCCGCAGCAAGGCCTGACCCACTCCCGTCGTGGCCGGCAAGCACGCCAGCAGGCGAGGGCCTCGCAACACGCGACGACATCTTGGGTGACATTCGCAAGGCCCGCCGATGGTTCGAGAACCACGAACCGAGCAGTCCTGTCGCCGTGTTGCTCAAGCAGGCCGAACGCATGACCGGCCTGCGGTTTTCCCAGGTGGCCGATGCCATTCCACTTGATCTGCTGCGCAAATGGGATGCCGATGAGGAGGCTTCGCTGTGACGCTGATCCAGGCCCACTTTCTTGTCGTCTGCTTCGCGGTCGGCGCCGCTGGCGCCTTGCTCGGCCTCTGGGTGTTCTCGCACAGGCTCGGCAGGCAACTCGACGCGCAGCGCCGTGCCTCGGATTCGGAGCGCGAACAGATGCGGCTGGCGATCCGCGCCGAATTGGCGCTGCTCGGGCAGCAGCAGACCGCACATCAGAAAGCGCAACGCTTGGCGCTGACGCGGTGGCAGGCTGAGCAGGATGCGCGGCGGCTGGCTGAATGGCAGGCGTTGTCGCCAGCGCTCCCTACGTGGCCGGGCAGAAGAGGGGGGCCGGTTGCGCCGCCCGTTGCACCGTCACCCCCGCAGCGGCCGAGACCAGCGCCACCAGTACCGGCCTTGCACGAGGATTCCGAGCCGCAAAACTCAACGGTGCCGCTCGCGCTGCCCGCCGCCGTTCACCGGGAAGCAGAGTCGGCCCCCGAGCGCGAACTCACCGACGAAGAAATCGACGCCTTGCCGCCCGATCTGCCGGTCCCGACCCGGGTGCCGGGCCGGAAATTGCCGGTGCCCAAAGGTCCCGTTCTGCGCAATCTGTAAAAAAGACCGGCAATCTGCCGGTTTTTTTTACGTCTGTCTTCGTGCTGTCGTACACGCCGCATGCCTCTTGATTTGTCGAATAGGCGTCACCAAGTCTGTTGGCGTCGGCACGGTGCTTGCACGCTCTATAGAATCTTTTTCATGGCAACGAGAATTCCCAAAACTCCCAGCACCCCACCGGCGCAGAAACCGGCGGGCGACGACGGAGATTCGGTCGTTCTGGAGCGCCGCCCGCAAAAAACGGCGCCGCCCCAGATGTACCAGGTCGTCATGCTGAACGACGACTACACGCCGATGGAGTTCGTGATCGTCATCCTGCAGGAATACTTCAGCAAGGACCGAGAAACGGCGACCCAGATCATGCTCAAGATCCACCTCGATGGCCGGGGTGTCTGTGGGGTTTATTCCCGCGACATGGCGGCCACCAAGGTCAATCAGGTGATGGAGGCCGCGCAGCAGGCAGGGCACCCGCTGCAATGTGTCAGCGAACCGGTCGCGTGAACCAGTTGAATTGCACGCGCTCCAACCCATCTGAGAACTTATTTACAGCAAGGCAAAAGGAAATCACATGATTGCCCAGGAACTGGAAGTCAGCTTGCACATGGCCTTCGTCGAGGCCCGGCAGCAACGCCACGAGTTCATCACCGTGGAACATCTGCTGCTCGCTTTGCTGGACAACCCGAGCGCGGCGGAAGTTCTGCGCGCCTGCTCGGCGAACGTCGACGACCTGCGGGCGTCGCTCACCAACTTCATCAAGGACAACACGCCCCAAGTGGCGGGTACCGATGATGTCGACACCCAGCCCACCCTGGGTTTCCAGCGCGTGATCCAGCGCGCCATCATGCACGTGCAGTCCACCGGCAACGGCAAGAAGGAAGTCACCGGCGCCAACGTGCTGGTCGCGATCTTCGGCGAGAAGGATTCGCACGCCGTGTACTACCTGCACCAGCAGGGCGTCACCCGCCTGGACGTGGTCAATTTCATTGCCCACGGCATCAAGAAGAGCGATCCGCCGGAAGCCGTCAAGGGCAGCGGTGAAGCGCCTCAGGGCGAGGGCGAAGAGGGTGGCGGCGAACGCAACGAGAAGGCCTCGCCGCTCGAGCAGTTCACCCAAAACCTCAACCAGCTCGCCAAGGACGGCAAGATCGATCCGCTGATCGGCCGCGAGTACGAGGTCGAGCGCGTCATCCAGATCCTGTGCCGCCGGCGCAAGAACAACCCGCTGCTCGTGGGCGAGGCCGGCGTGGGCAAGACCGCGATCGCGGAAGGCCTGGCATGGCGCATCACCCAGGGCGACGTGCCCGAGATCCTCGCCGAGGCGCAGGTCTACTCGCTCGACATGGGCGCATTGCTGGCCGGCACCAAGTACCGCGGCGATTTCGAGCAGCGCCTGAAGGGCGTGCTCAAGTCGCTCAAGGACAAGCCGAACGCCGTGCTCTTCATCGACGAAATCCACACGCTGATCGGTGCGGGCGCAGCCTCGGGCGGCACGCTCGACGCGTCGAACCTGCTGAAGCCCGCGCTCTCGAGCGGCCAGCTCAAGTGCATCGGCGCGACCACCTTCACCGAATACCGGGGCATCTTCGAGAAGGATGCGGCCCTGTCGCGTCGTTTCCAGAAGGTCGACGTGGTCGAGCCGTCGGTGCAGGAAACCGTCGACATCCTCAAGGGCCTGAAGTCGCGCTTCGAGGAACACCATGGCGTGAAGTACGCGGTGGCAGCCCTGCAGGCCGCCGCCGAGCTGAGTGCCAAGTACATCAATGACCGTCATTTGCCCGACAAGGCGATCGACGTCATCGACGAAGCCGGTGCCGCGCAGCGCATCCTGCCGCCGAGCAAGCGCAAGAAGACCATCAGCAAGACCGAGGTCGAGGAAATCGTCGCGAAGATCGCGCGCATTCCCCCGGCCAACGTCAGCAACGACGACCGCAGCAAGCTGCAGACGATCGAGCGCGACCTCAAGAGCGTGGTGTTCGGCCAGGACAAGGCACTCGAAGTGCTGGCCTCCGCGGTCAAGATGGCGCGTTCGGGCCTGGGCAAGGGCGACAAGCCGATCGGCTCGTTCCTGTTCTCCGGCCCCACGGGCGTCGGCAAGACCGAAGCGGCCAAGCAGCTGGCCTACATCATGGGCATCGAGCTGATTCGCTTCGACATGTCGGAGTACATGGAGCGTCACGCGGTGAGCCGCCTGATCGGCGCGCCTCCGGGCTACGTCGGTTTCGACCAGGGCGGTCTGCTGACCGAGGCTGTCACGAAGAAGCCGCACGCGGTGCTGCTGCTCGACGAAATCGAGAAGGCGCACCCGGACATCTTCAACGTGCTGCTGCAGGTCATGGACCACGGCACGCTGACCGACAACAACGGGCGCAAGGCCGATTTCCGCAACGTCATCATCATCATGACGACGAACGCGGGTGCCGAGACCATGAACAAGGCGACCATCGGCTTCACGAACGCGCGGCAGGCCGGCGACGAAATGGGCGACATCAAGCGCCTGTTCACGCCTGAATTCCGCAACCGCCTGGACGCCATCGTCAACTTCAAGGCGCTCGACGAACAGGTCATCCTGCGCGTGGTCGACAAGTTCCTGCTGCAACTGGAAACCCAGCTCAGCGAGAAGAAGGTCGAGGTCACCTTCACCGACAAGCTGCGCAAGCACCTGGCGAAGAAGGGCTTCGATCCGCTGATGGGCGCACGTCCGATGCAGCGCCTGATCCAGGACACGATCCGTCGTGCACTGGCCGACGAGTTGCTGTTCGGTCGCCTGACCGACGGCGGTCGCCTCGAAGTCGACCTCGACGAGAAGGACGAAGTGCTGCTCGACATCCAGCCGATCCCGAAGAAGGAAGGCAAGTCGAAGCCTGAAGCCGAGGAAGCCGCCACGGGCTGATCCCGCCTCTCTGAGGAACGAAGTCAAAGGCCGGTAGCATTCGCTGCTGGCCTTTTTCTTTGGGCCGGCCGAAAACACCCCGCCTTCAACCGCTTTTGCCTTGATCCTCCCCGAACTCAGCCACGAATGGAAAACCGGCCTCTCCCTGGCGTGGAGCGGCTACATCGCCGTGCTGTCGATCTGGATCGTGATGCAAAAGCGCGCGCCGGTGTCCACCATGAGCTGGATCCTGTCGCTGGCGCTGCTGCCGTTCGCGGGCTTCATCGTCTATTACTTCCTGGGGCCGCAGCGGCTGCGCAAGCAGCGGCTCAAGCGCCTGCGCAACCGCGCGAACGCCCATGCGCAGGCCGACCTGGCGCGGCTGCGTGACGCCTCGCAGCATGCGCCGCCGGCACTGCAGCAGATGGCCCGGCTGGGCACCGCCGCCTGCGGCCTGCCGGTGTCGAGCGCCACGGGCGTCGAGCTGCTGTCGGGCGGCGCGCGCACCTTCGACGCCATCTTCGAAGCCGTGCGCGCGGCGCGCGACCACGTCCACCTCGAGTACTACATCTTCGAGCCTGACCGGATCGGCACCGCCTTGCGCGACCTGCTGGTCGAGCGTGCGCAGGCCGGCGTGCGGGTGCGCCTGCTGCTCGACGCGCTCGGCTCCAAGCGCATCGGCCGCAAGTTCATGGCGCCGATGCACGCGGCGGGTGTGGAGGTGGCGCTGTTCCACGACACCAAGATCGGCCGGCGCCTGCGCCCCGTGACCAACTACCGCACCCACCGCAAGATCGTGGTGTGCGACGGCCGCGTGGGCTTCACGGGCGGCGTGAACATCACCGACGAGGAAGACAAGCGCACCAACCCCAAGGACGCCTACCACGACGTGCATGTGCGCATCGAAGGCAGCGCGGTGCGCTGGCTGCAGACCACCTTCCTCGAGGACTGGAGCTACGCCACCGGCGAAAAGCAGCACCGCTCCGACGCCGTGCTGGACGCGCTGCTGCCCCAGGTGGAGGCGGGCGACATCCCGGTGCAGATCGTCACCAGCGGCCCCGACAACGCTTTCGAGGCCATCCACCGCATGCACGTCGAGGCCATCCATTCGGCCACGCGCCGGGCCTGGCTCACCACCCCGTACTTCGTGCCGGGCGAGCCCGCGCTGATGGCGCTGACCAGCGCGGCGCTGCGCGGCGTCGACGTGCGGCTGCTCGTGCCGCGCCGCAGCGACTCGGCCATCGTGAGCGCTGCCGCGCGTTCGTACTTCGACGAGCTGATCGCCGCGGGCGTCAAGATCTGGGAGTACAAGGAACGCATGCTGCACTCCAAGACGCTGGTGGTCGACGACCATTGCGCGATGATCGGCACCGCCAATTTCGACAACCGCAGCTTCCGGCTCAACTTCGAGGTCTGCGCCGTGGTCTACGGACCCGCGCTGACCCAGCCGCTGGCGGCGCAGTTCGAAACCGACCTGCACAGCTCTGGCGCGGTGCGCGCCCACCGCCCGCAGACTTTCTGGCGCCGCCTCGGCGACGCCATTGCGCGACTGTTTTCTCCCTTGCTCTGAATGAACCACACCTTTCTCTGGCACGACTACGAAACCTTCGGCGCCGTGCCGCGCCGCGACCGTCCCTCGCAGTTCGCAGCCATCCGCACCGACGCCGAGCTCAACGAAGTCGGCGAGCCGCTGATGATCTATTGCAAGCCCGCGCCGGACTACCTGCCCAGCCCCGAGGCCTGCCTGATCACCGGCATCACGCCGCAGGTCTGCCTGGAGCGCGGCGTTCCCGAGCACGAGTTCGCGGCCCACATCGAGCAGGCCTTCTCGCAGCCCGGCACCATCGGCGTGGGCTACAACACCATCCGCTTCGACGACGAGGTCACGCGCTTCCTGTTCTGGCGCAACCTCATCGACCCGTATGCGCGCGAATGGCAGAACGACTGCGGCCGCTGGGACCTGCTCGACGTGGTGCGCCTCACGTATGCGCTGCGCCCTGACGGCATCGAATGGCCGAAGAAGGAAGACGGCAAGCCCAGCTTCAAGCTCGAAGACCTGGCGCGCGCCAACGGCCTGCTGCACGAGTCGGCGCACGATGCGCTGTCCGACGTGCGCGCCACCATCGCGCTGGCGCGGCTCATCCGTGACAAGCAACCCAAGCTGTTCGACTTCGCCTTCGGCCTGCACAAGAAGGACCGCGTGGCGATGGAACTCGGCCTGCCCGCGATGCGCGAGACCGCCAAGCCCTTCCTGCATGTGTCGGGCATGTTCCCGGTCGAGCGCGGCTGCCTGGCCGTGATGTGGCCGCTGGCCAGCCACCCGACCAACAAGAACGAGCTGCTGGCCTGGGACCTGTCGCAAGACCCGAGCGAGCTGCGCGACCTCGACGCCGAGACGCTGCGCCTGCGCCTGTTCACGCGGACCGCCGATCTGCCCGAAGGCATGACGCGGCTGCCGATGAAGAGCGTGCACCTGAACAAGTCGCCGATGGTGGTCGGCAACCTGCGCACGCTGGCACCGGCCATGGCCGAGCGCTGGGGCGTCGACATGGACACCGCCATGCGCCACGCCGCCATCGCGCGCGACCTGCCCGACATGAGCGCGATCTGGTCGCAGGTTTTTTCCCGCCCGAAGGAAGCGACGCCCGATGTCGATGAAGACCTCTACGGCGGCTTCGTCGGCAACGGAGACCGCCGTCGCCTGAACCAGCTGCGCGGGCTGTCGCCCGAGGGGCTCGCCAAGGAGCGCGTGGCCTTCGACGACGGGCGGCTCGACGAAATCCTCTTCCGCTACCGCGCGCGCAACTGGCCCGAGTCGCTGAACGAGGAAGAGACCGAGCGCTGGGAAGCGCTGCGCGTCGCACGTCTCTTCAAAGGCGAGGGCGGGGCGCGCACCATCGAGGCGCTGTTCAGCGAAGTCGATGCGCTGTCCGAGAACGCCGACGAGCGCGGCGAGGAAATCCTGGGCGCGCTGTACGAGTACGCCGAGTCGATCGCGCCCGAGGCCTGAAAGACCGAGGGGCCGGCATGAACAACGTCGCACGCCCCAGGCTGTCTCGCGCAGGCATGGCGGGCGTGCTGGCCGCTGCGGTGCTTGCAGGTTGCGCCGCAGGACCGTCCGGCCACTGCGCCGCGGGCTTCGAGGCCTTCGAGCGCGACACCCTCTATTTCGGCCGCGCCATCCCCACGGGCGGTCAGGTGTCCGACGCCGACTGGGCCAACTTTCTCGACACCCGCGTCACGCCGGCCTTTCCGCAAGGCTTCACGGTGATCGACGCCGCCGGCCAGTGGCGTGGTGCGTCGGGGCAGGTGGTGCGCGAGCCTTCGAAGCTGGTCGTGCTGCTGCACCCGCGCGACGCCAAGGCCGACACGGCCATCGCCGCATTGGTCGACACCTACCGCCAGCGCTTCGCGCAAGAGGCGGTGTTGCAGGAAAGGCAGTCCGTCTGTGCCCGTTTCTGAAGCCGCTCCCACCGTTCGCCGCTTGGTCCCCGCTGATGCGCCGGCCTATCGCGCGCTGATGCTCGACGCCTACGCGCGGCACCCCGAAGCCTTCACCTCCACGGTCGAAGAGCGCCAGCCTGCCGCCGACGTGGTGGGAGACGCGCCTGCGCACGGACGCCGATGCCGCCGAGGTGGTGTACGGCGCCTTCGATGCCACCGGCGCGCTGATCGGCGCGGCGGGGCTGGGTCGCGAATCGCGGCAGCGCACGCGCCACAAGGCGACCTTGTTCGGCATGGTGGTGGCGGAATCGGCACGGCGCGCGGGCGCCGGGCGACAACTCGTGCGGGCCTTGCTCGCGCATGCACGCACGCTCGGCGGCGTGCGCGTGGTGCAACTGACGGTGACCGAAGGCAATCGCCCGGCGCAGGCGTTGTACGAGCGCTGCGGCTTCCAGGTCTTCGGCGTCGAGCCGATGGCCACCGTGCTCGATGGCGTGTTCTCGTCGAAGGTCCACATGTGGTGCGACCTCGGCGCTGCGCCGCCTGCGGCTTAAGCGCCGCGCTCGCGCACCATCAGCAGCGCGGGCCCGTCGGGCGTGACCACCTCGCCCAGCGCACGGAAGCCGGCCTTGACGTAGCTGCGGATCGCGCGGGCGTTGCGCGGCGACGGATCGGTCTGGATGCGCGTCACCGCCGGGTCGGCGAACAGCTGGTTCGTGAAGGCGCGGACCATCGCGCTGCCGAGTCCGCGATTCAATTGGTCCGCCTGAGCCAGGAACTGGTCGATGCCGCGCGCACCCGGATCGCGCTCGTCTTCCCACCAGCCGTCGCCCGAGCCCATCACGACGTACGACTGGATGAATCCCAAAGGCTGCCCGCCGTACAGCGCGATGTAGCCGCGGTCGGGCGAGTCAGGCGCCAGCATCGGCGTGAAGTCGGCCTCGACCTCGGCGAGCGTCGGCACAGGCGTCCACCACTCAGCCACATGCGGGCGACACAGCCAGTCGTGGAGCATCGCGAAGTCCGTGGATTGCAGCGGCCGGAACGAGATCGAAGGCATGGCGGGCGTCCTAGCGGGAGATCCGGTCGACGATGTCATGCGCCAGCGAGGCGATGGTCAGCGGCGCGCAGCCTTCGGCGTTGTTGCTCACGGTGACGAAGGCGTTCTGCCCGGCGCCCGCGGTGCCGGCGATCACCTTGGCCAGCGCGGCGCGGGTTTCGGGGTCGGGGTCGAGCACCTTGTCGAAAGGGCCGTAGAGTTTTTCGGCGTCTTCATAACCGAAGCGGCCGTGGCGGCGGTGCAGGTTCCAGCGGCACACGAGCGGCCCGGGCCACAGCGCGCGCAGCATCGGCAGTTGGTCTTCGATGGGCGGCATCTTCGCGTGCAGGCCCATGCAGAAGGTCGCGCCCACGCTGCGCAGCATGTCGGCGAAGGCGGGGCACAGCAGCTGCGGGTCGCGCACCTCGACCGCGAGCACGGCGTCGGGCGCGATGGGCTTCAGGTCGGGCATCGCCGCCAGCATCGCGCCGATGCGGGCGATCAGCGCGGGCTGGTCGGCCAGCAGGTGCGCGGGGATCGGGCTCAGCTGGAACACCAGCGCGCCGATGCGGTGGCCCAGCCCGTCGAGCGCCGGCTGCACGAACTCCTGCAGCGCGATCTCGTGGCTCAGGAACACCGGGTTGGCTTGCGTGCCACGGCCGCTTTCGTCGCGCACGGTGGCGTCGGTCACGAGGCTCGGGGCCTTCACGACGAAGCGGAAGTCGTCCGGCACCATGGCCGCGTAGCGCGCGTACTGGCTGGCGGTGAGGGCGCGGTAGAAGTTGCGGTCCAGGCTCACGGTGCGCAGCAGCGGGTGCTGCGCGAGCGCCGACAGGCCGTTCTTCGAGAGCACGGTCTCGGCATAGTCGCCGTCCCAGACCAGGCCGGCCCAGCCCGGGTAGCTCCACGACGAGGTGCCCAGGCGCAGCTGCGGCGGCAACTCGGCGGCGAGGGCGACCAGCGCCGCGTCGGGTGCCACCGGCTTCACGGTGGCGCCGCGCGATTTCTTCGGCGAAGGCGGCGGCGCGTCGGCCGCTTCGGCCGGTCGCGGAAGTTCGGGGAGGTCGGAAAAGAGGGAGTCCTGCACGTCAGCCATGTCTGGGTCGGCATTTTCGGCCAAGCGGGGAGGCCCGTCGGCGCCGGGCACAATCCGCGCCATGACACAGTGGTTGCGTACGCGGGGCGGTTGGTGGCTGGCTTGGTTGGTGCTCACGGCCGCCGGCGCCGTGTGGTTCGCGCGCGCCGAGCTGACCCGGCTCCAGCAGGATTTCGAGACCGATGCGCGCATTGCGCACCGCCTCATGAGCCAGCAGGTGGTGCAGTACGACGCGGTGCTGGCCACGCTCGCCTTGCTGGAACCCAACGCCGGCGCCGACTACCCCGAGCGTCGCCTGCCGTCGGTGTACTCGTCGATCCTGCGCGTGCAGCGGCGCGCGGCCGACGAGCCTTGGCCCGATGCCGAGCACGCCGACGCGCTGGCCGCCGCCGAGGCCCGCTCGCGCGCCGAGCGCCGCGCCGACCTGGCCGTGCTCGATCTGCCGCATGGCCGCTACCAGCTCGTGATCGGCTCGGAGCCGCTGAGCTATGCGCTCGAGATCGACCTCGTCGGCTCGGTGCCCTGGCGCGACTGGCCGATGAACCCGCAGCGCAGTCCCGTGCGCCTGGTCCTGCAGCGCGACGGCCAGCAACTGGTGCTGCAACACGGCCAATCGGCCGCGCATGGCTGGCGCTACAGCCTGAGCAAGGAACTGGCGTCGCCGAGCCAGCCTTTCGAGCTGGTGGCCGAGCGCCAGGTCGGCTGGGCCGAGCTGCCGTGGCGCACCATCGGCGGCTGGGCGGTGGCGATGGCGCTGCTGCTGGCGGGCCTGTGGGCCGCGCAGCGCCAGCGCATCGCGCGGCGCCGCGCCGAAGAACTGCTGCGGCTGGGCCAGGTGGCGCGCCTCAATGCGCTGGGCGAGCTGTCGGCCGGGCTGGCGCACGAGCTCAACCAGCCGCTCACGGCCGTGCTGGCCAACGCCCAGGCCGCGCGCCGCCTGCTCGACGACGACCCGCCCGACCTCGCCACCGCGCGCGACGCGATGGGGCAGGCCGTCGAACAGGCCCGCCGTGCCTCGGGCGTGGTCGGCCGCCTGCGCCGCGTCATCGAACGTCCCGAGGCCGGCGGCGACGTGAAGCCGCTGGTGCTGCAGGAGGTGGTGCGCAGCGCCATGCACCTGCTGGCGCCCGAGTTCGCGCGCCACGGCGTGGCGGCCCAGTTCGACGCCAGCGCGCAGGCGCCCGTGCGCGTGCAGGCCGAGGCCGTGGCGCTGGAGCAGATCGTGCACAACCTGCTGATGAACGCGATGCAGGCGCTGGACCTCGTGCCCGCCGCCGAGCGGCGCCTCGTGGTCTCGGTTGGGCGCAACGGCGAGGAGGGCGTGCTGACCGTCACCGACAACGGCCGCGGCATTGCGCCCGAGGCGCTGCCGCGCCTGTTCGAACCCTTCTTCAGCACGCGCGAAGGCGGCCTGGGCCTCGGCCTGAGCCTGAGCGAAACGCTGGCCAGCGGCATGGGCGGCAGCCTGAGCGCCGCCAATGCCTCGCCGCGCGGTGCGCGCTTCACCTTGCTGCTGCCGCTGGTGGCACCTTCGACATGAACACGCCAACCACCGCGGACCAGCCGCAATCGCCCCTGATCCACCTGATCGACGATGACCAGGCCGTGCGCGACAGCCTGTCGCTGCTGATCGGCACCGTCGGCCTGCGCGTGCAGGGCTGGGCCGATCCGCAGGCCTTCATCGACGGCTTCGACCGCGCGAGCGTCGGCGCCATCGTGCTCGATGTGCGCATGCCCGGCATCAGCGGCCTCACGGTGCTCGACCGGCTGGTGGCGCAGGGCGTCGACCAGCCCGTGATCATGCTGACCGGCCACGGCACGGTCGAGATGTGCCGCCGCGCCTTCAAGGCCGGCGCGGCCGAGTTCCTGGAGAAGCCGGTGGACGACGAGCAGCTGCTCGAAGCCCTGCAGCAGGCCGTGCGCCAGCATGTGCGCACGCGCGAGCGCTCGCAGGCCGACAACGCCGCGCGCGAGCGGGTGGCGCAGCTGTCGGAGCGCGAGCGCGAGGTGCTGGCCTTCATCGTGCAGGGGCTCACCAACAAGGAGATCGCGCGCGTGCTGGCGCTGTCGCCGCGCACCGTCGAGACCCACCGCGCCAACCTGTTCGCCAAGCTCGATTGCGACTCGCTGGCGCAGCTGATCCGGCGCTATGCCGTACTGGCGTCGGATGCAGGAGAAGAGGGCGCTCCGTAGTTCTACGGAGGGCTGGGCGTAGCCGTACGAATGGTTGCAGCGGACCTTATTTTTTACAGTGACACCGTGGTCGGCACAGGCCGGCACGAACCCTCTCATCACTGGAGAAACAACACATGCAATCGATCATCCGCGTTGGCGGCCTCGCCGTTCTGCTCGCTGCTTCCGTCGCCCAGGCCCAGACGCCGGCCCCCGCTGTTCGCACCGAGAAGAACATCTCGCTCGCGCTGGCCAACCAGATCGCCGCAGAAACCGTGGCCGCCTGCGCCGCCAACGGCTACAACGTGGCCGCCACCGTGGTCGACCGCGCCGGCACCGTGCGCGCCGTGCAGCGCGCCGACAACGCCGGCCCGCACACGCTGTCGTCGAGCGAACGCAAGGCCTGGACCTCGGCTTCGGCCAAGAGCCCCACGCAAGCCATGATGGAAGGCGCCCAGAAGAACCCCGGCGCCGCCAACCTCGTGTACCTGCCGGGCTTCCTGCTGCTGGGCGGCGGCGTGCCGATCAAGTCGGGCAACGAAGTGATCGGCGCCGTGGGCGTGGGCGGTGCGCCCGGCGGCCACCTCGACGAGCAGTGCGCCAACGCCGCGCTCGAGAAGGTCAAGGGCCAGCTCTGATGACGGCGCGCGGTCTCTGGTCGGCGGTGCTCGCCGCCGCAATCGGCTGGAGCGCCGCGCCCGGCGCGGCGGCCCAGGTGCCGCCGCTGGCCGCCGAGGTGCTGGCCTACGAGGGTCTGCATCGCGCGGCCTGGCACGGCGATCTGCCGAAGCTCAAGAGCCTGATCGCCTCCGGCGCCAGCCTCGATGCGCGCGACGCGCGCGGCCGCACGCCGCTGCAGGTCGCCACCTATGCACGCCAGCGCGACGCCGTGACGCTGCTCGCCAAGGCGGGCGCGAACATCGACCTGCTCGAAGACGACCGCTACGACGCCGTGACCATCGCGTCGGTGGCCGACGACGTGACCACGCTCACGCTGCTGCTGCAACTGGGCGCCAAGCCCGGGCAGGTCACCAGCCGCTACGACGGCACCGCATTGATTGCCGCTGCGCACCTGGGGCACGACGAGGTCGTGCGCCGGCTGGTCGCGGCCGGTGCGCCGCTGGACCACGTGAACAACCTGCACTGGACGGCGGTGATCGAATCGATCGTGCTCGGTGACGGTGGCGCACGCCACCAGCGCACGCTGGCCGCGTTGATCGCCGGCGGCGCCAACCTGCAACTGGCCGACCGCCAGGGCCTCACGCCACTGCAGCTCGCAAAGGCGCGCGGCTACACCGCGATGGTGAAGCAGCTCGAAGCGGCACGCGCCAAGTAGCCTGCTGCGCCGCAAGCCGGGGGCGACTCGGGGACAATCGGACCTCCCCACGAGGAACCGCCCCATGTACATGCCTCCGCAGTTCAACGCCAAGGACCCGGCCGTCGCGCTGGGCCTGATGCGCGACCACCCCTTTGCCAACCTGATCTCGAACGACGACGAGGGCCTGCCCTTCGTCACGCACCTGCCCATCGTGGCCGAGCAGCGCGAGGGCGATGTGTTGGTGCTGCTGGGCCACTGCGCCAAGCCCAACCCGCACTGGCGCTACCTGCAGGCGCGGCCGCGCGCGGTGGTGGTGTTCCAGGGCCCGCACGCCTACCTGTCGCCTTCGGTCTATCCCGACCTGGCGCGGGTGCCGACATGGAACTACCTCGCGGTCCATTGCACCGTCGAAGCCCGGCTCGTCGAGACGCCCGAGGCCAAGGACGCGCTGCTCAAGAAACTCATCGGCGACCACGAGCCGGCCTACGCCCAGCAGTGGAAGGACCTCGGCGAGGAGTTCCAGCGCAAGATGCTGGCCGGCATCATGGGCTTCGAGCTGCACGTGACGGCGCTGCAATGCAAGATCAAGCTCAACCAGCACCGGCCCGAATCGCATGCGGCGATGCGCGAGGTCTACCGCGCCGGCTCGGCGGACGAACAGGCGCTGGCCGTGTGGATGGACCGGCTCGGCATGGCCGTCGCACCGGAGGCGCGCTGAGATGCGGATGTTCGGTTTGATCGGCCTCGTGCTCGCGCTGGTCGTCGTCGGGCTGCTGGCGAAGCAGCAGCTCTCTCGCACTGCGGTCGCCAAACAACCGGCCGTACCTGGCGTATCCGCCCCGGCGGCGGTCGATGCGCGCACGCAGGCGCAGCAGGTCCAGCAACAGGTCAAGGACGCCCTCGACGCCGCGGCCCAGGCCCGCAAGATGCCCGATGACAACTGAGCCGGCCGCATCGACATCGGACGCGCACTGGATGGCGCTCGCGCTGCAGGAAGCGCAGCGCGCAGCCGATGCGGGCGAGGTGCCCGTGGGCGCGGTGCTGGTGAAGGACGGCCAGGTCATCGCAACCGGCCGCAACACGCCCGTGGCGCAGCACGACCCGAGCGCGCACGCCGAGATCAATGCACTGCGCGCCGGCGCCGCCGCGCTCGGCAACTACCGGCTCGACGGCTGCGAGCTGTTCGTCACGCTCGAACCTTGCGCGATGTGCGCGGGCGCCATGCTGCATTCGCGGTTGGCGCGCGTGGTGTTCGGCGCCGCCGACCCCAAGACCGGCGCCGCGGGCTCGGTGCTCGATCTCTTCGCCGAGCCGAAGCTGAACCACCACACCCGCGTGCAGGGCGGCGTGCTGGCCGACGACTGCAGTGCGTTGCTGCAGCGCTTCTTCCAGCAGCGCCGCAGCGTCGCGCGCGCGCAGGCCGAGCCGCTGCGCGACGACGCCTTGCGCACGCCTGCTGAACGCTTTGCCCCGCTCATCGATTTCGAATTCGCGCCGCATCACGTCCAAGACCTGCCAATCTTGCAAGGCTGGCGCCTGCACTGGATCGACGAGTCCGGCCCGGCCGGCAGCGACGGCCGCGTGGCGGACGTCCTTTGCCTGCATGGCCCAGGCGAGTGGGGTTACTTCTTCCGCCACCTCGTCGGCACGCCCGGCCTGCGCACGCTGGTGCCCGACCTGATCGGCTTCGGCAAGAGCGACAAGCCCAAGCGCGAGGCGACGCACCAGCTCGAATGGCACCGCGACGTGCTGCTGGCGTGGCTCGAGCAGGTGCATCCCGAACCGCTCGCGCTGGTGCACAGCGCGGCGGGCGGCGAACTGGCCGCGCTGCTGCAAACGTCGGCACCGGGCCGCTTCACCGCGACGCTCGCCGCACCCGACAGCGGCGTGCGCGCCAAGGACGCCTGGCGCGCGCCGTTCCCCGACCGGGGCTACGAAGCCGCGCTGCGCGCGCTGGGCCCACGGGCTGTATCGGGCGGTCCAACGGTGGCGCAGGCCGCCCCCCTGGCCCGGCAGATCCGGGACGCAATGGGATACTCGACGACGTGACGTCCAAACATATCTACATCTATTCCCCCTCCAGTGCCATCCGCGACAAGGCCGCCTTCCGGCGCGGCGTGGCGCGGCTGAAGGCCCTGGGCCATGAAGTCGAAGTCGATGAAGCCGCGCTCTTGGCGCACCAGCGTTTCGCGGGCGACGACGCCACCCGGCTTGCCGCCATCTCGCGCGCAGCCGCCAGCGGCGCCGACGTGGCGCTGATCGCGCGCGGCGGCTACGGCCTCACGCGCATCCTCGACGCGCTGCCGTACAAGGCGCTGGCCAAGGCCATCGACAAGGGCACCGAGTTCGTCGGCTGCAGCGACTTCACGGCCCTGCAGAACGCACTGCTGGCCAAGAACGGCGCCGTCACCTGGTCCGGCCCTGCGGTCGGCGAAGACTTCGGCGCCGAAGGCGGCGCCGACGACATCATGGAAGCCTGCTTCGACGACCTGTTGAGCGGGCAGGGCGAAGGCACCGGCTGGCGCATGCCGGCGCGCGATGCCGAGCTCAAGGTCAAGCCGATCGAAGACGCCGTGCTCTGGGGCGGCAACCTCTGCGTGCTGACCAGCCTGCTGGGCACGCCGTACTTCCCGGTGGTCGACAAGGGCGTGCTCTTCATCGAAGACACGAACGAACACCCGTACCGCATCGAACGCATGCTCGACCAGCTGAAGCTCGCGGGCGTGCTGGCGCGCCAGAAGGCCGTCGTGTTCGGCCAGTTCACGGGCGTGCGCAACATCGCCGGCTACGACCGCGGCTTCGGCATGAACACGGTGATCGACCGGCTGCGCGCCAGCCTGAAGAAGGTGCAGGTCATTGCCGGCCTGCCGTTCGGGCATGTGCAGACCAAGGTGCTGCTGCCGGTGGGTGCGAAGGTGGCGCTGGCCGCCGAGGGGCGCGACGTGTTCCTGGTGTGGGGCCATCGGCACGGCCACCATGACCATGATCACCACGGTCACGACCATCACGGCCACGACCATTGAGCCAGCTCGCAAGCGGCCACCGGTGCCGCTGCGATGCCGGCCGATCAGGACATCACTGGTTGGTGAAACGCTGATGGACGCGCGGGCCCATCGAGCCGGGCAGGCCGCCCTTGAACATGCTGTTGATTTCTTTCATCTGGCGCCGCGCAGCCGATTCGCCGTCGATGGCGCTCAGCGCGACCATCACGTCCTGGCGCAGGTACCAGAGGGTCTCGACATCGACCGCAAAGCGCACGCGTTGGCTGACGCGCTGGATCGATTGGCCGCCGCGGCCCTGGAGCACCGACAGCATCGCCGTACGGATGCGCCCGAGCTGACTTTCCGCAACCTGCCGCGAGCCCAGGCCGGGTACGTTCAGGAGCTGAAAAAGGCGGCGAAAGAGCAGCATGTCACGAAAAGCGTATTGCCGGGAGCTGAGACGGTCGCTACCTTAAGCCTCAGTTCGCCGGGACACAAGATGTGAAACACCGTTTCTTGTTTGCAAACAACAAGCTTTAGCGGTCTCTTTTGTTGTCATTTGAATTTTGAGCGCAAAAGTATTAAAAAACTTTGGCATTCATCTGCACGATGCGCCAAGCTGGCCCCGTCGATGCAGCGTCAACAAGAAGCTTCTGCGGATCGTTCCTTGCATGTGAAGGCGCATGTCGGGGAAACTTCTCGCAGGAGCGGCGAAAGGTCCAGAGCAACATAACTAGCGCTTGCCGCCAAGAAAAAACAGTATGGGTGTCAATTCCACAGTCGTTTTCGCGGACTTGACCGGAAGTACCAGGGTCTTCGAGGCCATGGGGAATGCACGTGCCACCGAAACCGTGACGCGGCTGACCCAATGGATCGGGCGTGTGTGCGAGGCCCACGGCGGCCGGGTCGTGAAATCGCTCGGCGACGGCGTGTTCGCCATCTTCACCAGCGGCGCCGCCGCCACGCACGCGGTCATCGAGTTGCAGCGCTACCACCAGAAGCGCCTGGCCGGCTGGCCCGTGCCGCTGCGCATGGCGCTGCAGATCGGCGTGGCCAGCGGCGACGTGGTCGAGGTCGAGGGCGACTGCTTCGGCGACGCCGTCAACCTGGCCTCGCGCCTGAGCGACCTGGCCGGCCCCGGCCAGATCTGGGTCACCGAGGCGGTGATCCAGCAACTGCACGAAGGCGCGGTGCAGCACCGCGACCTCGGGCCCATCAGCATCCGCGGGCGCACCGAGATGTCGATCGTCCACCGCATCGACTGGCAGGAAGACCTCACCAGCTTTCTCACCGTGCCGGCCGCGTTGCTGCCGGCGCGGCTGCCCGATTCCACCTTCGGCCGCATCGAACTCGCATGGCTCGACGTGCGCTCCATGTTTCGCATCGACCAGTTGCCCATTCACCTGGGGCGCGTGGGCGACGCGCAGTTCGTGGTCAACGACCCGCGCGTGTCGCGGCTGCATGCGCGCATCGAGGAGCGGCAGGGCAGTTGCGTGCTGATCGACGTCAGCACCTACGGCACCTGGGTGCGCTTCCACGGCAATGGCGGGCCGAGCCACGAGATCGCGCTGCGGCGCGACGAGTGCGTGCTGCACGGCCGCGGCGAGATCGGCCTGGGCGCGCCGCTGAGCGATTTCAGTGCGCCGACCATCGCCTTCAACACGACGGGCGACGACGTGATGCTGTCGCGCCGGGCCATCGTGAACTGAAGGCCGACTGGGAATCCCGTTCACGTTTGGCAACCAGCTGGTGCGCTTCGTGGTGCACCACGCAGGGACATGTGGCGTTGCAGGACCACGCCGGCGCCGTTCGCGCCAGGCCTGGAGCCACCATGCATTCCCCAAGTGATTCTTCTGTTTTCAGATGGGCCGCCGCTGCCGCGATCGCGGCCGGCGCGCTGCTCGCCACGGGTGCCGCCAGCGCGCGCACGAGCTGGTCGGTGCAGATCGGCACGCCCGGTGCGGTCTATGCGCCGCCGTACTACGTGCCGCCGCCCGTCTATGCGTACCCGGCCCCGATCTACTACGAGCCGCCACCGCCGCGGGCCTACTACCGTCCGCCGCCACCCGTGTACTACCGGCCGGCCCCGATCTACGTCCCGCCGCGCGGGCGCCTGTACTACGGCCCCGGCTATCCCTACCGTGCGCCGAACGATGACGACGACGATGACGACCGCGATTGACCGGCGATCCGCAAGCTTGCAGGCATGCCAATTCTTGGCGTGAACTCTGACGAAAACGTCACATTCAGTCACATTTGTAAGATCAAAGAATTCATTTCATGCCTGCGGAAGGGTTCGGGCCCGGGGCATGACACTTGCCTTGGATCGTTCAACAGGCGCGCAGAGTGCCGAAGGAGCGACAAAAAATGCAGACCAGCGTTCGGCCTTTCACCGATGTCGAGGCCGCCATTGCGGCGGTGGAGGCCCTGGACGGCGAACTCCGTAAGTTCGAGCTGGCCGTGGGGGACAACCTCCAGGACAGCATCGGCCTGCAGATGGCGCAGATCACCGACCGTGCGCTCGCACGCGGCTGGGAGCCCAGCGGCTTCATCCAGAAGGAAGGTTTTCGCCTCTACCGCTACCGCGCGATGCGCTGACAGGTGAGGAGAGGGCCGGATCAGCCCGGCGCGAGGATGCGCTCAAGCGCCCCGATGTCGATGGGCTTTTGCAGGTGGTGGTCGAACAGCACCTCGCCCGGCGCCGCATTCGCCGCGTCCCGCTCCGAAAAACCAGAAATCGCCACCAGCAGCCGCGGCGTGCCTTCTGCGGCCGTGGCACGCAGCCGGCGCGCCACCTCGGTGCCCGGGAAGTCGGGCAGGGTGAGGTCGATCAGCGCCGCATCGAAGCGCTCGCCGGCCGCTGCGTCCAGCGCCTGTTGCGCCGTGTAGGTGCAGCGGGCGGTGTGATCCTGCAGCGTCAGCAGCTCCCGCAGCAGGTCGGCCGCGGCCTCGTTGTCGTCGACGATCAGCACATTCACAGTTGTTTTCTCTCGGCATCCATTGATTGCGATCCCGCAGTATCGACGCTGTGCCTACCGGAATCCGTAACAGAGGCCTTGTTTGTTACTTCCCGCTGTCGGCCGAGGCGGGCGGCGGCTGCAGCGGCAGCTCGACGAAAAAGCGCGCGCCGTGGCCCGGCGTGCTCTCCACACCGATGCGGCCCGCATGCAGGCTCACGATCTTGTGCGTGATGTACAGCCCCAGGCCCAGCCCGGCCGCGTGCTTGCGGCTGACGTCGGTGCGTTCGAACTGCTCGAAGATGCGCTGGTGGTCCTCGGGCGAGATGCCGATGCCCTGGTCGCGCACGCTCACGACCGCGTGGTCGCCGTCCTGGCGCACCGTCATCTCGACCGGCTTGCCGCCGCCGTAGCGCAGCGCGTTGGTCAAGAGGTTGGTCAGCACCTGTTCGATGCGGAACTCGTCCCACACACCGCGCAGCGCCGGGGGCGCGTCCAGGCTGATGGTGCAGCCCGCGGCCTCGGCCTGGTGGCGCAGGTTGTCGACCACGGCGCGGGCCAGCTCGGCCAGGTCGACCGGCTTCGTCTGGATCGACAGCGCGTCGCGCCGCAGCCGCGTCACGTCGAGCATGTCGTCGATGAGGCGCACCATGTTGCGGATCTGCCGCTGGTCGCGCTCGATCATGGTGGGCAGCTTCTCGGGCGAGAAGCTGTCGAGCTTGCCCTTGGACAGGTGCAGCTGCCGCAGCTGCGCCTCCAGGTAGAGCGTGTTCAGCGGCGTGCGCAGCTCGTGCGACACCATCGACATGAAGTCGTCGCGCATGCGCACCGCGCGCTCCAGCTCGCGCTGCGTGTGCTGCAGCTGCTGCACCAGCTCTTCCTGCTTGCGGTGCGCGGCGGCCAGCGATTCCATTTCGTGGCGCAGCGCCTTGCGGTGCTGGTGCAGGTCGACGAACACGCTCACCTTGCTGACCACCGCGTGTGGGTCGAGCGGCTTGTGCAGGAAGTCGACCGCGCCGCTTTCGTAGCCCTGGAAGGCGTAGTTCATCTCGCGCCCGGCGGCGCTCACGAAGATGATCGGGATGTGCCGCGTGCGCTCGGTGCCGCGCATCAGCTCGGCCAGTTCGAAGCCGTTCATGCCGGGCATCTGCACGTCGACGATGGCGAGCGCGAATTCGTGTTCCAGCAGCAGCGCCAGCGCGGCCTCGGCCGAACCGGCGCGGTACACCAGCCGCCCGGGCGCGCGAATCAGCGCCTCGAGCGCCAGCAGGTTCTCGGGCAGGTCGTCGACGATCAGCAGCTTGCTTTCGACCTCAATGGGCATGGGCGGGCTCCAGTAGCTGCAGCAGGATGCGCAGGTCGCGCAGCCGAAGCACGTGGTCGGGGGCGTGGCGCGCAATGGCGGCGAGGGGCATGGTGGGAACCAGGGCTTCTTTCGGGTCTTGCACGGCGGTGAGTCCGCCGGCGCGGTGGATGCGCAGCAGGCCTTCGGCGCCGTCCTCGTTGGCGCCGGTCATGAGAAAACCGGCCACCGAGGGCCCGTAGGCATCGGCGGCCGAGGCCATGAGCACGTCGATGGACGGGCGCGAGAACAGCACGGGCGGCTCGCAGCTCAATGAAAAGCGGCGCCCGCGCTCGATCGACAGGTGGTAGCCCGGCGGCGCGAAGTACAGGCAGCCGTCCACCAGCGGCATCTTGTCGAGCGCCTCGTGCACGGGAATCGGCAGGCGCTGCGCGAAGATCTCGGCCAGGTGGCTCTCGTGCGATTCGGGCAGGTGCAGCACCACCGCCATCGGAATGCGCCAGTTGGCCGGCAGGCCGTCGAGCACCGCGCTGAGCGCGTCGATGCCGCCGGCCGAGGCGCCGAGCACCACGGCCTCGACGCGGCGAACCGGAAACGGACGGTGCTGCGTGCCGGCGCGCTTCATGCGACCTTGCGGTAGATGCGCTCGGCGCGCGCGTGGGCGTCGAAGCGGTCGGCGTAGCCCGAGAAGTCGATGCTTTCCTTCGAGCCCAGGCCGAGAAAACCGCGGTGCGACAGCGACTCGTGGAACAGTCCGAGCGCGCGGTCCTGCAGCTGGCGGTTGAAGTAGATCAGCACGTTGCGGCACGACACCAGCTGCGTCTCGGCGAACACGCTGTCGGTGGCCAGGCTGTGGTCGGCAAAGATCACGTCGGCGCACAGCGAGGGGTCGAAGCGCGCGGCCTCGTAGGCGGCGGTGTAGTAGTCGGAGAACGCGCTCAGGCCGCCCGCGCGCTGGTAGTTGGCCGTGTAGCCGCGGATCGCCTCGAGCGGAAAGATGCCCTGGCGCGCCTTCTCGAGCGAGGCCGGGTTGATGTCGGTGGCGTAGATCTGCGTGCGCTCGAGCAGGCCTTCCTCGCGCAGCAGGATGGCCAGCGAGAACACTTCTTCGCCCGTGCTGCAGCCCGCGACCCACACCTTGACTGACGGGTAGGTGTGCAGGATCGGCACCACGTGCCGGCGCAGCGCCAGGAAGTAGGCCGGGTCGCGGAACATCTCGCTCACGGGAATGGTCAGGAACTGCAGCAGCTGGCCGAACAGCGCCGCGTCGCGCAGCACGCGGTCCTGCAGCGCCGAGATGCTGGGCAGCTCGAGCTGCTCCAGCGCATACAGCACGCGGCGCTTCTGCGAGGCCGTGGTGTAGTTGCGGAAGTCGTAGCTGTACTTGAGGTAGATGGCCTCCATCAGCAGGCGCAGCTCGATCTCGGTGTCGCTCAGCGGCTGGGGCTGCATGGGGGCGGTGGCCGGGTCCTGCAGCGCGGCGGGAAGGGGCTTGCGGGTCACAGGCGCTCCATCTTCGGCATCCACACGCGCAGCAGCGAGAACAGGCGCTCCAGGTCGACCGGCTTGGCCAGGTAGTCGCTGGCGCCGGCGGCCAGGCACTGGTCGCGGTCGTCCTTCATGGCCTTGGCGGTGATGGCGATCACCGGCATCTTCGCGAAGCGCGGGTCGGCGCGCAGGTGGCGCGTGGCTTCCAGGCCGTCCATCTCCGGCATCATCACGTCCATCAGCACGAGGTCGATCTCGCTGACCTGGTCCAGGCGCTCCAGCGCCTCGCGGCCGTTGCGGCCGATCTCGACCGTGGCGCCGCGCTGCTCCAGCGCGCTGGTGAGCGCGAAGATGTTGCGCACGTCGTCGTCCACCAGGAGGATGGTGCGGCCCTCGAAGATGCGGTCGCGCCCGCGCGCCGTCTTCAGCATGCCCTGGCGTTCGCTGGACAGCGAGGCCTCCACCTTGTGCAGGAACAGCGTCACCTCGTCGAGCAGCCGCTCGGGCGAGCGCGCGCCCTTGATGATGATCGAGCGCGAGTAGCGCTGCAGCTCGGTCTCTTCGTCGCGCGTGAGGTTGCGCCCGGTGTAGACGATGACCGGCGGGAACGACACGATCTCTTCCGCCGCCATGGCCTTGAGCAGCTCGCTGCCCTGCATGTCGGGCAGCCGCAGGTCGGTGATCATGCAGTCGAACACGCGCGTGCGCAGCAGCGCCAGCGCCTCCTCGCCGGAGCCGACCGCGACGATTTCGATGTCGTCGTCGCCGATCAGCCGGATCACGCTCTCGCGCTGCAAGGCGTCGTCTTCCACCAGCAGCACGACCTTGACCTTCTGCGTGAGCTTTTCTTCCAGCCGGCCGAACACCTTGGTCAGCTCCTCGCGCGTGGCCGGCTTCAGCGCGAAGCCGATGGCGCCCATGTGCAGCGCGGCGGCCTGCGCGTTGTCGGCGGCCGAGACCACGTGGATCGGGATGTGGCGCGTGTGCGGCGAGTCCTTGAGCTTTTGCAGCACGTCCAGGCCGGTGCTGTCGGGCAGGCGCATGTCCAGCAGGATCGCGTCGGGCACGAACTGCGTGGCCAGCTCGAAGCCGTCGGCCGCGCCGTGCGCCACCAGGCAGCGGTAGCCCAGCTCGTGCGCCAGGTCGTACAGGATGTGGGCGAACTGCGGCTCGTCCTCGATGACCAGCACGCGGCGCACCTGGTCGCGCGGAATCGAGCGGTCGTCCGCGAAGCGCGGGGCCGGCACCACCGGCGCCGGGGCAGGGGGCGCGAGCGGCGGCGGCGACAGCACGGCGGGTGCATGCGAGGGCGAGGCGCTCGACACCGAACGCAGCGTGCCCACCGGCATGGCCGGCGCCGGCATCGTCTGCGGCGCGCGCGGCGGCAGTTGCAGCGTGAAGGTGCTTCCCTGGCCGGTTTCGCTCTTCACCGTCAGCGAGCCGCCCAGCAGCTGCGTGAGGTCGCGCGAGATCGACAGGCCCAGCCCTGTGCCGCCGTAGCGCCGGCTGGTGGTGCCGTCGGCCTGGCGGAAGGCTTCGAAGATCAGCTCGTGCTGCTGCGGGTCGATGCCGATGCCCGAGTCGTGCACCGCAAAGGCCGCGCCGCCGTCGGCCGTGGCCGACACCGTGAGCGCCACTTCGCCGCGCTCGGTGAACTTGATCGCGTTCGACAGCAGGTTCTTCAGGATCTGCTCCACGCGTTGCCGGTCGGTGACCAGCAGGGCGGGCGCGTCGGGCCGCAGCTCCAGGCGGAACTCCAGGTTCTTGTCGGTCGCGAGCGGGCGGAAGGTGCTTTCCAGGCTCTGGGCCAGCTTGTCGAGCGGCACCTCCTCGGGCACCAGTTCCAGCTTGCCGGCCTCGACCTTGGCGATGTCCAGGATGTCGTTGATCAGCACCAGCAGGTCGTTGCCCGAGGCGTAGATCGATTCCGCGAACTTCACCTGCTCCAGCGACAGGTTGCCCTGCGGGTTGTCGCCCAGCAGCTTGGCCAGGATGAGCGCGCTGTTCAACGGCGTGCGCAGTTCGTGCGACATGTTCGCCAAAAACTCAGACTTGTAGCGGCTGGCGCGCTGCAGTTCGTCGGCGCGGTCTTCCAGGTCGCGCTGCACGCGGCGCAGGGCGGTGTTGCGTTGGTCGAGCGCCTCGGTGCGCTCGGAGAGCTGGCTGTTGGTCTGCTCCAGCTCGGCCTGCTGGTTCTCCAACATGGCCTGCGAGGCGCGCAGGGCGCGCGACTGTTCTTCGAGCTCTTCGTTGGCGGTGCGCAGCTCTTCCTGCTGCACCTGCAGTTCTTCGTTGAGCTGCTGCGTTTCAGCCAGCACGTCCTGCAATTGCTCGCGGTAGCGCGCCGCCGCCAGCGAGGTCCCGATGTCGTCGGCCACGAGGTCGAACAGTTGCTCGCTGCGCGCGTCGGGCGTGCCCGGCAGGCCGAGTTCGAGCACGCCGTTGACGGCGCCGTCGGCCGCCACCGGCAGCAGCAGCACGGCCTTGGGCGCCATCTCGCCCAGGCCGGAGTTGACCTTCAGGTAATCGGCCTGCACCGGATCGATCAGCATGCGGCGCTGCTCGGCCGCCGCCTGGCCGATCAGGCTTTCGGTGGGGGAGAACACCTGCGGCGAGGCTTCGGCCTCGCTCGAAAAACCGTAGCTCGCGGCGCGGCGCAGCGGGCCGTGGCGCTCGCGCACATAGAGCGCGCCCACGGAGCTGCCGAGATGGCGCGAGAAGAACGCGAGGATCTTGCGGCCCATGTCCGGCGCGCTGAGTTCGCCGACCAGCTCGCCCACCAGTTCGGTCTGCGCATTGCGCAGCCAGGCCTCCTGCGACAGCCGCTCGGCGTGGGCCGCCTGCTCGCGCAGCACCACGTCGTAGCTGTCGGACAGCCGCATCAGCTGCCGGCGCCCGAAGAACGCCACCAGGCCCGAGTACACCAGCGTGAACAGAAGGAACAGCCCGACCACCCACCAGCTCGTGCGGTTGGCTTCGGTGTTGCGCTGGAAGCGCAGCGTCTGCTCGGTGTCCATGAAGGCCGTGAACTCGGCGCGCAGGTCGTCGGTCAGGCGCTTGCCGCGGCCCAGCCGGACGGTGGCCTGCGGATCGATGCCGTTGCGCCGCGCCTCGATCATTTCCCGCGCGAAGGTCAGCCACGACTCCTGCAGGCCGACGATGCGGTCGACACGCTCCACCTGCTGGCGGTTGTCCGACACCTGGCGGCGCAGCGCGTCGGTGTCGGCTTTCAGGCGCGGCAGGGCGGACTGGTAGGGCTCGAGAAAGCTCTCCTCGCCGGTGATCAGGAAGCCGCGCATGCCCGTTTCCATGTCGATGGAGCGGCGTTGCAGTTCGCTGGCGGCGCGCGTGACCTGGTCGGTGTGCTCGACCCAGCTCAGGCTCGTCAGCAGATACAGGATCAGCGCGACGAACGCCACGGCGCCGATCAGTCCGCCCAGCAGCGGCAGCTTGAGGTTGCGGCTGAGCAGGCGGTCGAATTCGACGGGGTCGATCGCGGAGGGAGTTTTCATGAATGCATTTGTAAGCAAAACTTGTCAAGTCTTGCCGAAAAAGATCATTTGACCTGTCGGAGAAGGCCTCGATACCGATTTGTGTGACGTATTGCCGCATTCGGTGCTCGCTATACTGTGATTTCATCCAGTATCGGCAGCATGCCTTCCGACCTCCATTCCGCTCCGTCAGCCGCCGTTTCGGCGGCGCACGTCGTGTCCGTCAAGGCCTTGTGCGCCTTCGGCGCGAAGGCGGGCGATCTCGACCTGCGCTTCGTGCCCGCGCCCAGTGCGCTCGAAGGCATGGCCGGCCACGCGCTGGTGCAGGCCCGGCGCGGCGGCGACTACCAGAGCGAGGTGCCGCTGGCCACCACCTGCGGCACGCTGCGCGTGCGCGGCCGGGCCGACGGCTACGACCCGGCGCAGGCGCGGGTGGAAGAAATCAAGACCTTCCGCGGCGACTTCGACGCCATCCGCGCCAACCACCGCGCGCTGCACTGGGCCCAGGTGCGCTGCTACGGCTGGATGCTGTGCGAGCAGGAAGGGCACGAGAGCCTGACCGTCGCGCTGGTCTACCTCGACCTGGCCAGCGGCGACGAAACCGTGCTCGAAGAGCAGCACACGCGCGACACCCTGCGCACGCACTTCGAGACCCTGTGCGCCTGCTACAGCGACTGGGCGCAGCGCGAGGCCGCGCACCGCGGCGCGCTCGACGACGCACTGACGCAACTCGAGTTTCCCCACGCCGACTTCCGCACTGGCCAGCGCGAACTGGCCGAGGCGGTCTACCGCGCCGCCGTGGGCGGGCGCTGCCTGCTGGCGCAGGCGCCCACCGGTATCGGCAAGACGCTGGCCACACTCTTTCCGCTGCTCAAGGCGCGCGCAGCGCACAAGCTCGACAAGGTGTTCTTCCTCACCGCCAAGACCTCGGGCCGACCCGTGGCGCTCGACGCCTTGCGCGTGCTGGGGCAGGGCGGCGCGCACCGGCCGCGCGTGCTCGAACTCGCGGCCCGCGAGAAGGTCTGCGAGTACCCCGACCGCGCCTGCCACGGCGAGGCCTGCCCGCTGGCGCGCGGCTTCTACGACCGCCTGCCCGCCGCGCGCGCCGAGGCCGCACAGGTCGGCTGGCTCGACCGCGAGGCGCTGCGGCGGGTTGCGCTCGCGCACGAGGTCTGCCCCTATTTCCTGGCGCAGGAAATGACGCACTGGAGCGACGTCGTCGTCGGCGACTACAACTACTACTTCGACGGCAGCGCCTTCCTCTTCGCCAGCATGAAGGACGCGAACTGGCGCGTGGCCGTGCTGGTCGACGAGGCCCACAACCTGCTGGAGCGCGCACGCGGCATGTACACCGCCAAGCTCGAAGGTGCGGCCCTCGAAGAAGCGCACCGCGCCGCACCCGCGGCCGTGCGCGGCCCGCTGGCGCGGCTGTTCCGCGAATGGGACACGCTGCAGCAGGCGCAGACCGCCGGCTACGACACCGCCGACGAGATCCCCGAGCGCTTTTTGCGCACGCTGCAGGCCGCCAACACCGCGATGGCCGAGCACTTCGCCGCCACGCCCGACGCGGCGCAGGGGCCGCTGCAGCGCTTCTTCTTCGACGCGCTGCACTTCGCACGGCTGGCCGAGGTCTTCGACGACCACTCGGTCTTCGAGCGCACGCTGGGCGCCACGCAGGAACAGCGCGGCCTGGCCATCCGCAACCTCGTGCCCGGGCCGTTCCTCGAAGGCCGCTTCGCCGATGCGGTGTCGGTCACCTGCTTCTCGGGCACGCTCGCGCCGTTCGCGTTCTACCGCGACGCGCTCGGCCTGCCTGAAGACACGGCGCTGCTCGACGTCGAATCGCCGTTTCGCGGCCAGCAGCTGCGCGTCGAGGTGGCGACCGGCGTCTCCACGCGCTTTCGCGACCGCGCCGGCTCGCTGCGCCATGTGACGGACATCATCGGCGCGCAGTTCGAACGCCTGCCCGGCAACTACCTGGCCTTCTTCAGCAGCTTCGACTACCTGGACAAGGCCTGCGCCGCGTTCTCGCTGCGCCACCCCGGCGTGCCCGTGTGGACGCAGACGCGCGGCATGCGCGAAACCGACCGCCACGATTTCGTCGCGCGCTTCGAAGAAGGCGGGCAGGGCATCGGCTTCGCCGTGCTCGGCGGCGCCTTCGGCGAAGGCATCGACCTGCCGGGCAGCCGGCTCATCGGCGCCTTCGTCGCCAGCCTGGGGCTGCCGCAATACAACGAACTCAACGAGATCACGCGCGAGCGCATGCAGTCGCGTTTCGGCAAGGGCTACGAGTACACCTACCTGTACCCCGGCCTGCAGAAGGTGGTGCAGGCCGCCGGCCGCGTGATCCGCACCGAGGCCGACACGGGCGTGCTGCACCTGCTCGACGACCGCTTTGCGCACGCCGAGATCCGCGAATTGCTGCCGCGCTGGTGGCATGTGCAACTGGCCGGGGAGGCCGGGCAGGCCGGAGAAGGCGATGCGCGCCACCCGACGCCTTGAGCACGCCGGCCAGCCCGACCTGTTCGGCGAGGCGCCCGTGGCGGCCATCGAGGGCCTGCGCTACGAAGCCGGGTTCCTGTCGCGCGACGAGGAGGCCGGCCTGCTGCGCATCGTGCAGGGCCTGCCGCTCAAGGAGATGCGCTACAAGGAATACACGGCCCGCCGGCGCGGCACCAGCTTCGGCGGCAGCTACGACTTCGACACGAACCGCCTCAAGCCCGGCGCGCCGCTGCCCGAGGCGCTGCACCCGCTGCGCGCGAAAGCAGCCGCCTGGGCCGGCCTGGCGCCCGAAGACCTCACCCACGTGCTGATCGCCGAGTACCGCCCCGGCACGCCGCTGGGCTGGCACCGCGACGTGCCCGACTTCGAGGACATCGTCGGCGTCTCGCTGCACGGCGACGCGGTGATGCAGTTCCGGCCCTACGTGCCGGGCGCGCCCGCGTCGGGGCCGGCCGCGCTCGACGTCCTGGTCGAGCCGCGCTCCGTGTACCTGCTGCGCGGACCGGCGCGCTGGGCATGGCAACATGCCATCGCCCCGACCGAGGGCCTGCGTTATTCGATCACCTTGCGTACCCGGAGACCCCGCGCGCCATGAACCGCACCGCCTTCCTCAAGCTGCTCACGCGCCACCTCTTTCCCGTGCTCAAGGCCGAAGGCTTCCAGGGTTCGGGCCAGACGCTGCGGCGCATCGACGGGCCGGTGATCCACGTGTTCAACGTGCAGGGTGCGAGCGGCGGCAAGGCCTGCTACCTGAACCTCGGCGCGCACCTGGACTTCCTGCCGCCCGAGGGCGGAACGCCGGTGGCGCCCGAGGCGCTCGAAGAATCGCACTGCGTGTTCCGCGACCGCCTGGACCCACCGCCCGGCGCCGCGTTCGGATGGGCCTATGGCGAGACGAAAGAACAGGCCGAAGAAAACGTCGAATTCATCGTGAGCGAGTGGGAAGGGCCGGGGCGTACTTTCTTCGCACGGCATGGCAGCTATCCGCAGAGCTTCGAACAGATGCTGCGCGAGACCGACCCGCACCAGATCCATGCGCGCACCGCCTTGCACTTCGCACGGATCGCGATGCATCTGGGCGACCGCGCACGGGCACAGGCGCTGGTCGAGGCGGGGCTCGCGCGGGCGCCGGAACGCGCCACGGCCCTGAAGGCCGACCTCGCGAACGTGTTGTCGGCCTGAGCGCGCACGACAGACTGCGCTGACGCGCAGCGCCTGCCTCTTCCGACCCATGGCGGCTCACAGGCGGCCAGCATGAAGGCTTCTTTCATCCCATTTGATTGAAGGAGCGCAGACATGCCACGAGGCGACAAGTCGTCCTACACGGACAAGCAGAAACGCAAGGCCGAGCACATCGAGGCAGGCTACGAGCACCGCGGCGTGGCCAAGGGCGAGGCCGAGCGCCGCGCCTGGGCCACGGTGAATGCCGAGACCGGCGGCGGCAAGAAGAGCGGTGCGGGCCGCGGCCGGCCCGAGAACCATGCACCGTCTCGCAAGGGTGGTCGCCTCGGTGGCGCCGCAGCGGCACACCGCACCGCCGCCGAACGCTCGGCATCCGCCAGGAAGGGCGCTGCCACGCGCAAGCGCAACGCCGAGAAGCGCGGCTGAAGCCGGTTGCGAATACCAGCCACATCGGGTGTCCGAAAAGCGGAATCCACCCACCGCACACCCTGAAAAGCGGACATTCCTTCGCCATCTGTGACGGCAGCCGGACAACTTGCGTCGGCCCCGCGCCGGCGCGGCCCCGCACGAAGTCGCCAGCTTGCGCGACGTTGGCCTGAACGCACGCGCTACACCGCCCAACCTCGGTCATTCCGCCTTCTTTTTGCACGCGTTCCGGGCGTTTGCCGGGGCGCGTTCGCGTCGATACGATCCGCCGCCTTGCCCTCCAGAAAGGAACGCGCGGGTGCCTCCCTCGAACGTTTTCTCCCCCACGACCGCGCCAGCCGCCGCAGGTGCCGATGCCGCCAATGCCAACGCCGACTGGCAGCAGCGCAGCCGCCGCCACGTCTGGCACCCCTGCACCCAGAGCATCCGCCTCGACGTGGCGCCGCCGCTGCCCATCGCGCGCGGCGAGGGCGTCTGGCTGACCGACCACGAAGGCCGGCGCTACCTCGACGCCACCAGCTCGTGGTGGGTCAACCTGTTCGGCCACGCGCACCCGGCGATCAACGCCGCGCTGAAGGCGCAGCTGGACACGCTGTCGCACGTGATGCTCGCCGGCTGCACGCACGAGCCGGCGGTCGAGCTGGCCGAGCGGCTGGCGGCGCTCACGGGCGATGCGCTGGGTCATTGCTTCTATGCCTCCGACGGCGCCTCGGCCGTGGAGATCGCGCTCAAGATGAGCTTCCACGCCTGGCGCAACGCAGGCCGCGCCGGCAAGCGCCGCTTCGTCGCGCTGCGCGGCGGCTACCACGGCGAGACGCTGGGCGCGCTGCACGTCACCGACGTGCCCGTGTTCCGCGACGCCTATGCGCCGCTGCTTGCCAGCGCGCACCTCGTGGCCTCGCCCGATGCGCGCGCCGCCCGGCCCGGTGAAGACGCCGCCGCCGTGGCGCACCGCGCTGCCGACGAGCTCGAGGCGCTGCTGGCTGCGCAGCACGACAGCATCGCCGCCGTGATCGTCGAGCCGCTGGTGCAGTGCGCCACCGGCATGGCGATGCACGATCCGGCCTACCTGCGCCGCGTGCGTGCACTGTGCGACTGCTTCGGCGTGCACCTGATCGCGGACGAGATCGCGGTCGGCTGCGGGCGCACCGGCACCTTTTTCGCGTGCGAGCAGGCCGGCATCTGGCCCGACTTCCTGTGCCTGTCGAAGGGCATCAGCGGCGGCTACCTGCCGCTGGCGCTGGTGATGACGCGCGAGGCCATCTACCAGGGCTTCGTCGACGACGACGCCGCGCGCAGCTTCCTGCATTCGCATTCCTACACCGGCAACGCGCTGGCCTGCCGCGCGGCGCTCGCCACGCTCGACCTGTTCGAGAAGGAGGACGCGCTGGCCCGCAACCAGGACCGCGCCGCGCGCCTGCTGGCGCGGCTGTGCGAGGGGCTCGCCGGCCAGGCGATCGACCACCTGCGCCAGCGCGGAATGATCACGGCCTTCGACGTGCGCGAGCCCGGCGCGCGCTTTGCCGAGCGCTTCCACCTCGCGGCGCGCGACCATGGCCTGTTGATGCGGCCCATCGGCGCCACCGTGTACCTGATGCCGCCCTATGCCATTGCCGACCACGAGATCGACCAGCTCGTGGACGGCACGCTCGCCACGCTCCAGGCCGTCACCCACGCACCCGGCGCCACCGCCGACGAAGGAGCCCGCGATGCTGCGCTTGCTTGAACGCCTGCAGGACGAGATCACCGCGCTCGACGCGCGCTCGCTGCGCCGCCGCCGGCAGATCGCCGAGACCGCCTGCGCGCCCGAGCAGATCCTCACGCTGGCCGGCGCCACCGCGCCGCGCACCATGCTCGGCTTCAGCAGCAACGACTACCTGGGCCTGGCCGCGCACCCCGCGCTGGCCGAGGCGCTGGCCGAAGGCGCGGTGCGCTACGGCACGGGCAGCGGCGGCTCGCACCTCATCCTGGGCCACTCGCGCGCCCACGCGCAGCTCGAGGAGCGGCTGGGCGAATGGATGGCGCCGCACATTCCCGAGGCGCGCAGCCTGTTCTTCTGCACCGGCTACATGGCCAACCTGGCGGTGCTGTCGGCGCTGGGCGACGGCGAGGCGGTGATCTTCTCGGAGACGCTGAACCACGCCTCGCTGATCGACGGTGCGCGGCTGGCCCGCGCCCGCGTGGAGCGCTACCCGCACTGCGACCTGCAGGCGCTCGACGCGCAGCTGGCCGCCTGCGACGCGCCGGTCAAGATCATCGTGAGCGACGCCGTCTTCAGCATGGACGGCCACATCGCCCCGGTCGCGGGCCTGCTCGCACTGGCCGAGCAGCACGACGCCTGGCTGGTGATCGACGACGCGCACGGCTTCGGCGTGCTCGGCGCCACCGGGCGCGGCGCGCTGCAGGCGCTGGCGCTGCGCTCCGAGCGGCTGGTGCTCATCGGCACGCTGGGCAAGGCGGCCGGCGTGTCGGGCGCCTTCGTGGCGGCGCACCGCACGGTGATCGACTTCCTGGTGCAGCGCGCGCGGCCCTACATCTTCACGACGGCCGCGCCGCCGGCGGTGGCGCATGCGCTGCTCACCAGCCTGGCGCTCATCGAGGGCGAGGAGGGCATGCGCCGCCGTGCGCAGCTGCGCGCCCGCATCACCCAGCTGCGCAACGGCCTCAAGCAGGTGCTGCCGGCCGACGGCAGCGCCTGGCTGGCCGATTCGCCGACCGCGATCCAGCCGCTCATCGTGGGCGACAACGCGCGCGCCATGCAGACCATGGAGCGGCTCGACGCGCACGGCCTGCGCGTGGGCGCGATCCGTCCGCCCACGGTGCCCGCCGGCACCGCGCGGCTGCGCATCGCGCTGTCGGCCAGCCACACCGAGGCCGACGTGGCGCGGCTCATCGGCGCGCTGGGCGAGGCCCTGGCCGAACCGTGGCCGGAGGCCGCATGACGACGGCGGCAGCAGCGACACAGCGCCGCTGGTTCGTCACCGGCACCGACACCGGCGTGGGCAAGACACTGGTGAGCAGCGCCATGCTCGCGCTGCTGGCCGCCTCAGGCCTGCGCGCGGTCGGCATGAAGCCGGTGGCGGCGGGGCTCGATGCCATCGACGGCGAATGGCGCAACGAAGACGTCGAACGCCTGCAGGCGGCCGGCAACGTCGCCGCGCCGCTGGCCTGGCGCTGCCCCTACGTGCTGAAGGCGCCGATGTCGCCGCACCTGGCGGCGCGGGAAGAGGGCGTGCAGGTCGCGCTGCCCGTGCTGCTCGATGCCTTCGAACGGCTGTCGGCGCAGGCCGATGCGGTGGTGGTGGAAGGCGTGGGCGGCTTCTGCGTGCCGCTGGGCGACGACCTCGACACCGCCGACCTCGCGGTGGCGCTGGGCCTGCCCGTGATCCTCGTGGTCGGGCTGCGGCTGGGCTGCCTCAACCACGCGCTGCTCACCGCCGAGGCGATACGCGCGCGCGGGCTGGTGCTCGCGGGATGGGTCGCGAGCGTGGTCGAGCCGCAGATGCTCTCGCCCGAAGGCAACCTGCAGACGCTGCGCGCCCGGCTCGGTGCACCGCTGCTGGGCGTGGTGCCGCACCTGGCAGAGCCCTCGGCCGCGCAGGCCGCCGAACACCTCGACCTGCGCGCGCTGCGGGCGAGCGCGGCCCATGCCGCGCGTCGCACCGAGGCCCCGCTCGTGTCAGCCGCGACGGCCTGAGTCGGCCAGCCGCTGGGCGCGCACGCCGCCCTGGCGCGCCAGCATCCACCCCGGGTACTCGGGCGCCAGCGCACTGGCCTTGTCGATCGCCGCGAGTTCGTCGGCCGTGAGCCGCACCTCGGTGGCGGCGATGTTGTCGTCCAGCTGGTCGATACGCTTGGCGCCGACGATCACGCTGGTCACCACCGGCTGGTGCAGCAGCCAGGCCAGCGCGATCTGCGCCACCGACACGCCGCGCGGCTCGGCGAACTGGCGCATGAGGTCGATGCAGTCGTAGGCGCGTTCCACGTTCACCGGCGGAAAGTCGAAGCTCGCGCGGCGGCTGCCTTGCGCGGTGGCGGTGTGGCGGTCGACCTTGCCGCTGAGCAGGCCGCCGGCCAGCGGGCTCCAGACCATCAGGCCGAGCTGTTCGCTGCGCAGCATGGGTACCAGCTCGCGCTCCAGGTCGCGCCCGGCCACGGTGTAGTAGGCCTGCAGCGACTCGAAGCGCGCGAGCCGGTCGCGCTCGGCGATGCCCAGCGCCTTGGCGATCTGCCACGCGGCCCAGTTCGACACGCCCACGTAGCGCACGTGGCCCTGGCGCACGAGGTCGTCGAGCGCGCGCACCGTTTCCTCGATGGGCGTGATCGGGTCGATGCCGTGGATCTGGTACAGGTCGATGTGGTCCAGTTGCAGCCGCTTCAGGCTGGCCTTCACGCCGTCCATGATGTGGTAGCGCGAGGCGCCGGCCGAGTTCACGCCCTTGCTGCCGGTTTCGCCCAGCACCTTGGTCGCGACCACCACGCGGTCGCGCGGCACCTTCAGGTTCTTCAGCGCCTGGCCGGTGATGGTTTCGGACAGGCCCTCGGAGTACACGTCGGCCGTGTCGATGAAGTTGATGCCGGCATCGAGCGAGCGACCGATGAGGCCTTCGGCCTCGCCTTGCTGCAGCTGGCCGATGTGGTCCCAGATGCCCGGCGCGCCGCCGAAGGTCATCGTGCCGAGGCAGAGTTCGGAAACCAGGAGGCCGGTGCGGCCGAATTGGCGGTATTGCATCGAAAGTTGTCCTTTGGGTGGGGAGGGGCCGTCCGGCGTGACGAATGGCCGGCGGTTGCGAAAAAGTATCCCGCCGGCGCGCCCCGGCGGGCGAGCGCGTTTCTGCAAAGTCTTTGCCTATTTCTCCAGACCTCGTGCGCAGGCCGTGCGAAGGAGAGGATGCGACGCTAAGCTGCGGGCAGCCCAATCCTCCATGGCCGCCACCGCGGCCGCTCCCCTTTGTCAGAGGCCTACCCATGTCTGATGAAACCCCCGACACCGCCACCGTCCTCGCCATGCCGATGCCGCTGGAACCCGAACTCGATGCGGCCCGCGAAGAGCTGGTGCAGCTCATCCGCAACATCACGCGCGGCCAGGACGGCACGGTCGAATGCGCCGTGCCCGGCCTGCAGGTGCACTGCATCAGCAAGCCCGACGGCCCCAAGCACGGCTTCGCGACGCCGGCGCTGGGCCTCATCGCGCAGGGCTCCAAGCGGATCATCGTGGGCGACGACATCTACGTGTACGACCCCATGAACTACCTCGTCACCTCGGTCGACCTGCCGGTGTGCGGCCAGGTGTGCGTGACCAGCGAGAACGAGCCCTACCTGGGCGTGCGGCTGGAGCTGGCGCTCGACGAGATCGGCGACCTCATCGGCGACGAGAAGCTGCCCGCCAAGGCCAACGCCCCGGCCTCGCGCGGCATGTACGTGAACCGCATCGCCATGCCGGTGCTGGAGCCCGTGCTGCGCCTGCTGCGGCTGCTCGACACGCCCGAAGACATTCCGATCATGGCGCCGCTCATCAAGCGCGAGATCATGTACCGGCTGCTGGTGAACGGCGAGGGCGCGCGGCTGCGCCAGATCGCGCTGCACGACAGCCACACGCAGCGCATCGCGAAAGCCATCAGCGCGCTGCGCACCAACTACGCCCAGTCGCTGCGCGTGGAAGACATGGCGCGCGCGGTGCACATGAGCGTGTCGTCGTTCCACCACCACTTCAAGGCCGTGACGGCAATGAGCCCGCTGCAGTACCAGAAGCAGCTGCGCCTGCAGGAGGCGCGCCGCCAGATGCTGATCGCCGGCACCGACGTGGCCAGCGCCGCGCACAACGTGGGCTACGAAAGCCCTTCGCAGTTCGCGCGCGAGTACGGCCGCATGTTCGGCGCGCCGCCGCTGCGCGACAAGCGGCGTTGGCTCGGCGAGGCCGGCAACGACGCGACCTCGATGGAAGCCGCGTAGGCCGCCCAGGGCCCCGAGCGAGGGGTCTTTCAACATAGCACCTGCCGCGATTTCTTGCGTCGTCGTGGAAATGCAGGTTTCGCCAAATCTCGCTATCGTTTTGTTCGCTGCAGCACCCGTCCGCCCGTGGAGGCGGGACTACTCAACAACTCGGAGAGATGCATGCTTTGGGAAAAGAAGCTGGCGCAGTGGAGCGCCGCGGTCCGTGCTCGGGCGAACCTGCCCGCGCGGCTCACCTTGTGGGACGGCCAGTCCTACGACTTCGGTGACTTCAGCGGGCCGGCGGTCACGCTGCACGTGAAATCGCCCGCGGCGCTGTCGCTGATGCTGCAGCCCACGCTCGACAACCTGGGCGAGGCCTACGTCAAGAGCAAGATCGACATCGAAGGCAAGCTCAGCGACGTGATCGACATTGCCTACGGCCTGGCGAAGAACTCGCTCGAGAAGCCCGGCGGCGCGCTGCAAAGCATGGCCCGCTACTTCGCGCACACCAAGTCGTCGGACAAGAAATCCATCGAGTACCACTACGACGTGTCGAACGCGTTCTACCAACTCTGGCTGGACGCGAACATGGTCTATTCGTGCGCCTACTTCGAGAACGGCGACGAAGACCTGGCCACCGCGCAGCTGAAGAAAATCGACCACATCCTCACCAAGATCGAACTGCAGCCCGGGCAGACGCTGCTCGACATCGGCTGCGGCTGGGGCGCGCTGGTGATCCGCGCGGCGCAGAAGTTCGGCGCGCGCTGCGTGGGCGTCACGCTGTCGCAGAACCAGTTCGACCTCGCGACAGAGCGCGTGAAGGCCGCAGGCCTCGCAGACCGCATCGAGATCCGCCTGCAGGACTACCGCGACGTGACCGGCCAGTTCGACCGCATCACCAGCGTCGGCATGTTCGAGCACGTGGGCCGCAAGAACCTGCCCGAGTACTTCAAGCGCGTGCAACAGCTGCTGGCCGACGACGGCATCGTCATGAACCACGGCATCACCTCGTCCGACCCCGAGGGCGGCGGCGTGTCGTACGGCGGCGGCGACTTCATCGACCGCTACGTGTTCCCCAACGGCGAGCTGCCGCACATCAGCCTGGCGCTGCAGGCCATGCAGCAGGGCGGGCTCGAGGCCTTCGACGTGGAGAACCTGCGCCGGCACTACGCGCAGACGCTGCGCCACTGGAGCGACGCCTACGAGGCCCATGCCGACGAGGCGCGTGCGCTGGTCGACGAAGAAAAATTCCGCATCTGGCGCATCTACCTCGCGGGCTGCGCCTACGCCTTCGAGAACGACGACGTGGCGATCTACCAGATCGTCGGGCGCAAGGCGGGCAGGGCGGCAAGCACGCTGCCATGGTCGCGCCGCTACATCTACGAAGGAAGGCACGAATAAACCTACTGCGCGCCCCGATCTCGCATCTGCGGTCCTCACCGTACGGGTGTACGGTTCCGGTCCTCGACGCGACCTCGGGGCGCTCGCTACGGTTTCTTCGCGCCTTCCAGGCGCCCATGGATTGTTGCTTTGCTACTCGAGCGTGAAGCCGATCTTCACCGTCACCTGCCAGTGCGCGACCTTGCCGTCGACCACGTGGCCGCGCGTCTCGGTGACGGTGAACCACTGGATGTTGCGCACCGTCTCGTGCGCCTTCGCGATGGCGGTCTGCACCGCGTCCTCGATGCTGGTCTTGGACGAGCCCGTCAGCTCGAGCGACTTGTAGACATGGTTCGACATGGCGGCTGCTCCTTGGGTGGTTGCGTGCCCATCGTAGCCATCGCAGGGGGAGCGAGGCAACACCTTTGGGCGCGCGGATGCGATGCAAACCGCATCAGGACATTCGCAATCCGTCGTTGGCAACGGCGGATGCGCTTCGCAGAATCGGCGGCATCGAACCAGGGAAACCGCCCGCCATGCCACTGCACACCGTCGCCTCTTCATCCCCGGCCGCACAGGCCCGCCACGTCCTCGCGCTGACCGCCATCGCCTGGTGCATCGCGCCGGCGTCGCCGCATGAAGTGGCACGCCGTGCGCCGCATGGCCATGTGCCGCTGCGCGTGCGCAGGAGGCTGCACGCCACGGCCGTGGCGGCGCTCCTGCCCTATGCATGGTGAGCCGCGCGACCCCGCAGATTCCAGATATCGATAGAGGAATTCAGCGCAAACGGCCCGCGTGATGGCTCGCAGAATTTGAAGCACACCCGCTTCCACTGCGCCATCGCCGAACACCGTGTCCTACTCGCTCTCCCTGCTCGACAAGAGCCTGATCCCCGAAGGTGCCGACGCCGCGCAGGCGTTCCAGCACACCATCGCGCTGGCCCGGCGCGCCGAACGGCTGGGCTACCGCCGCTACTGGCTGGCCGAGCACCACGGCAACCGCACCTACGCCGGTTCGGCGCCCGAAGTGCTGGCCTCGCACCTGCTCGCGAAGACCTCGCGCATCCGCATCGGCACCGGCGGCGTCATGCTGCAGCACTACAGCCCCTTCAAAGTGGCGGAGACCTTCAAGGTGCTGGCCTCGCTGGCGCCGGGCCGTGTCGACCTGGGCATCGGCAAGGCGCCGGGCGGCCTGCCGCTGACCAGCAAGGCGCTGCAATCGCTGCACGACCCGGTAAAGGCGAAGGCCCTCGATTTCGAAGCGCGCCTGCGCGAGCTCGATGCCTTCCTGCACGACGGCGTGCCCGCCGACCATGCGCTGGCCGGTGCCGTGGCCACGCCGTTCCCGCCGGTGGCGCCGCAGCGCGTGCTGCTCGGCGGCAGCCCCGAGAGCGCGCTGCTCGCGGCGCGGCTGGGCTGGCAGTTCGTCTATGCGGGCCACTTCAACGGCGACCCCGTGAACATCGGGCAATCGATCGATGCCTACCGCGGCGCGACCGGCCGCGCGCCGCTGCTCGCGCTGTTCGCCTTCGCCGCCGAGACGCACGACGAGGCCGCCGAGCGCGTGGGCGCGCTGCGCAGCTTCCGCGTGACCTTGCCCACGGGCCAGAGCGTGAACCTGCCCAGCCTCGAAGCCGCCGCCGAGTTCGCGCGGCAGGCCGGCGCCAGTGACTACCGCACCGAGGAGCGGCGCCCGCATGTCATCGCCGGCACCGGCGACGAGGTGCGCGACGCACTCGAGGCCCTCAGCGCACGCCACGGCATCGAGGAGTTCGTGATCGACATCCCGGTGGCGGACTTCGGCGCGCGCGCCACGGCGGTCGAGCTGCTGGCGCAGGCCCGCGAACCCGCGCTGGCCTGAGTTTTTTCTTTTCCCACCACAAGAACGATCGTCATGAGCAACATCCAGTTCGGCGTCATGCTGCAAGGGGCCGGCAGCCACATGAATGCCTGGAAGCACCCGGGCGGCCCGGCCGATGCCAGCGTCAACCTCGACTTCTTCATCCGCAGCGCGCAGAAGGCCGAGGCCGCGGGCATCGCCTTCGCGTTCGTGGCCGACGGGCTCTACATCAACGAGAAGTCGATCCCGCACTTCCTCAACCGCTTCGAGCCGATCTCGATCCTGTCGGCGCTGGCCGCCGTCACCACGAAGATCGGCCTGGCGGGCACCATCTCCAGTTCGTACAGCGACCCGTTCACGGTGGCGCGGCAGTTCGCCTCGCTCGACCTCATCAGCGGCGGGCGCGCGGGCTGGAACGTGGTGACCACGCCGCTCGAAGGCAGCGCGAAGAACTACAGCCGCGCGCACCCCGAGCACGCGCTGCGCTACGAGATCGCCGACGAGTACCTGGCCGTGACGCAGGGCCTGTGGGACAGCTGGGACGACGACGCCTTCGTGCGCGACCGCGAAAGCGGCCGCTTCTTCGACCGCGACAAGCTGCACACGCTGGACCACAAGGGCCGCTTCTTCCAGGTGGCGGGGCCGCTGAACATCCAGCGCTCGCCGCAGGGGCAGCCGGTGATCTTCCAGGCCGGCTCGTCGGACGCGGGCATCGGCCTGGCGGGCAAGTACGCCGACGCGGTGTTCACCCATTCGCCCTCGCTCGAAGACACGCGCGCCTTCCTCAAGCAGGTGAAGGCCAGCGCCGTGGCGCAGGGGAGGCAGGCCGGCGACGTGAAGATCTTCCCGGGCATCGGCCCGGTGGTGGCGGCCACAGAAGCCGAGGCCGACGCCAAGTACCTCGCCATCCGCGCACTGCTGACGGTCGAAGAGGCGCTGGCCTACCTGGGCCGCTTCTTCGACCACCACGACTTCAGCCAGTACCCGCTCGATGCGCCGTTCCCCGAGCTGGGCGAGATCGGCCGCAACAGCTTCCGCTCGACCACCGACCGCATCAAGGCGAATGCCAAGGCCAACGGCCAGACGCTGCGCGAGGTGGCGCTCGAAGTGGCCACGCCGCGCACGCAGTTCGTGGGCACGGGCGAGCGCATCGCCGACGAGATCATCCGCTGGGTGGACGAGGGCGCGGCCGACGGTTTCATCCTCGGCTTCCCGGTGCTGGGGCAGGGCCTGGACGACTTCATCGAGTTCGTGATTCCGGCGCTGGAGGCGCGCGGCCGCTACCAGCGCACGCTGCCCGGCCAGACGCTGCGTGACCACCTGGGCCTGCCGCGCAAGGCGAGCCGCCATGCCGCGCCGCAGGGCGGCGCCACCGCCGAGCGCAAGGCCGCCTGATGGGCGCCGCGCTGCCACGACCGGCCCTCAAGGACATCCACCGCGTCGAATCCACCATTGCGGGCTACGGCGACGAGTTCATTGCGCTGCGGCGCGACATCCACCAGCACCCTGAGCTGTCGTTCAAGGAGCACCGCACCTCGGCCCTCGTGGCCGAGCGGCTCGCGGCCTGGGGCTACGAGGTCACGACGGGCCTCGCCGGCACCGGCGTGGTGGGCACGCTGCGGCGCGGGCCGGGGCGCAGCCTCGGCATCCGCGCCGACATGGACGCGCTGCCGATCCAGGAAGCCACGGGCCTGCCGTACGCCAGCGAGAACGCGGGCGTGATGCACGCCTGCGGCCACGACGGCCACACGGCGATCCTGCTCGCGGCGGCGCGCTTCCTGGCCGAGGCGGGGGCCTTTCGCGGCACGTTGCACCTGATCTTCCAGCCCGCCGTAGAACTGGGCGCGGGCGCCAAGAAGATGATCGACGAAGGCCTGTTCACGCGCTTCCCGTGCGACGCCGTCTTCGGCCTGCACAACTGGCCCGGCGTGGGGGCAGGGCACGTGGGCTGCGTCACCGGGCCCGCGATGGCGGCCATCGACCAGGCCCACATCACGGTGCGCGGCAAGGGCGGCCACGGCGCGCAGCCGCACGAGACGGTCGACCCCGTGGTCGCGAGCGCGCACCTGATCGCGGCGCTGCAAACGGTGGTGGCGCGCAACGTCGATCCGCTGGACATGGGCGTGGTCACGGTCGGCTCCATCCACGGCGGCGAGGCCTCCAACGTGATTCCGAACACGGTCGAGCTCAAGCTCACGGCCCGCTCGTTCAAGCCCGAGGTGCGCGCGCTGCTGGCGCAGCGCATTCCCGCCTTGGCGCTGGCGCAGGCCGAGAGCTTCGGCGCGCAGGCCGAGGTCGACTACCGGCCGGGCTTTCCGCCGGTGGTCAACCACGTGGAAGAAACCGCCTTCGCACGCGCCGTGGCGCTGGACACCTTCGGCGCGCAGCGGGTCGACCCGGCCTTCCGCCCGCGCACCGCCAGCGAAGACTTCGCCTACATGCTGCAGGCGCGCCCCGGCAGCTACGTGTTCTTCGGCAACGGCGAAAGCGCCTCGCTGCACAGCCCGCGCTACGACTTCAACGACGCGATCCTCGCGCCCGCGGCCGTGTACTGGGCCCGGCTGGCCGAGCGCTTTCTTTCCGCCGACGGCGACACCCAGGAAACCACCCCATGAGCGAACAGTTTGTCTACACCACGCCGCTGGACCCGCTGGCCCGGCCGTTGATCGAGGGGCTTACCTTCGAGTACGACAGCCGCTACGGCGACGTGCTGCGCGAGCCCGGCGCGCCGCGCGAGATCGACCGCTACGCGCCCGAGGTGTTCGCGCCGCCGCACGGCAACTTCGTGCTGCTGCTGCGCGACGGCGTGGCGATCGGCGGCGGCGCCTTCATGCGCCACGACGAGCGCACCGCCGAACTCAAGCGCGTGTGGACGCACGGCGCGCTGCGCCGCCAGGGCCTGGCCAGCCGCGTGCTGGCCGAGCTGGAGGCGCAGGTGCTGCGCCAGGGCTACGAGCGCATCTACCTCACGACCGGCTTTCGCCAGCCCGAGGCCGTGGGCCTGTACCGCAGCCACGGCTACACGGCGCTCTTCACCGACGACGCCGACCCCGAGACGCCGCGCAAGCTGCCGTTCGAGAAGCACCTGGCGCAATGGGCCACGCAAGGCCGCGTGGGTGCGGCGCTGAGCGGGGCGGTGTCGCGATGAACACGACCACCGTGCTCGACGCCGGTCCGGAGCCTCGTACCCCCACAGCACCCGCACGACCAATCGGCCGCAGCGACGCGGCACCGCCCGCCAAGGGCGACTACTCGCACTTTCGCATCGTGCCCGCGACCTACCCGGCGCGCACCGTCGGCACGGTCTTCGCGGTGGCGGTGATCGGCCTCGTGCTGCATTCGGTGCTCACCAACCCGCGCTGGGGCTGGCCGGTGTTCGCGCAGTGGTTCTTCTCGGAGCCGGTGCTGGCCGGGCTGGGCCGCACGCTGCTGCTCACGGCGCTGGGCGCGGTGCTGGGCTTCTTCTTCGGCACGGGGCTGGCGCTGGCACGGGTGTCGCGCTCGCCGCTGCTGGCGCGGCTGGCCTGGGTGTTCACCTGGCTCTTTCGCTCGGTGCCGGTGATCGTGCTGCTCTTGATCATCAACAACCTGGGCTACCTGTACGAGACCGTGTCGCTGGGCGTGCCGTTCACCGACCTCACATTCTTCTCGTACCCGACCACGCAGCTCATCAGCCCCTTCGTGGCGGCGTTGCTGGGCCTCACGCTGAACCAGGCGGCCTTTGCCTCGGAGATCGTGCGCGGAGGCATCCTGTCGGTGGACCAGGGGCAGCTCGAGGCCGCCGCCGCGCTGGGCCTTTCGCGCCGGCGCCAGGCTTCGCGCATCGTGCTGCCGCAGGCCATGCGCAGCATCCTGCCCACGGCCTTCAACGACATCATCGGGCTGGCCAAGGGCACCTCGAACCTCTACATCCTGGCGCTGCCCGAGCTGTTCTACACGATCCAGATCATCTACCGGCGCAACCTGGAAGTGATTCCGCTGCTCATGGTGGCGACCGTGTGGTACCTCGTGATCCTCACCGTGCTGTCGGTGGTGCAGCATTACATCGAGCGGTATTTCTCGCGCGGGGCGCTGCGCCATGCGCCGCGCTCGTGGCTGGGCGGCGTGGTGCACGGGCTGTGGGCGCGGGGCAGGGCGCCGGCCGTGGTGCCCGTGTCGGCACCGGTGCCGGCGCCCGCGCAGGTGCCGCGCTGGAACGGCTCGCGCGCCCCCGGCGGCGAGGTGACGATCCACGGCGTGTCCAAGCGTTTCGGCGCGCTGCAGGTGCTCGACGACGTGACCTTCACCGCGCCGCGCGGCAGCGTCACCGTGATCCTCGGCCCCTCGGGTTCGGGCAAGTCGACGCTGCTGCGCACCATCAATCACCTGGAGCGCGTGGACGACGGCTTCATTGCCATCGACGGCGAACTCATCGGCTACCGGCGCGACGCCGACACGCTGTACGAGCTGCACGAGAAAGACATCCTCACGCGCCGCGTCGACGTGGGCATGGTGTTCCAGAACTTCAACCTGTTCCCGCACCTCACGGTGCTGGAGAACATCGTCGAGGCGCCGCAGTCGGTGCGCGGCCTGCCGCGCGCCGAGGCCGAGGCGCTGGCCACCGACCTGCTGGCCCGCGTCGGCCTGGCCGACCGCAAGGACGCCTACCCGCGCCAACTCTCGGGCGGCCAGCAGCAGCGCGTGGCGATCGCGCGGGCGCTGGCGCTCAAGCCCAAGGTGCTGCTGTTCGACGAGCCCACCTCGGCGCTCGACCCCGAGCTGGTGGGCGAGGTGCTCGCGGTGATCGAAGAGCTCGCGAGCTCCGGCACCACGCTGGTCATCGTGACGCACGAGATCGGCTTCGCCCGCGAGGTGGCCGACACCGTGGTCTTCATGGAGCAGGGCCGCATCCTCGAAACCGGCACGCCCGAACAGGTGTTCAACGCGCCGAGGCATCCGCGCACGGCCGAGTTTTTGGCCAAGGTGCTCTGAGTTTTTTCTCTTTCTCTTTTCCAACCGACAGCTTTTCATGACCCATCGACGCCTTCTCCTGTCCGTTCTCCTGGCGGCCTTGCTGCCGATCGCCGCCACGGCCCAGACCGCCCCGGCGCCCGACCTGAGCCCCGAGCAGCCGGGCCGCCCGCGCGCGCAGAAGATCGACGAGGCCGTACGGCTCGCGAAGGACTTCAAGTTTCTCAAGGAAGGCGTGCTCGTCGTCGGCACCACCACCGGCCGACTGCCGTTCGCGGCCTACGCCACCGACACCAAGACGCCCGTCGGCAACGCGCCCGACATCGCGCAGCTCGTGGCCGACAGCCTGGGGCGCAAGCTGGAGCTGGTGTCCACCGCCTGGGCCGACTGGCCGCTGGGCCTGCAGTCGGGCAAGTTCGACGTGGTGGTGTCCAACGTGACCGTGACCGAGGAGCGCAAGGAGAAGTTCGACTTCTCGACCTACCGCAACGACCAGCTGGGCATCTACGTGAAGTCGGACAGCAAGCTCGGGCCCATCAAGGAACCGAAGGACATCGCGGGCCTGAAGCTCATCGTGACGGCCAGCACGAACCAGGAGCAGATCCTGCTGCGCTGGAACAAGCAGAACCTCGCCGCCGGCCTCAAGCCCATCGAGATCCAGTACTACGACGACGATGTGGTGCAGCGCCTGGCCATCCAGTCGGGCCGCGCCGACGCGTACGTGGGCCCCAATGCCATCGCTGCCTACGAGGCGCGCGACGGCAAGACCCGGCTCGCGGGCCTGGTGTCGGGCGGCTGGCCGCTCAACGCCGAGATCGCCGTCACCTCGCGCAAGGGATCGGGCATTGCCGAGGCCGTGACGCTCGCGCTGAACACGCAGATCAGGAACGGCAACTACGGCAAGGCGCTGTCGCGCTGGAACCTGGCGTCCGAGGCCATCGAGGTGGCGCGCACCAACCCGCCCGGCCTGCCGAAGAACTGAGGGGAGGGGACCATGTCGCTCAAGAAAAAACTGGGGGCGCTGGCCGCCCTCGGGCTGATGGCGTTCGCGCCGGCGCACGCCGCCGATGCCTTCGACTTCAGCCCCGAGCAGAAGGGCCGCCTGCACACCGGCAAGGACGCCGAGGCCGTCAACGCCATTCCGCCGAGCTTCAAGTTCGTGAAGGAGGGCGTGCTGACCATTGCCATCGCGCCGTTCGCGCCGCCGATCTCCACCTATGCCACCGACGCGAAGACGGTGGTGGGCTTCGACCCCGACTTTGCCCACCTCATCGCCGAGGCGCTGGGCCTGAAGCTGGAGCTGCGGCCCGTCGCCTGGGCCGACTGGCCGCTGGGCCTGAGCTCGGGCAAGTACGACGCCGTGATCTCCAACGTGGGCGTGACCGAGCAGCGCAAGGAGAAGTTCGACTTCTCGACCTACCGGCTCGGGCTGCACGGCTTCTATGTGCGCACCGACAGCGCGATCCAGTCGATCAAGGAGCCGAAGGACGTGGCGGGCCTGAAGCTCACCACCGGCGCCGGCACCAACCAGGAACGCATCCTGCTCGAATGGGACCGGCAGAACGTGGCCGCGGGCCTGAAGCCGGTGTCGATCCAGTACTACGACGACGATGTGACGCGCTGGCTGGCGGTGACGACGAAGCGCGTCGATGCCAACTTCAACCCCAACGCACCACAGGCCTACGAGGCCGCGAAAAACGGGCAGCTGCGGCTGGCCGGCACGGTCAATGCGGGCTGGCCGCTGAAGTCGGACGTGGCCGTGGCCACGCGCAAGGGCAGCGGCCTCGCCGTGGCGCTCACCACCGCGGCCAATGGCCTGATCCGCAACGGCACCTACGCCAAGGCGCTCGCGCGCTGGCGCCTCGCGGAAGAGGCGCTGCCGAAATCGGAGGTCAACCCGCCGGGGTTGCCGAAGTTCTGACCCTGCGAACCCCACGACCATGACCATCCACCACATCGGTTTCCTCACGCCCGGCAACTACGACGAAGCCGACCCGCACGCGGGCCTCGAGGCCGCGCTGCGGCTCTTTGAATTCGGCGAGCGGCGCGGCTTCGACAGCGCCTGGGTGCGCCAGCGCCACCTGGAGCGCGCCGTGTCCTCGGCGCCGACCTTCCTGGCCGCCGCCACGCAGCGCACGCGCCGCATCGAACTCGGCGCGGCCGTGATCCAGATGGGCTACGAGAACCCGTTTCGCCTGGCCGAAGACCTGGCCACGGTCGACGTGCTCTCGCGCGGCCGCCTGCAGGTGGGCCTGAGCGCGGGCGCGCCGCCGCACGGCGCCTTGCTGGGCGGTCGCTTCCAGGACGCACCGCCGGCCACGGTCGACTTCACGCACAAGCGCGTCGCGCGGCTGCGCGCCAACCTCGAAGACGTGCTGCTGGGCGACGAAGACACGGTGGTCGAGTCGGCCGGCGGGCGCGTGCGTCCGCGCGTGCAGCCCTATGCGCCCGGCCTGGTGGGGCGGCTCTGGTACGGCGGCGGGTCGCTGCGCTCGGCCGAATGGGCGGGGCGCAACGGCTTTCATCTGCTGCTGGGCAACGTGCTCACGGGCGAGACCACCGACGACTTCCTCGAGGCGCAGACCGGCCTCGTCGAACGCTACCGCGCCAGCGAAGTGCCGGGCGCGCGACGCGGGCGGATCGCGCTGGGCCGCGTGATCGTGCCGCTCGACGGCGCCGATGCCGCCACGCGGCGCCGCTACCGCGCGTTCGCCGCGGGCCGCGTCGAACGCACGCTGTCGCCGCAGGGCGAACGCCGCACGCTGTTCGCCGGCGACCTCGTGGGCAGTGCCGACGAGATCCTCGAGCGCCTGCACCGCGACCCCGTGCTGCCGCTGGTGAGCGAGCTGCGCGTGGAGCTGCCCTACAACTTCGACAGCGAGGCCTACGAGCAGATCCTGGACGACCTGGCGGTGCGCATCGCGCCCGAACTGGGCTGGCGCGTGCGTGCCGAGCTGCCACACGAAGCGCTCGCACTCGCCTGAGCCTCAGACGCTTTGCGCATGCGCTTATCGCAAACGCTTCGTTGGTGATCGCGGGTGGTCTGCCTAGAGTTCGCTCTGATCTGTTTCTGATGTCTTCCATTCAACACAAGGAGTCCCGCATGTCGATCTTCAGCAGATGGTGGCGCGCCGCGTCCCTCGCCACGCTGACCTTCCTGGCCACCGCACCGTCGGCCTTCGCGCAGGCCTCGGCCGACGGCAGCGGCCCGCTGGTCTCCACCGACTGGCTCGAGAAGAACCTGCGCAACCCGAAGCTGCGCGTGATCGAGGTCAGCGTGAACCCGGGCCTGTACGAGCGCGGCCACATTCCGGGCGCGGTGAACTTCTCGTGGCACAACGACCTCAACGACCGCGTGCGCCGCGACATCGTGAGCCAGGCGGAATTCGAGAAGCTGCTGTCGGCGGCCGGCGTCGACAAGGACACCACCGTGATCCTCTACGGCGACACCAACAACTGGTTCGCCGCCTGGGGCGCCTGGGTGTTCGACCAGTACGGCGTGCAGAACGTGAAGCTGCTCGACGGCGGGCGCAAGAAGTGGGAGGCCGAGAACCGCGTGCTCGACAACCGCGCGCCCGAGCACGTCGCCACGCGCTTCAAGGTGACGCAGCCCAACCCGCAGCTGCGCGCGCGGCTGGCCGACGTGCTGGCCGTGGCCGAGGGCCGCTCCGATGCGAAGCTGGTCGACATCCGCTCGGCCGACGAATACAGCGGCAAGATCTTCGCGCCGGCCGGCGCCGCCGAACTGGCGGTGCGCGCGGGCCACGTGCCCGGCGCGGCCAACGTGCCCTGGGGCCGCGCGGTGAACGAAGACGGCACCTTCAAGTCGGCCGCCGAGTTGAAGGCGATCTACGCGGCCGTCGGCATCGACGGCAGCAAGCCGGCCATCACCTACTGCCGCATCGGCGAGCGCTCGAGCCACACCTGGTTCGCGCTGCACAAGATCCTGGGCTACAAGAACGTGCGCAACTACGACGGCTCGTGGACCGAGTACGGCAACGCCGTCGGCGTGCCGGTGAACAACCCGGCCGGCACGGTGTGGGCGTCGAAATGATTGAGTTGAGGTGAGATGAGTTCGAGGTGAGTCGGCGTTGGAGGGACCTCGCGGCCTCTCTGATGAGCGACATTGGGCGAGCCCTCGGGCTCGCTTTTTTTTGGACCCAAGAAAGAGGGACCGGGGCATGTCCGCTTCGTCAATCCATGTGGCGCCTGCGCCGCTTTCTCGCACGGGCCTGGCCGCTGCGGTCGTGGTGTTGCTGCTGATCGCCGCCGGCGTGCATCTGCTGGGCGAGCGCAGCGGCGGCCGTGCGCTGGCCTTCGCGCTCGGGCTGGGCGCGGTGCTCGGCGTGGTGCTGCAGCGCTCGCGCTTCTGCTTCTATTGCCATGCGCGCGACTACTTCGAGGGCGGCGACGCACGCGGCCTGCTGGCCATCGTGGCCGCGCTCGCGGTCGGCACCGTGGGCATGCACGTCGTCATGACGGGCTGGCTGCCCGTGCCGCAGCCGGGGCGATTGCCGCCCGATGCGCACATCGGGCCGGTCAGCGGCGCGCTGGTGCTTGCGGGGCTGGCGTTCGGCGCGGGCATGGTGGTGTCGGGTTCGTGCATCAGCGCGCACTGGTACCGGTTGGGCGAAGGCTCGCCGACCGCGCCGTTCGCGCTGCTTGGTGCGGGCGCGGGATTCCTGTTGGGGTTCAGCAGCTGGAACTGGCTCTACAGCGCCACCATCGCCATCGCGCCCGTGGTGTGGCTGCCGCATCACCTGGGCTATGCAGGTTCGGCCGCGCTGCAGCTGGCGGTGCTTGCGGCGCTCGCTGCCTGGCTCTGGCGGAAACTGCCAGCAGGTGAGGGTGCGTCGCCCACGCCGCGCCGCTTCATCGACGCCGCGCGCCGCCTGCTGCACGGGCGCTGGCCGTATGCGTGGGGCGGCCTCGCAGTCGGCGCGATCGCTGTGATCGTGGTGCTGCGGCTGCGCCCGCTGGGCGTGACGGCCGCGCTCGGCAGCGCCGCGCGCGACCTCGGCAACGCGCACGGCTTGCTGCCGCAGCGCCTGGACGGGCTCGACGGCTTCGGCGGCTGCGTGACGGCGGTCGTCGAAAGCCTCTGGCAGACGCCCAACGCACTGCTGGTCGGCGGCCTCGTGGCCGGCGCGCTGGCTGCGGCGCTCGCGAGCGGGCAGTTCAAGCCCGCATGGCCGACGGCGGGCCAGGTCGTGCGCGGACTTGGCGGCGGCGTGTTGCTGGGGTGGGGCGCGATGACCGGGCTGGGCTGCACGGTCGGCAACCTGCTCTCCGGCACCATGGCCGGTGCGCTGTCGGGTTGGGTGTTCGGCGCGAGCGTGCTGCTGGCGGTGTGGGGTGGATTGCGATTGAAGCGGCTGGCGACGAGGGCGTAGCGCCCGGTTCATCGTCACGCGGCAGGCACCGCATTTCCATATGCGGAGTCCTTCTTTCGGGACGGCGCGGGGCAGGGCACAGTCCCTCACGCACAGGCACAGGACGGCGCCGCCCCGCGCGGTCGTCCGCCTGTCTTCTCTTCCAAAGAACACCCGAGGGATTCCATGCTCCGACCACTCCTGACCGCGGCCCTGCTGGCCGCCGGCCTGCTGCAGGCGCCTGTTGCCGCCGCCGAAACCGTGCGCTGGGCGCGCAGCGCCGACCCCGCCACGCTCGACCCGCATGCGGTCAACACCGGCACCAACTTCGGCCTGCTGCACCAGATCTACGAGCCACTGATCCTGCGCGGCGCCGACAGCAAGCTGCAGCCCGCGCTCGCCACCTCGTGGAAGCTCACGGCCGACCCGACGGTGTGGGAGTTCAAGCTGCGCCCCGGCGTCAAGTTCCATGACGGCGCGCTGCTCACGGCCGACGACGTGGTGTTCTCGCTGCAGCGCGCGCAGGCGCCGAGCTCGGCGCTCAAGTCGCTGCTGTCGTCGGTGGCCGAGGTGAAGAAGGTCGATGCACTCACGGTGCAGGTCAGGACCAAGGGCCCGAACCTGATCTTCCCGAACAACCTCACGAACCTCTTCATCCTCAACGAAGCCTGGGCCAAGGCGAACAAGGCCGAGCAGTCGCAGGACGTGGCCAGCAAGACCGAGAACTTCGCCACCCGCAACGAGAACGGCACCGGCCCCTACGTGCTGGCCTCGCGCGAGGTCGATGCGCGCACGGTGCTCAAGCAGTTTCCGCAGTACTGGGGCCGCGGCCAGTTTCCGCTGGATGTGACCGAGCTGGTCTACGTGCCGATCAAGTCGCCCGCCACGCGCGTGGCCGCGCTGCTGTCGGGCGAGGTCGATTTCGTGCAGGACCTGCCGGCGCAGGACGTGGGCCGCCTCAAGGCCGACAAGCGCCTGCGCGTGACCGAAGGGCCCGAGAACCGCTCGATCTTCCTGGGCCTGAACGTGGGCGCAAAGGAGCTCAAGTACGCCGACGTGAAGGGCAAAAACCCGCTGGCCGACCCGAAGGTGCGCGAGGCCATCGGCCTGGCCATCGACCGCGATGCGATCAAGGCGGCGGTGATGCGCGGCCTGTCGAACCCCTCGGGCATCATCGCGCCGCCGTTCGTGCACGGCTACGAGAAGGGCTTCGCGGCCTACCCGAAGGCCAACGCGGCGCAGGCGAAGAAGCTGCTGGCCGAGGCCGGCTACCCGAACGGCTTTGCGATCACGCTGCACACCCCGAACGACCGCTACGTGAACGACGAGGCCATCAGCACGGCGGTGTCGGGCTTCCTCGGGCGCATCGGCATCAAGACCACGGTGGCGGCGCGCCCGATTGCGCTGCACAGCACCGCCATCAACTCGGCCGACACCGACTTTTACCTGTTCGGCTGGGGCGTGCCGACCTACGACTCGGCCTACATCTTCGACTACCTGGTGCACACGCGCGGCAAGGACGGCCGCGGCCCGACCAACGCCACCGGCTACAGCAACGCCGAGGTCGACGCGCAGATCGCATCGCTCGCGGCCGAGAGCGACAAGGCGAAACGCGACGCCACCATCAAAAGCATCTGGCAGACGGTGCAGAAGGAACGCATCTACATCGCGCTGCACGACCAGGTGCTCAATTTCGCCTCGACCCCGAAGCTGGACATTCCGGTCAGCCCCGACGGCAGCGTGTTCTTCAAGAACGTGAAGGTAGCGAACCCCTAAGCACACACACGCACGCACACCATGTGGGTTCATCTCTTGCGCCGGCTCGGCCAGTCCGTGCTGGTGCTGCTGGCGGTGTCGTTCGTGTCCTTCCTGGTGTTCCGCCACATCGGCGATCCGACCATCAGCCTGCTCGGCGAAGACGCCACGCTGGAAGAACGCGCCGCGCTGACGGCCGAACTGGGCTTCGACCGCCCGGTGCCGGTGCAGTACCTGCGCTACGTGGGCCACGCGCTGCAGGGTGACCTGGGCGTGTCGTACCGGCTGAAGCGGCCGGTGGTCGAGCTCATCGCCGAGCGGCTGCCGGCCACGCTCGAACTGGCGCTGGTGGCGGCCGTGCTGGCGGTGGCGGGCGGCGTGGCGCTGGGCGTGTACACCGCGATCCGGCGCGACAGCGTGGCCAGCCGCGCGGTCATGGCGGTGTCGCTGGTCGGCGTGTCGCTGCCCACCTTCCTGATCGGCATCGGGCTCATCTACCTGTTCGCGGTCGAGCTGCGCTGGCTGCCGTCGTTCGGGCGCGGCGACACGGTGCAGCTGGGCGGCTGGAGCACCGGGCTGCTCACGGCCTCGGGCTGGGCCTCGCTGCTGATGCCCGCGCTGACGCTGGGCCTGTACAAGCTGACGCTGATCATGCGGCTGGTGCGCGCCGAGATGCTGGAGGTGCTGCGCGCCGACTACATCCGCTTCGGCCGTGCGCGCGGGCTGCGCGAGCGCGACCTGAACTACGGCCATGCGCTGCGCAACACGCTGATCCCGGTCATCACCATCACCGGGCTGCAGATCGGCTCGCTGGTGGCCTTTGCCATCGTCACCGAGACGGTTTTCCAGTGGCCCGGCGTGGGCCTGCTGTTCATCACCTCGATCCAGGGGGTGGACGTGCCGGTGGTGGCGGCCTACCTGCTGCTGATTGCGCTGCTGTACGTGGCGATCAATTTCATCGTCGACCTGCTGTACGTGCTGGTCGATCCGCGCCTGCGACGCGCCTGACTTCTTCTTGCTTTTTTACCGAATGACGCTTCCTTCCCCGACCGGCGCGCCCGCGCCGCGCCGCTGGCGCAACGCCGAGTCGCCCGTGCTGCGCGCGTTTGCACGCTCGCGTACCGTGCAACTGGCGGCCTTCGTGCTGTTGCTGGTCGCGCTGGCCTCGCTGTTCGCGCCGTGGATCGCGCGGCAAGACCCCTTCGACCCAGCCGTGCTTGACCTGATCGACGCCTTCACGCCGCCGGGGCAGCAGGGCGCGTCGGGCGCGTTCTACCCATTGGGCGCCGACGACCAGGGGCGCGACGTGTTCTCGGCCATCCTCTACGGGCTGCGCATGTCGCTGCTGGTGGGCGTGAGCGCGGTCGGGCTGTCGCTGGCCATTGGCGTTCCGCTCGGGCTGGCGGCCGGCTATGCGGGCGGCTGGTTCGACACGCTGGTGATGCGCGTGGCCGACGTGCAGCTGACCTTTCCGGTGCTGCTGGTGGCGCTCTTGATCTTCGGCATTGCGCGCGGCCTGCTGCCCGAGGGCTACCGCGACGACATGGCGGTGTACGTGATCGTGGCGGCCATCGGGCTGTCGGAATGGGTGCAGTACGCGCGCACGGTGCGCGGCGCCGTCATGCTCGAGAAGCACAAGGACTACGTGGCCGCCGCGCAGATCATCGGCCGCTCGCGCACCGGCATCCTGGTGCGGCACATCCTGCCGAACCTGCTGGCGCCGGTGCTGGTGATTGCCACCATCAGCTTCGCGCTGGCCATCGTGGCGGAGTCGACGCTGTCGTACCTGGGCGTGGGCCTGCCGCCAACGCAGCCGTCGCTCGGTACGCTGATCCGCATCGGGCAGGGCTTTCTGTTCTCGGGCGAGTGGTGGATCCTGCTGTTTCCCGCGCTGGTGCTGCTGGCGCTGGCGCTGGCGGTCAACCTGGCGGGCGACTGGCTGCGCGACGCCTTGAACCCGAGGCTGCAATGAGCGCGCGCGGCCCCTCGCCATCGCCCCGCGGCGAAACGCCCGTGCTGCGGGTGCGCGGGCTGGACGTGGCCTTCGACACGCACCGGGGCACGGTGCAGGTGCTCGATGGCGTCTCGTTCGAGATCGCGCCGGGCGAAATCCTGGGCGTGGTCGGCGAGTCGGGCGCGGGCAAGTCGATGGTCGGCGCGGCCGTCATCGGCCTGGTGCCGCCGCCGGGGCGCATCGCGGGCGGCACGGTCGAGCTGCACGGCGAGCGCATCGACACGCTGCGCGGCGAAGACATGCGCCGCGTGCGCGGGCGCCGCATCGGCAGCGTGTTCCAGGACCCGCTGACCAGCCTGAACCCGGTCTACCCGATCGGCCGGCACCTCATCGAAACCATCCGCACGCACCTGCCCGTGAGCGAGCAGGAGGCGCGCCGGCGCGCGCTGGCGCTGCTGGCCGATGTGGAGATTCCCGACCCCGAAAGCCGCATCGACCAGTACCCGCACCAGTTCTCGGGCGGCATGCGCCAGCGCGTGGCGATTGCGCTCGCGCTGTGCGCCGAGCCGCAGCTGCTGATTGCCGACGAGCCCACCACCGCGCTCGACGTGTCGGTGCAGGCGCAGGTGATCCGCGTGTTCCGGCGCGTCTGCCGCGAGCGCGGCACGGCCGCGATGCTCATCACGCACGACATGGGCGTGATCGCCGAGGCGGCCGACCGCGTGATGGTGATGTACCAGGGTCGCGTGCTCGAGACCGGCCCGGTGCGCCAGGTGCTCGACCACCCGCGCGAGCCGTACACGCGCGCGCTGATGGCCGCCATTCCTTCGGTGCACGACAGGCTGCATCGGCTGCCGGTGCCGGAGATCGGCGCGGACATCGCGGTGGCTGCCGCGCTGCCGCCTGCGCAGATCGAGACCGTGGCGGCGCCGGCCGACAGCGCGCCGCTGATCCGCGTGCAGGGCCTGTCGCGCGAATTCGATCTTTCGGCCGGCTGGCTCGTCCGCACGCTCGCACGCCAGCCGAAGAAAGTGCTGCACGCGGTCGACGGCGTGAGCTTCGACATCGCGCGCGGCCGCACCTTCGGGCTGGTCGGCGAGTCGGGCTCGGGCAAGTCGACCGTGGCGCGCATGATCGCCGGCCTCACGCGGCCCACGGCCGGCAGCGTGCATTTCGACGGCATCGACCGCTGGGGCGACGCCGCGCAGACGGCCGCGCTGCGGCGGCGCTTCCAGATGATCTTCCAGGACCCGCATGCCAGCCTCAACCCGCGCTGGCGCGTGGACCGGCTCATCGCCGAGCCGGTGGAGGTGCTGGGCCTGGCCGCCAGCGCCGACGAAACCGCCGAGCGCGTCGCCCAGGCGCTGCGCCGCGTGCGCATGTCGCCCGACGACGGGCGGCGTTACCCGCACCAGTTCTCCGGCGGCCAGCGCCAGCGCATCGCCATCGCACGGGCGCTGGCCAGCCAGCCCGAGTTCATCGTCTGCGACGAACCGACCTCGTCGCTCGACGTCTCGGTGCAGGCCCAGGTGCTGAACCTCATGCGCGACCTGCAGGACGAGTTCGGCCTGACCTACCTGCTGATCAGCCACAACCTCGCGGTGATCCGCCACATGTGCGACGACGTGGGCGTGATGCAGCGCGGGCGGTTGGTGGAGCAGGGCAGCGCGAGCGAGGTGCTCGACGCGCCGAAGCACGCCTACACGCGGGCCTTGATGGCGGCGGTGCCGGACATGCGCGGCGCGCAGGCGCCTGAGGCGATACGCGTCTGAGGCTTCGAGGTCGTCGTGGGATGAGCGCTTGCCATACGCCCCCCGCCGTTGCTGGCCCGGTGCCATCATCGCCCAGGCATAAGCTCACGCCGATTCGTTCTTTGGTTCCGCCCGGGTGCTCGGCCACACTCGGGCCCCTATGTCTTTCGTACGACAGTTCGATGCCTGCGTTCCTTCCGTCGATACCGCCGATGCCGGCGCGGACGCACAGGTCGACCGCGTGGTCGACTGGCTGCTGGGCAGCCTCGAATGGAACGCCACGCTGTTTCATGTCGGCCAGTACTGCGGTCGCTGGCGCGCCTCGACGGCGGGGCGTGCGCGGGCCAGCTTTCACCTGATCCTCGAGGGGCGCTGCTGGCTGCACATGCCGGGGCGCGCGTCGGTACAGCTGTCGCCGCGCGATGGCGTGTTCCTGATGCGCGACGTGCCGCACTTTCTCTCGCCCTATGCCGACCCCGGCATCGACTGTGCGCCGCGGCAGATGCAACCCTTGTCGGGCAGCGCCGCCTCGGCGAAACCGGCCTGGCCTGTGGCTTCTTTTTCCTTCGACGGGCCGTTTCGCGACGTGATCGCCAGCGCCTTTCCCGATTGCCTGGTGCTGCGCGCGGGCGACCTGGCCATGGCCTCGGCGGGCACGCTGTTCGACCTGATGCGCAGCGAGGCCTTGCGCGTGGGCGCCGAGCCCTCGGTGGCGATGGACCGGCTCGCGGGCCTGCTGTTCTTCTATGGCCTTCGGCACGTGGCGCACAGCGAAGTGCATGCACAGGGCCTGTGGACGCTGCTGCGCAAGCGCGGCTTTGCGCCGCTGCTGGCCGACATCCTGCAATCGCCCGCGCGCGACTGGAGCGTGGCCGAGATGGCGCGTCGGGTGAACCTGTCGCGCACCGCATTCTTTCGCCAGTTCGGCGAAGCTTGCGACCAGTCGCCCTTGCAATTCCTGCTGCTGTTGCGCATGCAGCTGGCGGCGCGGCGCATGGCGCAGGGCGACTCGATTTCGCAGGCGGCCGAAGCGGTGGGCTACGCGTCTTATGCCGCGTTCTCGCGCGCCTTCAAGCGCGTGATGGGCGAGCAGCCCGGCGCCTGGCAACGCGCGCGCAGCGGCGCCCCGTCGGGCCCCGTCGCACCGCACGGGGACGAACCGGCATAGATCAGAGACCTCCGGTCATTGATGTGCGGCAGCGGCGCCTGAAGAATCGACGCATCACCTCATCAGCAGCAAGCGCAAAGCAAAAGCGATTGCCCTCAGCCATGACACGCCTCACCCTTCACACCGAAGCCACCGCCCCCGAAGCCAGCCGCCCGCTGGTGCAACGCGCCATTGCCAACAACGGCTTCTTGCCGAACCTGATCGGCATCCTCGCCAACTCGCCGCAGGCGCTCGAAACTTACCTGGGCATGGCCCAGGCCACCGCCCGCGGCGAGCTCACGCTGGCCGAGCGCGAGACGCTGCAGATCACGGCCGCGCGCATCCACGGCTGCGACTTCTGCGTGGCCGGGCACACCGCCGCCGCGCTGAAGCAGGCCAAGCTGCCGGCCGAGGCCGTGGGCAAGCTGCAGCGCGGCGAGGCGAGCGGTGAAGGCCGGCTCGATGCCGTGCGCGCCTTCACCGACGCCGTGATCGCCACGCGCGGCAAGGTGTCGGACGAAGCCCTGGCCGCTTTCCGGGACGCGGGCTTTTCCGAGCGCCAGGCATTGGAGGTCGTGCTGGGCGTGAGCCTTGCCACGCTGTGCAACTTCGCGAACAGCCTGGCCGGCAGCCCGGTCAACCCGCAGCTGCAACCGTACCTGCCTGAAAACCTGCAACGTGATGGAGCGCCCGCCCATGCTGGTTGAGGCCGACCGGCGCTGGCTCGACGACAACGCCGAGGCGCTCGACGCCGACAACGCGCTCGCGCACGAGGTGGTGCCGCGCCTGGCGCACGCCGGGCTCTTCGGGCTCGGCGTACCGAAGGCGCTGGGCGGACAGGGCGGTGACGTGCGCGACGCCGTCGAGGCCATTGCGGCCGTGGCCGGCCATTCGCTGGCGGCCGCCTTCACCTTCTGGGGGCAACGCGCCTTCATCGAATACCTGCTGCAGTCGCCCAACGCGGCGCTGCGTGAGCGCTGGCTTGCTGCCTTGCTCGACGGTTCGCAGGCCGGGGCCACCGGCTTGTCGAACGCGATGAAGTACCTCGGCGGCATCGAGGCGCTGCAGATCACCGCCACGCCGGACAACAACGGCTGGCGGCTCGATGGGGCCGTGCCGTGGTGCACCAACCTGCGCCCGCAAGGCTTCGTGGCCGCGGTCGCGGTGCAGCGCGCCGAAGGCGGCGTGCCGCTGGTGGCGGTGCTCACGGCGGGGCAAGAGGGCGTGCGACGCAGCGCCGATCTCGACCTGATCGCGCTGCGCGGCAGCAACACGGCGTCGCTGCGCATCGAGGGCGCGCGGCTGGAGACGGCCGACCTGATCCATGAAGAAGCCAATCGCTTTCTTCCCGCCGTGCGGCCGGATTTCCTGGGGCTGCAATGCGGCCTGTCGATCGGCCTGGCACGCGCCGCGCTCGACACCGCAACTGAACGCGGCGGTGCCGGCCGTTCGGTGCTTGAAGCGCCGATTGCCGCACAGCGCGCGGCATTGGCCGCCACCGTCGATGCGCTGTACGAAGGCCTCGCGGACGGCCGGTTCAAGACCCAGCCCGAGGCGCTGTTCCGTGCGCGGCTCTCGCTGGCCGAAGTGGTACAGAACGCCGCGCAGCTCGAACTGCAGGCCAGTGGCGGCCGTGGCTACCACCGCGACCAGCCGCTGACGTTGGCCCGCCGTTGGCGCGAAGCGGCCTTCATTCCCATCGTGACGCCGAGCGTCACGCAACTGCAGGGCGAGCTGGCCAAGCGCGCGGCGGCCCGCACAACGTGAACCCGCAAGACCCACACGCCGTCGCGCGCCAGCCGGTGCTCCAGGCGCGCGATCTCGCCTTCGGCTACGCCAAGGCCGTGCCGGTGTTCGAGGGCGTGTCGCTGGAGGTGGCGCCGCGCGAGATCGTCTGCCTGCTCGGTGGCAGCGGGTGCGGCAAGTCGACCTTGCTGCGCACGCTGGCGCATCTGGAACCGTCTCATGCGAGCCATGCCAGGGGAGAGATCCGCTTCCTCGGCGAAGCGCTGACCGCGCCGCACCCGCGCGCGGCGCTGGTGTTCCAGCAGCCCGGTCTGCTGCCGTGGCTCGATGCCGCGCGCAACGTCGGCTTTGGCCTGGACTTCGTTCGGCAGCTCAGGCTGGAGCGTGCGCGGCGCGAACAACGCGTGAACGAAGCACTGGCCGCCGTCGGCCTGGGCGGGCAGGGCGGGCTCTTTCCCTCGCAGCTGTCGGGCGGCATGGCGCAGCGCGTGGCGCTGGCCCGTGCACTGGCCCGCGAGCCCGTGCTGCTGCTGGCCGACGAGCCTTTTTCCGCGCTCGACGCCATCACGCGCGCGCAGATGCAGGACCTGCTGGTCGAGCTGGTGCACCGCTGGCAGACCGCCGCGTTGCTGGTCACGCACGACATCGACGAAGCCATCCTGGTCGGCGACCGCATCCTGCTGATGGGCGACAAGCCGGGCCGCATCGTGCGCGAATGGCGCGTCGACATCGGCCGCCCGCGCACCGCCGACGCGGCGGCCTTCACCGCGTTGCGGTTGGACATCCTCGCGGCGCTGCATGCGGCGCATGCGCCCGGCGGCGGTCTTGCTGTAGCCGCTGCCGTTTCTTCTTCCTGAAAGCCTTTCGAATGACCGACTCTCCATTCGCCTGCGAGCCATCCCTTCGCAAGATTCCGCATGTCTGCGCATCGTCGGCCTGCGACTGTGGCCTGACGCGGCGCGACATGCTGCGCCTGTCCGCACTGGCCGGCGCCGCCGTGGCCGCGCCATTCCTCTCGGCGGGCGATGCCATGGCCCAAGGTTTCAAGGGCGACGACCAGCCCGTGAAGATCGGCTACCTGCCCATCACCGACGCCACGCCGCTGCTGATCGCGCATGCGCGCGGCCTGTTCGACAAGGAAGGCCTGCGCGCGGAAACGCCGCGCATGTTCCGCTCGTGGGCACAGATCGTCGAGGCCTTCGTGGCCGGGCAGGTCAACGTGATCCATCTGCTCACGCCTGCCACGCTGTGGGTGCGCTACGGCTCCAAATTCCCCGCGAAGATCGCGGCCTGGAACCACATCAACGGCTCGGCGCTGACGGTGCTGCCCGAGATCCACAAGCTCGCCGACCTTGGCGGCAAGACCGTGGCCGTGCCGTTCTGGTATTCGATCCACAACGTACTGCTGCAGGACATGCTTCGCGCCGAAGGCCTCACGGCGGTCACGCGCGCGGCCAGCGGCGCCATCGGGCCGAAGGAAGTCAACCTCGTGGTGCTGGCGCCGGCCGAGATGGTGTCGGCGCTGGCGGGCAAGTCGATTGCCGGCTTCATCGTGGCCGAGCCCTTCAATGCGGCGGCAGAAATCGCCGGCGTCGGCAAGGTGCTGCGCTTTTCGGGCGACGTCTGGAAGGACCACGCCTGCTGCGTGACGTTCCTGGCCGAACGCGATATCGCCGAAAAGCCCGAATGGGCACAGCGCGTGACAACCGCCATCGTCAAGGCCCAGCTCTGGACGCGCGACAACCGCCTCGACGCGGCCCGCCTGCTCTCCAACGCCGGTGAGCGCCGCTACACGCCGCACCCGCCACAGACACTGGCGAAGGTGCTCGCCTCCACCGACTACGCAAGCTACGAAGCCAGCGGCGTGGTGCGCCACAAGGGCTGGAGCCAGCGCCGCATCGATTTCCAGCCGTACCCCTTTGCCTCGTACACCGAGCAGCTGGTACGCGCGGTGCAGGGCACGAAGGTGGAGGGCGACAACGCGTTCCTGCGTGCGCTCGATCCGAAGTTCGTGGCACGCGATCTGGTCGACGACCGGTTCGTACGCAAGGCCATCCAAAGTGTGGGCGGGCCGCAGGTGTTTGGCGTGGCGGCGGACTACACGCGTCGCGAAACGATCTCGGTTTGATGAACGTCCGCTTTGGGGGGCGCTGGCGCCGTTGGCTGTTGCCTCTTGCGGGCCTGGGGGTGGTGCTGTTGGCATGGTGGGCGGGAAGCCTGCTGCTGACGCAACGCACCCCCATTGCCGCCGCCTTCGCGACCGGCCCCTCGCTGGTGGCGCTGGGCCATCTGCTCGTGGGAGCCGACATCTGGCACCACGCGCTGTTGAGCCTTCAGCGCGTGGCCATTGGTTTGCTTCTGGCCATCGTGTTCGGCGTGCCGCTGGGCGTGCTCACGGGCCTGTCGCGCGGCTTTGCACAGGCCAGTACGCCGGTGTTCCAGTTCCTGCGGATGATCTCGCCGCTGTCGTGGATGCCCATTGCCGTCATGGTGCTCGGCGTGGGCGATCTGCCCGTGTACTTCTTGCTCGCGTTCGCCGCCGTGTGGCCCATCTTGCTCAACACCGCCGCGGGCGTGGCGCAGATCGATCCGCACTGGCTGATGCTCGCGCGCGGGCTGTCGGCCACGCGGCGCGAGACGGTGCTGCGCGTGATCTTGCCGGGCATCACCGCGCAGATCCTCACGGGCGTTCGGCTGGCCATCGGCATCGTCTGGATCGTGCTCGTGCCAGCCGAAATGCTGGGCGTCTCGGCCGGGCTGGGCTATTTCGTGCTCGACACGCGCGACCGGCTCGCGTACTCAGAGCTCATGGCCGTGATCCTGCTGATCGGGGCGCTGGGCTATCTGCTGGATGCTTTTGCGCGATGGCTGCATGCGCGGTGGACCCACGCCTGAGTGCCCCACGCGGCACGCGCTCAGGGTTTCACGGCTGCAGGTGCTGCCGCCGGCAGCCCCAATTGCTCCCGCAGGATGCGCCGGATCTCCAGGATCGCGAGCGGGTGCTCCTGCACGCTGTGCGCCGACGGAATCACCAGCTCCGACACCGCGCCGTCGAGGTGCGCGCTGGTGTAGGGCACGATGCCGTCGCTCGACTCGGCCAGCGGCAGGCCGGGCGTGTCGTTGCCGATGATCGAGTGGTAGCGCACCTTCGGGCTCAGCGGCAGCCCCGACGACAGGCGCACGAACGCATCGCGGTCGCTGAGGTTGTCGATGCTGTTGGGAATGCGCAGCGGGCCCATGTCCTGCGAACTGGGCGCCACGCGCATCAGCTCGCGCGAGATGTCGTTGAGCTGGCCCAGCATGGCCACCGGCAGCGTGATGAGGTTGGCCACCCAGCGCGAGATGCGCTTGTTGGCGAACGAGGTGCCGCGGTGCGGGGAGGCGATGAAGATGGCGTCGCTGACCTGGGGCAGCGGCTCGAAGCGCAGGTAGGGGCCCAGCCCTTCCTCGATGCGGCGGCGCTGCGCGGCCGGCATGGGGTAGCCCTCGCGCAGCGCGTCCCACAGCACGTCGCCCGACGACGACACCAAGAGGCGCGACAGCACGCCGCCCATGCTGTGGCCGATGAGCGTGACGTTGCGCGAGGCCTCGGCGCGGCCCTGCGGATCGAAGTGCGCCAAGGTCTGCGTGATGGCTTCGCGGATGGCCAGGTTGTTCAGCGGCAGCGGCGCGTTGGTCGGGTAGTACACCTGCCAGATCTGGTAGCGGCGGCGCAGCGTCTCGTCGCCGAGCACTTCGTTCGCCACGTTGATCCAGGCCTCGGGGCTGCTGGCCAGGCCGTGCAGCATGACGATGGTGCGGCGCTTCGGGTCGTAGGGCTGCATCAGGTAGATGTGCGGCCGGGTCAGGCCCTCGGCGCCGCCGAACAGGCTGCGCAGCGCCTGCAGCGCGAAGTCGGAGCGGGCCAGCCACAGGCCGTAGCCCGAGGTGAAGTTGGCGGCCAGCGGAATCTCTTCGCCGGCCAAACGGATCGTGCTGGTGCGGTAGGGGTCGAACACGGCGATGCGCAGCGTGCGCGTGGCCAGCACGTCTTGCAGCGTGGCGCCGTCGAACTGCAGCAGCGCGGTGAGGGCGGGGAAGGGCGTCTCGCTGAAGGGCGGGGCGTCTTCGTCGGCCTGCACCGCGGTCGGGCGGTCGTCGCCCGCGGCGACCAGCTCGGCGCCGAAGCCGTCGCGGCGGTAGATGTTGCGCAGGCCCGAGAAGGTCAGCGAGGCGGCGGGAATCAGCTCTTTGGGCGGGGGCGCGTCGGGTGCGAGCTGCAGCGCCGACAGGTCGGCGTCGATGCGCCAGCCGCTCACCTGCGGAATGGCGGCCACCGGCATGTCGCTCTTGCGGTAGCGGCTGAACAGGCCGGTGATGGCGCGCTGCACCGCGTAGTTGTAGTAGTCGCGCACCTGCGTCTGGCGGTCTTCGAAGGCGCGGTCGCGCGGGTTGCGCGTCGTGTGGAACAGGTAGGCGTAGGCGTGGCGCGCGGTTTCCAGCCAGGCCTCGATGGCCTCGGGCGCCATGGGCTGCGCGGCCGAGCCGCCATCGCCGCCCCCCAGCGCGAGCTGCAGCCACACCTCGGACAGCGCCGACATGCGTTGCTCGTCGCTCAGGCCGGCGGAGGTGGCGAGGTTCTGGCGGCAGGCGCGGCCGTCCTTGCGGCACTGGTCGGCGTCGGAGCCGATGACACGCAGCACCTCTTGTGCGGAACTGCTGAGCTTGCCGGTGGTGAGCACGTCGCCGCGCCGCTGCGCCAGGTAGTCGGCCGGCGAGATGGTGCCGACCGTGACGCCCGCGCAGCCCGTGAGCAGCGACAGCGCCAGCAGCAGGGCGGGGAGGAAGCCGATGCGCCTCATGGCGTCACGCCCGGCAGGCCGTGGCGGATGGCTTGCGAGAAGTTCACGCCGGGCTGCTGGTCGGTGGCGATGGCCCGGTCGGTGATGCGGCCGCCAGCGCGCAGCGCCTCCATGCTCAGCCCCGGCGTCAGGCCGCCCACGTCGTGCAGGTACTCGGGCAGGTAGCCCGAGGCCAGCAGGCGGTAGTCCATCGGCAGGCCGGGCACGACGTGCCTGGCGAGGCTGTAGACGATGGTCGTGCAGTTGGCGGTGAGCGTGTTGTAGAAGCTCGGCGCGCGCGCCAGCGCATTGGCCTCGCCCACGTAGCCCAGGAACAGCGAACGCATCTCGGCCTGCGGCAGGTGCACGCGGTACATGTAGACGTCTTCGCCGCGCACGTTGGTGCGCACGCGCAGGATGTCGTGCTCGTCGGCGGCCACGAGGCTGTTCTCGAACTGCTTGAAGAAGCCGCCCACGGACGAGAAGCTCTCGCCGCGCTCCTTGCGGATCTCGATGGAAAAAGTGACGAACTGGCCATCGTCGAAGCCGAAGGACACCAGCGTGTGGGCGATGGCCGGGCCGGTCCAGTACGACAGCGACACGTCGACCGAGCGCAGGCGGTCCAGGTCGTAGCGGCGCGTGTCCCAGCGCACGGTGTAGTCGGTGTCGCTGCGCCAGTCGAAATTGCGCACGTTCTCCATCGTGACCACGCTGCCCTCGACGCGCGGCCTCAGGTAGCGGGCCACGTCGTCGGCCCATTCGCGATGCTGCGAGGGCGCGATGGTGCCCCACCACTCGAGCAGCACGACGAAGCCGATGGCGTAGGCCAGCAGCGAGCGGCCGGCCTTGCCGCGCCACAGCAGCACGATCGCCGCCAGGCCGAAGAGGCCCCACAGCACCATCGCGCCGACCTTGACCGGCAGCGTCGCGGGCAGCTGGTACCAGAGGGCCGCGCAGGCCCAGGCGGCCGACAGCAACACGGCGAAGCTCACCAGCAGGCGGCCGAGGGAACGCAAAAGGATTCGGAACATGAAGAAACGCGCGGGTGGAGGGCGGCCGATTCTCGTCGAGTTGCAGCCGCCGCCGTCGGGCTACAGCGGGTAGGTCACGAGCTTGAAGTCCGGGTCCTCGGGGAAGGACTTCACCGAGAAGCCCAGTCGGCGCACCAGCTTGAGCATGTCGGGGTTGCCGGCCAGCACCAGCCCGTCCATCTCGGAAAGGCCGCGGTCGCGCGCCACATCGATGATGCTTTCCATGAGACGCGAGCCGATGCCCTTGCCGCTGAACTCGTCGGCCACCACGAGCGAGAACTCGCAGCTGGTCTGGTCGGGGTTGGTGATGTAGCGCGACACGCCCACGATGCGCTCGCTCTCGAGGATGCTGCCGTCGGGCGCGGTGCTGCGCTCCATCACGGTGGCGACCAGCGCCATCTCGCGGTCGTAGTCGATGAGCGTGAAGCGCGACAGCATCGACGGCGGCAGCTCGTGGAAGCGCGAGACGAAACGGAACCAGCGGCTTTCGGGCGACAGGCCCTGCACCAGCGCCTGCAGCATCTGCGCGTCGTTCGGATGCACCGGCCGCACGACGTACGCGCCGCCACCGGGCAGCGGCCATTCGCGCCGGTAGCGCGCGGGGTACGGCATGATGGCCAGGTGCTGGTAGCCGTTGCCCACCGGGCCCGCCACGGCCTGCGTGCTGCTGTCGACCACGATGCGCGCATCGACCGACACCGCGCCGTGCTCGTCCACGATGATGGGGTTGATGTCCATCTCGCGCAGCTCGGGCAGCTCGCACACCATTTCGGACACGCGCAGCAGCACATCCTCGATGGCCTCCATGTTCACGGCGTTGGCGCCGCGCCATTCGCCCAGCGTCTCGGCCACGCGCGAGCGCTCGATGAGGTGGCGCGCCAGGAACTGGTTCAGCGGCGGCAGCTCCATCGCGCGGTCGTTCATGAGCTCGATCATGGTGCCGCCCGCGCCGAAGACGATCACCGGGCCGAAGGGCTGGTCGGTGACCAGGCCCACGTAGATTTCGCGCCCGCGCCGCGCGCGCACCATCTTCTGCACGGTCACGCCGTTGATGCGGGCATCGGGTGCCAGGCGCGCCACGCGCTCCATCATCTCCAGGTAGGTGTCGCGCGCGCTGGTGCCGTTCATCACGTTCAGCGCCACGCCCTCGACGTCGGACTTGTGCGAGATGTCGGGCGAGTCGATCTTCAGCGCCACCGGAAAGCCCAGCTGCGTGGCGATCATCATGGCCTCGTTGGCGCTGCGCGCGAGCAGGGTGCGCGTGATCGGGATGTGGAAGCACGACAGCAGCGACTTCGACTCCATCTCGGTCAGCACCTTGCGCCGCTCGGCCAGCACGCTCTCGATGAGCAGGCGAGCGCCGTCGATGTCGGGCTTGGCCAGCGCCGACAGCGGCGGCGGTGTCTGCTGCAGCAGCTGCTGGTTCTGGTAGAAGGCCGCGATGTTGCCGAAGGCGCCCACGGCCGCCTCGGGCGTGCGAAAGCTCGGGATGGTGGCCTCGGCCAGCACGGCCCGCGCATTGCCCACCGAGGCATCGCCCATCCAGCACGACAGGAGCGGCTTGGGCATGGGGCGCGGAATGTCGGCCAGCGCGCGCGCCGTGGCGGCCGCGTCGACGCCGGCCTTGGGCGAGAAGATGGCGAGCACGCCGTCGATCTGGCTGTCGGCCGAGGCGGTGTCGATGGCGGCGCGAAAGTGCGCGGGCGTGGCGTCCTCCGACAGGTCGATGAGGTCGGTGAGCGAAGCCAGCGCCGGCAGCGAGGGCTGCAGCGACCGCTGCGCGGGGGCCGAGAGGCGGCCCAGGTCCAGGCCGATCTCGTTGATCCAGTCGGCCGCGAGCACGCCGGGGCCGCCGCCGTTGGTGACCACGGCCAGCCGCTTGCCCACCGGCCGGTAGCGCGAGGCCAGGCACTTGGCGGCCGAGAACAGCTCGACGAAGGAGCGCACCCGCACCGCGCCCGCGCGGCGCAGGGCGGCATCGAACACGTCGTCGCTGCCCACGATGGCCGCGCTGTGCGTCTGCGCGGCCTCGTTGCCGGCCGGCTTGCGGCCCGCCTTGAGCACCACCACCGGCTTGGCGTGCGAGGCCGAGCGCAGCGCGCTCATGAAGCGGCGCGCATCGGCAATGCCTTCGAGGTACACGATGATGCTGTGCGTGCTCGAGTCGTTGGCCAGGAAGTCGAGCACCTGCGGAATGTCGACCGAGGTGTGTGGCCCGAGCGACACCACGCTCGAAAAGCCCACACCGTTCTGCCGCGCCCAGTCGAGCATCGAGGCCGTGAGCGCGCCCGACTGCGACACCAGCGCCAGCGGCCCGGTGCGCGCGAGCGGGCCGGCCACGCTGGCGTTCAGGTGCAGCGGCGGGCGCTGGAAGCCCAGCGAATTCGGGCCCAGCAGGTGCACGCCTTCGCGGCGCGCGATCTTTCGCCACTGCGCGGCCTGCTCGGCGGCGATGCCGGTGGAGATGACCACCGCGGCCTTGCAGCCGATGCGCCCCGCGATCTCGAGGGCGGCCGCCACGTCGTGCGGCGCCAGCGCGATCAGCGCCAGGTCGGCATGCGTCTGCGCCAGCTCTTCGAGCGTGCCCTGGGTGCGCACGTCCAGAAAGCGCAGCGTGCCGTCGAAACGGTCGGCCCGGAAGGCTTCGCGCAGCGTGCGGCCCAGGGCGGTCTGGCCCCCCGGATCGCTGGGCTGGCCGACGAAGGCCACGATCGACGCCGGGGCGAACAGGGGGGTCAGGAAATGCTTGTCCATGCCCTAGTTTGCCCGGATCGGGGCGTGCCGCAAGCACCGCGTGTACACTCGCCAGCTCATGTCGTGCCTTTCACTTTTCCCCGTTGCAGCATCCAGCGCCGCCGTTGTCGGCCGCACGATGCCGTTCGCCGCCTGCGTGCGAACGAGCGACGCAGTGAATGCACGAATGATTACCACCATGACCGCCGCGGCCCCCTGAGCACGCGCAGGGTGGCCGCTCCGGCAGCCACCTGGTGTCTCTTCTCCCGAATGAACGAAACCCAGCTGGCAGCTGGGTTTTTTTGTTTTTGTCCTGTTCGTTCGTTGTTTGGAGAAGCCCATGTACCGCGATCCCGTCTCGTCCTTCCTGCCCCAGCCCAGCCATCCTGCGGCCATTCGCCCCCTGCGCGTCGGCATGATCGGCATCGGCACCGTGGGCGCGGGTACCTTCCGCGTGCTGGCCCGCAACCAGGACCTCATCGCCGCCCGTGCCGGGCGCGGCATCGAGGTGACGGTGGTGGCGGCGCGCAACCTCGCGCGCGCCCAGGGCATCGTGGGCGAGGGCGTGGCGCTCACAGCCGACCCGATGCAGGTGGCCATCGACCCCGATGTCGACGTGGTGGTCGAGGTGGCCGGCGGCACCGGCCCGGCGCGCGACTGGGTGCTGGCGGCCATCGCCCACGGCAAGCACGTGGTCACGGCCAACAAGGCGCTGCTGGCCGTGCACGGCCCCGAGATCTTCGCCGCCGCCAGCGCGCACGGCGTGGCCGTGATGTACGAGGGCGCGGTGGCGGTGAGCATCCCCATCGTGAAAGCGCTGCGCGAAGGTCTCACGGCCAACCGCATCGAATGGGTGGCGGGCATCGTCAACGGCACCACCAACTTCATCCTGAGCAAGATGCGCGACGAGGGCCTGGACTTCGGCGACGCGCTCGCGCAGGCCCAGGCGCTGGGCTATGCCGAGGCCGATCCGGCCTTCGACATCGAGGGCGTCGACGCCGCCCACAAGACCGCGCTGCTGGCCGCCAACGCCTTCGGCATGCCGGTGCGCTTTGCCGATGCGCAGGTCGAGGGCATCACCGCGCTGCAGCGCCTGGACGTGGCCTGCGCCGAGCAGCTGGGCTTTCGCGTCAAGCTGCTGGGCGTGGCGCGCCGACGTGAAGACGGCGTGGAGCTGCGCGTGCAGCCCGCGCTGGTGCCCGCGGCGCACCTGCTCGCGCAGGTCAACGGCTCGATGAACGGCATCATGGTCAAGGCCGACGCGGCGGGCGTCACGATGTACTACGGCGCGGGCGCCGGTTCGGAGCAGACCGCCTCGGCCGTGATCGCCGACCTGGTCGACGTGGCGCGCCTGGACGGCACCCACGCCGGCCAGCGCGTGCCGCACACCGGCTTCCACGCGCATGCGGTGCGCGAACTGCCGGTGCTGCCGCGCGCGGCCGTGCGCAGCGCGCACTACCTGCGCGTGCCGGTGCAGGCGGCGACCGACATCGCGGCCGTGGCCGAGCTGCTGGCCGCGCAGCGGCTGCCGGTGCGGCAACTGGTGCTGGCGAACGGGCCGGCGGATGCGGCGCCGCAGGTGCTGGTGATCACCGAATCGGCGTTGCAAAGCGCGGTCGATCTTGCCTTGCACGCGTTGCAGACGAGTCCGGTCGTGGCTGGCCCGGTGATCGCGCTGCGCGTGGAAACGCTGGACGACTGAAGAGCGCTCAGGGGGCGGACGCAGGCGCGGCTCCCAGTCTTCGACCCGCCCCGCATCCACCCGCTTGCGAAACGTGGCGCGCCAGCGCTCGGCCAAAGCGGGCAGGGCGGCGGCCTGTTCCCATTCGGGCGCGAAGCGCGCGTCACGCGAAAACAGCAGCGCGATGAGGCGCGACAGCGGCCACTCGGGATGCGGGCGTTCCACGCGCGTGGCCAGGGCGCCGGCCCGCACCCAGCCGGGTTTGAGCACGCGGTAGTACCAACCCGTGCAGCCGCGCGCCTGCATCTCGCGCGCCATGCCGGGCCTGCCGAAGTGGGCGTCGAGCTTCCAGCACGGCTGCCGGCCCTGCGACACCTGCACCCGCGCATCGCCGAGCTGCACGACGTCGCCGATGCACACGGTCGATTCGTTCCAGCCCGTGGTCGAGATGTTCTCGCCGAAGGCGCCCGCGTGCGCCAGCAGTTCGCTGCGGTGGCCGCCCGTCGCCCAGTCCGCGTAGTGCTCGCGCGGGTAGTGGTGCACGGCCTTCTCGATACCGCCGTGGATGCGCAGGTCGGCCTGCGCATCGCCCTGCAGGCCGGTGGACGACAGCCACAGCGCATCGGCCGTCGGCGTCTTGCGGATGCCGCTGCGTGTGCGGCCGTCGGGCAGCAAGGCCACGGAGCCGACCAGCAGCGCGTCGATGGGCAGGGCGGGCTGCGTCATGCGAGCTGATCCAGCCATGCCGTCAGCATGCGCGTCGCGGCATCGGAGCGCACCTTGGCCAGCTCGGCGCTGCGGGCGCGCAGCGCGGGAATGTCGATGCCGGCCGCGGCCAGTTCGTGGTGATGACCGATGAGCCAGGGCTCGATGCGTGCGGGATCGGCCTCGGGGTGGAACTGCAGCGCGAGCGCATGGCGGCCGTGGCGGAAGGCCTGGTGTGGCGTGCGTGCGGTGCTCGCCAGCAGTTCGGCGCCGGGCGGCAGGTCGAAGGTGTCGCCGTGCCAGTGCAGCACGGGTTCGCCATCCAGCGCCGCGAGGCACGAGGCCCGGCCCGCCGCGCTCAGGTCGACCGGCGCCCAGCCGATCTCCGTGTGCCCCGACGGGTACACGCGCGCGCCGAGCGCACGGGCCATGAGCTGCGCGCCCAGGCACAGGCCCAGCGTGGGGCGCTGTAGCGCCAGTCGTTCGCGCAGGCCGGCGATCTCTTCGGTGAGCCAGGGGTAGGTCGCCGTGTCGTAGGCCCCGATGGGGCCGCCGAGCACCACGACGAGGTCGGCGTGGCGCCACTCGTCGGCGCTGAGCGCGGACGGGCCCGCCTGCCGGTAGTCGATGGCGTGGCCGGCCTGGATGAGCACGTTGGCGAAGCGCCCGAGGTCTTCGAAGGCGAGGTGTTGCAGGGCGATGCATGGCATGCGGCGGGTGTCCTTTCTTCGTTCAGGCGCGGCAGGCGGTGTCGTCGCACGGGCCGTCTGGCGATGCATCGTCTGCAGGTTGTGCAATGAGGTGCGCGGGCGCCTCTTCGGCCGCAAGCTGCCCGATGGCGGCGCCCAGCGCCATGTCGTCGATCAACCCGAAGTGGCTCATGCGCAGGCGCCCCTGCCGGTCGACCAGCACCGTGCTCGGCGTGCCCTGCCACTGGTAGTCGCGCATCGTGGCGGGGATGCCGCCGGTGGGCGAGGGCTGGTCGATGCCGATGGGGAAGCCCAGCCGGTACTCGCGCACGAAGGCGTCGAGCGCGGCGGGCGTCATGACGTCGTGGTGCTCGAACACCGAATGCAGGCCGATCACCGCCACGTCTTTCGCGGCGAAGAGCTGCCGCGTCTTCTTCGCCTGCGGCAGGCCGTGCGACACGCAGGCCGGGCACAGCATCTGGAACGCGTGCAGCACCACGACCCGGCCGCGCAGCGACGCGAGCGTGACGGGCGTGTCGGTGTTGAGCCACTGCGCGACCTGCAGCTCGGGCGCCTCGGGGCGCGGCCAGGCCATGTCAGGCCGCCTCGGTGCGCAGCTTCACCTGCGGGAAATCCACCGGCACCTGGAACGCCACGTTCACGTAGTTGGTGAACAGGTTCAGCGCGACGTGGGCCAGGATCTCGACGATGTGCCGGTCGTCGAAGCCCACGGCGCGCAAGGCCTGCACGTCGGCGTCGTTCACCTGGCCGCGTGCATCGACGAGCTTGAGCGCAAAGCGCAGCGCCGCCGCCGTGCGCGGGTCGGCCGATTCGCCGGCCTGCGCGGCCGCCATGTCGGCGGCCGAGACGCCCGCCTTGCGACCCAGCGCGGTGTGCGCCGCGAGGCAGTAGTGGCAGGCGTTGCGGTCGGCAATGGCCACGGCGATCTGCTCGCCAAGCTGCGCCGGAATGACGCCGCCTCCGAGCGCGCCGAACGATCCCCACAGGCTGCGCAGCGCCGCGGGCGAGTTGGCGACGGCGCGGAACATGTTGGGCGTGGCGCCGAAGGCACCGTGGATGTCGGCGAGCAAGGACTGGGCGTCGCCAGTGGCGGCGGTGTCGGTGACGAGGTTGACGCGGGGCATGAAGACTTCCTTTCGGTGATGACGATGGAGGCAGTGTCTTCCGGAAATCCGTATGATTTGAATGCTTTTATCCATTCAACATACCTTTTCGTCCAATGCCGAGCGCAACACCGCCGACGCCCATCGACAGGCTTTCATCCCTGCTCGAACGCTTCCGTGTCCGGGCCCACCTGTTCCACACGGGGCCGCTGTGCGGCGTGACGCACTTCGCGGCGAAGGAAGGGCGCAGCTTCCTGCATGTGATGCAGCGCGGCGAGATGGTGGTCACGCATTCGGCGCCGTCGGTGCGTTCGGCCGGCGTGCCGCGCAAGCTGGTCGTGAAGGAGCCCAGCCTGCTGTTCTATCCGCGCCCGCTGGCGCACGACTTCCACAACGCGCCCACCGAAGGCTCGGATTTCGTCTGCGCCACGGTCGACTTCGACGGCGGCGAGGCGCACCCGCTGGTGCGCGCCTTGCCGCCGCTGGTGCGGCTGCCGCTGCATGCGGTCGACGGCCTCGAAGCTTCGCTGGCGCTGCTGTTCGCGGAAACCGGGCGCGTGCTGTGCGGGCACCGCCTGCTGGCCGACCGGCTGTTCGAGGTGGTGCTGATCCAGCTGCTGCGCTGGCTGCTCGACCATCCGCAGGAGAGCGGCGTGCCTGCCGGCCTGCTGACGGGCCTGGGCGATCCGCAGCTGGCGCGCGTGCTGGTCGCGCTGCACGAGCGACCGGGCGAGCCGTGGCCGCTCGAACAGATGGCCACGGAGGCCGGCATGTCGCGCAGCGCGTTCGCCGCGCGCTTCAAGTCGGTGGTGGGCGCAACGCCCGCCGACTACCTCGCGCAGTGGCGCCTGACGATCGCGCAGGCCGAGCTGCGCACGGGCGCGTCGGTCAAGGCGATTGCCGACAGCCTTGGCTACGCGAACGCTTCGGCGCTGTCGCGCCTGTTCGCGCAGAAGGTGGGCGTGTCGCCGCGCGAATGGCTCGCGCGGCAGTCGGCTTGAGCGCTCAACCCTCCGCGCGCAGAAAGCGCTCGGTCAGCAGCACCCAGTAGGCGCCGCCCACGGCAACGTTGCTGTCGTTGAAGTCGTAGCCCGGGTTGTGGACCATGCAGGCGCCGTGCGCGTCGCCGTCTCCATTGCCGATGAGCAGGTAGCAGCCGGGCACGCGCTCCAGCATGAAGGCGAAGTCTTCGCTGCCCGGCAGCGGCGGCGTCTGCCAGGTGACCTGCGCCGGGCCCACGAGTTCTTCGGCCACGGTGCGCGCGAAGGCGGTTTCTTCAGGTGTGTTGACCAGCACCGCGTAACCGGGCCGCCAGTCGATCTGCGCCTGCACGCCGAAGCTCTCGGCCTGCGCGGCCACCAGCGCCTTGATGCGGGTTTCGATCTTCTTGCGCACCTCGCGGTCGAGGGCGCGCACGCTCAGCTCGAGCACGGCGCCTTGCGGGATCACGTTGTTGGCCTTGCCCGCATGGATGGCGCCCACCGTGACCACCGCCATCTGCAGCGGATCGATGTTGCGCGAGACCACGCTCTGCAGCGCCATCACGATGCTGGCCGCGGCCACGATGGGGTCGGCCGCGCGGTGCGGCATGGCGCCGTGGCCGCCCACGCCGGTGAGGGTGATGGTGGCGTAGTCGGACGAGGCCATGGCCGGGCCTTCGCGCATCGCCAGCCGGCCCTGCGCCATGCCGGGCATGTTGTGCATCGCGAAGATGGCGTCGCAGGGGTAGCGTTCGAACAGGCCGTCGTCGATCATGCGCACCGCGCCGCCGCCGCCTTCCTCGGCGGGCTGGAAGATCAGGTTCAGCGTGCCGTCGAAGCGCCCGCGTTCGGCCAGGTGCTGCGCTGCCGCCAGCAGCATCGCCGTGTGGCCGTCGTGGCCGCAGGCGTGCATCACGCCCGTGTGCGCGCTGGCGTAGGCCAGGCCCGTGGCCTCGTCGATGGGCAGGGCGTCCATGTCGGCGCGCAGGCCGAGGCGGCGCGTGCCGTTGCCGCGCACCAGCCGGCCCACCACGCCGGTGCCGCCGATGTGGCGCTCGACGGTGTAGCCCCAGGCTTCGAGCTTTTCGGCCACCAGCGCCGAGGTGCGGTGCTCGTCGAAGCCGAGCTCGGGGTGCTGGTGGATGTCGCGGCGGATGCCGATGAAGGTGTCGGCGCTGGCGTGCAGGTCGTTCAGGAGGGCGGTGGTGCTCATTGGGGTTCCAGTCGGATGGACTTGGCGATGTCGCGGTAGCGCGCGGTCTCGGCTTCGTAGAACTTCGCCGATTCGGCCAGCGTCGTCTGCGGAGAGGCCAGCTGCGTCTGGGCCGCGAGCTGCTCGCGCACGCTCGTTTCCTTCAGCGCCGCGCCGACGGCCTGGTGCAGCTTCTGCACCACGTCCTCGGGCGTGTTCTTGCGCACGAAGAAGCCGCTCCAGGTCTTGTAGTTGACGTTCTTCAGCTCCTTGCCTTCGCTGGCGGTGGGCACGTTCTTCAGCAGCTCGGAGCGTTGCCCGCCGAGCTGGCCGAGGATCTTCAGCCGGCCCTGGTCGGCCAGCGCGCCCATGGCGGCGCTGTAGACCAGCACTGCAAAGTCGACCTGGCCGCCGCCGATGTCCTGCAGCAGCGGCGCGTTGCCCTTGTAAGGCGCGTGCATGAGCTTCACGCCGGTGTCCAGCTGCACCTTCTCGAGGATCAGGTGGTACAGCGAGCCGATGCCCACGCTGCCGTACGACAGCGGCTTGTCGGGCGACTTGCGCGCCAGCGCAATGAGCTCGTCGACGCTGTTGGCCGGCAGGTCCTTGCGGGCAACGAAGACCATCACGGCCTCGGCCACCGGGTGCACCATGCGGAAGTCTTCGGCCTTGAGCTTCACGGCCGCATTGGCCAGCGGCGCCAGGATGATCTCGTTGGGCGAGCCCTGGAAGAGGTAGTAGCCGTCGGCCGGCGCGGCCAGCACCTTCTGCGCGGCCATGGCGCCGCTCACGCCGCCCAGGTTCTCCACGACCACCTGCTGGCCCAGCGCCTTGCCCAGCGGCACGGTGAAGATGCGCGCGGTGGCGTCCGAGGGGCCGCCGGCCGGGTAGGGAACCATCAGGTTCACGGGCTTGGCGGGAAAGCCGTCGGCGCGGGCGGGGCCCGCAGCCAGCAGCATCAGCCCGCAGCCGAGCAGCAGCGCGGATCGGAAGAGCGAAGTCGTCGTCAAAGTCATGTCTCCTGGGGTGGTGCCGGCTCGTGGGGCCGGATGCAGGGGAATGCTAGGAGCGGCCCGACGCAACGTCCAATGCATTATTGGCTGCATTAGCATGAGTCCAATGCATTCATGAAAACGAGGTTTTCGCCATGACGCTGGTCCAACTGAGGCACCTGATTTCGCTGGCCCACACGGGCTCGTTCAGCCAGTCGGCGCAGGCGCTGCACCTGACGCAGCCCGCGCTCAGCCGCAGCGTGCGCGCGCTCGAGGACGAGCTGGGCATGCCGCTGTTCGACCGCATCGGCCGGCGCAACGAGCTCACGGTCTTCGGGCGCGAGGTGCTGGAGCGCGCGCGGCTTTTGGTGTCGGAGGCCGAGGCGCTGCGCGACCGCGGCCGGCAGATGCGCGAAGGCGAGGGCGGCACGGTGCGCATCGGGCTGGGCTCGGGGCCGGGCGCGCTGCTGATGACGCCCTTTCTGCTGCACATGGCGACGCACCACCCGGCGGTGCGCACCGTGATCGCGCGCGGCAGCACCGACCTGCTGGCGCAGGCGCTGCGCGAGCGTAGCCTCGATGCGCTGGTGGTCGATGCGCGCGCGCTCAAGCCCGCGCCCGACCTGGTGCTGACCCACGTGTACGAGCTGCGCGGCGCCTTCCTGTGCCGCCGCGGCCATCCGCTCACGCGGCTGCGCAAGGGCGTGAGTTTCGAGGCGGTGCAGCGCTACCCGATCGCCTCGACGCCGCTGAGCGACGAGGTGGCGCGCGGGTTGGTCGAAACCTACGGCCCGCAGGCGCATCCTGCCAACTGCGTGACCCTGCAGTGCGAGGAGTTGCCCAGCATTGCCGACGTGGTGCGCCAGAGCGACACGGTGCTGCTCGCGGTGCACGAGTCGGCACCCGACCTGGTCGAGCTGCGGATGGAGCCGCCGATGCGCGGCACGGCGCGCTTCGGGCTGGTGACCTTGCGCCAGCGCACCGAGGCGCCGGCGCTGGCGATTCTTCGGCGGTTGATGAAAGAACGGATGGCAGGGGCGTAGGGCGCCGTCTGCTCAGGGCGCGGCCTGTGCCGACAGCGCAAGCTGGAGTTCGTCCAGCAGGTCCGCCACGCGCATGTGATCCGAAGCGGTTTCGGCGCGAGCGATTTCTTCCAATGCATCGGCGGGCGCTGCCACGGCCGCAGCGTCGACCATCAAGGCCGCGCCCCTGATACGGTGCGCATGGTGTGCCGCGCTCGCGGTGTCGCCCGCAGCGAACGCCCGGCGCAACGCCGCAAGGTCTTCCGCCATGGCCTCGTGAAACTGCGGCGGCAAGGCCGTGTCGGGGCGTTGCTGCGACGAGGGCGCCCCGCCCAGCCAGAGCTGCAGCATGCTCGACAGTTCGTCCAGCCGCAGCGGCTTCTTGAGCACGCCGTCCATCCCGCTTTCCATGCATTCGTCGAGGTGCGCCGAGTCGGTCGCGGCCGAGATCGCGATCACGGGCAGATGGGTGGCGCCTGCCTCGCGCTCGCGCTCCCGGAGGCGGCGCGTCGCCTCATAGCCGCTCATCCCCGGCATGTGGCAGTCCATGAGCACGAGCGCAAAAGGATGCGGCGGCGCGAGCGCGGCCAGTGCCGCCGCGCCGTCGGCTTCGATCCGGGCGTCGTAGCCCAGCATGCGCAACTGCTCGGCGATGATGAACTGGTTGCCCGGATGGTCCTCCACGACCAGCACGGTGGCCGCAGGATTGGAAGGCGGCTTGCCATGCGCCGCAGCAGCATCCTTGGACAGTTCTTGTGGGGGCGATACAAGCTTCACCGGCAGGGCGAACTCGACCGAGGTGCCCGCACCAAGACGGCTGGTCAACCGGATCTCGCCACCCATCAACTCGACCAGCTCCTTGCAGATGGTCAGCCCCAGCCCGGTGCCGCCGAAGCGCCGGGTCGTGGAGCTGTCGGCCTGCGAATAGGCATCGAAGAGGGTGGCCTGCTGCGAGGGCGCGATGCCGATGCCGGTGTCGCTCACCGTGACCGTCAGCAGGCCGTTCATGTCGCCATCGTCCAGAAGCTCCAGCGTCACGTCGATGCGCCCGCGCTCGGTGAACTTCACGGCATTGCCCAGCAGGTTGAGCAGCACCTGCCGCAGCCGCGTGGGGTCGATCAGCACCTGCCGGCCCGAGGGATTGTGCGTGCGCACCGCGATGACCAGCGGCTTGTCCTGCGCGTTCACGCGCGCCACATGCGCGACCTTCTGCGCCAGCGCGTCGACATCGGTGGGCACCAGTTCCAGCGCGAGGCGCCTGGCGTCCAGCTTCGAGAGGTCGAGCACATCGTCCAGCAGCGACAGCAGGGCTTCGGCGGCCGCCGAGGCGGTGCGCGTGAAGCGCGTCTGGCGCGCATCCAGCGGCGTGTGCGCCAGCATCTCGATGGAGGCCAGCACCGCGTTCATGGGCGTGCGGATCTCGTGGCTCATCACCGCCAGGAAGTTCGACTTGGTGCGCTCGCTCTTCTGTGCGGCGCGCTGCGCCATGCGGGCGCGCCAGGCGAACCAGCCGAGCAGCACGACACCGCCGAGCAGCAGCAACAGCTGCGGCAGGCGGTAGCGCACGATCGACAGCAGCGACGGCTCGCCGAAGTCGGTCTGCTCCAGCCACCGGTCGTTCATCTGGCCGGTCTCCGCCGCCGAGAGGCTCGCGAGCGACTTCTCCACGATGGAATGCAGCAGCGGCAGGTCGGCGCGAACGCCCATCTGGGCCACGTACAGGAGATCGCCGATCGTGCCGGAGATGCTCAGCTGGCGCGCATGCCTGCGGCGCATCATGGGCAAAAACACCGCGTCGGAGCCGATGGCGGCGTAGGCCTCGCCGGTGATCACCGCGTCGAGGCTTTCCATCGGTTCGCTGGTGGGAAGCACGCGCACGCCGGGGTAGCGCTCGGCGAAGACATGGGCGTAAGTGCCTCCGCCGCGCACGGCCGCCACCTTGCCGTCCAGGTCCTTCATGTGCAGGACGAAGGGGGCGTCGGTGCGCGTGACGATGATCGTCTGCGCCACGAAGAAGGGATCGGTCAGGCGCAGCCGGGCGCCGACCTCGCGCGTGGTGCGGTCGGCGCTGGCGTTCGGGAACATGTCGACCTTGCCGTCGAGGAAGGCCTGCTGGGCTTCCTGCCAGTCGGGGGTGGCGTGCAGCTCGAAGCGCAGGCCCGACTTGCGGGCGACCGCGTCGAGGTACTCCGCGATCAAACCCTTGTAGCGGCCATGCTCGATGGACTCCAGCGGACTCAGCCGCGTGTCGGCGGCATAGCGCACGACGGGGTTGGCCTTCATCCAGCGCTGTTCCTCGTCGGTGAAGAGGGGCTGCGCCTGCGCCCAGGCGGGGCCGGCGGGGAGGGCCATCGCACTCCACATCGCCCAGCGGGCCGTTCGCCCGAGAGTGAGCCAGGGATTCATGTCTTGTCCAGCTGGTGGCGGATCTTGAACAGCTCGTTGTCCGTGCGGATGCCCAGCTTGCGGAACGCCGCGTGTTTCTGCGTGCTGATGGTGTTCACGTTGCGGGAGAACTTCGTGGCGATCTGCGTGACCGACAGGCCTTCCAGGCAGCAACGCAGCACCTCGCGCTCGCGCGGGGACAGCAGCGGGTTCTTCGTGAGCGCCTCGGCGTCGGTGTGGGGCGACGCGGCTTCGGCGTAGGTCGCGATGTCCGCCGCCATGTCGGGATGCAGGTGGATGCGGCCCTTGCCCACCGTGCGCACGGCCGCCACCAGCTCGTCCAGTTCCTGGCTCTTTCCGACATAGCCGCGCGCGCCGGCCTTCAGCGCCAGCGCCACGGTGGCCGCGCTGTAGTGCGCGGAGATGACGATCGTCCGGCTGCGCGGATGCCGCACCTTCAGCGCCCGCAGGAGGTTGAGCCCGTCGATGTCCGAAGGCCCGAGCGAGAAATCCATGAGCACGACATCGGCCGCCACGGTGGCCAGGGCATCGAGCAGTTCGCGGCTGGTGGCATGGCTGCCGACCACCGACAGGTCGGGCTCGTCCGCCAGTCTTGCGATCAGGCCACGCCGGACGACCGCGTGGTCGTCGAGCAGCATCAGGCGAAGCGGCTGCGCGGTGAGGTGGTGTGCCATGAGGACCCTCCCAGTGGGTGGATCGTAGGCGGCTCGCCCCCACGTCGACACCATCACAACGAGGGGATGCGCGAGCGCATGCCGCGCAAGCCACCACGCTGCCCCGTGGCTCGATTTTTCGAACGATCCCTAAGTCGACCCCCCGTTTTTTCGTTGCATTTCTATATCGGGAAAAGCACCCAAAAAGAACAATCCATCGCAACAAAACACGCCGCCGCTCACACGCTTTCCGTGCGCCCTTTCAAGGGCGCTCGCTGCAAGAGGCGCAAGGCCCTTGCGACGCGAAACCCGACGCATCGGCGGTTGGATTGGGTTCGTTGCGGTGCAGTCCAACGCATCGTTTCGAGGCCATGGGTGGGTTTCAACGATTCCTTCGTTGGCCCTTTTTTTTGAAGTTCTTGAGGAAATATCTGTGAAGAAAATTGCAACTTTTGCCGCTGTCGCCAGCGTGGTCGCCGTGATGTTCGTGCCCGGGCAGGCGAGCGCCGAAAGCGCCGAACTCCGGATCACCGGCACCATCGTGCCGGCCGCTTGCGCGCCCGTCTTCACGGGCGGCGGCGTGGTCGACTACGGCAACATTCCCGCCAGCACGCTGAATCCCACGACCCAGACCACGCTCGCCGACAAGTCGACCCAACTGACGCTGAGCTGCGATGCGCCTGTGCTGTTCGGCTTCAAGGTGATCGACGAACGCGCTGCGACGGCGGTCGCCGCGTTGGAAACCATCCCGGGGTATGCCACGAACGCGAAGTTCGGCCTGGGCGCTGTGGATGGGAAGAACATTGGCGCCTATTCGTTGCAGATCACGAAAGAGACGGCCGATCAAGGCAGCACCAAACACATCAACAGCGTGGACGGCGGAGCCACCTGGTCGGACTTTGCCGGCGGCATGACCGGCGACGGCGGCACGCTCGTTGCGTTCGCCGCCAGTGCCACGGGAACGGTGCCAGGCGCCCACACCGCCATCACGGCCGACATCCGTGTGGTGACCGCCATCGACAAGGGCAGCAACCTGCCGCTGACTCAGAAGATCCCGCTGGATGGCCTGTCGACGTTCGAACTCGTCTACCTGTAAGCAGCGACTGACGAACAGCCCGCCGATCCATTTCCGTTCTTGTTTCTGCTGCCGTCAACGGCAGCGTTTCGGGACCATGGCGGGCGTCAACGAATCCTTCGTTGAAATCTTTTTCTGAAGTTCTCGAGGAAATATCTGTGAAGAAAATTGCAACTCTTGCCGCCGTCGCCAGCATGGTCGCCGTGATGTTCGTGCCCGGCCAGGCGAGCGCCGACAGTGCCGAGCTGCGGATCGCCGGCACCATCGCGCCATCCCCTTGCACGCCCGCTTTCACAGGCGGTGGCGTGGTCGACTACGGCAAGATTCCCGCCAAGTCGCTGAACTCGACGGCCCAGACCACGCTCGCGGACAAGACGATCCAACTGAGCGTGACTTGTGATGCGCCTCTGCTGTTCGGCTTCAAGGTGATCGACGAACGCGCCTCGACCGCAGTCACTTCACTGACAACGATCGCGGGATATGCCCCGAACAAAAAGTTCGGCTTGGGCGCGTCGGATGGCAAGAACATTGGCGCATATTCGTTGGTAGTTGCGAGCCAGACCGCCGATGGCGGAAGCGCGACTTCCATTGGGACCATGAACGGCGGCGTCAACTGGGCGACCCATCCCCCAGGATTCGGCCTGATGGCTGATGGGGGCGAGATCATTTCAACGCGTGTCGACGGGCAGGGGCCGAGTGCTCGCAGGTCTGGCACGGCCGATATCCGCGTGGTGACCGCCATCGACAAGGGAAGCAACCTGCCGCTGACCCACGCGATCCCGCTGGATGGCCTGTCGACGTTCGAACTCGTCTACCTGTAAGCAGCAACTGACGAACAGCGCCCGCCGATCCCTTTCCGCTCTTGTTTCTTCTGCCGTCAAGGGCAGCGTTTCGGGGCCATGGCGGGCGTCAACGAATCCTTCGTTGAAATCTTTTTTGAAGTTCTTGAGGAAATATTCGTGAAGAAAATTGCAACTCTTGCTGCTGTCGCCAGCGTGGCCGCCGTGATGTTCGTGCCCGGCCAGGCGAGCGCCGACAGTGCGGAGCTCCGCATCGCCGGCACCATCACGCCATCCCCTTGCACGCCCGTTTTCACAGGCGGTGGCGTGGTCGACTACGGCAAGATTCCCGCCAGCTCGCTGAACCCGACGGCCCAGACCACGCTCGCGGAAAAGACGATCCAACTGAGCATCACCTGCGGTGCACCCCTGCGGTTCGGCTTCAAGGTGATCGACGAACGCGCTGCGAGCGCGGTCACTTCGCTTGAAACGATCCCGGGGGCCACCCCGAACATGAAGTTCGGCTTGGGCACTTCGGATGGCAAGAAAATTGGCGCATATTCGTTGCAAGTTACGGGTCAGACCGCCAATGGTGGGGGCTACGCGGCTGTCCTTGTGAGCAGGACCAGCGGGCACGATTGGAATTTCCTTGTTAACCAAGAGGGCCTGTCAAGTGCCGAGGGCAGACTTATTTCATTCAGTAGCACCCCTATAAATTGGCCGAGTGCTAACGAGTCTGTCACGGCCGATATCCGTGTGACGACCGCCATCGACCAGGGCAGCAACCTGCCGTTGACCCACGCGATCCCGCTGGATGGCCTGTCGACCTTCGAACTCATCTACCTGTAAGCAGCGGCTGACGAACAGCCCGCTCGTCCATTTCCAGTCTCGATTCTTCCGCCGTCAAAGGCCGCGTTTCGAGACCATGGACGGGCTTCAACCACTCTTTCGAAGTTCTTGAGGAAATATTTGTGAAGAAAATTGCAACCCTTGCCGCCGTCGCCAGCGTGGTCGCCGTGATGTTCGTCCCCGGCCAGGCGAGCGCCGAAAGCGCCGAACTCCGGATCGCCGGCACGATCACGCCGACTGCTTGCACGCCCGTTTTCACAGGCGGTGGCGTGGTCGACTACGGCAAGATTCCCGCCAAGTCGCTGAACCCGACGGCTCAGACCAATCTCCCGGAGAAATCGATCCAACTTGGCATGACCTGCGATGCGCCTGTGCTGTTCGGCTTCAAGACGATCGACGAACGCGCAGGAACCGCGGTCACTTCGCTTCAAACGGGTGTGGGGGAGCCGGAAACGAAGTTCGGCTTGGGCACTTCGGATGGCCAGAAGATTGGCGCCTATTCGATGCAGATTGTGAGGGCGACCGCCGATGGAAGACCCGCGCTAACCCTTTTTAGCGAGAACGGCGGCACCTACTGGGGAGCCCTCAACACTGGCGGCCTGATGGCTGATGGGGGCAGACTCATCGCATTCGTTAACGACGGGGGAGCGTCGAGGCCGAACGCTCACAAGTCTGTCACGACGGACATCCGTGTGACGACTGTCATCGACAAGGGCAGCAACCTGCCGCTGACCCACGCGATCCCGCTGGATGGCCTGTCGACCTTCGAGCTCGTCTACCTGTAAGCCACACGGCTGTATCGGGCGGGCCTTCCGCCCGATACAGGGGTGTGCCGGGCAGGGCGCTTGGCGCAACCCTTTCCAGGACATCCCGTTCTCGAGCCCGCTGCGGCATTGAGGACCCTCCGGCATCGCGTCCGGACCGATCGGGATCGACGCGGTGCCACTGCCTGGCGCCACGGCTGGCGAACAGCCCGTCGATCCATCCCCATTTTGATTCTTCTCGAAAGCGTTCCTTTCGAGACGGCGGACGCGCTCGTCCGACCACAGGAAAGAGAACCGTGAACTTCATCCCCGCCAGATTTGTTTTCGCACTGTCCGCCTCGGCCGCATGGATCGCGGGCCTGGCCCCGCTGCCGCTGCATGCCGCGGGCATGCTGCCGGAGACCTCGGTCGTCATCGTCAACGAGAGCGATGGCGAAGCCAGCATCAACGTCAAGAACACGGACGCCAAGCCGGCGCTCATGTTCACGTCGCTGACGGGCATTCCCGGGGACGACGAAACCCTGCTGATCGTGACCCCGCCGGTCGCCCGGGTCGAGCCCGGCGAAACGCAGCTCGTGCGCTTTCTCTTGCAAACCGGGCAGCCGCTGAAGACGCAACGCCTGCGGCGCGTGATCTTCGAAGGCATCCCGCCGAAGAACACGGAACCGGGCCTGCGCGTGACCATGAACGTTCGTCAGAACCTGCCGGTGCTGATCCACCCCAAGGGCCTGGCGAAGGACGACCAGCCATGGAAGCGGCTGAAATGGTCGGCTGGGAGCGGCACGCTGCGCGTCGTGAATGACAGCCCGTACGTGGTGCGCATGGCTGCCGCGGTCCAGTTGCTGCCGTCGACCGTGACGGTCGAATTGCCGCGCCCCTATGTGCTGCCCGGTGAGAAGGTGGAAGTGCCCCTGCCGGCCGCGGCCCAGGACGCCGCCACCGTGCGGATGGCGCCTGCGACGGTGTACGGCTTCTCCGTGCCCAGCTACGACGTCAGGCTCGCCGCGCACTGACGATGGCTGCGCAGTCTTTCCGCAGCGCGGCCCCGGCGGCCGCCCGCCGGCCGCACGGCCGCGCCTTTCGCCGCATCCAGCGCCGCTCGCCGGTCGCTGCGGCCGCCATGGGCGGGCGCACGAAAGGCGCTTCGGTCGGCCTGCCGGCGATGCTCTGCGTGCTGCTGGCTTCTCCGTCGGCCTTTGCCCTGGCCGGCGAGGAGCGCGCCGATGTCATCGAGCAGTTCATCAAGGAAAAACAGGGCGCCGGCTTCGACCTGGACGTGCTCAAGCAGCGCGGCATCGACCCGAAACTGGCGGACTACTTCCGGCACGAAGCCCGCTTTCGCGCCGGGACGAGCGTGGTGACACTGTTCGTCAACGACGAGCGCCGCGGGTTGGTGCCTGCCACCTTCGATGCGCAGGGCCGCTTGTGCTTCGACGAGACGCTGCTGGACAAGGCCGGCCTCGTCGCAAGCCGTGAGGCGGATGACGCGCCGAAGAAGGGCGACGCGGCTGCGAACGCGGCAGCCTGCGATGAATTCCAGCGCCGGTTTCCCAGCACGATCGTCGAGCTGCGCCCCGGCAGGGACGAGGTCCGCCTCATCGTGCCGACCGACGCGTTCCGGGCCCGCGAGCGGGCCGACACCTTCAGCAGCGGCGGCGTCGCCGGCCTGCTGAACTACGACCTGCTGACGATGGACAGCCGCCATGCCGGTGGCACCAGCAGCTTCCATTCGCTGGGCACCGAGGCCGGCCTGAACGTCGGCGACTGGATTTTCCGCAGCCGCCAGAGCTACACCTCGAACAACGGCAAGGAAAAGCTGCAGCACCTGTATGCCTACGGCCAGAAGACGCTGACCGGCCTGGGCTCGACGGTGCAGGGCGGCCAGATCACCATCGCCAGCTCGATCTTCCCGGGCGATCCGATCCTGGGCGTGCAGATCGTCCCGGAGGAGGCCCTGCGCACCGACGCACGCGACAACGGCGCCGTGGTCGAAGGCATCGCCCACACGCAGGCCCGCGTCGAGGTGCGGCAGAACCAGGCGCTCATCTACTCGACGGTCGTCCCGCCGGGGCCGTTTTCGCTGACGGGCCTGCCGCTGCTCAGCGGCGCGAGCGACCTGGAAGTCACGGTCATCGAGGCCGACGGCTCGCGCCGGCCGTTCACCGTGCCAGCGGCCGCCCTGGGCGCGACCGCGCTTCGCACCACGGCGGGCTATTCGTTCGCGGTCGGCCGCTACCGCCCGTACGGCCACGGTGAGCGCCAAGACAAGCCCTGGGTGGCGACAGGCACCGGCACCTGGGCCCTGGACAAGCGCACGCACCTGACGGCGGGTGCCATGGCGGCCTCGCGCTACCAGGCAGCGGCATGGGCCGTGAATCGCATGGTGGTGCCGGGCACGATGGCGGGGTTTCGCCAGGCCGTGTCCAACGCCTCGGGGGAAGGCGTGCGCGGCACGCAGGTCGATGCCTCGGTGAGCAGCGTGATCTCGCCTGCGTTGTCTGCGTCGATGAGCGCCACGCAGCAGACCCGGGGCTACCGCGCCCTGGCGGACACGATCAACCCGAACCTGTTCGACACCGCCTGGACGCGCCAGCGCTACAAGGGCCAGTACACGGGCTCGGTCGGCTGGACCCACGCGAGCCTTGGCGGTTTCCGGCTGGCCTATTCGGCCTCCTCGAGCTTCGACGGACGCCACATCCAGCGCGTGATCGGCTCGTGGGTGAAGTCGTTTCCGCACGCCACGGTATCGCTCAACGTGGAACGCAGCACCGGCGACCTGGGGCGCTTCGACAACCGGCATGCGGCCTATGTCACGGTGAGCATTCCGCTGGGCTCGAAGACGGTCAAGACGTACGTCAACCGCTACGACGACCGGACCCGCGCCGGCGTCACGCTCAACGAGCGCATCAACGACACGACGAGCTACCAGGTCTCGGCCGAGCGGGACAGCCGCGACGGGCGCAACGACTTCGCGGGGCGCCTGAGCCTGCTGCCGCGCTACACGCAGGCCAACCTGGGCTTCTCGCGCAACGGCGCGAGCACCACCTACAGCGGGCAACTGCAGGGCGGCATCGTCGCCCACAAGGACGGCGTCACGTTCTCGCCGTACCCCGTGCAGGACACCTTCGGCATCGTCTCGGTGGGGGGCGTGTCCGGCGTCCGCATCGGCACGCCGCAAGGCCCGGTGTGGACCGACGCCTGGGGGCGCGCGGTGGCCCCGCAGCTGTTCCCGTACCACACGAGCCGGCTGGAGGTCGCGACCCGGTCGCTGCCCCGCAACGTCGACCTGGTGAACGGCTACCAGGAACTCGATGCGGGCCGCGGGTCGGTGAACCACATCCGCTTCGGCGTGGTCAACGCCCGCCGGGTGCTGCTGAAAGCCGTCGGTCCCGCGGGGCAGGCGCTCGAGAAGGGCGGGGCGGTGGTCGACGGCGACAACCAGTACGTCACCTCGGTCGTCGACGGCGGGCAGGTCTTTCTGCCCGACGTGCGCGATGGCGCGAACCTGCGGGTCACGCTGTCGAACGGCGGCAGCTGCAGGCTCGCGTTTTCGCTGCCGGACAAGCCGGACGCCTCCGCCTACTTTGAATCGGCCGATGCCACCTGCACGGCCATGGAAGCACACGAATGATCACGATGAAAAACCTGCGCCGGGACAGCGCGTTGTTCAGCATGGTGCTTGCCGCGCTTTTCGCCCTGGCGGGAACGCCGGCGCATGCACAGGCCTCGGGGCGCTGCGATGCGCAACTGAGCGAGTCGCTCGTCGACTATGGACGGATGACCCGCGCACAGCTGCTGGAGCGCCAGCCCGACCCCGCCCGCGCCTCGCTGGGCAAGCGCCTCGTGACGCTCACGGCGGTGTGCGCCGAACGCACGGCGATGGCGCTGTCGTTCCAGGGCGCGGCGGCGGACGACACGGGGTTCCGGTTTGCCGCGAACGACCGCTTCACCCTGCGGATCGTGCAGGCGCAGCTCGACGGCAAGCCGGTTCGCCTGGCCGCGTCGCAGGCGGACGCCACGAACTCGGCCCCTTCGTCGCTGCTTCGGCCCGGGGACCGGATGTCGCCCATGGACGGCGCAAGCCTGGCCCAGGGCCAACGCCTGACGGTGCAGCTCGAGATCGAGCCCTTCGTGGGCGCTGGCGCCACGCGCGTCGCGGCCGAAAGCACCTGGGAAGGCGCGGGGCGTTTCGAAGTTTTGCGCCGCTAGCCCGTCATCTGGCGCACAGGCCACCCGGTCGACTCGCCCACAAGGCGATTCGACATCCGATCCATCCATCCACCTCTGGAGTGATCCTTGAAGCAGAGTCATTGCACCCTCCACACCGCCACCCCCTCCACGCTGCGGCTGCCCCTCACGGGGGGCGAGACCGCGTGCGCCACCATCGCGGTGATCGACCCGGAACTGCGGCCCCGACAGCAGATGGGGCGGGCCATCCGCAGGCTCGGCCATTGGCCGCTGGTCTTCACCAGCGCACTGGAATTGATGCAGGCGTGCCGCTACCTCCAGCTTCGCTTCGACGCCGTGGTCGTGGCCTGCCCGGTGGACGCCGGCGCGGCGGGCGCACTGATCGCCCAGGTGCGGGAGCAGGTGGGCCCGGAGTGCCCGCTGGTCCTGAGCGGCGGCAAGCGCGGTCTGCGCGAACTGGCGGTCCTGCATGCACGCGAATCCGACCACGTGGAGGTGACACCGTCTTCGTTCGAAGAGGCGTACCTCCTGATGCGGTGCTTCCTGCAGTGGCGCCGGGCACAGGTGGCGGGCCAGTTCGTCGAGTGGGGTGCGTTCCGCTTCGACCTGTCCGCGGACAGCGCTCTGGTGGCCGGCATCCGGGTCGAATTGACGCCCAATGAGTTCGACCTGGCCATCGTGCTGTTCAGGAACGTCGATCAGATCCTGACCCACCACGCACTGCGCGCGCTGGTCTGGGACAGTGGCCATCGTTGCGGCTCCGGGGTGCTTTCCACGAACGTGTGCGGCCTGCGCCGCAAGCTCGGCCTGGGCGCCGGACGCCATGGGCTGGAGCTGCAGACCGTTCCGGGGCAGGGCTACCGGTTGAGCACCGCGGCCAGCGCGCCGGGAGAGAACAGGAGCAGGCAGCGGGAACCCGCCCGAAGGGCAGGGGAACGCGCGTGGGGGAGCGCAGCCGCTGCGCCGGGTTCGCCCGCCTGAGCGAAAGGCAATCAGCCTAGGCGCTCGCGGGGGCGGCAACTTCCGCCGCATCGGGCCGCGCCAGCCCCGACGCCACCGCCGCCAGGATGCCGCGCAGCCAGCGGTGCGCCGGCTCGTGCTGCGAGCGGTCGTGCCACAGCTGGTAGAAGCGCATGCGCGGAAAGCCCTGCGGCGCGGGCACCGCCACCAGCGGCAGCGTGTGCACGAACTGCATCGCGAAATGGCGCGCGGTGGTGAAGACCAGGTCGGTGCCCACCAGCAGGTGCGGCGCCACGGTGAAGTAGGGCACGGCAATGCAGGCCTCCCGCGTCTGGCGCAAGGTGGCCAGGTGCGTCTCGACCACCCCGCGCTGCGACGCCGCATACGGCGTGGGCACCACGTGGCGCGCCGCGATGTAGCGCTCCATCGTCATGGCGCCCTTGGCGGCCAGCGGGTTGTTCTTGCCCATGAGGCACATCAGGTCGTCCTCGAGCAGCAGCGACAGGTGCAGCCGGTCGGGTGGCTGCGGCCAGTTGCCGATGACGATGTCGAGCTCGCCCTGGGCCAGCGCGCGCTCGTAGTCGTAGGTGACGCTCAGCGGGTGCACCACCAGCCGCGCATGCGGCGCCTCGGCGCGGAACCGCGTGGTCACGTCGGCCAGGAAGCTCATCGCCAGGTAGTCGGGCAGCGCGAGGTGGAAGGTCATCGCGCTGGAGGCGGGCTCGAACTGCTCGGGGCCCGAGAGCATGCGGTCGATTTCGAGCAGCGCGCCGCGTGCGCGGTCGCGCAGCTGCAGCGCCCGCTCGGTGGGCACCATGCCGCTGCGCTCGCGCACCAGGATGGGGTCGGCGAACACCTCGCGCAGCCGGCGCAGGGCGGTGCTGATGGCGGGCTGGGTCTGGTTCATACGCACGGCGACCCGGGAGACGCTGCGTTCGGCCACCAGGGCGACCAGCACGCGCAGCAGGTAGGTGTCGACGGGGGCGTGGGAGCGTGACATGGCGGCAGGGCGGAGAAAAGAGGCGTTGCCGGCGGCAGCACCATCATGGCAAACCGTTATGCCGCACATTCTAGAGAGCGTGATCCGGGGCCGCGATATCTGCCTACAGTTCGCCACCAGCGGGAACGGCAGCCGCAAGCGGACCCACAGAAGGTCCCAGGCGGCGCGTCCCGTCCACACCTAGAAATGGAGACAACCATGAGCATGGACGCCACGATGGCGCCAGTCCGGGAACACACCGCCACGGCGGAACTGGACGGCATCTACCGCAAGATCATCTTTCGCCTGATTCCCTTCCTGATGCTGCTGTGGGTGCTGGCCTGGATCGACCGGGTCAACATCGGCTTCATCAAGCTGACGATGCTGGACGACCTGAAGTGGAGCGAGGCGGCCTACGGGCTGGGCGCGGGGATCTTCTTCCTGGGCTACTTCTTCTTCGAGGTGCCCAGCAACCTGCTGCTGCAGAAGATCGGCGCCAAGAAGACCATCATGCGCATCACGATCGGCTGGGGCCTGACCTCGATCGCCACGATGTTCGTGAAGAGCACCGAGATGTTCTACCTGCTGCGCTTCCTGCTGGGCGTGTTCGAGGCGGGCTTCTACCCCGGCATCATCCTGTACCTGACCCACTGGTTCCCCGACAGCCGGCGCGCCAAGGCCTTCGGCATGTTCATGTCGGCCTCGGCCTTCGCGGGCGTGATCGGCGGGCCGCTGGCCGGCACCATCATGAACAACATGCATGGCGTGAACGGCTGGGCCGGCTGGCAGTGGGTGCTGCTGCTCGAGGGCATTCCCTCGGTGCTGGCCGGCATCGCCACCTACTTCTACCTGACCGACCGCCCCGAGCAGGCCCACTGGCTCACGGCGCGTGAACGCCAGCTGGTGCACGACGACCTGGAACGCGACCGCAAGACGCTGGGCCACCGCGAGCACAGCATGCTGGCCTCGCTGAAGAACGGCAAGTTCTGGCTGCTGATCCTGATCTTCTTCTGCATCATCGCGGCGAACTCGTCGCTCACCTTCTACGGCCCGACGCTGGTGAAAGAGATCGGCTTCACCAACCCGCTGACCGTGGGCTGGATCATGGCCGGCGCCTACCTGTGCGGCGCGGCCGGCATGATCTGGAACGGCTTCCACTCCGACCGCCACCAGGAGTCGCGCTACCACTGCGCGCTGGCCGCGGCGCTGGGTTCGGGTGCGTTGCTGGTGGTGGCATTGTTCCTGCGCCAGAGCCCGGCTCTGGTGCTGGCGGGCCTCACGCTGGCCATCGTCGGTACCATGAGCGCGATCCCCGTGTTCTGGCAGATGCCCAACCGCTTCCTGGCCGGCACCGCGGCCGCCGGCGGCGTGGCGCTGATCAACTCGATCGCCAACCTCGCGGGCTTCGGCGCGCCGTGGATGCTGGGCCTCATCAAGACCGCCACCGGCAGCCTGGCGCCGGGCCTGTATGTGGTCGCGGCGGTCGAAATCTGCGCCACCGTGCTGATCCTGCTGTTCGTGCCGCGCCTGCACAAGACGCCCGCGCGCTGATTCCTTTCCACCCCTTCGTCCGACTGTCTGAATACAAAGGAGATGCTCTCCATGCCTTCCCACGCCCATCGTTTCGATCTCCAGGCGCTCAACGCCATGGACTGCGACGCGTTCGTCGCCGCACTCGGGCCGACTTTCGAGAATTCGCCCTGGGTCGCACGCTCGGCCTGGTCGCTGCGGCCTTTCGCCACCATCGACGCGCTGCACGAAGCCATGCTCGACGTGGTGCGCCGCGCACCCGACGCCCAGCAGCTGGCGTTCCTCTGCGGCCACCCCGAGCTGGCGGGCCGCGAAGCCCAGTCCGGCACGATGACTGCCGAGTCGGTCGGCGAGCAGGGCAGTGCGGGCCTGAATGCGCTGAGCCGCGAAGAGATGGCCGAGATCCAGCGGCTGAACCGCGTGTACCGCGAGCGGCACGGCTTTCCTTTCATCATCGCGGTGCGGCGCAGCACCAAGGGCCAGATCTTCGAGGCGCTGCGCAGCCGCGCCGCCGAGTCCACCGAAGCCGAGCGCCGCGCGGCGCTGACGCAGATCGGCCTCATCACCCGCGGGCGCATCGACACGCTGCTGGGTGCGTCCACTTCCCAAGGAGCGGTCCATGCCTGAGAAAGAAATTTCCCTGCCCGCACGCCGTCGCTTCGCGCTGTCGGGCCTCGCGCTCGGCGCCGCAGCCCTGGCGCCCCACGGTGCTGTTGCACAAACAACGGCCGCACCCGCCGGCCCGGCCCAGGCCAGCGGCCCGATCGTGCTGCACGGCGTGAGCCCGCGCCTGACCGTGCATGCGCTCGACACCTTCCACGGCGCCGCGGCGACCGGCCTGCGCATTGATCTCTCGGTGCGCGAGGGCGACGGCTTCAAGCTGCTGCGCACCGTGACCATGAACGGCAACGGCCGCTCCGACGAGCCGCTGCTGGTCGGCGACAGCTACCGCGCCGGCGACTACGAGCTGCTGCTGCACGTGGATGAGTACTTTGCGCGCAAGCAGTCGCGCCTGCCCACGCCGCCGTTCCTGTCGAAGCTGCCGGTGCGCATCCGCGTGGCCAACGTGGCCGAGCGCATCCACCTGCCGATCCAGTTCGGCCCGTGGAGCTACACCTACTCGCGCGGCAGCTGACCAAGCAGGCCCCGTTCGTTCCCATCGTCTGCAAGGAGTTTTCTTCGTATGACCGGCATCACCACCCACGTGCTCGACATCACCACCGGCCGCCCGCTCGTCGGGCTGAAGGTCGACCTCTACGACGTGGCGACCACGCCGCCCACACGCCTGAACAGCACGCGCACCAACGCCGACGGCCGAACCGACGCGCCCATGCTGGCCGCCGCCTCCGCGCGCACCGGACAGTTCGAGCTGCAGTTCCATGTCGGGGATCACTTCAAGGCGGCCGATGCGCTGTCCGACGTGGTGCCCGTGCGCTTCGCCATCGCCGACGCCGCTCAGCACTACCACGTGCCGATGCTGTGCGCCCCCTGGTTTTTTTCCACCTATCGCGGCAGCTGACCGCGGGAGCTTTTCCTGAATGACAACTTCCCATGACCCCCACGCAGGCGCGTACCTGCTCGACTCCATCCGCCTCGCCATGGGCAACATCCGCGAGCGCAAGACCTGGCCCTTCGGCGCGGTGATTGCGCGCGACGGCAAGGTCATCGCCACCGCGGTCAACGAAGTGGACGCCCTGTGCGACCCCTCGGCCCACGCCGAGATGCAGGCCGTGCGCGCCGCCGCCAAGGCCCTGAAGAGCACCGACCTGTCGGGCTGCACCGTGTACGCCAGCGGCTACCCCTGCTCGATGTGCCTGACGGCGATGTACCTGTCGGGCGTGAAGGAGGTGTTCTACGCCTACTCGAACGAAGACGGCGAGCCCTTCGACCTGTCGGCCGCGCGCGGCTACGTCGAGATCGCCCGGCCGCTGGAGCAGCGCGAGATGAAGCTGCATTCGCTGCCGGTGCGCGATGAGGCCGATGAGGACTTGTACGAAGCGTGGCGCAAGGTGGCGCAGCCGGCGGGTTGAGCCAGAGACAGCGCTGCGCCCGAGCCTGCCGGGCCGATGCTGCGTGCCATACTGCCCGCGTGTTCACGTGGCGCAGCAGCCATCGAGGAGAGAGACGCACATGGTCCAGCAGGCCAAGCGCAGCGCAACCACCGTCGGGGCCATCCTCGCCTCGGCGCGACAGCTGTTCATCGAGCGGGGGTTCGCGGCCGTCAGCATCGACGACATCGCGGCCGGTGCAGGGATCGCCAAGGGCGGCCTGTATCACCACTTTCGCGCCAAGCACGACGTCTTCGAGGCGGTGCTCGATGCGGTGCAGGCCGAGCTGGCGGCGGAACTCGGCACGCGCATCCAGCGCATCGAAGGGCATCGCTCGCCCCACACCATCGCGACCAACCTGCGCATCTACCTCGAAGCGGCCACGCAAGAAGGCCTGCGCCAGCTGATCCTGGTCGACGGGCCCGTGGTGCTCGGCTGGGAGCGCTGGCGCGGCATCGACGACCGTCACTTCATGGACTCGATCCGCACCGGGCTGGTGGCGATCATGCCGGCGGGCACGCCGCCCGAAGAGATCGAGGCCGCCACGCGGCTCATCGCCGGCGCGGTGGCCGAAGCGGCGCTGGCCTGCGGGGCGGCGCAAGACCCGATGGCCGCCGTGCAGCTGCACTGCCGGTTGCTCGAAACCATGCTGTGCGGGCTGCAGCAACACGGGTCGGGTTCGCACCCGGATTGACAAACCGACTTTGAGTCGGTAAATTTTCTCCATCGCATCCGATGGAGACAGACATGGCGTTTCCTGGCAAGACCGATCCCGCCGACCCCGCCCTGGGGACCGAAGCGTTGTTCGCGCGTTACCACGTCGGATGGGAAACACGCGACCCCGACCGCATCGCGTCGCTGCATTCCGAAGACACGAGCTACTGGCTGCACGACGGCTCCGCGCCGGTGCGCGGGCGCGAGGCGCTGCGCCAGTACTGCGTCGGCGTGTTCGCCCGCTACCCCTTCAGCTTCGAGCTGCGGCGCAGCCTGTTCGGCGCGCGGCACTGGGTGCTGGAGTGGGTGATGGTGTTGCCGCTGAAGGACACGGCAGGGCAGCCGTTCACCGCGCGCGTCGAGATGCTCGACGTGGTCGACGTCAACGACGCCGGCGAGGTGACGCGCAAGGACGTCTACATGAACGGCGCCCAGTCGCAGGCCGCCTTTGCGCGCGCGGGCATCGCGCCCGGCCAGCAGTAGCCGTCTCGTTCTCGAACATCGCTCCCGCCTCCGGCACGCCGGAAGCGGGCAGGGCGCAGCCACGCCCAACGACCGGTTACCACCCACCAGGAGCACGCCATGCACACCCGCCCGCATCACACGTTCTGGCCCCGGCGCCTGCCCCGCGCCTTGCACGCGGCGCGCACGCCGCTGTGGGACAACCTCGCGGTCAATGCCCGCCGCTTTCCCGACAAGGCGGCGCTCATCTTCATGGGCCGCACGATGAGCTACGCGCAGCTGTGGGCCGCCGTCGAGCGCCTGTCGGCCGGCCTGCATGCGCTGGGCGTGCGCCCCGGCGACCGCGTGCTGCTGGCGATGCAGAACTGCCCGCAGCTGGTGATCGCGCATTTCGCGATCCTGCGCGCCGATGCCGTGGTGGTGCCGGTCAACCCGATGAACCGCGCCGAGGAGTTGAAGCATTTCATCGTCGATCCCGATGCGCAGGTGGCGATCGCGACGGCGGACCTCGCGGTCGAGCTCGCGAAAGCCAACGATGCCTTGCCGCAGGCGCAGCAGCTGCGCCACCTCGTCGTGACCCAGTTCACCGATGCCTTCGACCCGGCCGCGCTGTCGGAACAGGACATGCCGGCAGCCTGGGCGCCATGGCTGCTGCCGCGACGCGAGCTGCCGACGCTGGCCGGTGGCGCGGTGCATGCGTGGTCCGACTGCCTGGCCTGCGAAGCCGCACCGCCCGTGGCCCGCGCCGATGCGGACGCACTGGCCCTGTTGCCCTACACCAGCGGCACGACCGGCCTGCCCAAGGGCTGCATGCTCAGCCACGCGAACGCGATGCACAACGCAATGGCCATCAACGCCTGGGGCAATGTGACGCCACAAAGCATCCACCTCGTGGCCGTGCCGATGTTCCACATCACCGGCATGGTCGGTGTCATGCATGCGGCGATGCAGGTGGGCGCCACGGCCGTGCTGATGCCGCGCTGGGACCGCGAGCTGGCGGGCCGGCTGATCGCCACGCACCAGGTCACGCACTGGGCCAACATCCCGACCATGGTCATCGACCTTCTGGCCAGCCCGAACGTGGCGCGCTTCGACCTGTCGAGCCTGGTGGCCATCGGCGGCGGCGGGGCGGCGATGCCGCAGGCGGTGGCACAGCGGCTGTTCGAGCAGTACGGCCTGCGTTATGTCGAGGCCTATGGCCTCACCGAGACCGCCGCGCCCTCGCACTACAACCCGCCCGACGCACCCAAGCTGCAGTGCCTGGGCATCCCGTTCATGAGCACCGACGCGCGCGTGATCGACCCCGACACGGGCCGCGAGGTCGCGCCGGGAACGCAGGGCGAGATCGTGATCCACGGGCCGCAGGTCTTCGCGGGCTACTGGAAACGCCCGGCGGACACCGAGGCCGCCTTCGTCGAGATCGACGGCAGGCGCTTCTTCCGCTCCGGCGACATGGGGCATGTGGACGGGGAGGGCTACTTCTTTGTGACCGACCGGCTCAAGCGGATGATCAACGCGAGCGGCTTCAAGGTCTGGCCGGCCGAGGTGGAGGCGCTGATGTTCCGCCACCCGGCCATCCAGGAGGCCTGCGTGATCGCGACCCGGGACGCCTACCGCGGCGAATCGGTCAAGGCGCTGGTGGTGCTCAAGCCTGCGCAAGCGCCAGTGAGCGCGCAGGACATCATCGACTGGTGCGCCGCGAACATGGCGGCGTACAAGGCGCCGCGCGTGCTGCAGTTCGTCGACGCGCTGCCCAAGAGCGGCAGTGGCAAGGTGATGTGGCGCGCGCTGCAGGAAGCAGAGGCTGCGTCAACGTGAATCCGACAGGCCCGGGCGAACGATGACCGGCGCATGCTGCGCCATGAGCCCGGCGACCCACTCGATGAACGCGCGCAGCTTGGCGCTCACATGCCGGTTCGGCGCGAACGCCACGTACAGCGGCATCGGATCGAGCTGCCAGTCTTCGAACAACGGCACCAGTTCGCCGTGCGCCCGGTGCGGCGCGGCCATGTAGTCCGGCAGCCAGAGGATGCCCAGGCCCGCCAGCCCCGCTGCGAGGTAGGCATTGCCGTCGTCGACCGAGAGCACGTAGCGGCCCTGCACGTCGATGCGCTCGCCGCCCCGGCGCATGGCGTACGGAAAGGTCTTGCCGTGGCGCGACCACAGGAAGCCGACGATGCGGTGGTGCGTGTCTTCCAGGTCGCGCGGGTGCGTTGGCGTGTCAGCCAGTTCGAGATAGCCCGGCGCCGCGTAGACGCCGAGCTGCAGGTCGCCCACGCGGCGGGCCATGAGTGAGGGGTCGGCGAGCTCGCCGCCGCGCACCACGCAATCGACGTTCTCGCCGATCACATCGACCATGCGATCGCTCACGCCCATGTCGAGCTGGATGTCGGGGTAGCGCGCATGGAAGGCCGGCAGCGCGGGCACCAGGATCATGCGGGCCAGGGGGCTGGGCACATCCACGCGAAGGCGGCCGCGGGGCAGGGCGGCGGCGCCCGACAGGCTGGTCTCGGCATCGTCCAGGTCGGCCAACAGCCGCACCGCACGCTCGTAGTACGCCGCGCCGTCGGCTGTGACGTTCACCTTGCGCGTCGTGCGATTGAGCAGCTTCACACGCAGCCGCGCCTCCAGCTGCTGCACCAACTGCGTCACGCTGGTCTTGCTCATGTGCAGCGTGTCGGCGGCCTTGGTGAAGCTGCCGGCTTCCACCACGCGGGTGAAGGCCTGCATTGCATCGAAACGGTCCATGGGAGGGCTCCTGCGGGACGTGTGCCGTGATTGTTTGGGATCTGCAAACAGTGATTGTTGGCTTTGCCCGTTTATCGATGGCGCATGGCTTCCTAAAGTCCCTGCATCGTCCTCACTCACCGCAGAAAGAAAGCACCTTATGGCCTCCTCACGCGACGTTGTTTTTCCACCTGGGCGCCAGGCGCTCTACGAACGCAACCGCTATTCGCCAGCCGTTCGCGCCAACGGCTTCCTGTTCGTGTCGGGGCAGGTCGGCAGCCGCGAAGACGGCTCGCCGGAGCCTGAGCTGGAGGCGCAGGTGCGGCGCGCGTTCGACAACCTGAACGCCATCCTGAAAGCCGCGGGCTGCACCTTCGACGACGTGGTCGACGTGACAGTCTTCATCGTCGATCCGGAATCGAACTTCGAAACGATCTGGAAGCTGGTGCCCGAGTACTGGGGCGAAGCGCCGCACCCGACGCTGACCGGGATCGGCGTGACGTGGCTGTATGGCTTTCAGTTCGAGATCAAGGTGATTGCGAAGCTGCCGGATGGGAGCACGCTGAGCTGATTCGACTCAGGGCAACTTCGCTCAGGCTTGAAATGAAGGGCTGGGCGAAGTGCGAAGGCTGGAAGGGCATTGGGCTCGGGTCGAGGACTGCCCAGGTTCTCAGGTTCACCGCGGCAAATGTTCCGTACGCACGCTAGTCATTTTACATAATGCACATTGTATTCAATATGAAGGGGCTGCCGTACAGTCGACGGAACTCAAGAAACCCAGGCAAGCACTCCGCAAGCCCAACCCGTCGAAAAAGGAACGACCACAAGTGACATCGAACGTCCTTGCCGGCCAGGAAGAAATGAGCCACTGCTTCTGCTGGCGATCGAGCAAGGAAGGATCGAGCGCTCGTTCTTCCTTTCTGTTGGCAGCTGCGGCTTCTCTGGCGGTACTCGCCATGGCCGCACCCGTCTATCTCCTCGGGCTCGGCTTGGCGAGCCTTGCCTCGCTCGCGAACGGCGTGAACCCGTCTTCATCCGGCGTGTTCGCTGATCCGGCAATTTGGATCCCGCTGTTCGGAACGAGCGGCCTCGCGGGTCTCATGCTGCTGGTCGCGACTTCGCGAAAAACGGTCATCGCCTTCAGCTTCGATTCGGAAACCAGGCAGCTCAGTTATGTCGAGACGGCGCCACTGCGAAAGCTGCGCACCACCGTGGTCCCGTTTGAGTCCATTCGCGCAGTGACCCCCACGGCGCTCACCAGCTATGCCACGGCGGGCTATCTGAGCGTGATCACGCGCGTGCCAGGACTGGATGAGAAGTCCCTATGGCTGGGCAACGATATTCCAGTGGAAAGCCTTCAAGAGCACTGCACATGGTTGTCCAAATACCTGGGCGACCGTGTTCAACCTCTGCTGCGTCAGGATTGCTGAGGCCTGCGGGCTCTCACCACTTCCCATCCTTCGGCACCGCCTTCACCCCATTCGCCTTCGCATCCCCAGCCGCCTTGATCAACTCCGCAGACTCAGCCCGATTGGCCTTCACTGCAAAGTCGACCGCAGTCATGCCAAGCTGGTTCTTCATCGCCGTGTCAGCACCTTCGGCCAGCAGCAGCTTCACGGCATCGTTCGATCCGTACATCGCGGCCATCATCAGTGGCGTGGTGCCGTTGGGCGACTGGGCGTCGATGAAGGCGTGGTTCTCGAGCAGCAGCTTCATGATCGACAGTTGCCCGCTGCTCGCCGCGTAATGCAGCGGTGCCCAGCCGGTCTTGTTGACGGCGGCGTCGCGCTTGAGCAGTTGCACCACCAGGTCTTGCTGGCCCTTGATCGACGCCAGCATCAGCGGCGTTTCGTCCTTGGCATTGGCCAGGTCGACGTTGAGCTGCGGCGACTCCATCAGCACCTGGATGACCTTCGGCGACGGCTCGCGCAGCGCGAGCATCAAGCCGGTCTGGCCGTGTTCGTCGCGCGTGTTCGGGTCAAAACCGCGGTTCAGCAGGGTGCGCACACCGCTGGCGTTGTCGCCGCGCACGGCACGGAAAAAGTCTTCGAACGAACCGGCATGCGCTGCAAAAGATGCAGCCATGACAACAAGATATATCGACTTCTTAAAGTAGTTTTTCATGATTTGACTTCCCTGAACAATGTTTCGAAGTTGTCGCTTGTCGCCTTGGCGATGTCCTCTACGGGCATTTGTCGCAGTTCGGCGATCTGTTGCGCCACGAAGGGCACGTACGACGGGTTGTTGGTCTTGCCTCGGTACGGCACGGGCGCCAGGTAGGGGCTGTCGGTCTCGATCAGCATGCGGTCCAGCGGCACGAAGGCCGCCACGTCGCGCAGGTCCTGGGCCTTCTTGAAGGTCAGGATGCCCGAAAAGGAAATGTAGAAACCCAGGTCGAGCGCGGCGCGTGCCACCTCGGCGGTTTCGGTGAAGCAATGGAACACGCCGCCGGCCGCCCTGCCCGCACCGTCTTCGCCCTCCTCCTTGAGGATGGCCAGGGTGTCGGCCGAGGCGTCACGCGTGTGGATGATGAGCGGCTTGCGGGTCTGCTGCGCGGCGCGGATGTGCACGCGGAAACGGTCGCGCTGCCACTCCATGTCGGCGATGCTGCGGCCGCCCTTGCGTTCTTCCATCTGGTAATAGTCGAGGCCGGTTTCGCCGATGGCCACGACACGCGGGCGTGCCGACAGGCGCACCAGGTCTTCCACGGTGGGCTCGGCGATGTCCTCGTTGTCGGGGTGCACGCCCACGCTGGCCCAGAAGTTGTCGTAGCTGGCGGCCAGGGCCTGTACGTCGTCGAATTCCTCGAGCTTGGTGCAGATGCACAGCGCCCGGTCGACCTTGGCGGCGGCCATGGCGGCGCGGATCTGGGGCATCTGGTCCGCGAATTCGGGGAAGGTCAGGTGGCAGTGGGAGTCGGTGAACATCGGAAAGGATGAAGTGCGGCGCGCCTGTGGGAGATCGCGCCGTGTCCGGAGTTCCGCGTCACGGGGACGGCGGCGGAGAAAGAACTCAGATGGTCTGGGTCGGGCGGTCGGAGGCCATGGAGCCACCGAGCGCGGCTTCGATGCGCGCCTTCAGCTGGCGCGACTTCTCGTCCGAAGGAAAGCGCACACCGACGCCCGGCGCCCGGTTGCCAGCGGCGCGGGCCGGCGTGATCCAGGCGACCTTGCCGGCCACCGGGTAGCGCTGCGGGTCTTCGGGCAGCGTGAGCAGCACGTAGACGTCGTCGCCCAGCCGGTATTCGCGCGTGGTCGGAATGAAGATGCCGCCCTCGGCAAACAGCGGGATGTAGGCCGCGTAGAGCGCGCCCTTTTCCTTGATGGCGAGCTGGATGACGCTCGGCCGGGCGGGCGTGGCAGACGAAGCGGCGGCGGGAGCGACAGGTTGGTTCATGGGCGGCGAGCGGCAGAGTTTAGGGTGCTTCGCGCCTCGCTCACAAGCGCTTCGAGCATGAGGCCGGCGTTGAACGGGTGCTCGGCGGTCCGCGCGGCGGCGGCGAGCGACTTCGACCAGCGCGCCAGCGCCAGCTTGTGCGGGGCCGGCGGCAGGTCGGCCGCATCGAAGAAACGGGGTTCGGCGCCGTGGCCCACGGCCATCAGGTCGTGGCAGAGCTTCTGCAGCGAGACGACGGCCTGGGCCGGCGCCTGGTCGGCCAGCGCGCCCACGTCGCCACGCGACACGGCCTTGGGCAGCAGCGACCACGCCTTGGGCGACTGGCCCGAGCGCGCCAGCCGCAGCGCATCGCTGGGCCGTCCGCCCGCGGCACGCAGCAGTTGCGCGGCATCGGCGACGGGCACGTCCTGCGCCGCCAGCCAGGCCTCGGCCTCGGCGGTTTCGGGCCACGGCAGCGTGAAGCCCAGGCAGCGGCTGCGGATGGTCGGCAGCAGCTGCCACGCGGCCTCGCTGGCGAGCACGAAGCGCACGTCGCCGACGGGTTCCTCGAGCGTCTTGAGCAGCGCGTTGGCGGTGATGGTGTTCATGCGCTCGGCCGGGTACACGAGCACGACCTTGCCACGGCCGCGTGCGCTGGTGCGCTGGGCAAAGCCGACCGCATCGCGCATGGCTTCGACGCGGATCTCGCGGCTGGCCTTGCGCTTCTTGTCGTCGATGTCGGACTGGGCCTTTTCGTCGAGCGGCCAGCCCAGTTCCTGCATCGCGACTTCGGGCATCAGCACGCACAAGTCGGCGTGGGTGCGGACCTCGATGGCGTGGCAGCTCGCGCAGTGGCCGCAGGCGGCACCGCCCTCCTCCATCGGCTGTTCGCACAGCCAGGCGGCGGCGAGCGCCAGCGCGAGTTCGTACTGGCCGATGCCCGATGGGCCTTGCAGCAGCCAAGCATGGCCGCGCTGGCGCAGCAGTTCGGCCAAGGGCTGGCGCAGCCACGGGGTCAGCGTGTTCACCGGCTCGCTCATCGCGTGGCTCCCTGCACCGGCGACAGCACGCCGCGCGCCACCAGCGCCGTGTCGATCTGCTGCCAGACCTGGTCGCGGGCCTGGCTCGCGTCGATGCGCACGAAGCGCGACGCATCGGCGGCGGCGCGGTCTGCATAGCCCCTGCGCCACGCGGCGGAAGAACTCGACGGGCTGGGCCTCGAACTTGTCGGGCACGCGCGCACCGGCCAGGCGCTGGGCGGCGATCTCGGGGGCGAGGTCGAACCACACGGTCACTTGCGGCTGCAGCAGTTGCGACGCGGGCAAGCCTGCCCGACCTGCTTGCACCCACTGTTCGAGGGTCGACAGCACGGCCGTGTCGAAGCCGCGCCCCGCGCCCTGGTAGGCAAAGGTGGCATCGGTGAAACGGTCGCACAGCACGACCTCGCCGCGCGCCAGCGCCGGCTCGATGACCTGCGCGATGTGGTCGCAACGCGCCGCGAACACCAGCAGCGATTCGGTCAGCGGGTTCATCGGCTGTTCGAGCACCAGCCCGCGCAGCGTCTCGGCCAGCGGCGTGCCGCCCGGTTCGCGCGTGCGCACCACGGTACGGCCCTGCGCCTTGAAGCGGGCTTCCAGCGCGTCGAGGTGGCTGGACTTGCCCGCGCCGTCGATGCCTTCCAGCGTCAGAAACAGACCGCCATTGCTGATCGAACTCATTGGGTCGCCTTGGGTTGGGAGCTGCTGCCACCGCCTCGCTGGTAGCGGTTGACCGCGCGGTTGTGGTCGTCGAGCGAACTGCTGAACTGGCTCGTGCCGTCGCCGCGCGAGACGAAGTACAGCGACTTGCTCTGCGCCGGCTGCACGGCCGCCAGCAGCGCGGCCTTGCCGGGCATGGCGATCGGCGTGGGCGGCAGGCCGCCGCGGGTGTAGGTGTTCCAGGGCGTGTCGGTCTGCAGGTCGCGCTTGCGCAGGTTGCCGTCGAAGGCGGTGCCCATGCCGTAGATCACGGTCGGGTCGGTCTGCAGCGGCATGCCGATGCGCAGCCGGTTGGTGAAGACGGCGGCAATCTCCGCGCGGTCGTTGGCCTTGCCTGTCTCCTTTTCGACAATGCTGGCCAGGATAAGCGCCTCATCGGCCGATTTGAGCGGCAGATCGGCCGCGCGCGCCGCCCAGGCGGCCTCGAGCTTCTTGTCCATGGCCCGCATGGCGCGCTGCAGCAGCGCGATGTCGGTCGAGCCCTTCGAGTAGGTGTAGGTGTCCGGGAAGAAGCGGCCTTCGGGGTGCAGGCCCGGCTTGCCCAGGGCGGCCATCAGCGCGTCTTCGCTCATGCCCACGCTTTCGGGCTTGAGCTGCTCGGCCTTGGCGAGCGCGGCGCGCACCTGGCGGATGTTCCAGCCTTCGACCAGCACCACGCTGCGCGTGGCTTCCTCGCCGCGCACCAGGACGTTGAGCAGCAGCTTGGGCGTGACACCGCGTTCCAGTTCGTAACTGCCGGCGCGCATCTGGCGGTCTTGCCCCGAGACGCGGAACCACATGTACAGCAGCTGCGGCTGCACGTCGACACCGGTGTCGGCCACGGCCTGCGCAATGCCGCGCGGCGTGGTGCCGGGCTCCACCGACAGGTCGACGCTGGGCGTCGGCAACTTGAGCGGCTGGTGCACCCACCAGAGACCGGCGCCGCCGAGCGCCAGGACGGCCAGGGCCACGAGCAGGAAGAGCGTGAGGAAGAAGCTGCGCACGAATCCGAGGAAAAGACGGAGGAAGAAAAAGGGCTGGCAAGCAGATGGACACCGGCCCGCGGGAACGGCCGGCCCCGTCGCTGCGACGGGGAATCCCTGCCGCCCCGAAGGAACAGGCACGGCCATGATAATTCAGCGATGACCACAGTCGTTCTCAACGGGGTGAGCACCCTGCCCCACCTCGGCGTGATCCGCGCCGAAGGCCCCGATGCCGCCAGCTTCCTGCACGGCCAGCTCACGCAGGATTTCTCGCTGCTCGGCGCCACCGAAGCCCGCCTGGCGGCGCTTTGCACGGCCAAGGGCCGCGTGATCGCCAGCTTCATCGGCATCCGCCCGCAGCCCGAACTCATCCTGCTGGTGTGCAGCCGCGACATCCTGGCGGCCACGCTCAAGCGCCTGTCGATGTATGTGTTGCGCGCCAAGGTCAAGCTGACCGACGCCACCGAGCAGTTCGCGCTGCACGGCGTGGCCGGCACCGCCCTGACCGCCAACGGCCTGGACGCGGCCCTGCCGCCCGGTCGCCGCACGGCCATCGGCGAAGACATCAGCGTGGTGTCGCTGTACCCGGCCGACGGCGTGCCGCGCGCGCTGTGGATCGCGCCGGCCGACCAGAAGGCGCCCGTGGGCCCGACGCTCGACGCCGCCCTGTGGCCCTGGAGCGAGGTGCGCAGCGGCATCGTCACGCTGACCACGCCGGTGATCGAGGCCTTCGTGCCGCAGATGATCAACTACGAGTCGGTGGGCGGCGTGAACTTCAAGAAGGGCTGCTACCCCGGCCAGGAAATCGTGGCCCGCAGCCAGTTCCGCGGCACGCTCAAGCGCCGCACCTACCTTGCGCAGACCGACGCCCGCTGGCCGCGGGCCAGGAGGTGTTCGCGGCCAACGACGCCGAACAGCCCGTGGGCACCGTGGCGCAGGCCGCGCCCGCGCCCGATGGCGGCTGGTCGGCGCTCATCTCCATCCAGATCGCCGCGCTCGAGGCCGGCGGCCTGCACGCGGGAGCGCCCGGCGGACCGGCGCTGTCGGTGGAGCCGCTGCCCTACCCGCTGCTTGAAGACATCTGATTTCCCCTGCGTCCCTGCCTTCTTTCCGGGGCGCTTGGCGCTGTCTCACCGACAGCGCCATTTTTTGCGCGACGCTTAACCCCGTTCGCGAGGCCCCGCCGTAGAAGCCTGCATCGATCCACTCCTGGCAAGGAAGCCACCATGATGCAGCGCAGACTTCTCCTCACCACCGTCCTGGCCCTGACCGCGCTGTCGGCGGGGGCGGAAAGCCCGATGCGGCCCTACCCCTCCGGTGCCAGCCGCATCGGCGGCCTGATGAACATCAGCATCGTCGACCGCACGAGCGGCGCCGAACTGCCGATCTACCGCCACCGCGGCGAGTACTGGGTGGCCGGCCGCCCCGGCGCGCGCTATGCGATCCGGGCGCGCAACGCGATGGGCGAACGCATCATGGCCGTGATGTCGGTGGACGGCGTCAACGTCGTCACCGGCGAAACCGCCGGCGTCGGCCAGAACGGCTATGTGTTCGGCCCGCGCGAGCGCAGCGACATCGCGGGCTGGCGCAAGAGCGATTCGCAGATCGCGGCCTTCGAGTTCGCCGCCGCCGGCAATTCCTACGCAAGCCGCACGGGCCGCCCCGACGACGTGGGCGTGATCGGTGTCGCGATGTTCCGCGAACGCCGGCCGGAACCGCCGCCGCCGGTCGTGACGCCCTATCCGTCGCGCGACGAGTACAGCGGCGGCAACAGCAGCCGCGAACGGCGCAGCGAGGCGCCGCCGGCACCGTCGTCGATGGGCGATGCGCGCGCCAAGGCGGCCCCACCCGCAGGCAGCGCCGGCAACGCCGACATGGCCGCCGAGTCGTCGGCCGGCGCCATGGCCCGCCAGTCGGCGCCCAGCCCGAGCCTGGGCACGGCCCACGGACGGCGCGAGACCTCGTACGTCGGCAAGACGACCTTCGAGCGCGCCAGCTCGCAGCCCGACGAGGTGATCCGCATCCGCTACGACAGCCGCGAGAACCTGGTCGCCGCGGGCGTCATCCCGGTGCCGCAGCGCTGGCCGCGTCCGTCGGGCCCGTCGCCCTTCCCGGGCTCGGACCCCGGCTACGTGCCGGACCCGCCGGCCCGCTACTGATCGGGAGTGCTCAGCGCAGCGCGCGCCGCATCTCGATGTGCGCAATGCCGGCTTCCTCGAAAGGCTGGCCGTGCACCGCGTAGCCGAGTCGCGCATAGAAGCGCTCGGCGCTGCGCTGCGCGTTGAGCGCCACTTCGCGGTCGCCGCGCGCGGGCCGCGTCTTCGAGCGCCTGCACCACGGCCGCGCCGTGGCCGCCGCTGCGCAAGGTGCGATGCACCGCCATGCGGCCGATGTGCGAGACGCCGTCCTCGGCGGGCAGCAGCCGGCCGGTGCCGATGACCTGGCCGAGCCGGTTGCGCGCCACCGCGTGCAGCACGACGGCGTCGTGCGCGTCCCACTCCAGCTCCTTGGGAATGTTCTGTTCCTCGATGAACACGGCACGACGCAGCGCGCTCGCGCCTTCGCCGAGCGTGGCCCAGTCGCCGGTCTCGACGGTGCGCATCGGCTCGCCGGCCTCGAAGGCCGTCAGCGTCTCGCGCAGGGCCGCGGGCACCGGCTTCGAGGTCTGCGTGGCCGGGTCGGCGAACACGTAGACGAGCTCGCAGCCCACCAGGAACTCGTCCTGACGGAACAGGCCGCCCTGGAAAATGATCGACGAGTTGCCGATGCGCGCGCACTTCATGCCCACGTCGATCACGTCGTCCATGCGGGCCGAGGCGCGGAAATCGATGGTCGCCTTGCGCACGTACAGGTCGCCGCCCAGCGAATGCATCGCCTCTTCGTAGGGCAGCGCCATCGCGCGCCAGTAGTCGGCGATGGCGGTGTCGAAGTACATCAGGTAGTGCGCGTTGAAGACGATCTTCTGCATGTCCACCTCGGCCCAGCGCACGCGCAGGCGATGGAAGTAGTGGAAGTCCTCGCGGCGGACCGGGGTGTTGTTGTTCTCGCTCATGGGTTCAATGCCTCTTTCAGTGCGCGGGCCGCGTCGTTCTGCGCCTGCAGCGCCTCGGGAATCGCCCGGCCCATCTTGATGAATTCGTGGATCACGCCACGGTAGATTTCCAGGTCGACCGCCACGCCCGCGGCGCGCAGCTTGTCGGCGTAGGCGATGCCTTCGTCCACCACCGGATCGGCCTCGGCCAGCCCGATCCATGCCGGCGCCACGCCGTCGACGTCGTCGGCCAGCAAGGGCGCGAAACGCCAGTCGTCGCGGTCGGCGGGCGTGTTCACGTACTGGGCGAAGAAGAAGTCGATCATGGCCTTGGTCAGCAGCGGGCCGTCGACATGGCGTCGGTGCGACTCGGTGTCCTGGTGCGCGGCCATGCCGGGGTAGATGAGCAGCTGCAGTGCCACCGGCAGGCCGGCATCGCGCGCCAGGATGGCGCACACGGCCGCCAGCGTGCCGCCCGCGCTGTCGCCGCCCACCGCCAGGCGCGTGCCGTCCAGGCCCAGGCTCGCGCCCTGCGTGGCGATGAACTGGAAGGCGTCCCACGCGTCGTTCGACGCGGTCGGAAACTTGTGCGCGGGCGCGAGCCGGTAGTCGACCGACACCACCGCGCAGCCGCTCTTGAGGCTGAGCACGCGGCACAGCGTGTCGTGCGTGCGGATGTTGCCGACCGTGAAGCCGCCGCCGTGGAAGTACACGAGCACCGGCAGCACCTCGGCCGACGGCGCATACAGCCGCGCGGGAATGGCGTGGCCGTCGCGCGCGGCGATGTGGAAGTCTTCGATGCGCGCCAGCTCGGGCTTGGGCACCTCAAGCACGCCCGCGCCTTTTTCGTACGAGGCCTTGGCTTCGTCGGGCGTGAGCTGGTCGAGCGGCGGATGGCCCGCGCGCGCCATGCGCTCGACCACGCCGGCCATCTTCGGTGTGAGTGCGGGTTGCGCGAGGCGGTTCGCTGTCGTGGTCGTGCTCACTTGAAAGACACCACCACCGGTTGCATGCGCGACAGCCCTTCGTAGCTCACCATCACAGTCTGCCCGGCCTTGGGCGGCAGCAGCGGCGAGAACGAGCCCAGGCTGATCAGGTCGCCCGGCTTCAGCGCGATGCCGTCCTTGGCCAGCGCGCCGGCCAGCCACACCACCGCGTTGAGCGGGTGCTCGAGGATGTCCGATCCCTTGCCAGTCGCCAGCTCCTTGCCCTGCCCGTCCTTCATGACCACGCGCATGTCGCGCAGGCTTTCGAGCATCCAGGACTGGCCGTCGGCCGTGGCCGGCACATCGACCGGCAGCCCGCGCACGCCGAGCCGCGCACCGACGTTGATGGCCGCCACGCCCGGGACGTTGAGCTTCGAGGGCGTCTGCACCGCGAGGTCGGGCAGCTCGATGAAGGGAATGAGCTGGTCGATGTTGGCCAGCACCTCGGCCGGTGTCTTGGCCTTGTGGATGTCGGCGCTCTTCACGCGCACCAGCATGTCGGCCTCGAACAGCGGCCGCGCGCCGAAGGCCGCATCGACCACCGCGCCGCTGTCCAGCAGCATGCGCTGGTAGAGCACGCCCCACACCGGCTGGTCGTAGTTGAAGCGCTTCTGCACCGCGGGGTTGGTGAGGCCCGCCTTGTAGCCGACCATCTCGCCCAGGTTGCGCGCATGCAGCACGTTGAGCTTGGCGCGCGTGCAGGCCGCGTCGGCCTCGCTGAGGTTCTCGATGTCGGCGGCGGGCGTGCGCGCTGCCTGCGCGGCGGCGAAGTCGGCCACCTGGGTGTCGCTGAGACAGGCGGCCTGGATCGAGGCGGCCAGCAGCGCTGAGCCCAGTGCGACAGACGCAAGGGTTTTGTTGGTGGGCAAGAATGTCCCCTCTTGTTAGATTCGAACGGTCAGCAATCGTACTGCCCTCGGGCGTTCCCCCTCATGGCCCTCATCCAATACCTCACCCAGATCCAGTTCGAATTCGGCGCCATCAAGCTCCTGTCGAGCGAGTGCGCGCGCATCGGCATCAACCGCCCCCTGATCGTCACCGACGCCGGCGTGCGCGCGGCCGGCGTGCTGCAGAAGGCGCTCGACGCCATCGCCGATCTCGAGGTCTCGGTGTTCGACCAGACGCCCTCCAACCCGACCGAGGCCGCCGTGCGCGCCGCCGTCGAGCTCTACCGCAGCGGCCGCTGCGACGGCCTCATCGCCGTGGGCGGCGGCTCGGCCATCGACTGCGCCAAGGGCGTGGCCATCGCGGCCACGCACGACGGCCCGCTCAAGACCTACGCCACCATCGAAGGCGGCTCGCCCAAGATCACCGAGCGCGCGGTGCCGCTCATTGCCGTGCCCACCACCAGCGGCACCGGCAGCGAGGTGGCGCGCGGCGCCATCGTCATCGTCGACGACCACCGCAAGCTGGGCTTCCACAGCTGGTTCCTCATGCCCAAGGCCGCCATCTGCGACCCCGAGCTCACGCTCGGCCTGCCGCCCCGGCTCACGGCCGCCACCGGCATGGACGCCATCGCGCACTGCATGGAAACCTTCATGTCGGCCGCCTTCAACCCGCCGGCCGATGGCATCGGCCTCGACGGCCTGGAGCGCGCGTGGGGCCACATCGAGCGCGCGACGAAAGACGGCAGCGACCGCGAGGCGCGCCTGAACCTCATGAGCGCGTCGATGCAGGGCGCCATGGCCTTCCAGAAGGGCCTGGGCTGCGTGCACTCGCTGAGCCACAGCCTGGGCGGCGTCGATCCGCGCCTGCACCACGGCACGCTCAACGCCCTCTTCCTGCCGGCGGTGATCCACTTCAATTCGGGCGCCGAGTCGGTGCAGAAGGAACAGCGCCTGCAGCGCATGGCGCAGGCCATGCACCTGGACTCGGCCGGCGACCTCGGCCACGCGATCCGCGACATGAACGCGCGCCTGGGCCTGCCCAAGGGCCTGGCCGAAGTGGGCGTGACGCCCGCGATGTTCGAACAGATCATCGACGGTGCCATGGCCGACCACTGCCACAAGACCAACCCGCGGCTGGCCACGCGCGACGACTACAAGGCGATGCTCGAAGCGTCGATGTAAAACCTTTGCGTCACTCCTGCTGCGCAGGCGTGCATTCGCTTTCACAAAAGGCCGTTTCGACGGCCTTTTGCATGGGGCGCGTCATGGATGTGACACGCGGCGTTTTCATACTGGCCTGGCCCCATCTGCAGAGGCTTCGCATCCGTGAAAGCCCGAGGGGTCAGGGAAGTGTCGAATGCCGCGTACCGTCCAAGTCCATACCGTCCTGAGCGCCGAGCAACTCAAGTTCCGCGCGATGCGGGGACACGAAGGACTCTCGCAACTCTTCGAGTTCGAGGTCGACATGGTCAGCACCAGCTTCAACCTCGACCTGAAGCGCCTGCTCGGCACCTCGCTCACGCTGGCCATTGCCGACGACGGCACAACGCGCTACCTCAACGGCACCGTGGTGCGCTTCGAGCTGGTCGGGCGCGCCAACGAAACCGGTCGCCACTACATCTACCGCGCGCTCGTGCAGCCCTGGCTGTGGTACCTCACGCGCACCACCGACTGCCGCATCTTCCAGAACCAGAGCGTGCCCGAGGTGCTCGATGCGGTGCTGGGCAAGTACGGCTTCCAGTTCGAGAAGCGCCTCACGGGCAGCTACCGCCCCTGGGAGTACTGCGTGCAGTACCAGGAGAGCGACTTCGCCTTCGTGAGCCGCCTCATGGAGCACGAAGGCATCGCCTACCACTTCGAGCACGGCAACGGCTCGCACCTGCTGGTGCTGGCCGACGACACGGGCGGCTACCACCCGCTGCCGGGCCACGCCCGCATTCCCTACCGCCCGCGCGACCGCGTGGTGAATGCGCTGGAGCCCTGCATCGACCGCTGGCGCGTGGCCGAGCAGATCACCTCGGGCCGCGTGATGCTCGACGACTTCGACTTCAGGAAGTCGCGCGCCTCGCTGCAGAGCGTGCAGCAGGACCCCAAGGGCCACGACCACGCGACCTACGAAGTCTATGAATGGCTCGGCGGCTACAGCGAGCACCAGCAAGGCGACGCCTACGCGAAGATCCGCCTGCAGGAGCTGCAGTGCGCGCACGAGCTGGCCTCGGGCCACACCAACGTGGTCGGCATGGCGCCGGGCCACCTGTTCGAGATGACGCACTGCCCGCGCGAGGCCGACAACCGCGAGTACCTCGTCACCGGAACGCGCTACGACCTGCGCGAGCCCGAATACTCGACCGGCGGCAGCAGCGAATCGGTGTGCGAGTTCGACTTCACCGTGCTGCCTTCGGCCGTGCCCTACCGCCCCGCGCGCACCACGCCGCGCCCGCGCACCAACGGCCCGCAGACCGCCACCGTGGTCGGCCCCGAAGAGATCTGGACCGACCGCTTCGGCCGCGTGAAGCTGCAGTTCCGCTGGGATCGCTACGGCCAGTCGGACGAGAACAGCTCGTGCTGGGTGCGCGTGTCGAGCAACTGGGCCGGCGCCAACTACGGCACCATGCACATGCCGCGCGTGGGCCAGGAAGTGATCGTCGATTTCATCGGCGGCCAGCCCGACCGCCCCATCATCACCGGCCGCGTCTACAACAGCGACCAGATGCCGCCGTGGGAGCTGCCCGCCAACGCCACGGCCAGCGGCATCCTCACGCGCTCCAGCACCGGCGGCGCGGCCAACCAGGCCAACATGCTGCGCTTCGAGGACCGCACGGGCGCCGAGCAGATCCTGCTGCACGCAGAGCGCAACCTCGACGTCGAAGTGGAAGCCGACGAGACCCACACCACCGACGGCACCCGCACCACCCTCATCAAGGGCCACGAGTCGGCCACCTACCAGGACGGTGAGACGCGCGACATCACGGCCGGCGCGACAGAAACCATCACCGGCGGCGACACGCGCGACGTGACCGGCGGCTTCAGCGAAACCGTGAGCGGCGGCGTGACGCAGCGCATCACGGGCGGCAAGACGCGCACGCTCAGCGGCGGGCTGAACGACACCATTTCCGGCGGCGTGACGCTCGCCATCAGCGGCGGCTTCAACGGCACCATCGACGGGCAGGAAATCCGCTTCGTGAGCGCGGGCCGCAACGACACCATCAACACGTCGAACACCGTGCACGTCAACGGTCCGTCGAACACCACGGTGACCGGCCCGACGGTCCACACCTCGCCGGACGTGACCTTCAACACCACGAACCACATCCACAACACGACGCAGCACGTGATCAACACCAACGTCTACAACACGACGTCCAAGGTCTACAAGAACATCACGAACGACTACACGAACAACTCGAAGACCTACATCAACAACTACGCCAAGAGCAACGACTGGCGCTGGTACCGCGCGGGCGGCGTAGGGGCGCGTTTTTCGGCGGTCGGGCTGGCGCTCGACCTGTGGGGGCTGCGCCAGCAGAACTACATCCTCAATTCGCAGTTCTCGGGCATACGGCTCGACGTGGCGGTGTTCCGCTCGCAGAACTCGGCGACCGAGATCGAGGGAAAGATGCTCAAGGTCGCGAACATCGGCATGAAGATCGCCAGCGGCGGCCTGGCCTTCGCCGCCAAGGCGATGACCGTCAAGGTCTGAGCCGATCGCCCCATCGATGGCCATCTGGGAACAGGTCCTCTGGAGCGTCTTCGCCGTGATGATGGGCGGGGCGCTGCTGGCCGGCGTCGCGGTGGTCGTCACGGCCACGCGCGAGCAGCGCAGGTACACGCAGGAGCGGCGCATCGGCGAACGCCTGGGCGGGGCCGGCGTGGCCACGCACGGCGTGGTGGCCCAGGTGCGGCGCTCCGAACACCAGCTCACCAGCCCGGGCAGCCATGGCCAGTGCATGGTCGCGCTCGAATTCACGCTGCAGATGCCGCCGTCGTCGCCGGTGCCGAGCGTGGTGCTGCGCACGCTGGTCGACGAACTGCTGCTGCCCCGGCTCGCGGTGCCGGGCGCGACCCTGCACCTGGTCCAGGACCCGGCGCACCCCGACGTGGTGGCGGTCGATCGGCAGCGCACGCCGCTCGAAGTGGCGCCCGCACGGAGCTAGTCCCATTGAAAACCGTCAAGCCGCTGCGGCTGAGCGTCATCACGCGCCCCTTCCTGCGAGGCGGCCGGCAACGCCTGGGTGTCACGTTGATGGGCATGGTGTCGATGGACGCCGCGCCCGTGCTGCTGCCCGAGCCGGAGTTCTGGAAGATCGCCGCCGAAGAGCTCGGCCCCACAGGCGCCATCGACCTGGGCATTCCCAAACCCCACGCCGAGTTTCTGGCCACTGGGTATGCCTACACGCAGCATCAGGACGACAAGACTGCGTGCGCCGTCGCGATGCGCGTGGGGGAGCTTTCGCGCCAGCTGCTGGTGTTCGGCGACCGCTTCTGGCTCGACGGCCGCGCCACCGCGCCGCAGCCCTTCGAGTCGATGCGGCTCGACGCCACACGTGCCTACGGCGGCCCCAGCTTTGCCGAGAACCCGCGGGGCATCGGCCACGCGCACGAAACCGTCAACGGCCTGCAGGTGCAGCGCCTGCCGAACATCGAAGACCCGCAGCAGCGCATCGACCGGTCCGATCGCGAGACCGAGCCCGCCGGCTTCGGCCCGATCGAGCTGACCCGGCCCAGCCGCATGCGCCTGATTGGCCAGCAGTACGACGGCCACTGGCGCGAGCACCTGTTCCCCGGTTTTTCGGAGGACATGGACTGGCGCTTCTTCAACGCCGCGCCGCCGCAGCAACGCTGGCCCGCGCGCGACCACATTCCCGGCGACACGCCCTACGAAATCTGGCACATGCACCCCACGCAACCGGTGCAGCGCGGGCGCCTGCCCGACTGGCGTGCGCGCGCCTTCATCGCGCGGCGCAACGGCCCCAGCCGCGAACCCGAGCAGTTCGACGAAGTGCCCATGCGCCTCACCACGGCGTGGTTCTTTCCGCACCGCGGACAGGTGGCGCTGATCCACCACGGCGAGATCGACATCGTGGAAGACGACGCCGACGACGTGACGCACGTGATGCCGGCCATCGAAGCCGCGGGCGATGCACCGCGCCCGCTGGCGCACTACTTCGCGCTCCTCCAGCGCCGTTGCGATCCCGAGACCGGCGCGCTGCATGCGGCCCGCGACGACGAGCTGCTGCCCGCGCAGGCCATCGGCCCGTGGCTCGACACGCTGGACGACGGTGAGGAATCCGCGTTGGTGCGCAACATGCGCGAGCGCGGCGACCGGCTGCGCGCGGACCTGATGCAGCAGGCGCGCGAAGCCGGCCACGATCCGCGCCTGCTGCGCGAACGGCCGCTGCCCGAGCCCTTCCGCAAGGCGCCGACGCTCGCCGAGCTGCCCGAGTTCGTCGAGCGCACGCGGCGCTTCACGCAGGACCAGCGCAAGGCGCTCGACGACGGGCGGCGCGAGCTGGAACGTGCGGGGCAACTCAATGCGGCCGAGTCACGCCAGGTCGGCTTCGACTCCGCAGAGTTGGTCTCGGGCATCGACCGCACCACGACCAAGGGCCCGCCCGCCTTCGATGCGCAGACCGTGCTGCAGGGCATGTTCGGCATCGCCGCCGCGACGGGCACGTCCGCGCTACCGCCCGCGCAGCAGCAGGCCTTCGCGGAGGTGGTCGAGAAAGGCCAGCGCGGGCTGATCGACATGTACCGGATGGGCGCGCAGCACCAGTCGCCCGCCGACGTGCTCGAAGGCGAACGCGCCGCCGAGGCGCGCCAGCGCGTGCAGGACGCGATGGCCACCACCCGCGACCTCTCGGAGATGGACCTCACGGGCGCCGACCTGTCAGGCATGGACCTGCGCGGCGCGCGCCTGCACCGCACCTTGCTCGAACACGCGAACCTCGAAGGCGCCCGGCTCGATGGTGCGGATGCCACCGAGGCCGTGCTCGTGCGTGCGCGCCTTTCGCGGGCCTCGCTCGCGGGCTGCGTGCTGCACCGCGCGAACCTCAGCCTGGCCCATTGCGTCCACACCGTGTTCACCGGGGCGCAGTTGCACCACACCACGCTCGAGCAGACGCACTTCGACCATTGCGACTTCTCGCAAGCCTCGCTGGAGCACCTGACCGTGCTCGGCCTGCAGGTCGACCACTGCCGCTTCGACGCCGCACGCCTTTCCTACGTGACCTTCCTCGAACAGACCCGCCTGCAAGACTGCAGCTTTCGCAACGCCGTGCTCCACAAGGTCGGCCTGATCTCGTGCATCGCCGAGCGGCTCGACTTCAGCGGCGCCCGGCTCGAAGCCTGCGCCTGGGCCCACACGCCGGGCGACACCGGCATCGTCTTTCGCGGCGCCACCCTGCACACCACCTGCTTCGTCGGCACCAGCAGCCTGCGCACCATGGACTTCGAAGACGCGACGCTGGTGCAATGCGGCCTGCGCGAGATGCCGCTGGACGGTGCGCGCTTCGTGCGTGCCACGCTCGACACGTGCGACCTGTCGGCCTGCAGCCTCACGGGCGCCGACCTCAGCGGTTGCGATGCGCCCGAAAGCCTCTTCATCCGCGCCGACTTCACGCAGGCCTCGCTGCGCGGCGCCAACCTCATGCATGCCAGCCTGCAGAAAGCCCGCCTGGTCCGCACCGACCTGCGCGAGACCAACCTGTTCCGCGCCGACGTCTCGCAGACCCTGATCGACAGCGTGACCGACACGCACGGCGCGCACCTCGAACAGGCCAAGACCCTCCCGCGCCGCGCCGCGGGCCCGGTGCGATGACGCCGGCCGAGCTGGCAGCGAAGATCCGCGGCGGCGACCACATCCAGGACCAGGACTTCCAGGGCATGGACTTCGACGGCATGGACCTGCGCGGCGGCAGCTTCGGCGCCTGCGATTTCCGCCGCGCCCACCTTCGCGGCGCGCGGCTGGGCGAATCGGTGTTCGACAGCTGCCGCTTCGACGACGCGGTGCTCGACACCGCCGACCTGCAGCACGCCGCCTTCCACCGCTGCGCCCTGCCCCGTGCGCAGTTGCGGTCTGCGGCGATGGCCCACGCCGTCTTCTCCGAGGCCGACCTGAGCGGCGTCGACATGAGCGCGGCGCAGGCGGGCCAGGCCACCTTCCACCAGAGCACGCTCGACGGCGCGGGCTTCGGGCGCGCGGACCTCACGAAGTCGGTGTTCGGCGAATGCCGCCTCGACGGCACGCGCTTCGACGACACGGCGCTGAACACCACCGTCTTCTACCGCGCGGCGCTGCGCGGCACGCGCTTCAGGGGCGCGAGCTTCCACAACGTGATCTTCGGCGAGGCCGACCTCGCGGGGCAGGACTTCTCGGCGCAGTCGTTTCATCTGTGCCAGTTCATCGATGCCGACCTCACGGGTTGCAACTTCGCCGGCGCGCGTTTGAGCCAGTGCAACTTCAAGGGCGCGAAGCTCGAAGGCGCGGTGCTGTCGGGCGTGCAGGCGCCGCAATGCCTGTTCCCCGAGGCCGACCTGCGCCGGGTGGATGCGCGCGGCGGGCACTTCGACCAGAGCCTGTGGGTCGGTGCCCGGCTCGACGACGCCGACCTGTCGGACGCGCGGCTCGAGCAGTGCGTGTTCCACCGCGCAAGCTGCCGCCGCACCGCGTTCGCCCGCAGCCACCTCGTGTATGCGGATTTCTCCTACGCCGACCTCGCCGATGCCGACCTGCGCGGCGCCACCTTCCACCGCACCCAGATGCACCGGGCGATCGAGACCGGTGCGCGCTGGAGCGACCGCCTCGGCGTGCTCGACAGCGACCCCGCGCTGTTCGAGGCCGAGCGCTTTTCTGCCGCCCGTGCGAGCCGCCCGCAACGCGCCGGCCGCGACACCTTCGGCCGGCCACTGCCGCCCGATCCACAGGACACCCCGCCATGACCCAACGAGCCCTTCGCGAAGCTGCTTCGCCGCCATCGGTTACGTCAGAGACCGAGATGCACGCGCTGCTGCGCAAGCCGCTGCCTGCGGTCGCCGCACCGGCCTGGACCGGCAGCGCGCTCGGCACCGTCATGCAATCGCTGCCCAACGGCCGCTTCGTCGTTGAACCGCAGCCGAGCGGCGCGCCCTGGCATTGCCCGCGCGCCGCGAGCTGCCTGTTGCAGCCCGCCGTGGGCGATGTCGTGCTCGTGGCCGGGCCGCAGCGCGAGCAGCTGTTCCTGATCGCCGTCGTCACCCAGGCCGACCCCAGCCAGTCGCAGCTCGTGGCCGAGGGCGACCTCACGATCCGCTCGCGGCGCGGCGGCATCGCGATGCAGGCCTCCGCATTCGCACTTCAGGCCGACAAGGCCACGGTGGACATCACCGACATGGCCTACCGCGGCGCCGAGGTGCGCGTGACCACGCTGGTCGCCCGCTTCGTGGGCCGCACGCTCGAGACCGTGCTCGACCGCCTGAGCCTGCTCACGCGCTCGAGCTTTCGCCTCACTGAAGAGGTCGAGCAGGTGCGCGCGGGCCAGATCGACATGCAGGCCTCGCAGAGCCTGCGACTGCACGCCAGGAACACCTTCGTCACCAGCCAGGCGCTGGTGAAGGTCGACGCCGAACAGATCCACATGGGTTGATACCGACAAGGAGCCTGAACCATGTTCGCCAACGCACAGATGATGGGAATGGACCTCGCGTTTCCCGATGTCTGCAAGACACCGCCCGCGCTGCCCGTGCCCTACCCCAACATCGCGCTCGGGCCGACGGCCCTGCCCAACGCCTGGAACATCCTGTACGGCGGCACGCCCGTGCACAACATGGCGACCACCACGCCGATCACCAACGGCGACAACGCCGGCGTGCTCATGGGCGTGGTGTCGCAGACCGTGATGGGGCCGTCGCGCCACATCACCGGCGCGTTCACGGTGCTGCTCAAGGGCACGCCCTGCACGCGCATGACCAGCCTGGCGGTGCAGAACCGCTGCAACATCGTGGGCATGCGCATCGTGCCCAGCCAGTTCAAGGTGCTGGTGCTGGCCCCCTGAAACAGCGCTGGAGGCTCAGTCGAGCTTGACGCCCGCCGTGCGGATCACCTTGCCCCACTTGGTGGTCTCGGACGCAATGAACGCGTCGAACTCCTCCGGCGTGCTGCCCGCCGGGAAGGTGCCCATGGCATCGAGCTTGGCGCGCGTCTCGTCGCTCTTGATGATGCGCGCCACTTCTTCCGACATGCGCTTGACGATCTCCCGCGGCGTGCCCGCCGGCGCCAGCATGCCGGCCCAGGTGCTGCCGGTGAAGCCCGCGAAGCCTTGCTCGATGAAGGTCGGCACGTCGGGTACGGCCGGCAGGCGCTTGTCGCCGGCCACGCCGATCAGCCGCACCTTGCCGGCCTTGCCCTGGTTGATGAGGCCCGTGGGCGCGTCGAAGAACAGCTGGATCTGCCCGCCCATCAGGTCGGTCAGCGCAGGCACCGCGCCGCGGTACGGGATGTGGATCATGTAGGTCTGCGTGAGCGACTTCCACAGCTCGCTCGTGAGGTGCGCGGCCGAGCCGTTGCCCGAGGAACCGAAGCTGATCTTGCCGGGGTGCTTGCGTGCGTAGTCGATGAGCTCGCGCGCCGTCTTGAACGGCGCGTCGTTGTTGACCGCCGCCAGCAGCGGCGACACCCCCATCAGCGACACGCCCACGAGGTCCTTGCGCGGGTCGTAGGGCAGCTTGGGGTACAGCGTGGTGTTGGCCGTGTAGGCCGCGATGACGACGCCGAAGGTGCTGCCGTCGGGCGCGGCCTTGGCCACGGCATCGACGCCGATCAGGCTGTTGGCGCCGGGCTTGTTGTCAATCACCACTGGCTGGCCCAGGCGCGTCTGCAGGCCCGCCTGCACCAGCCGCGCCATCTGGTCGGTGAAGCCGCCCGGGGTGTAGGGCACGATGATGCGGATCGGCTTGCTCGGCCAGGCGCTCTGTGCGAAAGACGGTGCGGCCAGGCTGGCAGCGGCGGCCGCGGTGGCGAGGGAAAAACGGCGGCGGGAGAGCGTGGCGTGCGGCATGGTCGGGAACCCTTCGAATGGCATGGATCGGACCATTCTCGAAGCGCCCTCATGCGCCGGCGCTCAGGGTTTGTCCCCGACGGGACAAGCTGGGTTCAGAGCGGCAGGATGTCGCGCGAGCGCCCGTCGTCGCCGAGCCAGGCCTCGAACTCATCCGACAGGCGCGTCGCCTCGCGCGTGGCTTGACCCCAGGCCGCGATGCGGGCCTGCGCGTCGTTCGCGAAGCGGATGAAGTCCTTGCGGTCGGGCAGCTTGCCGTGCGGCAGCGTCTTCACCCATTCGGGATTCGGCGCCAGCACCACCATGCGGTCGAGAAAGCGCGTCGACTTGTGGCGCCAGCGCAGCCCCTTGTCGAGCCAGCCCGGCACCACCGCCTGCTGGAAGTGCGGGTACAGCACGATGCCTTCGTCGGCGGGCTGGTAGTCCAGGTGCAGGTGGTAGTCGGTGATGCCGCCGTCCCAGTAGGCGCCGCGCGGCGCGCCCGGAATGTCGTGCACCGCCGCCAGCAGGAACGGAATGGAACACGAGGCCTGCAGCACCCGGTTGAAGTTGGCCTCGCTCAGCGCGTGCTGGCGCGTGCGGAAGTCTTTGGTGCCGAAGGGCAAGGCCGCGCCGGGCGTGGAAAACACGCAGCGCTCCAGCCAGGCGCCCAAGCTCTTGCGATGCAGGCTGTTGCTCGCAAAGGCGCCCAGGTAGCCGACCGGCGTGCGCGCCCTGCCCTCGCGCCCCAGGATGTGGCGCCCGCGCGAGGTCACCACATGCAGCCGGTAGCGCGCATGGCCCAGCACCTCACCGATGCGTCCGCCATAGAAGGTGTCGAGGCTCTCCGCGAAACGTTCGCTGAGCTGGTGCGGACTGAGCCGCTTCTGGCCCGGTGGCACTTCGAACTGCTGGCGCACGTAGTCGTGCTCGAAGCGCCCGAAGGCCGCCTCCGGGTCTGACAGGCAGGCCGTCGCCAGCCGCCACGCGCCGATCGACGCGCCCACCAGGTCCACCGGCTGGCTCGACTGCGTGAGCCAGCGCCCGAAGATGAAGCGATCGAGCGGCCCGAGGATCAGCCCCTTGGGCCCGCCCGCCGCGCCGGGGATGGTACGCACGTCCTGCGGACGCAGGCCGTGCTGCTCGATGTGCTGGCGGGCCGTGGGGCCGGCGTAGATGCGCAGGGCTTTCATGCCGGCGGTGTTTGCAAGAAACGTGCGGTCGGCGGGCTGCTTACTTGCGCAACCCCTGCAACTTGGCAAACGCACTCGCCATCTGCCCCGCCGGCTGCGGCGAGTTGTCGCGCCGGCCTTGTTGCTGCTGGCCGCGTCCTGCCCCTTCGAAGCGGTTGTCGCGCGGACCGTCGCGGCGTGCGGGGGCGGCGTCGAGCTTCATCGACAGGCCGATGCGCTTGCGGGCCACGTCGACTTCCATCACCTTGACCTTGACGATGTCGCCGGTCTTGACGACTTCGCGGGCGTCGTTGACGAACTTGTGGCTCAGCTGGCTCACGTGGACCAGGCCGTCCTGGTGCACACCCAGGTCGACAAAGGCGCCGAACTGGGCCACGTTGCTCACGGTGCCCTCGAGGATCATGCCCTCGGTGAGGTCGGAGATGTCGTCCACGCCGTCGTTGAAGCGCGCCACCTTGAAGTCGGGGCGCGGGTCGCGGCCGGGCTTCTCGAGTTCGCCCAGGATGTCCTTGACCGTGATGACGCCGAACTTCTCGTTGGCGAACAGCTCGGGCTTCAGCGTCTTGAGCATGTCGGCGCGACCCATCAGCTCGGCGATCGGCTTGCCGGTCTTGACGATGATCTGCTCGACCAGCGGATACGTTTCAGGGTGCACGCCGGTGATGTCCAGCGGGTCGGCGCCGTCGCGGATGCGCAGGAAGCCGGCGCTCTGCTCGAAGGCCTTGGGGCCGAAGCCGGTCACGTCGAGCAGCTGCTTGCGGGTGGAGAACGCACCGTTGGCCTCGCGCCAGCGCACCACGGCCTTGGCCACGCTGGCCGACAGGCCGGACACGCGGCTGAGCAGCGGCACGCTGGCGGTGTTCAGGTCGACGCCCACCGAGTTCACGCAGTCCTCGACCACGGCCTGCAGGGTGCGCGCGAGTTCGCTCTGGTTCACGTCGTGCTGGTACTGACCCACCCCGATGCTCTTGGGGTCGATCTTCACGAGCTCGGCCAGCGGGTCCTGCAGGCGGCGCGCGATGGACGCGGCGCCGCGCAGGCTCACGTCGACATCGGGCATTTCCTGCGAGGCGAATTCGCTGGCGGAATACACGGAGGCGCCGGCTTCGCTGACGACGACCTTGTCGACCGTCATTTCGGGCGCACCGGCCTGCGCGGCCATCTTGGCCAGCAGCTTGATGAGGTCGCCGGCCAGCTTGTCGGTCTCGCGGCTGGCGGTGCCGTTGCCGATGGCGATGAGGTTCACGCCATGCTTGGCGCACAGCTTGCCCAGGGTGTGCAGCGAACCTTCCCAGTCCTTGCGCGGCTCGTGCGGGAACACGGTGGCGGTCTCGACCAGCTTGCCGGTCGAATCGACCACGGCCACCTTCACGCCCGTGCGGATGCCGGGGTCCAGGCCCATCACGACGCGCCGGCCGGCGGGCGCGGCCAGCAGCAGGTCGCGCAGGTTGTCGGCGAACACCTTGATGGCGACCTTTTCGGCGTCTTCGCGCAGGCGGGTGAACAGGTCGCGCTCGGTCGACAGCGCGAGCTTCACGCGCCAAGTCCAGGCCACGCACTTACGCAGCAGGTCGTCGGCCGGGCGGGCCGCGTGGCTCCAGCCCAGGTGCAGCGCGATCTTGCCTTCGGCGATGCTGGGCTTGCCCGGCTCGGGTTCGACGGGCAGCACGAGCTTGGCGTCGAGCACCTCGAGTGCGCGGCCGCGGAACACGGCCAGGGCGCGATGCGAGGGCACGCGGCCGATGGGTTCGTCGTAGTCGAAGTAGTCGCGGAACTTGGCGATATCGGCGTTGTTCTCGTCCTTGCCGGCCATCAGGGTGGACTTGAGCAGGCCTTCGTTCCAGAGCCATTCGCGCAGGCGCTGCACCAGCACGGCGTCTTCGGCCCAGCGCTCGGACAGGATGTCGCGCACGCCGTCGAGCACGAGGGGCACGGTGGAGAAATCGGGGCCCGGCTTGCCGTCGTCCAGCGTGGTGGCGGGCTGCAGGAAGGCCTTGGCTTCCACGGCCGGGTCGAGCGTGGGGTCGGCCAGCAGCTTGTCGGCGAGCGGCTCGATGCCGAATTCGCGGGCGATCTGGCCCTTGGTGCGGCGCTTCTGCTTGAACGGCAGGTACAGGTCTTCGAGCTCCTGCTTGGTGGGCGCGAATTCGATCGCGGCGCGCAGCTCGGGGGTCAGCTTGCCCTGCTCGTCGATGGCCTTGAGCACCGCCACGCGGCGGTCTTCGAGTTCGCGCAGGTAAGACAGCCGGGCCTCCAGTTCGCGCAGCTGGATGTCGTCGAGGCCGCCCGTGACTTCCTTGCGATAGCGGGCAATGAACGGAACCGTGGCGCCTTCGTCGAGCAGTTCGACGGCGGCCTTCACCTGGTGCTCGCCGACCTTGATTTCAACGGCGAGCTGGCGAATGATTTTCTGCATGTCTTGAGCGCGTCCCTGGCAAAGCGCGGAAGTTTGCCATAGGCGACGAGGCCCCCCGCCGGGCACCGGCGCGGGATGGTTACAACGTGCTCTCGGCCGGCGCCGCGACCGCCGACTGAGGCAGCACTTCGCCGGGCATCACGAGCCGGATGCGCAGCCCGTGCGGCGCTGCGTCCATGACGGCCAGCTCGCCGTGCAGCGCATCGGCGCGCTCGCGCATGCTGCGCAGGCCCTTGCCGCCGGCCTCGCCGGCCGCCGCATCCAGGCCGCGCCCGTCGTCCAGCACTTCGAGCACCAGCCCGTGCGAGCGCTCGCGCGGGCCGAAGCGCACCTCCACGCGGGTCGCCTGCGAATGGCGCAGCACGTTCGACAAGGCCTCCTGCGCGATGCGGCACAGCTGCATCGCGGCCTCGGGCGACAGCGGCGGCGCCAGCACCACGTCCTGCACGTTCCACACGAGCGTGATGCCGAGCCGGTCGAACGCCGGTTGCAGCCGGTAACGCAAGTGGCCCAGGCGCTCGCCGATGCTGGTGTCGGCCTGGTCGTCGAGGGAGTCGACCGTCAGCTGCAGCTCCAGCAGGCAGGCCTGCAGGGCCATCGACAGCTCGCGGGCGTCGGCCGAGCGCGGGTCATAGCTGGCCATGAGCGCCACCAGCCGCGAGCCGACACCGTCATGCAGGTCGCTGGCGATGCGGCGGCGCTCGGCGAGCACGGCCTGCGCCTGGCGGTAGCGCACGAGGCGGCGCCGCGTGAAATACCAGGTGGCCACGATCATGCAGAGCACGGCGACGTTCACCCCCTGCAGGGCCCAGAAGGCGGCCGGCACCTCGGTACCCAGCGTGGTGATCGCCGAGGTCGCGCGAATCACCTGCCCTACCACCGGCGTCAGGTGCAGCGCGAATGCGAGCCCCACCCACAGCAGCATCCGCTGGCGCGAGGCACGCGGCCACAGCCAGATCAGGAGCACACACCAGGCGGCGATCGAAAGCCACACGAACTGGTCCTCCAGGAAATACGGCGGGAGCGGGGGCGCGGGCGCGCGCATGGGTGGCTCCGCTGCGAACGCGGCGCGCCCGAAGCGCGCCCTAGAGCAGCCCCCGGTGCGAGGCGAAACTCACGGCCTGCGCGCGGGTGTGGGCGTGCAGCTTGCGGTAGATGTTCTTGACGTGTGCGTTAACCGTCTGGGCACTGATGGTGAGCTGCAGGGCGATCTCTTCCGTCACATATCCCGTGGCTACAAGTCGCAACACTTCACGCTCCCGTGCCGACAGGGTCGCCTTGCTGTCCGGCGGGCGCACCGGGCTCGGATTGGCGCGCTGATGGTCCAGGTGAACGAGCAGCCGCCGCGCCAGCCGGGGGGTGATGGCGGCCCCGCCATTCACCACCTGCAGCACGGCCTGGGCATAGCTCTGGAACCAGGCGTTCTTCACCAGGTAACCCGAGGCGCCGAGCTCGAAGGCATGCAGCACCTGGGGCTCGTCTTCCAGCGCGGAAATGACGATGATCTCGGCGGCGCTGCGGTGCTTCTTGGCCTCTTCGATGAGCTCGAATCCGCTGCCGTCTCCGAGGCGGATGTCGACCATGAGCACATCGAATTCATGCTGCATCAAGAGGCGCCTTCCCTCGCGCAGGGAGCCGGCCTGGCCTTCGAGCTGGATGCGCAGATCGCCCAGCAGTTCCTGGGCGATGACACGGCGGACAAAGGGGTCGTCGTCGACGAGCAGGACACGAACGGGCTTGGTTTCCTGGCCCGTGAGGTAGTCCGGCCACGGCAGGGTATCCGCCGAGGGAGCCAGCAGCCCTCCGAACTGGCCGGGATTGGAGAATTTCCTAGCGCCACCACCGACATCGGTCAATGAAATGTCGAGATCGTTTTCCATTTAAGCCCCCTTGTCACAGATAAAAGTCGCGACTTCGTGAACAAAAGTTAATCGATTTCTACTCTTTTTCCGGCTATCGGCTTTTTTGATTACCTTGGTTTCTTTCGGTTGCAATATTGCCAGATTGTGAACCAAAGTGATAGTTCCCACGAGGGGAACAGGGCCTAGAACCGGCTCTCTGTCAACGCCCAAAACGCCCTCGGACATTGCTTTCGCCATAGCCTTGCACTACCCAGCCTGAGGCATTTTTCGATCCCTTCCCCCCGCTGAAACTGCATCCCGGTCGCAACGGAATCCATTCAATCCGTGCTCGCTGACCGTCGCTGATGGCCGGATTCCCCGGCGATCGGGTTCGTTTCAACACTATCGAGGAAGCATCATGAAGAAGACTCTTATCGCCATGGCAGTGGTTCTCGTGGCTGGCATCGGGACCGCAACCGGCAGCAGCGTGGCGCTCGCCGTCACCAACACCACGACCGGCTCCTCCAGCTCGGCAGGCTCGGTCGCCGCCAGCTCCGGAACGGGCAGCGCACTGAGCTACAACGCAGCCAGCTCCACCTCGTCGGCCACGGCCAACGCGGCGGGCGGCGCAGCAGGCAATGCCTTCCTGCGCGTCGGCGGCGCCACCGCCAGCGGCTCGGCCACCACGCAAGGCCGCGTGACCAGCGTGGCAGCAACGACCGGCAACGGCGTGGCTGCAGGCGGTGCGAATGCCCAGGCCAATGCGACCTCGAGCGCCAATGCGAACTACGCCGGCGGCGGCGCCAACCCCGTGAGCGGCTCTGCAGGCGGCGCAGCCGGCTCCACCACCAACAACACCGCAGCCACCGCTGCAGGTCCTGGCGGCGGTCTGGCCGTGGTGACACGCACCTCGGGCACGACGGCCGGCTTCAGCGCCAATTCGGGCGCAGTCAACGGCATCGTCAACGGCACGACGACCTCGGCCACGTCGGGCTCGACCGGCGGTTCCACGGGCGTCATCAACTTCGCCGTGGGCAACGCAGCGGGCTTCAGCAACGGTGGCGGCACCGCCGGCGGCGCGATTTCCGGCGCAACGGCCAACGCTCCCTGAGCGATCCGGACCATCGGTTGTTGGACCAGAAACGGGGAGGGGCACGCCCCTCCCCTGCTTCCCAAAGGAGTCGAAAAAATGAAAACATTGATTGCTCTGACCTTGCTGGGCCTGTCCGCCGGCGCCTTGGCGCAGACCACGGCGGGTGGCGCCAACAACCAGTCGCAGAGTTCAGCCACCACCAACGCCCAGGGCAACACCCAGGCGGTGAATTTCAACAGCTCCGCCCCCTCGGAAGTCACCTCCCGGGCCACGGTGGACAGCAACAGCACACAGAACATCAACAACACGGGCGCGACGACCAGCACCGTCGACTACCGTGGCAGCTACACCGTCAAGAACGTGCCCTCCGTGAGCGGCCCGAACCTGACGACCAGCAACGACACCTGCATGGGCAGCACCAGCGCCAGCGCCAACGGCGCCGGGGTCGGGCTGAGCTTCGGCACCACCTGGACGGACGAACACTGCAAGCGCCTGAAGATGAGCCGCGAGCTCTGGAACAAGGGCATGAAGGCCGCGTCGCTGGCCATGGACTGCATGGACCCAGCGGCCCAGGCGGCCCTGGAGATGACCGGCTCGAAGTGCCCGCAGTCGATGACCGCCGAAGAGCGCGTGAGCGCGTTCGGACCGCAGGCCTCGTCGGCCGGCGCGCCCGTGGCGGCACGTCCGGCGGCGCCGGTAGCCCTGTGGCCGCGGCACCGGCGCCTGCGCCGGCCCCCGTGGCGGTGGCCGTGCCCCAGCCGGTGGCGCCCGTGGCACCTGCAGCGCCTGTCGCGTTGGCGCCGGCCCCGGCACCCGCGCCGGTCGTGGCGGTGCAGCAGCCTGCCGCACCGGCCACGCTGGTCGAGGCGATGCCCATGGCAGCCCCGGCGCAGGAACAGCCGGCGCCGCAACCCGCGCCGGCCGCGACCGCCGTCCCGGTGTCTGCGCCGGAGGTGGCACCGGCCCCTGTGGCCGCAGCGCCCGCCGAGGAAGCCGCGGCACCTGCGGCGGAGCCGGCACCGGTCATGGCGAGCGCCGTGGCCCCGCAGCCGGACATCCTGGAAGCGCGCATCACGCGCCGCCTGCCGGCTGACGAGGTGGCTTCGGCACCGGCCGACGCGCAATGAGGCCGGTTCTGGAGTCCATCACCATGAACACCAGGACCGTTCCTCTCTGGCTGGCCGCCTGTTGCGTGGCGACGGCATCGGTCGCCGCCACGCCGATCATCCGCATCGAGCGGATGCCCATGGGCAGCGGCCTGCAGAACGCCAGCGGCACGGAAAACGCCGAGCCGGTGGGCGACTACGGCGTCTGGCACGTGCCGCAGTACATGCCCGGGTTTCCGACCTCGGCCACCATCTGGCCGCGCGTCGTGATCATCCAGTGCAACGTCACGCGGTGCAGCGGCTACGAAGTGACGCCCGAACTGGGCCGGGGCGAGTACCTGTTCTTCCGGCCGGCGGAAGACAGCAGCGTCGGCCGCAAATAGACAGGCGCGCAGACGCCGCTTTTCGAACGATGCGCCGCCGGGTCCGCAAGGTCCCGGCGGCGCGCGGCCGTGTGCGTATACCCTTCGCGCATGCACAACCCCCTCGTGCGCGCCTTGCGCGCCCTGTTTCGCGCCGTTGCCACCACGATCCTCGTGCCGGTGCTGCTGTTCGAGGAATGGGGCTGGGCCCCGCTCGCGGCGCTGGTCGCGCGGCTGGCGCGCCTGCCCTTCTGGGCGCGGCTGGAGAACCTGCTGCGCGCACTGCCGCCCTGGGGCGCGCTGCTGGCGTTCTTCGTGCCGATGCTGCTGCTCTTTCCGGTGAAGCTGCTGGCGCTGTTCCTGTTCGGGCGCGGCCACGCGTTCAGCGGCATGGCCGTGCTGCTGCTGGCCAAGCTCGCGGGCACGGCCGTGGTCGCGCGGATCTTTCAGCTGGTCGAGGGCTCGCTGATGCGGCTGGCCTGGTTCGCGCGCTGGTACCCGCGCTGGAAAGCCTGGAAAGACCAGGTGCTGACGCGGGTGCGCGAAAGCCGTCCCTGGCGCATCGTGCGGGCGGTGCACCGGCGGGTGTTGCGCGGCTGGCACCGGCTGCGCGCCGAGTGAATCTATTTTTACCCGGGTGTATTGTGTTTTATATTTTGCCCGGGTAATATTTGGAGATGAGTCCATCTCCCCACACTAGGCGTACCCTGGTCAAGCAATACAAGGACAGCGTGCGCCCCGCCGGCGTCTTCGTGATCCGCAACCTGACGGACGGCCGCGTTTACGTGGCCGGCAGCCTCGACGTCGAAGGCGCCATGAACCGCGCCCGCTTCGAGCTGAACCTGCGCTCGCACCGCAACAAGGCATTGCAGCGCGACTGGGTGGCGCAGGGCGCGACGCACTTCGGCTTCGAGGTGATCGACCGGGTGAAGGAGCGCGACGACCCCGCCTTCGACCGCGCGGCGGAGCTGAAAAAGCTGCTGGAGCTCTGGCGCGAGGAACTCCAGTGCACCACTGACAAGGGCTACAACACGCCATGAGCACCGACGCACTGGGCTTTTGCCTCGACCTCGGCCGCGCCCACGCCAGCCTGAGCTTGAAACTCAACGAGGACCTGGGCGCCTTCCACGGGCTGGACTACGACGACTTCACCCTGCTCCATCTGTTGCTGCGTGCCGGCAACGGCGCCATGCCGATGGCCGAGCTCGCGCACACGCTGGGGTTGCCAATGTCGGCGCTCATCCGCAAGATGGTGCTGCTCGAAAAGACCGGCCTGGCCGAGCGCACGACGGGCCCCGATGACGACCCCCAGCGCCATGCGAATATTCGCAGCGGCGGAAAGAAGTTGATGCAAGCCGCCATCACCACCGTCGAAGCGATCTGCGTCGATGCCGTGAAATCGCTGGACCCGCAACGCCTGCCAGACCTGCATGCCGCGCTGCGGGTGCTGTGCGATCACGACACGCCGCACGCCTGAACCGTCCTGCGGGTAGATTACGAACCTCGTTTCGTTCCGCCCGGATCGACAACCCAAAAAGAATTTGCATGTCACCCGACGAACTACCGACCACATTCACTGCGTTTGCCGGCTTCCAGCGCGTCGCCGCCGGCACCAAGGCCCAGGTGCTCACGCAACTGCGCGAGCGCGGCGACGCCGCCGCCTGCCTCGTGTTCGACGACCAGACCGGCGAGCAGCTCGATGTCGACCTGCGCGACCCGAAGGCCATCGAAACCTCCGCGCTCGAAGCCGAGAAACACGAAGACGCACCGCGCGGCGTCGGCCGTCCGCGCCTGGGCGTTGTGGCGCGCGAAGTCACGCTGCTGCCGCGCCACTGGGACTGGCTCGGCCGCCAGCCGGGCGGCGCCTCGGTGGCGCTGCGCAAGCTGGTGGACGACGCACGCCACGTGCACGCCGACCGCGACACGGTGCGCGCCGCGCGCGAAGCCACCTACCGCTTCATGACTGCCATCGCGGGCAACCTGCCCGGCTTCGAGGAAGCCACGCGCGCGCTGTTCGCGGGCGAGCATCAGCGCTTCAGCGACCTCGTGGAACCCTGGCCCACCGACCTGCGCGTGCACCTGCACAAGCTGTCGGCCGGTGGCTGGGGTGGTGCATGAGCGCGGCGCCCGACAGCAGCAGCACCACCTCCACCAGCCCCGGCAACCCGAGCGGACTGCGCGGCGTGCCCGTGGCGCCGGTGGGTGCGCCGCGTCCGCTGTGGAAGGTGTTCCTGTTCTTCCTGGCGCCGATGTTGCTCAGCAACATCCTGCAGTCGCTCTCCGGCACCATCAACAACGTCTACGTCGGGCAGATGCTCGGCGTGAGCGCGCTGGCGGCGGTGTCGAGCTTCTTCCCGGTGATGTTCTTCTTCATCGCCTTCATCATCGGCCTGGGCGCCGGTGCCTCGGTGCTCATCGGCCAGGCCTGGGGCGCGCGCGACGCGGCCAAGGCCAAGGCGGTGGCGGGCACCACGCTCACGGTCGGCCTGCTGCTGGGGCTGGCGATCGCGGTGTTCGGTGGCCTCTTCACGACGCCGATGCTGGCCATGCTGGGCACGCCGCCCGACGTGCTGGCCGACTCCACGCGCTACGCCCGCATCATGCTGATCGCGATGCCCGGCGTGTTCCTGTTCCTGCTGGCCACCGCCATGCTGCGCGGCGTGGGCGACACCATCACGCCGCTGCTAACGCTGCTGATTTCCACGGCCATCGGCCTGGTGGTCACGCCCGCGCTCATCCGCGGCTGGGGCGGGCTGCCGCAGCTGGGCGTGGCGGCCGGCGCGTGGGCCTCGGTGCTGTCGTTCGCGGTCGCGACCACGTGGCTGGGCTTCCGGCTGCGCCAGAAGAAGAGCCCGCTCGCGCCCGACGCGGAGTTCGTGCGCTGCCTGCGCATCCAGCCGCAGCTGCTGAAGGCGGTGCTGAAGATCGGCGTGCCCACGGGCGTGCAGATGATCGTGGTGGCGCTGGCCGAAGTGGTGCTGCTGTCGATGGTCAACAGCTACGGCTCCAACGCCACGGCCGCCTACGGCGCGGTGAACCAGGTGGTGGCCTACGTGCAGTTCCCGGCCATCTCGATCGCCATCACCACGTCGATCCTCGGCGCGCAGGCCATCGGCGCGGGCCGCGCCAACCGGCTGGGTGCCATCGTGCAGACCGCGCTGGGCATGAACCTCGTGCTGACGGGCGGGCTGGTGCTGCTGGGCTACCTGTTCTCACGTCCGCTGATGGGCTTCTTCATCACCAGCGCACCGGTGATCGAGATCGCGCAGAACCTGCTGCACATCATGCTGTGGAGCCTGGTGCTGTTCGGCATGGCCTCGGCCATCTCGGGGATCATGCGCGCCAGCGGCTCGGTGCTGGTGCCGACGCTCATCTCGATCGTCTGCATCCTGGGCGTCGAAGTGCCGGTGGCCTGGCTCATGAGCCGCCAGTTCGGCATGGGCCTGGACGGGATCTGGGTCGCCTACCCGGTGACCTTCGGCGCGATGCTGCTGCTGCAGACCGCGTACTACCGGCTGGTGTGGCGCAAGAAGCCGATCGGCCGGCTGGTCTGACCCGGACTTCGGCGGGGGTCACTCCCCGTCGAAGGCCTTCTTCACCGTGGCGATGTCGAGCTTGATCATCGTCATCATGGCCGCCATCGCGCGGGCGGCCTTGGCCGCGTCCTTGTCCTGGAACATGCGGATGAGCGGCATCGGCGTGACCTGCCACGACACGCCGAAGCGGTCGGTGAGCCAGCCGCACTGCACGGGCTGGCCGCCGCCCTCGAGCAGCTTGTCCCAGTAGTAGTCGACCTCTTCCTGCGTCTCGCAGGTCACGATGAGCGAGATGGCCGGCGTGATCTTGTACTCCGGCCCGCCGTTGAGCACCATGAACGACTGCCCGTCGAGCTCGAAGGTCGCGGTGAGCAGCTTGCCCTTCTTGGCGGGATTCACATCGCCCCAGAGCAGCGTGTCGGTGAGGCGCGACTTCGGAAAGATGGCGGTGTAGAAATTGACCGCCTCCTCGCCGTTGCCGTCGAACCAGAGGCAGGGAATGATCTTCTGCATGGAATCTCCTTGGATTGAATGATGAACTGAAGGGTTCAGTATCAAAGCCGAAGCGGCGCCCTGTCAACCTGCGCCGCGGCTGTCAGTGGGAAGTTCGCAGGCGGGGCCGCGGGCCACAATGGGCCGGTCCTTCGCTTCGGAACTGCCATGTTCGCCCCTTCCAGAACCCGCCTTGGCGCCCCCGCTTTGCTGAGCGCCGCACTCGCCGCCCTGGCGATGTCGGCCGGCGCGGCCGATGCCACCTACCCCGACGCTGCCGCCAGCGACCCCGCGAGGCTCGGGTGGATGACCGGCTCGCCCCCGCCGCCCGAGCGCACGCTGCGCTTCGAGGACGGCAGCTATTTCCAGTTTCCGGCGATGCGCTGGAGCATGTCGAATTTCCGCCAGCTGATGCCGACCGTGAACGTGTCGCGCGGGCTCGGTGCGCCGTCCGCCCTGCCCCAGGCCTTGCGCAAGGACATCGACACGCTGCGCTTCACGCCGCTCGATGCGAAAACGCCCATGACCTGGGACGCCTCGCTGGCCGCCACCTACACCGACGGCATCCTCGTGCTGCACCGCGGCCGCGTGGTCTACGAGCGCTACTTCGGCGTGCTGAAAGACGCCGGCCAGCACGGCGCCATGTCGGTCACCAAGTCGGTGGTCGGCACGCTGGGCGCGATGCTGGTGGCCGAGGGCACGCTCGATGCCAACAAGCAAGTAACCGACTACGTGCCCGAACTCGCGACCTCGGCCTTCGGCAACGCCACCGTGCGCCAGGTGCTCGACATGACCACGGGCCTGAAATTCAGCGAGGACTACGCCGACCCGAAGGCCGAGGTCTGGGCCCATGCGCAGGCCGGCAACCCGCTGCCCAAGCCCAAGGACTACACCGGCCCGCGCAGCTACTACGAGTTCCTGCAGACCGTGCAGCCCGAGGGACGGCACGGCGAAGGCTTCGGCTACAAGACCGTCAACTCCGACGTGCTGGGCTGGGTGATCGCGCGCGCCACCGGCCGCACCGTGGCGCAGTTGCTGTCGGAGCGCATCTGGCGCCACCTGGGCGCCGAGCAGGACGCCTACTTCACCGTCGATTCCATCGGCGCGCCCTTCGCGGGCGGCGGCCTGAACACCGGCCTGCGCGACCTCGCGCGCTTCGGCGAGATGCTGCGCAACGACGGGCGAGTGAAAGGCCGGCAAATCGTGCCCAAGGCGGCCGTCGAAGACATCCGCCGCGGCGGCGACAAGGCGGCCTTCACCAAAGGCGGCTACCCCCTGCTGCAGGGCTGGAGTTACCGCAACATGTGGTGGGTGACGCACAACGACCACGGTGCCTACATGGCGCGCGGCGTGCACGGCCAGCGCATCTACATCGACCCGAAGGCCGAGATGGTGATCCTGCGCTACGCCTCGCACCCGATCGCGGGCAATGCCGCGAACGACCCGGTGACGCTGCCGGCTTTCGAGGCGCTGGGGCGGCATTTGCTGCGCGCACCGCGCTGAAAGCAGTTACCAGCGGTAGGTCGCCGTGGCCGTCGCCGTGCGCGGGTAGCCGTAGTAGCAGTTGCGGTAACCGCAGTTCGCGAAGTAGGTCTTGTTGGTCAGGTTGCGCAGGTTCAGTGCCAGGCTCCAGCGGTCGATGTCGTAGCCGAGCATGGCGTCGAACACCGTCGAGGCCGGCACCTTGCTCGGCCACGCGGCCTCGCCGTCGCCGTAGTTCGAGCCCGTGTAGCGCGCGCCCAGGCCCACCTTCACGCCGCCGGCGAAGCGGTAGTCCGCCCACACCGACAGCCGGTGGCGCGGCACGGCCGTGGCCTGCTTGCCGATCTCGCTCGTGTTGCTGCTGGCCGTGACGATGGCCCGCGGCGTGTAGCTGTACGACGCCGTGAGGTTCAGGCGCGAGGCGATCTCCGCCGTGGCCTCGAGCTCAAGCCCGCGCACCGAGATCTCGCCCGTCTGCTTGGGCATGAACTCGCCGTCGTAGCTGATGTAGTTCTTGCGCCGCAGGTCGAAGATGGCGGCGCTGTACATCGCCTTGCTGCCCGTGGGCTGGTAGCGCACGCCGGCCTCGTATTGCTTGCCGCTTTCGGGCTTGAACGGGTCGCCCGACGCCGGGTCGATGGTGGCCGTGGGCGCGAACGACTCCGAGTAGCTCAGGTACGGTGCCCAGCCGCTCGGGTGCAGGTAGACCAGGCCGGCCCGGCTGGTGAACTTGTGGTCGCGCATGCGCTGGCGCGAGCCGTCGAGGCGGCTGTCCACGGTGCTGTCGGCGGTGTCGTAGCGACCGCCCAGCGTCAGCGTCCAGCGCTCGCCCCACTTGATCTGGTCCTGCAGGTAGACGCCGGTCTGCGCGAGCCGGGTGATGCCGTCGAAATACGGCGCGGGCCGCTCGATCGGCCCGCCGTACACCGGTGCGTAGATGTTCAGCGGCGAGGCGCTGCCGCCGCTGAAGGTGACCTGGTCGATGCGGGTGCGCTGGTAGTCCAGCCCGACCAGCACCTTGTGCTGCGTCTCGCCCAGGCGGAAGTCGGCCTGCAGCTGGTTGTCGAGTGCCAGCGCGCCGATGTTCTCGCGGCTACCGAACACGCTGCGCGACATCTGCTGGAAGTTCAGCGGGTCGTTCGGCACGTCGGGGTTCAGCGCCATGAAGCCCTTCAGCTGCGTGCCCGTGTAGTCGAGCTTCTGGTGCGCGTAGCGCGCGTTCTGCCGCACCGTGAAGGTGTCGTTGATGCGGTGCTCGAACTGGTAGCCGACCATCTGCTGGTCCTGGTCGAAGCGGTCGAAGCCGGGCTCGCCGACGAAGAGTTTCGAGGGAATGGTGGTGCCGATCGCGGTCGGATCGAGCGAGCCGACCTGCGGCCGTGCGCGCGTGTAGACCCCGCCGCGCGTGCGCGAGAACTGCGAGAGCAAGGTGAGCGTGGTGTCGCCCGACGGCTTCCAGGTGAGTGCAGGCGCGATGTACATGCGGTCGTCGGCCTCCTTGCCCGCCGGCAGTTGCGCGTCGCGCACGAGGCCGGTGATACGGTACAGCAGCTTGCCGTCGGCATCGAGCGCGCCCGAGAAATCGCCCGCCACCTGCTTGCGGGCGTGGTCGCCCACCTGCAGCTGCAGCTCGCGCACGGGCTCTGCCGTGGGACGCTTGCTGACCACGTTCACCACCCCGCCGGGACCGCTCATGCCGTACAGCACCGACGACGGGCCGCGCAGCAGCTCGATGCGCTCGGCGCCGTAGTTTTCGGTGCGCCACACGCCCCAGGTGCTGTTGTTGCGCAGCGGCAGGCCGTCGAGATAGAAGCCCGGCGAATAGGCGTCGAAACCGCGCAGCGAGATCCAGTCGTAGCGCGAATCGGCGCCGTAGGTGGTGGTCGACACGCCCGGCGTGTAGCCCAGCGCGTCCTTGAGGTTGGTGGCGCCGATGGCCTCGATGCGGTCGGCGGTGATGACCGAGATCGACTGCGGCGTCTCGATGATCGGCGTGTCGGTCTTGGTGGCGGTGGCGCTGCGTTTGGCGACATAGCCCTGCACCCGGCCCGTGGCGCTTTCTTCGCCGTCGGCCACGACGGTCACCGCCGGCAGCGTGGAGGTGCCGCCCGTGGCGGGCGCCGTCTTGATGACCGCCGCATTGCCTTCCATCGTGGCCGCCAGGCCGCTGCCGGCCAGCAAACGGTCGAGTGCCTGCCGGGCCGTCAGGCTGCCCGAGATGGCGGGCGCGGTCTTGCCCGCGACCAGGCTCTGCTGCACGACCAGCTGGATGCGGGTCTGCCGCGCCCAGTCGTTCAGCGCCTCGGCCAGCGGCTGGGCCGCGATGCGGATCGGCTGGGGCGCGCCCTGCGCCCGGGCCATCAAGGGCGCGTTCGCCAGGGCCAGTGCAACGGCCAGGGCCAGCGGCGCGGGTGTCATCTTTGTTCTCAAGCGCTTCGTCATCGAACGTCTTCCAGGTAGTGAATGCAAATGGTTCCTATCTGGGCTGACGCACGAGCCGGCGGAATCCCCGTAGTGCCGGCGAGAAATTCTTGATTCTTTTGTTTCAGGGGGCCGGCAGGATTTCCGCGACCGTGCCGGTTTCCTTCAGCCGCACCGGCAAGGCGCTGGCCAGGGCGCGCCGCAGCGTGCGCGCGTCCCGCGGGTCGAAGGTGCCGCTCAGTCGCAGGGCCGCCACGGCCGGGTCGTTCACCACCAGGCCGGTGCTGCCGTAGCGCTCCAGCTCGGCCAGCGCGCGGGCCAGCGGCGTGTCGACGAAGCTCAGGCGGTGCTCGCGCCAGGGCGCGATGCCGTCGCGCGGCACGGCCGAGACGGCAGAGAACCGGCCCTGCGCATCGCTTTCCACCTGGCGGCCGGCGACGAGGAAGACTTCGCTCGTCGCATCCGGCGCCCGGCGCAGCACGCGCACCTTGCCCTCTTCCACCGACACCCGCGTGCCATCGGCGCCCGGCATGCCGGGGGTGTGGCGCACGGCGAAACGCGTGCCGACCACCCGCACGCGCAGCGGACCGGCCAGCACGTCGAAGGGGCGTTTCGCATCGGACTGCACCGCGAACACCGCCTGCCCGTCGATCAGCGTCACCTCGCGGCGGTCGCGGAACAGGCGCACTTCGAGGCAGGTGGCGGTGTCCAGCCGCAGCCGGGAGCCGTCGGGCAGCGGCGCTTCGAGCTGCTGCCCGCGCCGGGTGGCGAAGGCCTGTTCGAACACGGGCTGGGCCTGCACATGGCGCCAGCCGAGGTAGCCGGCGCCGACCGCCATGCCGGAAACGCCCAGCACGACCGCCGGTTTCAGGAAGCCGCGGCGCGTGGGTGCGGCGGGCGCGTGGCCTTCGAAGCCGCTGCGCCAGCCCGCGACCGTCTCGGGCGCGATCGCGTCGAAGGCGCGCCAGCGCGACTCCCATTCGCGGAACGCCTCGCCATGGCGCGCATCGGCGCCGAGCCAGGCCTGGAACGCGCGCTCGTCGGACGCGCTCCAGTGCGCGCGCTGGCGGCGGACGAACCAGTCCAGCACGTCCTGTCGCAGGCGCAGGGCTTCTTCGGACGGTGGCGACGTGAGGGTCATGACGTGGGGATCGTTCTTAGGGGGGTAGACGCACGAGCGTGGTCAAACCCTGTAATGGGGCGTCTCATCTCACTCTGAACCACGGGTCCGCTCCAGGCACGCCCAGCACGCCTCCATCGCGATACGCAACTGCATCTCGACCGTCCGCACCGAAATGCCCATGCGCTCAGCCACCTCGGCGTACGAAAGCCCGTCGAACTTGTAGAGCACGAAGGCTTCGCGGCAGCGCGGAGGCAGCCGGTCGATGGTCTCGACCATGGCCGCCATGCCCTGGCTGGACGACAGGATGGCGTCGGGCTCGAAGGTGGGCGGGCCGATGCAGTCGTCGGCGTCGGGCGGCGCGTCATCGGGCGCCGCCGTGTCGCCGCCCGCGCGCACGCTGGTGCGGCGGTGGTGGTCGGTGACGAGGTTGCGGGCCGTGCGGTACAGCAGCGCGCGCGGATCGCGCACCACGCTGCCCGTGCGCTGCGCCTCGTACACCCGCACGTAGCTCTCCTGCGCCAGGTCGGCCGCGGTGGCGCGGTCGGGTACCTTGCGGGACAGAAAGCTCAGCAGCTCGCGGTAATAGCGTTCGAACACGGGCGCACCACAGCCGGAAAGGGTTGGTCGAAGTCCAGGGGCAGGTTGGCTTCGACACGGCGTGGCTACCTGAGAGATTCAGAACAAAAGAAAACGCGAGATTATGTGCGGGTTCAACCCGCCGATCGCCGAAGGGTAGGCATTTCGCCTGCCGCGCACGGCATGCGCGCGGGCTACCCTCCCCTTCGACGCTCTCCAGATTCGCTCGACCTCAGTTGCCGCACGCGGGGTGCTTCTGCCCTTCGGTGGTGTTCGGCAGGCCCAGGAAGTCGAGGATGTGCGGCGTCGTGCCGTCCACCTGCGTCAACGCGGTACCCCCGAGGTTGCCCAGGCAGTAGCTGGGCTTGAGCGGGTTCTGGTGGTTGTTGTTCAGGATCAGCAGCGTGCTGCGCTCCCCCGCCGTCTGCCCGCCGTGGCCGCTGCCGGTGCCGCCGTGGTCCGAGGTGACGACGATCAGCCATTCTTCATTCGCGTAGTTCGGCCGCGACGTGAGCGCCGTGAGCACCTGCTGGATCTGCTGGTCTTCGCCGGCGATCTTGCCCTGGTAGTAGGCATTGAGCGGGTCGTAGCTCGGCGCGTGCACGTCGACGTTGTGCAGGTAGTAGAAGATGGCCGTCGGCGGGTGCTTCCAGCTCAGCCAGCCCTTCACCGCATCGGTGGCCTGCTGCGAATTCTTGGCTGCGTTGGCGACCACGAAGTCGGCCAGCGCGGGGCGCAGGTTGTGGGTGATGTTGAACCAGTCGCCCACCACCGCCGTCGTCGCCGTCGGCCAGGCCGCCTTGATCTGGTCGAACACGTGCGTCTTCTTCAGCGGCAAGGTGGTGGTGTTCGAGGTCACGCCGTGCTTGTCGGCCCAGAAGCCGGTGAACACCGACGACCAGCCGGGCCCGCTCACGGTCGCCTGCTTGGTGCCGCCCGCCAGCACGTTGCCGTGGAAGGCGCCGCCGGCGATCAGCGCCGACATCGCCGGCGTCTGCACGCAGCCCGCGCACTGGATGGCGTCGCCACGCAGGCCGTCGATGCCGATCAAGAGGATGTGCTTGTTGCCGGGCACGGGGTTGGGAACGCCCTCGCCCGCGATCAGCGAGTAGTGGTCGTAGGGGTTGCCGACGTAGTCGGTCTTCAGGCCGCCGATGTCGCTGGCGCGCTTGTCGCTCAGGTCGCAGCGCTGGTTGGTCTTGTGGTAGTCGAAGGACTTGCACCACGACGAGCGGCTCGCGTCGGTGCAGGCGTTGGCGCAGTCGGCGGGCGTCACGGCCTGCAGGGCCTCGGTGTTGTAGCCGCTGATCGCCGCATTGGGCGTGCGCGCGAAAGGCTTCAGCGGATCGGGCTTGAGGCTGTAGTGGTCGTAGGGGTTGCCGGGGTAGTCTGTCTTCAGCCCGCCCACGTCGGCGGCGCGCTTGTCGCTCAGGTCGCAGCTCTGGCCGGCCTTGTTGTAGTCGAACGAGACGCACCAGGCGCCGCGTGGCGCGCCCAGGCAGGCCGACGCGCACATCTCGGGCGTGGACTGCGTCAGGTTCTCGACGTTGTTGCCGGAGATGGCGGCGTTCGGCGTGGCCGCGAAAGCGTCCAGCGAGGCCGCGCTTGCATGTCCTGCCAGCGCTGCGAACAGCAGGCCCGCCAGGGATGCACGGATCGATGACTTCATGAGGTCTCCTCATCACAGGGTCGTGGGGTGATTCCCGGGCACCGCCTCGCCGTTTTTTCAGTGCGAGTGCAACGCCGGGCGGAGTAAATCACCGCCGCCTGCCATCGATCCAATTCAAAAATCTTCGATGTTGTATTGAGCAGAGCTATACATCGACGTGTCACGCAACGCGGTCAGGCCGCGATCAAACCGCGCGGTTCGAGAACGCCATCACCCCGTCATCTACGCGCCCGAGGCGCAGCAGGAGGATGTCGCGCAGGTAGTTCTGGTGCAGCTTCCATGGCGTGTGAGCGCCCTGTTTCGGAAACTTGTCGAGCGAGCGCTGCACGTAGCCTGAGCTGAAATCGATCCAGGGTTCGGGCGACAGGTCGGGGCCCGCGTTGTGCGGCGTGCATTGCCGCCAGCCGTGCTTGTGCATGTGGTTCAGCAGCCGGCAGACGTAGGCGCAGGTCAGGTCGCACTTGAGCGTCCACGAGGCGTTGGTGTAGCCGAAGGACGAGGCCAGGTTGGGCACGTCGCTGTACATCATGCCCTTGTAGTTGAAGGTCGCTGCGGGGTCGACGCGGCGGCCGTCCACGCTCAGTTCGATGCCGCCGAGCACCTGCAATTCAAGGCCGGTGGCGGTGACGACGATGTCGGCCTCGAGTTCGCGGCCCGACTTCAGCCGCAGGCCCTCGGGCGTGAAGGTGTCGATGTGGTCCGTGACCATCGAGGCGCGCCCCGCGTTGAGCGCGGCGAACAGGTCGCCGTCGGGCACGAGGCACAGGCGCTGGTCCCACGGGTTGTAGCGCGGCGTGAAGTGCGTGGCGATGTCGTAGCCGGGCCCGAGCGCGTGGCGCACGCCGCCAAGCAGCATGCGCCTGACGCGCGCCGGCTTGCGCCGCGCGAGCCGGAAGAACAGCATGCCGAGCGTCACGTTCTTCCAGCGCGTGAGGCGGTACGCGGCCATCGCCGGCAGCAGGCGCCGCAGGCGGTTGGCAATCGGGTCTTCGGCCGGGCGCGCCACCACGTAGGTCGGCGAGCGCTGCAGCAGCGTGACGTGCGCGGCGGTCTTGGCCATCGCGGGCACCAGCGTCATTGCGGTGGCGCCGCTGCCGATCACGACCATGCGCCGGCCGCCGTGGTCCAGGTCGGCGGGCCAGTGCTGCGGATGGACGATGCGGCCTTTGAAGTCGGCCATGCCGGCGAAGTCGGGCGTGTAGCCCGCTTCGTAGCGGTAGTAGCCGCTGCACAGGAAGAGGAAGCTGCAGCGCCACTGCACGGGCCGCTTGTCGGCGCCCTGCTCCACGTCGACCGTCCAGCAGGCCTGTGCGCTTGACCAGGCGGCGCGCACCACGCGGTGCTGGTAGTGGATCTTGTCCTCGACGCCGTGCTGGCGCGCGGTGTCGCGCACGTACTGCAGGATCGAGGGGCCGTCGGCGATCGCCTTGGCCTGCGTCCACGGGCGGAACACGTAGCCCAGCGTGTACATGTCGGAGTCGGAACGCACGCCCGGGTAGCGGAACAGGTCCCAGGTGCCGCCGCTGCGTTCGCGCCCTTCGAGGATCGCGTAGCTGCGGCCCGGACACTGCGCCTGCAGGTGGCAGGCGGCGCCGATGCCGGACAGGCCGGCCCCGACGATCAGGACATCGACATGCGGCGGCGCGACGGCCGGTTGTGCTGCTTCCATCGGTGGTTTGTCTCCTGTCTCATGGCTTGTTGTTGTCTGGCTTTTCCACGGGCGTGCGCCGGATCATCAGCCAGGCGCTCACGGCACTCAGCACGGCCAGGCCGGCGCTCAGCAGCATCACCCAGCGAAAGCCCGCGACGAAGGATTCGGCCACCGCGCGCTTCACGGCGGCGCCGGTGGCCGCATCGGCCCCCGGCGGTGCGCCGGCCGCGGCCAATCGGTCGCGCTCGGCGGCAAGAAAAGCCCGCACCTCGTCCGACGCGCCCATCGCCTGCAGCCGCTCGGCCAGCGCCGCGTCGAAGGCCCAGGCTATGATGGCGCCGAACACGGCAATCGCGAGCACCGCCGCCGCGCGCGACACCGCGTTGTTCACGCCCGAGGCCACGCCCGCGAGGTCGGGCCCCACGGCGTTCATGACCGTGGTGGTGAGCGGCGCGACCGTCACCGTCATGCCGAAGCCCAGCACCACCACGGCGGGCAGAAAGCCGCTCCAGTAGCTCGCGCCCACGCCCGGCAGCGCGAACAGCGCAAAGCCCACGGCCGCGATGGCCGGCCCGATGACCAGCGGCACGCGCGGCCCGAAGCGGTCGACCAGCTGCCCGGCCCAGCCCGAGAGCGCGAACATCAGGAAGATGAACGGCAGCAGCGCCGCGCCCGCCACCGTGGCCGAGTAGCCCTGCACCTGGATCAGGTTGAGCGGAAAGAAATACAGCCCGCCGCCCAGCGCCGCGTACAGCAGCAGCGTCAGCAGGTTGGCACCGCTGAAGTTGCCGATGCGCAGCAGCGACAACGGCAGCATCGGCGTGCGCGCCCGGCGTTCGGCGATGACGAAGCCGACACTGCCCACGACACCGATCACTAGCGCCGCGAGCACGGCCGGCGAACGCCAGCCCTGCGTGGGTGCCTCGATGAAGGCGTAGACGATGCCACCCAGCCCGGCGGTCGCCAGCAACGCGCCCCACAGGTCGAGCCCGCCGCGCGCGGCGGCGCCTTTGCTCTCGGGCACGTGGCGGCGCACGATCCACAGCACCAGCAGCGCCATCGGCACGTTGATGAGGAAGGCCCAGATCCACGAGAAGTGATCGACCAGGAAGCCGCCCAGCACCGGCCCCACCGCCGCCGTGATGCCGCTGAAGCCCGACCAGGTGCCGATGGCCTTCCCGCGTTCCTTCTCGGGAAACGAGGCGCTGATAAGCGCCAGGCTGCCCGGCACCAGCAGCGCGCCGCCGATGCCTTGAATCGCGCGTGCGGCGATGAGCTGCTGCACGTCGACCGCGAGTGCACAGCCGACCGACGACAGGGCGAACACGACAACGCCGATGGCAAAGATGCGCCGCCTTCCGTAGCGGTCGCCGAGCGCGCCACCCACCAGCAACAGCGCCGCGAGCAGCAAGGCGTACGACTCGACCACCCATTGCGCCTGGAAGGCCGTGGCGCGCAGATCGGCCTGGATGGCAGGCAAGGCAACGTTGACCACGGTGCCGTCGATGAAAGCCATGCTCGAGCCGACGATGGCCGCGGCGAGCACCCAGGGTTTGGAAGCTTCGGGGCAGGCGCCCTCTTCCGTGGGAGATGGAGACCCATGCAAGATCAGCGTGTCGTCGCAGGGCGCCTTGCCGATCTGTGCCATGGGGCCTCCGATCTATCGGATGACGGCGTGGTGCCTTCCCCCGTCGGGGAAAGGTGAAAGCCTCAGGTCGCGCACGCCGTCGCGCCCGGGTTCGTCCGCGCCGCATTCACGCTGCGCGCCATGGCCGCCGCCGCCGCGGCCGTCACGCGCTGCGCGCCTTGCGCCAGCGCATCCATGCCGCCGCCGGTGGCTTCGCCCGCGTCGAGCCGGCACACCAGCGTGCGCGCCTCGTCGGAGCGGCGCAGGGTCCAGGTGAAGCCGGCGTCCACGCGCCCGCCGTCCACCATCTCGAACTGGCGCACCTGCACCGCCACGCGCCACACGGGCTGCGAGGTCTGGCGGCCGCCTTGCGTGACGTCGAGCGCGCCGAGCCGGCTGGCGATGCCGCTGCCGAGCGCGTCGCGCAGCTCGTTCTCGAAGGACGAGGCCCAGCGGTGCTGCTCGAGCACGTCGACCTGCACGCCGCCGGTCGGGCGGCGCACCACCATCTGCGGGCGCGCCAGCCGCTCGGGCACGGCCACGGGCGCGAGCTCGATGTACAGCGGCGTGGCGGCGTCGCTCTGGCGCGGCGCGGCGTCGGTGAGCGCGGGCGGGCTGGCCAGCGTGTAGTAGCTGTCGGGCTTGCTCGCGCAGCCCGCCAGCACCAGCAACGCGGCGGCGCCCGCGAGCGCGAAGGTCGTCGTCGTCTTCATTTCTTGTCGTCCGGTTTGCCGCGCAGCAGCGATTCGGGATGGCGTTCGAGGTAGTCGGTCAGCACGCGCACCGAACCGGCGGCGCGCGTCAGCTCGCGCAGGGTCTGGCGCATGTCCTGCTGCAGCGGCGAGTCGTCGGCCAGCGTGCGTTCGGCCGAGTTGACGGTCTTGCGCACGTCCTTCATGGCGGCGGCCAGCTCGGGCGTCACGTCGCTGTTGATGCGGCTGACGGTCTGCTCGGTGCTGGTGAGCGTCTTGTTGAGCGTGGCCAGCGTGGTGCGCAGGTCGGTGGCGATCTGCTCGTAGGGCACCTTGTTGAGCTTGGTGGCGATTTCCTGCACCTGCGACTGGATCTCGTCCAGGCCGTTGGCGATGGTGGGCAGCTCGATCGGGCTCTTCGACAGGTCGATCTTCGCGGGCGGCGCCTTCGGGAAGAAGTCGAGCGCCACGTAGACCTGGCCGGTCAGCAGGTTGCCGTTGCGCAGCTGCGCGCGCAGGCCCTTCTCGGCCAGGAAGCGCAGCCGTTCCTGCTGCGTCGCGCGCGACTCCGTGGCCTGCGCACCGGCGCCGCTTTCGCGGCGGCGCAGGCGGTCGGGGTAGATCTGCACCAGCACCGGCATGCGGAACTCGCGCTCGGCGCGGTCGAACTCGACGCCGATGGATTTCACCTCGCCCAGCACCACGCCGCGGAAGTCGACCGGTGCGCCCGGCGTGAGGCCGCGCAGCGACTGGTTGAAGTACATCAGCAGCGTCTGCGAAGGGCCGTCGGGCTCCTTCATGGCGGCGCTTTCGTCCTGCGCCAGCACGAAGGCCGTGTTCTCCTTGGCCAGCGGGCCCATGGCGTCGTCGGGCGCCTGGAAGGCGATGCCGCCGAGCAGGATGGTGGCCAGCGACTGCGTGCGCAGCGTGAAGCCACTGGCGCTGAGCTGCGCGTCGATGCCGCTGGCCTGCCAGAAGCGCGTGTTCATGCCGACGAACTTGTCGTACGGCGCGTTCACGAACACCCGCAGCGTGACGCCGCGGCCGTCGCCGTCGAGCTCGTAGGCCGCGACCTGCCCGACCTTGATGCGCCGGAAGTACACGGGCGAACCGACGTCGAGCGAGCCCACGTCGCGCGCCCGCAGCAAAAACTGCTGGCCCGAGTCGCCGCGCGTGACGATGGGCGGGGCTTCGAGGCCTGTGAACTCGCCCGCGGTTTCTTTCTCGACACCCGCGTCGGCGCCGATGTAGGCACCCGACAGCAGCGTGCCCAGGCCCGAGATGCCCGAGGTGTCCAGCCGCGGCCGCACCACCCAGAAGCGCGAGTCGGCCGAAGTGAAGCCCTCGGCGTCCTTGTTGAGCTGCACCAGCACGCGCACGTGCGAGCGGTCGCGCGCCAGCCGCAGGCTCTGCACCAGGCCGATCTGCACGTCCTTGTATTTCACGGCGGTCTTGCCGGCTTCGAGGCCCTCGGCCGTCTTGAAGGTGAGCACGATCTCTGGGCCGCGCTCCATGAGGATGCGGGCCACCAGCGTCACGCCGACCAGCGCGGCGACGATGGGAATCAGCCAGATCAGCGAGGGCAGCCATTCGCGGCGGCGCGCCACCTTCGGCTTCGGCAGCGCGGGCGGGGCCGACGCTGCCGGACGGTCTTGCGGTTGCGTGTCTTCTTCACTCATGCGATTTTTTCTTCCCTGCTTTCAATGTGTCGTTCGTCCGTGTCTGCTTCAGGCACCGGGCCGTCCCACGTCAGGCGCGGGTCGAAACTCAGCGAGGCCAGCATGGTCAGCACCACCACCGCGCCGAAGGCCGCGATGCCCACGCCGGCGGTGATGACCGCGAAGCCCTGGATCTGCACCAGCCCGGTCAGCAGCGACACCACGAACACGTCGAGCATCGACCAACGCCCGATGATCTCGATGATGTGATACAGCTTGGCCCGCTCGCGCCGGCGCCAGTTGCTGCGCCGCTGCGCCAGCACCACAAGCAAGAGCAGTACCGCCAGCTTGAACAGCGGCACCAGGAAGCTCGCAATGAACACGATGGCCGCCAGCCCCCAGGCGCCCGACACCCAGAAGTAGATGACGCCGCTCAGGATGGTGTCGTACTGTGCGCCGAACAGCGTGCGCGTGATCATCACCGGCAGCAGGTTGGCCGGGATGTACATGATGCAGGCCGCGATCAGGAAGGCCCAGGTGCGGTTCAGGCTCTGCGACTTGCGCGTGTGCAGGTGCGTGCCGCAGCGGGCACAGGCGTCGCCATCTTCGGCATCGCGCCAGACGGCCGTGCAGTGCGTGCAGACGTGCAGGCCGAGCGCGGCGGCCGTCGGCACCGGGTTCTCGTGGTCGTGCTCGTCGTCGACCTGCGCCTCCCAGGGGCGTGCCGAGGCCAGGCGGGCGGGCAGCCCGCGCATGTTCATGCGCGCACCTCCGGCGGGTCTGCCTCTGCGTTGGCGTCTTCTTCATCGGCCTTACGGAAAGTCATCTCCCAGAACGCGCCGGGGTTGAACGACAGCACGGCCGTGAGCGTCACGGTGAGCGCCACGAAGGCCCACAGCGCGGGCCCCGGCACCACCGTCGCCATGCTCGACAGCTTGACGATCGCGACCAGCACGCCGAGCAGGAAGACCTCGATCATTCCCCAGGGCCGCAGCGACTGCATCATGCGCACCAGCACCGCGAAACCCCAGGGCCGGTGCGCGCGGGCCAGCGGCACCAGCAGGTAGGCCAGGATGCACAGCTGCAGCAGCGGAAACAGGATGGTCGTGGCCAGCACCAGCAGCGCCACCGGCGACATGCCCTCGGCGCTCAGCACCACCACCGCGCCTGCGAGCGTGGTCTGGCTGCGCAGGCCCTGCAGCTCGATCTCGACGATGGGAAACAGGTTGGCGATGGCGAACATGATCAGGCTCGCGACCGTCAGCGGCAGGATGCGCCGCTGCTGCGCGCCCGGGTGCCGGTCGAGCTCGGTGCCGCAGCGCGGGCACTCGGCCACGTCGCGCGGCGCCAGCGGCGTGCGGGCGTAGACCGCGTCGCAGCCCGGACAGACCACGGTGTCAGGTACTTCCTTCATGAGGCCGTACCCTACCTTATTCAGGCATGCGGACTTGTCGTCTTCAGCCGCAGACTGCTGAAAACCGCCGCCACCGCCGCGCAGCCCGCCGCCAGCACCAGCGCCACCACCGGGCCATGCCCGCCGTGCGGGCTCCAGACGCTGAACACCGCCGCCAGCACCACGGCCCCCAGCGTCTGTCCCGTGAGCCGCGCCGTGCCCAGCATGCCGCTGGCCGCACCACTTCGGTGCGCGGGTGGCGAACTCACGATGGTGTGGTTGTTGGGCGACTGGAACAGGCCGAAGCCCAGGCCGCACAGCGCCATGCGCCAGGCGATGTCGGCATTGCCCGGATGCGCCGGCAGCGCCGCCAGCAGCGCCAGGCCCGTCGCCAGCAGGCCCAGTCCGATGCCGCCCAGCAGCCCGTCGGGGTAGCGGCCGATGAGCCGCCCGGCGATGGGCGCCATCACCACGATGGCCAGCGGCCACGCCGTGATCAGCAGGCCGGCCTCGATGTGGCTGCGGCCGTACACGTCGAGCAGCAGGAACGGCAGCGCGATGTAGGCCAGCATCTGCGCGCAGAACGCCGCCACCGAGGTGCCCATCGACAGCGCGAACACCGGGATGCGCAACAGGTCGATGGGAAAGAGCGGCACCGCCTGCGTGCGCTGGCGCCGCAGGTAGACGAAACCCACCGCCAGCCCGGCCGCCAGCGTGGCCCAGGCCGACCACGGCGTGCCCGTGGCCTGCACCCCGCCCTCGCGCACGCCCAGGTGGTCCACGCCGAGGAAGACCAGCGAGAACATCAGCACGTTGAGCGTCACGTCGACCAACGAGAAGCGCGCGCCCGCGGCCGGCGCCGCGCGGTTGAACGGCAGCGCGCGCATGCCCAGCGCGAAGGTCACGATGCCCAGCGGCACGTTGATGGCAAAGAGCCACGGCCACGACGCCACCGACAAAATCGCCGCCGCCACCGAAGGCCCGGCCACCGACGAGGTGGCGACCACCAGCGAATTGATGGCCATGCCCCGCCCCAGCTGCGCCGAGGGGAACGTGAGCCGCACCAGCGCCGCGTTGACGCTCATGATCCCCGCCGCGCCCAGCCCCTGCAGGGCGCGCGACGCGATCAGCGTGGCGAGCGAATTGGCGAAGGTCGCGGCCAGCGACGACACGGTGAACACCGCCATGCCCACCAGGTACACGCGCCGGTAGCCCACGAGGTCGCCCAGCGAGGCCAGCGGCAGCAGCATCACCAGCGTGGCGATCTGGTAGGCATTGACCACCCAGATGGCCTGCGCCGGCGAGGCCTGCAGCTCGCGCGCGATGCCGGGCAGCGCGAGGTTGACGATGGTGCCGTCGAGCACCGACACCGTGAGCCCGAGGATGATGACCAGCATCGCCCAGCCGCGTGCGGGCGCGGCCAGGCCGTCGAGCTGGGCCTGCGGGCCGTTGCCTGTCATGGCCACCGTCATGTCAGGCCTCCTGCGCCCTGCCCCCGGTCGGCTCGGAGCGCACACCGCCCAGCGTGAGCCAGGTCAGCACCAGCGCGATGAGCGCACCGCCGGCCATGCCCGCCACCATCGGCAGCGGACGGCCGTTGGAGAACAGCCCCACCACCGCCATCGCCAGCGCGCCGGTCAGCATCTGCAGCGTGCCCAGCAGCGCCGAGGCCGTGCCGGCGATGGCGCCATGCATCTCGAGCGCCAGCACGCCGGTGGTCGGGATCACGAGGCCCATGAAGCCCGAGGCGATGAAGTACAGGACGATCAGCACCCACAGGTTGTCGCCGCCCATCGCGAAATACACGAACATGGCGACCATCGCCACGCCGCAGCAGGCCACGCCGAACTTGACGAGGTTGACCAGCCCGTAGCGCTCGCCCAGCGAACCCGTGAACTGCGAGGCCGCAATGAAGGCCGCGGCGTTCACGCCGAAGGCCACGCTGTACATCGCGGGTGACAGGCCGTAGTGGTCGATCATCACGAACGACGAATTGGCCAGGTAGGTGAAGAAGCCCGCCATCGCGAAGCTGCCGATGAACACCAGCCCGAGGTAATGCCAGTCGCGCAGCAGCAGCCAGTAGGCCGACAGCGCGCTGCCCAGGCTGCTTTCGACACGCTCCGAGGCCGGGCGTGTTTCGTCGAGCAGCTTGACCATCATGGCCAGGCCCGCCACCGCGGCGATGGTGACGGCCCAGAACACGCCGCGCCAGCCGGTGAAGGCGATGACCAGGCTGCCCGCGAGCGGCGCCAGGATGGGCGACACGCTGAACACCAGCATCAGCAGCGACATCAGCCGCGCGGCGTCGGTGCCCGTGTGCAGGTCGCGCACCACGGCGCGCGGAATCGCCATGCCGGCGGCCGCGCCCAGGCCCTGCACGAAGCGCAGCGCGATCAGGGTCTGAATGTCGGTCGCCAGCGCACAGCCCACGCTGGCCAGCGCGAACAGCACCAGCCCGGCATACAGCGGCGGCTTGCGCCCGACCATGTCGGAGATCGGGCCGTAGAGCAACTGGCCCGCGCCGAGCGACAGGAAGAAGGCGGTGAGGCTCATCTGCACCGCGCCGATGTCCGCATGCAGGCTCTGCCCGATGGCGGGCAAAGCCGGGAGGTACATGTCGATCGCGAAAGGCCCGATGGCGGAGAGCAGGCCCAACAACAGGGCCATTTTGAAGAACGGAGAAGAACGCATTGGGTCGATTGTGGCGAAGGCTCGCAATCGGTGCAGGCGTGGGGTCGGCGGCTTTCGCCGCTAGTGCATTCGTTCTACCGGGCGGTACGCCGCGCCCCTTCAGTACAGCGTGGCCTGCTGGCGCGCGGGCAGTTCGCGGTCGTAGGTGGCGCCGTCGAAGGCGGCATCGGTCAGCGCGGAAAGGATGGCGCCCGGCGTCGGCACGGTGCGCGGCGCGTCCGGCGGCACCGGCGCCCAGAGCTTGGAACGCTGGATGGCGCGGGCGCACTGGAAGAACACGGTCTCGACGGCGACCTCGATCACGCACTGCGGCGCGCGCCCTTCCACCGCGAAGCGCGCCAGCAGCTCGGGTGCCACGCGGATGCGTGCGCGTCCGTTCACGCGCAGCGTCTCGCCCACGCCCGGAATCAGGAACAGCAGGGCCACGCGCGGGTCGGTCACGATGTTGCGCAGGCTGTCGATGCGGTTGTTGCCGCGCCGCTCGGGCAGCAGCAAGGTCCTGTCGTCCTGCACCGCGACGAAGCCCGGGGCGTCGCCGCGCGGCGAGGCATCGAGCCCGCCGGCGCCGGTGGTCGCGAGCACGGCGAACGGCGATGCGGCGATCAGCGCCTGGTAGCTCGGGTGCAGGTACGGCACCTCTTTCTTGAGCGAAGCCTCGCCCGGCTGGCCGAACAGGGCTTCGAGTTGCGCGACGGTGTCGATGGTGGTCATGGGGCGATGTTCTCCTGGATCGGGGTGGGTGGCGATGCGCGCCGGACACAGGCCAGCGCCGCCACCGCCAGCAACAGCGCGGCACTGCCGTAGATCCACGGCGGCGAGGCAATGGGCAGCAGCACGCCGGCCAGCAAGGGCCCGGCACCCGCGCCGATGTCGCGCCAGACCGCGCGGGCCGCGAGCGCCCGCACGCGCTCCGGCCCCGGCGTGCGACGCGCCACGATGGGAGGCAGGAGCGGCAGCTGCAGTGCGCGCAGCACCACGATCAGCGCCGCGCAGCTCCACAGCCAGCCCAGACCGAAGCCCACGAGCGCGAGCGACGTCACCAGCGACAGGCTCACGAGCAGGCGCTCGGCGTCGAAGTGCTCCGCCATGCGCCCGCCCACCGGCCCGAGGAGATTTCCGCGAGGTAGCGCAGCGCCATCAGTACACCGGCCACGATCACCGCACCGCCGGGCAGCAGGTCCTTGCCGAGGTACGACAGGCCCACGATGAACAGGCCGTCGAGCGCCAGCCCTTCCATGAAGGACCAGCCGTCCAGCGCGTTCGGCCGCGAGAAGCGCCGTGTCGGCGCTGCGCTGTGGTGCGGCTTCGACGGCAGCCGCCGGGTGACGAACAGCGCGAGCAACGACACCACCGCCAGCACGCCGAAGATCGCGCGCGGACCGACCGTGTACGCCAGCAGCGCACCGAGCGGCAGCGCGAGCACCGGCCCGGTCGCGATGAAGGCGCGCGACCGCCCGCTACGCCGCGCGGCACCGAGCGGGTCGGCCGTGGCCAGGGCCTGCGTCGACAGGTTGAGCGCCGCGAAGCACAGGCCCCAGGTCAGCCGCAGCGGCAACAGCGCCCAAAAACCCGAGAGCGTGGCGTAGCCCAGCCCGCAGCACGCGGCGGCCACCACGGCCAGCGTGCAGCTCGCCCGGTCGCCGTGGCGTGCATAGAAACGCGCCACCCAGCCATAGCCCGCGATGCGCACCAGCCGGTTGGCCGCCAGCAGCAGGCCGACCTCGGCCAGCGAGACGCCGAACTGCGACGCGTACATGGGCAGCAGCAGGTACAGCACCACATCGGCCGGCAGCGACAGGCCGAGCGCCATGGCGGCGTGGCGGGAATCCAGGTCGGTGGAACGGATGGGAACGGCGGGAGAAAGCGGTGGTGCAGCGGACATCGAGCCCGTATCGTGCCCGCTCGCGACGCCCGGCGACAAACGACATTCCCGCGCGGCATGCGTGAGAAAATCGCACACATGCCGCTTCGCGAACCGCCCCTTCATGCCGTGCGCGCCTTCGTGGCGGCGGCCCGCCACCTGAGCTTCACGCGTGCCGCGGTCGAACTGCATGTGACGCACAGTGCGGTGAGCCGGCAGATCAAGAGCCTCGAGGCCTGCTTGGGCGTGGCGCTGTTCGAGCGCCGCATCCGGCAGGTCACGCTGACGCCCGAAGGCCAGCAGTTCTTCGCGGAGACCGCGCCCGCGCTCGTGCAGATCCACGCGGCGGCCCGCGCGCTGCAGCTGCAGGGCCCGGCGCGCGCGGTGCGCATCAATGTGCGGCCGTCGTTCGCGGTGCGCTGGCTCATTCCCCGGCTGCCGTCGTTCGTGGAACGCCATCCCGATATCGAGCCGCAGGTCGTCACCAGCACCGTCATGCCCGAGCAGGCCACGGACAGCTTCGACATCGCCGTGCGCCGCGGCCTCGAGGGCTGGCCGTCGTCGATCCAGGTGCGGCCTTTCCTCGAAGACGAAGTGCTGGTGGTCGGCGCGCCCGGGCTGTTCAAGGCGCAGCCGCTGCCCGACCTGCGCGCCCTCGCCTCGCATGTGCTGCTGTCGGCGCGCACGCGCAAGGACGATTGGGACGACTGGAAGAAGCAGGTCGGCGCACCGCGCGCGCGGCCGGCCGGTCGGCTGCAGTTCGATCACCTGCACTTCGTGCTGCAGGCCGCGGTCGACGGCCTGGGCATCGCGCTGGCGCCGACCTCGCTGGTGGCGCACGACCTGGCCTCGGGCCGGCTGCAGTCGCCGTTGCCTGGGTTGCGGATGACGCTGGAGCGTTACTACTACGGCCTTGCGCCCGATGCGGTGCCCGAGGCGGTGTGTGTGGCCGAGTGGTTCGAACAGATGAACGCGGGCTGAGGCTTCCACGTCCGTAAACGGCCAGCGGCCGACGGGCGTGGCCCCGAGGATGCGGTCTTTCTCTTCGTGTGCCGCCCCATGCCCTCGCCTCTTCCCCGTTCCTTCTCCCATCTCGCCTGGGCCAATCTTGCGGCGCAGTCCGCCGAACAACTGAGCCTCGCGGCCGTGCCGCTGGTGGCCGTGCTCGCGCTCGGCGCCGGGCCGGGCGAGATCGGCTTCCTGGCGGCGGTGCAGACGCTGCCCTTCCTGCTGGTCTCGCTGCCGATGGGCCTGCTCGCGGACCGCATGTCGCGCCGTCGGTTGATGGTGTGGGCCGAGGGGCTGCGCGCCGTGTCGCTGCTGGCTCTGCTCGGCATGGTGCTGTCGTCGACGCTGGGCATCGGCGGGCTGGCCGTGCTCGGCTTCCTCGGCGCGGTCGGCACCGTGGGCTTCAGCGTCGCGGCGCCCGCGCTGGTGCCGGCCCTCGTGCCGCGCGACGCGCTGGCGCGTGCCAACGGGCGGCTGGAGTTGGCCCGCAGCGCCGCCTTCACGGCCGGGCCTGCGCTCGCGGGCGCGCTGGTCGCGTGGGCTGGCGCGTCGTCGGCCTTCGTGCTGGCGTCGGTGCTGTCGGTGGCGGCCGTGGGCCTGTTGCTGCGCCTGAACGAAGCGCCCCGCCCTGCAGCCCCGTCGCGCCATCCACTGCGCGACGTGCACGACGGCGCGCGCTTCGTCTGGCAGCACGCTTTCTTGCGGCCGATGCTGATGACCGGCGCGGTCTTCAACATCTCGTGGTTCGTGCTGCTGGCGGGCTATGTGCCTTATGCCGTGCGCGTGCTGGGCCTCGGCGCGCAGGCCGTGGGCTTCACGCTTGCGATGTACGGCGCGGGCATGGTGGTCGGTGCACTGCTGACCTCGCGCGTGACGGCACGACTGCCTTTCGGGCGCGCGATCCAGGTCGGGCCGGCGGTGGCGGTGGCCGCCGCCGCGACGATGGCAGCCACGCTCGTCGTGCCGACCGCCTCGCTGGCCGCGCTCTCGTTCTTCCTGTTCGGCGCGGGGCCGATGGTCTGGGTCATCACCTCGACCACGCTGCGCCAGAGCGTGACGGCCTCGGCGATGCTGGGCCGCGTGTCGGCGGTGTTCCTCACGGTGAATGCCGGTGCGCGCCCCGTGGGCGCGGCGCTCGGCGGCCTGGTCGGCGCCTTGTGGGGCGAGCCGGCCTGCCTGCTGCTGGCGCTCGCGGGCTTCGTGCTGCAGGCCGCGATCATCTTCGGTTCGCGCATCGCGGGGCTGCAACGGCTGCCCGTGCCGGCGGCCTGAACGTTCAGGCTCAGAACAGCGAACGCGTCCCGCTCGGCGTGGCGCCTTCGATGTCGAGCATGCGCAGTTTGGTCAACGCGCCGCCGCCCGCGGAGAAACCACCGGGCTTGTTGCCCGCGGCCAGCACGCGGTGGCACGGCACGACCGGCGCGAAGGGGTTGTGGCCCATGGCCTGACCGACCGCGCGCGACAGGCCCTTGTCGCCGAGCTCTTCGGCCACCTCGCCGTAGGTGCGCGTCTGCCCCGGCGGAATGCGCCGCGCGATCGCATAGACGCGCTGATAGAACTCGGACACGCCGCGCATGTCGAGTTCGATGTCGCACAGATCGTCGGTCGCACCTTCGAGCAGCGCCTGCACACCCGCGATGGCGTGCTGCGCGCGCGGCGACGGCGGGGCTTCTTCCAGATCAGGAAAGCGTCGGTGCATGCGTGCACGCGTCGCCGCCTCGCCCCGTTCTTCGGGCAGTTGCACACCGACCAGCCCCTGCGGCCCCCAGGCCAGCGCGCAGACGCCGATGGCGGTCGGGAACAAGGCAAAGCCGGAATCGGAAGGAGATGCGGCAGTCATCGAAGCATTGTGATTCAAGGTTGAAAAACGACGCGCGGACGTGGGCGCGAAGCCCACTTCCGCAGAAGAGAAAAAGTACCAGCCAAACACCCCGAAATACCAGACTTTCACTCGGCACTTCGAGGCATTTCCGCTCATCCTTTCGAACGCACCGAACGTCGGCAAGCCGTTGTCGGACATGTGCATCGCCCCCTAGTCTCGCGCCCAGAAGTTGTCGGCTGAAATTCCAAAACAACAGGGAGAGACATGCACATGAGGCCACGCGATTCTTCGCGGCCCGCGCGGCTGCGCGACCAGCGCGGACTGACCGCCATCGAGCTGATGGTCACGCTGGCGATCCTCGCGATCCTGATCGGCATCGCGGCGCCTTCGATGTCGCGCTTCGTCGTGCAATGGCGGCTGTCCAACGCCGTCAATGCCGTGACCGGTTCGCTGCGCATCGCGCGCACTGAAGCCATCGCCCGCGCAAGAGCCGTCGTCGTCTGCCAGTTGCGCGCTGGCACCGCGGTCGACTGCGAAACCGGCTCGGGCGGCAACGATCTAGCGGCCGGCTGGATCGTCTTCGTCAACAACGACCGCGACGGCGACTTCTCCTGTTCCGAATCGACAGACGAGGTGCTGCTGCGGCAGGACGCACTGCCCGGCATCGCGAAGATCGCCCTCGGCAAAGCAGGCCGCTTCGTCTTCCTGCCCAACGGGCTGGTGAGTTCGGGAAGCAACAGCATCACGGTCGAGGCCCCCGGTTTCGAAACAGCCAGTACCACCCCATGGGCACGCAAGACGCTGTGCATCAGCAAGCCCGGGCGCATCCGCTACGCCGCGGATGGCGAAGATTGTTCGGGCAACGACGAATGAAGCGCCCCACACAACAACGCGGTGCCACCCTCATCGAGGTGCTGGTCGCCATCGTCATCCTGGCCATCGGCCTGTTCGGCATGGCGGGGCTCACGTCGGCGGCCCTCAAGTACAACCAGTTCTCGCGCATGCGCGCCACCGGCCTGAGCCTGGTGAACGACTACGCGGAACGTGCCCGCGCCAACCTTGCGGGCTTTGCCGGCTACACCCACGCCAAGGCCTACAACGCCAGCGCGCGCGAGGCGGCCTCCACGGACCCCACGCCGCCGCCAGCCGCCTGCGAGGTCGACACCTCCGTTCCCGACAGGCCGGTCAACACCTGCGGCGCGGCCATTGCCGCCTACGACCTCGCGCAGTGGCTCACGAATGTCGGGAACCGGCTGCCTGGCGGCACGGCCTACGTCACGACCGAACTGGTCGACGCGGCCTCCGGCGTGAACGGCCTGCCGGCCACGCGCGTGCTGAACATCTGGCTGATCTGGCGCGCCATCGCGGAGGACACGGGCTTCGCGCTGCACCAGGCCTGCCCCATCGCCGGCGCCAACATCGCGGCCCCGACAGAGGTGAACTGCATGTACTTCCGGGTCACGCTGTGAGCACCGTCTTCACTGTTCCCCCGCGCAGGCGCAACCCGGCTCGCGGCTTCACGCTGATCGAGCTGATGATCTCGCTGACGATCGGGCTGGTGATCCTGGCCGCCGCCCTGTCCACGTTCTCGACCTCCAGCCGCAGCAGCCAGCTGTCGCAGGCCGAGACGCAGTTGAACGAGGACGGCATCCTCGCGCTCAACCTGATCCAGCAGCAGCTCAAGCAGGCCGGCTATTCGCAGCAGCTCATCCCGAGCAACGGCGCCACGGTGATGGGCAACTACGCCGGCCCCGCCGTGCGCGGATGCACCGGCGGATTCACCGACGCCGCAGCCGCCTTCGACAAGCTGTCGTGCACGGGCAAGGGCAGCGACGCCATCGCCGTCCGCTACGAAGCCACCACCGACAACACCATGCCCACGGGCACCGACGCCAAGCTGGCGACGAACTGCCTGGGCAACGGCATCAACGCGCTCACGCCATCGCAGGTGAGACCGCCTCCCACGCCGACCCCCGGCGCGCGCCCACCCGGCAACTACGCCCTGGCCGACAACCGCTATCTGGTGACAGACGCGAGCACGGCGCCGATGCTGTCCTGCCGCGGGATGGAAAAGCGCGACGCCGTCAACGCCATCGGCGCCTCGCAGCCGTTGCTGGCCAACGTCGAGAGCATGCGCATTCTTTATGGCGTGGCCAGCCGTCCCAGCATCGAGCTGGCGGCCACCTACGACCCGCTGCGACACCAGATCGTCAAGTACCTCGATGCCGCGGGTGTCGATGCCCTGCCCGGCAGCGGCGTCCTGGCCGATCTCGCCGAAGACCGCTGGAGCCGCGTGCTGAGCGTGCGCGTGTGCCTGCAGATGCGCAGCGACCGGCCGGTGCGCGACGTGCCCGACGGTGGCCTTTCCTACAAGCGATGCGACAACACCGACCGCACCGGCACCGACGGCTACCTGCGCAGGACCTTCACCACCACGGTGCTGCTGCGCAACCGCCTGATCACCCCATGAACACGAAGCCATCCCCTCTTCCGCGCCGCATCGCCGGTGGTGCGTACGAACGCGGCGTCGTGCTGATCGTCACGCTGATCCTGGTCGTGATCCTGTCGCTGGTCGGCACCTTCGCAATCCGCAATGCCACGCAGAGCGAGCGCAGCGTGAACGGCATCCGATCAGCCGAAGTGGCCCGCGAGGCCGCGGAGACCGCGCTGCGCTTTTGCGAACAGGTGGCCATCTTCGACGGCGACGACAAGGACTACACCGACTACGCCTCCGTCGGCATGCGCGCCCGGATCATCACGACCCCCATCGGCTCGGAGTTCGACGAAGCCGCGGCATGGCGCAAGAAGGCCAGCTGGGTCGGCAACAGTGCGATCGCCGTTCCGAAGGCGTATGTCAACAAGAAGCCCACCGGCACCACGGTCGACGCGACGCCCCTGGAGATCGAACCGCGCTGCCTCATCCAGAAGATCGCCACCACCTCGACGCCCAGCCTGACCGGCTACCTGATCACCGCCCGGGGCTTTGCCAACAACGCCAGGTTCGAGACGTCGACCGGCGTCGCCACCCAGGGCGCCGAAGCGTGGCTGCAGTCCGTGCTGACGCGCGACAAATGACTTCATGACCTTCATCGCCATGACACACCTGTCCCCCGGTTCCTTGCACTCCCGCCGCGGCTTCACGCTGATCGAAGTCATGGTCGTCGTCGCGATCGTCGCCATCCTGGCCGCCATCGCGCTGCCGAACTACCAGGAGCATGTGCGCCGCTCCAAGCGCGCCGAAGCCCAGGGCATCCTGATGGAGGCCGCGCAGTTCATGCAGCGCTACTACTCGGCGAACGATCGCTACACCGCTGCCGCGGGCGATGCCGGCGAGGAGACTGAGCAGAAGAAAGGCGCAGAGAGCCTGTTGCCCAAGGCTTTGCAGCAGTCGCCGAAGTCCGGCGCCGCCAACTACACCATCGCCGTCTTCGCGCGCGACACCCCGCCCAGCTACATCCTCAAGGCCACCCGCACCGGCAGCATGACCGGCGACCGCTGCGGCACGCTGACCTTGAGCGGCCTGGGTGTGAAGGACATGGATGACGAGGTCACGGGACTGCTGACGAAGGAGTGCTGGAGATGAATCTCGCACGTCCCATCAGGACCCCACTTTCAACCGCAGGAACAACCGCATGACCACCGCGCGCACGCTTTCTTGTTCCGCCCCCACCCATGCCGCGCGCGTGCGGCGGGCATTCGCCGCCTTGGCCGCCACGCTGCTGCTGCCCATGGACGGCATACTCGCTGCCACGACACCAAGCCAGGCCCCCCTCTACAACGCCGTGCCGGGCGCCAAGCCCAACCTGATGTTCGTGCTGGACAACTCGGGGTCGATGGAGGAAGAAGCCCAGGACGGGTATTCAGTGAATGACAAGTGCAAGGGTGACGAGAAAGACTGCGCGGGCCAGTACGGTTGGTACGCGATGCGGTCCAGCAACATCAATACCCAGTACTACAACCCGGCCATCAGGTACTTCGCCAGAGTCAACGCGGATGGAAGCGAGCAGGAACGCTCGACCTATTTTGTCGACAACCAGAGCTCCACCTTCAGGAGGCCCATTCACAACACGGGCTCAAGCATCTCCCAAGAGAAATTCACCTACGTTCAATGCAAGAACGGTGACTGCTCCCAACCGGCCACCCGAACCGTCGTAACCATCAACAACCCGCCCGGTTCCGGCACCGTCAACCTGCCCGGCGGACACAAGCGGACAGATTGCGGCGTGGCGGTCGCCAAATGCACGGCCGAACTTGAGCGCCAGAACATCGTCAACTGGTACGACTGGTATCGCACCCGCTCACTTGCGGTCAGCACGGCCCTCGGCCTGGCGATGCAGAGCTACGACAGCAAGTTCAGGGTTGGGTACGTTCAGTACAACCAGAGCGTTGCGGTCGTCGATCCGAAAAACCCCGCAAAGCCCGCCGAATACATCGTCAGCGGCGTCAACCATTTCAAGGACGAATCCACCGTTTTGGGCCAGAAATGGAAGTCCAGGTTCTATCGCTGGATCTACGACATCGTCCCCAACGGAGGAACGCCGAGCCACAACGCCCTGAGACTCGCCGCCGACTATTACGCCGGCAAGGAGACCACGACCTATGCGGCCTCCTCGCTGACCAACCCGTGGAAGAACGATCCCAACGACGCGACAAGTGGCGAATTGAGCTGCAGGCGCGCCTACGCCATCGTGCTGTCCGATGGCGCCTGGAACGCCGGCACCGCGCAAGCCATCGAGACGAGCGCCACGGCCACGACCGCCAGCACCAACTACGACGGCAAGCCTTCCGGCAGTGCAGCGAAGTTCAAATACGACCCCAAGGGCGCTCCCGCCCGCGACAGCCAGGACCTGCCCCAGAAGCTGAGTGCCAGAAACCTCTACATCCCCTACAGCGATGGCGGCACCAGCAGCAACGGTTTCGCCGACCTGACGGCCCGCTACTTCTGGCACACGGATTTCTCCAGCACCCTGTCCAACGACGTACCACCCGTAGAGGGCCAGCACAACCCCACCTTCTGGCAGAACATGACCACGTACACCATCGGCTGGGGCCTCACGCCTTCGGGCGACTCACCTCTCAAGAAAGGGCTGACGTGGGGGCAGATCGAGAAGTACAACAGCGACTGGCTCGCCGGCAATCCGGCGACGCCGCCGCAGTGGGCAACCGGCGACCTGAACCGCGACGGATCGGACGCGGGCGACGCCCGGCGCGTCGACGACTTCATCCGTGCCGGCTTCACCGGCGGCGGCCGTGCCTACAGCGTGTACTCGGGCGAGGACGTGCGCCGCGCGCTCGACAACGCCTTGAGCAGCATGGTCGGCTCCGGCAACGACGCCGGCGTGGCCGTATCGGGCAACAGCAACGAGTTCCAGACGCTGCAGGGCCAGTACAAGTACACGACCGAATACCAGACGGCCGACAACAGCGGCGACATCAAGGCCTTCGCGCTGAATGCCGACGGCGCCAACGCTGTCTTCGACGATGCCGGAAAGCCGAAGCCGGCCTGGTCCGCCAATGCCAGGATGCCGGCCGTGGACAAGCGCACGATCCTGGCCTTGTCGAACTACGACCCCAACGCCCCCGGGAGCGCCCAGCGCACGGCGCTCACCGACCGCACCCGGCTGAGCGACCTGCCGAGCGATCTCCAGACCCTGCTGAATGCCGACAAGCAACAGGCCACCGACGAACGCTTTGTCCGCTACCTGTTGGGCGAGGACCCGCAGAAGGATGTCGGCGGCACGGTCTACCGGCTGCGCAGGCAGCCCATCGGCGCCTCGGTCAACTCGCCGCCGGTGTTCGTGGGGGGGCGCTTCGACATGGGCTACGGCACCTTCGGCTCGGTCGACGGCAAGGACACCTACCCCGATTACAAGGCACTCAAGACCACGCGCCCTCCCACCATCTTCGCGGCCACCAACAACGGCAAGGTCCATGTGCTGAATGCCGGCAGAAACGAGGCCGCAGGCAGCGAGCTGGCCGCGTTCATGCCCAAGGGCGCCATGGCCTCGCAGATCGACCTCGCCGGCGCGAACTTCCGCCTTCGCTACACGCTCGACGGCCCGCTGGTCGAGCAGGATGTGTACGACAAGAACGGCCAGACCCCGGCTGGCGAAAAGAACACCTGGCGCCAGCTGGTGCTGGGCACGGGCGGACGCGCGGGCCCTTTCATGTACGGACTGGAATCGCCGTTGAACAACGCCGACCGGACCCCGGGCAAGGAACACTTCCTCTGGGAAGTGAACAACAAGCACAAGGACTATCCCCACCTGGGGCATGTGACCAACAACCCCGCCGCGGGCCAGCTGGACGACGGCACCTGGGTCATGCTGACCGGCAACGGCCACTACCCCGAAACACAGAAAGTCGGGTTGTACGTGGTGGAGGCGCTCACCGGCAAGCTCAAGCAATTCATTCAACTCCCCACGGGCTATGGCGGTGAGGTCAGCGGCGGCAACCGTGGCCTGGGCGGCGTGGTCGCGGTGCGGGACAGCACCCGCCGCATCGTGGCGGCCTACGCTGGCGATGCCAACGGCAACCTGTGGCGCTTCGACCTGCGAAGCGCGAAGCTCGCGGCCTCCATTCCCAGGCGGCTGTTCACCACGCCACAGGGCAGAAAGCAGCCCATCTATGCCGCGCCGACCTGGCAGGTCCACCCGGGCGACGGAAGCACGTGCACCTACAGCACCACTTCGCAGTGCGGCGCCATCGTGGTGATCGGCACGGGCATCCTGCTCGACGAAGACGACCTGGCCATGCCAGCCACGAAGCAGGCCCTCTACGGCATCTGGGACCAGACCCCGATCGGAGGCGACGACAAGGCCGGCGCCGTCGCGCTCAGCACCTCGAACCTCGTGACGCAAACCATCATTCCTGCGGCGAAGACCGGCGCCGGCATCGAGGAGGGAAAGGACTTCTACCAGCTCAGCACGAATGCCGTCGATTGGAAAACCAAGAAGGGATGGCAACTGAACCTCGGCACCATCACCCACCCCGGCGCGATGGCCAACGGCGAGCGCGTGGTCGGCGACCTCGCCAACCTGGGCAGCAGCGTGATCGTCTCGTCCTTCCTGCCGGAGGACAAGAAACAGGGCATCGAATCCTGCACGGCCACGGGCAGCCTGCCCAACATCATCTACGTGCTCGACGCGTTGACCGGCAAGAACAAGAACTCCTTCGACGTGGATGGCAACGGCAGCTTCGACGCGTACTCGGTCGTCTCGATCCCCACCGGTGGCTTCACGCGCGGCAACGTGAACTCGCGCAACATGGTCGGGCAGCCCAACGAAGGCCAGCCGGACGGCAAGCCCAGGAGCAGCTGCACCAACGAAACCGGCTTTCTCACCGGCGTGGGCGGCACGCAGAAGGCCGGCGATGGCTGCCCGGACTCCCGCACCTGGCGCCGCAGCTGGCGACAGGTGGTCTCGCCACCCTTCTGAGTTCCGAAAGAGAAAGCCGCAGCCGCCTCAGAGCATCATGTGCCGCGCCAGCAGCACCGCCACATGCACCGCCTCGCGCTGCGCCCCGTCGCCGATCTGGTGCCTGCAGCTCGTGCCGTCCGCCACCACGATCGCATCGGGCCGGGCACGAATGGCGGGCAGCAGGCTCGCCTCGGCCATCTGCATCGACACCTCGAAGTGGCTGGCTTCATAGCCGAAGCTGCCGGCCATACCGCAGCATGAGCTCTCGATCAGCTCGGGCTCGGCGCCCGGAATCAGCTTCAGCACCTCCATGATCGGGCTCACCGCGCCGAAGGCCTTCTGGTGGCAGTGGCCGTGCAGCAGGATCGGTGCGGTGGCCGGCTTCAGTGCAAGTTCGAAGCGCCCTGCCTTGCGTTCGCGGGCGATGAACTCCTCGAACAGCAATGCCTGCTTCGCGGCGGCCTGCGCCTTGTCGCCGAAGCCCATCACCAGCGTTTCGTCGCGCAGCGTGAGCAGGCACGAGGGCTCGAGCCCGACGATGGGAACGCCGGCCTGCGCCAGTGGCAGCAGTGCATCGATCAGCGCCCCGGCGCGAATCTTGGCCTCGTCCACCATGCCGCTGGCCAGGAAGGTCCGGCCGCAGCAGTGGTGCCCGCCGCCCTTCTCCACCGTGTGCAGCGCATAGCCCGCGGCGTGCAGCACGCGCGCCGCCGAAAAGACGTTCTCGCTTTCGAAGGTGCCGTTGAAGGTGTCGACGAACAGCACGGCGACCTTCTCGCCGCGCGCTGCGGCAGCCAGCACCGAGGCCTGATCGGAAAACAGGCCGGCCGCCACCGTGTCCCTCGCCCGCCAGAAGGTGTCGGTGCGCCACTCGGGCAGTGAGCGCTTCGCCGAAAAGCCCAGCATCTTCTCGCCCAGCCATGCCGCGCCCGGCACGCGGTTGCGCAGGTTCAGCAGCCACGGCATGCGGCTGGCGCGGTGCGCGTAGTCGGGCATGTAGGCGACCAGCTTGTCTTTCAGCGTGTGGCCGTGGCGCTTCTTGTAGTGGTCGAGAAACTCGACCTTCATCTTCGCCATGTCGACACCCGTCGGGCAGTCGCGTTTGCAGCCCTTGCAGCCGACGCACAGGTCCATGGTGTCGTGCATGGCCTCGCTGGTGAAGGCGTCGGCGCCGAGCTGGCCCGACAGCGCCAGGCGCAGCGTGTTGGCGCGGCCGCGCGTCAGGTGCTGCTCGTCGCGCGTCACTCGGTAGCTGGGGCACATGGTGCCGGCGTCGAACTTGCGGCAGTGGCCGTTGTTGTTGCACATCTCGACGGCCTTGGCGAGGCCGCCGGTGCTGTCGCCGCCCGTGCCGGGCGCGGTGGTCACCTCGGTCACGGGGTCGGCGTTGACGTTCCAGCTCGACCAGTCGAGCACGGGCTTCAATTCGATGCGGCGGTACGGCCTGGGCGCCGTCGGCGGCGCAAAGCGGAACAACGCGCCGTCGTCCATGCGCGGCGGGTCGATGATCTTGCCGGGGTTGAACAGGCCGATCGGGTCGAGCTGCTGCTTGATCGCGCGAAAGGCCTCGTTGATCGCCGGCCCAAATTGCCATTCGATCCATTCGCCGCGGCACAGGCCGTCGCCGTGCTCGCCGCTGAAGGCGCCCTTGTACTTGCGCACCAGCGCGCTGGCCTCCTCGGCGATGGCGCGCATCTTGGCCGCACCGTCGGCGCGCATGTCGAGAATGGGCCGCACGTGCAGCGTGCCGACCGAGGCATGCGCGTACCAGGTGCCGCGGCTGCCGTATTTGGCGAACACCTCGGTCAGCGCGTCGGTGTATTCGGCCAGGTGTTCGAGCGGCACGGCGCAGTCTTCGATGAAGCTCACGGGTTTGCCGTCGCCCTTGAGGCTCATCATGATGTTGAGGCCGGCCTTGCGCACCTCCCACAGGTTCTTCTGGCGGCCGTCGTCGGGCATCTCGACCACGCTGCCGGGCAGGCCCAGGTCGCCCATCAGCTCGACCAGCCGCTTCAGCTGCGGCAGCAGCGCGGCCTTGTCGGCGCCCGAGAACTCGACCAGCAGGATGGCGGCGGGCTTGCCGATCAGCGCCGTTTCCACGGTCGGCTTGAACGCGGGGTTGGCCAGGCTCAGTTCGATCATCGTGCGGTCGACCAGCTCCACCGCCGTCGGCCCCAGCTTCACGATGTGCTGCGCCGCATCCATGGCTGCATGGAAGGTCGGAAAGTTCACGATGCCCAGCACCTTGGCGCGCGGCAGCGGCGCCAGCTTGAGCTTCAGGCTGCGCGTGTAGGCCAGCGTGCCCTCGGCGCCGATCAGCAGGTGCGCCAGGTTCACGCTGCCGTCGGCCGTGTACGGCTTCTCGCTCTGGTTGTCGAAGATGTCGAGGTTGTAGCCCGCCACGCGGCGCATCACCTTGGGCCAGTGCTGCGCCATGGCGTCGCGGTGCGCTTGCGCCAGCCCGTGCACGAACTGCGCAATGCCCGCCGCGCGCGCGCCCAGCTGGCCCAGCGGCCCGAACTCGACCAGCTCGCCACTCGACAGCCACGCGCTCGCGCCCAGCACGTTGTGCACCATGTTGCCGTAGGCGATGGAGCGCGAACCGCAGGAGTTGTTGCCCGCCATGCCGCCCAGCGTGGCCTGCGCGCTGGTCGACACGTCGACCGGGTACCAGAGCCCGTGCGGCTTGAGTTGCGCGTTCAGGTGATCGAGCACCAGGCCGGGCTCGACCGTCGCGGTGCCCTCTTCCACGTTCACCTCGAGCACCTTGCGAAAGTGCTTGCTGTTGTCGATGACCAGCGCCGCGCCCGTGGTCTGGCCGCACTGGCTGGTGCCACCGCCGCGCGCCAACACCGGCACCTTCAGGTCGCGCGCGATGTCGATGGCGGTGGCGATGTCGCGCTCGTTCGTGGGCACGAAGGCGCCCACCGGCGTGATCTGGTAGATCGACGCGTCGGTGGCATAGCGCCCGCGCGAGCCGTCGTCGAACAGCACCTCGCCCTGCGTGTCGGTGCGCAGCCGGCGCGCCAGCAGTTCGCAGGTGTCGTTGGGCGGAAGAACGGTTCCGGCTGGCTGCATGTGGCTGGCGGGGTCGATGCGCATGGTGGGTGCTTAGCTCGCGTTGTTGCTCGTGGTCTTGCTCTTGGCAGAGGGATAGATCTGCCCGGCGCGCAGCAGCTCCAGCACGGTGTCGCGCTTGCGCAGCACGTGCGCCGTGAGCACCTTGCGCATGGCCTGCGCGTCACGCGCGGCCAGCGCCTGCACCATCTGCTCGTGCTCCTCGACCGCGTGCTTCCACTTGGTCTCGTCCTGGTTGGTGCGAAAGCGCAGTGACTGCACGCGGGCGTTGATCGAGCGGTAGGTGTTCGACAGCACCGGGTTCGCCGCCGCGTCGTTGATGGCCGTGTGGATGCGCGCGTTCAGGCGGTAGTAGCCCGACAGGTCGCGCCGTGCGAAGCAGGCCATCATTTCGTAGTGCAGCGCGCGCACCTCCGCCAGTTCCTCGTCGGTGATGCGCTTGGCCGCCAGCTCGCCCGACATGCCCTCGAGCATCGCCAGCACCTCGAAGGTGTTGAGCACGTCGGCCTCGGTGAGCTTCACCGCCACCGCGCCGCGGTTGGGCAGCAGGTCGACCAGCCCCTCGGCGGCCAGCAACTTGATGGCCTCGCGCAGCGGCGTGCGCGACACGTTCAGCTGCAGGCACAGCTCGCGTTCGTTGAGCTTGGCGCCGGGCGCGATGCGCCCCTCCACCAGCATGGTGCGCAGGCGCGACGCCACCTGGTCATGCAAGGCCAGCCTGGAGATTTCGATGATTTCAGCGGTCATGTGGGATTCCCTTGTCTGCATTTTGAATGCAAAAAATAGCCGATACAACCAGGGTTCATAAGTGTAAACCATCATACATAAATGCATTTTGAATGCAAAACTGAGCACACAAGGAGAGCCCATGCTGCAACTCGACATCCACCCCACCGGCCGTCACTTCCTCCAGATTCCCGGCCCCAGCCCGGTCCCCGACCGCATCCTGCGGGCCATGAGCCTGCCCACCATCGACCACCGCGGGCCCGAGTTCGGCACGCTGGGCCTGAAGGTGCTCGGCGGCATCAAGGAGATCTTCAAGACGAAGCACCCGGTCGCCATCTACCCCGCGTCGGGCACCGGTGCATGGGAAGCCGCACTCGTCAACACGCTCAGCCCCGGCGACCACGTGCTCATGTACGAGACCGGTCACTTCGCGTCGCTGTGGCAGAAGATGGCCACGCGCCTGGGCCTGTCGACCGAGTTCCTGGCCTACACCGGCACCGACACCCACCTGCCGAACGCCCCCAGCTGGCGCCGCGGCGTGCAGGCCGAACTCATCGAGGCGCGCCTGCGCAAGGACACCGAGAAGAAGATCAAGGCCGTGTGCGTGGTGCACAACGAGACCTCCACCGGCGTCACCTCCGACATCGCCTCGGTGCGCAAGGCCATCGACGCGGCGGGCCACCCCGCACTGCTCATGGTCGACAGCATCTCGGGCCTGGCCAGCGCCGACTACCGCCATGACGAATGGGGCGTCGACGTCTGCGTGAGCGGCTCGCAGAAGGGCCTGATGCTGCCGCCCGGCATCAGCTTCAACGCGCTGTCGCCCCGTGCACTCGAAGTCTCGAAGACCGCCAAGCTGCCCAAGGCCTTCTGGGCCTGGGACGAGATCGTCGAGATGAACAAGGACGGCTACTGGCCCTATACGCCCAACACCAACCTGCTCTACGGCCTGTCGGAATCGCTGGACATGATCCTCGGCGAAGGCCTGGACAACGTGTTCGCGCGCCACCAGCGCTGGGCCGCCGGCGTGCGCGCCGCGGTCAACACCTGGGGCCTGCCGATCCAGTGCGCCGACCCGTCCGTGTACTCGCCCGTGCTCACCGGCGTGATCACGCCCGAAGGCGTCGACGCCGACGCCGTGCGCCGCCTCATCCACCAGCGCTTCGACCTCTCGCTGGGCACGGGCCTGGGCAAGCTCAAGGGCCGCATGTTCCGCATGGGCCACCTGGGCGACAGCAACGACCTCACGCTCGTGGCCATGGTCGCCGGCGTCGAAATGGGCATGAAGCTCAGCGGCATCAAGCTGGCGGGCAGCGGCGTGCAGGCGGCGATGGACTACTTCGCGAGCCACCAGGCCGCACCGGTCGGCCTGCAAAAAGCAGCCTGAGCCCGGCGCACGCCAACCCACACGGGCCGCAGCGCATCGCTCGAACGATGCGGCGGTCCACCACCATCCTGCCGGGCCCGCGCAAGCGGCTCCCGGCACGCATCGGATTCCCCAACCGACGGAGACAAAGAAGATGCAAAGACGTTCCCTGATCCAGGCCGCCGCCGGCGCGGCCGCCACGCTGGGCGTGCCCCGGCTGTTCGCGCAGGAGTGGCCCACGGGCCCGGTGCGCATCGTGGTGGGCTTTCCACCGGGCGGCGGCACCGACGCGCTCGCGCGCGTGGTCGCGCAGAAACTCACGACGATGTGGGGCCAGCAGGTCATCGTCGAGAACAAGGCCGGCGTCGCCGGCGTGCTCGCGGCCGATTACGTGGCGCAGCAGCCCAGCGACGGCAGCACCCTGCTCATGGCCCACATCAACAGCCACGCGCTCGCCCCCAGCCTGCAGCCCAAGCTGCGCTACAACGTGGAGCGCGACTTCGTGCCGATCGTGCTCGTGGGCGTCACGCCCAACCTGCTCATCGCCAACCCGGGCCAGAAGGCCTTGAACGTGAAAGACATCGTCGCCGCCTGCAAGGCCGCGCCCGGCACCGTGAGCTTCGGCTCGGCCGGCGCGGGCTCGGCGCAGCACCTGGCGCTGGAGATGTTCAAGCTGCAGGGCGGCGTCGATGCGTTGCACGTGCCGTACAAGGGCAGCGGCCCGCTGCTGGCCGACCTGATGGGCGGGCAGATCCAGTACAGCTTCGAGACCATGACCGCCGCCACCCCGCACGTGAAGAACGGCCGTGTGCTCGCTGTCGCGCAAACGCGCACCAAGCGTGCCAAGGGCCATCCGAACGTGCCGACGATGCAGGAGCAAGGCTTCGCAGGTTTCGAAGCGACCACCTGGTACGGCCTGGCCGGCCCCGGCAAGCTGCCCCCGGCCATCGCGCAGAAGGTGAACCGCGACGTCAACACCGTGCTCGCGATGCCCGATGTGCAGGAACGGCTCGACACCTACGGCGCGGAAGACGGCGGCGGTTCACAGGACAAGTTCAAGCAGTTCATCAGCACCGAGATCGCCAAGTGGGCGAAAGTCGTCAAGGACGGCAAGGTGCAGGTCGAGACTTGAGGCTTTTGTTCAGGGCGACGCTCACGCCGACGGGGCACCTTGCTCCGCGAATGTCCCCCGGGGCTGCGCCCCTCCTCCTTGATTTCGCTGCGCAAGGCACCCCGTCGGCGTGAGCGAGTTCAGAGCGGTTGTTGATCGGCCGCACACCAACAGCGCGTCCATGTGCCCAGGACACTGGGTGCTTCCCGCAGCGAAATCAAGGAGGAGCCGAAGGCGGGGGACATTCGCGGAGGGAAGTACCCGGTGGCCTGGGCACGCGCCCTGAACAAACGACCCCCAAAAGAAACTGAGAAGATCCAAAAATGACGCCCGACCAAAAAGCCCTCACCGAAGCCCTCATCGCCGCACGCCAGGCCAACCGCACGCTCGACGCCACCCCGTGGACCGATGCCCTGCCAGACGCACCTCAAGCGTATGAAGTGCAAGACGCCGTAGCCGCGGCCCTCGGCTGGTTCGACGGTGTTCCAAAGACCTGGAAGTCCGGCGGCGGCTCCCGCAGCGCCACCCTCACGCACGCTCCGCTGCCCCCACATGGCGTGCGTCAGAGCCCCGCCAATTTCAGCGACCTCACATTCCACACCCCCGGCATCGAGGCAGAAATTGCATTGCGCCTCGGCCAGGACGTCACCCCCGCCCAAGCCGCCGCACTCGACCACGACAACTCGGCAGCCCTCATCGACGCCATGGCCGTCTCCGTCGAAATCGTCGATGCGCGCTGGCAAGACCTGGCCGCCACACCCGCCCTGTTGCGCCTGGCCGATTCGCAAGTCCACGGCGCACTCGTGCTCGGCGACTGGCAACCGTACGCCGCCGTCGACTGGGCCTCGCAGCGCTGCGAAACGAAGATCGGCGACGCAGAAACGGTGGTGCGCGAAGGCACGCATCCGCTGGCCGATCCGGCATGGCTGTTGCCGATCTGGCTGCGCCACCTCACGCGCCACGGCCAGACCGTGCCCGCCGGCACCGTCGTCACCACCGGCTCGTGGGTCGGCGTGCTGCCCTGCCGCCGCGGCGATCAGGTGACGGCCGAGTTCCCCGGCATCGGCGCCGTGCGCTTGAGCGTGTAACGCCCGCCGCCCACGCCCGAGCACGCCACCAGGAAATCGAGCACCGCCCGCACCCGCGCGGGCAGCGTGCCGGCCTTGCCGATGTACACCGCGTGGATCGGCTCGATCTCGCCCGGGTTGAACTCTTCGAGGAGCGGCACCAGCCGGCCGGCATCGATGTCGTGCTGGATGTGATACAGCGACAACCGAGCCACACCCGCCCCCGCGATCGCCAGCTGCCGCAGCGTCTCGCCGTCGCCCGCGCGCACCGGCCCCGCCACCGGCAGCATCACCATGCGGCCATCGACACGCAACGGCCAGTCGGGCGTGTTGCGCCGGTAGCTCCAGCCCAGCCGGTTGTGCGCCTCCAGCTCCTGCGGCGTGCGCGGCGTGCCGTACTTCGCCAGGTAGTCCGGCGCAGCCACGATGGCCTGGCTGGTTTCGCCCAGGCGCCGCGCCACCAGGTCGGACGACGGCAACTGGCCCCAGCGGATCGCGATGTCGGCGCGCTCGTCCATCAGGTCGACGATGCGGTCGGTCAGCGCAATGTCGAGCGTGATCTGCGGATGCATCTCGAGCAGGCGCGGTACCAGCGGCACCAGCTTGTGGTGCCCGAAGGACACGCTGGCGTTGATGCTCACCCGCCCGCGCGGCGCCGCACCGGCCGCGGCGCAACGCTCGGCCTCGTCCATGTCGGCCAGCACGCGCGTGCTGCGCTCGTAGAAATGCAGCCCCTCGGGCGTGAGCTGCAGCTTGCGTGTGGAGCGGTGCACCAGCTGGATGCCCAGGCGCAGCTCGAGCCGCGCCACCAGCTTGCTGACCGCCGAGGGCGTCATGTCCAGCAGCCGCGCCGCCGCCGAGAAACCGCCCGCCTCCACCACCTGCACGAAGGCCTCCATTTCGCCGGAGCGGTTGACGTCGATGCGCGGCATGGGCTTCCTTGTCTGTGACTTGAATTCACAAGTGCATGTACTCGCGGCATTCTAGTCATCGAGGCCGATCATCCGCACAGTACAGGCATCATGCCCATCGCTCTTCTTGCCCTCACCGCCGGTGCCTTCGGAATAGGCACCACCGAATTCGTCATCATGGGCCTGCTCCTGCAGGTGTCGACGGATCTTCACGTCTCCATCACGGCCGCCGGCCTGCTGATCTCGGGCTACGCGCTCGGGGTCGCGGTCGGCGCGCCCGTGCTCACCATCGCCACCCGCAAACTGCCCCGCAAGACCGTGCTGCTTGCGCTGATGGCGATCTTCACGCTCGGCAACCTCGCCTGTGCGCTGGCGCCCAACTACGAGATGCTGATGGCCGCGCGCGTCATCACCTCGCTGGCGCACGGCACTTTCTTCGGCGTCGGCTCGGTGGTCGCCACCGGCCTCGTGGCGCCCGAGCGCCGCGCCTCGGCCATCGCGATCATGTTCACCGGCCTCACCGCCGCCACGCTGCTGGGCGTGCCGGCCGGCGCATGGCTGGGCCTGCAGCTGGGCTGGCGCTCGACCTTCTGGGCGGTGACGCTGATCGGCGTGCTGGCCTTCGTGGTGCTCGCGGCCTTCGTGCCCCGCATGAAGGGCGAAGCCAAGCCGGCACCGCTGCGCGAAGAGCTGGCCGTGCTCGCCCGCCCGCAGGTGCTGCTGGGCCTGGCGATGACGGTGCTCGGCTTTGCCGGCGTGTTCGTGGTCTACACCTACATCCAGCCGCTGCTGACGCAGGTCACCGGGCTCTCGGAATCGGCCGTGTCACCGATCCTGCTGGTGTTCGGCGGCGGCCTGGCCGTCGGCAACATCCTGGGCGGCAAGCTGGCCGACCGCGCACCGATGGCCGCCGTGCTCGGCACGCTGGTGGCGCTGGCCGTGGTGCTCGGCGCGATGCAGTTCACCATCGGCACGCCGTTCACCGCCGTGGTCTTCGTCGGCCTGCTCGGCGTGGCCTCGTTCGCCACGGTGGCGCCTGATGCAGCTGCGCGTGCTCGAGAAGGCCTCGGGCGCGGGCCAGAACCTCGCCTCGAGCCTGAACATCGCGGCCTTCAACCTCGGCAACGCGCTGGGTGCCTGGGTCGGCGGCGTGACGATCGACCACGGCCCGGGGCTGCGTGCGCTGGGCTGGGTGGCCGCGCTGCTCACACTCGTGGGCCTGGCGATCGCGCTGTGGAGCCGCGCGCTCGACCGCCGGGCACAGAAGACCGGTCAGCTGCCGGCCGACGGCGCCTCGGCACGGGCCTGATCCTGCACCCCCAGGCGGCGCGCGAAGAACGAAAGGATCTCGTCGCGCGCTGCAATCGTCGGCTGGCCGGCCTCGTCGATCAGGTGCGCCGTCACCACGCTGTGCGGGCTGGCCACCACCTGCGAGAAGAACGACGGCAGGTCGCGCGTGTTGGCCGCGCTGTCGGGCAGCACGCGGGCCACGAAGCGGTCGCCCAGCGCGTCGGCATACGCCGCAAAGCGCTGGGCCCGGCAGAAGCGGTCGCCCTCGAAGCGGTAGGCCATCACGGTCAGGTCCTCGCGCTCCAGGCGCTGGCGCACCTGGGCGATCTCTTCCTGCGAGATCTCGATGCCGCCGGGGTTGTCCAGCGGCAGCGACGGCTGCGACAGCACGGGCGCCAGCACGGCAGGCTCCAGCATCATGGTGAGCGCGAAGTTGCCGGTGAAGCACATGCCGATGGCGCCCACGCCGGGCCCGCCGCACTCCGCATGCGCCAGCCGCGCGAGCGCGCGCAGCCACTGCGTCACCGGGCTCGAGGCGTTGCCCGCGAAGGCGCGGAACTCGGCGCTCACGCAGGCACGCTGGAACACGGCCTTGCCCTCTTCCGCATCCGGCACCGCGCCATCGCGGCCGAACATCGACGGCATGTAGACCGTGAAGCCGGCGTCGCGCACCCAGCGGGCGAAACGCGCCACGTGCGGGCTGATGCCGGGCATCTCGGTCATCACGATCACGGCCGGGCCGGTGCCGGCCACGTAGACCGTCTTGGTGGCGCCGTCGAGCGCGATCTCGCGGCGGGTGAAGTCGTCGAGCGGGTCGGTCATGGCAAGGCCTCCTGGGCGTTCAGGGGGGCGCCGTGAGGAGCAAGGGCAAGGATGTGGGACACGAAAGCACTTTCGGTGTTGCGACGATGCCCATTGCACCCGAGCACGCACTAGACTGCCAGTGTCCATTCAGACGCCTATCGAGCGTTTTCTGCCATGCACGACTTCACCGTCCTCGTTCTTCCGGGCAGCTTCGCCACCAGCACCGCCGTCACGCTCGACGTGCTGGCGGCCGCCGCCACGCTCGCGCCGCGCCACCGGATGCCCCGCCCCACCTGGCGCGTGGTGTCGCCCGATGGTGGCAGCGTGCCGCTGAGCAACGGCCTGCGGATCGACACCCTCGCCATGCCCCGCCGCGCGCGCGCCGACGGCTCGACGTGGATCGTGCCCGGCCTCGGTGTCGACAAACCGGCCGACCTCGCACTGCGCCTGACCGACGACCACGCCCGCGCCGCCATCGACGCCGTGCGGCCATGCCGCACGCGGCGGCGCGGTCGCGGCCTCGTGCTCGGCCGTGTTCCTGCTGCAGGCGGCCGGCCTGCTGCATGCGCGCCGCGTCACCACCTCGTGGTGGCTGGCGCCCGAGCTGCGCCGGCTCGAACCGGCCTGCCATGTCGACGCCGACCGCATGGTCTGCGCCGACGGGCCGGTGAGCACCGCGGGCGCGGCCTTCGCGCAGTCGGACCTCATGCTGCATCTGCTGCGCACGCGCTTCGGCCCCGCGCTGGCCGAGGCCGTGAGCAAGGTGCTGCTGATCGACGGCCGCCAGGCGCAGGCCCCCTTCGTCGTGCCGTCGATGCTGTCCAACGGCAACGAGCTGGTCGCGCGCCTCACGCGGCGCATCGAGGCCGCGCTGCCCACGCCGCCCAGCGTGGCCGCGCTGGCCGAAGAGTTCGCGATGTCGCAGCGCACGCTGGCCCGGCGCGTGCGCGCCGCCACCGGCTTGGGGGCGCTGGCGCTGGTGCAGAGCGTGCGGCTGAACCGCGCGCGCATGCTCATCGAAAGCAGCCGCATGACCATCGAGCAGGTCGCGGCGCAGGTCGGCTACGAAGACGCCACGGCGCTGCGGCGGCTGATGCGCAAGTCGGCCGGTGCGCCGCCGAGCCGGTTCCGGTCGGCGCTGCAGGCAGCGTGAGGCGCTTGCCGCAGAATGCGCCGCACCATGAACCGTCCGTCTGTCACCCTCCGCCCCGCCACCGCAGCCGACGCGCACACGCTTGCCGCGCTCGCGATCCAGGTCTGGCTCGACACCTACGCCACCGACGGCGTGAACGACGTGCTTGGGCGCTACGTGCTCTCGACCTTCACGCCGGCCGCGTTCGCCGCGTGGTCGGAATCGCCTCAGGTTGCGCTGCGCGTGGCGCAGGTCGGCGACCAGCTCGTGGGCTATGCGCTGCTGCAGTTCGGCGCCGCGCAGCCGCTGGTGCCCGGCTGCGACACCGAGCTGCGCACGCTCTACGTGCAGTCAGCCTTCCAGCGCAGCGGCGTCGGGGCGATGCTGCTGCGCGAAGCCCGCAGCACTGCCCACGCGCGCACGGGCAGCGACGGCCTGTGGCTCGCGGTGTACGCGAAGAACCCGCGCGCGGTCGCGTTCTACGAAAAGCAGGGCTTGGTCGCGATGGGGCTCACGCAGTTCATGCTCGGCGGCAAGCCGCACGACAACCACGTGATGGCGACGCCGGGCCGCTGATCAGCCCAGCGGCAGCTCGATGCAGGCGGCCAGCGGCACTTCCGTGATGCGCTCGCTGCTCGCCACCACCACCGCCCGCCCCGGCTGCGCAACGCGCCGTTCGATGGCCCGCCAGAGGCCGTGGATCGAACGCGCATCGAGCGCACCGACCGGGTCGTCGAGCAGCACCACGGGCCGCCCCGACGCGAGCGCGGCGGCCAGCCCGACCTTGCGGCGCGAACCGGTCGACAGCATGAACATCTGCTTTTCCAGATGCGGCACGAGCGAGAAGGCCTCGACCAGGCGCTGCCATTCGGCCTTGTCGAACCCCGCATCGCCCTCGCCCAGCAAGGCCGTGCAGGCCTGCACGCCGAGCTGATCGAAGGCTTCCGATGCCGGCTCGCAGAAGAAGACCTGGCGCCGGTAGGCCGCGGGTTCGGCGTCGAGCGCCACGCCGGCCGCGCGCAGTTGCCCGGCCGATGCGGGCTGCTGCCCCGCCAGCACGCGCAGCAAGGTCGACTTGCCGCTGCCGGTGTCGCCGTACAGCAGCGTGACGCCCTCGCCGATGGCGGCGGACCAGCCATCGGCCAACGCCGGCTGGTCGGGGTACGCGAAGCGCAGGTTCTGGATCTCGAGGAGAGAGGGAGCTATGGAAAGCCTCATGCGGAATTTGTATCTGTAACGCTAGACTGAACGCCATTTGTAACCGCACCCGCCGCGAGTCGGGCAGGACAGGACACAACGCCGTGAGTCTCTCCGATCTTCTGGGCAGCGCCTGGCAGGGCCTGCGCACCGCATCGAACCCCGACGAGACGCCGGCCGCCGAAGGCCTCGAAGACTGCGTCGTCTTCTTCGCCTGGAGCGACGGCACGACGCAGGCGCGGGTGATGTCCGGACGCGGCCAGGACCTCGAGACCGCGTGGGCACAAGGCACGCGGGCGCTCGAAGCGCAGGCCACGGGCGTGCCGCGCGACCTGCGCGTCGACTGGGTCCGCCGCCTGCGTCCGCTGCGCTGGGCTGCGTTCAAGGACGGCCTGGACTTCCCTGCCACCGAAGGCCTGGCCTTCGACGCGCGATGCGAGTCCGCCCTGCTCGCCCCGCAGGTCGACAGCCAGCGCCGGCGCCTCCTCAACGCCCCCACCGACGACGACACCACCGTGTGGGCCTTCCAGACCCGCGCGGTGCACGTGGACGCCAGTGGCGTGCACGTCCTCGCCGCCGACGGCCATCGCGAACTGCAGCCCATCGACGTGGCCTTGCTGCGCCGCCTCGTCGCGGCCGGCGCGGACCATCTCGCCGCCCGCGTGCAAGCAGACGGCACGCTCGCACCGAGCACGCCCGATGCCGACGCCCCCGCGCCGCCGACCACGCCCACGCCGCGCGCGCTGCTGGAGGCCTGGGACCCGGCGCAGGCCGAAACCCGGCAGGCCGCGATCCACCGCGCGCTCGCGCGGCTGACGCGCACACTGATCCGGCCGGCCGCGCTGCCCAACGGCACGCACGTCGCCTGCCTCGTGGAGCCCGGCAGCAACGACACCTCGCTGGGCGCCAACGCCGCCTGCATCGGCGCGCTGGTGCGCTACACCGAGCTCAGCCGCGACCGGCGCTACCTGCCGCTGCTCGACCAGCTCGCGCGCACCGTGCTGCACATGCAGGACCCGATCTCCGGCCGCTTCGCCCACACGCTGCACCACCCGTCGATGGCCGAGAAGGCCGAAGCGCCCGGCGATGCGCGCGAGGACGACAAGGCCGTCGTCGCGTTGCTGCGTCTGTACGGCCTCACGGGCAACCGCCGCTGGTTCGGCGCCGTCGAAAAGGCCTTCGAGCATTTCGTCGCCGCCAGCTACGCCAACGCACAAGACCACGCGCTGTGCCGCGCCACCAGCGCGTTCGCGCGCTACCGGCCCGAGCCGCGCCACTTCCAGTTCGGCCTGCAGAACCTCCACGCTTCGCTCGACTTCGCGCTCGCACAGACCACCGCCGTGGCGGCCCTGCCGGCCCAGCTGGCGGCCGGCGCCGAACTGGTCGCGCGGCTCGACGCCAACCCCGCCCAGCAGCCGCTGCTCGACGGGCTCGACCGCGTCGCGCTGCACCGTGCGCTGCTGCACAGCATGCAGCGCCTCGCCGACAGCCACGCCGGGCCCGAGCGCGCGATGTTCTTCGCGCAGCCGGCGGCCGTCGAAGGCAGCTTCTTCGGCGACACGGCGCAGGCGCTTGCCGACGCCATGGCCTGCCTGAAGCTGATGCAGTCGCCGGCCGGCGCGCCGTTGCGCGACGAGGCCCTGGCCGAGGCCATGCGCACCGCCGCGCGGCAGCCGCTGGTCGACGCGGTGCTCGATGCCGTGCCGCGCGACGTCCGCTTCACCCACCCGCTCACGCTCGGCCCGCTGCGCCTGCTCGGTGCGCGCGTGCGCCCGCGCGAGATGACCGGCCCCGGCCCGCTCACCGTCGAGACCTGGTGGCAGGCCGACTCGCCCGTCGACACCGACTGGCGCCTGGACATCGGCACGCGCCCCGCCACCTGCGTCACCGCGCCGGCCTGGGGCCTGTCGACCGGCCATGCGCCCTGCCAGGGCCGCCATCCCGTCAGCCGGTGGACGCCGGGCAAGGTCTACCGCGACGTCCACGTGCTGCGCCCGCCGCTGGCCACGCGGCTGTACGACGTCGACATGCAGATGGAAGCCGGCCTGATCGGCCCCGGCCAGCGCATCGAGCGCCTGCGCATGCCGCGCTTCTTCGACTTCGTCGTGCAGGAAGGCAAAGGCGTCGCCGGCGCCGATGTGGCGCTATCCGCCGGTGCCGCGCTACCGCGTCGTCGCGCCCGCGTCGCTGCCGCCCGACCAGCCGGGCGAGCCGCGCCAGACCTGGAACGCCGCGCAGATCGAAGCCGTGACGGGCGGCACCTGGCATGTGGCCCCGCCGCCGGGCTGGTTCATTCGCTCGCTCACGCGCGGCGAAGGCCACACGCCGCTGGTGCCGCCGCCCACGATGTTCGTCGCCTCCGACTACTGGACCCTCGCGACCCACGAGCGCTTCGGCGACAACGAGAGCGAGCGCAATTGGGACTGGTCGGAGTCGGTCGCGCGCATGCAGCCCACGCTGGCCGGCGCGGTGCTGCGCAAGCCCGTCCCGGGCCTGGCGCCCGACTTCCCGGTGCTGCTGGTCGACGACCCGATCCAGGCGCTGGTCGAGCTGGGCATTGCCGCGCGCGAACGGCTGCAGGGCAAGGTCATCGGCATCACGGGCAGCGCGGGCAAGACCTCGGTGTGCCACATGCTCGACCACGCCTTCGCGCCCACGCACACGCGCTTCGCGACCATCGACAACTACAACTCGCGCGTGGGCATGCTGTCGATGCTGGCCAACACGCCCGCGCAGACCGACCTGGTGATCCTGGAGGTGGCCGTCAGCGCGATCAACGCGGTCGACTACCAGAACATCAAGCGCGTGCGGCCCGACCTGGCCGTGCTCACGAACATCACGGCCTCGCACCTGGGCGAAGGCGAAACCGTGATGGACGTCGCGCGCCGCAAGGCCAACATCTTCGAGGGCATGCAGCCCGGTGCCTGGGCCGTGATCTGCACCGACACCGACCACTTCGACTACCTCGTGGAGCGTGCGCGGGCGCGCGAGCTGCGCGTGCTGACCTACGGCAGCGCCGCATCGGCCGACTTCCGGCTCGACGCGCACGACCCGGCCACCGGCCACGTCCGCGCCAGCCGCCCCCACAGCGACGGCCAGCGCTTCGAATACACGCTCGGCGCCAAGGGCCGCCACATGGCTGTCAACAGCCTCGTGTGCTTCGCCGTGGCGCATGCGCTGTCGCTCGACAGCGGGCGCGTGCCCGAGCAGCTGGCCTCGTTCGCCGCCGTGAAGGGGCGCGGGCAGGAGCTGTCGTTCACGCTCGGCCACAGGCGCTTTCGCGTCATCGACGAGTCGTACAACGCCAACCCGCTGTCGATGACGGCGGCGCTGGCCTCGCTGGCCGACCGGCCCGACGAACAGGGCCGCAAGCTGCTCGTGCTCGGCGACATGAAGGAGCTGGGCGACGACACGCAGCGCCACCACGATGCGCTCGTCGAGCCCATCGTCCAGTGCCATCCGGCGCGCGTGTTCCTGCTGGGCGAGTGCATGACGCGGCTGCACGAGCGCCTCGCCGCCGCCTTGCCGCAGGGCGCCACCGTGCAGGCCTTCGACACGCTGGAGGCGTTGGAGCGCGCGCTGCTCGAACAGGTCGCCACCGACGACACCGTGCTCTTCAAGAGCTCCAACGGCACGGGGCTATGGCAGATCGTTCGCAACATGACCGAGCGGCAGGAAGAAGAAAAGGAAAAAGAGCAGCAACAACAGGCGCGCCTCGCGCGCGAACGCGCGGCAGCAGCGGCTGCTGCGGCGGCAATGCCGAAACCGCCCGCGCTTCCCCCCATGCCCCAACCGCCCACCGTCGTGATCCGGCGCACCGGTTCGCCGGCGGAGAGCGCGCAGCCCACGCCGAGCTGGGTGCTGTACGACCTCACGCACGACCGGCTGCTGACCCATCAGCCTTCAGAACACAGCTTTGTGCCCGCCTCGCTGTCGAAGCTGGTCACCGCCGCGCTGGTCGAGCAGAAGCTGCGCGACGACCGGCTCGACCGCCACGCCGAAGCCGTGCAGGTGCCCGTCGACCCCGTACCCGCGCGCGACGATCCGTCGGCCGCGCTGTATGCAGCCGATGCGCCGCCGCTGCCCGTGCATCGCCTGCTCGAAGCGGCGCTGGTCGTGTCGTCCAACAAGGCGGCGCTCACGCTGGCGTCGTGGCACAGCGGCGACTTCGACAGCTTCGTCGCGGCGATGAACCGCCAGGCGCAGGCCTGGGGCATGCACGACACGCACTTCGCCTGCCCCGCCGGCCTGGTGCGCACGGCGCGCACCACCGCGGTCGACATGCTCACGATGGCGCGCCATGTGCTGCACGACTTTCCGGCGCTGCTCGAAATGGCCGGCAAGGACCGGCTCGACGGCGTGTCCGCCGAAGCCCCGAGCACCAACCTGCTGCTGGGCCGCGTGCCCGGCGTGGACGGCCTGAAGACCGGCTCGCTCCCGGGCCTGGGCGCGCACCTGATCGCCACCGCGCAGCGCGACCAGCGCCGGCTGGTGTCGGTCGTGCTCGGTGCGCCGGATCGCCAGACCTGTGCGCGATTGTCGGCGTTGCTGTTGCAGCGTGGGTTCGAGACGCCGGCGGCGCCTGGGCTGCAGTGAAATCAGCGCCGCAGCGTCAGGCGAACCTCGTGTTCCATCCGATGCAGACAGGCCTGAGCGAACGCCAAACGAACCACGGTCGACTCGGGCGCCGTGGTCAGGAACAGATAGCCCGGCCCCACCCGCGTTGGCATCAAGGTCATCCGTCCATCGCGGATTTCGTGCATGACCATGATGTCCCCAGGGTTCTCGCCGACCTTGCCCAGCGCCGCCAGATCGTCGCGCGTGATGCAGACCACGGACGTGTCGAACTCCGCCAGCATCTTCGTTCGATAGTGAGGCGGTGAACCGTACAAGACCGACACCGACGCGAAGCCGATAGCATTCCCCGGTAAAGGCTTCAGGCGCGCGAAGCGGTGCGTCAACGACGCCATGTCGCCCTCGAGTTCCAACCCCAGCCGCCGGGTCCGTTCTGGAAACGGGGTTTCGGTGTCCACCAGAAAGCGGCGATAGCCCTCGACCACCGACGCGGCATCTTTCGGCGTCGTGGCGCATCCGGCCATCGACAGCAATGTCACGGCGGCCAGCGGCAGCAGGAAAGGGAATTTCATGTCGCCGTGCCCAACGGCTGCAACCCCTTCACCCACTCGAACACCGCCGCCACGTTCGGATCGTCTCGCCGCGCCTGCGGGCACACCAGGTAGAACGGCGAGCCCTGCAGCACCGGCCCGAAGGGCTGCACCAGGTTACCCGCGCGCAGTTCGTCGGCGATGAGCGCCAGGCCCATCAGCGCCACGCCCTGCCCCTGCAGCGCGGCCGAGACGGTGTGGGTCTCGTCGGAGAACACGGGGCCGGCCGTCACGTCCAGGCCGGGCACCTGGGCCACCTGCTGCCATGCGGCCCAGGTGCCGGGCTGGGTCTTGCTGTTCGGCACCGCGAAATGCAGCAGCGTGTGCTTCACGAGGTCGGCCGGGCGGCGCAGCTTGAGCGCGGGGCTGCAGGCCGGTGCGAAGACGGTGTCGAACAGCTTCTCGGCCACCAGGCCCGGCCACTGGCCCTTGCCGTAGCGAATGGCGACGTCGGCCGTGAGGCCGTCCAGCGGCACGGCGTCGTGCGAGGCGTGGATGCGCAGGTCGAGCCGGGGATGCGCCGCGCGCAGCGCCCCCACGCGCGGCAGCAGCCAGCGCGCGGCGACGGCGGGCGTGGTCGACAGCGTGATGGCACTGCGCTCGGGCGGCGCCCGCAGGCGTGCCACGGCCTGGGCCATGGCTGCGAACGAATCGCTCAGCACCGCCTGCAGCTCGCGGCCCTGCGGCGTCAGCACGAGCTGGCGCGGCTGGCGCACGAACAGTGCCACGCCCAGCGACTCCTCGAGCTGGCGCACCTGGTGGCTGATGGCCGTGGGCGTGACCGACAACTCGTTCGCCGCGAGCTTGGCGCTGCAATGGCGCGCGGCGGCCTCGAAGGCGCGCAGCGAGGCCAGCGGAGGCAGGGAATGCAGGAGGGCCATGGCGTGCTGATAGATGAATTGAATTTTCTGCAGCGAGAAAAATTCGTCGTTTGTCCGGCCACGGATGCTTCGATAGATTGGGAACCGTGTCAAGCAGACAGCTGAATTCCCTTCATCCAACCGAGGACCACGCCATGACCACCACCACCCTGCTCCACATCGATGCCAGCCCCCGTTCCGGCCGTTCGGGCTCGGTCGTCCACGGCTCGCATTCGCGCCGCCTGAGCCACCACTTCGTCAGCACCTGGCAGGCGGCCCGCCCGCAGGACGAGGTGATCTACCGTGACTTCGGCATCGCGCCGCCGCAGGCGGTCACCGGCGACTGGATCCACAGCGCCTACACGCCCGCCGAAGCGCGCGAACCCTGGATGCACGAGGTGCTGGCCGAAAGCGACACCTTCATTGCCGAGCTGCGCCGCGCCGACGTGATCGTCATGGGCACGCCCATGTACAACTACAGCGCCCCGGCCACCGTGAAGGCGTGGATCGACAACATCGTGCGCGTCGGCGAGACCTTCGACATGGACCCGAGCCTGGACGACCCCTACGTGCCGCTGCTGGCCGAGCGCCCGCGCCGCACGGTGCTGCTCACCGCGCACGGCAGCAGCGGCTTCGGGCCCGGCGGCATGCAGGCGCATCTGAATTTCCTGGTGCCGGGCGTGAAGGCCGCGCTGGGCCTGGTCGGGCTGCGCGAGGTGCACGACATCGCGGTCGAGCATGCGGAAGACCGCGGCGACCTGCTGGAACGTTCGATGGCCGAGGCGCTGTCGGGCATCGATCAATTGGTGCGCGACCTGCAGGCGAAGGTGCAGGCCGGCTGAAGGCGGCCCGCGAGGGGCCGCCTCAGGAAGGGATCAGGCGGAACGGAGTTGCTCGCGCAGCTTCTGGCCGATCTCGGGGCGCTCGAGGAACGGGTCGGCCGGGTTGGTGATCGACACGATGTTCTCCATGCGGCTCTTCACGTTGCCCAGCGCCTTGGGGTGGCTGAACACGTAGAACTGGTTGTCGCTGATGGCTTCGAACACCTTGTGCGCCACCTCGGCGGCCGTGATCTTGCCGCTGCTCACCGCCTTGTTGCTCATGGCCTGGCCGATGAGCTGGCTCTTGGTGAGCTCGGTGTCCTTCGGTGCGTTCGGGCGGTTGCGCTCGCTGCTCGTGATGCCGGTGGGCACGAAGTACGGGCACAGCAGGCTGGCGCCGATCTGGTCGGTGACCAGGTTCAGGTCCTGGTACATGGTTTCGGTCAGGCTCACGACGGCGGCCTTGGCCGCGTTGTAGATGCCCATGTTGGGCGGCGTGAGCAGGCCGGCCATGCTGGCGGTGTTGGTGATGTGGCCGCGGTAGCTCGGGTCCTTGGCGGCGGCCTCGAGCATCATCGGCGTGAACAGGCGCACGCCGTGGATCACGCCCCACAGGTCGACGCCCAACACCCATTCCCAGTCGGCCACGGTGTTTTCCCACACCAGGCCACCGGCGCCCACGCCGGCGTTGTTGAACACGAAGTGCGGCGCGCCGAAGCGCTCCTTGACGGCAGCGGCCAGCGCTTCCATCTGGGCCGCGTCGGACACGTCGACCTTGCGCGCCAGCACCTGGACGCCCAGGGCTTCCATTTCTGCCTTGGCCTTGTCGAGTGCGTCCTGCTGCACGTCGACCAGCACGAGGTTCATGCCGCGGGCGGCGCCGATGCGCGCGCATTCGAGGCCGAAGCCCGAGCCTGCGCCGGTGAGTACGGCGGTCTTGCCCTTGAAGTCCTGGATCATTTGCCGGTGTCCTTGTCTCTGACGTTGAAGCGGAAGCCCCTATTGAAATACGGAACGCGCGCCGGCGCAGTCACGAAGGTGCCCGTCGCACGCGGATCTTTCGCTCATCAGGCCTCTGCTTTCTTCAACACATACCCGATGCGCGGAAAGTGCACATGCACCGTGCCCGTGCGCTCGCTGCTGCGCTCCAGCGTGTAGTGGGTGCGCGTGGCAGCCACCAGCGTGCCCGCCGTCTCTTCGAGGCCGAAGCTCTCGGCGCGGATGGTGACGGCACTGCCCAGCGCAATGCCGTGGTCGTCCTGGAAGGTGCTGTCGGTCAGCAGCGTGTGCGGCGTGGCGGCCTTGGCGACGGCGATGGCCTCGTCGCTGGAGAACTTCGACGAGGTGCCGTGGCCGATGGCCGCCATGCGGTCCATCCAGTCGAGCACCGCGGGCGTCAGATCGAGGATGCCCTTCACCGCCTCGATGCGGCGCGTGTACCACAGCGGGTGGTAGGCCGAGAAGTCGGCGATGCACGGCACTTCGCCCAGCAGGAAGGGCTTGTCGTCGAGCATGTCGGACAGGCGGCGCAGGTACGACTTGTAGGCGCCGGTGGCGTCGGCCGGGCGCAGGCGCGTCATGTTGCCGGCGCTCATCTTGCCGCGGTCTTCGCCGAAGGCCTTGAGGGCTTCGGGCGGCGCCTTGGCGAACACCTCGGCGGCGCCCTTGGGCTGCAGGCTCCAGGCCATCGCGGCCCAGAACAGCGAGGTGTCGGCCCACTGCGCGAGGATGCGCGACATGCCCTTCTCGGGCTGCGGGTAGAGCGTGGGCTCGGGCTGCAGGTGCTCCAGCACGTCGGCGATGAGCGCGCTGTCGCAGTACATGTCGGCGCCGATCTGCAGGAACGGCGTCTTGCGGTAGCCGCCCGTGAGCACCTCCACGTCGGGCTTCGGCATGATCGGCGGAATGAAGACCGACTTCCACGGCAGCTTCTTCGCGCCGAGGATCGTGCGCACCTTTTCCGAGAACGGCGAGGTGGTGTAGTGGTGGAGGATGAGGTCGGCCATGGTGTCTTTCGTGGAGGTGTTCTTGTCGGGGCTCAGCGCGGCTGCGCCCGCTGGATGATCGAATCGAAATCGGTGCCCGCGCCCAGCGTGCCGAAGGCCTGGCCCCAGTCGCCGCCCAGGCGCGAGGCGCAGAAGGCATCGGCCACGGCGGCGGGCGCGGTCTGCACCAGCAAGGCGGCCTGCACAGCCAGCGCCACATCTTGTGCGAGGCGGCGTGCCTCGGTCTCGGAGGCCATGGCCTCGATGCGTGCGGGCAAGGCGTCGGCCAGGCGGTCGAGGGCGGCCTGCTGGCCGCGCGCGGGGGCCAGCTCGTGCGCCAGCGCGGCCACGGCGTCGCCCTTGCGCAGGCCGCGCAGCAGGTCGAGCGCCATGATGTTGCCGGCGCCCTCCCAGATGGAGTTGAGCGGCATCTCGCGGTAGATGCGCGCGAGGATGCCCTCGCCGCCCTCTTCCACGTAGCCGTTGCCGCCCAGGCACTCCATGGCCTCCTGCGCGAAGTGGCTGCCGCGCTTGCAGATCCAGAACTTGGCGACCGGCGTGAGCAGGCGCGCCATCAGGCGCTCGTGTTCGTCGCTTTGCTGGTCGAAAGCGCGGGCCAGACGAATGGCCAGGGCGGTGGCGGCTTCGCTTTCGAGCGCCAGGTCGGCCAGCACGTTCTTCATGAGCGGCTGTTCGACCAGCGGCTTGCCGAAAGCCTGGCGCTGCGCCGTGTGGTTCAGCGCGATGCCCAGCGCCTGGCGCATGAGGCCGCTGGTGCCGAGCGAGCAGTCGAGCCGCGTCATCGTGCCCATCTCGAGGATCTGCGGAATGCCGCGGCCCTCCTCGCCCACGAGCCAGGCACTGGCGCCGTGGAACTCGACCTCGGAGCTGGCGTTGGCCTTGTTGCCGAGCTTGTCCTTCAGGCGCTGGATGTGGATGGCATTGCGCGTGCCATCGGGCAGCACGCGCGGCAGGAAGAAGCACGACAGCCCGGCCGGCGCCTGCGCGAGGATGAGGAAGGCATCGCACATCGGCGCCGAGAAGAACCACTTGTGGCCCGTGATCGCGTAGCGCTCGCCCCAGGCGTCGCTGCCGTCGCGCACGGCCTGCGTGGTGTTGGCCCGCACGTCGGAGCCGCCCTGCTTCTCGGTCATGCCCATGCCCATGGTCACGCCGGGCTTGTCGTTCAACGGCTTGAGCGCGGGGTCGTACCAGAGGCTGGCGAGCTTCGGGCCCCAGTCGGCATGCACGCCCGCGTTGCCGCGCAAGGCGGGCGTGACGGCGTAAGTCATCGAGATCGGGCACAGGATGGACAGCTCCAGCTCGGTGAAGAGCATGAAGCCTGCTGCGCGCAGCACGTGCGGCGAGGCGGATGTGCCGGTCCACGGCGTGCCGTGCAGGCCCGCGCCGACCGCGGCGGTCATCAACGCGTGGTAGCTCGGATGGAACTCCACCTCGTCGATGCGACGGCCGAAGCGGTCGTGCGTGTGGAGTTCGGGCGTGTGGATGTTGGCCAGCCGCGCATGCGTCTGCATGGCGGCCGAGCCGAGGGTGGCGCCCAGTTCGTGCAGCTGCGTGGTCTGCAGCGTGGGCGCGTTGAATTTCAGCGCATCGCGCAGGGGGCGGTGGGTGTCGAAGAGGTTGTAGTCGACCAGCGGCGTGGGCTGGTTGAAGACCTCGTGCGTCGTGTCCATGACCGGCCTCCTTGCCGTGCGTTTCAGTGCATCAGATCAGCTTGACCAGTTGTTTGCCGAAATTCTTGCCCTTGAGCAAACCCAGGAAGGCTTCAGGGGCGGATTCGATGCCCTGCGCGATCGACTCGCGCGGCTTGAGCTTGCCCGTGCCCACCAGCGTGCCGAGTTCGGTCAGCGCCTCGGGCCACACTTCCATGTGCTCGCTGACGATGAAGCCCTCGATCTTCAGGCGGTTGATGAGGATCAGCGCCGGGTTCGCCAGCGGCAGCGGCTGGCCGTCGTAGCCCGCGATCATTCCGCACAGTGCCACGCGCGCAAAGGCGTTGGTGCGCAGCAGCACGGCGTCGAAGATGTAGCCGCCGACGTTCTCGAAGTAGCCGTCGATGCCGTTCGGGCAGGCTTCCTTGAGCGCGGCGCTCATGGTCTTCACGTCGGGGTGCTGGCGGTAGTCGATGCAGGCGTCGAAGCCAAGCTCGTCGGTCACGTACTTGCACTTGTCGGGGCCGCCCGCGATGCCGACCACGCGGCAGCCGCGCGCCTTGGCCAGCGCGCCGAAGGCGCTGCCCACGGCGCCGCTGGCGGCGGTGATGACCACGGTTTCACCGGCCTTGGGCGCGATGATCTTCACGAGGCCATACCAGGCCGTCACGCCGGGCATGCCCACGGCGCCGAGGTAGTGCGACAGCGGCACGTGCGTGGTGTCGACCTTCTTCAGCGCGCCGGGCTGCGAGGCATCGACCACGCTGTATTCCTGCCAGCCGCCGAAGCCGACGACCTTGTCGCCCACGGCGAACTTGGGGTGCTTGCTCTCGACCACTTCGCCGACCGTGCCGCCCTGGAACACCTGGCCCACGGGTTGCGGCTGCGCGTAGCTCTTCGCGTCGTTCATGCGCCCACGCATGTACGGATCGAGGCTCATGTAGTGGTGGCGCACCAGCACCTGGTTGTCGGCGAGCGCGGGCGTCTCGACAGTCACCAGCTTGAAGTTGCTGGCCGTGGCTTCGCCCTCGGGGCGGTTGTCGAGGTGGATCTGCTTGTTGGTGGGCATGAAAGTCTCCGGGGAAATGGGGTGTCAGTCGGTGGATGGCGGACGCATCGCGTTCGCGCTCGCGGGGCCGGTCGGCAGCCGGCGCTTCACGTACTTGAAGGTGCCGGTGGCATGGGCGCACACGCGCTCCTGCTCGTCGTAGATCTTGGCCTCGGTGAAGGCCAGCGTCGCGGTGCGATGCAGCAGCGTGCCGCGTGCGTGCAGCGGGCCGACCGACGGTTGCATGAAGCTGGTCTTCATCTCGATGGTGACCACGCCGGTCTCGGGCGCCACGCTGCGCGCAGCGGCCGCCATGGCGATGTCGAGCAGCGTCATGCAGGCGCCGCCGTGCGTCACGTCGAAGGTGTTCAGGTGCTCGGGCTTGGCGGTGTAGATGATCTCGGACTGGCCGTCCTCGAACTTCGTGAGCTCGAAGCCGAGGTGGCGCGCGAACGGAATCTGGCTCGTGTACGAGCGGATGTTGATGTCGCTGGACTTTTCAGGCGAATCGGACATGTCAGGCCGCACCCAGCACCACGCTCACGCCGCCATCGACCGCGACCCACTGGCCGGTGATGTGCTTGCCGGCGTCGCTCGCGTACAGCAGCGTCAGGCCCTTCAGGTCTTCGTCGTCGCCCAGGCGGCCCAGGGGCGCCGAGGCGGCCATGTGCTCTTCGCCCAGGGTCTTGATCAGGCCGGCGGCCATCTTCGTCATGAAGAAGCCCGGGCAGATCGCGTTCACGTTGATGTTGTACTTGCCCCATTCGGCGGCCAGCGTCTTGGTGAAGCCGATCACCGCGGTCTTCGAGGTGTTGTAGGCCAGCGTCTGCATGCCGGGCGGGTTGCCGTTCAGGCCCGCGATCGAGGCGATGTTGATGATGCGCCCGCGCTTCTTCGGGATCATGTAGCCGTTGGCAACCTGCTGCGCCAGGATGAAGTAGCCGCGCACGTTGAGGTTCATCACCTTGTCCCAGGCCTCGACCGGGTGGCTCTCGGCCGGCGAACCCCAGCTGGCACCGGCGTTGTTGATGAGGATGTCGACGCCGCCCATGCGCTGCAGGGTCTCGTCGGCCAGGCGGCGGGTGTCTTCTTCTTTCGAGCAGTCGGCGGCGATCCAGCGCGCGTCGATGCCGGCGGCCTGCAGCTCGGCGGCAGCCTGTTCCAGGTCGTCGGCCTTGCGCGAGCTCAGCATGAGCTTCGCGCCGGCTTCGCCGAGCGCATGGGCCATCTGCAGGCCCAGGCCGCGCGAGCCGCCGGTGATGAGCGCCGTCTGACCCGTGAGGTCGAACAGCTGTTGGGTGGTGCGGGGCTTCGTCATGTCGGTGTCTCCGGTGTGGATGATGAAAGAAGAGGGTTGCGTTGACGCTGGAGGCGGTGGCTTCGGGCCGTCAGGACGCGGTGTCGTCGGCCTCGACGGCGGCGGCCTTGCCGGCGGCCACGGCTTTTTTCAGCCGGCGCCAGTCGGCCTGGTTCACGTCTGCATAGCCTTCGGCGAAATCGGCGAGCGCCGTGTTGAAGCTCCTGGAACGCCCCAGGTAGCCGTCGATGGCCCAGGCGTCGCCGCCCTTGGCATGCGCGCGGGCCAGGCTGTAGCCGCAGGCCTCGGCGAACTCGAGCAGGTCGACCGGCTTGAAGTCCTCGAGCTTGTAGGAGGCCTTCATGTCGCGCAGCTGCCGCACGTAGAAGCCGCGCCCGCCCGGTCCCTGGGCCCAGCCCAGGAAGACGTCACTGGCGGCCTGTGCGAGCCGCTGGCCCTGCACCACGCGCTGGCCCGGCGACGCTGTGTCCGGTGCCGCGCCCAGCGGGGCTTCGAGCACCGACTCGCCGGCCTCCTTGCACTGCAGGAACAGCGGATGCGCGCGGTCGGCCACGAACAGCAGCAGGAAGCAGCGCCGGGCGTGAGCACCGCGACGTCGTGCAGCTCGTAGCGGTCGAACAGCCGCTGGCGCTCGGGCGGCAGGCTGGCGCGGTACTGCGCCAGGAAGGCCGGCAGCCCGGCGCGGAAGCGCTTGATTTCCCGCGCGGTCGCACGAGCGTCGTGGTACACGAAAGGCGGCTGGTCGCGGATCATGAGGCGGCCGTCGACCGTCTCGGTTGCGCTGTCGGCGAACACGCGCGAGGTGCTGCGGCGCGCCTTCTTGATGACCGCGAGCTCGGTCGCGTCTTCGGCGCCGAGCTTCAGCAGGGTTTGCGACGTGAGCCGCGCGTACCAGGCCTCCAGCGTGTCCATGCGCGCGAAGGCCCGCATGCGGTCGCGGTACGCCTCGGCCAGCTGCTGCACGGCCTCGCGCCCGATGCGCGGCTTGAAACCCCGGTCGCGCGCGGCCACCACGAACGAGGTGGCCAGCCGGCGCACGTCCCAGTCGAAGGGCCCCTGCAGGGTTTCGTCGAAATCGTTGATGTCGAAGACCAGCGCGCGCTCGGGGCTGGCAAAGAAGCCGAAGTTCGCGAGGTGCGCATCGCCGCACAGCTGCGTCGCGATGCCACTGTGCGGCAGCCTGGCGAGGTCGTTCGCCATCAGGCTGGCGGCGCCGCGGTAGAACGTGAAGGGGCTGACCAGCATGCGGCCGTGGCGCACCGGCACCAGCTCGGGCACGCGGCCGCGGTTGGACGCCTTCAGCCAGCCGAGCGGATCGCGGTCGCCCGCGTCGGGCTGGGGCACCTGCGCCCACTGGCCGAGCGCACAGCGCTGGCGCTGCGCACGGCCGAACGCCCGCCGCTCGGCCGGTGAGGCCGTGGCGTCGGGCGCGTGGGGTTCAGAGCTCATAGTCCATGCACTGGCGGGCTTCGCGCACGGCGCCGATGAAAGGCTTGAGCGCCACGTGCTGCGGATGGTCCGCATAGGCCGCCAGCGCGGCGGCGTCGGTGAATTCCGAGTTCAGGATCAGGTCGTAGGTGGCCTCGAGCCCGGGCTGGGCAATGACCACCTCGAAACGGTGCGTGCCGGGCGAAAGCGTCGCGCAGGCATCGAGCAGCGCCTTGGCCTTGAGCAGGTTGGTCGCCTTGTCGGCGCCCTCGGCGTGCTCCTTGAACTTCCACATCACGATGTGCTTGAGCATGGTCGGTCCTTGCCTTGTTCTTACTTGAGCCGCGAACGCACGTAGATGAGCACGACGCCCACCGCGGCGACCACGACGCCGGGCACGGCCATCGACCAGCCCAGCGCGGGCTCGGTGCGGCCCGTGGCGATGCCCAGGATCACGAGGAACAGGCCGCCGTAGATCAGGATCCAGATCCACTTCTCGAGCCGCGCATGCGGCTTGGGTGGTTTCGGCGGTTGGGCGGCGGGCGGGGGTGAGTTCGGGGCGGCGTTGGCCATTGTCAGAAAGCGTCCTCGGGCAAAGCGGTACAGGTCGGGTCACGGGTTTCGACCACCTGGAGCCAGGCACCGATTTTCGGCAGCTCGTAGTGGAAGAAATAGTCCGTGGCGCCGATCTTGCCAGCTGTTACCGCCCTCGCCTTCTGTGCGTCGATTTCCAGGGCCCGCAGCGCCACGTCGAGCCAAAGCCAGGCCAGCACGGTGTGGCCGAAGGCCTGCATGTAGGGCACGGCGTTGGCCAGCGCGTCGGCCGGGTCGCCGGTGGACCAGGCGGCCTCCGTGGCGCTGCCGATGCGCTGCAGCGCGGCGCCCAGCGCCTTGGCATGCGGCGCCAGCGCAGGCACCTTGGCCGCGCGGCCGATGGTTTCGGTGACGCGCCCGGCCAGCAGCTGCAGGCCGCGGCCCTTTTCCATCAGCACCTTGCGGCCCAGCAGGTCGGCCGCCTGGATGCCGTGCGTGCCCTCGTGGATCATGTTCAGGCGGTTGTCGCGCCAGTACTGCTCCACCGGGAAGTCGCGCGTGTAGCCGTAGCCGCCGTGCACCTGGATCGCCAGCGAATTCGCCTCCAGGCACCACTCGCTGGGCCAGCTCTTGGCGATGGGCGTGAGCACCTCCAGCAGCAGGCGGGCGTCGTCGGCCTGCGCGGCGTCGCCGGTCTTCTGCGTGTCGACCAGGCGGGCGCAGTACAGCTCCAGCGCCAGTGCGCCTTCGCAGTACGCCTTCTGGGCGAGCAGCATGCGGCGCACGTCGGCGTGCTCGATGATGCGCACCTGCGGCGCGGCCGAGTCCTTGGCCACGGCGGCGCCGGCGGCTTCGGGTTTCTTCACCAGCCGGCCCTGCGGGCGGCTCTTGGCGTAGTCGAGCGAGGCGTAGTAGCCAGCCATGCCGAGCATGGTGGCGGCGGTGCCGACGCCGATGCGGGCCTCGTTCATCATGTGGAACATGCAGTGCAGGCCCTTGCCGGGCGCGCCGACCAGGTAGCCCACCGCGCCGGCCTTGCCGCCGACCGGGTACTTGCCTTCGCCGAAGTTCAGCAGCGTGTTGGTGGTGCCGCGCCAGCCGAGCTTGTGGTTCAGGCCGGCCAGCGCCACGTCGTTGCGCTCGCCGGTGAGCTCGCCCTGCGTGTCCACCATGCGCTTGGGCACGATGAAGAGCGAAATGCCGCGCGTGCCGGGAATGAGCTTGCCGTTCTCGTCAGGGATCTTGGCCAGCACGATGTGCACGATGTTCTCGGTCAGCTCGTGGTCGCCGGCCGAGATCCACATCTTGTTGCCGGTGAGCCGATAGCGCGGGCCCAGCGGGTCGTTTTGAAAGTCGGCGCCATCGGGCACGGCGCGCGTGGCCACGTCGCTCAGCGAAGAGCCCGCCTGGGGCTCCGACAGGCACATCGTGCCCGCCCAGCGGCCCGAAAATTCGTTCTTGGCAAACACCTCTTTCTGCATCTCGGTGCCGTGCACCATGAGCAGGTTGGCGTTGCCGCTGGTGAGCATGTTCGAGCCGATGCTCACCGAGGCCATCGCGAAGAAGCTGTTGGCCGCGGCCTGCACCGTGTACGGCAGCTGCATGCCGCCGATCTCGTAGTCTTGCGCGGCGCTCATCATCCCGGACTCGACGAAGGCCTTGTGCGCATCGTGCGTGGCCTGCGGCAGGATGACCTTCTCGCCATCGAAATGCGGCTCCTGCGTGTCGACGGTGCGGTTGAACGGCGCGTACTTTTCGCGCGCGATGCGCTCGCAGGTGTCGAGCACGGCGTCGAAGGTCTCGCGCGAGTGGTCGGCAAAACGCTCGCTCTGGTTGAGCTTCTCGGCGTCGAGCCAGTCGTAGAGCAGAAAGTCGAGGGTGGGACGCAGGCTCATGGTGATGTCTTCTTCAGGCTACGACTTCGCGGGCGACGAAGTCTTCTTCGGGGAATCGGGCAGCTTGGCGATGGTGCCCTGCGCCAGTGCGCAGAGCTTCTCGGTGCCGTCGTCGGCCACCGCCACCACCTCGCAGGTGCACACGGCCTGCGAGCTACCGGTGTGCACGGCCCGGGCGCGCGCAATCAGCCGCTGGCCGATGGCGGGCCGCACGTAGTTGATCTTGAATTCGGAGGTCACGACCGGCACGCGCAAGGCACTGCCGCCTGCAAAGGTCAGCGCGTTGTCGGCCATGTAGCTCACGATGCCGCCATGGGCGAAACCGTGCTGCTGCTTCAGCTGCGCGCCGAGCGGCAGCTGGAGCTCTGCATGGCCCGGCGCGAGCGCATGCAGCTCGGCGCCGATCAGCACGCTGAAGGGCTGCGCGGCCAGCACGCTGCGGCCGTAGGCCAGGACGGCTTCGGGCGAGACCTCCTGGTCATTGCCCAAGCCGGACATGGTTACAGGACCTCGAACACGCCCGCAGCGCCCATGCCGCCGCCGATGCACATCGTGACCACGACCTTCTTGGCGCCGCGGCGCTTGCCTTCGATGAGCGCGTGGCCCGTCAGGCGCTGGCCGCTCACGCCGTAGGGGTGGCCCACGGCGATGGCGCCGCCGTTGACGTTCAGGCGGTCGCCCGGAATGCCCAGCTTGTCGCGGCAGTAGATGACCTGCACGGCGAAGGCTTCGTTCAGCTCCCACAGGTCGATGTCGTTGACCGTGAGGCCCAGGCGCTTGAGCACCTTGGGAATGGCGAAGACCGGGCCGATGCCCATTTCGTCGGGCTCGCAGCCGGCCACGGCGAAGCCGAGGAAACGGCCCAGGGGCTTCAGGCCCTTCTGCTGGGCGTACTTCTCGTCGACCACCACGCAGGCGCCGCCGCCGTCCGAGAACTGGCTGGCGTTGCCGGCCGAGATCAGGCCACCGGGCATGGCCGAGCGGATGCCGCTGATGCCTTCCTTGGTGGTGCCGGGGCGGATGCCTTCGTCGTTCTCGATCGTGACTTCCTTGGTGCGCAGGCCCATCACGGGGTCGGCCACGCCGGCCAGCACGGTGATGGGGGCGATTTCAGCCTTGAAGAGGCCGGCTTCAAGCGCGGCAGTGGCGCGCTGCTGGCTCTGTGCGCCGTACTCGTCCATGGCGTCGCGGCCGATGTTGTAGCGCTTGGCGACCTGCTCGGCGGTCTGCAGCATGTTCCAGTAGATCTCGGGCTTGTGCTTCACGAGCCAGGGGTCGGCCAGCATGTGCGTGTTGGCTTCGTTCTGCACGCACGAGATGCTCTCGACGCCGCCGGCCACGTACACGTCGCCCTCGCCCGCGATGATGCGCTGGGCGGCGGTGGCGATGGTCTGCAGGCCCGACGAGCAGAAGCGGTTGATGGTCATGCCCGAGGTGGTGACCGGCAGGCCGGCGCGCAGTGCGATCTGGCGCGCGATGTTGGAGCCGGTGGCGCCTTCAGGCGTGGCGCAACCCATGATGACGTCGTCGACCGAGGCCGGATCGATGCCGGCGCGCTGCACCGCGTGCTGCACGGCATGGCCGCCCAGCGTGGCGCCGTGGGTCATGTTGAAGGCACCCTTCCAGCTCTTCGCGAGCGGCGTGCGGGCGGTGGAAACGATGACGGCGCTGGTCATGGTGAGGTCCTTTGAAGATGGAAGGGAAAAGAGGGTGTGGTCGTCATTGCGCCGGAGCAGCGTTGGTGTTGCTCAGGAGCTGGTGATAGAAGCCGATCATCTCGCCGTAGTTCGAGATGGCCAGGCGTTCGTTGTTGCCATGGAAGCGCGCCAGGTCCTCGCTCTTCACGCGGAACGGCGAGAAGCGGAAGACAGCGTCGCTCACGAGGCTGAAGTGGCGGGAATCGGTGGCGGCGGTCATGAGGCCGGGCGCCACCACGGCATCGGGGAAGCTCTGGCGCACCGCCTGCTGGATCGCGCGGTAGCCGGTGCTGTCGGTGGGCGACACCGGCGAGGGCTCCGAGTTGCCGGGGTACGGCTTGATCTTGATGTCGTCGTCGCCCAGCGCCTTGCGCAGGTGCGCCTCGACGCTGGCCAGCGTGTCGCCGGGCAGCACGCGGAAGTTGACGGCGGCCTCGGCGCGGCCGGGCAGCACGTTGTCCTTGTTGCCGGCACGCACGATGGTCAGTGCGGTGGTCGTGCGCAGCATCGCGTTGCTGCTCGGGCTCTTCTCGAGCTGGCCGCGCACCAGTGGCTCGGTGAGCCACAGGTTCGACAGCATGACGCGATTGACGCCGCCCATCTCGGGCGCAAGCGCGCCGAACATCTGCCCCGCCACGCCCTGGATGCCGCCGGGCATCGGCGTTGCTTCGAGCCGCGCAAGCGCGGCGCTCATGCGGCCGATGGCGCTCTTTTGCGGTGGCATCGACGAGTGGCCGGGCGCGGTATCGAGCGAAAGGAAGAAGGTGCCGTAGCCCTTCTCCGCCAGGCCGATGAGCGCCGCGGGCTTGCTCAGCCCGGGCAGCACGCCGTCGAGCACGAGCAGGCCTTCGTCGAGCACCCAGTCGAGCTTCACGCCGCGCGACTTGAGCAGTTCGGCGATGGGCTGCGCGCCGCGCAGGCCGCTCACCTCTTCGTCGTCGCCCATCACGAGGTAGACCGTCTGCTTCGGCTGGAAGCCGCTGCCGATGAGCAGCTCGATGGCTTCCATCTGCGCAAACAGGTTGCCCTTGTTGTCGAGCGTACCGCGGCCCCAGACGAAGCCGTCCTTGATCTCGCCCGCGAAAGGATCGACCGACCAGGCCTTTTCGGTGCCGGGGGCGATGGGCACCATGTCCTGGTGCGCCATGAGCGCGATGGGCTTGGCCTGCACGTCGGTGCCGGTCCAGGTGTAGAGCAGGGCCTTCTGGCCCACCACTTCCTTCTTGAGGGTGGCGTGGACCTTCGGGTACTGCTGCGCCAGGTAGGCGTGCAGCTTGTCGAACTCGGCCAGGTTGGCGGCCGGGTCGTCCAGGCTCGACACCGTGCGGATCGGAATCGCGCCGGCCAGCCGCTTCGCAGCGGCCTGCAGGTCGATCTCGAGCTTCGGTGCAGGGGCCACCGCGAGTTGCTGCGATGGCGTGGTCCAGGTCTTGACCGCCACGGCCGCCACCAGTGCCAGCAGCACCAGCAGCAGCCCGAGGAAGATGCGTTTCAACATGGGCGGTCTTGATCCTGGGTCAGTCTCAGCTGAAGGACTTGCCTTCGGCCACCAGCTTCTGGATCAGCGGTGCGGGCTGCCAGAACTCGGCGTCGTCGCGCGGGTTCAGCGCAAAGCGCTTCATCGTCTCGGCCACGTTGTACAGGCCGACCTGCGAGGCGTAGTGCATCGGGCCACCGCGGTAGATCGGGAAGCCGTAGCCGGTGAGGTACACCATGTCGATGTCGCCCGACTTGGAGGCAATGCCGTCTTCCAGGATGTGCGCGCCTTCGTTGACGAGGGCGAACACCAGGCGCTGCACGATTTCCGTGTCGGAGATCTTGCGCGGCGTGATGCCCAGTTCCTTGCGGTGGTCCTCGATCATCTTGTTGACGAGTTCCGACGGGATGGCGTCGCGCTTGCCGGCCTGGTAGTCGTACCACCCTGCCCCGGTCTTCTGGCCGAAGCGGCCCAACTCGCACAGCTTGTCGGCCGTGCGGCTGTACTTCATGTCGGCGCGCTCGACGGCGCGGCGCTTGCGAATGGCCCAGCCGATGTCGTTGCCGGCCAGGTCGCCCATGCGGAACGGGCCCATGGCGAAGCCGAACTTCTCGATGGCCTTGTCGACCTGCTGCGGCGTGGCGCCTTCGTCCAGCAGGAAGCCGGCCTGGCGGCTGTACTGCTCGATCATGCGGTTGCCAATGAAGCCGTCGCACACGCCCGACACGACCGAGGTCTTCTTGATCTTCTTGCCGATGGCCATCACGGTGGCCAGCACGTCCTTGGACGTGGCCTTGCCGCGCACCACTTCGAGCAGCTTCATCACGTTGGCCGGGCTGAAGAAGTGCATGCCGACCACGTCCTGCGGACGGTCGGTGAACGAGGCGATCTTGTCGACGTCCAGCGTCGAGGTGTTGGAGGCCAGGATGGCGCCCTTCTTGGCGACGCGGTCGAGTTCCTTGAAGACCTTTTCCTTGACGCCGATTTCTTCGAAGACCGCTTCGATGATGAGGTCGGCGTCCTTCAGGTCGTCGTAGCTCAGCGTGGTGCTCAGAAGCGCCATGCGCTGCTCGTACTTGTCCTGCTTGAGCTTGCCCTTCTTGACCTGGGCTTCGTAGTTCTTCTTGATGGTGGCAATGCCGCGGTCGAGCGCCTCTTGCTTCATCTCGAGAATCTTGACGGGGATGCCCGCGTTCAGGAAGTTCATCGAGATGCCGCCGCCCATGGTGCCGGCGCCGATCACGCCCACGGCCTTGATGTCGCGCTTGGGCGTGTCTTCGGGCACGTCGGGAATCTTGCTCGCGGCGCGCTCGGCCATGAACAGGTGGCGCAAGGCCAGCGATTCGGGCGTGAACATCAGCGCGGTGAAAAGGCGACGCTCTTCGGCCATGCCGTCGTCGAACTTCATCTTGGTCGCGGCCTGCACGGCGTCGACGCACTTCAGCGGCGCGGGGTAGTTCTTCGACATGCCGCCGACCATGTTCTTGGCGAACTGGAAGTAGGCATCGCCTTGCGGGTGCTTGCACGGCAGGTTGCGCACCAGCGGCAGCTCGCCGCCCTTGGCGGCGACCGACTTGGCGAACTCGACGGCTTCGTCGAACACCGATTCGGCCGAGGCGGCCAGCTTGTCGAACAGCTTCTGGCCCGGCAGGCTGGCGAGCAGTTCGCTCTTCACCGGCTCGCCGCTGACGATCATGTTCAGGGCGGTTTCCACGCCGAGCACGCGCGGCAGGCGCTGCGTGCCACCGGCGCCCGGCAGCAGGCCGAGCTTGACTTCAGGCAGTGCCACGCTGGTGCCGGGAGCGGCCACGCGGTAGTGGCAGCCCAGGGCCAGTTCGAGGCCGCCGCCCATGCACACGGAGTGGATGGCTGCGACGATGGGCTTGGGAGAGGCTTCGAGCGAGAGGATCACGCTCAGCAGGTTGGGCTCTTGCAGCGCCTTGGGCGTGCCGAACTCCTTGATGTCCGCACCGCCCGAGAACGCCTTGCCGGCGCCGGTGATGACGATGGCCTTGACGGCGCTGTCGGCATTGGCCTTGGACAGGCCGTCGGTGATGCCGATGCGTGTCGAGAAGCCGAGACCGTTGACCGGCGGGTTGGTCAGGGTGATCACGGCGACATCGCCGAGCACTTTGTATTCAGCCGTCATGCTGCGTTCCTTGGTGTGTGAAGAAAAAGAAGAAAAAGCACGAGTGTTCTTTTTCGAAGATTCTAGGCGTTTTGCGTGGCCGAACAATGGCACGCAGTCGCTGTCGGGACAAGGGCCTCAAGAGAGAGCCGGACTTTCCAGGAACACCGCGGAACCGGCTTTGCCGGGCCGCAGGTGTTGCCCCCTGCAAGGGGGAAGACGCGCGCGACACGAAGTGCGCGAAGCCTGGGGGTTTGCTTAAACCTCCAGCCACTCCCTGCGGGTGGTGCCGTCAGCGCGCAGGCTGTCGGGCGTCCCGTCGAACACGATGCTGCCGTGGCCCATGACGAGCGCGCGGTCGGAGATCTGCATCGCGATGGTGAGCTTCTGCTCGATGAGGAGCACCGAGATGCCCTTGTCCTTCAGCGTGCGCAGGTACTGCCCCACCAGCTCGACGATCTTGGGCGCGAGGCCTTCGGTGGGCTCGTCGATGATGATCAGGTCGGGGTCGCCCATCAGCGTGCGGCACAGCGTGAGCATCTGCTGCTCGCCGCCCGAGAGCACGCCGGCCTCGGTGTGCTGGCGCTCCTTCAGGCGCGGGAACATGCCGTACATGTCGTCGAAGGACCAGCGGCTGCCCTTGCCCGAGCCCTTCTGCCCCAGGAGCAGGTTCTGGTGCACCGTGAGCTTGGGGAAGATGTCGCGGTTCTCGGGCACGTAGCCGATGCCCATGTGCGCGATCTCGTAGGCCTTGCGGCGCAGGATGTCGCCGCCCTTCCACTGCAGCGTGCCCTCGGCATGCACCAGGCCCATGATGGCCTTGGCGGTGGTCGAGCGGCCCGAGCCGTTGCGCCCCAGCAGAGCCACGATCTCGCCCGGGCGGACGTCGAAGGAAACGCCATGCAGCACATGGCTCTTGCCGTAGTAGGCGTGGATGTCGTGAAGCTTCAGCATGTCAGTGTCCCGCCCCTTGCGCGTCGGCAACCGACGAACCCAGATACGCCTCCTGCACGCGTGCATTGGCGCGCACGGCAGCCGGCGTGTCGAAGGCGATGACCTCGCCGTAGACCACCACGGCGATCTTGTCGGCCAGCCCGAAGACCACGCCCATGTCGTGCTCCACCGTCAACAGCGTCTTGCCGACGGTGACGTGCTTGATGAGCGAGATGAAGTGCGAGGTCTCGGTCTTGCTCATGCCGGCCGTGGGCTCGTCCAGCAGGATCACGCCGGCGCCGCCGGCAATGGTCACGCCGATCTCGAGCGCGCGCTGCTCGGCATAGGTGAGGTTCACCGCATGCACGTCGCGCTTGCGCTCCAGGCCGATCTGCTTGATGAGCTCTTCGGTGCGCGCGTTGGCGTCGTCCAGGTTCGAGAGAAAGCGCAGGAAGGTGTACTTGTAGCCCAGGCTCCACAGCACGCCGCAGCGCAGGTTCTCGAAAACGCTGAGCTTCGGGAAGATGTTGGTGATCTGGAAGCTGCGCGACAGCCCCAGGCGGTTGATTTCGTAAGGCTTCTTGCCGTCGATGCGCTGCCCGTTGAGCAGCACCTCGCCGCTGGTGGGCGTGAGCCGCCCGCTGATCAGGTTGAACAGCGTCGACTTGCCCGCGCCGTTCGGCCCGATCACGGCGATGCGTTCGCCGGCCTTCACCGCCAGGTCCACGCCGCGGATGATTTCGGTCTTGCCGAAATTCTTGCGCAGCGCCTTCAGTTCCAATGCGTATTGCGCGCTCATTTACGCCGCCTCCCGACGTTTGATTTCTGCTTCGATCTCTTCCTGCGCCTGGCCCCAGACCCGCACGAAGCGGCGCCGTGCCACCTCGAGCAGGCCCAGGCCGACGGCCAGGATCGCGATGGCGCCCAGCCAGCTGGTCACGCCCGCCGTGTTCAGCATGGTGCCGAAGAACTTCAGGTCCGGACCCATCGCCGCGTTGAGCTGGATGTGATAGATCATCTCGATCAGCGCGGCAGCGCCGACCACCACCGGCACCAGGGCCACGGCGAGCGCGGCGTACAGGCCCCAGAAGCGGTTGAACTTGCCGAACTTGGCCACGCGCAGGTTCATCATGACCAGGCTGGCGATGCCGCCGGGGGCGAACATCACCATGAACACGAACACCAGGCCGAAGTACAGCTGCCAGGCCTTCGACAGTTCGGACAGCAGGATCGAGGCGAACACCAGCAGCACCGCGCCGATGATCGGGCCGAAGAAGAACACCGCGCCACCCAGGAAGGTGAACAGCAGGTAGCCGCCCGAGCGGATGGCGTTCAGGCTGTCGGCCGCGTTCACGATCTCGAAGTTGATCGAGGCCAGGCCGCCGCCGATGCCGGCGAAGAAGCCCGCGATGATGAACGCGAAGTAGCGCACGCGCTGCGTGTTGTAGCCGATGAACTCCACGCGCTCCGGGTTGTCGCGCACCGCGTTCAGCATGCGGCCCAGCGGCGTGCCGGTGAAGGCATACATCAGGGCCGTGCACACGAAGCAGTACGCGGCGATCAGGTAGTACACCTGGATCTGCGGACCGAAGGTGAAGCCGAAGAAGCTCGGGCCGTACACGCGGTCGGTGGTGATGCCGCCCTCGCCGCCGAAGAAGCTGGGGAACATCAGCGCCATCGAGGCCACGAGCTCGCCGATGCCCATGGTGATCATGGCGAAGGTGGTGCCCGACTTCTTGGTGGTCACGAAGCCCAGCAGGATGGCGAAGAACATCCCCGCCAGCCCGCCGACGAGCGGAATGAGCACCAGCGGAATCGTCGGGCCGCCCTTGGTCGCCATGTTCATCGCGTGGATGGCGATGAACGAGCCCAGGCCGGTGTAGACGGCATGGCCAAAGCTCAGCATGCCGCCCTGCCCCAGCAGGATGTTGTAGCTCAGGCAGATGATGATCAGATAGCCCATCTGCGAGAGCATCGTCAGCGCCAGGCTGCTCTTGAACAGCATCGGCGAGATGATCAGCACCAGGGCGAACAGCGCCCAGACCAGGTAGCGCCCGATGTTCCAGGGCTTGAAGCGGTAGTACCGCGTCGGGGTCGTCGGTGAAGTGGTGGTTGCGGTGGTCATGGTGTCAGTCCTCCCGGGTGCCCAGAAGACCCTTCGGGCGGAAGATGAGGATCAGCACGAGGAACAGGTACGGCAGGATCGGTGCGACCTGCGAGATGGTGAGCTTGAGCAGCTCGTAGCCGAAGGTCTGGTCGGTCACGGCCACGCCCAGGGCCTGCAGCGCGGTGGCCAGCGAGTGGTCCAGCGCCACGGCGAAGGTCTGGATGATGCCGATCAGCAGCGACGCCAGGAAGGCGCCGGCCAGCGAGCCCATGCCGCCGACCACCACCACCACGAAGATGATGGTGCCGACCGAGCCGGCCATGGCCGGTTCGGTGACGTAGGTGTTGCCGCCGATCACGCCCGCCAGGCCGGCCAGCGCGGCGCCGCCGCCGAACACCAGCATGAACACGCGCGGCACGTTGTGGCCCAGCGCCTCGACCATGTCGGGGTGCTTCAGCGCCGCCTGGATCACCAGGCCGATGCGGGTGCGCGTGAGCAGCAACCACACGGACACCAGCATGAGCATCGCCACCAGCATGATGAACGAGCGCGACTTGGGGAACTGCGTGCCGTACAGCGAGAACAGCGGGCCCTGCAGCGCCTCGGGCAGGCCGTAGGGCACCGTGGAGCGACCCCAGACCAGCTGGACCAGTTCGAGGATGAGGTACGAAAGACCGAAGGTCACCAGCAGCTCGGGCACGTGGCCGAACTTGTGGACCCGGCGCAGGCTGTAGCGTTCGAAGGCCGCGCCCAGTGCGCCTACCAGCAGCGGCGAGAGAAAGAGCGCGGGCCAGAAGCCGACGATGCCTGACAGGGTGTAGGCGAAATAGGCGCCCAGCATGTAGAAGCTGGCGTGTGCAAAGTTGAGCACACCCATCATGCTGAAGATCAGCGTAAGGCCAGAGCTCAGCATGAACAACAGCAGGCCGTAGCTGACGCCGTTGAGCAGTGAGATGACGAAGAATTCGACGTTCATCGGTCTTCCGTGTCGGTTGAAAAAGAAAGAGGCCCGAGTGTTGAAGTCGGGCCTCGACCGGTCAGGGGGCGATCAGCAGGCGATCAGGAGGCGCCGCCGGGTCGCTTCATCTGGCACGAGGTGGGCGTGCTCGAGACGTAGGGCTCGTAGTACTTGACCGGTGCCAGCGTGTAGCCGGTGTTTTCCGGGCTGTACGGGCTCTTCGCGTCGGCCTTCTGCCAGCGCGTGATCCACAGGCCCTGCTGCAGCTGGTGGTCGGACTTGCGCATCTCGACGTCGCCGTTGAAGCTCTTGAACTTCATGCCTTCCATGGCGGCGGCCACCTTGACGGGGTCGGTCGACTTGGTGCGCACGAAGGCTTCGGCGAGCATCGCGTACACGGTGTACGGCGACGTCGTGTACAGGTCTTCGTTGAAGCGCTTCTTGAACTCGTTCATCATCGGCGCGATCGGGCCCGGCGCGTTGTAGTGGCTGTAGCCCACCATGTAGACCTTGCCGTCCGAGGCCGCGCCCATGGCGGTCGGCGTGCCGTTGGTCACGGCGTAGTAGGTGTAGAACTTGACGTTCAGGCCCGCGTCGTTGGCCGACTTGATGAGCAGCGCGAGGTCGGAGCCCCAGTTGCCGGTGATGACGGTGTCGGCGCCCGAAGCCTTGATCTTGGCGATGTAGGGCGCGAAGTCGCGCACCTGGGCCAGCGGGTGCAGGTCGTCGCCGACGATCTGCACGTCGGGGCGCTTGGTCTTGAGGTTGTCCTTGGCGTACTTCGCGACCTGCTGGCCGTGCGAGTAGTTCTGGTTGATCAGGTAAACCTTCTTGATGTCGGCCTGGTCCTTCATGAAGGTGGTCAGGGCTTCCATCTTCATGGAGGTGTCGGCGTCGAGGCGGAAGTGCCAGTAGCTGCACTTGCTGTTGGTCAGGTCGGGATCGACGGCCGCGTAGTTGAAGTACACGACTTCCTTGCCCGGGTTGCGGGCGTTGTGCTTTTCGAGCGCGTCCATGATGGCCAGCGCCGGGCCGGAGCCGTTGCCCTGCACCACGTAGCGCGCGCCCTGGTCCATGGCCGAGCGCAGCGCGGCGGTGGTTTCCTGCGGGCTGAGCTTGTTGTCGATGCCGATGACCTCGAACTTCACGCCGGCCACGTTCTTCTTGTTGAATTCTTCGGCCAGGAACTGGAAGGTCTTGAGCTGGTTGGTACCGACGGCCGCCATCAGGCCCGACAGCGGGTCCAGCCACGCGATCTTGACGGTCTCACCCTTCTGGGCAAATGCACCGGCGGCAGTTGCCGCGAGCACGGCGGCGGTAGCGATCTTCAGAGCGAACTTCAATCTATATCTCCTGGTCAAACCGATATCAAAAACGCTGCACAAGCGTACAAGTCTTTGCCACCCCACCCCTCAGGGAATGCCCGTAAGGAAGGGGCTGCAAAGGCACGTATCTATCGCGCAGGCGACAGTGCATTTCCTTCTTTTGCTACCCGGCGGTAGGTATCTTCTACCGATGGGTAGGAAATGCGTTCACAAAGACGCCTAGGGGCGCTTCATCTGGCAGGTCGTGGGCGTGCTCGCCACATACGACTCGTAATACTTCACGGGGACGTTGGTGTAGCCGGTGTTCTCGGCGTCGTAGGGGTACTTGGCGCTGGCCTTCTCCCAGCGCGAGATGTACAGGCCCTGCTGCAGCTGGTGGTCGGCCTTGCGCATCTCGACCTCGCCGTTGAAGCTCTTGATCTTCATGCCTTCGAGGGCCGCAGCCACCTTGACGGGGTCGGTCGACTTGGTCTGCACGAACGCGGCATCGAGCAATGCGAAGGTGTGATAGATCGAGGACTGCGTCAGGTCGTCGTTCATCTTCTTCTTGTAGCCGGTCAGCAGCCGCTGGATTTCGCCGCCCATGTTGTAGTGGGCATAGGCCACGGTGTAGACCTTGCCTGCCGAGGTGGCACCCATGGCCGTGGGCGTGCCGGCGCCCGGTGCGTAGTACGTGAGGAACTTGACGTCCAGCCCCGAGTCGTTCGCCGCCTTGATGAGCAGCGAGAGGTCGGAGCCCCAGTTGCCGGTGATGACCGTGTCGGCGCCCGAGGCCTTGATCTTGGCGATGTAGGGCGAAAAATCGCGCACCTGCGCGAGCGGGTGCAGGTCGTCGCCCACGATCTGGATGTCGGGGCGCTTGGTCTTGAGGTTGTCCTTGGCGAACTTGGACACCTGCTGGCCGTGGGAGTAGTTCTGGCCCAGGATGTAGACCTTCTTGATGTCGGCCTGGTCCTTCATCCAGGTGGTCAGCGCTTCCATCTTCATGGAGGTGTCGGCATCGAGGCGGAAGTGCCAGTAGCTGCACTTGCTGTTGGTGAGGTCGGGATCGACCGCCGCGTAGTTCAGGTAGAGCAGTTCCTTGCCGGGATTGCGCGCATTGTTCTTCTCGACGGCGTCGATGATCGCGAGCGCCGGGCCCGAGCCGTTGCCCTGGGTGATGTAGCGCGCGCCCTGGTCCTGCGCCGAGCGCAGCGCCGCGGTGGTCTCCTGCGGGCTCAGCTTGTTGTCGATCGCGATGATCTCGAACTTCACGCCCGACGCATTCTTCTTGTTGAACTCGTCAGCCAGGTACTGGGTCGTCTTGAGCTGGTTGGTGCCCACGGCCGCCATCAGACCCGACAGCGGGTCCAGCCAGGCGATCTTGACGGTTTCGCCCTTCTGGGCGAACGACGCTGAAACACTCACCAACATGGCGCAGGCGGCCACTGACTTGATACCGAAGTGCATGAAGAGTCTCCTGGTTGAAAGGCGGGACGCCAGCGTACAAGCGCCCTTTTCTTCGCCGCACAGGGAATGCCCGGAAGGAAAGCCGCCGGGGCGGCCTTCCTATCGCGTGCGCGACAGTGCGGGTGGGCTTTGGCCGTGCTTCAGAGGCCCGGCAGCTTGTAGTCCTTGAGCAGTTCGCGAAGCTTGGTCTTGAGGATCTTGCCGGTGGCGCCGATCGGAATGGCCTCCACGAACACCACGTCGTCGGGGATCTGCCACTTGGCGGTCTTGCCCTCGTAGAACTTCAGCAGCTCCTCGCGGGTGACTTCTGCGCCGGGCTTCTTCACGACGGCGATGATCGGGCGCTCGTCCCACTTGGGGTGGAACACGCCGATGCACGCCGCCATGGCGATGGCCGGGTGCGCGACGGCGATGTTCTCGATGTCGATGGAGCTGATCCACTCGCCGCCGGACTTGATCACGTCCTTGCTGCGGTCGGTGATCTGCAGGTAGCCCTCGGCGTCGATGGTGGCCACGTCGCCGGTGGGGAACCAGCCGCGGCCTGCGGCGTCGGCGACCAGCGGATTGCCGCCCTCGCCCTTGTAGTACTCCTTGACGACCCAGGGGCCCTTGACCAACAGGTCGCCGTAGGCCTTGCCGTCCCAGGGCAGCTCGTCGCCGTTGCCGTCGACGATCTTCATGTCGACGCCGAAGATGGCGCGGCCCTGCTTCATGCGGATCTGCAGCTGTGCATCGGCGGGCAGCGACAGGTGCTTGTTCTTCAGCGTGCACAGCGTGCCCAGCGGGCTCATCTCGGTCATGCCCCAGGCATGCAGCACCTCGACGTTGTAGCTCTCCTGGAACGCCGTGATCATGGCCGGCGGGCAGGCCGAGCCGCCGATGACGGTGCGGTTCAGCTTGCTGAACTTCAGGCCGTTGGTCTGCATGTGGCCCAGCATCATCTGCCACACGGTGGGCACGCCGGCCGCGAAGGTCACGCCTTCGGCTTCGATGAGCTCGTACACCGACTTGCCGTCCAGCGACGGGCCCGGGAACACGAGCTTGCAGCCCACCAGCGCGGCCGAATACGGAATGCCCCAGGCGTTGACGTGGAACATCGGCACCACCGGCAGCACCGAGTCCTGCGCCGAGATGCGCATGACGTCGGGCAGCGCGGCAGCGTAGGCATGCAGCATGGTCGAGCGGTGGCTGTACAGCGCGGCCTTCGGGTTGCCCGTGGTGCCGCTCGTGTAGCACATGCTCGAGGCCGAGTTCTCGTCGAAGGTGGGCCAGTCGTAGGTGGTGGACTGCGTGCCGATCCAGGCCTCGTAGCTCACGAGGTTGGGCACGCCGCTGTCGGCCGGCAGCTTGTCGGCATCACACAGTGCAACCCATTTCCGGATCGTGGGACAACGCGCATGCACCGCCTGCACCAGCGGCAGGAAGCTCAGGTCGAAGCACAGGATCTGGTCTTCGGCATGGTTGGCGATCCACGCGATCTGGTCGGGGTGCAGGCGCGGGTTGATGGTGTGCAGCACGCGGCCGCTGCCGCTCACGCCGTAGTACAGCTCCAGGTGGCGGTAGCCGTTCCAGGCCAGGGTGGCGATGCGGTCGCTGAACAGCAGTTGCTCGCCGTCCAGCGCATTGGCCACCTGCCTGGCGCGCGATGCGATGTCGCTCCAGGTGCAGCGGTGGATATCGCCCTCGACACGGCGCGAGACGATCTCGCCGTCGCCGTTGTGGCGCTCGACGAACTCGATCAGCGACGAGATCAAAAGCGGTTGGTCTTGCATCAAACCCAGCATCTACGGACTCCTATGTGAAATGACTTCAAAAAGCGTTGCGAACGAGAGATTCACGCAAGCTTCGGCCACTTGCACAATGACACAAACCCGCACTGCATGATTGAACGAAGCGGCTCAAGTGGGCGCCTTCGGACCAGTGCCCGCGGGCACCGTCACCACGTTGGTGCGGCACGGCTGGCGCAGCGTCTTGCCGCACTCGGGCAGCGCGGCCGCATGCGGGTAGGCGACGTAGCCCAGCACGATGCTCGACGCGTTCGCGCCCTGGTGCCACAGCGTGTTGGTCGAAGGCCTCGTGTCGTTGCCGAACAGCCAGAAGCCGGTCTGCGACGGCGAGTCCACCGTCACGCGGATGCTGGAGCCGGCGCGAAAGACATGGGCGAACTTCTGGATCTCGATGCGCACCAGGTTGGCCTGGCCGGACTGCAGCGGCGCTTCCTTCGGTTGGGTGAAGTCGCCGAAGGGGCGCAGCTCGGTGGAGCGGCTGGCGTCGAGCGCCCGCTTGGAGGCGCGCAACCAACCGCGCTGCACGAACATCTCCTTGCCGTCGGGCCGCACTTCCGACACCGTGACCTGCAGGTCGGTGCTGTCGGCGGTGGCGCTCAGGTACAGGTCGGCCGAGCCTTCCCCGTAGAAGCTCAGGTCCTCGGGCAAGGCGGCGGTGGTGAAGGTGAGCTGGCCGTCCTTTTCCGCGTCGGCCACGGCCTGCCAGCCTTCGGCGGCCGGGTTGTTCACCACCGGGCTCTTGGCCGGATAGCGGTAGTCGGACGAGGCCGCGCCGGCGCTCGGCTTGGCATCGGCGAGCCCGCCGCCCGGCTGCATCCACAGGCGCATCGGCTTGACCTTGACCGGCAGGCGGTCGAACTCGGCCACGGCCGTCTGCTTCAGCTTGGCGGCGCCGTTGATCGCCTTCTGGTCGGTCTGCTGCATTTCCTGCAGCAAGCGCACGTGCGGCTCCTTCTCGAAACCGTTGTCCTCGCCCTTCACGAAATGGGCGAGAAAGCGCTTGAGCGTGCCGTCGATGTAGTCGGAGGTGACGTTGGTGTGGTGGTCGCCGTTGGAGCTGACGAGCCACATCTTTTCGGGCGCCATGGTGTCTTCGTAGTAGCCAGAGCGCGGACCGATCTGCTCGTCCTGCCACGACTGGGTGCCCAGTGCGGGAATGTCGATCTTGCCGGTCTCGTGAAACGCGCTGCGTTTCACGTAGAGGCCGTCGGCATACGGGTTCTCGAGCCACTTGGTCAGGTCGAGATCGGGGCGCTTGAGCTTCTCGATGTTGTCGGCCACGGTCTTGGCGCACTCCGTGTCGCCGTCGAGCTTGGCGGCCAGCGCGGCCGCGCGGGTCCAGGTGGCCGGGAAGCCGCCCCACCACTGCGCGGGAAAGCCGACGTTCTTGATGCCGCCCGGGTAGCCCACGTCGCGGTACGGGTCGGTCACGTTCTTGCTGGGCGTGATCGCTAGCAGGCCCTTGGGCCGGTGCGCCGCCACCCACAGCTGGTTGTAGCCGGAGTACGAGTAGCCGATCATGCCGATCTTGCCGTTCGACCACGGCTGCTTGCCGGCCCATTCGAGGGCGAAGGCACCGGCCGCGCCGGTGCTGGCGTCGAAGACCTGGTCGTCGCCCGTCGAGCAGCCGGTGCCCGGCACGTTCAGGCCCATCACCGCATAGCCCTCGGCCAGCCAGCGCTGGCCGATGTTCGGGGCCGAGCCCGAGCTGTAGCCGTCGTACTCGACCAGCAGCGGATAGGTGGCGTTGCCTCCGCTGGGCAGCAGCAGCGAATAGCGCATCCGGTTGCCGTCGGGCAGCGTGATGTAGCCCCACTTGCGGACCGGGCCCGTCTCGGGCGCGACCGGCGGCTGCGCGGGTGGCGTTTCGGCGACGGGAGGAAAGAAGCTGAACCCGCTGCCGCCCGACGAACCGCCGCCGCAGGCCGCAAGGCCCGCCAGGGTGGCAAGCAGCGACGCGGCAAGGCGCCATCGGCGGGGGTGCATGGAAATCCTCATGGTGTTGTCTCTGTGATCGTTTTGATGGATGGCGCGCGTTGCCCAGGCGCGTCTCGGGGCAGGACGGCGATCCCTTTGATCAGGGCGCCGCGGTGATCTTCGTGGCGGTGGGCGTGGCGTCGAGCAGCAACTGCGAGGGCCACGTTCCCCAGGTGGCACCGAGCTCGGGCGTGTTCGGGTCGCCGTTGCGCATGAAGGCCCCGACGCTGGCCATGACAGCCTTCGACAGCGCCACGCGCCCCTTCTCGTTGGCCTTGCCGCCCATCACGTTGCTGAGCAGCGAACCCTCGAAGTTGCCGAACACGAACGGCAGGTCGAAGGCGTGCGATGCGCCGTACACGTCGTTCCACGGCGCGGCCTCCTGCGACCAGTCGAGACGGTAGTGCCAGATGTTCGACTGGCGCGTCTTCATGGTGTTGAGCAGGTTGTCGCGGTTGGCCTCGAAGAGCCCCTTCGTGATGAGCGCGGTGGCCGCGTTGTAGCCGGTGCGGGCCTTGTCTACCGGAAGGTAGAACGGGTCGATGATGTGGTCCACCGTGAGCGTGGGCGCAGCATCGGGGTTGAAGTTGAACATCATCGAGAAGCGCGGGGCATCGGTGACGATCCAGCCCGACGTCGGGAAGCCGATGGTGCCCAGCAGCGACGCGAAGAGCTTGCCCTCGTCGCGCGTGTTGCCCGCGAGCATGGGCACCTTGACGTACTTGTCGGCCGCGATGGCGCCGATCGGGTCCGACGGCAGCACTGTGCCGTCGGGAATGGGCGCCACGTTGCCCTGCCCGGCTGCCGTGACCTTGGTCAGCAGCGCCCCACCCTCTTGCGCACGCAGGTACTCGGCGATCTGCGCCGGCGAGCGCGTGCCGATGTAGACCTTGGCCGCCGCTTCATCGGCCACGGTGCCGTCGGCGACAAGCAGCTTTTCGAGGATGGTCTGGCCCTGCGTCAGCGAGGCCGAAGCCGGCTGCAGCGTCGGCAGCGTCCCGGGCGGCAGATTGGTCTTGAGCGAAATGCCACCACTCATCTCGAAGGCCTTGTGGAACAGGCCCTTGGCCATCGGCGAGGTCATCACCGCCAGCAGGTTGGTCGCACCGGCCGATTCGCCCGACAGCGTGACGTTGCCCGGGTCGCCGCCGAAGTTGGCGACGTTGCCCTGGATGAAGCGCAGCGCCGCCATGTTGTCCAGCAGCGCGAAGTTGCCCGAGTCGTCGCCCGCGCTGCCGCCCGGCCGCAGCTGCGGCATGTTCAAGAAACCCAGGATGCCCAGGCGGTAGCTGGCGGTGATGACCACCGCATTGGTGGCCTTGGCCAGCGCCGCTCCGTCGTACAGCGGATCGGCCGTGTAACCCGAAATATTGCTGCCGCCATGGATGAACAACAGCACCGGCAGGTTCTTCTCGGTGGTGGCCGGACGCCAGATGTTGACGAACAGGCAGTCTTCGCTGCCGACCGGCTTGCCCAGGTTGGTGCCGATGGTGGCGTCGTAGGTGTTGCTGGTGCCGGGGCTGAAGATCCGGCCGATCTGCAGGCAGGCGTTGCCGAAGGCCTTGGCCGGGCGGATGCCGGTCCAGGCTTCGGGCTCGACCGGTGCGCGCCAGCGCAGCGCGCCGACCGGCGGCTGGGCGAACGGAACACCCTTCCAGGACCAGGTGCCGTTCCTGGCGCTGTCGTCCGAGCCCTCGACCTTGCCGGCCGTGGTCTGGCGCACCATGGGGCCGTCGGCGGCGGGTGCCGGAGCGGGCGCGGGTGCCGGAGCCGGTGCAGGCGGCAACACGGGAAAGGCGGTCGCCCCGGACGAACCGCCACCGCAGGCTGCAAGCGCCGCCGCGGCGGCCAGCGTGGCCACGGTGGCGATGGCGCGCGCCATCGCCGTCTGTCCTGCCGCACCCTGGTCTTGTGCTGTTGTCGTTGTCTTCATGTTTTGTCTCCACACCGGGTTAATCGGAATTCCTGGCTTGGCGCGCGGCACCCATACTCCGGGCCGCCGTGCACTGGAAAAATTCTAGGAACCGGCCCCGTTTTCACCGCTATCGCAAGCGAGCCAATCGAATGACTTCAGAAGCCTCCCTGCCGCGCCATTCGCGCCGGCCGTCGCGCCGCCCCGGATGTCCGCAGCCGGAGCTGCGCACCAGCTCGGCCGCATGGCTGGAGGGGGTGCTGTCGATGTTCGAGGCCGAGGGGCTGAACGTGCCCACGCTGCTGCGCGATGCCGGCTTCGACCCCGACTCGCTGCACCGCCAGAACGCGCGCATCCCGGTCGACGAGATCTCCGTGCTGTGGCAGGTGGCCGTGGCGCACGCCGGTCGGCCCACGCTGGGTCTGGACCGCGACCTGGCCGCCACGCACAGCAAGCTGGGCACCGTGGGCCACGCCATGGCCTGCAGCCCCACCCTGGGCGCGGCGCTCACGCGGCTCACGCGCTACATGGCCGTGATCTCCGACGCCACCGCGTTCTCGCTGCAGTCCGACGCGCGCGGCTGCTGGATGGTCATGGAACACACCGGTGGCAGCCTGCCGATCCCGCGCCAGCGCGTCGAGTACGCCCTGCTGACCGTGCTCATGCAGTGCCAGTGGCTCACGCGGCGCGAGCTGCAGCCGCTGGCCATGGAATTCGTCTACCCGCCGCCGGCCAACGACCGGCTGCACCGCGAGGCCTTCGGCTGCGAGATCCGCTTCAACGCGCCCGCCAACCGCGTGCTGCTGTCGTCGGCCGACATGACCATGCCGCTGCCCACCCACCACCCGGCCCTGGGCGAGATGCAGGAGCACCTGCTCGACGACCAGCTCAACCTGCTGGGCCAGACCACCACCGCCAGCCTGGTGTGCGCCGAGATCGCGCGCCGGCTGCAGCACGGCGAGCCGCGCCGCCAGGACGTGGCCTCGGGCCTGGGGCTGGCCGACCGCACGCTGCAGCGCCGCCTGCAGGAGGAGTCGGTGTCGTTCCAGGCGCTGCTCGACCGCACCCGCCGCGAACTCGCCAAGCAGTACCTGGCCGAACAGCGCCACACGCTCGCGGACGTGGCCGACCGGCTGGGCTTCGTGGACGTCAGCAACTTCTTTCGCGCCTGCAAGCGCTGGTTCGGCCTGCCGCCGGCCCAGTACCGCGCCAGCCTCGCGCTCGACGGCGCCGGGGCGCTGCGCGGCGCGCTGCTGAACTGAGCGGCGCCGCCCGCCCCACGCGCCCGATGGCCTCCGCGGCCAGGGGTTTCGCGCGCTGCCGGACAATCCGGGCATGAGCTTGTTAGCCGAAGACACCCCGGTCGCCGACCTGGGCCTGCGCTGGAAGCCCGGCTTTTCGACGCTGGGCCCCGCCTTTTTCACCGAACTGCGCCCCACGCCGCTGCCCGATCCGTACTGGGTCGGCCACAGCGACGCCGTGGCGCGCGAGCTGGGCCTGCCGCCCGGCTGGCGCGAGTCGGACACGACGCTTGCCGCCCTCACCGGCAGCCTGCCGGTCGCGGGCACTCGGCCATTCGCCACGGTCTACAGCGGCCACCAGTTCGGCGTCTGGGCCGGGCAACTGGGCGACGGACGCGCGATCCTGCTCGGCGAGACCGAGGGCGGGCTCGAAGTGCAGCTCAAGGGCGCGGGGCGCACGCCCTATTCGCGCGGCGGCGACGGCCGCGCCGTGCTGCGTTCGAGCATCCGCGAGTTCCTGTGCAGCGAGGCCATGCACGGCCTGGGCATTCCGACCACGCGCGCGCTGTGCGTGACGGGCTCCGACGCCCGCGTGCGCCGCGAAGAGCTGGAAAGCGCTGCCGTGGTCACCCGCGTGGCGCCCAGCTTCATCCGCTTCGGCCACTTCGAACACTTCGCCGCCAACCAACGCGAAGACGAGCTGCGCGCGCTGGCCGACTACGTCATCGACCGCTACTACCCCGAGTGCCGCGCCACCGCGCGCTTCAACGGCAATGCCTACGCCGCCTTCCTCGAGGCCGTGAGCGAGCGCACCGCCGCCCTGCTCGCACAGTGGCAGGCCGTGGGCTTTTGCCACGGGGTGATGAACACCGACAACATGAGCATCCTCGGGCTCACCATCGACTACGGGCCGTTCCAGTTCCTCGATGGCTTCGACCCGCGCCACATCTGCAACCACAGCGACACCCAGGGCCGCTACGCCTTCAACCAGCAGCCCAACGTCGCCTACTGGAACCTGTTCTGCCTGGCGCAGGCACTCTTGCCGCTGATCGGCGACCAGGAAATCGCCGTGGCCGCGCTGGAGTCGTACAAGACCGTGTTCCCCAACGCCTTCGAAGACCGCATGCGCGCCAAGCTGGGCCTCACGGCACCTGCCGAGGGCGACCGCGCGCTCATCGAGGACGTGCTCAAGCTGATGGCGGCCGAGAAGGTCGACCACACCATCTTCTGGCGCCGCCTGTCGAACCACATGGCCGACGGCAACGTGGAGCCGGTGCGCGACCTGTTCCTCGACCGGGCCGGCTTCGATGCCTGGATGCTCTCTTTTTCGGAGCGCCATGCACAATCGCAGCGCGCCGAAGCGGCAAAATTGATGCTGCAGTCGAACCCCAAGTTCGTGCTGCGGAACCACCTGGGCCAGCAGGCCATCGAAGCCAGTCAGCAAAAGGACCACGCGGGTGTGGCAACCTTGCTGACGCTGCTCCAAACCCCATGTGAAGAACACCCCGGTGCCGACGACTACGCCGGCTTTCCGCCCGACTGGGCCTCCACGATCGAAATCAGCTGCTCCTCATGACCACGCCCGTACAGAAAACCGACGCCGAATGGAAAGCCCTGCTCGCTGAGAAGGGCGCCGAACCCGCCGCCTTCGAGGTGACGCGCCACGCCGCCACCGAACGCCCCTTCACCGGCAAGTACGAAGCCCACTGGGACGACGGCACCTACCACTGCATCTGCTGCGGCGCCAAGCTGTTCGAAGCGGCCACCAAGTTCGATGCCGGCTGCGGCTGGCCCAGCTTCTCCGAAGAAGCGGTGCCCGGCGCCATCCGCAACATCGTCGACCGCTCGCACGGTATGGTGCGCACCGAGAACGTCTGCGCCAATTGCGGCGCCCACCTGGGCCACGTGTTCCCCGACGGCCCCACCGAAACCGGCCTGCGCTACTGCATGAACTCGGCGTCGCTCGACTTCCAGAAGAAGAAATGAAACTGCTCCTCGACTTCTTTCCGATCCTGCTGTTCTTCGGCGCCTACAAGTTCGCCGACATCTACACCGCCACCGGCGTGCTGATGGCCGCCACCGTGGTGCAGATGGCCGTCATCTACGCCATGGAACGCAAGCTGCAGGCGATGCAGAAGGCCACGCTGGTGCTGATCCTCTTGTTTGGCACGCTCACGCTGGTGCTGCACGACGACCGCTTCATCAAGTGGAAGCCGACGGTGCTGTACGGCGCCATGGCGATCGCGCTGGCCGTGGCGCTGTGGGCGCTGAAGAAGAACTTCCTGAAGATGCTGCTGGGCGCGCAGCTCGAGCTGCCCGAGCGCATCTGGGGCCGGCTCAACGTGGCGTGGATCGGCTACTGCGTGTTCATGGCCGCGATCAACGGCTACGTGGCGGCGTACTTCACGACCGAGGCCTGGGTCAACTTCAAGCTCTGGGGCTATGTGTTCCCGATCGTCTTCCTGGTGGCGCAGGGCCTGTACATCGCGCCGCACCTCAAGGAAGACAAGCCGACCGCATGACCACCACCACGACCTTCCCCCTGCCCACCGTGGCCGCGCTCGAGGCGGCGCTGCGCGCATCGCTTTCGCCCACGCAGCTCGAAGTGATCGACGAAAGCGCCGCCCACGCGGGCCATGCGGGCGCCAACGCCGAGGGCTACGGCACGCATTTCCGGGTGCGCATCGCCTCCCCGCTGTTCGACGGAAAGCCCCGCGTGGCGCGGCATCGGCTTGTGTATGATGCCCTCCAAGTTTTTATCGCACAGGGTCTGCACGCCATCGCCATCGAGGTGCTCTGAGTCGTCCAATCGGTTGCTTGCCGCGTTCGCCGCGGCCGCCCACCCTCTCCTTCTTTTCTCCTGATTCCTGCTTTCTTTCCCGCGCCTTTTCCTACACGCGCATTTCCTCTCCAGCCTGATATTCATTTCATGAAAAAACACATCTTGCAGGCCGTTGCGGCCGCAGCGCTGATCGGTGCACTCCCCCTGTCGGCCCTGGCGCAGAACGCAGCCATCGTCAACGGCAAGCCGGTGCCCAAGGCCCGCATGGACGTCCTGGCCCAGCAGCTGGCGGCAGCCGGCCGCCCGGTGACGCCCGAGATGCAAGGCCAGCTGCGCGAGGAAATCGTGGCGCGCGAAGTGTTCATGCAGGAAGCGCAGAAGCAAGGCCTGGACGCCACCGAGGACTACAAGAACCAGCTCGAACTCGCCCGCCAGGCCATTCTGATCCGCGCGCTGTTCGAGAACTACCGCAAGACCAACGCGGTGTCCGACGCCGACGTGAAGGCCGAGTACGACAAGTTCGTGGCAGCCAACGGCGGCAAGGAATTCAAGGCCCGCCACATCCTGGTCGAAACCGAAGACCAGGCCAAGAAGATCATGGCCGACCTGAAGAAGGGCGCCAAGTTCGAAGACATCGCCAAGAAGCAGAGCAAGGACCCGGGTTCGGGCGCCAACGGCGGCGACCTCGACTGGGCCAACCCCGCCAGCTTCGTGCCCGAGTTCTCGGAAGCGATGATCAAGCTAAAGAAGGGCGAGACCACCCCTGCCCCGGTCAAGACCCAGTTCGGCTATCACATCATCCGCGTCGACGACATCCGCCAGGCTCAACTGCCGAAGCTGGAAGAAGTGAAGCCGCAGATCACGCAGCAGCTGCAGCAGCAGCGCCTGCAGAAGTACCAGGAAGACCTGCGTGCGAAGGCAAAGGTCGAGTAAGCCTGCGGCCCATCGCCCAGCAAAAAGCCCCGCAGTCGCGGGGCTTTTTTCATTGCGGCGTGATGTTGAAGTCTTTGACGAACCGGGCGTAGTCGTTCGACTCCTTGCGCACAAAGCTTGTGAAGTCCGCTGTCGAGCCGCCGATGACTTCCAGGCTGAGGTCGGTGAACTGCTTTTGCGTGTCGGCGTTCTTGAGCAGCGCCTGCACCTGCTCGTTGAGCTTGGCGATGACCGGTGCCGGGGTTCCGGCCGGCGCCACCAGGCCGACCCAGCCCATGAAGCGGTAGCCCGGCACACCGGACTCGGCCACCGTCGGCACGTCGGGCAAGGTCGACACGCGCTTGTCGCCTGTGACCGCCAGCGCCTTCAGCTTGCCGCTCTTGGCGTAGGGCACGGCGGTCGGCGAGGTCTCGAACATCATGTCGATCTGGCCGCCGACGAGGTCGGACAGCGCGGGCGCCCCGCCCTTGTAGGCCACGTTGAGCAGATCGGTGCCGGTCATCTGCATGAAGCGGCGCGCGGCCACGTCCTGCGGGCCGCCCACGCCCGAGGTGCCGACGCTGAGCTTGCCGGGGTTGGCCTTGGCATAGGCCACCAGCTCGCCGACATTCTTGAACGTCCACTTGGGATTCATGATGAGCACGTTGGGCTGGTCGGCCACGCGGATCACGGGCGCCAGATCCTTGATCGGGTCATAGGGCAGCTTCGCGAACATGTGCCCGTTGGAGGCCAGGCCGGTGTGCACCATCAGCAAGGTGTAGCCGTCCTTCGGGGCCTTGGCGACGTAGTCCATGCCGATGTTACCGCTGGCGCCGGGACGGTTGTCCACCAGCACGGGCTGGCCCAGCGCCGTCGAGAGCTTCTGGCCGACCAGGCGCGCCGTCATGTCGATGCTGCCGCCCGGTGGGAACGGCACGACCATGCGGATCGGCTTGGACGGATAGGCATCCTGCGCATGGGCGGCGGGCACGATGCACGCCAGGCCGGCGGCAAGACAGGCGAGCGAGGCGAGCGGGAAACGAAAGCGCTGGGTCATGAGGTTCTCCGGAGTTTCTTGAGGGTGGGCAGACGGATCAATCGGCGGTGGCGCGCAGGGTGCGTTCGATGTCGGCGGCCCACGCGAGCAGCGCGGCGTCGCGCATCGGCAGGCCAGCAAGGCTCAGGCCCACGGGCGCGTCGCCGGCCGCGTGGCAGGGCAAGGAGATGGCGCAGCCGTCCATGAAGTTGACGATGGAGGGGTTGCGCAGCATCGCGGCGTTGACGGCGACGTACTGCGCTTCGTCGGCTTCGAGCGCCTCGATGCGCGGCGCCACCAGCGGCACGGTCGGCATGAGCCAGCCGTCGAATTCGCCCAGGCGCGCGGCCACGCGAAGTTGCCAGTCGGCCCGCTGTGCTTGCAGCGCGAGGTAGGCGCGCGCCGTGAAGTCCTTGCCGCGCAGGATGCGGCTGAGCACGTGCGGGTCGTAGCCGCTGCCGCTGCGTTCGATCAGCTCGGCATGCCACGCCCATGACTCCGCGGCGCTGAAGCCGCCTGCGGCGTTGATGGCCGCGAGCTCGTCGAACTCGGGCACCGCCAGCTCGACCAGCTGCGCGCCGGCGGCCGAGAGGCGCTGCAGCGCGCGTCGGAACGTGGCGGCGACGTGGGCGTCCATGCCGTCCTGCACCAGCGTGGTCGGCACCGCGAAGCGGGCCTGGCGCAGGTGCTGCGTTCGGGGCGCCTCGGACACGCCGGACAGCACCACATCCATGGCCGCGCAGCCGGCCACGTCGAGCGCCATCACGCCGACCGCGTCGAGGCTGTGCGACAGCGGCACGAGCCCGGTGCCGGGCATGCGGCGCGCCGTCGGCTTGAAGCCGGTGATACCGCACAGCGCCGCCGGAATGCGCGCCGAGCCGCCCGTGTCGCTGCCGACGCTGGCGACGCACAGGCCGTCGGCCACCGCCACGGCCGCGCCCGAGGATGAACCGCCGGGAATGCGCCGCTCGCTGCGCTGCCACGGATTGGCCGGCGTCCCGTAGTGCGGATTGAGGCCGAGGCCGGAGTACGCGAACTCGGTCATGTTGGTCTTGCCCACCAGCACCGCGCCAGCCGACAGCAGGCGCTGCACGGCCTCGGCGTCGTGCGCGGCGGGCGGCGCGTCGCGCAGCACGACGGAGCCGGCGGTCGTCGTTTCACCGGCCACGTCGAACAGGTCCTTGACGGAGACCGGCAGGCCTTCGAGCGGAGAACGCACGACGCCGGCTTCGCGCAGGCTGTCGGAGGCGCGCGCGAGGTGCCGGGCACGGTCTGCCAGCACGCGCGTGAAGGTGCGCGCGCCTTCGCCGGCAGGGTCGGCGATGCGTTGCAGTGCCGATGCGGTCAGCGCGGCGGAGGTGGTGCGGCCTGTGGCCAGTTCGGCGCGGGCGGCTTCGAGGGAGATCGCGGCGGACATGAGCGGTCCTCGTGCGTCAGGCGACGATCGGCAGCGAAACCGCGCGGTACTCGTGCGCGATGCGGCGGCCCGTGTGTTCGTCGACCAGCTCCATGCGAAAACGCGCCGCCGGGCGGATGCCGCCGATGGCGCCGACCGTGCCGCAGGTCATCGCGAAGCCGTCGGCCGGTTCGCCGTCAGCCGCGGCGCAGCGCGCCAGCAGATCGGCCGGCGGACGCAGCGCGGCCAGCGTGCCTTCCTGGTAGAGGCGCCATTCACCGCCCTCCTCGATCCACGAACGCAGCACCAGCGTGTCCCAGCGCTCCTGCACGTCGGCCAGCCGCCAGGCGCTGCGCGCCACGGGCTTCACACAGATCTGCTTGGACAGCGCCACGCTGTGCGCTTCCAGCGCGCGGTCGGTGTGGTCCGAGCCGATCGAGACGAAGAACTCGCCCCCGTGCAGGAACAGCAGCGGCTCGACCTCGCCCGAGGTGTCGGCCCCCACCACCTGCACCACATCGGCTTGGCTCAGCTGCTGGGTGGCCACCCGGTAGAACAGCGGCACGGCGCTGGGCGCGGGCACGCCGAGTTCGGCGAGTTCCTCGATGTGGTGCTCGATGGCGGCGGTGTCGCGCCCGGTCCAGCCGGCGATCACGAGGTGCCGGGCCTCGAAGCTCAGCGTTGACGGGGCACTTCCCTCGGGAAGTTCGAAAGACAGTTTCATGGGTGGCAGCTCGATTGAAGTTTCAGTGAAATTTCACAACGATATTACAGTGAGTCCACAGAAACTTCAAAGGGATTTCCCGCAGGTACCATCGGGGAACTCCACCATGACCCTCCCGCCCCGATGAACGCAGCCACGCCCGCCCGCAAAGCCCCCGTCCGGCGGCCCGAAGCAGCCATCTCCCTCAACGAAACCGCCTACCTGCGCCTGAAGGAAGCCCTGGTGACCCTGGCCTACAAGCCCGGGGAGTACCTCAACACCGCCCAGGTGATGGAGCGGCTGGGCGTGGGCCGCACGCCGGTGAACCAGGCGCTGCACCGTCTGTCGGCCGAGGGCCTGGTCCGCATCATTCCGCGCAAGGGCGCGATGGCTTCGCCGCTGTCGATCAACGACGCGCTGGAGCTCATCGAGGTCCGGCTGGTGAACGAGGTGCTGTGCATGCGCCTGGCCGCGGCGGCCATCACCGAGGCCGAGCTGGCCGAGCTGCAGGCCATCGCCGAGCAGTTCGAGGCAGCGGCGCAGCGGCGCGATGCGATGTCGGTCATGAACCTGGACCGCCTCTTTCACGAAAAGATCGCTGCGGCGGCGCGCAACGCGATGCTGCAGGACATCCTGAGCGTGCTGCACGCGCGCTCGCAGCGCTTCTGGGCGATTTCATTGGCCGCCGAGGGGCATCTGGCCGAAGTGATCGAAGAGCACCGCACCATCGTCGCCACGCTGCAGCGGCATGACGCCGATGCAGCGGCCGAAGCGGCGAAGACGCATGTGCTGTCGTTCAAGGCGTCGATGCTGAACAGCCAGCGCTGATCGACGGCGCTTCAGGCGCATCGATCCCCATGAAAAATGCCCTCCAGACCCGAGCCTGGAGGGCATTTTCGTTGACTGTCGTCAGGCCGCCTGCACGGCCCGACTTCGGTCGATCAACCCACCCACTTGCGCGCGTTGCGCCAGATCTGCATCCACGGGCTCAGCTCGCTCTTGTCGCCCGACGTCCAGCTCATCTGGATGTTGCGGAACACGCGCTCCGGGTGCGGCATCACGGCGGTGAAGCGGCCGTCCGGCGTGGTGACCGAAGTCAGGCCGCCCGCGCTGCCGTTCGGGTTGAACGGGTACTGCTCGGTCGGCTGGCCGTGGTTGTCCACGAAGCGCATCGCTCCGATGGCCTTGGCGGCGTCGCCGCGGTGCTTGAAGTTGGCGTAGCCCTCGCCGTGCGCCACCGCGATCGGCAGGCGGCTGCCGGCCATGCCCGCAAAGAAGATGCTGGGCGACTCGAGCACCTCGACCATCGACAGGCGCGCCTCGAAACGCTCGCTCTGGTTGGTGGTGAAGCGCGGCCAGGCCTCGGCGCCCGGGATGATGTCGGCCAGCTCGGCGAACATCTGGCAGCCGTTGCACACGCCCAGGCCGAAGGTGTCAGCGCGGCCGAAGAAGGTCTTGAACTGCTCGGCCAGCTTCGGGTTGAAGGTGATGCTGCGCGCCCAGCCGATGCCGGCACCCAGCGTGTCGCCGTAGCTGAAGCCGCCGCAGGCGACCACGCCCTTGAACGCGGCCAGGTCCGCCCTGCCCGTCTGCAGGTCGGTCATGTGGACATCGAAGGCCTCGAAGCCGGCTTCGGTGAAGGCGTAGGCCATCTCGACGTGCGAGTTGACGCCCTGCTCGCGCAGGATCGCGACCTTGGGGCGCGACTGCAGGATGGCCGGTGCCACCGGGGCGTTCGGAAGGAACACATGCATGCCCGGGTCGTTCGGCACGCCGGCCGCGGCGTGCTCGGCATCGGCGCAGGCCGGGTTGTCGCGCTCGCGGGCGATCTTCCAGCTGACCGAATCCCAGACCTGGTGCAGGTCGTGCAGCGAGGCACTGAACACCGACTTGGCATCGCGCCAGACTTCGAGCTTGCCCTTGCCGGCGTCCATGGCCGAGCTGGCGGGGCGGGTCTTGCCGACGAAGTGGCTGTGCGTGCTCAGGCCGTGGGCGCGCAGCACCTGCATGACGTCGTTGCGCTCGGCGGTGCGCACCTGCAGCACCATGCCGAGCTCTTCGTTGAACAGCGCCTTGAGCGTGAGCTCTTCGCGCCGCGCGCTGACCTGCTGCGCCCAGTTCTTGGCGTCGCCGGTTTCCATGCGGCTGTCGGAAATGCCGTCGCCTTCGGTGACCAGCATGTCGACGTTCAACGCCACGCCGACGTGGCCCGCAAAGGCCATTTCGCAGGCGGTGGCGAACAGGCCGCCATCGCTGCGGTCGTGCATCGCGAGGATCTTGCCGTCGGCGCGCAGGGCGTTCACGGCGTTGACCAACGCGACCAGCTGTGCCGGGTCGTCGAGGTCGGGCACGGTGTCGCCGCTCTGGTTCAGCGTCTGCGACAGGATGCTGCCGGCCATGCGGTGCTGGCCACGGCCCAGGTCGATGAGCAAGAGCGTCGTGTCGTCTTCGGTCGCGTCGAGCTGCGGCGTGAGCGTGCCGCGCACGTCGGCCAGCGAGGCGAAGGCGGTGACGATCAGGCTCACGGGCGAGGTGACCTTCTTGGCTTCGCCGTTGTCCTTCCACTGCGTGCGCATCGACAGCGAATCCTTGCCGACCGGAATCGACACGCCCAGGGCCGGGCACAGTTCCAGGCCCACGGCCTTGACGGTTTCGTACAGCGCGGCGTCTTCGCCGGGCTCACCGCAGGCGGCCATCCAGTTGGCCGACAGCTTGACGCGCGACAGCTCGATCGGCGCGGCCAGCAGGTTGGTGATGGCCTCGGCGACGGCCATGCGGCCCGAGGCCGGCGCGTCGAGCGCGGCCAGCGGCGTGCGCTCGCCCATGCTCATCGCTTCGCCAGCAAAGCCCTTGTAGTCGGCCAACGTCACGGCGCAATCGGCTACGGGCACCTGCCACGGGCCGACCATCTGGTCGCGGTGCGTCAGGCCGCCCACGCTGCGGTCGCCGATGGTGATCAGGAAGCGCTTGGAGGCCACGGTCGGGTGCGCGAGCACGTCGATGGCGGCCTTCTGCAGGTCGACGCCCGTGAGGTTGAGCGGCTTGAAGCTGCGCGCCACGGTCTTCACGTCGCGGTGCATCTTGGGCGGCTTGCCCAGCAGCACGTCCATGGGCATGTCGACGGGCTGCACCGCCGCGCCTTCGTCGGCCACCAGCAGCTGGCGCTCTTCGGTCGCCACGCCGACCACCGAGAACGGGCAGCGCTCGCGCTCGCAGAAAGCCTTGAACTGCTCAAGCGACTCCGGTGCGATGGCCAGCACGTAGCGCTCCTGGCTTTCGTTGCACCAGATTTCCTTGGGCGCCATGCCCGACTCTTCGAGCGGCACGGCGCGCAGGTCGAAGCGTGCGCCGCGGCCGGCGTCGTTGGTCAATTCGGGAAAAGCGTTGCTCAGGCCGCCCGCGCCCACGTCATGGATCGCCAGGATCGGGTTGGCCGCGCCCTGCTGCCAGCAGTGGTTGATGACCTCTTGCGCGCGACGTTCGATTTCGGGGTTGCCGCGCTGCACCGAATCGAAGTCGAGTTCGGCCGCATTGGCGCCGGTCGCCATCGAGCTGGCGGCGCTACCGCCCATGCCGATGCGCATGCCGGGGCCGCCGAGCTGGATCAGCAGCGAGCCGGCCGGGAACAGGATCTTCTTGGTCTGCGTGGCGTCGATGCTGCCCAGGCCGCCCGCGATCATGATGGGCTTGTGGTAGCCGCGCTGCACGGTGTCGCGGTCGCTCGTCACCGCCTGCTCGTACTCGCGGAAGTAGCCCAGCAGGTTGGGACGGCCGAATTCGTTGTTGAACGCGGCGCCGCCCAGCGGGCCCTCGGTCATGATCTGCAACGGGCTGGCGATGTGCTCGGGCTTGCCGTAGTGGCCGTCTTCGGGCCAGAGCTTGGAGACCGTGAAGCCGGTCAGGCCCGCCTTGGGCTTGGAGCCGCGGCCCGTGGCGCCTTCGTCGCGGATTTCCCCGCCCGCGCCGGTCGAGGCGCCGGGGAACGGGGAAATGGCCGTCGGGTGGTTGTGCGTCTCGACTTTCATCAGCACATGGCTCAGGGTGCTATCTTTTTGATAGCTCTGCGAGCCGTTCGCCGGAATGAAGCGCTCGATGGTCGCGCCTTCCATCACCGAGGCGTTGTCCGCATAGGCGATCACCGTGTGCTGCGGGTTCTGCTTCTCGGTGTGGCGGATCATCGAGAACAGGCTCTGCGGCTGGGCCACGCCGTCGATGGTGAAGTTGGCGTTGAAGATCTTGTGGCGGCAGTGCTCGCTGTTGGCCTGCGCGAACATCATCAGCTCGACGTCGCTGGGGTTGCGGCCCAGGCGGGTGAAGGCTTCGACGAGGTAGTCGATTTCGTCTTCCGCCAGCGCCAGGCCGAAGCCGGTGTTGGCCGCCACCAGGGCGTCGCGCCCGCCGGTTTGCACATCGACCTGCGCCATCGGCTGGGCCGGCAATTCGCTGAACAGGCTGGCCGCCTGCTCGACCGCGGCGAGCACCGATTCTGTCATGCGGTCGTGCAGCGGGCCGGCCACGGCGGCCAGGGCGTCGCCTTCGAGCACGGGGGCCTTGCCGATCAGCGGCGCCTTCAGCTTCAGGTGGTACTGGGTGACGCGCTCCACGCGGCGCAGCGCCAGGCCGCAGTTGTGGGCGATGTCGGTGGCCTTGAAGGCCCAGGGCGACACGGTGCCCAGGCGGGGCGTGACGACCACCGAGGCGCTCGCCTTGGCCGCCGGGGCCTCGAAGGGCTCGCCGTAGGTCAGCAGCGCGGCAAAACGCTCGCGGTCGGCGTCGCCCAGCGACGCATCGGTGACCACCAGGTGCACGAAACGGGCCGAAATGCCCTCGATGCGCGGCTCGATGGCCTGCAGCTTCGGCAGCAATTGCCGTGCACGGAAGTCGCTGAGTGCGCTGCCGCCCTCGAACATGGTTACGACAGGAAGGGCTTGAGGTGCGGGCTGCGTCACGGTCGATGGGGGGCCTCGGGGGCCGCGTTGGGAATCAAGGAATCTGGGCGGAGGCCGCTGACTGGGGTCATCCGCGTTAACCCGGAATTTTAGCTTGCCGAATGGGATAATTCGGGGCATGAGCATTACCTACAAAGACGCCGCAGGCATCGAAGCCATGCGGGTCGCCTGCCGCCTCGGGTCCGAGGTGCTGGACTACCTCACGCCCTTCATCAAGCCCGGCATCACGACCAACGACGTGGATCGGCTGGCCGCCGAGTACATGGTCAAGCAGGGCACCACCTCGGCCACGGTGGGCTACATGGGCGCCAGCAGCGTGCCGTTCCCGAAGTCGCTGTGCACCTCGGTGAACCACGTGGTGTGCCACGGCATCCCCAATGACAAGCCCCTGAAGAAGGGCGACATCATGAATGTCGACGTCACCGTCATCAAGGACGGCTGGTTCGGCGACAACAGCCGCATGTTCGTGATCGGCGACGCCTCCATTGCCGCCAAGCGCCTGTGCAACGTCACCTTCGAAGCCATGTGGCACGGCATCCTGCAGGTGCGCCCCGGCGCCCACCTGGGCGACGTGGGGCATGCGATCCAGAAGTTCGCCGAGGGCCAGGGCTTCTCGATCGTGCGCGAGTTCTGCGGCCACGGCGTGGGCCAGCGCTTCCACGAAGAACCCCAGGTGCTGCACTACGGCCGCCCGGGCACCATGGAAGAGCTCAAGCCCGGCATGATCTTCACCATCGAGCCGATGATCAACGCCGGCAAGCGCGACGTGAAGGAAGACTTCAAGGGCGGCCAGTACGACGGCTGGACCATCGTCACGCGCGACCATTCGCTGTCGGCCCAGTGGGAGCACACGGTGCTCGTCACCGAGACCGGCTACGAGGTGCTGACGCTCTCCGAAGGCAGCCCGCCGCTGCCGGCCTTCGTCACCTCCACCAAAACCTGACGCGCCGAAGCGCGCCCCCGCCGTGATCGAAGCAGCCAAGATCGACGTGGCGACGCTGCGCGAAGCCTATCGCGCGAAAAAGCTCGCCCTTTTCGACACCCTGCGCTTCGCACGCGCGCCCACCCGCAGCGTCCACACGGTGCTGCGCCAGCTCTCGGCGCTGGCCGACCAGACGCTCACTGCGCTGTGGAACGAGGCCGGCTTCGGCGACGCCTTCGCGCTGGCCGCGGTGGGCGGCTACGGGCGCGGCGAGCTGTTTCCGTACTCCGACGTCGACGTGCTGCTGCTGCTGCCGCCCGAGGGCCAGGACAGCGGCGTCGAGCCCGCCCGCATCGAGGCCTTCATCGGCCAGTGCTGGGACGCCGGCCTCGAGATCGGCTCCAGCGTGCGCACACTCGAAGAGTGCCTGGACGAGGCCGCCAAGGACATCACGGTCCAGACCTCGCTGCTCGAATCGCGCCTGATCACGGGCGACAAGAAGCTCTTCGCGGCCTTTCGTCGCCGCTTCACCCAGGCCATCGACCCGCAGGCCTTCTTCGTGGCCAAGTCACAGGAAATGCGGCACCGCCACCAGAAGTTCGACAACACGCCCTACGCGCTCGAACCCAACTGCAAGGAATCGCCCGGCGGCCTGCGCGACCTGCAGACCATCCTGTGGATGAGCAAGGCCGCCGGCTTCGGCAGTCGCTGGGACGACCTGGCCAAGAACGGCCTGGCCACGCCCTTCGAGGCGCAGCAGATCAAGCGCAACGAGGCCCTGCTCTCGCTCATTCGCGCCCGCCTGCACGTGATCGCCAACCGGCGCGAAGACCGGCTGGTGTTCGACCTGCAGACCGCCGTGGCCGCGAGCTTCGGCTACGAGAGCGAGTCGCAGCGCAAGTCGAGCGAGGCGCTGATGCGCCGCTACTACTGGGCGGCCAAGGCGGTGTCGCAGCTCAACCAGATCCTGCTGCTCAATATTTCCGAGCGGCTGCAGCCCATCGACGAGCAGCCCACGACCATCAACGAGCGCTTCTACGAGCGCGCCGGCCTGATCGAGATCGCCAGCGACGACCTGTACGAGCGCGAGCCGCACGCGGTGCTCGAGACCTTCCTGCTGTACCAGAAGACCATCGGCGTGAAGGGCCTGTCGGCGCGCACGCTGCGTGCGCTGTACAACGCGCGCCATGTCATGGACAGCAAGTTCCGCAACGACCCGGTCAACCACGTGACCTTCATGCGGATCCTGCAGCAGCCCTACGGCATCACGCATGCCTTCCGGCTCATGAACCAGACCTCGGTGCTGGGACGCTACCTGCGCGTGTTCCGCAGCATCGTGGGGCAGATGCAGCACGACCTGTTCCATGTGTACACGGTCGACCAGCACATCCTGATGGTGCTGCGCAACGTGCGCCGCTTCTTCATCGCCGAGCACGCGCACGAGTACCCGGGCTGCTCGCAGCTCGCGGCCGGCTGGGACAAGCCCTGGATTCTCTACGTCGCCGCCCTCTTCCACGACATCGCCAAGGGCCGCGGCGGCGACCACTCCACGCTCGGCGCGCGCGACGTGCAGCGCTTCTGCAAGCAGCACGGCATCGCGCGCGAAGACGCCAAGCTCATCGAATTCCTCGTGGCCGAGCACCTGGTGATGAGCCAGGTCGCGCAGAAGCAGGACCTGGGCGACCCCGAGGTCATCGGCGCCTTCGCCAAGCGCGTGGGCAACGAGCGCTACCTCACGGCGCTGTACCTGCTGACCGTGGCCGACATCCGCGGCACCTCGCCGCGCGTGTGGAATGCCTGGAAGGGCAAGCTGCTCGAAGACCTGTACCGCTTCACCCTGCGCGCCCTGGGCGGACGCATGCCCGACCCGGATGCCGAGGTCGAGGCCCGCAAGCGCGAGGCGCTGGTGCTGCTCGCCCTGCACGCCCAGCGCTTCGAGGCGCACAAGGCGCTGTGGGACACGCTTGACGTCGGCTACTTCATGCGCCACGACGCCACCGAGATCGCCTGGCACGCCAAGCAGCTGTCGCGCTTCGTGCCGCCCAAGAACGTGCCCATCGACCCGAAAGCGCCGCCCATCGTGCGCGCGCACCTGTCGCCGGTGGGCGAAGGGCTGCAGGTGGTGGTCTACACGCCCGACCAGTCCGACCTGTTCGCTCGCATCTGCGGCTATTTCGACCAGGCCTCGTTCAGCATCCTGGACGCCAAGGTCCACACCACGAGCAACGGCTACGCGCTCGACACCTTCCAGGTGGTGACGACCTTCCAGCCCGACCACTACCGCGACCTGATCAGCATGGTCGAAACGGGTCTGGCGCAAACGCTCACCGAGGCCGGCGCCCTGCCCGCCCCCAGCATGGGGCGCGTGTCACGCCGGGTGCGCAGCTTTCCGATCAAGCCACGCATCAGCCTCGTGCCCGACGACAAGGCGCAGCGCTGGCTGCTCAGCATCTCGGCCAGCGACCGCGCGGGCCTGTTGTATTCGGTGGCGCGCGTGCTCGCGCGGCATCACCTGAACCTTCAACTGGCGAAGGTGACGACCTTGGGTGAACGGGTGGAAGACACGTTCCTGATCAGCGGACCGGAACTGCAGGGCCAGAAGACGCAGCTGGCCATCGAGACCGACCTGATGGAGGCGCTGGCCTCCCAGTGAGGCCGCTGAATCGGCGCGTGCGGCTCAGCCGCAGTACGCGCCGAGGATGCGACCCGTGGGATCGACCTGTGCGTTGAGGCGCGTCGCGTCTTGGGCCGGGTCGGCCGGTGCCGTGGCCGGCACGGTGCGGGCGGTTTTCGCGCCGGCGCGCTGGCGCATTTCTTCGAGCAACGGACGCGTCGCCTGCATGCCGAGCGCAAAGCGCACTTCCGGGGCCTGGCAACTTTCGGGCGGGGGCGCGAAGCTCGGCGGCGCCGGCACTTCGGAGGTGAGCGGCCGGTCCTTGGGCGGGGCCTCGCAGCCCGCGAGCACCGCAGCCAGGGCCGCAGCCGTCAGAAGAAACCCGTGCCGGCCAAACGTCATGCGCATCTTGTCTTGCTCCTTGAAACCAGCCTGAAGCTTAGCCGCCCGCGGAGGCCCGCTCATGACCCCTTGCGCTGCAGCGGCGACAACAGCCCCAGGCGGATGCCCGTGATCACGGCCTCGGTGCGATTGTGCACACCCAGTGCCTGGAACAAGGTGCCGATGTACTCCTTCACCGTGTGCTCGGACAGGCCGAGCTCGCGCGCGATCGACTTGGTCGGCAGTCCGCGCGCCAGGCCGTGCAGCGTGTCGGTCTGGCGCGGGCTGAGCGTCGGCCTGGCGGTGCTCTTCGGCCCCACGTGCAGGATTTCCTGCGGCAGGTAGACCCCCCCCGCCAGCACGGTCTCGAGGGCCTGCTTGAGGAAGTCGGCCGGCATGGTCTTGGGCACGAAGCTCATGGCGCCCGCCTCCAGGCAGCCGCGGATGATGTCGACGTCGGTCGAGGCCGACACCACCACGACCGCGATGTCGTGCGCCATGGCCCTCAGACGCACCAGCGCGTCCAGGCCGTACTCACCCTTGAGCTCGAGGTCCAGCAAGCAGAGGTCCAGGTCGGGATGGCGCAGCGCCAGAGCGCAGGCTTCGTCGACCGTGGCGGCCTCGAAGATCTCGATACGGCAACCCGTGTTCTCCAGCAGCATGCGCAGACCGGCGCGAAACAACGCGTGATCGTCCAGCAGCATCACTTTCATGGCACACCCCCTTCGGCCTTTCTGGCCGATATGCACCCTCATTCTGACGCTGGCACCCACGGGTAGAGCCGCCGCGCGTCGGAACTAGATCACCCTCCATGCAAAAAACTACCAGCCCCTGCGAAGGAGGGGTTGGGTGCCTGGCGCGTTTCGAGGAAATTCAGAGCCGACCGCTGTTGTCGCCAAAGGGGGCCGACCATGAACGCCAGTTTTCAAGACCGACTGATCTCGCTTGTCGCGGGGTCGCAGCCCCAATGGAAATCCGAGCTCGCCCGACAGTGCGGCGTCAGCGCCCCCACCGTGATCCGCTGGCTCACCGACCGGCACAGCTGCGCAGGCACCCTGCACCTGCATGCGATCGCCGCGTACTTCGAGGTGCCGGCCCGGTGGCTGGCCACGGGCGACGGCCCGGAGCGGGTCCGCACGCGGCGCTCACATTGAAAGGGTTGTAAGCGGACCTCTGTGAACGGGCGCGCAGGCGGCAAGCCGCCCCCGCCCATGGCGTATGCTGAAAGGCCGCGCACGGCACCGCCGGTGCGCTCCCTTTCATCACCCGCTTTCGACATGAGCACCTCTTCCCATCCCCTCGCGGGCCAGCCGGCCCCGTCCGATCTGCTGGTGGACGTGCCGCGCCTCGTCTCGGCCTATTACACCGGTCGCCCCGACCCAGCCGTGCCCAGCCAACGCGTGGCCTTCGGCACCTCGGGCCATCGCGGCTCCTCGTTCGACGACGCGTTCAACGAATGGCACGTGCTGGCCATCAGCCAGGCCATCTGCGACTACCGCAAGCAGCAAGGCATCGACGGCCCGCTGTTCCTGGGCATCGACACGCACGCGCTGTCCACGCCCGCCTTCGCCAGCGCGATCGAGGTGCTGGCGGCCAACGGCGTCGAGCTGATGCTGTCGAAGGACGACGAGTACACGCCCACGCCGGCCGTGTCGCACGCCATCCTGGTCTACAACCGCGGACGCACCAGCGGCCTGGCCGACGGCATCGTGATCACGCCCTCGCACAACCCGCCCGAAAGCGGCGGCTTCAAATACAACCCGCCCAACGGCGGCCCCGCAGGCACCGACATCACCTCCGCCGTCGAAGCCGCCGCCAACAAGATGCTGGCGAACAAGCTCGAAGGTGTGAAGCGCATGCCGCTGGCGCAGGCGCTGAAGGCGTCCACCACGCACCGCCACGACTACCTGAACACCTATGTCGAAGACCTGGCCCAGGTGCTGGACATGGACGCGATCCGCGGCGGCACCATCGACCTGGGCGTCGATCCGCTGGGCGGTGCCGGCGTGCACTACTGGCCGGCCATCGCCGCGCGCTACAAGCTCCAGCGCCTGAATGTGCTGAGCCAGGCGGTCGACCCGACCTTCCGCTTCATGTCGCTCGACTGGGACGGCCGCATCCGCATGGACCCGTCGTCGCCCGACGCGATGCACGGGTTGGTCGCGCTGAAAGACCGCTTCGGCATCGCCTTCGCCTGTGACACCGACCACGACCGCCACGGCGTGGTCACGCGCAGCGCGGGCCTGATGCAGCCGAACAACTACCTCGCGGTGATGGTCGACTACCTCTTCACGCACCGCCCCCACTGGCCAGCGCAGGCAGCCGTCGGCAAGACGGTGGTCAGCAGCCGCATGATCGACCGCGTGGCGGCGCAACTGGGCCGCCCGCTGTACGAGGTGCCCGTGGGCTTCAAGTGGTTCGTCGACGGTCTGGTCGACGGCTCGCTGGGCTTCGGCGGCGAGGAAAGCGCCGGCGCCACCTTCTTGCGCCACGACGGCAGCGCCTGGACCACCGACAAGGACGGCATCGTGCCCGCCCTGCTCTCGGCCGAGATCGCCGCGCGCACCGGGCGCGACCCCGGCGAGCGCTTCACCGAGCTGACGCAGGCGCTGGGGCGCCCCGTGTCCGACCGCGTGGACGCGCCCGCCACGCCCGAGCAGAAAAAACGCCTGTCGGCCCTGTCGCCGCAGCAGATCACCTCGACCACGCTGGCGGGCGAGAAGATCGAGAACGTGCTGAGCCACGCCCCGGGCAACGGCGCGGCCATCGGCGGCGTGAAGGTCGTCACCGAGAACGGCTGGTTCGCCGCGCGCCCTTCGGGCACGGAGAACATCTACAAGGTCTACGGCGAGAGCTTCCTCGGCGACGACCACCTTGCGCGCATCCTCGGCGAGGCGCAGCAGGTGGTCGACAAGGCGCTGTCGGCGAGCTGACGCGAGGCAACAGCGCATGGACACGCTCGTGCTGCGGCTGCAACCGGGCGACGATCTGCGTGCGGCGCTCGATGCCGTGCTGAAGCCAGACGGCATCGGCGACGCCGCCTTCGTGGTCTCAGGCATCGGCAGCCTGCGCGGCGCGAGCATCCGTTTCGCGGGTGCCGAGTCGTCGACGCGGATCGAAGGCGACCTTGAAATCCTCACGCTCGCCGGCACGCTGTCGCCGGACGGCTCGCACCTGCATCTCAGCGTGTCGGACGGCGTGGGCCGGGTGTCGGGCGGCCATGCCGCACCGGGCTGCGTGGTGCGCACCACGGCCGAGATCCTCGTCGCGGTGCTGCCCGAGTGGCGCTTCTCGCGCGAGCCCGATGCGCAGACCGGCTACGCCGAGCTGGTGCCCAGGCGCCGCTCCAGCCAGACGCTGTAGCGCGACAGCCCGAAGCACAGCAGCCAGTAGACGGCGGCCACGAACAGGTAGCCCTCGAGGTAGAAGGGCCGCCAGACCGGGTCGCCGCCCAGCGCCAGCCCGAGCGCGCCGGTCAGCTCGAACAGGCCGACCACGGTGACCAGCGAGGTGTCCTTCAGCGTGCCGACCACGCTGTTGGTCAGCGCCGGCACCACGAGGCGCAGCGCCTGCGGCAGCACGATGTCGCGCTGCACCGGCCAGCGGCCGAAGCCCAGCGCCATCGCCACCTCGGTCTGCCCGCGCGGCACGGCCTGCAGGCCGCCGCGGATGATCTCCGCCAGGTAGGCCGCGACGAACAGCGTGAGGCCCATCAGCACGCGCACCAGCACGTCGGGCTGCCAGCCCGCGGGCCACAGCAGCGGCAGCAGGAACGAGGCCATGAACAGCACCGAGATCAGCGGCACGCCGCGCACCAGTTCGATGTAGCTCGCGCTCAGCGTGCGCACCACGGGCCATTCGGAGCGCCGCCCCATCGCCAGCAGCAGCGCCAGCGGAAAGGCCAGCGCCAGCCCGACCACCGCCAGCCCGATGGTGAGCGGCAGGCCGCCCCAGCGGCTGGTCGGCACCGGGCTCAGCCCGGCCACGCCGCCGTGCATCAGCCCGACGAACAGCAGCAGTGCCACGCCCCACAACGGCGCCAGCCACCAGCGCCAGCTGCGCGGCCACGCGCTGAGCACGGTCACCGCGGACAGCACGACGACGGCGACGGCTGGGCGCCACTGCTCTTCATACGGAAAGCGACCGAACAGCATCGGTCGCCACTTCTCGGCCACCACGCCCCAGCAGGCGCTGTGCTGCACCGCGCGGCAGGCGTCGGCGTCGGGGCGGAACACGGCATGCACCACGCCCCACTCGAACGCATGGAAGCCGGCCCAGGCCAGCAAGCCCAGCAGCAGCACCGTGGCCAATGCGCGCAACGGCGAACCCCACAGCTCGCTGCGCCACGCGATGGGGCCTTGCGCGACGTTTCTCATCGCCAGCCTCGCAGCGCGACGCGCGCGTTGTAGCGGTTCATGCCAAAGGAGATCACGAGCGACAGCAGCAGGTACACCGCCATGATGATCGCGATGCACTCGAAGGCCCGGCCGTTCGAGCCGATGGTGGTGTTGGCCACCGACACCAGCTCCGGATAGCCCACGGCCACGGCGAGCGACGAATTCTTGGTGAGGCTCAGCAGCTGGTTGGTGAGCGAGGGCACGATCACGCGCAGCGCCTGCGGCAGGATCACGATGCGCAGCTGCTGCACCGACGACAGGCCCAGCGCCTGCCCTGCCAGCACCTGCCCTTGCGACACCGAGAGGATGCCGGCGCGCACGATCTCGGCGACGAAGGCCGCCGAGTACAGCGACAGCCCGGCGACGATGGTCACGTACTCCGGGCTCAGCACGGCGCCGCCGCTCACGCCGAAGTCGCCGCGTTCGGGCCATTCGAAATGCGTGGGCCACCCACCGCCCTCGCCCGCCACGGGCCAGGGCACGCTGAGCCCGCCCTTGCTGAGCCACACGCCCGGCAGCAGGTGCACGGGCTCGGTCGGGTCGGGCAGCAGGTTGGCCATCGCGAAAGCCAGCATCAGCAGCTGCACCAGCAGCGGCACGTTGCGCAACAGCTCCACGTACGCCGTGCAGATGCCGCGCAGCAGCACATGCGGCGCGAGCCGGCCGATGCCAATCAGCGTGCCGAGCACCACCGCGAAGATGGCGGCCGGCACGGCCGCGCGCACCGTGTTGATCAGGCCCGCGAGGAACGCGCGCCACGACGGCTGGCTGGCATCGAAGTCGAGCCAGCCTTCGCTGATCGAAAAGCCCGCGGGCTCGGTGAGAAAGTCGAAACCCGAGCGCACGCCGCGTGCGCGCAGCACCTCAAGCGCATGGTTCACCACCCAGAAGGCGCCGGCCACGACGGCCAGCACCAGCAGGGCCTGCACGAGCCAGGCCAGCCAGGCGCCGCGGCGCGAGGCCTGCCGACTCATCGAACAGGGGGTGCGTAGATCAGGCCGCCTTTGCTCCACAGATTGTTGGAGCCACGCGGCAGTTTGAGCACCGACTTCGGTCCGACGTTGCGCTCGAACATCTCGCCGTAGTTGCCCACGGCCTTGATGGCGCGGTACGACCAGTCTTTGTCGAGGCCCAGCAGCTTGCCGAGGTCTTCACCGGCGCCGAGCAGGCGCTGCTGCGCCGGGTCTTTGCTGGCGGCCTTGAGCTGGTCGGCATTGGCTTGGGTGACGCCGAATTCTTCCGCCTCGATGAGCGCGTTGGGCACCCACTTGGCGATGGCGAACCACTCGTCGTCGCCGCGACGCACCAGCGGCGCGAGCGGCTCCTTGGAGATCAGCTCGGGCAGGATGAGGTAGTCGTCGGGGTTCGGCGCTTCCTTGTTGCGCAGGCCGGCCAGCGCCGAGGCGTCGGTGGTGAAGGCCTGGCAGCGGCCCGAGAAGAAGGCCTTGAACGAGGCTTCGAAGCTCTCGAACACGACGGTCTTCACCGGGATGTTCTGCGCGCGGAAGTAGTCCGACACGTTCTTCTCGTTGGTGGTGCCCGACTGCGTGCAGATGGTGGCGTTCTTGAGCTGCTTGGCGCTCGTCACCTTGAGCTTCTTGGGCACCAGGAAGCCCTGGCCGTCGTAATAGGTGATGGTGGTGAAGTTGAAGCCCAGCGAGGCGTCGCGCGTGAGCGTCCAGGTGGTGTTGCGCGCGAGGATGTCAATCTCGCCGGCCTGCAGCGCCGAGAAGCGCTGCTGCGAATTCAGCGGCACGAAGTCGACCTTCTTGGGATCGCCCAGCACGGCCGCGGCGATGGCGCGGCAGGTGTCGACGTCCAGGCCCGACCAGTTGCCCTGCGTGTCGGGGGCCGAGAAACCGGCCACGCCGTTGGTCACGCCGCACTTGACGGTGCCGCGCTGCTTGACCGCGTCGAGCGTCTTGCCCGCAAAGGCCGGGGCCGCGGCGGCCAGCACGAGAACGGAAGCGGCGGCGAACAGTGCCGGGCGCAGTCGGGTGGTTGGGGTGGTCGTTGTCTTCTTCGTCATGGGTGTGTACTCCTCAACAGTAGGCAAAAGGCAGTGTACGGGGCGATGCAGGCCGACGACAAAGAACCCTGCGTTGGATACATATGTCGATCCGCTCGCGGGCGATCGGTCCGCGGCGCGGCCAGTTTCACTACCATACGGCCCTTTCATCACTCCCGAACAGGAATCACACCATGGTCAAGTCCGACGACACCGGCAAGCTCATCCTGCGCGTTGCGCTGGGCATCCTCATCCTGCTGCATGGCATTGCCAAGGTCGGCAAGGGCGTCGACGGCATCGGCGGCATGCTCGCGTCGCACGGCGTGCCCGCGGTGCTGGCCTACCTGGTCTACGTGGGCGAGATCCTGGCGCCAGTGCTGCTGATCGTCGGCCTGTTCACGCGGCCCGCGGCGCTGGTCGTGGCCATCAACATGGTGGTGGCGATCTGGCTGGCCCACCGCAAGGACCTGGGCGCGCTGAACGGGCAAGGCGGCTGGGCGCTGGAACTGCAGGGCATGTTCCTGTTCGCGGCCATCTCGCTCGCGCTCACGGGCGGCGGGCGCTTCGGGCTCAACAACAAGTAAGCGAAGAGGCGACTGGCGAATCAGTCGTCGTCAGCCGCATCGAGGCCCGGGAACAGGACCTCGGTGTAGCCGAAGCGCGAGAAATCGCGCACCCGCATCGGGTACAGCTTGCCGAACAGGTGATCGACCTCGTGCTGCACCACGCGCGCATGGAAGCCGTCGGCGGTGCGGTCGATCGGGTCGCCGTACAGGTCGAAGCCCGTGTAGCGGATATGAGCGAAGCGCGGCACCACGCCGCGCAAGCCGGGCACCGACAGGCAGCCTTCCCAGCCCTCTTCCTCTTCATCGCCCAGCGGCGTGATGACGGGGTTGAGCAGCACGGTGCGTGGCACCGGCGGCGCGTCGGGGTAGCGTGGATTGATGGTGTCGGTGCCGAAGATCACCAGTTGCAGGTCGACGCCGATCTGCGGCGCCGCAAGGCCGGCGCCATTGACCGCCTGCATGGTCTCGAACATGTCGCGCACCAGCAGGTGCAGTTCGTCGGTGTCGAAAGCGGCGACCGGCTGCGCGGTGCGCAGCAGCCGGGGGTCGCCCATTTTCAGGATTTCGCGGAAGGCCATGGAGGGATTATGGCCAGCGCGCAGCGCCCTCGCTGGAGCGCTTGCTCAAGGCTTGTCGGCCAGCGCCGGCGCGTCACGCCACGGCACGCCCGGCGGTGGGCGCATCGCATTGCTCGGGTAGTTGGGCGACACACCCGGATGCGCAGGCGAGACAGCCGGTGGACGCTGCCAACCCGGCGGACGCCCGGCCGGATAGGTCGGCCGCACGGCTGGGTAGCTGGGACGCACCGCGGGATAACCGGGACGGCCATAGTAAGGACGGCGGTCGTAGTACGGGCGACGGTTGTCGTAATAACCGCCACCCTGGATGTAGACCGGCGCCGGCACCACCACGGGACCCGGATCGGAGTAGTACGGTTCGGAATAGCCGCCGGAGTAGTACGGATCGCCAGGGACGGCTACGCAGCCGCTCAGCAGCGCGATGCCGCCGAGTGCGAGGCTGGTAGCGAGAACACGAATTTTTTGCATGAGGGACTCCTTGTCGGCCTTCTGTGATCGTTCAACGCCCGCTTGTAGACCCTGTTGACTGCGCTGATGTGAAGTCGCGTAACGGCCGGTAAAGGCCCGGATCCCAGGCGCCGGGCGAATCAGGCGTCGGGCGCCGGCGGAACACCGCTGGCGAGGATCTCCAGCATACGCGCCTCGTCGATCACCGTGACGCCGAGGTCGCGCGCCTTGTCCAGCTTGCTGCCGGCCTCCTCCCCGGCCACGAGGTAGTGGGTCTTCTTGCTGACGGAGCCGGCCACCTTGGCGCCGGCTGCCTCCAATTTATCCTTCGCTTCGTCGCGGCCCAGCGTAGGAAGGGTGCCGGTGATCACGAAGGTCAGTCCCGCCAAAGGCTTGGGCGCGCGGGCTTCGGGCTCGAACTCGTCCCAGGTCAGGCCGCAGGCGCGCAGCTGCTCGACCACCTCGCGGTTGTGCGGCTGGTCGAAGAAGGTGCGCAGGCTCTGCGCCACCACCGGGCCGACGTCGTTCACTTCGAGCAGTTGCTCTTCGGTCGCGTCCATGATGGCGTCGAGCTTGCCGAAATGCTTGGCCAGGTCCTTGGCCGTGCTCTCGCCGACGTGGCGGATGCCCAGGCCGAACAGGAAGCGCGGCAGCGTCGTCTTCTTCGAGGCTTCGAGCGCATCGACGAGGTTCTTGGCCGACTTCTCCGCCATGCGGTCCAGGCCCGCCAGCGTGACGAAACCGAGCTTGTAGAGGTCGGGCAAGGTGCGGATCAGGTTGGCATCGACCAGCTGTTCGACCAGCTTGTCGCCCAGCCCGTCGACGTCGACCGCGCGACGTGCCGCGAAATGCAGGATGGCCTCCTTGCGCTGCGCCGCGCAGAACAGGCCGCCGGTGCAGCGGTAGTCGACCTCGCCCTCCTCCCGCACCGCCTCGGAATCGCACACAGGGCACTTGTGCGGCATGGTGAAGACCGCGCCGCGCTGGTCGTCGGGCTTGGCCAGGCTGTCGGGCGCCACGCCCACCACTTCGGGAATCACGTCGCCGGCACGCCGCACGATCACCGTATCGCCCACGCGCACGTCCTTGCGGCGGGCTTCGTCTTCGTTGTGCAGCGTGGCGTTGGTCACGGTCACGCCGCCCACGAACACTGGCGCCAACTTGGCCACCGGCGTGAGCTTGCCGGTGCGGCCCACCTGGATCTCGATGCCGACCACCTCGGTCAGCTGCTCCTGCGCCGGGTACTTGTGGGCCACGGCCCAGCGCGGTTCGCGCGAAACAAATCCCAGCTGGCGCTGCAACTCCAGGCTGTCGACCTTGTAGACCACGCCGTCGATGTCGTACGGCAGCGCATCGCGCTGGCGGCCGATGGTTTCATGGAACGCTATCAGTTCAATAGCGCCGGTCGCCCGCGCGGTCTGCGTGGCCACCGGAAAGCCCCAGGCATGGAACTGCTGCAGCCAGTCGAACTGGGTCGCGATGTCGGGGCCGCCGTCGCTCGCGGGCGAGACCTCGCCCAGGCCGTAGGCAAAGAAGCTCAGCGGGCGCTCTGCCGCGATCGCCGGGTCGTGCTGGCGCACCGCGCCGGCCGCCGCGTTGCGCGGGTTGACGAACACCTTCTCGTTCTTCTGCCCGGCGGCGATCTTCTGGCGCTGGCGCTCGTTGAGGGCGTCGAAATCGGCGCGCTTCATGTAGACCTCGCCACGCACCTCGACCACGGGCGGCGCCGCACCCTTGAGCTTGAGCGGGATCTCGCGCACGGTGCGGATGTTCTGCGTGACGTCCTCGCCCACCTCGCCGTCGCCGCGCGTGGCGGCCTGCACCAGCACGCCTTGCTCGTAGCGCAGGCTCATGGCCAGCCCGTCGAACTTGAGTTCGCAGACGTAGCTGATCTGCGGCGCGTCTTCGGCCAGGCCCAGTTCGCGGCGCACGCGCGCGTCGAAGGCGCTGGCGCCGGCGGGCGTGATGTCGGTCTCGGTGCGGATCGACAGCATCGGCACCCGGTGGCGCACCTTGGCCAGGCTGTCGAGCACGGTGCCGCCCACGCGCTGCGTCGGCGAATCGGGCGTGCGCAGTTCGGGAAACTCGGTCTCCAGCACCTGCAGGCGCTGGAACATCTTGTCGTACTCGGCGTCGGGCAGCTCGGGGGCGTCGAGCACGTAGTACAGATGGGCGTGGCGATGCAGCTGCTCGCTCAGTGCGGCGGCTTCGCGTGCCGCTTCGTCGCGCGTTGTCATGGGGGGTCCCTCGGGAAAAAGACGGATCAGCTGAAGAGGCGTCGCGCCAGTGGCGAGCCCGCGGCGAGGTCGCGTGCGTCGAGCGTGTCGTACAGCTGCTCGAGGTCGGTGCCGATCACGTCCATGGTTTCGTCGCGCAGCAACTGGCCGTCGCTGTCGGTCACCACGCCGTCCATCTCGCGGGCAAGCGTGGCAGCAGCTTCACGCATGCGGCGGAACGGCTCTTCGCCACGATCGACCTGCGGCACATCGAGGCTCAGGCTGAGCTCGCGAATGGCCGATTGCGCCGGATCGTCGGCCAGCGCGGCCTGGGTGTCGAACGAGAGCCCGAGGATCGGCGGCAGGCCGGCCTCGCTGGTCGGCAGCACCATGCGGCCCGGAATGATCCCGGCCACGAAGCCCAGCCGCGCGGCGTTCTGCTGCACGTAGCCCGGGCTCCAGGCGGCGTGCAGCGCGCGCAGCACGAAGCCCAGCTGTGCGTCGTGCGCGCTGGCGAACTGGTCGAGCTCGCGGGCGCGCGCCACTTCGTCGAGCATCTCGGGAAACTCGGGCGCGCCGTTCACGGCATCGGCAAAAGCCTGCGCCTTGACCACGAATTCGGAGTACTCGATCTCGTTGAGCGCCCCGGTGCGGTTGGCCAGCTGCACGCCGACCTGGAACGCGCGGTAGCGCTGTCCGGGCGCCGGCGGCTCCCATTGGCTGGTGAGGTCATTCAGGCCTTCAATGGCCACCGGCTTGCTGCCGGCGCGGCGCGTCGACGGCATGGACGCGAGCGCGGCATCGCCCGAGGCCAGGCCTTCGAGCGAAATGGGCGCGATCACGTCGATCAGCGGATCAAGCCCGCCACGGCGCTCGCCGGTGGGCACGGGCACGCCGCTGGGCGCGGGCAGGTCGGGATCGAACAGCGGCTCGTGGCGGTCGCTGCCGGCCACCTGGCTCGGGTCGGCATGGAGCATCGGCTCCACGCCGCCGTCGCTGCCGCCGGCCAGCGCGCGCTCGGCTTCGGCCAGGGCGACGTCGACCGCATCGGGCTGGCGCGGCGCGTTGCGGCGCGACATCAGGGTGTTGTAGGCCACGACGGCCGCGAGAACGAGGCCGCCGAGGATCGCCAGGGCGAGGGTGAGATTGCTCATGCGCGCGCCTGCCTTATGCCGCTTCGACCATCGAGACCGCCGACTCCATGTCGACCGCAACGATGCGCGACACGCCCTGCTCCTGCATGGTCACGCCGATCAGCTGTTCGGCCATTTCCATGGCGATCTTGTTGTGGCTGATGAAAAGGAACTGGGTTTCACGGCTCATGGCGGAGACGAGTTTGGCATAGCGTTCGGTGTTGGCGTCGTCCAGCGGCGCGTCCACTTCGTCCAGCAGGCAGAAAGGCGCCGGGTTCAGCTGGAAGATGGCGAACACGAGCGCAATGGCCGTGAGCGCCTTCTCGCCGCCCGAGAGCAGGTGGATGGTCTGGTTCTTCTTGCCGGGCGGCTGGGCCATGACCTGCACGCCGGAATCGAGGATTTCGTCGCCCGTCATCATCAGCTTGGCGTTGCCGCCGCCGAACAGCTCCGGGAACATGCGGCTGAAGTGCTCGTTGACGATCTTGAAGGTGCCGCCGAGCAGGTCGCGCGTTTCGGCGTCGATCTTGCGGATGGCATCTTCGAGCGTGCCGATGGCTTCGTTCAGGTCGGCCGACTGGGCGTCGAGGAAGATCTTGCGCTCGCTCGCAATCGCGAGTTCGTCGAGCGCGGCCAGGTTGACGGCGCCGAGCGCGACCACCTCGCGGTTCAGGCGGTCGATTTCGCTTTGCAGGCCGGTCAGGCGCACCTTCTCGGTCTCGATCGATTGCGCCACCGCTTCGAGATCGGCACCGGCGTCGTCCAGCAGCTGCTGGTACTGCTCGACGCCCAGGCGCGCGGCCTGCTCCTTGAGCTGGAACTCGGTGATGCGCTGGCGCAGCGGATCGAGTTCACGCTCCAGCTGCAGCCGGCGCTCGTCGCTGGCGCGCAGCTTGAGCGTGAGGTCGTCGTACTGGCTGCGGGCCGCACCCAAGGCAGTCTCGCGCTCCAGCTTGAGCGACAGCGCGTCCTGCAGGCCGGCTTGCGCGGCGGCATCCGACAGGCGGCTCAGCTCGGCGCGGGCGCGCTCGTCTTCGTCCGTCAGCGCGACGGTCTGCTGCGAGGCGGTTTCGATGCTGCGGTTCAGTTCGCCGCGGCGCGCTTCGAGCGTGCGCTGCGAGAAGGTGGCCTCCTGCGCCTGTCGCTCGAGGCTGCGGTGCTGTTCGCGGCTGGCCGTGAGCGCGCGACCGGCTTCGATCACGCGCTCGTCGAGCTGCGCATGGCGCTCCTGGCTGTCGGCCAGCTGCATGTCGAGCTCTTCGAAGCGGCCTTCGGCGGCGATGCGCTTTTCTTGCAGTTCCTCGAGCTGGGCATCGACCTCGCCGAGGTCGGCGGCCAGCTGCTGGCTGCGCGCGCGGGTCTGTTCGGCGAGCTGCGTCATGCGCAGCGTCTCGACCTGCAGTTCATGGGCGCGCGACTGCGTTTCGGCGGCTTCGCGGCGGGCCGTGACCAAGCGTTGTGCGGCGTCGCCGTAGGCCGCTTCGGCGCGGACCAGCGCGGTGCGCGCCTCTTCGTTGATGAGCGTCTGGGCCTTGAGCTGGCGCTCGAGGTTTTCCATTTCCTGCTGGCGGGCCAGGAGGCCGGCCTGCTCGGAATCGGGCGCGTAGAAGTTCACGCTGTGCGACGACACGGCATGGCCGCTGCGCACGTAGATCACCTCGCCGGGCTGCAGCGTGGCGCGCTGGGCCAGCGCCTCTTCGAAAGTCTCGGCCGTGAAGCAGCCGTGCAGCCAGTCGTTCAGCAGCGCTTGCTGGCCGGCGTCGTTCAGGCGCAGCAGGCTCGACAGCTTGGGCAGCGCGCCCGCGCCCTGCGGCACGCCAGCGACGGGCGGGCTGTAGAAGGCGAGCTTGGCGGGCGGCGCGTCGTTGCCGAAAGCACGCACCATGTCGAGCCGGCTGACTTCGAGCGCGCCCAGGCGTTCGCGCAGTGCGGATTCGAGCGCGTTCTCCCAACCCTGTTCGATGTGGATGCGGCTCCACAGGCCCTGCAGGCCGTCGAGGCCGTGCTTGGCGAGCCAGGGGGCGAGCTTGCCGTCGGTCTTGACCTTCTCCTGCAGCGCACGCAGCGCTTCGAGGCGGGCCGAGAACTCGGCATGGCGGGCGCCCTCGGTGTTGACGGCCTGCTGCTTGGCGCGTCGGTCTTCGTCGAGCTGCGGAACGGCTTCCTGCAGTTCCTGCAGGCGGGCGTCGGATTCGCTGGCAGTTTCCTGCGCCGCGGCCAGTTGCTCCTGCATCTCGGTCAGCCGGTCTTCGTCGGGCGCGGCGAGCGCGTTCTGGTCGGCGCGCAGGCGTTCGCTGCGCAGCGTGAGCTGGCGGCTCTGGTCTTCGATGTTGCGCTGGTCGGCAGCCAGCACCTGGATCTGCTGCTGCACCTGCGACACCGTCGCGCGCTGCGTGTTGGCTTCGTTCTGCGCACGCTGCACGGCCTCTTCGAGGTCAGGCAGGCGCGCGTCGTGCTCTTCGAGCTGGGCGGCCAGCAGGATGGCCTGCTCTTCGGCATCGACGCCGGCACCGGCCAGCGTCTCGATCTCGGCCTCGGCCTCTTCGCGGCGACGGCCCCACTGGCCCATCTGTTCGCGCAGCTGCACGAGGCGTTGCTCGACGCGCTGGCGGCCTTCGACCACGAAGCGGATCTCGCCTTCGAGCCGGCCGACTTCGGCGCTGGCTTCGTACAACTTGCCCTGCGCCTGGTTCACCAGGTCGCCGGCGCCGTAGTGGGCCTGGCGCACGGTTTCGAGTTCGGACTCGATGCGGCGCAGGTCGGCGGTGCGCGATTCGAGGTCGTTGATGGCCTTTTCCGAATCGGCCTTGATCTTGGCCTGGTCGGCGTCGCTTTCGCCGCGCTTAAGGAACCACAGCTGATGCTGCTTCTTCGTGGCGTCGCCCTGCAGCGCGTTGTAGCGCGCCGCCACCTCGGCCTGCTTCTCGAGCTTCTCGAGGTTGGCGTTGAGTTCGCGCAGGATGTCTTCGACGCGCGTGAGGTTCTCGCGCGTGTCGCCCAGGCGGTTCTCGGTTTCGCGGCGGCGCTCCTTGTACTTGGAGACACCGGCGGCTTCTTCGAGGAACAGGCGCAGCTCCTCGGGCTTGGATTCGATGATCCGGCTGATCGTGCCCTGGCCGATGATGGCGTAGGCGCGCGGGCCCAGGCCGGTGCCCAGGAACACGTCCTGCACGTCGCGGCGACGCACCGGCTGGTTGTTGATGTAGTAGCTGCTGGTGCCGTCGCGCGTGAGCACGCGGCGCACGGCGATTTCGGTGAACTGGTTCCACTGGCCGCCGGCGCGATGGTCGGCGTTGTCGAACACCAGTTCGACGCTCGAACGGCTGGCCTGCTTGCGGGTGGTCGTGCCGTTGAAGATCACGTCCTGCATCGACTCGCCGCGCAGTTCCGACGCACGCGACTCGCCGAGCACCCAGCGCACGGCATCCATGATGTTCGACTTGCCGCAGCCGTTCGGCCCCACCACCCCGACCAGTTGGCCCGGCAGCAGGAAGTTGGTGGGTTCGGCGAACGACTTGAAGCCCGAGAGCTTGATGGAGTTAAGACGCACGACTTGTCGCCCTGCCTTGGCGTAGCGCCAAGGTATTGATTTGTAAGGAAAATTGCACGGGCCCGCAGCTTGAAGCGAGCCGCCGCCCCAGCCGTGGATGATAACGTCAGGGCATGAGCGATTCCCTGGCTTCTCCCCTCGCGGCGCGACGCACCTGCCTGCTGGCAGGCACGGCGGCCGCCCTGCTCGCGCCGCTGGCGCTGACGGGCTGTTCCTCCTTCCGTTCCACCGAGCGTGCCGAGCCTTACGGCAACCAGGAATGGCTGCAATCGGGCACCAACCGCATCGCCAACCTGTCGCTGCGCGACAACCTGCAGTCGGTGCGCCGCGTGCAGACCACCTTGTACCGACGCAACCCGCGTGAATGGCGCAAGTCGGCCGCCAGCATGGAGGAAGCCACGCAGCGCACCTGGGATGCGGTCCTGCAGGGCACGCCGTTGCCCGAGTTGCGCGGCGCCACCGGCATCGACGCCATCCGCCTGGCCTTCGAGACCGGTCCGCAGGCCTACCAGGGCGACCGCGTGGCGGCGCTGGTCGTCGGGTGGGCCTCGATGCTCAAGCAGGCCAACGGCAACACCTGGGACCAGACCATGATCGACGGGGTCGACGCCGAGAACAGCTACCGCACGGCGCGCAACTTCGAGATTTCGCTCTGGCTCATTTCCTCCAAGACCGGCCCCGACGGCCAGCCGCTGCTGCTGGCCACCGAAATCAGCGATCGCGGGCGCAACCTCGTGGCCGACCGCGAACTGTCGAAGGTGGTGGCACGGCTCGACCTGCTGGCCGCGCAGGCCGACGAGAAATACCGCCGGGCGGCCCTCGACTTCGGCCAGAACTGGGTGATGGGCGTGGTCATGCCGCTCTTCACGCTGATACCCAAGTAGGCTCTTCGCATCGGAAGTATGTTTCCCAAATAGGCATTTGCGGTAATATCTTTCCGTGGACAAGCAGGAACTCATCACCGCCCTCACGGCGCGTCGCGGGGCCGCCGGCCTCACGAACGCCGAGATCGCCTTGCGTTCGGGGCTCACCGAACGCTCGGTGCGCAATGCCCTGAGCCTGAAGGGCAACCCGCAGCTGTCGTCACTGCTCGCGCTGGTCGATGCGCTGGGGCTCGAACTGCAACTTGCGCCCAAGGGCTTCGGCGAAGGCACGGCCGTCGATCCCGGCTACCGCCCGGTCGCCACGCGCGTCGGCCGGGCGCTGGCCGAAGCGCCTGCCGCGCCGCCCTACGTGCGGGGCCGTCGCTCACCGCCATGAACGTCAAGATCCTCGAGATTTCACTCGGCGCGCACCGCCTCGGCAAGCTGTTCCAGTACGCCGATCTGTGCCGTTTCGTGGCGGAGCCCGAGCTGATCGCCAACCCGCTGCCCGGCGTGCTTTCGCTGTCGATGGTCGCGAGCGACCCGGCCGCCCAGGCCGCGTTGTGGAGCGACGTGAAGAACCCGCTGTTCAACGCCCAAGGCGGCCAGTTGCCCGGTTTCTTCCAGAACCTGCTGCCCGAGGGTGTGCTGCGCAGCCACATCGCGCAGCTGCGCGGGTGCCGCGAGAACGATCACTTCGAATTGCTGGCGGCCTGCGGCGGCGACCTGCCCGGCGCCGTGGCCGCGCGCCCGGTGTCGGTGGACCGCGGCACGCTGCAGCGGCTCATCACGCAGGACCAGGACGCACTCGAGATGTCGGTGGTCGAGCTGCCGATGCCGCAGGGCATCTCGGTCTCGGGCGTGCAGCCCAAGCTGGGCCTGCGCCGCCAGGGCGGACGCTACGTGGCGCGCGTGCGCGCCGGTGCCAGCACGCGGGTGATCGCCAAGCTGCCGGTGGCCGGCCGGCCGCACATGCCGCAACTCGAGATGCTTTCGCTGCAGATGGCCGGGGTGGCGGGTGTCGAGGTGTGTCACGCCGAAATCGCACCGCTGTCGGCCATTGCGGCGGAGCACAGCTATGCGCTGCCGGACGAGCCCGAGTTCCTGGCCGTCACGCGCTTCGACCGCGATGGCGCGCGCCGCATCCACTTCGAAGACTTCGCCCAGGTGCTGGCGGTCGACCCGATGCACAAGTACAGCGGGAGCTACCTCGACATGGCGCTGGCGATGCGCGCCTTTCCGTCGCTGGGCGAGGATGCCGTGCTCGAACTGGTGCGCCGGCTCGTGGTCAACGACCTGCTGGGCAACCCGGATGCCCACCTGAAGAACTTCGGTGTGCTGTATCCCGATGGCATTGCGCCGCAATTGGCGCCGGCCTACGACATCGTGGCCTACGCGGCGCTGCAGGGTGTCGAGGGCCATGCGCTCCCGCTGTTGCCGGCCGCGGTGGGTGCCACCGCCCGGCGCACCGCGATGTTCACGCCCGCCAACGTGCGCGCCTTCTGCTTCTCGGCCGGCTTGCACGAGCCGCGCATGCGGCGCGTGGTGGCCGACACGGCCCGCCTCGCACGCGACCAGTGGCCCGCGATGATCGACACGTCCGTGCTGCCCGCTCCGTGGAAGAAACGGCTGCATCAGCGTCTGCAGGCACATCCCTTGCTGCAGGGCATGAGCAAGCGGGGTCGCTAGCCACAGTGGTGCGACAGGCGAACCCTAGAATGAATCCGCCCTCCTCCCCCCTCAACCCATTCGAGGCAGCAACCACTCATGAGCTCCATCAATTTCATCGGCGGCGAAAAAGGCGGTGTCGGCAAATCGGTCACGGCACGCGTGCTGGCCCAGTACTTCATCGATCGCAGCCGCCCCTTCACCGGCTTCGACACCGACCGTTCGCACAGTTCCTTCACGCGCTTCTACGAGGGCTTTGCCTCGCCCGTGGTGGTCGACAGTTTCGAAGGCCTGGATACGGTGGTGAACGGCTTCGAGACCAACCCGAAGCAGAGCGTGATCGTTGACCTCGCGGCGCAGACGCTGGCGCCGCTGTCGCGCTGGATCAAGGAATCGGACCTGTTCGACGTGTTCGAGGAGATCGACGTCACGGTCAACTTCTGGCACGTGCTGGACGACGGCAAGGACTCCACCGACCTGCTCGGCACGCTGATCGACACCTTCGGCAACCGGCCCAACTACATCGTGGTGCAGAACTACGGGCGCGGCAGCGACTTCGGGATGCTGCTGGCTTCGCAATCGCTGTCGAAGGCAAATTCGAATGGCGCACGCGTGATTGCATTGCCGCGTTTGCATGAGGCCAGCATGCGCAAGATCGATGCGCAGAACACGAGTTTCTGGAAGGCGGTGAACGACCGCGAAGGGCCGCATGCGCTTGGGCTTCTGGAACGGCAGCGCGTGAAGTCTTGGCTGGCTACGGCTTACGCTGCGTTTGATACGCTGCCTCTTTAGGCCTTTTGGGAGCGCCCGACAGGCGGCACGGCGTGGTCGGCCCCACTGTGCCGCCTGCCGGGCTTCGGGGTGAAGTGAATGCCGCGCCCTTCGCAGGGAAGAACGAACTGGCAGGGTCTCAGATCATCCCGCCGTTGATCGAGATCACCTGCCCCGTGATGTACGCGGCTTCATCGCCTGCCAGGAACGCCGCCAGCGCCGCCACTTCCTGCGGCGTTCCGGCGCGCTTCACGGGCACCATCTGGTTGATGAGCGCGGGGTCGAACACCGCATCGGCCATCGGCGACGCGATGATTCCCGGCGCGATCGCGTTCACGGTCACGCCGCGCGACGCCACTTCGAGCGACAGCGCCTTGGTCGCGCTGTTCAGCGCGCCCTTGGCCGCGGCGTAGTTCACCTGCCCCTTGTTCCCCGCGATGGCAGCGACGGACGAGATGTTCAGCACGCGCCCCCAGCGGGTGCGCATCATCGGCAGCAGCAGCGGCTGGGTCACGCGGAAGAAACCGTTCAGCGACACGTCGATCACCTTGTGCCATTGCTCGGCGCGCATGCCGGGCAGCACGGCGTCGTCGTGCACGCCCGCGTTGTTGACGAGGATCTGCACCGCGCCGCCTTCGAGGATGCGTGCGCAGCCGGCCGCGCAGGCCTCGTCGCTGCGCAGGTCGAACACATGGCATTCCGCCTTGCCGCCGGCGGCGGTGATCGACGCGGCCAGTTGCTCGATGGCCTCGGGCCGCGAGTTCGCATGCAGCAACACGGTCGCGCCGTCGCGTGCAAAACGCTCCGCCATGGCCGCGCCGAGCGCGCCGCTGGCGCCGGTGATCAGTGTGCGTTTTCCTTCGAAACTCATGACGGTGTGCTTCCCATGTCCGCCAGCGGCGTGTTCAAGACCACCACGGCCCGGCCTTCGGCCAGCAGGCGGCCGTCGTCGGCCGCCACCGTGAACTCATACAAGACCTGCCGGTCGTCGCCGGACAAGCGCTTCGCGCGCACCTGTAACGCCCCGGCGATGTCGTCCAGCCGCGCCGCCGCCAACTTCACGTTGCGCGCACTGGCCAGGAAGCCGGCCGACGGCGTGCTGCCCTCGGCGGCCAGCAGGCCGCCGTGCAGCGCCATGGCCTGCGCCGCGTATTCGATGGCGTTCGGCGCGAGCAGGCCGCTTTCGGTGCGCAGCGGGTTGTCCGCGTGGCTGTGCGTCGTGGTGCTGCAATGGATCGATTCGGCGTCCCAGCCTTCGAGGCGCTCCAGCAGGCACATGCTGCCGCTGTGCGGAATGCGCGCGGCGATGCCCGCACGGTCGAGCGTCTGCGGTGCCGTCAAACGACAGTCTCCAGGTCGGCCACCAGCAGCACGTTGGCGAAGGGCGTGCCTTCGCTCATCGGAATGCTCTGCACGCGGAACCCCAGGCGCTGCAGCAGCGCAGTCCATTCAGTCAGTGGCCGGCCCCAGGTCGGCGAGACCTTGTGGCCGCGAATACGCGTCACGGTGCGATCGACCCACTGGCTGATCGCGAAGCCGCGCGTGCTCGACGCGTCGCCCACGCGCAACAGCAGCCGCGCCTTCGGGTTGCCGCCGCGACGGAGCGCGTCGCGCACGCGGGTCAGCACGCCCTCCTGCGCCGCGAGGTCCACGTAATGCAGCACGTCGAGGATCACGACCAGGTCGCAATCGGGCAAGGCGGCCGAGCACATGTCGGCGCACACCAGGCGCGGCGTTGGCTTCAGGTGGCCGACCGATGCCTCGGCGCGCGCCACGTCCTTCGGCATCAGCTCGATGCCCGTGTAGTCCGCGGCGGCGGGCGTGGCGGCCCATGAGGCCGGCCAGCGTCCTTGCTGCTGCATCGCACTCATCGACGCCAGCAGGCTCACGAAGAGGCCCTGTCCGCAGCCGATGTCGACCACGCGCCGGTGCTGCGCGTCGATCAGCCCGCGTTCGAGCAGGCCGCGGAACACCGGGTCGCGCCCGAGCTTGCCGCGCGCGAACTGCCAGGCGAAGGTGCCGCCCTTCTTGTAAGGGACGGTCGCGGCTTCGTGCAGCTCGCGCCAGGCTTGGTCGGTGGTCATCGTCGATGGCATCACGGCGCTCATGCGGTCTTCAATCCTTCAGGCAGGGTCACGGCGCGCAATCCATCGGTGCGCAGGCGTTGGAGCAACAAGGGCAGGACTTCCAGCAAGACGGGTTGCCCCGCCGCGGTGCGCGCGGCATTGCCGTCGTGCAGCAGCAGGATGTCGCGCGCCTGCAGGTGGCGGGCGAGGCGCGCCATCACCTTGGCGGCGTCGCCTTCGCGGGTGTCGAAACCGCGCCGCGTCCAGCTCACGAGCGAGAGGCCGAGGCGGTGCAGCACGGGTTCGAGGAAAGGGTTGCGCAGGCCGGCGGGCGCACGGAAACAGGTCGGGCGCTGGCCGGTCACGTCGGTCAGGATGTCCTGCGCGCGCGCGATCTCCGCCGCGAAGCCGCGCGGGCCGAGGAAAGAGAAGTTGTGGCGATGCCGCGCCGTGTGGTTCTGGATGCTGTGGCCGCGCGCGACGATCTCGCGCGCCAGTGCGGGATGCGCCAGCACGCGCTCGGCGATGCAGAAGAAGGTGGCGCGCTGGCCGTGGGCGTCCAGCAGGTCGAGCACGCGGGGCGTGACCTCGGGCTCGGGCCCGTCGTCGATGGTGATCGCCACCTCGCGACGCGCAGCGGCGGCTTCGGGCAGGCGCGTGACGTTCGGGCCGAGCAGGTTGCTGCGCGGCGTGAGGCCCGCACCGGTGATCAGCGCATGGTTCAGCACCACCGCGCCGAGCGCCCAAGGCCATGCGCCGGGCACCAGTACCCCAGCGCCCAACGCGGCCACATGCACGGCCGCGCTGGCGCGCATGGCGGGTGGCCAGGGCCAGGATTCGGTAGCGGCGACAGGGGCGGAAGGCGACGACATGGTGGGCCCTGATTTTCCCATCAGCGCGGACGCTGTGGGCTCGGGCCCTTCCCGGGCGCCACGTTGCGCGCGAACGCGGCCGACAGCAGCAGCGCCAGCAAGGCACCCGGCGCGACCACGCGGCCGATGGACGACAGCGCCGGGATGTCCGAGATCGCGATCAGCCCGAACGACACCACCGTCGTGAGGTTGGCCAGCATCAGCGAGGCCAGCGTGTCTTCGTCGGCGCGCCCGGTCGTGCGCAGCTGGTCGAAGAAGAGCGCGTAGTTCGATCCCACGGCGACGATCAGCAACAGCCCCACGAGGTGCAGGATGCCGAGCGCCGCCTGCGCCAGCGCCATGCCGCCCAACGTGAGCACCACCGCGAACAGCAGCGGCTGGCACACGGCCAGCAGACGGCGCCAAGAGCGCAGGTACACGCCCAGCAGCACCACCACCGCCAGCGCGCCCAGCAGCACCTGCACGAAGGCCTCGTGCAGGTAGCGCTGGTAGAGGCCGCCGAGTTCGCGCCCGACGTCCACCACCTGCACCTCGGGCAGCCCGGCCAGCACCTCCTCGAGGCGCGCCTGTTCGAAGCCGGGGCCGGGATGCAGCACGACCAGCGTGGACCAGCCACCGCCCGGTCGCTCGTACATCAGCGTGTTCACCACTGAGCCCAGCGGGCCGCCCATGAGGTCGACGCGCTGCACCGGCGCCTGCTTGCGCGCGGCCTCCACGTCGGCCACGAAGGGACCGAGGCGCGAGGCCGGCAGCGGCAGGCCCTTGGTCGCCTCGGCCAGGTTGGCACGCAGCGTGTCGGCGTCGGGCAGGCTGGCCCGGCGCGCCGTTTGCGCGGCCACGCTGGGCAGCACGCGGGTCACGGCTTCGTAGCCGCTGAGCTCGCCCTTGTCGACCAACGCATCGAGGCGCGCGGCCGCGGCCTCGGTGTGACGCAGTGCGGCCTGTTCGTCGTCGCCGAAGGCCACCACGAGCACGCCGCCGTCGCTGGCGCCGATGTCCTTGCGCAGCATCTCGTCGAGCTGCTGGGCCGAGCGCGGCACGGGGCTCATCGCGCTCAGGTCGGCGCGCCACAGGTGGCCGCCCTGCCACAGCACCAGCGCAAGTGCCGCCACGCCGAGCGCCGCCAGCGGCCAGCGCAGGCGCGGCAGGCCGCGCACCAGCAGGCCGGCCAGGCGCGCCATGTGCCGGCGCATGCCCATGCCGGTCGCGCCATCGGGTGCCAGCACGGGCAGCACGTAGCGCGTGGCGAGCGCGGCCGACACCAGCCCGGCGATCGAGAACACGCCCAGTTGCGCCAGCCCCGGAAAGCCCGAGAACACCAGCGCCGCAAAGCCGCACACGGAGGTCAGCAGGCCCAGCCGCACGGTGGGCCAATGCACCTCGCGCCAGCGCTGCCAGCCGGTGCCGGCCACGGCCGCGCCGCGTGCCTGAATCAGGTAGTAGATGGCGTAGTCGACCGTCTCGCCGATCAGCGTGCTGCCGAAGCCCAGCGTGAGCCCGTGCACCGAGCCGAACACCAGGCTGACCGACGCGGTGCCCACCACCACGCCCGTGGCCACCGGCAGGAAGGCGATGACCAGCGCGCGCGGCGAGGCGAAGGCCAGCAGCAGCAGCACGCTCATCACGATGCCGCCCACCACCGCAAGGTGGATGGCTTCGGTCTTGATCTTTTCGCGGCTCATCACCGAGAACACGGGCGGCCCGCTCAGCAGCAGCTTCGGCGCGGCCTCGCCCATGCCGCGCGCGGCGGCTTCGTAGGCGGCCTGCACGCGGGCGATGGCGACGGCCTGCGCGTCGAGGTCGCCGCCAGCTGCGCGCGTGGTGGCGATCATGAGCGCACGCGGCGCCTCGCGCGACATCCAGACGCCGGCCTCGCTGCGCGGTGCGCTGGCCGGCACCAGCTCCATCGCGATGCGTTGGGTCTCGCCCGTCGGATCACTGTCGAGCAAGGGCTTGATCGCATTCCCGGCCGGCGTGCCGAGCATCGACAGCGTGTCGACGATGGCCTCGCGCAGCCCTTCGGCGGTGAACTGCCCCGGCATCACGCCGGACGACAGCTGGTAGCGGTGCTGGAACACCCAGGTGCCGGCCTCGCTCCAGTCGCTCACGTCGCCGTTCTGCACCAGGTCGAAGAGCTTGCTGTCGCGCATCGCCTTGCCGACGGCGCGCGAGACTTCAGCACGCTGTTCGACGCTGCCGCCCTCGAAGCCCAGCATCAGCGTGCGCGAGGCGACGCCGCTTTGCAGCTGCTCGATCAGCACGCGCTGGCGCAGGTCAGGGCTCTTGGGAAGAAAGGCCGACAGGTCGGCGCCGATCTGGGTGCGCGCGATGATGACCGCGCCCAAGGCCACGACCAAGAGCCACGCCAGCAGAACGACGATGCGGCGCGACCACCCCGGCGGGCCGCCCGCCTGCGCCAGGCTCACGGTGTCGCGCGCCCGGGGGCGCCGGCCGGCAGCGCCGACGGCGGCGCGTTGGGCGAGATGTGCATGACCGAGCGGTCACCGCCCACGAACTCCATCTCCAGCCCCAGCACTTCACTGTTGCGGCCGGTGATGCGCATGCTGCGCACCTGCGCGGCCAGCCGGCTGTCGTTGGGCGTGAGGTCGAGCGTCCACTTGCCGGCGGCGCCGGTCACAGTGCTCTTGAAGTAGCGCTGCAGCGTGGCGCCGTCGCCACTCAGCGTGCCGCGCATGGCTTCGACCAGGCCCAGCAGCTCGGGCATGCTGTCCAGCGCCAGCGTGCGGTTGCGGTTGCCGCGCGACAGGGTCAGCGTGTTGCCGTCGACGGACATGGTCTCGATGCGCGGCGACAGCGTGCGGCGCACCAGCTTGTCGGGCGCCTCGAAGCTCAGCGTGCCGCTCGCGTCGAGCGGGCCTTCGAGGCCGTGCACGAAGCGCTGCTCGGTGAAGCGTGCCTCGCCGCTCTTCTGCCGGGCCAGCAGGCCCATCAGTTCGGGCAGGTCGAACGCCGCCCAGGCCGGCGCGGCACAGAAAGCCACCGCCAGCACCACCACCCTGCAAAGCCGATCAAGCCGCATCTTCGAGCCAGAAATCATGAAAGTTGAACCAGTTGTACGGGTAGGCGCGGCACAGCGCCTCCAGGCGGGCCACATAGGCTTCGACCGCGCTTCGGATGCGGCGTTCACGCTCCGCGGCGTCGACGAACGGCGTGCCGAAGTCGGCCAGCGGGTCGAACCGGACATCGTAGCGGGCACCGCCGCCGTACATGCCGGCCATGAAGAACACCTTGCGACGCAGCAGCGCCGCCAGCCGGAACGGGCCGTCGTTGAAGACGGCCGGCTGGCCCAGGAAAGGCAGCACGATGTTGTTGCCGCGCTGGTTTGCCGGCTGCTCCTCGCTGCCCGGCAAGGTGCGGTCGGCCAGCATGCCGCCAAGGCCACCGCCGTCGAGCCAGTCGCGCAGCGCGAGCATGGAATGCGGCCGGCCCAGCGCGATCACGTGGGGCCGCATCTCGGGCAGCGCGATGGCGTTCAGGATGGCGGTGATGCGCTGCGCGTTGTCCGGGTACATCAGCATCGCCAGCCGCATCCGGTTCTGGTGCTTTTGCTGCTTGCAGGCGCCGAGCACCTCGAAGCTGCCGATGTGGGCGCCGAGCAGGAAAGCGCCCCGCCCTTCGGCCGCCTCGGCCTCGATCGGGGCGTTGCCTTCGATCTTCAGCTTGAACAGGTCCATGCGCCCGCGCAGGAAATACACGCGGTCGAGCACGGTCGAGGAAAACGCGTGCAGCAGGCGGTAGCCGTCGACCCAGCCCGCGCGCGGGCCGATGGCCCGGAACAGGTAGCGCTTGATGTAGCGGCGCGGCGCCGGCGCGAACAGCAGGAAGTACAGGCTGATCGGCGGCAGCAGCAGCCGCGTGACGTGCCGCCCGCACACCAGCGCCATCAGGCAGATGAAGCGCAGCGCCAGCATGTTGCTGCGCTCGGGCGCGCGCGCCCAGTCGCCCTGCTGGGCCGCCGGGCGGGCTGTCTGCCGCGCCGCTTCGTCCACGGCGCGCGTTTCGGCGTCGGTGTGCTTCATCCCGCCGACTCTGGCACAGCCGTCCAGCGGCCGGTGACAGCCGCCACGCCGTCACAGCGCACGTCGAAACGCACGCCGCGGCCGGTTCCGGCCTCGGGATGCAGCTCGATGGACAGCGTGCTGCCAGGCCGCACGGGCGCCAGGAACTTGGCGGCCGCGAGCGTCGGACTCGCGCCGAGCCGTGCCGACAGCGCCGGCACGCGCCGCACGACCTCCATGACCTCGGCCAGCAGCAATGCGCCGGGCACCAGCGGCTGGCCGGGGAAATGGCCGGCAAAGGCCGGATGGTCGACCGGCACCGTGTGCGCCATCTGCACCGGCGTCTGGTCGTCGGCGAGCTGCGCCAGCGCAAATTCGCGCAGCGCCCGCACCGTGAGCTTGCCCGTGCCTTCGCGCGGGAAGGCCTTGACCTGCACCACGCGGCGCGGCACGAACACAGGCTCCAGGCGTTGCCGCAGTGCAGCAATGATGTCCGCCGCCGACAGCGTGGGCGCGACCACGAACGCCACCGGCCGCACCACGCCGTCGGCCACCTCGTCGGGCAGCCAGAAGGCGCCGTCCTCGACACCCGCGATGCTGTTGAGGTGGTAGTTCAGGTGCGCGAGCGAACTGCGCCGGCCGGCGACGTGGATCAGGTCGTTGGCACGGCCGAACAGGCGAAAACGCCGTACATCGAGCAGTTCGAGCACGTCGGCCATGGGCGTCGGCTCGGGAATGAAGTCGCCGCTGAAGATGAAGCGCTCGGGGCCGTCGCCCTCCCCCGGCTGCGCATGCACGCGGATCTCGCCGAAGGTTTCCCAGATCTCGCTCTCGGTCGTGCGACGCGTGGCCACCTGGCCCGATTCGGTGCTGCCGTAGATTTCGAGCAGCACACCGCCCAGCGCCTGCTCGGCCTGCGCGGCCAGCTGCGGCGACAGCGGCGCGGTGGCCGACAGGATCAGGTCGACCGGCGGCAGTTCGATGCCCGACAGCAGCAGCGTCTTCAGGTGGAACGGCGTGGTCACCAGCGCGCGCGGACGCGGCACCGAAGCCAGCGCCTTCGCCACGTCGGCCGGAAAGAACGGCCGCCCGGTTTCAAACGCGGCGCCGCCGAGCATCGCGAGCAGCACCGACGACTCCAGGCCGTAGCTGTGCTGCACCGGCACGGTCGCCACCAGCGTGAGCCCTTCGAGCGTGGGCCGCTGCAGCACGCGGCACAGCCGCTCGACCGCCACTTCGACATCGCCGACCAGCGTGCGCCAGGCCTTGGCATGCGGTTGCGGCACGCCGGTGGAGCCCGACGTGAGCAGGCTGGCCGCATGCCGGCCGCCGTCGATGGCGGGCACCGGCGCATCGCCGGCCGGGCCGGGAACGGCCTCGACCTGCAGGCGCCGCATGCCGGGCGTGCCCAGCTTCGTGTCGTCAGTCAACGCGAACAGGTGCGGTCCGCCGGTTTCGGTCAGGCGCGCCAGCGTGTCCGGCCGTGCATCGGGCGGCAGCAGGCTGGCGTGGCCGCGCACCAGCGCGGCGCCCAGGCTCACGGCGAAGGCGTAGCGGTCGAGGCACAGATTGACGGCAGGCCCTTCGGCGGGCAGTGCGGGCGCCAGGCGTGCGACGTCGGCCAGGAACTGCCGCGTGCTGACCGGCTGGCCGGCGCGCCAGGCCAGGGGCGCGTCGGGGTTGCGGTCCGCGAGCAGCGGCAGGAAGGAAGAAGAAGCGGTGTCGGGGGTCACGCGGGCTGCGCCTGTTTCATTGGCCGCCAGCGCCGTTGTCCACCGTCGAGGTGCCGTAGAACGCGCGCACCGCATCGACCAGGCGCGTGCGTTCGAATTCGGGATGCAGGCGGTAGCGCACGAGGTGCTCGCCCACGAAAAGCAGCGCCACGCTCAGCGGCGACAGCACGTTGGCCAGCAGCGACCAGGCCGAGAACGGCATCGTCAGGTAGACCACGATCGACGAGACGACCACCACGGCGAAATACACCGTCCACACCTGCGTCAGGTGCGTCGTGTACGACAGCATGTGCCCCTTCAGCGGGTGAACGCGCTGCGCGAACTGGGTGATCAGCGGCAGGCCCTTGCCGCGCAGCGTCGAGCCGAACCAGCCGCACAAGGCGCCGTTGATGCCGATGTGCTGGAGCACGTACAGGCGGTTCGTGTCGCCCGCCTCACCGAGGAAGACGAGCGAGAAGCCGCCGATGCCCAGCGCCGCCGCAATGGCCAGGCCCCAGCGGCCGAACCAGCTGGCGGCGCAGCCCATGGCCGCGATCCACAACGGCCCGAGCAACACCACCACAGCCCAGGGCTCGGTGGCGTGGAACAGCGTCATCCAGTGGGAGAGGCCGGCATACGTGACCCCTACCAGCAGCAGGAGGACGAGTCGCCATCGGGACATGGATCAGGTGGCGCTGCGGTGCTCGGCGACGTGGGTCGCGAGCGTACGCAGCGACTGGAAAATCTGCTGGTTGCGCTCGTCGTCCGAGCGCAGCTGGAAACCGTAGCGGCGCGAGACTTCGAGCGCGACTTCGAGGATGTCGATGGAGTCGAGGCCCAGACCTTCGCCGTACAGCGGGTCGGTGGGAACGATCTCTTCAGGTGCGACCTCGAGATTGAGCGCGTTCACGAGCAACACGGCCAGCTCTTTTTCGATCGGCGACTGTTCGGATGCATCGCCAGTGGCGGGAATGGGGGGCTGAGCAGTCGATGACAAAAAAACCTCCTGAACTTTTTTCCTGAACGACCGTGCGGGGTCGTGAATTATAGGAGTGGCGGTTGATTAGACTGCGCGCTTCGATACGACCCGGAGCGCCCCATGGCCGACCCCCTTCTGATCGCACGCCACGACACCATCGAGTGCACCCTCCTGCCCGGCCTGGCCAACCGCCATGGCCTGATCACCGGCGCCACCGGCACCGGCAAGACCGTCTCGCTCCAGACCATCGCCGAACAACTGTCGAACATCGGCGTGCCGGTGTTCATGGCCGACGTCAAGGGCGACCTGACCGGCATCAGCCAGAAAGGCAGCGTCGGCGAAAAAATGGCCGCCACGCTCAAGGAACGCGGTATCGACGTGCCCGAGCCCGCCGCCTGCCCCGTCACGCTGTGGGACGTGTTCGGCGAACAGGGCCACCCGGTGCGCGCCACCGTGTCCGACATGGGCCCGCTGCTGCTGGGCCGCATGCTCGACGTGAACGAAACCCAGGCCGGCGTGCTGAACCTGGTGTTCAAGATCGCCGACGACAGCGGCATGCTGCTGCTCGACCTGAAGGACCTGCGCGCCATGCTGCAGTACGTGGGCGAGAACGCGAGCCAGTTCACCACCGAGTACGGCAACATCAGCGCCGCCAGCGTGGGCGCGATCCAGCGCGGCCTGCTGCAGATCGAGACCCAGGGCGGCGACAAGTTCTTCGGCGAGCCGATGCTCAACATCACCGACTTCATGCAGACGGTGGGCGGCAAGGGGGTGGTGAACATCCTGGCGGCCGACAAGCTCATGAACTCGCCGCGCCTGTACGCCACCTTCCTGCTGTGGATGCTGTCGGAGCTGTTTGAGCAGCTGCCCGAAATCGGCGACCCCGAGAAGCCGAAGCTGGCCTTCTTCTTCGACGAGGCCCACCTGCTGTTCAACGAGGCGCCCAAGGCGTTGGTCGAGCGCATCGAACTCGTGGTGCGGCTGGTGCGCTCCAAGGGCGTGGGCGTGTATTTCGTCACGCAAAACCCGCTGGACATTCCCGATTCGGTGCTGGCCCAGCTCGGCAACCGGGTGCAGCACGCGCTGCGGGCCTTCACGCCGCGCGACCAGAAGGCCGTGAAGGCCGCCGCCAGCACCATGCGCCAGAAGCCCGGCCTGGACATCGAGACCGCCATCACCGAACTCGCCGTGGGCGAGGCGCTGGTGAGCTTCCTGGACGCCAAGGGCCGCCCGAGCATCACCGAGCGCGTGTACGTGCTGCCGCCGGGCAGCCAGCTCGGCCCGATCACACCCGAGCAGCGCAAGGCGCTGATCGCGGGCTCGCTGGTGGCGGGCGTGTACGAGAAGACGGTCGACCGCGAATCGGCCTACGAAAAGCTCAAGGGCCGCGCCGAGAGCGCCCCCGATGCACCGGCCGCCGGCGCCAAGGGCGGGGCCGCCGCGGAAGAATCGTCCGGCATGGGCGGCATGCTCAACGACATGCTCTTCGGCAGCACCGGCCCGCGCGGCGGCAAGCGCGACGGCCTCGTGCAGACCATGGCCAAGTCGGCGGTGCGCACCATGGGCACGTCGGTGGGCAAGGAGATCCTGCGCGGCGTGCTGGGCGGGATCTTCGGCAGCAAGAAGCGCTGAAGCAGCGCCGTTACCAGCGCAGCAGGCGCGGTCCCAGCACCGCGCCCAGCAGCACCGGCACAGCAATCCCGCTCACGTACCAGACCGCGAGGAACGGCGCGGTCAGCTCCATGCAGTGCAGCGCGTAGACCGACGCGCCCACGCCGCCGGCCAGTGCGCCGGCCGCGGCCCCGGCCAGCGCGGGCCGCGTCGGCGCCAGCCCGCGCAGCGCCACGAAGGTGGCCGCGAACACCGGCAGCGCCATGAAGCCGATGCTCAGGGCGCAGATGCGCCACGACTGGCCCATCAGCAAGGGCATTCGCTCCGCGATCGGCACCGAGAACCAGACGAACGCCGCCAGCCCCCAGATCCCCAGCACCGGCAGCACCCCGCCCCACCACGCGTGGCGCACCCGCACGCCGGGCCGGGCCAGCCGCTGCACCGTCACGAAGGCCGCCGCCGCGATGCACAGCGGAAACAGCACCTTGACCCAGAACATCGGCCAGAACATCGCCTGCACCAGGTCGGGTCGCAGCCCGTACTCGCCGAACAGGATCACGAAGGACACCGGCAGCGCGGCCAGCACCGCCAGCCCGATGCGCCCGCTGGCGCTGCGCCGCGGCACCGCCACCTCGCCGGCGGCCAGCAGGTTCACGAGGTCGTCGGTCTTCATGGCGCGGCGCCTCCCCCGAACTTCGCGGCCAGGGCCTTCAGGCCCCGGTGGATGCCGACCTTCACCGCCGACTCCGACATGCCCGTGAGGCTGGCCGTCTCGGCCACCGAGAGGCCTTCGATCTTCACGTGCACGATGGGCAGGCGCTGGCGTTCGGGCAGGGTCTGCAGCAGCCCGCCGAGGTCGCGCTTCGCGTCGCTGGCCTCGGTGGCCGACGCGGCGAACACGGCCAGGTCGTCGTCCAGCGGGTCATGCAGGTCCTCGCGGACCGACTTGGCGCGCAGCAGGTCGATCATCTTGTAGCGCGCAATGGCATGCACCCAGGCCGTCAGCGGCTGGTCGCTCTGGTAGGTGTGGCGCTGGTTGTGCATGGCGAGCAGGCATTCCTGGACGAGGTCTTCCACTTCATCGGGCCAGCCGAACAGGCGCTTGCCCAGAAAAGCGCGCAGGTGCGCGCTCAGTTTCTGCAGGAACTCGCGGTACGCGCCGGCGTCGCCATCGAGGCCGCGAAGGAACAGGCGGCGCAAGGCCGCTTCCGCGTCGCTCGGTGTCGTCCTGCTACCTACGGTGTTTCGTGCCATCGGGCCGGCCGGTTACAGCCTGGTGAAAAAAGATTGCAAGGGATTGTGCCGCGCCCCCGGGGCGAGGCTTGCGCTAAGCTGCCCCGATGCTGGCCGGACTCGTCTCGCACCCCTGGGCCTACCCGGCGCTGGAGGCGGCGCACATCGTGGGCATCGCGCTGCTGTTCGGCGGCCTGCTGGTGTTCGAGCTGCGCGCCCTCGGCCTGGCCCGCGAGCTGCCGGCGCCGCTGCTGGCGCGCCTCACGCTGCGCCCCGCCCTGCTGGGCTTCGGCCTGTGCGCGCTGACCGGCCTGACCATGTTCGCGAGCCAGCCGGGCGAGTTGCTGAACAACACGGCCTTTCGCGTGAAGCTGCTGCTGATCCTGCTGGCCGGCCTCAACGCCGCCTGGTTCCACCTGCGCGGCGACATCGCCGGGCAGAGCGGATTCGCCAGGTTTCAATGCCTCCTGTCTTTGGGGTTTTGGCTCGCTGTCATCATCTGCGGGCGCTGGATTGCCTATGTCTGACCAAGGAGAACGCGATGCTGCATCGACGCATGTTCGTGACCGGTTCGATCGCACTGGCCCTGCCCGCCTGGGCCCACCACGGCTGGAGCAGTTTTGACCAGGAGCGCCCGCTGTACCTGGAGGGCCGCGCCACCAAGGTGAGCTGGCGCAATCCGCACGGCGAGCTGGAGATCGAGCTGCCCGAGAACCTCGCGCTGCCGCCGGACCTGAAGCAGCGGCCCCTGCCGAAGCAAAGCGCCACGGTCGACGGCGCGGCGCTGCTGGCCAAGGCGCAGTTGCCGACGCGGCGCGACCGCAAGTGGCAAATCGAGCTGGCCCCGCTCACGCGGCTGCAGGCCTGGGGCGTCGAGGAGATCAAGCCCGGCACGCCGGTGGCCGTGCTGGGCTTCACCTTCACCGGTGAGAAAGGCGACGCGGTGCTGCGCGCCGAGTACCTGTTCGTGCATGGCAAGACCTACGGCCTGCGCTCCTCGCCTGCATGAATGCCAGTGCGGCCGGACCGCGCGGGCCCTCGCTTGCCAGCCGCACAAGTGCTCGGTACATTGCATTTTTTGAGGGCCTCAAATGTCTGCAGACAGCACCGCGCTCCCTTCCGCCTTGCCGACCGCGACCGGTGCCAGCCCGGCGCAGAGCCCTCCGCTCCACCCCTCGTCCTCGACCGGCCACATCCGCCTGACCTCGCATGCCGGCGGCTTCGGCGCCCTGCCGATCCATTGGGGCGCGGCCACCGCCACCGAGCGCGGCCCCGTGGTCGGCACGACCACCAAGCGCGCGCACCGCAACGTGATCGGCACGCACAGCGGCTCGTACAGCGTGTACCGCGCGCTCGCCGTGGCGGCCGGCGCCCTGAAGCGCGAACACAAGGCCGACCTCACCAACACCGCGCCCACCGACGTCATCGGCCCGTATCCGCAGTGGAGCGAGCCCGGGCGCATCGTCTCGCTCGACCCCTGGGGTGCACTCGTGGCCGACGTGTTCTCCACCGAGCTCGCGGCCGGCTACGACATCCGCCCGACCATCGCGATCACCAAGGCGCATGTGATCCTGCCCGAGGTGATCGAGGCGCTGCAAAGCGGGCGCCTGAAGGCCGACGGCCATTTCCTCACCACGGGCGGCGCGGCGATGGTGACCAAGGCGGCCATCGAGCCCGTGTGGTACCTGCCCGAGGTGGCGCGCCGCTTCGGCTGCTCCGAGACCGACCTGCGCCGCACGCTCTTCGAAGAGACCGGCGGCATGTACCCCGAGCTGGTCACGCGCTCCGATCTCGAGGTGTTCCTGCCGCCCATCGGCGGGCAGACGCTCTACATCTTCGGCAGCCCGCGCGACCTGGCCAACCCGGACGTGGAACTCACCGCGCGCATCCACGACGAGTGCAACGGCTCCGACGTGTTCGGCTCCGACATCTGCACCTGCCGCCCCTACCTCACGCACGCCATCGAGGAATGCATCCAGGGCGCGCAGCGCGGCGGCGTGGGGCTCATCGCCTACTCGCGCAAGGAAGGCCGCGCGCTCGGCGAGGTGACCAAGTTCCTCGTCTACAACGCCCGCAAGCGCCAGGTGGGCGGCGACACGGCCGACCAGTATTTCGCGCGCACCGAGTGCGTGGCCGGCGTGCAGGACATGCGCTTCCAGGAGCTGATGCCCGACGTCTTCCACTGGCTGGGCATCAAGAAGATCCACCGCCTCGTGTCGATGAGCAACATGAAGTTCGACGCCATCACCGGCTCGGGCATCGAAATCGGCGAGCGCGTGAACATTCCCGACGAACTGATCCCGGCCGACGCCCGCGTCGAGATGGACGCCAAGATGGCGGCCGGCTACTTCACCCCCGGCCCGGTGCCGGACGCAGAGGAACTGAAAAAGGCCAAGGGCCGGGGATTGAGCGAATGAACCGAAGCACCGACATCGACCTGCCCGCCGACGGTTCCGGCAGCCTGCGCCCCGGCGGCGCGGGCAATGTCGACCCGTCGATCGAATTCACGCCCGACACCGGCCACCCGGCCGGCGCCGCCAGCCTGCTGCGCACCACCACCGCCATCCGCCAGCGCGCCGGCGCCCTGCTGGCGCGCGCGCGCCGCGGCGAATCGCAGTGGTTCCGCATCGGCAGCGACGACGCGCTCGAAGACGCGGCGCGCACCGTGGCCGAGGTCACGCGCGAGCGCTACCCCTGGGACACCATCCCGTACCACAGCCGCTGGCGCCACTTCGAGGCCGGCGGCGTCGACCGCCGCCTGCAGCTCGACGCGCTGCTCGGCAAGGGCCTCGACGCCCGCCAGCGCGCCCGCGCCCACATCGACCTCACGCTGGTGAGCGTGCTGCTCGACGCCGGCGCCGGCCCGACCTGGCACTACACCGAACCGGCCACCGGCCTGCGCTTCACGCGCTCCGAAGGCCTGGGCGTGGCGTGCTTCCATGCGTTCACCAGCGGGCTCTTCTCGTCCGACCCGAACCACCCGCTGCAGGCCGACGCGGCCGGCCTGCGCGGCCTCGTGACCGAGCGCCTGGGCGACGCTTTCCAGGTGAGCGAGGTCAATCCGCTGGTCGGCCTGGCCGGACGCGCGGTGCTGCTGCGCCGCCTCGGCGAAGCCATGAGCGAGCAGCCCGAGACCTTCGGCGACGACGGCCGGCCCGCCGGCCTTTTCGACGCGCTCGTGGCCCCGCTGGGCGCGGCCTCGCCGCCCACGGCCGAGATCACGGCGCACCAGATCCTGTCGCTGCTGCTCGACACGCTGTCGCACATCTGGCCCTCGGCCAACGCCATCGACAGCCTGGCGGCCGACGGCAGCGACAACGTCGGCGGCTCCGGCGATCCGGCCTTCGCACTGGGCGACTGCTGGCGCCACAGCGCCGTCGCCGGCCCCGGGCTCACCAACGGCTGGATGCCGTTCCACAAGCTGTCGCAGTGGCTCACGTACTCGCTGCTCGAACCCTTCGAATGGGCCGGCGTGAAGGTGCGCCACCTCGACGCGCTCACCGCCCTGCCCGAGTACCGTAACGGCGGCCTGCTGATCGACAGCGGCGTGATCGTGCCGCGCGAGGCGGCCTTTCTCACCCGCCGATGGAAGGCCAGCGACGAGTTCATCGTCGAATGGCGCGCCCTCACCGTGGCGCTGCTCGACGAAATCGCCCCGCGCGTGCGCAAGGTGCTCGACCGCACCGAGGAAGAGCTGCCCCTGGCCTGCGTGCTCGAAGGCGGCACCTGGGCCGCCGGCCGGGTGCTGGCACAGCGCTTGCGAAACGGTGCGCCCCCGCTGCAGATCGAGAGCGACGGCACCGTCTTCTAGTCTTTTAGACTCTCCTGTTTTCCGCAACGGCACACCAAAAGAAGACTCCAATGAGCAACGTCCACCTCGTCGACCACCCCCTCGTCCAGCACAAGCTCACACTGATGCGCCGCAAGGACGCCTCCACCAACAGCTTTCGCCGGCTCTTGAACGAAATCAGCATGTTGATGGCCTACGAGGTCACGCGCGACATGCCGATGCAGGACATCGAGGTCGAGACCCCGCTGGAGACCATGCAGGCCAAGGTCATCGACGGCAAGAAGGTGGTGCTGGTGTCGATCCTGCGCGCCGGCACCGGCATCCTGGACGGCATGCTCACGGTGGTCCCGGGCGCGCGCGTCGGCCACATCGGCCTGTACCGCGACCCCAAGACGCTCACGGCCGTCGAGTACTACTTCAAGATGCCCGGCGAGATGGAGAACCGCGACGTGATCGTGGTCGACCCCATGCTCGCCACCGGCAACTCGGCCGTGGCCGCGGTCGAGCGGTTGAAGGAACTCAACCCCAAGTCGATCAAGTTCGTCTGCCTGCTGACCTGCCCCGAGGGCGTGAAGACGATGCAGACCGCGCACCCCGACGTGCCGATCTATACCGCCGCCATCGACCGCGAGCTGGACAGCCACGGCTACATCCTGCCGGGCCTGGGCGACGCCGGCGACCGCATCTTCGGCACTAAGTAGGCTCGCCCCCAGGCTTCGCGCACTTCGTGTCGCTTCGCCAACCCCCTACCGGGGGCAACACCTGAGGCCCGGCAAAGCCGGTTCCTCGGTGTTTGCTGGAAGGGAGCCCGCCGCGAGGGCGGGCTCTGTTGGTGGGCATGGGGATTGCAGGGTGGTTCTTTTATTTCAATCGAGGAGAAGACCGTGACAGCACGCCGTCAATTGATCGTTCGTTCCATCGCCGTTGCCGCAGCGCTTGCGGCAGGCGCCCCGGGCCTTGCGCTCGCGCAGGCCAAGCTCAAGGTGGCTGCCGTGTACACGGTGCCGTTCGAGCAGCAATGGGTGGGCCGCATTCACAAGGCGCTGAAGGCGGCCGAGGCGCGTGGGAAGATCGAATACAAGGCGACCGAGAACGTGAGCAATGCCGACTACGAGCGCGTGATGCGCGAGTACGCCACGGGCGGCAACCAGCTGATCCTGGGTGAGGTGTTCGGGGTGGAAGCGGCGGCGCGCAAGGTCGCGAAGGACTTTCCCAAGGTGGCGTTCCTCATGGGTTCGTCGCTGAAGCCGCAGGCGCCCAATTTCTCGGTGTTCGACAACTACATCCAGGAACCGGCGTACCTCAGCGGCATGGTCGCGGGCGGCATGACCAAGAGCAACCGCATCGGCATGGTCGGCGGCTTCCCGATTCCCGAGGTGAACCGGCTCATGAACGCGTTCATGGCGGGCGCGAAGGAAACGAACCCGAAGGTGGAGTTCAGCGTGAGCTTCATCAACAGCTGGTTCGACCCGCCGAAGGCCAAGGAAGCGGCTTTCGCGATGATCGACAAGGGCGCAGACATCATGTACGCCGAGCGCTTCGGCGTGTCGGACGCGGCCAAGGAAAAGGGCAAGCTCGCCATCGGCAACGTGATCGACACGCAGGCCCAGTACCCCGACACGGTGGTGGCCTCGGCGCTGTGGAACTTCGAGCCCTCGGCCGACCGCGCCATCAAGCTGGTGAAGGAAGGCAAGTTCGCCGCCGAAGACTACGGCGTGTACTCGCACATGAAGCACAAGGGCTCCGAGCTCGCGCCGCTGGGCACCTTCGAGAAGAAGGTGCCGGCCGACGTCGTGGCCAAGGTGAAGGCGAAGCAGGCCGACATCCTGGCCGGCAAGTTCACCGTGAAGGTGGACGACGCCCAGCCGAAGTCCACCGCCAAGTAACAAGCAGACAGACAAGCGAGCAGACCCGAACCCATGAAGCGTGCGCGATGGCAGACCGCAATCCATGGCGTGGCCATCGCGGCATTGGCCGCCGGGCTCGCCGCCTGTCAACCTGAGCCGGCGGCCCCAGCGGTCGAGGTGCCCGCATCGGCCGCCTCGGCACCCGCTGCCGTTACGCCGCCTGTGGTCGCGGCACCGGTCGGCATTCCGGCCGCGCTGCAGGCGCGCGCCGACGCCCTGCTCGCCGCGCACCGCCAGATGATCGTGCTGATGACCGGCGAGCGTGCGCTCGAGGCGGCCGAGAAGCGCGCCGTCAGCGCCGTCGGGCAGCAGCTGTTCCACGAGATGCAGGAGCGTCAGCAGGCGCTGATCACCCAGGCCGCGGACATGACAGACCCTGCCGCCGTGGCGGGCCTGAACGCGCTGCTCGACCGCATCGAAAGCGAGCCCAGCTGGTTCGATGCCGACCGGCTGGCGTTCAAGGAGTTCCTGTCGGAGCTGAGCACGCGTTACAGCCAGGCGCAGTCGCTGTCCGGGCTCAAGCTCGGCCGCCGCGCCAGCGAAGACCTGGCCGTGCTCGCCGAGATCGAGCAGGCCTATGACCGCGAGTTGAAAGACGTGTTCGGCCGCTTCGCGCAGCGCGGCATCGAGCCCAAGCGCGAAAAGTGGGCCGACTACGTCGCGAAGCTGCAGGGCCTGTACTCGCGCGAGCAGATCCTGAAAGACTTCGGCGCCATCGTCCCCTACACGCAGCCCCCGGGCGGCGCCAAGGAAAAGGACAGCGCGGACGCACGCGAGATCTTCGGCACCTCGCTGCCCGCCAAGACCGTCGTGCTGACCTTCGACGACGGCCCGCACGCCAAGCACACCGACGAGATCCTGGAGATATTGAAGCGCTACGACGCGCCCGCCATCTTCTTCCAGCTCGGGCGCAACCTGGGCAAGCTCGACGCGCAGGGCAAGGCCCAGCTCAGCGCCACCGGCGCGGCGGCCAAGCGCGTGCTGGCCGCCGGCCACGTGCTGGCCAACCACAGCTTCAGCCACGGCATGATGGCCAAGATGACGGACGACGCGGTGCGCGTGGAAGCCAGCGAGACCGAAGCGCTGCTCGACGCCACCGGCCGGCCGCAGTCCACCCTCTTTCGCTTTCCCTACGGCGCACGCAACGAGGCCAAGCTGAGCACGGTCGAGGCGCTCAAGCTGCGCTCCATGATGTGGACCGTCGACTCGATGGACTGGGCCGACCCGGTGCCCAAGTCGATCGCCGACCGCGTGCTGGCCGAGGTCGACAAGGCCAAGCGCGGCGTCATCCTGTTCCACGACATCCAGGGCCGCACCGTGCAGGCCCTGCCCACGGTGCTCGACCAGCTGGTGGCCGACGGCTACCGCTTCGCCACCTGGCGCGACGGCAAGTTCGTCGTCAGCGCATCGAAAAAGGCGGCACCCGACGACGGCGTGGCCGCCACCTCGGGCGACACGCTCTACCGCGAGAGCCACGCGCTGGTGATCGGCATCGACAAGTACGCCAAATGGCCCGGCCTGCACCACGCGGTGCCCGACGCCAAGGCGATGGAGCAGCTGCTCGTGACGCGCTTCGGCTTCAAGCCCGAGAACATCACGGCGCTGTACGACGACCAGGCCACGCGCGCCAACATCCTGCGCGCGCTGAACGAAAAGCTGACCGACGGCAAGCGCGTGAAGCGCGACGACCGCGTGCTGGTGTTCTTTGCCGGCCACGGCAGCACCCGCAAGCTCGCGAGCGGGCGCGATGTGGGCTACATCGTGCCGGTCGACGCCACGCTGGACAACCTGCCGTCCGACGCCATCTCGATGCCGCAGCTGCAGGAGGTGGCCGAGGCGCTGTCGGCCAAGCACGTGCTGTTTCTCGTGGACGCCTGCTACTCGGGCCTGGGCCTCACGCGCGGCGGCGCGGCGCAGGGCAACAGGAACTTCCTGACCGACAACGCGCGCCGCATCGGCCGCCAGATGCTCACCGCCGGCGGCGCCGACCAGCAGGTGGCCGACGACGGCCCCGGCGGCCACTCGGTCTTCACCTGGACGATGCTGCAGGCGCTGTCGGGCAAGGCCGACCTGAACGGCGACAACGTCATCACCGGCACCGAACTCGCGGCCTACGTGGCGCCGGCGGTCTCGGCCATCGCGCGCCAGACGCCGGCCTTCGGCAGCCTGCCGGGCTCGGAGGGCGGCGAGTTCGTGTTCGCGCTGCCCGTCGAGCGCGAGGGCCTCAGCGGCGACAGCCTGCAGCTCGACGCCGCCGCCAGCCAGGTCAACAAGCGCATCGACCAGGCCAACGAGCAGGCCGTGCATGCGGCCGCAACCCCCAAGGCGGCCAAGGCCGGCCCGGCCGCCGTCGAAGTGGTGGTGAAGAACCTCGAAGGCGCCGACACCAAGCTGACCATGCCGGCCGCCGCGCCGCTCACGCCGCGCGTGGCCGCCCAGCGCGCCAACGACCGCGGCCTGCAGCTGTACCGCGAGCGCCGCTACGACGAGGCCGAAGCCGCGTTCACCGAGGCGCTGAAGCTGCAGCCGCGCTTTGCGCTGGCGGCCAACAACCTGGGCTTCGTGTACTTCAAGCGCGGCAAGCCGGTCGAGGCCGCGCGCTGGTTCGAGCAGGCCATCGACATGGACGGCAGCCGCGCCCTTGCCTACCTGAACCTGGGCGATGCCTACCTGCAGGCCGGCAACGACGCCAAGGCGCTCGCCGCCTACACCACCTTCGTCGGCCTGGCACCGAAGCACGCGCGCGTCGCCGCGCTGCAGGCCTGGATCGCCACGCCCGACGCCGCACACCGCCCCTCACTCCCGCCCACCAACTCCTGATGCCCATGACGAACACTTCCTCGCTTCTCCAGCGCCTGCGCGGCCCGGTCCTGGCCGCCGCGCTCGGCCTCGTGCTGACGGGCTGCGTCGGCGTCTACAAGTCGGACGTCGTCAGCATCAACAGCAGCACGCGGCTGGACGACACGCCGCGCCTGGCCGTGATCTCGGCCTTCGAGCCCGAGCTCAAGCTGCTGCTCACGCGCCTGCAAGGTCCCCGCAAACACAGCGTGAACGGCGTCGAGTTCACCACCGGCACGCTCGAGGGCAAGCCGGTGGTGCTGTTCCTCTCGGGCATCAGCATGACGAACGCGACCATGAACACGCAGCTCGTGCTCAACCGCTTTCGCGTCACCGGCATCGTGTTCAGCGGCATCGCAGGCGGCGTGAACCCCTCGCTGCACGTGGGCGACGTGACGGTGCCGGCCCAGTGGGGCCAGTACCTCGAGGTGCTCATGGCGCGCGAGACCGCGCCCGGCAAGTACAGTGCGCCGCCCTTCATCACCGACGCCACGCTGCCCAACTTCGGCATGAACTTCCCGCGCCCGGTCGAGGTGCGCTCGGCCGCCAAGCCGGGCATCGAACGCAAGTTCTGGTTCGCGGCCGATCCGAAGATGCTCGAGGTGGCGCGCAGCATCCGCAACGTCGAGCTGGCGAACTGCGGCGCCGGCAAGTGCCTGCCTCGCAAGCCGCAGCTGGTGGTGGGCGGCAACGGCGTGTCGGGCCAGGCCTTCATGGACAACAAGGCCTACCGCGAATACACCTACAAGACCTTCCAGGCCAACGTGCTCGACATGGAAACCGCCGCCGTGGGCATGGTCGCCTACAGCAACGGCGTGCCCTACATCGCCTTCCGCTCGCTCAGCGACCTCGCGGGTGGCGGCGACGGCGAGAACGAGATGGGCACCTTCATGAGCATCGCGGCCGACAACTCGGCCAAGGTCATGCTGGCCTTCCTGGCCGCGTGGAAGTGACGGTGGCGCCCGGGCGCCTGCCTCGTCTTGTCTTGCTGCCGGGCATGGACGGCACCGGCGATCTCTTCGCGCCGCTGGCGCAGGCACTGGGGCCGCAGGCCGCCATCGACGTCGTGCGCTACCCGGGCCGCCAGGTGCTGGGCTACGACGAACTCGAAGCGATGGTGCGCGCGCAACTGCCAACGCATCAGCCCTTCGTGCTGCTCGGCGAATCGTTTTCCGGGCCGCTGGCCATCTCCCTCGCGGCCTCGCGCCCGCCGGGGCTGCGTGGCCTCATCCTGTGCTGCAGCTTCGCGCGCCGGCCCGCGCCCGGCCTGGCGCTGATGCGCGCGGGCCTGCTCGACCTGTCGATGCGCCTGCTGCATTCGAAGCTCATGCGCGCGCCGATGCGGCACCTGCTGCTGGGTGGTTCGGCGTCGCCGCACCTGTCGGACATGCTCCAGGCTTCGCTGAAGCAGGTGTCGGTCGCCGTCATGACCCACCGCATGAAGGAAGTGCAGCGCGTCGACGTGCGCGACAAGCTGCCGCGGGTCGGCGTGCCCGCGATGTACCTGCAGGCGCTGCAGGACCGCGTGGTGCCGCGCCGCGCAGTAGCCGCCATTCAGCGCGGGCTGTCGGCGTTGCACCTGGTGCAGCTCGACGGCCCCCACGGCCTGCTGCAGGCCTCGCCCGCCGCCTCCGCCCGGGCCATCGAGAATTTCTGCCGCGACCTGCCGTCGCAACCTGTGTCCCCATGAACCCCACCGTGCTCCGCCTCCAGGGCATCACCAAGCGCTTCGGCCCGCTCGTGGCCAACGACGCCATCTCTCTCGACCTGCAGGCCGGCGAAGTGCTCGCGCTGCTGGGCGAGAACGGCGCCGGCAAGTCGACGCTGATGTCGATCCTGTTCGGCCACTACGTTGCCGACGAAGGCCGCATCGAAGTCTTCGGCTCGCCCCTGCCGCCCGGCAACCCCAAGGCCGCGCTGGCCGCCGGCGTGGGCATGGTGCACCAGCACTTCACGCTGGCCGACAACCTCAGCGTGCTCGACAACGTGACGATGGGCACCGAGCCGCTGTGGCGCCCGGTCTCGCGCCGTGCGGCGGCCCGCGCGCGCCTGCTCGAGGTCGCGCAGCGCTTCGGCCTGCCGGTGCAGCCCGACGCGACCATCGGCAGCCTCTCGGTCGGCGAACGCCAGCGCGTCGAAATCCTCAAGGCGCTGTACCGCGGCGCGCGCATCCTGATCCTCGACGAGCCCACGGCCGTGCTCACGCCGCAGGAGAGCGAGGCGCTGTTCGCCACGCTCGCACAGATGGTGGCGCAGGGCCTGTCGGTCATCTTCATCAGCCACAAGCTCGGCGAGGTGCTGCGCGTGTCGCAGCGCATCGCGGTGCTGCGCGGCGGCAAGCTCGTGGCCGAGGCGCGCACGGCCGACACCACGCAGGCGCAGCTCGCGCTGTGGATGGTCGGCCACGCAGTCGAGGCGCCGCAGCGCCGGCCCGCGAAATCGGTGGGCGACGCAGTCTGCGTGCTCGACCACGTGAGTACGGCCTCGGCGAAAGACGGCGGGCAGGACCGCTTGCGCGAGGTGTCGCTCACGCTGCGCGCGGGCGAAATCACCGCCATCGCCGGCGTCTCCGGCAACGGCCAGGTCGCGCTGGCCGAGCTGCTGAGCGGCACGCGCCGCGCCGTCTCCGGCAGCGCGCAGTTCATGGGCCGCGCGCTGCCGCCCTCGCCCGCCCGGCTGGTGCAGCGCGGCGTGGCGCGCATTCCCGAAGACCGGCACGCGGTCGGCGTGGTCGGCGACCTGCCGGTGTGGGAGAACGCCGTGTCCGAGCGGCTGCGCAGCCCGGTCTTTTCACGCTGGTCGTTCATCGTCCGGCGTGCAGCCGCGCGGCTGCACGCCCGGCGCATCGAGAAAGCCTTCGACGTGCGCGGCGCCGGCCTGATGTCGCCGGCCCGTTCGCTCTCGGGCGGCAACATGCAGAAACTGATCCTGGGGCGGGCGCTGCTGGCGCCCGAGCAAGTGGAACAAGACACCGACAACAAGAAGTACCCGAACCGCGCCCCGCGCCTCATCGTCGCGCACCAGCCGACCTGGGGGCTGGACATCGGCGCCGTCGCCTATGTGCAGCAGCAGCTCATCGCCGCGCGCGATGCCGGCGCGGCGGTGCTCGTCATTTCCGACGACCTCGACGAAGTGCTCGCGCTCGGCGACCGCGTGGCCGTGATGCACGGCGGCCACCTCGGCGAAGCGCGACCGGCCGCGGCCTGGACGCGCGAGGCCATCGGCCTGGCGATGGCCGGAGCCACGGCGCCACAACGCCCGGGAGCCGCCGCATGATGCGCCTCGAACGACGCCACGAAAGCTCGCGCGCCGCGCTGGTGCTGGCCCCCATCGGCGCGGTCGTGTTCACGCTGCTGGTGAGCGCGCTGCTCGTGCGCTGGGCCGGCGCGCCGGTCGGGCGCACCTACGCGCTGCTGCTGCAGGGCGGCTTCGGCTCGGTGTTCGCATGGAGCGAGACGCTGACGCGGGCCATTCCACTCATCCTCACCGGCCTGGCCGCCACGGTCGCGTTCAAGGCGCGGCTCTTCAACATCGGCGCCGAGGGGCAGCTGTTCGCGGGCGCGCTGGCCGCCGTGGCCGTGGGCGGCATGCACGGCGGCACCGGCTTCGAACTCTCACCCTGGCTGCTGTTCCCGCTGATGATGCTGGCCGCTGCGGTGGCCGGCGCGCTGATGCTGCTCGGCCCGGCGCTCATGAAGAACAAGCTCGGCGTCGACGAAGTGGTCACGACGCTGCTCATCAACTTCATCGTGCTGCTGGGCGTGTCGGCGCTGCTCGACGGGCCGATGAAAGACCCGACTGCGATGGGCTGGCCGCAGAGCGTGTCGCTGCAGTCCGATCTCGAACTGGGCAAGCTCATCGCGCAGACGCGCGTGCACACCGGGCTGCTGTGGGCCGTGTCGCTCGCGGTGATCGTGTGGGCGATCTTCAAGTACACGGTGCTGGGCTTCGACATCCGCGCGGTGGGCGCCAATGCGCGCGCCGCCGCCTTCGCCGGCGTGCCGGTGACGCGCACGGTGGTCATGGTGGCGCTGCTCTCGGGCGCGCTGGCCGGGCTGGCCGGCGCCATCGAGGTGGCGGGCCGCACGAGCTACGTCACGCTCGACATGTCGCCGGGCTACGGCTACACGGGCATCGTGATCGCGATGCTCGCCGGCCTGCACCCGCTGGGCGTGATCGCTGCCGGCGTGTTCGTGGCCGGCGTGCTGGTCGGCGCCGACACCATGAGCCGCGCCGTGGGCGTGCCGACCTACATCGCCGACGTGATCGTCGCGGCCTCGCTGATCGCGGTGCTGGTGGCCACGCTGCTCACGCAATACCGCGTGCGGGTGACGAAATGACCGACCTGCTCGACATTCTTTCCAACCCCGCCTTCTGGGTCGCGGTGCTGCGCATCGCCACGCCGCTCATCCTGGGCACGCTGGGCGTGCTGCTGTGCGAGCGCGCGGGCGTGCTCAACCTCGGCATCGAAGGGATCATGGTCGCGGGCGCCTTCACCGGCTGGCTCGCGGTGTACGCCGGCGCGCCGCTGTGGGCCGGCGTCGGCGTGGCCGCGCTCACGGGCATGGTGTTCGGATTGCTGCACGCCTTTTTGACCGTCGGGCTCGCGCTGTCGCAGCACGTCTCGGGGCTGGGCATCACGCTCTTGGCCACGGCGCTGAGCTACTTCGGCTACCGCGTGAGCTTTCCGAAGGTGAACACGCCGCCGACCATCACGCCCTTCGCGCCGATGGACTGGCTGCCCGTGCCCATCCTCAACGCGCAGACCGCGCTCACGCTGTTCGCGCTGCTGCTGGTGCCGGCCGTGGCCTGGGTGCTGTACCGCACGCCGCTCGGCCTGGCGCTGCGCATGGTCGGCGAGAACCCGCAGGCGGCCGAGAGCCAGGGCGTGTCGGTCGCGGCCACGCGCACCGGCGCCATCGTGGCGGGCTCGGCGCTGATGGGCGTGGCCGGCGCCTTCCTCACGCTGTCGGCCTTCAACGCCTTCTTCTTCAACATGGTGAACGGGCGCGGCTGGATCTGCGTGGCGCTGGTGGTGTTCGCCTCGTGGCGGCCCGGCAAGGCCCTGCTTGGCGCGTTGCTGTTCGCGTTCTTCGACGCGCTGCAGCTGCGGCTGCAACAATCGGGCGATGCCGTGCTGCCTTACCAGCTGTACCTGATGCTGCCCTACCTGCTGTCGATCCTGGCGCTGGTGCTGGTGGCGCGCAAGGCCAGCTATCCGCAGGCGCTGATGAAACCCTACCGCAAGGGAGAACGCTGACATGCCGATGACGCGGCCCCGCCTCCGTCGCCTGCTGGCCACCGCGCTGCTCGCCCTGGCCGGCGGCGGCGCCCACGCACTCGGCGCCGACTACGGCCCCGAGCGCTTCGCCACCCACGACGCCGTCACCTGGGTGCAGACCTGCGGCACCTGGGGCACCGACCACCGCGGCACCTACCGCGTGGTCCACGCCGAAGCCTTCGCGCAGTCGTTCCTCTACGTGCAGTGGATGGCGCGCGGCGAGGCCGACCGCAGCTACAGCCTGTATGCCGTGCACACGACCGCCATCGCCGAGCTCGACAACGACCACGCGGAAATCTCCCTGAGCGAACTCACCTGCCGCGCCACGCCGCGCGGCATCGTGGTGACGGCCAAGGCCGACTCGGGCCACGACGACAAGCTGCGCCGCGTGACCATCGAGGTCGGGCCGGCCGCAGGGCAATACCGCTTCCGCGCGCAGCGCACGCGCTGAGCGCCCCTCGAAAAAAAACACCCCACCGATGCTCGACCTCCTCATCACCAACGCCACCCTCCCCGACGGCCGCACCGGCATGTCGGTCGCCGTGCAGGACGGCCGCATCGCCGAGGTCACGCCCGGCCTGGCCGCGCCCGCGCACGAGACGCTCGACGCCCATGGCCTGCTGCTCGCGCCGCATTTCGTCGACCCGCATTTCCACATGGACGCCACGCTGAGCTACGGCCAGCCGCGCGTCAACCAGAGCGGCACGCTGCTCGAAGGCATCGCGCTGTGGGGCGAGCTCAAGCCGCTGCTCACGGCCGACGCGCTCATCGAACGTGCGCTCGCGTATTGCGACTGGGCCGTGGCGAAGGGCCTGCTGGCGATCCGCTCGCACGTGGACACCAGCGACCCCAGCCTGCTCGCGGTCGATGCGCTGCTCGAGGTGAAGCGCCAGGTGGCGCCCTACATCGACCTGCAGCTGGTGGCCTTTCCGCAGGATGGCGTGCTGCGCTCGCCGGGCGGCGTCGACAACCTCACGCGCGCGCTCGACAAGGGCGTGGACGTGGTCGGCGGCATTCCGCATTTCGAGCGCACCATGGCCGACGGCGCGGCCAGCGTGAAGCTGCTGTGCGAGCTGGCCGCCGAGCGCGGCAAGCTGGTCGACATGCACTGCGACGAGTCCGACGACCCGCTCTCGCGCCACATCGAGACCCTGGCCGCCGAGACGCTGCGCCTGGGCCTGCAAGGCCGCGTGACGGGCTCGCACTGCACCTCGATGCACTCGATGGACAACTACTACGTGAGCAAGCTGCTGCCGCTGATCGCCGAGAGCGGCGTGAGCGTGGTGTCGAACCCGCTTATCAACATTACGCTGCAGGGCCGCCACGACAGCTACCCCAAGCGCCGCGGCATGACGCGCGTGCCCGAACTGCTGGCGGCCGGCGTGAACGTCGCCTTCGGCCACGACTGCGTGATGGACCCGTGGTACGGCATGGGCTCGGGCGACATGCTCGAGGTGGCCCACATGGGCCTGCACGTGGCGCAGATGACCAGCCAGGCCGGCATCCACCAGTGCTTCGAGGCCGTGACCACGCGCGCGGCGCGCGTGATGCACCTGGACGGCTACGGCCTGGAGGCCGGCTGCGACGCCAGCTTCGTGCTGCTGCAGGCGCGCGACCCGGTCGAGGCCATCCGACTGCGCGCGACGCGGCTCAAGGTGTTCCGCAAGGGCCGGCTGCTGGCCGAGACGCCCGCGGCCACCGCCGCGCTGCACCTGCCGGGGCGCGGCGACCGCACGCGCTGGATGCTCGGCGAGCGCTGACCCGGCGGCGGCTGGACAGGCGCCGCGCCTGCCGCGAACATCCGGGTTCCCCGATGACAAGGACACCCGACATGAGCGCCCCACCCCTGCTGCGCACGCTGTTCCAGTACCACGCTTGGGCCAACGACGAGCTGCTGGACCGCATGGCCAGCCTCGACCCCGTACAGCACGCCGACGCCCGGCATGCCGCGATCCGCGTGGTCAACCATGCCCATGTGGTGAACCGGATCTTCGCGGGCCACCTCACGGGCACGCCGCACGGTTTCACCGACGACAACACGCCCGAAACGCCCACGCTGGCCGACCTGCGCGCGGCCGTGGCCGAGTCCGACCGCTGGTACCTCGCCTACCTGGACACGCTCACGCCGGCGCTGCTGGCCGAGCCGCTGCCCTTCGTGTTCACCGACGGCGACAAGGGCCGGATGACGCGCGAAGAGATGCTGGCCCACGTCGTGACGCACAACGGCTACCACCGGGGCGAAGCCGGCCGGCTGCTGGCGCAATGCGCGGTGCGCCCGCCGCGCGACACGCTGGCGGTGCACCTGCACCGCAGCGAACCCGCGCGCCGCGAACGCGGCTGACGCAGTCGATTCAGGCTGCGTGGGTGGTCGCGACAGTCATCTCGACCTCGACCGTCGCGTTCTTCGGCAGCGCATAGACGCCGACCGCCGTGCGCACATGCACGCCGGCCTCGCCGAACACGCGGTGCAGCAGGTCGGACGCGGCATCGGCCACCTCGCTTTGCTGCGTGAAGTCGGCCGTGCACTGCACGAACACGCCGACACGCAGCACCTTCTCGACCGCATCGAGCGAGCCGAGGGCGCGGCGCAGCAACGCGAGGCTGCGCAGCGCGCAGATCTGGGCGCCTTCGCGCGCGGTGTCGAGCGACACGGCATCGCCCACGCGGCCGGTGACGACCACGGTGGTGCCCACGCGCGGCACCTGGCCGCTGAGGTAGACGGTGCGGCCATCGCGCACCAGCGGCACGTAGTGGCCGCCGGCCAGGATCTCGCCGTCGAAGCGATGGCCCAGTTCGGCGGCAATCAGGTCGGCGATCTGGTCGCGGCTGTGTGGTTCTGTCATCGGATGTCCAGGAAAACGGGCCTCGATTGTCGCCAACCGTTCGGGCGCGAACAGAGACAGATTGCCCCCGCCGGAGGCAGAACAGTTCAGCCTTCGAACGCCAGGAACACCCGCCCGCCCTCGATCTTCACCGGGTAGGTGCGCAGGTCTTCCGTGAGCGGCGCGCACATGGCCTTGCCGCTGCGCACGTCGAAACGGCCCTGGTGCAGCGGGCATTCGATCTCGTGGCCTTCGAGAAAACCGTCGCACAGCCGCGCATGGCCGTGCGTGCAGATGTTGTCGGTGGCGTGGATGCCGTCGTCGGTGCCGTACAGCGCGATGTCGCGCCCCTGCACCTCGATGCCGACCACGTCGTCGGCGGGAACGTCGTCGACCGCCGCGGCGTCGACCCAGGTCATCGTGCTCATCGTGTGCTCCCTTTTCTCAATCGGGCTTGAGGCCGGCGCGGTCGATCACCGGCTTCCAGCGGCGCAGCTCCTCGTCCATGAACTTCGACAGGCCTTCGGGCGTGCTGCCCACGGGGTCGAAGTACGCGGTCTGCAGGCGCTTGACCGTGTCGGGGTCTTTCAGCGTCGCGGCAATCTCGCGGCTCATGCGCTGCACCACGTCGTTCGGCGTGCCCTTGGGCGCCATGTAGGCGAACCATGGCACGGCCTGGATGTCGGGCAGGCCCGACTCACGCAACGTCGGCAGCTCGGGCAGCAATGCCGAACGCTCGGCCGACGTGACGGCCAGCGCCTTCAGGCGGCCGGCCTTGGCCTGCGGCATCACCGTGACCGGCGGCAGGCAGGCGTACTGCACGTCGCCCTGCACGATGGCCGTCACGGCCTGGCCCGACGAGGCGTACGGGATGTGCACCGCGAACGACTGCGTCTTGGCCTTGATGAGCTCCACGCCCAGGTGCGAGATCGAGCCGTTGCCGGTCGAGGCGAAGTTGAACTTGCCGGGGTTCTTCTTCATCGCGGCCAGCCAGCCCTTGACCGAATCGACGCCCATCGAATTGGAGACCGCGCAGACGTTCGGCGTGGTCGCGGCGAGCGACACGGGCACGAGGTCCTTGAACGGTTCGTACGGCAGGTTCTTGTAGAGGATGGTGTTGTAGACCAGTGGCGCGTTCACCGACAGCAGGAAGGTGTAGCCGTCGGGCTGCGCCTTCGAGACCGCGTCGGTGCCGCTGTTGCCGCCCGCGCCGGGCTTGTTCTCGACGATGAGCGGCTGGCCGATGCGCGCCGCGAGCTTGTCGTTGACGATGCGCGCGAGGATGTCGGGCGACGAGCCCGCCGCGAACGGCACCACGATGCGCACGGGGCGCTGCGGCCATTCCTGCGCATGGGCGGCCGCGGCCAGGGCCACGGCGGTGAGTGCGACGAAGAGGCGTGCGCGCGTCATGGCTGCACCTCCACCTCGACCATGCCCAAATGGTCCTGCTGCTCGCGCGCGATGAAGCCCGCGATGAGCGCGCGGTAGGCGGCCTCGACCACCTCGGGGTAGGCGCCCTCCTTCTCGGCGAGCGCCTTCACCTTGTCGATCACTTCCTGCTGGCGCTGCGGCGCCGACACCTGAAAGGCGTCGCGCTTGAAGCGCGCGGCGTCCTTCACGTAGCGGCCGCGCTCGGCCAGCAGCGCGACGATCTGGCGGTCGAGCCGGTCGATGTTCTCGCGCACCTCGGCAAGGTTGGCGCACAGCGGCACGTAGGCCGGGTCGGTGAAGCGGCGCAACGGGGCACCGTGGGTCTCTGGTTCTTTTTCTGTCATGGCTCGGTTTCAGATGGGGTAGATGATGGAGTTCGGGATCATTTCGCTGTCGAACACGCACAGGCGCGACGCGAACTTGAGGCCCTCGGGGGTCTGCACGACCTTGTCGATGTAGCGCCCGACATTGAACACGGTCGACGGCCCGTCGAGCTTGGTGCGGAACACCGCGTAGTTGGCCTCGCTGTGGATGGTGCCGTCGTCGTCGACGCGGTGCACCAGCGGCAGGCCCACCACGTGGCGCTGGTAGTACGGGTCGTGGAACAGCGTCTCCTTGATGCCGTAGACGCGGTCTTCGAGCATGCCCCGGCTTTCGAACGAGAGCGTGGCCAGCGGCAGCCCGCGTTCGTGGTTCTCGCGCGGCTGCAGGCGGTAGCTGCACTGCTCGGTGAAGAACGCGGGCCACAGGTCCCAGTCGCCCGAATCGACGGCGTGCGCATACGCCGCATACAGGCGCGACAGGTCGAGGTAGGTGGCGGTGTCGAGCGTGCTCATGCGGCCTCCATCACTTCACGCCAGTAGCGGTACATGCCGCGGATCAGCGTCTCGGTCACCATGTGGTCAGTGTTCTCGACCTCGCGCCCGCCGAGCTCGGCCAGCGTGCGGTGGTAGGGCTTCTGCTCGAAGCCTTCCTGCGAGAACTCGATCACCTCACCGTCGTCGGCCGACACGAAACCCGCCGGCCCGAACAGGTTGGCCTGGCGCAGGCGGCGCTGCGTCATCTCGGGCGTGTCGCCCTCGAAGCCGAAATGCGTCCAGACGAAATCGAAGGCGTCATGGCCCACGGGCTGGATGTGGCGCGTCGACACGCTGTTGACCTGCTGCTGCAGGATGAGGCTGGGAAACAGCGTCATCATCACCGCCGTCGGCCCGCCCCACCAGGGCTCGGGCACGATGTCCAGAAAGCGCGGGTCCTTGAGCTGCATGCTTTCCTTGAAGCTCGACACCTGTGTCACCTGCGCAGCCTTGCCGGCGCTGCCGCGCGTGGAGATCATGGCGGCGTGACGGCCGCGTGCGTCCATCTTCAGCTCCGACTTGTTGTCGGCGCGCCAGAGCCCGAAGGTCACGAACCAGGTGTGCAGCAGGCCCGGGTGGTACGGGTCCTTGATGTTCTCCTGCATGAGCTTCCAGTTGCCCGGAATGCGCTGGCGGCTGTAGCCCAGGATGGTGAGCTTGCGGCCGTCGAACAGACGATCGAAGTAATGCAGGATGTCGGGGCCGAGAAAATCTTCGAACGATTCGATGTCATGGTCGAACGACGCGAACACCACGCCGCCGCGCGACGCGACCTTGAGCTTGTTCAGGCCGTGGTCTTCGGTCTTGAAATCGGCCGGCATGCCACCGTGCACCTTGCCATCCTGCTTCACGCCACGGCGGAACGGCACGCCCTGCAGGTCGCCCTTGAGCGTGTAGTTCCACTGGTGATACGGGCAGACGAACTCTTTCTTGTTGCCATGGCGCTCGCGGCAGAACTGCATGCCGCGGTGGGCGCAGACGTTCTCGAACACGTGGATGGCGCCTTCTTCGTCGCGCGACAGGATGACCGAGCGCTCGCCGATGGCGGTGCGCTTGAAGTCGCCCGGGTTCGGGATCTCGGCTTCGAGGCCGACATAGCACCAGTGCTTGTCGTAGAAAAAGCGCTGCAGCTCCTTCTTGTGCAGCGCCTCGTCGGTGTAGGCCATGAAGGGAATGCGGCTGGTCTTCTCGCTCTCCCAGCGCAGCTCGATGGGGAAGACGGCTGGCGTGGTCATCGGGTCTCCTTTTCTCTTGTTCGGTTCTTCAGGTGCCTTGCAGGTAGAAGGCATCGGCATGCGTCTGCTCGGGCGCCAGGCCGTGCGCCTGCACCAGCCGGCTCGCGGCCTCCACCATCGGCGGCGAGCCGCAAAGGTAGGCGCGCCAGCCTTCGAGCCCCGCAGGCAGGTCGGCGCGGATCGCGTCGGTGATGAGCCCCAGCCGCTGGCCGTCGCGCGCGGGGCCGGCGACCACCACGACGTGCACCTTCAGGCCGGGGTGCTGCGCCTGCAATTCACGCAGCTCGGGCAGGCCGTACACGTCGGCATCGGAACGCACGCCGAGGTAAAGGTGGATCGGCTGCATCAGCCCCGCCGCGACCGCGCCGCGCACGATCGACAGGATGGGCGCGAGCCCCGTGCCGCCCGCCGCGCAGAGCATCGGCCCGCGGTGCTTGGTGCGCAGGTAGGCGGTGCCCAGCGGGCCGCTCACGCGCACGGTGTCGCCCACGCGCAGCTGTTCGAAGATGTGGGCCGTGACGCGGCCGCCCGGCACGCGGCGCACGTGGAATTCGAGCTCCGCGTCGCGGCTCAGCCCGGCCATCGAGTACGGCCGTGCCAGCTCGGGGCCGAACTGCAGCTGCGCGTACTGGCCCGGCGAGAACGCCAGCGGCTTGTTGGGCTTGAGGCGCAGGCGGCGGATGTCGTGCGTGAGCACGTCGATGCCCGTGACCGTGGCCTTGAGGACGCGCGCCGGGTGCACCACCACCTCGTCGGGCTCGGGAATCTCGATGGTGCAGCTTTCGGTCAGCGTGCTCTGGCAGGCCAGCACGTAGCGCTCGCCCTGCCCGTCGGGCCGGATCGCGTCCTGGCCGCCGTCGAGCAGCTGGCCCGACACCACCTTGCAGCGGCAGGTGCCGCAGCGCCCCGACATGCAGCTGTACGACACCGGCACCTGGTGCTCGCGCAGCACCTCGAGCAGGTTCGCGCCGGGGCGGACCTCGAGGGTGCGGGCAAGGGGGTGAATGTGCAGGTCCATCGTCGGGCTCTCCTTTTCTCGCGCCGGCGGCAGGGCCGGCTTGTCTCTGGGCACGGATGATGCGCGGCCCTTGTCGATTGACCAATAGAATCTGGTGAATCGGCTGTATCACCAGCATGAATAAAGGTGCGCCATGCAACTCAAGGACATCGACCTCAACCTGCTGCTGGTGTTCGACCGCATGCTGGCCGAGAAGCGCGTGTCGGCCGTGGCCGAGTCGCTGGGCCTGTCGCAGCCCGCCATCAGCAACGCGCTGGCGCGCCTGCGCAAGCTGCTGGGCGACGAGCTTTTTCTGCGCACCGCACGCGGCATGGAGCCCACGCCCTTCGCGCTGCAGCTGGCCGAGCCGGTGGCCTACGCCATGGGCGCGCTGCACACGGCGCTCAACCAGCAGGTGGTGTTCGACCCCGCCACGAGCACGCGCAGCTTCACGCTCGCCATGACCGACATCGGCGAGATCTACTTCACGCCGCGCCTCATGGAAACGCTCTCGGCCGCCGCGCCGGGCGTGACCATCAGCACGCTGCGCAACAACACCGCGACCCACCTGCGCGACGACCTGGAGGCCGGCCATGTCGACATCGCCATCGGCCTGCTGCCGCAGCTCAAGTCGGGCGTGTTCCAGCGCCGGCTGTTCCTGCAGCGTTATGTGTGCCTGTTCGCGGGTACGCACCCGCTGGCGCGCAAGCGCAGCGTCTCACTGAAGGACTTCAGCGCAGCGGACCACGTGCAGGTGCAGGCCGCCGGCACGGGCCACGGCAAGGCCGACGACGTGATGGCGGCGCAGGGCATCCAGCGCCGCATCCGGCTCAAGGTGCCGCACTTCGTGGCCATCGGCCACATCCTGCAGTCGAGCGAGATGATCGCGACCGTGCCCGAGCGGCTGGCGCGCAGCATCGCCGAGCCCTTCGGCCTGGTGTGGCGACCGCACCCGGTGGCGCTGCCGCAGATCGCGATCAACCTGTTCTGGCACGCGAAGGTGCACCGCGACCCGGGCAACCAGTGGCTGCGCGGGCTGCTGTTCGATACGTTTGCCGATCAGGACGGCGCCTAGGCGGCCACCTCGGCGGGCCAGCGGCCCAGCACCTCGTGCACGCCCTCGCCCACGTGGCTGTCGATGAGCACCAGCGAATGGGCGGACCACCGGGCGGGCGCTTCGAGCGCGTGCTTTTCGAGCTTGCGCCGCGCATAGGCGACGGTCATGTGCGGCGTGAACGCGCGCGAGGGCTTCAGGCCGACATCGGCCAGCGCCTCGCCCAGGCGCTGCCTGAACGCGCGCAACGCCGCAACGTTGGCCTCGTCGTCGGCGCACAGCACCAGCGCGCCTTTGGCGTAGCTCATGGACTTTTCGAAAACGACATCGAGCGCCGGCACGGACACCGCGGCGGCCGCGGTCGATGCCTGGGCCACCTTGTCGGCCGGCACCTGGTCGTGGTTGCCGAGGTCGAACAACGTGACATGCAGGCGCTGCGCCTCGACCACCGTGCCCTTCAGGGCGTGTTGGGAGTTCATGCGCGCACCGAGCGCGGCGATCGTTTCGGCGTCTTGCGGGGCGGGAAGCAGTGCGAAGAAAAGCGAGTGCGGCAGCGGCGCCTTGCGAGGGGCCTGGGTGCCGCGAGGCCGCGGCAGGGGCCGCGGCGGGGGATCGATTCCGGGAAGAAGAAGCTGGGCTGACATGTGTCGATCATCGCCCATGGCAAGGGCCCTTCATGAGGCCTTCAGCAAACGCGAAGCTCGTCTTCAGCTTGGTTTTTGAGAATCGTCGAACGGTGGCGGCAAGGCGAACAACGACACGCCGTTCATCCACGCATTCATTCAATCGATCAACCAACAGGATTTCATCTTGACGAAAACGCAAGCCCGCCTCGCACTCGCAGCTCTCTGGCTCGGCACCGCCTCCATCGGCGCCTTCGCCGCCGGTCTCGACAAGGACACCGGGCTGTATGTCGGCGGCGCCATCGGCCGCTCCAGCTACAGCCTGTCGTCCTCGAAAAACGCCCCCGTGCCCGTGCCATGGGGCGGCAAGAAGGCCGACAAGAGCGGCACGTCGTACAAGCTGTATGGCGGCTATCGCCTGACCGAGCACTTCGGCGTGGAAGCCGGCTACGCCCGCCTCGGCAGCGTGAGCCAATGGAGCTCGGCCTACGGCGGCTCCAGGCTGCAGACCGGCACCGGCCAGGTCTTCTACGCGGCCGCCACCGCCCGCATGCCGCTGGGCGACGCCTTCGCCCTCAACGGCCGCCTCGGCGTGGCACGCGGACGCATCTCCGGCGACAACAAGTGGGCCCCGGCCAACCAGCGCCTTTCGGGCAGCGGCACGGGTCTGATGGTCGGTGTCGGCGCCGAGTACCGCATGACGCAGAACCTCGCGATCACGGCCGACTACGACTACTTCGGCAAGCTGTCGAAGCAGGCCAAGGGCGGGATGTTCACGGTGGGGTTGAAGGCGAGCTTCTGATCATCGGGTCACCCGCCAAAGAAGAAAGGCGCCTTGCGGCGCCTTTCTTCTTTTCAGGAACTCATTCCCACTCGATCGTCGCCGGCGGCTTGCTCGACACGTCGTAGGTCACGCGGTTGATGCCGCGCACCTCGTTGATGATGCGGCCCGACACCTTCTTGAGCAGCGCGTACGGCAGCTCGGCCCAGTCGGCGGTCATGAAGTCGCTGGTCTGCACGGCGCGCAGCGCGACGACGTAGTCGTAGGTACGGCCGTCGCCCATCACGCCCACGCTCTTCACGGGCAGGAACACGGTGAAGGCCTGGCTCGTGAGGTCGTACCAGGTCTTGCCGGTCTCGGCGTCGGTGAAGTTGCGCAGCTCTTCAATGAAGATCGCGTCGGCGCGGCGCAGCAGGTCGGCGTATTCCTTCTTCACTTCGCCCAGGATGCGCACGCCCAGGCCCGGGCCAGGGAACGGGTGGCGGTACACCATCTCGGGCGGCAGGCCCAGCGCCACGCCGAGTTCGCGGACTTCGTCCTTGAACAGGTCGCGCAGCGGTTCGAGCAGCTTCAGGCCCAGCTGCTCGGGCAGGCCGCCCACGTTGTGGTGGCTCTTGATGGTGACGGCCTTCTTGCTCTTGGCGCCGCCCGACTCGATGACGTCGGGGTAGATGGTGCCTTGCGCCAGGAAGGTCGCGCCCTTGTGGCCGCCGTCGCCCGCCTTGAGCTTCGCGGCTTCCTGCTTGAACACGGTGACGAACTCGCCGCCGATGATCTTGCGCTTGGCTTCGGGATCGCTCACGCCGGCGAGCTTGCCCAGGAACAGGTCGCTGGCATCGACACGAATGACTTTCGCGTGCAGCTTGCCTTCGAACATTTCCATGACCATGTCGCCTTCGTTCAGGCGCAGCAGGCCGTGGTCGACGAACACGCAGGTGAGCTGGTCGCCGATGGCGCGGTGGATGAGCGCGGCGGCCACGCTCGAATCGACACCGCCTGACAGGCCCAGGATGACCTCTTCGTCGCCCACCTGCTCGCGGATCTTCTGCACGGCTTCGGCGATGTGGTCGCGCATGACCCAGTCGGGCTTGGCTTCGCAGATGCCGAGCACGAAGCGGTCGATGATGGCCTTGCCCTGCACGGTGTGCGTGACTTCGGGGTGGAACTGCAGCGCGTAGTAGCGGCGCGCCTCGTCGGCCATGCCGGCGATGGGGCAGCTGTCGGTGCTGGCCATGAGCTTGAAGCCGGGCGGCAGCTCGGTGACCTTGTCGCCGTGGCTCATCCACACGTTGAGCATGCCGAAGCCCTCGGGCGTGGTGAAGTCGGCGATGTCCTTCAGCAGCGCGGTGTGGCCATGGGCGCGCACGGCCGCGAAGCCGAACTCGCGCTTGTGGCCGCCTTCGACCTTGCCGCCGAGCTGGTGCGCCATGGTCTGCATGCCGTAGCAGATGCCGAGCACGGGAATGCCGAGGTCGAACACAGCTTGCGGGCACTTGTCGGTGGTCTCTTCGTACACGCTGGCGTGGCTGCCCGAGAGGATCACGCCCTTGAGGTGGCCGTCGGCGGCGTATTCGCGCACCCACTCGTCGGTGACGTCGCAGGGATGCACTTCGCTGAGCACATGCGCTTCGCGCACGCGGCGTGCGATGAGCTGGGTGACTTGCGAGCCGAAGTCGAGGATGAGGATCTTGTCGTGTTGCATGGCGAAAGGACTCAGAGCGTTGAAATGTCGAACAGCTTGACGCCCGCGTGCGGCGCCGCCTGGATGAGGTGCTCGTCGAAGGTGGCGAGCGGAAGGTTGAGCGATTTGGCGAGCCAGAGGTAGCCCGCATCGTAGAGCGAGACACCCGCGTCGATGGCCACGGCGAGCACGGCCTTGTGCTGGGCCGGCGCAAGGTCGTGCAGCTCCACGCGGTGGCGGATGGCATCGAGCACGCTCCACAAGCCCTCGACGGCCGATGCCGGGATGCGGCCGCTGCGCACGCCGTTGGCGAGGATGTTGGCGCACTCCCATTGCCAGGCATTGGGCGCCTGCGGCTCGACCTCGTCGCGGCGGATGGCGGCGTAGAGCCTGCGGGTGTGTTCGCTGGCCTGGTCGGGCAGCAGCCAGGCGGCGGTGACCGAGGCGTCCATGACGAAGGCGGTCATGGCTGGCGTCCCTGGTCCAGGAGCTCGCGGGTCGTGGGGCCGGGCTGGATGGTGGCGTGCAGCGCGTCGATCTGCCCGAGCTCGCGGGCGATCTGCTCGTCGGTGATGACGGGCTTGCGGCGCACCGGCAGCATGCGCACGACTTCCTTGCCGTGGCGGGTGATGCGAACCTCCTCGCCCTTTTCGACCAGGTCGATCAGGGCCGAGAAGTTGTTCTTGGCTTCAGCGATGCCGATGGATTGCATTTGGGCCAGAAAATTTGAATCTGGCCCGAATTCTAAACCGAGTCTGGCCTGACTTTCAAGGTCTGGCCAGATTGGGCTTCAGGCCGGCGCCGGGCCGCCCCAAGGCGGCCTGCGGCCCCCTTGGGGGGCAGCGCCCCACACGCAGTGGGGGCGCGTGGGGGCCACATTTACTCAGCGCGGTAGTTCGGCGCTTCCTTCGTGATCTGCACGTCGTGGACGTGGCTCTCACGGATGCCGGCCGTGGTGATCTCCACGAACTCAGCCTTGTTCTGCATGTCCTCGATGGTCGCGCAGCCGCAGTAGCCCATGCTGGCACGCACACCGCCGGCCATCTGGTAGACGATGGAGACGATCGAGCCCTTGTAGGGCACGCGGCCTTCGATGCCTTCGGGCACGAGCTTGTCGGTGTTGGGGTTGCCGGTGGTCGATTCCTGGAAGTACCGATCGGCACTGCCCTGCTGCATCGCACCGATGGAGCCCATGCCGCGGTAGCTCTTGTAGCTGCGGCCCTGGTACAGCACGATTTCGCCCGGCGCCTCTTCGGTGCCGGCGAACATGCTGCCCATCATCACGGTGCTGGCGCCTGCGGCGATCGCCTTGGCGATGTCGCCCGAGTAGCGCACGCCGCCGTCGGAGATCAGCGGAATGCCCGTGCCCTGCAGCGCGGTGGCGACGCTGTCGACCGCCATGATCTGCGGCACGCCCACGCCAGCGACGATGCGGGTGGTGCAGATGGAGCCCGGGCCGATGCCGACTTTGACGGCATCGGCGCCGGCGTCGGCCAGTGCGCGTGCGGCGTCGCCGGTGGCGATGTTGCCGCCGATGACGTCGACCTGCGGATAGTTCTTCTTGACCCAGCGCACGCGCTCGATCACGCCGGCGCTGTGGCCGTGGGCCGTGTCGACCACGATGGCGTCGACGCCGGCCTTCACCAGGGCTTCGACGCGCTCTTCGGTGCCGTCACCCACGCCGACCGCCGCGCCCACGCGCAGGCGGCCGTTGGCGTCGCGTGCGGCGTTGGGGAAGCTGGTCTGCTTGGTGATGTCCTTGACGGTGATGAGGCCCTTGAGCTCCCAGTCGCCGTTGATGACCAGCAGGCGCTCGAGCTTGTGCTTGTTCAGCAGCGCCTTGGCCTCGGCCAGCGTGGTGCCGTCGGGCACGGTGATGAGCCGGTCGCGCTGCGTCATGATTTCGCTGACGGGCACGTCGTAGCGGTTCTCGAAGCGCAGGTCGCGCCCCGTGACGATGCCGACGACCTTGCCGCCGTCGATCACCGGGAAGCCCGAGATGCCGAGCTGGTCGGACAGTGCCATCACCTGGCGCACGGAGTGCGTCGGCGTGATCACCACCGGGTCGCGCAAAACACCGGACTCGTAGCGCTTGACGCGGGCCACTTCGGCGGCCTGCTGCTGCGCGGTGAGGTTCTTGTGCACGATGCCGATGCCACCTTCCTGCGCGATGGCGATCGCGAGGCGGGCTTCGGTCACGGTGTCCATGGCCGCCGAGACGAGCGGCAGGTTCAGCGTGATGTTGCGGGAGAACTTGGTGGCGAGAGACGTGTCCTTGGGCAGGACTTGGGAGAATGCTGGCACCAACAACACGTCGTCGAAGGTGAGCGCTTTGCCGAGAAGGCGCATGGGTGAGGCTCCAAAAGACGGATTGTAACGAGGCCCTCGCCCGCTTCGCCGGCGCGGGTTCTTTTTGACCGTTGCAAAACCGCCTATTCCGGATGTTGCAAAAAGTAAGGCCCAGCTAAACTCCGCGCATGAATCTCCTGCATTGGCTGGTACTGGGTTGCGCGTGCGCGCTGCCGCTCTCGGCGAGCGCGCAATGGCAATGGGTCGACAACAGCGGCAAGAAGGTCTTCAGCGACCAGCCGCCGCCCACCGACATCCCCGAGAAGAACATCCTGCGCCGTGCCGGCCCCTCGCCATCGGCCCGGGCGCCCGCTCCGGTCACGCCAGCCCCCGAGGGAAGCAGCGAGACGACAGCGGCGGCGCCCAAGGCTGCGCCGCCCAAGCCCACGGGCGTGGACAAGGAACTCGAGGAAAAGACCAAGAAGGCCGAGGCCGAGCAGAAGGCCAAGGAAGCGGCCGAGGCCGCGAAGATCGCCAAGGCCAAGGCCGACAACTGCGCCCGTGCGCGCGAGAACAAGAACACCATCGACAGCGGCATCCGCATCGCCAAGGTCAATGCCAAGGGCGAGCGCGAGTTCATGGACGACGCCGCTCGTGCCGACGCGCAAAAGCGCGCTCAAACGGTCATCGACAGCGACTGCAAGTAAGCCGCTGACCCGGCCGGCCAGTGCAGGCTGCTCAGTAGCCGTCCTTGCCACCCTTGCGCTTGTTCGCGAACAGGCCCGTGCCGCGCGCGCCTTGCCGCTGGAAGCGTTCACGGCGCGCCACCTTCGGATCGACCGTGAGCGGACGGCACAGCTCGATGCGGTCGCCGTCCTTCAACGGCTGCTCCCACGCCACCGCCCGGCCCCAGATGCCCGGCGTCATGGCATGCCGCCAGTCCAGGTCGGGAAAGCGCTGCATGAGATCGCTGGCCTTCACCGCCTCGGCCACCGCGGTGCCGGGCGCGAGCTGCAGGACCTGCTCGAACACCTCGCGCGCCGCCGGCGAACAGCTCAGCGTGACCTCGATGCGGCTGTCGGCCATCAGCCTTCGCCGTAGACCTGTTCGGCGCGCTTGACGAAGGCCTCGACCAGGCTCGATGCGATGGTGTCGAACACCGGCCCCACCAGCGCCTGCAGCGCGAAGTTGCTGAAGCCGTAGCTCATCTGCAGTTCGACGCGGCAGGCGCGTTCGCCCTGCTCGCCCACGGGATGGAATTTCCAGGTGCCGTCGAGGTTGGAGAACGGCCCGTCGACCAGCTTCAGCTGCACCTCGCGGCCTGCGATGTGCGTGTTGCGGGTGGTGAAACTCTGGTGCAGCCCGGCGAAGGCCAGGCCGACTTCGGCGGTCATGCCGCCCTCGTCCTGCTCGATGACGCGCGACTTGTCGCACCAGGGCAGGAACTGCGGGTACTTCGCCACATCGGTGACGAGCGCGTACATTTCTTCGGCGCTGTACCAGATGAGGACGGACTTGTGGACTGTTTTCATAGAATCGGCACAGCGTGCGCGACGGATTGTATTGAAGCCATGCGCCCCCAACTTCTCGAGCCATGGCCACCAAGAAACAAGACACCTCCTCCCGCATCGCCGACAACAAGAAGGCCGCCTACAACTATTTCTTCGAAGAACGCTTCGAGGCCGGCATGGTCCTCGAGGGGTGGGAAGTCAAGTCGCTGCGCGAAGGCAAGGTGCAGCTGACCGACGGCTACGTGGTGATCCGCGACGGCGAGCTGTTCGTGGTCGGCTGCCAGATCAACCCGCTCAAGAGCGCCTCGACGCACGTCAATCCTGATTCGGTCCGCACCAAGAAGTTGCTGCTGCACAAGGAAGAGATCAAGCGCCTCGTCGGCAAGGTCGAGCAAAAGGGCTACACGCTGGTGCCGCTGAACCTGCACTGGAAGGCCGGCAAGGTGAAGTGCGAGATCGCGCTCGCCAAGGGCAAGGCCGAGCACGACAAGCGCGACACCATCAAGGACCGCGAAGGCAAGCGCGAAGTCGAGCGCGCGATGAAGAGCCGCAACCGCTGATTTTTCTTTTTTTGGGCGGCATGGAATAAAACGCGCTCTGCGGGCGTTTGTGCGGTGTCATCGATCCTCGATGCCATCAACCCAGGAGTCTTTCCATGTCGCCTCTTCGCATGTCTTCCGTCGGCATCGCCGCCGCACTGCTCGGCAGCCTGCTCGCCCTCCCCGCGTTCGCCCAGCCCAAGGCCGCCGATGGCGCGCTGGTCGGTGCGAACGGCATGACGCTCTACACCTTCGACAAGGACACGGCCGGCAGCGGCAAGTCGGCCTGCAACGGCGGCTGTGCCACCAACTGGCCACCCTTCATGGCAGCCGACAGCGACAAGCCGAGCGGCGACTTCACCATCGTCACGCGCGACGACGGCAAGAAGCAATGGGCCGCCAAGGGCTGGCCGCTGTACTACTGGGTGAAGGACACCAAGCCGGGCGGCAAGACCGGCGACGGCGTCAACGGCACCTGGAAAACCGCCAAGCCCTGAGTCGGACAGGCTCCCGGCCCGCCCATGGACGCCCGCCTGCTGGTCGAGCACATCCCGAGCCTGCGCCGCTATGCGCGCGCGCTCACGGGCAATGCCTGGGCGGCCGACGACCTGGTGCAGGACACGCTCGAGCGCGCCTGCGGCAAGTGGCGGCTCTGGGTGGTGGGCACCGACCTGCGCGCCTGGCTCTTCACGGTCATGCACAACCTCTTCGCCAGCCAGGTGCGGCGCCGGCCGCCGCCGCATGCAGTCGTGCCGCTGGAGGATGTAGCGCCCGAGCAGCTGCAGGGCGGCGTCGATCCGGGCCTGGGCCTCGACCTGCAGCGCTGCCTGATGCAGCTGCCCGAGGAGCAACGCGCCGTGCTGCTGCTTGTGACGCTCGAAGACCTGTCCTACGCCGAGGTGGCGAAGGTGCTCGGCATCCCGATCGGCACCGTGATGTCGCGCCTCTCGCGCGCCCGCCTTCGCCTGCAGGAACTGATGGACGGCGCCACCGCGTCCAGCCGCCCCGGCCTGCGCCGCCTCAAGTGATTTGAAGCACCCCGCCATGAACCGCCCCACCCTGCCCCCCACCGACGACGAGCTGCACGCCTGGGTCGACGGCCAGTTGCCGCCCGAGCGCCGCGAGGCGATCGAGGATGCACTGGCGCGCGATCCGGCCATGGCGGCCCGCGTGGCGGCCTGGCATGCCCAGCGCGACGCCTTGCGCCGCCTGCACGGTGGCCTGCTCGATGAACCCGTGCCCGCGCCGCTGATGGGCGTGCTCGAGCGGCGCCGTGCCGAGGCCGGTCGCTCGGCCCCCTGGCTGCGCTGGGGCGGCATGGCCGCCGGCCTGCTGGTCGCCTTCGCGGCCGGCTGGCTCGGCAATGCCCAGTGGTCGAGCGCGCCGCGCGCGGCCGGTGCCTCCTTGGCACGCGCACCGGCCGTGCGCGAGTTCGTGCGCGACGCCTCGGTGGCCCACGTCGTCTACACCCCCGAGAAACGGCACCCCGTCGAAGTGGCCGCCACCGAGCAGCAGCACCTGGTGCAGTGGCTGTCCAAACGCCTCGACCACCCGCTCAAGGTGCCCGACCTGTCCTCGCTCGGCTACACGCTGGTCGGCGGACGCCTGCTGCCCGGCGAAAACGGCGCGCGCGCCCAGTTCATGTTCGAGGACGCGGCGGGTGAACGCATCACGCTGTACATCGGCACGCTCGACGCGCAGGCCGCGGACGCCGCTGCCTCGCGCGAAACCGCCTTCCGTTTTGCTTCGGACGGCGCCGTGCCGAGCTTCTACTGGATCGACCGGGGTTTCGGCTATGCCGTGGCCGGTCGCCTGCCGCGCGATGCGCTACTGAGACTCGCGACCCTGGCCTACCGCGAGTTATCGTAGCGACGGCATAAACTGCCGGTTCGCGCATTCACCTGGCTTGTTTTCGCGATTGATTTTTCAACTGAAGGAGAAACTGCATGAAATTGCTCAGCGCCTCGATCCTCGCAGCGGCACTGCTCGCCGGCTGCGGCGGCATGTCCACCAAGACCGCTGGAGCGCCCGACACGCCCACCCGCACCGCCGACGGCGTGCTGGTCGGCCCGAACGGCATGACGCTCTACACCTTCGCCCGCGACACCGCCAATGCCGGCACCTCCGCCTGCAACGGCCAATGTGCCACCAACTGGCCGCCGCTCGCCGTGGCCGACGCCGCCAAGCCCATGGGCGGCTACACCATCATCGTGCGCGAAGACGGCAAGAAGCAGTGGGCCTACAAGGGCTGGCCGCTGTACTACTGGGCCAAGGACACCAAGGCCGGCGACAAGACCGGTGACGGCGTGGCCAACGGTGCCTGGAAGGTTGCCCGTCCCTGATGCCGCTGATGTGATGGCGTCGGTCTGAACCGGCGCTTTCAGCGACCCAAGCCTCGGCACCTGCCGGGGCTTTTTTCATGGTGCACGGCAGAATGGCCCGATGACTTTTGCCGACACCCACCCGGATGCCTTCCACGCGCTCGTGTCCCACGGCCTCATCACCGACGCGCAGCACGATGCCGCGCTCGCGCACCCCGAGGCCCCCGCCCTGCCACCGATTCCCGGCCCCGCGCATGCGCTGGCCTGGATGCGCCTCAAGAACCTGATCGCCGAGGAAGAACTGGATGCGGCTGTGGAACGCCTCGAAGCCGCCTCGCCGGCCGTCGCGGCGTTCACCGAAGCGGAAGACATCGCCTACGACGCGGACGACCTGCTGGACCTCGGCAAGACCGGCATCACGCACGAGGCCGTGATCGCACTGTTCAACGAAGGACTGATCGACACCGAGACCCGCGACCTGGCGCTGCGTGCCGCGCCCCTGACCGGCGCGCCCGTCGCCCTGGGCCGCACGCTGGGCTGGCTAGTGACCGACGGCCTGCTCGACACGGCGCCGTTCGAAGCGCTTCGTGCCCGTGTTGCCGCCGAGCCGGCCTTTGCGACGGCAGCCGACCACCGACGTATCCTCGACGAAGCCCAGGCGATCGTCGCCGCCGACGAGCAGGAGACCGCCGACATGCTCAAAGAGTTCGCGCGCAGCCAACAAGCCAGCTGGCGCAACTTCGGAATGATCGTGGTGGCCGTCGTGATCGTGATCGGCTGGTACCTCTTCGGGCGCTGAGGTCGACCGAGAGTCAGTGCGCGCCCGGCAGCGCGCTGTCCGCCAGCGTGGTGCGGCGCCCGCGCAGCGCGAGCAGCTCGTTGAACACCAGCGCGCCGATCACGAGCACGCCGCCCGTCAGCACGCTGGCCGCGGGCGTCTCGCCGGCGCCGAGCCAGGCCAGTGCGATGCCGAAGATCACCTCGAGCAGCGCCAGCAACGCCACCTCGGGCGCCTTGAGCACCTGCGCGCACAGCACCGAGAGCACGCACGGAATCGCCAGCTGAAACACCCCCAGGAAGGCCAGCAGCCCCAGGTCATGGGGGCCGGCATGGAACGGCCAGGCCAGCGGCAAGGTGACGAGTGCGGAGAGGGTCGCGCCGATCAGCACCGCAGGCACAAGGTCGACATCCTGCCCCTTGGCGTGCGCATGCTGGACCACGGTCCATTGCGTCGCGCCGGCCAACGGCACGCACAGCGCCACCAGCGTGCCGACGAGCGACCCGCCACCACCGCCCAGCAGCTGCGTGCCGTACATCCAGCCGATGCCCAGCCCGGCGAGCACGATGGCCGCCCAGGTGCGCGCGGGAAGCTTGTGCCCGATGAAAAGACGCGCGGCCAGTGCGGTGAACAGCGGCCCGAGCGACATCGTGACCAGCACGCTCGCGGTGGAGGTGAGGGTCAGCGCCACCATGAAGGCCGTGAACATCACGGCCCAGCAGACGCCCGAAATCCAGAGCGAGCGCCCGCCGCGGCGCAGCAGCGAGAACACCGCCCGCCCCCGCCAAAGCGGCAAGATCACCAGCAGCGCCAGCATCGTGAAGAGGCTGCGCCAGAAGGTGATCTCGAAACTGTGCGCCTGCGCCAGGTGCCGGGTGACAACGCCCGCCGTGCCCCACATGAGGGTCACGGCGACCATCAGCCCGACGGCTGCGCCATGCGTGAGGCGCATGAAACGACGACGCCGGCGATCAGGCGGCCGTTTCGCGGCCGGCGCGCTTGCGCTCGTTTTCCTTCAGGAAACGCTTGCGCAGGCGCACGCTCTTGGGCGTGATTTCGACCAGCTCGTCGTCCTCGATGAACTCGACGCCGTATTCCAGCGTGAGGTCGATCGGGGGCGTGATCTTGATCGCGTCTTCCTTGCCGCTCACGCGGAAGTTGGTCAGCTGCTTGGTGCGCGTGGCGTTCACGACGAGGTCGTTGTCGCGGCTGTGGATGCCCACGATCATGCCTTCGTACACCGGATCGTTCGCCTTCACGAACATGCGGCCGCGGTCGTCCAGCTTGCCCAGGGCGTAGGTGAAGATTTCACCGTCGTCCATCGAGATCAGCACGCCGTTCTTGCGGCCGCCGATGTCGCCCTTGTGCGGCTCGTAGCTGTCGAAGATGTTGCTGATGAGGCCCGAGCCGCGCGTCAGGTTCAGGAATTCGTTCGTGAAGCCGATCAGGCCACGCGCCGGAATGCGGTACTCCAGGCGCACGCGGCCACGGCCGTCCGGTTCCATGTTGACGAGTTCGCCCTTGCGCTCGCCCAGTGCCTGCATCACGCCGCCCTGGTGGCCTTCTTCGATGTCGGCCGTGACCATTTCGATGGGCTCGTGCTTCTCGCCGTTCACGGTGCGGAACACCACGCGCGGCTTGGACACGGCCATTTCATAGCCTTCGCGGCGCATGTTTTCCAAGAGGATGGTCAGGTGCAGTTCGCCGCGGCCCATGACTTCGAAGATGCCTTCTTCGTCGGTCTCGTTCACGCGCAGCGCCACGTTGTGCTGCAGTTCCTTCTGCAGACGGTCCCAGATCTGGCGGCTGGTCACGAACTTGCCTTCGCGGCCGGCCAGCGGGCTGGTGTTCACGCAGAAGTTCATGGTCAGGGTCGGTTCGTCGACCTTGAGCATGGGCAGCGGCGCGGGATTGTCCTTGTCGGTCACGGTGACGCCGATGCCGATGTCGGCGATGCCGTTGATCAGCACGATCTCGCCGGGGCCGGCTTCGGTCGATTGCACGCGGTCCAGGCCCTGGAAGGTCAGCACCTGGTTGACGCGGCCCTTGATGCTCTTGCCGTCCGGGCCTTCCATGACCAGCACGTCGGACATGGGCTTGAGCGTGCCCTGACTGATGCGGCCCACGCCGATGCGGCCGACGAAGGTCGAGAAGTCGAGCGCGGAAATCTGCAGCTGCAGCGGCGCGTTCGGATCACCCTTTTGCGACGGCACGTGCTTCAGGATGGTGTTGAACAGGGCCGACATGTCGGGGCCCCACTGCTCGCCAGGCGCGCCTTCTTCGAGCGACGACCAGCCATTGATGCCCGAGGCGTACACCACGGGGAAGTCGAGCTGTTCGTCGGTCGCGCCGAGCTTGTCGAACAGGTCGAAGGCGGCATTGACCACCTTGTCGGGGTTCGCGCCGGGCTTGTCGACCTTGTTCACGACCAGGATCGGCTTCAGGCCCAGGGCCAGCGCCTTCTTGGTCACGAAGCGCGTCTGCGGCATCGGGCCTTCCTGCGCGTCGATCAGCAGCACCACGCCGTCGACCATCGACAGCGCGCGTTCCACTTCACCGCCGAAGTCCGCGTGGCCCGGGGTGTCGACGATGTTGATGTGCGTGCCTTCCCAGGTCACGGCGCAGTTCTTGGCCAGGATCGTGATGCCACGTTCCTTTTCGATCGCGTTGTTGTCCATCACCGTGTCGACGACCTTCTCGTGCTCGGCGAAGGTGCCCGACTGGCGCAGCAGCTGGTCGACCATGGTGGTCTTGCCATGGTCCACGTGGGCAATGATGGCGATATTGCGGATTTGCTTGGTACTCATGGTGTCGCTTCGGTCTGTGGTGCGTTCAAAAGAATTTGCTGAATTTCGATGGGGTTCAGCAAGCGCCCCGGGATCAGTTCGCCGGCGCTCACGTGGGCGGTGCCCAGGAACGCCTGCGGGTCGGTGCCGAACACGGCCACCGCCTCGGCATCGGCCCAGCCGCCGCGGCGGCGCAGGCCCGAGAGAAAACGTGCGGCATCTTCGGCCGCGAGCGTGACGCGGCTGTGGCCGTCGACCAGCGCTTCGGGCGGCAACAGGCGTGCCAGGCGCTCGTCTTCGGTCATGGCTTCGAGCGCTTCGATGGTGACGCACTGCGCCTGCCCGAAGCCGCCCGTGGCCGTGCGGCGCAGCGAGGTCAGGTGCGCGCCGCAACCCAGGGCCTCGCCGATGTCCTCGCCCAGGGTGCGAATGTAGGTGCCCTTGCTCACGCTCGCAACGATGCGAATGCTGGTGTCATCCAGCCGGGTCAGCGTGAGCTGGTGAATGACGACGTCGCGCGGCGCGCGCTCGATCTCGATGCCTTCGCGCGCGTACTCGTACAGCGCCTTGCCGTCCTTCTTGAGCGCGCTGTGCATCGGCGGCACCTGGCGGATCGGGCCGGTGAATTGGGCCTGGACGCGGGCCAGGTCTTCAGATGAGACCTGTACCGGGCGTTCGGCGATCACCTCGCCTTCGGCGTCACCCGTGGCGGTCTTGACGCCCAGGCGCGCGACCGCCTCGTAGGTCTTATCGGCGTCCAGGTGCAGTTGGCTGAATTTGGTGGCGGCGCCGAAACACAGCGGCAGCACGCCTGTGGCGAGCGGATCGAGCGTGCCGGTATGGCCCGCTTTTTCGGCGCGCAGCAACCACTTGGCCTTTTGCAAGGCCTGGTTGCTGGAAAACCCCAGCGGCTTGTCGAGCAGCAACACCCCATGCACAGGGCGCCGCTGCACCCGTGTGCGTGGCGCGTTCATCGCTAGTCGTCTTTCGAGCGCGAAGCAACGGCCTGTGCGATCAGCGCATTCATGTCGGCCGCACGCTCGGTGGTGCGGTCGAACAGGAAGTGCAGCGTCGGCACGGTGTGGATGTGCAGGCGCTTGAACAGGCCGTTGCGCAGGAAGCCTGCGGCCTGGTTCAGCGCTTCGGTGGTCTCGGCCACGTCGCCCGTGAGCAGGCTGAAGAAGACCTTCGCATGCGCATAGTCGGGCGTGACTTCGACCGCCTGGATCGTGACCATGCCCACGCGCGGGTCCTTCAACTCGCGCGCGATCAGCTCCGTCAGATCGCGCTGGATCTGGTCGGCGACCTTGAACGCGCGGTTGGGTGCGGCTGCTTTTCTTTTCGGCATGGCCTCTTTCACGTCGAACGCTTACAGCGTCCGGGCGATTTCCTTGATCTCGAAGAATTCGAGCTGATCGCCTTCCTTGATGTCGTTGTAGTTCTTGAGCTTGATACCGCACTCAAAACCTTCGCGGACTTCGCGGACATCGTCCTTCATGCGCTTGATCGAGTCGACTTCGCCGGTGTAGATCACCACGTTGTCGCGCAGCAGGCGGAAATGCGCACTGCGGTTGACCGAGCCCGAAGTGACGTACGAGCCGGCCACGGTGCCGATCTTCGAGGCCACGAACACCGTGCGGATCTCGGCCGAGCCGATGATCTCTTCGCGGCGCTCCGGTGCCAGCATGCCCGACATCGCGACCTTGATCTCGTCGACGGCGTCGTAAATGATGCTGTAGTAGTTCAGCTGAACGCCATTGCCTTCGGCCAGCTTGCGCGCACCAGCATCGGCCCGCACGTTGAAGCCGATGACCACCGCCTTCGACGCGATCGCGAGGTTGATGTCGCTTTCGCTGATGCCGCCGACACCGGCGTACACGATCTGCACCTTGACTTCTTCGGTCGCCAGCTTGAGCAGCGACTGGGCCAGTGCTTCCTGCGAGCCCTGCACGTCGGCCTTGATGATGATGCGCAGCGTCTGCACTTCGCCCGCCGACAGGTCGGTGAACATGTTCTGCAGGTTCGCGGCTTGCGCCTTGGCCAGCTTGGTGTTGCGGAACTTGCCCGCGCGGTAGGTGGCGATTTCGCGCGCACGGCGCTCGTCGGCCATCACCATGAACTCGTCGCCCGCCTGCGGCACTTCGGTCAGACCCTGGATTTCGACCGGGATCGACGGACCTGCCGACTTGGTGGCCTTGCCGTCTTCGTCCAGCATGGCGCGCACGCGGCCATAAGTGGAGCCGGCCAGCACCACGTCGCCGGTCTTGAGCGTGCCGGACTGCACCAGCACGGTCGCGACCGGGCCGCGGCCCTTGTCGAGCTGCGCTTCGATGACGAGGCCCTTGGCGGCGGCATCCACCGGCGCCTTGAGTTCCAGCACTTCGGCCTGCAGCAGCACCTGCTCGAGCAGGTCGTCGATGCCCTGGCCGGTCTTGGCCGACACCGGCACGAACGGCACGTCGCCGCCGTACTCTTCGGGCACGACCTCTTCGGCCACCAGTTCCTGCTTCACGCGGTCCAGGTTGGCGTCGGGCTTGTCCACCTTGTTGATCGCAACCACGATCGGCACACCCGCCGCCTTCGCGTGCTTGATGGCTTCCTTGGTCTGGGGCATGACGCCGTCGTCGGCCGCCACCACCAGGATCACGATGTCGGTGGCCTGCGCACCGCGGGCACGCATGGCGGTGAACGCCTCGTGACCCGGGGTGTCGAGGAACGACACCATGCCGCGTTCGGTTTCGACGTGGTACGCACCGATGTGCTGCGTGATGCCGCCGGCTTCGCCCGCGGCGACCTTGGCGCGGCGGATGTAGTCCAGCAGCGAGGTCTTGCCGTGGTCGACGTGACCCATGACGGTCACGACCGGTGCGCGCGGCAGGGCTTCGGCCTGTTGCGCCGACACGTCCTCGTCGGTGAAGGCTTCGGGGTCGTCCAGCGCGGCAACCACCGCGTTGTGGCCCATTTCCTCCACGATGATCATCGCGGTGTCCTGGTCGAGCGACTGGTTGATGGTCGCCATCATGCCCAGCTTCATCAATTGCTTGATGACTTCCTGCGCCTTCACGGCCATCTTGTGCGCGAGCTCGGCGACCGTGATGGTCTCGGGCACGTGCACTTCGAGCACGCGCGCCTCGACCGGTGCGGCCGGTGCGTGCTGCTCGTCATGACCGCCACGGTCGTTGCCGCGACGGCCGCGCGGGCCTCCGCGCCAGTTGCCGCGGCTGACACCGCCGCTGGCATCGCCGCGGGTCTTGATTTCCTTCTTCTTGGCAGGATCGCCAGCCCAGCTCGACGAGAGCTTGGCGGACTTGACTTCCTTGCCGGCACCGGCGGCGGCCGGCGCTGCGGCGCCAGGGGCCGCAGGAGCGCCCGGGCGGCCCGGCGGCGTGGCCGGCTTGTGCAGCGTGCCCTTGACCGTCGACTTTTCAGGCTGCGGCTTCTCCGGCGCCTTGTGCGGCACCAGCACGCGGGCCGGTGCGTTCATCATGGCGCGGATGGCTTCGGCTTCGGCCAGGGCCTTGCGGCGACGCTCGTCGAGGTCCTTGGCGCGGGCGGCTTCTTCGTCGGCACGGGCCTTCGATTCGGCGGCGGCCTTGGCCTTGGCGTCTTCCTTGGCCTGCGTGGCGGCGTTCTGTGCGGCCAGCTTGGTGTCGGCAGCCTGCTTTTCGGCGACGGCAGCGGTTTCTGCGGCCGCAGCGGCGGCGGCCACAGCGGCCGGTGCGGCCGGGGGGCAACCACCGGCTGCTTCGCGGCTTCCTTGGCCGAGGCAGCGGCGGCTTCAGCGGCCTTCTTCTCGGCGGCGATGCGCGCAGCTTCCTGCTCGGCCTGTTCGGCGCGCTCGGCCTTTTCGGCCTGCTCGCGTTCGCGGGCTTCGGTTTCTTCGCGCTGGCGACGCTTCTCGGCCAGCTCTTCTTCCTGGCGGCGGATCAGCTCGGCCTGACGGCGTGCGTCTTCCTCGCGGCGGGCCAGTTCGGCTTCGTCGATCTGGGGCGCGGCCGGTGCGGCGGACGTTTCGGCCGCCTGCTGCTGCGCGCCTTCGGCCGTGGCCGGGTGACCTTCATCGCGCTGGATGAAGGTGCGCTTCTTGCGCACTTCGACCTGGATGGTGCGGGCGCGACCGGTGGCGTCGGCCTGCTTGATCTCGCTGGTCGACTTCTTGGTCAGCGTGATCTTCTTGCGCTCGGGCTCGGCCGTGCCGTGGCTGGCCTTCAGGAAGCCGAGCAAGCGCTGCTTGTCGGCCTCCGTGAGTGCATCGGTGGCGGCCGCTTTGGGCACGCCTGCGCTCTTGAGCTGGTCAAGCAAGGTTTCGGGAGTCTTCTTGAGCTCGTTCGCGAACTCGGCGACAGTGGTACTGGACATATTGCTTTCGTGCCTCCATACCGTCACTCTTGGCCGGCGAACCAATGTTCGCGGGCTTTCAAGATGAGGGCTTTGGCGTCATCGGCGCTCAGGCCGGTGATTTCGGTGAGTTCATCGACCGCGAGGTCGGCCAGGTCGTCACGGGTGTTCACACCCGCTTCAGCCAGCTGCGGAATCAGGTCGGGATTGAGGCCTTCGAGGTCGCGCAGGTTCTGCGAGACGGTTTCGACACCTTCTTCCTTGGCGATTTCCATGGTCAGCAGCGCATCCTTTGCACGGGCGCGCAGCTCATTGATGGTGTCTTCGTCGAAGGCCTCGATCTCAAGCATCTCGGAGATCGGCACGTAGGCCACCTCTTCGAGGCTGTTGAAACCTTCCGAAATCAGGATGTCGGCGATTTCCTCGTCGACATCGAGCTTTTCCATGAAGAGCTTGCGGCTGGCATCGGTCTCGGTCGCCTGCTTCTGGGCCGACTCGTTCGCGTCCATGATGTTGATCTTCCAACCGGTGAGGTCGGAAGCCAGGCGCACGTTCTGGCCGCCGCGGCCGATGGCGATCGCGAGGTTTTCCTCGTCCACCACCACGTCCATGGCGTGTTTTTCTTCGTCGACCACGATCGACGAGACATTCGCCGGCGCCAGGGCGCCGATCACGAACTGGGCCGGGTCTTCGCTCCACAGCACGATGTCCACGCGTTCGCCGGCGAGCTCGTTCGTGACGGCGTTGACGCGGGTGCCGCGCACGCCGACGCAGGTGCCGATCGGGTCGACACGCTTGTCGTGCGAGAGCACGGCGATCTTGGCGCGCGAACCGGGGTCACGGGCGCAGCTCTTGATTTCGAGCAGGCCTTGTTCGATCTCGGGCACTTCCTGGCGGAACAGCTCGATCATGAACTCGGGGGCCGAGCGCGACAGGATGATCGGCGCGCCGCGCAGCGTCAGGTCGACCTCCATGATCATGGCCCGCACGCGGTCGCCGTTGCGCAGGTTTTCCTTGGCGATCATCTCGCTGCGGCGCAGGCGGCCTTCGACGCGCCCGGCTTCCACGATGATGTCGCCCTTGTCCAGGCGCTTGACGGTACCCACGAAGATCTTGTCGCCGCGCGACATGAAGTCGTTGAGCAGCATCTCGCGCTCGGCGTCGCGGATCTTCTGCAGGATGACCTGCTTGGCAGCCATGGCACCGATGCGCCCGATCGGCACCGAATCGACGGATTCCTCGATGTATTCGTCGACCTCGATGTCGGGCATCTCCTCACGAGCCTCGAAGAGCAGGATCTCCTGGTCGGGCAGTTGCAGGCCGGCTTCGTCGGGAACGACGTGCCAACGGCGGAAAGTTTCGTAGTCGCCGCTGTCGCGATCGACCGCCACGCGGATATCCACGTCACCCTGATGGAGCTTCTTGGTGGCTTGCGCCAGTGCGGATTCGACCGCGCCGAAGACCACGTCGCGCTCGACGTTCTTCTCGCGCGAGATCGCATCCACCAACATCAACATTTCGCGATTCATGCCACCACTCCTCTTGTTCAGTCCGGAACGTTCGTTCCGTCGTCAATATCCGAAAAACCCGGTTGGGTTTTGGCCTTGCGGCCCTTGAAATCCACAATCGGCGCGAGCCGCGCATCGCGCAGCTCGTCCAATACGAAGCCCAGCGCATGCAACGGTGCAGGCGCGCGCTTCTTGCTCACTTTTTGACCCGGCTTGGTCTCGGGCGCATCGCTCCAGACGATCTGCCAACCCGAACCGCCTTCAGCACGCTCCAGCGTGCCGCGAAACTTCTTGCGATTGGCCGACACCTGGCCCGCCGCGGCAGCGCCCATGGGCGCCTTGAGGGTGATGTCGATCACCGCGCCCACGAATCGCTCGAAATCCTGTTCATTGCGCAAGGGGCGATCGATACCGGGCGAGGAGACCTCGAGCCGCTTGTAATCGACCGCATCGACTTCCAGCGCGAATTGCAGCTGGCGCGTGACCTTCTCGCAGTCTTCCACCGTCACGAAGGGTTCGGGCACGCCGGCCGCCACATCTTCAGAGGTGGGGGGCGTCCAGGGCAAATCAATCGTCACGCGCAGCAATCCACCGGCCGAGCGCTCGACCTCGACCAGGTCGTAGCCGAGACCGGCCACGGTTTGTTCTACTGTTTGCTGCAATGCCACGTGTTTGAAAGCGCCTTCTGAATCAATGCCCAAGCCGCAGCACCCGCCCACCACGGATGCCACGACGCCAAATAATTGCTGCTTGAGAATGCATAGACCAAAAAAAACGGGCGGTTGGTACCCGCCCGTTTGGTCGTGAGCCTCGAATTATATGCTATTCGCGTGCATAAATGAAGGACATCGGTATTCAGGCGGCCACAGGGCGCCGGTATTTCGACCAGACCACGGCAAACAGCACCGCGCCCAGGGCCAATGCGGCCGCCGCCACCAGCAAAGGCAGCTCGAAAGAACCGGTGCGCTGGGCCAATGGCGCCGCAAACAGCGGCCCGATGATCTGCCCCACCCCGTAGGACGCCGTGGCATAGCCGATCAGCCCGGCCGCGGCATTGCCGCGCAGCCGGCGGGCCTCCCGCATGGCGAAAAGCGTGATGGCGGTGAAAGGCATGCCGAGCAGCAGGCTGCCGAGCGCAAAACCCGCAATGGTCGGCCAGGCCACCGAAAACACGACACCGAGCGCCTGCAATGCATAAGCGGCGGCCAGCAGCAGCCGGTTGTCCCAATGCACCGGGGCGCGAGCGCCGATCAATGCGCCCGGAATAATGGCCGCGCCGAACAGCGGCCAGAAGAAATCCGGCCATGGCGATCCCGGCAGCGCCTGCCGGGCGATCACCGGCAGGAAGGTGGCGGTAATGATGTAACCAAAGCCTGCCAGCCCATAGAGCGCGACCAGCCAGATCGCATCGCTTCGGGCTGACGCCGATCCAGAGGCACTGCCCGCTGCAACAGCCGGACTCGCCACCGCCCCGCCCGCCGGCGCCCCCGCCCGCTCGCCGTCATCGAACACCCGCCAGATCACCGCGATCAGCGCCACGGCCAGCAGCCCGAGGCCGATCCAGCCCGCTTCCGAACCCCAGCGGCCCAGCGCCCCGCCCAGCAGCCCGGTCATGGCGATCCCGATGCCCGGCCCCGTGTAGATCACGCCGGCCAGCGTGGGCGCGTTCGTCTCGGCCAGCCGGCGCAGCCCCCAGCCGGAGGCGAACACGAAGACCCAGGCACTCATCACCCCGGCCGCCGCGCGCAGCACGCCCCAGCCGACGAAGCTGTGCAGCAGCCCCATGCCGACCAGCAAGGCGGCCGTGGCGAGCAGCCCGCCGCGCACCATGCTCGACGCCTTGATGCCGATGGCCGCGCAGCTGACCGCGCCGAAGAAATAGCCCAGGTAATTAAGAGACGCCAGCAAACCGCCGCCGGCCAGCTCGAGCTTTCCCTCGCTCAGCATGATGGGCAGCATGGGCGTGAAGGCGAAGCGCCCCAGGCCCATGGCCACCGCCAGCGTGACCATGCAGGCCAGCGCCGCGCGCCAGGCACCGCACCGGTCGTGTCCGATATTCGACATTTCCACCCGTCTCCGTTTTTTATTCCAGCAGCGCCGCAGCCACCAGCTTCTGTGTGTAGGGATGCTCGGGGGCGTCGAGGACGCGCAGGGCCGGCCCGGATTCGAGGATCGCGCCGTCCTTCATCACGATGACCTGGTGCGCCATGGCGCGGATCACCTCGACGTCGTGGGTGATCAGCAGGTAGCTCAGCCCCCGCTCGCGCTGCAACCGCTGCAGCAGGCCGAGCACCTGCTTCTGGATGGTCACGTCGAGCGCGCTGGTGGGCTCGTCGAGCACCAGCAGCCGCGGATCGACGATCAGCGCCCGGGCGATCGCCAGCCGCTGGCGCTGCCCGCCCGAGAACTCGTGCGGATAGCGGTCGAGCAGCGCGGGAAACTGCGCCTCGCTCAGCCCCACGTCCGCCAGCGCCGTGAGCGCGCGCGCCCGGCGGGTCGCGGCATCGAGCTCGGGCGCGTGCACGCGCAGCCCCTCGCCCACGATCTGCTCCACCGTCATGCGCGGCGAGAGCGACGAGAACGGGTCCTGGAACACCACCTGCATCGTGCGGCGCAGCGCGAGGTCGGAGGCGCGGTCCACCGCCCAGCCCTTCCCCGTCACCCGCAGTTCGCCCCGGTGCTTGAGCAGGCCGAGCGCGGCCAGCGCCAGCGTCGACTTGCCAGAGCCCGATTCGCCGACCACGCCCAGCGTTTCGCCCGGCGCGATCCGGAAATCGGCGCCCTGCACGGCGACAAACTCGCCCTTGCGGAACCAGCCCGCGAAGCCGGGACGCGACACCGGGTAGCTCACGCGCAGCGCCCGGGCCTCGAGCACCGGCGGCGCCGCGCCATCGGCGGCCGCCTCGGCCACGTCGCGCGCCGGATGGCTGTCGATCAGCTTGCGGGTGTAGGCATGCTGCGGCGCCTCGAACACCGTGCCCACCGGGCCGTGCTCGACGATGTGGCCGCGCTCCATCACCGCCACGCGGTCGGCAAAACGGCGCACCAGGTTCAGGTCGTGGGTGATGAGCAGCACGGCCATGCCGTACTTGCGCTGCAGATCGGCCAGCAGCTCAAGGATCTGTGCGCGCACCGTGACGTCGAGCGCCGTGGTCGGCTCATCGGCCAGCAGCAGGCGCGGCTTGCAGGCCAGCGCCATCGCGATCATGGCGCGCTGGCGCTGCCCGCCCGAGAGCTGGTGCGGATACGACCTCGCCCGCCGCGCCGGTTCGGGAATGCCGGTGTCGGCCAACAGCTGCACGGCCGCCTCCTGCGCGGCGCGGGCCGACAGCCCCTCGTGCAGCTCGAGCACCTCGGCGATCTGGTCGCCCACGGTGTACAGCGCATTGAGCGCGGTCATCGGCTCCTGGAAGATCATCGCGATCTCCTTGCCGCGGATGCCGCGCAGCTCGCGCTCCGGAATCGACAACAGGTCGCGCGCACCGCGCTGCGCCTGCGCCCCCGACAGGGTTGCCACCCCGGCGAGGTCGGCGTTCTGCACCAGCCGCAGCAGCGACAGCGCCGTGACCGTCTTGCCCGAGCCCGACTCGCCGACCAGCGCAAGCTTTTCGCCGGCTGCGATCTGCAGGTCGATGCCATGCACCACCGGCTTGCCGCCGAAGGCGACGCGCAGCCCCTTCACGTCGAGCAAGGGCTGGTTCTTCGTCGTGTCGCGCATCGTCGTCATTTGTCGGCCTTCCGGGGGTCGAGCGCATCGCGCAGCGCGTCGCCCATGAAGGTCAGCAGCATCAGCGTGACGACCAGCACGCAGAAGGTGGACAGCGAGATCCACCACGCATCGATGTTTCCCTTGCCCTGGCTCAGCAGTTCGCCGAGCGACGGCGTGCCGGGCGGAACGCCCAGCCCGAGGAAGTCGAGCGAGGTCAGCGCCAGGATGGCCGCGCTCATGCGGAACGGCAGGAAGGTGACGACCGGCACCATGCTGTTGGGCAGGATGTGGCGCCACATGATCTGCAGGTTGCCCACGCCGAGCGCGCGCGCGGCGCGCACATAGTCCATCTGGCGGTTGCGCAGGAACTCGGCGCGCACGTAGTCCGACAGCCCCATCCAGCCGAACAGGCTCAGCAGGATCAAGAGCAGCGACACGCTCGGCGTGAAGATCGCGCTGAAGATGATCAGCAGGTACAGCTCGGGCATCGCACTCCAGATCTCGATCAGGCGCTGGAAGGTCAGGTCGATCTTGCCGCCGAAGAAGCCCTGCACGGCACCGGTCGCGATGCCCAGCACCACCCCGACCACCGTGAGCGCCAGCGCGAACAGCACGCTCACGCGAAAGCCGTAGATCAGCTGCGCCAACAGGTCGCGCCCGCGTTCGTCGGTGCCCAGCAGGTTCGCCTGCGAAGGCGCGGCGGGGTTCGGCGGCTTCGAGAAATAGTTGAGCGTGGCCGGACCGTAGCGGTTGGGCGCATACAGCGCCCAGTTGTCGCCCTGCGTGATGCGCTGCTCGATGAAGGGGTCGAGGTAGTCGGCCGGCGTTTCGAAGTCGCCGCCGAAGGTCTTCTCGGAATAGTCGCGCAGCACGGGGAAGTAGGTCTGGCCTTCGTAGCGCACCACCAGCGGCTTGTCGGTGGAGAGCACGTCCGCGAACAGGCTCAGCACCACCAGCGCCGAGAAGACGACCAGGCTCCAGAACCCCAGCGGGTTGCGGCGGAAACGGCGCCAGGCACGGCGCCCGGGGCTCACGGACACGGCGGCGGCTTCAGTCAAACTTCACCCTCGGATCGACCCAGACGTAGCAAAGATCGGAGATGAGCTTGGTCACCAGCCCGATCAGCGTGAACAGATAGAGCGTGCCCAGGAACACCGGGTAGTCGCGCCGCAGCACGCTCTCGTAGCTCAGCAGGCCCATGCCGTCGAGCGAGAACAGCGTCTCGATCAGCAGCGCGCCCGAAAAGAAGGCGCCGATGAAGGCGGTCGGAAAGCCCGTGATGATCGGGATCAGCGCATTGCGGAACACGTGCTTCCACAGCACCTGCCGCTCGGCCAGCCCCTTGGCGCGCGCCGTCAGCACGTACTGCTTGCGGATTTCCTCGAGGAAGGAGTTCTTGGTGAGCATCGCGGTGATCGCGAAGCTGCCCAGCACCATGGCGGTCACCGGCAAGGTGATGTGCCACAGGTAGTCGACGATGCGCGCGCCCCAGCTCAGCGACTCCCAGTTCGGCGAGGTCAGCCCGCGCAGCGGGAACCACTGCAGCTGGCCGCCGAAGATCACCAGCAGCGCCACGCCCAGCACGAAGCCCGGAATGGCGTAGCCGACGAGCACCAGCAGCGTCGTGAAGAAGTCGAAGCGCGAGCCCGCGCGCACCGCCTTGGCCACCCCCAGCGGCACCGCGATGAGGTAGCTGATGAAGAAGGTCCACAGCCCCAGGCTGATCGACACCGGCAGCTTCTCCTTGATGAGCTGCCACACGTCCTTGCTCTGGAAGAAGCTCTTGCCCAGGTCGAAGCGGGCGAACTGCTTGAGCATCTGCCAGAAGCGCTCGGGGGCCGGCTTGTCGAAACCGTAGAGCGCCTTGATCTCGGCCACCTGCTTGGCGTCGAGCGTGCGGCCGGTGGGGCCGCCCGAGATGCGGTTCTCCTTGTTGGTGAGTTGCGAGAGCAGCTGCTCGGCCGGACCGCCCGGCACGAACTGCACGATCGCGAAGTTGAGCAGCAGCACGCCGAACAGCGTGGGAACGATCAGCAGGAGGCGTCGGATCAGGTAGGCGGCCATGCGTGTTCTTGTTCTCTTACTTGGCGCTCGGCTCGATCCACCACATCGTCAGCATCGCCGACCCCGCCAGCAGGCGCTGCGGCAGTGGCGCGTCCGGGCGACGCAGCTTTCGCTTGTGGGCAATGAAATACTGCTTGCCGTAGTACATCGGGGTCATGTAGTGCTGGTGGAGCAAGTAGCGGTCCAGCAGCCGCGCGGCCGCCGCGAGCGAGGCGCGGTCGTGGCTGTTGACGATCACCTCGACGATCTCGTCGACCACCGGATCGCTGATGCCGCTCAGATTCTGGCTGCCCTTCTCGCTCGCCGATTTCGAGCCGAAGTCGTCGTACAGCTCGTTGCCCGGGCTCGACGATCCGCCCACGAGGCTGATGGCCATGTCGAAATCGAAGTCGTCCAGCTTCTTCTTCAGCAGGCTCGGGTCGCGCAGGCGGTAGTCCAGGCGGATGCCCAGCTTGCCGAGGTTGCGCGCATACGGCGCGAGCACCACGCCCGAGCTGCGGTCGGCGATGTCGATGGTGATCACGAACGGCGTGCCGGCCTTGTCGCGCAGCGCGCCGTCGCGGTAGCTCCAGCCGGCCTCCTTGAGCAGCTCCTGCGCCTTCACGAGGTTGCGCCGCAGGCCTTCGGCGGTGTCGCCGCTGCTGTCGGGGCGCGGCAGCTCGCCCTTGGTGTTGTCCAGGTAGCGTTGCCGGGTCTTGAGCTTGTCGATCAGCGCCTGCTCCTCGGGGCTGACCTCGGGCTGGGCCATGAGGTCGTCGCTGTTCTGGAAATAGCTCTGGGTGCGCCCGCGGCGGCCGTAGAACAGGTGGGCGTTGAGCCAGTCGAAGTCGAAGGCCAGCGCCAGCGCCCTGCGCACGCGCATGTCGGCGAAGCGCGGCTGCCGCAGGTTGGGCGCCAGGCCCTGCATGCCGGTGAAGCGGCGATGCGCGATCTCTTCCTTGACCAGCTCGCCGGAGTCGAAGCGGCGGCCCTTGTAGCGGCGCACCCACGCGATGATCGAGCGCTCTTCCATTGCGTCGAGCGCGCCGGCCTTGAGCGACTCTTCCTCGCCGAGCGAGTCCTTGAAGTACTGGTACGACACCGTGTCGTAGTTGAACATCCCCTTGCGCACCGGCAGGTTGGCGGCCCAGTAGTCCGGGCGCCGGCGGTAGGAGATGAACTTGCCGAAATCGACCCTGTCCACCACGTACGGCCCGCTCGCGATCGGCGCCTCGGTCACGATCTGGTCGAAGGGCTTGCCCTTGCCCCAGGCGCTGGAGAACACCGGCAGCCCGCCGATGATCATGTGCAGCTCGGCGTTCTGGCGCACGAAGTCGAAGCGGATGGTGCGCTCGCCCGTCACCACGGCCTCCTTGATGTCGGCCCAGTACGAGCGGAAGGTCGGCCCGGCCGCCTTGCTGCGCAGGGTGTCGAAGGAGTACTTCACGTCTTTCGCCAGCACCGGCGAGCCGTCGGAAAATCGCGCCTTGGGGTTCAGCCGGAAGGTGACGCTCAAGCGGTCGGGGGCCAGCTGGATGTCTTCGGCCAACAGGCCGTACTGCGAGAAAGGTTCGTCCTCGCTCGGCGTGGTCAGCGAATCGAAGAGCAGGCCGTACTCGGAGAACACGAAGCCGTTGGCGCTGTAGCCCATGCCCACCGGGGGCACGCCGCGCAAGGTGAAGGGGTTGAGCTTGTCGAAGCTGCCGGCGGCCGACAGGGTCAGGTCGCCGCCCTTGGGCGCGTTGGGGTTCACGTAGTCGAAATGCGTGAACGACGCCGGGTACTTGGGCTCGTAACCCATGCCCAGCCCGTGCGCCGCCCACGAGGGCAGCGCCAGGAGCGCCAACATCCAGAGCAGCCAACCTCGCATGCGAGAATTCTGCCCAAGATTTTCACGAGGCAACTTCATGGGCTTTCTTTCCGGCAAGAAACTGTTGATCACCGGTGTGTTGAGCAATCGCTCCATTGCATATGGCATTGCCAAGGCCTGTCACGACCAGGGCGCGGAACTCGCCTTCAGTTATGTCGGCGAGCGATTCAAGGACCGTATCACCGAATATGCCGCAGACTTCGGCTCGAAACTGATTTTCGACTGCGACGTGGGCGACGATGCGCAGATCGACAAGCTCTTCACCGACCTCGCGCAGACCTGGCCCAAATTCGACGGCTTCGTGCACAGCATCGGCTTCGCCACGCGCGAGTCGATCGCCGGCGACTTCCTGGAAGGCCTCTCGCGCGAAGGCTTCAAGATCGCGCACGACATCAGTGCGTACAGCTTCCCGGCCATGGCCAAGGCGGCCCTGCCCTACCTCAACGACAAGTCGGCCCTGCTCACGCTGACCTACCTGGGTGCCGAGCGCGCACTGCCCAACTACAACACCATGGGCCTGGCCAAGGCCTCGCTCGAGGCGTCGGTGCGCTACACCGCCGCCTCGCTCGGCCCGAAGGGCATGCGCGTGAACGGCATCAGCGCCGGCCCCATCAAGACGCTCGCCGCCAGCGGCATCAAGAGCTTCAGCAAGATCCTCACGGCCGTGGCCGACGCCTCGCCGATCCGCCGCAACGTGACCATCGAGGAAGTCGGCAACGTGGCCGCCTTCCTGCTGAGCGACCTGGCCAGCGGCGTGACCGCCGAGATCACCTACGTGGACGGCGGCTTCAGCAACGTGGTCGGAGGCATGGCGGAGTAATTTCCCCTCTCGGCTCCCAGCGCCTGCCATCGTGTTGAATCGACGCTCCCTCCTCCTGCTTGCGGGACTGGGCGCAGCCCTCTCGGGTCGCGCCGCGTTCGCGCGCGCCGCCGCGCCCGCCCTGATGCTGGCCGAGGTCTACCGCCCCGGCATGTCGCTCGCGGGCTACTGGGTCAGCGAGAAGTTCGACGGCGTGCGCGGCTACTGGGACGGCCAGAAGCTCTGGACCCGCGGCGGCGAGCCCGTCATGGCACCGGCGTGGTTCACCGCCTCGCTGCCCAAGCAGCCGCTGGACGGCGAACTGTGGGCGGGACGTGGCCGCTTCAACCACACGATGTCCACCGTGCGCAGCCAGACGCCCAGCGACACGGCCTGGCACGAGATCCGTTTCATGGTGTTCGACCTGCCCGCCCAGGGCGGCGACTTCAACACCCGCCTCGCGGCGCTGCGCAAGCTGCTGCCGATCACCGACGCGCCCTGGGTGATGGCCGTGCCGCAGCAGCCGGCGACCACGCACGAGGACCTGCAGGCGCTGCTCGACAAGACCGTGAAGATGGGCGGCGAAGGCCTGATGCTGCACCGGGGCGCGTCGATGTACCGCGGCGAGCGCAACAACGACCTGCTCAAGGTCAAGCCCTTCGAGGACGCCGAGGCCCGCGTGGTCGCGCACCTGCCCGGCAAGGGCAAGCACCACGGCCGGCTCGGCGCGTTGATGGTCGAGATGCCCGACGGCCAGCGCTTCCGGCTCGGCACCGGCCTGACCGACGCCGAGCGCGATCAGCCGCCGCCGATCGGCAGCCTGGTGACCTACCGCTACAACGGCACGCACCCGAGCGGGTTGCCGAAATTCGCCCGCTTCATGCGGATGCGCGAAGGCTAGCCCCGCCTTCGCAGACCGTGCCCCTCACCGGGGCACGCTCCTCTCTCAGCTTGCCTTGCGCACGCAGTCCGCGTAGTACCGCTTCTTGCCCGTCTCGTCGATGCGCGCCACCAGGCCGTGGATGTCGGTCTCGAAGCCCGGGCACTGCAGGTTGAACTCGCGCGAGAACTTGAGGTAGTCGACGATCTTCTTGTTGAAAACTTCGCCCGGAATCAGCAGCGGAATGCCCGGCGGGTACGGCGTGATCAGGCTCGTCGTGATGCGGCCTTCGAGCTCGTCGATCTCCACGCGCTCGGTCTTGCGGTGCGCGATGTGGGCGAAGGCGTCGCTGGGCTTCATGGCCGGCGTCAGGTCGCTCAGGTACATCTCGGTCGTGAGGCGGGCCACGTCGTAGCGCGCGTACAGCTGGTGGATGTGCTGGCACAGGTCGCGCAGGCCCAGGCGCTCGTAGCCCGGGTGCTGCTGGCAGAACTCGGGGAGGATGCGCCACATCGGCTGGTTGCGCGCGTAGTCGTCCTTGAACTGCTGCAGCGCCGTGAGCAGCGTGTTCCAGCGGCCCTTGGTGATGCCGATGGTGAACATGATGAAGAAGCTATAGAGGCCCGTCTTCTCCACGATCACGCCGTGCTCGGCCAGGAACTTGGTCACCACGCTGGCGGGAATGCCGGTCTCGGCAAAGTTGCCTTCCAGGTCCAGGCCCGGCGTCACGATGGTCGACTTGATCGGGTCGAGCATGTTGAAGCCGTCGGCCAGTTCGCCGAAGCCGTGCCAGTTGCGCGGCGACTTCTTGCTCTTGGGCTTGCCGTTCTTCTCGCCGTGCATGATCCAGTCTTCGGCGCGGCCGATGCCTTCGTCGACGAGCTTCTCGGGGCCCCAGACCTTGAACCACCACTCGTCCTTGCCGAACTCTTCCTCGACCTTGCGCATGGCGCGGCGGAAGTCGAGCGCTTCCAGGATGCTCTCTTCCACCAGCGCGGTGCCGCCGGGCGGCTCCATCATGGCGGCGGCCACGTCGCAGCTCGCGATGATCGCATACTGCGGGCTGGTCGACGAGTGCATCAGGTAGGCCTCGTTGAAGAGATCGCGGTCGAGCGCGCGATTCTGCGAGTCCTGCACCAGCACGTGGCTGGCCTGGCTGATGCCGGCCAGCAGCTTGTGCGTCGACTGCGTGGCGAACACCAGCGATTCCTTCGGGCGCACGCGGCGCTTGCCCATCGCGTGGTAGGCGCCGTAGAACGGGTGGAAGGCGGCGTGCGGCAGCCAGGCTTCGTCGAAGTGCAGCGTGTCGACGTAGCCGTCGAGCATGTTCTTGATCGTCTCGGTGTTGTAGATCACGCCGTCGTAGGTCGACTGCGTGAGCGTCATCACGCGCGGCTTGACCTTGTTCGGGTCCACGTCGGCCAGCAGCGGGTTGGCCTTGATCTTGGCCTTGATGGCGCTCTGCTCGAACTCGCTCTTCGGAATGGGGCCGATGATGCCGAAGTGGTTGCGCGTGGGCTTCATGAACACCGGAATCGCGCCGGTCATGATGATCGCGTGCAGGATCGACTTGTGGCAGTTGCGGTCCACCACCACCACGTCGTCGGGCGCCACCGTGTGGTGCCACACCATCTTGTTGCTGGTGCTGGTGCCGTTGGTCACGAAGAAGCAGTGGTCGGCATTGAAGATGCGCGCCGCATTGCGCTCGCTGGCCGCCACCGGGCCGGTGTGGTCGAGCAGTTGGCCCAGTTCTTCCACCGCGTTGCAGACGTCGGCGCGAAGCATGTTCTCGCCGAAGAACTGGTGGAACATCTGGCCCACAGGGCTCTTCAGGAACGCCACGCCGCCCGAGTGGCCCGGGCAGTGCCACGAGTACGAACCGTCTTCGGCGTAGTCGATCAGCGCCTTGAAGAACGGCGGCTGCACGCCTTCCAGGTAGCTCTTGGCCTCGCGGATGATGTGGCGCGCCACGAATTCGGGGGTGTCCTCGAACATGTGGATGAAGCCGTGCAGCTCGCGCAGGATGTCGTTCGGGATGTGGCGCGAGGTCTTGGTCTCGCCGTAGATGTAGATCGGCACGTCGGCGTTCTTGCGACGCACCTCGCCGATGAAGCTGCGCAGGCTCAGCACGGCCGGGTCGAGGTCGGGGCCGACCGAGAACTCTTCGTCGTCGATCGACAGGATGAAGGCGCTGGCGCGGCTTTGCTGCTGCGCGAACTGGCTCAGGTCGCCGTAGCTCGTGACGCCCAGCACCTCGAAGCCCTCGCTTTCGAAGGCCTGCGCGAGCGCGCGGATGCCGAGGCCCGAAGTGTTTTCGGAGCGGAAGTCCTCGTCGATGATGACGATGGGAAAGCGGAATTTCATGAGCGGGGCTCCGGACAGGCAGTCAGACAGGCAATGAGCGAGGCGCGAAGTGTACGGAATTCGGATGACGGATTGCGTCGGGCGCCTGCAAGCCCCGCAGGGCACGCCGGCCCGAGCAGCCCCACCGGGCGCCATATCCCTACGCGACACAGGCGCATGGCGCGCCATGCCGCAGAATGGCGAAGGTCCAAGTAACAAAAGAAGAGAGGAGTTGCCATGGGAAATCCCACCTTCTGGTGGTTGATCGCAGGCGCGGCCATCGTGGCCGAGTTGTTGTCCGGCACGGTGTACCTGCTGCTGCTGGCCGCCGGCTTCGCCGCCGCAGCCATCGCCGCCCACCTGGGCTTCAGCCTCGTCACGCAACTGCTGGTGGCCGCCGTGGTCGGCGTGGGCGCGGTCGTGACCTGGTACCTGATCCGCCGCAACCGCCCTGCCGAGCCTTCCAGCGAGGCCAACCGCGATCTCAACCTGGACATCGGCGAGAGCGTGTACGTCGATGCCTGGAACCTCGACGGCACAGCCACCGTGCGCTACCGCGGCTCGCAATGGACCGTCGTGCTGCGCGCGGGCCATGCGCCCTCCACCGGCGAACACCGCGTGGTCGAGGTGGTCGGCAGCCGTCTCGTGGTCGACAAGATCTAGCAGATCTAACAGTTCAATCGGTCAGTCAGAAAAACGCATTCGAAAAGGAAGCAACACCATGGAATTTTCCGTTCCTCTCATCATCCTGGTCATCGCGATCATCTTCATCAGCCAGTCGGTCAAGTTCGTGCCGCAGCAGAACGCATGGGTGCGCGAGCGCCTGGGCAAGTACCACGGCACCATGACGCCCGGCCCGAACTTCCTGATCCCGTTCATCGACCGCGTGGCCTACAAGCACAGCCTGAAGGAAATCCCGCTCGACGTGCCCAGCCAGATCTGCATCACGCGCGACAACACGCAGCTGCAGGTCGACGGCATCCTGTACTTCCAGGTGACCGACCCGATGCGCGCGAGCTACGGCTCGTCGAACTACATCGTGGCCGTGACCCAGCTCGCACAGACCTCGCTGCGCAGCGTGATCGGCAAGCTCGAGCTCGACAAGACCTTCGAGGAGCGCGACGTGATCAACGCCCAGGTCGTGGCCGCCATCGACGAGGCCGCGCTCAACTGGGGCGTGAAGGTGCTGCGCTACGAAATCAAGGACCTGACGCCGCCCAAGGAAATCCTCTTGGCCATGCAGGCGCAGATCACGGCCGAACGCGGCAAGCGTGCGCTCATCGCCGCCTCGGAAGGCCGTCGCCAGGAACAGATCAACATCGCCACCGGCGAACGCGAAGCCTTCATTGCCCGCTCGGAAGGCGAGAAGCAGGCGCAGATCAACAACGCGCAAGGTGAAGCCGCTGCCATCACGGCCGTGGCCACCGCCACGGCCGACGCCATCGAACGCGTGGCCGCGGCCATCCGCCAGCCGGGCGGCGAACAGGCCGTGCAGCTGAAGGTGGCCGAGCGCGCCGTCGATGCCTACGGCAAGGTGGCCGCCGACTCCAAGACCACGCTGATCGTGCCGAGCAACATGACCGAGACGGCGGCGCTGATCTCGTCGGCCATGCGCATGATCCAAACCGGGAAAAGCGCCGGCCCGAACTGAAACGGCTGAAAACCCGCGCTACAATCGTGGGCTCAGGAGCGGTGGATGAGCGGTTTAAGTCGCACGCCTGGAAAGCGTGTGAGGGTTAATAGCCCTCCGCGGGTTCGAATCCCGCCTGCTCCGCCAGAGAAGTAATGAATACGGGGCCTTGTGCCCCGTTTTTCTTTTCTACCCATCAACGCGTCCATCAACCCGAGAACGCGCCTCCGTCCTGCTGAGTCTGCCTTTACTCTTTCTGACCCGCGCCAAAATCGCGGGCAACTGCATGTTCCGGCTAGCTTAGTGGCGAGGAAGAATGCTACCTGCGCAACACTCGAGCCACGCAAAGGCGAGTCCTTGCCAAAAGAAAACCCGCCGAAGCGGGTTGGGTGGCGGCGTTCATGGGCTCATGCAGTCGTGGAGTCGGTGATCAGGCCGAAGCTTGCGAGCTTCGTGATCAGATCTGCAAGAGCAGCATTCCCACCTCGCGAGCCGCTGACACTCGGCTTTGCCGTGACCGGTGCAGATCCGAAGAACCCTACCGATCCAGTGAGGTAGACGTGTTGCCACTTCAGCGAAGTAAGGCCGAGATCGAGTGATCCTGTGGCGTTCGGCGCGAAGCTCGTGTTGACCCCAACGTTTGTGTTTCCAAGGTTCTGGAGCCACGCAACAGGAGCGGCCGTCCCGTTGCCAAGATAGATGCGGCCATTCACATAGTCGAGGCGCATCCGTTCGCTAACGTCAGCCTTCCTCTTTCCGCGCAGGGTCTGCGAGGTGTGACGCATACTCCATTCGTTGACCCCCGCAGTCTCTGGCTTCGTGCCGCCTTCGTAGAACAGGTCGTAGGGCAGATCGGCACCACCTCGGTTTGCAACCGCGCGCCCTTCCACGTACTCCTGCTTTTCGACTCCAGCACCGACCAACAGATTGGCGCCACCTGTCGTCCCGGCGTAGGAAACTACGACGTCTTGAACGCCGTAGCCTCCAAGAACAAAGTTGCGGTTGCCGTGCGTGGTCATGTCGCCGTTGTATAGCAACTTCGGCGGAGAGGCCTCCCATCGAGCCGACACGAGTGTGTTGTACGCACCGCAGTTCTCGACGTGGTACTCGGCGGTGTTGCCCTCGATCGAGGGTTTGTAGAAAGCATTGTTGTTGACGGAGTTGATGCCCTTGTCAAACTTGATGTGGCGAGTGCCGGCGACGTTTATCCCTTCGCCGCTGTAGTGGCTGAAACGGCCGCCAAAGTGATTGTTCTCATTGACCCATGAGGTAGTGGCACCAGGGACCAGATCGAGATTGATCTGGTTGTTTTCGAGATGCCCGATATAGATCTCGTTGTAGACGTTCCCGTTTGTTCCATAGGACGTCTCTCGGAACCCGATGGCAAAGCCAGTGATGTTGCCGGTGTAAATGCGGCAGCTCTGCGTGTTCACGGTTCGTGCACCGATCCCCTGGCCGCCCCATCCTGGAACAGGCTTGGCTGCGTTTTCCGTTCGATAGGGCAAGTGCACCACTACGTTCGAGAGAACGTCCGTCGGATTGGCGGCAGAACCGGTAGACACTTCCATGGCGATAGCCGGCGCACCGTAGACGATGAACTTCGCCTTCGAAAAATCCGCATCGCCGAGGAAAACGATCTTCTGCGCCCCCACACGGTAGGTGCCGAAAGCATCGAGCGGACGGCCCGCGGCCACGGCGCGCTGGATTGCCGTATTGATCTTGGCCGACACGTCGATTGTTGGAGATCCGGAGGCCGAATCCACGCGCTCGGCCTCAGTCAAGAAATTCCATAAGTTGTAGCGAAGGCCGAGTGCCTCGGCTGCCGTCATCGGCTGCGCGCCGACTTCGGCCAGCACCGAACCAAGGCCGTGCGAGGCGCCGGCTTGGGCTAAGTCTGTGGTCGTAGGTCTCGCATCCAGCGCAGCCTGCACTGGGCCTTCAGGGGTGCCGATCTTGGTGGCGCCATCATCTGCGGCGAGCTGCGCGAACGATGGCCCCGCCCAAAAGTTCTTTATTTGCCCGCCCGCTACAACCCCCAATACGCGCGATGTGGGATCAGGTTCAACGACCTCGATGGATGGGACTGGAATAGATGTCATTTCAAAGCCTCTCTTAGGCGGTGTGTTGAAGGGGGGGAAACAGGGTTTTTCACTTGGAATATCAGCTCAGGCATGCGACCGCTATCAGTGCGCGAGTCGGGGAGAGTGTTTAGATGTTGTCGAGCGCCCGACCTTTGCGTGGGTCGTAGGGCTCGAGGTCTTCCAGCCTGACGGGCTGAGACGCAGCCACCAGGATGCTGACGTTCCAGCCGGTGAATCTCACGGCGCCACTCGGCAGCGGTGTGTGCGGATACCTTGACGTGCGCAGTGTTCGCGCACGAGTGCGGTGATGTTCGTCTGCATGGTCGTAAAAAAGGCGCCCCGACGAAGCGAGGCGCCCTTCCCGATCAAGACGTGCCGAATTTCAAGAGCTTCACGGCTTCGCTGTTGTTCATGGCGCCGCCGACGCGGCGATACGAATAGAGCAGAACGTGCGGCTTGGCCGTGTACGGGTCCGGCAGGAACTTGATGCCAGGCTTCTGCACGATCGTGTACGCGCGATTCAGGTTGGCGAAGGCCACCGACAGCGTGTCGGCGCCGATGTCGGGCATGTCTTCATCGATCTCGACCGGATAGCCCAGCAACGTCGCAGGCTGGTCGGCGAGAAGCGAATCGCTCCACACGTAGCGGCCGTCGACATCCTTGAACTTGCGCACCACGGAAGCGGTGTTGCGATTCATCAGCCACACCGCGCCTTTGCGGTACTGCGGCTTCATGGCCGTGATCATGTCGATCAGCTTGTCAGCCGGGTTCACCGTGGACGAGGTCGTCGGGAAGGCGCCCGAAGAGCCCGTGGCGATGTGCTGGATCGTGCCCCAGGCGCGCGACGCATCGGCAGTCGCCGCAGTGGCATAGGACAGGATGCCGCGCGGCTTGGCGATGCCGTCGCCGGCGTGGAAGGCGGCCGACTCCTTGGAGCCGAAAGCTTCGCCCACCTTGGTCTGTAGCCAGCTCATGATGTTGAGCGACGAGACGTCGAGCAGCTTCTGCGTGGTCTTGGGCATGGCGTAGATCTCGTCCACCGGGACATAGAACATGCCGAGGTCCGGCGTTCCAGTCTCCGGGCGCGCGCTTTGCTCTCCGACCCAGGTGGCATCGGCCGTGTCGCGGTCGATCGGCTCCTCGAAGCCATCGGTCCCGGCGTCCAGGTCGATCACGCGCGCCAGGCGGAACACGGGGCTGATCTCGGCCATGACCTTGGTGAAGCCTGAAGAGAATTGCGTCTGCACCATGTAGCCGCCTTCAGGGCCGCTGCCGGCGCTCATCGCCTTGGCCTCGACAAAGAGCTGATCGGCCTTGGCCTTGTCGCCGGTGATCAGCGCGCGGAATGCGCCCTCCATGGCCTTGAGCTCCGCCGGGGTGCCGGCGCTTCCGCCGAAGCCGCCAGAGCCGCCCATATTCGGCCGGCCGGCCTTCTTTTGCAGTTCGTCGATCGCGGCCTTCAATTCGTCCCTCTCCGCGTCGTTGCGGTCGATGAACGATTTGAACGCCTTGCCTTGCGTATCAAGAATGTTGGCAACTTCTTCCATGCTCACAGGACCTGCGGCCAGGGGCAACATGCCGAAGCCCGCGAGAGCTTCGGGCGGGATGACGGGATGCCCCAGGAGCGTGAAAGCGGCCAGAACGGCCAGAGTCGCCAGGATGGCGATGACGAAATGCTTGCGAGTGATCTTCATGACAGGGACCTTTCAATACGTTCGAACAATTTGCTGTTGCGCTCAACGAGCGCTGCTAGTTCGGACAGGTCCTCGACCGGGTCTTCGACTTGAAGGCCCTTGAACCCATGGCTTGCGATCGCGCGCGATTCGGTCTTGCTGAAGCCCAACTCACGAAGGGCACGCTCGAAATCGCGGCTGGTGCGCGGCTTTGACTTTGTCGGGGGAGGCTCTGGCAGCAGAGGTGCTGCAGAGCTGTCGCCGGGTTGGGTCGGGTCGCTCACGGAAGGCACGCCACAAGTCCGAAGACTTGTCCGCTTCTCGCAAGCTGCATCCCGCAACCGGCTTTTTGAAGGTCCTGTTGAGCATCCCACCCAACCGGCACAGGCATAGTGTGCCATTTCATGGCTTACCCTCCAAGTCTTTTTTGAAGTACAGCGACGCGACCTTGATAGCCATCGCCCTCGAGCAGCCGGCCTCTTGCGCCACACGCTGCAACTCGCGCTTCTTCAGCGCCAGATCGATGACGGCTGAAGTCTTCGAACGCGGTAGGAGTCGGGAAAGCCAGTTCATGCGCGGCCTCCTGGTTGAATGAAGTTGCGCAGCGCGATTTCGGAAGCGATACCACTGCGCATGCGGTCGATCACGAGGCCAACCGTGCGGAGGGCAAGCTGACCGAGGATCTGGTCGGAAGCGTTCTTGTGGATGGCCTCAATGGCAGCGGCGATCTCGCGCTCTTCCGCAGAGCCGGTCGGGGGCGGTTGATCGCCGTCCATCTGGCGGGTCAGGAAGTCGATCAGGGCGTCGATGTTGGGATTGGTGGTCATGGTGTTAAGCCTTAACAAAGAATCAGCAAATCAAAGAAATCAAAAGTGGCCGGAAAGCTAGGCGCCATGCGGGTTTGCGGGCGATTTGCTGTTTGATTAACAAAACCTCAGGGGGGATTTTTTCTGCGCGTGAGGAACCACCCGGTCTAGAGAACCGGCCCCTTCGAGAGATTTCCACCCCCCTACCCCGTATGAGAATTGTTCTCACTTGCTCTTTGCCTCGCGCGCGCGCACGACACGAGTTGTGGGTTAGCGATGAAGAAGCTCTAAGCGCCGGGTCAGGGCCGGCAAACCCGCAGACTTTTGACCCGCCTGGGGGCCGCTGGCGCCCCATGAAAAAAAGTCTTTCATTTCGCGGGTGTGCGCAGAGACGGAACCGGACGGTTTCCAGGCGAGTTCCGTCAGACATTCGCCCCCCTGCCGTGAGCAGTGCCGGCCGGCCCTACCCAGTTGCACCGATTGCCGCGGCTGGAGGCTGTGCGTATCCTGACTTCCCCTTACTCTGGAACTGCTATGACCGACAGCATGCGCATCACTGACCCAGTCGAAATCAAGACCGATTCCCAACAGCGGGTCGCATTCGAACTGATGACCATGATTCACAACTTCGAACCGAAAGATAAGCATCCCAAGACGCGCGAGTACTTCTTGAAGCTCTACGCGCAGTGCTATTCGGTCACCATCGGTCGCACTTCTGCGAGGGCAATCTCCGGCGAACCCGACAGCCAGTAACCAGTGGCACTTCATGACCGCACCCCATAGGTTTGGGTGAAGTGGTGCATCAGGTCCAGGCGCTGGTATAGCAGCGTGTCGAGCACGGCAGCACGCATGTCGGCGCGGGCCTGCTCGCTGTCCTCGTACAGGTCGCAAACACGCATGGCAGCGTCGACCAGTGCAGGGGTGATGCGCTCGCATGCGGCCAGGTAGGCGACTACCTCGGCCTTGGCGTCGGCCAGCATGGCGCGCACCGCTGGAGTGATGCGGTCAGCCGGCTTGACCACCAGGTCGGGACCGTCGACCAGCACCAGCAGGCCTGCGGCATGGGCCGCAGCGGCTACCTCGGCGGCGGTCATATGCGTTCCTCCTGACCATCAAAGACAGAAGCGGCAACCAGTGCCGATGCTCGCGGCCTGGCGATCTCTACGAGCCCCGATTCCTCATTCGTGCCCATAGATGCCCTCAAAATGTGAGGGCCGGAATGGGCATGAATGGCTTCCGAGGGCACGACTGCCGTGTCGGGCAACTTCCAGTAGGAGGCCATTTCCTTGCCGAAACCAGAGCGCTTGACGATCACGCCGATGCGCTCGCGGGCATTCCTGATGACCTTTGGCGAGAACCCTTCGGCCTTCATCTTGGCCGTCGCCTCTTGGCTCGGGACCATGTCCTTGCCGATGATCCGGATCAGGCTGTCAGCGGCTTCGTCGGTGGCCGTCTTGTCTTGGCCTTCCTGTTCGGCCTCCGCGTCTGCCAGCAGCTCGCGCGCCGTGCCGTCGATCGCCGAGCCCCAGGACACCACCGATGTCTCGATACCAGGCGCCGCCTCCATCTGCTCGACGTGGTACTCGAAACCACCTTGATCCGGGCCGATGTTTGACTTGCTGCGCACCAGGATGCGCTTGTCGGCTCCGTCGTCTGCCTTGATCTTCGCGGCCAGCAGCACCACGCGCACCACCGCCGTGAAGGCGACCGAGCCATTCACGCGCTCATTCGGATCGCGACCCGCTGTGCCTTTGCTCAGATGGCTGATGCCCAACACGGCAGCCGATAGCGACCAGGCCATATCGACCAGAGGCTGCAGCCCCCGGCGCACGTCGTTGTTGCTGTTGCCGTCCTTGGCGATGGCGGAAACGATGGGGTCAACGATGACGAGACGAACGTCGCCGATGCTCTGTGCGGCCTTCTCGAGGTCCGGCATGTCTCGGGCAGGATCGAACGGCATGACCTCACCGTTCACGCGCATTGCGTCGATAAAGTGCACCCGTTCAAGATCGGCACCCATCGCCGTCAGTCTCGGGATCAAGGTGTCACCCGGATCGTCTTCGCCACTCCACACCAGCACGTTTCCGGGGGCGCAGCGCCGGCCATCCGGCCACTTGCCACCAGCGGAGACAGTTGCGGCGAACGCCAAGGCGATCGTAGTCTTGCCCTGACCAGGGGCGCCGGCCAGCAGGTGGACCTTGCCCTGTGCGAGCCAGTCCTGCCAGAGCCATTGCACCGGGACCATCTTGATGGTCGATGCGCGGGTGAGGATCACAGCGTCGAGCTCCACCACCGGCGTGATGATGGTCTCGGCCGCGCGTTCATAGGCCGACTCTGCCGGCGTGCGCTGGCGCTTCGGTGGCGTCGGCGCCGCCTCCAGCTGTTCGATGAGGTCGTCAACGCCGCTCATGCCTTGAACCTCCAGCCGCGGGCGATCAGGCGCTCTTTCACCTCTTGCTTGAGGTACTCCTCGATCCACTCGAGGTGGGCCTCCCACGCCGCGCCCAGTGCCATGCGGGAAACTTCAACCTGGCGGCGATACCACTCCTTGGCATTGGCCTTGACTTGGTCCGGCGTGAGTTCGTCGGCGGTCTTCACGCGGGCACCTCGCCGATGGACAGGCTGAGCCACTTGGAGGCCTCAGCCAACGCACCGAAGATCCAAGCCCCACCGCTGCGCGACATCACAATGTTGCCGGCCAGCGTGGCGGTGCACTCGAAGCCGTGCAGAGCTGCCTTGGCCTGCAGCGTGGGGAAGTCGGTGGCCGACGTCTTCATACCGACACCCTTGCGGCTTCCTCATGCGCCACGACGGCCGCCATGGACCAGTGCGGCGTGTGTGGGCCGAACGGATACTCGGGCTTTGGGATCGCGCCCTTCTTCAGGCGGTCATAGAAAGTCGAGGCGGCCATCCCGCCCCAACGCTTGCGCAACTGCGCCCCTCGAATCCAAACAGGCTTGATCTCGGTTTCCATCGCATACCCTCGGTGAATTTGGTATGCGAATGGTCAGTTTTAGACCCTCCTAAGTCAGGTGCAGAAGTTGATGAAGTTCTGCACCTAGGGCTTCATGAGCGCCATGCGCCGCACCTGGTCGGCCGTGACGCCCAGCCGCTCAGCCACCTGTTCATAGCTCGCGTCGGACCTCGGCAATGCGTTCGGCCCGTTGAAAGCGGCCCAGACCTGCGGAAGCAGAACGCGCCGCATTCTCTTGGCGGCAGCTTTCTTGCCGTCTTTGATGTCCGGCACCGCAAAAGCGGCGCCGAGTGTCTTGGGAGCCTCAGCCCGCTGTTCCTGCCTCGTCCACCCAGAGGGCGGCGCCCCATCCGTGAAGAGCTGGTAGCACGCAGAGATCTCGCGAAGGCCGACTCGGCCATCGGCGCGGCGTGCTGCGCGCCCTGCGTGAAGTGGCACCCGAGACTTCGCGCCAACGCGAGGTCACGCTCGCCGTCGACGCCCTTCACGAGCAGCGTCGCGTGCTGTTCGCGTGCCATGGCGATCACGCTCGCCAGGATGTGGCGGGCATGCGGGTTCTCGCGCGCCTGTGCCAGCTGGCGCGCGTCGATCTGGAGCTCGCTGAACGGCACCTTGAACCAGCGGCTCAGGGTCGAGTCGCCCTGGCCGAAACGGTCGATGGCGCAATGGAACCCGCGCAGCCGCAGGTGCGCGACCGCGCCGGCCAGCACCTCGTTGCAGCGCGCGCCGCCGTCTTCGGCGATCTCCAGCACGAGCTGGTCGGCGGCGATGCCGGCACGTTCGGCCTGCTCGGCCACGCCCTGCGCCCAGGGCACCGAAGCGGCCACCGACGCGGGCACGTGCACGCCCAGGCGCAGGCCGTGGTCCTTGTGCATGTAGTCGAGCAGTTCAAAGGCGCACTCAAGCATGCGTTGCACCAGCGCGTCGTGCAGGCCGGCCTGCGCAATGGCGGGCAGGAAGTCGGCCGCGGACAGCCAGGTGTCGTCGGGCCGGTACCAGCCCGGCTGCAGCTCGGCGCCGCGCAGCACGCCCGTGTGCGCGCAGTGCCGGGGCTGGAAGTGGGCGGCGATCTGGCGCGTGGCCAGCGCCTCGCGCAGGACTGCTTCCGTGAACGCCGGTGCGCCGTTCGCAGGTGGGGCGCTTCCGCGCCGCAGCCCGGCCCGGTGGCGCCGTTCGCGCGCCATGGCCTGCGCCGCCGACGCCATCGTGACCATGGTGCGCGGCTTGGCGATGGCCGAAAGCACACGCGCGCCACGGGCCCGGGCATAGTCTTCTGCGGCCTGCAGGATGCGCGGCGGCTGGGCGCTCATGAGCACCAGCGCGGCGGGGCTGCCGGCCTCGACCACGGCATCGATCATCTGCAGGCCCGTGACTTCGGGCGTGTCGATGTCCACCACCAGCAGGTCGTGGCGCCGGTGCTGTACTGCCTCGACAAAGCCATGGCCGCTGCGCCTCACGTCCACGCGGGGAATGCCGGCGTAGCGCATGAAGGTGGCCAGCGCGAGGCCGGTGCGTTCGACCTGGTCGATCACGAGTGCGTGTCTGATCATGGCGAGCCTTGGAGGGGGAAGAGGATGTTCTGCATCTTCCCGGGGGCGGCAAAAATCCCCCATCGGCCCAGTCCGAAACTCGCGGCCGATTCCGTAGGACTTCGGCTGGACCCTGTTGCCACGCAGCAACTGTTGCCTATCCTGAGCAAGGCCGCGTCTGGCGGTACGATGCGCGGAATCGAATCCACCGACATTCCACCCCACCTCGCCTGCCGCAAAGGAGCCTCGATGGCCGGACCTTCCCCCACCTTGACGCGCGGCACCACCTCGCTGGACAAGACCCTGAAAAAGAGCGAACAGGTGGCCGCCGATGTGCAGCGCGCCTCGGACAACCTCGCCGTCGTGAGCACCGTGCTGGAACAGGAACTGCCGGACGAGGTCCAGGTCGGCGAGGTGGCGCAGGCCATCGAGCACACCAGCCAGCTCGAGGAAAAACTCGCCCAGTCGGCCGAGAAGCTGGCCGAAGTGAATGCGGCGCTGAGCGAGGAAATCGAGAAGCGCCTCGAAGTGACCGCCGAGCGCGACGAGAGCCAGGCGTTGGCCGAGCAGCTCAAGGCGCGCATCCGCACCCAGGCGACGTCGGACAAGCGCTGATCGCCGTTGTTTCCGCACGGTTTGCGTGCGTCGTTCTCCCTTCTCCTACGCGGAGACCGCTTGCGCCACGCTACGCTATTGGTTCACACATCAAAACCGCGGCATGGCCCTCATCACGTTCCTCGTCGAGGACAACAAGACCATCAGGGACAACCTGGTCCCGGCCCTCGAGGACCTCGTCAACGGCCATGTCGTCGGCTATGCCGAAACCGAATCGGGCGCCCTCGCCTGGCTCGCCGCACACCCCGATGCCTGGCAACTGCTCATCGTCGACCTGTTCCTCAAGGAAGGCTCCGGCCTAGGCGTGCTGTCGGGCTGCCGCGAACGCGGCCCGCACCAGCGCGTCGTGGTGCTGAGCAACTACGTCACCCCCGACATCCGCACGCGCTGCCAGGCACTGGGCGCCGACGCGGTGTTCGACAAGTCGCGCGACCTGGACGCCTTCATCGAGTACTGCAACGCCGATCGCCCCTCGGGCATGGCTGCGCTCTGAAGGCAGGCCCGCGCCACGGCTGCGCGCACCCCTGAATGAAAAAAAGGGCCCGAGGGCCCTTTTTTCAATGGAACGACCCGGTGAAGGGTCGTTGGCTGCAATGCGATCAGCGCACCACGGCGATCTGCGTACGCACGCCACCCTTGTAGGTGAAGAGCGTCAGGGCGCCGTTCTTGATGTCGCCCTTTTCGTCGAAGGCGATCGGGCCGGTCACGCCCTTGTATTGCACCTTGCCGACTTCAGCCAGGTACTTTTCCGGGTCGGACGAGCCGGCCTTGGCCATGGCTTCGGCCAGCACGTTGACCGCGTCGTACACGTACGGTGCGTAGATCTGCACTTCGACGCCGTTCTTGGTCTTGAACTTGGCCTTGAAGTCTTCCAGCGGCTGCTTGAAGTCGCCGTCGACACCGCCGGCTTCGGCGCAGACCACCATGTCTTCACCGATGGCATCGCCTGCCAGCTTCGGCAGTTCGCCGGTGCACAGGCCGTCGCCGCCCATGAACTTGACGTTCAGGCCGAGCTGCTTGACCTGCTTGAGCATCGGGCCGCCCACGGCGTCCATGCCGCCGAAGAACAGCACGTCGGGCTTGGCAGCCTTCAGCTTGGTCAGGATGGCGTTGAAGTCGGTCGACTTGTCGGTCGTGAACTCGTGGCCCACGATGGTCGCGCCGGCAGCCTTGGCAGCCTTCTCGAACTCTTCGGCAACGCCCTGGCCGTAGGCCGTGCGGTCGTCGATCACGGCGATGTTCTTGCCCTTGAGCGTTTCGACGGCGTACTTGCCGAGCGTGCCGCCCAGCTGCGTGTCGTCGGCCACCACGCGGAACGTGGTCTTGAAGCCCTGGCGGGTGTACTTGGGGTTGGTGGCCGACGGCGAGACCTGCGGAATGCCGGCGTCGCTGTACAGCTTGGAAGCGGGGATCGTGGTGCCCGAGTTCAGGTGACCGACGATGCCGTTGACCTTTTCATCGACCAGCTTCTGGGCGACGGCGGTGCCTTGCTTCGGATCGCCAGCGTCGTCTTCGGGAACCAGCACGAACTTGGCAACCTTGTCGCCGATCTTGAAGCCCTTTGCATTCAGGTCTTCGATGGCCATCTTGGCACCGAGCTCGTTGTCCTTGCCGAGGTGGGCAATGGGACCGCTGGTCGGGCCGACGTGGCCGATCTTGACGACCAGGGCATCAGCAGGAGGCGCAGCAGGGGCCGGAGCCGCAGCCGTGGGTGCCGGTGCCGCCGGAGCAGCAGCTTCTTCCTTCTTGCCGCAAGCCACGAGCGTGAGTGCAGCCAGTGCGACCGCAGTCCATTTCAATTGCATGAGAACCTCCAGAACTTGGATGAAAAGATATAAAAACCGGTCGTTCGATCCGGGCGTTCAGACCTCGCAAGTTTCGCGCCGCAGACCAGCGGCACCCTCACGCCATTCCGACCTGCGGCGCAGTTTAGCCGAGGATTTATGCGCCGGAAGTTGGCGTAGACCCTGTGTTTTCCCCTGTGTTTTCACAGAGTTCAGCGGCCATGGATTCGATGACGAGCGCGCGCAGCACGGCCTCGATTTCGCCGCGCAGACGCGGCACCATTTCGTCGAGCTGATGCTGAACGGCAGCTGACACGGCGTCGCTCAATCGCTCCTCCAGCGACAGGTCGACACGCTGCAGCACGCGGTGCAGCAATTGCTCTTCGAGGCTGACGATTTCGGCCGGCGTGAGCGACACAGAAGGCGGCAACGCCACGGCGCTCGCGGGGTCCGGCGGCGGGGGCTGCGACACCGGTGCACCCGTGGGTCGCACCGTCTCGGCGACCGGCACGGGCTCGGCCGGGATCTCGAGCACGGTCGTCAGCGTCGGGACGAACCGGGGCGGCGTGCGCAGCGTGCTGGCCATCAGGAAGCGCTCCTTGCGAAATCGTGCGGCTGGATCGTGTAGCCCCGGTCGGCGTAGTGGCGCCAGCGCGTGCGGCCGATCTGCCGGTCGTTGGCCTCGTCGCTCACGATGTCGATCATGCGTTCGAAGCGCTCGAAGCCGGCCGGCACCTCGAGGCCGAGGTTGACCAGCATCTCGCGGTGCGGCAGCGAGGCCGCGTCCCCGCCTTCGGCGCACAGGATGACGGGCGAACGCGCCACCACATGGGCCGGCGCATCGGCGCGGCAGTGCGCGACGAAGTCGACCGGCGACAGCTGCCAGAGCGCGGCATCGACCGTGTCGAGCGCGCGCGCATCGCCCACCACCACCACGCGCAGGCCGCGTGTGTTCACGGCCTTGCGAACCAGCCGGCAAGCGTAGGTGAGCTTGTCGGGCGCGTTGTAGTGAAAGCCGATGTCGGTCACTGCGCGGACCGGGCCTTTCGGGCCGGCTTGGCCGGGGCCTTGGGCGACGCAGCCTTCTTCACAGGCTTGGCAGCCTTGCCGGCCTTCGGCGCGGCGGCAGCGGCGTTGCTGCTGCCCGCGCGGTTCGTCAGGTACGACACCAGCAGGCCGACGGGCCGGCCGGTCGAGCCCTTGGCCGCCCCGCTCTTCCAGGCCGTGCCTGCGATGTCCAGGTGCGCCCAGGCGTAGTCGGCCGTGAAGCGCTGCAGGAACTTGGCCGCGGTGATCGCGCCGCCGGCACGCCCGGCGATGTTGGCCACGTCGGCGAAGTTGCTCTTGAGGCCTTCGGCGTAGTCGTCGTCCAGCGGCAGGCGCCAGCAGCGGTCCTGCGAGGCCTCGCCGGCCGATTCGAGCGCGGAGGCCAGCGACTCGTCGCTGGCGAACAGGCCGCTGCGCACGCCGCCCAGAGCCACCACGCAGGCGCCTGTGAGCGTCGCGATGTCGATCACGGCGGCCGGGTCGAAGCGCTTGGCGTACGTGAGCGCGTCGCACAGGATGAGCCGGCCTTCGGCGTCGGTGTTCAGGATCTCGATGGTCTGCCCGCTCATGCTGGTGACCACGTCGCCGGGCTTGACGGCCTTGCCGTCGTTCATGTTCTCGCACGAGGGGATCAGGCCGACCACGTTGATCGCCGGCTGGATCGCGCCCAGCGCGCGGAAGGTGCCGAGCACGCTGGCGGCGCCGCACATGTCGAACTTCATCTCGTCCATCTCGGCCGCGGGCTTGAGCGAGACGCCGCCGGTGTCGAAGGTGATGCCCTTGCCCACGAGCACCACCGGGGCCTCGTCCTTGGCGCCGCCCTGGTAGCGCAGCACGATGAAGCGCAATGGTTCGGCCGAGCCCTGGGCCACGGCGGCGAATGCACCCATGCCGAGCTTGTCGACTTCCTTCGGGCCCAGCACTTCGCACTTGATGCGCGGCAGCTTCGCCAGCCCCTTGGCGGCTTCGGCCAGCAGCGTGGGCGTGGCGTGGTTGGCGGGACGGTTGCCCCACTCCTTGGCCAGCTCGATGCCGGCGACCGTGGCGCGGGCGTCGTCGAAGGCCTTGGTGACGGCGGGGCTGGCGGCCTCGGCCACGCCCAGCGTCAGGTGGCGAATGCTGCGCGGCTCGGCCTTCGACTTGGTCGTGGTGTAGACATAGCTGGCATCGGCCGCGGCCGTGACGGCGGCGGCCACCGCGGCGGCGTCGGCCGGCTGCGCGAAGACGATCACGACGCGCTTGGGGCCGTTGGCCTTGGCGGCGGCCACCGCCGCGCTCACGGCGCTGCGCACCGAGGCGGCCTTGCCGTCGCCGATGGCGGCCAGCAGCACGCGCGAGGGCACCACGGTCTCGGGGCGGTACAGCGCGAGCAGCTTGCCGGCCTTGTCAGGCAGGTCGCCGGCCTTGCGGGCGCTGGCGGCGAGCACGGAAACGGGGTCTTTGGCGGTGGGGAGAGCGCTGCCGACGAGCACGATGAGGAGGTCGGATTTCTCGGCGGCGGCCTGGGCGACGGTGAGGGTCTTGAGTTGAAAGTCCATAATCCTTTTTTTCCTCGAACGATGTTATTCCATTCTTCCCTACGCAAGGAGCTGTCGCGCAGCTTCGGAGCGACCCTCGTCGTCCTGGTCACCATCGTGATGACCATGATGCTCATCCGTACGCTCGGGCTGGCGTCCAAGGGCAGCGTGAACCCGCAGGAGGTCTTCCTCGTGATGGCGTACACGGTGCTCGGCTACATGCCGACCATCCTGAGCCTGAGCCTGTTCATCGCCATCGTCGGCACGCTCTCGCGCATGTACCGCGACAGCGAGATGGTGATCTGGTTCTCCAGCGGGCGCGGCCTGGCCGATTTCGTCCAGCCGCTGTTCCGCTTCGCCTGGCCTGTGCTGCTGCTCATCGCAGCCATGGCGCTGGTGGGCTGGCCCTGGGCCAACTCGCAGACCATCGGCATGCGCCAGCAGTACGAGCAGCGCAGCGACATCGAGCGCGTCACGCCGGGTGAGTTCCGCGAGTCCTCGGGCCGGCTGCGCGTGTTCTTCATCGACAAGGACACGCCCGACGGCGCCACCGCCACCAACGTGTTCATCTGGGCGGTCGAGCGCGGGCTGCAGATCACCACGTCGGCGCGCAGCGGCCGCATCGAGGACATCGACAACCACCGCTTCCTGCTGCTGAGCAACGGCCAGCGCCTGGAGCGCCCGCTGTTCACCGAATCGGGCCTGAAGATCAGCGAGTTCAAGACCTATGGCACGCGCGCCGGCGGCAGCTCGAACGCCACCGGCGACAGCACGCCCACGCGCGCGCGCTCCACGCTCTCGCTGCTGCGCGACCGCAGCGATGCCAGCCTGGGCGAGCTGGGCTGGCGCTTCGGCATGCTGCTGGCCGCCATCAACTTCGTGCTGCTGGCACTGACGGTGTCCAGCGTCAACCCGCGCGTGGGACGCAGCGGCAACCTGGTGTTCGCGCTGTTCGCCTTCGTCGTCTACTACAACCTGCTGAACCTGGGCCAGAGCTGGATCAGCTCGGGCCGCTACGGCATGGGCTCCTTCATGCTGCTGCTGCACGGCGGCGTCTTCCTCTTCGCCACGGCTTGGCTCACGCTGCGCAACAACAACTGGTCGGCCCGCCGACAGGCCCGCGCCAGCGCCGCCACGGCCGGCGCCCTGCCGGCCGTACCGCCTTCCCGGATCGACCCGACCTCGTGAAAACCATCCGCCGACTGATCTACGTCGAGGCACTGAAGGCCGTGGCCTTCGTGACGCTCGGCTTTCTGAGCCTGTTCTTCTTCTTCGACTTCGTCGACGAGCTGCAGTCCGTGGGCAAGCCCGAAAGCCTGGCCTACGGCCCGGTGCAGGCGCTGATCTACGTGCTGCTGCTGGTGCCCAGCCACCTGTACGAACTGCTGCCGATCACGGTGCTGATCGGTTGCATCTTCGTGATGGCGCGGCTGGCGCAAAGCTCCGAATACACCATCCTGCGCACCAGCGGCCTGGGCCCGTGGCGTGCGCTGCGCACGCTGCTGCTGCTGCTGGGGCTGGGCTTCGTGGTGCTCACCTTTGCCATCGGCGACTACATCGCGCCGCTGTCGGGACGCACCGGCCAGCTGCTCAAGTCGCGCTACCAAGGCACCTACTCGCTGGTAGGCAACACCGGCGCCTGGCTGAAGGAAAAGCGCGGCGACACCTCGTATGCGGTCAACGTGCTGTCGATTTCGCGCGACGGCTCGCTGCAGAACACGCGCATCTTCGAGTTCGACGGCAACGGCTACGTGAGCAAGCAGCTCATGGCCAAGTCGGCCCGCATCCTCGACGAGAAGTGGGTGCTCTCCGAGGTCGAGCAGCAGGACTACGAAACCCGCAGCGCCGACAAGGCCCGCGTCACGACCACCCATGTCGAGAAGATGGACTGGCCCACCTCACTCACCGCCGAAATGGTGTCGGTTGCACTGCTGCGGCCCGACCGCATGAGCACCATCGACCTGTTCGACTACATCCGGCACCTGAACGCCAACGGCCAGACCGCGCAGCGCTACGAGATCGAGTTCTGGCGCAAGGTGTTCTACCCGCTGTCGTGCCTGGTGATGGTGGTGCTCGCCCTGCCCTTCGCCTACCTGCACTTCCGCCAGGCCGGCATCACGACCTACGTGTTCGGCGGCGTGATGATCGGCATCAGCTTCTTCCTGCTGAACAACGTGTTCGGCTACCTCGGCAACCTCAGCAACTGGTCGCCCTGGCTCACGGCGGCGGCGCCGGGGCTGATCTATTCGGTGCTGTCTCTCACAGCCTTCAGCTGGCTGGTCCTGAGGCGATGACCACGCAGGTGCCGGGCACGGTGCTGCTCGCGCACGGCTCGCGCGACGCGCGCTGGCGCGAGCCCATCGAGGCGGTCGCCGCCCGCATGCGCGAAGACGACCCCACGGTGCGCGTCAGCTGCGCCTACATGGAACTGGCCGCCCCCGACCTGCCCACGGCCGCCGCTGCGCTGATTGCCGACGGCGCCACCGCGGTGCATGTGGTGCCGCTGTTCCTGGGCATGGGCAAGCACGCCCGCGAAGACCTGCCGCTGCAGCTCGACGCCCTGCGCCTGCGCTGGCCCGACGTGGACTTCTCGCTGGCCCCGATCGTGGGCGAATCGCCCGAACTGGTCGCTTTGCTGGCCCGGATTGCCATCAAATCCTGAAGTCCCGGTCATTTTTATAGACTTCAAAGGCATAATGAATTCCGCAATCAGACGGAATTTGATATGAATCTGCACCAGTTCAAGTTTGTTCAGGAAGCCGTGCGGCGCAACCTGAACCTCACCGAGGCGGCCAAGGCGCTCCACACCTCGCAGCCCGGCGTCTCCAAGGCGATCATCGAACTCGAGGAAGAGCTCGGCGTCGAGATCTTCGCCCGCCACGGCAAGCGCCTGAAGCGCATCACCGAACCCGGCCAGCACGTCATCGCCAGCATCGAACTCATCATGCGCGAGGTGGGCAACCTCAAGCGCATCGGCGAACAGTTCAGCGCGCAGGACAGCGGCACCCTTTCCATCGCCACCACCCACACGCAGGCGCGCTATGTGCTGCCGGTGCCCGTGGCCAACCTGCGCGAGGCCTACCCGAAGGTCAACGTGAGCCTGCACCAGGGCTCTCCCGACCAGGTGGCGCGCATGGTGATCGACGAGATCGCCGAGATCGGCATCGCCACCGAATCGCTCGACGGCTACGCCGAGCTGGTCACGCTGCCCTGCTACGAATGGCAGCACGTGCTGGTGCTGCCCAAGGACCACCCGCTGGCGGCCAAGGAGCGCGTCTCGCTCGAAGACCTCGCGAGCGAGCCGATCATCACGTACCACCCGTCGTTCACCGGTCGCACGCGCATCGACCACGCCTTCGCGCAGAAGAAGCTCACGCCGCGCATCGCGCTCGAAGCCATCGACTCCGACGTGATCAAGACCTACGTGCGCCTGGGCCTGGGCGTGGGCATCGTGGCCGAGATGGCCGTGCGCGACGAGTCGAATGCCGACCTCGTGGTGCGCCCGATGGGCCATGTGTTCGGCCAGAACATCGCGCGCGTCGCCTTCAAGCGCAGCGCCTACCTGCGCAACTTCGTCTTCAAGTTCGCCGAGCTGCTCTCCGACCGCCTCGACCGCAACCTGATCGCGAAGGCCCTGAGTGGCCATCAACAAGACTACGAACTCTGACCTTTCGCTTTTTTCCCCGCGACGACCGACCATGAGCACCGCCACCCCTTCGTCTTCTCCCCGCACGCCCGAGATCACCACCAAGCTGCCGGCTGTCGGCACCACCATCTTCACCGTGATGTCCACGCTCGCGGCCGAGAAGAACGCCGTGAATCTCGGCCAGGGCTTCCCCGATTTCCACTGCGATCCGAAGCTGCTCGAAGACGTGACCGCCGCCATGGCGGCCGGCCACAACCAGTACCCGCCGATGCCGGGCATCCCGTCGCTGCGCGACGCCATCGCCGCCAAGATCGAAGCGCTCTACGGCCGCAGCTACAGCGCCGCGACCGAGATCACGGTCACGGCCGGCGCCACGCAGGCGATCATCACCGCCATCCTGGCCATCGTGCGCCCCGGCGACGAAGTGATCGTGCTGGAGCCCTGCTACGACAGCTACGTGCCCAACATCGACCTGGCCGGTGGCAAGGTCGTGCGCGTGCCGCTCGTGCCCGGCACCTTCCGCCCCGACTTCGACAAGATCGCCGCCGCGCTCACGCCGAAGACGCGCGCGATCATCATCAACACGCCGCACAACCCGAGCGCCACGGTCTGGACCGAGGCCGAGATGCGCCAGCTCGAAGAGCTGCTTGCGCCCACCGACGTGTTCGTGATCAGCGACGAGGTCTACGAGCACATGGTGTTCGACGATGCACGCCATGAAAGCGTGGCGCGCTTCCCCGGCCTGGCGGCGCGCAGCTTCATCGTCAGCAGCTTCGGCAAGACCTACCACGTCACCGGCTGGAAGGTCGGCTTCGTGGCCGCGCCCGCGCCGCTGATGGCCGAGTTCCGCAAGGTGCACCAGTTCAACGTGTTCACCGTGAACACGCCGATGCAGCACGCGCTGGCGCAGTACATGGCGCGGCCCGAGCCCTACCTGGAGCTGCCGGCCTTCTACCAGCGCAAGCGCGACCTGTTCGCGGCCGGCCTGGCCGAGAAGACCCGCTTCAAGCTGCTGCGCAGCGAAGGCAGCTACTTCCAGTGCGTGGACATCTCGGCCGTGAGCGACCTGTCGGAGGCCGACTTCTGCCTCTGGCTCACGCGCGAGATCGGCGTCGCGGCGATCCCGCTGTCGGCCTTCTACGGCGACGGCTTCGACCAGCGCGTGGTGCGCTTCTGCTTCGCCAAGAAGGACGAGACGCTGCTCGCCGCGCTCGACCGCCTCGCGAAGCTCTGACGCCGGCGGCCGCTATCCAGGCACCGCGATGACGATGAACCGGCCGCGCTGGATCCTGCTGGCCCTGGCCCTCTCGTTCCTCGTGGTGGGCATCGCCGACGCGTTCCTGCCGCCGCTGCGCGGCAAGGACTACACCGCGCTGGACGTGGCGCATGTGTTCCTCATCTCGGCGCTGTGCTACACGTGGTGCCGGGCCGACGGCCTCGTGCGCGGCGTGCCCGCGCCCGGTCGCTCGGCGCTGCTCGCGGGGGTGTTTCCACTGCTGGGCATCCCGGTCTATTTCTTCCGCACGCGCCCCTGGCGACGGGCCCTGCTGGCCACGCTGGGGGCCGTGGCCTTCCTGGTGTCGAGCCTCGTGCTGGCCGCGGTGGGCACCTTGTCGGTCGAGTGGATGCGCAGCTGAAAGCCGCCCGAATGAACCCCACCCGCCTCATCACGCGCATCTTCACGCTCGTCGGCGCGCTCATGCTCCTCGGCGGCTGGCTGCTCTACCAGAACACCACGAAGTTCATCGCATCGGCCGGCAAGGCGCAGGGCGAGGTGATCGCGTTGCAGTCCGCGGGAAGTTCGAGCCGCAGCAATTCGCCGACGTGGCGCCCGCTGGTGCGCTTCACGCTGCCCTCGGGCGCGATCGTCGAGTTCTCGCCGTCGAGCAGCAGCAACCCGCCGGCCTACGACAAGGGCGAGATCGTGGGCGTGTTCTTCAACCCCGCGAACCCGCAGGACGCCCGGCTCGACGGCTTCTTCGACCTGTGGGGCGGTGCCGCCATCGTCGGCGGGCTGGGCGCCATCTTCCTGGCGGTGGGCGTGGCCATGCACTTCCTGCTGGCAGGCGCACCGGTAAAGCGCCGACGCCCACGGTAGGACAGCCCTGACCGCGTCAGGGGCGGCTCTCCGGCGCTCGCAGCGCCCCGGGACGATGAGCATGGAGGCTCGTGACAACAACGTCCCAGGAGAAAAAACATGTCCCTCTCGTTCATTCTGCTGATCGTCCTGATCCTGCTGCTGATCGGCGCGCTGCCGAGCTGGGGTTACAGCCGGTCCTGGGGCTACGGGCCCAGCGGCGGCCTCGGGCTCGTGGTGCTGATCCTGGTGATCCTCGTGCTCATGGGCCGCATATAGCGCCCGCGCCATCATGAAAAAAGCCCGCGTCGCCGCGGGCTTTTTTCATGCCTGAAGCTGCGCCCAGGCTTTGTCGAGCCGCTTCACGCTCACCGGCTGCGGCGTGCGCAGCTCCTGCGCGAAGAAGCTCACGCGCAGTTCCTCGAGCAGCCAGCGGAATTCGAGCATGCGCTCGTCCACCACGCCCTTGCGCTCGGCCACGAGGCGCCAGTAGCGCTGCTCCTGCGGCTTCAGCTCGGCCAGCTTGGCCGTATCGCGCGCAGGGTCGGCGCGCAGCTTGTCCAGGCGCAGCACGATGGCCTTGAGGTAGCGCGCGAAGTGCTGCAGCTGCGTCCAGGGCGCGTCGGCGATGAAGCGCTTGCCGACGAGCTTCTGCAGCTGCTGCGCCGCATCCTGCACCGCCTCGGGCTGGATCTTCGTGTCCTTGATCTTGCGTGCGGCGGCTGCGTATTCGACGAGGATGACGCCCGCGAGCCGCGCCACCTCGTTGGCGATCAGCGTGAGCCGCCCGCGCCCCTCTTCGAGCCGCTTCTTGAAGGCGAACTCGTCGGTGGGCAGCGGCTCCTGCAGGAAGGCGCGGTCGATCGCCACGTCGATGATCTGCGTGCGCAGTTCTTCCGACGTGCCCAGCGGCATGTAGGCGACCGACATCTTCTGCAGGTCGGGGATGTTCTTCTCGAGGTACTTGAGCGCGTCCTTCAGCTGCAACGCGAACAGGCGGCGCAGGCCGGCGCGGTGCTTGGCGGCCGCCACGGCGGGCTCGTCGAACACCTCGATGGTCACGGCATCGCCCTCGTCGCGCAGCGCCGGGAAACCGATGAGCGACTGCGAACCGCGCCGCACTTCCATCAGCTCGGGCAGCTCGCCGAAGGTCCAGCTCGTATAGCGCTGGCCGGCGGGCAGCGTGGGTGCCGCCTTCTCGGGCGCGGCGCTCTTCGCCGGGGACTGCCCCCCGTTCGCAGGCCCGGCCTTGGGCGCTGGCGACGCCTTCACGTTGAGCCCTGCGAGCGCCTGGAATGCACCGCGCGCCTGCGCGCCCAGCTCCGCCTTCAGCGCGCCGAGGTTGCGGCCCATGCCCAGCTGGCGGCCGTGCTCGTCGACGATGCGCAGGTTCATGAACAGGTGCGGCGCCAGCATGTCGAGCTTGAAGTCGGCGCGCTTCACGTCGATGCTGGTCAGGTCGCGCACACGCTTGAGCAGCACGTCGGTGAGCGAGCCGGTGCCGAACAGTTCGGGCACCGACAGCTCCTCGGCCAGCTTGGTGGCCGACTCGGGCAGCGGCACCAGCCGCGAGCGCGGGCGCTGCGGCAGGCTCTTGAGCAGCGCCTGGATCTTGTCCTTGAGCATGCCGGTCACCAGCCACTCGCAGCGCTCTTCGTTCACCTGGTTGAGCACGAACAGCGGCACGCTGACCGTGAGGCCGTCTTTCGCATCGCCCGGCTCGTGCAGGTAGCTCGCGGCGCAATCGACGCCGCCCAGGCGCAGCGTGGGTGGGAACGACTGCGTCGTGATGCCGGCCGCCTGGTGGCGCATCAGCTCGTCGCGCGTGAGGTACAGCAGGCGCGGCTGGTCCTTCGAGGCGTGGCGGTACCAGTTCTCGAAGGTGATGCCGCTGGCCACGTCGGCCGGCAGCTGCGCGTCGTAGAAGGCGAAGATCAGTTCGTCGTCGACCAGCACGTCCTGCCGGCGCGCCTTGTGCTCCAGGCCTTCGACCTCGCGCGCCAGCTTGCGATTGGCGGTGAGGAACGGGAACTTGCTTTCCCACTGGCCACCGACCAACGCTTCGCGGATGAAGATCTCGCGCGCCGAGACCGGATCGACCTTGGTGAAATCGACGCGCCGCCCGCTGTAGACCACGAGGCCGTACAGCGTCGCGCGCTCCAGCGCCGAGACCTGCGCGCCCTTCTTCTCCCAGTGCGGATCGAGCAGCTGCTTCTTCAGCAGATGCTCCGCCACCTGTTCGAGCCACTGCGGTTCGATGTTGGCGATGCCGCGCCCGAACAGGCGCGTGGTCTCGACCAGTTCGGCCGCGACGATCCAGCGGCCGGGCTTCTTCTTCAGGTGCGCGCCGGGGTGCTTGTAGAACTTGATGCCGCGCGCGCCGAGGTAGGCCTCGTCGTCCTCGAGCTTCCAGCCCACGTTGCCCAGCAGGCCCGCGAGCATCGACAGGTGCAGTGGCTCGTAGCCGGCCGGCGTGGCGTTGATGCGCCACTTGTGCTCGGTGACCACCGTGAGCAGCTGCGAATGGATGTCGCGCCATTCGCGCACGCGGCGGATGTTGATGAAGTTCTGGCGCAGCAACTGCTCGTACTGGCGGTTGCTGAGCTTGTGCGTGTCACCGTGGCCGCCGCGCGCGTCGGCGATCCACTTCCACAGCCGCAGGTAGCCGCTGAACTCGCTTTTTTCGTCGTCGAACTTCGAGTGCGCCTGGTCGGCCTGCTGCTGCGCGTCCATCGGGCGGTCGCGCACGTCCTGCACGCTGAGCGCGGAGGCGATGATGAGCACTTCTTCCAGCGCGCCGCGCGTGCGGGCTTCCAGAATCATGCGGCCCACGCGCGGATCGAGCGGCAGCTTGGCCAGCTCGGCGCCGGTGGCCGTGAGTTCGTTGGCGTCGTCGACCGCGCCGAGTTCATTCAGCAGCTGGTAGCCGTCGGCAATCGCGCGCGGCGACGGCGCTTCGAGGAACGGGAAGCGCGCCACATCGCCCAGCCGCAGCGACTTCATGCGCAGGATCACGCCCGCGAGCGACGACCGCAAGATTTCCGGATCGGTGAAGCGCGGGCGGCCCGCAAAGTCCTTCTCGTCGTACAGGCGGATGCAGATGCCGTTCGCCACGCGCCCGCATCGGCCCGCGCGCTGGTTGGCCGCGGCCTGGCTGATCGGCTCGACCAGCAGCTGCTCGACCTTGCTGCGGAAGCTGTAGCGCTTGACGCGCGCCGTGCCGGTGTCGATCACGTAGCGGATGCCCGGCACGGTGAGCGAGGTCTCGGCCACGTTGGTGGCCAGCACGATGCGCCGGCCGTGGTGGCTTTCGAAGATGCGGTCCTGCTCGGGGCCCGAGAGCCGGGCGAACAGCGGCAGCACCTCGGCATTGCGGAACAGCGGCTGGTGGCTGACGTGGCGGCGCAGGTGGTCGGCCGCCTCGCGGATTTCGCGCTCGCCGGGCAGGAAGATCAGGATGTCGCCCGCGTTGTGCGGGTCGCGCCAAAGCTCGTCGACCGCGTCGGCGATGGCGTCGTTCAGGTCGTGCTCGCGCGATTCCTCGAACGGCCGGTAGCGCTGCTCGACCGGGAAGGTGCGGCCCGACACCATGATCGTCGGCGCCGGCCCTTTGGCCGAAGCGAAGTGCTGGGCGAAGCGGTCGGCATCGATGGTGGCCGAGGTGACGATCACCTTCAGGTCGGGCCGGCGCGGAAGGATCTCGCGCAGGTAGCCCAAGAGGAAGTCGATGTTCAGCGAGCGCTCGTGGGCCTCGTCGATGATGAGCGTGTCGTAGGCCTTGAGCAGCGGGTCGGTCTGCGTCTCGGCCAGCAGGATGCCGTCGGTCATCAGCTTCACCGACGCGTCGCGGCTCAGGCGGTCCTGGAAGCGCACCTTGAAGCCGACCACGTCGCCCAGCGGCGTCTTCAGCTCTTCGGCGATGCGCTTGGCGACCGAGCTGGCGGCGATGCGCCGCGGCTGCGTGTGGCCAATGAGGCGGCCCTTGCCGGGCTCGGCGTTGAGCTTGCCGCGCCCGAGCGCCAGCGCGATCTTCGGCAGCTGCGTGGTCTTGCCCGAGCCCGTTTCGCCGCAGACGATCACGACCTGGTGCGCCGCGATGGCGGCCATGATCTCCTCGCGCCGGCCGGAGACCGGGAGCGATTCGGGAAACTCGATGCGCAGGGGGGCGGGAGGTGTGAGGGTCGTCAAGGCAAGGCAGTCGTCGGTCGTTGCGCGCGGCGGCAGGCGGGCAAACCGCCAATTATCGCGGGGCCCCGGTGCTGTTGCATGGCGTCCACAGCGAGGCCGCATGCAGCAGGTGGCGCAGAAAATTTCGTAAAGACTCTTTACTCTACCGCATGCCGCCGCTACGATCGCGGCCATGACCTCCTTCCTTGCCCCCCTTTCGATGCGCATCCGCTGCGCAAGCCGCGTCCTTGCACGCGGCGGGGTCAAGGCGACCCGCCCGGCCTGACGAAGCCCGCGCGCCGGCTTCAGCTTCCTTCGCGGAACTGAACGCCCACCGCTCGCGCTTCACTTCGGTCGAAGCGCGCCAGCCTGACCCGCACAGCGCCTGCACCACCGCCCTCCCCGCATCTCGCGTGGAGAAGCGGCCGCATTCCTGTTTCCGTGTCCCGAATCATTCGAAGAAAAAAGAACCTCATGTCGCATCCAGACATTTCCCGTGACCTGCACACCACGCTGGCCGAGCGCACGCGCCACCTGCAGGCCATTGCCCATTCGCTGAAGGCCGAGCTGTTCGGCATCGACGAGATCATCGATCGCGTGATCGATTCGCTGCGCGCCTGGTACGTGCTGCCGCAGCTCATCAGCCGCCCGGTCGTCATCTGCCTGTGGGGCCTGACCGGCACCGGCAAGACGCAACTCGTGCGGCGCCTGGCGCAGCACCTGGGCTTCTACGACCGCTTCATCGAAGTGCAGATGGACGGCTTCAGCCACGGCTCGGGCCACCGCACCGCCGGCTCGATCTCGGCCATGCTGGCCGAGTCGGGCATCGCCGAGGGCGCGCCCGGCATCCTCGTGCTCGACGAGTTCCAGCGCTTTCGCACCGTGGACGCCAGCGGCAAGGAAGCGCGCGTGGAGCGCTACCAGGACGTGTGGGCGCTGCTGTCGGACGGCCGCCTGCCGCCGTCGCTGTCGGTGCTCAGCGAGATCGAGTCGTCGCTGGCCTGGGCCGAGTACGACCAGGACCGCCGCACCGATGATGACGACGAGGAAGACGAAGAGGACGGTGCCAAGGCCGGCAAGACCAAGCGCAAGCGCCGCCTGCAGCTCTCGCCCTGGGAGGCGCAGGAGTTCAAGCGCTGCCTGAAGCTGCGCGAGTCGCTGCTCGAAATCATGACCTGGAAGCCCGACGAGATCCAGGCGCGGCTGCGCGCCTTCCGCGCCTCGCAGGACAACTGGGAAACCGACTACTCCAAGCTGCTGGTCTTCGTCTCGGGCAACCTCGACGAGATGTACGCCGAGACCGCCAAGCGGGTGGAAGACTGCGACACCGACGCCGACATCTTCCACGCGCTGACGAAGAAGCTCTCGCTCATCGACGTGAAGAAGGCGCTGGCCGAACGCTTCAAGCCCGAACAGGTCGCGCGGCTGGGCAACAACCACGTGATCTACCCCTCGTTCAGCCGCGCCACCTACGTGCGCCTGATCCTGTCGATCTGCGACCGCTACGTGAGCGAGATCCAGGAAAGCTCGGGCGTGCGCTTCGTGCTCGACGCGAGCGTGTACGAGCAGATCTACGCCAACGCCGTGTTCCCGGCGCAGGGCACGCGCCCGCTGTTCTCGTCGATCCACGCGATCCTGAGCGCGACGCTGGTCAATGCCGCGCTGTGGGCGCTCGAACAGGGCGCGCACGGCAGCGAGCCCGTGTGGCTGATGCTCGACCCCGGCGAGGTCACGCCCGGCGGCCCGCGCCTGGTCGCGCGCTTCCGGCTGGCGCGGCGCGAGTTCCCGGTGGCGCTGGAGCTGAACCGGCTCAAGCAGCGCGCCAACGCCGACTTCCGTGCGCTGCTCGCGGTGCACGAGGCCGGCCACGGCCTGGTGTACGCCCTGCTCTTCGGCCGCGCGCCGCAGGAGATCCGCATCAACGTGGCCTCGTTCGAGGGCGGCTACAACAGCTACGTGAAGCGCAAGGCTTGGTCCAAGCGCAACCTGCTGGACAGCGTGTGCGTGAGCCTGGCCGGCCGCGCGGCCGAGCGGCTGGTGTTCGGCGAATCGGGCTGCACCACCGGCGCCGAGCGCGACCTGATGCAGGCGACCGCGACGGCGGCGCGCCATGTGCGCCACCTGGGCTTCGGCACGCGCTGGAGCCGCACCGACGTGACGACCGATTCGAACGACAACCTCAACACCGACGTGGCCGCCACCAACCGCGAGATCGAGGCCATCCTGGCACGCGAACACACCCGCGCGCTGGGCCTGCTCGAAGCGCACGCCACCGCCTTCATGGCGGTGGTCGATGCGCTGATGGCGCACGGTTCGATCGCACCGGACGAGCTCGCCGGACTGCTCGGCCTGCCGCTGGCGCCGGCCGCGCCGGCGGGTGCCGCCGAGGCGGCGGTGGAGCCGCTGGACGCCTACGCCGACCAGCTCGAGGCCTTCAAGGCCCGCGGCACGCCCGCCGCGGCCGGGGCCGGCCGGCTGCTGCGCGCCCTGGCATGACGCGCTGCACCAAAACCTTGCCAAGAATGCACAATCACGCCCCATGTCCACCGTCTTCAATTTCACCTTCGTGCCCTGGTTCCGCTCGGTCGCGCCCTACATCCACACGCACCGCGGCAAGACCTTCGTGGTCGCGCTGGCGGGCGAGGCCATCGCGGCGGGCAAGCTGCAGAACATCGCGCAAGACCTGGCCCTGATCCAGAGCATGGGCGTCAAGATCGTGCTGGTGCACGGCTTCCGACCGCAGGTCAACGAGCAGTTGGCGGCCAAGGGCCACGAGGCGAAGTACTCGCACGGCATCCGCATCACCGACGCCGTGGCGCTCGACTCGGCGCAGGAGGCCGCGGGCCAGCTGCGCTACGAGATCGAGGCCGCCTTCAGCCAGGGCCTGCCCAACACGCCCATGGCCGGCTCGACGGTGCGCGTGATCTCGGGCAACTTCATCACCGCGCGCCCCGTGGGCGTGGTCGATGGCGTGGACTTCAAGCATTCGGGCCTGGTGCGCAAGGTGGACGCGGCCGGCATCCGCCGCACGCTCGACTTCGGCGCGATGGTGCTCATGTCGCCCTTCGGCTTCTCGCCGACCGGCGAGGCCTTCAACCTGACGATGGAAGAAGTGGCGACCAGCGTGGCCATCTCGATCCAGGCCGACAAGCTGATCTTCCTGACCGAAGTGCCGGGCATCCGCGTGGACAGCGAGCTGCCCGAGAGCGAGGACAACCCGATCGACACCGAACTGCCGCTGGCCGCCGCCGAGAAGCTGCTGGCCTCGCTGCCGCCCGCGCAGAAGCCGACCGACACCGCCTTCTACCTGCAGCACTGCGTGAAAGCCTGCAAGGGCGGCGTGGAGCGCAACCACATCCTGCCGTTCGCGCTCGACGGCTCGCTGCTGCTCGAGATCTACGTGCACGACGGCGTCGGCACCATGGTGATCGACGAGAAGCTCGAGAGCCTGCGCGAAGCCACGGTGGACGACATCGGCGGCATCCTGCAGCTGATCGAGCCCTTCGAGCGCGACGGCACGCTGGTCAAGCGCGACCGCACCGAGATCGAGCGCGACGTGGGCCACTACACGGTCATCGAGCACGACGGCGTGATCTTCGGCTGCGCGGCGCTGTACCCGTACCCCGAGGCGAAAACCGCCGAGATGGCCGCGCTGACGGTGTCGCCGCAGTCGCAGTCGCAGGGCGACGGCGAACGCATCCTCAAGCGCATCGAGCACCGCGCCAAGGCCATGGGCCTGGAGAGCATCTTCGTGCTCACCACGGTCACGATGCACTGGTTCCTCAAGCGCGGCTTCCAGCAGGTCAACCCCGACTGGCTGCCCGAGGCACGCAAGCGCAAGTACAACTGGGACCGCAAGAGCCAGGTGCTGGTCAAGAAGATCTGAAGAAGAAACCCATCCGAAGAAAGACGCCCCGATGACGCTCGCCACCGCCCTGCTGTTCGCCATCGTGGCCTTCGCCGCCATCGCCACGCCCGGCCCCACGGTGCTGCTGGCCCTGAGCAACGGCTCGCGCCACGGCGTGCGCCGGGCGCTGCCGGGCATGCTCGGCGCGGTGCTGTCCGACTTCGTGCTGGTCGGCGCCGTGGCGCTCGGCCTGGGCGCACTGCTCGCGGCCTCGGAGTTCTGGTTCTCGATGCTCAAGTGGGTCGGCGCGGTCTACCTGGCCTGGCTCGGGCTGCGCATGCTGCGCTCCCAGGGCGGCTTCCAGCTGCCGAGCGCGGACGCCGCGGCCACCGTCACGGCGGTCGAAAGCCGGCGCATCTTCTTCAAGTCGTTCCTCGTGGCGGTGACCAACCCCAAGGGCTACATCTTCTGTTCGGCGCTGCTGCCGCAGTTCATCGACCCGACTGCCGCGCAGGCGCCACAGTACCTGATCATTGCGCTGATCTTCGCGGGGCTGGACATGGCGGTGATGCTGGCCTACGCCTTCGTCGGCGCCCGTGCGATCCGGCTGCTCACGGTGTCGGCCACGCGCTGGATCGACCGCGCCTGCGGCGGCATGCTGCTGGCGCTGGCGGGCTCGCTCGCCTTCTACCGACGCAGCGCGGCCACCGCCGTCTGACCATCCCGCTCCCTCGACCGCTGTCCTCAGGCAGCGGCGCTCCTTCCCACGATGTTTTTCCGGCAAGCCGCCATCCCGCGGCCTGCCCGTGCTGTTTTTTCAACGGAGGAAATGAAAGAATGAAGAACTACCAAGCCCTGCTGGGTGCCACCCTCGTCGCCGTCTCGGCGCTCGTCGCGGGCTGCGGCGACAAGGCGGACAAGACCGCCCCACCCGCTTCCGCCGAAGCCAAGCCCGCCGCCCAGGCCGGCAACGACCAGCAGCAACTCGTCGAGAAGTACAACCTCTACGTCGACGTCTCGAACAACCTGCGCACCTCGTTCCAGGAAGCCCGCGAAAGCTACGTGACCGGCCAGGTGCCGCTGCTGCAGGCCAAGGCGCCGCTCACCAGCCTGCGCATCCAGAACGACATCCTGGTCGACCGCTCGGCCAAGAAGCTCGATGCCGCCGCCGCCATCGCCGCGCCGCTGCCCGAGATCGACGAATCGGCCAAGGCCTTCTCGGCCGCGCTCAAGGTGCTGTCGCCGCTGAGCCGCGAGCTGAACGACTACGCCAATTCCAAGGGCTACCTCGCCGACAACGGCGACAAGGCACGCCAGATGAGCGCCGACTACCTGGCCGCGCTCACCACCGTCGCGCAGGCCGAAGCGGCCTTCGACAAGGGCCTGAGCGCCCGCGACCGGGCGCTCACCAGGGAAGCCTTCGAGAAGGCGCCCAAGGACACCGCCGCCTACTACCGCGCCGGCCTGATCTACCACGGCAAGCTCAACCACGCCGACGCCATGGTGCTGTTCGCCGCGCCCAACGACCCGCAGGCGCTGGCCGCCTTCGAGGCCTCGCTGGCGCTGGTGGCCGACTCGGCCGCAGGCTGGAGCAAGAAAACCAGCGAGCAGTCGACCCAGAACGGCAAGAGCTGCAGCGGCGGCATGCTGCAGATCAACGAGTTCATCGGCCAGTCGCGCTCGGTGATCAAGGACGCCAAGGACGGCGTGTTCAAGCGCAAGGAAACCGGTGCGATGGCCCGCATGGGCCGCTCGGCCATCGTCGATGCGGCCAACCGCTACAACCAGAATTTCGCCAACATGATCGGCCAGTTCAACCGCCCGCTTTGCTGAGCGGGCCAAGGGGCGCGGGGCGTGCGGGCCGCCCGCCCCGTCGCCGATAATCCGGGGCATGAATCCCTTGCTTGCCAAATTGCAGCCGTACCCGTTCGAGCGGCTGAAGCAACTGTTCGCTGGCGTCACGCCCGCCCCCGAATTCGCCCCCATCAGCCTGGGCATCGGCGAGCCCAAGCACGCCACGCCGGCCTTCATCAAGGACGCCCTGAGCGCCGGCCTCGGCGCCCTTGCCGCCTACCCGGCCACCGCCGGCGAGCTGAAACTGCGCACCGCCTTCACCGACTGGCTGCATCGCCGCTACAGTCTCTCGCTCGACCCGGCCACCCAGGTGCTGCCGGTCAACGGCTCGCGCGAGGCGCTGTTCTCGCTCGCCCAGACCGTGGTCGACGCCAGCGGCGGCACCAAGCCGGTGGTGATGTCGCCCAACCCGTTCTATCAAATCTACGAGGGCGCGGCCCTGCTCTCGGGCGCCGAGCCGTACTACGTGCCCAGCGTGCCCGCGCGCAACTTCGCGGTCGACTGGGACAGCGTGCCCGAGGCCGTCTGGGCCCGCACCCAGCTCGTGTTCGTCTGCTCGCCGGGCAATCCCACGGGCGCCGTGATGTCTCTGGACGAGTGGAAGAAGCTCTTCGCGCTGTCCGACCGCCACGGCTTCATGATCGCCGCCGACGAGTGCTACAGCGAGATCTACTTCCGCGACGAGCCGCCGCTGAGCGGCCTCGAAGCCTCGATGAAGCTCGGCCGCCCCGACTTCAAGAACCTGATCGCGCTCACCTCGCTGTCCAAGCGCAGCAACGTGCCCGGCCTGCGCAGCGGCTTCGTGGCCGGCGACGCGGCCCTCATCAAGGGCTTTTTGCTCTACCGCACCTACCACGGCAGCGCCATGAGCGGCGCCGTGGCCGCCGCCAGCATCGCGGCCTGGGGCGACGAGTCGCATGTGGTCGACAACCGCGCCCAGTACCGCGCCAAGTTCGCCGCCGTCACGCCGCTGCTCGAACCCGTGCTCGACGTGCGCCTGCCCGACGCCAGCTTCTACCTCTGGGCCGGCGTGCCCGAAGTGTGGGCTGGCGACGACGAAGCCTTCGCCCGCGCGCTCTACGCTCAATACAATGTCACGGTTCTGCCGGGGAGCTATCTGGCGCGCGACACCGACCACAGCGCCAACCCGGGCCGCGGTCGCATCCGCATGGCGCTGGTGGCCGAAACGGCCGAGTGCGTCGAGGCCGCCCAGCGCATCGTCCGGTTCGTCAAAGACGGCCGCCGCTGACCCCCTGTCGCCCCGCTTCCCTGCCCCTTTTTCACCCGAGACTCTCTCCATGACACAGCAACTGCAACAAATCATCGACGCCGCGTGGGAAGACCGCGCCAACATCTCGATCAACGCCGCCCCCGCCGAAGTGCGCGACGCCGTCGAGCACGTGATCACCGAGCTGAACAACGGCAAGCTGCGCGTGGCCACCCGCCAGGGCGTGGGCCAGTGGACCGTGCACCAGTGGATCAAGAAGGCCGTGCTGCTGTCGTTCCGCCTGAAGGACAACGAGCAGATCCAGGCCGGCTCGCTGGGCTTCTACGACAAGGTGCCGACCAAGTTCTCGCACCTGTCGGCCGCCGAGCTGAAGGAATCGGGCGTGCGCATCGTGCCGCCGGCCGTGGCCCGCCGCGGCAGCTTCATCGCCAAGGGCGCGATCCTGATGCCTTCGTACGTGAACATCGGCGCCTACGTGGGCGAAGGCTCCATGGTCGACACCTGGGCCACCGTCGGTTCGTGCGCGCAGGTCGGTGCCAACGTGCACCTGTCGGGCGGCGTGGGCCTGGGCGGCGTGCTCGAGCCGCTGCAAGCCAACCCGACCATCATCGAAGACAACTGCTTCATCGGCGCGCGCTCCGAAGTCGTCGAAGGCGTGATCGTCGAAGAGAACTCGGTGCTGGGCATGGGCGTGTACCTGGGCCAGAGCACCCCGATCTTCAACCGCGACACCGGCGAAATCTCGTACGGCCGCGTGCCCGCCGGCAGCGTGGTCATCAGCGGCAGCCTGCCCAAGAAGACCAAGTCGGGCCAGGACTACAGCACCTACGCTGCAGTCATCGTGAAGACGGTCGACGCGCAGACGCGTTCCAAGACCAGCCTGAACGACCTGCTGCGCGACTGAAAACGCACCCACCACCGGCCGCCTGCTTCAACGCGCGCGGCCGGTTCGCTTCTTCCCTGAGAAAAAACAGCACCGAGGAGAGAGACCGATGAACATGATGGAACGGATTCTTCGTTTGATGGCCGAGCGCAAGGCCTCCGACATCTACCTCTCGGCCCACTCCCCGGTGATGATCCGCATCAACGGCAACTGCCTGCCCATCAACGCGCAGGTGCTGCCGCCGACCGCGCCGCTGGCGCTGCTGTCGGAAGTGGTGCCCGAAGCCCGCATCCAGGAACTGGAAAACACGGGCGAACTCAACATGGCCGTCGCCCTCGAAGGCGCCGGCAACTACCGCATCAGCGCCATGCGCCAGCGCGGCAGCTACGCCGTGGTGGTGCGGCACATCGCCTCGGTCATCCCCAGCTTCGACGACCTGAATCTGCCCGACATCCTGAAGTCGCTCATCATGGAAAAGCGCGGGCTGATCCTGATGGTGGGCGCCACCGGCGCGGGCAAGACGACCACGCTGGCCTCGATGCTCGACTACCGCAACGAGCACGCCAGCGGCCACATCCTCACGGTCGAAGAGCCGATCGAGTTCACCTACACCAACAAGAAATCGCTGGTGAACCAGCGCGACGTGGGCAGCGACACCACCTCGCTGCAGGTGGCCCTGAAGAACGCACTGCGCCAGGCGCCCGACGTGATCCAGATCGGCGAAATCCGCGACCGCGACACCATGACGGCCGCCATCGCCTACGCGCAGTCGGGCCACCTGTGCGTGGCCACGCTGCACGCCAACAACAGCTACCGCGCGCTGAACCGCATCCTGAGCTTCTTCCCGGTCGAGGTGCGCCCCACCCTGCTGGGCGACCTGGGCTCGGCGCTGCGCGCCGTGGTGTCGCAGCGCCTGCTGCGCACGCCGGCCGGCGGGCGTGTGCCCGCGCTCGAAGTGATGCTGAACACCGCACTGGTGGCCGACCTGATCGAAAAGGGCGACTTCTCCGGCGTCAAGGAAGCCATGGAGCAGTCGATGGCCGAAGGCTCGCAGACCTTCGAGGAAGACATCGCGCGCCTCATCACCGAGGAGCGCGTGACCCGCGAAGAAGGCCTGGCCAACGCCGACTCGCCCACGAACCTGATGTGGCGCCTGCAGAACCGCGACGCGCCCAAGAAGCAGGCCGAGGATCGCGACCTGACCGACCAGCTCGACGAACCCACCTTCACCGACATCACGCTCGACGTGAAGTTCTGACCGCCCCTTAATCCCCGCTCCCTCGATGTCCCGTACGCTCCAGCTCGCCGAACAACTGATCTCGCGCCCTTCCGTCACCCCCGACGACGCGGGTTGCCAACAGATCCTGGGCGAACGCCTCGCTGCGCTGGGCTTCACGCTGGAAACCATCGAGAGCGGCCCGGCCGATTTCCGGGTCACCAACCTCTGGGCCGTGCGCCGCCCCGCCAACGGCAAGGCCACGAAGACGCTGGTCTTCGCCGGCCACACCGACGTGGTGCCCACCGGCCCGCTCGACCAGTGGAGCAGCCACCCGTTCACGCCCACGCACCGCGACGGCAAGCTCTACGGCCGCGGCGCCTGCGACATGAAGACCTCGGTCGCGGCCTTCGTGACCTCCATCGAAGAATTCCTGCAGGGAGAGCCCGACCCGGCGCTCACGCTGGCGCTGCTGCTGACCAGCGACGAGGAAGGCCCGGGCGTCGACGGCACCGTGATCGTCTGCAACGCGCTGGCCGCACGCGGTGAAACCATCGACTACTGCATCGTCGGCGAGCCCACCTCGGTGGCGCGCTGCGGCGACATGATCAAGAACGGCCGCCGCGGCACCATGAGCGGCAAGCTCACGGTGAACGGCGTGCAGGGCCACATCGCCTACCCGCACCTGGCGAAGAACCCGGTGCACGCGGTGGCGCCCGCGCTGGCCGAGCTCGTGGCGATCAACGCCGCCGGCGGCTGGGACGCGCAAAGCAACCCCTACTTCCAGCCCACCAGCTGGCAGATCAGCAACTTCCACGCGGGCACCGGCGCGAGCAACGTGATTCCGGGCAGCGCGGTGATCGACTTCAACTTCCGCTTCTCGACCGAGTCCACGCCCGAATCGCTGCAGCAACGCGTGCACGCCGTGCTCGACACGCACGGCGTCGACTGCACGCTGGCCTGGACCGTCGGCGGCCTGCCCTTCCTGACCACGCCCGGCGAACTCGTCACGGCCGTACAGGCGGCGATCCGCGAAGAGACCGGCCTGGACACCGAGCTGTCGACCAGCGGCGGCACCAGCGACGCGCGCTTCATCGCCAAGATCTGCAAGCAGGTCGTCGAGTGCGGCCCGGTGAACGCCAGCATCCACAAGATCGACGAGCACATCGAGGTGGCCGAGATCGAGACGCTGAAGAACATCTACCTGCGCACGTTGCGCGGGCTCGACGCGGCGCTCGCTCAATGAGCACCGTCATCGAACTGATCGAAGCCGGTGCCCAGCGCCTGACCGACGCCGGCGTGGCCTTCGGCCATGGCACCGCCAACGCCTTCGACGAAGCCGCGTGGCTCGTGCTGTGGCGCCTGAAGCAGCCGCTGGACGACATCGACGCCGTGGCCGACACCCCCGTGTCGCCAGCCGACGCCGCCAAGGTGGTGGCCCTCATCGACGAGCGCATTGCCACGCGCAAGCCCGCCGCCTACCTCACGAAAGAGGCGTGGCTGCAAGGCGTGCCCTTCTACGTGGACGAGCGCGCCATCGTGCCACGCAGCTTCATTGCCGAGCTCATCGCCGACGGCAGCATCGACTACTGGCTGGGCGAACACACGCAGCGCGTGCTCGACCTGTGCACCGGCAACGGCAGCCTCGCGGTGCTCGCGGCGCTCACCTACCCGGATGTGACGGTGGACGCGGCTGACCTGTCGACCGAAGCGCTCGAAGTGGCCGCCATCAACGTCACGCGCCACGCGCTCGACGCCCGCGTCACCTTGATCGAATCGGACGGCCTGAAGAACGTGCCCGGCACGTACGACCTCGTGCTGTGCAACCCGCCCTACGTGAACAGCGCCAGCATGGCTGCGCTGCCCGCCGAATACCGCGCCGAGCCCGAACTGGCGCTGGCCGGCGGCACCGACGGCATGGATTTCGTGCGCCAACTGTTCACCGACGCGCCCGCCCGCATGAGCGAACAGGCCGTGCTGGTGCTGGAGATCGGCAACGAGCGCGACTACTTCGAGGCGGCGTTTCCGCAGCTCGAGGTGGTCTGGCTCGAAACCTCGGCCGGCGAAGACCAGGTGTTGCTGGTCACCCGGACGGCGCTGCTGGCCGGCGCCGGCGCGCGTTAGCGGCGCCCGCCCAAGCCCCCTTCTTCGCCTTGCATGCAGCCTCGTGGCTGCGCCCCCTTTCATCGGGTGATGTCCGCCTTTGCCCCTTCGCGCCGGCTCGCTGAAGGTCGGACGGGATAATCCCCCCTACGGTTCCTATTTCATGATTACTCTCAAAAACGTCATTCTTCGCCGCAGCGCCAAGAAACTGCTCGACGGCGCCACCGTCAATCTCAACCCCGGCGAAAAGGTCGGCCTGGTGGGACGCAACGGCGCCGGCAAGTCGTCGCTGTTCGCGCTGTTCAACGGCACGCTGCACGAAGACGGCGGCGATTTCTACATTCCCAAGCAGTGGCGCATGGCCCAGGTGGCGCAGGACATGCCCGAGACCGAGGAGTCGGCCACCGACTTCGTGGTCGGCGGCGACACCCGCCTGACCGAGCTGCGCGCCACGCTGGCGGCCATCGAGGCCGCCTACGCCGAGAACCCCGACGACGCCGACATCGGCATGGAACTGGCCCACGCCTACACCGACCTGGCCGATGCCGGCGAGCACGACGCCGTGCCGCGCGCGCAGGCGCTGGTGCTGGGCCTGGGCTTCAAGTCGCACGAGCTCGACGAGCCCGTCAACAGCTTCTCGGGCGGCTGGCGCATGCGCCTGCAGCTGGCCCGCGCGCTGATGTGCCCGAGCGACCTGCTGCTGCTCGACGAACCGACCAACCACCTGGACCTGGACGCGCTCGTCTGGCTCGAGGCCTGGCTGCAGAAGTACGCCGGCACCATGATCGTCATCAGCCACGACCGCGAGTTTCTCGACGCCGTGACCGACGTCACGCTGCACATCGCCAACGCCCAGCTCACGCGCTACGGCGGCAACTACAGCAAGTTCGAGGACATGCGCGCGCTGCAGATGGAGCAGCAGCAGGTGGCCTTCAGCAAGCAGCAGGACAAGATCGCCCACCTGCAGAAGTTCATCGACCGCTTCAAGGCCAAGGCCAGCAAGGCCAAGCAGGCGCAAAGCCGCGTCAAGGCGCTGGAGCGCATGGAAAAAGTGGCGCCGCTGCTGGCCGAGGCCGACTTCACCTTCGAGTTCAAGGAGCCGGGCAACATCCCGAACCCGATGCTCTCGATCGACAACGCCAGCTTCGGCTACGAGGTTGAAGGCGAAGCGCCCAAGACCATCCTGCGCGGCGTGAGCCGCTCGGTGCTGGCGGGCCAGCGCATCGGCATCCTGGGCGCCAACGGCCAGGGCAAGTCGACGCTGGTGAAGACCATCGCGCGCGAAATGGGCGCGCTGGCCGGCCAGGTCACCGAAGGCAAGGGCCTGAACATCGGCTACTTCGCGCAGCAGGAACTCGACGTGCTGCGCCCGCAGGACAACCCGCTGGAGCACATGGTGCGCATGGCGCGCGAACTCGGCAGCAATGCCAAGGAAGCCACCGGCGAGCAGGCCCTGCGCGGCTTCCTGGGCAGCTTCAACTTCAGCGGCGACATGGTCAAGCAGCCCGTGGGCACCATGAGCGGCGGCGAAAAGGCCCGCCTCGTGCTCGCGATGATGGTCTGGCAGCGCCCCAACCTGCTGCTGCTGGACGAGCCCACCAACCACCTGGACCTGGCCACCCGCGAAGCCCTGGCCGTGGCGCTCAACGAGTTCGAAGGCACGCTGATGCTGGTGAGCCACGACCGTGCGCTGCTGCGCTCGGTGTGCGACGAGTTCTGGCTCGTGGGCCGCGGTGTCGTCACCGACTTCGACGGCGACCTGGACGACTACCAGCGCTACCTGCTCGACGAATCCAAGCGCCTGCGCGAAGAGGCCAAGGTGGCCGTGCGCGAAGCGGACGCCGTGGCGGCGGCCGCTGCGGCCGCCGCAGCGGCAGCGCCAGTGAAGAGCAGCAACACCCCCGAGCAGCGCAAGCAGGACGCCCAGGAGCGCCAGCAGCGCAGCGAACAGGCCAAGCCGCTGAAGAAGGAGATCGCCAAGATCGACGAGCGCATGGCGGCAGCCAGCACCGAGCGCAGCACGCTCGAAGCCCGGCTGGCCGAACCGCTGCCGCCCGCCGAGATCGCCGACGCCGGCAAGCGGCTGAAGGCGCTCAACGACGAGATCGCGCAACTCGAAGAGCGCTGGCTGGCGCTGTCCGACCAGCTCGAAGCGCTGGCGGCATAACCCCTGCCGCCCGCACGGCCCGGCCGGTCTCCACCGGCGCGGCCGGGTAGCATGGCACGCTCAGGGAACCCGCCAAGGAGCCACGCTGCATGCCTTCTTCGATCGAACTCGCCCGGGGCGATGAAAAACTCATCGCGGCCATCCACCGCAGCCGGCGCCTGATCGGCCGCAAGGCCCTCATGGCCGCCGCCGCCAGCGCCGTGCCGCTGCCTGGCGTCGACTGGATGGCCGACGCGGCGCTGCTGTCGCGCCTGGTGCCGCAGATCAGCGCCGAGTTCGGCCTCTCCGTCACCCAGGTCGAAAAGCTCGCGCCGCACCAGCGCGAGCGCATCCAGAAGGCCGCGACCACGCTCGGCGCCCTGCTCGTGGGGCGGCTCGTCACGCGCGAGCTGCTCATGAAGCTGGCCCGGCACGCCGGCATCCGCCTCACCGCCAAGCAGGCCACCAAATACGTGCCCATCGCCGGGCAGGTCGTGTCGGCCGCGCTCGGCTATGCCGCGCTGCGCGCGCTGGGCGAACAGCACATCAAGGACTGCGTGCGCGTGAGCACCACGCTGGCCCTGACGCCGCCCGAGCCCGCCGAACGGCTCAAGCCGGCATGATCTGATCCCGCCACTTCCGGCTCAGTCGCCGGCTGGCGGCGGCCCATAGTGCGGGGCCGGCCGCAGCGCCTCTTCCTTCATGCGCTGCTCGTAGGCGGCCAGCAGCGCGACGTAGTGGCGCGACATCACGTCGCTCACCCGCCCCAGCCCGATCTTGCTGACCGTGGGCTGCGGAATGCCCGTGCGTTCCTGGATCTGCTTTTGCGTCAATCCGAGCGCTCGCAGCGCCTGCACCAATTCGCGTGGCTTCATATCGATCCTCCCTTTTTTTCCTATTTTAGAGTCCAATACGAATATTCATCTGCGCTTGAATCTCCACCCCATGGAGACTATTGCTTCACGTGCCCTGGCCGCACGCAAATTCGCCAAGATGACGCAGAAGCAGGCCGAGGCCGCTTCGGGCGTCAAGCAGTCGAGCATCTCGAAGATCGAGCGTGGCGACACCAGCCGGTCGATGAGCGTGCTCGCCTTGGCACGCGCCTACCGCGCCGACCCCAACTGGCTCGACACCGGCGACGGCCCCGCTCCGTGGGACGAGGTGCAGATCCGCCTGGCACGCGACAACGCCCACGAGCCGCCCGGCCCCTACCGCGTCACCCGCATCGCGCCCGTCGGCCCGGCTTTCGCGCCCCAGACGCCCGGCACCGTGCCGCTGATCTCGTGGGAGCAGGCCGGCGAATGGCGCGGCGCCGAATCGCCGCCCCGGCCCACGCTGGCCGAACGCTGGATTCCCTGCATCGCGCACCACAGCGCCGGCACCTACGCGCTGCGCGTGCGCGGCGACAGCATGACCTCGCCGCACGGGCACCTGAAGAGCTACCCGGCCGGATCGATCGTCTTCGTTGACCCGCAGCACACCACGCCCGACGACGGCGAGCGGGTGGTCGCCAAGCTGGACGACGACATCCGCGGCGAAGTCACCTTCAAGGTCTACAAGGAAGACGCGGGCCGCCGCTGGCTGCTGCCGCTGAACCCCGCACACGAGGCCGTGCGCGTGCCCTTCACCGTGCTGGGCACCGTGATCGGCAAGTGGGAAGACGAAGACTGAAGGCCCAAAGGGCCTCTTTTCGCGAGGTCAGGTTGCGTACAGATTCGCCGGGCACAGTGAGGTTTCTCCCGGTGGCTTGCACCTCTGATCCTCCCTCCTCCAGCAAGTCACCTTCCAGCCCGCCCTCGTGCGGGCTGTTTTTTTGCCTGCCCCGCTGCGCGTCGGGCGGCGGCTTTCGAAGGGGTCGATTCATTCTGGTATATAATTCGTGGTTGCCCGAAATCATCGGGCATTTGCCTGGCCAGGCAAGCTGAATCTCATACCAGCGCGTCGAAGTCATAGCGACGAGAAAAACAACAATGACTTCCGCAAACGAATCTTTGCCGTAGCGTGGACCGCGTAAGAGTTCACGACCACATTCCGACAAAAGCCCTCCTCGCGAGGGCTTTCTTCATGCGCGTTCGCCTCGACGAGCTATTCGGCGAACACCCCGATCGACAGGAACGGGTTCACCTTGCTGACGTTGTTCACGGGGTCGTAGGTGGTGAACTGCCGGTTCACGCCGTTCATCAGCAAGCCGTACACGGGGCCGACCTTCACCATCACGCCCGTGTCGCCAGCCTTGAAGACGGGCGTGCGGCCCGACATGAAATCGGTGTTCGCCGTCACGGTCACGAGACCGGGGCGCGCCTGCGTGAAGTCGAGCGCGAGACCGGACGACGCCGCCAACGTGAACGGGTTCAGCAGCGTGGCCGATCCGCCCTGGAACGACATGGCGCCGTTGTTGACGCCCGCGTCGCTTGACGCGCTGCCGTCCGTGCAAGCCCCGGCCGAAGGGAAGATCATTTGCCCGTTGACCTGCGATGACCGGGAGCTCTGCCCGGGCGACGTGACCACCCCGCAAACGGACGCGCTGTTCGTTCCCACGTAGCGGCCCGTAAGCGCCGCCTGCGTGATGTTCGTGGCGGGTGCGAGCAACGAAAAGCCGGCCTGGTCGTCGAGCATGTGCGCAAGAACGTTGCCCTGGCCATCTTTGATATAGCCGACGCGAACGATCACCGGAACAAGCTGGTCGCCCACCTTGCCCACGATCATGATGCCGTGCGCCAGGCTGGGGCTCACGAGGAACTGGAACACCTCGACGCCGACCGCCGGATACCTCAGGTCGGGATTCGCACCGCTGGTGAACACACCGTCTGGCGTGCCGTCGGCATTGCGTCGCAGCTTCCAGGGCGCGCCGGTCGAAAAGCACGAGTACTGCGATGCGTCGGGGGTACAGCTGCCGTCGGCGTTGAAGGTCTGGCTGGCCTGTATTGCCTGGGTTTCCCAGCCGAACCAATGCACGCCAGAGGCGCTTTGCGAAGGCGTGCCTTCCGGCGTGACGCGAAAGCCGAGCTCGTTGTAGGTGCCCGCCACTTGCGTGAAGTCGGTCACGGTGTGGCTGAAGCCGATGAACGGGTACGAGTCGAAGGTTCGCGGCGGCACGGCGCCAAGAAAAAGTCCCCCGCTGAACTCGAGCCCATTGTCCTGGACCGTCGCGCCCGGAATACCGCCGACGACCAACCCATGGCCGACGAACAGCACTGGCGGCGCCTTCGGATTGATCGCTACGGTGTAGCTGCCGCTGGCGGTCTTGCCGTTCTTCAGCACGATCGCACAGCGGTTCTGCCGGGCCGATGGCAAGGCCAGCGCCGTGCCGTCGGGATGCACGTAGTCGCCGGCGATCGTCAGGCCGGCACGCGTGTCGTTGCGCTGGCCGCTGGACGTCGGTACCGGCGATTCGACGAAGGTCATCTCATAGCGCTTGGCCGCCGAATCGAATTTGACCTTCACGTACTCGCCGCTGGCAGCGCCGCCGGTGTAGGTGACCGACGGATCGAGCACGTCGGGACACAGGCTCGCCTGGACGACGTCCGTGCACACCACGGCCACATTACTGACGGCCGCGCCGCCGACCGTGCCGGCGTCGTTGCTGACGACACAGTTCTGCGGCGGATCGGCGCTCGGCGCGGTCTTCACGGTGACGGCATACGCCGCGCCGTCGGCCAGCGGCGTGGCAAAGCGGATGGGGCCGTCGGCGGCCACGGCGAGGTCGTCGCCTCCGTTGTTCTGCAGCACGAGACCCGTGCCCTTCAGTCCGACGACGGTGCCGCTGACGAAGTAGGTCGTCGCAACGGGGTTCGTGCCCGGTCCGGTCACGGTCTCTTCTGCGGGAGCGGTCTCCGACACAGGTTGCGTGATCGGAAGTACAGGAGCGCCGCTCGTGCCGCCGCCTCCTCCACATCCGGCGAGCACGGCGCCCAGGGCCATGCCGGCCATCACCAGTCGACGGCGATGCACAGGGGCGCGAACGGTGATGCCTTGACGGAAACGGCGGCGCAAAAGAATGAGAAACATGGACCCTCGGGTGGAAGCAGGCTGAAGGCCGCGATGCTAGGAACGCACGGCGAACAGCGCATCGGCCGAAGGTCCATTGCAAGGCGAACCAGGGCGTGCTACTTCGCCCCCAAGGCGTCCGCCTTCCGTCAACCCCTCTTCTTTCCTACACGGTGTAACGGAATGCGACCTACGCAGTACCACGCGGGCCCAAGAGACGATTCGTTCACTGTCAGCACAGGGAACAAAGGGAATCACATGAGCCTCAGGGACATCCGCGAACGCTACGGCGTCAGCTTCGAAAGAGGAGCCCGCGTCATCTGCGGCGGCCGGCTCGGCACCGTCGCCGGCGCGAGCAGTTCGCACATCCGCATCAAGTTCGACGGGCGCCAGATCAGCAGCCCGTGCGATCCCCTGGAGGTTCAGCCCTGCCACGAAGGCGCCGTGAACCTCTCGCCGCAGACCACGCAAGACTGGCACGCCCCGGCGTAGCCCTGCCTGCGTGCCGCATGGGGCACATCTTCCTGGGCGCCCACGGTGTGGCGCAGCCGTCGCGTAGCATCGGCGCGCACCCTCACACCGCCAAGGAAACCCATGAAGACACTGAAGAGGACACTCGCACTTGCGACGATCGGCCTGGCAGCCGTGGCCACGTCGGCGCAGGCACAGGCGCAGACGCGACCCGTCGTGCAGTTCATCGCCACGGGCGGCACCATCGCGATGAAGATCGACCCCGTCACCAAGGGCGTGGTGCCCGCGATCTCGGGCGACGACCTGATGCAGACGGTGCCCGATGCCGGCAAGTACGCCACCATCGAGGTCAACAACTTCTCGGCCATGTCGTCCAACTACATCGAGGCGAAATGGTGGACGCGCCTGACCAAGGCCGTCGATGACGCGCTCGCGCGCCCCGAGGTGGCCGGCGTCGTCATCGCGCACGGCACCGACACCATGGAAGAAACGGCCTACTGGCTGGACCTGACCGTCAAGTCCGACAAGCCGGTGATCCTCATCGGCGCGCAGCGCAACGCCTCGTCGCCCGACTTCGACGGCCCGCGCAACCTGCTCAACGCCATCCGCATCGCCACCACGGCCGAAGCGCGCGGCAAGGGCGTGATGCTGGCGATGAACAACCAGATCAACGCAGCGCGCAACGTCACCAAGACGCACACCGCCAACGTCGAGACCTTCAATTCGGGCGACTTCGGCTTCCTGGGCGAGGTGTGGGACGACAAGGTCGTCTTCACGCGCGCGCCGCTGCGCCGCCAGCACATCGACATCGGCAGCGCCGAGATGCCGCGCGTGGAAATCGTCGCCATGTTCGGCGGCGCCGACGGCTCGCTCATGCGCTACGCCGTCGACCAGGGTGCCAAGGGCATCGTGGTGCAGGCGGTGGGCATGGGCAACATGAACGTCTCGATGTTCGAGGCGCTCAAGTACGCGCTGTCGAAAGGCGTGCCGGTGGTCGTCTCCACGCGCGTGCACAACGGCCGCACGCGCCCGGTCTACGGCTTCGTGGGCGGCGGCAAGACCAGCGACGAGGCCGGCGCCGTGATGGCCGGCGACCTGAGCCCGCAGAAGGCGCGCCTGCTGCTCATGCTCCAGCTGCACCGCGGCGTCACCAGCAAGGCCGAGCTGCAGGCCGCGTTCGACCGCTGAGCCCCGCGCACCGCGTCAGGCCGGCGCGCCGGCCAACGCATCGATCAGGGCGCGCGAGGCGGACGACAGCCGCCGGTGCGGCGCATAGATCACCGACACCGGCCGCGAACGCCCGCATGCCGGCGCGAGCACCTCCACCGCGCGGCCCTGCGCGAACAGCGGGCGCGCGATGAAGTCGTAGGTCTGGCAGATCCCGAGCCCGCTCAGCGCGAGCGCAACCACGCCCAGCACATCGTCCGACACCTGGAGGCTGCCGTGCGGCGTCCAGTCCACGTCGCGCCCGTCCTCCTGAAGAATCCAGGGCGCCACGCGGCCGGTGCTGGGCATCACGAAAGGCAGGCAGGCGTGCTGCGCGAGGTCGCCGATGCGCGCCGGCATGCCCGCGCGCGCGATGTAGTCCGGCGCGGCGAGCAGGCACATCGGCGCGTCCTCGAGCTTGCGCCCGACCAGGCCGCTGTCGGGCAACGGGCCCATGCGGATCGCGAGGTCGTAGCCCTCGGCCACGAGGTCGACGTTGCGGTTGGTGATGTTCAGCTCGACGCGCACCTGCGGATGGCGGGTGCAGAAAGGCTGCAACAGCGCCGGCAACCGGTGATGGGCGTAGGTGGTGGGCACGCTCAGGCGCACGCTGCCGGTGAGCTCGTCGCCCTGCCCCTGCATCGCGCGCTCGGCATCGTCGATGAGTGCGAAGGCCGCACGCGACTGCTCCAGATACAGCCGCCCCTGCTCGGTGAGGCTCAGGCGCCGCGTCGTGCGGCGCAGCAGCTGCACGCCCAGCCGCGCCTCCAGGCGCGTGATCGCGCGACTGAGCACCGAGGGCGTCGTCGCCAGCGCCACGGCACCGGCCGTCATCGAGCCCTTGTCGACCACGGTGACGAAGGTTTCCACATCCCCGAGGTGATCGAATCGTCGGCTCATCTTGTCTCCTGAAGAACAAATGTTTTCCTGACTGGCCAGTTTATCGCCGGCGAGGCAATCAATACATTCGATCCCAAGGGCCACAGGGCCCGGCCTCTTCACCCTTTTCCAGGAGCTACAGATGACTTCCACCACCACCGCCCCGTCGATCCGCCCCGTGCTCATGGTGCTCACCAGCCACGGCACCAAGGGCGCCACCGGCGGCGAGCCGACGGGCTTCTACCTCGGCGAACTGACCCACCCGCTGGCCGAGCTCGAAGCGGCCGGCATGGCATTCGAACTCGCGTCCATCCAGGGTGGTGAGCCGCCAGTCGATGGCCTGGACCTCGGCGATGCGGTCAATGCGCGCTACTGGAATGACAGCGCCTTTCGCGAGGCCCTGCGCCACACGCAACGCCTGGGCGATGTCGACGCCTCGAAGTACAGCGCGATCTTCTTCGCCGGCGGACACGGCGCGATGTGGGACTTTCCGACCAGCCCCGACGCGGCGCGCGTGACCCGCGAGGTCTACGAAGCGGGCGGCGTGGTGGGCGCGGTGTGCCACGGCCCCGCGGCGCTGGTCAACGTGACGCTGGGCAACGGCGCCTACCTGGTCGCGGGCAAGAACCTCAGCGCCTTCACCGACGACGAAGAACGCGCCGTCGGCCTCGCGCAGACCGTGCCCTTCCTGCTGGCCACCACGCTCGTGCAACGCGGCGCGCACCACCATCCGGCGCCCGACTGGACGGCGCAGGTCGTGGTCGACGGGCGGCTCGTCACGGGGCAGAACCCGCAGTCGGCAGCCGGCGTCGGCGCGGCGATGCGCGAACTGCTGCTGCGCCAGAACTGAAAGGGAAGAACGTCCATGAACGCTCTCCACAAACTCGCCGCCGCCGCGACCCTCGGCCTGGCCGCGCTCGGCGCGCAGGCGGCCAACGTGCTGGTCGTGCTGTCGGATGCCGACCACCTCGACCTGAAGGACGGCAAGGTCTTCGCCACCGGCTTCTATCTGAACGAGCTGATGCAGCCTGTAAAGCTGCTGCTCGACGCCGGCCACCAGCTGACCTTCACCACGCCGCAGGGCAACGCGCCCACCGTGGACGCATCGTCGGTCGACAAGATGTATTTCGATGGCGACGAAGCCGCCCTCAAACAGCACAAGGCGCTGCTCGACAAATTGAAGCTCACCTCGCGCACGGACTCGCCGGTGATCAGCCTGTCGCGCGTGGCGCAGATCGGCTACGCCCGCTTCGATGCCGTCTATGTGCCGGGCGGCCATGCGCCCATGCAGGACCTGCTGACCAGCCCCGCGCTGGGCCGGCTGCTCGCGGACTTTCATGCGCGCCACAAGACCACGGCCCTGGTATGCCACGGCCCGATCGCACTGCTCTCGACCTTGCCCGATGCACAGGGCTTCACGAACCGGCTCGCGGCGGGCGGCGCGATCGAGCAACGCCCGGACTGGATCTACGCCGGCTACCGCATGACCGTGATCAGCAACCAGGAAGAGGAGCTTGCGAAGGCGGCGCTGCAGGGCGGCACGATGAAGTTCTATCCGCAGACCGCGTTGCAGCAAGCCGGCGGCGCCTACAGCAGCAACCAGGCGCCGTTCACGCCGAACGTGGTGATGGACCGCGAGCTCATCACCGGGCAGAACCCGGCGTCTGCGCTTGGCGTGGGGCGCGAACTGCTCAAGCGGCTCCGGCAACAGCCGGCGTCCTGACCGCCTGCCTGGCGTCGGACCCAAGAAAAAAGCCAGCTGTCGGGTGACAGCTGGCTTTTCATGTTTCGCATGGCTCGGTGGTAGGACGTACTGGATTCGAACCAGTGACCAACGGATTAAAAGGCGTTGGCAAGCAAAATCAGCGCTCGAATGAGCAACCTTCATCGATCGCTGTTGATTATGTAAGGCCTTGATCTAAAAGGCAAATCTCCGTTGATTGCTGTTGACCGCTGCGCACGGCAGTTGAACCGACTTCACTTTTGAGTGCACTGAAATTGCACTGGAGATCTGCACCCCGCCCCCTCAACGCCATGCCCGCGCGAATTCAGCACGGCCCACCTCGGTCTCGCTTCGCTCCCGCGCTCGGACGCTCCTACTGCTTGGACGGCGCCGGTCGACAGCAGTCACACTCTCCGCCAAAACAGTGCCTATCTGGTTCATTTTTTTAGGCGCCGGGAGTTTCCCCAGCAAATTCCCCCTGCAACGGACGGTAACTGGCCCGGCCGCGAAGTCGCCGGCCGCGCTCACCGCAAGTTGGAGTCAAACGGCTGCTGGCCTTTGCCGAATATGCGAATCCCACGCGTAGTCGGCTCGTAGCAGCTCTGCGAAGTCGAGCCGTCAACGCGCAAGACGGTGAGCAGATTCCCCGGCGCCGTAGCTTGCCAAGCGACGAACGCGCGGTCCTTGTCGGTGTTCGCCATGCCTGATTGAAACTGCGCAATCTGCTTGCACGTGAGACGCCACATCGTCGCGGGGCGGTTCTCGAATAGGAAGTCCTCACGCATGCCCGGCGGGGCGGATTCGAGGTGCACCAGCAACCGCTCACTCAAGGCCGACGTGTGCGGGTGCTCGGGCATCGGCGCGGGTTTGATCGGCGGCGGGACCAGCTGCGTCGGTCGGGCCTGCACGCGGTTCGAGCGCACGATGCGCTCGAACTCATCGATGCGCTCGGGCGACATGTACCCGTCGTAGCCGTTTTGATAATAGCCCTGGGTGCGTAGTTTGAGCTCAAGTTTATCCCGCTGCGTGCATGTCGCGTCCGATGTCGAGCCGCTGCGCCGGCACATCTCGCTGAGCGATTTATAGTCGTCGAGCGCGTCGGCTCGGGCCTGCGTAGGGGCTGTCGCTGCCGCCAAGACGAGGACGAGGGCTAGCCACAGCTCAGGCGATTTGCCCGACGCCAGGGCTCGCCGCCCGGCTTCCCTGTCGGCAACAGGTGCGGGGGTAATCGCGCGGGTTATGGAGTCGATGCGCTGGGTGATCACGGTCATGTGGAGAGCCTTTCGTCAGCGCCAGCGAGCGAGCCCCTGGGCGAGATCGACGCTGGCGCCGGCGTCATTGCCCTGCGCCTGGCCGCGGCGGCCAGCGCGTGGCCGGTGGGCCGCGACCGCGTACTCGGCCAGATCGAACGCGGCGGACATGCTGTCTGCGGCGGGCTGAATCGCCCAGGCATGGCCTTCCTCACCTTCGCGCATCGTGTAGACCACCACCAATGGGGACGCCTCGATCACGTCTCCGACCTTGCGGTCGCTGAGCGCGACCTCCACCGCTGCCGGCACCGGCGGCTCATTCAATGCATCGAGACTCACTGGGCCTTGCAGCGCATCCACCTGCGCGGCGTGCGCCGCTGCGGATTTGCGAAATTCAGAACCTCCCTTGACCATTGCTCGCCAAGCGCGCGCCAGCTCGGAAGATGTCAGCGCTGGCGGCGGGGGTGCCAGCAGCGCGGCCTCTAGCTCTCGCAGTTCGTGGGACCACACCCGATCTTCTTCGGGCTCTGGGGAGGCGAGGGTCAGCAGCAGGCGAAGTAGGTACGGCGCGCGCCAATGCCCCTCGGGGAGCCAGCCGATGCTCTCTGCTGCCTGAGCCAGCCACCCGGCGCGCTCTCGACTCAGACCACTGAGGTGCTTGCGCTTGCGCTTGGGACCTGGATCTGTGCAATGCGCCTGAAGGACGGCCCCGAGTTGCGCGGCATCGTCGATCCCATCGGGTAGCCCGCCGGCTGCTTTCTCAAGCTCTTGCGCGATCTGCAAAGGGCTCAAAGTGGGCTCGTCCACGCGGGCAGCCATGACGATCATCCTCACCAGCATCCGATTCGCATCGTGTGGGACCGTCGGCGGCTTGCCACGGCCTCGGCGCCCCTGCCCTTGGTCCGACGCGGCGGCGTCGGCATCAAGCGCACCGAGCATGACCAGCTCGAGGACCCTCCGACATGCTTTCTTTTGGGCGTCGCTCAGATCGATTGCGTAACTCGTGCCGAGCGGGAGATCTGGAGCCAACCGAGCGCGCAACGACTCCATGGCCTCGATCGTGTCCGAGGCCAGTCGTTCGTTTCGGTGACGGGCTGAATTTGTCATTTTGGTGCACCCGCGTTGATGGCGGGTAATTCGCTCATCACAGATTACCAGCCATCGAACGACATATGCCAAATTCTTACGCGACGGACCACAACGAGCGCGCACAGCATGCGGCCATGCCAGACGACACGTTCCTGACCGCTGAGGCTGTCGGCGCGCTGCTGCCTTGGCTCCGCGGCCGCACCCCGGCTCAAGTAAGAGGCGGGGTGCGCTATGCCGCGAGGCAAGGACTGATTCCCGCGGCGGCGGTTGCAGGTGTCGGCGGTCGACCGTCTGTGTGGCTTGCCAAGGACATCAAAGCGTGGATAACCGGGTTGTCCACCACAGCGGCCCCTGCATCGCCAGCCTCAGTTGCCCCTGCCGCCACCACCGCACGCGCGCAGCCGCAGCAGGCGGCGCGGCGCGGGAGAAAGCGCCGCCCTCTGCCTGAACGCGCGCTCGCACTGTTGCAGGGTTCCGAGGCCTGAAAAGGGAAAAGCCCGGCCGCCTTGGGGAAGGCAACCGGGCTCGGAGGGGTAGCTTGGACGCTGCCTAAATTATCTTCGGGCCTCGTAAATGGGGCAAGCATCTCGCGCTTGCTCGCCTCCCTTCGAGCGTCTGGTCATTCGACCTGTGGACGCGCTCGTTCAATTCCTCACTGGTGAGATCCGCTGGGTTGGCCAGCGGCTGACGCCTACAGCCGGGCAAGTACTTGCTGAGCTGTGCCGCAAGGCCAAGGCCAGCGACCCAACTGCAGGGATCAAGGTGAAGCTTGAGTTTCTGGGCAGCCATGGGCCGAGGCAAGCCTCGCCCCGCGCCGTGGACGATGCGGTGGCTCTCTTGCTGCAAGTTGGCCTGATCGTGCGCGAGCGGCGCCGGCCACGCGGCGCCAGGCTCAAGGAGGAAGTCGCATTGACTCACCTGAACCCGGCATTCATCGAAATCGCGCTGGCTTGGCACCGGCAGCGCGCAGCGCTGCGCGCTGCGGGCAAGCGGGGGCACTTGGCCTACCCGTCACCGGCAGAAATCGAGCTCCCAATGACATTCGCACTAGGCCTTTCGGGGCCCAGAGACTTGCACATGGCAATCACGCCCAAAAAAGATGCCCCCTCTGGAAACCCAATGCCCATGCGGGTTGCCAGCGCCCCAGCACGCAAATACTGCGCTCTCCAGCACGCAAATTTTGCGGAGACCGGTATTCACACCCCCCTGGCCGTAAGACTCGACATGGGGGGCTTGGGCGACCAAGGGGCGCATTCCTCCGCGGTTTCCGCGGCGCGCGAGCGCCGCTCCCCCTCACTCCCGCCCGCGACAGCGGGCTGGGGGGGTGGTGCCCAGTTCATCGAGGAACCAGTTCCCGAGGTCCTGAGTGCCCCTCCGATCGACTCTTCTATGGCCGGCCGCCCGTTGAACGAGTCCGAGGGAATGAGTCGATCAGAGACGGCGATGCGCGAACGGTGCGCCAATTCGACCCGCCTGGCCATTTGGATCATGAAACAGAACGGCGGCAACCGAGACCACCTCACCCGATTGGTGACGATTCGGTGTTCGAACGACGGTCGCTATTCCGGCGGCGAATTACCTATTGGAAAGTATTCCAAGAATGCCGAGTCGATCGGTCAATACCGCGGGCTCTCACTTACGAGCTGGGAAGATTTTTTCAAAATGGTGCATGCCCGCGAAAAGAAAATATCCAAGAGCGTTGGCGAATTTATTGGCGAATCACTCTTTGCAGGGCCACGCGAAGGCTCACGCATTCTTCTACTTGACGACGTCAAATCAGCGACACCACTGTTCGACGGATTTGCTTGTGCTGTTCTCGAAACTTCATATGGAAATTTTCAGCACCTTTATGCCGGCGATCAAGATATGACGAACGAAGATCGTCATCACGCTCACCGCGTCCTGTACGAAAGCACCGGATACAAGTCAGATCCTGGCGCGCTTTCGGGGCATCAGGCTCATCGATGGCCTGGTTCTGTAAATCTCAAACCTGGCCGAGGAAGATTTTGGACTCGGCTTGTCTATTTGGCTGATGGAAAGAAGCACGAAATCGGAAATTTACTTGCCAAATCCCAACTCAACCGTCCGTCCGCATTGGAGAAGAAAGTGCCGGGGGCGCAACAGCCGCGAACGCGTCCCCTTAGCTCCGGCACCGACAGCACAGCCTCAGGGCGCGACTGGGGCCGCGCGATCGGCATGCTGAAGTCCGGGCGCAGTGCTGCTGAGGTCGAAGCCTTCCTCCAGCATTCGGTGCGCCAGCCAGGTCGGCAACCGCGCGACGAGACGCGCTGTGCTCACTATGTGAGCACGACCCTGGACAAGCTCCGTCAGCAGGGTTTCTTGTCGGGCTGAGATCAGGAGTGCACCCAAGCTGCGGGACGCTCCGATGCAGCGGCACGCTGCGACGGTGTGCCTCAAGGGCAGTCGCCAGGGCCGCCTCAACTGCCCAGCCCGAATTTGTCATTTCGGTGCACCTCGGGCTTGGGAAGACCATCGGGGCATGAGTTCCCTTGCACAGCCAGAACACACAAGTGACACCAAACGACCCGCTGCGCGGTTCGTTTGGTGCCCCTTGTGTTCTGGCAAGGGCTCTGCCCTTGAACCCGTTATGCAGCCCGCTCCGCGGTCTGCCGTCGGCTACGCCAACGCCTCTGGAAGCCACCACTCGTGAGCCGTCCACCCAAGCCTGGCGGCCCGTTCGACGCTCACCTCACCCTCCGCCTGCCCACTGAAGATCGAGCCGCCTGGCGAGCAGCTGCGGCCACCGCGAACCTTGGCGTCTCGGACTGGCTTCGCAGTCAGGTGGCCGCAGCCGCATCCGTGCCCGGCGCTTTCACGGGCCGGGGCGCACCGCGCCGACCGGCTGCGGTTTCCGACCCCAAATTGACCTGGCTCGCATCAAACATCAGCTCGTCTTGCAACCAGTTGGCCAAGCATGTCAACACTGCTGCGGTAATTGCAAGCCCAATCCAGGCCGTCCAGATCCTGGAATCCCTCAAAGCCATTGAAGAAACCGCCCGAGAGCTCTTCAATTCAAGCGAGCGCCGAAATGGATGATGGGAAAATTTATCAAAGCCGGGGCCAAGCATCGCTCGCCCGAGGGAGCTGTCAAATACGTATTAGCTCTGCACGAGGCCAACGGTCAGCTGCGCCACGCCCAACCGGAAATTCTCGCCGGCTCACCGGAGGAATTTCTAGCTTGGTGCGCACAGATTGGACATCTGAAACACAAGTACAAATCCTTTGTCCTGAGTTGGGCGGACGAGGACGCACCGACGCACGAAGAAATTATCGAGGAATGCCACCGCTGGGAGAGCGTGGCCTTCAGCGGCTTGGAAAAAGGAACGTACTCTTATTTGGTCGTGCTCCATACATCGCCAACGGGTGGACACGACGTCCATATATTAAGTCCCTCTTGCGTGGCTTCCTCGGATATAGATGGTCGAATTCGTTTTCGAAGTCTAAATATCTGCCCGCCGTCCAAATCAGCTCTACGGGCATTTGTTCTCTCCCAGGAGGTTGCCAATGCCACTCGGGGCTGGTCGTCAATCCTCGACCCGAGCCGTACCCGGCTCGTCAGGCCCAGCACGCCAGCGGCCGCCTTTACGGACGCCGCACTCCTCCGCGCTGGCCTTCAGCCCGGGCGGCGAGCCGAGCACCAGATTACGGAATGGTTGGCCCGCGGTGTTCAGGCCGGTCAGGTCGAGACACGCGAGCACGTGGTGGCCGCCCTGGAGAAGCTGGGGCGGGTGACCCGCCAGGGCGAGGACTATGTTTCTGTCCTGCTGCCTGGGCGCGAGCGGGCCATGCGATTGCGGGGTCTTCTGTATGACAAAAAGCTCAATCCCGCCCGCATTGTCGAGCGACTTCAGTTACCTGGACACGCTGGAGTGGCCGAGCACAACCCCCTCTGGCGCGGCTCAGAGCCGGACGCAGCCAGAGCAGCCAGAGCAGCAGCCGAGCTCGCTCCTCTTATCTCCGCGAAAGCCCGCTACCACCGGGCCAGATACGGCCAGCCCGTCGTCGACCAGCTCGATGGAAACGCAGATCGCGCGCCAGGCAACGGCGCTGGTCGAGCTCAATCAACAGGTCGGCCAGGTCATGGGCAAGACCAGGACGCTCGGCACCCTTCTCGATCAGACGACGGAACGGATGGCGACGGCTCTTCAAACGCATGGGCAAGCTCTTCGCGCGTCCATCGAGCTGACCGAGGGGCAAGCCAGGGACGACTTGCGGCAAGCCCGTCTGCGCTTGCGCAAGGCCCTGCTCTTGGTCGTGGTCACGCCGATCGCGGTGACGGTGACGACGTGCGCCCTGATCGCCGTGGCCGCCTGGAGTTGGGCCCAGATGCAGATCTCAGCCGTTCGCGCCGCACACGCACAGGAGCAGATCCGACCAAGCCCTCCAAGCCCACCTCCAAGCGTAAGGCGCAGCAGATGACAGCACCCAGTGTCATCGACCACCTGTTGGAGCGGGCTCAGGCCCACGCCGCCAATGAGTTTCACCACCAGCATCAACCAAAGGAGCTCCCGATGCCCACCACGCCCCCAGTCCCGCCCGTTTCGCCTCAATCCAACCCGACCCCGGCACCCGCACCGACTGCAGCAGAGGCGCCGCGCCCCAGCCTGCGCGACTCGTTGCGGTTCGATGGGGTCCCGATGAAGAAGAGCGCCACCGCTGCGGCCGCAGCCGGCACCAGCGGCAGCGGTATCGACGCCGACCGTCCGCGGCCTCCGCTCAAGACCGAGCGTAGCGAACTCGCCGCGCCTGAAGCTTGGCCAAGCGGGTTGCTCGAAAAGCTCATCGAAGGTTTCCGCCGGGTCCTCGCTGCGATCGCGTCATTCTTTGTTGCTCGACCGACCCCGGCCGGCGCCGTGCAGACCCTCGAGCCCGATACCGATTCCGACCCGCGCGAAACAGAGCTTCGCGCCCTGCGCAGTGAGGTGCAAGAGCTCAAAAATACGCTGAGTCGTTACCGAAAAGCCGCAGAGGCAGCCGGCGTCAGCCTGGACAACGCGGGCGCAGTGCAAGACGTGACAGAGAGCGCTTTGGATCGTGCTGCGAGGGCGCTTGAGCTAGACCGTCAACGTGACTTGCTTCGCAATGCGAGAGAGGGCAAGACGTTGCCTGGAGACGCTCAGCTGGCCGAGCTGGCCGCCGCGAACCTCAAGTTGGCGCAGGCGGAGCACGGGCGCGATGACGTGATGGCTCTGGGCCAGGAGGCAGTGGCAGCAGCCAACAAGGCCGAGGCGTGGGCGACGGTGAAATCCGTGGGCGCAGCGGGATCAATCGCGCACGCTCTCGTGGGAGAGCAACTGTTCCTCCAGAAGGCCATTGGCGAGGTCCTGGATGAGCAGGAGCAGCAGACCATCTCCGATCGCGAACATGCCGCTCAGGAGCAGGACATCGGTCCTAACCAAGCGCCGTCGGTGCTCGATATCACCGACGCTAAGCGCGCTGCCGAGCTGAGGGCGACTTTTCTCGCGGCCTCACGTCGCCTGAGGCTCCTCCATGCGCACCAGGTGCACCACGTGCCGCCGTACGAACAAGAGGCCTTCCACGCTCTGCCCCTCGGCGAGGCACGCCTGCAATTCATCAAGGCCCATGAAGACCGAATCAAGGGGGAGAAGGCTGCGCTCGAGGAGGCGATTCAGGATGCGGCGCTCGCCCGAAACCAGGCTGCCGCCGAGCTCTGGCCCGACGGCCTGGACGATACCGACGCGGACGATGACACAGCCCATGAGCGTGAGCGTCCTGGTCGCGCATGAACGGTCTCGTGGTCGCCGACGACGAAGATGGGGCCTTATCCTTACCGGTGTACCAGGTGGCGCCGGCAAGGCCTGCGCTGGCAGGCTGGTTATGCAGGATCTTGACTCCGGTGATAACTGCTTGCCGCCTTCAAAGGCCGTATCCCATCGAACTGCGCCCCACGGGGCAATGGGGCGGCTTTGCCTTGGACTCGACGTTGGTCCCTGACGGGCGCATTGCCGTGAGCAGTCGACTCGTCTTGTGGTCGCACCGCTCGATCGTCGCCACGATCATTCACGAGTGGACTCATCGTCTGCTGCCCCATCACGTTCACGATGGAGCATTCGCAGCCCTGCAGCAGGCCTTATTCCTGCGCATCGACGCAGCCGCGGCGTGCCCGCCGCTCGCCGGCGAAGAGGGTCTGCAGTTGCAGTACTCGGCGTCGCTATACGACCTCCAGGACTTGCCCGATCCGTTGGTGGCGCACGCGGACGGCGGGCTTGGCGAGGCTTGGTGCTGGGCCATGACTACCGCCCGGGAGCTGGCCCCGTCGCAGCTCACCGCCGAGGCCCTCGCTGCGGAGATCTCGGGGCGCTACAAGAACTGGATCCTCCAGCTTGAAGCAGCCCCCGCCGCGGCTGCTGCTCGCGCTCAGACTGTCGCTGATGCCGCCGCTGCTGCCAAGGCCAACCGCGATGAACTGCGGCGAGCAAATGACTTGCTTCGCACCGTTTCGATCTTGCTGGGTGTCGCGGGTGTGGCCGTCCTGCTCGAGGCGTTCATGTTGCTGAAACTCTTCTCGTTCGGCGGCGCTTGATCGTGACGCGAGCCGTCAAGTTCGCCCAGCATTCGGACAGACTTGGATGAACCTTCGGCCAAGCTTCGTGCAAGTTCGCATTTGGCCGAACCTTGTACGAAGGTTCGGCCATCTTTTTCTCTGCATTGTTGCCGCGCGCTCGGCGCGCGGCTCTAGAGGCAGTGTTGTACGAAGGTTGGCCGAAGGTTCGTACAAGTCGCGACTTGGCCGAAGGTTCGACGAAGTTTCGGCCAACGATGGACGAAGGTTGGGGCAAGAGTCGGTCGTTGTCGTTGGGCGTCTCGGCTTCGCCGACCGCGCTCTCAGGGCTGCGCCCCCGAGCCCTTCGGTCTCGGCCTCCGGTTCCGATCGCATGACGCACGCTGCCTGCGGCAGCAGCTCGCTGCGCTCAACGGCCTTCGGCCGACCAGTGCCGCTGCGCGGCATGAGGCGCTCGCCGCGCGGCGTCCCGTCTGGGAATTGTTCTCCGCGGCCTTCACCGTCTACCTCGCGCCTTCGCTATTCCTTCGTCAGTGTGACCGGCGCCGCGCGCTGCGCGCGCTCGATTGCTACCCGCAAGGGTTCGCTTCGCTCCCGTCCTCTCCCGTTCGCACTCGCTGCGCTCGCTTGCGCATGCGGCATCCGGGCGGGCCCTTGCGAGCATCAATCGCGCCGGCCCCACGGACTACGGGCGAAGGCGAGAGGTAGACGGTGATTGAGACCGCCTGGATCGTTTTCCCAGCCGGGACCGGATTCCCAAGGGCTCAGCTCAAGGTTCCGGTGTTTTTTGAAGACCAACGCCGCGTTGCGGCACGAAGGAAATGACGATGGCAAAAGCAAAACAACTCGATGCGCTCGCCGAGCGCGCGCTTGACGCAGTGGTGGCAAGTCGACCGGATCTGCGCACCTGGGCAGAGGATAAGCGCCGTGAGCTGGCTGGAGAGCCGCGTAGTGAGCTGCTCCGGTTTCTTGTGTTCTCCCTCGATCAGGGCAACCAGCAAGCCGTCGAGGCGGCCTTCGGCCTTGCCCCCGGCGACCTGGCGGTCGCTGGCCCGGCTGGCCGGATCGCTAGGCTGCTGCGCGCCTGAACACCGCCGAGGAAAACGACATGAACGACGTTGAATTTCGCCATTTTTTCGGCAAAGCGCGGGATGCGGTTCGTGGCGGCCGCGACGCCTGGTCATCCATGAGCACGGGCGAGAAAGTGGCGGTCGCACTGGTCTTGAACAAGGCCGATTGGCTTGCAGCCGTGGGTTACACGATGGCCGAAGCAATCGAGCGTGCGGGCTCCTGGGTCGCACTCATGCCGTGGGTCGTTCGCGAGCTCGAGCGCGAGCAGCAGGACGCGGGCGAGATCTAGATCCAACAACTACGAACGAGGAGTGAACGACATGGACAACGGCAACGGAAGCTTCAGCCTGGACACGACCTGCGGGACGGGGGCTGACTGGGCGGAGCTCGAGGCTCGTCATACCCAGTGGTACGACACGTTCGAGGCCGGACCCTGGCAGATGTCCCGAGCCGAGCTCGAGGAGCTTGCGAAGACCGCTCCGAACGGCTTCAGCCGAGGCCTGGCGTACGCCTGGCTGGCGGCCCGACAGGACGTGGCCAACCAGACCCAAGTCCCCTTCCTTTGATTTTTTGAGGACACCATCATGAACCCCCTGCCCCAAAACGAACGGGCTGCCCGCCGGCAGGCCTGGCTCGTGTTTCAGGCGCAGCTCGATCAGCTAGACGCCCGCCTGGCTCAGATCGACTGCGCCGTGGGTGCGTTGGAAGCCGAACAGCGGCAGCGTCGGCGCGCACAGGCTCAAGCCGCACGAGCAGCCGCGGCAGCTCGCCAGCGTGAATACGAGTCTGCCCAGGCGGTGCGCCGGCAGCGGATGGCACAAGGCCTGGCCACGGCCGCGGCGCTGGGCCTGGGAGCGGTCGCATCTGCGGCCTCGATTCGGCATCCCATGGGTCTTCGCCTCGGCTGAACTCGCACCCCAAGACCTTTCAACAACAGCTTTTCAGTTCCCGATTTTTCAACTCATCATGAAAACCAAAAACAAGCTCCCCAAATTCCCCAGCGCGATCGCGCTTTCTGCTGCAGCCCTCGTTCTCTTATCGGCCTGCGGTGGTGGTGGAGGTGGCAGCGGTGGTGGCATCCCGCTGATCGCCATTGCACCGCCACCGGACACTGGGACCCCGGCTACGCCGCCCGCGCAGCCGCCCGTTGCGCCGCCGCCGTCGCAGCCTGGGACGAACGATCCTTCCGCAGGCGATACCGCGTCGACCATCGTCACCTCGGTGCCTGGCTCGACCTACGGCGCTGGCAGTGAAGAACTCGCCGCCTACTCGGCACTCAACGCCGAGCGCAGCCGCTGCGGTTTCGGCCTGCTGGCTCAAAACGCACACCTGGATATCGCCGCAGCGGGCCACTCCAACTACCTGCTGGTGAATAACATCGCTGGCCATTTCCAGGACGCTTCGAAGGCTGCCTTCACCGGGGTGACGCCTACCGACCGCGCCAATGCCGCAGGTTACGGACAAGGGCTGATCCTGGATGCCTTCGCCGACACCACAGGCGCGAACGGCAACGTGTTGGGCCCCACGGAGTTTGCCCCTCAGGGGCGCGGCATCGCAGCAGTGCGCAGCCTGCTCAGTGCCCCGTATCACGCACTCGACTTGCTGTCGCCGCAGATCGACGTGGGCATCTCGATCATGAGCTCCGACCAGGTCGGAGCCGCCACCGCAAACTTTGGCCCTCGCGCGATCTCCCAGTTCAATCTGGCTATCGCACAGGGGCAGTTTTCTCAGAAGCCTGATGGTGCCGCGGTGCAGACCTATCCGTGCGATGGCACCACCGGTACGGCCTACCAGCTCAAGAACGAGCAGCCGAACCCAGTTCCGGGCCGCGATCTGTCGACCAACCCCGTTGGCCAACCCATCATCGTGGCAGTACGCGTCGGCCAGCTGATCACCATCCAGTCCGCCACGATGCTGAAGAAGTCGGACGGCGCCTCAGTGACGCTGCGCGCGCCGATGCTCAAGGCGAACGACCCCAACTTCTTGGTCGACCCGAGCCGCGCGATCATCCTGCCGGATCAGCCGCTCGAGCCGAATACGGAGTACCTAGTCAGCGTCACGGGGACGAACACCACCATGGCCGACTACAACAACGGCCAGCCGATCAGCACCGGCAAGAACCCTGCGATCACGACGAACGCGACAGGCAGCTTCACGAAGACGTTCACGTTCAAGACGGGCGGCTAACTAGCCGCAGGGCGCATGCCAACGGGGCGGGCTTTTCGCAGTCCGCCTTCTTAGCTGGTGCGTTCCAACTGCAGCGTGTATCCGCTGGCGCCGTCGACGAGGTTGTAGCCGTCCTTCTCGACACCGACAAGCCGCACGTTGGTGATCCAAGCGGATGACCTTGGAAACCATCGCTCATAGTTCTCGGCGACCAGTCCTTCAAGACGTCGAAGGTCCGCGAAGATGCGATCGGCCTCAAGCACGCCCGCAAGCGAACGGCCAGCGCTCGTGGCTCCAAATGCCGGCATCACGACGCGCGTGTCGGTTTGAACCGCAGTGTTCAAGTTCCCTTTTCGCAGTTTCTTGATCTGCGCAGGCGATAGCACCCGGGTCGTGAATCCACGCATCTGCTGATGCAGTTGGGGCCAGTTGCGATCAACAATCTTCACCAGTTCATCCTGCGCAAAGGGCGATGGATTGTGGGGAAGGATGTCGATCAGATGGATGTCGGCGCCATTCACCCGAAAGAACAGCAGGTTGTCCGCCCTGGCAACATAGCCCCTCTCGTCCAATGTGCAGAGCGGCTCCAGATGCAAGTGATGGACGCCCCAGTGCACGAGCAAATGATCATGGGTGACCAGCTTGTTGGCGAGCGTCGATAGGTAGGGCGCCAGGGGCTGGCCGGCTGTCATGCGCGCGATCACCTCATCGATCGTTGGCCGTAGCAAGGGGAATTGGAGGTTTCGGAGAATCTCGCGCGATAGGTGAACGCGATACGGGCGCGCCGGCACGAGTCGCTCGCGGATTTCGAACAGGTAGAGGTACCGGCCAAGGTCATCATCGGACTGGGACTCGACGTAGCCGTGTTCGGAAAGCTCTTCTTTGACCAGCAAGCCGTGGTCGTAGGGGAAATTCACATAGCCGTACACGCAGTCTCTCCTGGATCGTTGGCCTCAAGATCGCCCCGTGGACTTGGCCTCGCGGCCAACTGTAGATGATCACGTGGGCGGGTTCGGGTACGCTGTGGTGATGGAAATCCAGCATCGGAGCGAAAGATGAGCCTTAGTCTGCTTGAGCCGGGGTGCCATGCCGATGGCACCCGTTCGAAACCGCGCCTGCAGGTGCTTGAAATCTATGATCGCGAAAGCGGAAAGGACGTAGGCGATCCAATCGCTCACCTGCTGCTGCAGCGCGAGGAAACGAGTCGGCTGGATGAGGACGACGGCTCGATTTTCGAGGCGACGATCAGTCTGCGGTACCAACGAATCCTCGGCAAATCCGACCATCGTCGGCGTTCGCATGCTCAGGCCGGCAGCTTCGTGGGGGTTTACAAGAAGCTCCACGGGCGGGTGTCGCTGACTTCTGGTGAGGTCTACGGTCGCGGTGGAGTCTTCTTGAACCTGGATGAGCTCGACGGCCACCGCATCGCGACTTACATGATGAACGAGATCGTAACTTGGGCGAAGCAGTGGCCTGAGGCAGAGGTCAAGACCGTCACGCTGAATGCCAGTGACGCATGGTCAGGCAACAAGCAACGCAGGAACCGTCTATACGAGCAGTTCAATATCGTCTTTGACTACGACCCGCATTCCGATCATGGAGCGGGCCAGTCGCGCTCGATGCACGCCGGCGCACTGACCCCGGTGGACACCTGGAAACGCAATATCGTCGAGCTTCCCGTCTTTGACTATTTTGCCGGGCTTGTCCAACGACATGCCGACACGGCTTCAGATCTGGAGGCCCGTAACAAGGCTGTTCAAGATGCCTGGTCGCTGTACGACGAGGCCAGGGAGCGCCCAATTCGCTGGGCTGTCACCACCTTGGTGTCCAGGTACTGGCAGCGACTGACCGCTTTCACCTTTGCTGGACTCCTGTTCTTCGGCCTGTGGGAAAAGCTCAGGTTCTGACCGATCAAGCACGATGCATGCATTCGATCCCCCGGAGGTTCTATGCCGTCCCCGTTCATGACCGAGGATCAGCGCAAGGAGATGCTTGCGAACGGCGTGGCGCGCGTTCGCGGTGAAGCCGTCGACCCCTATCCGGTGGTCAAGCTCTACACGCCGGACGCCGGCGCATGCTGGGTGCTGACTGCGCTCGATGCAGACGGCGATGTGGCCTATGGGCTCATCGACATCGGGACCGGGTTCCCGGAACTGGGCCTGGTCAGCTTGAGGATGCTGGCCAGTATCAAGGGGCCAAGGGGAATGTCGGTGGCGGTCGAACCTCACTACAAGGCACGCAAGACGTTGTCGGCCTATGTGGCTGACGCGCTGCGCGATGGCATGGTTACCGACTGATCCTGATTGCGCAGAAAGACAGGTTCCAAGATTTGCGGTCGTTGGATTTCGACTGGCACTCAGATGCACGTGAGGAGGCAAAAAAGCGCCCTTGAGGGCGCTTTCTGTCATAGAGGGAACTGGCTCCTGAGGTTAAGGGGCTGGATACTGGGCATCCGCCATGATCGTGCAGTAAACCGGATTACCCCCCGTGGCCATGCAGTTGCTGATGGCAGTCGACCGCGTGTAATTCCAGTTGTACCAGGCCGTGTAGTCGGCGCGGGCCCGGGCATCGGCTGCACGACCTACGGCATAGCTCGCCGTGCCCTGTGCGGCCGAAGCAACTTGGCTAGCGCTCTGGGCTGTTTGGCCTGCCCACTCGGCCATACCTTGGGCGTTCTGCGCTCGTCCACGGGCATCGCTGATGCCGTTGTAGATCGCCGCCTGGTCAATGCCTACGCCGGCGATCTGGTGACCGCCAGTGCTGTCAGCGATCTGGAGTTGCTGAGCCTGTGCGCTGAGGCTGAGTGCGAGGGCCAGCGCAGCGCCGGCCAGTGGTTTCATCTTCATTTGGAAGTTCCTTTCGAGGAGATGACCGCCTCGCAGGCCTCGAAAGGAGGGGCACCGGGGAGATGAACCGGCTAGACCTGCGGGCAGTCGAGGTCAGTGTGCGGATGACACATCAGTGCACCGAAATGACAAATTCACGGGCACTATTGGCTCGCTAACCAATTTTCGCGAGCAAGTCAGTCGCCCGAAGGTGCGTATACCGCTTGAGCATGACGAAGCTCTTATGGCCGCTGATACTCGATGCCTCGATGGCACTCAAGCCCTTCTCGAACAATCTAGACACCCCTTCGTGGCGTAGATCGTGCCAACGCAAGTCACTGATCTTGAGACGTTTCAGCGTCCGTTTCCAGAGCATCAAGACCGCGTTGGCCGTGCACCCAAACACCCTGCCATCGATGCTGCGCGGCATGGCTTGCAGGACTGCCATCGCCTTCGACGACAGCGGGATCTCGTGCGGAACCCCTTTGTTCACACGCTGATGGTAGGCGCGCGGGATCGTGAGCACACGGTCGGCCAAGCTGATCCACTCCCACCGCAACTCGAAAAGCATGGTTTTCCGCAGCGTGGTTTCGACAGCCAATTCGAAGGCGGGAGTGGCCCATGGGTTGCCTGTCGCGGCGAGCGCCACCGCTAGGCGTTCCCGCTCGCCAGGGTGCAGGCGTCGATCACGCGCCTTTGTGCCACTGGGCTTGCGGATGTTCTTCAGCGGGTTCGGTTGCCCCTCCCACCCCCATTCTTTTCGCGCCATTTCAAAGAGGTGACTCACCAGTTGGAGTTCGAGTCTGATCGTGTTCTCGGCACGGCCAGCTCGGCGCCTTTCGTCCCTATATGCTGCGAAGTCGGCCCCACGCAGCGTTGCCATGAAGCGCTGTGCAAGCGGATGCTGCTTCCAGCGTTCAATGCGCTGTAGGTCCCGTTCAGGATGCGCTTTGCGGCTGCTGAAGTCGCTCCCATAGCGATCGAATGCCTCGGCCAGCGTGGTGCTCTCAGCCTCCCGGTTGTCGCGGTAGGTGCCACGGTCCATGTCCGACTCGATCGCCCGTGCGATGCGATGCGCCTCCACTGATGTGTCGGCCGTGCCGAACCAGGCTGGCCAGCCTTTGCGCCGGATCTGGATCTTGTAGTTGCCCTCGCGGGTCTTTTGGATGCTTGCCAAGTGGTGGGTCCTCTGGTCGATCGATGAAGTGATCGATGAAGCCCACAATGTCCAGTGCACTGAAATTGCACTGAAATGACAAATTCGGCGCCGATGCCTGCGATGCCTACGCCATTCGAAAGGACAAAAAAAACGGCCGGAACCCGCATAGATGCTGGGTTTCGACCGATTCAGTGTTGGTGGTAGGACGTACTGGATTCGAACCAGTGACCAACGGATTAAAAGTCCGCTGCTCTACCAACTGAGCTAACGTCCCGGAACCATTTTTCTTGCTTCTTGCCGACGTTGAATCCAGCAAAGCCTTGGATTATAGCGTGGTGTTTCTCGCAATTTCGTCGAGCACCCAGCCTGCCGCACATTGTCCGAAGGTGGCGGTCACGCTGACCACCGATCCGTAGCCGTGGCAGTTGAGCGAACCGTCGCCCGCGTCGATCTGGCAGGACGCGTCGGGCGGTGCCACGCTCTCGCGGCTGAACACGCAGGCCAGACCGATCTTGCGGCCTTCGCGCGGCGCGCCGTGCAGCTTGCGCAGCCGCTGGCGAAGCTGGGCCAGCAGCGGGTCGTGGGTGACGAGCGACAGGTCGTCGATGTCGACCTTGTGCGCCTGCCGCTTGCCGCCCGCCGCGCCGACCGTGATGAACGCGGTGCTGCGCGACACGGTGCGCGCCCAGGCGGCCATGGCGAGCTTGGCCTTCACCTGGTCGCAGGCATCGATCACCGCGTGCACCGGCCCGTGGGCGGCCTGCGCGGTCTCGAGCAGCGAGGCCCAGTTGTCGGGTTCGACGAACTCGTCGATGGCGAGCACCTGGCAGTCGGGGTTGATCTGCGCGATGCGCTCGCGCATGGCCTCGACCTTGGCCTGCCCGACGGTCGAGTCGAGCGCGTGGATCTGGCGGTTGATGTTCGACTCCGACACGTGGTCGAGGTCGATGAGCGTCAGGCGCCCCACGCCGCTGCGTGCCAATGCCTCCACCGCCCACGAACCCACGCCGCCGATGCCGACGACCAGCACATGCGCGTGGCGGATGCGCGCGGCACCGGCCACGCCGTACAGGCGCTCGAGGCCGCCGAAGCGGCGCGCAAAGTCAGGCGCCGCGGTGTCGGTGAGGACATCCGCGGCGGCCATGGGGAGGGACGAGGCTTCTTCAGCCGAAGGCGTCATCGAAGCACTCTCAAGCGGAACACTCCGTCGAAACGGTCATTGCATCAACGCAGGCGCGACAGACGCTCGCGGCCGGCTTGTGCGGCTTCCGACTGCGGGTAGGCCTTGGTCAGGTCTTCCAGTGTGCGTCGTGCGGCGCGCGTGTCCTTCAGTTCGATCTGGCAGTTCGCGATCGACAGCACGGCTTCGGGCGCCTTGGCGTGGTCGGGCGCGAGCGAGAGCATCGAGCGGAAATTGGCGATGGCTTCGTTGTAGTTGCGCGTGGCGTACTGCGCATTGCCGAGCCAGAACAGCGCGGACGCGTTGTAGCCGCTTTGCGGATAGCGCTTCACGAACTCGGCGAAGGCGGTCTGGGCCTGCGCGAACTGGCCCGAGCGGAAGACGCCCAGGGCTGCTTCGAAGTCGGCTTTTTCCTTCGGATCGGCGTTGAACTCGCGCCCATCGATCGAGACCTTGGAAGGCTCGTTCTGCTTGAGCTTGTCGTCGATCGTGGTCTGGCGCGACTGCATTTCGCTCAGCGTGCGCGTGAGCTGCTCGTTCTGGCCGGTCATGCGTGCCAGTTCGCCGCGCATCTGCTCGATCTGGCTTTGCAGGTCGAGCAGGCTGCGGCGCAACTGGCCGTTCTCGTCGGCCAGGCGCTGGTCGGTCTGCTGGCGCATGGCTTCGACGCGCTGGCGCAGGTCGAGGATGGCGCGGCGCGCCTCGTCGTCCTCGAACAGCGCCGCCTGCGAGCCGGCCGACGCGCAGAGCAAGGCGGCGGCGAGGGCCGCGCCTCGCCACAGGGCACGTGGTTGCATCACCGGGTGTAGCGGATTTCAGCGCGGCGGTTCTGCGCCCACACTTCTTCACCCGAGCCCTGGGCCGCGGGCTTTTCCTTGCCGAAGCTCACGGCTTCGATCTGGCTGTCGCTCACGCCCAGCAGCGTGAGCGCGCGGCGCACGGCTTCGGAACGCTTCTGGCCGAGGGCCAGGTTGTACTCGCGGCCGCCGCGCTCGTCGGTGTGGCCTTCGATCGAGATGCGACGTTGCGTGGCGCCCTTGAGGAAGCGTGCATGGCCGTCGATCACCGACTGGAACTCGGGCTTGACCGTGTAGCTGTCGTAGTCGAAGTACACGATGCGCTCGACGCCGACCGGACCTTGCGCCGTGTTGGCGTTGGGGTCGATGGTCACGGGCGCCACGGCGGCAGCGCCGCCTTGCTGGCCGCCGGCCGTGCCGCTGCGGTCGGTGACCGGCGTTTCGTTGAGCTTGGTGCCCGACGAGCAACCGGCGATGAGCGCCACGATGGCGAGCGAATAGATCGTACGTTTCAACATTTGCGAACTCCTCAAGTAAATTTATCTGGTCAATGCTTATTGCTTCTGAAACGGACCCCAGTCCGGTTCACGGATGTCTCCCGCCTGGCCCGCGAGGCGGGCCTTGATCTTTCCGTCCAGCGTGGTCGTCATGAGCGCCTCGCGGCCCTGCAGGTGCGTGGCATAGACGATCAGCTTGCTGTTGGGTGCGAAGCTCGGGCTCTCGTCGGCCGTGGTGTCGGTGATCGCGGCGACATTGCCGCTGGCCAACTCCATCACGTGGAGTTTGAACGCACCGCCGACCCGCGAGATGTAGGCCAACCACCGGCCATCGCCGCTGACAGATGGAGAAATGTTGTAGGTGCCGCTGAAGGTGACCCGCGTCGGGTTGCCACCGCTGGCGCTCATCTTGTAGATCTGGGGCGCGCCGCCGCGGTCGCTCACGAAGTAGATCGTGCTGCCGTCGGCCGAGTACACGGGCTCGGTGTCGATGCTCGAGCTCTGGGTCAGGCGGCGCGGTTCGCCGCCGCTGGCCGGGATGGTGTACAGCTGCGAGCCGCCGTCGCGGCTGAGCGTGACGGCCAGCGAACCGCCGTCGGGTGCCCAGGCCGGGGCGCTGTTGGAGCCCTTGAAGTTGGCGAGCAGCCGGCGCTGGCCGCTGGCCACGTTGTGCACGTAGACCACGGGCTTGCGCGACTCGAAGGACACGTACGCCAGCTGCTGGCCGTTGGACGACCAGCAGGGCGAGATGATCGGCTCGGGGCTGGCGAGCGCAGCCTGTGCGTTCTCGCCATCGGCGTCGGCCACCCACAGCGAATAGCGGCTGCCGCCCTTGGTGACGTAGGCGATGCGGGTCGAGAAGATGCCCTTCTCGCCGGTCAGCTTCTCGTACACGTAGTCGGCGATGCGGTGCGCTGCCAGGCGCAGGTCGCCCTGCGGCACGGTGTAGCTCTGGCCGCCGAGGTCGCGGTCTTTCACGACGTCCCACAGACGGAAGCGCACGTCGTAGCGGCCGTCGCCCAACCGGCTGACGCTGCCCACCACGAGCGAGTCAGCGGTGCGCTGGCGCCACAGGGCGAGGTCGGGGCGCGAGGATTCGTCGAGCGCCTGGCCCGAGGCATCGACGCCGCGGAACTGGCCGCTGCGTTCGAGGTCGGCCTGGACGATGTCGGAAATCTTCTGGGGCGAGGCGTCCTGCCCCCGGAAAGGCACGAGCGCGATCGGCAACTGCGTCAGCCCCACGCCCGACACCTCGACCCGGAACTGGGCCATGGCGGGAAGCATGGGAGAGGCAGCAAGGGCCGCGATGAGGCTGCGGCGTGCAATCAACGATGAAGAAGGAGTTGGGGAAAGATCTGGCAACGGCTTGTTCATGCGGTTCGGAGAGGTTTCCGGGTAAAAAGTTTCTCCCCGGCGTTTCACGGGCCACATGTTACACACTGGTTTGGACACGCCGTCACAAAACGTTTATCCGGCGAAATGGTCCTACAGGCCTCTCGAAAGGCGGTCGGAGCCGCCCCGTAAAATCCGCCGCCATATGCAAGCATCCCCCGGCAGCGAGAGCGCCCGCCCTCCCCTCATGCGCCGGCTGGCGCGACTCATGACCTGGTTCGGCAGTTCGCGCCAATGGTGGGCCGTGGGGCTGATCGGCGCCCTGCTGGCCGCGCTCACCGAGCCGCTCATGGCCGCCCTGCTCAAGCCGCTGCTCGACCGGGGCTTCACGCGCGGCGAAATGCCGCTGTGGTTCATTCCGGCCGCCGTGCTGCTGCTGTTCGCTGTGCGCGGCATCGCGCAATTCATTTCGCAGTACGCGCTCTCGCGCATCGCCAACGAAGGCATGCAGAAGCTGCGCCGCGTGCTGTTCGAACGGCTGCTCGGCGCCGAGCTGGCGCTGTTTGCGCGGCAGTCGGCCAGCGCGCTGTCGAACACCGTGGTGTACGAGGTGCAGACGGGCGCCATGCTGCTGGTGCAGGCGCTGCTCGGGCTCTCGCGCGACGGCTTCACGCTGATCGCGCTGCTGGGCTACCTGGTCTACCTGAACTGGAAGCTCACGCTCATCGTCGCCTTCCTGGTGCCCAGCATCTCCTGGATCATGAAGGTGTTCTCCAAGCGCCTGTACAAGCTCACGCAGCAAGGCCAGCAGGCCACCGACGAGCTTGCCTACGTGGTCGAGGAAAACGTACTGGCCCACCGCGTGGTGCGGCTGCACGGCGCGGAGCAGGCGCAGGAGCGCCGCTTCGAACAGCTGAGCCAGCGCCTGAACCGCCTGGCCGTGAAATCGACCATCGCCCAGGCCGCCACCACGCCGCTGACGCAGATGATGGCTTCGCTGGCGCTGTCGGTGGTGGTGATGATCGCGCTGTGGCAAAGCGGCAAGCAGGGCTTCACGGTGGGCGGCTTCGTCGCCTACATCACGGCCATGCTGATGCTGATCGCGCCGATCCGCCGCCTGGCCGAAGTGGCCGGGCCGATCACGCGCGGCCTCGCAGCGCTGGAGCGTGGGCTGATCCTCATCGACGAAGTGGCGCCCGAATCGCAGGGCACCTTCAGCATCGCGCACGCGCAAGGCCACATCGAGCTGCGCAACGTGCAGGTCAGCTACCGCGGCGACGACGAACAGCGCGCGCTCGACGGCGTGAACCTCGTCATCGAGCCGGGCCAGGTGGTGGCCTTCGTCGGCCCCTCGGGCTCGGGCAAGACCACGCTGGTCAACCTGCTGCCGCGTTTCGTGCAGCCCAGCGGCGGCCAGGTGCTGCTCGACGGCCACGACACCAGCGAGTGGCAGCTCAAGAGCCTGCGCGCCCAGTTCGCGATGGTGAGCCAGGACGTGGTGATGCTCAACGACACACTCGCCGCCAACGTGGCGCTGGGCGGCGACATCGACATCGCGCGCGTGCAGTCCTGCCTCGAGGCGGCCAACCTGAGCGCGCATGTCGAGACGCTGCCGCAGGGCATCGACACCGTGCTGGGCCACAACGCCACGCAGCTGTCGGGCGGCCAGCGCCAACGGCTGGCGATTGCCCGCGCGCTGTACAAGAACGCGCCCGTGCTGCTGCTCGACGAAGCCACGTCGGCGCTGGACACCGAATCGGAACGGCTGGTGCAGGACGCCCTGCAGCGCCTGATGCAGGGCCGCACCACGCTGATCGTGGCGCACCGCCTGTCGACCATCCAGCACGCCGACCGCATCATCGTGATGGAGCAAGGCCGCATCGCCGAACAAGGCAGCCACGAGCAACTCATGGCGAGCGACGGGCTCTATGCACGGCTGCAGACGCTGGCGGTGCGCAGCGCGGCGCCGGGGCAGGACCCGACGCTCTGAGGCCCCTCAGCGCGCAGTGCCTGCGGCGCTGCGCGCCTTCTTCGCCGCCGGTGCGGCGTTCTGCGGCGGCAGCGTGCCATCCGACACCAACACGCCTGTCGACAGGATGAATTCCGCAGCGCTTTCGATGTCGCCCTGCAGTGCGGCCCGGGCCTTGGCACCATCGCGGCGCTTCAGCGCGGCCAGCAGCGCCGCATGGTGCGACATCGCCACCTTGTCCCCCACGCGGCGCGAGCCGGCCCGCAGGTCGTAGTTGAGGATGGGGCCGATGCGCAGCCACAGCGCCTCGATCATCTGCAGCAACACCGGCATGTCGGCGGCAGCGTAGACCGCGAAGTGGAACTCCTTGTTGAAGGTGACGAGCTTCGAGCCGTCGGGGCTGGCCGCATTCATCTCGGCCGCGAACTCGTCGTGCCAGCGCGTGATGTCGCGCAGCGCCACCGCGCCTGGCGCCGAGGCCGCCACTTCCGTGGCCAAGCCTTCGAGGTTGGTGCGGATGGTGGTGATCTCCTTGAACTGCGCCGCCGTCATCCGGGGCACGCGCAAGGTGCGGCTGGGCGTGAGTTCGAGCGCCTGCTCGGCCACCAGGCGCTGCATCGCCTCGCGCACCGGCATCACGCTCACGCCCAGCGCCTCGGCCGCGCTGCGCAATGAAATCTGCTCGCCCGGCATCATCTGCCCGCTCATCACGAGGTCGCGCAACTGGTCGTAGACGTTGGCGCTGAGCGTCTGGCGCTTCAGGGGGGTGACGAGATCGGTGAGGCTCATGCGTCGAAGTATATGGCCGGGGTATTCCCTATGAATTATCTGTGATCACAGATATACGATCCCCGTCATTCCAAAATCGACCCTAAGGATCTCTTCAGCATGTGGAACAACAACTCCCTCGCCGGCCGGCGCGTGCTCGTCACCGCCGGTGCCAACGGCATCGGCCTGGACATCGTGCGCAGCTTCGCGGCGGCGGGCGCCAAAGTCTTCGTCTGCGATGTGCAGGCCGCCAGCCTCGACCAGCTGGCGCGTGAACTGCCCGAGGTGGGCCGCTGCGTTGCCGACGTGTCCAACGAGGACGACGTGGCCCGCCTGTTCGAGGCCGTCGACCGCGAACTCGGCGGCCTCGACGTGCTGGTGAACAACGCCGGCGTGGCCGGCCCCACCGGGCCGGTCGAGACCGTCTCGCTCGCCGACTGGGAACGCACGATGGCCGTCAACGTCACCGGCCAGTTCCTCTGCGTGCGGCTGGCCGTGCCGCGGCTGCGCAAGGGCCGCCTGCCCGCCATCATCAACCTGTCCTCGGCCGCCGGGCACCTGGGCATGCCGGGGCGCTCGCCCTACTCCGCCTCGAAGTGGGCCGTCATCGGTTTCACGAAAACGCTGGCGCTCGAGCTCGGGGCCGACGGCATCCGCGTCAACGCGATCCTGCCGGGCGCGGTCGATGGTCCGCGCATCCGTGCGGTGATCGCCGCCAAGGCCGAGGCGCTGGGCAAGCCGCTCGACGAAGTGACGCGCGCCTACACCGCGCAGGCCGCGCTGGGCCGCATGGTCACAGCGACAGACATCGCGAACATGGTGCTGTTCGCTGCCAGCGACCTGGCCGCCAGCGTCACGGGCCAGGAGCTCGTGGTGGACGGCCACACGCAAGCACTGAGCTGATCCCCTCGCACGCCCTTTCTTTTCCTCTTCTTCTTTCCGGACACCTCATGGCCCAACGCCCCAAAGCCATCATCACCTGCGCCCCCACGGGCGCCATCCACACGCCCAGCATGTCGCCGCACCTTCCCGTGACGGCCGACGAAATTGCGCACGCTTCGATCGAAGCCGCCCGCGCGGGCGCCGCGATCCTGCACCTGCATGCGCGCGACCCGAAGGACGGCCGCCCGTCGCAGGACCCGGACCTGTTCCGCCCCTTCCTCTCGAAGATCAAGGCCGCGACCGATGCGGTGATCAACATCACGACCGGCGGCAGCCCGCACATGAGCGTCGAGGAGCGCATGCGCCCGGCCACCACCTTCAAGCCCGAGCTCGCCTCGCTCAACATGGGCTCGATGAACTTCGGCCTCTTTCCGATGCTGGAGCGCTTCAAGTCCTTCGAGCATGAATGGGAGCGCGAGCACCTGGAGAACAGCCGCAACCTGATCTTCAAGAACACCTTCGCCGACATCGAGAACATCCTCAAGCTCGGCAACGCCAACGGCACGCGCTTCGAGTTCGAGTGCTACGACGTGAGCCACCTCAACAACCTGCGGCACTTCCTGGACCGCGGGCTGGTGCAGGCGCCGGTCTTCGTGCAGACGGTCTTCGGCATCCTGGGCGGCATCGGCGCCGATCCCGAAGACCTGATGCACATGCGCCGCACCGCCGCGCGGCTGTTCGGCGACCGCTTCGAATGGTCGATCCTCGGCACCGGCCGCAACCAGCTGCCGCTGGCCACCATCGGTGCGGCCATGGGCTCGCACGTGCGCGTCGGGCTCGAAGACTCGCTGTGGATCGGCCCGGGCCGGCTCGCCGCGTCGAGCGCCGAGCAGGTGCTGCGCATCCGCGCCGTGCTGGAGGCACTGAACATCGACATCGCGACACCCGCCGAAGCGCGCGAGATCCTCGGGCTCAAGGGCGCGGCGAACGTCGACTTCTAGCCCTGCGCCAGAACCACTGACCCGACTCGGCCCGGCCCACGACCGGGCCGCATCTGCACGCCCGCCGGCGACCTTCCGCCAGAACACGACAGGACAGGAGAGAGACATCCCATGCAACACACATCCATCCCCGCCACGCCGCCGGGCCTGCGCGCCCGCCAGGCCGTCGACGAGCAGGCCTCGCTCAATGCGCTGATCTTTCGCAAGCTCATGCCGCTGTTGGTGCTGGCCTATGTGATCAGCTTCATCGACCGCACCAACATCGCGCTGGCCAAGAGCCACATGGCCGTGGATATCGGCATCTCGGCGGCCGCCTACGGGCTGGGCGCCGGGCTGTTCTTCCTGAGCTACGCGCTGCTCGAAGTGCCCAGCAACCTCGTGATGCACCGTGTGGGCGCGCGCTGGTGGATCGCCCGCATCATGATCACCTGGGGCTTGCTGTCGGCCGGCATGGCCTTCGTCACGGGCGAGACCTCGTTCTACGTGATGCGCATCCTGCTCGGCGCGGCGGAAGCCGGCCTGTTCCCGGGCGTGATGCTGTACCTGAACTACTGGTTCGGCCGCAAGGACCGCGCACGCGCCACGGGCTACTTCCTGCTCGGCGTGTGCATCGCGAACATCCTCAGCGGCCCGGTCGGCGGCGCGCTGCTGCAGATGGACGGCCTGTGGGGCTGGCACGGCTGGCAATGGATGTTCGTGCTCGAAGGCCTGCCCGCCGTGGCGCTGGCCTTCGTGGTCTGGCGCAAGCTGCCCGACGGGCCTTCGAGTGCCAGCTGGCTCACGCGCCCGCAGGCGCAGGCCATCGAACGCCAGCTCGCCGCCGAACGCGCCGAGGACGTGGCCAACGGCCAGGTCGGTGAGTCATTCCGCGCCTGCCTGGTCGACCGGCAGATCTGGCTGGCGATTTTTGTCTACTTCTGCCACCAGATCAGCATCTACACGGTGATCTTCTTCCTGCCGAGCATCATCGGCACCTACGGCAAGCTCTCGCCGCTGGAGATCGGCGCGCTCAACTCGCTGCCCTGGGTGGCCGCCGCTGTCGGCGCCATTGCGCTGCCCCGCCTCGCGGTCACGCCGCAGCGCGGCCGGCGCCTGCTGCTGGTCGGGTTGGTCTCGATGGCGGTGGGCCTGCTGATCGCAGCCTTCGCGAGCCCGGCCGTCGCGCTGGCCGGCTTCTGCCTCACGGGCTCGATGTTCTTCGTGGTGCAGTCCGTGATCTTCCTGTTCGCGTCGTCACGGCTGGCCGGCGTGGCGCTGGCAGGCGGACTCGCGTTGGTCAACACCTGCGGCCTCGTGGGCGGCTTCATCGGCCCGTCGGTGATGGGCTGGATCGAGCAGAGCACGGGCAGCACGAAGAACGGACTGTTGCTGATCGCCGGGATGCTGGTGGCCGCTGCACTGGCCAGCATCTGGATGCGGCAAGGCCAGGAATCGAAGCGCTGACCCGTCGTTGCAACGGGCCGCGCGCTCCTGTCGTCAGAGCAGCACGATGTCGTACTGTCCCTGCCCGATCGCCGGCTCCGACTGCAGCGAGATCGGCTTGCCGATGAAGTCGCTCAACCCGGCGAGGTGCTGGCTCTCTTCGTCGAGGAACAGCTCGATGACCTGCGGTGACGAGACGATGCGGAACTCGCGCGGCGTGAACTGCCGCGCCTCGCGCAGGATCTCGCGCATCACGTCGTAGGCCACGCTGCGCGCGGTCTTCACGATGCCCTGCCCGCCGCAGGCCACGCAGGGCTCGCACAGCATGTGGGCCAGCGATTCGCGCGTGCGCTTGCGCGTCATCTCGACCAGGCCGAGCTGCGAGAAGCCGCCGGCCGTGGTCTTCACGCGGTCGCGCGCGAGCTGCTTGCGGAACTCGGCCAGCACCTGCTCGCGATGGTCGTCGCGCGCCATGTCGATGAAGTCGACGATGATGATTCCGCCCAGGTTGCGCAGGCGCAGCTGCCGCGCAATGGCCTGCGCGGCCTCGAGGTTGGTCTTGAAGATGGTGTCGTCGAAGTTGCGCGCACCGACGAAGCCGCCGGTGTTCACGTCGACGGTGGTCAGCGCCTCGGTCTGGTCGACCACGAGGTAGCCGCCCGATTTCAGGTCGACGCGCCGGCCCAGCGCTTTCGCGATTTCCTCGTCCACCGAATACAGGTCGAAGATCGGCCGCTCGCCCTTGTAGTGCTGCAGCTTGCCGGCCGCCTGCGGCATGAATTCGAGGCCGAATTTCAGCAGCACCTCGAACTGCTCGCGCGAGTCGATGCGGATGGTCTGCGTGTCTTCGCTCGTCATGTCGCGCAGCACGCGCTGCAGCAGGCTCAGGTCCTGGTGCAGCAGCGACATGGCCGGCATCCGGCTCGAGGCCTCGCGGATGCGCGTCCAGGTCTTGCGCAGGTAGGCGATGTCTTCGGCCAGTTCGGCGTCGGCCGCGTCTTCGCCGTTGGTGCGCAGGATGAAGCCGCCCGTGTTCACAGGCACCACGCCGCCGCTCTCGGCGGCCGCGGCCGCCTCGATGAGCGCCAGCATGCGGTTGCGCAGCGACTCGCGCTGGTCGGGCGGGATCTTCTGCGACACGCCGATGTGGTTGTCCTGCGGCAGGAACACCAGCAGGCGCCCGGCGATGCTGATCTGCGTGGACAGCCGCGCGCCCTTGGTGCCGATCGGGTCCTTGATGACCTGCACCAGCAGCGACTGGCCTTCGAACACCTGCTTCTCGATGGGCACCATCGGCCCGCCGTTGCGGTGGTCGCGCTCGGGCGGCGTGGCGCTCGGGCGCGAGCCCGGCGTGAACGGCGAGACGATGTCGGCCACGTGCAGGAAGGCGGTGCGCTCCAGGCCGATGTCGATGAAGGCCGACTGCATGCCCGGCAGCACGCGCGAGACCTTGCCCAGGTAGATGTTGCCGACCAGCCCGCGCTCGAGCGTGCGCTCGACGTGCAGCTCTTGCACCGCGCCGTGCTCGACCAGCGCCACACGGGTCTCCTGCGGAGACCAGTTGATCAGGATGTCTTGCATGGATGTCTTAAGTATTGAAACCGACGCCTCGAAGCAGCTGCGCGGTCTCGAACATGGGGAGTCCCATGATGCCCGAATAGGAGCCGCTGATGTGCTCCACGAACGCCGCCGCTGCGCCCTGAATGGCGTAGGCGCCGGCCTTGCCGAGCGGCTCGCCGCTGGCGGCGTAGGCCGCGACCTGCTTCTTCGTGAGCGTGGCGAAGCGCACGCGCGACACGCTCAGCGCCGCATGGCGTCGACGGCCGTTCTGCAGCGCGACCGCCGTGAGCACACGGTGCGTGGCGCCGGACAGGTGCGCCAGCATGCGCTCGGCATCGCGCGCGTCCTCGGGCTTGCCGAGGATGGTGCGGCCGAGCGCGACCGTGGTGTCGGCGCAGAGCACGGGCGCATCGGCCAGGCCCAGGCGCTTGCGGCGCGCAACGGCGGCATCGAGCTTGAGGGCGGTCACGCGCTGCACGTACGCTGTGGGCGACTCGTTCGGCAGCAAGGCCTCGAGCGCCTCGGCGTCTTCGTCGGCACCGGCCAGCAGCAGTTCGTGGCGCACGCCGAGCTGGCCGAGCAATTGGGCGCGGCGCGGGCTTTGCGACGCGAGGTAGATGAAGTCAGGCAAGTTCAGGTCTCCGAGGTGGGCCCCACCGCCGGCCCCGTGGTCATTCCCGGTGGTACGGATGGCCCGCGTTGACCGACCACGCCCGGTAGAGCTGTTCGACCAGCAGCACGCGCGCCATGGCATGCGGCAGGGTCAGGTCGGACAGGCGGATGCGTTCGTGCGCCGCGGCCTTGAAGGCCGGGTCGAGCCCGTCGGGGCCGCCGATGACCAGTGCCACGTCGTCGCCCTCGCCCTGCCAGGTCTGCAGCCGTGCGGCCAGCGCCTTGGTGGTGAGCGCGGTGCCGCGCTCGTCGAGCACGACGATGCGCATGCCGCGGGCGATGGCGCCTTCGATGCGCTCGCGCTCGGCGGCATACAGCGTCTCGAGTGTCTTGGAGCCGCGCGGCTCGGTCTTGACGGCGCGCAACTCGAGCTTGAGCTCGGGCGGGAAGCGCTTGGCGTAGTCGTCCCAGGCAGTCTGCGCCCAGTCGGGCATGCGCTGCCCGACGGCGACCACCAGCAGCTTCATGCGCGGCGGGCTGGCGCCTTCTTGGCCGGCGCCTTCTTCGCAGCGGTCTTCTTGGCGGCCGGCTTGCCGACCACCTTCACCGGCACGCGTGCGGTGCCCGTGGCGGACTTCTTCGCAGGCGCCTTCTTGGCGGCAGTCTTGCCCGCGGTCTTCGATGCGGCCTTCTTCGCCGGGGCCTTGGCGGCCTTGGCTTCCTGCTCGGCCGCGCGGATCGCGGTCTTGGCGGCGCTCGAACGGCGCAGGCTCGGCGTCTTGGCGGCGGCCGTCTTCTTCTCTTCGGCACCCTTGACGACGGACGAAGCAGTGGCCAGCGCGGGCTTGGTGGCGCCGAGCTTGGCGCGCACCGGCTTGTCACCCCAGATCTCTTCGAGGTGGTAGTACTGGCGGATGGCGGGCTGCATGATGTGCGCCACGGCCGCGCCGCAGTCCACAATGATCCACTCGCCGTTTTCCTCGCCCTCGGTGCGCGGCTTGGCAAAGCCGGCTTCGCGCACGGCGTCGCGCACGCTCGATGCGAGCGCCTTGGTCTGGCGGTTGGAGGTGCCCGACGCCACGATCACGCGCTCGAACAGCGGCGAGAGGTGCTCCGTGTCGAATACCTGGATGTCCTGCGCCTTGACGTCTTCGAGACCATCGATGATGGCTCGCTGGAGTTTTTGGATGTCTTTTTTGGCGGCGGCTTCAGTGGTCATCAGGCAGAGCGGTAGAGGTGGTGTTGGTCAATATAGCGTGCAACCGTGGGCGGAACCAGCGAGGAAATGTCCACACCCGACGCCACACGCCGCCGGATATCGGTGGCGCTGGTGTCCATGGCGGCAGGCAGTTCAAGCGCCTCGAAACGCGCGCCAGCCGGGAGGCCGGGCAGCTGTTTCGGATCAAAACGAGTGACGTCACCCGTCGATAGTGCGCGATACGCTACAGAAACGATAGCAATGCCGAGTATATCCTGCCAGCCGTGCCAGGTCGGCAAGGCCGCCGCCTGGTCCGCGCCCATCACCAGCACGAGCTGTGCGCCGGGCTGCTCTTTCTGCAATTCATGCAGCGTGTCGAGCGTGTAGGTCGGGCCGTCGCGCAACACCTCGCGGCTGTCGATGACGACCTTGCCTTGCAGGTTGCCGAAGGCCAGTTGCGCCATCGCAAGGCGGTCTTCCTTCGGCGTGAGCGTACGGCTCTTGTGCCAGGCCTGCCCCGTGGGAATGACGTGCAACTCCGTCAGATCGAGTTGCGCCAATGCAGCTTCGGCCAGGGCGACGTGGGCGTTGTGCGGCGGGTCGAAGGCCCCGCCGAAGACGCCGATGCGCAAAGCGGAACCGGTGGGGCTCACACCCAGTCCCGGCGCACGATGAAGTCGCTGTACAGCGCGGCTTCGGGGCTGCCCGCTTCGGGCTGTTGCCGGTAGGCCCAGCTCGCGAGCGGCGGCATCGACAGCAGGATCGATTCGGTGCGTCCACCCGACTGCAGGCCGAAGTGCGTGCCGCGGTCCCACACGAGGTTGAACTCGACATAGCGCCCACGCCGGTACAGCTGGAACTCGCGTTCGCGCTCGCCGTACGGCATGCCGCGTCGGCGTTCGACGATCGGCAGGTAGGCCTGCAGGAATGCATCGCCGACCGAGCGGATCAGCGCAAAGCCGTTCTCGATGCCGCCCTCGGCGAAGTCGTCGAAGAAGATGCCACCGATGCCGCGCTGCTCGTTGCGGTGCTTCAAAAAGAAATACTCGTCGCACCACGTCTTGAAGCGCGGGTACTTGTCGGCGCCGAAAGGCGCGAGCGCGTCGCGGCACACGGTGTGGAAGTGCACCGCGTCTTCCTCGAAGCCGTAGCACGGCGTGAGGTCCATGCCGCCGCCGAACCAGCACACGGGATCGCCGCCGCCCGCGGGCTGTGCGGCCAGCATGCGCACGTTCATGTGGACGATCGGCACGTAGGGGTTGCGCGGGTGAAACACCAGCGACACACCCATGGCCTCGAACGGCGCGCCCGACAGCTCGGGACGGTTCTGCGTGGCCGAGGGCGGCAACTTGGCGCCGCGCACCTGCGAGAAGCCGACGCCGGCGCGCTCGAACAGCGCGCCGCCTTCGAGGATGCAGGTCAGGCCGCTGCCCTGCAGCGGCTCGCCGGGTTCTTTCTGCCAGGCGTCGCGCACCGCGCTGCCGCCGTCCGCCGCCTCGACCGCCGAGATGATCGATTGCTGCAGTCCGCGCAGGTAGTCGCCGACCGCCTTCGGCTGGGTGGCTGGCATCAGGCGTGGGGCGTGTTGCGCGCGTTCACGGCGCGGTAGCCGATGTCCTTGCGGTACTGCGCACCGTCGAACTGCACGCGCGCCGCGACCTCGTAGGCGCGCTGCTGCGCCTGCTTGACGCTGTCGGCCAGCACGGTCACGCAGAGCACGCGGCCGCCGCTGGTCTTGAGCTCACCGTTCTCGAGCGTGGTGCCCGCGTGGAACACCACGGCATCGGGCGCCTCGGCCGGGATGCCGCTGATGCGGTCGCCCTTGCGCGGCGACAGCGGGTAACCGTGCGCGGCCATCACCACACCCAGCGCCACGCGCCGGTCCCACTGCAGCTCGACCTGGTCGAGCGTGCCATCGGTGGCGTGCCAGAACACCTCGAACAGGTCGGACTTCAGGCGCATCATGATCGGCTGCGTCTCGGGGTCACCCATGCGGCAGTTGAATTCGAGCGTCTTGGGCTGGCCGGCCGCGTCGATCATGAGACCGGCATAGAGGAAGCCGGTGAACGGAATGCCGTCCTTTTCCATGCCGCGGATGGTCGGCAGGATGATCTCGCGCATGGCACGCGCATGCACCTCGGCCGTGACCACCGGTGCGGGCGAGTACGCGCCCATGCCGCCGGTGTTCGGGCCTTCGTCGCCGTCCAGCAGGCGCTTGTGGTCCTGGCTGGTGGCCAGCGCGGCGACGTTCTTGCCGTCGCACATCACGATGAAACTGGCTTCTTCGCCTTGCAGGAATTCTTCGATGACGACGCGTGCGCCGCCTTCGTTGTGCGACACGCCGAACTTGTTGTCGACCAGCATGAAGTCGACGGCCTCATGGGCTTCCTGCGCGGTCATGGCAACCACCACGCCCTTGCCGGCGGCCAGGCCGTCGGCCTTGACGACGATGGGCGCACCCTTGGCGTCGATGTACGCATGGGCGGCAGCGGCGTCGGTGAAGGCCTCGTATTCGGCCGTCGGGATCTTGTGGCGCTTCATGAAGGCCTTCGAGAAAGCCTTGGAGCTTTCGAGCTGCGCAGCGGCCTGCGTCGGGCCGAAGATGCGCAGGCCGTGCGCGCGGAACTCGTCCACCACGCCCGCCGCCAGCGGCCCCTCGGGGCCGACCACGGTCAGCGCGATTTTCTCGGCCATCGCCCACTCGCGCAGCGCGGCGGGTTCGGTGATGTCGATGCAGTCGTAGCGTTCGTCGCTCACGGTGCCGCCGTTGCCCGGCGCCACGTAGACGCGGCTGACCCGGTTGCCCTGCGCCAGCCGCCACGCCAATGCGTGCTCGCGGCCCCCTCCTCCAATCACCAGTACCTTCATTCGCGGGCTTTCGTTTGTCGCTGTGGATCCATCATTCATTCGCTCAGTCGGACAGTGCGGCGTTGTGATAAACGTCCTGCACGTCGTCCAGGTCCTCGAGCACGTCGAGGAGCTTCTGCATCCTGGCCGCGTCTTCGCCGGTCACGTCCACGGTGTTCTCGGCGCGCATCGTGATTTCGGCGGCGTCGGGCTTCAGGCCCGCGGCTTCGAGCGCGTTCTTCACGGCCTCGAAGTCGCCGATGGCGGTGAGCACCTCGATGGCGCCATCGTCGTCGGTGATCACGTCCTCGGCGCCGGCTTCGAGGGCCACTTCCATGACCTTGTCCTCGCTGGTGCCGGGCGCAAAGATGATCTGGCCGCAGTGCTTGAACTGGAAGGCCACCGAGCCTTCGGTGCCCATGTTGCCGCCGTGCTTGGAGAAGGCGTGGCGCACTTCGGCCACGGTGCGCACGCGGTTGTCGGTCATGGTGTCGACGATGATCGCCGCGCCGCCGATGCCGTACCCTTCGTAACGAATTTCTTCGTAATTGACGCCTTCGAGGTTGCCCGTGGCCTTGTCGATGTTGCGCTTGACGGTGTCGATGGGCAGGTTGACCGCCTTGGCCTTTTCGACCGCCAGCCGCAGCCGGGGGTTGGCGCTGAGGTCGGCGCCGCCGGCGCGTGCCGCCACCGTGATTTCACGGATGGCGCGGGTCCAGAGCTTGCCCCGTTTCTCGTCCTGGCGGCCCTTGCGGTGCTGAATATTTGCCCACTTGCTATGTCCGGCCATGGCTTTCTCTCTCGCTGTCGTGTGTTTTCAAAGCAAGTGTGGAGTTTACTGTCCGGCGCACACAACGCTCCCCCGGCGCCCGGGATTTCGGCCCGGACCTTTTGGTGATAATTGTTCGATGACGCCATCGCCCATTGCCGGTACGGGAAATCCCGACGCCCTGCCGCCGCACGCCCCGCTGCCGCTGTACTACAACACCGAAGCGGAGCACCAGGCGTTCCTGCGGCGCATCTTCGACAGCACGGCCGCGGACTACGACCGCATCGAAGCCGTGCTGGCCTTCGGCACCGGCCCCTCGTACCGCCGCGACGCGCTGAAGCAGGCCGGCCTCACGGCGGGCGCCCAGGTGCTCGACGTGGGCATCGGCACCGGGCTCGTCGCCCGCGAAGCCCTGAAGCTCATCGGCTCTACCGGCAAGCTCACCGGCGTCGACCCCAGCGTGGGCATGATGGGCCAGGTCCGGCTGCCCGGCGTCGAACTCATTCAAGGCGTCGCCGAGGCCCTGCCCCGGCCCGACGCCAGCTGCGATTTCGTGAGCATGGGTTACGCCATGCGCCACATCAGCGATGTGGCCGCCGCCTTTTCCGAGTTCCATCGCGTGCTGCGCCCGGGCGGGCGCGTGGTGGTGCTCGAGATCACCAAGCCCGAGGGCCGCATCGCCACCGCACTGCTCAAGGGCTACATGCGCGCCGTGGTGCCGCTGATCGCCCGCGTGGTCGGCCGCCGCAGCGACACCTCGGAGCTGTGGCGCTATTACTGGGACACGATCGAGGCCTGCATCCCGCCCGAGCGCGTCATGCGGGCACTGGGCGCCGCCGGCTTCAGCGACGTGCGCCGGCATGCGAGCCTCGGGGTCTTCTCGGCCTACACCGGCCGCAAACCCGAATCCACCGCCGACGAGGTTCGCTGAACGTGCGCCCCCAGGACGACCGCCTTCATTCCCCCCTGCGCGTGGAGCGCCTCTCGCTGCCGGACAGCCTTGCGCTGGCCACGCACAGCCATGCGCCCTTCGCCGCGCTCGGCTACGGCACGCCGCACGGTGTCGCCTGGATGCCCACGGTCAACGCGCGCGTGCTGTCGCCGCAAGGCGCGATGGCCGATGTGTGGCACGCGGGTGACGGCACCCAGGTCCGGTCGGGCACCACCGGCATCGCGCGCTGGCGCACCGACGGGCACTGGCTGCTGGGCGCCATCGACCTCGATGAAGCCGTCGAAGGCCAGAGCCTGACCGAGCTTGCGCAGCGCGCCTACCGCGACCTGTTCCGCACACTCGACCAGGCCGATACGCCGCACCTGCAGCGCATCTGGAATTATCTGCCGCGCATCAACGCCGACGGCGGCGGGCTGGAGCGGTATCGCCAGTTCAACCTCGGCCGGCAGGAAGCCTTCTTCGAGGCTGGCCGCGCCGCCTTCGAAGGTGCCCCGGCCGCCTGCGCGCTGGGCATCCGCCAGGGCGCGCTGTCGATCCGTTTTCTTGCGGGACGTGCCGCGCCGCTGCCGGTCGAGAACCCGCGGCAGGTGTCGGCCTACCGCTATCCCGAAACCTACGGCCCGCGCTCGCCGACCTTCTCGCGCGCCGCACTGGCGGACATCGGCGACGGTCAGGTCGCGCTCTTCATCTCGGGCACGGCGAGCATCGTCGGCCACGAAACGGTGCACCACGGCGACGTGCGTGAGCAGGCCCGCGAAACGCTGCGCAACCTCGAGGCCGTGATCGCCTCCGCCCATGCGCAGACCACGGCGCACTTCTCGCTCGATGCGCTCGACTGCGTGGTGTACGTGCGGCATCCGTCGGACACCGACGCCGTGCGCGAGGTGATCGAAGCCGCGCTCGGCGCCCAGTCGCCGATGGCCCGCCATGCGGTGTACCTGGAAGCCGACATCTGCCGCAGCGATCTGCTGGTCGAGATCGAGGCCCACACGGTCGCCGCCGGCCGGCTGCAGGCCGCCTGAGCGGCCCGCCGTTCGCCTGCTCGACCGACACCACCCATGAACGTGCTGCGTCTTCTCACGTCGATCCCGCTCGCGCTGATGCTCTATGCGCTGCTGCTGTTCCTCGGCCTGATTTCGCTGGTCTGGAACTTCGTCGCCATGCTGCTGTATCCGGTGATGCCGGCCGTACCGGCGCGCGCGCTGGGCCGCATGACCATCGCTTTTGCCTACCGGATGTTCTGGTGGCTCGCCTCGGTCACCGGCATGATGCGCATCGACGCTTCGTGCCTGGACCCGATGCGCAACGAGCCCGGCGTGATCTTCGTGGCCAACCACCCGACCATGCTCGATGCGCTGCTGCTGGTGGCGCGGCTGCCGCGCAGCGCCTGCATCATGAAGGCCGAGCTGATGAGCAACATCTTCCTCGGCGCGGGAGCCCGGCTGGCGCGCTACATCAGCAACAAGTCGGCCCGCACGATGGTGCGCCTGGCGGTCAACGACCTGCGCCAGGGCGGCCAGCTCGTGATCTTTCCCGAAGGCACGCGCACGGTGACGCCGCCGCTGAACCCCTTCCGCCCCGGCACCACGCTGATCGCCAAGCTGGCGCAGGCACCGATCCAGACCGTGTTCATCGACACCGACTCGCCCTACCTAGGCAAGGGCTGGCCGCTGTGGCGCGTGCCGCCGCTGCCCATCGTCTTCACGCTGCGGCTGGGCAAGCGCTTTGCGCCGACGCAGGACAGCGATGCGCTGCAGGTCGAGCTGGAACACTATTTCCGTCAACACATGGAGCAGCGCGCCACCGACGCGTCCCCCGAATGCCAGCAGACGCCTCGCGCACCCACCTTGTCCTGATCCCCAGCTACAACACGGGCGAGCGCCTGTTCTCGACGGTCGCCGCCGCGCGGGCCCAATGGAACCCGGTGTGGGTGGTGATCGACGGCAGCGACGACGGCACGGGTGAACGGCTGCAGCAGATGGCGGCCAGCGATCCCGGCCTGCGCGTGTGGGTGCTGCCGCAGAACCAGGGCAAGGGGTCGGCGGTGCTGCACGGCTTGCGGGTCGCGAAAGAAGCGGGCTTCACGCACGCGCTCACGATGGATTCCGACGGGCAGCATCCGGCGGACCTGATCCCCTCTTTCATGAACGCCTCGCTGGCGCGGCCCGAGACGATGGTGCTGGGCCGGCCGGTGTTCGACGCCAGCGCGCCGCTGCTGCGGGTGCGTGGGCGGCGGGTGTCCAACGGCTGGACGCAGCTCGAGACGCTGTTCGCGGGTGTCGGCGATTCGCTTTACGGTTTTCGCGTGTACCCGGTGGTCGACCTGATCGCTGTGATGACGCGGCAGCCGTGGATGCGGCGTTTCGACTTCGATACCGAGGCGGTCGTGCGGCTGGCCTGGCGCGGGGTCAAGCCGGTGAACATCGATGCGCCTGTGAAGTACCTGACGGCGGAGGAAGGCGGGGTGTCGCACTTTCGCTATGGGCGGGACAATGTGCTGCTGACTTGGATGCACACGCGGTTGATGGTGGAGTTTGTCTTGCGGTTGCCTGGGTTGCTCTTTCGGAAGGTGCGGGGGGCGCCGCCGTTTCAGGCTTAGGTCTCTTTTGAGGGGCGCCCGGCAAGCGGTACGGCGCGGTCGGCCCCACTGTGCCGGCCGCTTCGCGGCTGCCCTGCGGTGCTCGCGTTTCGCGGGGTCTCGCAGAACTCGCCTTCGGCTCAAACAGCTGCGAGCCCTGATCCGCGAAACGCTGCGCTCCTCGGCGGCACAGACGGGCCGCCCACACCGTACCGCCTGCCGGGCACCTGCCGTGGCGTGAGAGCTCCTTGCCTTTCTTCCGCTACTCGACGATCGCGCCTCCACCCAGCGCCTTGTAGAGCGTCATCGTCGCATTGAGCTGGTTCAGGCGGTTCTGCGCCAGCGACACCTCCGCGGCGCGGCGCTTGTCCTTGGCATCGAGCACCGGTTGCAGCGCGGTGGCGCCGGCGCGGTAACGAACTTCCGACAAGGCCTCGGCGCGTTGCGCCTGTTGCAGCGCCTGGGCCAGCTTCACGCTTTCGTCCTGCAGCTGGGTGCGCGACGACAGCGTGTTCTCGACCTCGGACAGCGCGGTGTACAACGACTGGCGGAACCCGACGACCGCTTCTTCATACTGCGTCTGCGATACGGCGACGGTCAGCCGCGCGGTGTTCCATTGCAGGAAAGGCAGCACCAGGCCGGCACCGAGGGTCGCGACCGGGTTCTTCAGTACCTCGCCCAGTGCATTGCTCCCCGCGCCCAGCGAACCCGTGAGGTTCAGCACCGGATAGAAGCTGGTGCGCGTGGCATCGACGTTCGCCAGCGAGGACCGCAGGCGCTGCTCCGCAGCGCGCAGGTCGGGCCGGCGGCCCAGCAGGCTGGCGGGCAGGCCGGCATCGATCACGGGCAAGGCGGTGTCCGGCAGCTGCGAGGGCTCGTCCCTTGGCGCGTCGGGCGGCATGTCGAACAGGATGGCCAGCGCGTTGCGCGCCTCGACGCGCTGTTGCAGCAACTGCGTGTGCGCGGCCTCCTGGCTCGCGAGATTCTGGCCCGCCTGCGCGACGTCGAGGCCGGACACGGCGCCCGCCGCATATTTGGCGCGCACCAGCGCCTGGATGCGCCGTGCATCGGCCATGCCCGCTTCGCTCAGCGCAATGCGGTGGTTCAGGTAGCCGGTCTGCCAGTACAGCCCGGCTGTGGTGCCCACCAGCGCCAGCGCCGTGGCCTCGCGGTCGGACTGGGTGGCCTGCAGCTCCCAGTCGGCAACGCTGCGCTGCGCCGACAGGCGGCCCCACAGGTCGACTTCGTAGCTCAGGCTCAGCAAGGAGCTCGCGCTCGATGCGGCCACGCCGCCGCGCTTCAGGTCGAAGCTGCGTTGGGTGCCCAGTTGACCTGTCACGCCGGGCGTGAGGTTGGTGTTCGCCAAGCCGGCCTGCAGCTGCGCCCGCTGCACGCGGATGCCGGCGGCGGCGAGGTTGTTGTTGGTGCGCAAGGCGCTGTCGATGAGGGTGTCGAGCCGCGCGTCGTGGAAGGCGGTCCACCAGCGGGCCTGCGGCACGGCCGCTGCGTTCTGCGGCAGAGGCTGTTGCTGCTGCCAGGCCTGCGGCACGCCGAGCGGCCGTTGTTCGCGCCGCTCCGGCGCGAACAGCGTGCAGCCGCCGAGCGCCAGTGCGATGGCGAGCGCCCCCAGGGTCGGTCGCGCGCTACTCACGCGCCAGTGCCTCGATGGGGTCGAGCCGCGCGGCGTTGCGCGCCGGCAGGTACCCGAACAGCACGCCGATGAGCGACGCGCACAGGAAGGCCGACACCACGGCCCCGAGCGAAAAGATCATTTGCCATTGCTTCACGAACAGCGAGAACACAAAGCTGATGCCGTACGACAGCAGCACGCCGATGAAACCACCGACCAGGCACACGAGCACGGCCTCGGTCAGGAACTGCTGCAGCACGTCGCTCTGGCGCGCGCCCACGGCCATGCGGATGCCGATCTCGCGGGTGCGCTCGGTCACCGAGACCAGCATGATGTTCATCACGCCGATGCCGCCCACCACGAGCGAGATCACCGCGATCAGCGACAGCAGCAGCGTGAGCGACTGGCTCGTGCGCTCGGCCGTCTTCACGATGCTGTCCATATTGAAGGTGAAGAAATCCTTGCCGCCGTGGCGCAGCGTGAGCAGCCGCACGATGCTCTCTTCGGCCGCCTTGGTCGGCTGGTCGTCGCGGATGCGCACGGTGATGCTGTCGAAGTGCTGCTGGCCGAACAGGCGGCTTGCACCCGTGCTGTAGGGCAGCCAGATGTTGAGCGACTTGTTCTCGCCGAACATGCTCTTCTTTTCCTGCGCCACGCCGATCACGGTGCACGGCAGGCTGCCCACCAGGATGATCTTGCCGACCGGATCGGTGCCGTCGGGAAAGAGCTTGCGCCGCGTGTTCTGGTCGATCACCACCACCTGCGACTGGTGCCGCACGTCGTTGGCGTCGAAGTCCGTGCCGCTGGCCATCTGGATGTCGCGCACGCTGAAGAAGTTGTCGCTGACGCCGTTCACGTTGCCGTTGACGTCGGCGCTGCGGTAGCGCAGGCGCAGGCTGCGCATGGTGGTCGGCGTGACGCTGTGCACGTAGGGCTGCGCGGCAATGGCCTGCAGGTCGGCCGGCAGCAGCGTGCGGATGCTCGCGGCCTTGTCGTCGCCGAAGTCGTGGCCCGGGTAGATGTCGAGCGTGTTGGTGCCGATGGCCTTGATGTCGGCCAGCACGAAGCGCTTGGCGCCCTCCCCGATGGCCACGATCGACACCACCGAGGTGATGCCGATGATGATGCCCAGCATGGTCAGCGCCGTGCGCATGCGGTGCGCCATCATCGAGCGCCAGGCCATGCGGAAGGCTTCGGAGAAACGCGCCCATCCGGTGCTGAAGCGCGCGATGCCCAGCGTGGGGCGCGTCATCGCGGGCGGCGTGGGGGTGTCGTCGCCGACCGTCTGCGCGGGCGCGGCCACGGTCGGCACGTTCGGCCGGTCGCCCACGATCACGCCGTCGGCGATCTCGATGATGCGTTCGGTGCAGCGTGCCACCTGCATGTCGTGCGTCACGATGATGATCGTGTGCCCCTGCGCATGCAGCTCGCGCAGGATGCCGATGACCTCCTGGCCGCTCTTGCTGTCGAGCGCGCCGGTGGGCTCGTCGGCCAGGATGACCTGGCCGCCGTTCATCAGCGCGCGCGCGATGCTCACGCGCTGCTGCTGGCCGCCCGAGAGCTGGCTCGGCCGGTGCTCGGTGCGGTCTTCCAGGCCCAGGCGCGCGAGCAGTTGCCGCGCCCGCGCGTCGCGCGCCGAGCCCTCGGTGCCGGCATAGACGGCGGGCACCTCGACGTTGCCGGTAGCCGTCAGGTGCTGCATGAGGTGGTAGCGCTGGAAGATGAAGCCGAAGTGCTCGCGCCGCAGCGCAGCGAGCGCGTCGCTGTCGAGCGTGCCGACGTCCTGGCCCGACACGGTGTAGGTGCCGGTGCTCGGCCGGTCGAGGCAGCCGAGGATGTTCATGAGCGTCGACTTGCCCGAGCCCGAGGCGCCGACGATGGCCAGCATTTCGCCGTGGCCGATGTCCAGGTTGACGTCTTTCAGCACCTGGACTTCCTGCTCGCCCGAGGGAAAGCTGCGGCCGATGCCGCGCAGGGTCAGCAGCGGCTGCGTCACTGGCGCGGCCTCCGGCTGCCGCTGTCATTGCCGTCGGTCTTCTCCAGCGCCGAAGCGTCGCCGGTGATGACGCTGTCGCCCTCCTTCAGGCCTTCGAGCACCTGCGCCTGGAAGTTGTTGCTGATGCCCACGCGCACCTGCCGCTTTTCCACGCGCTGGTCGGGCAGGAGCACGCGCACTTCGTGGCGGCCATCCTTGTCGCGCGTGCCGAGCGCGGTGAGCGGCACGGTCAGCGCCTGCTTGGCCTCGCCCAGCAGGATGGCGACCTGCGCCGTCATGTCGACGCGCAGCGTGCGCTCGGGGTTGGGCACGTCGAACAGTGCGTTGAAGAACACGGCGTTGTTGATCTTCTCGGGCGACGGCTGCACCGCGCGCAGCGTGCCGTGGTAGCGCGTGTCGGGGTCGCCCAGGATGGTGAAGTACACCGGCTGGCCCGCCTTCACGCGCACCACGTCGGCCTCGGACACTTGCGCCTTCACGGTCATGGTCGACAGGTCGGCCAGCTTCATCAGCGTGGGCACCTGGAACGAGGCCACCACGGTCTGGCCTTCGAGCGTGCTGATGGACACCACGTCGCCGTCGATGGGCGCGACGATGCGGGTGTACGACAAGTTGGTCTGCGCCGAGGCCAGGGCCAGCTTCTGCTGGCGGATCTGCGCGTCGAGCGAGACGGCGTCGGCGCGCAGCGCGCGCAGCTCGGTGTCGGCGCCTTCCAGGTCCTGGCGCGCGGCGGCGTCCTGCGCCAACATCTCGCGCTGGCGCGCCCAGGTAAGCTCGGCCTGCTTCACGCGCACTTCCTTGGCGAGCTTCTGGGCTTGCAGGTTCTCCAGCTTGGCCTGCTCCTGTGCGAGCGTGTTCTGCGAGATGACGGGGTCGATCTCGGCCAGCCAGTCGCCCTTCTTCACCGTCTGGCCGAGCACCACCTTCAGCGACTTGAGCTGACCGGACACCTGCGCGCCCACCTCGACCTGCTTGAGAGCCTGCAGCACGCCGGTGGCGAGCACCGCGTTCTCCAGGTCGCTGCGCTGCACGGTGGCGGTCAGGTAGTCGCTTTTCTTCGGCGGGCTCAGCCAGAAGAAGGCCGCGATGGCCAGCACGACGAGCAAGGCCAGGCCGACAAGGAACTTGCGCGATCGTCGCGAAGGAGTGGTGGGCATGCAGTGAAGAAGTGGGATGAATCGGGCGGCAAGGCCCGGGAAGGGATGCGATTGATCCTAGCCCCGGTTGCTGAAGGGCTGCTAAAGCATGCGTTTCGGCGGGCTTTTTGCACGGGCCTGCGCAGCGCCCCATGAAAAACGGCGTGGCCCGCTGCCCTCGAAGGACAGCGGGCCACGCCGCAAGAACTACTGAAAAAGAACTCAGCGCGCCGTGCGCCGGCGCAAGAGCAAGGTGAGGAGCAACAGCGCCAGCACCGTGAACGCGATGAACGACCAGTTCGCCAGCGTCAGGCCGAACAGCGACCAGTCGATCTTGGAACAGTCGCCGCCGCCGCGGAAGATCATCGGCAGTGCGCGCTTGAGCGGGAAGGTCTCGATCATCCCGTACAGGTCACGCCCGCACGAGACGATCTCGGGCGGATACCACTGCAGCCAGCTCTGCTGCGCCGCCGTGTAGGCACCGCCCACCGCCGCCGCCAGCGCCAGCACCCCGCCCGTCACCTGCAGGCCGCGGCTGTTGAACAGCGCCGCCAGGCCGGTGAACAGCGCCACCAGCATCAGCGCATAGCGCTGCACGATGCACATCGGGCAGGGTTCGAGCCCGACCACGTGCTGCAGATACAGCCCGAAGGCCAGCATGAGGACACAGGCCAGGCAGATCAGCCCGAGCGCGCGGCGCGGCGCGCCGAAGTACCAATGGATCAAGGAGATACCCAATCTTCTTCTACGAACACCCTGGCCTTGCGGGGGTTGGCGACGACGGTGTCGCCTTCCTTCAAGCCCAGGTCGCGGAACTGTTGCGCAGGGAGTTGCGCTTCGATGATGGTTCCGGAGCCCGGATTATCTGGATTCGTTTCGGTGGGCTCAAGTTCCAGCCGCGCGATCGGTCCGACCACGATCGCGCGCGACAGGGTGGCGACGATGCCCGTGGCACCCGACACGTAGCGTGTCACATCGAGGTCATGCGGGCGCACGTAGGCCAGCGCCTTGGCGTCGCGCGCGCTGCTGTGCTCGGGCGAGTCGATGCGCATGCCGTCCAGTTGCACGGCGCCGTTGTCGGCCCGGCCGTGGAACAGGTTCACGTCGCCCAGGAAGCCGTACACGAACGGGCTCGCGGGCTTGTCCCACACGTCCTGCGGCGAGCCGACCTGTTCGATGCGGCCCTTGTTGATGACCACCACGCGGTCGGCCACTTCGAGTGCTTCTTCCTGGTCGTGCGTGACGAAGATCGAGGTGACGTGCAGCTCGTCGTGCAGCCGGCGCAGCCAGCGGCGCAGTTCCTTGCGCACCTTGGCGTCGAGTGCGCCGAAGGGTTCGTCCAGCAGCAGCACCTTGGGCTCCACCGCCAGCGCGCGGGCCAGCGCGATGCGCTGGCGCTGGCCGCCGGACAGCTGCGACGGGTAGCGGTCGGCCAGCCAGTCGAGCTGCACCAGCTTGAGCAGGTCGGTCACCTTGGCCTTGATCTGCGCGTCGCTCGGGCGCTCCTTGCGCGGCTTCACGCGCAGGCCGAAGGCCACGTTCTCGAACACGGTCATGTGGCGGAACAGCGCGTAGTGCTGGAACACGAAGCCGACCTGGCGTTCGCGCACGTGCACGTCGGTCGTGTCTTCGCCCGAGAAATGGATGCTGCCGGTGTCGGCCGCTTCCAGGCCCGCGATGATGCGCAGCAGCGTGGTCTTGCCGCAGCCCGAGGGGCCGAGCAGCGCGACCAGTTCGCCCGACTCGACGTCGAGGTTCACGTTGTTCAGCGCGCGGAAGTCGCCGAACTGCTTGCTGATGTTGCGGATTTCGATGCTCATGGTCTTGTTCTCTCGTCTTCTCAGGCCGCCGAAGGCTCGGGGGGACGCTCGGGCGGCAGCTCGGCGATGGCTTTCATTTCGCGCTCATGGCGCCACTCGATGACCGACTTGATCACCAGGGTGACCAGCGCCAGGATCGCCAGCAGCGAGGCCACCGCGAAGGCGGCCACCGACTGGTATTCGTTGTAGAGCACCTCGACGTGCAGCGGCATCGTGTTGGTCTGGCCGCGGATGTGGCCCGACACCACCGACACCGCGCCGAACTCGCCCATGGCGCGCGCATTGCACAGGATCACGCCGTACAGCAGGCCCCACTTGATGTTGGGCAAGGTCACGCGCCGGAAGGTCTGCCAGCCGGTCGCGCCGAGCACGATGGCGGCCTGCTCTTCGTCGGTGCCCTGCGCCTGCATCAGCGGAATGAGTTCGCGCGCAATGAAGGGAAAGGTCACGAACACGGTGGCCAGCACGATGCCGGGCACGGCGAAGATGATCTTGATGTCGTGCTCTGCCAGCCACGGACCGAACCAGCCCTGCGCGCCGAACACCAACACGTAGATCAGGCCCGCCACCACCGGCGACACCGCGAACGGCAGGTCGATCAGCGTGGTGAGAAAGGCCTTGCCGCGGAACTCGAACTTGGCAATGGCCCAGGCCGCGGCCACGCCGAACACGAGGTTCATCGGCACCGCGATGGCGGCGGTGATCAGCGTGAGGCGGATGGCGCTCCACGCATCGGGTTCCTTCAGCGCCTCGAGGTAGGCATTGAGGCCCTTGCGCAGCGCCTCGACCGCCACGGCCGCCAGCGGCAGCACGAGGAACAGGAACATGAACGCCAGGGCGATGCCGATCAGCGTCCAGCGGACCCAGGCCGACTCGGTGGTGCCGGCCTGCGCGCGGCGGATGATTTTCGAAGGTGCGCTCATGTCAGGCTCCTGCGCGCTTGCGTTGCCAGGCTTGCAGGCCGTTGATGACCAGCAGCAGGATGAACGACAGCACCAGCATCACCAGCGCGACCGCGGTGGCGCCCGTGTAGTCGTACTGCTCCAGCTTGCCGATGATGATGAGCGGCGTGATCTCGGAAATCATCGGCATGTTGCCGGCGATGAAGATCACGGAGCCGTACTCGCCGATGGCGCGTGCGAAGGCCATCGCAAAGCCCGTCAGCAACGCGGGCGCGATCGACGGAAAGATCACCTTGGTGAAGGTCTGCAGGCGCGTGGCGCCCAGCGAGGTGGCGGCTTCTTCGAGTTCCTTCTCGGCGTCCTCGAGCACCGGCTGCACCGTGCGCACCACGAAGGGCAGCCCGATGAAGATCAGCGCGATCACGATGCCCGCCGGCGTGAACGCCAGCTTGATGCCGTGCGGCTCGAGCAGCTGCCCGATCCAGCCGTTGCCCGCGAGCAGCGCCGTGAGCGAGATGCCGGCCACGGCCGTGGGCAGCGCGAACGGCAGGTCGACCAGCGCATCGACGATGCGCTTGCCCGGGAACTTGTAGCGCACCAGCACCCAAGCCACGAGCAGGCCGAACACCGCGTTCACCATGGCGGCGATCAGCGAAGCGCCGAAGGTCAGGCGGTACGAGGCCATCACGCGCGGCGCGGTCACCGACACCCAGAAGTGCTCCCAGGTCATCGTGAAGGTCTTGAAGACCAGCGCCGACAACGGGATCAGCACGATCAGGCACAGATAGAAGACCGTGAAGCCGAGCGTGATGTGGAAACCGGGCAGCACGCGCTTGGCGCCCCCTGCCCGGTTGGCACGTGAAAAAGGCGCTCCCGCTGCCGGGAGCGCCGAAGAAGCAGCGCCGCTCATTTACTTCGCGCCAGGGGTGTACAGCTTGTCGAACTGGCCGCCGTCATTGAAGTGCACCTTCTGCGCTTCGCTCAGGCTGCCGAACAGTTCCTGCACCGTGAACAGCTGCAGCGGCTTGAAGGTCGAGGCGTACTTCTTGAGCACGGTCTGCGAACGCGGGCGCAGCGCATGCTTGGCGGCGATTTCCTGCGCTTCTTCGGAGTACAGCCAGTCGAGGTAGGCCTTGGCCAGCTCGCCCGTGCCCTTCTTCTTGACGGTGCGCTCGACGATGGCGACCGGGTTCTCGGCCACGATGGAGATCGACGGGTAGACCGAGTCGACCTTGCCGGTACCGAATTCGCGGTCGATCGAGACCACTTCGGATTCGAAGGTGATCAGCGCATCGCCGATGTTGCGTTGCAGGAAGGCGGTGGTCGCGTCGCGGCCGCCGCGTGCCAGCACCGGCACGTTCTTGAACAGCTTGCCGACGAACTCGGCAGCCTGGGCGTCGGTGCCGCCCTTCTTCTTGATGTAGCCCCAGGCGGCCAGGTAGGCGTAGCGGCCGTTGCCGCCGGTCTTGGGGTTGACGATCACGACCTGCACGCCAGGCTTGACCAGGTCGTCCCAGTCCTTGATGCCCTTGGGGTTGCCGTTGCGCACCAGCAGCAGCATGGTCGAGGTGGTGGGCGATGCGTTCTCGGGGAACTTCTTGTTCCAGTCCTTGGCGACCACGCCGGCGTTGGCCAGGAAGTCGATGTCGGTCGAGGTGTTCATGGTCACCACGTCGGCATCGAGGCCGTCGGCCACGGCGCGCGCCTGGGCGCTGGAGCCGCCGTGCGACTGGTCGATCTTGACGTCCTTGCCCGTGGCCTTCTTGTAGTTCGCCACGAAGGCCGCGTTGTAGTCCTTGTAGAACTCGCGTGCCACGTCGTACGAGGCGTTCAGCAGCCCCGTGCCTTGTGCGAAGGCGGTGCTGCCGGCGAGTGCGGAGGACGCCAGCGCGAGCACGGCGACGAAGGTCTTGATTCTGGAAGTCATGTGGTTGCCAGGTTTTCTGAAAATTCACGTCCCGCCGACCAGGCGGCGGGTTCGTCGGTCAACGATTGCAGCAGGGCCAGGCCGAGCGGCCAGTCTCCGTGCCCCGAATCGATGTTGATGTGCCCCGCATTCTGCATGCGCACGAACTCGCTGCCCCAGGCGCGCGAATAGGCGCCCGCCAGGCGGATCGGGCAATAGGGATCGTTGCTGCTCGCCACCACGATGCTGCGGTACGGCAGCGCCGCGTAGGGCACGGGTGCGAAGTCGGACAGCACCGCGCGGCGCTCGGGGTCGGCCGGCGCCACCAGCAGCGCGCCCTGGATGCGGGCGGCGGCCTCGGGCGGCAGGTGGGCCGTGGCGATGCAGCCCAGGCTGTGCGCCGCGATGACCACGGGGCCTTCGCTTTCGAGCACCAGCTTGGCCAGCGCAGGCACCCAGGCATCGCGCTTGGGCGAGGCCCAGTCGTCCTGCGCCACCCGCGCCGCGCCCGGAATGCGTTCTTCCCACAGGCTCTGCCAATGGCCGGGCCCGGAGTCGCGCCAACCGGGCACGATGACGACACGAGTCTGCATGACGGCGCGGTCCTGCGGCTTCTTACTTGTTGGGCTGCGGCGTGATGCGCAGGTAAGGCTTGACGGCCTTGAAGCCCTTGGGGAAGCGCTCGGCCAGCTCGGCCGGGTCCTGGATGCTCGGCACGATGACGACGTCGTCGCCGTCCTTCCAGTTCACGGGCGTGGCGACCTTGTGGCTGTCGGTGAGCTGCAGCGAGTCGATCACGCGCAGGATCTCGTCGAAGTTGCGGCCGGTGGACGCCGGGTAGGTGATGGTGGTGCGGATGACCTTCTTGGGATCGATGATGTAGACGCTGCGCACCGTGGCCGTGGTCGAGGCGTTCGGGTGGATCAGGTCGTACAGGTCGGCCACCTTGCGGTCGGCGTCCGCAATGATCGGGAAGTTGACGGTGGTGTTCTGCGTCTCGTTGATGTCGCCGATCCACTCCTTGTGCTTGGTGGCCGGGTCGACGCTCAGTGCGATGGGCTTCACGCCGCGCTTGGCGAACTCGCCCGACAGCGCCGCCGTCTTGCCGAGTTCGGTGGTGCACACGGGCGTGAAATCGGCCGGGTGCGAGAAGAACACGATCCACGAATCGCCGGCCCACTGGTAGAAGTCGATCGGGCCTTCGCTGGAGTCCTGGGTGAAATTGGGGGCGGTGTCGCCGAGTCGCAGGGTTGCCATGGTCGCTCCAAGGAGGGGGTGAAGCCCTGGATTGTGCGAACCGCTGCTTCAATGGCAAACGAATATCTGTTTGTTTGGATATGACGTTTTTCGCATATAGAACCTGCGAAGACCCACTATGGCGCTATCTTTTAGATAGCAATCTGCCTCAAAACATCCGCATCTGCTCGCTTTGCAGGTGCTCGGACAGGAAGTCGATCAGCCGCCGCACCGCCGGCACCAGCGCCCGCCGCGCCGGAAACACCATGTGCGCCACCACCGGCGACGGCCCCCAGCCGGGCAGCACCCGCACCAGCCGGCCCGCCTCGATGTCGGCGCTGCACATGTAGTCGGGCAGCAGGGTCACGCCGACGCCGCCCAGCGCGCCGAACTGCAGCGTGGCCAGGTCGTCGGCCACGTAGCGCGGCGTGTGCACATGCACGTGGCTGCGGCCTTCCGGGCCTTCGAGCCGCCACTCCGAGCGCCCTTCCCCGTTGACCGACATGGCCGCCGTGGGCAGCTTCGCGAGGTCGGCGGGCGTGTCGACCGGGCCCTGGCTGGCCAGCAGCGCCGGGCTCGCGACCAGCACGCCGCGGCTGTGGCCGAAGGTCTTGGCCACCAGCACCGTGCTGTCCTCGATGGTCGGGCGCACGCGCAGCGCGATGTCGATGCCCTCCTCGATCAGGTCCACCGGCCGGTTGATGACGCGCATGTCGACGCGCACCGCCGGGTGGCGCGCCATGAACACCGGCATCAGCTGCGCCAGCCCGCTGTGCGAGATGGTGACCGGGCAGGTCAGCCGCACCAGCCCGCTCGGCTCGGTCTGCACCTGCGCCACCGCCTCGGCCGCCGCCTGGGCCGCGTCGCGCATCGCCGAGGCATGCCGCAGGTAGATCTCGCCGGCCGGCGTGAGCGACAGGCGGCGCGTGCTGCGCTGCATCAGCTGCACGCCCAGCCGTTCCTCGAGCTCGGCCACGCGGCGCGACAGCCGCGATTTGGGGATGCCCAGCGCCCGGCTGGCGGCGGCAAAGCCGCCCCGCTCGGCCACCTCGGCGAAGAACACCATGTCGTTGAGGTCTTGCATGGCTTTATTGTCCTACCAACAGAACGATCTGATCAAATTTTGGCTACTTATCAGTCACTCACATCAAAAATAGAATTCTCCCAACGCCGGCCACTTCTCAGCGCCGACACCTTGCACAGAAAGTGATTGACTGACATGAAGCTGCTCCACATCGACTCCAGCATCCTCGCCGCCGGCTCCACCTCGCGCCAGCTGACCGCCGAAACCGTCGCCGCCTGGCGCGCCGCCCACCCCGACACCCAGGTCGAGTACCTCGACCTCGCCGTGGACGCGCCCTCGCACTTCGGCGTCGACGCCCTCGGCATCAAGACCGGCGTGCAGGCCCAGCCGACCGAAGCGCAACTGCGCGAGAACGCCCTGTCGGAAAAGCTGGTGAGCCAGTTCCTGGCCGCCGACGTCGTCGTGATCGGCGCCCCGCTGTACAACTTCACCATCCCGACCCAGCTCAAGGCCTGGATCGACCGCCTCGCGCAAGCCGGCCGCACCTTCAAGTACACCGAGAAGGGCCCCGTCGGCCTGGCCGGCGGCAAGACGGTGATCGTGGCTTCGAGCCGCGGCGGCATCTACTCGACCTCCGAAGGCGGCCAGGCGGCCGAGCACCAGGAGAGCTACCTGAAGGTGATCTTCGGCTTCTTCGGCATCACCGACGTGCGCTTCGTGCGCGCCGAAGGCATCGCGATGGGTGACGCGCCCAAGGCCGCCGCCCTGGCCGCCGCCCGCGCCGACATCCTCGTGGCCACGACCGAAGCTGCGAACCAGAAGACCGTCGCGCAAGCCGCCTGAGCCTTCCGCCGCCGGAACGAAAAAGCCGCCCCGTGGGGCGGCCTTTTTCATGGGCGATTGCCTTGCGCTCAGGCTGCCGAGTGCGCCTTGACCCAAGCCACGTACTTGTCCATCCAGCCCTGCAGGAATTTCTGCGTGCCTTCGTTGCCGATGTGGCCCTTGTCGTCGAACAGGCCTTCCTTGGCCTGCAGGAAGACCTCGGGGCCGCCCATCGTGGGCGCGTCGAGATACGCCAGGATGTTGCGCAGGTGCTGCTGGGCCAGCGCTGTGCCGATGGCGCCCACCGAGATGCCGAGCACGCCGGTCGGCTTGCCGGCCCACACGCTCTGGCCGTAGGGTCGCGAGGCGTGGTCGATGGCGTTCTTCAGCACGCCGGGGATCGAGCGGTTGTATTCGGGCGTGACGAACAGCACGCCCTGCGCGGCGGCCACTTCGCTCTTGAGGCGCTTCACCTGGGCGGCCTGGTTGCCGTCGTCGTCCTGGTTGTACAGCGGCAGGTCGTCGATGCGCAGGGTCTCGAACGTGAAGTCCGACGGCGCGAGGTGCGCCAGGGCCAGGGCCAGCTTGTGGTTGAACGAATCCTTGCGCAGGCTGCCGACGATGACGGCGATCCGGGTCTGTGCCATGGGTGGAACTCCTTGAAATGGAAAAGGCTGTCGGAATGACCGGGACGATTATGCGAAGCGCTCAAGACCTTTTCCAGAAAAGTTCATGACAACCGGCGCACCCGCCTGCGCGCGGCGCACGACCCCGTGGGCCAGCCGGTCCAGCCCGGTGCACAGCAGCCAGTAGATCGCGCCCACCAGCACGAAGATCTCCGCCGGATAGACCATGGTGCGCGCGTTCACCTGCGAAGCCACGAACGACAGCTCGCCCACGCCCACCACGTAGGCCAGCGAGCTGTCCTTCACGAGCGTGACCCACTGGTTGACGAACGACGGCAGCATCATCCGCAGCGCCTGCGGCAACACGACGTGGCGCAGCGTGCCCCAGCGCGTGAGCCCGAGCGACAGCCCCGCCGCCCACTGCCCCGCGCCGATGCCGCGGATGCCCGCATGCACCGCGTGCGCCAGGTAGGCGCCGCCCACCAGCGACAGCGCGCACATCACCGACAGCACGCCCGGCACGCTCACGCCCAGCGCGAACGGCAGCAGGAAGTAGGTCCAGAAGATCAGCATCAGCACCGGTATCGCGCGCAGGAACGCCAGCCCCAGCGTCAGCACGTGCTTCAGCGGCCCCCGCGCCATGGCCAGCCCGATGCCCCACGCCAGCCCCAGCAGCGCCGACGCGATGCCCGAGCCGGCGCTGAGCAGCACCGTGAGCGCCGCACCGCCCAGTTCGCCCTGCGGAAAGGCGCCCCACAGCAGGTACGTCAGGCTGTCCCACAGCATGTGCAGCGCATCGCTCATGCCGTCGCCCTCCCCGGCAGCTGCGATTGCCGACGCGCGGCCCACGCAGCCAGCAGCTCGATCGCGCCGACGGTCACGATGTAGAGCAGCGTCGCCACGCCGAAGGCCTGGAAGGTCTTGAAGGTTTCCGCCTCGACCTGGCGCGAGGCGTACGACAGCTCGACCAGCCCCACGGCCATCGCGAGCGAGGTGTTCTTGACGATGTTCATGTACTGCCCCAGCAGCGGCGGCAACGCAATGCGCAGCGCCTGCGGCAGCACCACCTGCGCCAGCACCTGTGCGCGCGTGAAGCCCAGCGCCTGCGCCGCCAGCGTCTGCCCCACGGGCACGCCGCGGATGCCCGAGCGGATGTCCTCCCCCACGTAGGCCGCCGCATACAGCGTGAGCCCGAGCAGCGCCGACAGAAGCTCGAAGGAAATGAAGCGCCCCGCCAACAGCCCTTCGCGCAGCGCCTCGGGCAGCAGGCTGGGCGCGCCGAAGTACCAGAAGAAGAGCTGCACCAGCAGCGGCGTGTTGCGAAACAGCGAGACGTACGCGCCGCTCGCGCGCAGCCACGCGGGCCGGTTCGACGAGCGCCCCGCCGCCACGACGACACCGAGCAGCGTGGCGCCCGCCGCCACCAGCAGCGAAGCGCCCACGGTCACGAGCCAGCCGTCGAGCAGCCAGCCGAGGTAATGGGGCGCGAGCAGGTGCTTGCGCAGGAAATCGCTCAAGGCCGCATCGATCCGGTCGTTGCGTGCCTCATCAGTTGGCGGCCACGCGCTGGTCGCCGATCTTCAGCAGGCGCGGCAGCGGCGCCTTGCTGTTGGGGCCGAACCAGGTGTCGTAGATCGCCACGGCGCGGCCGTTCTTCTCGCTGTCGACCAGCCAGGCGTTGAGCGTCTCGAGCAGGCGCGTCTCGCCCTTGGCCACGGCCGCGCCGAGGTACTCCTTCGACACCGTGATCGCCGGGATCTCGTACTTCTCCTTGTCGGGAATCGCGTTCCACTGCGCCGTGAGCTTCACGCCGTCGTTGGTGATGGCCTGCACGTTGCCGTTGCGCAGCGCGGCCAGCGCAAAGGGCGAATCGTCGTAGAGCACGACCTTCGCGTCGGGATAGTTCTTGCGCAGGTTCGACTCCATGGTCGTGCCCTTCTCGGTGCCGATGCGGATGTCCTTGATCTGCGCGGCCTCCTTCAGCACGCCCTTCTTCGCCAGGAACTGCTGGCCTACCAAGAAGTACGGCGTGGTGAAGTCCACCGCCTTGGCGCGCTCGTCGGTGATGGTGAAGCTGGCGAACACCACGTCGGCCTTGCCCGAGGTGAGCAGTGGGATGCGGTTGGCCGGGTTGGTCGGCACCAGCTCGATCTTCACGCCCAGGCTCTTTGCGAACTCGGTCGCCAGGTCGATGTCGTGGCCCACCTGCTTCTTGCTGGCCGGGTCGATGTAGCCGAAGGGCGGGTTGCCGTCGAACGCGGCCACGCGCAGCACGCCGGCCTTGCGGATGTCGTCGAGCTTGTCGGCCCAGGCGATGTTGCCCAGGGTGGTGAAGGCGCCGAGGGCCAGGGCCAAGCTGGTCACGGTGAGATGTTTGATGTTGCGGGTCATGCCTGCGCTTCGCTGGAAGTGGAAAAAGAGAGCGCGACTCTAGGCAGCGCCGCGTGCGGCGCCAACGAAGCAATTTCCGCTTGCATATGCAGCGACGAGTTGCGCATGAACAAATGACAAAAGCTTCGTGGCGCGCGAAGCCATCGGTCCCTAGAGTGGCCAGCCTCTGCCTTCCGACTGACTGCTTTTTTCTTCTTCGGCCGCGCGACGCGGCCCCGCTCTTCCCATGCACTTCCCACGCTCTTCCTCGCCCGCCGTCTCCCGGCGCCTCCTGCTTCGCGCCGGCGTCGGCGCCGCCGCCGTGGCCGCCTCGGCCCCGCTGTTTGCCCAGACGCGCGCCCGCACGCTGCGCATCGGCTACCAGAAGTTCAACACGCTCAACATCCTCAAGGGCACGGGCCAGCTCGAGAAGGCGCTCGCGCCAGCCGGCGTGAGCGTCGAGTGGCGCGAGTTCCTCGGCGGCAGCCAGCTGTCGGAGGCGCTGGCGGCCGGTGCCATCGACTTCGGCCACGCCTCCGACGGCATCGGCGTGTTCCAGCAGGCCAGCGGCAAGGGCCTGGCCTACCTCGCGGCCGAAAGCCCCTACCCCGGCGGCGTCGGCTTCCTGGTGCCGCGCGACTCGCCGATCCGCAGCGTGCGCGACCTCAAGGGCAAGAAGGTCGTCACCGGCCGCGGCTACAACACGCAGTACGTGCTGATCCGCGCACTCGAGGCGGCCGGCCTACGCTACGAAGACATCGAGCCGGTCTACATCGTCACGGCCTCCGACACCGTGGCCGCCTACCAGTCGGGCAGCGTCGCGGCCATCGGCCTGTGGGACCCGTTCCTGGCCGGCGCGCAGGTGGCGACCGAATCGCGCCTGCTGTTCGACGGCACCGGCCTGAGCGGCAACCGCACCTACCACTTCGCGCAGCCCGCCTTCGCGCGCGCCAACGCCGACACGCTGCGCACCGTGTTCGCCGAACTGCGCAAGGCCAACGACTGGGCCCAGGCCCACCCCGGCGACGTGGTGGCCACACTCGCGCCGCAACTGAAGGTCGAGCCCAAGGTGCTGGCGCTGGCGACCGAACGGCGGCACTATGGCGTCGTGGCGCTCACGCCCGCCATCGCCCGCGAACAGCAGGGCCTGGCCGACGTGTTCGCGCAGCTGAAGCTCATTCCCCAGCCCATCGCGGTGAAGGATGCGTTTCTCGACCTGAACCTTGTGTGACGACGAAACCTCTCGCCTCGTGACCCGTTCTCCTACCCACTACGACGCAATCGTCATCGGCCTGGGCGCCCTCGGCGCGGCCTCCCTCTACCAACTCTCGCAACGCGGTGCGCGCGTGCTCGGCATCGACCAGTTCGCGCCGCCGCACGACCGCGGCTCCTCGCACGGCGATTCGCGCATCACGCGGCTGGCCGTCGGCGAAGGCGACGAGTACGTGCCGTTGGTGCACCGCTCGCACACCATCTGGCGCGAGCTCGAGGCGCGCACCGGCCGGCCGCTGATGACCACCACCGGCGGCCTCATCCTCGCGCCGCGCGACCGCGTGGCCGAACACCACGGCAAGTCCGACTTCGTGCGCCGCACCATCGCCTGCGCCGAGCGCTTCGACATCGCGCACGAGGTGCTCGACGCGGCCGGCATCCGCGCGCGCTACCCGCAGTTCCACCTGCAGGGCGACGAGATCGGCTACCTCGAACGCGACGCCGGCTTCGTGCGCCCCGAAGACGCCATCGCCGCCCAGCTCGCCGTGGCCCGCGCCGACGGCGCACAGACCCGCACCGGCGAGCGCGTGCTGGGCGTCGAGCCCGTGGGCAACGGCGACACCGTGCGCGTGCGCACCGAAACCGCGAGCTTCACCGCCGACCAGGTGGTGGTCGCGGCCGGCGCCTGGCTGCCCGCATTCCTCGGCCGGCAGGCGCGCACCGACTGGCAGGCCCACTTCTCGGTGCACCGCCAGGTGATGCACTGGTTCGATACCGGCCCCGCCGCCGCGGCCGACTTCGCGCCCGGGCGTTTTCCCATCTTCATCTGGATGTTCGGCGACGCGCAGGAAGACTACATGTACGGTTTTCCGGCCTCCGATGCGTCGCAGCCCGCGCTGAAGGTCGCCACCGAGCAGTACGTCGACGCCACCACGCCCGACGCGCTCGACCGCGAGGTGAGCGCCGAAGAAACCACCGCCATGTACCGCGACCGCGTGGCCGGTCGCTTTCCGCAGATCGCGGGGCACGCGCTCAAGGCCCGCGCCTGCATGTACACCGTCACGCCCGACCGCCGCTTCGTGATCGACGCGCTCGACGGCCTGCCGAATGTGCTGATCGTCTCGGCCTGCTCCGGCCACGGCTTCAAGCACTCGGCCGGGCTGGGCGACGCCATCGCCGACCGCGTGCTGGGCCGCGAGAGCGCGCACGGCCTCGACCTGCGGCCCTTCGCCCGCGAACGGCTGGCGACCTCGCAACACCCCTGAGGCGCCCGCGCGCGATCCGGGGCATCATCGCTTCCGATCTTCAGTTTCTTCGGAGGCAGCGCGCGATGCGATTCCTGATGGTGGGTGCGGGAGCACTCGGTGGTTACTTCGGCGCACGCCTGCTCGCGGCAGGCCGCGATGTGACCTTTCTACTGCGTCCCGGCCGCGCGGCCCGGCTGGCCACGACCGGACTCGTGGTGCGCAGCCCCTTCGGCGACCTCGACCTGCCCACGCCGAAGCATGTGCTGGCCGAGCAGATCGGCGGCCCGTACGACGTAGTCGTGGTCGGCTGCAAGGCCTACGACCTCGACGCCACCATGGATTCGTTCGCGCCCGCCGTCGGACCCGACACCGTCATCCTTCCGCTGCTCAACGGCCTGGGCCACATCGACCGGCTGGTTGCGCGCTTCGGCGAGGCGCGCGTGCTCGGCGGCCTGTGCATGATCTCCGCCACCCTCGACGACGAGGGCCGCGTGCAGCACCTGAACGACATGCACAGCCTGAGCTACGGCGAACGCGCGGGCGGGCGCTCGCCGCGCATCGACGCCATCGCGGCCCAGTTCGCCGGCGCGAACTTCAACGCCACCGCGAGCGAGACCATCGCGCAGGACATGTGGGAGAAGTGGGTCTTCATCGCCTCGGCCGCGGGCCTCACGAGCCTCATGCACGCCTCCATCGGCGACATCGTGGCGGCAGGCGGCGAAGACGTGGCGCTCGCGATCTTCGACGAGTGCTGCGCCATCGCCGCCCACAACGGCTTTGCCCCGCGGCCCGGCGCCATCACGCGCGGCCGCGCGGTGGTCACGACCGCCGGCTCGCCCATGACCGCCTCCATGTACAAGGACATGGCCCGCGGCGCGCGCGTCGAGGCCGACCACATCCTGGGCGACCTGCTGGCCCGCGCACCGCGCACCGCCTCGGCCACGCCCTCGGTGCTGCGCACGGCCTACGTGCACCTGAAGGCCTACGAGTTCCGGCGCGCCCGCGAGGCCGGTTGAACGGCAGCCACGTCATGGCCGACACGCTCGCCTTCCTCCATACCACGCAGGTGCATGTGCAGACCTTCGGCAGCCTGGCCCGCGAGATCGCCCCCGAGCTGCGCGTGCAGCACCTGGTGATGGAAGAGCTGCTCGCCGATGCGCGCACCCTGGGCGTCGACCACGCCGGCCTGGTGGCGCGCGTCCACGAAGCCATGCGCGACGCCGCCTCGGACGGCGCCTCCGTGGTCGTGTGCACCTGCTCGACCATCGGCGGCATCGCCGAAAAGACCGCCACCGGCGGCGCCTTCGCCGCCCTGCGCATCGACCGCGCCATGGCCGACCGCGCCGTGCGCAACGGCCCGCGCGTGCTGATCGTCGGCGCCGTCGAAAGCACCATCGACCCGACGCTGTCGCTCGTGCTCTCCGCTGCCCGGCAGGCCGGCGTCGGCATCCGCGCCAGCACGCTGCTCGTCGAGGATGCCTGGGTGCATTTTCAGTCCGGCGACATCGCGCGCTACGTGGCCACGCTGGCCGAATCGATCCGCGCCGCAGCCGACGGCACCGACGTGATCGTGCTGGCGCAGGCGTCGATGGCGCCGGTGACGGGGTTGCTGGCGGACCTCAAGGTTGATGTGCTCAGCAGCCCGCAGTTGGGGGTTGCACATGCGGTGGCGACGTTGCGCGCGTCGAACACCGCGTGGGCATCCGCCCGTACCGGCCTGACGGGCTGGTAGCCCTGCGGCGCGAACCCGCCTCTGGGCGCGCCTAGTCCGACTTGAGGATCGTCTCCCCCTTCAACGCCCCCATGTCGCGAATGTTGAAGCGGTGGCGCTTCCAGCCCGCCCAGGTGCGGCGGAAGTTGGCGAGGGAGATGCCGTAGTACAGCACCTTGAACATGCGCAGCGCGCCCCACATCGGCGTGCCCTTGTAGATGTCGCCGGCCAGCAGCGACATCAGCGCCTCCTTCACCCGGAACGGGTTGCCGGGGTACATGAACATGTCGCGGATGGTCGGGTTGGTCACGCGGTAGATGAACCACGAGTACTCGCGCGGCCCCTTGCGCATCATGGCCTCGAAGCCTTCGCGGGCGCGGGCCAGCTCGGCCGGCTGGTCGAGCGCGGTGGCCACCAACTCGGCGCCGTCGAAGGCGCTGTGCATCGCCAGGTACACGCCCGAGGAGAACATCGGGTCGATGAAGGTGAAGGCGTCGCCCAGCAGCAGGTAGTTGTCGCCGGTGGCGTGCGTGCTCGAGTACGAGAAGTTGCCCGTGGCGTGCACGGCGTCGTCGACCAGGGTGGCGTTCTTCAGGCGGTCGGCCAGCACGGGGCACAGCGCGATGGTGTCGTAGAAGAATTCCTTCAGCGATTTTTCGCGCGTCTTCAGGTAGTAGGGCCAGCACACCGCGCCCACGCTGGTCGTGCCGTCGGCCAGCGGAATGAACCAGAACCAGCCGTGCGGAAACCAGCAGATGCTGATGTTGCCTTCCTTCTTGCCCTCGAGCCGCTCGGCATTGGTGAAGTGGCCGAACAGCGCGGTGCTGTTGTGGTCGGGGTTCTTCTGCTTGCAGCGGAATTTGTTGGCCAGCAGCGTGTCGCGGCCCGTGGCGTCGATCACGAAGCGCGCGCACCAGCTGCGCTTGGCACCGTCGTCCATCACGGCCTGCACGGTGGCGCCGTCGGCGTCGAAGGCCACGTCGCGCACCTTGCAGCCTTCGAAGGCCTGGGCGCCGCGCGTGGCGGCGTTGCGGAACAGCAGCTCGTCGAGCTCGGAGCGGCGCACCTGCCAGGCGGAGTCGAGCGACTTGTCCCAGCCTTCGGCGAACTCGACGTAGCTGCGGTGCTCATGCTCGGGCGAGACGAACTCGATGCCGAACTTCGGCATGCCGATCTTCTCGACCTGGTCGCGCACGCCGAGCCTGTCGAACAGCTCGACGTTCGCAGGCAGCAGCGATTCGCCGATGTGAAAACGCGGGTGGTGCTCTTTCTCGACCAGCACCACCCTGCGCCCCTGCTGCGCCAGCAGCGCCGCGACGGTCGAACCCGCGGGGCCGCCGCCGATCACGAACACATCGCAGGCATCGCTGACAGAAGAAGGGGCACCGGAAGAAGAAACCTGAGGCTGGGACATGCGAAGACAAGCAGCGTGATGGACAGCGACAGAGCATAGCGCGCCCGCATCGCACGACGCAAAACGGGCTGGCGGCGCGGGGCCGGAGGCGGCACACTGGCGGCCCGTTCAGCCCTCGACCCCTCGCGCACCATGACCCTGCATCGCCTTGCCCTGCTCGCCGCCCTCTGTGTGTCTGCCGCATGGAGCCATGCGGCGGGCTTCAGCTTCGTCGAAGTGCCGGCCGACAAGGATGGGCCGGCCTTGGGCGGTGCGGTGTGGACGCCTTGCGAGGCGGCACCCGGCGAGATCGCGTTCGGCCTGATCGCCGTTTCGGCCACCAAGGACTGCCCCGTCGCCGGCACGGGCCTGCCGCTGGTGCTGATGTCGCACGGCTCGGGCGGCTCGTTCCTCGGGCACCACGACACGGCGGCGGCGCTGGCCGACGCGGGCTTCGTGGTCGCCGCCATCAACCATCCGAACGACAACTTCCAGGACATGGAACGCCGGGGCCATCTCTCGACATTTGCCGCGCGGCCCGTCGACATGCGGCGGCTGGCGGATCACATGCTGAACGCCTGGCCCGGACGCGCGAAGATCGCCACGGAGCAGGTCGGCTTCTTCGGCTTCTCCCGCGGCGGCTACACCGGCCTCGTCGCAACGGGCGCGGTGCCCGACTTCAAGCGGGGCCTGCGCTTTTGCACGCCGGCATCGACGATTCCGTTCTGCGGCCAGATCCAGCGCCAGGAACTGCCCGCGCCGCCGGTGCGCGATGCGCGCATCAAGGCGGCGGTGATCGTCGATCCGTTGAGCTTTTTCGATGCCGAGGGGCTGAAGCAGGTCACGGTGCCCGTCCAGCTCTGGGCCTCCGCGCGCGGCGGCGACGGGGTGACGCTGGACGACGTCGAAGCGGTTCGCCGCAACCTGCCTTCAGCGCCGGCCTGGTATGTGCCCGCGAACACCGCGCACTTCGCCTTCCTGGCGCCCTGCGCGCCAGCCATGGCCAAGGCCTTGCCGGAGATCTGCAGCGATGCGGGCGGCTTCGACCGCGTCGCCTTCCACGCCGACTTCAATGCCAAGGTGCTCGCCTTCTTCAGGCAGCACCTGGCATCGAAACCCTGACCCGGCTCAGCGCGTGCGCCGCTGGCCGGCGAGCCGCCGCACCACCGTCACCAGCCGATCGACCTCGTCGAAGGTGTTGTAGAACGCCAGCGACGGCCGCACCGTGGTCTCGACGCCGAAGCGCCGCAGGATCGGCTGCGCGCAGTGGTGCCCCGTGCGCACCGCGATGCCTTCGTCGTTGAGCGCGTGGCCCACCTCTTCGGTGGTGTAGCCGTCGAGCACGAAGGACATCACGCTCGCCTTGTCGGCCGCCGTGCCGATCAGCCGCACGCCGGGGATCGCGCCCAATTGCGCCATGCCGTACACCAGCAGGTCGTGCTCGTAGCGCGCGATGTTCTCGATGCCGACCTTGTTCACGTAGTCGATGGCCGCGCCCAGGCCCACGGCATCGGCGATGTTGCCGGTGCCGGCCTCGAACTTGTTCGGGATCGGCTGGAACACGGTCTTCTCGAAGGTCACGTCGGCAATCATGTTGCCGCCGCCCTGCCACGGGGGCATGTCTTCGAGCACCTCGCGCTTGCCCCAGACCACGCCGATGCCGGTCGGGCCGAACACCTTGTGGCCGGAGAACACGAAGAAGTCGGCGCCGATGTCCTGCACGTCGACGCGCATGTGCGAGACCGATTGCGCGCCGTCGACCAGCGCCTTCGCGCCCGCGCGGTGCGCCAGTTCGACGATCTCCTTCACCGGCACCACGGTGCCCAGCGCGTTCGAGACCTGCGTGACCGCAACGATCTTCGTGCGGTCGTTCAGCAGCTTGCGGTACTCGTCGAGCAGCACCTGGCCCGAGTCGTCCACCGGGATCACGCGCAGCTTCGCGCCCTTGGCGGCGGCGAGCTGCTGCCACGGCACGATGTTGGCGTGGTGCTCCAGGTTCGACACGATGATCTCGTCGCCCTCGCCCACGTGCTGGCCGCCCCAGCTCTTGGCCACGAGGTTGATGGCCTCGGTGGTGCCGCGCACGAAGATCACCTCTTCGACTTCGGGCGCGTTGATGAACTTGCGCACGCGCTCGCGTGCGCCTTCGTACGCATCGGTGGCACGCGCAGCGAGTTCGTGCGCCGCGCGATGGATGTTCGAGTTCTCGTGCTCGTAGAAGTACGCGATGCGATCGATGACCGACTGCGGCTTGTGCGTGGTGGCCGCGTTGTCAAACCACACGAGCTGCTTGCCGTTCACGCGCTCCTGCAGGATCGGAAAGTCGCGGCGCACGGCGTGCACGTCGAACGGCGGATGCTGGCCGCTACCGGCCAGCGGCACCGCGTCGGGGCCGCGCGGATCGGGCTTGGCTGGCGTGACGAAGCCGTTGGGCAGGCGCACCGCATCGACGAAGTAGAACTGCGCGTCGCGTCCGGCCGGCGCCGAAGGTGGGCTCGGTGGCAATGCAGGCTGTGCCGTCGGCGCGGCAAGACCCGCGAACGGATCGTGGATCGCGAAGCCATCGCTGGCGCTGGCCGTCGGATGCCCGTAGCTGTGGTTCAGAAAGTAGAACGGCGATGCGGAGGCTGCCTGCGGCGACGCAGGCGCCCCCACCTGCTGCGGCACGCCCTGCACCACGCCGCCCGAGCGCGGCTCGAAGGCCGGCGCCACCGACAGAACCGTGTCCGGCACGCCGTTGCCCGCCACCGCATGCGGCAGCAGCGCCGGCGCGCGGTTCGCGAGCGACGGCAGCTGCGTGGGCGATGCAGGCAGCACATTGGCGCCCGGAATCTGCCCCTGCGGGATCGGCGTGCCCGGCACGCTCGGCCCGAAGCCCGCGGGGCTCACCAGCGGCGAGCCCGGCGGTGCAACGTTGGCGGGAAACTGCGCGCCCGGCGGCGCGGAGAACATGGCGCTGGCCATGCGCGCGAGAACGGCCGGATCGAACGGCGCCTCGCCCGGGAACGTGGGTGTGCTGCTCACCGCGGCTTACTTGTAGGTGTCGGGATAGTCGTGGTACTTGCCGATCTCGACGTCGTCGAGCACAGCCAGCGCGTCGGTGGTCAGCACCGCCAGCGAGCAGTACAGCGAGATCAGGTACGACGCGATCGCGTGGTTGTTGATGCCCATGAAGCGCACCGACAGCCCCGGGCTCTGCTCGCCCGACAGGCCCGGCTGGAACAGGCCCACCACGCCCTGGCGCTTGTCGCCCACGCGCAGCAGCAGGATCTTGCTCTTGCCGTCGGCCACGGGCACCTTGTTCGACGGAATCAGCGGAATGCCGCGCCAGGTGATGAACTGCGAACCGAACAGGCTCACCGTGGGCGGTGGCGTGCCGCGGCGCGTGGCTTCACGCCCGAACGCAGCAATGGCCAGCGGGTGCGTGAGGAAGAACGCGGGCTCCTTCCACACCTTGGTCAGCAGCTCGTCCAGGTCGTCGGGCGTGGGCGCGCCGGTCAGCGGAAAGATGCGCTGCTCTTCGCTCACCTGCGCCAGCAGGCCGTAGTCGGGGTTGTTGATGAGCTCGCTCTCCTGGTTCTCCTTGATCGTCTCGATCGTCAGGCGCAGCTGCTCCTTGATCTGGTCGTGCGGGCTGCTGTACAGGTCGGAGATGCGGGTGTGCACGTCGAGCACGGTGCTCACGGCATTGAGGTAGTGCTCGCGCGGGTTTTCTTCGTAATCGACGAAGGTGCGCGGCAGCTGGTTCTCTTCTTCGCGCGAGGTGCAGGTGACCTTGATCGACTCGGGGTTCTTGACCTTGTTGACGCGGTAGATGCCCGCTTCCACCGGCACCCATTGCAGCAGGTGCGTCAGCCAGCGCGGGCTGATGGTCTCGAGTTGGGGAACGGTCTTGGTGGCGTTGGCTAGCTGGCGGGCGGCGTTGTCGCCAAGGGCGGTGGTACCACCGACTGTTGCACTCATGGATCAAGGCTCCGTGGGTTGAGGAAAAAGTGATCGCCAGTGTCTGGCGACCACGGGTTTCCCCTCAACAGGCTATAGCCGCCAAGTTGATCCGCCGTGCAAGGCGCGACTGCTCCAGTTGCTCGCAACGCGCGAGCAGGTTGACGATGTTGATGCCCAGCGCGGTGGCCAGCTTCTGTGCCGTGACGATCGACGGGATCACGCGCCCGCGCTCGATTTCGCCCACGTACGAGCGGTTCAGATCGGAACGCTCGGCCAGCTCTTCCTGCGACCAGCCCTGCCCTTCGCGCAGCTGGCGCACGGTGACGCCGAAGTCTTCGACGAAGGCTTTCATACGCCGCCCGCCTTCGGTGCGCTGTTGTTCTGCAGGCTGGCCTGCGTGACGCTGGCACCGGGCTTCACGTCGTCGGTGATCCACACGTTGCCGCCGATGACCGCGCCCTTGCCCAGCGTTACGCGACCCAGGATGGTGGCGCCGGCATAGATGACCACGTCGTCCTCCACCACCGGGTGGCGCGGCAGGCCCTTCTGCAGGTTGCCTTCGGCGTCGGTGGGGAAGCGCTTGGCGCCGAGCGTGACGGCCTGGTACAGCCGCACGCGCTTGCCGATGACGGCCGTCTCGCCGATCACGACGCCGGTGCCGTGGTCCATGAAGAAGCCCGCATCGATGGTCGCGCCCGGGTGGATGTCGATGCCGGTCTGCGCATGCGCCAGCTCGGCCACGATGCGCGCGAGCAGCGGCAGGCCGAGTTCGTAGAGCCGGTGCGCGAGGCGGTGATGGATCATCGCGAGCACGCCCGGATAGCACAGCAGCACCTCGTCGACGCTGCGCGCCGCGGGGTCGCCCTGGTAGGCCGCGAGCACGTCGCTGTCGAGCAGCCGGCGCAGGCCCGGCAGCGCGTTCGCGAACTGGCGCACGGCTTCGGTCGCCGCAGCGTCGATCTCGCTCGCGGGGCGTGGTGCCAGTCGTGCGTTGAAGTTCAGCTCGAGCCGCGCCTGCACCAGCAGCGCCTGCAAGGCGGCGTCGAGCGTGTGGCCCACGTAGAAATCCTCGCTCTCGTGGCGCAGGTCCGGTGGGCCCAGCCGCATCGGAAAGAGCGCGCCCTTGAGCGATTCGACGATCTGCGCCAGCGCATCGCGCGACGGAAACTCGCGCGCACCGGGCTCGCGCGAACGGCGCTGCGAATCGCGCCACTCGTCGCGCACCTCGTGCAGTGCGCGCACGATGTCACTCACTTCGAATTGAGCCATGTGTTTTTTCCTCCCTTGTGTTTCTATCGATGGGGTTCAGTCCTGCACCCACGGCAGGCCATGGAAGCGCCAGCCGTCGGAACCGCCGCGATGCTGCCGTGCATCGATCTCGCCCTCGAAGCCTTCGAGCACGTTGAACACCTGCGTGAAGCCGGCCTTGGCCGCGGCCTCGGCCGCCAGCGCCGAGCGCTTGCCGCTGCGGCACAGCAGCAGCACCACGGCCTCCTTGCCGCCGTCCTTGGCCAGCTTGGCTTCGAGCTCGCGCACGAAGCGCGGGTTGCGGGTGAGCGCGGTGCCCGTGGCCCAGGCCACATGCAGGCTGTCGGGCACGTGGCCGACGAACTTGCGCTCTTCGCCGGAGCGCACGTCCACGAGCAGGGCCTGGCCGTCCTGCACCAGCTGCCAGGCCACGGGGGGCGTCACGCCGCCGGCGTAGGGCCAGTTCTTTTCGATGGCTTGCGCGCGCGCCTGTTCGAGGGCGGGCGGCAAGGCGATCACATCTTCAACTTCCACGGACATGCGGTTCGGCTCCTGTTGTACGTTGGTCATTCCATCTTCCTTGATGGCGATAACCACCACTGTAGGAGTGCGAAGGCCAAGGTCAAACGACTCAAAAGTCGATTCTTAACAACCTTGTGATCTATGGGGTGCTGGGTCTGGGTGCTTCAGGGCGCGCTCACGCCGACGGGGTACCTTGCTCCGCGAATGTCCTCCGGGCTTCGCCCTCCCCCTTGATTTCGCTGCGCAAGGCACCCCATCGACGTGAGCGTGTTCAGTGCGGTGGTTGATCGACTGCACACCACCGCCGCGTCCCGTGCGCAGGACACCGGGTGCTTCCCGCAGCGAAATCAAGGGGGAGGCCGCAGGCCGGAGGACATTCGCGGAGGGAAGTACCCGGTGGCCTGCGCACACGCCCCGAACCAGCAGCGCTGAAACGAAAAACCCCGGCACCAAAACAGCACCGGGGAATCGCAAAGCCCGAGGGTCCGTCAGAGCTTGGCGATCGAAACTTCGGTCGACTTCACGAGTGCGACCACGTCGGAACCCACCTTCAGCTGCAGCTCGTCAACCGAGCGCGTGGTGATGACGGAGGTGACGATGCCCCAGGCGGTTTCGACATCGACTTCGGAGACGACGTCGCCGCGGATGATCTCGCGGACCTTGCCCTTGAACTGGTTGCGGACGTTGATGGCTTGGATGGACATGGTGATTTCTCTTTCAGGGTTGACAGGGGTTGTGAGTGAGAACGGTCGGCGCTCAGACGATCTCGGCCACGTCGTCGAACGCCAGCCGGGGCCCGCGTTCGAAGGTGCCGGCGTGGTCGGCCACGCCGAGGTTGACGAGGAAGTTCGCGCGATAGCGGCCGTCGGGGAAGAAGGCCTTGTCGACGAGGTCGGCGTTGAAGCCCGACTGCGGCCCCGCGTCGAGCCCGAGCGAACGCGCCGCCAGGATCAGGTAGGCGCCCTGCAGGCTGCTGTTGCGAAAGGCCGTGGCCTGCGCGGCTTCGGCGCTCTTCTCGAAGAAGGGCTTGGCGTCGTAGGCCGGGAACTGCGTGGGCAGGTGCTCGTAGAAGCGCGTGTCGTGCGCCACGATCACCGTCACGCCGGCCTGCAGCGTCTGCGCGGTGTTACCCGCCGACACGGCCGGCTTCAGCTTCGCCTTGGCTTCTTCGCTGCGCACGAACACGTAGCGCGCGGGCTGGGCGTTGTAGGCGGTCGGGCCCCACTTCACGAGGTCATACAGCTGATGGATCAGCACGTCGGTCACGGGCACCGGCTTGAAGGCGTGCACGGTGCGCGCCTTGCGAAACAGCTGGTCCAGCGCGGCGTCGGGGATGGCTTGCAATGTGGTCATGTCTTGGAACGCTGTGTCAGTTCGAAGCGGCGGCCAGCGCCTGGTCGAGGTCGGCAATCAGGTCGTCGATGTGCTCGATGCCCACCGACAGGCGCACCGTGTCTTCCGTGACGCCGGCCCGGGCCAGCTCTTCGGGCGACAGCTGCCGGTGCGTGGTCGATGCGGGGTGCGTGGCCAGCGAGCGCACGTCGCCGATGTTCACCAGGCGCGTGAAGAGCTTCAGCGCATCGAGGAACTTCGCCCCGCCCTCGCGGCCCGCGCCGATGCCGAAGGTCAGCACGCCACTGGACTTGCCGCCGAAGTACTTCTTCGCCAACGGGTAGTCGGCATGGTCTTCGAGCGCGGCGTAGTTCACCCAGTTGACGGCCTTGCTCTGCTTCAGGTGCTGCGCCACCGCCAGCGCATTGCTGCTGATGCGGTCCATGCGCAGCGCCAGCGTCTCGATGCCCTGCAGGATCAGGAAAGCGTTGAACGGCGAGATGGCCGCGCCCGTGTTGCGCAGCGGCACCACGCGCGCACGGCCGATGTAGGCGGCCGGGCCCAGTGCCTCGGTGTAGACCACGCCGTGGTAGCTCACGTCGGGCTCGTTCAGGCGCTTGAAGCGCTCCTTGTGCTCGGCCCACGGGAACTTGCCCGAATCGACGATGGCGCCACCGATGCTGGTGCCGTGGCCGCCCAGGTACTTGGTGAGCGAGTGCACCACGATGTCGGCGCCGTGCTCGATGGGCCGGCTCAGGTACGGCGAGGGCACGGTGTTGTCGACGATGAGCGGCACGCCGTGGCGGTGCGCAATTTCAGCAATGGCTGCAATGTCGGTCACGTTGCCCGCCGGGTTGCCCAGCGACTCGACGAACACCGCCTTGGTGCGCTCGTCGAACAGCTTCTCGAAACTGCTCGGGTCGCGGTGGTCCGCGAAGCGCGTCGTGATGCCGAACTGCGGCAGCGTGTGGGCGAACAGGTTGTAGGTGCCGCCGTACAGCGCCGTGCTGCTGATGATGTTGTCACCGGCCTCGGCGATGGTCTGGATCGCGTAGGTCACCGCCGACTGCCCCGAGGCCAGTGCCAGCGCGGCAATGCCGCCTTCGAGCGCGGCCACGCGCTGCTCCAGCACGTCCTGCGTCGGGTTGTTGATGCGGGTGTAGATGTTGCCCGGCACCTTCAGGTCGAACAGGTCCGCGCCGTGCTGCGCGCTGTCGAAGGCGTAGGCGACGGTCTGGTAGATCGGCGGCGCGACCGCACGGGTGGTGGGCTCGGGCGAGTAGCCGGCGTGGACCGACAGGGTTTCGAATTTCCAGTTCTGCGACATGCGACTGCCTTTCAAAGGGGAATGGATGAAACGACTCAGATCGCCCAGCGCAGGGCGTGGGCTTGAGGCGTGAGCCAGCTGGCATCGGTGCTTTCCACATCGGTCTCTTCGGACTTCTGCAGCACCCGGTCGAGGATTCGTTTTTCGATCGCGGCAAAGGCCGGGTCGCCCTGCGAGCGCGGGCGCGCCAGCGCGATGTTCTCGTCGAGCGCGATGCGACCGTCCTCGATGAGGATCACGCGGTCAGCCAGCGCCACGGCTTCCTGCACGTCGTGCGTCACCAGCAGCGCGGTGAAGCGGTGGCGTTGCCACAGGTTCTCGATGAGGCGGTGCATCTCGATGCGCGTGAGCGCGTCGAGCGCGCCCAGCGGCTCGTCGAGCAGCAGCAGGCGCGGGTGGTGCACCAGCGCACGCGCCAGGGCCACGCGCTGGCGCTGTCCGCCCGACAGGCGCGCCGGCCATTCGTTCTCGCGGTCGGCCAGGCCAACCTGCGCGAGCACTTCCTTGCCGCGCGCCTTGGCGTCGTTCGGCAGGCCCAGCGTCACGTTGTCGAGCACGCGGCGCCAGGGCAACAGGCGCGCCTCCTGGAACATGATGCGCGTGTCGTCGTGCAAGCCGCTCACGGCCTTGCCGTCGGTGTAGAGGCCGCCAGAGGTGGCTTCTTCGAGGCCCGCGATGAGCCGCAGCAGCGTGCTCTTGCCGCAGCCGCTGCGCCCGACGATGGCGATGAACTGGCCCGGCTCGATGTTCAGCTGCGTGTTGCGCAGCACCTCGCGCGCGCCATAACGCTTGTGCAGGCCGCGCGCCTCGAGGCGCACGCCACCGGCGATGGCTTGGGGTTGGATGTCTTTGAGAACGGCACTCATGAATTCAGGCCCCGGGGTTGAACAGCGCCACGTTCAGCGCATCGATTTTTCTGGGCAGCAGCTTCTCGGCGAAGAAGGCATCGGCGATGCGCTGCTGTTCGGCCAGCCCGCCGGGCACCACCGGCCGCACGGCGTAGCTGCGGCGGCTGTTGGCCTGCTCGATGGTCGGGGCGTCGAGCCCCCACACGGGCGCGAGCAGGGCCGCGGCCTCCTTCGGGTGCTGCTTGACCCACTTGCCGGTCTTCTCCAGCTCGGCGTAGACCACGCGCAGCACGTCGGGCCGCGCCTTCGCGAACTTGGTGCTCGCCAGGTAGTAGCGCTGGTACGACGCGATGCCCGCGCCGTCGGCCAGGATGCGCACCTTCGACTGGCGCTGGGCGGCGGCCAGGAACGGGTCCCACACCACCCAGGCGTCGATGGCGCCCTTCTCGAAGGCGGCACGGCCGTCGGCGGGCGTGAGGTACGCAGGCTCGATGTCCTTGAACGACAGGCCGGCCTTCTCCAGTGCGGCGATCAGCAGGTAGTGCGCACCGGCCGCTTTCGCGAAACCGACCTTCTTGCCCTTGAGATCGGCCACGGTCTTGAGCGGCGACTCGTCGCGCACGACGATGGCCTGCGCGGCCGGCGACGGTGCTTCCTGCGCCAGAAAGGTCAGGTCGGCGCCGGCCGCTTGTGCGAACACGGGCACGGTGTCGGCGACGTCGGCGCTGATGTCCAGGTTGTCGAGGTTCAGCGCCTCGAGCAGCGGCAGGCCGCTGGTGAACTCGTGCCAACTCAGCGAAACGTTGAGCGGCGCGAGCTGCTTCTCGAGCGTGCCCTGCACCTTCAACAATGCGATCAGCGTGGATGATTTCTGGTAGCCGAAGCGCACGGTAGCGGGCCGTTGCTGCTGTGCCAGCACGGCACCCGCACTCAGCGCGCCCAGCGTCGCCAGGGCGGTACGTCGATTGATGAGGTGGTTCATGTGCCCTGCCCTCACTTCGCCGACTTCTTCTGGTAACCGGGGTGCCAGCGCAGCCACCATTGCTCCAGGCCGCGTGCGAACAGGTCAGCCAGCTTGCCGAGCAGCGCGTACAGCAGGATGCCCACGAGCACGATGTCAGTCTGCAGGAACTCGCGGGCGTTCATCGTGAGGTAGCCGATGCCGGCCTGCGCCGAGATGGTCTCGGCCACGATGAGGATCACCCACATCAGGCCCAGCGAGAAACGCAGCCCCACCAGGATCGACGACAGCGCGCCCGGCAGGATCACCTCGCGGTACAGCTGCCAGCGCGACAGGCCGTAGGTGCGCCCCATCTCGATGAGCTGCGGATCGACGTTGCGGATACCGTGGAAGGTGTTCAGGTAGATCGGGAAGAACACCGACACCGAGATCAGGAAGAGCTTGGCCGATTCGTCGATGCCGAACCACAAAATCACCAGCGGAATGAGCGCCAGCGCCGGGATGTTGCGCACCATCTGGATGGTGGAGTCGAGCAGCGTCTCGAAGAACTTCACCGAGCCCGTGAGCAGGCCCAGCGCCAGCCCTGCGCCACCGCCAATGGCGAGGCCCGCGAGCGCGCGGCCCGCGCTCACCTTCACGTGCGTCCAGAGCTCACCGGACACGGTGAGCGACCACGCGGCCTTGACCACGTCCAGCGGTGCCGGCAGCACGCGCGTCGAGAGCCAGCCCAGCGACGAGGCGATCTGCCAGACGACGATCAGCCCCACCGGCACCAGCCACGGAATGAGCCGCTTCGCGACGTTGAGGCCGAAGCCTCGCAATGCGTCCCCTGCGGTGTTCGACGCCGGCGCCACCGCCGGCAGTTCTTGTACTTGTTCGGTCATGCGTGTCCTCAGCTTTGGGAGACGAGGCGCGAGGGCGCGTCGAGGTTGGCGACGACTTCGCCGAAGGGGCCGCTCAGCGAGCCGCCCGCGAGCTGCGTCTTGGCCTTGCGCGAGAGCAGCGGGAACACCAGCTCGGCGAAGCGGTAGGCCTCTTCGAGGTGCGGGTAGCCCGAGAAGATGAACTTGTCGATGCCCAGTGCCGCGTACTCCTCGATGCGCGCCGCCACGGTCTTGGCGTCGCCGACCAGCGCCGTGCCCGCGCCACCGCGCACCAGGCCCACGCCGGCCCACAGGTTGGGCGCGATCTCCAGGTCGGCACGCCCGCGCTTGGCGCCGCCGGCGTGCAGCGCGGCCATGCGGCGCTGGCCTTCGGAGTCCATGCGCGCAAAGGCGGCCTGGGCGCGTACGACGGTCTCGTCGTCGACACGGCTGATGAGTTCTTCGGCGGCTTTCCAGGCCGCGTCCTCGGTCTCGCGCACGATCACGTGCAGGCGGATGCCGAACTGCACGCTGCGGCCCTGGCGCTTGGCGCGGGCGCGCACGTCGGCGATCTTCTTGGACACCTCCGCGGGCGGTTCGCCCCAGGTCAGGTAGGCATCGACCTGCTCGGCCGCGAGGTCATGCGCCGCCGCAGAAGAGCCGCCGAACCACACGGGCGGATAGGGCTTCTGTACCGGCGGAAACAGCAGCCGCGCGCCCTTCACGCTCAGGTGCTTGCCTTCGTAGTCGTAGGCGCCGGTCTCGTGGCTGCGCGCGATGATCTCGCGCCAGATGCGGATGAACTCGGCCGACTGCTCGTAGCGCGCCGCATGGTCGAGGTACACGCCGTCGCCTTCCAGCTCGGCCTGGTCGCCGCCGGTGACGAGGTTCACGAGCAGGCGCCCGCCCGAGAGCCGGTCGAAGGTCGCAGCCATGCGCGCGGCCAGGCTGGGCTGGTGCAGGCCCGGGCGCACCGCCACCAGGAACTTGAGCTTCTTCGTCGCGCCGATGAGGCTGGAGGCGATCACCCACGGGTCTTCGCAGGAGCGGCCGGTGGGAATCAGCACGCCTTCGTAGCCGAGGTGATCGGCCGCGCCGGCGATCTGTTGCAGGTACGGCAGGTCGACGGCGCGCGCGCCTTCGCTCGTGCCGAGGTAACGGCTGTCGCCGTGCGTGGGGAGGAACCAGAAGATCTGCATCGGAAACTCTCGATCGTTCGTTGGCTTGCCCGTTCAGACGGCAAGCAGGAAAGGAAGGCGGCGCGCCGCGGACACGACACCCCAGGCGCGCGCCGTGATGGCCAGCACCTGGCCGGCGCGTTCGTGCAGCGCAGTCGACACGGCGGCCATCACGCGATCCCCGCGCCGGCGGCTTCGAGCACGTTGATCTTTTTGGGGATCAGCTTGAGCGCGAAGAAGGTGTCGGCGATCTGCTGCTGCTCGGCCAGGATGGCCTTGGTGATCGGGCCGGTGCCATAGGCGGTGCGGCCTTGCGACAGGTCGGCCACGGCCTTGGGCAGGCCCCAGATCGCCGACAGCTCGGTCGCCAGCTCGTTGCGATGGGCGGCGCCCCACTGGTCGATCTTGTTGACCTCTTCGATCGCAACGGCCAGCACGTCGGCGTTCTTCGCCACGTAGTCGAGCGACGAGAAGTAGTAGGCGCGGTTGCCGACCACGCCCACGGCGTCGGCCAGGATGCGCGCGTCGAGCGACTGCTGCGCGGCGGCCAGGAACGGGTCCCAGATCACCCAGGCGTCGACCGAGCCTTTTTCGAAGGCGGCGCGCGCATCGGCCGGCGGCAGGTAGACCAGGTTCAGGTCGCTGTACGCCAGGCCGTGCTTCTCGAACAGCTTGACGATGAAGTAGTGGACGTTGGAGCCCTTGTTGAGCGCGATCTTCTTGCCCTTGAGGTCGGCCACGGTCTGGATGGCGGAGCCCTTGGGCACCAGCACCGCCTCGGTTTTCGGACGCGGCACCGTGGCACCCACGTAGGCCAGCGGCGCGCCGGCGGCCTGCGCGAAGATGGGCGGCGCTTCGCCCACGTCGCCGAAGTCGATCGAGCCGACGTTCAGCGCCTCGAGCTGCACCGGGCCGGCCGTGAACTCGGTCCACTTCACGGTGGCGCCCAGGGGCGCGAGCCGCTTCTCGAGCGTGCCGCGGGCCTTGAGCACGCTCAGGTAGCCCTTCTGGTGACCGATGCGCAACTGGCGCGCGGGGCTCTGCGCCAGGGCGGCGAACGACGACGGCAGCGCGAGGGCGGCGGCCGCGCCCTGGAGCAGACGGCGGCGGGGAATGGCAATGCGGGTCATGGAATGAGGTCCTTCGAAACTGTTCAGGGCTGGGCCGTGACGACCGCGTCGCTGACCTTGATGGGCTTGGGAATGAGCTTCAGCGCGTAGAAGGTGTCGGCGATCTGCTGCTGGTCGGCCGCGACGGCGGCGGTGATCGGCTTCACGTTGAACTCGTAGCGGCGCAGCGCCAGCTCGACCACGTCCACGGGCAAGCCCTGCAGCGGCGCGATCAGCTCGGCGGCCTGGCGCAGGTTCTTCTTGAGCCAGATGCCCTGCTCCACCGAATCGGCGAACAGCGCGTCGATCACCTGCGGGTGCTTCTTCACGAAGCCGCGCTCGCCCAGGTAGTACTGATAGTTGTTGACCACGTCCGGTGCGCCATCGGCCAGCACGCGGGCGCCGGTGGCTTTCTCGGCGGCGGCCTGGAACGGGTCCCAGATCACCCAGGCGTCGACGTTCTTGCCTTCGAAGGCGGCACGGCCGTCGGCGGGTGCGAGGTACACGGGCTGGATGTCGGACAGCTTCAGGCCGTTTTTCTCCAGCTGCTTCACGAGCAGGTAGTGCACGTTGCTGCCCTTGTTGAGCGCGACCTTCTTGCCCTTGAGGTCGGCCACGGAGCGGATGGGCGAATCCTTGGTGACGAGGATGGCCTCGGCGCGCGGTGCGGCCGGGTCGTAGCCGAAGTAGACGAACTTCGCCCCCGCGGCCTGCGCGAAGATGGGCGGCGCCTCGCCGACATAGCCCACGTCGACCGCGCCGACGTTCAGTCCTTCGAGCAGCTGGGGGCCGGCCGGGAACTCGACCCACTTCACGCCGAAGCCCAGTGGCGAGAGCTTCTTCTCGAGCGTGCCCTGTGCCTTCTGCAGCACGAACAGGCTGGCCGACTTCTGGTAGCCGATGCGCAGCTCGCCCCTGGGCTTGCCTTGCGCATGCGCCGAAGCGGCGGAGATGAAGCTCACGATGAGCGCGATGGCGGTGACGACGATGGCGCTGATGGCCAGGTCGCGCAGCGCCTGCCAGAAGGAGCGCGGCGCGACTTCGAACACGGAGTCTTCGGGAGCGACGGGGTTCATGCGGAATTCCTTGGTGCAAAAACGTGAGGCAAAGCGATCCCCCGGCCGCACACAGGCGGCTTCGAAAAACGGGGAACGGAAAAAGGTCTGGCCGGGGCCGGGTTCAGCGGGGAACCCGGTCGTCAGACGCTACATCGCACACGGGAAAAGGGAACCGGCTCGAAGCCATGGGTCGCCGGCAGCTTCAGGCCTTCGGTCGCGAGCACCTCGACGGCCTCGTTCAGGCGCTCCGCCAGGTCGTGGTGCACCTGGTAGGCGTTCTCGGGCGTCAGCGCGATCTGCGAATCGCTCGCGTAGACGCCCGGCAGGATGTGGCGCGCCGACAGCGACTGCAGCACGGGCCGCAGTGCGTAGTCGAGCGCGAGCATGTGGTGCGGGCTGCCGCCGGTGGCCAGCGGCAGCACCGTCTTGCCCTTGAGCGCGTTCTGCGAGAGCAGGTCGAGAAAGACCTTCAGCACGCCGCTGTAGGCCGCCTTGTAGACCGGCGTGGCCACCACGATCACGCGGGCCGCCGCCACCTGGGCAATGGCACGCTCGATGGCCGGATGCGCCCACTCGGCCAGCAGCAGCGCCTGCGCCGGCAGGTCGCGGATCGCGAGCCGCTCGATGCGCGCATGGCGTTGGGCCAGCCGCTCGCCCACCGCGTCGAGCAAGGCGGTGGAACGGGACGGGGCCGAAGGGCTGCCGGCAATCAGGAGAACGGACACGAGAAACTTTCGTTGGGCTTCAGGAGAAATTCAGGGCGAAGCGATCCCCGGCGCCCTCCCACGGGGTGCCACCAGCGATCGATCCGGAACAGCTGCGCTTATTTCTGCTTGGGCGCGTAAATCTGGTCGAAGGAGCCGCCATCGGCGAAGTGCTCCTTGTCCGCCTTCGCCCAGCCGCCGAAGGCCTGGTCGATGGTCACCAGCGTGAGCTTGGGGAATTGCTTGTCGTACTTGGCCTTGGCCTTGTCCGAGGTCGGGCGGTAGAAGTTGCGGCCCGCGATGTCCTGGCCTTCGTCGGAGTACAGGTACTTCAGGTACTCCTCGGCCACGGCGCGCGTGCCCTTCTTGTCGACCACCTTGTCGACCACCGCCACGCTGGGCTCGGCCAGGATGGAGATCGACGGCACGACGATTTCGAACTTCTCGGGGCCGAATTCCTTCAGCGCCAGGAAGGCTTCGTTTTCCCAGGCCAGCAGCACGTCGCCCACGCCGCGCTGCACGAAGGTGATGGTCGAGCCGCGCGCGCCGGTGTCGAGCACGGGCACGTTCTTGTACAGGTTGCCGACGAATTCCTTGGCCTTGGCGTCACCGCCGTACTTGCGCTTGGCGAATTCCCAGGCGGCCAGGTAGTTCCAGCGGGCGCCGCCCGAGGTCTTGGGGTTGGGGGTGATCACCTGCACGCCGGGCTTGACCAGGTCGTCCCAGTCCTTCAGGCCCTTGGGGTTGCCCTTCTTCACCAGGAACACGATGGTCGAGGTGTAGGGGGCGGAGTTGTGCGGCAGGCGCTTTTGCCAGTCGGCCTTGACGAGGCCGCCGTGCGTGGCCAGCGCGTCGATGTCGCCGCCCAGCGCCAGCGTGGCCACGTCGGAATCGATGCCGTCGATGATCGAACGGGCCTGCTTGCCCGAGCCGCCGTGCGACTGCTTGACGCTCACGTCCTGGCCGGTCTTGGCCTTCCAGTACTTGGCGAAGGCCTGGTTGTAGTCCACGTACAGCTCGCGGGTCGGGTCGTACGACACGTTCAGCAGCGTCACGGGGCCCTTGGCCCCCGCCGCGCCCTGCGAAAACGACGGCAATGCCGACAGGGCCAAGGCACCGGCCACGCCGGCACCCAGGGAAAGCTTGATAAAGTCGCGGCGAAGGCTCATGGTGTCTTGCTCTTAAAAAGGCATATCAATGAAGCCACGTATTCTGAATACGACATATAGGAACTGGAACGACCAAGTTTTCAGTTCTTAATAGCCAAATCAACTAAGCAACCGCTTTCCCCCACAAGAGGCAATCAAATGGCACGCATGGTTCAGTGCATCAAGCTCGGCAAAGAGGCCGAAGGACTCGACTTTCCGCCGTACCCCGGCGACCTGGGCAAGCGCCTGTGGGAAAACGTCAGCAAGGAAGCCTGGGCCGCCTGGCTCAAGCAACAGACCATGCTGGTCAATGAAAACCGGCTGAACCTGGCCGACCTGCGCGCCCGCCAGTACTTGGCACGCCAGATGGAAAAGCACTTCTTCGGCGAAGGCGCCGACGTGGCGCAAGGCTACGTTCCCCCTCCTGCAGCCTGAGTCCGGCGTGGCCGCCGACGGCACCCCGCTCGGCGCGCGCTCCGGCGACACCCCTCCCCTCGACAACGACACACCGGCGCTTTCGCGCCGTGTGTTTTTGGACGGCTGCGGCCTGCCCGCCGCCTGGTCCGGGCGCCCGCAATGGCGGATTCTCGAAACCGGCTTCGGGCCGGGCCTTCATTTCCTGACAGCCTGGCAGGCCTGGCGCGCCGACTCGCAGCGGCCGCGCCTGCTGCATTACGTCGCGGTCGACGCCCATCCGGCGCCGGCCAGCGATCTGCTGCGCGCGGCTGAAGCCGACCCGGCCCTGGCACCGCTCGCCGAGGAGCTGGCCCGCCAATGGACCGGGCTGCTGCCGGGCTTTCACCGGCTGGCCTTCGACGACGGCCGCGTGCTGCTCACGCTGTGCGTGGGCGAGCTGCAGCCGATGCTGCGCGCGCAACGCTTCGAGGCCGACAGCCTCTTCCTCGACGGCTTCGGCCCAGCGATGGCCTCGCCCGACACGCTCAAGGCGGTATCGCGCTTCGCCCGCCAGGGCACCGGCCTCGCAGCCCGCACCGACGACGATGGGGTGCGCCATGCGCTGGCGCAGAACGGCTTCCAACTCGACCCGAGCCCCGGCAGCCTGCGCGGCGTGTTCGCGCCCGCCTGGACCGTCCGACGCCGCCAGCCGGTGCGCGAAGGCGTCGACGCGCCCGGCCATTGCGCGGTCATCGGCGCGGGCCTCGCAGGCGCGGCCGTGGCGGCCAGCCTTGCGCGGCGCGGCTGGCGGGTTACGGTGCTCGATGCGGCCGACATGCCGGCCTCCGGCGCGTCAGGCCTGCCGGTCGGGCTGCTGGCGCCGCATGTGTCGTCCGACGACGCCTTGCTGTCGCGGCTCACACGCGCCGGCATCCGCGCGACATGGGCCGAACTGGCACTGCGGCTCGACGCCGGCCGCGACTGGGGCGCACACGGCTCGCTCGAACGCCGCCCCGACGGCGACGTGCGCGTGCCGCCCGACTGGAGCGCTCAGGGCCCGAACGAATCCTGGCCCGCACAGCCCGACCGGCTCGCCGCGGCCGGCCTGCCGCCCGACACGCCTGCGCTCTGGCATGCGCGCGCGGCCTGGGTGCGACCGCACCGGCTGATCGCCGCGTGGCTGGGCCAACCGGGTGTCGAATTCCGCGGCAACAGCCACGTGGCGCGCCTCACACGCACGGACGGCGGCTGGCAGCTGCTCGACGATGCCGGCGCCTTGCTCGCCGAAGCCGACCGCGTCGTCGTGGCCGCGGGCTTCGCATCCCGCCACTTCGCACCCAACCTGCCGCTGCAACCCGTGCGCGGCCAGGTCGCCTGGGGCCGCGCGGACCCCGCCGCCCTGCCCGTCACCCCCATCAACGGCGACGGCCACCTGATCGCCGGCGTGCCCGACGGCCAGGCGCCGCAGCCGCTCTGGCTGATCGGCGCCACCTTCGACCGCGACAGCACCGACCTCGCCCCCAACGACGCCGACCGCCTCGCCAACCGCGAACGGCTCGCGCGCCTGCACCCGGGCGCCGCCACCGCGCTGGCCCCCGCCTTCGAACACGGAGACGCCCACGCCTGGGTCGGCGTGCGCTGCGCCTCGGGCGACCGCCGGCCGCTGGTCGGCCCGCTGGCCCCGGGCGCCGACAACGGCCTCTGGGCCTGCACCGCGCTGGGCTCGCGCGGCTTGAGCTTTGCCACCCTGTGCGCCGAGTTGCTGGCGGCGCAGTGGCATGGCGAGCCGCTGCCCTTGCCCGCGACGCTTGCCAAGGCGCTGGGCACGCAGCGGCTCTGGCCCGGATCGGACTGAATCGGCGCGTTCTGGCTTTCCCGTCACCCGAGGTCACGCGCGCACCGCACAATGCGCGCCATGGCCATCCAGTACGACATCACCCACACCACCGTCTACCGCTACAACAAGCCGGTGACCTTCGGCTTGCACCGCGTGATGTTCCGTCCGCGCGACAGCCACGACCTGCGGGTGCTCGCCACCGACCTGCAGGTGAGCCCGCAGGCCCTCACGCGGCTCATTCAAGACCCGTACTCGAACTCCGTCGCGCTGGTGCAGCCGCTGGGCGAGGCGACCGAGCTGCGCATCGTCTGCTCGTTCACCATCGAGCACGTGCCGCCGTCGCAGCGCGACCTGCTCACGCTCGACCCGTCGGCCGAGTTCCTGCCCTTTGCCTATTCGGTGCAGGAGCGCCTGGACCTGGAGCACTACCTGCGCCCGCACCACAACGACGACGCCAACGGCACGCTGATCCGCTGGGCGCACCAGTTCCTGCACACCGACCAGCCCAACAGCACGCGCGACGTACTCACGCGCATGAACGCGCACATCGGCCAGAGCTTCGAATACAAGGCGCGCGACGAGGAAGGCACGCAGACGCCGCTGGAGACGCTGGCGCTGGGCAGCGGCAGCTGCCGCGACTACGCCCTGCTGATGATGGAAGCCACGCGCCGTCTCGGCATCGCGACGCGCTTCGTCTCGGGCTACCTCTACGACGCGTCGCTGGACAACGACGCCACCGGGCAGGCGCCCGGCGAATCGGTCACCGGCGCCGGCAGCACGCACGCCTGGCTGCAGGCCTACCTGCCAGGCGCGGGCTGGCTGGCCTTCGACCCGACCAACAACCTCATGGGCAGCGGCCAGCTGATCCGCGTGGGCGTGGCGCGCGACCCCGCGCTGGCGGCGCCCATCTCGGGCAGCTGGTACGGCGACGCCGAGGCCTACGAAGGCCTCGAGGCCACGGTGGTCGTGAAGCGCCGCAAGGGCGGCTGAGCGCCCTCTTCCTTTTCAGATTCGACTCGCTTATTTCGGCTGCGCCGCGCGGTACGCCTTCACCGCGGGCACGGCCGTGGCCGCGCTGTCGGCAAAGAAGCCGTCGATGCCCGCATCGAGGAACGCCTTGATCTCGCCGGCGGTGTCGCCGTACACGGTCGGGTCGGTCTTCGGCGCCTTCTTCAGGCTGTCGGGCAGGAAGTTGTTCTCGGGCCGCACCGTGAAGATGTGGACCAGCAGCTTCTTGTCGTGCGCGTCCTTCACGAGCGTGGTGGGCGCGCCGAGCTTGCCGTCGACCACCGGGATCACGCGCGCCTTGGCCGGGCCGATGCCGTTCGCATAGGTCGCGATCTCGGCCAGGCCTTCGGGCTTCACGAGGTCGGCGTAGGTGCGCTTGTCGTTCAGCGCCACGAGGTCATAGGGCGCGCCCTGCCCGTCGATGAGCTGGACGATCTTCACCGTGCTCTTCAGGCGGATGTCCTTCAGGTTGCCGGTTTCAAAGGACTGCACGAACACCGGCGCGTCGGCCTTGTCGAGGTCGTACTTGTGCAGCGTGTCGAGCAGCTTTTTCTCGAGCGGCAGGCCGATCGAGCGGAAGTAGGTCGGGTGCTTGGTCTCGGGGTAGATGCCGATCACGCGGCCCTTGATGACCGACTGCGCCTTGGCGAGCTGGATCACTTCGTCGAGCGTGGGCACCTGGAACTGGTCGTTGAACGATACGTTGGCCGGGCGCAGCGCCGGGATGCGTTCGCGCGCCTTCAGCTCCTTGAGCTCGGCCAGCGTGAAGTCTTCGGTGAACCAGCCAGTGACCTGGCGGCCGTCGATGACCTTGGTGGCCTTGCGGTCGGCGAACTTGGGCAGGTCGACCACGTTCGTCGTGGCCTCGAGCACCTTGCCCGCGGCATCGACGATGGCGATGGCGTTCTCGTGGCGCGCGACCAGCTCGCCGTCCTTGGTGGGCACGAGGTCGGGCTCGATGAAGTCGGCGCCGTCGTCGATGGCCTGCTGGTACGAGGCCAGCGTGTGCTCGGGCCGCAGCGCGGGCGCGCCACGGTGGCCGATGACGAGCACGGGGGCGGCTTCGGCGGGTGCGGGCGCCGGGGCGGGCGCAGGCGCGGGGGCCGGGGGCGAGACCGGCACGATGGGCCACATCGGCACGCCACCGCCGCCATTGCCGCCACCGCAAGCGGCCATGAATGCGCAGGCACAGGCCGCGAGGGCCGTGCGCGAGAAATTGAACAACTGCATTGAAATCCTCCCCTTTTGTATCCATCGAAATGGATGCGCCATCTTTCCGCCGTCAACGTGACGGGCGGCAGGCGCGGCGGATCATCAAGGGGAGATATGTCTGTCGCGTGACATGCGGGCAGACACGCTGTCGCGCGACGTCACACGAGCGCACGCTCAACCGCGCGCAGCCAACTTCGCTTCGAGCTCGGCGATGCGCGCCCTCGCCTCGTCGCCTTCAGGAATCGGCCGGCCGCTGTCGCGCCACTGCACCGCGCTCTTGAAGCCTTCGGCCTCGGCCTGGCGGCGGAACCACATGCCTTCGGGGTTGTGGCGCGTGATGCCGTCGAACACGGTGGCGAACATCTGGGTCTGCTCCAGCCCCATCGAATGCCAGACCTGGTTGACGACCAACTTGTGCATCATGAGGTGCGAACTGGGCACGCCCGCGATGCGCTGCGCGAGTGCCAGCGTGGCCTCGTCGAGTTGCGCCGCTGGCACCGCGAAGTTGGCCAAGCCCCAGTCGGCCGCCTGCGTGCCGGTGATGGTGTCGCCGGTGAACATGAGCTGCTTGGCGCGCAAGGCGCCGAGGCGGTAGGTCCACATCGCGGTGGTCGGGCAACCCCACACACGCGTGGGCATGTAGCCGATGCGCGCGTCGTCGGCCATGGTGAGCAGGTCGCAGCACAGCGCGATGTCGGAGCCGCCCGCCACCGCGTAGCCGTGCACCTTGGCGATGGTTGGCTTGCGGCAGCGCCACAGCGACATGAAGTCTTCGGTGTTGCGCTTCATGGCGGCGTAGTCGAGCATCGGGTCCCACGGCGTTTTCTCCTGCCGGCAGGGATGGTCGGCCTGGCCTTCGCGGCCGTGGCCTTCGGCGTAATCGCCCAGGTCGTAGCCGGCGCAGAAGGCGCGGCCGGCGCCTTCGACCACGATCACATGCACCTCGTCGTCGGCCTCGGCCCATTCGACCGCGCGGCGGATGTCGGTCGGCGTGCTGTCGCCGATGGCATTGAGCTTCTCGGGGCGGTTGAGCACGAGGCGCGCGATGCGCGGGTGCTGCGGGTCCTTGTCGATCAGGACGGTCTCGAAAGCGGGCATGGTCGGTGGTCTCCTTCGGTTCTTTTGGGGGATGCCGCTTCGCTTGTAGCATCGCCCGCCGCCCGCTGGCAAACCCGCCCCTCGCCGGCCTCAACGCCTTCAGCGCGCTGTGGCGCCCCCGAGCCGGAACAGAAACACCGCACCCTTGCCCGGCTGCGGCACGAGCCGGATGTCGCTACCGTGCAGCTGCAGGATGCGCTGCACGATCATCAGCCCCAGCCCGCCGCCGCGCGCACCGCCGTCGGCAAAGGCCGGCCGCGTGAACAGGCCCTTCTGCAGCTCGCCCGGAATGCCCGGGCCGGTGTCGCTCACCTGCACCGCCACGCCAGCATCTGACGGGCGCAGGCGCACCTCGATCTCGCCGCCGGCCGGCGTGTGGCGGATGGCGTTGTCCAGCAGGTTGGTCAGCACGCGCTCGATCATGCCGAGGTCGGCCGACACCACGGGCAGGTTCGGCGCGATGTCGGGCTTGAGCTGCTGGCGCCGCGCCTCGGCCGCGAGCTCGAACTTCTGGAACACGTCCTGCACGAGGTCGGCGAGCGCGAAGTTCTCTTTCTCGGGCTTGACCACGCCGTACTCGAGCCGCGCCAGCTCGAACACCTCCTGCGCGAGCCGGCCGACCTTGCGGCTCTGGCCGAGCGCGATCTCCAGGTAGCGACGACGCTCTTCCTCGCTGAGCGTGCCGGCCTTGAGCAGCAGCGTCTCGAGGTAGCCGTGCAGCGAAGTGAGCGGCGTGCGCAGGTCGTGCGAGATGTTGGCGAAGAGTTCGCGCCGCTGGCGGTCCTGCAGGCTGAGTTCGCGCCACTGCTCGGCGATGCGGCGCGTCATCTGCGCGAAGGCCTGCTGCAGCTGCGCGATCTCGTCGTCGGCGTGGCGCGGCGGTGCGGGCATGGGCGCCTCGCGCTCCAGCGCCGCGATGCCCTCGGCCTCGAAGCGGCGCACGGCCGCCGTCAGCTCGCGCAGCGGCCGCGTGATGAGGCGGAACGCCACCAGCCCGGCGATGAGCCCCAGCAGTGCCACCAATGCCATCGACCACAGCGTGGTGCGCAGCACGGTGTCGGCCGAGAGGTTGGCGGCCAGCGCGTCGTGCTCCTCGCCTTGCAGCACCACGTACACATAGCCGGCATCGCGCCCACCCATGCGCAGCGGCGCGGCGCTGAACACTTTGGCGCCGTCGGGGCTGCGCGGGTCGTCGCCCGCGATGGGCAGCCGCTCGCCGGCCAGCAACCGGCGGATGGGACCGAGCGCCACCTTGTCGCGCTTGAGGTGGCCGGGCGGCGCGGCCTGGGCCTCGATGCGGCCGTCGAGCCCCAGCACGTAGACCTCGACGCTGGGGTTGACGGTCATGAGTTTGTCGAACAGGTCTTTCACCGCCACCGGGTCGAGCCCGCCGGGCTTCATGAGCTCGGTGTTCTGCGCGATGTGGGCCGCGAGCCCCAGCGACAGCCGCTGCGTCACCTCTTGCGCGTGCTGCGCGCCGGCGCGCATCTGCAGCCACGCCGAGGCGCCGCAGCAGGCCAGCAGCAGCACCGCGAAGGCGATCGACAGGCGCCGCGACAGCGTGGCCCAGGCCATCGTCATTGAAGCACCCTTGGCGCTTCGCGCCTTCCCGCCAGGCGGGAGCGAGCTTGCTTGGGGCGGCCCGGCGCGGCGCTCATACGTCGCCCTGCGGTGCGGCGTCGTCCGCCGCAAGCTTGTAGCCGCGCCCCCACACCGTGAGGATGCGCCGCGGCGCGGCCGGGTCGGCCTCGACCTTGGTGCGCAGCCGGTTGATGTGCGTGTTGACCGTGTGCTCGTAGCCGTCGTGCTGGTAGCCCCAGACCTGGTTGAGCAGGTCGAGCCGCGAGAACACCTTGCCGGGATGGCGCGCAAAGAAATACAGCAGGTCGAACTCGCGTGGCGTGAGCTCGATGGGCTTGCCGTCGACGCGCACCTCGCGCGCCAGCGGCTCGATGTCGAGGTTGCCCAGCGTGAGGCTGCCCGACTCCAGCCGCGCGTTGCGCGCCAGCGCATCGGTGCGCCGCAGCAGCGCCTTCACGCGCGCCACCAGCTCCAGCACCGAAAAGGGCTTGGCCAGGTAGTCGTCGGCGCCCAGCTCCAGCCCGAGGATGCGGTGCACCTCGCTGGAGCGCGCACTCACGATGATGATGGGCGTGTAGCGTGCCATCGCGCGGGCGCGGCGGCAGATTTCGAGGCCGTCGATGCCGGGCAGCATGAGGTCGAGCACCAGCGCGTCCCACTGGCCGCGCTCCAGCGCGCGCAGGCCGGCGTTGCCGTCGGCGGCGTGCTCGACCGCGTAGCCCTCGTCGCGCAGGTGCATGCGCAGCAGCTCGGCAATGTGGGCGTCGTCCTCGACGATCAGCACGCGTTTGGCGGTGTCCATGACCGCGATTGTCCCGCGAGACGCCCCTCGGAGTTATCACGAATCTTTGAACTTTGCGTGATGAATCGGCGAGGGGGTGCGCCCAACAATCCGGCCCATGCAGACACGCGCCGCCCCTGACCACCGACCGATCCACCCGCTGTGGATGCGCGTCACGCACTGGCTCAATGCGCTGGCCGTGCTGGTGCTGGTGACCAGCGGCTGGCGCATCTACAACGCGGCGCCCTTCCTTGCCTTTCGCTTCCCGGCCTCGATCACGCTGGGCGGCTGGCTCGGCGGCGCGCTGCAGTGGCACTTCGCGGCGATGTGGCTGCTGGTGTTCAACGGGCTCGTCTACCTGGTGCTGAACCTTGCCAGCGGGCGCTTCGCGCGCAAGTTCTTCCCGCTCACGTCGGCCGGCCTCTGGCGCGATGCGCGGGCCGCGCTCGGCGGCAGGCTCTCGCACGCCGACCCGCGCCACTACAACCATGTGCAGAAGCTGGCCTACCTGTTCGTGATCGTCGACCTGGTCGCGATTGTGCTGTCGGGGCTGGTGCTGTGGAAGTCGGTGCAGTTTCCGATGCTGCGCGAGCTGCTGGGCGGCTACGAAGCCGCGCGCCGCGTCCACTTCGTGGCGATGGCCGCCCTGGTGGCTTTCGTTGCCGTGCACCTCGTGATGGTGGCGCTCGTGCCCCGCACCCTGCTCACCATGCTGCGCGGTCGCGCGCCCCACACCCCATGAGCCTCTTTTTCAAACGCCCTCCCCTGGTCGGTGTCGACGGCGACGCCGTGGTGCGCGAAGCCCGTACCCTCATCGAGCGCCGGCTCGACGCCCCTTCGCGCCGCCTGTTCCTGCGCCGTTCGCTGACGCTGGGCGGCCTGTCGATGCTCACCGGCTGCAGCATCAGCGACGACAGCCACGTGGAGGCCGCACTGACCAAAGTCTCGCGCTTCAACGACGAGGTGCAAGGCTGGCTCTTCAGCCCGACGCGGCTGGCGCCGACCTACACCGAGGCCGAGATCACACGCCCCTTTCCGTTCAACGCCTACTACGGCGAGGACGAGGTCCGCGAGGTCGACGAAGCCACCTACCGCCTCGAAGTGAGCGGCATGGTCGCCGACAAGCGCCGCTGGACGCTCGCCGAGCTGCGCACCCTGCCGCAGCAGGACCAGATCACGCGCCACATCTGCGTGGAAGGCTGGAGCGCCATCGGCAAATGGGGCGGCGTGCGCTTTGCCGACTTCCTGCGCCACATCGGCGCGGACCTGAGCGCGAAGTACGTCGGCTTCCAGTGCGCGGACGACTACCACACCAGCATCGACATGCCGACCGCGCTGCACCCGCAGACGCTGCTGACGCTGAGCTACGACGGCCAGCCCCTGCCGCCGAAGTACGGCTTCCCGATGAAGCTGCGCATGCCGACCAAGCTTGGCTACAAGAACCCCAAGCACATCCAGGCGATGTACGTGACGAACACCTATCCCGGTGGCTACTGGGAAGACCAGGGCTACAACTGGTTCGGAGGGAGCTGAGGGGCTGCCACAGCCGCTCGACTGCCGAAGAAAGCGCGAGGCCGAACTCCGACAGGGAACCAGGCCGATCTCGACAACAAGACCCAACCTCAACTCAGGAAGACCGACATGAACAAGCTCACCGCCACCCTTCTCGCCACCTGCATGGCCTTCGCCGGCGCCTCGGCCTTGGCCGCGGACGACATGGCCAAGGACGGCATGAAGAAGGACAGCATGGCCAAGGACGGGATGAAGAAAGACGCCATGGGCAAGGACGCCATGAAGAAGGACGGCATGACCAAAGACGGCATGAAGAAAGATGCCATGGGCAAAGACGAAATGAAGAAGGACGCGATGGGCAAGGACGAGATGAAGAAGTAAGCCGCCGTCTCCCCGGCCCCGCCGCCATTGACGGCCGGCGGGATCGGGATCACTGTTCTCTCATCTGCGCTCCCTACGAAAGACCGCCATGAAATCCTTCGCCATCGCCGCCGGCGCGCTCGCCGCCGCCGCCTTCGCCTGGCACGCAGCCCCTTCCTTTGCCGAGACCGCACGCCGCGTGCCCGCGCCCACGGTCGACCTCACCGCACCCGCAGGCGCCACCACCGCCACCGCCGTGTTCGCGGGCGGCTGCTTCTGGGGTGTGCAGGGCGTGTTCCAGCGCGTCGAGGGCGTGAGCAATGCGCTCTCGGGCTACGCGGGCGGCGAGGCCCGCACCGCGCGCTACAACGAGGTCGGCTCCGGGCGCACCGGCCATGCCGAAGCGGTGCGCATCAGCTACGACCCGCGCAAGGTCAGCTACGGCAAGCTGCTGCAAATTTATTTCTCGGTGGCGCACGACCCGACCCAACTCAACCGCCAGGGCCCCGACACCGGCCCGCAGTACCGCTCCACCGTGTTCGCCGAAAACGCGGAGCAGGCCCGCATCGCCAACGCCTACATCGCCCAGCTGAACCAGGCCAGGATCTTCGGCAACAAGCCGCTGGCGACCACGGTCGAGGTGTCCAAGCCCTTCTATGCGGCCGAGGACTACCACCAGGACTACCTCACGCTGCACCCGAACCAGCCCTACATCGCGATCCACGATCTGCCGAAGATCGACGACCTGAAGAAGCTGTTCCCCGAGAGCTACAAGGCCACGCCATCGCTGGTGCGCGCGACCAAGGCCAGCTGATCAGCGATTGACGACCAGCGCGTTGCAGCGCGCGGTGACGACCTTGCAGTCCTTCGCATGCGCGGAGCACTCCGCCATCGCTTCCGCCTGCGCCGCGCTTTGCAGCTTGTTGGCCTTCATCGACAGCACGTTGCGGCCCATCACGACCACGCCGCATCCTTCCTGCCAGGTCAGCGTCATGCTGCGGCAGCCGGTGGCGGTACCGCCGTTGCCCACGCACTGGGCGATGGCGTTGTTTTCGGCATCGGCCTGGGTCGCCCGGTTGTCGACCCCGCCGAAGGCCCCCTTCGACTTGTCGATGATGTACGCGCCCCACTTGTACGAGAAGGTGGGGTCGGGCGGCGGCGGCGCCAGGTACTCGTCGGGGTCGCTGTAGCGGCCCGTGCCGCCGGGCAGTATGGGCACGGTGTCCCGGGGTGGCGGCCGGCTGTTGTGTGGCCAGCCCGGCGCGTTCGGTGGCGGGCATCCCGGCTGGCCCGGCCCGCTGCAGGCAAACGCCTGGCCGGACAGCACGCAGGCCGCGCCCAGCAGGAAGATGTGTCGCAACGAGATGCTCATCGCAGCGAATGTAGCCGTCGCCCGGACCGCACAGGAGTGCCCTAAGTCACGCCCTGCCCCCTACGAAACTCAAAGCAGTTTGGCTTGCTTCGCCTGCTCCGTCAGCTCTGCGCGGAAGTTCGGGTGCGCAATGGCGATCAGCTCCTGCGCCCGTTGCTTTGCCGACTTGCCGCGCAGCTGCGCCACACCGTGTTCGGTGACGACATAGTTGATGTCGTTCTTGCTCGTGCTCACGTGCGTGCCCGGCGAGAGCGAAGGCACGATGCGCGAGATGGTGTCGTCCTTGGCCGTCGAAGGCAGCACGATGAAGGCCTTGCCGCCGCGCGAGCGGTTGGCCGCGCGCACGAAGTCCGACTGCCCGCCCGTGCCCGAGTACGGCGCATGGCCCAGGCTCTCGGAGCCGCACTGGCCCAGCAGGTCGATCTGCATGGTGGCGTTGATGGCGATGAGGTTGTCGTTCAGCCCCGCCAGCGCCGGGTCGTTGGTGAAGTTCACCGGGTGCATCTCCAGCCCCGGGTTGCGGTCCATGAAGCGGTACAGCTTGCTGGAGCCCAGCGCGAAGGTCGCGACCGACTTGCCCGGCAGGTAGTTCTTGCGGCGGTTGGTGACCGCGCCGCTTTCCACCAGCGTGAGGATGCCGTCGCCGATCATCTCGGTGTGGATGCCCAGGTCGCGCTTGCCCGTGAGCTGCATCACCACCGCATCGGGAATGCCCCCGTAGCCGATCTGCAAGGTGGCACCGTCGTCGATCAGGTCGGCCACGTGCTTGCCGATGGCTTCCTGCACCGGGCCGATCTTGGGCAAACCGACTTCCATCACCGACTCGCTGCTCTCGACCAGCGCCGCCACCTGCGAGATGTGCACGTGGCAGTTGCCGTGTGCGTAGGGCACGTTGGGGTTCACCTCGAGCACGACCGCGCGCGCCTTCGCCACGGCGGCCATCGTGTAGTCGGGTCCCAGGCTCAGCGCGAAGTAGCCGTGCGCGTCCATCGGCGAGGCCATGCTGAACACCACGTCGGCCGCGATCTGCTCGCGCTCGATCTGCGCCGGGATTTCGGAGAAGTAGTTGGGAATGAAATCGATCCAGCCGGCCTGCCCGCCCGCGCGCGTGGCACCGCCGAAGAACAGCGCGACGTGGCGCACATGCTCGACCGTCTCGGGGTCGATGTAGGCGTACTTGCGCATCGCCAGGATCTGCGCCACCTTCACGTCGCGGAAGTCGCGGCGCTGCTCCGACAAGGTGGTGAGCAGCGAGGGCGGCTCGCCGACGCCGGTGGGCACGATGATCATGTCGCCGTTGCGCACCTGGCGCACGGCATCGGCGGCGGACACGCGCTTTTGCGCGTACAGGGTCTGGGCAGTCATGCCTGCCACTATGCCTTCTTTTCGCCGCCGCCGAACTCGCGGTGCACCCAGTCGCGCAGCACGGCCGTCGCGGGGCGGGTGGCGGCGCGCGGGCTGTAGACCAGGTCGTAGCGGTAGCTCTCCACCGACAGTTCGAAGGGCTGCACCAAGAGGCCCGACGCCAGCTCGTCGGCCACGAGCGCCAGGCTCAGCAGGCCGACGCCCTGCCCCGCGACCGTGGCCTGCACCGCGTGGATCTCTTCGGTGAACGACAGGCCGGCCTGCGCATCGACATCGGTGCGGCCCGCGCGCGCGAGCCAGGTGCGCCACACGGGCGCCAGCGTTTCGTCGCGCCCCGCCCGCCCCCATTCGAAATGGATCAGCGAGACGGCCTTCAGGTCCTGCCGCGCCGCGACCGCCAGCGCGGGGCTGCAGACCGGCGCGTAGTGATCCTGGAACAGCGGCTCCACGACCAGGTCGGCGTAGCGGCCGTTGCCGTAGCGAATCGCAGCATCGGCCTCGGTGTCGAGGTCGACGACCTGGTTGGTGGCGTCCAGCCGCAGTGTCCATTCGGGATGCAGGTCGCGGAAGGAGCCCGCGCGCGGCGCCAGCCGGCGGGCCATGAACCCGACCGTGGACGACAGCGTGGCAATGCGCGTGCCCTTCAGGCGGCGCACGCCGTCGACGGCGCGCTCGAAGCTGTCGAAGCCGTCGCGCAGCGCGGGAAACAGCTGGTGGCCGGCGGCCGTCAGGTGCACCTGCCGCGTGCCGCGTTCGAACAGGCGCACCTCGAGCGTTTCCTCGAGCTGCTTGATCTGGTGGCTGACGGCGGTGGGCGTGACGTGCAGTTCGTCGGCGGCGGCCTTGAAGCTCAACCGGCGGGCCGCGGCCTCGAACACGCGCAGTGCGCCCAGGGGAGGAAGTCTTCGCATGCGGACAGATTAGCTCAACTCATCCATTGGCTGAAAAATCAGCCTTTGTCGGGCGCCCTCTTCATCCCTAAATTTCAGTTGTCGCGGGAAGAAATCACTTCCACGGCTGATCTGAAATTCACCATCAAAGGCACCTGTCATGCAACTCCAACCCAAGCAGATCCACACCCAACCCGACCCCTACGCCCCCTTCCTGCTGTCGCAGGCCATCCAGCTCGGCAACCTGGTCTTCGTGTCCGGCCAGGCCGCGATCGGCGACGACGGCGAAATCGTCGGCAAGGGCGACTTCGACCGCCAGGCCGAGCAGGCCTTCAAGAACCTCGACCGCGTGCTGCGGGCCGCCGGCACGGGCCTAGGCAACGTGGTCAAGGTGACGATCTTCCTGACCTCCATGACGAACTTTCCGAAGATCGTCGAGTTGCGCCGTCAATGGTTCTCGGCGCCCTACCCGGCCGACACCATCGTCGAGGTCTCGGGCCTTTACTCGCCCGCCGCAATGATCGAGATCGAAGCCATCGCCGTCGCGCCCGGAGACGCCCGATGAGCACGCCGCTGCTCGCGCCGGCGAAGCTGCACGGCCTGCAGCTGCCCAACCGGCTCGCCGTGGCGCCGATGACGCGCGTCAGCGCCTCGCCTGAGGGCCACGCCAACGGCACCATGGCCCGCTACTACGAGCGCTTTGCGCGGGGCGGCTTCGGGCTCGTCATCACCGAAGGCATCTACACCGACACGGCGTATGCGCAAGGTTATTTCCGCCAGCCCGGCCTGAGCGATGGCGAACAGGCCCGCGCGTGGCGCCCGGTGGTGAAGGCGATCCAGGACGCGGGCGGGCGCGCCGTCGCGCAGCTCATGCATGCGGGCGCGCTGTCGCAGTTCAACCGCTTTCGCGACCACACGGCGGGGCCGTCGGCCGTTCGCCCACTGGGCACGCAGATGACGGCCTACCGCGGCGAAGGCGAGTACCCGGTGCCCCGCGCGATGACCGATGCCGACATCGCCGAAGCGATTCGCGGCTTCGCCCGGGCCGCGCTGCTGGCGATGGAAGTGGCGGGCTTCGACGGCGTGGAGATCCACGGCGCGAACGGCTACCTGCTCGACCAGTTCCTGACCGGCCACACCAACACGCGCACCGACCGCTGGGGCGGCGCCCTCGCGCAGCGCGTGCAGCTGACGGCCGAGGTGGTGCGTGCCGTGCGGCAGATGCTGGGCGCGTCGGCGCCGGTCGGCGTGCGCATCTCGCAAGGCAAGGTCAACGACTTCGGCCACAAGTGGCCGGAAGCCGAAGCCGGCGCGGCGACGGTGGTCGGGGCCCTGGCGCACAGCGGCATCGACTACCTGCACGTCACCGAGTTCGAAGCCTGGCGACCGGCCTTCGGCGATGCAGGACCGAGCCTGCTGCAACTCGCGCGCCGCCACGCGCCCGGCCTTGCGATCGTCGCCAATGGCAGCCTGCACGACCCGGGGCGCGCCGAAGCGGCGCTCGCGGGCGGTGCCGACTTCGTGGCGCTGGGACGCGGCGCGCTGTCGAACCCCGACTGGCCGAAGCGGTTGAAGGAAGGCCGCGCGCTCGCCGCCTTCGACCCAGCATTGCTGTCGCCCGTGGGGGACATCAAGCCGGCGGAGCAGCACAGCTAGATGATGTTCTTCTCGCGCAGCGGCCGGTTCTCGAGGATGCGCGCGAACGACAGCGGCGACAGGTCGAGGCTGCGGTAGCCGCCGAAGCGGATCAGCTCCGCGATGCCGCGCCCCGCCGCCGGGCATTGCTGCAGCCCGTGGCCCGAGAAGCCGTTCGCGAAGTAGAGGTTGTCGCAGTCCGGGTGCAGGCCGAGGATCGCGTTGTGGTCGAACACGTTCATCTCGTAGTAGCCGGCCCAGGCGCCCGTCATGCGGACGGCTTCGAAGGCAGGGATGCGTTCGGCCAGTGCCGGCCAGATGAAGCTTTCGAAGGCCTCGTGGTCGACTTCGAGCGGCGCGTCGTCGGGGTCCCGGTCTTCGGGCGGCGCAAAGCCGCAGATGAACTGGCGACCTTCGGGCCGCAGCCAGATGCCCGAGGTGTCGATCACCAGCGGGCAACCCGGCAAGGTGCTCGGGCATGAAAAGCTGAACACGCTGCGGCGTCGCCCGTGCACGGGCAGCGCGATGCCGGCCCACTGCGCGACCGGCGCCGCCCACGCGCCCGCCGCGTTGACGACGATGTCCGCATGCAGCGTGTCGCCGCCGTCGAGCTGCACGCCGGTGACGCGGCGCCCCTCGCGCCGCAGGCCCGTCGCCTGCGCCTGCACATAGCGCACGCCTTGCGACACCGCTTTCTTGCGAAAGGCCTGCAGCAGGCTGTAGCCGTCGTACCAGCCCTCGCCCGAAAGGCCGAGCGATGCGAGCGCGATGCCCTCGGTCGAGAGCCACGGGAAGCGCGCCTTCAGTTCATCGGGCGTCAACAGCGCCACGTCCACCGCATGCGCCTTCTGCGTCGCGTGGTTCTCTCGCAGCACGTCGACGCCTGCCGGCGAGGCCAGGTACAGGTAGCCGGGTTCCGTCAGTCCGATGTCCGGCATGTCGTCGCCCACGCGCAAGGTCTCGCCCAGCGTGCGGAAAAACTCGATGCCGTAGAGCGACATCTCGATGTTGATGGCGGTGGAAAACTGCTGGCGGATCGAGCTGGCCGACAGCGCCGACGAGGCCTGCCGGTACGAGAAGTCGCGCTCCACCACCGTGATGTCGAAGGCCTCGCCCGTCGGGTCGGCGCCCAGGAAGTACGCGATGGCCGAGCCGATGGCCCCGCCGCCGATGATCGCCACACGCCGCATGTGATGCCTTTCCGTGTCTTCGATGTGCGGGCCCGGGCCGTTGCCCGGGCCGCGCAAGCTCCCGCCAGAATAGCGCGATGAGAAAAGACATTCCCAACCTCGGCGCGCTGCAGGCCTTCGAAGCCTCGGCGCGCCTGGGGAGCTTCACCCGCGCGGCGACCGAGCTGGCGCTCACGCAAAGCGCGGTCGGGCGCCAGGTGGCGATGCTGGAGCAGCGCCTGGGCGTGCCGCTGTTCTCGCGCGTGCGCAAACGGCTCACGCTCACCGACGTGGGTCGCGAGTACGCCGCGCGCATCCGCCGCCACCTCGACCAGATCCGCCGCGACACGCTGGAGATCAGCGCCGGCCACGAGATGGGCTTCGTGCTCGAACTGGCCGTGGTGCCGACCTTCGCCACGCAATGGCTCATTCCGCGGCTGCCCGATTTCAGCCGGCTGCACCCGAACATCACGGTGAACCTGTCGGCGCGCTCGCAGCCCTTCTCGTTCCAGGAAAACGCGTACGACGCGGCGATCTACTTCGGCGACCAGTTCTGGCCGAACACGCGCGGCGGGCTGATCTTTTCCGAAGGCGAGATGGTGCCCATCTGCAGCCCCGCGTTTCGCGACGCGCAGGCCCGGTGGGACGAGGCCGGCTTCGAGCGCTGCCGCCACGTGCACCTGAGCACGCGCGCCCACGCCTGGCGCGACTGGTACGCGCAGCAGGAATGGGAATACACGGTGCATGCCTCGCGCGGGCCGCGCTACGAGCTGTTCACCATGGTGGTGGCCGCCGCGGCGGCGGGCATGGGCGTGGGGCTGGCGCCGCGCATCCTGGTCGAGCAGGAACTGCGCACCGGCGAACTCGTGATCCCGGTGGACCGGCACCTGGACGTGCACCAGGGCTACTACTTCGCCTACCCCGAAGGCCGGCCGGCCTCCGGGGCGCTGGAGCAGTTCAAGCAGTGGGTGCTGGGGCTGACACCCGACTGAACACGGTCAGACCGGGTTCGGGTTGCGTTCCTTGAAGCCCTGCTGGTGCCAGTACGGGTAGGTGCGCGTCGTCGCGCTGGCCGCGTCGAGCTCGGCCACCTGCGCGGGCGTGAGGTTCCAGCCCACCGCACCGAGGTTCTGGCGCAGCTGCGCCTCGTCGCGCGCGCCGACCACCACGCTGGACACCGTCGGGCGTTGCAGCAGCCAGTTGAGCGCGACCTGCGGCACCGTCTTGCCGACTTCGGCGCCGACTTTTTCGAGTGCCTCGACCACGCGGTACAGCAGCTCGTCGGGCACCGGCGGGCCCATGTCGGCCGTCACGTGCAGGCGGCTGTTGGCGGGCAGCGGCTGGCCGCGGCGGATCTTGCCCGTGAGCCGGCCCCAGCCCAGCGGGCTCCAGACCACCGCGCCCACGCCCTGGTCTTGCGCCAGCGGCATCAGCTCCCACTCGTACTCGCGCCCGACCAGCGAGTAGTAGGCCTGGTGCGCCACGTAGCGCGCATAGCCGCGCTGCTCGGACACCGCCAAAGACTTCATCAGGTGCCAGCCCGAGAAGTTCGACGCGCCCACATAGCGCAGCTTGCCCGCGCGCACGAGGTCGTCGAGCGTGGAGAGCGTTTCTTCCACCGGCGTGCTGGCGTCGAAGCCGTGCAGCTGGAACAGGTCGATGTAGTCGGTGCCCAGCCGTTTCAGCGACGCATCGACCGCCTGCACGAGGTGGTGACGCGACGAGCCCACGTCGTTCGGCCCTTCGCCGCTGCGGAAGGTGGCCTTCGTCGAAATCAGCAGCCGGTCGCGCGGCCGGCCCTTGATCGCCTCGCCCAGCACCGATTCGGCGGCGCCGCCCGAGTAGATGTCGGCGCTGTCGAACATGTTCACGCCGGCGTCCATGCAGATGTCGATCAGCGTGCGCGCCTCGGCCACGTCGGTGCTGCCCCACGCGCTGAAAAACGCGCCCTTGCCGCCGAAGGTGCCAGTGCCGAAGCTCAACACGGGGACCTTGAGGCCTGATTTGCCCAGATGACGGTATTCCAAAGTTCTACTCCTTGAATCGAACGAACAGACGAACAAGATGAATGACGCGGCCATTGTTGGCCGCCGCGCAGAACCCCGTCGCGCGTCGGGCTTTGCAGCGCTTCGGCTCGCTACGATCGAACGATGCAGATCTCGATCGAAAACCCGAACCAGCCCGACGTCATCCAGCTCATCGACGACCTCGATGCGTACCAAAAGCCGCTGTACCCGCCCGAGAGCCACTACGGCATCGACATCGACGCGCTGTCGGCGGCCCATGTGCTGTTCGCCGTCGCGCGCGATGCGGCCGGCACGGCCATCGGCTGCGGTGCCGTCGTCATGAACCCCGGCTACGGCGAACTCAAGCGCATGTACGTGCGCCCGCAGAACCGCGGGCAAGGCGTCGCGGCGAAGGTGCTGGGCTTTCTCGAAGCCGAAGCGGCGACGCGCGGATGCGCGATGTTCCAGCTGGAGACGGGCGTGAGCCAGCCCGAGGCGCTGGCCTTCTATGCGCGTGCGGGGTATGCGCGGCGCGAGCGCTTCGGGGACTACCCGGACGATCCGTTGAGTGTGTTCATGCAGAAGACGGCGGCACCCCCTACCCCCTAAGATCGCCCCAGCTTCCGCCACCGCGGTTCTCACCAACAAGGAACACCACATGCAGACAAGAGGGATTCTTCGCCGGCTCATGTTCACAGCAGGCTGCGCCCTGCTGCTGGGGTTGTCAGGTTGCGGCGGCGGAGGGGGTGGTGGAGGCGGCGGAGGCGGTGTGGCGATGCTGCCGCTGCCACCGGCCGGCGGCACGCCGACACCACCGCCCGCGGACACCGGGCGCGGCCGGGTGGTCAGCAGCTCGATGAAGTCGACCGCCACGGACGCGACCTACCCGATCCAGGTCTACCTGCCGGCCGGCTACGACGGCGCCACCGCGAGCTACCCCACGGTCTACATCACCGACGGCGACGCGGTCTACAACCAGAGCGTGACGCGCTTCCAGAATTTCACCGACACCCTCGAGAAGGCCGGCAAGAAAGCCATCGTGGTCGGCATCGGCGGCACCTCGCGCCGCAACACCGACTACCTGATGCCGGGCGCCAAGGCGTACCACGAGTTCCTCACCGGCCAGTTGGTGCCGCATGTCGAATCGAACTACCGGGCCAACCCGGCCAGGCGCATGCTCTCGGGCCTGTCGAACGGCGGCGTCTTCACGCTCATCGCCTTCTTCACCGAAGGCGCGGCGGGCACGTTCACCTTCCAGCATTTCTTCGCGTCGGATCCGCCCGCCGCCGGCGCGCGCGGCCAGCTCGATCCGCTCGAAAGCCAGATGTACGCCAACAGCAGCACGCGCGACATTCCCGTGACCCTGCTGCTGGGCTATGCCATCGGCAACGTCGGCGGTCCGGAGATCACCGCGCTGCGCGACCAGATCGCCGCGCGCAACTACAAGGGGCTGCAGCTGAGCCTGAAGGGCTACGAAGGCGGCCACACGCAGATGGACTTGCCGTCGTTCCAGGACATCGTGGCGCGGTTCATCGATTGAGGCGCGGGGTGCGGGCTCAGGGTTTGTCCTGATCCTGCACCTGTCGAATCGCAGCGGGCTCATCCGACGTCAGCATAGAGGGTCGTCCTCTGTACTTCATCAGGAGAAAGCAACCATGGCCACCAACACCGTTCGTCTGCACCGCGTGCTGCGCACCACCCCCGACAAGCTCTACCGTGCCTTCGTGGAGCCCGGCGCCTTCGAGCGCTGGCTGCCGCCCTTCGGCTTCACCGGCAAGGTCCACACCATGGAGCCGGTGGTGGGCGGCGCGTGGCGCATGTCCTTCACCAACTTCGGCACCGGCCACAGCCATTCGTTCGGCGGCAAGTACCAGGAACTCGTGCCCGGCCAGCGCATTGCCTACGACGCGAGCTTCGACGACCCCCACCTGCCGGGCACGATGAAGACCACCGTGACCCTGACCGCGGTGTCCTGCGGCACGGACATGGCCGTCGTGCAGGAAGGCATCCCCGAGGTGATTCCCGTCGAGATGTGCTACCTGGGCTGGCAGGAATCGCTGGTCGCGCTGGCGCAGCTGGTCGAGCCGAACATTCCGGGCTGAGGATCGGCTTCAGGCTCGCCGCGCTTCACAGCCGGCGAATCCCTTGAGCCCGGCCAGTTCATCGAGGATCGGGCATTCCGGGCGCTCGTCACCTTCGCAGCAGTGGGCCAGGCGCTCCAGCAGACGCTTCATGTGCGCGAGCTCTTCGATGCGCTGGGCCAGGTCGTCGGCACGTTCGAGCGCGACGCGCTTCACGTCGAAGCTTGCGCGCCGTCCGTCCTGCCACAGGGCGTGCAGCTCGACGACTTCCTGTGTGTCGAAACCCAGCGTGTGTGCGCGCCGCACGAAGCGCAGCGTCGACACGGCGCGCTCGTCGTAGCGGCCGGCGTGCGCCGTGTCGTCGAGCAGCCCGAGCGATTCGCAATCGCTCAGCAGCCGCGCAGACGCACCGGAGCGCGCAACGACATCGGCTAGAGACAAGCGCGCCGCAGCAGCCGGCGCCGTGGGATGTTCCATGAGGTTCTCCTTCGAGCCAAAGCGCGAAGTCTCAACCTTCACACCATGAGAGAGTCAAACGCAAACGGCGCATGACCTTGGCACGCCAGGGGTCAGGCACTCGACGCGCTTGACCTTCACACGATGCCAAGCTTGACACTGCGAGTCACTCTTTTGAAAGGACTCACCCCATGCAAGCGTTTGAAATCCAGTCGATGACCTGCGGCAGCTGCGCCGGCCGCATCACCCGGGCCGTCAAGGACCTGGACCCGCAGGCCAGGATCGAGGTGGACTTGAAGAGCAGAACGGTGCGCATCGACACCACGGAGGACAGCCCTTCCGTGGTGGCCGTGCTGACAGAGGCCGGCTACCCGCCCAAACCGCTCTCGGCATGAGAACACCGCCCGCGAACCCCGGGCGTCGGGTTCGCGGCGCGGCCATGGCCGCCTACTTGTAGATTCGCACCACCGCGTCTTCGAACGCCAAGACATCCGCGCCGACGTGCGTGGCGTTGAACTCCGTACTGAGCAGCTGCAGCCCCACATAGCCTCGCGCCGCCATCCGTTGGTACAGCGCCCTCACGTACTGTTGATTGCAGCCACTTATGCAACTTGCAAGTATCAACGTGACTGGCAGCGGCCTGCCCGCCAACGCGTCGAACATCTTCTTTTCGAGATCGTTGTTCTGGGCCTCCTGCTGCCAGAAAGCGCCCTCGATCGACACAAAGGAAGAAAACACCAGGTTGTCCGGCGCTTCGAGAAAGAGCGCCGTGGCCGCCAGGTTGCCACTGGTCGACAGGCCCGTGAGCATCCGGTTCTTGGGATTGGTCCGGTACTTCGAATCGATGAAGGGAATCAACTCCTTCGCGAGGAAGTCGTGGTACTTGAAGGCCCCGGGAAAGTTGTAGTCCTCCTGGCGTCGCCCGGTGTTCCCGATGCCGACGAGGATAGCTTTCGTTCCGCGCTTCACCAGGACATCCATGAGATTCGCGAACCGTGTCTGCGGCAAGCCGTTGGTGGCATCGCCGTCGAGGGCATAGATGACGGGGTAGGCATCGGAGCCCTGGTCGTACCCGGCGGGCAGGTAGACGGAAAGAGGGTAAGGCGCGCCGGTGAACCCCGACTGAATGGATTCGGACACCACTCGGTTGGTGGGCGTCGGTGTCGGCGCTGGTGCCGGCTGCTGGGGCACGGGCCCTGCGGTCGGCGGGAGGATCGGCAGGCCACCGCCGCCCCCACCACCGCCCCCACCGCCACCGCAGGCGGACATGCCCGCGAACATCACACAGCAGCCCATCACCGCGAGCGCGCGGCGAAGCCATTCCAGTCTCATGTTGGTTCCTCGTTCCCCGGCGCAAGACGCGCCGCTCGGGATACTCAGGGCTGGCCCCCGCGCCGTCAATGTCGCTATGCAACCCCGTCCTCGCAGTTAATTCGTTCGTTTCCAAAGCCCCCGATCCCCCGCCCGTGGGGATGAAACGACAGCATCAGGGAAATCCCTGAAGACCGCACCCCAACGGCCCGGAACACGCCGCCCCACGAGGGAAACACGCCCTTTCCGCCCCTCGCCAAAACCCCTCGCGGCTGGCCCGCTACTTGCGATATCGCTCGGGAATGACAGAAAATTTTCATAACTGACATATATTTGTAAACCGATTTACATCACTCGCACCCTTCCCGGTGCATCGCCAGCCCCATGAGCACCAACGTCGACACCCCAGGCACCACCGTGGCCCAGCGCATTGCGCAGGCGCTGCCGCGGCTGACGCGTTCGCACCGGCAGGTGGCCGATTTCGTGCTCGGGCATCCGCTGCAGGTCGCGACGCTGCCCATCGACGAGCTCGCCGCCGCGGCCGGCGTGTCGGTGGCCACGGCCAACCGCTTTGCGCGCGCGCTGGACTTCGACGGCTACGCCGCCTTTCGCGCCGAGCTCGTGCGCGGCTTCGAGCCGCTGGTGGCGCCGGTCGAGCGGCTGCGCGGCAACCTGGAGCACCCGACCACGGTGGCCGAGGTGTTCGCCACCGCGCTCGACGAAAGCCGCCGCAACATCGAAGCCACGCGCCAGTCGCTGGACTACGCCGCCTGCGAGGCCGCGGTGCAGCGCATCCTGAAGGCCCGCTCGATCTACATCGGCGGCTTCGGCGCCAGCGCCTGGCTCGCCGGGCTGTTGCAGCACGGGCTCGACGGTTCCTGCAGCGACGTGCGCATGCTCTCCAGCGTGAGCGGCGTGACGCACTCGGCGCGCACGCTGATGCATGCGGGGCCGCAGGACCTGTTCATCGGCCTGACCTTTCCGCGCTACCTCACCGACACGGTGGCGCTGGCGCAGATCGCGCGCGGCCAGGGCTGCGCGGTGCTCGCGCTGACCGACCGACCCAGCTCCCCCATCGCGCCGCTGGCCGACGTGGTGCTGTACGGCCAGACCGAAACCAGCTACCGCCCCAACTGCGAGACCAGCGTGCTCGCGCTGATCGAGGCACTGACCAGCGCGGTCGCCCTGCGCGCGCCCGGCGCGGCGCAGTCGGCCGGCCGCATCCTGCAGGCGGTGCGTCCGTGGCTGCACGGCGGGCTGGGCCAGGGCCATGCGCGCGGCGAAGTCTCCATGCCCTCCCTCCCCGCCGCCGTCGCTTCCGACGCCGGCAAGAAAAAGAAGAAAGCTTCCCGATGAAGAACGTCACGCCCGTCATCGCCATCCACGGCGGCGCCGGCACCATCAGCGCCTCGACGACCAACCCCGAGCAGGCGCAGGCCTACCACGACGCGCTGCAGGCCATCGTGCGCGCCGCGCAGGCCGCGCTGCTCAAGGGCATGTCCGCGCTCGACGCCACCTGCCTGGCGGTCGAGATGCTCGAAGACTGCCCGCTCTTCAATGCCGGCTACGGCGCGGTGTTCACGCACGAAGAAACACACGAGCTCGACGCCGCAGTGATGGACGGCGCCACGCTCGCGGCCGGCGCCATCGCCGGCGTGAGCCACGTGCGCCGCCCGGTGCGCGCCGCGCGCGCCGTGCTCGAGGACGGCGCCCACGTGCTGCTGGCCGGCGCGGGCGCCGAGGCCTTCGCGCGCGACCGCGGGCTGGAGATGGTCGAGCCCTTCTTCTTCTCGACCGACGCACGCCGCCAGCAGCTGTACCGCGTGCGCGACACGGGCCGCGTGGTCACCGACCACGAAGGCGCTGCCATGACCAAGCCGCCGCTGGACGAAGACAAGAAGTTCGGCACCGTCGGCGCCGTGGCGCTCGACATCCACGGCCACCTGGCCGCCGCCACCTCGACCGGCGGCATGACCAACAAGCGCGTGGGCCGCGTCGGCGACACGCCGCTCATCGGCTCCGGCACCTACGCCGACGACCGCACCGCCGCCATCTCGTGCACTGGCAGCGGCGAATGTTCATCCGCGTCGCAGCCGCGTACGACATCTGCGCGCGCATGGCCTACGGCGGCGCCACGCTCGAAGCGGCTACGCACGCCGTGGTGCACGAGTCGCTGCCCGCCATCAGCGGCACCGGCGGCCTGATCGCCGTCGACCGCCACGGCAACCTGAGCCTGGCCTTCAACACCGAAGGCATGTACCGCGGCCACGCGCGCGGCGACGAAGCCCCGGTCACCGCCATCTTCGCCTGACGCACACGCCCTACTTTTCTCCCGCATCCGCCATGTCCTCCCCTGCCCTGAATCTGCCCGACGGCCGCGTCCTCGCCGTCGACGACCTCACCGTGCGCTTCTCGACCTCCGAGCGCACGGTCGATGCCGTCAAGAAGCTGTCCTTCCACGTCGACCACGGCGAAACACTCGCTGTGGTGGGTGAATCGGGGTCGGGCAAGTCGGTCACCTCGCTCGCGCTGATGCGGCTGGTGGAGCACGGCGGCGGCCGCATCCTCGGCGGCAACATGGCCTTCCGCCGGCGCAACGGCGAGGTGCTCGACCTGGCGCAGGCGCGCGACGGCACGATGCGCGGCATCCGCGGCGCGGACATCGCGATGATCTTCCAGGAGCCGATGACCTCGCTGAACCCCGTGTTCACCGCCGGCGACCAGATCGCCGAGGCCATCCGCATCCACCAGGGCAAGAGCAACGCGGCGGCGCGCGCCGAGGCGCTGCGCATGCTTGAACTCGTGCGCATTCCTGAAGCGCGCAACGTGCTCGACCGCTTTCCGCACCAGCTGTCGGGCGGCATGCGCCAGCGCGTGATGATCGCGATGGCGCTGTCGTGCAAGCCGCAGCTGCTGATTGCCGACGAGCCCACCACTGCGCTCGACGTGACGATCCAGGCGCAGATCCTCCAGCTCATCCGCGAGCTGCAGAAAGAGATGCGCATGGGCGTGCTCTTCATCACGCACGACATGGGCGTGGTGGCCGAAATCGCCGACCGCGTGCTCGTGATGTACCGCGGCGACAAGGTCGAAGCGGGCAGCTCCGACACCGTGTTCGCCGCGCCGCAGCATCCCTACACCCGGGCGCTGCTGTCGGCCGTGCCCAAGCTCGGCGCGATGCAGGGCACCGACCTGCCGGCCAAGTTCGAACTGCTGCGCACCGAAGACAGCACCGAGACCGTGCCCTGCACCGACACCACGCCGCAGACCACCGTGCGCGAAGACGCTGGCCCGATCCTGCGCGTGCGCGACCTCGTGACGCGCTTCGACGTGCGCAGCGGCATCTTCGGACGCGTGAAGCGCCGCGTGCATGCGGTGGAAAAGATCAGCTTCGACCTCTACCCCGGCGAGACGCTGGCGCTGGTCGGCGAATCGGGCTGCGGCAAGTCGACCACGGGCCGCTCGCTGCTGCGCCTGGTCGAGAGCCAAAGCGGCGCGATCGAGTTCGGCGGCAAGAACATCCGCGAGCTGCCCACGCGCGAGCTGCAGGCGCTGCGCCGCAACATCCAGTTCATCTTCCAGGACCCGTTCGCTTCGCTCGATCCGCGCGTGACGGTGGGCTTCTCGATCATGGAGCCGCTGCTCATCCACGGCATCGCCAAGGGCGCCGAGGCGCAGCAGCGCGTCGACTGGCTGCTGCAGAAAGTGGGCCTGCCGCCCGAGGTGGCACAGCGCTATCCGCACGAGTTCTCGGGCGGCCAGCGCCAGCGCATCGCGATCGCGCGTGCGCTCGCGCTCAACCCGAAGGTGGTGGTGGCCGACGAATCGGTGTCGGCGCTGGACGTGTCCATCCAGGCGCAGATCGTCAACCTCATGCTCGACCTGCAGCGCGAGCTGGGCGTGGCGTTCCTGTTCATCTCGCACGACATGGCCGTGGTCGAGCGCATCAGCCACCGCGTGGCCGTGATGTACCTGGGCCAGATCGTCGAGATCGGCCCGCGCCGCGCCGTGTTCGAGGCGCCGCAGCACCCCTACACCCGCAAGTTGATGGCGGCCGTGCCGGTGGCCGACCCTTCGCGCCGCCACAAGCCGCGCGCGCTGCTCGAAGGCGAGATTCCCAGCCCGATCCGCGCCGTGGGCGACGAGCCCGACGTGCCGCCGCTGGTGCAGGTTGCGCCGGGCCACTTCGTTGCACGCCACGCCATCGGCGGCGCCTTCTGAGTCCGAACCGTTTTTTCACCCGCAGGCCCCCTGCATTTTTTCCACGAACCGACTGGAGTTCTTCCATGAAGCAATCTTCTTCCTCCCTGCGCTGGGCATCCGCATTGCTGGGCCTGGCCGCGCTCGCCGCCTCGGGCTCGGCACTGGCTGCCAAAGACGTGGTGCTGGCCATCGGCTACCAGCCGGAAACGCTGGACCCGTACAACACCAACACGACCATCACCACGGCCGTGACCAAGACCTTCTATGAAGGCCTGTTCCAGTTCGACAAGGACCTGAAGGTGCAGAACGTGCTCGCCGAGAGCTACGACGTGTCCAAGGACGGCCTGGTCTACACCATCAAGCTGCGCAGCGGCGTCAAGTTCCACGACGGCACCGACTTCAACGCCGAAGCCGTGAAGGTCATGCTCGACCGCGTGCTGAACCAGGACAACAAGCTGCTGCGCTACAACCAGTTCAACCGCGTGGGCAAGGTCGAGGCCGTGAACCCGACCACCGTGCGCATCACGCTGAAGGAGCCCTTCGGCCCCTTCATCAACTCGCTGGCCCACGCCTCGGCCGCCATGATCTCGCCCACCGCGCTGAAGAAGTGGGGCAACAAGGACATCGCTTTCCACCCCGTGGGCACCGGCCCCTTCGAGTTCGTCGAGTGGAAGCAGACCGACGCCGTGAAGGCCAAGAAGTTCGACGGCTACTGGAAGAAGGGCTACCCGAAGGTCGACAACCTGCAATGGAAGCCGGTGCTCGAGAACAACACGCGCGCCGCGATGCTGCAGACCGGCGAAGCCGACTTTGCCTTCCCCATTCCCTACGAGCAGGCCGAGCTGCTGAAGAAGAGCGACAAGCTCGAAGTGGTGGCCTCGCCCTCGATCATCACGCGCTTCCTGGCCTTCAACATGCTGCAGAAGCCGTATGACAACCCGAAGGTGCGCGAAGCCATCGGCTACGCCATCAACAAGGAAGCGCTGTCCAAGGTAGCCTTCGGCGGCTATGCCTTCCCCGCACAGGGCGTGATGCCCCAGGGCGTGAAGTTCGCCGAGAAGATGGCGCCCATTCCCTACGACGTGAAGAAGGCCAAGGCCCTGCTGGCCGAGGCCGGCTATCCCAACGGCTTCGAGTCGGTGCTGTGGAGCGCCTACAACAACACGACCAGCCAGAAGACGATCCAGTTCGTGCAGCAGCAGCTCGCACAGGTGGGCATCAAGCTGCAGGTGCAGGCGCTCGAAGTGGGCCAGCGCACCGAGCAGGTCGATGCCTGGCCCGATCCGAAGACGGCCAAGGTCCGCATGTACTACACGGGCTGGTCGTCGTCGACCGGTGAAGCCGATTGGGGCCTGCGTCCGCTGTTCGCTTCTGAGTCGTGGGCGCCCAAGCTCAACAACATGTCGTTCTACAAGAGCGACGTGGTCGACGCCGCGATCGCCAAGGCGCTCGTGACGGTGGACGACAAGGAAAAGGCCGCGCTGTACAAGACCGCGCAGGAAGAGATCCGCAAGGACCTGCCGCGCGTGCCGCTGGTCACCGAGCAGAACCTGTCGGCGCACGCCAAGCGCCTGTCGGGTGTGTTCGTGATGCCCGACGCCAATATCAACATCGACGCGATGTCGGTGTCGAACTGATCGCAGCTCCTTCGTTTTCCTGACTGACTGTCCGGCGGGCGGTGGCACCGTGCCATCGCCCGTTCGCGACAACCGTATCCCATGCTGAATTACTTCCTCAAACGACTGTTGGGCCTGATCCCCACGCTGCTCATCGTGGCAGTGCTGGTGTTCCTGTTCGTCCACATGCTCCCCGGCGACCCGGCGCGCCTTGCCGCCGGCCAGGATGCCGACGAGCAGACCGTGGCCATGGTGCGCTCGGAGCTCGGGCTGGACAGGCCGCTGCCCCAGCAGTTCGTGAGCTTCTTCACCCACATGGTGCAAGGCGACTTCGGCACCTCGATCCGCACGCGGCGGCCGGTGTCGACGGAGATTGCCGAGCGCTTTTTCCCGACGGTGATGCTGACCATCACCAGCATGGTGTGGGCGGTGATCTTCGGCATGGGGATCGGCATCGTGTCGGCGGTGTACCGCAACAAATGGCCCGACCGCATCGGCATGACGCTGGCGGTGTCGGGCATCTCATTCCCCGCATTTGCATTGGGCATGCTGCTCATGCAGATCTTCTCGGTGCAGCTCGGCTGGCTGCCCACGGTGGGCGCCGCGACCTGGCAGCACTACATCCTGCCGTCGATCACGCTGGGCGCAGCCGTGGCCGCCGTGATGGCCCGCTTCACGCGCGCTTCCTTCGTCGAAGTGATCCAGGAAGACTTCGTGCGCACCGCGCGTGCCAAGGGCGTGCACGAAACCAGCGTGGTGTTCAAGCACACACTGCGCAACGCGCTGATTCCGGTGGTCACGATGATGGGCCTGCAGTTCGGCTTCCTGCTGGGCGGCTCCATTCTTGTGGAGGCGGTGTTCAACTGGCCCGGCCTGGGCCGCCTGCTGGTCGATGCCGTGCAGATGCGCGACTACCCCGTGATCCAGACGCTGGTGCTGCTGTTCTCGCTCGAATTCATCCTGATCAACCTCGTGGTCGATGTGCTGTATGGCTACATCAACCCGACCATCCGCTACAAGTGAGCACGCAGCCATGACGCAAGCTACCGGCGTGTCTGCCGAATCCATCGTTCCACTGTCCCCCGTTGCCGTTGCGCTGACCGCCGGCAAGGTCCGCACGCCCTGGGGCGAATGCTGGCGCCGTTTCAAGAAGCAGCCCGTGGGCATCGTCGCGGCGGTGTTCGTGCTGCTGCTGGTGGTGATCGCGGTGTTCGCACCGTGGATCGTGCCCTTCGATCCCGAGAACTTCTTCGACTACGACATGCTGAACAGCGGGCCCTCGGCCACGCACTGGTTCGGCGTCGATCCGCTGGGTCGCGACATCTTCAGCCGCATCCTGGCGGGCACACGCATCTCGCTGGCGGCCGGCTTCCTGTCGGTGCTGGTGGGCGGCATCATCGGCACGGCCTTCGGCCTGCTGGCCGGCTACTACGAAGGCTGGTGGGACCGCATCGTGATGCGCATCTCGGACGTGCTGTTCGCCTTCCCCGGCATCCTGCTGGCGCTGGGCGTGGTGGCCATCCTGGGCAGCAGCATGACCAACGTGGTGGTGGCGGTGTCGGTGTTCAGCGTGCCGGCCTTTGCGCGCCTGGTGCGCGGCAACACGCTGGTGCTCAAGCAGCAGACCTACATCGAGGCCGAGCGCAGCATCGGCGCGTCCGACTGGACCATCATCGTGCGGCACATCCTGCCGGGCACGATCTCGTCGATCGTCGTGTACTTCTCGATGCGCGTGGGCACCTCGATCATCACGGCGGCCAGCCTCTCGTTCCTGGGCATGGGCGCGCAGCCGCCGACGCCCGAGTGGGGCGCGATGCTCAACGAAGCCCGCGCCGACATGGTCACGTCGCCGCACGTGGCGCTGTTCCCCAGCCTGGCCATCTTCTTCACCGTGCTGGCCTTCAACCTGCTGGGCGATGCGCTGCGCGACGCGCTCGATCCGAAGATCGACCGCCAGTAAGCCCGTTCTTCTCTTTCTCTCTTCATGGCCTCGACGACCTCCCTGCCCTTCATCGGCACCCTGCCTGCGGGCACGCGCGACGCCATCACCGACGTCGCGGGCGTCACGGTCGGCCACCGCACGCTGGCCGACGGCCCGGTGCAGACCGGCGTGACCGTGATCCGCCCGCACGCCGGCGACCCGTTCCGCGACAAGGTGCCGGCCGCGGCCGTGGTGCTCAACGGCTTCGGCAAGAGCGTGGGGCTGGTGCAGCTGGCCGAGCTCGGCGTGCTGGAAACGCCGATCGCGCTGACCAACACCTTCTCGGTCGGCACTGTGGCGACGGCGCAGATCCGCCACTGCGCGGCAGCCAACCCTGAGACCGGCCGCGCGCTGCCCACGGTGAACCCACTGGTCTTCGAGTGCAACGACGGTTTTCTCAACGACATCCAGCGGCTGGCCGTGACCGAGGCCGACTACCTGCAGGCGCTCGACGCCGCCGATGCCGACTTTGAACAGGGCTCGGTCGGCGCGGGGCGCGGCATGTCGAGCTTCCAGCTCAAGGGCGGCATCGGCAGCGCGTCGCGCCGCGTGGCGATGGCCGACGACACGACCCACACGGTGGGCACGCTGGTGCTGGCGAACTACGGACGCCAGCCGCAGCTGGTGCTGGCCGGGCACGCGGTGGGCGAACGGCTCGCGGCGCTGCAGGCAGCGAAGGAAGCGGCGGAGCCCGAGAAGGGCTCGATCATCATCGTCGTCGCCACCGACGCCCCGCTCGACGCGCGCCAGCTGCGCCGCCTGGCGCTGCGCGCGGGCGCGGGGCTGGCCCGCACCGGCTCGGTCTACGGCCACGGCAGCGGCGACCTGGTGCTGGCCTTCTCGACCGCCTACACGATCCCCGACCGCGCGGACCGGCCCATGCCGGCCGTGGCGATGCTGCACGACACGCGGCTCGACGGGCTGTTCCAGGCCGCGGCCGACAGCACCGAGCAGGCCATACTTCATGCGCTGTGGCGCGCCACGCCGGTCACAGGCCGCGACGGCAACCACCGCGCCGCGCTCGGCGAACTGCTGCCGGCGTCTTCCCTTTCACATCTCGCCTGAAACACACGTCCATGAAAGTCCTGATCTCCACCGACATCGAAGGCGTTGCGGGCGTCTACCACCACGAGCAGGCACGCCAGGGCAACCCCGAGTACGAACGCGCCCGCGTGCTGATGGCGCAGGAGGCCAACGCCGCGATTGCCGGCGCCTTCGACGCCGGCGCCACCGAGGTGCTGGTGAACGACTCGCACGGCGGCTTTCGCAACATGCCGCCCGATGTGCTCGACGCCCGCGCCCGCGTGGTGCAGGGCAAGCCGCGCTACCTGAGCATGGTGGCGGGTGTGGAAGAAGACGGCGTGGAAGCGGTCTGCATGGTCGGCTACCACTCACGTGCCCAAGGGCGCGGCATCCTCGCGCACACGATCAACGGCTTTGCCTTTGCAGGCATCCGGCTTGGCGACCAGGAACTCGGCGAAGCCGGAATCTACGGCGCACTGGCCGGCGAATACGGCGTGCCCGTGGTGATGGCCAGCGGCGACGACGTGTTCATCTCCGAGAACCGGGCGCTCTTTCCGCATGCGAGCTTCGTGCAGACCAAGAAGGCGACCGGCTTCAACAGCGGCGTGTCGCTGTCGCCGGAGCAATCGCGCCAGGCGATCCGCGCCGGCGTGATCGAAGGGCTGGCCGCGCGTGCCCACGCACGTCCGCTGGTCTTCCAGGGCCCGCAGGTGGTCACGCTGCGCACCCAGTCGCCGATGATGGCCGACCTGTTCTGCCAGTGGCCGAGCTTCGAGCGCGTCGACGGCGTGACGCTGCGCTTCACCGCTGAAACAGTGGAGTCGGCGGTGCGCATGCTGAACTGTTGCTCGGCGATGTCGGCGATGCTGCGCTGAAGCTGCGCGCCTTCAAGGCACTTCAAGGCAACGCGAGGCTGAAGCGCACGTGACCGTCCTGCCCGGCGCTGTCGAGCCGGGCCTGGCCCTGGTGCAGCTCGGCGATCTGGTGCACGAGGTACAGGCCCAGCCCGGCGCCCGGTGAGCGCGCCGCCTGGCGGCCGCGGAAGTACTTCTCGAACAGCCGCGGCACCTCGTCGTGCGGAATCGCGTCGCCGGGGTTGCTCACGCGGATGTCCAGGCCGCCCGCTTCCGCTGGCACCACGTCCAGCACGATGGCGTGGCCGGCCGGCGTGTGGCGGTCGGCGTTGGCCAGCAGGTTGCGTAGCGCCACGCGCAGCAGGCCGGGGTCGCACACCAGCTGCGGCGGCAGGTGGCTGCCCTGCCACACGACGCGGCCGTCGGGCCAGTCGGCCACCAGGTCCTCGAACAGTTCCAGCAGCTCGTCGCGCTCGCAAGGGCGCGGCTGGAACGGCGTCTGGCCGGCCTCCATGCGATCGGACGTCAGGTACTCGTCGACCAGCGCCGTCATGCGCTGTGCGGCGGCACGCAGGTTGAGGCAGCGCGCCAGCGTCTTCTCGCGCGCGGCGTCGAGGTTCTTGGCAATCTGCTGCGCCGTGGTGTGGATGATCGCCAGCGGCGTGCGGAACTCGTGCGACACCATGGCGACGAAATCCACCTGCGACTGCTTGGCGCGGCGCTCGGTCTCCAGCGCGGCGCGCAGGTCGACCTCGAGGCGCTGGCGCTGCTCGATCTCGCCGCGCAGGTCGGCCGTGCGCTTGCGCACCTCGTCTTCCAGCCGGTCGTTCTGGCGCCCGACCACGTGCACCAGGCGCGCCTGCGCGGCCTCCTTTTCGCGGCGCAGCTGGTCGTAGCGGCGGTTCAGCCGCATGCTCATGAGCAGCAGGTGCAGCAGCGTGCCCACGGCGGTCGCGTTGTCGGTCCAGGCGCCGGCCGGCAGCCAGCCCTGGTTGCGCAGGAAGCTCACCATCACGCCCACGTAGTAGATGCCGAAGATGATGAGAAAAGCCCGCGCCTGGCCCTGATCGCGCGGCAGCAGCCACAGCGCGGCGCCGATCAGGTAGACGATGCACAGCATCGCCGTCCCCTGCACCGCCTGCATGGCCAGGCCGTTGGCGCCGGCCAGCACCAGCGCCACCGCGATGGCACTCACGAGGCCCACCACGCGCACCGCCACGCGGGTGAAGCGCGGCCACTGCAGGTCGGTGCCCAACTGCATGCCGGCGAACCGGATGCCGATGGCCACGCCGGCGCAGATCGACAGGCTCAGCAGCATGTCGAACAGCCGCGCGGGCATGGCCAGAAGCTGCTGCGGCAGCCCGGCCGTCAGGAACTCGACCAGCAGCGCGTTCGCCACGTAGACCAGGTACCAGGCGCTCAGGCGCTCGCGCGTCATCTGCCAGAACAGCGTGTGAAAGGCGAGCAGCATCAGGCCGAATCCGAAGCCCAGGCCGTAGAAGAGGTACTCGCGCCGCGCGGTGCCCGCGTAGACCTCGGGCGCGGCGAAGCCGATGGTGGTCGACATGGCATTGCGCGACTGCAGGCGCAGCAGCAGCGGCGTGGGTTCGGTGCTCTCCAGCGTGAGCGGCAGCTGCACGTTGCGCGCGTCCACCGGCCAGTGCTCGCGGCCGATGTCTTCGCCGGACTGCACGGCCAGTTGCCAGCGGCCGGTGTCGTCCCGACGGTACAGCCGCACGTCGTCGAGCAGCGCGTTCCTGAACTGCGCCAGCCACCGCTGCTGCGGCGCGTCGGCCGGGCGCTGCACCTCGAGCTTGATCCACACGGCGTCGCGCGTGAAGCCCGCATTCACGGCCCCGGGCAAGGCCTTCCAGCCCGGGGCGGCGGCGGCTTCGTCAGCGCTGAGGCGCCCTTCGGGGTCTCGCAGCATCGACAACTGGCCGTGGCTGTCGACGCTCGCCAACGGGTTCAGCCGGAGCACCCCGGCTGTGGCCGAGGCAGAAAAGAGAAGGCCCAGCACGGCAAGGCAACCGCACCGCCACAGGCACCGAGCAAGGCGTTTCATGGGCGCGGATTATCGAGGCCACACCTAAAATCTGCGCGCCCTTCGCCCCGCTTAGAAACGCTCAGATTCCCTCGGCCACCAGCCCCTACCCTGTTCCCATGCGTGATGTGATCCTGCTGGAAGATGAAGCCGTGCTGCGCGAAGAGTTGAGCGAGTTCCTGGCCGGCAGCGGCTACCGGGTCGATGCCGAGGCGTCGCTCGAAGGCTTCCACCGCACCTACGACCCGGCCCGCCACGGCATCGCGCTGGTCGACCTCGGGCTGCCCGACGGCGACGGCCTGTCGCTGATCCGCGAGCTGCGCGAACGCGGCGAGCGCCTGGGCATCGTCGTGCTGACGGCGCGCGGCGGCGCCCGCGACCGCGTGACGGGGCTGGACATCGGCGCCGACTACTACCTGTCGAAGACCACCGACCTCGATGAACTGGCGGCCACGCTGGCGGCGCTGTCGCGGCGCCTGGGCGATTCGCCCGCCGCGCTGCCGGCCGACGCCTGGGTGCTGGAACTGGGCCCGCGCCGGCTGTCGCCGCCGGGCTTCGCGCCCATTGCGCTGTCGGAGCAGGACCTCACGGTGCTGCACGAGCTGATGCGCAGCGCCGGCGAGATCGCCAGCCGCCAGCAGATCGTGCAGGCCCTGGGCGAGCACTACCTGAGCTACGACCAGCGCCGTCTCGACACCCAGATCCGCCGCCTGCGGCGCAAGGTCAGCGAGGCCACGGGCCTGGTGCTGCCGATCAACACGGCGCGCAACGCCGGCTACCGCTTCCACGCCAAGACGCTCATCCGGCGCTAGCCCGGCGCTGTCCGGGTGCCGCTGCGGCGCTCAGAAACGCTCAGTTTCATTTCGATACCCGCCGCTAATCTGCGGCACAGGCAGCGACTTGAGGCACGGATGAAGGCATGAGCGATCTCGCCAGGACAACTTCTTATGTGGTCCCCTACGTGGTCCACGTCAAAGGCCAGAACTTCACCTTGAAGGATGTCATGGTGGCCGCGGACATCTACCGGCTGCGGATCGAGGAGCAGATCGGCGATCCGCTGCGGGTGGTGAAGTGCTTCCAGGCCTGGTCGAAGGAGCGCCACCACGGCATCGAGCACCTGAACCGGACCGAAGCCCGGCTGGCCCGGGAATGGCTCAATGCGCAACATCAGGCCGACAAGGCCGCCCGGCAGCTGCTGAGCTCGCCGCAGACCCTCGGCTTCGACTTCAAGCTGCGATAGGCGCCCTGCGCGGGTGCCCCCGGGTTCCTAGAATCCAGCGTCCGGCGACCCCGCGCCGGCCTTCGCGCCTTATCCGGAATAAGCAACCAACCGCCTCGCAACCCGCATGGATGCTGGTGAATAAGCTTATCCGCATAAGACGTGAACCAAAAAATAGTTTGTTTCCATAAGGCGGGCTTTCAGAATCCGGGGCTTCTTGCTGGGGCGCTGGACGCACCGCACTTCAAGACACATACGCACGATGTACCAATACACAGAATTCGACCGCCAGTTCGTTCACCAACGCGCTGCCCAGTTCCGAGACCAGCTCGAGCGCTGGCAAAAGGGCCGCCTGCACGAGGACGAGTTCCGCCCCCTGCGCCTGCAAAACGGCTGGTACGTGCAGCGCTACGCGCCGATGCTTCGCGTGGCCGTGCCGTACGGCGAGCTGTCGAGCAAGCAGCTGCGCGTGCTGGCCCGCATCGCCCGCGAATACGACGAGCCCGAGGCCGAGGTCTACCGCAAGGCCATCGAGACCCAGGGCCTGCTCGGCAGCCACAAGCTGCCCACCCACTACGCCCACTTCACGACGCGCCAGAACGTCCAGTACAACTGGATTCCGCTGGCCAAGTCGGCCGACGTGATGGACCTGCTGGCTTCGGTCGACATGCACGGCATCCAGACCAGCGGCAACTGCATCCGCAACATCACGAGCGACGAGCGCGCCGGCATCGCCGTCGACGAGATCGCCGACCCGCGCCCCTTCGCGGAAATCATGCGCCAGTGGAGCACGCTGCACCCCGAGTTCGCCTTTTTGCCGCGCAAGTTCAAGATCGCCATCACCGGCGCCACCGAAGACCGCGCCGCCACCGGCTGGCACGACGTGGGCCTGCACGTGGTGAAGAACGAAGCGGGCGACATCGGCTTTCGCGTGCAGGTGGGTGGCGGCATGGGCCGCACCCCCATCATCGGCACCGTGCTGCGCGAGTTCCTGCCCTGGCAGCAGATCATGAATTACCTCGAAGCGGTGATTCGTGTCTACAACCGCTACGGCCGCCGCGACAACATCTACAAGGCGCGCATCAAGATCCTGGTGAAGGCCGAAGGCCAGCGCTACATCGACGACGTCGAGGCCGAGTACAAGCAGATCCTCGAGCACGACGGCGCACCGCACACCATCACGCAGGAAGAGTACGACCGCGTGGCCGCCTCCTTCGTGCCGCCGACGCTGGCCACCCGCGTGCTGCAAAGCGCCGAGAAGACCGACGCCGAGCTGCGCGCCCACGCCGCCGACGACGTCATGTTCGCGCGCTGGCTCGCCCGCAACGTCGACGCCCACAAGAACCCCGCGCTGCGCGCCGTGACGCTGTCGTTCAAGCGCCTGAAGCAGGCGCCCGGCGACGCCTCGGGCGACCAGCTCGACACCATCGCCGAGCTGGCCGACCGCTTCTCGGCCGGTGAAGCCCGCGTGACGCACGACCAGAACGTGGTGCTGCCCTGGGTGCACGCCGAAGACCTGCACGCGCTGTGGCTCGCCGCCCGCGCCGCCGGCTTCGCCAGCGCCAACGTGCAACTGCTGACCGACATGATCGCCTGCCCCGGCGGCGACTTCTGCGCGCTGGCCAACGCCCGCTCCATTCCTATCGCCGAAGCCATCACCGAGCGCTACCAGGACCTCGACGAGCTCGACGACCTGGGCGAGATCGACCTGCACATCAGCGGCTGCATCAACTCGTGCGGCCACCACCACAGCGGCCACATCGGCATCCTGGGCGTCGACAAGGACGGCAAGGAGTGGTACCAGGTCACCCTCGGCGGCTCCGACGGCTCCGCGCTCAGCGGCGCGCCGCAGGCCGGCAAGGTGGTCGGCCCCTCGTTCTCGGCGGCCGAAGTGCCGGGCGTGATCGAGGCCGTGCTCATCACGTACCGCGACACCCGCGCCAACGGCGAGACCTTCATCGACACCCTGCGCCGCGTGGGCCACGACCCGTTCAAGGCCGCAGCCAACGGTGCGCGATTCAAGGTGGAGGAAGCAGCATGAAAAAGACTCTGAACATCCTTTCGGCCGAAGAACACATCGACGACGGCGACCCGAAGGTCCTGCAACTGGCCAACGACGCCGACCCGCTCGCCATCGAGGTGTGCCTGGCCGACATCGAGCGCATCGACCTGAACTTTCCGAAGTTCACCGACGGCCGCGCCTACAGCCAGGCCTTCCTGCTGCGCCGCCGCCTGGGCTTCACGGGCGACATCCGCGCCACGGGCGATGTGCTGATCGACCAGCTGGTGCAGATGGAACGCACCGGCTTCTCCAGCGCCGTGCTCAAGGAAGGCGTGGACGCCTCCGACGCACAACGCCAGTTCGACCGCTTCGCCACGTTCTACCAGGGCGACGCAGTGAAGACCGCGCCGCACTTCGTGGCCGGCGCCTGAGCAGACAAGAGAGCCCCATGAGCATCGCCACCGACATCGACTTTGCACGCATCAACACCGAACTCGGCCGCAACGCCGAGGGCCTGGTGGACTGGGCCGTCGGCCTGGGCCAGCCCGCGATCATCACCACCAACTTCCGCCCCTTCGAGGCCGTGATCCTGCACATGGTCACGCGCGCCAAGCGGGACGTGCCGGTGGTCTGGATGGACAACGGCTACAACACCGAGGCCACCTACCGTTTTGCCGACGAGGTGACGAAGCTCCTGGGCCTGGACTTGCACATCTACCTGCCGCGCCGCTCGCGCGCGCACCGCGAAGCGGTCGAAGGTGCCACGCCGGCGCTGGACGATCCGCGCCACGCCGCCTTCACCGAAGAAGTGAAGCTGGAGCCCTTTGCCCGCGCGCTGCGCGAAACCGCGCCCAAGGTGTGGTTCACCGCGCTGCGGGCCACCGACACGGCCGTGCGCGCGCAGATGGACCCGGTCAGCGTCAACCCGGACGGCCTGATCAAGGTCGCGCCGCTGCTGCACTGGTCGTCCAAGGACCTGTACGAATACTGCGAAGCCAACGGCCTGCCCAACAACTTCGACTACGTGGACCCGACCAAGGGCGAGGACAACCGCGAATGCGGCTTGCATCTGTCGCACTGAACGATCGCTCCCCGCCTCCAGGACCCCATCCGATGAACGCCCGTACCGAAGCCGACCTGCTGCAGCCGCCCATGCATTCACCCGCGAACCTGTCCAACACGCACCTCGACGCGCTGGAAGAAGAAACCATTTTCATCCTGCGCGAAGTGGCCGCCGCCTTCGAGCGCCCCACCCTGCTGTTCTCGGGCGGCAAGGACTCGCTGGTGCTGCTCAAGTGCGCCGAGAAAGCCTTCGGCGTCGGCCGCATTCCCTACCCGCTGCTGATGATCGACACGGGCCACAACTTCCCCGAAGTGACGGCCTACCGCGACCAGCGCGCGAAGGAACTGGGCGCCGAACTCATCGTGCGCAGCGTCGAAGACTCGATGAAGCGCGGCACCGTGCGCCTGGCCCATCCGGGCGAATCGCGCAACGCGCACCAGTCGGTGACGCTGCTCGAAGCGATCGAAGAATTCCGCTTCGACGCGCTGATCGGCGGCGCCCGCCGCGACGAGGAAAAGGCCCGCGCCAAGGAGCGCATCTTTTCGCACCGCGACAGCTTCGGCCAGTGGCAGCCCAAGGACCAGCGCCCCGAACTGTGGACGCTGTTCAACACGCGCCTGGCTCCCGGCGAGCACTTCCGCGTGTTCCCGATCTCGAACTGGACCGAGCTCGACGTGTGGCAATACATCGAGCGCGAGAACGTCGGCCTGCCGTCGATCTACTACACGCACAAGCGTGAAGTGGTCGAGCGCCGCGGCCTGCTGGTGCCCGTGACCGAACTCACGCCGCCGCGCGACGGCGAGACCGTGCAGGTGCGCGACGTGCGCTTTCGCACCGTGGGCGACATCACGACCACCTGCCCGGTCGAGAGCCTGGCCGCAGGCGCGGGCGACGTGGTGCTGGAGACGCTGTCGGTCGACGTCAGCGAGCGCGGCGCCACGCGCATGGACGACATGACGTCCGAAGCTTCGATGGAAAAACGCAAGAAAGACGGTTACTTCTGATGAGCGCAACGATCGCACCCCCCGCCACGACCGACGTCCACGGCGACACCGGCACCGCCCTGCGCTTCATCACCTGCGGCTCGGTCGATGACGGCAAGAGCACGCTCATCGGCCGCCTGCTGGTCGACAGCAAGACCGTGCTGCAAGACCAGCTGGCCGGCGTGCAGCGCGGCGGCGAAACCGACCTGGCCCTGCTGACCGACGGCCTCTCGGCCGAGCGCGAGCAAGGCATCACGATCGACGTGGCCTACCGCTACTTCTCGACCGCCAAGCGCAAGTTCATCATCGGCGACGCGCCGGGCCACGAGCAGTACACGCGCAACATGGTCACGGCCGTCTCGGCCGCCGACGCGGCCGTGGTGCTGGTCGATGCCACCAAGCTGGCCTGGGCCGCCGAGGTCGAAGACGGCACCGTGGTCAAGCGCGAGCTGCTGCCGCAGACGCGCCGCCACACGCTGCTGGCCCACCTGCTGCGCGTGCAGTCGATCGTGTTCGCGGTCAACAAGCTCGACGCCATCGACGACGCCGCGCTCGCCTTCGAACGCATCTCGACCGCGCTGAACGCCTTTGCCGAAGCGGCCGGCGTGAAGGTCGCGGCCATCGTGCCGATCTCGGCCCTCAAGGGCTGGAACGTGGCCACGCGCCATGCCGACTGGGTCGGCTACGAAGGCCCGAGCCTGCTCGAGCTGCTCGAAGAACTGCCGGTCACCGAACAGGACGAGGCCGTGCCCTTCGCCTTCCCGGTGCAGTGGGTCGAGAAGTTCTCGGCCTCGGCCGACACCTCGCAGGGCCGCCGCGTGTTCTGGGGCCGCGTGGCCTCGGGCCATGTGGAGCCCGGCCAGCGCGTGACCGTGCTGCCGAGCAACCAGACCGCCACCGTCGCCCAGGTGCTGAGCCACACGCGCCAGCCGAAGACGGTGCATGCGGGTCACAGCGCCGGCATCGTGCTCGACCGCGAACTCGACGTGTCGCGCGGCGACTGGCTGCTGGCACCCGAGGCCTTCGAGCCCGTGCGCGAGATCACCGCCACCGTGGCCTGGCTCGACGACGAGCCGCTGGTCGCGGGCCGCGTGTACTGGGCGCTGCAGGGCCACCGCTGGGTCAAGGCCAAGGTGGCGCGCATCGTCGATCGCGTGAACATCACCACCCTCGAATCCGAGCCGGCGACCCAGCTGGAGGCCAATTCCATCGGCGATGTGGTGCTCGCGCTGCAGCAGCCGCTGGCCGTGCTGCCCTTCGCCCAATCGCGTGCGCTGGGGTCGCTGGTGCTGGTCGATACGGCCTCCCATCGCACCTCCGCCGCCGTGCTCGTGCAGACGCCCGCCGCAAAGGCCTAAAATCTAGGGTTTTCCAGCCCCTTCTCCTGACGCTAAAAGACAAATGACCCACGTCGTCTCCGAAGCCTGCATCCGTTGCAAATACACCGACTGCGTGGACGTTTGCCCCGTCGACTGTTTCCGCGAAGGTCCCAACATGCTGGTGATCGACCCGGATGAATGCATCGACTGCGCCGTCTGCATCCCTGAATGCCCGGTCAATGCGATCTACGCCGAGGAAGACCTGCCGGCCGACCAGATCGCCTTCATCAAGCTGAACGCCGAGCTGGCCCTGGCCGACGGCTGGAAGAGCATCACCAAGCGCAAGCCCGCCCTGCCCGAAGCCGAGGAGTGGAAGGACAAGACGGGCAAGATCTCGGAGCTGGTGCGCTGAGCCAGGCGCCCGCACCGATCGAGACCGACGCGCTGATCATCGGCGCCGGTCCGGTCGGCCTGTTCCAGGCCTTCCAGCTGGGCCTGCTCGAGATTTCCTGCCACATCGTCGATGCGCTGCCCGCCGCCGGCGGCCAGTGCGTGGCGTTGTACGGCCACAAGCCGATCTACGACATTCCCGGCACCCCGGTCACCAGCGGGCGCGATCTGGCGCAGTCGCTGCTGCAGCAGGTGGCGCCGTTCAAGCCGCAATTCCACTTCGGCGAGCAGGTTTCTACGCTTGCCCGCCAGGCCGACGACCGTCTGCTGCTGACCACCTCGGCCGGCACCGCCTTCCTTGCGAAGACCGTGTTCATCGCGGCGGGTGTCGGCGCCTTCGTGCCCAAGCGCATCGCCGTCGACGGCATCGGGCAGTTCGAAGGCTCGACGCTGTTCTATCACCCCGATTCGCTCGACCGCTTCGCCGGCCAGACGGTGGTGGTGAACGGTGGCGACGACATCGCGCTGGAAACCGCCATCGCCCTCACGGCCATCGCCAGGCAGGTGACGCTGGTCCACCGCCGCGACGGCTTCCAGGCCGACGAGGCGAACGTGGCCGCCATGCGCGCCCTCGTGGCCGACGGCAAGCTGGCCTTCCGGGTCGGCCAGCCGAGCGCCTTCGACGGCAAGCAGCTGCAGATCACCACGCCCGACGCCACCACGGTCAACCTGCCGCTCGACGCGCTGGTCGCCTGCCTGGGCATTTCGCCGCGCCTGGGCCCCATCGCCGACTGGGGCCTCGAGCTGGAACGCAAGCAGGTGCCGGTCGACACCGAGAAGTACGAAACCCGCGAGCCCGGCGTGTTCGCGGTGGGCGACATCAACACCTACCCGGGCAAGAAGAAGCTCATCGTCTGCGGCTTCCACGAGGCCACGCTGGCCGCCTGGGGCGCCGCGGCGCGGGTGTTCCCCGGCAAGGCGATCCCGCTGCAGTACACGACCACCAGCACGCGCCTGCACGAGCTGCTGGGCGTGGCGGGCACTACCCCGCGCTGAGCAGCAGCGGCCGGTAGGCCTCGATGAAGCTGCCCACGGCGGCGACGTAGCGGTCGATATCCTGCGCCGACAACGGCAGCGAGAGCACGACGAATCCGCGCGGCGAGGTGTAGATCCCCTCGCTCAGCAGGTGGAAGAACAGCAGCTGCCGCAAGCGCCCGTTCACCGCCGCCAGGTCGGCCACGCGCCGCACCTCGCCCCGCAGGAAATGCGCATTCATGAGCGAGCCCACGCCGGTGAACTGCATCGCGACGCCTTCGCGCTCGCACAGCGCATTGAGCCGTGACCGCATCGCCTCGCCGCGCTCGGCCAATGCTGCTGCCGCCTCGGGCGTGAACAGCTGCGTGAGGCCCGCATAGCCGGCCGCCATCGTCATCACGTTGTTGTTGAAAGTGCCCGAGTGCGCAAGCGCCCCGGTGCGTGGGTCGAACTGCGCCATCACGTCCGCCCGCCCACCGAAGGCGCCGAAGGACATGCCGCCACCGATGTACTTGCCCAGCGTCGTCAGGTCGGCTCGAATGCCCAACCCGTTCGCCAGCCCGTGCGGCCCCAACCGCGAGGTCATCACCTCGTCGAAGACCAGCAGCGCCCCGACCCGCGTAGCCCCGTCACGCAATGCCTGCAGGAAATCGCGCCCGCCCGGAATGCAGCCGCTCGCGCCCTGCATCGGTTCGACCAGGATGGCGGCGATGTCCGCACCGTGTTCGTCGATCTGCGCGCGCGCCGTGTCCGCGTCGTTGTAGGGCAGCACGAGGAAGTCGAAGGGCACGGTCGTCGATGACGGCTGGTCGCCGAAGCCGAGCACGCCGCCGTGGTAGCCGCCCGAGAACACGACGATCTTGCGCCGCCCCGTGAAGCGCAGCGCGGCCGTGAGCGCCATCAGGTTCGCCTCGGTGCCCGAGTTGGTGAAGCGCAGCTGCTCGACCTGCGGAAAGCGCTCGCAGATCGTCTGCGCGAGCCGGCCTTCGAGCAGGTTGTGGCCCGTGAGGTTGATGCCGCCCTGCATCGCCTCGATGACCGCCTCGCGGATCTCAGGCGCCGAGTGGCCATAGACGCCAGCCGTGTACTCGGCGATGAAGTCGGTGTAGCGATGGCCGTCCGCGTCCCAGAGCGCCGCGCCTTCGCCCTTGGCGATGGTGAGCGGGAACGGCGCGTAGAACAGCACCGAACGGCTGTTGGCGCCGGGCATGTAACGCGTCTGCGCCTCGAAGCGGCGCAGGCTTTCGGGGTTGCCGTCGGTGAAGCGTTGATGGGCCTGGGCCAGGGCCTGGTCGATGGCGGTCGTCATGGAAGACATCCTTTGGGAGTGGAACGTACCGGGAGCGCCCGGCCCGCTTAATTGATCAATGCTCAATTAATAATATTTATACAATCAATTCACCCGCTGCACAATGGCCGCATCCATGAAGAAAAAAGTCCCCGAGCCTCGCCCCCGGACGGCCGGCCGCCCTGCCGGCGGTGCGGCGCTGTCGAAGCAGCGCATCGCCGAAGCCGCGCTGGCGCACATCGACGCCTTCGGCCTCGGCGCCTTCAGCATGCGAGAGATCGCGGCGCAGCTCGGCGTGTACCCGGCCACGGTGCACTGGCATGTCAGCACGCGCGAGGCCCTGCTGGCCGAAGTCGCCGCCACGGTCATGGCGCAGGTCACGCCGCCCAAGGGCACGCTCGCCTGGCAGGACTGGATCGCCGAGTTGTTCCACCGCTGCCGCACCGCGGTGCGGCAGCACCCGAACGTGGCGCAGCTGCTCGGGGCGCAGCTGGTGTCGAACGGCAGCCTGCCGACCGAACTGGTCGAAGGCGTGCTGGCGGCGCTGACCGAGGCCGGCTTCGACGGCGAGCCGCTGCGCGAGGCCTACAACTGCGTGATCGCCGCGATGCTGGGCTTCCTGACAATGGAGTTTTCGCCCCTGCCCGCCGACAACACGCAGGCCTGGGCCGAAGAGCTGCGCGAGCGCGTCCACACGATCCGCCCGCTCGACCATCCCGTGCTCGCTCGCCACCTGCCGCAGCTGGCCAACAAGGCCTTCATCCTGCGCTGGGACAACGGCACCACCGTGCCGCTCGACAGCAGTTTCGAGCGGCACATCCAGATCACGATCGACGGGTTGGAAGCTTTCGCGCGCAGGCTCAAGCCGGCGCAGTGAGCGCGATGCGCAGCAGCGCGTCTTTCAGCCACAGCACGCCCGCATCCGAATTCGAGCGCCGGTTCCAGCAGACGACCGAGCGGTAGCCCGGCAACTCGAAGGGCAGCGGGTGCACCGCGAGACGATCGCGAAAGCGCTCGGCCACGCGCAGCGGCAGCACGGCCACATGGTCGGTCTGCGCCAGCAGGTCGACGATCTGGCCGAAGCTGGTCATCGCCACGCGCATGCTGCGCGTGCGCCCTTGCCGCGCCAGCACCTGGTCGATGAGGTCGTCCAGCGCCGAGCTGCCGTAGCCCAGGAACACGTGCGGCGCGTCGCAGAAGGCATCCAGCGTGGCCGCCTCGCCCAGCGTCGGGTGGCCGCGGCGCACCGCGACCACGTAGCGGTCTTCGTACAGCAGCGCCGATTCGCAATCGCTCGGCGGCTGCAGGCGCGGCAGCACGGCCACGTCGAAGTCGCCCTTGCGCAGGCGCTCGGTGAGCGTGAGGAACGAGCTCGTCTCCCAGTGCAGGCGGATGCGCGACCCGCAGGCCACGAGTTCGTTGGCGAGTGTCGGCAGCAGCAGGTGGCTCGCGTAGTCACTGCCCGAGATGCGAAAGATGCGCTGCGACACCGCCGGCTCGAAGCCCTCGCCGGGCTCCAGCATCGCGGACAGGTCGGCCAGCACGCGCTCGACCTGACCGGCCAGCGCATGGGCGCGCGCCGTGGGCTCCACGCCATGCGCCGTGCGCGTGAACAGCGGATCGCCGAAGGTGTCGCGCAGCCGGTTGAGCGAGGCACTCACCGCCGGCTGGCTCAGGAAGAGCCGGGTCGCCGCGCGCGACACGCTGCGTTCGCGCATCAGAGCATCGAAGGTCCGCAGCATGCCGACATCGAGGCTGCGGATATCACGTTGGGCCATATCTCATATTCAAAGCTTCGAATTGCCCGCGGGGCAGGCTGTCCGTATCGTCCAGCGCACAAGTACAACACGACTGGAGACACGATGAATCGGTTCAGACCCTCGCCGCCCGAAGCACACGCGGCGGACAAGACATGCACTGCGCGCCGCCATGCACTCGGTGTGCTCGGTGCCGGCATCGCGGCCCTCGCCGCCGGCCCCGCCTTCGCACAGCCCGCGCCCTTTCCCAACCGCGTGGTGCGCATCGTGCCCTTCGGCTCGCCCGGCGGGCCGATGGACGCCATCGCCCGCGTCTATGCCGAGAAGCTCAAGGCGCGCTGGAACCAGCCGGTGATCGTCGAGGCCCGTCCCGGCGCCAGCGGCACCATCGCGGCCGACGCCGTCGCCAAGGCCGCGCCCGACGGCTACACCGTGCTGCTCACGCTGCCGCTCACGCACATCAACAACGTGGTGTTGCAACCCAGGCTGCCCTACGACCCGGTGAAAGACTTCGAGCCGCTGTCGCAACTGGCCACCGGCGGCCCGATGCTGATCGCCCGCGCCTCGGCGCCCTTCTCCACCGTGCGCGAGTTCGTGGCCTACGCCAAGGCGCATCCCGGCGTCTCGTACGGCACCTGGGGCAACGGCTCCAACGCACACCTGTTCGGCGAACTGCTGGCGCGCCAGAACCACATCGACCTGGTGCACGTGCCCTACAAAGCCGAGGCCGCCGCGCACAACGACATGTTCGGCGAAGCGCTGGGCGTGGCCTGGGCCAACCCCGCGACCGCGCGCGGCCTCGCACAGGCCGGGCGCATCAAGGTGCTGGGCATCACGGGCCGCCAGCGCGTGCGCTCGATGCCCAACGTGCCGACCTTCACCGAACAGGGCTTTGCAGGCTTCGACCTCGACAGCTGGATCGGCGTGTATGCGCCCGCGCGCACGCCGCAGCCCGTGCTCGACGAATGGTCGCTCGCGCTGCGTGAGATCACGAAGCTGCCCGACATCCAGGAGCGGCTGGCCGGCTACGGCTTCGAGCCGCTGGGCAGCACGCCCGCCGAATTCCGTGCCGGCTACAAGGCCGACTTTCCCCGCGTGGCGGACCTGATCAAGGCCGCAGGAGTCACCCCCGAATGAGCGCCGTCGCCCCCCCTTCCGCCACGTCCGAGTGGCAACCCATCGCCTTCGACACCGGTACCGCCTACGGCCGCAAGGCGCCGAGCCACAAACCCGAGCTGACCGAGGTCGGCGCCGGCACGCCCATGGGCGAGCTGCTGCGCCGCTACTGGCACCCCATCGGCCTGGCCGCCGACGCCACCGACACGCCGCGCCAGGTGCGCGTGCTGGGCGAAGACCTCATCCTGTTCCGCGACAAGAAAGGCCGCGCGGGCCTCGTGCACTGGCGCTGCGCGCACCGCGGAGCGTCGCTCTACTACGGGCGCGTGGAAGAAGAAGGCATCCGCTGCTGCTACCACGGCTGGATGTTCGACGTGCAGGGCCACTGCGTCGACCAGCCCTGCGAACCCGATGGCGGCGCGCGCAGCCGCGGCCGCGTGCGCCAGCCCTGGTACCCGGTGCAGGAGCAGTACGGCCTGGTCTGGGCCTACCTCGGCCCGGCCGAGAAGAAGCCCGTGCTGCCACGCTACGACTGTCTCGAAACCATGGACGACGGCGAGACCCTGGAAGCCGACGGCAACAGCATCGGCGGCGGCGGGCCGCAGGTCATTCCCTGCAACTGGCTGCAGCACTACGAGAACGTGGCCGACCCGTTTCACGTGCCCGTGCTGCACGGCAGCTTCAGCGGCACGCAGTTCGTGGCACTCATGGGTCAGATGCCCGACGTGAGCTTCGAGAGCACCGAGACCGGCGTGACGATCACCTCGATCCGCACGCTCGAAGACGGCAGCACCTTCCGCCGCGTGGCCGGCCCCGTGCTGCCGACGCTGCGCGTGGTGCCCAACCCGCGCGTGGCCGCCTACGGGCGCGTCGAGTCGATCGGCTGGGTGCTGCCGATCGACGACCACAGCTTTCGCATTTACACCGTCGGCCGGGTGAAAAACCCCGGCGACCTTGCCCGCGTGCGCTCGCGCCTGAACGGCAAGCTGTGGGAAGAGCTGAGCGAGGCCGAGCACCGCGCCTTCCCCGGCGACTACGAGGCGCAGGTGAGCCAGGGCGCCATCACCGCGCATTCGGAAGAGCACCTGGCCTCGTCCGACCGCGGCATCGTGATGCTGCGCCGGCTGCTGCAACGCCAGCTCGACGCGCTGCGCGAAGGCCGCGACCCGGCCGGCGTGAGCTTCGACCCCGCGGCCCCGCCCGTGCAGTTCGAGGCCGGCAACTTCCTCGTGCCGAAGGAATGAATGGCGTGTCGGGCGGCGCAGGCATCGCGGTGCGGGTGGCACGCAAGACGGTCGAGGCCGAAGGCGTGGCCGGCTTCAGGCTGGTACCCGCCGATGGCGAGCGCTTGCCGGCCTTCACGCCGGGCGCGCACATCGACGTCGCATTGCCAGGCGGGCTGGTGCGCCAGTATTCGCTGTGCAACGCATCGGCCCCTGACGGCGAGGGGCACTACGAAATCGGCGTGTTGCGCGACGCCGCCTCGCGCGGCGGCTCGCGGGCGATGCACGACGCCGTCCATGAGGGCTCGGTGTTGCAGATCGGCCCGCCGCGCAACCTCTTCGCGCTCGACGAAAACGCAACGCACAGCCTGCTGCTGGCCGGCGGCATCGGCGTGACGCCGCTGCTGTCGATGGCGCAGCGGCTGGCCGCGCTGGGGGCCGACTTCGCGCTGCACTGCTGCAGCCGCTCGGCGGCGCGCGCGCCCTACCGGCGCCGGCTCGAAGACAGCGCGTTCGCGCACAAGGTGTTCTTTCACCACGACGACGGCCCGCCCGCGCAGCACATCGACCTCGCCACCACCCTCGGCAGTCCGGCTCCGGGCCGACACGTCTATGTCTGCGGCCCCTCGGGCTTTCTCGAGGCCGTTCGCACGACCGCGCGCGCCCTGCATTGGGCGGACGCGCAGGTGCACTTCGAGTCGTTCTCGGGCGCCGCACCGCCGGCCGATGGACAAGGCTGCTTCGAGGTCGAACTGCACCGCTCCCGCCGCGTCGTCCACATCCCCGCGACGATGACTGTGCTGGACGCGCTCGCCGCCGAGGGCATCGAGATCCCGGTCTCGTGCGCGCAAGGCGTCTGCGGCACCTGCCTCACGCGGGTGCTCGCAGGCGAGGTCGCGCACCACGACCTCTACCTGACACCCGCCGAGCAGGCGGCCAACGACTGCTTCCTGCCCTGCTGCTCGCGGGCCCGCTCACCGAGGCTGGTGCTCGACCTCTAGGAGTTCGTAGAGCACCATCCGCGTCTGCCGCCCGCGCAGCTCGATCTGCTCCTCGATGCGCCGCGTGGCCAGACGCCCGCCCAGCCCTTCGAAGGTCGCCTCGGACATCAGCGTGCGCGTGCCCAGCTGCTTGTTGGTGCCTTCGATGCGGCTGGCCGCGTTGATCACGTCGCCCAGCGCCGTGTACGACAGCCGGTCGCTCGAGCCGAGCACCCCGGCGATCACGATGCCGGTGTGCATGCCGATGCGCGTGCGAAAAGGCTGCAGGCCCTCGGCCTGCCAGCGACGGTTGAGCTCGGTCATCTCGGCGTGCAGTTCGAGCGAGGCCGCGCAGGCGTGGTACTCCGCGTCGGGCAGGTCGGTGGGCGCGCCCCACAACACCATGATGCCGTCGCCCATGAACTTGTCGATCACGCCGCCGTGGCGCGCGAACACGCGGGTCGCGAGGTTAAAGTAGTCGGTCAGCTGCCGCATCAGCACGTCGGCCGGCATCGATTCCGCGATGGCCGTGAATCCTTCCACGTCGGTGAACATCGCGGTGATGCGGCGCGGCGAACCGTTGGGCTCTAGGGCATGGCCTTCGGCGATGAGCTGGCGGATCACGTCCACCGGCACGAACTTGCGAAAGGCCTGCAGGCTGCGCGCGGATTCGTCCAGCGCCTGGTTCAGGTGCTGGATCTCGAGCACGCGGCTCGACTCGCGCGGCAGGTCGTCGAGCTCGAGCCGCCCGATGCGCCGCGCCGTGCGCGAGAGACTTTCGATGGGCGCGGTCACCAGCTTCGACAGGCGCAGCGAAATGAAGAGCGCGATCGCCAGGAACGCCAGCACCAGCAGCAGCGACCACAGCACATTGCGGTGCAGCGCACCCAGCAGCGCCTCTTCGGGCTCCCAGCTGACCAGATGCCAGTCGGTGGCCGCAATGCGCGAAGTCTGCACCTGGTAGTGCTGGCCTTCGTGCACGAGCCCGAAGGCCATGTCCTCGGTCCAGCCGCGGCTGCCGTTGGCCAGCATGTGGGCGTGCAGCGCGCCGAGCACGCCGTCGTCGGGGTCTTCGAGCTTGCGCACCGAATGCGGGTTGTCGCTGCGCGCGATCACGTGGTGGTCGGCACTCAACAGCGCGCTGTGGCCGTGGCCCGTGCCGCCGAACAGGCGCACGAGGTTCGAGAGATGCCCCAGCGACACGCTGGCGACCGCCACAATCGTCTGCGCGACGCCCTCCTCGTCCTGCCGCCGGCTCGGCCGGGCATGGCTCACGCCCAGTTCCTTCATCGACGGCAGAACGAAGGGCGCGGTCCACACGGCGCGCTGCGCCTTCTCGGCCTGCGTGAACCAGTCCTGGTGCACCGGGTCGTCCTCGCTGCGAAAGGCCTCGATGCGCGTGGTCTCGTAGCGCCGCCGCGGGTCTTCGTCGCCGTCACTGTCGGGCGGCGACTTGTACTCCCAGGTCTCGGTGGTGAAGTCTTTCTCGCGCAGCACCTGCCGCACCACCGACACGGGGTGGCGCATGGCCATCAAGAAATGGCCATCGTCGCTGCCCACGCCGATGCTGTCGATTTCGGGTGTCTGTTCCAGCGCGGCCCAGAGCAGCTCGGCGGTCTGCTCGCCGTCGTGGCCCGCCGGGTGCAGGTCGGGCGTGTGGGCGATGGCGCGCACCAGCCCTTCGGTCTTCGCGAGGAAGGCGAGGACGTTGTCTTCGACCCGGTCGTGGTTGACCTTGTGCGCCGACTCGCCCACCTTCGACACCAGCTGCTCCGCCCCCCAGTAGCCGAAGGCCACCAGCAGCAGCGACTGCAGCAGCGCGACCGCGCAGATGATGGTGCCGACGTCGACCCGGAAGCGCCGCAGGCGGGTGCGCGGCGCGTTCGCGGGTGGCGCCGGTGGCGGTCCCGGCTGCTTGAATTCGTCTGCCATGTGTCGTGGTTCCCCAGGGCATGTGAAACCGCCCTCGCGACGCGGATTTTCATGCGTCTGCGACGTTCTGCGGCGCGGGGATAAAATCCGCCCCGCGCCGCAGTTCGCTGGGGCGCATCGCTAGGGGTGTCGAGCCGGATTGTTCCGGGGCTGACTGAGAGAGTCCCTTTGAACCTGACTGAGGTAATCCTCGCGCAGGGAAGCTGGTCCGGTGGCCTGTCGCGTTGTCTCGCGCGACGGCCGCGCCACTGGAGCCTCGCCCACCTGCCAAACCTTTTGCACTGGAGCAAAACGGATGGCACACGACCACGACAACGACAGTTCCGCTTCCGGCAACGAAGCGCTCACGCCCCTGCCCGCCTCCCGGCGCGTCTTCGGCTGGCACGACCACGCCTCGCTGTGGTTCAGCCTCGGCGTGGGGCTGCTGGTGATGCAGATCGGCGCCTACCTGGTGCCGGCCGTGGGCACGCGCGACGCGGCACTGGCGATCGTGCTGGGCTCGCTGCTCGGCGCCGGGCTGCTGGCCTGGACCGCGCGGCTGGGCTGCGAAACCGGGCTGGCCAGCGCCGGCCTGATGCACGCCACCTACGGCAGCGCCTTCGCGCGGCTGCCGGTGCTGCTCAACATCGTGCAGCTGGTGGGCTGGACCACCTTCGAGCTCGTGATCATGCGAGAAGGCACGCAGGCCATCGGGCAACAGGCCTTCGGCCCCGCGCTGGGCACGGCCTGGGGCGGCGTGCTGACCACGCTGCTGTGGGGCGCGGTGCTGCTGGCCCTGCTCGCGGGTTCGATGGTGAAGCTGGTGCGCCGCTTCGTGAGCCGCTTCGGCCTACCGCTGGTGGTGCTGTCGCTGCTGTGGCTCAGCTGGCAGTTCGCGACGCGGCTGCACGCCAAGGGCCTGGACGCCTTCTGGGCCCGGCCGGGCGACGGCAGCATGGGCATGTTCAGCGCGCTCGACCTGGTGATCGCGATGCCGGTGTCGTGGCTGCCGCTGGTGGCCGACTACGCGCGCCACGGCAAGCGCAGTGCCGCCGGTGGTTTGGGCAGCGCGTTCAGCGGCACCTGGATCGGCTACGCGCTCGCCAACATCTGGTGCTACGCACTGGGCGTGATGGTGGTGAGCGTGGCCGAGCCGGGCACCAGCCTCGTCACGGCGCTGCTGCTGGCGCAGGGCGGCCTGGTGGCGCTGGGCCTGATCCTCATCGACGAACTCGACAACGCCTATGGCGACGTGTACTCGGGCTCGGTGTCCACGCACAGCCTGCTGCCCCGCTGGAGCGTGAAGCGCTGGGGCCTGCTGCTGGCAGTGCTGTGCATCGGCCTGGCGCTGGTGCTGCCGATGCACACGCTCGAACCCTTCCTGCTGCTGCTGAGTTCGGTGTTCGTTCCGCTGTACGGCGTGATCCTCGGGCGGCTGGGCAGCGGAAGCGCCGTGTCGGCAAGCGGCACGCGCACCATCGACTGGGGCGCGGCGCTGATCTGGCTCGCGGGCATCGCGGCCTACCACGCGCTCGCCAAGTGGGCGCCGCAGTTCGGCTCGGCGCTGCCGACGCTGGCGGCGACCTTCGTGCTGGCCTGGCTCAGCCGGCCGACAGCGGCAAGCGGTGGGTCGGCACTGGCGCAAAGCCGTGGTTGAGCGGACCGTGGCCCGCACCGACCTGCACATTCGCACCGGCGCTCATCGCGCCGAGGATGTACGTGCGTGCGCGCTCGACCGCCTCGGGCAGCGCCAGGCCCAGTGCCAGGTGCGCGGCGATGGCCGACGAGAGCGTGCAGCCGGTGCCGTGCAGGTTGCGGCTGGCGATGCGTTGCGACGCGAGTCGCTTGCGCGCGCCGCTGCGCTCCAGCAGCACGTCGACCACCTCGTCGCCCGGCAGGTGGCCGCCCTTGAGCAGCACCGCCTTCGCGCCGAGCGCGAGCAATTCGTCGGCCGCGCCGTCGAGCGCGTCGATGCCGCCGATGGCATGACCGACCAGCAAGGCGGCTTCGTCGAGGTTGGGCGTGACCACCACGGCGCGCGGGAACAGCTCGCGCACCAGCACCTGCACGGTCTCGGCCGCGATCAGGCGGTCGCCGCTGGTGGCGATCATCACGGGGTCGAGCACCACGTTCTTCAGCTGGTAGCGGTCGATGGCCCAGGCCACCACCTCGACCACCTCGGGCGCGTGCAGCATGCCGAGCTTGACGGCGTCGACGCCGATGTCTTCCACCACGGCCTGGATCTGCGCCTTCAGGAAGTCGGGCGGCACGCCGTGGATGCCCGAGACGCCCACCGTGTTCTGCGCGGTGAGCGCGGTGATGGCCGTCATGCCGTAGCAGCCGAGCGCCGCGAAGGTCTTGAGGTCGGCCTGGATGCCGGCGCCGCCGCCGCTGTCCGAGCCGGCGATGGAGAGCACGCGTGCATAGCGCTGGGTGGGTGCTTGGGTCATGGCGAAAATTATCGGCGAGCCGACGGAGGTGCCGCATGAGCACACCGCATCCCCTGCCTTTCGGCTCGGCGGCGATCCTCGGCGCGGGCCTGATGGGCCGGCTGCTCGCGGTCGAGCTGGCACGCGCGGGCTGCCGCATCGACCTGTACGAAGCCGGCAGCCCCGAGGCCGAAGGCGCGGCCGCGCGCGTGGCCGCGGCCATGCTCGCGCCGCTGGCCGAATCGGCCGTCGCGCCGGTGTCGGTCGTGCGCATGGGCCAGCACGCGCTGTCGCGCTGGCCCGAGCTGCTAGCGCCGCTGGCACAACCCGTGTTCTTCCAGCGCGAAGGCACGCTGGTGCTGTGGCACCGGCAGGACGCCGCCGAGGCCACGCGGCTCGCGGGCGTGCTGGCGCGCACCGGTGCGCAGGTGCCCGAGCTGGCACCGATGCAGGCGCTCGACACCCCCGCCGCCATCGCCGCGCTGGAGCCCTCGCTGGGCACGCGCGCTTCGCGCGCGGCCTGTACCTGCCGGGCGAAGGCCAGCTCGACAACCGTGCGCTGCTGGCGTCGCTGCGTGCCACGCTGGAGGCTGATGCCCGCGTGACGCTGCACTGGCAATCGCCGCGTGCGCCCTCCGACTTTTCGCCCGGCACGGCAGGCCAGCCCGACTGGGTGATCGACTGCCGCGGCCTCGGTGCCAAGCCGCAATGGAATGCACTGCGCGGCGTACGCGGCGAGGTGATCCGCGTGCATGCGCCCGAGGTCACGCTGCAGCGGCCCACGCGGCTCGTGCATCCGCGCTACCCGCTGTACATCGCGCCCAAGCCCGACCATCTGTTCGTGATCGGCGCGACCGAGATCGAGTCGGACGACCTGTCGCCCGCCAGCGTGCGCTCCACGCTCGAGCTGCTGAGCGCGGCCTACGCGGTGCACAGCGGTTTTGCCGAGGCGCGCATCGTCGAGATCGCGACGCAATGCCGGCCCACGCTGCCCGACAACCTTCCCGCCATTCGCCAGCCCCAGCCGCGCGTGCTGCAGATCAACGGCCTGTACCGCCACGGTTTCATGATCGCGCCCGCCCTGCTCGACGCGGCGATGGAACTGCTGGCGCACGGCCGTTCCACGCTCGCACGCGGCTTCGGCATGGACGTGCCCGACGCATGACCACAACATCGACGATGAACATCCTGATCAACGACAAGCCCTGCACGCTGCCCGAGGGCGCGCTGCTCGCCGACGCGCTGGCCGTGCTGCAGGCCGTGCCGCCTTTCGCGGTGGCGGTGAACCGCGAGTTCGTGCCGCGCTCGGCCTATGCCACGCACCCACTGCACGCCGACGACCGCGTCGAGGTGATCCGCCCGGTGACCGGCGGCTGACCGAACGCACCAGAGACAAGACGATGGAGACGACAACCATGACCAATCCCGATCCCCTGGTCCTCTACGGCCAGACATTCCAAAGCCGCCTGCTGCTGGGCACCGCGCGCTACCCCTCGCCCGACGTGCTCGAAGCCGCCGTGCAGCGCGCGAAGCCCGCGATGCTGACCGCCTCGCTGCGCCGCCAGACCGCCAGCCAGGGCTCCGGCAACAGCGACCTCGGCAACGGCTTCTGGGAGCTGCTGCGCAAACTGGCCGTTCCGGTGCTGCCCAACACCGCCGGCTGCCACAGCGTGCAGGAAGTGATCGCCACCGCGCAGATGGCGCGCGAGCTGTTCGACACGCCGTGGATCAAGCTCGAGCTCATCGGCGACGACTACACGCTGCAGCCCGACACGCTGAACCTCGTCGATGCGGCGTCGCAGCTGATCCGCGACGGCTTCCACGTGCTGCCGTACTGCACCGAAGACCTCGTGCTGTGCCAGCGCCTCGTCGATGTCGGCTGCCAGGCCGTGATGCCGTGGGCCGCGCCCATCGGCACCGGGCGCGGGCCGGTCAACCCGTATGCGCTGCGCCTGCTGCGCGAGCGGCTGAAGGTGCCGATGCTGGTCGACGCGGGCCTCGGCCTGCCCTCGCATGCGTGCCAGGTGATGGAGTGGGGCTACGACGGCGTGCTGCTCAATACCGCCGTCGCGCTCGCACAGGAACCCGTCGCCATGGCCGGCGCGTTCGCCGATGCAGTGCAGGCCGGCCGCGCCGCCTACCGCGCCGGCGCGATGGCCGCACAGGACGCCGCGCAGCCCAGCACGCCCGTGCTCGGCACGCCCTTCTGGCACCACGCACCATGAACACCATCGACACCACCAACGCCCGCGCCGTGGCGCAAGCCATCGTCGCGGCCCACGGCCTGCGCTTCGGCGCCGCCACGGCCACGGCCGTGAGCGGCGCGCCGCACTTTACCTCCGACGACGCCATCTATCGGGGCGCCAAACAGGCCTGCACCGCGCTCGGCTTCATCGAGATCGACGCCGAATGCCTCGCCCATGCGTGGCGCGCGCAGACCGAACGGCTCAGCCAGTTCGACGCGTCGGCATGGCCCGATGCGCCAGTCGATTTCGGCATGGGACCCTTTCCACCGACCGCGCGTGCCGACGCCTTTCCGCCCTGCCCCGAACGGCTCGGCCTCTACGCCGTGCTGCCCGACGCGGCATGGGTCGGCCGCATGGCGCGCGCCGGTGTACCGACGGTGCAGCTGCGCTTCAAGTCGGACGACACCGAGGCCGTCGCGCGCGAAGTGCAGGCCGCCGTCGAAGCCGTGCGCGGCACCGGTGCGCTGCTCTTCATCAACGACCACTGGCAGGTCGCCATCGCGGCCGGCGCCTACGGCATCCACCTCGGGCAGGAAGACCTCGACACGCTATCGCCCGATGAGCTTCAACAACTGCGCGCTTCCGGCCTGCGGCTGGGCGTGAGCACCCATGGCTACGCCGAGATGGTGCGCGCCGACGCGGTGAGCCCGAGCTACATCGCGATGGGCGCCATCTACCCGACCACGCTCAAGAAGATGGCGACCGCGCCGCAGGGCGTGGCACGGCTCGCAGCCTACGCGCGGCTGCTGCGCGGCTACCCGCAGGTGGGCATCGGCGGCGTCGATGCCGTGCGGCTGCCCGAGGTGCTCGCCACCGGCGTCGGCTCGGTCGCCGTGGTGCGCGCACTGGTGGCCGCCGACGACCCCGAGGCCACGGCCGCTCAATGGATGACGGCGATGCACGCCGCCCCCGGTTCCCCTGAACGCACAGAATGAACGCTCGACTTTTCTCGCACTCCCCGCTTTCGCGCGCGCTTGCCGCCGCCCTCCTCGCTTTCGGTGCTTGCGGCGCGCATGCGCAATCGCAGTCGCAAGCACTGCCCGAAGTCACCGTGAACGACGGCGCCGCCGCGCCGCAGGCCGAGATCAGCGGCTTCGGCGACGTGCCGCTGCGCGAGCTGCCGCTGTCGGCCACGGTGATCGACAGCCAGCAGTTGCGCAGCAGCGGCGCACGCCGCCTCGCCGACCTGACCCAGTTCGACGCCTCGGTCACCGACGCCTACAACTCCGCCGGCTACTGGGACTACCTCACGGTGCGCGGCTTCGTGCTCGACAACCGCTTCAACTACCGTCGCGAAGGCCTGCCGATCAGCGCCGAGACGGCGATCCCGCTGGACAACAAGGAGCGCATCGAGATCCTGCGCGGCACCAGCGGCATCCAGGCCGGCACCAGTGCGCCGGGCGGGCTCGTCAACTACGTGGTCAAGCGCCCGACCGAGCAGGACCTGCGCACGGTCCGCCTCGAAACCACGAGCCGCGGCAGCGTGCTCGGCGCGATCGACGTCGGCGGGCGCTTCGGCGAGAACCGCCAGTTCGGCTACCGGCTCAACCTGGCCGGCGAAAAGCTCAAGCCGCTCACGCACAACCTGGACGGCAGCCGCCGCCTCTTCTCGCTCGCGGCCGACTGGCGCATCACGCGCGATTCGGTGCTCGAGTTCGAGGTGGAGCAAAGCCACAAGCAGCAGCCGAGCCAGAACGGCTACAGCCTGCTGGGCAACACGCTGCCCCGACCGGTCGATCCGCGCATCAACCTCAACAACCAGCCGTGGTCGCAGCCCTCGGTGTTCAAGGCGCTGACCGGCACGGTGCGCTTCAGCCAGGCACTGAATGCCGACTGGCGCTGGAGCGCGCAGATCGGCCAGCAGCGCCTGAAGACCGACGACCGGCTGGCCTACGCCTTCGGTTGCGGCGCCGAAGGCAACTACGACCGCTACTGTTCCGACGGCACCTTCGACGTGTACGACTTCCGCAGCGAGAACGAGCGCCGCACGCAGACCGCGGGCAGCCTGAACCTCAAGGGCAACGTGATGACGGGCAGCGTGCGCCACGAGCTGGGCTTCGGCCTGCTGCAAAGCCGCGTGCGCAACCGCTTCCAGGACCAGGCCTACAACTACGTCGGCACCGGCAACATCTGGGCCACCGCGATGACGCCGGCCGACCCGCGCCTGACCGACGCCAACACCAACCGCAACGAGCGCTCGACCGAGCTGTCGGTGCAGGACGCAATCCGCTGGAACGACCGCTTCACGACCTGGATCGGCGCGCGGCACACGCGGCTGTCGCGCGACAGCATCCGCACCGACGGCTCGCGCCCCACCGGCTACAGCGACAGCATCACCACGCCGTGGATCGCGGCCAGCTACACGATCCAGCCCGGGCTCCTCGCCTATGCGAGCTGGGGCAAGGGCGTCGAATCGCAGGTCGTGCCGAACAAGAGCTCGCAGTACGCGAACGCGGGCGAGGCGCTGCCCGCGCTGCAATCGCGCCAGTGGGAACTGGGCCTGAAGGGCGGCGACGCGGCGTTCAACTGGCAGCTCGCGTGGTTCGACATCTCGCGCCCGATGACCAACCTCGACCTGTGCGGCGCGTCATGCACGGTGCGCAACGATGGTCGCGCGGTGCATCGCGGCCTCGAAGCCGGCGCGCAATGGACCGGCGGCCCGTGGCGCCTGGGCGGCAGCGTGGCGCTCATCGACGCCAAACGGCGCGGCAGCACGGCCGCGCCCGAGCTCAACGGACAGGCGCCCACCAACGTGCCCAAGCAGGTGCTGCGCGCGCAGGCCGCGTATCGTTTCGCGTCGGTGCCGGGCCTCGAACTCGCGGGACAGCTGTCGTACGAAGGCCGCCGCAACGTGCTGCCCGACGGCTCGATCCGGCTGCCGTCGTGGACGCGCCTGGATGCAGTGCTGCGCTACGACACCAAGCTGGCCGGCATGGCCACGAGCTGGACGCTGGCTGTCGACAACCTGTTCGATCGCCGCTACTGGAAGGAATCGCCCTACCAGTTCAGCCACGTCTACCTGTTCCCAGGTGCGCCGCGCACGCTGCGCCTGGGCTTGAGCATCGCGATGTGACGACATGAGCGGGGCGCTTCGTCTTCGTCATCGCGGCGTCGTCGCCACGAATTCGTTGCGCCGGCGCCGCGTTGTTTTGGAAGCCCCAAAAATCACGCTATAATCTAAGGCTTGTTCCTCGATAGCTCAGTTGGTAGAGCGCCGGACTGTTAATCCGTAGGTCCCTGGTTCGAGCCCAGGTCGAGGAGCCACAATAAAGCCGCAAGGCCTCTGGAAGGCCCGCTACTCACAAGGTAGCGGGCCTTTTCATTTGTGAGACGACCGTCGAACGAAGACGTGTGCCAAGCGATGGAAAGAAATCGCCCCGCACACTTCGATTGGCAAAAATTGAGGGTCGCCGTTCAGAACGGCGATTCCATTGAATATAATTGAAGGCTTGTTCCTCGATAGCTCAGTTGGTAGAGCGCCGGACTGTTAATCCGTAGGTCCCTGGTTCGAGCCCAGGTCGAGGAGCCACCATTTGCTGAAGGCCCGTTACTCACAAGGTAACGGGCCTTTTCGCTTTGCGGGGGCCTTTTCGCTTTGCGGCCCTTTTGCTTTGGCGCCACACATCGGCCGCCGCCAACCCGCTCGCGGGCCTGTCCGACACGCAGGCCCCGCCCTGCGTGCAAAACTCCCTCTTTGTTAATGACTTGTGCTGCCCTGCCCCGGGCAAACCCGTGCACGCGACGCGCCGCTCAGGCGTTGTTTGGGCTCAGTCATTCACAAATAACAACCATCAAGGGCATCACGATGAAACTCACAAGAATTCTCCTGGCCGCCGCCGTGGCCGCCGCCACCTTGCCCGCCGTGGCGCAGGTGTCCGTCAACATCAACGTGCCCGGCCTCATCCAGGTCGCGCCACCCGCACCGCGCTACGAACCCGCGCCACGGCCGCGCAGCGGCCAGGTCTGGGTGCCCGGCCATTGGCAGTGGAACGACCGCGCCTACGCATGGCGTCCCGGCTACTACGTGGCAGCCCGCCCCGACTACGCCTACGCCCCGGGCGGCTGGGTGCGCGCCGACGGCGGCTGGCGCTGGCGCGAAGGCGACTGGCGCCGCGCCGAGCGCCGTGAGGAACGCCGCGAAGACCGCCACCACCGCCGCCATGACCACGACCGCTACGACCATGACGACGACCACCGCGGCGGCGGCCACTGCCCGCCCGGCCAGGCGAAAAAGGGACGCTGCTGATAGCAGCAGCTTGCGCGCCTGCTGACGCGCAAGTCGTCAGTTCACCGTCACCGTGAACCGCACGTTGCCCGTGCCGCCGGGCGCGAGTTGTCCGGTGAACTTCCAGTCCAGCGGACCCGTTCCGCCCGGCGCCTGGGCGGCTGCACACGCCACGGCCGGCGCAGGCAATGCATTGGCCGGTGTGCGCTTCGTGCATGCGGTCAGCGTCGCCGGGGTCGCGCCTTCCTGCGAGGCGACGAAGCTGGTGTAGACCGGCGTGACGTCGCTCACCGTCAGGCCGCTGATCGGCGTCGCGCCGTTGTTGGTGTAGGTGATGCGGTACTCGAGCGTCTCGCCCGACTTGGCTTCGTTGTTGAGCCCGAAGTCGCCGTTCTTCGTCAGGTTGCGCACTTCCTTCTTGAGCTCCAGCGCCGTGCTCGACACGGTCGTGGTATCGAGCACGAGGTAGCTCGCGCTCAACGCGGGTGATGCGTTCGTGAACACGAAGCTCGCCTGCACCGAACGCTTGTCGTTGTAGCCGGCGAGCGCGCCGGCCGGAATGAACTCCTGCACCACCACGCAAAGGTTCTGCCCCGTCATTACGGGCCGGGGCACCGCCGGCGGATAGAGCACCGTAGCGCCGGCCTGCAAGGCACCGGTGCAGCCCGGGTCTTCGTAGATTTTTGCGCTCCAGCCGTCGATCGGCGGCGTGGCCACCGCGCCGGCCACACCGAAGCTCACCGTCCCGCCGGTCTGCGCCACGAAGGTGTGCGCGTGGCTCACGCTGCTGCCGGGCGAGCCGGTGCGGGCGCTGTCGGCGCCGAAGCGGTTGAGAGCCACGTCGCCGAAGTTCAGCTCGCCGGCCCGGGCATCGTTCCATGCAAAGGCGATGTGGTCCGGCGCCCCTGCGGCGGTGCGCGCGTAGGTGTAGGTCCGCCCGCCCACGGCCACGCCCGTGCCGGAAGGCAGCGGCGTGGCACCGACCGACGCCCCCGTGGACAGATGACCCGCCGGCGTCACCTCCTCGACGCACACCGGATCGCCCTCGGACGGCGACGAAGGCTGCGACGGCAGCTCCAGGCGGTAGTGGCCCGAGCCGTCGGTCACGGCCGTGGACCACACGCCCGCCGCACAGTTGGTGAGCCGCATCCGCACGCCCGCGAGCCCCGCTTCGCCACCGTTGGCCACACCGTCGTTCGGCACGCCCGCGCCGCGGCCGTTGTCGATGAAGACGCGGCCGGTGACGGCATGCGCATCGCTGTTGACGAAGGTGCATTCAAGGTCCGCACCGGCCACCATCCACTCGGCAGGAATCTTCAGCGCATTGCCGGCCAGCACCACCGGCGGCGCCGACGCGGCCGCTGCGGCCGGGCTCGAACCCGACACCCCGCGAATGGGCGACGGCGCGATGACGTCCTTCAGGTCGCGGCAGCTGGCGCTCACCGGGTTCACGGGCCAGCCGGCAGGCGACGTTTCGGTGATGGTGACCGGCACGCCCACCTTGCCGGTGATCGTCTGCGCACCGATACCCCGGCCCGGCGCGCTGACCGTGATGGTGTCGCGGGCCACGCTCAGGCCCGACAGCGCAAAGTCGAAGCGATGGGTGCCGGAACCGCTGATCACTTCCTTGACGATGCGAAGTTTCGGAGGCAGGAGGACCGCGACCGGCCCCGTCGAGTCATCGCAGAGCGCTTCGTTCGGCAAGGTGGTGCAAAGCGGATCCCCACCACCGCTCAGGTTGATGGAGTTCGTACCACCCAGCGGCCCGACGGCCGTGGCGTCGACGTGCACAGGAATCTCGACAGAGAAGCTACCGGGCATGACACCCGCAGCCACGCTGCAGCGGACGACCACGGAGCCGGCGGGGGAACAACCGCTCAGGACACCCGTGGTATTGATCGCGACCAGCACGGGCGGTCCAGCCAGTGTGATGCCCTTGGGCAAGACGTCCTCGAGCACGAGCGGCGCTGTGGTCGGAGCAAAATCCACAACGACGTCGACCAGGTAGAGCTGCCCCGGCGCCCCGACAATCAATGGGTGGGGCCTCGAATACTTGAATCCCCGGATGCGCGTCCCAGCAACCGGTGTGATTGTCGTGCTCGCGCATGGACCGACACCGTTGCACGCGGGGTCCCCGCCCCCCCACGGCCGTTGCCGCGTTGATCACGCGCGGCATCGCAGCCGCCAGAGGCGTCACCGGAATGACGAACGACGCGGACGTTGCCATGCCCGCAGGCACCGTGCACGTCACGACCTGCCCGACCCTGCTGCACCCCGAAGGCAGCTTGCCGATCGTCAAGGAGACTGGGAAGGTGTCAGTGATGACAGTGTTCGCCGTCGTCATCCCGGCATTGGTGCTGCTCAGTTTCAGCGTGTAGCTGGCCGGCAGGCCGACAAGAAACTCCGACGCATCGGCCATCTTTTCGAGCTTCAGCGTCGCCTGTGGTACCACGCGCGTGGGCGGCGTGGTCGCATCGCACGCCTGTCCTGGCGCCGTCGTGCAGGCGGCGTCGCCACCGCCGCTGAGGTTCACCGTGTTCGTGCCGCCGTTGGGGCCCACGGCCGATGCGGCGACGTTCACAGGAATCCGTATTTCGAAAGTGCCGGGCGCGATGCCCGCCGCCACGCTGCAGTTGGTCGTGTTCGATCCCGAGGTCGGGCAACCACTCAGCACGCCGGTGGTGGTTCCCGCCACCAATGTCGGGGCCCCGCGCAGGGTGACACCCGGCGGCAAGGTGTCCATCACCGAGATCGGCGCCGTGGTCGTGCCGTTGGCCACGGTAACGAGCACAGCGTAGAACTGGTTGGGCGCCCCCACCCCCAGCGGGCTGGCGCTGACCGTCTTGGTCGAGGTGATGACGGGCGGAGGCGTAGGGACCACCGGCGTGGTCACCGTGCTCGTGCACGCCCCCATGTCGTTGCACATGGCGTCTCCCCCCCTCGATACCGTGGCCGTGTTGGTCACGCTGGGCACGGCAGAAGGCAGGGGCGTCACCGGAATGACGAAGGACACGGACGATGTGAGCCCTGCGGGCACCAGGCAACTGACGGCCTGGGCCGCTCGGCTGCACCACGGGGGAAGGTCGCCGATGGTCAGCGAAGACGGCACGTTGTCGGTCACCACCATTTCGGAAGTGGTCGCGGTGCCACTCGAGTTCGTCAGCGTGAGTGTGTAGCTGGCGGGCTGGCCGACGACCCATGGGGCCGCGCTGGCTTCCTTCTTGAGCGCCAATGGGGGAACTGGGAGGTTTTCCACGAAGAAGCACACCAGGTTGTCCGACCCATTCGGCTGACCGTAGAGTGGCTCGTGCGAGAGCGTCACGGAAGACACGGATGTTCTCGAAATAAGGGCCCATGCAGAGGCCCCACGACCGAACGAGGTGGCGAGGTCCGCCCCCTCAAGATTGCCGTCTGCGTCGATTTTTACCGGCGCAAGGGCCCTAAACTCTGTGGCCGATAGATCGGAGATAGGCGTCGTGACCTCCGCCGCAGTGAACGGATAGTGGTTTCCGTTGACGGACACCGCCATCTTCTCGCACCCAATTGCTGGGTCGCAGTCGAGCACGTAAGTTCGAATGCTCAGGTTCTTCACCGGCACAGAAAAATTGAACGTGCATGCTTCCCACGAGTTGAACTTTCCCAGCGTGAGATAAGTACCCCATGCGCGCTTGTCCTCCACCCTGCATGCACCCTCCGTGGTGACAGCGACTTCCCCGTAGGTTCCGCTCTTCCATATACATAGCTCCGCAGCCGTGGCCTGCGTGCCGATCAGGAGCGAGGTCAGTGCCAGAAAGGCGACGCCGCGCAAGGCATGAAAGAAGTGCGCCACGCCTTTTGCAAGCGCCATCGCACGCGTCCGCACGGGTAGGCAGCGAAGCGCCGTCGCGCAGCGCATCGAATCAGTTTTTTGCATTTTCATTGGCCATTCCTCCGCGACTTCATCGATCGGTCCGCTCGTCTTTCACGGGGGCTGCTGCGCCCGCCGACGCGGCACCCAGCGCCGTCTCGTCGAACTTGAAACGCAGCCGGATGTACGCGCCCTTGCTCGTGTAGTCGTTGGCCGCCAGGTCGCGGTCTTTCAGGCCCACGAAGTTGTAGCCCGCCGACACCCACAGGTCCTTCATGACCTGGTAGCCGACTTCGATGCCCAAGGTCTTCTGCAGGCCGCCGCCCTTGCCGCGCAGCAGGCCGGCCTGCACGCCCAGGTCCCAGCTGTCGTTGAGGTCTTGCGTGTAGCGCGCCTGCAGCAGGTGCGCCCAGTAGGTGCTGCGCAGCAGGCCGTCGTCGGCGCGCGACCACTTGGCGGCGTAGCGCCCGTTGATGACGGTGCCGGGGCGCGGGTTGTAGTTGAGGTGGGCCGAGACGATGTCGGCGCTGGTGCGCCCGGGCAGCGCTGCGCTGCCGTTGCCCGCACCGAAGACGCTCGCGCCGTCGAGCGCACCGGTCGAACTGCCGGTGCCGGTGACGCGCTCGGAACCGCGTTCATAGCGCATGAGCGCGTTCCAGCTGTCGGTGTCCACCGGACGGTAGGCCAGGCCGATCTGGTGGCGCGCGAGGTGGTGCGCGTTGCCGGCGTTGGCGCCCTGCCCTTCGCTGGCGCTCATCACGCTGCGCGCCAGCAGGCTCCATGACGGATCGATCTTGAAGCCGAAGCCCGCGCTGAACAGGCGCGTGTCCGCGTCGTCGCCGTGGCGGCCTTCGAGGATGCCGCTGGCCTTGATGCGCGCGTCGGTGTATTCCACGCCGCCGGTGATGGCGGTGGAGTCGCCCGCCAGGCCGCTGGCGTGGCCGGTGCCGTTGTTGCCGCTGTTGCGCAGCCCGCCGATCTGGCGCGTGTGCTCGATGCCGCCGGTCAGGCGCCAGTGGTCGTCGACCCTGAAGGTGTTGCGCACGCCCGTGGCGGCCTGTGCCGCGCGCCCGTCGAGGCTGTCGGCCAGGCGGTACTCGCTGTACACGCGCCCGCCCTCCATGTAGGCGCTCTCGATGCCCAGGATGCCCACGTTGTTCGACTGCCCCGCGTTCAGCTCGTACGGCCCGTAGAGGCTGGAGACGAGTTCGTAGCGGCCGTACAGGCGCGTCTTGTCGGTGACGGCGTAGTTGCCGCCCACGGCGAGCACGTGGCGGTCGGACTTGCGGATGTCCTGCTCGCCCTCGACGAACACGTTGGCTTGCGGCACGCCCGGCACCTGCGCCGACAGGCGGGCGCGCACGGTGGTCAGGTCGTCGTCGTTGGCATTGGCCTGGGTGCCGGCGTTGACCGCCGCACCGAGCGCGGTGACGTTGTTGGCGGCCACGCCGCTGCCGAGGTTGCCGCTGTAGGTGGAGACCTGGCCGTAGTCGAAGCCCGAGCCGCTGCCCAGGCCGGTGCCGTTGTGGCCGTGGCGCAGGCCGAACTCGCCCACGAGCTGCTCGCCGAACTTTCTCTGCACGCTGGCGGTGATGCCGCGGCGGGTGCCCTCGCGCAGGGCGTCCTGGCCGTAGAGCAGTTCGCCGCGCAGCGCGGTGGCGGCGTCGAGCCGGTACTCGGCGCGCGCCGAGGCTTCGGTGCGCCCGGCCGAGAAGCTCGCGCCGGGGTTGTCGAAGCCGGTGCTGGTCTTGCTCGCGAGCGCGGCCACGGCCAGGTCTTCGCCCTGGTGGCGCAGCTCGACGCGGGCGCCGCTGCCCTTGCCGTTGCGGTCGGAGTCGGTCTGCACCCATTCGCCGGCGACGGTGGTGTGATCACCCAGGCGCGCCAGGGCGGTGACGGCACCGAGCTTGCGGCGGTTCTCGGGGTTCTCGTCGATGGCCGCGACCACGCCGACCTGCAGGTTCTTGGCCACCTTGAGCTGCACGTCGGCACCGGCCACGGTGAACTTGGGGCCGCCCGCATCGACCTCGTAGGTGACGCGGATGGACTGCGGGTTGAGGTTCGCATCGACCGACGCGATGGCGCGCGTGAACAGCAGGCGGCGCGTGAGCGGCTCGACGGTGTAGTCGACGAAGCGCGTCACGGTCGAGCGCTGCAGCACGAGGTCGGGCTGGTTGCGGTCGCGCACGACGATCTCGACCTGCTCGCTGTTCTCGACGAACTCGCCGCCCCTGGCGCCCAGGTAGTACGGGCCCGAGGTGCCGACGGCGCGGAACTCCTCGACCTGCTGGGTCTGCGCGGTGCGCGAGGCATACGTGGTGGTGCGCACCTCGCCGTCGTCGTAGACGTGCTTGAGGCCGGTGAGCGAGCGGCTGACCTGGCTCAGGCTGCGCACTTCGGTGCTGCTGGCGGTGCTGAAGTCGCCGTACAGCAGGTAGGAGCGGTTCTTGTCGATGCGCACGTAGAGCTTCTGCGTGCTCTGGGCGTCGAAGCCCTTCGCGGACGAGTCGCCGTACACGGGGTAGAACTCGTCGGGGCGGATGTCGCGGAACAGGCGGTCCTTGCGGGTCTTGTCGGAATCGTAGGCGGCGGTGAGCAGGTAGTCGCCCTTGACGGCGCCCTTGAAGAAGAAGGCAGCGCGCGCAGCGGCACGGCGCTTGTCGTTGCCCTCGTCGGCCAGGCCGGACAGCTCGGCTTCGAAGGCCGCGCCCGCGGGCATCGCGCCCAGCGGCACCTGGCCGCGCTTCGTGAAGTCGAGCACGCCTTCGACGATGCCCACGCCGATCATGGGGCGCAGCTCGGGCAGCAGCGCCAGGCGCGCCTCGCTCGTGAAGCTCGCGGCCGTCACGCGCAGGCGAGCATCGCCGGGTTCGCCGGGCGGCAGCAGGCGGAAGTCGGCCACGCCACCGTCCATGAAGACCTGGGTGCCGGGCTCGGCGGGGTTCAAGTCTTCGTCGAGCCAGCGGCCGCGGTCGGTCTCGAGCGTGAGCTGCGTGCGCGCGGTCACGGGCACGCCGGCCGCGTCGGTCAGGCGCACCTTCACGACGACGGGCGTGCGCAGATCGGCCTGCGCCGAGGCAGGCACGTCGATGTGGATGGCGCCGAGCTTGTCGGGCGCGGTGACGCTGATCTGCTGCGCTGCGCCGCGCACGTTGCCGAACGGATCGACAGCTTCGAGCACGAGGCGGTTGACGCCGGGCCGCAGCACGATGCCGATGTATTCCCAGGCGCCGATCCGGCGGCTGGCCTGCTCGGTCTTCTTGCCGACGCGGCGCTCCTCGACGCCCTGGCCGTTGACGCTCAGGCGCAGCGCCAGGCCGGCTTCGCCCTTGACGCGCACGTTGAGCGAGGTCGAGGGCAAGGTGTCGCCATCGCGCAGGTCGATGAAGCCCAGGGCGTTGCTTTCGATGCGGGGCAGCAGGGCTTCGAGATCGATGGGGTTGGGGACGGCTTGCGGCAGCGCCACCGCGGCGGTCGGCTGCGCAATACCGCGGGACACGCGCATGCCGGAGAAAAGACTGCCCACGGGGGATGCGCCATCCGCCGCGGCGCCGCCGGTCGCCGCGCCGAGCGTGCTGCCCTGGCTGCCCGACGCGCCGCCGATGAAGCTGCTGGGCGATGCGGGTGCGGCGGGCATCGCGATCAGTGGCGCCGAGCTGGCCTGCGTGGTGCTGGTGCCAGTGCTGCCGCCCGCGCGTACTTCGCCACTGGCAGGCAGCGCGCGCCGGTCGCCCACGGGGACGATCCGGCCTTCGGGGTCCAGGCGCATGCGCACCTGGGCGTCGGCCTCGGTGTCGGGCACGGCGGCGATGGCCTCGCGCCGCGCGATGACCTCGCTCATCACCGTCGGCGCGTCGCAGTTGGCGACGACGAAGTTGGCCTTGTGGAATTCGCCCTTCTTGAGATCGACGAAGCGGCTTTCGGGGCGCCCGGCATTGCGGTTGTCGAGCGCGTCGAGCCGCGCACCGACGGGCAGCGTGGTGGCATCGAGCCGCAGCACGTGAGTGACGGGCTTGAGGCCGTACAGGCTCCACTTGCCTTCGACGTCGGTGATGACGTGCGTGCCGTCTTCCATGTACAGGCGCACGCCGGGCACGCCGATTTCGTCGGTGCCCTGCTGGCGGCCGTCGCGCCGGCAGTCCATGTAGACCTTGCCGAAGAGGAAGGCGTCGTCGGAGAACACGCCGCCGGTGACGCGCACGGTCCATTGGGCGAGGTTCGACTGCATGGGGCCGGAACTGGCGCGGGCACGGTTGACGGCGTCGCCGTTCGTCGGTGCGCCGACGCCGACGCGCACGCGGTAGCGCACCGTGGCGGACTGGTCGACCCCGAGCGCGAGGCTTGGCTGGTTGAAGACCAGCCGGGGGCCGGCCCCGCCCACGGGATCGGCCGTGGCCGTGCCGTTGAGCCGCGCGCTGCCGGCCACGTAGGCGAAGCCCGGCGGCAACTGGTCGGAGAGGCTGAGGCCGGTGACGGGAAAGCCGGTCTTGTTGGTGACGACGAGTGCGTAGTCGAGGAAGTCGCCGAACTCGACCTGGCGCTTGCTGCCTTCCTTGCGCAGCACGAGGCCAAGCACGTTGCCCGGGTCGAGCGGGATGTGGTTGTGCAGCACGTCGCAGGCCGCGCCCGAGGGCTCGAAGCCGGCCTTGAGCGAGAAGTGGTGCGTGGTGGGCTCCGCCCCCTGCGGCGACGCAGCGTTCGGGACGATGGCGCCGCAGCGCTCGAAGGTGCCGGGCATGGCCGGGATGAGCTGCGAAGGCGCCGCGTAGGCACTGCCCGCGGGCGGCGTCACGCCCAGCGCATAGGTGCAGCTGCCGGTGACCGGCGGCGACAGGAAATAGAACTGGTAGCCGCCGTCGGCGCCGGTGGTCATTGAAAGGCTGCCGTCGGCGTTGGCGCGGTAGACGCCGCTGTCGCCGCCGAACACTTCGGCCAGGGCCATCGGCCGGGCGGCGCCGTCGCTGCACGACTGGCGGGCGAAGGTGACGACGGCGCCGGCCACCGGTTGGCGGGTGACGGCGTTGTAGACCACGCCCTGCGGGTCGGCCAGCATGGAGGACGCGCTGCTGGCGCTCGCGGTGACGAGCGCGGCCGACGACGCAGGGGCGGTGTTCTGCTCGAACGCAGCGGCCCAGGCCTTGTTGGTGAACGGCACGCGGGCACCGTTGCTCGAAGGCTTGCGGGTGACGCGCACGGTGAATTCGATGTCCTCGCTCTGGCCGGGTGCGAGAGCGCGGCTGCCGTCGGTGAGGCCGAGTGCCGCCTGCATCGGCAGCTTGAAGGGATCGGCGCTGGCGGCGGCCTCGCGGTCGCAGGCGGCGCGGCCGGTGAAGCCGGATGCGATCTGCAGCACGCCGTGGCGCACCTTGGGCGCGCCAACGAGTTCCCAGGCGGCGACGAGGCCCTCGGGCTTGTCCATGTCGAAGGTGCAGTCGAGGTTGTCGATCACCCGCACGTTCGGGGCCGGGGCGGCGCCGGTGTTGCCGACCTTGAAGCGGTAGTCGAGTTCGTAGACGCCCTCTCCCACGCGGCGCGGCTGCGAGACGCTTTTCACGAGCGAGAGCACGGGCTGCTGCAGCTGCACCGGCGTGGGCGAGGTGTCGTTGCCGGGGTTGCCGTCGCCGTCGGCATCGGGGTTGCTGCCGTTGACGGAGTCGTCGAAGACGGTAGGCGGGCCACCGGCGGCGAGCGCGGCCTGTGCGCGCACGGTGTTGAGCAGCGTGCCCGCGCGACCCGACACGTGGAAACGCACGTCGAAACGCACCGTGAACTGGCCGCCCACGGGCAGCACCGCGCCGGGCGCGAGCAGGTCCTGCGCGGAGACCGTGCCGTTGAACGCGGCGTTGACCGCCGCCACCGTGCCCGCCACGCCGTTGCCCGGACCGCCGACGATGGACAAGGTTCCGGGCACCACGGCGTACTGGCGCGCGCCCGGCACCGCGGCGGTCGTGCGGGTGCCGAACTGCGCGGCGCCCTGCCCTTCGAGCACGTCGGCCAGCTGCACGCCGTGCAGCGCGGTCGTGCCGTAGTTGCGCACGTGGACGTCGAAGGTGACGGTGGCCGTGCCGTCGGGTTGGCCGTCCGCGCCGCGGTGCATGCGCGGCGTGGAGGCGGCCTTGGCGACGCCGATGCGGCCCTGGCCTTGCGGCGGCGCCATCGCGATCACCACCGTGTTCGACGGCGACGCGGCGGGCGCGACGCCGTCGTTGTACTGGCTGTGCGCGGTGTTGCGGATATCGCCGGTGTGATCGGCCTTGACCTGCACCGCGAACTGCATGGCGATGGAGGCATTGCGCGCGAGGGCTGTGGGCACGCCGATGGCCACTTCGATCGCCGCGCCGTCTTCGGCGGTGCGGTAGCTGAAGTCGGCGTCGCCGGGCATGCGGAACAGGCGCACCGCGCCGGCCGCCGTGCTCTGCAGGCTGCCAGGCAGGTAGCGCGTGCCGGTGGGCACGAGGTCGCGCAGCAGCAGCAGGCTGCGCGGGCTGCCGTTGACCAGCACCTGCGTGCCGGTGGGCGCGGCCGCGCCGCCGGGCTGCGCGTCGCGCGCGCCGGTGTTGGTGCCCGAGATGCTGAAGTCGATGCGCGTGCTGCCGGGCACGACGGCCCCCGCATGGCTGGCCGACTTGACCAGCGCGAGCACGGCGACGCTGCCCACGTCCACCGTGTCGCGATTGCTCGCGCTCGCGCCCTGCAGGGCGGTGGTCGCGCTCAGCACCACGCAGGCACTGCCGCTGGCCGCGGCGGGAATGGTGCCCTGCACCAGCAGTTCGGCCGTCTGGCCCGGCTCCAGCGCGAGCGTGCTGGCGGCACCGGGCAGCAGCACGAGATCGGAGGCGTCGACGACGCCGTTGTGGTTGGCGTCGCGCGCCACGCGCAACACTGACAGGTCGAGCCCGTCGGCCGGGCACCCCGCGCCGTCGTTGACGAGCCCCAGGGTGTAGCGCGAAGCCACGTTGCCGGTGTTGGTGAGCAGGTGGCTCAGCGTGACGACGGTGCCGGGCGGGCGGTTCACGCGCTGGTCCTGCGTGAGCGACAGCGCCTCCACGGGCAGCACGCTGGCGGTCACGGCATTGGAGATGGCCGTCTCGCTGTGCCCGAGGCCGGCAGGGACGTAGGTGCCCGTCGCGATGCTGCGGATCACGACGCCGCCGGGAGCGGGCGCCGCTTGCGCGACCGGTGCGAACAACATGGCGAATGCAAGTGCGAGGCCGAAGACTGCCATCGCGCTGCGCGCAGGCGCCGCGCAGCCCCACCACCGAGGCAAGCCGGCACGCGAAGAAGAAAGAAGAAATGGCACGCGGTGAACCTTCCCTCGCACCTCCCGCTGCGGGAGACACGTCAAACAGTCGAAGAACTCTTTCCTCTGCCGCCTCGAAGGCCGGCAAGGCACGGCTTGCATGCAGCGATGTGCGTGAAAGCGGCAGGGGAAACAGGCGAGGCACCGGGGATGAACCCGGGCCTCGCGGGAAACAGCCGACGGCCCTGACGGGACCGTCGGCGGCGCCGATGTCAGATCAGGGGTTGATCTGCACGGCGAAGGTCAGCGTGACCTTTCCACCCGGGGCCACGGTGTTGGCCGTGCTGCCGCAGCTCACCGCGGTGGCGGTCGATGCAAAGGCCGGCGCCGTACCGCCAATGCCTGGGGCTTCGCACTGCAATGCAGGCTGCTTCGCGCTCAGGACGGTGTATGCCGGCAGTGCGTCGTTGATGGCGATGTTGGTCACTGGCACGACGCCTTCGTTGGTGGCAACGACCTGGTAGACGATGCACTGACCAGGCTTCAACTGCAGCGAATCTGCCTTGAAGACCGTGTCCGCCACGCCGTCACAGGTCGCGTCGGCCGCCTGCGTCTTGAGGACGCGAATCTGGCCGGTGATCACGGCCGTGATGTCGGTGGCCGAGGGCGCACCGCAGTTGGGGGCCGGATCGGTGAAGGTCGCCGTCACAGTCGTGGTGTTGCTGACACCCGCACTCACGCCACCCGGCGCGAACACGCGCACCAGCAGCTTCTGCGCCGCACGGGCCGGCAGGCTTGCCTGCGGGCCGTTCACCGGCGTGTCACCCGCATCGATCTGTCCGTCGCCGTTGACGTCGAGGTAGACCGTGGTGGTCCAGCCTTGCGCCTCATCTGCCGCAGGCACCTTGGCTGTCAGCGTGTACGCGCCGCAGCTCTGGGCGCCGATGTTGGTCAGCGTGTGGGCATACACCACGGTGCCGCCGGGTGCGACCTGGCCGTTGTTGTTCGGCGTGAGCGAAGCGCCCAGCTGGAGGGCCGTCGAGGTCACCGTCACGGCGTCGGTCTTGACGTCGGACGCGATGCCGCCGGTCGAGGCCACCGCAGTGGATTGCACCTTGAAGTAGATCTTCACCGCAGTGACGGCGGCTTGCGAGGAAGGCGGCGTGACGCAGGCCGCGATCTCGCTTTGCCCGCCAGCGATGACCGCGACGCTCGGGATGGTCGGCGATGCACAGGTGCCGCCCGCCGCCACGAACTTGACCGTCCAGCCTGCCGGCAGCGTGCCCGGGAAACCGGTCGTCTGGCTGGCGGCAAGGTTGTAGGTCGCGTCGATCACGTCATGGTTCTTCACCCACAGCGTGAAGACGGTGCCGGTGCCGGCACCTGTGTCGTGGACCTGCGTTGGCAACGGGCTGGGGCCCGCGCCGAGGTCACCGTTGGCGACGCCGCCGGTGCCTGTACCAATCTTTGTATTGGTCAGGTCGACCAGGGTCTCGATCACACGCTCAAGGCGGTCTTCGGTCGCATCGACCTTCGTGTTGTCGTTCACGGAGCGTCCGAGCACCGTGGCCACGTAGGCACCGCCCACCGTGCCCGGCGGCAGTTGCGCCTGCGTCACGATGTTGAGGCTCACGCCGGCCGGAATCGGGCCTGTGTCGGGCACGCCGTCGCCGTTCGTGTCGGGCAGCGGTGCGCCGCTGTCGGCCGCGAAGAACTGGAAGCTCGTACCGGCCGGGAAGGTGCTGGCGGAGATCGACAGATTCACGGCATCCGAGGCGCCGCCCGTGTTGAACACGGTTTGCGGGAAACGGACACTGCCGCCCGTAACAGCCAGCGTCTTCGTGGTCAGGTCCTGGCCGGCGGGGTTCGGCGTGCCGGGTGTCGCGTCGAGTGCCGTTGCAGCCGTGGACGGGTTGGAACCCACCACGATGCCGAAACGCGCCAGGACGGTGTATGCCGGGGTTGGAGGTCGAGCCGACCGTGCCGATCAACGCTGCGGTCACGCCGGCCGGCGCGGTCGCGGGGTTGTAGCGGGCCACGTTGGTGGTGGTGGACGTGCCGACCGCCGCGGTGCTGTTCACCAGCACCACGAAGCTCAGCGTCTGCGTCACGTTCGGACTCAGCGAAGCCACCACGGCATTCAGCGTGTTGCCGGTCACTTGGAAGTCGATGCCCGACGGATCACCGCCCGCACCGTCACCCAGCGCCGTACCCGACGCACCGCTCCACACGGCCGAACCGGTGACGTAGGTCAAACCTGCAGGCAACACGTCGGACAGCGCGAACTTGCCCGGTGCGCCGCCCGTGTTGTTGAACGTGAGGGTATAGACCGAGTACTGGCAGTTCGCGTTCGACGCGAGACCGGCTGCCCAGCTCGTGGCCGTGCAGGCAGCGGAAGAGCTCGGCCCACTGGCCGGCGCGGTCGGCCAGACGCCGTTGCCCGGCGCTGCGACCGACGGAGTGCCGATGACCTTGGTGAGGTTGAACACCGCATCGGTGGCCAGCTTGACCTCGTCCTTGTCGGCCGCCGAGGTGTTCGGCGCGGTGTACAGCGCCGGGGTGCCCGGGGTGGCGGTGATCGTTGCGGCATCGAAATTGCCGGCGCCGGTGGCCGAGCCCGGGATCGTGTAGGCCACGACGAAACGGAACGCGCCGTTGTTGCCGGGCACGCTCTGCGCCGGGGTCACCGTGCAGACGTCCGTGCCAGCTGCCGAGCAGAGCGCCGTCGTGCTGTCGGGCAGCCCGTTGCCGTCGGCATCGGCGAAGACCTCGACGCGCGAGAACTTGCCCGCATCGGCCTTGACTGTGAGGCCGAAGGTGTCGACGCCATTGCCGGTGTTGGTCAGCACGTGAGGCGCATAGACCGTGGCACCGGCCGCGCCGGACTTGGTGTTGACGATGGTCGTCGTGACCTGGTTGACGCTGTCGAGCGTGAACGAGCCCACCTGGAGAACAGTGGTCTGCACCAAGTTGGAGGTAGCGACCTGGGTCGTCCCGGCGGCGTCCGAATAGCTGGCGGACGCCTGGTTGCCGATGACGGTGTTGGCAGGCGGCGACGCGGCAAATGCAGCCGGGCTTCCGAAAAGGAAGCCCAGCGTCAACGCTGCGGCGCCTGCCCAGGGCGCGCACGGCTTGCAGCCGCTGGCGCGTTGGGTTGGCTGGGTGGGAATCACGTAGTTTTCTCCTCTGTTGTCGATGAACGGGAACACGAAAGAACCTGGCCGGTACGTTTCGATGGGCGAACGCGTACCTGCCGACTGGCACTCAGAAACAAGAGATCGATGGAAAAGGCGGGCGCCCTCGCCTCGCGCAGCGCGCGAGAGCCGGCGCGGCCTTTACTTGCCGCGCGGAGGCGGCGTGGCGGGCGTGGGAGGCACAGCCGTTGGCGGCGCGACGGTTTCGACCTTGGCGCGCGCGCTCACGGCGAGGCTGCCGTTTGCCGGCAACTGGCCCAGGCTCCAGCGCAGCATGCGGTACTCGCTGTAGGGAACGGGTTCGGTCTTGCCGCCGGGCAGTTTGCGAACGAGCGGCTCGGGCTCGAAGACGGCGGTCTTGGTGGCGGCCTTCACGAGGCTGGCGCCCGGCTTCGCGCTGCGCGGCAGGTATTCCAGCCCCTCGGGGATCGGCAGATCCGCCACCAGCCCCTTGACCGGTTTGCCCGTGTTGTTGGTGTAGGTGGCCTTGTATTCGATGACGTCACCCGGCTTGATGGTGGCCGCGTCCTGGAACTGTTCATTGCCGTCGGGCCCCCTGACCACCTTCGACTGGGCGAGGACGACGGTCACGGCCTGCGCCGCGACAGGTGCGCGCGGCGCCTCCAGCGAAGCGGTGGGTTGCGCGAACGCGACGGTCGCGGCGCCTGCGGCAAGCAGGACCAGGCCTGCGCGGATCAGCGGGTGGACCGCCCCTGCGCGGCCTCGCGACGACGACAAGAACAAGTCCCATGTGGATGCTGTCATTCAAACCCCAATTAACAATATTTGAAATTCACGTCGCAAAATTTGCAATCAACCTCTTATTGCAACCAAATAGCCAACATTGCTTGCAATTGAAGGCAAGCGGCCGCTTAGATTTTTGCGTACTGAATTCTTATGTCTCGGGGCTTTTATGGCAATCAAACAAAAGAACAGAGGATGCGCAAATGAGACATATTGAACAAACAAAATGCATCCACCATTTCGCTCGACCTGAAGCCTCCCCAATTGAAGCTTTCAAGCTTCTGGGAGAGTCAAAACAATTGAGATCGAATGACAACAACAGCAACCTCAGGCGTACCCCTTATGCGCCAAATAATATTCTCAATGAATTCGAACCCATAAGATTAATTTGAAATCACTCATTCGATGCGGCACAAGAAATTATTCATCGATGAATTACAGAGAAATCCCGGTGGTCAGGAAAATACCGAACTCGCAAAGAATCCGGTAAATATGAGCGCTTGCCCACCCTTTTCCCATCACTCATTCACGTCGTCTCGAATCAAAGGCTTTTGATTTCAATTCGGGCGTTCTACTGATTGAATCCAGAGATTTCACGGCAATTCCTCGCTGCACCCGTAGGGCCATAATTGGCCAATCTGGCCAGAATCCCCTACACTCGCGGCCCATGGCTCTCCTCTCGCCCCGTCGATACCCTGCGCGCGCAGCCCTGCCCATGGCAGCGGCCGGTCGTCGTGTGGGCGCCGTCGTCGCGGCGGCCACGTCGGTCCTCCGACGCACGTCCGCACATTCCTGAGCCCGGCGGTCCGCTACCTTCTTCTTGATGCGCACACCTCGACCGCCGGGCACCACACCGCGCGGTAGCGACCCTGTCTGTTGGAAAGGCGGGTTGCGTTCATCTGGAGTGCTTCATGCTTTCAACCGTTCACGGGGAGCGCACGCTCACCGAACTCGATTACGTCCGTCTCAGCAAATTCGCGGACACGCCTCTTCCCCCGGCCCTGGTCGATCTGCTCGACACGGCCGACATCCTTCCGTCACGGGAAATGCCCTCGGACATCGTGACGATGTACACCCAGGTGGAAATCGAAGACCTGCCCGCCGGACAGCGGCAGAAGATCGTGATCTGCTATCCCGCCGACGCGAACCCGACCACGGGCTTCATCTCGGTGTTCTCGCCCGTCGGCATCGGCCTGCTCGGCCAGAAGACCGGTGCGGTCGCGCGCTGGAAGCGCCCGGCGGCGGCGAACACAGCGCGCGCGTGATCGCCGTGCTGTTCCAGCCGGAAGCCAGCGGCGACTACACGACCTGAAAGTGCGCCGGTTCAGGCCGGAGGCCGGCGCCCCGCCGGCCGGTCAGTGCTGCAGCACGCCGGCGACGCCGGGGCCCCTGCTCTTCGCACTGTCGATGGTCGCGCTGACGGAACTCGTGTTGACCGCCAACGCCACCAGCACCGCCCCCACGAACGACGGATCGGCGCTGCCGCTGTAGCCCGACGCCCCGGCAATGGCCAGGGCCTGCGCCACCTGCTGCGTCGTCAGTTCGACGGCGGCTTCTCCCACGATATTCCTCTTCTTTGTGGCCATCTGAAAACTCCTGCGAATGGAGTTCGGACTGTAACCAAGCCCCAACAAGCGCCACAAATGTTCCTGACCGTGTGACTTTCGACACTGGCCCGCGCATCGGGCGGCCCGTATCGTCGCGCGGGCGCGGCGCCCGCCGGTGGGGCGGACGCCACATTGTTTTCATTTGACGGACAGGGACATGCCTTTTTCCAAACTCTCTCTCGCCAGCGCACTCGCGGGCCTGCTCGCGCTTTCCGGTTGCCAGACCATGGACATGCAGATGGGCGCTCCGGCGGCCAAGACCACGGCCACGGGCAGCGCAGCCGGCGGCGCCACCTCGGGCGAGAGCAGCCAGCTCGAGCGCTGCGAATCGCCGCTCGGTACCGTCTCGCTGATCGAGAACGTCAATGCCGGCTGGTACACGATCCTCACCGGTGAATACCGCCTGCCGCCCACGGCCAACCTGCTGCGCCTGCTGGTGCAGCAGTCGAACTGCTTCGTGGTGGTGGAGCGCGGCGCGGCCGGCATGAACGCCATGACGCGCGAACGCGCGCTGATGCAATCGGGCGAGATGCGCGGCGGCAGCAACTTCGGCCGCGGCCAGATGGTGGCCTCCGACTACGGCCTGTCGCCCGAGATCGTGTTCAGCAACAACGACGCTGGCGGCATCGGCGGCGCACTCGGCGGCCTCGTGGGCGGCGGCCGTGGCCGCGCCATTGCAGCCGTCGGCGCCAGCCTGCAGACCAAGGAAGCCAGCGCGCTGCTGACGCTCATCGACAACCGCTCGGGCGTGCAGGTGGCTGCCGCCGAAGGCAGCGCCTCCAAGACTGACTTCGCGGGCTTCGGCGGCCTCGGTGGCCGCAGCGGTGCCGGCGGCATCGGCGGCTACACCAACACCGCGCAGGGCAAGGTGATCGCGGCGGCCTTCATGGACGCCTTCAACCAGATGGTCCGTTCGCTGCGCAACTACAAGGCGCAGACGGTGCGCGGTCAGGGCCTGGGCGGCGGCGGCCGGCTGGGCGTGGACGGCGGCGCTGCCCCGTCGCAGACCTCGGCGCCGGGCGCCGCCCGCCCGCGCCGCAAGTAAGCGCGGCCGTCCATCGTCTTCGAAGTGACCCGGTCCGGATATCGACCGGGTTCACAATTCACCCTCTGGAGGTGAAACACGATGGATGGTTTGGAAGAGTCGGCGGAAGCAGCCAAGGGCAGGCTCGTTTATCCCTTTGCGGAACTTCCGCCACGCGGCAAGTCGATCGAGGTCGCCGACGGGGTCCACTGGATCCGCATGCCGCTGCCCTATTCGCTCGACCACATCAACCTGTGGGCGCTGGACGACGGCGACGGCTGGGCCGTGGTCGACACCGGCGTGCGCACCGAGGAAACGGTGGCGGTCTGGCGCGAGCTGTTCGCCAATTCGCCGGACACGCGCGGCCTCACCCGCGTCTTCGTGACGCACATGCACCCCGACCACGTCGGCATGGCCGGCTGGCTCACGCGCAAGTTCGGCGTGCGGCTGTGGATGACCCGCTCCGAATACCTCATGTGCCGCGTGATGGTGTCCGACACCGGCCGCGAAGCGCCCGACGACGCCATCGCCTTCTACCGGCGCGCCGGTTGGGGCGAGGCGGCCATCGAGACCTACCGCACGCGCTTCGGCAACTTCGGCAAGCACATCCATCCGCTGCCCGACAGCTTCCGGCGCCTACGCGACGGCGAGGTGCTGCGCATCGGCGCGCACGACTGGCGCGTCGTCACCGGCAACGGCCACTCGCCCGAGCATGCGTGCCTGTACTGCCCCGACCTCAAGGTGCTGATCTCGGGCGACCAGATCCTGCCGCGCATCTCGTCCAACGTGTCGGTCTCGCCCGTCGAACCCGATGCCGACCCGATGGCCGACTGGCTCGCGTCGCTCGCCAAGCTCAAGCGCGAAGTGCCCGACGACGTGCTGGTGCTGCCCTCGCACAACGAGTGCTTCCGCGGCCTGCATGCGCGCATCGACCGGCTGCAGCACGGACAGGAGCGCTCGCTCGACCGCTTGCGCAACGCATTGAAGACGCCGAAGCGCGCCGTCGATGTGTTCACGAGCCTGTTCGCGCGCAGCATCGCCGAATCCGACGTGCCGTTGCTGGGCATGGCGACCGGTGAAAGCCTGGCCTGCCTCAACTACCTGCGCCACCGTGGCGAGATCGCGTGCGACATCGCCGACGACGGCGTGGCCTGGTACCGGTTGACCTCCGCCGCCTGAGCGCCGATCAGACCTCGAGCACGACCTTGCCGATGTGCCCGGCGCGCTCGAGGTAGCGATGGGCCTGCACCACGTCGTCGAGCGCGAAGCTCCGGTCGATGCGCACATGCAGCGAGCCATCGGCAAGGCCCGCATCGATGAAAGCCAGCGCGCGGCCCAATGCAGCCTCGTCGCGTGGCAACCCCATGGTGGCGGCACCCGTGTGCTCCAGCACCTTGTAGACGTGGAAGCGCCAGCTCTTGCGGAACTGCGCCACCACCGGAAATTTGAATTCGGCGCCACCCGACAGGCCGTACAGCACGTACCACCCGCGATGCGCGACCACATCGCCGAGCCGCTCGACCTGCGCGCCGCCCACGCCGTCGTACACCAGGTCGACACCGCAGCCCTCGGTGAGCCTCAACACGCGCTCGACCACGTCTTCGTCGTCCGTCACGACCACATGCGCAGCGCCCGCTTCCCGCAGCGCGTCGCGCTTGGCGACCGTGCGCGTGACCGCGATGGCGGCGATGCCCGCCGCGCGCGCCATCTGCAACGCCGCGATGCCGGTGCCCGATGACGCCCCGGTGACCAGCATGACCTGGCCGCGCTGCAGCCGTGCGATCTCGAACATCGGGAAGTAGCCCGTGAGATACGCCATGTAGGCGCCCGCAGCCTGCGCGGCCGACAGGTTGTCGGGATACCGCACCACGTGCGCGGCCGGAAAGAGGATGCGGTCGCCGTAGGTCGGATACAAGCCCTGGCTCGCCCCCGGCAGCACCGCGACCCGGTCGCCCACGCCCAGCCCTTCGACGCCCTCGCCCACGGCCTCGATGACGCCAGCGGCTTCGTTGCCCAGCCCTGCCGGCAACGTCGCGTCTTCGATGTACAGGTTCTCGCGCCACAAGGCGTCGGCCCGGTTCAGGCCGATGGCCTGCACCGCGATGCGCACTTCGCCAATGCCCGGCGCCGGCACTGCGACCTCTTCGAGCTTCAGCACCTCGGCACCGCCGAATGCGTGGAAGCGAACCATCCTGCTCATGACAACTCTCCTTCTTTTCTTGAATGACCGATGGCTTCAATCTAGAGGCCGCGGCGTCATCAAGGAAATCGATTCGCGGGATAGTCGCTATGCGCGCCATCGATAACGCCAGGACCCCGATGAAACCCATCGAACTCAACCGCATCGACCTGAACCTGCTCACCGTGCTGGCCGCGCTCATGCGCGAGCGCCACGTCAGCCGCGCTGCCGAGCGGCTGAACCTCGGCCAGCCCGCGGTGAGTCATGCGCTCGCGCGACTGCGCGAACTCACCGGCGATCCGCTGCTGGTGCGCCAGGGCCGCGTGATGGAACCGACCGCGCGGGCGCTCGCCCTGATGCAGGGCCTGGGCCCCGCGCTCGCGCAGATCGAGGCCACGTTCCGCGCGCAGGCCGACTTCGAACCGGCGCGCGCCGCGCCGGTGTTCCGCATCGGCCTGACCGACGACCTGCAGATCGCGATGCTGCCCCGCCTGCTGCGCGCCCTGAGCACCGAAGTGCCCGGCGCCAAGCTGGTAACGCTCACCGTCTGCTACCGCAACGCCATGCGCACCCTCGACCAGGGCCGTGTCAGCGCGGTGATGTCCTTCCTGAAAGACCTGCCCGCCGATGCGAAGGTGCGCAAGGTCCGCACCGCGCGCTTTGCCGTGCTGCGCGCCGACACCGCGCCCGGCAGGCTGTCGCTCGACGACTACTGCCGCCGACGCCACCTGCTCGTGACCTATGCCGGCGATCTGTGCGGCACCGTCGACGAAACGCTGGGCGAACTCGGACGCCAGCGCGACGTGCTCTTCTCGGTGCCGCAGTTCGGCAGCCTGCCCGCCGTGCTCGCCGGCACCGACCTGCTGGCCACGGTGCCCGAGCACGTGGCGCTGGCGCTGTCGGCGCAAAGCGGCCTGCGCTGCGAGCCCCTGCCCTTCGACAGCCCGAGCTACCAGTTGCGGATGGCCTGGCGCGCAGTGACCGACAAGGACCCGGCGCAGGCGTGGCTGCGCAAGGCCATGCTGCGCGCCGTCAACGATTAGGATGCAAGTCCACTTCCCTGGAGGACCCCGCATGCCGAGCACCGAGACCCACTTCGAACTGACTGCCAACGACGGCCATCCGGTGGAGGCCCACCGCTGGCAGGGCACCGCGCCGCGCGCCATCGTGCAACTGGCGCATGGCATGGGCGAGCATTCGCTGCGCTACCGGCCGCTGGCCGACGCGCTCACGCAGGCCGGCTACGTCGTCTACGCGAACGAGCACCGCGGCCACGGCCCGGGCGCCGCCGCGCGCGACGAACTCGGCGAGTTCGGCCCGCGCGGATTCGCCGGCCTCGTGGACGACATGGCGCTGCTCAGCCGCCACGCGCGCGCCGAGCACCCCGGGCTGCCGCTGGTCCTCGTCGGCCACAGCATGGGCTCGTTCGCCACGCAGTACTACCTGGTGCGACACAGCGAACTGCTGTCGGGCGCGGTGCTGTCGGGCACCACGGCGCTCGACCTGCTGGGCGGTGCACTGCAAAGCGGCTTCCGGCTCGAAGACATGAACGCCGCGCTGCCCGACGTGCGCACGCCCTTCGACTGGCTCAGCCGCGATCCGGCCCAGGTCGATGCCTACATCGCCGACCCGCTGTGCGGCTTCACCGTGTCGGCCGAAGGCATGGGCTCCATGTTCGCGAACCTCGACGAACTCACGCCCGCCGCGATGCAGACGCGCATCCGGCCCGAGCTGCCGCTGTACCTGTTCACCGGCGACCAGGACCCGGTCAGCAACAAGGCCGAGTGGTTCTATCCACTGGTGCAGCGCTACCGAGACGCCGGCCTGCGCGACGTGTCGTGCCATGTGTTCGGCGGCGCACGCCACGAGACGCTCAACGAGACCAACCGCGACGAAGTCGTGGCCGTGCTGCTGGCCTGGCTCGCGCGCATCGTGCGATGAAGCTCCTCGCCTTCGACGAGAGCCTGGACCAGCGCCACATCCTGCCTTACGACCCGGCGTACGCCGAGGTGTTCGCGCAGGTGCAGCGCCACGTGCAGGCGCAGCTCGAGGGCGTGGAACTCGTGCACATCGGGAGCACGGCCATCGTCGGCTTGCGGGGCAAGCCGATGGTCGACGTCGCGGCGATCACGCTTCATGACGACCTGCGCATGGCTCAGGCGGAATTCGAAGCCCTCGGGTTTCACCGCCGCCCCGTGTGGGTCGACACGGACGAGAAGCCCTACGTCTGCGCATCCGTGCTGCACGGCGGGCGCAGGTTCAACCTCAATCTGCACATCTGCCATCGCGGCGACCCGGTGCACGTGGACTCGCTGGCCTTCATGGAAGTGCTCGACCGGCGCCCGGACCTGCGCCAGAAGTACGAAGAAGCCAAGGACCGCGCCCACGGCATCGACCCGGCCAACCCGCAGGTCTACAACCGGGAAAAGGAAGCGGTGATCCGCGAGATACAGGCCCAGGTCGGGCAGGCGTAGCTTTAGAGGCTCGCCAGTATTCCGGTCGATGTGGCCTCGGCGGCCAGCTTCCCATCGGGGTTGTAGAGCGCCGCTTCGAGGAACGCCACGCGCTTCCCGCGCCGGATCACGCGCCCCTCCACCCGGCCTTCGCCAGGACCGACCTTCTCGTAGAAGCTCACCTTGATCTCCAGGCTGAAGACCGTCTGCGCCTGCTCGGTGTCGTGCATGACCGCATGGGCCATGGCGGCGTCGAGCCAGGCGGTGATGAAGCCGCCCTGGGCGATCGTGCCGTTCGTGTGGCAGTACTCGCGCCGCACGGTGAAGGCGGCCTTCAGCGTCTTGTGCGCGGCGTCCCAGCCGGTCACGTGGAAGTTGCCCATCGATTCGGACAGCGCCTGGCCCGAGCGGATGCGGGCTTCGAGTTCGTCGTTCATTGGTTTCGTTCGCAGCGGGTGAAGCAACGGGCATTCTCAGCCGAAAGCGTGGGGCCATCGGTCATCTCAGAGATAGCGCACCTCCGCCGGCACCTCGAACCAGTTGTTGTGGCGCCCGTCCATGTAGCGCACCGGCGCGGTGGACAGCTCTTCGAGCGTCGCGTCGTCCAGGCAGGAGACGTTCACGCTGACGTATGCGCCGCCGATCTCCGGCACGTTGCCGCGCCCGAAGGACTTGACGCCGCAATGGCGGCAGAACAGGTGCTCGGCGCTGAACGAGCCGAACTGGTAGCTCGACAGGTCGTTCTCGCCCGACAGCAGCGTGAAGTCGTCCGGCTTGACGATGGCGCCCCAGCCGCGCGACTTCATGCAGATCGAGCAGTTGCACTTGCCGGTGCCCGCGGCGAGATCGATGAGCGCCTGGAAGCGCACCTTGCCGCAGTGGCAGCTGCCGTGATAGGTCTTCTTCATGGTCGGTGTCCGTGGAAACGAGTGGAGGAAATCCAAGGCTACGACCCATTACGGACAGATCCTGTCCTCGATCGCAGGCATGATGCAGCCCATGCTGTCCGCTTCCGCCCGCCTGCTTCGCCTGCTCGCGCTGTTCCAGGCCCAGCGCGCCTGGACCGGTGCCGCCCTGGCCGAGCGCCTGGAGATCACCGAGCGCACGCTGCGCCGCGACGTCGACCGGCTGCGCAGCCTCGGCTACACGGTCGACTCCACCTCGGGCGTGGCCGGCGGCTACCGGCTGGGTGCGGGCAGCGCCCTGCCGCCGCTGCTGCTGGAAGACGAGGAAGCCATTGCCGTGGCGCTGGCGCTCGGCCATGCCGGCACGGGCGAAGGCGACATCGGCAACGCCTCGATGCGCGCCCTCGCCAAGCTCGACCAGCTGATGCCGCCGCGCCTGCAGCGCCGCCTGGGCAGCGTGCGCGCCTCGGTGGTGCCGGTGATGCGCAGCAAGTCGGGCGTGCGCGTGAAGGCGGTGTCGATGTTCGCCGAGGCCTGCACCGAGCGGCGCGAACTGCGCTTCGGCTACCAGGACCACCATCAGACCGCCACGGCGCGCACCGTGGAGCCGCATCGCGTGGTGCAGACCGGCCAGCGCTGGTACCTGCTGGCCTGGGACACGGCGCGCCAGGACTGGCGCACCTTCCGTCTCGACCGCATCGTCGATGCCGAACCGACGGGCGCGCGCTTCACCGCGCGCCGCCTGCCGCTGGGCGACGTCGAGGCCTACATGGAACACGCGCTCAAGGTGTCGCCCTACCTGCACCACGCGCGCGTGATCGTGCATGCCCCGCTCGCGACGCTGGAACCGCACCTGGGCTGGGTGGGCGGCGTGCCCGAGGCCCTCGACGCGGACCGCACGCGCGTCGTGACCGGCGCCAGCTCGCTCGATGCGCTGGCCGTGTGGCTGGGCTGCCTGGGCCACGCCATCGAGATCGAGTCGCCTCCCGAACTGGTGCAGCACGTGGCGCGCGTCGCGACACGGCTGGACACCATCGCGCGCCGGCAGGGTACCTCCATCCCCCGTCTATAGGATGGGCTCGCCAGATACCGGCCGATAGGCTTGCGGCACCTGCAACCTCCGAACGGAAACGGATCTGCCCATGCGCCTCGGCCCCGGTCTCGCCTGCGGAAGCCCGCCATGCCCCTGACCGCCACCCAGGTCGCAGTGGTCGAGGACGACAGCGGCATGCGCGAGCGCATCGCCCGCGTGATCGGCGCCGACCCGGCGCTGGCGCTGGCCTTCAGCGCCTCGAACGCGGTCGACATCCTGAACTGGCTCACGGACAACCCGGTCGACGTGCTGCTGGTCGACCTCGGCCTGCCCGACCACCCCGGCCTGCAGGTGATCCGCCAGTGCCGCCGCATGCAGCCGGCCTGCGCGGTGATGGTGCTGACGATCTTCGGCGACGAGACCCACATGGTGCAGGCCTTCGAGGCCGGCGCGCGCGGCTACCTGCTCAAGGACGGCACCGAGGCCGACCTGGCGGCGCACCTGCGCCACCTGGGCGCTGGCGGCTCGCCGCTGCCGCCGGGCATCGCGCGGCAGCTTCTGCGCCGCTGGCAGGCCTCCGACGGCGCGCCCGGGCACCTCTCGTCGCGCGAGGCCGAAGTACTCGACCGGGTGTCTCGTGGTTTCACCTATGCCGAAATCGGCGCGCAGATGGGAGTCTCCGCATCGACGGTTCAAACCCATATCAGAAACATCTACGGCAAGCTGGATGCGCCCCCACCCTCGGAAGCCGTGTTGGCGACCCGTCCTCCAGGCCGGCTTTCCTAGCCGCGTGAGCCGCCCCTTCTTTTCCCGCATGCAAGCCGTGCTGCAACTGCTGCTGTGGCTGGTGCTCGCCGCCCCTTTCGCCCACGCCGCCACCCCGCCGGGCAGCACCGACGTGGACTGGGCCGAAGCCAGCCTCGAACCCGACGGCCTGCCGATGCAGGTGCGGCAGGTGGCGCTGCCCTTTCGCTGGGACCACGAGTTTCCGGGGCGCGGCGGCAAGGCCAGCTACCGCATCGTGCTGCCCCCGGACGCCGCCCGCGCGGACGACGCCCAGGCGCTCCTGATGTCGGGCCTGGGCAACCAGGCCGCCGTGTGGTTCAACGGCGCGCTGGTCGCCAACTACGGCGTGCTCGGCGACCCGGCCTACGACGCCGGCAAGGCCAACCTGCTGATCCCGCTGGCCGCCGCGCTGCGACGCGGCGACGGCCAGCCGCAGGAACTGCTCATCCAGGCCACCATCCAGCGCCAGCGCGGCGGCGGGCTGGCCAGCGTGCTCTACGGCCCCGAGGCCTCCCTGGCCCCGCTGCACCGCTCGCAGCAGAACTGGCGCAACACCTCGGCCATCGTCTACGCCGTGAGCCTGCTGCTGATGGGCGGCCTGGCCGCCGGGCTGTGGCTGCGCCAGCGCGATGCGCTCTACGGCTGCTTCGCGCTGGCCGCGCTCTCGGGCGTGGCCCGCAACCTCGACCGCGTGCTGACCGAAGGGCCCGTGCCCTGGCCGCTGTGGGGCGCCGTGGTGGCGGTCTGCTATGCCTGCCACATCGGGCTGATCGCGCGCTTCGTGCTGCTGGTGCTCGACCGCAACCCGCCCTGGCTGGTGCGCTCCATCTACGGGGCGCTGGCGCTGTCGGTGGTGCTGGCCTGTGCCTCCTTCGCCTTCGCGCTGCCGGCGCTGTGGACCACGGGGCTGGCGATCTTGCAGGTCACGAGCACCATCTGCTTGCCCTACGTGGTGCACGGCGCGCTGGTGGCGCGGCGGCGCATCGCGGGCGTGCTGATGGCGGCGGGCACGCTGGCCATCCTGGCGGGCGCGCACGACCTCCTGCTGGTGCGCATGGGCCTGTTCGGCGGCGCCTACTACACGCTCACCTCGCACGCGATCTTCTTCTTCGTGATGATCCTGGCCGGCCTCGTGGTGGAGCGCTACAGCCGCACCGTGGCCGACTACCGCTCGCTCAACGCCAACCTCGCCGCGCGCGTGGCCGAGCGCGAAGAGCAGCTGCGCGGCGCCTTCGAAACCGTGCGCAAGCAGCAGGAAGAACAGGCCGTGCTGCTGGAGCGCCAGCGCATCATGCGGGAGATCCACGACGGCGTCGGCTCGCAGCTCGTGGGCCTGCTCAACGTGGTGAACCAGCCCGCGCCCGACCGCGACGTGGTCGAGGAGCACGTGAAGCTGGCGCTCGACGAGATGCGCATGGCCGTCGATTCGCTGCAGCCCATGCACGACGACCTGACGACCGTGCTGGCCACGCTGCGCTACCGCCTGCAGCCCCGGCTGGACGCGGCCGGCATCGAGCTGGTGTGGGACGTGGCGCTCATCCCCACGCTCGCGCCCTTTGCCGCACAGGCCGCGCTGCAGCTGCAGCGCATCCTGCTCGAGGCTTTCACCAATGTGCTCAAGCATGCGGGCGCCACGCGCATCGTGATGCATGTGGGTTGGCACGGCGAGCAGACGCCGCCACTGGTGCGCATCGTGCTCACCGACAACGGCCGCGGGCTGCCGGCGAACGAACGCCCCGGTGGCCACGGCCTGGCGAACATGCGTTCGCGGGCGCAGGCCATCGGGGCGCGGCTACAGATCGAGCGGGCCGACGCGCAGGCCGGCGGCACGCGCGTGTCGCTCGACTGGCCCTGCGCGCTGCCCTGAGCGCGCACGCGTCGGTCAGCCCAGGCGCACCGGCACGAAGATCTTGTCCTCGCCGCGCTGGATCAGCAGCGCCACCGACTTGTCGGCCTTGGCCACCGCTTGGCGCACCTGCTCCAGGCTCTTGGCCGGCGTGCCGTTGATGGCCAGCAGCACGTCGCCGGCCTGCACCCCGGCCATCGCCGACGGGCCCGCCACGTCCTCGATCAGCAGACCGCCGTCGACCGAGGCCGCGCGCTGTTCCTGCGGCTGCAGCGGGCGCAGCGCCAGGCCGAGCTTGCCCTGCCCCGCCGTGCTCTCGGCCTTGGCGACCTGGGCCGGCTTGTCGCTGGCATCGCCCAGCTTGGCCTGCAGCTCCTGGCGCTCGCCCTGGCGCCACACTTCGAGCGTGACCTTCTTGCCCGGCGCCTGCTGGCCGATGACCGCCGGCAGGTCACCCGAGGACACGATGGCCTGGCCGTCGACCTTGCGGATCACGTCGCCCGCCTTCAGGCCGGCATGGTCGCCGGGGCCGCCCTTCTCGATGTTCGAGACCAGCGCGCCCTCGGGCTTGTCGAGCTTGAACGAATCGGCGAAGGCCTGGTTCACCTCCTGCACCGCCACGCCCAGGCGCGCATGCGTGGCCTTGCCGGTGGCGACGATCTGGTCCTTCACCTGCACGGCCACGTCGATCGGAATGGCGAACGACACGCCCTGGTAGCCGCCGCTGCGGCTGTAGATTTGCGAGTTGATGCCGACCACCTCGCCGCGCGCATTGAGCAGCGGCCCGCCCGAGTTGCCGGGGTTCACGGCCACGTCGGTCTGGATGAAGGGCACGTAGCTGTCGTCGGGCAGCGAGCGGCCCTTGGCGCTCACCACGCCGGCCGTCACGGTGTTCTCGAAACCGAAGGGCGAGCCGATGGCCAGCACCCATTCACCGACCTTCAGGTCCTTGGTGTTGCCCAGCGCGAGCACCGGCAGGTTCTTGGCGTCGATCTTGAGCACCGCGATGTCGGTCTTGGCATCGGCGCCCAGCACCTTGGCGCGGTACTCGCGGCGGTCGGTCAGCTTGACGGTGACTTCCTTGGCGTCCTTCACCACGTGGGCGTTGGTCATGATGATGCCGCTCGGGTCCACGATGAAGCCCGAGCCCTGCGAGCGCACCGGCACGGCGCGCTGCGGTTGTTGCTGTTGCTGCCCGCGCTGGCCCATCGGCCCCTGGAAGAAGCGGAAGAACTGGAACATCGGATCGTCCGGGTCCATGCCCTGCAGCTGCGACACGGACTCCTCGTCCGAAGCCTTCTCGGTGCCGGTCACGCTGATGTTGACCACGGCCGGGCCGTCGCGCGAGGTGATGGTCGAGAAGTCGGGCAAGGTGACCATCGCGGCCGGTGCGGCCACGGCGGCGGTGGTGGCCGGTGCGCCCACGGCGCGGGCGCTGGTGTAGGCCCCGGCGCCGACGGCACCGATCACGCCGGCGCTGGCCAGCGCGATCACGAGGGCACGGGGGGAAATCAGGGCGGCTTTCATTCTTCGATTCCTTTCAATCCTGCGCCGGAGCGCAAACACGATGAAAGGAATGTCGCGGCCTTGACTTAGGCGTCGCTTAAGCGGAGTTCACTCTTTGGCGGGAGCGAACGTCACCCGCACGCACAGCCCACCGAGGCTCGCGGACTCTTCGAGCGCCACCGTGGCGCCATGCAGATCGGCGATCGACTTCACGATGGCCAGCCCCAGCCCGCTGCCCGGCGCCTGCGGCTCGCCCGAGCGGTAGAAGCGATCGAGCACGCGCGCGCGCTCGGCCTCGAGCAAGCCCGGGCCGCTGTCGTCCACGCGCAGTTCCACCGTGTCGGGGCGCTTCACGAGGCCGACGTCGACCCGCCCGCCCTCGGGCGTGTATTTCACGGCGTTGTCGATCAGGTTGCGCAGCAGCATGCGCAGCGCCTCGGGCTGGCCGCTCACGGTCGCGCCCGCGTCGGCCTGCGCCACGCCGATGTCGATGCGGCGCGCCTGCGCAGCCGCCACCGCATCGGAGATCGCCAGGCGCGCCACCTCGGCCAGGTCGACCGTCTCGGGCCTCGCGCCCGCGGCCACGCTGGCCTCGTGACGGGCCAGCGCCAGCATCTGCTCGACGAGGCGCGTGGCGCGGTCGATGCCGGCCGACAGCCGGCTCACGGCCAGCGTGCGCGCCGCGTCGTCGGGCGCGCGCTGCAGGCCCTGCACCTGCAGCTTCAACGCCGCCAGCGGCGATCGCAGTTCATGCGCGGCATCGGCCACGAAGTGCTTCTGCGCATCGAAGGCATGGCGAACGCGGCCGAAGAGCAGGTTGAGTTCCTGCACCAACGGGCGCACTTCTTCGGGCAGGTTCTCTTCGCTCACGGGCGAGAGGTCGTCGGCCTGCCGCGAGGCCACCTGCCGGCGCACGCGCGCCACGGGCGCCAGCGACAGGCTCACCACCCACCACACGACCAGCATCAGAAGCGGCGCCATCAGCGCCACGGGCACGATGGTGCGCAGCGCAAGCGAGCCCGCCATGTGGCGCCGCGCCGCCATGTCCTGCGCCACCTGGATCACCAGCCCGCGCGTCTGCATCGAGAACACGCGGTAGGTCGTGCCGCGGGCGCGCACGTCGGCAAAGCCCAGCACCGCGAGCTGCGGCAGCGCGGCTTCTTCGGCTGATTCGAAGATTCGCACGCCGTCGACCGTCCACACCTGCACCACGAAATCGAAGTTCTGCTCCGCGCCGCCGAGTCCGCCCACGGCCGCGCTCGGCGGCAGGCCCGCGCGCAGCGACAGCGCCATCTGCTGCATGTGGTAGTCGAAGATGTCGTCAGCCTCCTTCAGCACCGTGCGGTAGGCCACCAGCGCCTGCGCGCCGGCCGCGAGCACGATGGCCGCGAGCAAAAACACCAGCAGCCGCGCGCGCAGCGATCCGGTCCATCGCATTACGCGGCGCATCATGCCTTGGGCACCATGTAGCCGACGCCGCGCACGTTGCGGATCAACTCCGCGCCCAGCTTCTTGCGCAGGCCGTGCACGTAGACCTCGACCGCGTTGCTGCTGATCTCGTCCTTCCAGCCGTAGAGCTTTTCTTCGAGCTGGGCGCGCGAGAGCACCATGCCCGGGCGGGCCAGCAGCGGCTCGAGCACGGCCCATTCACGCGCCGACAGCACCACGGGCTCGCCGCTCACCGCGACCTCGCGCGTGGCGGGGTTGATGCTCACGCCCATGTGCTCGTACACCGGTTCCGCGCGTCCGGATGCGCGCCGCAGCAAGGCGCGGATGCGGGCCAGCAGCTCGTCGAGGTCGTAGGGCTTGAGCACGTAGTCGTCGGCACCGGCGTCGAGGCCTTCGATGCGCTGCTGCACCGAGTCGCGCGCGGTGGCGATCAGCACCGGCATGCGCTGCTTGCGCGCACGCAGGGCGCGCAGCACTTCCAGGCCGTCGCGGCGGGGCACGCCCAGGTCGAGCAGCACGAGGTCGTACTGCTGGGTGCGCAATGCGGATTCGGCGGCGTCGCCGTCCTTCACCCAATCGACGGCGTACTGCTCGGCCCGCAACAGGTCGAGCACGGCCTCGCCGATCATCACGTCGTCTTCGAGAAGCAGGAGTCGCATGGTGGTGTCCGTTTCGGGGATTCGAGGCCGTGCCGGTGCCGAAAGTTCAGCGCGCCTTCGTTCACAGGAGGGAGCGCACCTCGCGCGCCGCCTCGAACAGCAGCGGCAGCATCTCGCGCTGCAGGGTCTCTTCCTGGTAGCGCGTGCCCGACAGCACCACGTTGAGCGCCGCCACCGTGTGGCCCTGCATGTCGCGCAGCGGCACCGCCAGCGCCTGCACGCCGAGCTCGTGCTCCTCGCTGGCGAAGCAGTAGTCGTCCTTGCGCACCTGCGCGATGCGCTGGCGCAGCGCGCGCGCCTGGGTGAGGGTGTGCGGCGTGAGCCGCGCCAGGTGCCGGCCCTTGAGCCACTGCGTGAGCTGCGTGGCGGCCATGGCGGCCAGCAGCACGCGCCCGGTCGAGGTGGCATGGGCCGGCAGGCGCGCACCCAGGTGCAGGCCGTAGGCCAGCACGCGTGTCGGCGTGCCGTAGCTGCCGCTGCGCGCGACGATGACCACCTCTTCGCCGTCGAGCACCACGGCCGAGAACGACTCGCCCGTCTGCGCCGCGAGCCGGTTCAGCGTGGGCTGCAGCGCGCGCGGCAGGCGCGACGAGGCCAGGTAGCTGCCCGAGAAGCGCAGCACCTTCGGCGCCATCCAGAAGTAGCTGCCGTCGGTTTCCAGGTAGCCCAGGTGGGCCAGCGTGAGCAGGTGCCGCCGGGCGGCGGCGCGCGTGAGGCCGGCGCGCTCGGCCGCCAGCGTGGCGTTCAGGCGCTGGCGCTCGGTGTCGAAGCTTTCGAGCACCGCCATGCCCTTGGCGATGCCCTCGATGAAGTCGGCGCGCGCGATGGTCATTCGTCGTCGGGAGTTCGTCGTGGATCGGTCGGCTGAAGAAGTGTTGCGCGATGATCGCGCACGCGTTCGCATGATCGCACAGAGCCTCGCCAGCCGCCGCCCCAACCGGCCGGCCGCGCCCTACGCTTGGCAAAACCCTTTCGGAGACACGAACATGCGCACCCAGGTCGCCATCATCGGCGCAGGCCCCGCCGGCCTTCTGCTCGGCCAGCTGCTGCACAAGGCAGGCATCGACAACATCATCGTGGAGCGCCAGAGCGGCGACTACGTGCTGGGCCGCATCCGCGCCGGCGTGCTCGAACAGGTCACGATGGACCTGCTGGCGCGCGCCGGTGTCGACACCCGCGCCAAGGCCGAAGGCCTGCCGCACGACGGCATCGAGCTGCTGTTCAAGGGCGCACGCCACCGCATCGACATGCACGGCCTCACGGGTGGCAAGCAGGTCACGGTGTACGGCCAGACCGAGGTGACGCGCGACCTGATGGAAGCGCGCACGGCCGAAGGCCTCACGACGATCTACAGCGCAGCCAACGTCAGCCTGCACGACTTCGATTCGGCCAAGCCGCGCGTTCGCTACGACAAAGACGGCCAGACGCACGAGATCGAGTGCGACTTCATCGCCGGCTGCGACGGCTACCACGGCGTGAGCCGCGCCAGCGTGCCGGCCGACGCGGTCCAGACCTACGAGAAGGTCTACCCCTTCGGCTGGCTCGGCGTGCTGGCCGACGTGCCGCCGGTGTCGCACGAACTCATCTACGCCAACACCGAGCGCGGCTTTGCGCTGTGCAGCATGCGCAGCGCCACGCGCTCGCGCTACTACGTGCAGGTGCCGACCGAAGAGAAGGTGGAGAACTGGAGCGACGAGGCCTTCTGGAACGAGCTGCGTGCGCGCCTGGACCCCGAGGCACGCGAACGGCTGGTGACGGGCCCGTCGCTCGAAAAGAGCATTGCGCCGCTGCGCAGCTTCGTGGCCGAGCCGATGCGCTTCGGCTCGCTGTTTCTGGCCGGCGACGCCGCGCACATCGTGCCGCCGACCGGCGCCAAGGGGCTCAACCTTGCGACGGCCGACGTGGGGTACCTGTCGCGCGCCCTGGAGATCTTCTACAACGAAAAATCGGCCTCGGCGCTGGACCGCTACTCCGACCTGTGCCTGCGCCGCGTCTGGAAGGCCGAGCGCTTCTCGTGGTGGTTCACCTCGCTGATGCACCGCTTTCCCGAGACGGGCGCCTTCGGCCAGAAGATCCAGGAAGCCGAGCTCGACTACCTCGTGCATTCGCGCGCGGCGTCGACCGCGCTGGCGGAAAACTACGTGGGGCTGCCGCTCGAAGACTTCTGAGCGGCGGGCGACGTCAGCACCTCGTCGACCCATCGCTGGTCTTCGTCGTAGATCCAGCATTCGCTGAGCCTGCCGTCCTTCACGGCGTAGCGCAGCTGGCGCTCCAGTTCGACCGGGCGCCCCTGGTGCTCGAACTGCTCGACGGCGACGATCAGCCCGAAATGCTCACCGGCCAGCACGTCGCGGATCGCAACCAGCCGGCGGTTCGTGCGCTCCTTCACCTGCTTGAGCACCGCGAGGCAGGCCGCCTTGCCCCGGTGCGTGCCCGCGAGGGGGCTGCGGCCGAAGTAGTGAAAGACGACCTCGTCGTGGTAGCAGTCGACAATGGCCTTGAGGTCGTTGGCGGCCCAGGCCTGCGCGTAGCGCTGCACGACCGTCAGGATCTCGCTCGAAGCCGGTGTTGTCGGCGTGCTCATCGTTCGTCGGCTTTCTCCAGCGTCTTCTTCATCGCGGCGCCGCCCTGCGCCATCATGGGTTCGACGTAGGCCGCAAGCCCGTCGGGCAGCACGTCGGTGATCCAGACGAAGCGCGACCGGCCTTCACCGTGCGCGAACACCTGGGCCGATGCGTGGTGGTGCGTGGCCTTGCCGTCGGTCACGGTGTAGGCCAGCCGGCGGTTCTCTTCGTCGAGGGCCACGAGCAGCTCGCGCGCCACGAGGCCGTTGGCGAAGTGGACGATGCGGGCGCCCTGCCCGTCGAGTTCGCAGCCGGTGAGAAAGCCCGGCGCGAGGCGCGTGTGGACGGCGCCGAAGTCGCGCAGCGCGTCCCACACCTGCGCGGCATCGGCCTCGACGATGAATTCCTTGTAGACGGTGGCCATGGGGTCGATGCCTTTCGTGTCAGGGACAGACGGCCTCGACGTTGTTGCCGTCGGGGTCGATGAGGAAGGCCGCGTAGTAGGTCGGGCTGTAGTCGGCGCGCGGCCCTGCGCCGCCGTTGTCGGTGCCGCCGGCTTTCAAGCCGGCCTTGTGGAAGGCGGCGACGGCCGCGTGGTCGGGCGCGCGGAACGCGATGTGCGTGCCCGGGCCCTTGGCATCTTTCGCGGCATAGAGCCACAGCGTCGGTTCTCCGGCCGGCCCGATGCCGGCGTAGCTTTCGTCGTCGTGGGAGCCCAGCACATGGCCGAGCGGCGCGAGCGCGGCTTCGTAGAAGCGCCGGCTCGCGGCGAGGTCTTTGACTTTCAGTCCGATGTGGTCGTACATGGCGATGACTTCCTGCTTGAAGGGTGGATCAAGCGGTCATCGTGAAGCAGCGCGGCCAGGCGGTCTTGGAAAATCTTGCGGTCGCCCTTGGCAGCAAGCCGGAAACCGCGCGGCGACACGCCGGCCGCGCGGTGGAAGGTGCGCACGAAGTTGCTCAAGTCGGCAAAGCCGGCCTCGAGGGCGACGTCGGTCACGGCAAGGTCGCTGTCCGCCAGCAGGCGGGCCGCGCGGCGCAGCCGGGAGCGCACGAGGTACTGGTGCGGCGTGACGCCCAGCACCTGGGAGAACAGGCGCAGGAAATGGAAGGCGCTCAGGCCCGCCTGGGCGGCCGCGTCTTCCAGGCCGATCTCGCCGGCGGCGTGGGCCTCAATCCACGTCGCGGCCTCGACCGCGCGGCGGCGGTCGCGCGGCGTGGCTGATGGCGGCGGCGCCGCGGGTTTGCCACGCCCCTTCACCACGTCGAGGAAACGGCTGGCGAAGCCCATGCCCAGCTCGTCCAGGCCCACGTCGCTGCCGCCTTCGACCGCGACCTGCGCGAGTTCACCGAGCACCATGAGTTCGGGCAGCGGCGGCAACGCCGAGGCATGCCAGCTGCGCCGATCGGCGCCGATCAGGTCGACGAAGCCCGGCGAGAAGTGGAACGACAGGCACTCGTCGCCACAGGCGAAGTGCTCGTGGGTGCAGACGTAGTCGTCGCCCGGCGCACCGACCAGCACCGCGCCGGCCACCAGCTCGTAGTCGCGGCCGAGCGCGCGGCAGCCGAAGCTGCCCTTGCGCACGTACGAGACCGAGTGCGTCTCGTGCATTTCGGTGAACGGCGCCGCGCCGACGCCCGCGTCGCAGCGGTAGGTCGAGACGCGGATCGCGTCGGTCTGCAGTTCGGTGGTGACGCGCATGATGACTTTCGTCGCCCTTCGATCACCGGCCGGCGGCGCTCAGTCGATCGTCTGCATGGCCTGCCAGACCCGCGACGGGCTCAGCGGCATGTGCAGGCGGGGCGCGCGGGCGCCGAGGCCGTTGCGTGCGAAGGCGTCGGCCACCGCGTTGACGATGGCCGGCGTGGCGCCGATGGTGCCCAGCTCGCCCACGCCCTTCACGCCCAGCGGGTTGTTCTTGCAGGGCGTGGATTCGTCCATTTCCATCTGGAACATGGTGTCGACGATGTCGGCGCGCGGCGCGGCGTAGTCCATGAGGCTGCCGGTGACGGGCTGGCCGGTTTCGCTGTCGTACACCACCTGCTCGTACAGCGCCTGCCCGATGCCCTGCACCGCGCCGCCTTCGAGCTGGCCGCGCACGATCATCGGGTTGACCACGCGGCCCACGTCGTTGACCGAGCTGTAGGCCACGACGCTGATCTCGCCCGTGGGCGGGTCGAGCTCGATCTCGCAGATGTGGCAGCCGTTGGGCCAGCTCGGGCCGGCCACGGTGCTGGTGGAGTCGACGAAGATCTCGCGCCCCGGCTGCTTGGCGGCCAGGGTGAACAGGTCGAGTTCGAGGTCGGTGCCAGCCACGATGAAGGTGCCGCGGCTGTAGACGATGTCGTCGATGGACGCCTCGAACTCCTGCGCCGCGAGTTCGCGCGCCTTGTCGATGGTGCGTTCGGCGCCGATGCGCACGGCCGAACCGCCCGTGAACAGCGACCGCGAGCCGGCGCTGCCGAAGCCGTCGCCCCGGTCGGTGTCGCCGAGCACGACGCGCACCTTCTCGATGGGCACACCGAAGGCATCGACGGCCAGCTGCGCGAGCGAGGTCGCGATGCCCTGCCCCATGGCGTTGACGGCCGAGAACACCTCGATCACGCCGTCGGCCTGCACCGAGACGGTCACGCGCTCTTCGAACACGTTGCCGCCGGTCCATTCGAGAAAGGTGGCGATGCCCAGGCCGCGCTGCTTGCCGCGCGCCGCCGATTCGGCCGCGCGGGCCTCGAAGCCCTGCCAGTCGGCCAGCTGCAGCGCCTGGTCCATCACCGACTCGAACTGGCCGGTGTCGTAGGTCTGCGCCATCGGGTTTTTGTAGGGCATCTGCTCGGGGCGGATGAAGTTGCGCCGGCGCAGCGCGATGCGGTCGATGCCGGTCTGGCGCGCGGCCTCGTCCATCAGGCGCTCGATGGTGAAGATGGCCTCGGGCCGGCCCGCGCCGCGGTAGGCGCCGGTGGGCGCGGTGTTGGTGAGCACCGCCTTGAAATGGAAGTCGATGGTCTGGATGTCGTAGACGCTGGTCTGCACCCACGGGCCAATCAGCAGCTGGATCGCGACGCCGGTGCCGGTGGCGTAGGCGCCCACGTTGGCGAGCGTCTTGATGCGCAGGGCCAGGATCTTGCCGTCGGCGTCGAGCGCCATTTCGGCGCGCGCCTCGATGTCGCGGCCGTGCGCGCTCGAGAGGAACTCTTCGCTGCGGTCGGCCACCCACTTCACGGGCCGGCCCACCTGCAGCGCGGCGTAGGCGACCGCGATGTCCTCGGGGTAGGCGCCGGTCTTCATGCCGAAGCCGCCGCCGACGTCGCCCACGACCACGCGCACTTTTTTTCCTTGGCCAGGCCAATGGCCGCGCAGACCGAATCGCGCACGCCGGAGGGCATCTGGGTGCTCATGCGGATGGTGAGGCGGTCGGTCTTGCTGTCGTGCGTGGCGAGCACGGCGCGCGGCTCGATGGTGAGCGCGACCACGCGCTGGTTGTTCACGTCCAGGGCGATCACGTGGGCGGCGCGCTCGAACGCGGCGGTGGCGGCTTCGCTGCTGCCGTGGCGCATCTCGGCGGCGATGTTGCCCGTGGCCTCCTCGCACAGGAGCGGCGCACCGTCGGCGGTCGCGCCCGGCAGGTCGACCACCATCGGCAGCTCTTCGTAGTCGACCATGACGGCCTCGGCCGCATCGCGCGCCTGCTGCACGGTGTCGGCAATGACGGCCGCCACCGGCTCGCCGACGAAGCGCGCGCGCTCGTGCGCCAGGGCGCGACGCGGCGGGCTGGCGCTGTCGCTGCCGTCCGCGCGCTTGAAGCCGGCGGCGCCGGGCATCGGCTTGACGCCGGCCTCGGCCAGGTCGGCCCCGGTGATCACGCGCAGCACGCCGGGCATGCCGACGGCCGCGGACGTGTCGATGGACACGATGCGCGCATGTGGGTACGGAGAGCGAAGGAAGACGAGGTGCGCCTGCTCGGAGAGCGTGACGTCATCGGTGTAACGGCCGGCGCCTGCGAGCAGGCTTTCGTCCTCGAGGCGGCGCACCGCCTGGCCGCTGCCGAAGCGCGTGGGATTGGGTTCAGTGGTCAACGTGGTCCTCTTGTGCTGATCCCCGGCGCCCTGCACATGCCTGCCGGATCCGCTGTGGTACTGCGAAAGCAAGCTGTGCACTATAGGTTTTTCGACGGGTCTTGTGGGGTTGTCTCGCGTGCCATCGGCGGTGGCACCAGGGCCGCAGCCTTGTGGACTGTTCCCGTGTGAGCGGGATTTTCCCTCAACTGGCTTGCGTTTTCGAGAAGCCGTGTATACCTGCATCCATGCGACAACTGCCTTGGCTCGAACCCGGAGATGCACTGCCCGACCCCGCTTCGGCGTGGGACGAACGGGACCCGGTGCCCGGCCTGCTGGCGGCCGGCGGCTCCCTCGATGTCGATACTCTGATGCAGGCCTACAGCCGCTGCGTCTTCCCCTGGTTCAGCGACGACCAGCCCATCCTGTGGTGGAGCCCCGACCCGCGCATGGTGCTGCGGGTGAACGACTTCCGGCTGCATCGCTCGCTGCGCAAGACCCTGAGCCGCTTTGCCGCGACGCCGGGCTGCGAGCTGCGCATCGATCACGATTTTGGAACGGTGATCCAGGCCTGTTCGCAGTCGGCGCGGGCCGGCCAGTCGGGCACCTGGATCGTGCCGGACATGGTCAAGGCCTATACGCAATTGCACCGCGCGGGGCACGCCCACAGCGTCGAAACCTGGATCGACGGCGAGTTGGCGGGCGGGCTCTACTGCGTGGCGCTGGGCCGGGCCGTGTTCGGCGAGTCGATGTTCACGCGCCGCCCCGACGCCTCGAAGATCGCGCTGGCCGGCCTGGTCGCGCTGTGCCGCCGCGCCGGCATCGCGATGATCGACTGCCAGCAGAACACCGCGCACCTGGCCAGCCTCGGCGCCCGCGAAATGCCGCGCGCGCGCTTCGTCGCGCACGTGGCCCAGGCCCGAAAACAGGAGGGCCCGCAGTGGCAATTCGACCCCGTATACTGGTCCGAACTCCTTTCCGAGCGACCTCCTCTTTCGACGTGACGTGACGTGACGCACCTCAAGGATCTTCCGCTTCACACGCTGCAGTTCTACGCGACGGCGCCCTATCCCTGCAGCTACCTGCCGGATCGCCAGGCCCGCTCGCAGGTGGCCACGCCCAGCCACCTGATCCACAACGACGCCTACTCCGACCTGGTGCTCAGCGGCTTCCGGCGCAGCGGCATGTTCACCTACCGGCCCTATTGCGACGGCTGCCGCGCCTGCATCCCGCTGCGCGTGCTGGCGCACAGCTTCAAGCCGAACCGCAGCCAGCGCCGTACTGCCAAACAGCACGCCGACCTGCAGGCGCGCGTGCTCAAGCTGTGCTTCGTGCCCGAGCACTACCAGCTCTACCTGCGCTACCAGACCGGCCGCCACTCGGGCGGCGGCATGGACCACGACAGCATCGACCAGTACACGCAGTTCCTGCTGCAAAGCCGCGTCAACTCACGGCTGGTCGAGTTTCGCGAAACCCTGCCCGACGGCAGCCCCGGCGCACTGAAGATGGTGTCGATCCTCGACGTGCTGAGCGACGGCATCTCAGCCGTCTACACCTTCTACGAGCCCGAGGACGGTGCCGGCTACGGCACCTACAGCGTGCTGTGGCAGATCGAGCAGGCCCGCAAGCTGGGGCTGCCGCACGTCTACCTGGGCTACTGGATCGAGCGCAGCCCCAAGATGCACTACAAAGCGCGCTTTTCCCCGCACGAAGTGTTGGTGGACGGCCACTGGCAGGCACCGAGCGATTTCACAAGGTAAAATGGCGCACGGTCATCACCGCATTGCGCCATGAGAAAAAACCTATCCGACGTTCCCGCCACTCCCGTCATCCAGGTCATCGAGCGCATGTTCTCGCTGATCGACGTCCTGGCCTCGCGCGAAGAAGCGATCTCGCTGAAGGAAATCAGCGAAAAGACGGGGCTGCACCCGTCGACCACGCACCGCATCCTCAATGACCTCGCGGTCGGCCGTTTCGTCGACCGCCCCGAAGCCGGCAGCTACCGCCTCGGCATGCGCCTGCTGGAGCTGGGCAACCTGGTCAAGGGCCGCCTGAATGTGCGCGACGCGGCACTGGGCCCGATGCGCGAGCTGCACAAGCTCACGCAGCAGCCGGTCAACCTCAGCATGCGCCAGGGCGACGAGATCGTGTACATCGAGCGCGCCTACAGCGAGCGCTCGGGCATGCAGGTGGTGCGCGCCATCGGCGGCCGCGCCGCCCTGCACCTGACTTCGACTGGCAAGCTGTTCCTGGCCGCCGACGATCCGCAGCGCGTGCGCAGCTACGCCACGCGCACCGGCCTGGCCGGCCACACCCGCAACAGCATTACCCAGCTGCCCGCGCTCGAGCGCGAGCTGTCGAAGGCGCGCCAGTACGGCATCGCGCGCGACAACGAAGAACTGGAACTGGGCGTGCGGTGCATGGCCGCCGGCATCTACGACGACCAGGGCAAGCTGGTGGCGGGCCTGTCGATCTCGGCCCCGGCGGATCGCCTCGACGAAGGCTGGCTGCCCAAGCTGCAGGCGACCGCCAACGAAATCTCGGGCGCGCTGGGCTTCAAGGACGGCGTGGCCGCAACGCCTGCGTCGGGCGCGAACGTGACAACGGGCGCCTGAGCGCCCGTTTGCTTTCGACTCTTTCTTCTCTGGTCTTCCCGGCGAGTCAGCCGGTTAGCCCTCCACGAGGGCTGCAGGCAGGCCGCTGAACGGCCTCTCCGCTCAGGTTAGCCAGCGACCTGGAAGCCGCGCGGACCGGAGACAGCGTGCGTGGCCTCGACCCAGCGGCGAACCCGCTCGGCGTCGGCGATGCGGCTGAACTTGCCGGCCGAATCCAGGAACACCATGATCAGCTTGCGCCCGGCCACCTTGGCCTGCATCACGAGGCACTGGCCGGCTTCAGAGATGTAGCCGGTCTTCTGCAGGCCGATGTCCCACTCAGGGCTCTTCACGAGGCGGTTGGTGGTGTTGAACTGCAGCACGCGGTTGCCGACCTCGACCTGGTATTCCGGCGACGTGGACAGCGAACGCACCGTGGCGTCGGAATAGGCTGCGTTGACCAGCAGCGCCAGGTCTTGCGCGCTCGACTGGTTGCGGCTGGACAGGCCCGTGGGCTCCACGTAGCGCGTGTCCTTCATGCCGAGCATGCGGGCCTTGGCGTTCATGATGCTCACGAAGGTCGTGAGACCGCCCGGGTAGGTGCGGCCCAGTGCGTGCGCGGCACGGTTCTCGCTGGACATCAGCGCCAGGTGCAGCAGCTCGCCGCGCGACAGCGTGGTGCCGACGGTCAGGCGCGAACGGCTGCCCTTTTCGGTGTCGACGTCGTCTTGCGTGATGGTGATGAGCTCGTCGTTCGGCAGGTGGGCCTCGCTGATCAGCAGGCCGGTCATGAGCTTGGTGAGCGAAGCGATCGGCAGCACGGCGTGGTCGTTCTTGCTGAACAGCACTTCGTGGGTGTCCTGGTCGATCACCAGGGCGACGCTCGACTTCAGATCGAGCGCGTCGTCGGTGCTGTGCAGGCCGGCCATCTGGCCAAAGGACTGGCGGGCTGGCGTCTCGACGCGCACCACCGAGCGGCGCTGCACGGCGACGACCGTCTTGCCGTTCTTCTTGTGGATGGTGGCCACGACGTTGCGGCCGCCGCGCACGACCTTGTCGGCCTGCTCAGCGCGACCGCCCCGTGCCACCTTGGAAGCAGACGCATTGCGCTGCTTCGTTTCTGCGGGGGCCTTCGCCTTCTTGGCGACGGCGGACTTGGCGGCAGCGGGTTTTTCCTTCTTCGCAGCCTGGGCGCCAGGCAGCAAAAGCGCCGAGGCGCACAGCGCCACGGCGAGGAACTTGAAGGCGGGTAGGAACCGCTGGATGGAAACTCGACGTAGACGGGTTTCAGGCATCAATAAATCTCCAGCGGCAACAAACGAGGACCGCAGTGTATCGAAATCAAAAAAGGCACGCAATATCAGTTACTTGCATCCCCTTCTTCATTCGAATACCAAGGAACGCCTCAAAACCTAACCTTGTGCCGCCACTCTCTCAGCTTGGCTCTGTAACTTGTTGAGCGCACTCAAATAAGCCTTTGCCGAAGCGACCACGATGTCGGGGTCTGCACCCACACCGTTGACCACCCGCCCTGCGTTTTGTAACCGGACTGTAACTTCTCCCTGGCTTTCCGTCGAGCCGCTGATGGCGTTTACAGAGTAAAGAACCATCTCGGCGCCGCTCTTGACATGGGCCTCGATGGCCTTGAGGGACGCATCGACCGGCCCGTTGCCGTCGGATTCGCTGGTGACTTCCTTGCCCTGGATCGTGAACACGATCTTGGCCTGGGGCCGCTCGCCGGTTTCGCTGTGCTGGGAGAGAGAAACGAAAGCAAACTGTTCACCAACGTGCGACAGCTCTTCCGCGCTGACCAGTGCCAGGATGTCCTCGTCGAAAATTTCGGACTTGCGGTCGGCCAGCTCCTTGAAACGCGCGAACGCGGCGTTGACCTCGGTTTCGCTTTCCATCGTCACGCCCAGGTCCTGCAGGCGCTGCTTGAAGGCGTTGCGACCGCTGAGCTTGCCCAGCACGATCTTGTTGGCGGTCCAGCCCACGTCTTCGGCGCGCATGATCTCGTAGGTGTCGCGCGCCTTGAGCACGCCGTCCTGGTGGATGCCCGAGGCGTGTGCGAACGCGTTGGCGCCCACCACGGCCTTGTTGGGCTGCACCACGAAGCCGGTGGTCTGGCTGACCATGCGGCTGGCGGCCACGATGTGCTGGGTGTCGATGTTCAGATCGAGACCGAAGTAGTCCCTGCGCGTCTTCACGGCCATGACCACTTCTTCGAGCGAACAGTTGCCCGCGCGCTCGCCCAGGCCGTTGATCGTGCACTCGACCTGGCGCGCGCCGCCGATCTTCACACCGGCCAGCGAGTTCGCCACGGCCATGCCCAGGTCGTTGTGGCAATGCACCGACCAGATCGCCTTGTCGCTGTTGGGAATGCGCTCGCGCAGCATCTTGATGAAATTGCCGTACAGCTCGGGGATGGCGTAGCCGACGGTGTCGGGCACGTTGATGGTGGTCGCGCCCTCGTTGATCACGGTTTCGAGCACGCGGCACAGAAAGTCGGGGTCGCTGCGGTAGCCGTCTTCGGGGCTGAACTCGACGTCGGCGATCTGGTTGCGCGCGAAGCGCACGGCCAGCTTGGCCTGCTCATGCACCTCGTCGGGCGACATGCGCAGCTTCTTTTCCATGTGCAGCGGCGAGGTCGCGATGAAGGTGTGGATGCGCCCGCGCGCCGCGCCCTTCAGGGCCTCGGCTGCGCGCGCAATGTCGCGGTCGTTGGCACGCGACAGGCCGCACACCGTCGAGTCCTTGATCGCGTTGGCAATGGCCTTCACGGCCTCGAAGTCGCCGTTCGAACTGGCCGGAAAGCCGGCTTCGATGACGTCGACCTTGAGGCGCTCCAGCAGCTTGGCGATACGCAATTTTTCGTCGCGCGTCATCGAGGCGCCGGGCGACTGCTCGCCGTCGCGCAAGGTGGTGTCGAAAATAATGAGTTGGTCGGTCATCGTGGATCTCCTTGGTTCGTTCCCACCTTGCGCGTGCGGCTGGTGCCGGTGCGTCAGGCGACTTCAGCCACCGATTGTGCGCTGCGCGCGCCCCGGCCCCTGGCCCGCTGCACCCCCGATACGATCGCCTTCAGCGAGGCCGAGATCACGTTCGCGTCGATGCCGACGCCGAACAGCGTCTGCGACTCGTCGACGCGCAGCTCGAGGTAGGCCACCGACTTGGCGTCGGCGCCCGCACCGATGGCGTGCTGGTGGTAGTCCATGACGCGCACCGTGTGGCCGGTGGCCTGGCTCAGTGCCTGCGTGAAGGCGTCGATCGGGCCGTTGCCGCGGCCTTCGATGGCGCGCGTTTCACCGTCCCACGGCAGGTCGCCACGCAGCACCACCGTGGCCTCGGCGCCCTCGCCTTCTTCCTGGATCACGCGGTGCTGCAAGGCCTTGGCGGTCTCGATGCCGTATTCGTTCACGAAGATCTGCCAGAGGTCGGCGGCGGTGAGTTCCTTGCCGCCCACGTCCATCACGCGCTGCACGACCTGCATGAATTCCATCTGCAGGCGGCGCGGCATCTCGAGGCCGTACTCGCTCTCGAGCAGGTAGGCCATGCCGCCCTTGCCCGACTGGCTGTTCACGCGGATCACGGCTTCGTAGCTTCGGCCCACGTCCTTCGGATCGATGGGGAGGTACGGAATGTCCCAGATGTCGCCGTCCTTGCGCGCGGCGAACGCCTTCTTGATCGCGTCCTGGTGCGAGCCCGAGAACGAGGTGTAGACGAGGTCACCGACGTACGGATGGCGCGGGTGCACGGGAATCTGGTTGCAGTGCTCGACCGTGGCGCGGATCTCGTCGATGTTCGAGAAGTCGAGTTCGGGCGAGACGCCTTGCGTGTAGAGGTTGAGCGCGACGTTCACGAGGTCGAGGTTGCCGGTGCGCTCGCCGTTGCCGAAGAGGCAGCCTTCGATGCGCTCTGCACCCGCCATCAAAGCCAGTTCGCCGGCCGCCGTGCCGGTGCCGCGGTCGTTGTGCGGGTGCACGCACAGCACGATCGAGTCGCGGCGCGCGAGGTTGCGGTGCATCCACTCGATCATGTCAGCGAAGATGTTCGGCGTGGAATGCTCGACCGTGGTGGGCAGGTTGACGATGCACTTGCGCTCAGGCGTCGGCGCCCAGACTTCGGTGACCGCATCGACCACGCGCTTGGAGAAGACCACGTCGGTGCCCGAGAACATTTCGGGCGAGTACTGGAAGGTCCACTTCGTGTTCGGCTGCTTTGCGGCGAAGTCGTTGAACATGCGGGCGTGGCTGCTCGCGAGTTCGACGATCTGGTCTTCGTCCATGCCGAGCACCACGCGGCGCATCACCGGGGCCACCGCGTTGTAGAGGTGGACGATGGCGCGCGGTGCACCTTGCAAGGCTTCGAAGGTGCGTTCGATGAGGTGGTCGCGCGCCTGCGTGAGCACCTGGATCGTCACGTCGTCGGGAATGCGGTCTTCTTCGATGAGCTTGCGCACGAAGTCGAATTCGACCTGCGACGCCGAGGGAAAGCCGACTTCGATTTCCTTGAAGCCGATGGCCACGAGGGTTTCGAACATGCGCATCTTGCGCGCGATGTCCATGGGTTCGACCAAGGCCTGGTTGCCATCGCGCAGGTCCGTCGACAGCCAGATCGGGGCCTTGGTCAGCACGGCATCGGGCCAGGTGCGGTCCTTGAGACCGATCGGGGCGAATGCGCGGTATTTGGCTTGAGGTTGCTTGAGCATGTCGATTTCTCTGTGATGGTTGGAACTCAACCAGCAACCCCAAAAGACAAACGGCCCGTTGCTGGTGCGAACGGGCCGTGATGAGGGATTAGCGCGTGCGCTACCGTCTCCGCCCGTGAGGGAGGGCTAGTAGGGCCAGCAGCGAAATCTTGGTCATGAGGGTTGCGAATGTAGCACAGCCTTCGCGGGCCTGTGAAGGCCCGGGGCTTCTTCAGTTGTGCAGCCCCCGCTCGTCGGGCTCTTCGGTCGACGTGCTGATCACGCTCACCGGCTGGCCCTTGGCCTTGCGCCACGCGTACACCACGTAGCCGCTCAGGCCATAGGCCACGAAGAGGCTGAACAGCACCGTCGGCGGATGGATGTTGATGACCGCGATGCCCAGCGCAATCAGAACGATCACGACGAAGGGCACGCTCTTCTTCATCTGGATGTCCTTGAAGCTGTAGAACGGCGCGTTGGTCACCATGGTGAGGCCCGCGTACAGCGTGAAGGCGAAGGTGACCCAGGTGATCTGCGTCCACGAGAGGTACAGCACCTCGCCGCCGCGCTTGCCCCATTCGTTCACGAGCCAGATGAAGCCCGCCACCAATGCCGCGGCCGCCGGGGACGGCAGGCCCTGGAACCAGCGCTTGTCGACCACGCCCGTGTTGACGTTGAAGCGCGCGAGCCGCAGCGCGGCGCAGGCGCAGTACACGAAGGCGGCGATCCAGCCCCAGCGTCCGAGGCCCTTGAGCGACCACTCGTAGGCAATGAGCGCGGGCGCGGCGCCGAACGACACCATGTCGGACAGCGAGTCCATCTGCTCGCCGAACGCGCTTTGCGTATTGGTCATGCGGGCCACGCGCCCATCGAGGCTGTCGAGCACCATCGCGGCGAACACGCCGAGCGCGGCCAGGTCGAAGCGCGCGTTCATGGCCATCACGACCGAGTAGAAGCCGCCGAACAACGCCGCCAGCGTGAACAGGTTCGGCAGGATGTAGATGCCCTTGCGACGCTTGCGCGGCTGCGCGTCGTCGGGGACGGTGTCGTCATGCATTGAATTGGCCTCCGTCCCTCGTGGGAACTGCCCGGTCAGCTATCCATTCGATAGCATCTTGGTCTGTGAATCGCATGCTTCGCAGTGTAGTTCAGGGGACCCGTGCACTCCCCTTCAAACAAAAGGGCCACCGCGACGGGTGGCCCTCTGATTTGCGTGCTTCAAAGGCGGCCGAGGCGGCCGCCGCCGGGCCGCCCAAGGCGAGCCGCGCCTCCCCCCTCGGGGGTGGCAAATTACACGCAGCGAAGCGGAGTGAAAAGCCGGGGGCTTTAGTTCCGGGTCTGGTCGACCAGCTTGTTCTTCTTGATCCAGGGCATCATCGCGCGCAGCTTTTCGCCGACGACTTCGATCTGATGCTCAGCGTTCAGGCGACGGCGGCTGATCAGCACCGGCTGGCCGGCAGCGGCTTCGAGCACGAAGCTCTTGGCGTATTCGCCGGTCTGGATGTCCTGCAGGACCTTCTTCATGGCCTTCTTGGTCTCGTCGGTCACGATGCGCGGGCCCGTGACGTACTCGCCGTATTCGGCGTTGTTCGAGATCGAGTAGTTCATGTTGGCGATGCCGCCTTCGTAGATCAGGTCGACGATCAGCTTCAGCTCGTGCAGGCATTCGAAGTACGCCATTTCGGGCGCGTAGCCGGCTTCCACCAGCGTTTCGAAACCAGCCTTGATCAGCTCGACCGTGCCGCCGCACAGAACCGCTTGTTCGCCGAACAGGTCGGTCTCGGTTTCTTCGCGGAAGTTGGTCTCGATGATGCCGGCCTTGCCGCCGCCGTTGGCGGTGGCGTAGCTCAGCGCGAGGTCACGCGCCTTGCCGCTCTTGTCCTGGTGCACCGCGATCAGGTGCGGCACGCCGCCACCTTGCGTGTACGTGCCGCGCACGGTGTGACCCGGAGCCTTGGGAGCGACCATCCACACGTCGAGGTCGGCGCGCGGCTGCACGAAACCGTAGTGCACGTTGAAGCCGTGCGCGAAGACGAGCGAAGCGCCTTCCTTGATGTTCGGGGCCACGTCGTTCTTGTAGACGGCGGCGATCTGCTCGTCGGGCAGCAGGATCATGACGACGTCGGCCGACTTCACGGCGTCAGCGACTTCAGCGACCTGCAGGCCGGCCTTGCCGACCTTGTCCCACGAAGCGCCGCCCTTGCGCAGGCCGACCACGACCTTGACGCCGCTGTCGTTCAGGTTCTGCGCGTGCGCATGACCTTGCGAGCCGTAACCGATGATGGCAACCGTCTTGCCCTTGATGAGGCTCAGGTCCGCGTCCTTGTCGTAATAAACCTTCATGATGTTCTCCAGATAGATATGCGAGTTGCAGTGTGTTGTTGTGCCGTTCGTCCTGAGCCTGTCGAAGGGCTCAATGCAGTCCCCGCTTGCGCGGAGGCTTCGACAAGCTCAGCCCGAACGGGCAACGACTGAGCTCCGAATCATGGTGTCAGACCCGCAGGATGCGCTCGCCGCGCCCGATGCCGCTGGCGCCGGTGCGCACCGTCTCGAGGATGGCGCCGCGGTCGATCGCTTCCAGGAAAGCGTCGTTCTTGCCGTGATCGCCAGTCAGCTCGATGGTGTAGCTCTTGTCGGTCACGTCGATGATGCGGCCACGGAAGATTTCCGCCATGCGCATCATTTCCTCGCGTTCCTTGCCCACCGCGCGCACCTTCACCATCATGAGCTCGCGCTCGGTGTAGGCGCCTTCGGTCAGGTCGACCACCTTCACGACCTCGATGAGGCGGTTCAGGTGCTTGGTGATCTGCTCGATCACGTCGTCCGATCCGTTGGTGACGATGGTCATGCGCGAGAGGCTTGCGTCCTCGGTCGGCGCCACGGTCAGCGATTCGATGTTGTAGCCACGGGCCGAGAACAGGCCCACCACGCGGGAAAGAGCACCTGGCTCGTTTTCCAGCAGCACTGCAATGATGTGTTTCATGTTGGCGTGACTCCTCTTTTCGCCGCCCTCCCCCATGCACGGTAATGCATGGGCTTGGCGGGCAATAGATTCGTCAGTAAAAAGTTGAGCGAACGAACGTTCCGGATCAGAGATCTTCGGAACCCAGCAGCATCTCGGTGATGCCCATGCCGGCCTTGACCATCGGGAACACGTTCTCGGTGGGGTCGGTACGGAAATCCATGAACACCGTACGGTCCTTGAGCTTGCGCGCCTCGCGCAGCGCCGGCTCCACGTCTTGTGGACGCTCGATCAGCATGCCGACGTGGCCATAGGCCTCGGCGAGCTTCACGAAGTTGGGCAGCGCGTCCATGTAGCTGTGGCTGTAGCGGCCGGAGTATTCGATCTCCTGCCACTGGCGCACCATGCCCAGGTAGCGGTTGTTGAGCGAGCAGATCTTGATCGGCGTGTTGTACTGCAGGCAGGTCGACAGCTCCTGGATGCACATCTGCACCGAGCCTTCGCCGGTGATGGTGAACACTTCCGAATCGGGCTTGGCGAGCTTGATGCCCATGGCGTAGGGAATGCCCACGCCCATGGTGCCCAGGCCGCCCGAGTTGATCCAGCGGCGCGGCTCGTCGAAGCGGTAGTACTGGGCGGCCCACATCTGGTGCTGGCCGACGTCCGACGTGATGTACGTGTCGGCGTCCTTGGTCATGTTCCAAAGGGTCTCGACCACGAACTGCGGCTTGATCACGTCCTTGTTGTCGCGGTCGTACTTGAGGCAGTCGCGCGAGCGCCAGCTTTCGATGGTCTTCCACCAGTCGGCCAGCGCACCGGCGTCGGGCTTGGTGGTGCTCTCGCGGATCATCGAGATGAGCTCGGTGAGCACGTCCTTCACGTCGCCGACGATCGGAATGTCGACCTTCACGCGCTTGGAGATGCTCGACGGGTCGATGTCGACGTGGATGATCTTGCGTTCGTTCTGCGCGAAGTGCTTCGGGTTGCCGATCACGCGGTCGTCGAAGCGCGCGCCCACGGCCAGCAGCACGTCGCAGTTCTGCATCGCGTTGTTGGCTTCGATGGTGCCGTGCATGCCCAGCATGCCCAGGAACTTGCGGTCGCTCGCCGGATAGGCGCCCAGGCCCATCAGCGTGTTCGTGACGGGGTACCCCAGCATGTCGACCAGCGTGCGCAACTCGTTCGTGGCATTGCCCAGGAGCACGCCGCCGCCGGTGTAGATGTAGGGGCGCTTGGCCGCCAGCAGCAGTTGCAGCGCCTTGCGGATCTGCCCGCCGTGGCCCTTGCGCACCGGGTTGTACGAGCGCATCTCGACCTTGTCGGGATAGCCGCTGTACGGAATCTTCTTGAAGGACACGTCCTTCGGCACGTCCACCACCACGGGGCCGGGACGGCCGCTGCGTGCGATGTGGAAGGCCTTCTTCATCGTCATGGCCAGATCCTTCGGATCCTTGACGAGGAAGTTGTGCTTGACGATGGGACGCGTGATGCCGACCGTGTCGCATTCCTGGAAGGCGTCCAGGCCGATCGCGGCCGTCGGCACCTGGCCGGAAATGATCACCATCGGGATCGAGTCCATGTACGCCGTCGCGATGCCGGTGACCGCATTGGTCAGGCCGGGACCGGAAGTGACCAGTGCCACGCCGACTTCGCCGGTGGCGCGCGCATAGCCGTCGGCTGCGTGCACGGCGGCCTGTTCGTGGCGCACCAGCACGTGCTGGATGGTGTCCTGCTTGTAGAACGCGTCGTAGATGTAGAGAACCGCGCCGCCCGGGTAGCCCCAGATGTACTGGACGCCTTCGGCCTGCAGTGCCTTGACCAGCACTTCAGCGCCCATGAGTTCTTGCGTGGTGTTGCCGGCGCCAGAGGACGCGGCTGCTGCGGAAGCGAGTTCCGCCTTCGAGATTTCCATGATCAACCTTTGTGTTTTTTCGGGAACGAAAAACCTTGGGTGCCCCTTGCCAGCCCTTGTGGGGCCGCGCCAGGACTTGAGGCCAAAGCCATGAGCGGACTGATGTTCCGCCGGACCGTGACCCGTTTGCCTTTTGACTTGCAAGGCGGATTATGACACTACCGGCGCGTTCAGACTCGCTTCAGGTGCCCTGTCTTGGCACAAAGGCATAATCCGCGGCATAAAAACATGAGCGTTCGCCAAACATCCTCCCCACGCGGCGCGTCCCGCCGCCCCCTCTCATTTGGCTACTGAACACGAACTCTCCGACTTCCTGAAAAACGTCGAACGACGGGCCTTCAAGCGCTCGGTCTATCACGTGCGGGACGAAGAAGCGGCCTTGGACATCGTGCAGGACAGCATGATGAAGCTGGCCCAGCACTACGGCGACAAGCCTGCCGAGGAACTGCCGATGCTGTTCCAGCGCATCCTGTCGAACTGCACGCTCGACTGGTTCCGCCGCCAGAAGACCCGCCGCGCCCTTTTTTCCAACCTGAGTGACTTCGAACCGGCCGACAACGGCGAAGATTTCGACCTGCTGGAGAACTTCGTCTCGCCAACCGACTCCAGAGAATCGGAGAGCGCCGAAGACACCACCCGCCGCAGCCAGGTCTTTCACGAAATCGAAGAACAGATCGCGGCTTTGCCCGGCCGTCAACGCGAGGCTTTCCTGATGCGTTACTGGGAGGAAATGGACGTCGCAGAGACGGCCGCCGCAATGGGCTGCTCCGAGGGCAGCGTCAAAACCCATTGTTCGCGAGCTGTCCACGCTCTGAGCAAGGCGCTCAAGGCCAAGGGAATATCGCTATGAACACTAAGGTTCCAACCTCTCAATCCAACGCTGCAGAAGACCGCTTCGGCCAACGTCTGGCGGCCCGGCTGTCGGACGGCAATCAAGCGTTGCCGCACGACATCAGCGAGCGTCTGCGCGTTGCCCGTTCGCAGGCCGTGGCCGCGCGCAAGCAGGCGCCGCAGCTGCGCACGGCGCCCGTGGCAGTCCAGTCGGGCCACACGGTCACGTTGGGCGGCAGCTGGTGGACCCGCATCGGTTCCGTGGTACCTCTCATCGCCCTGGTGGCCGGCCTGATCACCATCAGCGTGATGCAGGACGACGACCGCGCCAGCGAACTCGCCGAGGTCGACTCGGCCCTGCTGACGGGCGACCTGCCGCCCGCCGCCTACACCGATCCCGGCTTCGCCCAATTCCTGAAGTCCGACAGCGCCTCCGACTGAACACCTTGCCCGACCGAATGCGACGCCGCTCCGTTTCCCGTGCGAAAGCCCTGCTTCCGTTGCGCCCGCTCCCGGCGGGCGCCGTCGTTTGGGCGGGTGCGCTGGCAGCCGCCGCCTTCGGCCTGACGCTGGCCGATGCACAGACGCTGCCCGAAGCCGCCAAGCCCGCCACGCACGCCGCAGCCACCAATGGCGCATCAAGCCCCAAGGCCGTCGCCACGACCAAGCCCCTGTGGAGCGACCTGAGCACCGAGCAGCAGCATGCCCTGAAGCCGCTGGCGTCGCACTGGAACACGCTGAACATCGGGCAAAAGCGCAAATGGCTGGCGCTGTCGCGCAACTACGCGAACATGCCCGCCGACGACCAGGTCACGCTGCACAGCCGCATGATCGAATGGGCAGCGCTGAGCAACCAGCAGCGCGCCCAGGCCCGCCTGAATTTCGCCGAGGTCAAGCGCATCCCCGCCGACGAGCGCAAGCTCAAGTGGGAGCAGTACCAGGCGCTGAGCGAAGAAGAAAAGCGCAAGCTCGCCGAACGCGCCCCGCCCAAGCCGCGGGGTGCCGCCCTGCCGGTGCGTCCGGTCTCTTCGCAGAAGCTCGTGCCCGTGCCGGCCGTCACCCCACCCGGGCAGCACACGCCCCGGATCGTGCCGGCCACGCCCCCCACGCCCGTGCTGCCGCCATCGGCCATCGTGGTGAGTTCGCCGGCGACGCCACCTGCCGCCGCGGAACGCACCGCCGTGCCGGCCAGCACCGTCGTCGCTCCGGCGGCGTCGGCACCGAGCAGCCTCACGCCGCCGCCGGTGCCCGCCGAGGCCCAGGTGCCCGCGCCGTCTGCGGCCACGGCGCCCGCGGCCTCGTCCTCCGCCCCCTGACCGAAGGTTTCGATGGTTTCCAGTTCTCCCGAGGCCTCGGGACCCGGTCAATCGGCCTCGCCCTCTTCATCCAGCCCCAACGCTCCCGCGGTGCCCGGCCTGTGGCGCCGCATGGCCTGCTGGCTCTATGAAGGCATGCTGCTGTTCGCGGTCGTGTTCGTGTCCGGCTGGCTGTTCAGCACGCTGGGCCAGATGCGCGACGCCATGGACGAACGGCGGCACCTGCTGCAGGCCTTCCTCTTCGTGGTGTTCGGCGTCTACTTCGTCTGGTTCTGGGCCAAGGGCCAGACGCTGGCCATGAAGACCTGGAACATCCGCATCGTCGACCGCCACGGCCGCCCCGTCACCCAGGGCCGCGCACTGGCGCGCTACCTGCTGAGCTGGGTCTGGTTCCTGCCGCCGCTGGCCGCCATCGCCCCGTTCAAGCTGTCGGGCGGCGAGTCGACCGTCCTGATCTTCGGCTGGGTCGCCATCTGGGCGCTGCTGGCCCGTTTTCACCCCGAGCGCCAGTTCTGGCACGACGCCTGGGCCGGTACGCGGCTCATCACCTCCAAGCCGATGAGCCGCCAATGAGTGCCCTGCCCGACCCCGCCGTGAACCCGCAGAAGGCCCGCAAGGGCTTCGAGCGCGTCTGGCATGCCACCCTGATCTCGCTGCACGGCCTGCGCGCCGGCTGGAGCGAGCCGGCGTTCCGCCAGGAAGCCATCCTGTCGATGCTGATGATCCCGGCCGCCTTCTGGCTCGGGCGCAGCTGGGTCGAGGTGGCGCTGCTCGCCGGCAGCGCCGTCCTGGTGATGATCGTGGAGCTGCTCAACACGGCGGTGGAAGCCGCCATCGACCGCATCGGCCCCGAATGGCACGACCTCTCCAAGCGCGCGAAGGACATGGGCAGCGCCGCCGTCCTGCTGTCGCTCACGCTGTGCGGAGGCATCTGGGCCGCGGCCCTGTGGCAACGCTTCGTGTCATGAACGGGTCCGCCGCCTGCGGCATGATCGCAGGATGACCCCTGAATTTTCGATTTGCGTGTATTGCGGCTCGCGCCCCGGCGAGCGCCCCGAGTTTTCCCAGGCCGCCCAGGCCGTGGGCCAATGGATCGGCAGCCACGGCGGCCAGCTCGTCTACGGCGGTGGCCGTACCGGCCTGATGGGCACGGTGGCCGAGGCCACCCGCCTGGCCGGCGGCCGCGTCGTCGGCATCATTCCCAAGGCCCTGGTCGACAAGGAACTGGCCAACCCCCTGTGCGACGAGCTGCACGTGGTCGACACCATGCACGAGCGCAAGGCCATGATGGGCGAGCGCGCCGACGCCTTCCTCGCGATGGCGGGCGGCATCGGCACCTTCGAAGAACTGTTCGAGATCTGGACCTGGCGCCAGCTCGGCTACCACGACAAGCCGACCGGCATTCTCAACACCGCCGGCTACTACGACGGCCTGCTGAGCTTCCTGGCGCACAGCGTGCGCGAGGGGTTCATGGGCGAATGGCAGATGGACCTGGTGCGCACCGGCACCGACGTGCCCGAGTTGCTGACCGCGCTGCGCGCCGAAGTCCCCCTGCACCCCCGCGACGACAAATTGTCAGAAAACCTCTGAGCCCCAAAGGCCGCTGGAGCCCCTTCCAGCGAACACCGCGGAACCGGCTTTGCCGGGCCGCAGGTGTTGCCCCCGGTAGGGGGTTGGCGAAGCGACACGAAGTGCGCGAAGCCTGGAGGCGAGCTCTAAACTGCGTTTTCGTTTTCTTCGCCGGTACGGATGCGCACGATGCGCTCCACCTCGGTCACGAAGATCTTGCCGTCGCCGATCTTGCCGGTGCGCGCCGAGCTCACGATGGCCTCGATGCAGCGCTCCACGTCGCTCTCGTTGACGACCACTTCGACCTTCATCTTGGGCAGGAAGTCGACCACGTACTCGGCGCCGCGGTACAGCTCGGTGTGGCCCTTCTGGCGGCCGAAGCCCTTGACCTCGGTCACCGTGAGGCCGGTGACACCCACCTCGGCGAGGGCTTCGCGCACGTCCTCGAGCTTGAAGGGTTTGACGATGGCGGTGATCTGCTTCATGGTTTTTGTGCTCCGGCGGTTTCGTTGAACTTGCTGGTGATAGGGTAACGCCAATCCTTGCCGAAGCTTCGGTGGGTGACCCGGATGCCTACGGGCGCCTGGCGCCGCTTGTATTCGTTGATCCTGATGAGCCGCGCAACCCGCTCGACCACCGCGCGGTCGTAGCCCGCGGCAATGATCTCGTCGATGCCTTCATCGTCCTGCATGTAGCGTGCCAGGATGCCGTCCAGCACGTCGTAGGGCGGCAGGCTGTCCTGGTCGGTCTGGTCGGGGCGCAACTCGGCGCTCGGGGGCCGCGTGATGATGCGCTCGGGAATCGGTGCCACCCCGGTGCCGTACGGATCATGGGCATTGCGCCAGCGCGCCAGCGCGAACACCGTGGTCTTGAGCAGGTCCTTGATGACCGCGAAACCGCCCGCCATGTCGCCGTAGAGCGTGCAGTAACCGGTGGCCATCTCGCTCTTGTTGCCGGTGGTCAGCACGATGGCGCCGAACTTGTTCGACAGCCCCATGAGCAGCGTGCCGCGGATGCGGGCCTGGATGTTCTCCTCGGCCGTGTCTTCCGGCCGGCCCGCGAACTCCCCGGCCAGCGCGGCCTTGAAGGACTCGAAGGTGTGTTTGATCGAAATTTCGTCGTAGCGCACGCCCAGCCGGCCAGCCATGTCGCGCGCGTCGATCCAGCTGATGTCGGCCGTGTAGGGCGACGGCATCATCACCGTGCGGACCTTGCCCTTGCCCAGCGCGTCGACTGCGATCGCGAGCACCAGCGCCGAGTCGATGCCGCCCGACAGCCCCAGGATCGCGCCCGGAAAACCGTTCTTGCCGACGTAGTCGCGCACGCCGAGCACCAGGGCGTCCCACAGCTGCGCCTCGGCGTCGCGCGGCGCGGCAATGGCCGACGGGTCGGCCACGACGGCGACGCCGCCCTGCGCCCCGCGCGCGAGCTCCATGAAGACCAGCTGCTCGCGAAAGCTCTCGGCCTGCGCGGCCAGCGCGCCATCGGCCTGCAGCGCGAACGAGGCGCCGTCGAACACCACCTCGTCCTGCCCGCCCACCAGGTGCGCGTAGACCAGCGGCAGCCCCACGGCGCGTGCACGGTCGGCCATGCGCGCCACGCGCTCGCCTTCCTTGCCCACGTGGTACGGCGAGGCGTTGATCACCGCCAGCACCTCGGCACCGCCGGCGCGCGCCAGCTCGGCCGGCGCGTCGAACCAGGCGTCCTCGCAGATCAGCAGGCCGACCGACACGCCGCCCGCCTCGAACACGCAGGTGCCCTGCCCCGGCGTGAAGTAGCGGCGCTCGTCGAACACCTGGTAGTTCGGCAGCTCGCGCTTGGCGTAGGTTTCGAGGATGCGGCCTTCCTTGATGACGCTGGCCGCGTTGTGGCGCAGCTGCACGGCCACAGATCGGCTGCGCAGACTGCCGCCGCTGGGATGCCCCACCACAACGACCATGTCTTTGAGGTCGGCCAGCGCGGCGGCGATGCCTTTCACGGCATCATCACAGGCTTCGGTGAAGGCGGGACGGAGGAACAGGTCCTCCGCCGCATAGCCGGCAATCGAGAGTTCGGGTGTCAGCAGAAGGCGCGCGCCTTGCGCGTAGGCCTCGCGTGCGGCGCCGACGATCTTCTGCGCATTGCCGACGAGGTCGCCCACCACAAAATTGAGTTGCGCGATGGCGAGCTTGAGCGTCATACAGAAGGAAGAAAAAGGCTTGAACGATTATGTCATTCGGGTTCTGGCGTCGCCGTCGGACATCGACCCGCAAGCCTGGAACGCCCTGCTCGCCGCGCAGCCCGAGCCCTCGCCCTTCATGCGCCACGAATACCTCGCGGCGATGCACGACAGCGGCAGCGCCTCGCCCGAGCGCGGATGGACGCCGCAGTTCATCACGCTGTGGCGCGGCGAGGTGCTCGAAGCCGCCTGCGCGCTCTACCTCAAGGACCATTCCTACGGCGAGTACGTGTTCGACTGGGCCTGGGCCAACGCCTACGAGCAGCACGGGCTGGCCTACTACCCGAAGGCGGTGGTGGCGGCGCCCTTCACGCCCGTGCCCGGCGCCCGGCTGCTGGCACGCGACGCGCCAAGCCGCACGCTGCTGGTGCAGGCGCTGGTGGCAGTCTGCAAGGAACAGGAACTTTCGTCTTTGCATCTGCTGTTCGGCGCCGACGCCGACATCGCCGCGTGCACCGAAGCCGGGCTCATGCGGCGCCATACGGTGCAGTTTCACTGGACGAACGTGGCCCCCACGCTCGGCACTGACGTGTCCTCGCCGCCCCCCGAGGGGGCGCGTTTCGCCTTGGGGCGGCCCGGCGGCGAAACCGAACCCGGCTACACCAACTTCGACGCCTTCCTCGCCAGCCTCTCGCACGACAAGCGCAAGAAGATCCGCCAGGAGCGCCGCAAGGTCGCCGAGGCTGGCGTCAGCTTCCGCTGGTCGCGCGGCACCGACATCGCCGCCGCCGACTGGGATGTCTTCTACCGCTGCTACGAGCGCACCTACCGCGAGCACGGCAACCCGCCCTACCTCACGCGCGATTTCTTCCAGCGCATGGCCGACACGTTGCCCGAGGCGTGGCTGCTGTTCGTGGCGGAGCGCGACGGGCACCCCATCGCGACCAGCCTGATCGCGCTCTCCACCGACGAAGCCCAGCCGCTGGTGGCCTACGGCCGCTACTGGGGCGCGCTGGAGCGCGTCGACTGCCTGCACTTCGAGGCCTGCTACTACCAGCCCATCGCCTGGTGCATCGCACACAACGCGGTGCGCTTCGAAGGCGGCGCGCAGGGCGAGCACAAGATGGCCCGCGCGCTGATGCCGGTGCGCACCACCAGCGCTCACTGGCTCGCGCACCCGTCGTTCGCCGATGCCGTCGAGCGCTTCCTCGAGCGCGAAGGTGCGGGCATCGAGAACTACATGGACCACCTCGGCGAACGCAGCCCGTTCAAGGCGACCTGAGCGGCGCGGGAGCGCCGGGGGCTGCTATAAAGCCGCCCGGCACTCAAACAACCACACACAACACACAGGGAGCACCGATGCCATTCGTCGGACTGGGACTGCACATCCTCATCGCGCTGTACTTCGCCGTGCATGCCATGCGCCACGGCAAGCAGATGTACTGGCTCATCATCCTCTTCAGCTTTCCGCTGCTCGGCAGCATCGTGTACTTCGTGGTCGAGTACCTGCCGGCCTCGCGCATGCAGCGCACCGCGGGCAAGGTGGCGAACGCGGCCATCGGCTTCATCGACCCCGAGCGCGAATACCGCGCCGCCGCCGAGGCCTACGACCTGGCGCCCACGGCGCAGAACAAGCTGCGCCTGGCCAAGGCGGCGCTGGACCGCGGCCAGGCGGCCGATGCCGTCGGGCACTACCGCGACGCGCTGAAAGGCCCCTTCGCTTCCGACCCCGAGCTGCAGTTCGGTCTGGCCAGTGCGCTGATCGCCGAAGGCAGCCCGGCCTCGGCCCGCGAAGCCTCGCAGGCACTGCGGAGCCTGCGTGCCACACGCGACGACTACCGCAAGGACGAGGTTGCCGTGCTGAACGCCCGCGCGCTCGCCGCCGAGGGCCGCACGCCGGAAGCGCGCGAGGCCTTCGAGGCGGCGCTGAGCAGCTACAACACGGTGGAAACGCGCGCCCGCTACATCGCATGGCTGGCGCAGCAAGGCGACACCGCCGGTGCGCAGCGCCATTGGAACGAGCTGCAGCAGGCGGCGCGCCACTGGAACGCGCATGCGCGGGGCGTCAACCGCGAATGGATGCGGCTGGCCGGGGATGCGGTCCGGGGCTGACGGCCCGGAGCATCCAGGCCGTCTTTCAAGCGAAAGAAAAAATTACTTCTTGTACGCGGCGATGCCGTCAAGAACTTCCTTCTTGGCGGCGTCGATGCCTTCCCAGCCCAGCACCTTGACCCACTTGCCGGCTTCCAGGTCCTTGTAGTGCTCGAAGAAGTGGCTGATGGCCTTCAGGCGCATCGGATTCACGTCGTCGACCGACTTCCAGTGGCTGTAAATGGGCAGCACCTTGTCGGTGGGCACGGCCAGCACCTTGCCGTCGACGCCGGCTTCGTCTTCCATCATCAGGATGCCCAGGGGGCGGCAGGGCACGACCACGCCCGGCAGCAGCGGGTACGGGGCGATCACCAGCACGTCGACCGGGTCGCCGTCGCCCGACAGGGTCTGCGGCACGTAGCCGTAGTTGGCCGGGTAGTACATGGCCGTCGTCATGAAGCGGTCCACGAAGATCGCGCCCGATTCCTTGTCGACTTCGTACTTGATCGGGTCGGCGTTCATCGGGATTTCGATCACGACATTGAAGGCGTCGGGGACGTTCTTGCCGGGGGAGACTTTGTCGAAGGACATGACGTTTTTCGAGTAGTTGAAAAGTATGAGACGGATGGGGACAAACCCGGAGTTTACTTTCCGTGTCACGGGCCGGTCGCACGCGTGTGTGTTTTTGCCTGTAAATTGCAAGCGTTGGCCAATCGGCTCCGCACCTTCGGTGCAGTGAGCTTCGAGGAAGCAACGCGGCGGAGAACATGGTCCCGTACGCGTTGCGCGCAGGGCCCAGGCTGTCCGTCTCCACAAGTCACAACGAACGAATGGAGAAGCAAAGCATGAGCGGCAACACCCCCCTGATTCTTGCCATCGTCTGCGGCCTGGTGGCCGTGGGCTACGGTTTCTGGGCCCGAAGTTGGATTCTCGCCAAGGACCCGGGCAACGCCCGGATGCAGGAAATCGCCGCGGCCATCCAGGCCGGCGCCTCGGCCTACCTCGCCAAGCAATACACCACCATCGCGGTGGTCGGCGCGGTGCTCGCGGTGCTCATCGCCCTCTTCCTCGACCTGACCACGGCCGTCGGCTTCGTGGTCGGCGCGGTGCTCTCGGGCGCCTGCGGCTTCATCGGCATGAACGTGTCGGTGCGCGCCAATGTGCGCACGGCACAGGCCGCGACCAAGGGCATCGGCCCGGCGCTCGACGTGGCGTTTCGCGGCGGCGCCATCACCGGCATGCTGGTGGTGGGCCTGGGCCTGCTGGGTGTGACGGGCTTCTACTGGTTCCTCGCCGGCAGCGCGCCGAAGGCGGACCACAGCCTGGCGGCCATCCTCAATCCGCTGATCGGCTTTGCCTTCGGCTCCTCGCTGATCTCGATCTTCGCGCGCCTGGGCGGCGGCATCTTCACCAAGGGCGCTGACGTCGGCGCCGACCTGGTGGGCAAGGTCGAAGCCGGCATTCCGGAAGACGACCCGCGCAACCCGGCCGTGATCGCCGACAACGTGGGCGACAACGTCGGCGACTGCGCCGGCATGGCGGCCGACCTGTTCGAGACCTACGCGGTGACGCTCATCGCCACCATGGTGCTGGGCGCGCTGATGGTCACGGCAGCGCCGCTGGACGCGGTGCTGTACCCGCTCGCGCTGGGCGGCGTGTCGATCATCGCGTCGATCATCGGCTGCTTCTTCGTGAAGGCGTCGCCGGGCATGGTCAACGTGATGCCGGCGCTCTACAAGGGCCTGGCGGTGGCGGGCATCCTGTCGCTGATCGCGTTCTGGTTCGTGACCAGCTGGATCATTCCCGACAACGCCATTGCCGCCAGCGGCAGCCAGCTGAAGCTGTTCGGCGCCTGCTTCGTGGGCCTGGCGCTCACGGCCGCGCTGGTGTGGGTCACCGAGTACTACACGGGCACGCAGTACAAGCCCGTGCAGCACATCGCGCAAGCGTCGACCACCGGCCATGGCACCAACATCATCGCGGGCCTGGGCGTGTCGATGCGTTCGACGGCCTGGCCGGTGATCTTCGTGTGCATCGCGATCCTGGCCTCGTACTCGCTGGCTGGCCTGTACGGCATTGCGGTGGCGGCCACGTCGATGCTGAGCATGGCCGGCATCGTGGTGGCGCTGGACGCCTACGGCCCCATCACCGACAACGCCGGCGGTATTGCCGAGATGAGCGAGCTGCCCGCCAGCGTGCGCGACATCACCGACCCGCTGGACGCGGTGGGCAACACCACCAAGGCCGTGACCAAGGGCTACGCCATCGGCTCGGCCGGCCTGGCCTCGCTGGTTCTCTTTGCCGACTACACCCACAAACTGGAGAGCTTCGGGCTGAACATCAGCTTCAACCTGAGCGACCCGATGGTGATCGTGGGCCTGTTCATCGGCGGCCTGATCCCCTACCTCTTCGGTGCGATGGCCATGGAGGCCGTGGGCCGCGCGGCCGGTGCGGTGGTGGAAGAAGTGCGCCGCCAGTTCCGCGAGATCCCCGGCATCATGGAAGGCACCGGCAAGCCCGAGTACGGCAAGGCCGTGGGCATGCTGACCGGCGCGGCCATCAAGGAAATGATGATCCCCTCGCTGCTGCCGGTGGTGGTGCCGATCCTGGTCGGCCTGGTACTGGGACCGAAGGCGCTGGGCGGCCTGCTGATGGGCACCATCGTCACCGGCCTGTTCGTCGCCATCAGCATGTGCACGGGCGGCGGTGCGTGGGACAACGCCAAGAAGTACATCGAAGACGGCCACCACGGCGGCAAGGGCTCCGAGGCGCACAAGGCGGCGGTCACCGGCGACACCGTGGGCGACCCCTACAAGGACACGGCCGGCCCGGCGGTGAACCCGCTGATCAAGATCATCAACATCGTGGCGCTGCTGATCGTGCCGCTGGTGGTCAAGTTCCACGCCGGTGATGCGGCCGCGGCCGTGCCGACCAAGGTCGAGACGCCGCCTGCAGCCACCGCACCCGCCGCGATGGCACCGGCAGCCACGCCGGCCGCCACCCTCGCCTCGGCGGCCGTCGGAGCCACCGAAGCCGCCGCGGTGAAGGTCGAGAACGGCATCGTGAAGTTCTACTTCGCGAGCGCCAGCGCCGAAGTCGCGCCCAACGCAAAGGAAGCGCTGTCCGATGTCATCAAGGCCGTGCAGAGCGGCAGCACCGTGCTGGTGAGCGGCTACCACGACGCCAGCGGCGACGCCGCCAAGAACGCCGAGCTGGCCAAGCAGCGCGCCATGGCCGTGCGCGACGCCATTAAGGCGGCGGGCGCGCCCGAAGACAAGATCGAACTCGCCAAGCCCGAGCAGTCGCAGGCCGACGGCCCGGCCTCGGAAGCGCGCCGCGTCGAAGTGAAAGTGAAGTCCTGACATGCCCACGCCCGCCCGGCTCGAAGCCTTCATTGCCGCCGTCGAAGGCGGCGCGCATGCGCAGGTCATCGAAGATTTCTACACCGAAGACGCCACCATGCGCGAGAACCAGGCCGAGCCGCGGCGCGGGCGCAGCACGCTGGTCGCGCAGGAAAGCGCCGTGCTCGCACGCACCGAGTCGGTGGCGTCGACCTGCGTGCGGCCGGTGCTGGTGAACGGCGACCACGTCGGCATTCACTGGATCTTCGAGTTCACGTTCAAAGGCGGCGGGCGCATGCGCATGGAAGAGATCGCCTGGCAGCGCTGGGACGGCGAGCGCATCGCCGAAGAACAGTTCTTCTACGACCCGGCGCAGCGCAAGCCGGGCTGAGGATGCCCCGCCTGGACCGCGCGATCCGGGCTGATTTTATGCAACATTTTCGATGTAACATTGAAACTGTCACATGAACGCATCCACCGCCACGTCCGATTCCACCGCTTTGCAGGACCTCTCCATCGAGGCCCTGGCGGCGCGCACGGGCGTCACGGTGCGCAACATCCGCGCCTACACCACGGGCGGCCTGCTGCCGCCGCCGCGGCTGCAGGGCCGGCTCGGCCTGTACGGCCCCGACCACGTCCAACGCCTGGCGCTGATCCGCGAACTGCGCGAACAGGGCTTCGGCATCGAGGCGATCCGCCGCATCTTCACGCGCGCGCCGGCCTCCACCTGGCCCGACCTGCTGGCCGTGGCCCGCTCGGTGTCGGGCAGCCTGTTCGCCGAAGAAACGCCCGTGGTGGTGTCGGCCCAGGCGCTGGCCACCAAGTGGCAGGGCCAGATGACGCCCGCCCTGCTCGGCCGCGCCACCCGCGCGGGCCTCATGCGCGAACTGCCCGACGGCCAGGTGCAGGTGCTGAGCCCGGCGCTGGGCCAGGTCGCCGAGCAGCTGGCCGCGCTCGGCATGCCGCTCGAAGCGGTCATCGGCATGCAGGAAACCATGGTGCGCACGCTGCGCACCGTGGCGCGGCGCTGGCTGCGCACGCTGGCCGACAGCCTGCTCTCCGGCGACACCCTCGATGCCGGCCGCGCCGCGCAGCTGCTCGAGAAAGCACGGCCGCTGGCCACCGGGGCGGTGCAGGCCGCCTTTCCCGTGATCCTGCAGCAGGAGCTCGACGCCCTGCTGCACAAGACCGCCTGATGCCGATGACACGACCTCGCCTCACCCTTCTTCCGTCCCTGCTGCTGTTGCCAGCCTTCCTCGGCGGCGCGGCTTTCGCGCAGCAGCAGGCCCGCGGCGACACCACCTCCACGCTGGCGCTGAGCTTCGACGCCGCGCGCCAGCGCATGGTCGAGCGCTCCGACAAGCTGGCCGCGGCGCGCATCGCCGTCGAGGCCAAGGAACTGCAGAGCGAGGGCGTCAAGCGCCTGGGCGGGCCGGTGGTCAGCATCTCGGGGCTGGCTTATGCGTACAACGCGAACCTGAACCTCGACCTCGACCCGCTCAACCAGAAGCTCGGCCAGATCGGCTCGTCGCTGCCGCCGTCGATCCAGAGCTTCGTCTCGCGCGTGCCGATTCCGCAGCTGCCCAACAGCTACACGCTGAACCGCCACGACACCGGCGCCAACGCCTCGGTGTCGGCCGTGTGGCCCCTCTACCTGGGCGGTGCGACCGACGCGGTGCGCGGCTTCGTCTCGGCGCAGGCGCGCGAGGCCCAGGCAGACGCCGAACAGGCCGGCCACGAGGTCGACACGCTGCTGGTGCAGCGCTACTTCGGCGCCCAGCTCGCGCAGCGCGCCGCCACGCTGCGCCTGCAGGCCGAGCGCACCATCGCCCAGCACGACGCGGCGGCGCAGAAGATGCTCGCCGCCGGCGTCATTTCGCGCGTCGAGCGGCTGCAGGCCAGCGCCGCGTACGAAGAAGCGCGCCGCAACGCCCGCAAGGCCGAGAACGACGCCGCGCTGGCGGGCGTGGCCCTGGCGCGCACGGTGCGCGCCGAAGGCAGCGTCACGCCGCAGACGCCGCTGTTTCTCATCAGCGCGCCGATCGAACCGCTCGGCCACTTCATCGATGCGGCCCTCACGCGGCATCCGGGCCTGGGCAAGGTCGCGGCCAAGAAGGCGCAGGCCGAGCAGCTGCACGAAGGCGAAGAAGCCCTGCGCCGTCCGCAGGTCATCGCCTTCGGCACGCGCGAGATCAAGAGCGGCAACGCCGACTGGGTGGCCGGCCTGGGCGTGCGCTGGACGCTGTACGACTCGGTCGACCGCAACGCGCTGTCGGCCGCCTCGCACAAGCAGGTCGAACAGGCCGAGCGCACCGACCTGCAGGCGCGCAGCGACATCTCGCTGCTGGTCGAACGCAACTGGCGCGCACTGGACAACGCGCGCCGCCAGTACCTCGAGATGAAGGTCTCGGTCGAGCTTGCCCAAGAGGTGGTCAAGCTGCGCACCGCCGGGCTGCGCGAAGGCACCAGCACCACGCTCGACCTGATCGACGCCGAGACCAACCAGGCCAAGGTGCTGACCGAACGCGCGCAGGCCGCCAACGACTACGTGCAGGCGCTCGCGCAGCTGCTCGAGAGCGCGGGCCTGTCCGAGACTTTTTCCGACTACATCGCGCGCGCCGACGTGAAGGTGAACTGACCATGATGAGTGCCAAGACCCGCCGACTGATCGCCATCGCCGCCGCACTGCTCGTGCTGGTGCTGCTCGCCTGGGGCTTCTGGCGCGCCGCGCAGCCGGCCCCCGAGGTGTTCCAGGGCCAGATGGAAGCGCGCGAGACCGACGTGGCCGGCAAGGTCACGGCCCGCATCGCCGAAGTGGCGGTGAAGGAAGGCGACCGCATCCAGGCTGGCGCCCTGCTGGTGCGCATGGACAGCCCCGAGGTGCGCGCCAAGCTGGCGCAGGCCACCGCCGCCGAACAGGCCGCGCAGGCCGTGGCCGACAAGGCGCAGAACGGCGCCCGTCCGCAGGAGATCGAAATGGCGCGCATGCAGTGGCAGCGCGCCGAGACCGCCGCCCAGCTCGCGCAGACGTCGTTCCGACGCGTCGACGGCCTGGCGCGCGACGGCCTCGTGGCCGACCAGAAGCGCGACGAAGCCGAAGCCAACTGGAAGGCCTCGCGCGACGCCGCCGTGGCGGCCAAGGCGCAGTACGACATGGCGCGCACCGGCGCCCGCCCCGAGGACAAGGCCGCTGCCAACGCACAGGCGCGGCAGGTGGCCGGCGTGGTCGCCGAGGTGGAAGCCGCCAAGGCCGAGACCGAGCTGCGCAGCCCGGTCGCCGGCGAAGTGGCCAAGGTGCTCGCCAAGGTCGGCGAACTCTCGCCGCAGGGCGTGGCCGTGGTCACGGTGGTCGACCTGAACGACCAGTGGGTGGTGCTCAACGTGCGCGAAGACCGGCTGGCCCGCTTCGCGCTCGACAAGGAATTCGACGCCCGCCTGCCCGCCCTGCCCGAGGACCGGCGCACCGCCCGCTTCAAGGTCTACTACAGCGGCGTGCTGCCCGACTTCGCCACCTGGCGCGCCACGCGCGGCGGTGCCGGCTTCGACGTGCGCACCTTCGAAGTCCGCGCCCGGCCGCTCAAGCCGATCGAAGGCGCGCGCCCCGGCATGAGCGTTCTGGTCGACTGACGCCGCACCCGCCATGAGCCTGCGCGGCTTTTCCACCGCCAGCGCCCGGCGCGAATTCGCGCTGCTGCGCACGCGTCCATGGGACCTGGCCATGATCTCGTGGGTGCCGCTGCTCGCGGTGTTCCTGATCTGGTGGATCTTCTCGGCCGGCCTGCCCGAGCGCCTGCCGATCGGCGTGCTCGACCAGGACCACTCCGCCCTCTCGCGCCAGCTGGTGCGCTTCCTGGACGCCACGCCGGGCCTGCGCGTGGCGCAGCAGTACGCCGACGAAGGCGAGATGCAGCGCGCGCTCACCAGCGGCGCCGTCGATGCGGCGGTGCAGTTGCCGCGCGAGTTGAGCCGCGACGTCAAGCAGGGCCGCGTCGGGCAGATCGTGTTGTTGCATAACGCGCAGCTGGGCACGCATTCGAGCCTGATCCAGCGCGACGTGCGCACCGCCGTCGCCACGGTGTCGGCCGGCGTCGAGCTCGCGGTGCGCAACAAGCGCGGCGAGTCGATGAAGGCCGCGCGCGTCAGCATGGACCCGGTCAAGGCCAGCATGGTGGCGCTGTTCAACACCTCGACCGACTACGAGCAGTTTCTCGGCGCCGCGCTCATTCCGGCGCTGCTGCACATCCTCGCGATGACGGCCGGCGCCTGGGCCGTGGGCCGCGAGCTGCGCGACCGCAGCCTGGGCGGCTGGCTCGGCGCCGCGCCGCGCTGGCCCGAGGCACTGGCCGCGCTGACGGGCAAGCTGGCGCTGCCGTTCGCGAGCCTGTCGGCGGTGGGCCTGGCCGCCATGCTGTGGATCACGGCCGGCCGCGGCTGGCACCCAGTCGGCTCGGTGGGATGGACGCTGTTCGCGCTGATGGTGTTCCTGGCCCTGTCGATCGCGCTCGGCGCCTTCGTGGCCAGCCTCACGCGCTCGCTGCGCACGGCGTTGTCGGCCACCGGCTTCATCACCGCGCCGGCCTTCGCGTTCGGCGGCGTGGGCTTTCCGCTGGTCGCCATGCCGGTGCTCGCGCAGCTGTGGGCCGGCCTGCTGCCCTACACGCACTACATCCGCGTGCAGATGGAGCAGCTGCAGATGGGCGCGCCCCTGGCCTACTCGGCCGCCACGCCGCTGTGGATGGTGGTGGGCACCGCGGTGCTGCTGGCCGTGTCGGCCACGCTGCTGGTGCGTGCGGCCGCGGCGCCCGAGACGTGGGGAGGCCGCTGATGAGCACGCGCACCCAGGGCTTCGCCGCCGCCTGGCGCGACACCGCCTTCGGCGTGCTGCGCGACAAGGGCGTGCTGCTGATCATGCTGCTCGCGCCCATCATCTACGGCTTCTTCTACCCGTGGCCCTACGGCACGCAGGCCGTCACGCGGGTGCCGGTGGCGGTGGTCGACCAGGACCACAGCGGGCTGTCGCGGCAGATCGCGCGCTTCGCGATGGCCAGCCCGCGGCTGGACGTGCGCATGGTCACGTCCGACGTGCACGAAGCGCAGCAGGCGCTGTGGCGCGGCGAGATCGAGGGCTACGCCCTGCTGCCGCAGGACCTCAAGCGCAACGTGCTGCGCGGTACGCCGGCGGTGGTGAGCATCGAGGGCAACGGCGCCTATGCGCTGCTGAACAAGGCGGTGCTGTACGGCTTCTCGGAGGCGGTGGGCACGGTGTCGGCCGGTGTGGAGATCCGCAAGCTGCAGGCCGGCGGCCAAAGCGCCATTCAGGCGGCACGCAGCCGCAGCCCGCTCAACACGCAGCTGGTGGCGCTGTTCAACCCGACCGAGGGCTACGGCAGCTACGTGGTGCCGGCGGTGGCGCTGCTGATCCTGCAGCAGACGCTGCTGATGGGCGCCGCGATGCTGGCCGGCACCTGGGCCGAGGCCGGCCGGCTGCGCGCGGGCATGGGCGCGTGGCTGGGGCGGCTGGGCGCGCTGTCGGGCTTCGGCGTGCTGAGCGGCCTGTTCTATTTCGGCTGGGTGTTCTTCCTGCAGGACTACCCGCGCGGCGGCAATCCGTTCGCCGCGCTGGTGCTGCTGCTGTTCTACGTGCCGGCGATCTGCGTGCTCGGCCTGCTGCTGGGCTGCTGGTTCCGCGACCGCGAGCGCGCGCTGCAGGTGCTGCTGTTCACTGCGCTGCCGATGGCCTTTCTCTCGGGCTTCTCGTGGCCCGTCGAGGCCCTGCCCGCGCCGCTGCAGGCGCTGCGCTGGCTGTTTCCGAGCACGGCGGGCATCCAGGCCTCGCTGCGGCTCAACCAGATGGGGGCGCCGCTGCACGACGTGCTGCCGTACCTCGGGGCGCTGGCGGCGATGGTGGTCGCGGGGCTGCTCGTGCTGTGGGTCGCGGCCACGCCGCGCAAGGCCGAGCAGGCCTAACGTCGACTGTCGGCCGCGACCGCGCGCACCAGCCGCGTGGCCGGCGCCACCAACTCGCGCAGGTCGCCCACGCGGTCCTGCTCGATGGCCTGCAGCACCAGTTCGTTGATGCCGCCCACCACCGTCATCGCCATCTGGCTGCTCATGTGCGCCGCGGGCACCTCGCCTGAATCGCTGCTGTTGATCGCCACCTGGATGAAGTTGGCGATCTCGCCGTTCACGCGGCGCCGCGCCGCCAGGCCCGGCAGGCCCAACCCGAGGATCTCGACGAACAGTGTACGCAGCAGCACCGGGTCTTGCGCGAGGTAGTCCATGTAGGCGGTCATCGCCTGCTCCACCTGCGTGTGCCAGGGCTGGGCCGGGTCGAAGGCCTCGCTCACGGCCTGCAGGCCGAGCCGGCTGGCCGTTTCGTACAGCGCGATCAGGCACTCGGTCTTGGTGCTGAAGTGCTCGTAGAACGTGCGCCGCGACACGGCCGCCTCGCGCACGATGTCGGCGATGGTGGTGTCGGCGTAGCCCTTGGCCGCCACGGCATGCGCCATGCCCTGGAGCAGCCGCGCGTAGTGCTCGCTGGGCGCGCCTTCGGCGGCGTCGGGCGTGGCGGTTTTGTCGATGGTGGCAGTCATGTGCGATTCATTTTCCTACGCCTTGGTACTTGACAGTACCAGCTCACAATTGCACCATGGCGGCACGCGGTACGGATCTGTACCAACCTTTGTGCCCACGACCTCTGGAATTGCCACCCCATGACCGAACTCGTAGTCCGCCGCCTGCTGATCGACCTGCAACCGCCCTTCTCGCACGACTGGTGCGGCGGCGATGCCTTCTCGACCGCCTTCTTCAACGCCTTGTCGATGAGCTTCCCCTTCGGCGAGCAGTTCTTCATCGACGCCGTACGTGACGCCATGGCCACGCTGCCGCCCGAAGTGCAGGAGCGCCATCGCGCCGACGTGCGCGGCTTCATCGGCCAGGAGGCGACGCACCGGCGCATCCATTCGCTGTTCAACGCGCACCTCGAGCAGCAGGGCCTGGTCGACCGCTGGACCGCGCGCGCCAGCCAGCGCATGGAACTGATGGACGGCGCCGATCCGCGTCACGCGCTGGCCGTGACGGCGGCCACCGAGCACTTCACGGCCATGTTCGCCGAGTGGCTGCTGGCCCGCCCCGAGATCCTCGACGGCGCCGAGCCCCGGCTGCGCACGATGTGGCTCTGGCACAGCGCCGAAGAGCTGGAGCACAAGAGCGTCGCCTTCGACATCTACAAGGCCGCGGGCGGCTCCGACGAATGGCGCACGCGCTGGTTCCGCCGCGTGACGGTGATGTTCCTCGGCGACCTGATGCGCCAGACGGTCGACAACCTGCGGCATGAAAAGCAATTGTGGAAGTGGGCCACCTGGAAGAGCGCCGCGCGCATCCTGCTGGGCCGCGGCGGCCTGCTGCGGGGCAATCTCGCGGGCTGGCGCCAGTACCTGCGCAGCGACTTCCACCCCGACCAGCAGGACAGCAGCCTCTCGGCGCGCTGGCTGGCCGACAACGGCGCGCAGTTCACGCCCGTGGGCGCGCCTGCGGCAACGTCGGCCTGAGTTCGTCAGTAGATGCTGGCGCGGTGCGGGCTCAGCGCGCCCGCCTGCGTCGGCTGCCCGTCGGCGCGCAGCGTGAGGTCGTGCAGCGTGTCGAAGTCCGACGGCGCATCGGGCACGCGCATCACCACTTCGAGTTCGTGCATGGAAGCCACCCAGCGGCCGGCCGGCGATTCGGCCGGTTCGTCGTTGGCGAACACACCGTCGCGGATGTAGAGCGTTTCGCCTTCGGGGCGTTCGCCGTGCAGCTCGATCAGGCGTGCGATCGAGAAGTTGTAGGTCACGAGCTTTTCGCGCGTGCGGCGGTCCTTGCCGCCGCAGTTGAACGAGCCCTCGGCCGCGATCACGATGCAGGAGCCGTCCACCCCACCGTCGATGGCGATCTCGTTGCCCGAGCGCCAGATGGCGTTGGGCAGGCGCACGCGCACCTTGTCGATCACGAGGTCGCGTTGCTTGTTGAGGGCGCCCAGCGGCGGCACCAGCGAGCGCAATTGGCGCAGGCGCTCGGCGAAGTTGTCGTCCATGAGGAATTCGACATGGTGCGTGGCGCTGCCGGACGAGCGCTTGACGACCTGCATGACGACGTGACGTGGCTTGTTCACAGCTCAGGCCCTCCACGCAGAGAAAAATCCACGCCCGCTGCGGGGCACCGATCGCCTTCTTGCTGGATTTGAGTGGTCATCGGCTACAAATTAGAACTTTAGATTAAATGCAATTACTTGCATCATTTGTGTCCAACTGTATATCGATTGCGACCGGGATGGAAGGCAATCGACGACATGCCGATGAGGCCATGTCGCCAACGCGACGCGGCGTCGTGCTAGGCGCTCAGCTCGACGATGCTTCGGCCTCGAGGGCCTCGTCGAGCGCCTTGCACGAAGGCGCGCAGACGGTCTGCGACTTGCCCAGCACCTGGCGCGTGCGCAGCTGCGAACGCACGCGGTGCTTGCCGCACATGAAGCAGGACATCGTGGCCCCGCTGAACGACGCCGAGGCGCGGAACGGCGAGCCCGGCGCCTTCGATTTGTAGCGCAGCCCGTCCGCCACCACTGCCGTTTTCACTTCACCCTTGGCCATGCATCTTGTCCTTGTTCGATTCGTCACCGCGCATGGCGCGGGCAATGGCTTCCCTGGCTGCGCCTTCGGCGGCCAGGGAAACGTCCAGCGCCGAGCGGCAAAGGCCGGCGTGCTGGTAATTCATATTTTCGTAGACCTCGGAGGCGGCCGGATAGGCATCGAGCAACTGCCCCAATTCGGCACCGGGCTCGACGTCTTCGAATTCATGCACCAGGTGCTCGACCACCGAGCGGTACTGCTCGGCACCAACCGGCACGGCGCTGTGCTCAAGCCTCTCCAGCAGTTGAGCCAGCACGTGGGTCACTGCCAGATCGGTCTTGGGAGACGGATTTCGGGTCGTGTTCATGGTTTGCATGTGGGGACAGCATACCCCTATGCAAGGGGCGGGTCGCGCGGAAGTGTCTCTGCCGACATGGCTTCCTGCGCCGCGCGCATGCGTTGGAGCAGGCTGTGAAGCATTTCGGTCGACAGGCCGTGGATCACCAGCCGGTGCCCGGCCCGCAGGGTCGACAGCGGCACCAGCGGATGCTTGTTGTTGACCAGGATCAGGTGCTCCGGCGCGTTCAGGATCGTCGCCGCGTAGATGCCGATGGTTTCGTCCAGTTGCAAGGAGTTGGCGGCACGCCAGAAATCGTTGTCGGTCAGCATCAGCTGGTACAGCGGCGTGAACAGCTCGATGGCGCTTTGCAGGTCGAGAAAATTGAGCTTGCCCTGGGGCATGTCTTCCAGCCGCAACGCCGGCGGCTGGATCATCGAGAAATCGACCTGCTCGGCCTTGCACAGCGCCAGCCCCTTGTCGCGCAGCGCCGTGTTCAGCCGGATCACGAAGTTGAACAGGTTCAGGTCGTGCTTCAGGAACATCTCGTCCTTCAGCGCGTCGATGTCGGCAGGTTCCAGCGGCGACGTGCCCACGGGCGCGGGCGAGTTGCGGCCGATGAAGGCCAGCACCTGCGAGCCCAGGTGAAAGTGCCGCAGGATCAGCCAGTTGGCCTCGGGCGACACGAAGCGCTTGAGCCCCCACGCCAGGAAACGGTGCAGCAGCATCGAGTGCGACCAATTGCGCGGCACGAACACCTTCACGATCTGGATCAGGATGATCGTCAGCCGCGCGATCGGGCGCAGGAACGGCAGCAGGTACTGGCGCGAGGCCGAGCTCGAGTCCGCCAGCCACGCGGCCTTCACGTCGTCGGGCAGCGGCGTGCTCTGGTCGAGGTACAGCGCCAGCCACGGGCTGGGGTCGCGCTCGTCGTGCGCCTGCTTCAGGAATTCAGGGGTTCGATCCATGGGGCATTCGTTCGGTGATGTGCTGGAACTGCATCAGGTACAGCGCCGCCGTATGGCGCGCGGTGTCGGCAATCTGGCGGGCGGCGCGGGCCTGCCCTTCCACGGCCATCACCATCTCGACGGCGGCGAGCCAGCGGTTCAGGTGGTGCTCGTCGTTATGGCCGTGGTACTCAAGGAATCGGAAGGCGTCGGGCGGCAGCTTCAGGCTGGCCTTGAGCAGCGGCAGCAGCGCCGGCACGATGCGCTGGCCCGTGCCTTCGATGATGTAGATCGCGCCCAAAAGGCCGATCGGGTCGCGCGTGGCGGCCAGGCCGTGCAGATAGGCGTTGAGTGCCTCGCCGCCGGGGTTGCGGCGCAGTTCGTCGATCGATTCGACCGTGCCGCCGGCCTTGCGGTAGTCGCTGAAGAGGATGTTGAAGTCGTTCTGCTCCTCGCCCGCGTGCACGTCGATCAGCGACGACAGCATGCGGTACGGCTCGCTCAGCGAGGCGGCGCCTTCGCGCATCCACAGGCTGCCTTCGCGCACCTGCGGCACCCACTGCTCCATCCAGTTCAGGTAGTCGGGCACGGCGAAACGGCGCTCGCGGATCTGGCGGATCAGCGGCGTGCGCCACACGCGCGAGCGGTAGTCGTGCCAGATGGCGGCCAGCTCGGTCAGCAAGGCGCCCAGGCCCTCGGGCGCGGCAGCCGGGTCGTGCGGGGGCGCAATGACGAGGTCGTCGTCGGGCACCACTGCCGCCGCCGCGCGGGGCGCGATCACGACGGGCGCCGCATCGACGGCCTCGACCTCGAGCAGCATGTACGCCGCCATGAAGCGCCCCGACTCCGGCACGTAGCAGAAGATCTGCTCGCCCGGCTTCAGTGCCTTGGTGTGCAGGAACTCCGCCAGCATCACGAGGATCGACGCTGCGCCCGTGTTGCCGCGCCAGGCCAGGTTGCTCCACCAGCGCTCGCGCGGAATCGCCAGGTCGGCCTTGGCCATCAGGTCTTCGACCACCGGGATGAATTTTTCCGACGAGTAGTGGCACAGGAAATGGTCGACCCGCTTCGGATCGACCCAGCCGTCGCGCACCAGGCCCGCGTACTCGTGGATGCCGATGTCGAACAGGTGCGGCAAGAGGCGAATGTCCTGGCGCAGCGACAGCGCGCCGGCCGCCTCGGCCTCGGCCCACGAGCCGAAATCGAGGTGCCCGCGCGCGCGGTCTTCGGTCAGGCCCAGCTGCATGCACACCGGGTAGTCGCCCGAAAAGGCGCGCTGGTGCACCCACTTCAGCTTCAGGCGCAGCCCCGGCTTGCCGGCCAGCGCAGGCGTGCCGTCGGACAGCAGCAGCGCACCCGCGCCATCGGACAGCATCCAGCGCAGGAAGTGCGAGTCGAAGTCGGTCTCGTAGCCGCGCGCGGCGAAGCGCGAGCGCTTGAACAGGCGCGACGGCATTTCGCTCGCCACCGCCAGCGCCGAGCGGTGTGCGCCCAGCTCGATGCCCTGCGCCGCCGTCTGGATCGCCGACACGCCGGCCGCGCAGATGCCGTGCACCGAATGCGTTTCCATCGGCTGCGCCGCCAGCTCGCCCTGGATCATGTTGGCGAAGCCGGGCATCAGCGTGTCACCGCCCGAGGAGCCGCTGGCCAGCAGCGACACGCGCGACAGCTCGGACCCGCCGCGCTGCAGGCAGTCGCGGATCGCGCCGGCCGCCAGCTGCGCGTTGGTGTGGCGCGTCACGCCTTCTTCGTCGATCGCGTAGTGCCGCGTGAGGATGCCGTTCTCGGCCAGGATGCGGCGCTTGATGCGCTCCGACATGCGGTTGAGCGGCGCGATGTACGCGTCCATGCGGTCGTTGGGAACAGGCTCGCCGGGCATGAAGTAGCCGGCGCTTTCGAGGTACACGCGTTGGAATGAAACGGGCATGGGTTCAGGAGATGGGTGAATCGGGAGGCATCAGCGAGCGGCTGCGAAAACGCGGCCACACGGTCCCCAGCACGAAGACGCGCACCATGTACGGCACCAGCCCGCCCTCGTTGAGCGCGGGTGCCACCTGCGCGCGGTAGCGCGTGTGATGCAGGTGCGTGAGCTCGGACCAATGGGCATGCGGGTTCTCGTGGTGTGCGGTGTGCAGGCCGATGTTGAACAGCAAGGGGTTCACCAGCCCCTCGAAATTGCGCGCGTAGTTCAGCTGGCTACCGCGGGTATCGCCGGGTGCCTCCTTGCGCGGCGTCTTGCGGCCGTCGGCGTGCGCGTGCTGCAGGTAGTTGGTGGCCAGCAGCCAGTGCAGGCCGTGCAGTTGCGGCACGATCACGAACAGCAATGCCTTGCGCCAGTCGATCGCCAGCAGCACGCTCCAGCTGGCCAGCCACAGCGCGTACTGCGCCATGCAGTAGCGCCAGGCGCCGCGGTGGTGCCGGTGCAGCCGCGCGAGCCAGCCGAAGAACAGCGGCATCAGCACCCACACGGCCTGGAACGGATGCAGCAGGTAGCCCCACAGATGGTTGGTGTCGCCGCCGAAGCGGTAGGTGCGCGCCACGTCCTTCGGTCCATGGCGATGGCGATGGTGGTTGGCCACATGCGCGGGCCAGAAGACGAAGGTCGGATGGCCCTGCAGCAGCGTGATCCAGAAGTCGGTGAACCGGTTCATGCGCCGCCCGCGCCACATGCGCAGGTGCACGTGGTTGTGGTGGATCACGCCGATGCCGAGCGTGAGGAACAGCATCAGCGCATACAGCACCACCTGGAGGCCGTGCACCCACTGCCACGCCGCCAGCGCGGGCAAGGCGACGAGGTACGCCAGGCTTTGCCAGTCGCGCCAGTGGCGCAGCCGCGGCAGCCGATGGCGCGCGTCAGGCCGTCGTGGCGCCATGCTTCTTTCGAAACGCCTGGAACAGCGGCTCGGCCGCGTCGGCCGCGATGCGCGTGCGGAACAACCGATCCATGAAGGTGAACTGGAAACCGTAGTTGCCGTTGTGCACGGCGTGATGCAGGTGGTGCCGACGGCTCGCGGCGAACCAGTGGCTGTACGACACGCCGGGCACGAAGTCGTAGTTCGAATGCCCGACGCAGTTGAAGAACAGGCTGAACACCGGCACCGACGCCAGCGACCAGAAGCTGAAGTCGTGCAGCACCATCGGCAGCAGGATCACGTTGCCGAGCATCAGCGCCTCGATCGGGTGGAAGCTGTAGGTGGCCCACGGCGTGGTCACGAACGAGCGGTGGTGCGGGCCGTGGAAGCGGCGCAGCCAGCGCGTGTGCAGCAGCCGGTGGTTGAGCCAGAAATGCACGTCGTTCCACACCGCGAGCACGAGGATCTCGATGCCGATGCGACGCCAGCCCGCGTCGGGCTCGAGCCGCGCCCAGCCCAGCTGCAGCAGCCCCCACGGAAACACCATGCCCAGCCCGAAGATCAGCACCGAGATGCCCGACTGCGTGAGCTCGCGCCGCAGCTGGCCGGGCTGCAGCGGCCGCGGATCGAGCGCGCGCCCGATGCCCAGCGCCGGCAGCACCCGCTTCGTGAGCAGCCAGGTGAGCGCGCCGAAACCCAGGTAGATGCCCCCGAAGAACAGCAGGCCCCACAGCATGACCTGCGGGGCCGAAAGAGAAGTGAAGGTCTGCGCCATCCCCCGAGGCTACAACAGCATCTCGGGCACCAGCGGGGAGATCAGGGTGTTGTACAGGCGCTGGAAGAAACCCGACTCGGGTTCCGAGGTGAGGATCACCTCTTTCTCGCCGTCGTTCGTGAGCCATTCGAGCGTGCCGCCCTCCTTCGACAGTCGCAGCCGGTACGAGTTCTGCAGCTTGCTCACATGGATGATGCGCAACATCTCGCGCGCCAGCTGCGGGTTGTCGACCACCACGCCCATCTCGGTGTTCTGGCTGGCCGAACGCGGGTCGAGGTTCATCGAGCCGATGAAGATGCGCGTCTTGTCGATGGCGGCGGTCTTGGCGTGCAGCCGGCCCAGCGAATTGCCGAAGCTGCCGAAGCGCATGCTCGCGGTGGTGCGCTGCGGGCTCAGCTCGTACAGGTCGGCACCGCCTTTCAGCAGGCGCTCGCGGTAGCGCGCGTAGCCGGTGTGCACCAGCGGCTCGTCGTTGGCGGCCAGCGAATTGGTCAGCAGCGTGAGCTTGACCTTGCGCTTGGCCAGGTCCTCGAAGGCCGCCATGCCGCGCTCGCCGGGCACGAGGTAGGGCGAGGTCAGGTCGACCTCGGTCTTGGCGTCGAGCAACAGCGCCCAGACCTTCATGGTCACGCTGGTGGCGATGGCGTCTTCGGCCGTCAGCGTCGTGGGCTTGGAGGGCGGGTCGGCGATGGCACGGGCCTCGCCCCACAGCAGGCCCATGCGGCCGCCGTCGAGCTCTTCGGCGATGGGGCCGTAGCCGAGGATGTCCGAGGGCGGCAGCACGACCTTCGGCGGCGGGCCCGACATGCCGATCTCGGCATCGAAGGTGGCGGCGCCGGCCTCTTTGCGCACGATCTCGGCAATGGGCCAGATCTGGTCGCTGTTCCAGTAGGCGTCGAAGATGCTCTCCAGCTGCGGCACCACCTTGCCGACCACCAGCGCATCCATGTCGATGAAGTTCTGCGCCTCGCTCAGCACGAAGTACTCGTCGGCGATGTTGCGCCCGCCCACCACCGCCATCGCGCCGTCGGCAATGAAAAGCTTGTTGTGCATGCGGTGGTTGAGGCGATGGATGTCGAAGATCGACACCACGAAGCGCGACAGAAACCCGTCGCGCGCACAGCAGAACGGGTTGAACAGGCGCACCGACACATTGGGCGTCTCGGACAGCGCCAGCAACAGCTGCTGGCTCTTCACCGTGTACAGGTCGTCCACCAGCACCCGCACCTTCACGCCGCGTGCCGCCGCCTCGCGCAGCGTGCGCAGCAGCAGCCGGCCGGTGGCGTCGTTCTCGAGCTGGTAGTACTGCACCACCAGCGAGCGCTCGGCGCGCTGCGCGAGCTGCAGGCGCGCGTCGAGCGAGTACACGCCCAGCGGCATCAGCCGGAAGCCCGAATGCTCGCCGGGCGGCGTGGAGGCCGCGGCGATCTTCGCGAGCGCGGTGCCCGGGTCGGCGGCGGCGGCGTGTTCGGCCGGGCGTTCGCGCGCCGGCGGCAGCGAGCCGCACGCGCCGAGCAATGCCAGCAGCACGCCGGCCAGCGCCGTGCGCAGAAGAGATCGGGCCCAGGCGTTCATGGTCGGGTTCCTCTTGTCGTTGTGGATGCCACTGCCCTGATGTACGCCGGTCCTCCCGCGGCGGTTTCAACGGGGCCCATTTGGCGAAGCGTCGTCCTAGAATTCGATTCACTTCGCTTCGGAGTTACATCATGGCCCGATCGCTCCTTTTGCGCACCGCTTTGTGGGCCGCGGCCCTCGCCACCGGGGTACCCCATGCCCACGCCGCACTCGACATCGGCGACCCGGTGCCCAAGTTCACGGCCACGGCCGCGCTCGGCGGCAAGACCTTCCGCTACTCGCTGGCCGAGGCGCTGGCCAAGGGGCCGGTAGTGCTGTACTTCTTTCCGGCGGCCGACTCCAACGACTGCTCCATCGAAGCCCACGCCTTCGCCGAGGCGGTCGACCAGTTCGCCGCGCTGGGCGCCTCGGTGATCGGCGTGTCGGCCGACGACATCGACACGCTGTCCAAGTTCTCGGTCAAGTCGTGCCAGAGCCGCTTTCCGGTGGCCTCCGACCAAGGCAAGACCGTGATCCAGGGTTTCGACGCGCTGATGCAGACCCGGCCCGACTTCGCCAACCGCCTGTCCTACGTGATCGCGACCGACGGCAAGGTCGCCTACTACTACCAGAACCTCAACCCCGAAAAGCATGTCGAGCGCATGCTGAACGCCGTGCGCGCGTTGCCCAAAGCCACCGCGGCGAAGTAAGGCGGGCCGGCCGGGGCGCCACGCACGGGGCGGGCTTCGCGCAAAATCTCGCCCCATGCAGCTCAACTACATCGCCAACGCGGACGTTCCCTCCGCCTCCGGCCGCACCCTCCCCGTCATCGACCCGTCGGACGGCCAGCCTTTCGACGAGATCCAGCGCAGCAACGCCGCCGACATCGACGCCGCCGTGCGCGCCGCGCGCGACTGCTTCGAGGGCGTGTGGCACAAGGTCAGCGCCGCCGACCGCGGCCGCCTGCTCTTCAGGCTCTCGCAGAAGATCGCCGAGCACGTCGACGAGCTCGCGCTCATCGAGCAGCGCGACTGCGGCAAGCCCGTGAAGCAAGCCCGCGCCGACGCGGTGGCGCTGGTGCGCTACTTCGAGTTCTATGCCGGCGCCTGCGACAAGCTGCACGGCGAGACCATTCCCTACCAGGACGGCTACAGCGTCTTCACCTGGCGCGAGCCGCACGGCGTCACGGGCCACATCATTCCGTGGAACTACCCGATGCAGATCTTCGGGCGCAGCGTGGGCGGCGCCCTGGCGGCCGGCAACGTGTGCGTGGTGAAGCCCGCCGAAGACGCCTGCCTCTCGCTGATCCGCGTGGCGCAGCTGGCGGCCGAGGTCGGCTTTCCGGCCGGCGCGCTCAACATCGTGACCGGCTACGGCCATGAGGTGGGCGACGCGCTCGCACGCCACGAAGGCATCGACCACATCAGCTTCACGGGCAGCCCGAAGATCGGCACGCTGATCCAGCAGGTGGCGGCCGAACGGCACTGCCCGGTCACGCTCGAGCTGGGCGGCAAGAGCCCGCAGATCGTGTTCGCCGACGCCGACCTGGACGCGGTGATTCCCGTGGTGATCAACGCCATCGTGCAGAACGCCGGCCAGACCTGCTCGGCAGGCTCGCGCGTGCTGATCCAGCGCGACATCTACGAGCCCCTGCTCGAGCGCCTGGGCCATGCCTTCGAAGCCCTGCGCGTGGGCCCCGCGGCGATGGACCTCGACGTCGGCCCGCTGATCCGCCAAACGCAGCAGCAGCGCGTGTGGGACTTTTTGAGCGACGCGCAGCACGCCGGCATCCCGATGGTGGCGCAGGGCGTGGTGGTCGAGGAAGCGCCCGAGACCGGCTTCTACCAGGCGCCGACCCTGCTGCGCGACGTGCCCGTGGGCCATCGCCTGGCGCAGGAAGAAGTGTTCGGCCCCGTGCTCGCCGCGATGCAGTTCGCCGACGAGGACGAAGCCGTGGCCCTCGCCAACGCCACCCAGTTCGGCCTCGTGGCCGGCGTCTGGACGGCCGACGGCGCGCGCCAGTTCCGCATGGCCCGGCGCGTGAAGAGCGGCCAGGTGTTCATCAACAACTACGGCGCGGGCGGCGGCGTCGAGCTGCCGTTCGGCGGCGTGAAGTCGTCGGGCTACGGGCGCGAAAAGGGCTTCGAGGCCCTGTACGGCTTCACGACCCTGAAGACCATCGCCGTCAAGCACGGCTGAAGCTGACGACGCCGCGCTCCGGGCGTCAGCCCAGCGCGGTGTCCAGCAGCATCATGAGCACGAAGCCGATCATCAGTCCGCTGGTTGCATAGGTTTCGTGCCCCTTGCGGTGCGATTCGGGAATGATCTCGTGGCTGATGACGAACAGCATCGCACCCGCCGCAAAGCCCAGCCCCCAGGGCAGCAGCATCGCCGAGTGCCCCACCACCGCCGCGCCGAGCACAGCGCCCAGCGGCTCCACCAGCCCTGACGCCATGCCGATCAGCACCGCGAACAGGCGGCTGTAGCCGGCCGCCAGCAGCGCCACGGCCACCACCAGCCCCTCGGGCACGTCCTGGATCGCGATGCCGGTGGCGAGCGCATCGGCGCGCACGCCGTTGTTGGCCGCGTAGCCGACGCCGATGGCCAGACCCTCGGGCACGTTGTGCAGCGCGATCGCGAACACGAAGAGCCAGGTGCGGCGCAGCTGCCGCCCGCTCTGCCCTTCGCGGCCCTTGATGAAATGCTCGTGCGGCAGCACGCGGTCCATGGTCATGAGCACCAGGCCGCCCAGCAGGATGGCCGTGCCGATCACGCCGCCGGCCGCCCAGTCGCCACCGCCGAAGACGCCCGTCGACTTGGCGGCGTCCAGCCCGGGAATGATCAGCGAGAAGGCACAGGCCGCGAGCATCACGCCCGCGCCGAAGCCGAACAGCGTGTCCTGCAACTTGTCGGGCAACCTCTGCGAGAACAGCACCGGCAGCGTGCCCAGCGCGGTCGCCAGCGCCGCCACCGAACCGCCGCGCAGCGCGTTCCACACCAGCGGGTCGGCGCGCACGAAAGACCAGAACTGCGACGCCAGCGCCAGCGCGCCGGCCGCGACGATGGCAAAGCCGATCCACTCGCGCAACGGGCGCGGCGACCTTGGCGGCGGCGCTGTGGCCACCGTGCCCTGCGGCGTGTCGTTCATGGGCGGGCTCCTCTTCGGCTCATCGGCCGCCGGTCGCGGCGGCATGGCGGCGGGCCACCTCGGCCCAGTTCACCACGTTGTAGAAGGCCGCGATGTATTCCGGGCGGCGGTTCTGGTACTTCAGGTAGTAGGCGTGCTCCCACACGTCCAGGCCCAGGATCGGGGTCTTGCCCGAGCCGATGCCGCGCATCAGCGGGCTGTCCTGGTTGCCGCTGCTTTCCACGGCGAGCTTGCCGTCGGCGCCGACGACCAGCCAGGCCCAGCCGCTGCCGAAGCGCGTGAGCGCGGCCTTGGTGAAGGCGTCCTTGAAGGCGTCGAAGCCGCCCAGGTCGGTATCGATGGCCTGCGCGAGCGCGCCCGAAGGCGCCCCGCCGCCACCCTCGCCCACCGGGGCCATGACGGTCCAGAACAGGCTGTGGTTGGCGTGGCCGCCGCCGTTGTTGCGCACGGGGGCGCGCAGCGCCTCGGGCAATTCCTCGACACCGGCGATGAGGGCTTCGACCGGCGTGTCCGCGTGCGGCGTGTCTTTCAACGCCGCATTCAGGTTGTTCACGTAGGTCTGGTGGTGCTTGCCGTGGTGGATCTCCATCGTCTGCGCGTCGATGTGGGGTTCGAGCGCGTCGAAGGCATAGGGCAAGGCTGGCAGGGTGTACGGCACGGTTCGGAAGCTCCTTGTTGGAAGAGAGCCCTTTGCGTGGTGCTTGTGCTGCGTACTCAGGCGTTCAAATGATAGTAATTCTCATTGTCTGCGTCAAGATATCGGCGCCATAGATGCCGCCAATCGGCCAGCTCGTCGCGTGCCGCCCCGTGGCCCATCCACCGATACACTGCCCCGCGACCGGTTCGCACGGACGGCGCCAAGACCGTCCTGCCGGTTGCATCCATCCACCACCGACGGAGACAACACGCATGACCTTCCTGAAGCGCCGCGCCCTGGTGCGCACGGCCCTGCTCGGCCTGAGCCTCGCCCTGCCGCTGCTCGCCACCGCCCAGTCGCTGCCCACCGCCCGGCCCGAGTCGGTGGGCCTGTCCACCGAACGCCTGCAGAAGCTCACCGACGTGCTCAAGGCCGACGTGGCCGCCGGCAAGATTCCCGGTGCGGTGCTGCTGGTCGCGCGCCAGGGCAAGGTCGCATGGTTCGAACCCGTCGGCAAGCTCGACGCCACCGCCGGCACGCCGATGCCGCGCGACGGTATCTTCCGCATCTACTCGATGAGCAAGCCCATCACCACGGTCGCCGCGATGATGCTGGTCGAAGACGGCCGCATGAAGCTGGACGACCCCGTCGCGATGTACCTGCCCGAGTACGCCCGCATGACGGTGGGCATCGAGAAGCCCGGCGCCGACGGCAAGCCGGTGCTCGAAACCGTGCCCGCGCGCCGCCCGATCACCGTGCAGGACCTGATGCGCCACACCTCGGGCCTGACCTACGGCTTCTTCGGGCCGGGGCTGGTGAAACAGGCCTACAACGCCGCCAACCTCGCGGACGGCGATCCGACCAGCGCCGAGTTCTCGCAGCGCCTGGCCAAGCTGCCGCTGGCCTACCAGCCCGGCACGACCTGGGACTACAGCTACTCCACCGACATCCTGGGCCGCGTGGTCGAGGTGGTGTCGGGCCAGTCGCTGTACCAGTTCGAAAAGGCGCGCCTGTTCGACCCGCTGGGCATGAAGGACACCACGTACTACGTGCCCGAGCCCGCGCGCCAGCCGCGCATCGCCGAGCCGCTGCCGAGCGATCGCAGCTTCGGCGTGGGCGCCGACCTGAACGACCCGCGCATCGCGCGCAAGTTCGAATCGGGCGGCGGCGGGCTGGTGTCGACCGCATCCGACTACGCGCGCTTCCTGCAGATGCTGCTCAACGGCGGCACGCTCGACGGCACGCGCTACCTCGGCCCGCGCACGCTGGCGCTGATGACGACCGACCATTCGAACGCCGGCGCCGGCATCGTGCCCGGCCCGCTGTACCTGCCGGGCCCGGGCTACGGCTTCGGCCTGGGCTTCGCGGTGCGCCGCAACGACGGCGAGGCGCCCTACCCGTCCGGCGGCGGCGAGTACAACTGGGGCGGCGCGGGCGGCACCTACATGTGGGTCGATCCGAAGAACGAGCTGTTCGTGGTGCTGATGCTGCAGTCGCCCAAGTACCGCACCCACTACCGAAGCCTCGCGCGCAACATGGTCTATGCGGCAGTGCTGAAGTAGCCCGCATGGCGCGCGGTCGCGGGCCATGGCGCAAAATCGGCATCGCCCCATGAAGAAAAGCAGCAGCACCGTCATTCCGATCGCTCAGGCCGGCCACGCCGTCGTGGCCGCGCCGGACATTGCCGTGCCCGCCACCGGCCTGCTGGCCGACCGGCTGGGCCGTCCGCTGACCGACCTGCGCATCAGCGTGACCGACCGCTGCAACTTCCGCTGCAGCTACTGCATGCCCAAGGACGTGTTCGACAAGGACTACCAGTACCTGCCGCACAGCGCGCTGCTGAGCTTCGAGGAAATCACGCGCCTGGCGCGCCTGTTCGCCTCGCACGGCGTGCACAAGATCCGCCTGACTGGCGGCGAGCCGCTGCTGCGCAAGCACATCGAGGGGCTCATCGCCCAGTTAGCCGAGCTGCGCACGCCCGACGGCGACCCGCTCGAGCTCACGCTCACCACCAACGGCTCGCTGCTGAAACGCAAGGCCGCCGCGCTGAAAGCCGCCGGCCTGCAGCGCGTGACCGTGAGCCTGGACAGCCTGGACGACGCCGTGTTCCGCCACATGAACGACGTCGACTTTCCGGTGGCCGACGTGCTGGCCGGCATCGACGCCGCCCTGGCCGCGGGCCTGGGCCCGATCAAGGTCAACATGGTGGTCAAGCGCGGCACCAACGAGCAGGAAATCTCGCCGATGGCGCGCTACTTCCGCGAGCACCACGGCGGCAAGGTCGTGCTGCGCTTCATCGAGTACATGGACGTGGGCGCCACCAACGGCTGGCGCATGGACGAAGTGCTGCCCTCGGCCGAGGTCATCGCCCGCATCGCGGCCGAGTTTCCGCTCGTGCCGCTCGAAGCCACCACGCCCGGCGAAACCGCCCAGCGCTGGGCCTATGCCGACGGCGGCGGCGAGATCGGCGTGATCAGCAGCGTGACCCAGGCCTTCTGCCACGACTGCAGCCGCGCGCGCCTGTCGACCGAGGGCAAGCTGTACCTGTGCCTGTTCGCAAGCCAGGGCCACGACCTGCGACCGATGCTGCGCGACGGCGCGAGCGACGGCGACATCGCCTCCGCCATCGGCCACATCTGGCAGGGTCGCACCGACCGTTATTCCGAGCTGCGCGCCCTGCGCGGCCCCGACGACAGCGCCCCCGACGCGGCAGCGCCCCGGCGCGTCGAGATGAGCTACATCGGCGGATGAGGCCGCCAGCCATGGGTACCGCACCGGCCATCGCAGCGGCCGACATCACGGGCCTCGTGCTCGCCGGCGGGCGCGGCACCCGCATGGGCGGGGTCGACAAGGGCCTGCAGTTGCTCCAGGGCGAAGTGCTCGCCGCGCATGCCGTGCGGCGGCTGCGCCCGCAGGTCGGCGGCGTACTGATCAATGCCAACCGGAACTTCGCCGCCTACGAAGCGCTGGGCGTGCCCGTGTTCGCCGACAGCGTGCCCGACCACCCCGGGCCGCTGGCCGGCATGCTGAGCGGGCTCGAGCACTGCCCCACGCCCTGGCTGCTCACCGTGCCCTGCGACACGCCGCGCTTTCCGCCCGACCTGGCGGCGCGGCTGGCCGAAGCCTTGGCCGCCGAGGGCGCCCACGCGCGCATCGCCATGGCCGCCGCGCCTGAAACCGAGGCCGACGGCCGCACGGTGCTGCGTCGCCAGCCGGTGTTCTGCCTGCTGCACATCGAACTGCGCGACAGCCTGCGCCGCTTTGTCGAGGAAGGCGGCCGCAAGGTCGGCGCCTGGACCGCGCAGCACAACGCCCTGACCGTTCCCTTCGACCGCCCCGGCGACGCGCCCGACGCCTTCTTCAACGCGAACACGCTGGCCGATCTGCAGACGCTCGAACAGCCATGAGCCGCATCGCCGCCATTGCCGCCGACCTCGCGGACTACGACGCGGGCGACCTCGACGTCGACACCGTCGCCGCCTTTCTCGCGCGCCTCGTCGCGCCACTGGCCGTGGCCGACGCCGAAGAGGTCGCGCTGCGCGACGCGCTCGGCCGCGTGCTGGCCGACGACCTCGTCTCGCCCGTGAGCGTGCCGCCGCACGACAACTCCGCCATGGACGGCTACGCCTTCGATGGCGCGCTGCTGCCGGCCGATGCGCCCATCGACCATTCGCTCACGCTGCGCGTGGCGGGCACGGCGCTGGCCGGCTCGGCCTGGCGTGGCGCGCTCGGGCCGCACGACGCGGTGCGCATCATGACCGGCGCGATGATGCCGGCCGGCCTGGACACCGTGATCCCGCAGGAGTTCTGCAAGGTCGACGGCGACCAGGTCTGCTTTCCGGCCCGCGTGCTGGGCCGTGGCGACAACCGCCGCCTGGCCGGCGAAGACCTGATGCAGGGCCAGCCGGCGCTGCGGCGCGGCGAGCGCCTGTCGCCGGCCGCGCTCGGCATGGTCGCCAGCCTCGGCCTGGCGCGCGTGACCGTGCGGCGCCGGCTGCGCGTGGCGTACTTCTCGACCGGCGACGAAATCCTCTGCCTGGGCGACACGCCGCGCGAAGGCGCCGTATACGACAGCAACCGCTACACCCTGTTCGGCCTGCTCACGCGGCTGGGCTGCGAGGTGGTCGACCTCGGCCTGGTGCACGACGACCCCGCCACGCTCGCGGCCACGCTGCAGCGCGCGGCGCACGAGGCCGATGCCATCGTCACCAGCGGTGGCGTGAGCGCAGGCGCGGCCGACCACACGCGCGACGTGATGCAGCAACTGGGCGACATGGCCTTCTGGCGGGTCGCGATGCGGCCCGGCCGGCCGCTGGCGGTGGGGCTGATTCCGCGTCCGCGCGAGGCCACGGCCACGTCGGCCGTGCTGTTCGGCCTGCCGGGCAATCCGGTGGCGGCGATGGTCGCCTTCCTGGCCTTCGTGCGGCCGGCGCTGCTGCGGCTGATGGGCTGCCACGACGAAGCCTGCGCCCCGCCGCCGCTGCTGCGCGCGCGCAGCGCCGGGCCCATCCGCAAGAAGCCGGGGCGCACCGAGTACCAGCGCGGCGTCGTCCGACAAGTGCCGGGTTCGCTGCCCGAGGTGCGGGTGGCGGCGCACCAGGGATCGGGTGTGCTGAGCTCGATGCTCGAGGCCAACGGGCTCGTGGTGCTGCCCCACGACCAGGGCCATGTCGACGCCGGACAGGAAGTCGACGTGATGGTCTTCGACGGGCTGATCTAGCCCCTGGCCCAGCCGCCGAGGGTCAGATCCGGCCCAGGGCCTTGTCCACGCCCTTGTTGGCCAGCATGTCGGCCCGCTCGTTGCCCGGGTCGCCCGAGTGGCCCTTCACCCAGCGCCACTCGATCTGGTGACCGCCTTCGGCCACCAGCTTGTCGAGCCGCTGCCAGAGTTCGACGTTCTTCACGGGCTGCTTGGTCGAGGTGAGCCAGCCCTTGGCCTTCCAGCCGCGAATCCACTCGGTGATGCCCATGCGCACGTACTGGCTGTCGAGGTACAGCAGCACCTTGCAGGGCCGCTTGAGCGCGGCGAGCCCTTCGATCACGGCCGTGAGTTCCATGCGGTTGTTCGTGGTGTTGAGTTCACCGCCGAACAGTTCCTTCTCGGTGGGGCCCGACTTGAGCCACGCGCCCCAGCCGCCCGGTCCCGGGTTGCCCTTGCACGCGCCATCGGTGTAGATCACGACTTCGTTCAAACTGACTGTTCCTTTTTTCTCTAGCGTCATGCGGGCGATGCCGCCCGCGTCCATGGATTCGTTCGTTCACTGCTTGCTGCGGTGCACCTTGCCCGCGATGGGCACCGGCGCCGTCGCCCGCGCGCCGCTGCGGCGCCAGTCGGTGCTCAGCAGGCGCATGCCGCGCACGCGCTTCACCGCCACCAGGAAGTAGGCGGCGCCGAAGATCGGCCACCAGCGCTCGCCGGCAGCGTCCATCCAGCGCGAGCGCTCCAGCCAGGCTTCGCTGCGCACCGCCGGCCGGTAGATGCCGAAACGGCCCGACTCCACCTCGAAGCTCAACAGGCGCAACCAGTCGCGCATGCGCCAGTAGCCGATGAACTCGCCGGCCTCGGGCAGGAAGGTCTCGCCCAGGCCCAGCCGGCGGTACAGGTGCCCGCGGCGCTGCCGCAGGCCCCACAGGCTGGTCGGGTTCAGGCCGCAGATCACCACCCGGCCCTCGGGCACCAGCACCCGCTCGACCTCGCGCAGCGTGGCGTGCGGATCGGGACTGAGTTCCAAAGCGTGCGGCAGCACCACGAGATCGAGGCTGTTGGCCGCGAACGGCAAGGCGGCGAAGTCGGTCACCAGCGTGGCCTTGCCGGCCCGCACCGGGTCGGTCAGGGCCAGCCAGCGGTGCGGCATGCGGTTGGTGCGCAGCCCGTTGACCTCGGCCGCGCCGAGCTGCAAGGCGTGGTAACCAAAAACATCGGCCACCGCCTCGTCGAACTGGGCCTGTTCCCAGGCCAGGAGGTAGCGACCGGGGGGGGTCGCGAACCAATCCTGCAAACCTATAATTTGACCGCTCATGACCCTTGTTCCGCTGCCCGCTTTTGCTGACAACTACATCTGGATGCTGCACGACGGGCACCACGCCATCGTGGTGGACCCGGGCGATGCCCAACCGGTGTTCGATGCGTTGGCGCACCACAAGCTGCAGCTGGCCGCGATTCTAGTCACGCACCACCACCCCGATCACACGGGCGGCGTGGCCGCGCTGCATGCGGCCACGGGCGCGAAGGTTTGGGGCCCGGCGCGCGAGCGCATCCCCGAGCCTTTCGCACCGCTGGTGCAGGGCGACATCGCCCAGGCCCTGGGCCTGCGCTTCGAGGTCATCGACGTGCCGGGCCACACGGCCGGGCACATCGCCTACTTCCTGCCGGCTGCGGCCGCGCAGGCCCCCGTGCTGTTCTGCGGCGACACCCTTTTTTCCGGCGGCTGCGGCCGCCTGTTCGAGGGCACGCCCGCGCAGATGCTCGCCTCGCTCGACGCCCTGGCGGCACTGCCCGGCGACACGCGCGTGTGCTGTGCGCACGAATACACACTTGCTAACCTGAAGTTCGCCCGCGCCGTGGAACCCGGCAACGACGAACTCACTCACTACAACGCGCGTTGCGAAAGCCTGCGCGCACAAGGGCAGCCCACGCTGCCGTCGCAACTGGCGATCGAACGCCGGATCAACCCCTTTCTTCGCAGCCGCGAAGCCACCGTCCTTCGAGCAGTGCGGGCCCATGCCGAGCTTTCCGCGGATGCCGCCGAAGCCGAGGTGTTCGCCGCCCTGCGCCAATGGAAAAACGACTTCCGATGAAATTTATCGTTGCCACCTGCCTTGCAGGCTCCCTGGTACTCGCGGGCTGCGCGGGCACGGACAACAGCGCTTCTTCCTCCACCTCCGCCAAGGCCGGCGCCTCCGCCGGCGGCACTGGCGCCCGCCCGTCGGGCAGCGCCACGCCGGTCTATCCGCGCGACAGCAACCTCAGCCCGCTCACCAGCGGCCAGGCGCGTTCGCAGAGCGTGGTCACGCTGGCACCGCCGGCCGACATGTGGGACCGCATCCGCCGCGGCTTCAAGATGCCCAACCTCGAGAGCGACCTGGTGCGCGACCGCGAGCAGTGGTACGCCAGCCGGCCCGACTACATCCAGCGCATGACCGAGCGCTCGAACAAGTACATCTTCCACATCGTCGAGGAGCTCGAGCGCCGCAACATGCCCACCGAGCTGGCGCTGCTGCCGTACATCGAGAGCGCCTTCAACCCGCAGGCCGTGTCCAGCGCGCGCGCCGCCGGCATGTGGCAGTTCATGCCCGCCACCGGCACCGACTTCGACCTGAAGCAGAACATCTTCCGCGACGACCGCCGCGACGTGGTGGCCTCCACCCGTGCCGCGCTCGACTACCTGCAAAAGCTCTACGGCATGTTCGGCGACTGGCAGCTCGCGCTCGCCGCCTACAACTGGGGCGAAGGCAGCGTGGGACGCGCCATCGCCAAGAACCAACGCCTGGGCCTGCCCACCACCTACAGCGATCTGTCGATGCCGGCCGAGACCCGGTTGTACGTGCCCAAGCTGCAGGCCGTGAAGAACATCGTGGCGAACCCGCAGGCCTTCAACGCCGAGCTGCCGCTGATCGCCAACCACCCCTACTTCCAGACCGTGCCGCTCACGCGCGATCTCGACGTGGAACTGGCGGCCAAGCTGGCCGACGTGCGCATCGAGGACTTCCGCGCGCTCAACCCCGCCGCCCACAAGCCCGTGCTGATCGCGGCCGGCACTTCCGAGATCCTGCTGCCCTGGGACAACGCGGCGGTCTTCAAGCGCAACTTCGACGCCTACACGCAGGGCCAGTACGCCAGCTGGACCGCCTGGGTCGTGCCCACCACCATGACGGTGGCCGACGCCGCCCAGCGCTCGGGCATGAGCGAGTCGGACCTGCGTGCGCTCAACAACGTGCCGCCGCGCATGCTCATCAAGGCCGGCTCCACGCTGATCGTGCCGCGCGGCGCGCGCGTGAAGGAAGACGTGGCGGCGGTCGTGGCCGATGGCGGCCACCTGAGCTTCCAACCCGAGATCATCACGCGCCGCACCACCGTCAAGGCCGGCCGCTCGGACAACGTGGCGAGCATCGCGCGCCGCTACAACCTCAAGCCCGCGGCCGTGGCCGACTGGAACGACGTCAATACGAACCACGCCTTCAAACGCGCTGGGCTACAGCGTGGTCGTGTACCTGCCGGTGCGTGCCACGCCCGCGGCGCGTGTCGGCTCGGGCGCAGCGCCTGCACGCGGCCGGGGCGCGGCGGTGGCCACCTCCAAGCGCGGCGGCGCGCCGGTGAAGGCCGCCGCACGCGGCAGCAGCAGCGCCAAGCAGGCGGTGGTGCGCCAGCCGCGCGGCGGCACGCCGTCCAAGCGCAAGCGCTGACCCCTGCCCTGCCGGCGGGCGGTGCCGGGCCCGGACCAAAAAAGCGACATCAGGAGGACAGGCCATGGCAGTCGAAGGAAGCGCGGGCGATCTCATCAAGGTCGTCACGCTGTTGGGGGCCGCCGTCGTGGCCGTGCCGCTGTTCAAGCGGCTCGGGCTGGGCTCCGTGCTCGGCTACCTGGCGGCGGGCCTGGCCATCGGGCCCTTCGGCTTCGGCCTCTTCACCGACCCGCAGACCATCCTTCACACGGCCGAACTCGGCGTCGTGATGTTCCTCTTCGTGATCGGGCTCGAGATGCGCCCGTCGCACCTGTGGAGCATGCGGCGGGACATCTTCGGACTGGGCAGCCTGCAGGTGGTGGTGTGCGGCATCCTGCTGACCGGCGTGGGCATGGCCTTCGGTTTCCCGCTCGCCGTCTCGTTCGTGTGTGCGATGGGCTTCGTGCTCACCTCCACGGCCATCGTGATGCAGCTGCTTGGCGAGCGTGGCGACATCGCCGCGCCGCGCGGCCAGAAGATCGTCGCCGTGCTGCTCTTCGAAGACCTGCTGATCGTGCCGCTGCTGGCTATCGTCGCCTTCATCGCACCGGTGGATGCGGCGCAGCAGGCCATTGCACCTTCACGCTGGATCGGCATCGGCATTGCCGTGGGTGCGCTCGCGGCGCTGGTGGCGGCCGGCATCTGGCTGCTCAATCCGCTGTTCCGCGTGCTCGCCAACTCCAAGGCGCGCGAGGTGATGACGGCCGCGGCACTGCTCGTGGTGCTGGGCGCGGCGCTGCTGATGCAGGTCGGCGGCCTGTCGATGGCCATGGGCGCCTTCCTGGCCGGCGTGCTGCTGTCCGAATCGACCTTCCGCCACCAGCTCGAAGCCGACATCGAACCCTTCCGCGGGCTTCTGCTGGGCCTGTTCTTCATCGGCGTGGGCATGTCGCTCGACCTCGCGGTGGTGGCGCAGAACTGGCAGCTCATCGTCGCGGGCGTGATCTCGATGATGGTGGTCAAGGCGCTGTGCATCTACGGCGTGGCGCGGCTCGCCAAGAGTTCGCCCGCCGATGCGCTCGACCGCGCCGTGCTGATGGCGCAGGGCGGCGAGTTCGCCTTCGTGCTGTTCTCGTCGGCGCTCGCCGCCAAGGTCATCAGCCCGACGGTCAACGCCAACATGACGGCGGTGGTGGTGCTGTCGATGGCGCTCACGCCGCTGGTGGTGCTGGTGCATCGCCGCTTCGCGCCCACCGCGCAGGCCTCGATGGAGGGCGTGGAGAAAGCCGAGGAACTGGCCGGCAACGTGCTCGTGATCGGCTTCGGTCGCTTCGGGCAGATCGCGATCCAGGGCGCGCTGGCGCGCGGTGCGTCGATCTCGATCATCGACAACGACACGCAGGTGATCCGCGACGCCGCCGACTTCGGCTTCAAGGTGTACTACGGCGACGGCGCACGCGCCGACGTGCTGCATGCGGCCGGCGCGCACAACGCCCGCGCGATCATGGTGTGCATCGACAACCGCGCCGTGGCCACGCGCATCGCGGAGCACGTGAAGGCCGAGTTCCCGCATGCGCACCTGATGGTGCGCGCCTTCGACCGCGAGCACGCGGTGGAGCTCGTGAAGCTCGACGTCGACTACCAGATCCGCGAGACCTTCGAATCGGCGATGGCCTTCGGCCGCCAGGGCGTGGTCGCGCTGGGCGCCACGCCCGAGGAAGCCGACGAAGTGATCGACGACCTGCGCCGCCGCGACAAGGAACGGCTGGTGCTCGAGATGTCCGGCGGCCTCTTCGCGGGACGCGCGCTGGTGCAGGTCAACACCGAGACACGCCAGACCCACTGAAGGCACTGGGCGCGTTGAACGCGCGGCTCAGAGCTTTTCAGTCTCTCCGCTGCGCGGCTGCCACTTCATGAGCCGCTTCTCGATCAGGCCCACGAGGCCGTCGAGCGCCAGCGCAAAGGCCGTGAGCACCACGATGCCGGCAAAGACCGTGTTCACGTCGAAGGTGCCCTCGGCCTGCAGGATCAGGTAGCCCACGCCGCGCGCCGAGCCCAGGTACTCCCCCACCACCGCGCCGACGAAGGCCAGGCCCACGGAGGTGTGCAGGCTGGAGAACACCCAGCTCGTGGCGCTGGGCAGGTACACCGTGCGCAGCAGCTGCCGCTGGTTGGCGCCCAGCATCTTCGCGTTGGCCAGCACCACCGGGCTCACTTCGCGCACGCCCTGGTAGACGTTGAAGAACACGATGAAGAACACCAGCGTGACGGCCAGCGCCACCTTGCTCCAGATGCCCAGGCCGAACCACAGCGCGAAGATCGGCGCGAGGATCACGCGCGGCATCGAGTTGGCGGCCTTGATGTACGGATCGAGGATCAGGCTCGCCGTGGGCGCCAGCGCCAGCCACAGGCCGCAGCCCAGCCCCAGCGCCGTGCCGATGCCGAAGGCCAGCACCGTTTCGAGCAGCGTCGTGCCCAGGTGGCGGTAGATGTCGGCGTTGCCCTTCAGGCCTTCGGGAAACAGCAGGTTCGGCGGCACCTCGAAGGGCAGGAACCAGCTCCAGATGCGCCCCGCCACCACGATCGGCTGGCCGAGGAAGAACGCGATCTGGTCGTTGCGCGAGGCCACGTGCCACAGCACCAGGATCACGGCCAGCAGCGCGAGCTGCCAGAAGCGCGCATGGCGTGCATCGAGGCGCGGCATCATGCGGCCTTCCTCAGTTGCTGCGCGTAGCCCTTGAGCACTTCGTCGCGCAGCACCTCCCAGATCTGGCGATGCAGCTCCACGAAGCGCGGCTGCGTGCGCACCTCGGCCACGTCGCGCGGACGCGGCAGATCGATCACGAACTCGCCGATCGGCCGCGTCGCCGGGCCGGCCGACAGCACCACCACGCGGTCGCTCATCGCGATCGCCTCGTCGAGGTCGTGCGTGATGAAGAGCACGGCCTTCTTCTTCGCGCTCCAGAGTTCGAGCACTTCGTTCTCCATCAGCTGCCGCGTCTGCACGTCGAGCGCGCTGAAGGGCTCGTCCATGAGGATGATGTCGGGGTCGAGCACCAGCGTCTGCGCCAGCGCCACGCGCTTGCGCATGCCGCCCGAGAGCTGGTGCGGGTAGCGGTCGCCGAAGCCCGAAAGGCCCACGCGCGAGAGCCAGGCCTCGGCCTGCGCGTGCGCCTCGGCGTCGGGCACGCCGCGGTACTGCAGCCCCACCTTCACGTTGTCGATGGCGCTGCGCCACGGCATCAGCGCCTCGGTCTGGAACATGTAGCCCGCACGCTTGTTCACGCCCGTGAGCGGCTGGCCGAACACCTTCACCCCGCCCGACGATGGTTCGAGCAGCCCCGCGCCCACGTTCAGCAGCGTCGACTTGCCGCAGCCCGTGGGCCCGACCACCGAGACGAACTCGCCCGCGCCGATGCGCAGCGTGGTGTCGTCCACCGCCGTGTAGCGCTGGCCCGGGTCGTCCTTCGAATGGAAGGTGCAGCGGATGGAAAGGAGTTCGAGGGCGTAGTCGGACATGGCGCTCCGGAAGAAAAAACCCGGCCGAAGCCGGGTTGCTGAACGTTCGCAATCAGGCTTTGAACCTGTCTTTCGCACGCTTTGCAAAATCGTTGGTGTAGGTCCTGGCGAGGTCGATCTTGTCGGCCTTGACCGAGGTGTCGAAGCTCGCGATGGCGTTGAGCGCCGTCTTCGGTCCCTCGGCCGGCACGAGGCCGTCGGTGGCGATGGACTCGCGCACCTTGTCGAACGACGCGAGGTACAACGCGCGGTCGCCGAGCAGATACGTCTCGGGCACGGTCTTGATGATGTCGCCCGGCCCCGCGGTCTGCAGCCACTTGAGGCCACGCACGATCGCGTTGGCCAGCGCCTGGCAGGTGTTGGGGTGCTTCTGGATGAAATCGATCGGCGCGTAGAGGCAGGCCGCGGGCATCGGCCCGCCGAACACCTGCTCGGTGCCCTTGAGCGTGCGCGTGTCGCTGATGATCTTCACGTCGCCCTTCTGCTCCAGCATGGTCATCACCGGGTCGGTGTTGCTGATGGCGTCGATCTGGCCCGAGCGCAGCGCGGTGAGCGCACCGGCCGCCACGCCCACGCCGATGAAGCTCACGTCGCTGGCCTTGAGGCCGCCGCGCGAGAGCACGAGGTTGGCCACCATGTTGGTCGACGAGCCCGGCGCCGAGACACCGATCTTCTTGCCCTTGAGGTCCTGGATGCCGGTGTAGCCCGCCATGTTCTTCGTCGACACGCCCACCGCGATCTGCGGTGCGCGGCCCTGCAGCACGAAGGCCTGGAAGAACTGGTTCTTGGCCTGCAGGTTGATCGTGTGTTCGTAGGCGCCCGAGCAGACATCGGCCGAGCCACCCACCACCGCTTGCAGTGCGCGCGCGCCACCGGCGAAGTCGGAGATTTCCACTTCGAGCCCTTCGGCCTTGAAGTAGCCCAGCTGCTCGGAGATGGTGAGCGGCAGGTAGTAGAACGCCGCCTTGCCGCCCACCGCGATCGAGACCTTGGTTTTCTCCAGCTTGGCCTGCTGCGCAAAGACCCGCGGCAATGCAATCGCTGCGGCAGCGACTGCGGAGGCGGAGATGAGGGTTCTGCGATGAAGCATGGCGCGGTCCTGCGGGCTCTGTGATTCTGGTGAACTGAATCGAGCTTAGGCGTGCGCCCTGTGGGCCTGCATCGGGGTCATCCCGTGCGGGTTTTCACGTAAGCACGAAGGCCTCCTGGAGAAGCCTTCGCCAAGGCGCTATCGCGCCAGAAAAAGTATCGCGATATTGACCAGGAACGCGAGTGCCCAGACCGCGCTGCGCGCGCTCGGCGCGCCGCGGATGTAGAGCGCGAGATAGATCACCCGCAGCACCACGTAGGCCACCGCGAGCATGTCGAGCCGCGCCTGCGCCACGCCGAGCTGGTGCGCGATGAGCACCGCGCCGATGAAGAACGGCAGGCCTTCGAAGCTGTTGGCCTGCGCGCTGTTGGCGCGTGCGCGCCAGCCGCTTTGCTTGGCGGCCCAGTCGCGCGGATGCATGTTGTCGCGCACGCCGAAGCTGCCCGCCTTCGCGATCCATGCCGCGAGGTACGGCAGGCCGCAGGCGATGAACACGCACCAGTAGGCGACGGTGAGCAAAGAGAAGGTCATGGTGACGACAACGAAGAGAAAGAACGAACGCGGCCTGCGTGAGGCCGCGCGTCAGCGGCGATCGACCAGCGCGTGCGCGATGGTGCCGAGGTCGACGTATTCGAGCTCGCTACCGGCCGGCACGCCGCGCGCCAGACGCGTCACGGTGAGCCCGTGCTGCTTGAGCGCCTCGCCGATCACGTGCGCCGTGGCCTCGCCTTCGGCGGTGAAGTTGGTCGCGAGGATGACCTCGCTCACCGTGCCGTCGCGTGCGCGGTCGAACAGCTTCTGCAGGCCGATGTCCTTCGGCCCGATGCCGTCGAGCGGGCTGAGCTTGCCCATGAGCACGAAGTAGTAGCCGCGAAAGGCGCCCGTGCGTTCGAGCGCGGCCTGGTCGGCCGGCGTCTCGACCACGCACAGCTTGGTGCCGTCGCGCCGCGAGTCCATGCAGACATGGCAGATCGGCGCTTCGGTGAAGGTGTTGCACAGCTCGCAGTGCCGCACCTGGCCCGCCGCCTGCTGCAACGCGCGCGCGAGCAGCTGCGCGCCCTCGCGGTCGTGCTGCAGCAGGTGGAAGGCCATGCGCGAGGCCGACTTGACGCCGACACCGGGCAACCGGCGCAGCGCATCGACCAGCGCATCGAGCGAACTGGCGTCTGCCATGCCTCGCTTAGAACGGCAGCTTCATGCCGGGCGGGAGGCCGGGCATGCCGGCCGTCAGCTTGCCCATCTTCTGCTCGCTGGTTTCCTCGGCCTTGCGCACGGCGGCGTTGAAGGCGGCAGCCACGAGGTCTTCGAGCATGTCCTTGTCGTCGGCCAGCAGGCTGGGGTCGATGGTGATGCGCTTGACGTCGTGCTTGCAGGTCATGACGACCTTGACGAGACCGGCGCCCGACTCGCCTTCGACCTCGATGTGCGCCAGTTCTTCCTGGGCCTTCTTGAGGTTGTCCTGCATTGCCTGCGCCTGCTTCATGAGGCCGGCCAGTTGTCCTTTGTTGAACATCGTTGGTCCTGTCTGTGATGGGTGGGTGATGGAAAGAATACGGGTCGAAAAATGCGGCGACTGCGGCGCCGGCTTCAGAGGGGCTTCAGCGATCCGGGAACAATCTTCGCATCGAAGTCGCGCATCAGCATCTGCACCTCGGGGTCGCTGCGGATGGCTTCCTCGGCCACCCGCTGGCGCTCGTCGGCGGCCTGCTTGTTGCGGCGCGCCGGGCTGTCGACCACGCCGCCGATCTCGATGGCCAGCCTCACATTGTGGCCGAGGCCCTGCAGCGCCGCCGTGAGCTTCTCGCGGCTGGACGGCTGGTTGAGGGTTTCGCGCTCGATGCGCAGCATCCACTGGTCGGTGTCGCGCGCCACCAGCTGCGACTGCAGCGCGAGCTCGCGCGCCAGTGCCGCGACGCTTTCGGCGGCGACGAGCTGCATGACCGTGGCATGCCAGAAGTCGCCCTCTTCGCTCGGCGGGATCGGGGTGTAGGTGCTGCGCTGTTCTTCTTCGCGCGGCACGTCGCGCTGGCCGGGCGGCGGCTGCACGCGGATCGGCACGCCGACGACATGGGCTGCGGGGGCGTCGGACGCCTCTTGCGGCGCAGGCCGGGGCATGGGCTGGCGCTGCGGGGCATCGACCACCGCGAGCCGCTGGCCCGCCGGCGCGGGTTGTGCGGGCGGTTGCGAAGGCGCGGCAGCCGGTGCCGGATCGGGCACCGAAGGCCGGGAAACCGGGGCGGCTTCGCGCGCGGGAGCCCGCGGCGCGGCGCCACCGGCGTCATTCAGAGTTTTTTTTTCCGTGGAGGCCGTCGAGGCGGCCGCGTGGGAAGGCTTGAAGGCCAGCAGCCGCAACAACACCATGGTCAGCGCCGCGTACTCGTCGGGCGCCAGGCCCAGCTCGCCGCGCCCATGCAGGCACAGGCTGTACAGCAGCTGCGTCTCGTCGGCGGGCATCAGCGACGCCAGGCGCGCCGTGTCTGCCGCATCGGGGTCGGTGGCCGCGTCGGCCGATTCGGCGCGCGAGGGCACGGCCTGCAGCACGGCCATGGCCTGCAGCACCGCCGTCATTTCTTCGAGCGTGGACGCGGCGGACATGCCGTCGCGGCGCAGCGCCTCGGAGGTGTCGACCACGGTCTTGCCGTCGCCTTGTGCGAGCGCCTCGATCAGGCGGAAGACATGGCCGCGATCGACGCTGCCGAGCATCTGGCGCACGCCGGTCTCGAGCAGCTCGCCGTTGCCGAAGGCGATGGCCTGGTCGGTGAGCGAGAGCGCGTCGCGCATCGAGCCGCGCGCGGCACGCGCCAGCAGGCGCAGGGCCTGCGGCTCGGCCGGCACCTGTTCGGTCTGCAGCACGCTGGTGAGGTGTTCGAGCACCGTCTCGGGCGCCATCGGCCGCAGGTTGAACTGCAGGCAGCGCGACAGCACCGTGACCGGCACCTTCTGCGGATCGGTCGTGGCCAGCACGAACTTGAGGTACTCGGGCGGCTCCTCGAGCGTCTTGAGCATCGCGTTGAACGCGGTGTTCGTGAGCATGTGCACTTCGTCGATCATGAAGACCTTGAAGCGCCCCTGCACCGGCTTGTAGACCGCCTGTTCGAGCAGCGACTGCACTTCGTCGACGCCGCGGTTGGAAGCCGCGTCGAGCTCGGTGTAGTCGACGAAGCGGCCCGAATCGATGTCCTGGCAGGCCTGGCACACGCCGCAGGGCGTGGCGGTGATGCCGCCCTGCCCGTCCGGGCCCTGGCAGTTGAGCGACTTGGCCAGGATGCGCGACACCGTGGTCTTGCCCACGCCCCGCGTCCCGGTGAACAGATAGGCGTGGTGCAGGCGCTGCGTCGTCAGCGCGTTTTCCAGCGCCTGGACCACATGCCCCTGACCGACCATCTCACCGAAGGTTTTCGGACGGAACTTGCGAGCGAGCACGAGATAAGACATTGCGGGCATTCTAAAAGGCGCGGCGGGGGTCACTTCACGCTTGTTTCCCGTCCCCCCTCGAAATGATTCACGCCCCGGCCAAGGGGGCAAATCCGCGCGGTTAGAATGCAGGCTGACGGGCCTCCCTGCATGGTGAAGTGGCCAACCGGGTCAGGTGGGGAACCAAGCAGCCCTAACTGCGTAGTCAGTGCCAGGGGTAAGGCTCGTCAACCTAACATCCAGAAGCCGTGAGTTCCTTTGCAGAGAACTTACGCGCCGTGTCCAGGGGTTACCAACCCCGGACACCTCAAATTCCCAGAACTTCGCGCAGCCATCCATGAACTTGGACATCCGGCCCGCCCGCCTCGGCGATCTTGAAGCGCTGGTGCGCCTCGACACCGTGGCCGCACACGATGCGCGCCGCGCCGTGCAGATCCAAGGCTGGATCGAGGATCGCTTCTGCCACGTGATCGAGATCGATGGCGAGATCGCCGCCTACGGCGTCCTGCACCACCACTTCTTCGACTGCGGCTTCATCGAGATGCTCATGGTCGGCGAAAGGTTTCGTCGCAGGCGACTCGGCCTGCGGCTCGTCGATCACTTCCAGTCGATCTGCGAACGCCCCAAGCTCTTCACCTCCACGAACCGCTCGAACACGGCGATGCACGCGCTGCTGAAAGAAGCCGGGTTCAGGGAGAGCGGCCACATCGAGAACCTCGATGCGGACGATCCCGAGCAGGTCTTTTTCTGGCTGTGCAAGCGCTGAGCAGCGCCTGCCGCTACAGCCCCAGCCGCTGGATTGCGCCGCGCGCCGCAGCCGCGCCGCTGGCCATCGCCGCCGTGAGCAGGTAGCCGCCGGTCGGCGCTTCCCAGTCGAGCATCTCCCCTGCCGCGAACACGCCGGGCAGCGCCGTCGCCATCAGGGCCGGATCGAGCGCATCGAAGCGCACGCCGCCCGCCGTGCTGATCGCCTCGTCGACCGGCCGCGTCGCGACCAGCTTCAGCGGCACCGCCTTGATGGTGGCCGCCAGTTGCGCCGGGTCCTGCATCGCTTCCTTGCTCAGCGCTTCGTGCAGCACGCCCGCCTTGATGCCCTCGATGCCGAGACGGCTCTTGAGGTGGCTGCTCAGCGAGCGTGCACCGCGCGGATGCTTCACCGCGGCGAGCACCTGCTCGGCGCTGCGGTCGGGCAGCAGGTCGAGCAGCAGCGTCGCACTGCCGTTCGCTGCAATCTCGTCGCGCAGCAGCGCCGACGCCGCGTAGACCAGGCTGCCTTCGATGCCGGTGGCCGTGACGACGAACTCGCCCTTGCGCGCGAAGTGCCGGCCCTGGCTGTCAGTGAAGGCGATCGCGACCGACTTGAAGGGCTGCCCCGCGAAGCGGCTTGAAAAATGCTCGCTCCAGCCTGCGCCGTCGAAGCCGCAATTGGCCGGCAGCAGCGGCGCCACCGCCACGCCCTGCGCCTGCAGCCACGGTGCCCACGCTCCGTCGGAGCCCAGGCGCGCCCAGCTCGCGCCGCCCAGGGCCAGCACCACGGCGTCGGCCTTGGCGATGACCTCGCCTGTCGGCGTCGCGAAGCGCAGCGCGTTCGCATCGAAGGCCCCGCTACCCATCCAGCGATGCCGCATGTGGAACTGCACGCCCGCGGCGCGCAGGCGATGCAGCCAGGCGCGCAGCAAGGGCGCGGCCTTCATGTCGGTCGGGAACACGCGGCCCGAGGTGCCGACGAAGGTCTCGATGCCCAGTCCGGCCGCCCACTCGCGCGCCTGTTGCGGACCGAATTTGGCGAGCAGCGGCTCGAGCTGCGCGCGGCGCTCGCCGAAGCGGGTTACGAACACGTCGAAGGGCTCGGAGTGCGTGAGGTTGAGGCCGCCGCGGCCGGCCAGCAAAAACTTGCGGCCCACCGAGGGCATCGCGTCGTACACATGCACCTGCGCGCCGGACGCGCTCAGCACTTCGGCCGCCATCAGGCCGGCAGGTCCGCCGCCGATGACGGCGACGGTAGAAGAAACAGTCATTCGAGATTCACCAGTTCGCCCTGCCCGGTCAGGAACGCGGCGCGCACCGTGGCACCGGGGTAGGCATGTTGCACGGCAGCGCGGTAGCGCTGCATCTGTGCGATCAGGGCCGCGTCCCGTTCGGGGCGCGCAGCCGATTTGTAGTCGAGGATCCACCATGCGCCGGTGGCGCGCTCGCGCACCAGCCGGTCGATGCGCAAGGTATCGCCCTCGTGGACCAGCGTGACTTCATTGCCATGCCAGTCGATGCTGCGATCGTCCCACACCCAGGCACCGGCGCCCGCGCGGATGCGCTGGGCCAGCGCCGCGGCGCCACGTGCCTGCTGCGGATCGAGCATGAATTCGCGCGCGGCCGCCCGCACATGGGCCGGTGGCAGCGCCTCGCCGGGCACCGCCCATTCGAGCAGCCGGTGCATGGCCTGACCGAACGCGGCGGCGCGCGCGTCGACCGTGGCGTCTTGTGCCTTTTTCTTTTCGGGCGGCGCACCGGTTGCAGCCACGAGCGGTGCGGGCAGGCGCTTCATCGCGAAGGTGCCCACCCCGCTCTCGCAGGCAGCAGAGGCTTCGACCAGCGGCTCGTCGGCCTCGGTCGGCTCGCACAGCGGCTCCAGCCGCGCCCACCAGCTGCCCTCGTTGGCGCGCGACGGCTTCACCGACGACAGCACCAGCCGCTCGCGGGCCCGCGTGGTCGCCACGTAGAGCCCGTTGAGTTCTTCGCGGTGACGCGCGCGCTGCTCCTCTTCGAGCAGCGCGGCGGCGCAGGCCGGCGGGGTCTTCTCGCTGGCCAGGAACACGAAGCGCGTCGGCGCGCTGTCGCTGCCCTTCCACTCGACCAGCACGCCCATGGTCTGCGCGCGCGGCGGCGGCGCGTCGCAGTCGAGCATCAGCACGGTGTCGGCCTCCAGGCCCTTGGCGCCGTGCACGGTCAGCAGCTGCACCGCCTCGGGCGCGGCCACGGTGGGCGCGCGCACGCTGCCCGCGCGCAAGGCGCGCACCAGGGCATAAGGCGTCGCGAAGCGCGCACCGTCGATGTCGAGCGAAGCGGCGACCAGCCCGCGCAGGTTCGCCAGCGCGCTCTGACGCAAGGCCGCCGGCACCGCGGCGCCGAACTTCGCGAGCACGTCGCCGTCGTGAAAGATCGCATCCAGCGCGTCGTGCGGCGGCATCGCCATCAACCAGCGCTGCCAGCGGCGCAGCTGCACGCCCGCCTCGATCAGCACGGGCGGCAGGCCTTCGCCCTTCTGGATCAGAGAGAACCAGCTGGCCACCGGCGTCTCGCGCTGGCAGCGCGCCAGCTGCACCAGCGTGTCGTCGTCGATGCCGAACAGCGGCGACTTGAGCGCGCGCGCCAGCGACAGGTCATGCGCGGGCGACACCAGCGCGTCGAGCAGCGCGACCACGTCCTGCACCTCGGGCGCGTCGTTCAGGTCGTTCTTCTCGGGCTGCTGTACGGGAATGTGGCGGCGGCGCAGCGCATCCTGCATGGCCGACAAGCGGCTGCGGCGGCGCGCCAGCACCATGATCTGGCGCGGCGGCGTGCCGTCGGCGATGCGCTGCGCGACCCAGCGCGCAGCCTGCTCGCATTCCTTCTGCAGCAGCTGTTCTTCGGGCAGCACGCGCGGCGTGACGAGGCTGTCGCGCCAGTGCAGCATGCCGTCGTCGGCGGGCGCGGCGGCCACGGCGGTGTCGAGCGCGTCGCGGTCGATGGCGGGCAGCTTCAGCAGCTCGCCGTCGTCGCCGCGCTCGGTGGTGTGGGCGCGGTAGCCGTCGAACTCGCCGACCGCCTGCGCGGCCAGCATCGCGCTGTTGACGAGGCCGACCACGGCGCGCGCGTTTCGGTGCGTGTGGTCGCAGTTGAGCAGTTCGCCGCCGAGCCCTTCGCGCACGAACTTCTTGGCGGCGATGAACACCTGCGGCTCGGCGCGGCGAAAACGGTAGATGCTCTGCTTCGGGTCGCCCACGATGAACACGCGCGGCGCACTGCCGCCCGCGCCGGTGTAGGCACTGAGCCAGCCGTAGAGCGCCTGCCACTGCAGCGGGTTGGTGTCCTGGAACTCGTCGATCAGCAGGTGCGCGACGCGCGCGTCGAGCCGCTCCTGAACCCAGCCCGACAGCGCCGACTGGCCCAAGAGCAGCTGCGCGGCCTGCTCGACGTCGTTCATGTCGACCCAGCCGTGCGCGCGCTTGACCTCGCCGAAGGCGGTGATCAGCAGGCGCGTGAGTCGCGTCATGCGCTGCTGGTAGAGCCAGGCCGCGTGCTGCGCCTGCGCGGCGCACAGCAGCTGCAGTTCGGTCTCGGCCTCTTGCGCGGCGGGGAATTTCTGCAGGTTCTTGGTGAGCCGGTCTTCGCTGGCGACGAAGAAGGTCTTGCGCAGCACGGCGAGCGCGTCGGCCAGCGCCTCAGGCGCGGGCTCGCCCGTGCCGAACACGTCGATGATGGCTTCGGCCGCCTTCTGCGGTGTCTTGTTGGCCTCGCAGCCGAGGGCGGCGGCGCGGTCGAGCCAGCGACGGCGCACGGCCTCGCCGCGCAGCGCGTCGGTCGGCACCTCCAGCCCCTGCAGGGCTGGGTACAGCACGTCGAACGGCGTCACTGCATCCTGGGGATCGGACAGCGAAAACTCGACCCGCTTCGACAGCGCCTCGCCCAGCGCCTTCGCCGTCTGAGAGCGGCCGTGCGTGGCGACGACCGCGTAGTAGTCGGCCAGCGCACGCGCATCGCCGGTCACCGCCTCGAAGAACGGACGCCAGGTGTGGTTGCGCGCCTCGGCATCGTCTTCGAGCAGTTCGTAGTTCGCGGGCAGCCCCAGCTCGCGCAGCACGGCGAGCGGCGCGTTGCGCAGCAGGCCCGCAAACCACGCGTGGAAGGTGCGGAACTGCACCGGGCGCCCGCCTTCGAGCAGGCGCCGGTAGAGCCCCTGCAGGCGCGGCACGGCCGCCTGCGCGGCCTCCGGTGTCATGCCGCGCATCACGAGCTCGCGTTGCGACGCGGCCGGATCGAGCTCGGCGAACAGCGCGAGCCACTGGTCGAGCCGCTCGCGCATCTCGCCGGCGGCTTTCTTGGTGAAGGTGATGGCCAGGATCTCGTGCGGCTCGCAGGCGGAATCGCCCTCTTCGAGCAGCGCGCGCACGATGCGCGACACCAGCATCCAGGTCTTGCCGGCGCCCGCGCAGGCTTCGACCGCGACCGAGCGCCGCGGATCGCAGGCGACGGTGTAGAAGGCCTCGCGCGCGACGTGCCGGCCGTTGTGTTCGTAGGCAGCGCCGTTCATGGCGTGACCTCCCAGAAATCCTTGCGACACAGGCCGCGTGCGGCGCAGAAATCGCAGACGCTGCCCTCGCCCAGTGGCGGCAGCGGCGCACCCTGCGCGATGCGCGCGAAGTCGTCGATGATGCCGGCGACCAGTGCATCGCGCGCCTCGACCACGGCGGGTTGCTCGACGGTCTGTGTGCCGGACGATTTCTCGCCCACGTTGACGTAGGCCGCGCGCAAGGTGTCGTCGGCGACCAGCGCGGCGTAGAAGGCGAGCTGCGTGTCTTCGGTCGGGTCCTTCACGCGCTCCTTGGTGACGGAGGCGGTCTCGGTCTTATAGTCGATCACGAAGGGCTGGCCGTCTGCCGTGCGATCGACGCGGTCGAGCCGGCCGACCAGCCGCAGGGTGCCCAGGGGCTGCTCTTTCCAGGGCTCGGCCTCGACGAAGACCGCTCCGTCCGCTTCATGTTTCGCGAGCCAGTCGAGGTAGCCGTCGCGCACCGTCGGCCACGCGGCGGCGAAGGGCAGGAACTCGGCGTCGGAATAGCCGAGCGTCTGCGTGACATCGCGCGCGGTGTCGGCCAGCAGCGTGGCGCGCGCTTGCGCATCGCTCGTCGGCGCGTCGCGCAGGGTCTCGTGGAACTGGCCGAGCACCGCGTGCAGCCAGTTGCCGAAGTCGCGCTTGTCGACCTCGGCATCGAGCTCGTCGGCGGTGCGCAGGCCCAGCTGGCGCAGCGCGAAGAAGCGATAGGGACAGCGGCGCAGGTCTTCGTAGACGCTGGTCGACACATTGGTGAGCGGCAGCAGCGCGCCCGAGGGCGTGGGCCGCAGGGTCGGCGAGACGGCGACGTCGCGCGGCGTGCGCGGATCGACGCCCGGCTGCAGTGCATGGGCGAGCTGCAGGGCCTGCACCAGCGGGCTCGGCCGCACGGGTTCGCCGCGGGCATCGGAATGGCGCCAGACCAGATCGCAGCTCGGGTTGCGCGTGGCCATGGCCCAGGCCGCGCGCTGCGCGGCCTCCAGCACCTCGCGCGAGGCCAGGCCCAGGTCGAGGCGCTGCGCCGCACTCCAGTTGCCCGGCGGCTCGGGCGACGCGGGCATGCGGCGGTCGTCGCAGCCGGGAATGACGGCGGCGCCGAAGACGCGGCCCAGCAGCTGGTACATCGGCAGCACGGACACCTTGGGCGCCTCGTCGCCGGCGGGCGGCACGAAGCTGGCGTCCTCGAGCACGTCGCGCGCCCAGGCGGTGAACTCGGCGAGGCTGTGGCGCCCGCCGGGGAACTCGTCTTCCTCGCCGTGCGCGTCGGCATCGAGCCAGAGGGCAGCGATCACCTTGGCGCCCGCGAAGTCGGCGACAAGCGCATCCCACTGCTCGCCGGCCGTCAGCAGCTCGCGCAGCGCGCGATGCCACTCGGCCAGGGAGCGCGCGCGCGCCATCGGGGCGCGGCGAGTTTCGATGGTGGCGGTGAACGTGCGCAGGCTTTCGTCCTGCGGCTTGTCGCTGCGCGCGATCAACGCGCACCACGCCTGCCAGTCGCGCACGCCTTCGCGTCGCAAGCGCATTTCGAGCGACTGCACGGCGAACCCATCGACTTCGGCGCCGCTCTTGAGCCATTCGAGCACCTGGTCGGTGGCCGCGTCGTGCGCGCAGGCGCGCAAGGCACTCATCAGCGTGGCGGCGGCGCGCGTGGTGGACAGCTTCCAGCCGGTTTCGTCGTGCGTGACGATGCCTTGCGTGCTCAGCTGGGCGCTGATGCGGCGGGTGAGCGCGCGATCGGTGGCGACGAGCGCGACCGGCGCGCGGCCCTCGGCCAGGTGCTGCAGCACGCAGGCGGCGGCCAGCTGGGCCTCGTCTTCGGGGTCGAGCGCCACGTGCGCGTGGGCCGCAGATGGCGGGGCATCGGCGGGCACGAGCGGAATGCGGATCGCGCGGTCGCCCCACAGCGCGCACAGGGCCTGCGTGAGCGGATCGGTCTGGAAGCCCTCGAGCACGATCAGCGCATCGACCTGGCTGCGCGCCGCGTCGCGCAGCAGCACGTCGGTCGCGTAGCCCGAGTTCGCGGCCCAGGCCACGGCGACACGGATCAGCGCGCTCTCGATGCGGAACCACTCCGACTCGCTGCCGGCATCGGCCACCTTGGACGCCCCTTGGGCCCAGTCGCTGCCGCGCACGTCAGGCGCCACGGCGGATGCCAGCGGCGCCAGCTGGTAGGCCAGCTCGACCACCCGCCCCGCGAGCGCGAAGCGTTCAGCCTGGAAGCCCGACTGCGCGAGCAGGCCCTGGGCCGTGACCAGGTCGCGCGCCATGTCGAAGGCGATGTCGTAGCCGGACGGCAGGAAGCCGCCCGCGCTGCGCGCCCAGTTGTGCGTGGTCTCGAAGCGCGGCACGAAGCCCGGGCTGCCGCAGCGCGCCCACATGCCGCGCGCGACCGCCATCAGCTGCGCGTACGGCACCAGCACCACGGTGCGCGCCGCATGCAGCTGGCGCTCGTCGAGCGCGCGCACGATCCGCGCGACGACGCCGTCGGCGGGATCGCACCACAGGGCCTGGACGGGGTGGCCTTCGTTCATGTTCTATCGAGGGGGTTGAGGGGGTCGGCGGCAGGGCCGCAAAGGGCTTTGGCTATCGCCGCCATAGCCGGGCCGCATGGCACGTCGCCCCTTGGTTTCTGTCACAATGACCCGCACTTTAGCTGCACCGAAACTCTCTCTGCGCACAAGGACACATCACATGGCCAGCGAACTGATCAAACACATCTCCGATTCTTCCTTCGAGGCCGACGTGCTCAAGTCCAGCCAGCCGGTTCTGGTCGACTACTGGGCCGAATGGTGCGGTCCCTGCAAGATGATCGCTCCGATCCTGGACGAAGTCTCGGCCACCTACGAAGGCAAGCTGCAGATCGCCAAGCTCAACGTCGACGAGAACCGCGACATCCCCGCCAAGTTCGGCATTCGCGGCATCCCCACGCTGATGCTGTTCAAGGACGGCCAACTGGCCGCCACCAAGGTCGGCGCCATGAGCAAGGCGCAACTCACGGCCTTCATCGACCAGCAACTCGCCTGATGCATTTCTTCCGGCCAGCGCGCAATGCGTTGGCCGGGGCGATTTTCCTGTCATAATCGCCCTCAGTTCACCGGGCCTTTCATCAGGCAACCGGTTCGAGTTCCCCGGTTCGTGAGGCAGTTCTTGCCCCACATCAAACCTCCCCCCGTTCCCGATTCGATTACCCCTCCAGGGGTCGTTCCATGCACTTAAACGAACTCAAGGCACTCCACGTGTCTGAAGTCTTCAAGCAGGCTGAGGCGCTTGAGATCGAAAACATCGGCCGCATGCGCAAGCAAGAGCTGATGTTCGCGATCATCAAGAAGCGCGCCAAGGCCGGCGAACAGGTCTTCGCCGACGGTGTGCTCGAAATCCTGCCCGACGGCTTCGGCTTCCTGCGCAGCCCGGACACCAGCTTCACGGCCAGCACCGACGACATCTACATCTCGCCCAGCCAGGTGCGGCGCTTCAACCTGCACACCGGCGACATGATCGAAGGTGAAGTGCGCACGCCCAAGGACGGCGAGCGCTACTTCGCACTGACCAAGCTGGACAAGGTCAACGACGGCGCACCCGAAGCCAACAAGCACAAGGTGATGTTCGAGAACCTGACGCCACTGTTCCCCAAGGAACAGATGAAGCTGGAACGCGAAGGCGTCAAGGGCGAAGAGAACCTCACCGGCCGCATCATCGACATCATCGCCCCCATCGGCAAAGGCCAGCGCGCCCTGCTCGTGGCACCGCCCAAGAGCGGCAAGACGGTGATGATGCAGCACATCGCCCACGCGATCAGCGCCAACTACCCCGACGTGCACATGATGGTGCTGCTCGTGGACGAGCGCCCTGAAGAAGTGACCGAAATGCAGCGCACGGTGAAGGGCGAAGTCATCGCTTCGACCTTCGACGAGCCCGCAGCGCGCCACGTGCACGTCGCCGAAATGGTGATCGAGCGCGCCAAGCGCCTGGTCGAACTCAAGAAGGACGTGGTGATCCTGCTGGACTCGATCACCCGCCTCGCCCGCGCCTACAACAACGTCGTGCCCTCGTCGGGCAAGGTGCTGACCGGTGGTGTCGATTCGAACGCACTGCAGCGTCCCAAGCGCTTCCTGGGCGCCGCGCGCAACGTGGAAGAAGGCGGCTCGCTGACCATCATCGGCACCGCGCTGATCGACACCGGCAGCCGCATGGACGAAGTGATCTTCGAAGAGTTCAAGGGCACCGGCAACTCCGAAATCCACCTGGACCGCCGCCTGTACGAAAAGCGCGTGTTCCCCTCGATCCAGCTCAATCGCAGCGGCACGCGCCGCGAAGAACTGCTGCTGGCCCCCGAGATCCTGCAGAAGACCCGCATCCTGCGTCAGCTCATGTACAACATGGACGAGATCGAGTCGATGGAGCTGATGCTCAAGAACATGAAGGCGACCAAGACCAATGTCGAGTTCTTCGACATGATGCGTCGCGGCGGCTGAGCTTCAAGCTTTTCCGCAAAAGCGCGTTGGCCCTCACGGGTCAACGCGCTTTTTTCATGGGCGCTCGATGCGGATGGCGCGGCCTTCGGCGGCGCTCTGGCGGCCGATGTCGAGCAGCTCCATCAGTGCAACGGCCTGCGCGGGCGGCACGGGATTGGGCCCCTTGCCGAGAATCGCATCGCGGACCGCGGCGTAGTAGTCGGCGTAGTTGCCGGCCTGCGTCGGCACCGCGCGAAAGTGCGGCGCGCCGTCGCCGCCGGTCAGCGTGAGTTCGCCATCGAGCGGATCGCCCCCCCACCCTTCGGCCGGCGGCCGCTGGCCGGCGCGCAGCGCGTCTTCCTGCGTGTCGACGCCGTGCTTGACGTAGCTCCCGCGCGTGCCGTGCACGATGTAGCGCGGCGCCGCATGGGCCGCGAGCGTCGTGGCGTGCAGCACCACGCGCAGGGGCGCATGCGGGCCGCCTTCGTAGCGCAGCACGGCATGGAAATAGTCTTCGACCAGCGCGCCATCGCGCAAAGCGGCCGTATCGAGCTGCAGCGTGTCGGGCCGGCCGAAAAGCTGCACGGCCTGATCGACCAGATGCGCGCCCAGGTCCACCCACAGGCCCGAACCCGGCACCGGCTGCTCTCGCCAGCGCTCACGAACCTCGGGCCTGAAGCGGTCGAAATGCGATTCCAGGTACACCGGGCGCCCCAGATCGCCAGACGCCAGGACCTGCTGGAGCGTCAGGAAATCGGCGTCGAAACGCCGGTTCTGGTAGACCGAGAGCACGCGCTTGTTGCGATTTGACAACAATTCGAGCTCCCGTGCTTCGGCCACGTCGAGCGTGAAGGGCTTGTCGACCACCACGTGCTTGCCCGCCTCCAGCGCCGCCTTGGCGACCGGATGGTGCTGGGCATTGGGCGTCGCCACCACCACGAGGTCGATGTCCGCCCGGGCGACCAACGCCGTCACGTCTGGCACCACGGCCACGCCGGGCCAGTCGGCATGCACCTTGTGCGGCTGCGAGCTCGCCACGGCCGCCAGTTCGAGTCCCGGAACGGCCGAGAGCACCGGCGCATGGAAGGTCTGGCCGGCGAAACCGTAGCCGACAAGGCCGGCGCGAAGGGGTGTGGAAGTCATGGGAGGGCCCGGTTTGCTCGCAATTGGGGCAGTATGCGATAATCATGGGCTCCGCGAAAAGTGCGGCTGGGCACGTCGCCCGGCTTCCTTGGCCTTCACTTCACGTCAAGACCTCAGGGCGGCGCGCCAGATTGCTGGCACGCTGGTGGCTCTCGCATCGACCGCGCATTGATTCCAACAGCGCAAAAGGAAACACCATGGCAAAAGAAGGCATCCACCCGAATTACCGCGAAGTTCTGTTCGTCGACATGTCGAACGGCTTCAAGTTCGTGACCCGTTCGTGCGCGAACACCAAGGAAATGGGCAAGACCGACGACGGCCGCGAGCTGCCCCTGTTCAAGCTCGACACCACCAGCGAATCGCACCCCTTCTACACCGGCACGCAAAAGTCGGTGGACAACATGGGTGGTCGCGTCGAGAAGTTCCGCAACCGCTTCGGCAAGACCGCTGCCAAGTAATCAGGCACGCGCTCTGGCGTCGAGGGCAGCCCGGTTTACCGCGCTGCCCTTTTTCTTTCCAATCACCCCTTCGCCTCTTCCGCCTCGCCCTTGAACCAGCCGACCCCCGCGATCGTTGCCCAGAATGCCGTACGCCGGCTGCCGCGCGTCGCGTTGCTGCTGCTGTGCGCGGCCTACCTGCTGCCGGGCCTGCTCGGCCGGGGCCCCTGGAAGAGCGCCGACATCACGGCCTTCGGCTACATGGCCGAGCTGGCCCGCAGCACCGAAGGCATCGCCCGCTGGTTCGATCCGCTGCTGCTGGGCATGCGACCCGAGACCCCCGCGCTGATTCCGTACTGGATCGGCGCCTGGGCGATCCAGCTCGCCCCGTCGTGGGTCAACCCCGATCTGGCGGTGCGCTTCGTGTTCGCGCTGATGCTGTGGGGCACCTTCACCGCGACCTGGTACGCCGTCCACTACCTCGCCCGCACGCCGCGCGCCCAGCCCGTGGCCTTTGCCTTCGGCGGCGAGGCGCGCCCCACCGACTACGCCCGCGCCATCGCGGACGGCGGCCTGCTGGCGCTGATCGCTTCGCTGGGCCTGGCGCAGCTGGGGCATGAAACCACCCCCGCGCTGGCGCAGCTGTACTTCGCCTCGCACCTCTTCTACGGCGTGGCCGCGCTGCCGTACCGCCGCGTCGGCCCGGTGATCGCACTCGTGGTCGGCACCCTCGGCATGACGCTGAGCGGCGGTCCGACCGTCGGCCTCGCGCTGGCGATCGGCAGCGCCGTGTACATGGCCTACGAACGCCACCAGCGTGCCATCCGTGCAGCGGAAGGCTACAGCGACGACGAGAGCCCCGGCTTCACCCTGGGCGCCCTGCTGACGATGGTCGGCATCACCGTGCTGGCCGCCGCGCTGGTCTTCGGCCTGGGCCTGGCGCAATGGAAGATCACGCTGGGCCACTCGCTGCTGTCCGACGTGCGCAGCCAGGCCAAGCTGTTGCTGTGGTTCACCTGGCCGGTCTGGCCGCTCGCCATCTGGACGCTCTGGCGCTGGCGCCGCCAGTGGCTCGAGCGCCACGTCGCGCTGCCGCTGTGGTTCGCGCTGGTGCCGCTGGCCGCCACCTGGACCACCGATTTCTCCGACCGCTCCCTGCTGCTGGCCCTGCCCGCCTTCGCCACGCTGGCGGCCTTCGCGCTGCCGACCTTCCGGCGCAGCGCGGCAGCGCTGATCGACTGGTTCAACGTGCTGTTCTTCAGCGGCCTGGCCGTGCTCGGCTGGATGTACTGGATCGCCATGCTGACCGGCGCGCCACGCAAGCCGGCCGCCAGCGTGGCGCGGCTGGTGCCGGGCTTCGTGGCCGAGTTCTCGCCGGTGGCCTTCGTGCTCGCCCTGGCCGCCACGCTGGCCTGGTGCTGGCTGGTGCGCTGGCGCACCGGGCGCCATCGCGCCGCGCTCTGGAAGACGCTGGTGCTGCCGGCCGGCGGCACCGCGCTGTGCTGGATGCTGCTGATGACGCTGTGGCTGCCGTCCATCGACTACGCGCGCAGCTACGTCCCGCAGGTGCGCGCCGTGACCGAGCGCATCGGCCACCCGCGCTGCGTCGCCGAGCTGGCGCTGAGCCGGCCGCACGTCGCGGCGCTGCGCCACCACGGCAACCTCAACCTGCAGCCGCTGCTGCTGGGCAACGACTGCCCGTGGCTGCTCGTGAGCCCCGACACCATCGAGCGGCTGCACACCATCATCCCGCTGGAACAGTGGCGCTTCAGCGGCACCCTGCGCCGTCCCAGCAGCCCCGCGGACGACCTGCTGCTCTACGAAAAGATCGTGCGCTGACCCGTGAGCAGCAGCACGCACGGGAACGAACGCGGACTCATCGCACGGCACGCCGGCACGGTGCTGATCGGCCAGTTGGCCGTGATGGCCTTCGGCGTGGCCGACACCATCATCGCGGGCCGCTATTCCGAAGGCGCGCTGGCCGCGCTGTCGGTGGGCGCCGCCATCTTCGTCAGCGTGTATGTCTCGCTGATGGGCGTGCTGCAGGCGCTGCTGCCGGTGTGGGCCGAACTGCACGGCGCCAACCGGGGCAGCGAGATCGGCCGCTCGGTGCGCCAATCGCTCTACCTCGCAGCCATCGCCGTCGTGGTCGGCATGACCGTGCTGCTGCTGCCCAGCGCCGCGCTGCGCTGGACCCAGGTGCCGGCCGACATGCGTGGCGAGGTCGAGGCCTACCTCGCGGTGCTGGCCTTTGCGCTGGCACCCGCCCTGCTCTTTCGCCTCTTCAGCACGCTGAACCAGAGCCTGGGCAAGCCCAAGCTCGTGACCTGGCTGCAGCTGGCCTCGCTGCTCGTGAAGCTGCCGCTGTCGGTCTGGTTCACTTTCGGTGGTGCCGGCCTGCCGGCGATGGGGCTGGTGGGTTGCGCCTGGGCCACGCTGTGCGTGAACTGGGCCATGCTGGGCTGCGCGGTCTGGCTGCTGCGCCACGGCGCGTTCTACCGCGGCTACCAGCTATGGGAGCGCATCGAGGCGCCCGACTGGCGCCAGATCCGACTGTTCGCGCGGCTGGGCGTGCCCGGCGGCCTCGCGGTGCTGGTGGAAGTGACCTCGTTCACGCTGATGGCGCTCTTCATCGCGCGCCTGGGCACCGCGGCAGCGGCCGCGCACCAGATCGCCTCCAACCTGCTGGCCGTGGCCTACATGACGCCGCTGTCGCTCGCCATCGCGACCAGCGCACGCGTGAGCTTCTGGCTCGGCGCCGGCGACACCGCCCGGGCGCGCCATGCCTGCCGGCTGGGCTTCGAGCTCACCGCCCTGTTTGCCCTGCTCTATGCCGGCGCGATGGCCGTGTTCCGCACGCAGCTCGCCAACGTGTACTCCGACAACCCGGCCGTGATCGCGATGGCAGCGGCGCTGCTGACCACGGTGGCGCTGTATCACATCGCCGATGCGTTCCAGACGCTGTGCGTCTTCGTGCTGCGCTGCTACCGCGTGACGCTGGCACCGCTGGTCATCTACTGCGCGATGCTCTGGGGCATGGGGCTGGGCGGCAGCTACCTGCTGGCCTACCGCGGCCTGGGGCCGTGGCCGGCCATGCAGTCGCCGCTGGCCTTCTGGCTGATGAGCGCCGCGGCGCTGGCGCTCACCGCGCTGTTGTTCGTCGCGCTGCTGCGCTGGACGATGAAGGCGCGGGCCCGCTGAAGGCCACGCGGCTTTCTTACTTGGTCATCACGCGCGCTTCGCGCACGCGCGTCGCCGGGAACAGCAGCGCGAAGCGGCTGCCCTTGCCCACCGTGCTTTCGATGCGCAGTTCGGTGCCGTGGCGCTGCGCGATGTGCTTCACGATCGCCAGCCCCAGACCCGTGCCGCCGGTCTCGCGCGAGCGGCTGCGGTCGATGCGATAGAAGCGCTCGGTGAGCCGCGGAATGTGCTCAGCGGCAATGCCCGGGCCCGTGTCGCGCACGGCGTATTCGCCGCGCCCGTCAGGCAGCACCCGCCAGGTCACGACCACCTCGCCGCCGCCCGGCGTGTAGCGGATGGCGTTGCTCACGAGGTTCGACATCGCACTTTGCAACTCGGTCGGCGCGCCCGACAGTTCAGACTCGGCTTCCGACGTGAACGTGAGCCGGTGCCCCTGCGGCGTGAGCCGGCCCGACAGGCCGCGCCCCTCGTCCTCGCACTGCGCCAGCAGCGCGCGCATGCGCACCCACTGGTTGCCCGACGGCGCCGCGCTGCCTTCGAGACGCGACAGCGTCAGCAGGTCGTTCACCAGCGTTTCCATGCGGTGCGACTGCTGCCCCATCAGCGACAGGTAGCGCGTGCGCTCGTCGGCATCCAGCGGCAGGTTCTGCAGCGTCTCGACAAAGCCCGCCAGCACCGTGAGCGGCGTGCGGATCTCGTGCGACACGTTGGCCACGAAGTCGCGCCGCATCGCCTCGGCCTGCTCGAGCGCCGTGATGTCGCGCGTGAGCAGCATGCGCCGATTGCCGGCGTAGGGATGCACCTGCACCGACAGCCGCACCGGATGGCCGCGATGCTGTGCATGCACGAGGCCGGGTGCATCGATGACGACGTCGCGGCTGTAGTTCCACGACGCGAGGTAGGCCACGAACGCCGGATCGCGCACGAGGTTCGCCAGGTGCTGCAGCAGGTCGCGCTCGGCATCGATGCCGAACTGGCCCGCCGCCGTCTGGTTGCACCACTCGATGCGGCCCTGCTCGTCGAGCAGCACCACACCGTTGGGCGAAGCCTGGATGGCGGCCAGGAACTCCTGCAGCCGGTCTTCGGCCTGCCGGGTCTGTTGTTCGCGGTCGCGCAGCAGCTTGCGGATGCGCTCCGAAAGCTCGCCCCACACGCCCGGCCCGCGCGACGGCAGACCGGCCGCGTCGTTGCGCAGCACGCGCAGCAGGCGTTCGGCGCGCCAGGCATCGAAGCCCAACCAGAGCACCGCGCCCAGCCAGGCACCCAGCCAGCCGTACTTCCAGCCGAAAAGGCCGACAGCGCCCGCCGCAATTACGAGGGACGCTATTAAAAAAGTAGCAATACGGAAAGGCATGGCGGGCGATTATCCGCGCCCGCCGCCGAGGCTCACGGCGCTGCTCACACCGTGACTTGGGCCGTCAGCCGGTAACCCGCTCCGCGAACGGTTTCCACCATCGGCGCGGCCACGCCCAGCGACTCGCGCAGGCGCTTGACGTGCACGTCGACCGTGCGTTCCTCGATGTAGACGTGGTCGCCCCACACCTTGTCCAGCAGCTGCGCGCGGCTGTGCACGCGCTCGGCATGCTGCATCAGGTAGGCCAGCAGCTTGAACTCGGTCGGGCCGACCTTCAGCGCCCCGCCCTGCCAGGTGACGCGGTGGGTGGAGGTGTCGAGGGCCAGTTCGCCGATCTCGACGCGCTCGGTCACCACCTCGGGCGCACGGCGGCGCAGCACGGCACGGATGCGCGCCAGCATTTCCTGGGTGGAGAACGGCTTGGTGATGTAGTCGTCGGCCCCGGCATCGAGGCCGGCGACCTTGTCGGGCTCGTCGCCGCGCGCCGTGAGCATCAGGATCGGGATGGCCTTGGTGCGCGGGTCTTTGCGCCACTGGCGCGCGAGCTGCAGGCCGCTCTGGCCCGGCAGCATCCAGTCGAGCAGGATCAGGTCCGGCAGGAAGGCGTCGATTTCACGCTGGGCGGCGGCACCGTCTTCGGACCAGATCGGCTCGAAGCCGTTGTGGCGCAGGTTGACGGCGATCAGCTCGGCGATCGAGGATTCGTCTTCGACGATCAGGACTCTTGGTTTCTTCATGCGTTATGGGGAATCTTTGCGGCGACGGTCGTCACTGCAATGCCGACTCGATTTCCTCCATCGAAGTGTGCCGCACATCGGCGCCCTTGACGATGTAGATGATGAACTCGGCGATGTTCTTGGCGTGGTCGCCGATGCGTTCGATGGCCTTGGCCAGGAACAGCAGGTCCAGGCTGGCGGAGATGGTGCGCGGGTCTTCCATCATGTAGGTGACCAGCTTGCGCACGAAGCCGTCGAACTCCTTGTCGATGAGGTCGTCGTCCTTGAGGATCGACAGCGCGGCGGCCGTGTCCAGGCGCGCGAAGGCGTCCAGCGCGGTGCGCAGCAGGTTCGAGGCCAGGTCGGCGGCAATGCGCAGCTCGGTGGTGGGCAGCTGGCGGGCCGATCCGCTTTCGATGATCGACTTGACCATGCGCGCGATCTTGTTGGCCTCGTCGCCCACGCGCTCCAGGTTGGCGGTGGTCTTACTGATGGCGATCAAGAGGCGCAGGTCGCGTGCCGTGGGCTGGCGACGGGCGATGATCGACGACAGCTCGCGGTCGATCTCGATCTCCATCGCGTTGACGCGATGCTCGGTCTCCATCACGCGGTCGGCGGCTTCGGCGTCGAACTGCAGCAGGGCGTACACGGCCTGGTGGATCTGCGACTCGACCATGCCGCCGAGCTCCATCACGCGCGACGAGACGCCATTGAGTTCGCTGTCGAACTGGCTGGAAAGGTGTTTCTCGGTCATGGTGTTTCCTTTGACTTCAACCGAAGCGGCCGGTGATGTAGTCCTCGGTCTCCTTGCGCTGCGGCTTGAAGAACATCTGTTCGGTGGCACCGAACTCGATCAGGTCGCCGAGGTACATGTAGGCGGTGTAGTCGCTGCAGCGGGCAGCTTGCTGCATGTTGTGGGTCACGATGACCACGGTGTACTCGTTTTTCAGCTCGGCGATCAACTCCTCGATCTTGGCGGTCGAGATCGGGTCGAGTGCGGAGCAGGGTTCGTCGAGCAGCAGCACTTCGGGCTTGATCGCGATACCGCGCGCAATGCACAGGCGCTGCTGCTGGCCGCCGGAGAGGCCCGAGCCGCTTTGCTGCAGCTTGTCGCGCACTTCGGTCCACAGCGCGGCCTTCTTCAGGGCCCACTCGACGCGGTCGTCCATTTCGCTGGCCGACAGATTTTCGAACAGCTTCACGCCGAAGGCGATGTTGTCGTAGATCGACATCGGGAACGGCGTGGGCTTCTGGAACACCATGCCGACCTTGGCGCGGATCAGCGCCACGTCCTGCTTGGACGTGAGCAGGTTCTCGCCGTCCAGCGCGATGGTGCCTTCGGCGCGCTGCTCGGGGTACAGCTCGAACATGCGGTTGAAGGTGCGCAGCAGGGTCGACTTGCCGCAGCCCGACGGGCCGATGAAGGCCGTGACCTTGTTCTCGGGGATCTCGAGGTTGATGCCCTTGAGCGCGTGGAACTTGCCGTAGTAGAAGTTCAGGTCCTTGACCGAGATCTTCGAGCGCGACGGTTGTTGTTGTGCGACGGTGTTTGGCATGTTGGCGCCTTCTTGATTTAGTGTTTGTTGCGCGTCAGCACGCGCGCCAGGATGTTGAGGGCAAGCACGGCGACAGTGATCAGGAACACACCGGCCCAGGCCAGTTGTTGCCAGTTCTCGTACGGGCTCATGGCGAACTTGAAGATCGTGACCGGCAGGCTGGCCATCGGCTGGCTCACGTCGGCGGTCCAGAACTGGTTGTTCAGCGCGGTGAAGAGCAGCGGCGCGGTTTCGCCGGCGATGCGGGCCACGGCCAGCAGCACGCCCGTGACCACACCCGCGCGCGCGGCGCGCAGCGTGATGCTGAGAATGACCTTCCACTTCGGCGTGCCCAGTGCGTAGGCCGCTTCGCGCAGGCCCGGCGGCACCAGCTGCAGCATGTTCTCGGTGGTGCGGATCACCACCGGAATCACGATGAGTGCCAGCGACAGTGCGCCGGCCAGGCCCGAGAAGGTCTTGAAGTAGGCCACCACCACGGCGTAGACGAACAGGCCGATCACGATCGAGGGTGCAGACAGCAGGATGTCGTTGACGAAGCGCGTGACCGATGCGAGCAAGCCCTTGGGGTTGTACTCGGCCAGGTAGATGCCGGCCATGATGCCGATGGGCGTGCCCACGAAGGTCGCCAGCATCACCATCACGAACGAGCCGAAGATGGCGTTGGCGATGCCGCCCGCCTCGTTCGGCGGCGGCGTCATCTCGGTGAAGGTGGCCAGCGCCAGGCCGCCCACGCCCTGGCGCAGCGTTTCCCACAGGATCCACACGAGCCAGAACACGCCGAACGCCATCGCGGCGAGCGACAGCGTGAGGGCGATCTTGTTGACGCGGTTGCGCGCGGCGAACTTCGCCTGGCGCGTCTCTGCCAGGGTCTTGGCGTTGATCAGGTTTTGCGCGGTGCTCACGACTTGGTTCCTTCGCTCTTCTTCATCTGGGCCAGCAGCATCTTCGAGAGCGACAGCACGACGAAGGTGATGAAGAACAGCACGAGGCCGAGGTACATCAGCGCGGCCTGGTGCAGGCCCGCGCCGGCTTCGGCGAATTCATTGGCGAGGGCCGAGGTGATGCTGTTGGCCGCCTCGAACACCGACAGGGAGTTGAGCTGGTTCATGTTGCCGATCACGAAGGTGACGGCCATGGTCTCGCCCAGTGCGCGGCCGAGGCCGAGCATGATGCCGCCGATCACGCCGGCCTTGGTATAGGGCAGCACGACCTTGGAGACGACTTCCCAGGTGGTGGAGCCCAGGCCGTAGGCCGACTCCTTGAGCAGCGCGGGCGTCACTTCGAACACGTCGCGCATCACCGAGGCGATGAACGGAATGATCATGATCGCCAGGATGATGCCGGCCGACAGAATGCCGATGCCCACGGGCGGGCCGGACACCAGGGCACCGAGGTACGGCACGCCGGCCAGCAGCTTTTGCAGCGGCTGCTGCACCCAGGTGGAAAGAATGGGGCCGAAGACGAGCAGGCCCCACATGCCGTACACGATGGACGGCACGGCAGCCAGCAGTTCAATGGCGGTGCCCAGCGGGCGTTTGAGCCAGTTGGGCGAGAGTTCGGTCAGGAACAGCGCGATGCCGAAGCTCACCGGCACGGCAATCACCAGTGCGATGAACGAGGTGGCCAGCGTGCCGTAGATCATCACGAGGCCGCCGTACTCGTCCTTCACCGGGTCCCACACGCTGCTCGTGAGGAAGCCGAGGCCGTACTTCGAAATGGCGGGCCAGGCGCCGGCAACCAGCGACAGCAGGATGCCGATCAGCATCGCGAGCGTCAGCAGCGCGGCGCCCTTGGCGGCCCAGCCGAAGAGGCGGTCGGCCATGGGGCCGGAACGTGCCGCCTTGACGGGCGGCGGAGGAGCGGCGGAGGTGCGCGCGCGCTCGGCCGCGAGGTCGAGGGAGGCGGCAGCAGCGGGGAAGGTGGATGACACGGGTCGCTCCGGCAAAGACGAAAGCGGCGCGTCCTGGAGCGAAGAGTTGCTCATGGGCGCGCCGTCCTGGAGGGTGGATGAAGGGTTGCTTCTTACTTGAACGCGACCGGCTTGCCCGATGCGTCCTTCACTTCACCCCATGCCTTGGCAATGGTGGCCTTCACGGCGTCGGGCATCGGCACGTAGTCCAGCTCGTCGGCCGTCTTGTCGCCACCCTTGTAGGCCCAGTCGAAGAACTTCAGCACGGTGGTGGCGCTGGCGGGCTTGTCCTGCACCTTGTGCATCAGGATGAAGGTGGCGCCGGTGATGGGCCACGAATCCTTGCCGGCCTGGTTGGTCAGCACCTGGTAGAAGCTCTTGTTCCAGTCGGCACCGGCGGCGGCGGCCTTGAAGGCGCTGTCGTCGGGCGAGACGAACGTGCCGGCGGCGTTCTGCAGCTGGGCGTAGGTCATCTTGTTCTGCTTGACGTAGGCGTACTCGACGTAGCCGATCGAGTTGGGCAGGCGGTTCACGAAAGCGGCGACGCCTTCGTTGCCCTTGCCACCCGCGCCGGTAGGCCAGTTCACGGCCGTGCCTTCGCCGACCTTCGACTTCCACTCGGCGTTGACCTTGCTCAGGTAATTGGTGAACAGGAAGCTGGTGCCCGAACCGTCGGCGCGGCGAACCGGGGCGATGGCGGCGTCAGGCAGGGCCAGCGACGCATTCAGTGCCTTGATGGCGGGGTCGTTCCACTTGGTGATCTTGCCCAGGTAGATGTCGCCCAGCACCTGGCCGTTGAGCTTCAGCTCGCCCGGCTTGATGCCGGGGATGTTCACCACGGGGATCACGCCGCCGATGACGGTGGGGAACTGCATCAGGCCCTTGGCTTGCAGTTCGTCGTCCTTCAGGGGAGCGTCCGAAGCGCCGAAGTCGACGGTCTTGGCTTCGATCTGCTTCAGGCCGGCACCCGAGCCGACCGACTGGTAGTTGATCTTGACGCCGGTGGCCTTGTTGAAGTCGGAAGCCCACTTGGCGTACAGCGGTGCGGGGAAGCTGGCGCCGGCGCCGGTCACGTCTTGTGCGAAGGCGGAAATGGAGAACAGCGCGGTCACGAGGCCGGCGGTTGCAAATTTGAACGTCGTTTTCATAAAGCTTCCTTGAGAAGTAAGAAGTAGTCCCTTTGGGGGCTCGAACGGACTCTAAAAAGCTTTTGTGACATCGATGTGACACCCCTTCTGTCGAGGGAAAATGCCGCTGCGCCACCCCTGCCGCGTGTGACGCTGTCACACAACCGTCATTCACCCCGCCTAACCTCCAGCCCTCGCCGTGACGCGATCCAGGGAGGCGGCGCCTGCTGTCACGGCGCTACGATCAGAGAACCGCCCTCTTCACTACAACATGCAAAACGGCACCCGCCTCGCAGCGGTCGATCTCGGCTCGAACAGCTTCAGGCTGGAAATCGGCCAGGTCGACCACGGACAGATCCACCGCACCGAGTACCTCAAGGAAACCGTGCGCCAGGGTAACGGCCTGGACAGCGCCCGCAACCTCACGACCGAAGCCATGCAGCGCGGCTGGGACGCCCTCGCCCGCTTCGGCGAGCGGCTGGCCGGCTTCAAGCGCTCGCAGGTGCGCGCCGTGGCCACCCAGACCCTGCGCGAAGCGCGCAACCGCGAAGAGTTCCTGTTGCGCGCGCGCACCATCCTGGGCTTCGGCATCGACGTGATCCCGGGCCGGGAAGAAGCCCGCCTGATCTACCAGGGCGTGGCACACCACCTGCCCCACACCGACGCCTCGGACCAGGAACGCCGCCTCGTCATCGACATCGGCGGGCGCTCCACCGAAATGATCATCGGCCACGCCCTCGAGGCCGAGCGCATGGAGTCGTACCGCGTGGGCAGCGTCGCCTGGTCGATGAAGCATTTCGGCGAAGGCCAGTTCACCGCCCCCGCCTTCCGCGCCGCCGAAGTGGCGGCCAAGGCCGTGCTGGACGACGCGCTCTCCAGCTACACCCGCGACCAGTGGGACGTGGCCTATGGCGCCTCCGGCACCATCGGTGCGGTGGGCGACGTGCTCGCGGCGGCCGGCGGCGAAGCCGGCCTTGTCACGCGCGACGGCCTCGACTGGTTGCTCGACCGCCTGCTCAAGGCCGGCAGCATCGACAAGCTGCGCATCGACGGCATGCGCGAAGACCGCAAGGCCGTGATCGGCGGCGGCCTGAGCGTGCTGCGCGCGGTGTTCGACCTGCTCGACATCCAGGAAATGAAGGTCGCCCAGGGCGCCCTGCGCCACGGCGTGCTGTACGAATTGCTCGAACGCGACGAGAGCGTGGCCGACATGCGCAGCGCCACGGTGGCGCGGCTCGCCACCCGCTTCGCGGTCGATCCGGCGCAGGCCAAGCGCGTGAGCGACACCGCCGCCGCGCTGTTCGTGCAGCTCGCCCCCCCGCCGCGCGCGGCGGCAGCACATCGAGCCGCGCCGGGCGCGCGCTGCGCAAGCTCGGCTGGGCCGCGCAGCTGCACGAGATCGGCGCGCTGGTCTCGCACAGCGACTACCACAAGCACGGCGCCTACATCCTCGACAACACCGACGCACCCGGCTTCGCAGTGAACGAACTGCACGCCCTCGGCCAGCTGGTGCTGGGCCAGCGCGGCAAGCTGCGCAAGCTCGAAGCCTCGCTGGACGACGAGACCTTCGTGATGCAGCTGCTGGCGCTGCGCCTGGCGGTGATCCTGTGCCACGCGCGCCGCGACCCCGAGCCGCAGGCGCTGAACCTCGCGGCACTCGGTGCCAGGGCCTTCACGATCGCCTGCGCGCCCGACTGGGCCGAGATGTATCCGCAGTCGGCGCACCTCCTGCGCGAGGAAGTGCTGGCCTGGCAAAAGACCGGCAACTGGCGCGTGGAACTCAGCGGCGCCTGAGCCGTTTCACTTCGTGTCGATGCCGGCCGTCTGCGTGACTGTCGCAGCGCCGGCCTTGCGCGGCTCGTCTTCCCCGAACAGGCTGACATAGGCCGGCTGCACGATCTGATCGAGCCCGCGCTTCAACCCTTCGCGAGCGCCTGCGGTGTCTTTGAGCAGGCCGTCGTACAGGAGATAGGTCGGCTCGCTCACGTCGGCGACCTGCAAGGTCTGGCCCACGACGGATTGCTTCTCGTCCCTGAGCAACTGCTCCACCCAGACGTACGGCTTGAAGCTCGATGTCGCATCGGCCGCGCCATAGGACGTCGTGATCCGCAAGATCAATGTGCTGTAGCCGGGCGTGGGCTGGAGTTCCTGCACCTGCATCTGCGCGTGCTCTCCGGTCGCGCGGAAGAAAGGCGTCAGCTTCACCTCGCGGCCACTGTCCCGCAGGCGCGCCGCCAGTCGCTCTGCGAACTGCCTGTTCAGCCCCATGGTCACTCCGCTGTTCTTCACTGCGGCCGTGAACTCCTTGCTGCGCTGGTCGGTCCGAGCGGCCATCGTCAATCGGCTGTTGGTGTCGACGGAGATGGCCACCAGTGCAGCGAGGGGTCCCAGAAACCCTGCGAAGCCCGTCAGCCCCGACCCGCCGCCATCCGTGACGATCAGTTGGTCTTCCTGGTTGTAGATGAGCTCGACCTTCTCGATCGACCGGGCGATATCGTGACGGGTCGGCGGCGCAGGCGCGGCGGTGTTCGTCGCACACCCCGACAGCAGGGCTGCGGCAACAAGCAGAAAAAACAGCGCCTTCAACCGCACGTCCGCGTCTGCACGCAGCATGTTCAAGAAGCTTCCTGGCAGTGTGTTGAGCGGTTTCATGCGTCTTCCCCAGTGATGTGGTCGACCGGCACCGCTTCTTTCCCGCATCGGCGTCAAAAGCACGCTGCCGTGGAGTCACACTGTAGAAATTGCGCCGCGCGCGCGCATGAGTGCTTCGCCCCTTTTTCCGGGAGACAAGCGCCCTGCCAGCTCTGCCCACAACCGTGACAAAGCGCCTGTCCGCAAGCGCCAGGCAGGGGTATTCGCAGCGGAGGACCGCTGCAGCAGCTAGAGAAGCTCGGGCGCCTGCACCGTCACCACGACGGTCTGCACGTCGCCGTCGCGCTCGCGGGTGCGGATCCACCACAGCGAGCCCTTGCGCACCGGGCAGCTGTCCTGCTTCAGGCCGAGCAGCATCGAGATGGCCTGGCCCAGCGAGGGCTGGTGGCCGATCACCAGCACCACCGACTTGCCGTTGGGCCAGCCCGTGGCGGCCAGCAGCGCGTCGGGGGTGGTGTCAGGCGACAGCTCGGAGCGCAGCTTGTACTTGCGGCCCAGTGCCAGCGCGGTCTGCTCGCAGCGGCGCGCCGGGCTGCACACGATGCGCGTGCCGTCGGGCAGTTGCCGGTCGAGCCAGGTGGCCATGCGCTTGGCCTGCTTTTCGCCGCGCGGGGTGAGCGAGCGCTGCATGTCGTCACACCCTTCGGTCCAGTCCTCGGCTTCGGCGTGACGCCAGAAGATCAAGTCCATGCTCATCGTCTTTCGAACTTCTTCTTCAATTTCAATTGCCGGACGCATCACGGTGGTTTCCTCGTGATGCATAGCGGCCCATCAAGGCGGCCTGGGCGCCATGCGCTTCGATCGCGGGGGACGCACCCGCCTCGCCGGGGTGGGTGTCATGGTCGACACGCCGGTAGATGCCGTCGCCGCCCAGGTCCCAGGCGTCGCGCCCATCGTGCAGGTAAGCCACCAGGCACTCGTCGATGAGGCGCTGGCGCAGGTTGGGGTCGGTCACGGGCCAGGCCAGCTCGATGCGCCGCATCATGTTGCGGTTCATCCAGTCGGCGCTCGACAGGTACAGCGACTCGTCCTCGCCATGGCGGAAATAGAACACCCGCGAATGCTCGAGGAAACGCCCGATCACCGAGCGCACGCGCACGTTGTCGGTGAGCCCCGGCACCTGCGCCGGCAGCGTGCAGGCGCCGCGCACGATGAGGTCGATCTTCACGCCCTTCTGCCCCGCGCGGATGAGTGCGCCGATGATCTCTTCGTCGGTCAGCGCGTTCATCTTGGCGACGATGCGCGTGGGCTCGCCGCTGGCGGCGGCCTGTCCGAGCGCATCGATGCGCGCGACCAGGTTCTTGTGCAGGTCGAAGGGCGCGAGCCACATGCGGTTGAGCTTGGGCAGGCGGCTCTGGCTGGCCATGTGGACGAACACGGCCTCCATGTCGGCGGTGAGCGCCGGGTCGGCCGTGAGGTGGCTGATGTCGGTGTACAGCCGCGCCGTGCGCGGGTTGTAGTTGCCGGTGGACAGATGGCCGTAGCGGCGCAGCTGCTTGCCCTCGCGGCGCGTCACCAGCAGCATCTTGGCGTGGGTCTTCAGGCCCACCACGCCGTACACCACCTGCGCACCGATCGACTCGAGCATCTCGGCCCAGTTGATGTTGGCCTCTTCGTCGAAGCGCGCCTTCAGCTCGACCACCACCGTCACTTCCTTGCCGCGGCGCACGGCTTCGCGCAGCAGGTCCATGAGCTCGGAGTCGGCGCCGGTGCGGTAGATGGTCTGCTTGATCGCCAGCACCTGCGGGTCGAGCACGGACTCGCGCAGGAACGCGAGCACGCCGTCGAAGCTCTCGAAGGGCTGGTGGATCAGCACGTCGCCGCGCTGCAGCCGCTCGAAGAACGACTGGACGGGCGACAGCGTGACGGGGAACGACGGCGCGTACGGAGGAAAGCGCAGCTGCGGCTCGCCAATCAGGTCGATGAGCTGCGTGAGCCGCGCCAGGTTCACCGGCCCGTGCACGCGGTACAGCGCCTGCGGTGGCAGGTTGAACTGCGCCAGCAGGAAGCTCGCGAGCGACTCGGCGCAGCTGGCCGACACCTCCAACCGCACGGCCTGGCCGTAGTGGCGGTGCTGCAGGCCCTGGCGCAGCGCGGTACGCAGGTTCTTGACGTCTTCCTCGTCGACCGCGAGGTCGGAATGGCGCGTGACACGGAACTGCGAGAAGTCGCCCACCTCGCGGCCCGGGAACATGCTGGCCAGGTGCGCGCGCACCACGCTCGACAGCGCCACGAACAGCGTCTTGCCATCCGACACCTTGGCCGGCATCTTGATCAGGCGCGGCAGCACGCGCGGCAGCTTGACGATCTGGATCGGGTTCTCGCGACCGAAGGCGTCCTTGCCGCCCAGTCGCACGATGAAGTTCAGCGACTTGTTCGCCACCTGCGGGAACGGGTGCGCCGGATCGAGCCCCACGGGGATCAGCAGCGGGCGCACTTCGCGCTCGAAATACTCGCTGACCCACTTGCGCTGGGCCGGGTTGCGTTCGCCGTGCGACACGATGTGGATGCCGTGCGTGGCAAAGGTCGGCATCAGCTCGTCGTTGTACAGCGCGTACTGGCGCGCCACGAGCGTGTGGGCCGCTTCGGACAGGCGCTCGAAGGATTCGACCGTGTAGGTGCCCTTGCGATCACCAGCGCTGCCCGCGCTCAGGTGCGGTGCGGCACGGACTTCGAAGAACTCGTCGAGGTTCGACGACACGATGCACAGATAGCGCAGCCGTTCGATCAGCGGCACTTCGGGCCGGTGGGCCCAGTCGAGCACGCGCTCGTTGAACGAGAGGATGCTGTGGTCGCGATCCAGCAACGCGAACGAAGACGCTTCGCCGGCGCGCGACGGGTCAGCGGAGAGGGAGGGCATGGGCACTGATTCTGGAGCAAGCGGCACGGGAGAACACGACGGCTGAAATATGACAGTGTCAACTTCGTCCGTGACAGTTCCATGACATTCGCGTGACGCACCCTGCCCCACAGAGAGCGAACCTGACACATTCGGCGACAGCGAAGCAGCGTGCGGCCCGGCGTCGGGCCGGATGGCCGCCGGCTTCATGCGCCGAGAAAGTGCTTGCGGTAGCGCGCCGGCAGGTCGTCGATGCGCATCAGCATCGGCAGGTCGGCGGTGTTGAAGTCCGGGTCCCAGGCCGGCGCGCCGAGCACCTTGGCGCCCAGGCGCAGGTAGCCCTTGATGAGCGCAGGCGGTTCCACGTCGAGCGCGCTGTCGAGCCGCTCGACCGGCAGCGGCAGGCGCGGCTGCACCTGGTACTGGATCGGCGCGAGGTGGCTGGCCGAGAGCTGGCGCCAGATGCTGGCCGCCGCGTCGCCGCTGGTCACGCCGTTGTGCGACATCGGAATGCTCGCGCAGCCGATCATCGTGTCGAGCTTGTTGCGGTGCATGAAGCCGGCCAGCGCGCCCCACAGCGCGAGGATCACGCCGCCCTGGCGGTGCTCGGCGTGCACGCAGCTGCGGCCCAGTTCGACCATGCGCTCGCGCAGGTCGCGCAGGCGGGTCAGGTCGAATTCGGTGTCGCTGTAGGTGCTGCCGACACGGCGCGCTTGCGCGGGGGTCAGCACGCGGTAGGTGCCGATGACCTGGCCGGTGAGTTCGTCGCGCACCAGCAGGTGTTCGCAGAAGTCGTCGAACAGGTCGATGTCGTGGCCGGCCAGCGGCGTGGTCAGACGTGCGCCCATCTCGCCGACGAACACATCGTGACGCAGGCGTTGCGCGGCGCGCACGTCATCCAGATGACGCGCCCAGCTCACCGTGATGCCCGGCTTGGCTTCGACGACCGGCGGCACGATGACGACCAGCGGCGCCTCGGGCACCGCCGTGCGGGTGGCCAGTGCGGCGACGGTGGCGGCGGCAGCAACAGCAACGGCGGGGGTTCCGGCAGCGGGTGCGGGCCACAAGGCTGCGCGCAGTCCGAGCTGCGAGAGCGGAAACGTCGGGTTCGGCAGTTCTTTCATGGGAAATCCCTTTCTGCTGACCGAGTCTGGACACGCGCAATGAAACCGGCATGTCAGCGGCGTGGCAGACACATGACGTTGTTACATCGCGCGTCAGCGTCGCTTTGGCGCCGCTTCGGCGTCTAATGCGGGGCATTCGCGACACGGAGTTCGACCCCATGGCCACCGACGCACCAGGCGCCAACAGCCGCCTGCACCAGACTTTCCCCATCCTCAGTGACGCTGAGATGGCACGCATTGCCAGCTTCGGCAGCGTGCAGCGCTTTGCGCGCGGCGAGCGCCTGTTCACCGCCGGCGAGACCGGCGCCGGCATGTTCGTTCTGCTCAAGGGCGTGGTCGCCGTCACGCAGCGCGACGGCCTGGGCCACGTGGTGCCGATCGCGCGCCAGGGGCCGGGCGAATTCCTCGCCGAGGTCGGCCAGCTGAGCGGGCGCCCTGCCCTGGTCGACGGGCATGCCGACGAAGAAGTCGAGGCGCTGGTCGTGCCGCCGGACCGCTTGCGCGCGCTGCTGGTGGCCGAGGCCGACCTGGGCGAGCGCATCACCCGCGCGCTGATCCTGCGGCGCGTGGCGCTGATCGAATCGGGCGCGGCCGGGCCGGTGCTGATCGGCCGGCCGGATTCACCCGAGATGGCGCGGCTGGAGAACTTCCTGCGCCGCAACGGCCATCCTTATCACCTGGTCGATGCAGCGGCTGACGCCGATGCCGCCGCGCTGCTCGCCCAATACGGCCCCGACCAGCTGCTGGCCGTGTGCCCCGACGGCTCGGTGCTGGTCAACCCGAGCGACGAGGGCCTGGCGCGCTGCCTCGGCATGGTCGACACCGCGGCGCGCGACGAGCTGTACGACGTGGCCGTGGTCGGCGCCGGGCCGGCCGGCCTCGCGACCGCCGTGTATGCGGCCTCCGAAGGGCTGCGCGTGATCGTGCTCGACTGCCGCGCCTTCGGCGGACAGGCCGGCGCCAGCGCGCGCATCGAGAACTACCTGGGTTTTCCGACCGGCATCTCGGGGCAGGCGCTGGCGGGCCGCGCGTTCGTGCAGGCGCAGAAGTTCGGCGTCGAGATGCTGATCCCGGCGCAGGTGGCAGCGCTCGACTGCTCGCGCGAGAACGCGCGGGACAGTCTCGCGCTGAAGCTCACCGACGGCCGCACGATCAGCGCACGCACGGTCGTCATTGCGAGCGGCGCGCGCTACCGCCGCCCCGGCGTGCCGCGCCTGGCCGAATTCGAAGGCCGCGGCATCTGGTACTGGGCCTCGGCGATCGAAGCGAAGATCTGCGCGCAGCAGGAAGTGGCGCTGGTGGGCGGCGGCAACTCGGCCGGTCAGGCGGCGGTGTTCCTGTCGCGCCATGCGGCCAAGGTCAACGTGCTGGTGCGCGGGCCGTCGCTGGCGGCCAGCATGTCGCGCTACCTCATCGACCGCATCGAGGCCACGCCCAACATCTCGCTGCAGCCGCACACCGAGCTCGTGCGGCTGCACGGCGCGCCCGAAGAAGGCCTGACCGGCGCCACCTGGCGCTGCCACACCTCGGGCCAGGAGCACGACTGCCCCGCGCGCAACATCTTCCTGTTCGTCGGCGCGGAGCCCGAGACCTCATGGCTCGAAGGCTGCGGCGTGTCGGTCGACAAGCACGGCTTCGTGCTGACCGGTGCGGCCGCGAGCAGCGGCTTTCCGGCACGTCCGGCCACGGCGCTCGAATCGAGCGTGTCGGGCGTGTTCGCGGTGGGCGATGTGCGCTCGGGCTCGGTCAAACGCGTGGGCGGCGCGATCGGCGAAGGCGCTGCGGTGGTGGCGCTCATTCACCAGCACCTGTCCTCGGCTTCGGCCGTGGCCTGAACCATTCTTCTTGTCCTGAGACACCCATGCCCATCCACGCCTGCGAACACGTTCCCGCCGACCTCGCCCCACCGCACACGCCCCGCGGCTGCGAAGACTGCCTGAAGACCGGCGACACCTGGGTGCACCTGCGCCTGTGCGTGCACTGCGGCCACGTCGGCTGCTGCGACTCGTCGAAGAACCGCCACGCCACGAAACATGCGCGGGCCGAAGGGCATCCGGTGATCCAGTCGATCGAGCCCGGCGAGCATTGGATGTGGTGCAACGCGCACGAGCGGCAGGTGGGGTAAGCGGTCGACCGTGCGGCCAATGCCCGCACCCGCACGCGACCGCAGGGGCGTGTATATGCTGCCGTTCTCCCGTCACAACCCTCTCACTCCGGAGCCCGCGACATGCCCGCATCGCCCATCGAGGTCTATTCCTGGCCCACGCCGAACGGCCACAAGATTCACATCATGCTCGAGGAGTGCGGCCTGCCGTACCACGCGCACCCAGTGAACATCGGTACCGGCGACCAGTTCGCACCCGAGTTCCTGAAGATCAGCCCGAACAACAAGATCCCCGCCATCACCGATCCCGACGGACCGGACGGCCAGCCGATCTCGCTGTTCGAATCGGGCGCCATCCTCGTGTACCTCGCGGGCAAGACCGGCAAGTTCCTGCCCACGGGCGACCGCGAGCGCTACGACGTGCTGCAGTGGCTCATGTTCCAGATGGGCGGCGTCGGTCCGATGCTCGGCCAGGCGCACCACTTCCGCATCTACGCGCCCGAGAAGATCGCCTATGCCGTCGACCGCTACACCAACGAGGCCCGGCGCCTGTACGGCGTGATCGACCGGCAGCTGTCCAAGCACAAGTTCATCGCCGGCACGAGCTATTCGATTGCCGACATCGCCATCTTCCCGTGGCTGCGCAGCTGGGAGAACCAGGGCATCACCCTCACCGACTACCCGCACCTGAAGGCCTGGTTCGACGGCATCGCCGCACGCCCCGCCGTGCAGCGCGGCGTGAAAGTACTGGCCGACCTGCGCCGTCCCATCACCGATGACAAGGCGCGCGAGATCCTTTTTGGCAAGACGCAGTACGAGAAGCGCTGAGCGGCCCCTTATTCGGGCTAGAATGGAAGGCTTGGCGGGGTGTAGCGCAGCCTGGTAGCGCATCTGGTTTGGGACCAGAGGGTCGAAGGTTCGAATCCTTTCGCCCCGACCAAAAGAAAAGTGAAAGCCTGCAACGATGAAAGTCGTTGCAGGCTTTTTTCTTTTCCGGGCCGGTCGCGATCACCGCGAATCTCACCGCCCTTTAGACGTTTCGTAGCACGACCCACGGCTTTCCGTACATCGGGCAACGCCGCTGCCTTGTTGTTACACCGTCAAGACAACCTTTTTCTTAAGGAACTACCCGCGAGGCCCTCGGCGCTCACGCAGAATCGAGCCAATCGTGATCGTGTTTACAAAGTAAGCGGAATCGCGTTTACAAAGCCGAAGAGCTGAGTCAGGGATGGACGTCGCAACAGAACCCTCACCCCTGGACCCTTTTCCGATGCTGAATTACTTTTCGCGCTGTTCTTGCGGCCTCAGGCATCTCGCACGCATCGAGCGCCGGCCATGGATGCGACTCTTCTCGAGCCTGCGCTTCTACCAATGCAGCGCCTGCGGAAAGAAGCAACTGGCGTCCGAACGCGCAGTGAACGACGCGGTCTGGAAGTACCGCTCGGAAAACGTCTGACGCCCCTTCGGCCCCAGCGATCCACAGAGGCATCGGGCGGGCGAAACGCCGTCCTTAGCAATCTGTTGCGCGTGCAGTCCTTTCGCTGCATGCCTTGCGCCCCCACAGAATCGAACGCGGGTGCTTCACGGTTGCGCAAACCGCGAAGCAGCGTCGGGGAAAGAGTGTCGACACCTTCCCGGTTTGAACTCTTCTGTGATGCTGCTGAATCTGTTTCTCCGATGTTCCTGCGGCCTGGCCGGCCTTCGCCGCATCGAGCGACGAGCCTGGATGAGGATGCTGCCGGCCCTCAGGTTCTACCGGTGCAGCACCTGCGGCAAGAAGCAGCTCGTGTCGAAGCAGGCCGCCGAGGCCGCCAGGGTGTCGTCCCGCGCCAGCCCCGCCCTTTCGCCCTCTCAACGACCGCCGCCGAAGGCGTCGTGCATGGAGGGATGTAGGTAGAATCCGCGCTTCCCCGGTCAGAGGCAGAAGCGTCCAGACCGTTGATTTTTCGGGTCTGTTGCCGCATCCCTTGCGGCCCGAGGACCGAAGGCTCCGGCCCTCGCTTCTCGACCTGAATCTGCCCGTAGCTCAGTTGGATAGAGCACCTGCCTTCTAAGCAGGTTGTCGGGGGTTCGATCCCCTCCGGGCAGGCCACTTGCGTCTCCAACCGCAACGGGTTTCTCCAACTTTTGCGCCGTTGCTCCGCCGGAAGGACGACCCACAGAGCACGCATGCGCGAGCTGCCGTCAAGTCGACGCGCTTGCTGCCCACGGATGCGGCGGTAGGTTCAACCCGCCCGTCGCCTGCTCGCTCCCTCGCGGTACAGCCCCCTCCGATCTTTCCCAAGACTGCCCAGCCATCCTCCGAAAGGTGATCGCTGCCGTGCTACCAGTATCCGTTGACTCCCACAAATGCGGTATTTGGTTTGCAAAATGGCATGGATAGATTCAGGTCTTCCACCACGAGGAGACGTCGATGAATTACAAGAACCCGCTATTGGCATTCGGCCTTTTTCTTTACGCCGCCCTTGCGGGCGCCAATGAAGCGCAGCGCGCATGCGGGGACTTCGACAGCGCCGTCATGACAACGCGCGCGCAATGCCAGCGCGAGCGAACACAGGACGACAGAGAGTACTGCGCAGCCACCAGGCTCAAACGCGCCCAAGACGCACACGCCTCGTGCCTTGTTCGATTCAACACCCGGGGAGCGGGATCCGTTCAAGAAGCCAGGGAGCGCTCAAATCGTATCCGGCGGGAACCCTGAGGCGAAATAACGCTTGCCATTCATCATTGACCAAACAGGGCTTTATAGGAGTTCACATGATTCGATTTTCTCTCGCTATCTTGCTGGCATTCGTCTCCTCTCATGCACTCGCCAGCAATTGGACGACATCCATGGACAACAAAAGAAAATGTGAAACTGCCGCTCATGAGGCTGAGAAGAATCGCCGACCGATGGCGGCCAACCATTACAAGCAATGCGCCAAGGACTTTCAGACTGCTGCCCAATATTTTCGGGAGAATGACCAGGCGTACAACGGGAAAACGGCTTTTCAGCGTGGGCTTGACCAATACAACCGGGGGAACATGCAATAGCCAATATGCCTCGGTGCGCTGATCGAGAAGATCGGCCACCAGACTGAGTTCAGTGGCCCAGTTTTTCTCTCCTCTCCTCAGGACCACCCTTGCCCGCCTTCGTGCGGGCTTTTTCTTGGCCAGCGCAGTCCCAGCCCACTGGTTGCCGTGGACTCCCACAAAAGAGGTATTTCGCTTGCAAATCGAGCGACTAGATTCGGCTGGTCTCACATCGAGGGGATGACGCCATGACGATAAAGACCACCGCGCAAGAACCTAACGCCACCTCCCACCGCCGAGGTCGGCATGGCCCCTTGTACGCGATCCGGATCCCCGCCCACTTCCTGTCGGTGCTCGTCCTCTCGGCCTGTGTACTGGCTGTTCCTGCGGACGCTCGGGCTCAGGTCAATCCCGAGATCTCCAACTGCGCCGAGCTCAAGGACGAGGCCACAGTCACCCAGGCCGATCTCTGCGCCGCGCATGTCGGCTGCCGCTTCGTGCTGAACGTGCAGAAGACCTGCGCACGCGCCAAGAGCTACCTGGAGCGGCTGCAGGCTGCCATTGGCGAAGGCACGCGCACGCTGCTGTTCGGCTATCGCAAGGAATTCACACCCGATGCCATCTTCACGGCAGAGCTGAACAGCGAGGAGCGCAGCAACGAGCGTGCGCTGGGCGCCCGACCCGACGTCCAGCCCCGTGCACAGGAGATCGGCAACCGCGTGCGCGATGCAGGCACCGGCGATACCCTGAGCGGCAACGGCAAGAACGGCACCACCTGGGTCTACTACGGCCAGACCCGGGACGGCCAGGAAGAAGGCTCCGGCACGACGATCTTCTCCAGCGGCGAGATCCAGCGCGGCCAGTACCGGCAAGGCGAGAAGCAGGGGGCATTCGACGTCCTGCACCCCACCGGCGACCGGTTCGTGGGCGAGTATGTGAACGGCAAGCGTGTCGGCGCGGGCGCGTACGGCTTCAAGAACGGCGCCACCCTGGTCGGCCGCTGGACCGACACAGGCGCCGTGCAGGGCACTTTCACGCGCGCCGACGGCTCCCGCTTCGAAGGCCTGCGCGTGGACGGCAAGCCCGCCCAGGGCCGCGAGTACCGCGCCGACGGGTCGCTATCCGAGGAAGGCCGCTACGACAAGGGCGTGCTGTCGGTAGGCGCGCGCATCGACACCGAGGGCAACCGGACCGACGTCAACCTGCCGCGCGACCGCGAGGCCGCCGCACGCGCCGAAGCAGAAAAGAACCGGCTCGCGGCCGAAGCCGAACAGCAGCGCAAACGCGAGCAGGCGGCCCTGGCCGAACAGCAATTCCGAACCAGCCTGCAGACGATGAACCCAGGCCAGCTCTTCGCCCGCGCCGACGAGTTGAACGCCCAGGGCGACCGCGCCCGCGCGCGCGAAGTGCAGCGCACCTTGATGAGCCGCTTCCCCGACCATCCGCTGGCGGCCACGACGGCGCGGCAGATGACGGGTGAGTCGGGTGGCAGCACGAACGCGGGTGGCGGTTCGTCGCCAGGGGGCACGGCCAACGCGGCCAACCGCCCTGCCGGAACGCGCCTTTCCAGCCAGACCTGCGAAGCCATGAAGCAGTCGGTCATCGCGACGAAGGTCGCACCCAATGCCTCGATCACCGCCAGCCAAGAAACGGTGATGTTCATGACGAAGACAGTGCTGGACATGATCGCCGCCAACTGCCCCACCGAGCCCGGCGTGACACCCGCCCAGATCGCCGCGGAACGCCAGACGCGCCAACAGCAGTACGCCGCCGCCGAGAACGCCTGCAATGCCGTGCAATCCGGGGGGCGCCGGTGCGTTGCGCAGAATCATTTCGGGCCCGGCCGTTGAGGCCCTGCGAGTGCAGGCTTCACGGCCTCATGGCCTCACGCGCAGCCGCTTTTCGCGGGCCTCAGCACCTTGCCCTGAACTGCTGATCCCGGGCCTCCTTGCGTTGCTCGGCGATCCAGGATTGCGTCGCGCCACTCTGCGGCTGCCGCGCCAAACGGTCGTAGTACGCCACCCGCTCATTGAAGTGCGCACAGCGCGACGTGTCGCCACTGCCACCCGTCACGCCCGGCGACGTCGCACCGCGTTGTTGCGCGGCCTGTTGCTGGACCGCATAGCCTTGCCTGGTTTGCCGGTCCGCAATGTCCACCTGCTGTTCCCACGGCAATCCTGCCGGGACCGGTTCGATGCGCTCGACCAGTGCGCCTCGCTCACGGCAATGATTCGGCGACCAGAAACGCCCACCGCTGTTGCTGACGCAGAGAAACACCTGGGACGCACCGGCCGCCTCGAGATTGCGCACCGGCGGCGACACGTCGACCACGCGACCGCCGCTGCCGCCACACGGCTCACCGCTGTACTGGTTGCCGCATCGATAGACCTGCTGGGCCTGGGCCATGCCGCTGGCGATCAGGAGAAGGCTGGCGAGGAAGGTGAGGCGCATGGATGCGATGGTAGTAGCGATGCCTCGCAGTGCACAGGTCATCGACGCCGGCCGCGCCGATGCACCGCGCGAACCCGTCACACGCCGGCCTTGGCGCCCGCTGGACGCAACGCCTCCCGCGCACGGGCGGAGAGCGGCACGCTCTCGGGCAGCAGCGCCAACGCCTGCGCCCCGCGCGCCGCAGTGCCCACATTGGCCACGAAGGTCCGCCGCGCGTCGTGGAATTCGAAGATCAGGTTGAAGGTGCCATAGGCCTCGCGCACGTCGACCTGGCGGATGTCCGCAAAGGGCCGCTCGCGCTGGCGCAGCACGCGGTACACCAACTGCTCGCTTTCGATACGCAAGACAGGATTCAGGCTGTTGGTCGCCAGCGCCACCCACGGCAGTCCGCGCAGGCCGGTGAAGGAGGCCACAACGGGCACCGCGCCGCCCTTGATTGCAAGGGGCGCAGCGCCCGCCCGGGGCGCCTTGGGCGTACGGAGCTTCTTCCAGAGCCAGTAGAGGAACCAGAACGACAGCCCTTGAAGGACGATCACTCCGACGGTCCCCAGGACGGTCATCCAATCCATCTGCACGTCGCCTTCCTCTGTGACACAAGCCTGGGCCCTCCCCGGCAAGGCGCCATTAAAGCAGAGGGCTCCACGCGCCAGATGCGCGCCATCTGTCATTTGAATTCTGGATTCAATACTGTACATTTAAACAGCATTCTCAAGGAATCCACATGCCGAAGAACACATCCCAGTCCAACGCGTGGGTGAACCATGACCCAAGCTGAACTCTTCTTCCCCCGGCCGGCAACGCCGCCCTCGCCCCTCTTCAACTTCCACGAGCCCTCTGCCGCTGCGGCCGCGCTCGAAGACACCGAGGACGAGCCGCGTGACGCCTTTTCCGCCAAGCTGATCGACTACCCCCACTCGTCGGCCGACGCAGTCAGGGTCGCGGAGCAACGCTTCCGGCGCGAACTCGAAAAGCAGCTGGGCGCCGACGTGCTGCCGGCGATGCGCGCGTTCCAGAACGCCAGCGAGTCGAGCGACACCGACCTCACCAAGCGCGAGATCGCGCTGGCCGCGCGCTGGGTCAAGGCCTACGACGCCGCGCGCACGGCGGGCTTTCGCGACCTGGGCGACACGGACGAGGCCTACTTCGAGGTCAAGGCGATCTAGCCCCCCGGCCAGGGCTCTTACCAGTTTTCGGTGATGGCTCCCTCGAGGGCAAAAAGACACACTTCGACGCGTTTGTCTTGTTTGCTTTCACAGGGGAAGAGTCCATGCCGATCCACGTCCACATCCACGGTGTCCATGGACAACCGTCGCGCGTCCGCGCCCTTCGGCACTTGGCTGCCGTGGCCTTGCTGGTTGCCGGCAGTGTCCATGCGGCCGGCCTGGTCCACGGCAACGTGGGCAATGCGGGCGCGTGGGATTCGGGTGCATCCGGCGGTGTCGGCGGAAGTGCCGCCTCGGCCTCTGGCGACGGTGCCACAGCGCTGGGTGCGGGCGGCGATGGCGGTGTGGGAACGTCCGGCGGAGCCGGCGGCACGGGAGGGTCCGGCGCCAGCACCACCGCAAGCGGCACGACGGCCATCGGAGGCGGAGGCACCGGTGGACAGGGCGACGCAGGCGGCACAGGCGGCACCGGAGGACGTGGCGCCCAGGCATCGGCCAGCGGGGCGATCGCGCTCGGCGCGGGAGGCACCGGCGGTAACGGTTGCTGCGGCTTTGGCGGCCAGCCGGGCGGCAGCGGCGCACAGGCATCGGGCGACGCCGCCGTCGCCATCGGCAGCGCCTTGGGCACCCGACAGGGCGCCCAGGCCTCCGGCAACGGCAGCACGGCCATCGGCGGCGCGAGCGACACAGCCTCGGGTGCGGCAGCGCAGGCCACAGGCAGCGTGGCGATCGGCTCGGGCAGCCGGGTCGCGAACGGTGCGAACGGCGGCGTGGCCATCGGCGCGAACTCGGTCGCCACATCGGCCAACACCGTGTCTTTCGGCAGCGCAGGACAGACGCGCGGCCTGGTCAACGTGAGCGCCGGCGCGGTGAACGCCACCAGCACCGATGCCGTCAACGGCGGCCAGCTGTACACCGTGCGGCAGGCCGCGGACACCGCACAGGCCGCGGCCTCCGCGGCCAATGGCACGGCCGTCCTCGCGAGGGACGCCGCGGGCGCGGCGCAAGGCACCGCCAACACCGCCCTGGGCGCCGCGCAAACCGCGCAGGCCGCGGCGGCGGCCGCCCAGGGCACCGCCAACACCGCGACCACAGCCGCAGCCACGGCCCAGGGCACCGCCAACACGGCCCTCGGCGCGGCGCAAGGTGCGCAGGCCAGCGCCACGGATGCCAAGGCCACCGCCGTCGCTGCGCAAGGCACGGCCAACACCGCACTGGGCGTGGCGAACAACTCCGTGCAATACGGCGCGGGCGGTGCCCAGGTCGCGCTGAACGCCAACGGCGGCGCCGGCACCACGTTGAGCAACGTGCGCGCGGGCGTCGCCGCCACCGATGCCGCCAACGTCGGCCAGCTGCAGCAGGTGCAGCAAGGTGCGCTGACCACCGCCAACACCTTCACGATGCAGCAGATCGCCGCCTTGCAGGGCGTCATGAACCAGGCGCTGTCCAACGGCCTGTGCAGCTTCAGCGGCGGCAACGTGACCTGCGGCACCGGCACGCAGGCCACGGGCACGGGTGCCACGGCGCTGGGCACCAACGCCACGGCCCAGGGCGACAACACCACGGCGATCGGCCACGGGGCGCAGGCGCGCTACGCAGGCTCGGTGGCGATCGGCGCGGGCGCGAAGGCGCTGGCCGATCCGACGACCGCCGTAGGCAACGACGCCATCGCCACCGGCAACAACGCGGTGGCGCTGGGCGCCAACACGCTGGCCGCGGGATCGAACTCGGTCGCCCTCGGTCAGGGCTCGGTGGCCACGCGCGACAACTCGGTGTCGGTGGGCAACGCCGCCACCGGCCAGACGCGCACCATCGCCAACGTGGCACCCGGCGTGCTGCCCACCGACGCGGTCAACCTGCAGCAGGCACAGCAGCTGACGGCGGCCGCGGTGTCCGAGGCGCGCAGCTTCGCGGCCAAAGGGCGTGGCCGCGGCGATGGCGATGGGCGATGCGCCGATGCCGTCCGCACCGGGCAAGACCAGCTGGGCCGCGCAGCTGGCGAACTACAAGGGCCACTCCGCGATGGGTGCCAGCGTCGTGCACCGCCTCGCGACGGACATGCCGCTGGCGCTCTCCGCCGGGGTCAGCGGGTCGAGCGGATCGGTGGGCGTGCGCGTGGGGCTCAAGGGCGAGTTCTGACGCGACGGCGCAGCCCGCCCGCCGCGCATAAGAAAACACGAAAAGCGTATTTCCCAGCGACGGCATGGCGCGGGCACAGTCCCACGCCTGTATCGCTCTTTTTCCGGCGCGCCCTCGGGGCCGCCCGGCTCTCCATGGCATCCACCCACGACACGCCGACGCGCCCCGCCGCGCCCACGGCCTCCGCCCGCCCTTCCACGCTCGCTCCCTCCTCGCAGCAACTCGCCGAGCGCTTCCGCCCCGTCTTCGCGCGCATCGCCGAGCACGCGGCGCAGCGCGAGAACGACCGCGAACTGGCCTACGCGCCGGTGGCCTGGCTCAAGGCCGCCCGCTTCGGCGCACTGCGCGTGCCGCTCGCGCACGGCGGGCTGGGCGCATCGGTCGAGCAGCTGTACGACCTGCTGATCGAACTCGGCGAGGCCGACTCCAACCTGCCGCAGATCCTTCGTGCGCATTTCGGTTTCATCGAACGCCTGTTCGCCGAGATCGACCCCGCGCTGCACGGCCCGTGGATGCGCCTGGCGGCCGACGGCGTGATCTTCGGCAACGCCACCACCGAGCTCGGCGAAGGCGCGCTCGGCGCGCTGCAGACCACGCTCACGCGCGACGCGCAGAGCGCCGACACGTGGCGCCTGGACGGCGACAAGTTCTACAGCACCGGCACGCTCTACGCCGACTGGATCTCGGTCGCGGCCCAGCGCCTGAACGACGACGGCAGCAGCGATCGCGTGATCGCGCTCGTGCCGGCGGAAGCCGCGGGTGTCGAGCGTGTCGACGACTGGCGCGGCTTCGGCCAGCGCCTGAGCGCCTCAGGCACAACGCGCTTTCGCCAGGTGCGCGTGAAGCCCGAGCACGTGCTGCTGTACGTGCGCGACCAGCCCACGCCGCTCACCGCGCATTTCCAGCTCACGCACCTGGCGACGCTGGCGGGCATCGCACGCGCCATCGTGCGCGATGCCGTGGCCTTCGTGCAGCCGCGCAAGCGCGTCTACAGCCACGGCAGCGGCGCCACGCCGCGCGAAGACCCGCTGGTGCAGCAGGTGATCGGCCAGCTCGCGAGCACGGCCTTCGTGGCCGCGTCGACGGTGCAGGCGGTGGCGCGCGGCCTGGGCGAGGTCGACCGCCATTTGCAGCGCGGCGAGGCCGTGCCCGAGCAGTTGCTGTTCGAGGTGGAGCTGAACACCGCCAAGGCGCAGGCCGGCATCGTCGATGCGGTGCTGCAGGCGGGCACGCGGCTGTTCGACATCGGCGGCGCCTCGGCGCTGCAGGAAGACCGGCGGCTCGACCGGCACTGGCGCAATGCGCGCACGCTGGCGTCGCACAACCCGACGATCTACAAGGGGCGCGTGGTGGGCGACCACCTGCTCAACGGTGCACGGCCGACCTTCTACTGGGCGGTCGGCGCCATCGCGAGCTGAGACGGGAAGAAAAAGGAAGACGCCGTGAGGCGGTGTTCAGACCCGCGGCAGCGCCGCGAGAAAGGTCGACACCACGATGGCCGCCGCGCGATCGAGCTGCAGGATGTCGGCGACGTCGAAGGCGTTCGGCGCCGTGTGGCCGCTCGTGCCGAGCGGCTTGCGGATTTCGACCAGCACTTCGGCGGCGAGTTCGCGATCGCTGCGCGGACGGCCGTCGGGGTGCATCACCCACTCGTCGACCTGCTCGATGGGGATGCTGCGAAACACCCCCACGATCGGGACGTACTTGTAGCGGTCCTCGCCCACGAGGATGGGCACGCTGAGATTGCAAAAAAACGTATTCGTCGACATGCGGAACGCCGTCGCTAGCCAAAGCAAAAGTTGATTAATTGTTTTCGAGTGTGACTCCGATAGTCATTTTCCCGACCGAGGGCATACGGCAAGACGTGACCTTCTGCACACAAAGTGCGGTCAATTCCGCCGAATTACTCGGGAAAACAACTACTTAATTCTTACACAAAGACACGGATGGCGCGCTTTGTGTACGATTTTTGGCATACGAAATGTTGCGATCACCGCTTCGGCCGGCCGAAACGGGCGCGCAAACAGCTGCGCCTCGCGGTGTCCGCACCGCGAGGAACGCCAAAAAAACCAGAAGAAGAAACTCAGGCCGGCGCGCTGAACTGCGGCGCCCGCCGCTCGATGTTGGCCTTCACGGCCTCGAGCTGGTTGGGGCTGCCGATCAGCGCCTGCTGCTCCACCGACTCGGCGATCAGCAGCTCGGCGGCGCTGTGCGCGAGCGACGCGTTCAGCAGCCGCTTGCCGGCGCGGATCGCATCGGGGCTCTTGGCGGCGATCTCGTGCGCCATCTGCAGCGCCTCGGCCAGCGGGTCGGCGGCCACGCGCGTGGCCAGGCCCAGGCGCACGGCCTCTTCACCCGAGAAGATGCGGCCGGTGAAGGTGAGTTCGCGCACGACGTCGGTGCGCGCCAGTTCGCGCATCAGCACCATGCCGGCCATGTCGGGCACGAGGCCCCACTTGATCTCCATCACCGACAGCTTCGTGTCGGCCGCCACGAGCCGGATGTCGGCGCCCAGCGCCACCTGCAGCCCGCCGCCGAAGGCCACGCCATGCACGGCCGCGATGACCGGCACCGGCACTTCGCGCCACACCATCGCCACCTGCTGCGCAGCGTTCGAGAGGCCGTGCGTGCGCGCGACCAGGTCGGTGCCGCCGGCCGCCGCGCCCAGCACGTCGCTGGCGGCGCCCTGCCCCATGCGTTCGAACGACGCCATGTCGAGCCCCGCGCAGAAGGCCTTGCCGCGGCCCGCAATGACGACGGCGCGCACGCTCTTGTCGCCCCGCAGCGCTTCGCCCGCCTGGACCAGCGCGTCGAACATCGCGGGGTCGAGCGCGTTCATCTTGTCGGCGCGCGCCAGCTGCAGTTCCACCACGCCGTCGGCGTGGCGGGTCCATTCGATACGGTCGCTCATTGCATGTCTCCTGTCGGTGTCGGGGTATCGGCTCAGTATCGCGCGACCGGGCCGCTGGGCGATGATGCGCACTGTCGCCGACCCAACACCTCCGCCGCCTCGCCATGCCCCTGGACCGCCGTCACTTTCTCCTGCAATCGGGCGCCACCGCCGCCGTCGTCGCGCTGTTCGGCCAAGGCTGCGCGCGTTCGCAGTTGCCGCCCTTCACAGGCGCAACGAACCCGTCGGGCTTCTTCACCAGCGTGCCCATTTCGCAACGCGACGCGGTGGTGGTGCCGCCGGAGTACGAGTGGCAGATGCTCTACCCCTGGGGGGCGCCCACGGGCGTTGCGGGCCGCCTGCCGGCCTTCGCGCCCGACGCCGGCAACAGCGCCGACGAGCAGGCCCTGCAGGCGGGCATGCACCACGACGGCATGCACTTCTTCGCGCTCGATGCGCGCGGCGAACGCGGCCTGCTCGTGATGAACCACGAGTACACCGACGAGCAACTGCTGCACACCGACGGCGTGAAGGCCTGGAACGCCGACAAGGTCCGCAAGTCGCTGCATGCGATGGGCGTGTCGGTCATCGAGGTCCGCCGCACACAGGAAGGCTGGCGCCAGGTGTTGCCCTCGCCCTACGCGCGCCGCGTGCACGGCCGCACGCCGATGCGCATCGCCGGCCCCGCCGCGGGCACGCCGCTGATGCGCACCGCCGCCGACCCGACGGGCACCGGCGTCTTCGGCACCTTCGCCAACTGCGCGATGGGCGTCACGCCCTGGGGCACCTACCTGACCTGCGAGGAGAACTTCCACGGCTATTTCGGCGGCCCGAAAGAAGCAGCGAACAATGCGACACCCGCGCAGCGCCGCTACGGTACGGTGCCGGGCGCGCAATGGGTCGAGTACTGGCGCTTCGACGAACGCTTCGACCTGAGCCGCCATCCGAACGAGCCGCACCGCTTCGGCTGGGTGGTCGAGATCGACCCCTTCGACCCCGAGTCGGTGCCCGTCAAGCGCACCGCGCTCGGCCGCAAGCGCCAGGAAAGCGCGACCTGTACCGTAGCCAAGGACGGCCGCGTGGTGGTCTACATGGGCGACGACGCGCGCTTCGAGTACATCTACAAGTTCGTGAGCCGCGACCCCGTGCGCCCCGGCACCGATGGCGCCGCACGCGCGGCCAACCGGCACCTGCTCGACGAGGGCACGCTGCATGTCGCGCGCTTCGACGCCGATGGGCGCGGGCGTTGGCTCGAACTCGTGCACGGGCGCCACGGCATCGACGCCGCCAGCGGCTTCGCCAACCAGGCCGAAGTGCTGATCCACGCGCGGCTGGCGGGTGACATCGTCGGCGGCACGAAGATGGACCGCCCCGAATGGATCGCCGTGCATCCGCACAGCGGCGAGGTGTACGTCACGCTCACCAACAACACGCAGCGCGGCGACCTCGGCAAGCCCGGCGCCGACGCCGCCAACCCGCGCGCGCCCAACTTCTTCGGCGGCATCCTGCGCTGGCGCGAGGACGGCGGCGACGCGGCGAGCACCGCCTTTGTCTGGGACCACTACGCACTCGCGGGCGACCCCGCGCAGCCCGGCGCCGGCACACGCTACCCCGGCGACCACGCCGACGTGTTCGGCTGCCCCGACGGCCTGCACTTCGACAGCGGCGGGCTGCTGTGGATCCAGACCGACATGAGCGGGCAGTCCATGGGCAAGCCGCCCTATGCCGCGCTCGGCAACAACCAGATGCTGTGCGCCGACCCGACCACGGGCCGCATCCAGCGCTTCCTCACGGGGCCCAACGGCTGCGAGATCACGGGCTGCGTGGTCACGCCCGACCGGCGCACGCTGTTCGTCAACATCCAGCACCCGGGCGAGTCGCGCGACGACGGCGACGCGAAGCACAACAGCGCCTGGCCCGACGGCACAGCGCCCGGCAGCGCGCGCCCGCGCTCGGCCACGCTGGCGATCCGCCGGCGCGACGGCGGTATCGTCGGCACCTGACAGTCGAACACACCACAACAACAGCCCCAGGAGATCCCCGTCATGAGCATCCGCATCGTCCGCCTCGGCACCCCGCGCGCACCCGGCGAGGGCCTGCGCATCGGCACCGTGCGCCGCCCGCCGCGCGGCGTGCCGAAGACCGAGTTCGCCTCGCAGAACTGGTATGACGTGTGGTACCCCAACCTCGCGCCGTCGGCCGAGACGATGAAGCTGGGCCAGGAAGCCGAGACGCCGGCGCAATGGAACGCCTTCATGCGCAAGTACAAGGCCGAGATGGCCGAGGCCGACGCCAGCCGCAGCCTCGACCTGCTCGCGGCGCTCTCGCACACCGCCGCGCTCGCGGTCGGCTGCTACTGCGAGGACGAGTCGCGCTGCCACCGCTCGCTGCTGCGCGGCCTGCTGGCCGAGCGCGGGGCGGACATCGCGGCCTGAGCGCGGTTGTTCAGACCAGCGGCGCGCCGACGAACACGGGCAGTTGCTCGGCCTGCGCCGTGTACGCGGCGAGCAGCGGAAAGTCCGACGGGCGCACCGCGTCGGGCAGGATGAACTGCGTGAAGGTCCAGGCCACCGCCGCCGAAATGCCGCCCTGCGTGATCGTTTTTTCTGCGGGTGCTGCCAGCGGCGCAGCCGCCAGTTCGCGTTCCACCTCGGCATAGGCCGTGTTCAGCTGGCCCTGCACGCGATCGACCCACGGCTGGTGCTGCTTCTCACTGGGGCGCAGGTTGCGCTCGTAGACGATCTGCACCGTCTTCTCGCAGGCTGCGAGCGCGAGCCCCGTGAGGCGCAGGTCGCGCAACCGACCCGCCGGATCGGTAGGAAACAAGCTGCGGCCAGCGACTGCCTGCGCGTGGTCGATGATGAGCGTCGAGTCCATCAGCACCGTGCCGTCGTCGCACACCAGCGTCGGGGCCTTCACCACCGGGTTGATCGCGCGGAACTGCTCGAAGGTGCTGAAGACCGAGATCGAGCGGTGCTCGAAAGTCAGACCGAGCAGGCGCAGCGAGATCGCGGCGCGGCGAACGAAGGGCGAGTCGAGCATGCCGACGAGTTGCATGGGGTCTCCTGGAAAAAGATGACCGCCACCATAGCGCCCGCACCGCGCGCGCAGAAGGGCAACCCATCGAAAATCGACGCCGCCCGCCGATCGATCATCGGTCTCCTCTTCTTTCACCGCACGCCATGACCCTCGACAAGAAAGACCGCCTCATCCTCGAAGCCCTGCAGACCGACGCGCGCCAGAGCCTGGCCGCGATCGGCAAGCGCATCGGCCTGTCGCAGCCGGCGATGAGCGAGCGCGTGCGCAAGCTCGAGCATGCGGGCGTGATCGAAGGCTACGGCGCGCGCGTGAACCTGCGCGCGCTGGGCGTGGGACTGGAGGCCATCATCCGCATCGACACCACGCACGCGGCCATTGCGCGCTACCTCGCGCTCTTCGAGGCCATGCCCGAGGTGCTCGCGGTGGACCGCGTGACCGGCGCAGACTGCTTCTTCGTGCGCTGCGCCATCGCCGAACCGACCGACCTGGAGCGCGTGGTGGACGCGCTCGCGGTCGATGGTTCGGTGACCACCTCGCTGGTGCTGTCGAGCCCCGTGCGCAAGCAGGTCACGGTGGGCGCCGCGAAGCCGCCGCGCAAGTAACTTTCAGCGCTGCGCCTTGTCCTTCTGGTTCTGCGCCTCGATGCGTTCGCGCGCGGCCAGCCAATCGGCGTCGCTCCACTCGCGCAGCTCGTAGAAGTTGCCGCCGGTGGCCAGCGCATTGCCGCCGTCCATCATGATGCTCTGGCCCGTGAGCCAGTCGCACTGGCCCGGCGCCATCAGGAAGGACGCGAGGTTCTGCAGCTCGCTCATGCGGCCCACGCGCGCCATCGGGTTGGTCTTGATGCTGCGCGCGCCGGGTTCCTCGCCGGGGTTCAGGCGCTTGCTCATGCCCTCGGTCGGAATCTCGCCGGGGCCCACCGCGTTCAGGCGGATGCCGTGGCGCGCCCACTCCACCGCGAGCGACTTGGTCATGACCTCGATGCCCGCCTTGCTCATGGCCGAGGGCACGACGTACGGGCTGCCGTTGTCGACCCAGGTGACGATGATGCTCATCACGCTGCGGAACGCATCGCCCGGCTTCCACGCGCCCGACTTGGCCTGCGCCACCCAGCGCTTGCCCACCGCCTGGGTCACGTAGAAGCTGCCGTGGAACACGATGTTGGCCACGGCGTCGAAGGCGCGCGGCGAGAGGTTCTCGGTCGGCGAGACGAAGTTGCCCGCCGCGTTGTTCACGAGCCCCGTGAGCCCGCCGCTCTGGAACAGGCTCTCGACCATCTCGTCGACCTGCTGCGCGATGCGGATGTCGACGCCGAAGGCATCGATGCGCCGATCGGGAAACTGCTGGCGCCAGGCGGCGGCGGTTTCTTCGCAGACCGCCTGGCGCCGGCCGCAGATGGCGACGTCAGCGCCCAGGCTCAGGAAACGCTCGGCCATGGCACGGCCGAGGCCGGTGCCGCCGCCGGTGACGAGGATGCGCTGGCCGCGCATCAGGGATGCTTCGAACATGAGGGGTCTCCTTGGCGTTGCGGCAGCGGCAAGAGCGCGTGCTGCCATCGGCCGCATGCTACGACTGCCAGGGCGCCATGGCTTGCGGAATCTGGCTCTGCCGGCGGGTGAAAATGGCCGCGCCCCCTTCCCTCTCACCCCTGGACCTTCCGGACACACGACCCATGCCCCGTTCCTCCGATGCTTCCTTCCTGCCGCTCGACGGCGTGCGCGTGTTGAGCCTGGCGCTCAACCTGCCAGGCCCCGCCGCGCTGCTGCGCTGCCGCACGATGGGCGCGGCCTGCCTCAAGCTGGAGCCGCCCGGCGGCGATCCGATGGGGCTGTACAACCGGCCCGCGTACACGGCGCTGCACGAGGGCGTGGAGGTCCGCACGGTCGACCTGAAGACAGAGGCCGGCCAAGCGCAGCTGCATGCCGAGCTGGCCCGCACCGACGTGCTGCTGACCTCGTTCCGTCCGTCGGCGCTGCAGAAGCTGAAGCTCGACTGGGCCTCGCTGCAGGCGCGGCATCCGGCGCTGTCGCAGGTCGCCATCGTCGGCGCGCCGGGCGAACGCGCCGAGGAGCCGGGCCACGACCTGACCTACCTCGCCGAGAGCGGCCTCGTCACCGGCACGGCGCTGCCGCCCACGCTGTACGCCGACATGGGCGGCGCGCTGCTCGCGAGCGAGGCGGTGCTGAAGGCCGTGCTGCAGCAGACCCGCCAGCGCGGCGGCGTGTACCTCGAGGTGGCGCTGAACGCCTCGGCCGACTGGCTCGCCCTGCCCCGCACCTGGGGGCTGACGAAGCCCGACGGCGCGGTGGGCGGCGCGCACGCCGGCTACCGCGTCTACCCCTGTGCCGACGGCCGCGTGGCCGTGGCGGCGCTGGAACCGCACTTCGCCGCGCGCCTGTGCGACGTGGCCGGCGTGGCGCCGCCGGACATGATGGCGCCGGCCACGCACGCGGCGCTGGCCGCCTGGCTCGCGACGCGCACGCGCGCCGAGCTGGAGGCCATGGGCCGTGAGCGCGACGTGCCGCTGCTCACGCTGGCCAACTGACGGCGCTCAGGACGCCGGCAGGCGCAGTTCGCTCAGCTTGCGATCGAGCTTGATGAGCCAGATGCGCGTCGGCCGCTCCAGGTCGGAGCCGCGCGTGATGCGCGCGCCAGCCGTGCCCGCGGGGCAGCCGCTGATGAGCTCGCCCTTCACGTTGACCGTGCAGTCTTCCACGCTGCCAGCCAGGCGAGTGCCATCGGCGGCGAGCAGCACGGTGCCCAGGCCGAAGTCGTTGTCGTTCACCAGCGCCAGGGTCTGGTCGTCGACGATGGTCAGGCCCTCGGCCTTCTCGGCCAGCCAGCCCAGCACGTTAAGATCGAGCAGCTCGGTCTTGCGCATCGTCACCACGGTCGAATAGTCGACGCCATTCGAGGGGGCCTGCGTGATGCTGCTGATCTCGAGGTTGTGGTTGAACTCCGGGGCGGCGATGTTCGTCGCGTTGGCCGGCAGCTCCACCAGCATCAGCTTGTTGAACACCTTGCCGTCGCCCTTGCGCGCGCCCTGCTCGATGACGATGAAGCGGCCGTTGCCCAGGCTCACCATGTCGCCGAGCTTGGCGTTGCCGGTGCGGTCCTTGTCGTACTGGCTGCCGTCGATCGGGTAGGCGTAGAGCTTGGAGGTCTCGGTGGCCGGATCGAACGCGAGCCAGCGCGTGAACTTCGCGATGTGGCGCACATCGGTGTTGCTGCCGCCCGGCGGCTTGGCCTTGATCGACTTGCCGTTGGCGTCGCGCGGGTCGATCGGGCTCTGCAGGAAGCCGTGCAGCACGCCACTGGCCGCGTCGAGCGTCAGGCCTTCCATGCCGCGGTTGGGGCGGCGCTGGGCCAGCACCGCCGGCAGGTCGGTGGCGCCGGGGCCGGGTGCGTACTTCTTCTCGATCACGCCGCTGGCGATGTTCAGGCGCGCGATGAAGGGGCCGTACTCGTCGCTGGTCCACAGCACGTTGCGCGCCTTGTCGAGCACCAGGGTCTCGGGGTCGAGGCCGTGGGCGTCGTAGCCGGCCTTGGCTTCGTCGAACTTGTACTGGTCGGTCAGCGGGGTTTCGCCGGTCGAGCCCACGCCCGAGCGCGGTGGCAGGCCGGTGATCTTGGTGTTGGCGTCGCGCTTGAGCGGCACGCTGGTGCTGAGCACGGCGCCGGTCTTGCCCACGCGCACGATGCCGAAGCTCGGTGCGAACGACGGCGCCGGGAACACCTTGCTGATGCTGGTGACACCATCGCCGCCGCCGGGCACGGGGGCGGTCGGTCCGTCGCCGTTCGGGCCACGGTCGGTGATGGCGTAGAACTCGAGCGCGCCGTCGTCGGCCTTGCCCTTGAACGCCAGGCCCGAGCCGTAGGCCGGCAGGAAGCCCTGCGGAAAGTCGGCCTTGATGTCCGCGCTGTCGCCCTCGTAGGGCACGTGGAAGCGGGTGTCGGCCTGCAGCTGGTAGCGCGTGACGGCGATGCCGATGGCACCGAGCTGATTGGTCTGCGTCGACGCTTCGGTGACCGGTGCGGCCAGGCGCGAGGCCAGCGTGTCCTCGAAGTGTTCGCGGGCCAGCATGCGGCGGTTCGAGTCGACCATGCGGGCATTGTAGGGAGCGGGCAACGCGGCCAGCACCGCGTTGAGCGCGGTGTGGAAGGCGTCGGGCGCGGCGTTGAAATCGAGCGCGCCGGCCGTCAGCGCAGCCTTGAGCGCGGGCGTCAGGCGGATGCCGTTGGCGGGATCGCGGTCCTCGTCGAAGCTTTGCAGCGCGAGCAGGCGGTTGACCACGGCATCGGCCTTCACGTCGCTGCCGCCGGCCAGGGTGAGCGGCGTGATCGCGTCGCCGCACGCGGCGCTGCCCAGGGCCAGCGCGCCGGCGCTGAAGGTGACGGTCTCGCCGTCCTTGCAGATGAATTCGCCCTTGGCGTTGGTGGCGGCCTTGGGGGCGCTGCCGGCCACGTAGTCGAGGCCTTCCACGGCGGCATCCAGGAAGGTGCCGGTCTTCGACTGTGCCGCCGGTGGGTTGGTCGTGCCGCCGCCCACGGGGAACGACCAGCCGCCCCCGCCGCCGTTGCCGCCGCCGCAGGCGGTCAGCACCGCGCCAGCGCCCACGAGCGCCAGCCATCCCATCCTCGATCCTCTTGTTGTCTTGCGCATTGCTTGTTGTCCTTGTGATGCGCCCGCGCAAAGGCGCAAGCCCCGGCGATTAATGCCGAGGCAGATGACAAGCCCGTGAAACTGCAACCGAAAGGTTGCGGTGCTCAGCGACCGCTGCCGTCGCGCTGGCGGTCTTCGCGCTTCACCGCGAGGTAGGTGTCCAGGTCAACCTCGTGCAGCTGGCGCGGGTAGCGCTCGGCCGCCGCGAACCAGTAGCGCTGCCGGCGCTCGGCCGGGTCGTTGGCGCCGGTGGCCAGGTAGGCGTCGAGCGTGAGGAAGTAGCGCATCGCATTGCGCTCCACCAGCCCGCGCAGGCCACGGATGTACTCGGGCTGGCCGTCGGCGCCCTTGCCCACCACGGTGAAGCCCACCTTGGAACTGCCGAAGGTGGCGAGGTAGGCCTGCGTGGCAAGCCGCACCATCGTGTTGTGGTTGTAGCCGTAGCTGAAGTGCAGGAAGGTCTTGCGCTCGTCGAGCGCCACCGCTTCGAGCCGCACGCGGTAGTTGCTGGTGCCGAACGGGCCGGTGTCGGCCGACATCTCGACCTGCAGGTGCTCGGGCGTGGCGCTGGCCACGCGGTAGGCAAAAGGCAGCTCGAAGGCCTGGTCAACCGGCTTGTCGTAGCGGCGCACCACGAACAGCGTGAGCGTCTCCTTGCCCTGCGGCGAGGTGCTGATGCGGCAGCGCCGGTTGTTGATGTGCAGCGTGAGCAGCTCGCACCAGTGGTCCGAGCCCTTGAGCGCCGCGCTGACCTTGGACAGCGGGTGCTCGACCACGGCGTAGATGTCGCCCTCGAGGCCGCCGGGCGTCTCGGTGGAGTCGAGCTGCACGGGGCGCCCGAAGCGGCTCTGGTCGAGCTTGTCGCTGAGCTTCTGGTGCTCGGCGCGCAGGGCCTGGGCACCCGCGGGCGCGGAGGCCTCGGGGGCCGCCGCCTGCGCCAGCAGCGACACGCCGCAGCAGGCGGCCACCGCCAGGATGCGCTTCCACGAAACCGGCACGGGGGCGAACTGCTCATCATGGGGCTACACGATACCCCGGTTCCGCCGCACCAGCAGCAGCATCGCCCCCGCCAGCAGCGCCGCGCCCAGCCATTGGCGCGGCGCCATCGGCTGCGCCAGCCACAGCGCCGCGAGCCAGGCCGCCACCAGCGGCTCGATCAGCGTGCCGACCACCGCCGCCGTCGGCGAGAGCCGACGCGCACCCCAGGCGAAGGCCAGGTAGGCGACCGAGGTGGTGGCCACGCCGGTGTAGGCCGCGCCCGTCCATTGCGCCGTGCCCTCGGGCCAGGTGATGCCGTTCGCCACCGCGACACCGAGCATGCACAGCGCCGCGGCGCTCATGCCCCAGGCGGACGCGGTCACGGCCGGCACCCGCGCCGGCATGCGCGCGTTGCCCAGCACCACCAGCGCATAGCAGACGGCCGAGCCGAAGGACCACGCCAACCCTGCGCCGTAGCCCGTCGGCAAGGCGCCCCAGCCAGCGGCCGGCATCACCAGCAGCAGCACGCCCGCCAGCGCCAGCACGAGGCCACCGAGCAGGCGCGCGCCGAAGGGTTCGTAGCCGCGCAGCGCCGACACGCAGGCCACGATCAGCGGCGCGCAGCAGATCGAGATCACCGTCGGCAGCGCGGCGCCCAGGTGCGCGATGCCGGCGAACCAGCAGCTCACGTTCAGCGCCATCGCGGCGCCGGTGCCGACGACGTGGCCCTGCTCGCGGCGCGTCAGATGGCGCCAGCCGGCATCGGTGGCCGGCGCGCGCCGTGTCGCCTGCCAGTGCAGCCACCACAGCAGCGGCATGCCCAGCGCGAAGCGCGCCAGCGACAGGCTGTGCGGCGCAATGCCGCCGTCGATCAGGAATTGCGCCACCAGGGCGCCGCCGCCCCAGAGCACGCCGGCCAGCAGCACGCCGCCCCAGGCCAGGGCGGCCGTTGTTCTTGCATTCATGTTGAAACTCTCCGTGAGGCCCGCTGCCTCGGCGTCGCGTCGACGCATTGCCGGGGGCGGGCATGACCATCCGGCCACCGTCCGGCCTGTCTTCGCTCAGCGGAAGAAGGCGGACGGCAGCGACCACTTGCGGGTCTGACAGACGCGGCGCGAGGCGCGCGCGAACGTCAGCGGCAGGTCGACGAAGGGGGAGAGTGATGCAGGTGCATGAGCGGCCGATGATAGGAGCGACGCCCCGCGCCCACAAGAGAGAATCGCCCGCATGTGCCCTGCCCTTTCTCACTGCATGCCATGAAGCGCCAAGGTCGACTCGTTCGTTGGGAGGCCGAGCGCGGCTTCGGTTTCATCCGCAGCCCGGAGGTGTCGGCCGACGTCTTCGTGCACCTGCGCGACTTTCGCGACCGTCAGCTGAAGCCGCAAGTCGGCATGGCGGTGCACTTCGAAGAGATCCATGTCGGCGGCAAGGGGCCGCGGGCCATGGCCGTGGAAGCGGCTGCGGCCTCGGCGGCTGCCGTGCCTCGTGCAGCGTCACGCGCGCAGCCGCGCCGGCCTTCGGGTCGCAGCACGGCCGGCACGCCGTGGGGCGCGTGGCTGATCGGGGTCTACGCCGCCGGCCTGGGCGCCGCTGTGTGGCTCGGTCGCCTGCCGCTGCTCGCGCTGGCGGTCGTCGCGGGGCTGAGCCTGCTCACCTTCGGGGCCTACGCCTTCGACAAGAGCGCGGCGCAGGCCGGGCGCTGGCGCACGCAGGAAAGCACGCTGCACCTGCTCGCGCTCGCGGGTGGCTGGCCGGGCGCTTGGTGCGCGCAGCAGCTGCTGCGGCACAAGTCGAGCAAGGCGAGTTTCCTGTGGAGGTTCTACGTCACGGTCGCGCTGCATTGCGCGGCGCTGGGGGCGTGGGTGTTCTGGCTGTCGAAGCACGCGGCCTTCGGCTGACCGCGCCTTCAACCAGGCCTCAACGCACCTTGCGTGAAGGCTTGTTGAGCGGCTTGCCGCCGCTGCCGTTGTCGCGCGGCGGGAGGCCCGTGTGCTGCGTGAGGATGCGGCCCTTGGAGGGCTTCACCGGCGCCAGCCTGACCGGTGCCGCGGCCTTGGCGGCCACCGGCGCGGAGGTCGAGTTCTTGCGGCGCGCGCTCGTGTAGCCGCCATCGGTCAGCGGCTGCCACGTCGGGATCAGGTGGTGCTTGCCGTTGCCGATGAGGTCGGCGCGGCCCATGCTCTTGAGGGCTTCGCGCAGCAGCGGCCAGTTGTTGGCATCGTGGTAGCGCAGGAAGGCCTTGTGCAGGCGGCGGCGCTTGTCGCCGCGCACGATGTCCACCGTCTCGCTCTCGCGCGTGATCTTGCGCAGCGGGTTCTTGTTGGTGTGGTACATCGTCGTCGCCGTGGCCATCGGGCTCGGGTAGAAGGTCTGCACCTGGTCGGCGCGGAAGCCGTTCTTCTTGAGCCAGATCGCGAGGTTCATCATGTCCTCGTCGCTGGTGCCCGGATGCGCGGCGATGAAGTACGGAATGAGGTACTGCTTCTTGCCCGCCTCGGCCGAGTACTTCTCGAACATCTGCTTGAACTTGTCGTAGCTGCCAATGCCGGGCTTCATCATCTTCGTGAGCGGGCCCTGCTCGGTGTGCTCGGGCGCGATCTTCAGGTAGCCGCCGACGTGGTGCTGCACCAGCTCCTTCACGTACTCGGGCGACTGCACGGCCAGGTCGTAGCGCAGGCCGGAACCGATGAGGATCTTCTTGATGCCCTTGAGCGCCCGCGCGCGGCGGTAGATCTTGATGAGCGGGTCGTGGTTGGTGCCCAGGTTCGGGCAGATGCCCGGGTACACGCAGCTGGGCTTGCGGCACGCCGCCTCGATCGCGGGGCTCTTGCAGCCCAGGCGGTACATGTTGGCCGTGGGGCCGCCCAGGTCGGAGATGGTGCCGGTGAAGCCGCTGACCGAGTCGCGGATGGCCTCGACCTCCTTGATGATCGAATCTTCCGAGCGGCTCTGGATGATGCGGCCCTCGTGCTCGGTGATCGAGCAGAAGGTGCAGCCGCCGAAGCAGCCGCGCATGATGTTCACGCTGAAGCGGATCATTTCCCACGCGGGGATCTTGGTCGCCCCGTCGTGGCTGCCGTTCTCGTCGGCGTAGCGCGGGTGCGGGCTGCGCGCGTACGGCAGGTCGAACACGTGGTCCATCTCGGCCGTGGTGAGCGGAATGGGCGGCGGGTTGATCCACACGTCGCGCGCCGTGGCGCCCTCGCCGTGCGCCTGCACGAGCGCACGGGCGTTGCCGGGGTTGGTTTCCAGGTGCAGCACGCGGTTGGCGTGGGCGTAGAGCACCGGGTCGCTGCGCACCTGTTCGTACGAAGGCAGGCGGATCACCGAGCGGTCACGCGGCGGCACGGCGATCTTGCCGCGGCCCTGCAGCGCCGGGTTGGGCACGAAGTTCAGCGGCTTGATGGCGGGGTTGACGACCGAACCCGCGGCAGAGCCCGCGGCTTCGGCGGCCTTGGCGACGGCTTGCGCCTCGTCTTCCTTCGCGCAGGTGGCGCCGTTGGCCTTGGCCTGGTCGGACACCATCAGGTACGGGTTGACGTGCGCCTCGACGCGGCCGGGTTCGTCGACGCTGGTGGAGTTGATCTCGAACCAGGCCTCGGGCGTTTCGCGCCGCACGTACGCGGTACCGCGCACGTCGGTGATCTGCTGCACCGGCTCCTTGGCGGCCAGGCGATGCGCGATCTCGACGATGGCGCGCTCGGCATTGCCGTACAGCAGCAGGTCGCACTTGGCATCGACGACGATGGAGCGGCGCACCTTATCCGACCAGTAGTCGTAGTGCGCGATGCGGCGCAGGCTGCCTTCGATGCCGCCAAGGATGATCGGCACGTCGTTCCAGGCTTCCTTGCAGCGCTGCGAATACACGATGGCCGCGCGGTCGGGGCGCGAGCCGCCGACGTCGCCGGGGGTGTAGGCGTCGTCGCTGCGGATCTTCCGGTCCGCCGTGTAGCGGTTGATCATCGAATCCATGTTGCCGGCCGTGACGCCGAAGAACAGGTTCGGCTTGCCCAGCACCTTGAAGGGCTCGGCGCTTTGCCAGTCGGGCTGCGCGATGATGCCCACGCGAAAGCCCTGCGCCTCGAGCATGCGGCCGATGACCGACATGCCGAAGCTGGGGTGGTCGACGTAGGCATCGCCCGTAACCACGATGATGTCGCAGCTGTCCCAGCCGAGCGCGTCCATCTCCTTGCGCGAGGTCGGCAGGAACTTGGCCGTGCCGAAACGGGCCGCCCAGTACTTGCGGTAGCTGGTCAGCGGCTTGGCGGCACGCGCAAAAAAGGAGACGTCGACGGGGGCGTTCATCGGTGGGAGCGGACAGCGCTAGGGCGCCGCCTGTGTGGGCAACCCTCGATTTTAGGGTTTTCCAGCATTTCTGTCGCCCTGAAGATCCCTTGCCCCGGGATGCGAGGGCTCCTATTTGATTGCCAAAGTCAATCAATTTGAATGACAATGGCAACCATGCCCACGCCAACGCCCTCCGTCGACCCGTCCGCCGTCAAGGCCATCCGCCGGTTCAACCGCTTCTACACGCGCCGCATCGGTGCTCTCGACCCCTATCTGGGCAGCGACCTGTCGCTGACCGACGTGCGCGTGCTCTACGAGCTGGCGCACCGCGAAACCCCGGTCGCCAGCGAGATCGGGCGCGACCTGGGCTTCGACGCCGGCTACCTCAGCCGCATCCTGCGCCGCTTTGAAACCCACGGCTGGCTTACGCGCGAGCCGCACCCGCGCGACGCCCGCCAGAGCGTGCTGCGCCTGACCGAAGCCGGCCATGCCGCGTTTGCGCCGCTGCAACAGAAATCACGCGACGAAGCCGCTGCCCTGCTCGCCGCGCTGCCGCCGGCGCAACAAAACCAGCTGGTGCAGGCCATGGACACGGTGCAGGCGCTGCTCGAACCGGCCGCGCCGCCGGCCCGGCCCCAGGCCGCCGTGCTGCGCGACCCGGCGCCCGGCGACATCGGCTGGGTGGTGCAGCAGCACGGCGAGCTGTACGCGCGCGAATACGGCTGGGACCACCGCTTCGAAGCGCTCGTGGCGGGCATCGCGGGCGAGTTCCTGCTCAAGTTCCAGCCCGAGTGGGAGCGCTGCTGGATCGCCGAGCTCAACGGCGAGCGCGTCGGCGCGATCTTCGTGGTGCGCAAGTCGGCCACCGTGGCGCAGCTGCGCATGCTGATCCTCACGCCGGCCGCGCGCGGGCTGGGCCTGGGCGGACGCCTCGTGGACGAGTGCATCGCCTTCGCGCGCCGCAAGGGCTACAAGAAGATGACGCTGTGGACCAACAGCTGCCTCACGGCCGCGCGCAGCATCTATGCCAAGCGCGGCTTCCAGCTCGTGCACTCGGAGCCGCACGAGGGCTACGGCCAGCCGCAGGTGGGCGAGACCTGGGAGCTGAAGCTGTAGCGCTTACTGCATGTACCAGCCGTGGCTCACCACCAGCGACTGGCCGGTGAGTGCATTGGTCGGGAACGCCGCGAACAGCAGCGCCACGCGCGCCACGTCGTCGGTGGTGGTGAACTCGCCATCCACCGTCTCCTTGAGCATCACGTTCTTGACGACCTGCTCCTCGGTGATGCCCAGCGTCTTCGCCTGCTCGGGAATCTGCTTCTCGACCAGTGGCGTGCGCACGAAGCCCGGGCAGATCACGTTGGCGCGCACGCCGTGCTTGGCGCCTTCCTTGGCGACCGTCTTGGCCAGCCCGATGAGGCCATGCTTGGCCGTCACGTACGGCGCCTTCAGCAGCGACGCCTCCTTCGAGTGCACCGAGCCCATGTAGATCACGCTGCCGCCGCGGCCTTGCGCGTACATGTGCTTGAGGCAGGCCTTGGTGGTGAGGAACGCACCGTCCAGGTGAATGGCGAGCATCTTCTTCCAGTCGGCGAAGCTGAACTCGTCGACTGGATGCACGATCTGGATGCCGGCGTTGCTGATGAGGATGTCGATGCCGCCGAAGGCCTTCGCGCCCTCTTCCACCGAGGCATTGACCTGGTCTTCGTTCGTCACGTCGACCGCCACGCCGATGGCCTGTGCGCCCGTGGCCCTCAGTTCGGCGGCGGTGGCGTCGGCCGCTTCCTTGTTGAGGTCGGCAATGATGATCTTCGCGCCTTCCTGCGCGAACAGGATGGCGATTTCCTTGCCGATGCCGCTGGCCGAGCCGGTGATGTAGGCGACCTTGTCCTTGAGTTGCATGGTGAAGCGTCCTTGGAAGTGGTGGATAGGAAAAAAACGAGCAAGAACCGGGCACGCGCCCGGCTGACGTCCCTCAGCGCGACAGTCCCGGCCGCTTGATGCGCCCGGTGCCCGGCTCGCCGAGGTCGAAGGTGGTCACGCCGTTCACCGTGGCGTCGGCGCGCAGCGTCTCGGGATGCGCGAGCGTCTTGCCCATGTCGCGCACGCCCGATTCCCAGTGCTCCTCGACCGCGGCGCGCGAGAACTCGTAGTCCTTCGACTCCAGCTCGTATGTCTTGTCGCGGTAGATCAGGTGAAAGATGTCGATCGGCTCGTGCGTGAGCTGCGCCTGCACCTCGACCACGCTCGGGTCGTTGCGCAGACCGGGCGGCAGCTTGGCGATCAGGTCGGCAATGGCCTGCTGCAGGTTCATGTTGGCCGCCAGCGCGTCGGTGTTCAGGCGCGTGCGGCTCGAATAGGTGATGTCCTTCTGGCGTTCCATCACGCCCGACAGCGTGTGCGGCATCTCGCCGCGCGCATTGAACAGGTCGACCTGCAGCACCACCAGCGCCTCGGAGCGCGGGTGCGTGTCGAGCACGTACTGCAGCGGCGTGTTCGAGACGATGCCGCCGTCCCAGTAGTCGTCGCCGTCGATGTGCACCGGCGCAAAGCCCGGCGGCAATGCGCCGCTGGCCATGATGTGCTCGGGGCCGATGCGCTGGCGCGTGTTGTCGAAGTACACCGAGTTGCCGGTGCGCACATTGACGGCGCCCACGCTGAAGCGCGCCTCGCAGGCGTTGATGCGGTCGAAGTCGATGAGCCGCTCCAGCGTAGCCTTCAGCGGCGAGGTGTCGTAGTAGCTCAACAGCGGCGCGGCGCCACCCAGCAGCAGGGCCGGGGAATAGCGCGGCTCGAAGAAACCCGGGATGCCGACCAGCGAGGCCATGGTGGCGCTCCACTGGTTCTGCGTGGCGCGGTCGCCCAGCCACGACGGCAGGCGCTGCGCCGGCCCCGAGGACACCAGGTGCCAGAACTCGCGCAGCCGGTCGACCCGCTGCGCGGGCGCGTTGCCGGCGATGAGCGCGGCGTTGATGGCGCCGATCGACACGCCCGCGATCCAGTGCGGCTGCTGGTCGGTCTCGCTGAGCGCGGCGTACACGCCCGCCTGGTAGGCGCCGAGCGCGCCGCCGCCCTGCAGCACCAGCGCCTTGCGGGCGGCGCGCATGCCTTCGCGGCGGGCGATGAAGGGATGGGGTGGTGCGTGCGAAGAAGAGGAAGCAGCGGTGGCGGCGCGAGGCTTTTTCTTGGGTGTCGTCGTCATGCGGTCATTGGACACCAGCCCCGCGACAGCCACCTGACCAGGGGCCTTTTCGCGGCTTCGGCCCGGACGAATCTCACATCTTCGGCAGCATCTGCCCGCGGATCTCGCCGCCCGGGTTGGCGGCCGTGTGGATGTTGGCGTACCACTTGCCGGCCACGAGATCGGCCGCCTGCGCCGGCGTGAGCGTGGCCTGGCCCTCGATCGGGCTTGCCGGACTCGCGAAGGGCAGCACCACGCCGGCATTCGCACCCGCGGCGGCGGGCCCGTGGAAGTGGGCCGCCGTGGCCGGGCCGCTCAGGCCTTCGTAGGTGATCTTGTACTTGAGCACGTTGGTGTCACGGTTGAGCCAGGCCTCGGCCATGCCGCTGCCGCGCGTCATGTTGGGCGGCACCTGGCTGGCCGCGTTCATCGCGCCGCTGAAGCTCGCGACGTTCGACTTCGACATCATTCCGCAGCCGGCCAGTGCGACGGCGGCCAGGCCCGCGACGAGGGTGCTGCGCCAGAGTGTGCGAGTGTTGTTCATGGTCGGGGTCTCCTGTGGATGAAAGCATTCAGCATAGGCAGACGACGCCTGCGGCCTTGTCGGCCAGCGCCCCTTCTTCGCACGCCTGTGCAAGAGAATGCAACGATGATTTCCGACGACACACTCCCTTCCGCACACGACGTGGTCGCCTTCTGGCGCGATGCCGGACCCGAGCGCTGGTTCGCGAAAAGCGATGCCTTCGATGCCGCATGCATCGACCAGTTGGCCGCCGCCCACCAAGCCGCGGCCAGCGGCCGGCTCGACCACTGGGCCGACACCGCCGAAGGCGCGCTGGCGCTGCTGGTGCTGCTCGACCAGTTCCCGCGCAACGCCTGGCGCCAGAACCCGCACATGCTCGCCACCGACGGCCTCGCGCTGGCCGTGGCGCGCCGCGCCGTCGAGGCCGGCTTCGACCGGCAGGCCGACGCTCTGATGCAGCGCTTTTTCTACCTGCCCTTCATGCACTCGGAGGTGCTGGCCGAGCAGGAGCGTTCGGTCGAACTCAACGCCACGCAGGACGCCAACACCCAGCACTTCGCCGTGCTGCACCGCGACATCGTGGCGCGCTTCGGGCGCTTTCCGCACCGCAACCGGATGCTCGGGCGCACCACCACGCCGGAAGAGCAGAGGTTTCTCGACGAAGGCGGCTTCGCAGGCTAGGGCCTGTTCACCCTATTTCTGGCGTCGCGTTGGCTGGCAAAGGGGCTGGCTGCAAGGCGCCCGTGCGCAGCAAGGCTGAAGCCTTGCAAGCGCGGGCAACGCCGCAGACGGCCCCTTTGCCAGCCAACCCGAAGGGAAGGTCTGCCACGGCGGGCCACTCGGCGTTGCGCTCCTTGCGTGTGCGCATGCACACGCGGCGTCACGCGCCTTGATTGGCCCGCCGTGGCAGACCTTCGCGACGCCAGAAATAGGGTGAACAGGCCCTAGGCCAGGAAGTCCTCGATCAGCTGCGCCACGCGCTGCGGCTGGTCGTGGTGCAGCATGTGGCCCGCGTCGTCGAGTTGCTCGATGCGCACCGAGGGCACGGACTTCAGGCGCTCGTGGAACTCGGCGAGCGTGTAGCGCGCTTTCCACCAGCCGTGCAGGCTGTCGTCCGAGGCCTCGATCATCAGCGTCGGCGCGGTGATGCGCGCATAGAGCGCCAGTGTTTCGTCGACGCGGAAGATGTTGGCGTTGACGATCTTGTGCGCGGCCTCGCCGAGGATCTGCCAGCGCGCGCTGCCGTCGGGCTGGGCCTGCGGTGCCGACCAGTGGCCGGCCAGCCAGTCCGCCTTGTCCTGCGTGAGGCGCGGGTTGGTCTTCATGAGGCGGCGTGCCACGCCGTCCACCGCCGAATAGCCCGCCAGCGCCTTTTCGCCGCGGTGCAGGCCCTTGAGTTCGTCGATCCACTGGCCGTAGCGTGCGGGCGCCTCGGCGGGCTGGCGCGCGGGCATGCCGAAGCCCTCGAGGTTCACGAGGCGGCGGATGCGCGCCGGGCGCACGCCCGCGTAGTGCATGGCGACGTTGCCGCCCATGCTGTGGCCCACGAGGTCGACCGGGCGGGCATCGTCGCCCTCGCCGGCGTAATGATCGAGCAGCCATTCGAGGTCGGCCAGGTAGTCGGGCAGCCAGTAGTTGTCGACGCCGCCGCCGTCGGTGAGGCCGAAGCCGCGCCAGTCGGGGGCGATGATGAAACGGTCGTCCTTCAGCGCATCGACCACGAACTGCCAGGAGGCCGCCACGTCCATCCAGCCATGCACCAGCACCAGCGGCGGGCGCTCGCTCGACGGTTGCCCCCAGAGGCGGACGTGGTAGTTCAGGTTGCGCACGGGCACGAATTCGCTGCGCGAGGGGCGGAGGGCTTGGTACATATGGCGCTCGATGATACGGAGAGGCCGCGCCGCGCGCAGTCCGCCACAGGACAGGGCGGCGCTCGGTTTCTCGGGGCCGGGGCAGCGCCTGCCGCGCGGGCGCGCTAGCATTCCGCGCATGAAAAAGATTCCACTCGGTCAGAGCGACCTCCACGTCACCCCGATCTGCCTCGGCACCATGACTTTCGGCGAGCAGGTCGACGAGCCCACGGCTCACGCCGTCCTGAACCGTTCGCTCGAGCGCGGCGTCGACTTCATCGACACGGCTGAGATGTACGCGGTGCCGGCAAGCAAGGAAACCTGCGGCGCGACCGAAACCATCATCGGGAACTGGTTTGCGGCCAACCCCGGCACGCGCCAGAAGATCACAGTGGCCACCAAGGTGGCCGGCCCCTCGCGCGGCATGCCCTGGGTGCGCGAAGGCACGGGCATGACGGCGGCCGACATCGAGGCCTCGTGCCACGGCAGCCTGCGCCGCCTGCAGACCGACGTGATCGACCTGTACCAGATCCACTGGCCCGAGCGCCACGTGCCGGTGTTCGGCAACATCCACTACAACCCCGAGAAGGAAACCTCGCAGACGCCGATCCATGACCAGCTCGAGGCGCTGGGCAAGCTGGTGAAGGCCGGCAAGGTGCGCACCATCGGCCTGTCGAACGAGACGCCCTACGGCGTGCACGAGTTCGTGCGGCTGGCCGAGCAGCATGGGCTGCCGCGCGTGGTGTCGGTGCAGAACGTCTACAACCTGGTGAGCCGCGCGCACGAGAACGCGCTCGACGAGACCATGCACCGGCTCGGCGTGTCGCTGCTGGCGTACTCGCCGCTGGCCTTCGGCCTGTTGACGGGCAAGTACGACCAGAGCGGCATCGAGGGCCCCGATGCACCCAAGGGCGCGCGCATCTCGAGCTACGAATCGGTGCGCAAGCAGCGCTGGGGCAAGCCCGACGCGCTGCGCGCGGCGCGGCGCTACAACCAGCTCGCACGCGACCACGGCCTGAGCCCCACGCAGCTCGCGCTGGCCTTCTGCTACACCAAGTGGCAGGTGGCGAGCACGATCATCGGCGTGACCTCGGTGGCGCAGCTCGACGAAGACCTGGACGCCTACGGCACCACGCTGTCGGCCGAGGTGCTGGCCGAGATCGACAAGATCCGCCTGGACATCCGCGACCCCGCCGCCTGACCTGAGCAAGTGAGCAAGAAAGCCCACGTTTCCGAGACGCCCGCCACCCAGCTGCTGCGGGCGAACAAGGTCGCCTTCACCGAGCACCCCTACGAGTACCAGGAGCACGGCGGCGCCCAGCACAGCGCGCAGGTGCTGGGCTTCGACCCGTTCACCGTGGTCAAGACGCTGGTGATGCAGGACCAGGACGCCAAGCCGCTGATCGTGCTGATGCACGGCAACCGCACGGTGTCGACCAAGAACCTCGCGCGGCAGATCGGCGCCAAGTCGGTCGAGCCCTGCAAGCCCGAGGTGGCGCAGCGCCACAGCGGCTACATGGTGGGCGGCACCTCGCCCTTCGGCACGCGGCGCGAGATGCCGGTCTACATCGAGTCGAGCGTGCTCGAACTGCCGAAGATCGCGATCAACGGCGGGCGGCGCGGCTACCTCGTGGGCATCGATCCGCAGGTGTGCGTGACGCTCCTGGGCGCCAAGCCCGTGCAGTGCGCGCTGGCAGAATAGCCGGCGTTTGTCTTTTTCCCGCCGGGCATGCAGGCCGGCGGCGCACAACAACAATCCGTTCCCCGGAGACCGCCTTGAGTTTCGATCTGCCTTCCCTCCTTGCCATCGTGGCGTCGTACCTGATCGGTTCGCTGTCGTTTGCGGTCATCGTGAGCAAGTCGCTCGGCATGGCCGACCCGCGCAGCTACGGCAGCGGCAACCCCGGCGCCACCAACGTGCTGCGCTCGGGCAACAAGGGCGCGGCGCTGGCCACCTTGCTGCTCGATGCGGCGAAGGGCTGGCTGCCGGTGTTCCTGATCCGTCAGTTCGGCGCGCAATGGGGGCTGGGCGAGGGCGTGGCGGCGCTGGCGGGCCTGGCGGCCTTCCTGGGTCACCTGTACCCGGTGTTCTTCAGCTTCCAGGGCGGGAAGGGCGTGGCCACGGCCGCCGGCGTGCTGGTGGGCATCGCGCCCTGGCTGGGGCTGGCCACGGGCGCGACCTGGCTGATCATCGCGATCTTCTTCCGCTATTCGTCGCTGTCGTCGCTGGTGGCGGCGTTCTTTGCGCCGGCCTACTACCTGCTGGGTGGAAACATTGCGTGGCCACTCGACCGCACGGTGCTGATTGCGATCATCATCATGAGTCTGCTGCTGATCTGGCGGCACCGCGAAAACATCCGCCGGCTCGCGGCCGGCACGGAGTCGAAACTCGGCTCGAAGAAAAAGGCTTGAACTCACCATGGCATCCATCACCCGCTTCCACGTCGGCCCGCGTCTGTCCGAGACCGCGGTGCACAACGGCACCATCTACCTCGCGGGCCAGGTGCCCGACGACACCACGCAGGACATCCGCGGCCAGACCGCGCAGGTGCTCGGCATGGTCGACCGCCTGCTGGCCGAGGCCGGCAGCGACAAGTCGCGCATCCTCATGACGCAGATCTTCCTGGCCGACATCGGCGACATCGGCGCCATGAACGAGGTGTGGGACGCGTGGATTCCGGCCGGCAACACGCCGCCGCGCGCGACCGTGGAGGCCAAGATGGCCAATGCGGCCTACAAGATCGAGATCGTCGTTACGGCCGCGCAGGCCTGAGGCCGGATCGGGAGCGGTCTCAGTACCGCTTCTCGAGAATCATCTCGTCGGCATCGCGCCGCATCGAGAAGCGGTTGAGAAAGCTGTTGCCCAGCAAGACGAAGGGCATGGGTTGCTGCGAGACGATGGCGTCGATGTCGTAGACCTCGACGTCGCCCACGCGCACGCTCTGCAGCCGCAGCCTGTAGCCCGCAGCATTGCCGTTGGCCGTGCGCATCTGCACCAGCTGCCCCTTGCTGTAATCGAGCCCGATGCGCTGGGCATCGACCGCCGACAGCGCGATGGTGGTTGCGCCGGTGTCGAGCATGAAGGTGACGGCGCGGCCGTTGATCTGGCCCTGCGTCATGTAGTGGCCCCGGCTGTCGGCCTGCAGCACGATGCGGTTGCCGCCGCTGCCGGCAATACCGCCCCGGCCGATGCTCACGGGCGAATCCATGCGCAGCGAAAAGCGCTTGCCCGCCGATTCGACCACCGCCTGGTCGGCCTGCAGCGACACCAGCTTGACGCCCTGGAAGGTCTCCCCGACCGCCACCGTCTTGGGCGGCGCGCCGTTCACGATGAGGATCGCGCGGCTGCCGATGGAACCGGTCAGCGTGACCGAGTCGGCGGCGTGCGCCGCCATGGCCGCGGCCGCCCACAGCGCCGCGACGAGGAGCGCCTTCATGCGCGGGTCAGTCGCGGAAGTTGTTGAAGGACAGCGGCATGTCGGGCACGTCCTTCTTGATGAGGGCCATGGCGGCCTGCAGGTCGTCGCGCTTGGCGCCGGTGATGCGCACGGCATCGCCCTGGATCGCGGCCTGCACCTTGAGCTTGCTGTCCTTGACGATGCGAGTGATCTTCTTGGCCTGCTCGGTCTCGATGCCGTTCTTGATCTTGATGACCTGCTTGACCTTGTCGCCGCCCATCTTCTGGACGTCGCCCTTGTCGAGAAAGCGCACGTCGACGCTGCGCTTGGTGAGCTTGTTGCGAAGGATGTCCTCGACCTGCACGAGCTGGAACTCGGCGTCGCCGATCATGGTGATCTCCTTGTCCTTGAGCTCGACGGCGGCGGCGGTGCCCTTGAAATCGAAGCGCGTGCCGATTTCCTTGGCGGTGTTTTCGACCGCATTCTTCACTTCGGGCAGATTGGGCTCGCAGACGGTATCGAAAGACGGCATAGGCTCTCCTGGACGCACGGGTACTGAATGCGACAATTCTCCCATGATCGTGGAGTCCAATGTCCCGCTGCAGCCCTACAACAGCTTCGGCATCGTCGCGCGCGCGCAGCACCTGGCGCGCATCGCCAGCGAGGCCGACCTGGCCGCGCTGCACGCCGATCCGGCCTGGCGCGACGAACCCCGTTTCGTGCTCGGCGGCGGCAGCAACATCGTGCTCACGGGCGACGTCAAGCCGCTGGTGCTGAAGGTCGAGATCAAGGGCCGGCGGCTGGTCGAAGAGACGCCGCGCGCCTGGGTCGTCGAGGCCGGCGCCGGCGAAACCTGGCACGACACCGTCGAATGGATGGTGCGCAGCGGCTACCCGGGGCTGGAAAACCTGGCGCTCATTCCTGGCACCGTGGGCGGCGCGCCGGTGCAGAACATCGGCGCCTACGGCGTCGAGTTGCAGGACCGCTTCGATTCGCTCGACGCCTTCGACCTCGAAACCGGCCGCGCCTTCACGCTCGACGCGGCGCAGTGCGCCTTCGGCTACCGCGATTCGGTCTTCAAGCATGTGCGCAGCGGCCCGAACGATTTCGGCCTGGCGGGCCGGGCGGTCATCACGCGGGTGCGCTTCCGGCTGCCCAAACCGTGGAAACCGGTGGTCGGTTACCTCGACCTTGAACGCAAGATGGAAGAAACCGGCAATTTCACGCCGAGCGCGGTCGATATCTTCGAGTGGATCTGCGCCATCCGCCGCGCCAAGCTGCCCGACTGGCGCGTGCTGGGCAACGCCGGCAGCTTCTTCAAGAACCCGACGGTCACGCCCGAGCAGTGCGCCGACATCATCGCGCGCGACCCCAAGATCGTGCACTACCCGATGGACGACGGCAGCATCAAGCTCGCGGCCGGCTGGCTCATCGACGCCTGCGGCTGGAAGGGCAAGTCGGTGGGCAACGCCGGCGTGTACGAAAAGCAGGCGCTGGTGCTGGTCAACCGCGGCGGCTCGGCCAACCCGGTGACGGGCGGCGAGGTGATGACGCTGGCCAAGGCGATCCAGACCAGCGTGTACGAGCGCTTCGGCATCCGGCTGGAGCCGGAGCCCGTGGTGGTCTGACGCGGTGGATCTCGACTTCCTGCACCTGAACTACCGCCGGCGCATCGCCGTGCTGGGCTGGGCGCAGCTTGCCGTCATCGTGGCGGGCATCGCCTCGGTGTTCCTGGTGCGGGCGGGCTGGTGGGGGTCGGTGCTGCTGATCCTCGCGGCCTTCTCCTTCGCGGTGCTCCTGAGCCAGATCGAACTCAGCCTGCGCCGCCAGTTCATCCGCGAGGCCCGGCTGCCGCCGTTCCTGATCGGCAAGCTCCGTGCGGCGCACCCGCAACTGAGCCGACGCGACGCCGAGCTGGTGCTGCGCGGGCTGCGGCAGTTCTTCATGGCGTACCTGCGCAGCAACCTCAAGTTCGTCGCCATGCCCTCGCGGGTGGTCGACACGGCCTGGCACGAGTTCATCCTGCACACGCAGGGCTACCAGACCTGGTGCCAGGCGGCCTTCGGGCGCCTGCTGCACCACAGCCCGGCCGAGGTACTGGGCCAGGACGCGCGGCGCAACGACGGCCTGCGCCGCACCTGGTACTGGGCCTGCAAGGAAGAAAGCATCGACCCGCGTAATCCGGCGCGACTGCCGCTGCTGTTTGCGCTGGACATCAAGTTTGCGATTGCGGACGGCTTTCACTACATCCCCGATTGCCGGGCGGTCGAGCGAGAAATCGGCTCTGACGCGCACTGCGGCACGAGCTTCGGCGATTCGTCGTCCGACGGCGGCAGCTCGGGCGATGCCGGAGGCTTCGGCGGCAGCGAGGCGAGCGGGAGCGGCGATGGCGGCTCCAGCGACGGCGGTGGCGCGTCCGATGGGGGCGGTGGATGCGGTGGCGGGTGCGGAGGAGGCGGCGACTGACGCCGGGTGCACTTTCCAAAGAAAAACGGGCCCCGAGGGGCCCGTTGTCATTGCTGCCCTTGCGGGTGGCAAGGGCAGCGAAGGGATCGATCAGCTCGCATCGCCGTCGTTCGCCAGCTTCGGCAGCGAGGCGCCTTCGCCCGACGACAGCAGGCCGACCTGCGTGTAGATGGCGAGCTTTTCGCGCGTGTCGACGATGTCCAGGTTGCGCATCGTGAGCTGGCCGATGCGGTCCAGCGGCGTGAACGCGCCTTCGACCTTTTCCATGCTCAGGCGCTCGGGCTTGTACGTGAGGTTGGCCGATTCGGTGTTCAGGATCGAGTAGTCGTTGCCGCGGCGCAGCTCGACCGTCACTTCGCCGGTGATGGCGCGCGCCACCCAGCGCTGGGCCGTTTCGCGCAGCATGATGGCCTGCGGGTCGAACCAGCGGCCCTGGTACAGCAGGCGGCCCAGGCGGCGGCCGTTGTCGCGGTACTGCTCGATGGTGTCTTCGTTGTGGATGCCGGTGACCAGGCGCTCGTAGGCGATGAACAGCAGCGCGAGGCCGGGGGCCTCGTAGATGCCGCGGCTCTTGGCCTCGATGATGCGGTTCTCGATCTGGTCGCTCATGCCCAGGCCGTGGCGACCGCCGATGCGGTTGGCTTCGAGGATCAGCTCGACCAGGTTCGTGTAGCGCACGCCGTTCAGCGCGACGGGCACGCCTTCCTCGAAGCGCACCGAGACGGTTTCGCGCTTGACTTCGACTTCGTCCTTCCAGAAGGCCACGCCCATGATGGGCTGCACGATCTGCATGCCGCTGTTCAGGTGCTCGAGGTCTTTGGCCTCGTGCGTGGCGCCCAGCATGTTCGAGTCGGTCGAGTAGGCCTTCTCGGACGACATCTTGTAGGCGAAGCCGGCCTTTTGCATGAACGCCGACATTTCGGCGCGGCCGCCCAGCTCGTCGATGAAGACCTGATCGAGCCAGGGCTTGTAGATCTTCAGCGCGGGGTTGGTGAGCAGGCCGTAGCGATAGAAGCGCTCGATGTCGTTGCCCTTGTAGGTGCTGCCGTCGCCCCAGATGTGGACGTCGTCTTCCTTCATGGCCGACACCAGCATGGTGCCCGTCACCGCGCGGCCCAGCGGCGTGGTGTTGAAGTAGGTGACGCCGGCGGTGGTCACGTGGAAGGCGCCGGCCTGCAGGGCGGCGATGCCTTCGTTGGCCAGCTGCGCGCGGCAGTCGATCAGGCGGGCGTTCTCGGCGCCGTAGAGCATCGCCTTGCGCGGGATCTCGTCGTAGTCGGGCTCGTCGGGCTGGCCGAGGTTGGCGGTGTAGGCGTAGGGGACCGCGCCCTTGAGCTTCATCCAGTGCAGCGCCGCACTGGTGTCCAGGCCGCCCGAGAAGGCGATGCCGACCTTCTGGCCGGCGGGAACGTTTTGGAGAATGGTCGACATGTCAGGGGTTCCGTTTCAACCGAAGTGGCAGATGTAGCTGTAGGGCTCGCCGCTCACGCGGATCTGGAAGCTGGAGTTGCCCGGGATGCTGAACTTCTGGCCGGGGCCCGAGGCGATCCATTCGCTGGTGCCTGCGAGCTGGTATTCGCAGCTGCCGCCGGTGCCTTCCATGATTTCAGGCGCGCCGGTGTTGAAGGTGAGGGTGGAGGGCAGGACCACGCCGACCGATTTCTTGGTGCCGTCCGCCAGGGTGAGGTTGTGGCTCACGCACTTGCCGTCGAAATACACATTGGCCTTGGTGGCCACTGCGGCGCTGTTGATGGTGTCGGTAGTCGTCGTCATTGGATGGATGGCGCCGGCGCCTGCGCGTTCGGCGGATCGAGGGACGCGCCGCGGCAGCAGCACCCCCGGGGTTGGAGAAGCCCTCGATTTTAGGGGCTCGGGAGAGCCGGCCCGCCGTGGGGGAAACTCAGTAGCGCCAGCCGTGGCGATGGCCGCCCCATCCGCGATAGCCACGGTAGTAGCCGCCACCGCCCCAGCCGCGCGAATAGCCCAGGTTCAGCGAGATGCCGACCGGCGGGTAGGCGTAGGGCTGCGCATACGGGTAGGTGTAGGCGGGCTGCACGTAGACGGGCGGGGCGTACACCGGGGCCGGCTGCACGTAGACCGGCGCGGGCGCGTTGGACACCACCACGCCGGGTTCGGGCACGACGCTGTCCCAGGGGGAGTTGGCGCCTTGCTGGTACTGCCCCTGTTGCGGGTACGGCTGGTACTGCTCCTGGTACTGGGGGCTGTTGTTGGCCTCGACCGGGTAGGGCTGCAACTGCGACTGGGGCTGGACCGGCGCGGTGGTCACGCCCGACGTGGTCACCCCGTAGCCGCTGGCCTGGATCGGGATGGTGGCGCCCGGCCGGCTGGTGGTGCGGGTCGTGTACTGGCGGCCCTGGTATTCGTAGGTGACGTTGTAGCTGACGTCGCTGCCGGTCGTTTCGCGGATCGGCGTGGCGGAAATCACGCGCGCCTGGACCACTTGCTGGGCCTGCACGACGCTGGCGCCCGTGGCCAGCAGGCCGGCCGCCGAAAGCCCCGTGAGGATGCGAAAAACGTGTCTGTTCATGGTGTTCTCTCCTGCAGATCGCGGTTGGAGGCCGGCCGGCGGGACGGGGTTCCGGGGTTTACACGGCGTTCACAGCCCAGCGATCGGCATCGAAACCAGTCGTTACGCCCGTTTTCGGGCCCCAATCGACCACCGGCCGCTTGATCAGGCTGGGGTTGCCGAGCAGCACGGGGCGGGCCGAGGCGGCGTCGACCACGGCGTCGCGCGTGGCCTCGTCCAGCTTGCGCCAGGTGGTGCCCTTGCGGTTGACCAGCGCCTCCCAGCCGGGGGCTTTGAGCCAGCGGTCGAGCTCGGCCTCGGGCACGCCCTGTTTCTTGAAATCGTGGAAGGCGTAGGCCACGCCATGGTCGTCGAGCCAGGCGCGGGCGCGCTTGACGGTGTCGCAGTTCGGAATGCCGTATAGGGTTGTCATGGCCGCCATGATGCCGCGAGCGGCCGGTCGGCGACAATGCCGGCCTCCATGGAAACCCTGAACGACTGGCTCGCGCGCGCCGAGCACCTTCATCCCGACAAGATCGAACTCGGGCTCGATCGCGCCAAAGAAATGGCGCAGCGTCTGGGCCTGCGTTTCGACTGCCCCGTCATCACGGTGGCGGGCACCAATGGCAAGGGCTCGACCTGCGCCATGCTCGAATCGATCCTGACACACGCGGGCTACCGCACGGCCGTGTTCACCTCGCCGCACCTGGTGCGCTTCGAGGAGCGGCTGCGGCTCAAGGGCGAGGCGGTCGATGCTTCCAAACTGATAGCAAGCTTCGAGGTGGTGGAAAAGGCCCGCGGCGACATGGCCCTGACCTACTTCGAGTTCACCACGCTCGGCATCCTGCATTGCATGATCCAGGAGAAGCCCGACGTGGCGATCCTCGAGGTCGGCCTGGGCGGCCGGCTCGACGCGGTGAACATCATCGACGCCGACTGCGCGGTCATCACCAGCATCGACCTGGACCACATGGAATACCTCGGCCCCGACCGCGAAAGCATCGGCTTCGAGAAGGCCGGCATCCTGCGCGCCGGCAAGCCCGCCATCGTGAGCGACCCGGTGCCGCCGCAAAGCGTCATCGACCACGCGAACGCCATCGGCGCTGACCTGTGGCGTTTCGGGCACGACTTCAACGTGTCGGGCGACAAGCAGCAGTGGGGCTGGTCGGGCCGGGGGCGGCGCTACAGCGGGCTGGCCTATCCGGCGCTGCGCGGCGCCAACCAGCTGCTCAACGCGGCGGGCGTGCTCGCGGCGCTCGAGGCGCTGCGCCCGCAGCTGCCGATCACGGCGCAGGCGGTGCGCAACGGGCTCGCGATGGTCGAGCTGCCGGGCCGCTTCCAGATCGTGCCAGGCGAGCCCACGCTGGTGCTCGACGTGGCGCACAACGCCCACGCCGTCGCGGCGCTGGCCGAGAACCTCGACGCCATGGGTTTTTCGCCCACCACGCACGGCGTGTTCGGCGTCATGGCCGACAAGGACCTCGCGCCCATCCTGGCGCGCATCGGGCCGCTGATCGACCGCTGGTACTTCACCGACCTGCCCACGCCGCGCGCCGCCAAGGCCGCCGATCTGCTGGCCGCGTGGCAGGCCCAGAACACGCGCAAAGACGCCTCGGGCAGCGTGCACGCGAGCCCGATGGACGCCCTGCGCGCGGCCATCGAGCAGGCAGGTGCCACTGATAGAATCGTGGTCTTCGGATCGTTCTTCACCGTGGGTGGCGTCCTCGAAAACGGCACCCCCCGGCTGCAAGCCAAACACCTGCTGCCAGGCGGCTGATCGTCGGGCTGTCCACACCCATCCGGCACCATCGGGCACCACCTCGCTGCACTCCTCCAGGGATCGAACTTCATGGCGTTTTTCAAGTTCCGCGCGCGCGGCCCACAAGGCAACGAAGGACGCAGCGCCCCCGCGGCGGTGCCGGCGGAAAGTGTCGAATCCATGCGCCGGCGTGCGCGCCATCGGCTGCTCGGTGCGGCGGTGCTGGTGCTGCTCGGCGTGATCGGCTTCCCGTTGCTGTTCGACACCCAGCCGCGCCCCGTGCCGGTCGACATCCCGATCGAGATTCCCGACCGCAACAAGGCCAAGCCGCTGCCCGTGCCCGCCACGCCGGCACCCGCGACGAGCAGCGCGCCTTCGTCGTCGTCCGACGGCAGCTCCCGCGTGGCGGCAGCCTCGTCGGCCGGCGGCATGATCACCGAGACCGCCGACGGCACCGTGATCGAGCCCGGCACGACCGTGCCCGCCACCCCGGCGGCGCCCAAGCCCGCCGTGGAGCCGAAGAAGCCCGAACCCAAGCCGGAACCCAAACCCGAGCCGAAGCCCGAACCCAAACCGGAACCCAAGCCGGAGCCGAAAAAGCCCGAACCGAAGCCCGAGGCCAAGCCGAAGCCGGAACCCGCCAAGCCCGCCGCGAACGCCGACGACGGCGCCCGCGCCCGCGCGCTGCTCGAAGGCAAGCCGCCCGCCGCCGCGCCCAAGCCGGCCGCCGACGACAACGGCCGCTTCGTCGTGCAGGTCGGCGCCTTTGCCGATGCCGACAAGGCGCGCGAAGTGCGCCAGAAGCTCGAGCGCGCCGGCCTCAAGACCTACGTGCACGTCGCCAAGACGACCGACGGCGAGCGCACGCGTGTGCGCGTCGGGCCGTTCGCCTCGCGTGCCGAGGCCGAGAAGGCCGCGGACCGGGTCAAGGGCTTGTCTTTGGCCGCAGCCATCCTCACGTTGTAAGCACCGCCGTCGCCCGCTGCCTGTAGTTCATTGCCGTGGCCCTGCTCGACTGGATCGCCATCGCGCTCATCGTGCTGTCGATGCTGTTCGGGCTGGTGCGCGGCCTGGTGTTCGAAGTGATTTCGCTGATCGGATGGGTGGCCGCCTTCATCGTGGCCCAGTGGGTGGCTTCCGACGTGGCGGCCTGGCTGCCGTTCGGCGACCCGCAGGCCACTTGGCGCTACCCGCTGGCCTTCGTGCTGGTGTTCGTGGCGGTGGCGTTCGGCGTGGGGCTGGCGGCAGCCCTCACGCGCAAGCTGATCGCCGCGGTCGGCCTGCGGCCGGTGGACCGGATTTTGGGAGCAGCGTTCGGCGCGGCACGGGGGGCGGTGGCCCTGCTCGTGCTGGCAGTCGTTGTTCATTTGCTGGCGTTGAGCGACAGTGCCTGGTGGCACGAATCGCGCAGCGCCATTGTTCTCGATGCGGCATTGCAGGGCCTCAAACCCTCGCTGCCTGAAAAGTTGGCAAGCTACCTGCCCTGAGAGGAATCGTTCATGTGTGGAATCGTCGGCGTTGTCAGCAACGCACCCGTCAACCAGCTGCTCTATGACGCGCTGCTGCTGCTGCAGCACCGCGGCCAGGACGCGGCCGGCATCGTGACCTTGCTGGAACGCAAGTTCTTCATGCACAAGGCCAAGGGCATGGTGCGCGACGTGTTCCGCACCCGCAACATGCGCGCGCTGCCGGGCAACGTGGGCCTGGGCCAGGTGCGCTACCCGACCGCCGGCAACGCCTACAGCGAGGAAGAGGCGCAGCCCTTCTACGTGAACGCGCCCTTCGGCATCGTGCTGGTGCACAACGGCAACCTGACCAACGCGCACGCCCTGCGCGCGGAGCTGTTCTCCACCGACCACCGCCACACCAACACCGAGAGCGACTCCGAAGTGCTGCTCAACGTGCTGGCCCACGAAGTCGAGCGCTCTTCGCGCGGCGTGCCGCTGCACCCGGCCGAGGTGTTTGCCGCCGTCAAGAACGTCTACAAGCGCCTGCGCGGCTCGTACGCCGTGGTCTCGCTGATCGCCGGCCACGGCCTGCTGGCCTTCCGCGACCCCTACGGCATCCGCCCGCTGTGCATGGGCCGCAGCGCCGACGGCACCGTCATGGTGGCCAGCGAATCGGTCGCGCTCGAAGGCTCGGGCCACGTGTTCGAACGCAACATCGAGCCGGGCGAAGCCGTGTTCATCGACCTCGAAGGCAACGTGCACTCGATGCAGTGCGCCGAAGGTGCGTCGCTCAACCCGTGCATCTTCGAGTTCGTGTACCTCGCACGTCCCGACTCGGTGCTCGACGGCATCTCGGTGTATCAGGCGCGCCTGAACCTGGGCGAAACGCTGGCCAAGCGCGTGGTCTCGACCGTGCCGCCGAACCAGATCGACGTGATCATCCCGATCCCCGAATCGAGCCGCCCGAGCGCCACGCAGCTCGCGCACCTCCTGGGCATTCCGTACCGCGAAGGCTTCGTGAAGAATCGCTACGTGGGCCGCACCTTCATCATGCCGGGGCAGGGCGTTCGCAAGAAGTCGGTGCGCCAGAAGCTCAACGTGATCGGCAGCGAATTCAAGGGCCGCAACGTGCTGCTGGTCGACGACTCCATCGTGCGCGGCACCACCAGCCGCGAGATCGTGCAGATGGCGCGCGACGCCGGCGCCCGCAAGGTCTACCTGGCCAGCGCCGCGCCGCCGGTGCGCTACCCCAACGTCTACGGCATCGACATGCCGACCAAGGACGAACTCGTGGCGCACGACCGCACCGTCGAGGAAATCCGCGAGCTCATCGGCTGCGACGCGCTGATCTACCAGGACGTCGACGCCATGAAGCGCGCCATCGGCTCGCTCAACCCGAAGCTCGCCGGTTTCGACGCCTCGTGTTTCGACGGCGTGTACGTGACCGGCGACATCGACACCGCCGCCATCTCGCGCATGAACGGCAACCGTCCGCGCATCGAGGAAAACGAAGAAGACGCTTCGCGCCTCGCCCTGCCGAACCCCAGCGAGTAAGAGAAAGAAGAGAGGGCCGACGTGAGCCAAGACGAACGCACCTTGCCACCCGGCCTGCACCGCGACACCCTCGCGCTGCGCACCGGCCTGGCGCCCAGCCAGCACGGCGAGCACTCGGAGGCCCTGTTCCTCACGAGCGGCTTCGTGCAGCCCGACGCCGAGACCTCGGCCCGCCGCTTCGCCGGCACCGAGGCCGGCTTCACCTACTCGCGCACCTCGAACCCGACGGTCGCCAGCTTCGAGCAGCGCCTGGCCGCGCTCGAAGGCACCGAGGCCGCCATCGGCGCCTCGACCGGCATGGGCGCGATCCTCATGATGTGCATGGGCCTGCTCAAGGCCGGTGACCACGTGATCTGCTCGCGCTCGGTGTTCGGCTCCACGCTGAACCTGTTCGGCAAGGAGTTCGCCAAGTTCGGCGTCGAGACCACCTTTGTCTCGCAGACCGACGTGGCCGAATGGCGCGCCGCGCTCAAACCCAACACCAAGCTGCTCTTCGCAGAAACGCCGACCAACCCGCTGACGGAAGTCTGCGACATCCAGGCACTGGCCGACCTGGCCCACGGCGTGGGCGCGCTGCTCGCGGTCGACAACTGCTTCTGCACGCCGATCCTGCAGCGGCCGGCCGAGCTGGGCGCCGACCTCATCATCCATTCGGGCACCAAGTACCTCGACGGCCAGGGCCGTGTGATGGCTGGCGCGATCTGCGGTCCGTCGAAGCTCATCGTCGATGTCTTCGGCCCCGTGGTGCGCACCGCCGGCATGGCGCTGTCGCCATTCAATGCGTGGGTCGTGCTCAAGGGCATGGAAACGCTCGGCATTCGCATGAAGGCGCAATGCGCGAATGCGCTGGCCGTGGCGCAGTGGCTCGAGCAGCAGCCCGGCATTGCGCGCGTGTACTACCCCGGTCTTGCCTCGCATGGACAGCACGAACTCGCGATGCGCCAGCAGTCGGGGCAGGGCGGGGCGGTGGTGTCGTTCGACGTGGTCGGCGACACGCCCGACGCCGCGCGCGCCAACGCCTTCCACGTGATCAACAGCACGCGCGTCGTGAGCATCGCCACCAACCTGGGCGACACCAAGACCATCATCACGCACCCCGGCACGACCTCGCACGGCCGCCTCACCGAAGTGCAGCGCCAGGCCGCGGGCATCAGCCAGGGGTTGATCCGCCTCGCGGTCGGCCTCGAGTACATCGACGACATCACGGCCGATCTTTCGCGCGGCCTGAGCACCCTGACCTCCTGATTTTCATTTCATGACCGGCAAAGTTCGCACCCGCATCGCACCGTCTCCCACCGGCTTCCTGCACCTGGGCACGGCGCGCACCGCACTCTATTCGTGGGCCTATGCGCGCCACCACGGCGGCGAGTTCGTGCTGCGCATCGAGGACACCGACGTGGCCCGTTCCACGCAGGACTCGACCGACCAGATCCTCGCGTCGATGCACTGGCTCGGCCTCGACTACGACGAAGGCCCGATCTACCAGATGCAACGCCTCGAGCGCTACCGCGAAGTCATTGCGCAGATGCTCACGGCCGGCACCGCCTACCACTGCTACTGCACGCCGGCCGAACTCGACGAGATGCGCGAAGCGCAACGCGCGCGCGGCGAGAAGACGCTGTACGACCGCCGCTGGCGCCCGGCGCCCGGCAAGGTGTTGCCGCCCGTGCCCGAAGGCGTGCCGCCCGTGGTGCGCTTTTGCAATCCGCCCGAAGGCGACGTGACGTGGAACGACCTCGTCAAGGGCGAGATCACCATCAACAACCGCGAGATCGACGACCTCATCATCCTGCGTCCTGATGGTGTGCCGACCTACAACTTCGCGGTGGTGGTCGACGACTGGGACATGGCCATCACGCACGTGTTCCGCGGCGACGAGCACATCAACAACACGCCCTGGCAGATCAACATCTTCCGCGCGCTCGGCGCACCGCTGCCGCAGTTCGGCCACGTGCCGGTGATCCTCGGCGACGACGGGCAGAAGCTCTCGAAGCGCCGCGGCGCGGTGAGCGTCACGGCCTACGAGGACAACGGCTACCTGCCCGAAGCCATGCTCAACTACCTCGCGCGTCTGGGCTGGAGCCACGGCGACGACGAGCTCTTCACGCGCGAGCAGATGGTGAGCTGGTTCGACGGATCGCACCTGTCGAAGAGCCCGGCGCAGTGGGACGCGGCCAAGCTTGCATGGGTGAATGCGCAGTACATCAAGGCCAAGAGCGGCGACGAGCTCGCGCCGCTTGTTGCAGCGCAGTTGCAAAAGCGCGGCATCGTCGCCGACGAGCGTCTGCCTGCGATCTGTGCGCTCTTCAAGGACCGTTGCGACACCACGGTGGCGCTCGCAGGTTGGGCTGCGGCGTTCTATTCGGACATCGAAGTGAGCGATGCAGACCGCGCGCAGCACATCACCGATGCAGTGAAGCCCGCGATCGCAACACTCGTTGAAAAATTGATGACGGTCGCCTGGGAGAGGGCCGAAATCGCAGTTATGATCAAGGAAGTCCTCGCGACACACGCGCTGAAAATGCCCGTGTTAGCGATGCCAGTACGAGTGCTTGTGATGGGAACATCGCAGACACCGTCCCTCGATTCAGTGCTCGAAATTTTTTCCCGCGAAAAAGTTATCGAGCGATTGAAAAAGGCCTGAAAAATCGGGCTATAATTCGAGGCTCGACACCCACACGGGGGTATAGCTCAGCTGGGAGAGCGCTTGCATGGCATGCAAGAGGTCATCGGTTCGATCCCGTTTACCTCCACCATCAAAGTGTCGAGTAGGTTAGAGATGCTGATCGCAGCACGTCCAAGGTTTTGACCCTATCGTCTAGAGGCCTAGGACACCACCCTTTCACGGTGGCTACCGGGGTTCGAATCCCCGTAGGGTCGCCAGTTTCACTTCGGTGAAGTCGGCACGAGTCGTCAACACTCGGTTCCGCAAGGAACGAACGTTGTCTACCAGGAGTGGTAGTTCAGTTGGTTAGAATACCGGCCTGTCACGCCGGGGGTCGCGGGTTCGAGTCCCGTCCACTCCGCCAATATTGATAAGGGTTAGCAGGTGAGTATCTGCTAACCCTTTTCTCTTTTTTGGCCTCCGTGTCCTTGCGGTGTCCTAGATTTCCCGAGTCCTTCAGCTGTTGCAAAAAAGGTCTTCACAGTTGGTCCGGGTCGTGTCGTGTATGGCGCTCACGCTGAAGCGCTTGGCCTAGCCGAGAGAGTTCGCGTAGGGCGGCCCAGACGGTCCGTACAAGACAGCCTGCGTCGATACTCGCGCCATGCTTGCATCCACCCAAGAAGAAGCCGACAAGATCATCGCGTACATGAACTGGCAGGCACCCGACTTGACCGTCGAGTTTGTCCAGAAGGTGTACTCGGAGAACGTCCTCAGTTCGACGCACTATGTGTGGGATGTGCACACCAACGTCGACCGATGGTGGGTCATCACGGGGATGACCAACCTCTACTCGCAAGAGCAGTTCCCGAACATGGACCTTGCGCTGACTTTCCACATCGGCCTGTGTCTGCGCATCCCGATGAACCATCGCTCCAAGTTGGAGGAGTTGCCAATTGAGCCCTTCGGGGAATGCTATCGCTACCTCGAAGAAGCGTCCGAGGCGGTACGACACGCGCACGAGGTCGGCGACTACCAGGCAGTCGGTGTGCGATGTCGCGAAGCGCTGCTTTCGTTGGTCGGCGCCGCGCAAACTGTCATCCCTTGGGCGTCCACCGAAGAGAAGCCGAAGCGTGCAGACCTGAAGGCATGGGTCGATCACATTTGCGCGACGGCACTGCCTGGCGCAACGCACGAGCACAGACGGCATCTCTTCAAGACGCTGCTGGAGAGCGCGTGGAAGTTCGTCAACTGGCTAACCCACAGCAAGAAGTCGAAGTGGCATGACGCAGAGGCCGCCTTGTCGATCACTGAGCATGCTATCGGGCACTGTTCGGCCGTGGTGGTGCGACTGCTGCGGAAGGTGCCCGAGGAGTGCCCCGCCTGCGGTTCGCATCGACTGTCTCCGCAGCGTGGATTCCACGAGGATTTCCCGGAGGACGAACTGGAGTGGCCGGCGTGCGACAAGTGCGATTGGATGGGCGAGCCGGTGCTGATCGAAAAGGTGCCGCGTGAACCTGAAGAGGACAGTCCCGCGCCATCAGGTGAGCACGTTCTGCCGACCGTGCCGCTGAGAACGCTGATGCGCCCGAAGGGCAGTCGCGATGACACCGAAGAGTAAGTCTGGACGATGAGCTATGACACTACAGTTGAGGGCTACCTGAAACGTTGCAAACAGCGTCGTGATGCCGGTAGTCTTCAAGACCTCTTGTACGCAGCCCTGGAGCTTCGATTGGGGGTCGAGATGCGTCTGGCGGAAAGTGTGCAGGCTGTTGACGGCTTGACAGTTGCGCGGCGCCGTCAGTGGAAGGTCGTCCATCTTGCAAACATGCTTCAGACTGTTAAGTGGAGTAATGGAGATGACGTTCTGGTGATGCTCTATCACTTGAAAGACCCGGACGAGACCTTTGAGCTTCACTACTTCCCGGTGACAAAGCGGCTGACAGAAACAGTCGGTCGGCTGGGAGACTTCCTTCATCGAAACGAGCGCCTCGTGTCGGACCAAGCGGCTGTGCATAGGGAGTTGACTACGCTTGTGAAGGAAGGCTACGGCGATCTGTTGATGGCAAGCTCAGGTGAGCTTCTCGGCCTACCGCAGCTCGACCCCAAGACGGGCTCATTGAATGTGATTTTGAAGTTCCCCGATGGTGATCCGCGGGCGGCGGCATTGCAGGACGCGTTCAAGAGTGGGCGGCAGTACCGCATCGATTGGGTCACGATTACGCCAGTAGGTCAGCCCACGTTCTACGACGCAGAACCGGCGGCTGCGGCGTCTGATTCGGAAGGCGCCTGAGAGGGGCAGCCCGGCCTGCCTGTCATCCTTCACGCCATTCGGCCATCTATGCGATCCGCAATCCACGCCTGTACTGCAGTTTCCGACCATGTCGCAGCCCTCTTTCCGGCTTTGACTGATCGTGGAAATACGCCTCTTTGCATCTGTTCATAGATCGCTGAACGCCGAAGTCCCGTCAGGCGTTCAACATCAGGAAGTCTCAGAAGTCTGTCAGGTGCACGCATTTTCGTAGGTGGCAATTGCTGAACAGACACTACGCCAAGCAGCGTCAGCGCCTCGTGCAGCAGCTGTGCGGCTTGCAAGGTTCGGCGGACCGCGGAGTCCGTAGCACTTGTCTCCTTCGACGCGCAGTCGTTGTGGGCTCGCATATGGCAGTCCTTTCGTCCATCCCGCACTGGCGTCCGTTGCCGTTGCGGTATGTCCATAGATTGCCGTGGATGTCTGCGGTGCCCAACCTACCGCAGCAAAGCGAATCGCGTGGAGGCGTAGCGGTCCCACTATTGAGCTGGACTCGGGGATCTCGTTGTCTTGGTTCGCATGGCCTTGAACGCGCGATCACGCGCCATGAAGGTTTCCAGCATATGCGGAACAAGTGAGGCCGCATCAACCGGCTCTCCGTAGGTCTGCGAATGCTGGGTCGCATAGCGGTCGAGCATCGCCTTGAGGTCGGAGGGGATGGTGACAGTGAGCTTCACTGTCGTTGCCTTGGGCAAGGGGCCGAGGCGGAGCTTGATTGCGCTCATTGCGATGATCCTCTCTGAAAGAACAATGGCTGATATGGCCGCAGCACCAGGTCCTTGCTGACCATCACCCGCATGGGGAAGCCCGGCCGAATCGTCAGCGTCGGCTGGATGCTCATGTTGCGCTTCGTGATCTCCTGCCCGACCTGGTTCACCGTCTCCTGCGCGCTCTCACGTCCCGCGATGACGATGCGATTGCCATCGGTGCGGCTCTCGGGCGCCGCCAGCTCGGCACCGATCCCCAGCAGCGTGGACAACGCAGCGCCGGCCAGGATGCGGTCCCAATGCCAATCGACGCCATCCTCGAGCCCGGCGTAGCCGGCAGGGTCGATGCCGGGCAGACGGTCTAGCGCAACCGACGATGTGTCCGGCAGGATCAGCCGTGTCCACACCAGCAGCACGCGCCGCTGGCCGAAGGCTACCTGGCTGTCGTAGCGGCCGATCAGGCGCGAGCCCTGCGGAATCAGTAGATGGCGGCCCGTGGCAGTGTCGTAGACCGCCTCCGACACGTTGGCGATGACCTGGCCCGGCAGGTCGGAGTTGATCCCGGTTACCAGCGCCGCCGGGATGATCGTGCCTGCCATCACCTGGTAGGGCGACGCCGGCAACTGCAAGCTTCCGGGATTGCGCGTGGATGTGTCGCCTGCCTTCGCGATGAACGCCTCCTTCTGATCCTGCCGGTTCTGCACAGCCGTTGGATCCGAGGGCTGCGCTGCGGTGGCAGTGGTCCCCATTGGGTTGAACGGCTGATTGCCTGAAGCGAGCGCCGAAGGGCCAGCGACGGCCTGTACGGCGCCCGGCCTCGGCCCAGTGTTGCTGCCACCGCTTCGAAAAAACACAGACGACCGGGCCGCCTCTTCGGCCGCCAGCCGCTCGGCCTGCGCCGGATCGACGCCGCCGCCCGGCGGCCGCGTCTCCATTGGCTGCTGCGCCTTGACGATGGCCGGGCCCAGGTCTCCGGGCAGCGGCTCGCCCAGCATGGGCGGTGCCTGCTTCAATGCCGGCCGAATTCCGGCATAGTCCTTGGGCAACAGGTCCAGGTTCTCGGCGCGCGAGACGCGATCGACGTTGTACAGCTCGGTGGCCGGATTGCGCTCTCGCTTGTTCGACTGCAGCGACCACAGGGTGCCACCAAGCACGGCGGCGGCGAGGGTGCCGGCACCGACCGCCAGCATGCGGCGGTTCAAGCGCGTGACGGGACGCGGCGAAGCGCGCAAGGCTACTGATTCTGGCGCGACCTTCGGGGCCGCAGCTGGAGTCGCATCGGGCATGTCGGACGTCCCCATGCTCAGTTCCTCCGCACGACGCCCGCACTGACACCATCGGTGCGCTCGATGCGTACCACCTGCGCCTTGTCGCCGCCAAGCCGCAGCTCGGCGGCGCCGAACAGCCGGTCGACCACGTAGTACGGCGAGCGAAAACGATAGTTCACCAGTTGTCCATCGCCATGCGCGCCGATTACGAACAACGGCGGCAACTCGCCCTGCGCGATTCCACCCGGGAACTGGATATAGACCCGCTCACCGTCGTCGAAGGCGCGCAGCGGCTTCCACGGCGGGCTGTCGCCGCTGACGGCATAGCGAAATCTGATCTGCTCCAGCGTCATGCCGGTTTCCACCGGCGCGCCGGACTGGGCTTGGTGCGCCTGCTTCTGCAGGGCCAGCAGCCGGTCCTTCGGGTAGTCCCAGGACACGGAAGCCATCCAGGCCTGCGGCGTCGACGAGAGTTCGAGCAGGTAGGTGCGACGATTCGTCGTCACCACCAGGTTGGTCTTCAAACCGATGCGCGTCGGTTTCACGAGGATGTTCACGCGCAGCGTTGCACCCGCACCGCTGGCCGTATCGCCAACGATCCAACGCACCGTATCACCGGCCGACACCGTTACCAGCTCTTCACCCTGCTGCAGGGCGATGACGGTCACGCGTCCCGGGCTGGTGTAGACCTGATACAGCGCGCCATCGGCGTAGGGCCAGACCTGGATCGCGTTGACATAGCCCTCACGTGTGGGGGCGATTCGGGCCTCCATGTTGGCGCGGGAAACGCGGACCTTTTCATCTACGGGTTCCGGTGCCAGCTTCGCGTCGGACTCGCTCGGCAGCGCCTTCATTTGCTCAGGCAACGGCAAAGGCTTCGGCACTTCAACCACCTCGATGGGCTTCGGTGGTTCCGGCAGCTGCTGCGCAGCAACGGCAACGGGCTCGTCCAGAGAGATCGCCGGAGGCGGCTTGCCCTGCGTAGCGCAGCCAGCGAGGGCCAGCAGAACCAACGGAAGTACGGATTTGGAGAAATGTCTGTTCACGGCTTTGTTCCTTTCATTGCATCGGTGGCTTCGAGTTCACGGCTCCAGGACAGGCCGTTGACATAGATGCCGAGCGGGTTCTTGCGCAGGCGCTGCTCGGTGCGCGGCGGCTGCAGCACAACGGACAGCACGGCCGTCCAGCGCTCCGTCCCCGAGGGCGAGCCGTTGGCATAGCTACGTTCGATCCAGCGCACCTGGAAGGACGTGTCGCTGGCCCGCACCACGCTCGTGACCTCCACTGCGACCGAGCTCTGTCCGATGCGCGAGAACGGATCGTTCGCTCGCGCGTAGTCGTTCAAGGTGGCCGCGCCACGGTCGGTTGTGTACTCGTAGGCCTCGAGCCAGTTCTGCCGCACGACGATCGGGTCGATGGACAGCGAACGCACGTCGGTGACGAAGCGCGCCAGATGGTGCGCGATCTGCGCGTCGTTGGGCTTGTAAGGCGTGGCCGCCTCGCCCACCGCACGGACCTGGCCAGCGTTGTCGACCTCGACGACAAAGGGCGTCACGATGGACTGGGCCGAGCGCCACACGAGGCCACCGGCCATCAACAGCGCGAGGGACAGGCAACCGAAGGCCATCAGCCGCCAGTTCTTCGCCTGCACGCGTGCGCTGCCGATGCGCTGGTCCCAAACCTGCGCGGCGGCCTGGTAGGGGGTGACGGGTTCGGGCGTCGCCGAGTACCGCACCTGGGGTCGTTTGTATCGCATCTGGATCTCCTATGAATTCGAGTCATCGCGCAGGCTCGGGCTGGCGCCGCTACCGCCGGCATCGCCGGAACGCAACGTGTGCGCAGCCGTCGTGGCCGCATGCGTCATCTGCTGTTTGCGGCGCATCTGCATGGCCCATGCGGGCTCAGCCGCTGGCGCATGGGCTTCAGGCCCATCGGCCGCGGGCTTGGCTGCGGCAGGTGCCGCCGCGTCGGCAACGAAGCTCGCCACCCTGTCTTTGACGGCCCTGGCGCCGGACGCGACGCGTTGGCCCATGGCACTGGTGCCGCTGCGCGCGACGTTGGCAAGGCCTGCACCGGCCGCGCGCATACCGCCAGCGCCCGACGCGGCGGCGCCGGCCTGGTAGGCCGATTTCGCCCCGCTGGCCATCGCCGTTGTAGACCGCACCGCGCTGGCACCGCCGCCAATGGCCGCTCTCGCAGCACCCGGTGACATGCGCGCCCCAGCGGCTACCGCAGAACCCGCACCTGCCACAGCAGCGCCGCCTGCCACGGCCAGGCCAGCGGCACCCAGCGCCGTCCCCGCCGCCGCACCCGCTCCGAGTTGAGGTGCGCCAGACACCAGACCGGTCGCAATGCCCGGCCCGAAGATCCCCAGACCCAGCATCGCCAGCGCGGCCAACATGATGACCAGCGCATGGTCGATGGAGGGCTCGGTGTTTGGAGCCGCCGTGAACTCGGCGAACAGGCCTGTGCCGATGCCGACGATCACGGCCAGCACGAGCACCTTGATGCCCGAGGACACCACGTTGCCAAGCACCCGCTCGGCCAGGAACGCCGTCTTGTTCCACAGCGCGAACGGCACCAGCACGAAGCCCGCGAGCGTGGTCAGCTTGAATTCGATCAGCGTCACGAAGAGCTGCACCGCGAGCACGAAGAAACTCACGATCAGCACCAGCCAGGCCAGGAACAGTACGGTGATGACGTCCAGGTTGGCAAACACTTCCGGAAAGCCCGTCAGGTCGCTGATCTGCCGCATGATCGGCGCGCCGGCTTCCACGCCCACGCGCGCCAGCCTGCCCGGCTGCAGCAACTGGCCCTGGGTCATCGACGAACCGGAAGCCACCAGTCCCAGTCCGGCGAACGACCGGAACACGATCCCCGACAGGCTGTTGAAGTTGTTCAGAATGAAGGCGAAGGAGCCAACGTACAGCACCTTCTTGATCAGCTTGCCGATCACGTCGTCGCCACCACCGCCGCTGGCATTGCTCATCGCCCAGAAGAGACCTGCCAGCGTCATGTCGATTGCGACCAGCGTGGCGGTCAGAAATCCCACCTCGCCGCCAAGCAGACCGAAGCCCGAGTCGATGTAGCGCGAAAAGACGTCCAGGAAGCGGTCGATGACCGACAGGTCGTTCATCGGTCAGTCCTTTGGCGCCGATTGAGGCGCAGGAGACGGCGCTGCGGGCGCCGATGCCGCAGGCGGCGAAAACGCTGTCGGCGGCGAAGCGGGCGGTGTGTACTTCGGTCCGTCGGTGTTGAAGAAGCGCTGGCGTGTCGCCTCTGCTACCGCGTTGCATTGCGCATCCCCGACCTTGGCGTGGTCAGCCTTACATTGCGCGCGCAGCTCCTTCAGGCGCTCGGGATTGGCCACCAGTGACTCGACGGACTCGATGGGCGCGGGTTTGCTGCAGGCGGCAACCAACACCGCTGCAAAAGCGGCCAGGAACATGATCGGAAGCTGTCTCATGGCCGCCCCTCAGTTGCCGTAGAAGTTGACCGTATAGGGCGTGTACGCCGTGCCGTCGCCCTGGAAGCGCCGGCGCACCTCGCGTGCGCGCTCCTGCACCGCAACCTGCCGCGCCTGCTCCAGCGCCACCGCACGGTCCTGCGTGATCTGGAGTTGCTGCGTCTGCATCGCCTGGCGCGATTGCAGGGCCAGCAACTGGTTCGTCGCCTGCATTGCCTGTAGGGCACCGGCGGCCGATTGGCTGCGGTTCACCAGGTCGGTCAAAGTCCGCTCGTCGGACGTGAAGTTCTGCACTGCCTGGGACTGCACCTTGGCCGCGGTGCGCAGCGCTTCGAGGGAGTTGGTCCAGCGCGTGCGCGCGTCGGTCGCCATCTGGGTACCTGAGATCGCTGCCGTGTATGACTCGGGGTACAGCCTCCGGAAGTCCGTCTCCATCTGCGCAACGTTGAAGGCCAGGCCCTGGCCCTGCTGGATCAGGCGGTTAGTCGCCGACAAGGCAGCGCGCAGCTCATTGAGCGCGCTGAAATCCAGGCTGGTCAGATTGCGCGCCTGATTCATCAGCGATTGCGCCTGGTTCTGCAATTGCTTGATCTGGTTGTTGATCTGCTCCAGCGTGTTGGCGGCTGTCAGGATGTTCTGCGCCAGATTGGTGGGATCGATCACGACCCACTGGGCATGGGCGGCGGGAGCAATGGCGATCAGCGATGCCGCAGCGGCGGCGAGAAGCTGCTTCTTCATGGTGAGTTCTCCTGAGGTGACGAAGGAATGAACGGAAACGATGGGATGAGGTCAGCGGCCCAATCGAGGTCGCGGTGGCGCAGCCAAGCTGCTGCGAAGCCCGAGGAAGTGGCTGCGGCGGACACGGCGTCGATGGCCCGTTGGTCCTCGGGCGTGGACGCCCCGGCAAACGCAAGCGCCACCGGCCCAAGCCCGAGGTCGAAGACACGGTTGCCCAGCCGCGACTGGTAGTAGTAGTCGCGTTTGGGTTGGGTGGTTGCGACGATTTCGATCTGCCGCCCATTGAGTCCGAAGCCCTCATAGATCACCCGAATCTGCGGCTCGGTCGCCTGCGGGTTCGGCAGGAAGATGCGGCTCGCGCAGCTCTCCACGATGGCCGGCGCGATCGTCGAATCCTTGATGTCCGCAAGCGACTGCGTGGCGAAGATCACCGAGACGTTCCTCTTGCGCAGCGTCTTGAGCCACTGGCGGATGCGCGAGGCGAACACGGGGTCATCGAGGAACAACCAGGCCTCGTCGAGGATCAGCAAAGTCGGCGCGCCATCGAATCGTTCGTCGAAGCGAGCGAACAGGTATCCCAGCACCGCCAGCACGGCGGCCTTGCTGTGCATCAGCTCTTCCATCTCGAAGCCCTGCACAGACGCAGTACCGAGCCGGTCCGTATCGGCATCGAGCAGCTTGCCGTGTGCGCCACCCAGAACGTAGGGCTGCAGGGCTTGGCGCAGGGCGTTGGACTGCAGCAGCACCGACAGGCCGGTCATGGTGCGCTGTTCAACGGGCGCGCTGGCCAGGCTGTTGAGTGCGGACCAGACGGCGTCTTTCTCTGGCGGGCCAACGGCGATGCCTTCCTGAATCAAACGCCCTTCGATCCACTCGGCCGCCCAGGTGCGGTAGCCGTGCTGGTCGATGCGGGCCAGCGGCTGGAAAGCAATGGCTCCTTCAGCGCCCAGGTCGTAGTGCTCGCCGCCGAGTCCCAAGATCGTGGCCCGCATCGACCGGCCCATGTCGAAGGCGAAGATGCGAGATCCCGGGTAGCGGCGGAACTGCATCGCCAGCGTCGCGAGCAGCACCGACTTGCCCATGCCGGTCGGTCCCACGATCAGCGTGTGGCCCACGTCGCCGATGTGCGTGACCAGCCGGAACGGCGTGGCTCCATCGGTGCGGGTGACGATCAACGGCGGGCCATCGAGATGCGCATTGCGCGCCGGCCCGGCCCACACTGCCGATACCGGCATCATGTGCGCAAGGTTCAGCGTCGAAACGATCGGCTGTCGCACGTTCGCATAGGCATGGCCCGGGACGGACGACAGCCAGGCATCAACCGCGTTCAAGGTCTCGGGGATGGTGACGAAGCCCCGGCCCTGGATGGCCCGTTCGACCGCACGCAGTTTCTCGTCGGCCGCCGTAGCGTCGGCGTCGAGCACCGCCACGGTCGCAGTGACGTAGCCGAAAGCCACCTGATCGCTTCCGAGCTCCTGCAGCGCAGCGTCCGCATCGGTGGCCTTGTTCGATGCGTCGGAGTCCACCAACGGGCTCTCCTGCTGAAAGATGGTCTCGCGCAGCAGTGCGACGATGTTCTTGCGCTTGGCGAACCATTGGCGCCGCAGGCGCGCCAGCTCTTTCTCGGATTCAGTCTTGTCGAGGCAGAGGAAGCGCGTGCTCCAGCGGTACGCGAACCCCAGGCGGTTCAGGTCGTCCAGCAGGCCTGGCCAGGTCGAGGTCGGAAAGCCTCGGACCGTGAGCACCCGCAGGTGCGAGTTGCCGAGCATGGGCGCCAGGCCGCCCACCAGCGGTTCGTCGGCTAGCAGCGCATCGAGGTGTATGGCCACCTCGGGCACGGCGACCGCATGCCAGCGAGTGGACACGCAACCGTGCAGGAAGGTCAGGGTTAGCGCATCGTCGAGCCACGAGATCTCCGGCATCACGCCTGCAAGCAGGCCGAAGAAGCGTTCCGTCTCGGACACGAAGGCTTCGAGCCGCTCACGCCAATCAACCCCTTCCGTGCGGTTGTTCTCGTAGAGAAGGCGGGCGGCGCGCGCTGTCGATTCCTCGGGCGGTAGGTACAGCAGCGTCAGGTGGTAGCTGCTTTCGAAGTGGCTGGCGTTTTCCTCGAAGGCAGCGCGACGTTCTTCGTCGACCAGCCAGGAGAGTGGCTCGGGAAACGACGACTCGGGATAGCCGGCCGCTTCGCGCCGCTCGGCGTCCGTAAACAAGGCCCAGCCCGAGCCCAGCCGCCTCAGCGCGTTGTTAAGACGCGCCGACGTGGCGATCAATTCGCCCTGCGTCGCGCTGTCCAGATCCGGCCCCCGGAACCGCGCGGTGCGCTGGAACGAGCCATCCTTGTTGAGCACGACACCGGGCGCGACTAGTCCGGCCCAGGGGAGCCAGTCGGCCAGCAAAGCCGGGCGCTTGCGGTATTCGGTGAGGTTCAACATCGTGACCTCACACGTCCAGCAACTGCCGGTGCTTGATGTGCCGCGAGAAGACCTGCATGAACTGCGGGTCGAGGCGCGCACCCCAGACAGCCAGCGAATGCCCGACGATCCACAGCACAAGGCCGGGCAGCCAGAGCTGCAGGCCCAAGCCGACCGCGGCGGCCAGTGTGCCGTTGGCAATCGCCACGGTGCGCGGCGCACCGCCCAGCAGGATGGGCTCGGTCAACGAACGGTGCAGCGGCACCTCGAAGCCGACCAGACTTCCGGTGGCGGTGTTCATGCCAGTACCGCCCCGCCCGTGAAGCTGAAGAAGGTCAGGAAGAAGCTGGACGCCGCAAACGCAATCGACAGACCGAACACGATCTGGATCAGCTTGCGGAAGCCGCCGCTGGTGTCGCCGAAGGCGAGCGCCAGGCCCGTCGCGATGATGACGATCACTGCGATGATCCGCGCTACCGGCCCCTGGATGGATTCGAGCACCGATTGAAGCGGCGCCTCCCATGGCATGTTGGAGCCTGCTGCCTGCGCGGGCAGCGCCACGGCCAGCAGCAGCGCTGCTGCGGCGCCGACGTGCAGAAGCGGTTTTACGGCGTTACGTAGAGTCGTCATCAAGTTTCTCCGGTGGTAGTTGAAGGAAGGGAAGGGAAGGAAGACGCCAGCTCGGTGCTGAGGCGGTAGCCCTGGCTGTCATGGCCGATGACGCGCGCAATCTCGCGAACGCGGCGCGCACGGCCGCGGCCGGCGATGAAGACGATGACGTTGACGGCCTCGGCGATCAGAGCGCGCGGGACGGTCACCGCAACCTCCTGCACCAGTTGTTCCAGCCGAGTGAGGGCGCCGTGTGCTGAGCCGGCATGCACGGTGGCAATGCCTCCGGGATGCCCGGTACCCCAGGCCTTGAGCAGGTCGAGTGCTTCGGAGCCGCGCACCTCGCCGACGACAATACGGTCCGGCCGCAGCCGCAGCGTGGCGCGCACCAGGTCGGCCATGGTGCTGACGCCCGGTTCGGTGCGCATGCCCACGTGGTCATCGCTGCGGCACTGCAGTTCCACCGTGTCCTCGAGGATCAGCACGCGGTCGCGCGTCTCCGCGATCTCGTCGAGGAGGGCATTGGCGAGCGTCGTCTTGCCGGTGCTGGTGCCTCCCGCGACGACTATGTTCAGGCGCTTGCGCACCGCGCGGCGCAGAAACGCCGCCTGCTCCTCGGTCATCACACCGTCGGCCACGTAGTGCGCGAGGGTCATGATGCGCAGCGCCCGCTTGCGGATCGCGAAGGAGGGCGCGCGTACGACAGGCGGCAGCACGCCCAGGAAGCGTTCTCCCGTCTCGGGCAACTCGGCCGACAGGATCGGCGCGCCCGCATGTACCTCGGTGCGCACGTGCGCGGCTACCAGCCGGATGATCCGTTCGGCCACTGCCGGCGGCAGCGCCGCGCCGGTGGCTTCGCGGCCTGTGCCGAGCCGGTCCACCCACAGCGAACCGTCCGGGTTCAGCAGTACTTCGACGACCTCGGGATCTTCCAATGCTGCCGCGATCTCCGGCCCCATGGCCGTGCGCAACATGCGGATGCGCCGCTCCAACGAGGTGTCTACGGCGTTCGGCTCAGGTGGCTTCACGATGCGCCTCCTGGGGGTCGGTGCCTGACGCCGCTTGGGCACCGGCTTGCATCGGTTCAGCAGTTTCGGTGGGTCCGATGTCTTCATGGACTTCGCGCACCAGGCCGCGCCCGCGCTGGATGTGGCGCGCGAGCTGTTCGATGAACTGCGTATAACGGGCGCGTCCCTGTGCGCGCGCCGCCTCCTGATGACCCTCCGGCACAGGGATCGAGACCGTGAGGAAATAGCGGACGTAGAGGGCGGTCGTCTCAATCAGCACGTTCTGGTCACGTTCCAGCCGGTCGAATTGACGCGAGAGCCTGTCCAGGCGTTTGGCGATGGCCGCCTCGCGCTGGTCCTCGCCGTCAGGCGAAAGGAAAGACGCCAGCGCGGCGGCGATCACTGCCGATTTCGACACACCCTTGTGCGCCGCAACCAGGTCCAGGCGCTTCGCATGGTCCGGCTCGATGAAGATGTTTAAGCGGGCGCGGGTCATAGCGCGATCCCGTCGTCAGGGTCCAGTGCGGCCAGACGCGCGGTGCGCATCAGCTGCCGGTCCACGTCTTGCGGCCGCAGCGGCACGTCGTCTTCGTCATCGAGCATCAGCAGGCCCTCGGCGTCTGGAAGCGGGGTCACATCGGCGGCGACGTCCAGTTCGGGCTTGAGCTGGTGACCACCCTCGCCGGCAAGTCCACTGGCATCTCCGGCTGACGAAGGCATGCGCGCTACCAGAGGTGACAGTCCGCTCCAGTCGTCAGGCCGTGCCGCAGGTCGGTCCGCATAGATGCCGCTGGCCAGCAACGGCTGAGGCAGGACGCGCGGGGTGAAGTTCCTGTCCTGGTAGTACCGCAGCTTCTTTGCTTTGATCGGGGGATGGCCGGAGACCATCACCACCGCGTCGTCCGGCGGCAACTGCATCACCTCGCCGGGTGTGAGCAACGGCCTGGCCGTCTCCTGGCGGGATACCATCAGGTGGCCGAGCCAGGGCGCGAGCCGATGTCCCGCATAGTTGCGCTGTGCGCGCAACTCGGTGGCAGTCCCGAGCGCTTCCGAGATGCGCTTGGCTGTGCGCTCATCGTTCGTCGCGAACGCGATGCGCACGTGGCAATTGTCCAGAATCGAATGGTTTTGGCCGTAAGCCTTGTCGATCTGGTTGAGCGACTGCGCGATCAGGAAGGCCCGCAGGCCGTAGCCGGCCATGAAGGCCAAGGCCGACTCAAAGAAGTCCAGCCTGCCCAGTGCCGGGAACTCGTCAAGCATCAGCAGCAGCTTGTGCTTGCGCGCGATGCCGTCCGAGCCATCCAGCGATTCAGTCAGCCGCCGTCCGATCTGATTGAGGATCAGTCGGATCAGCGGCTTCGTCCTGCTGATGTCCGAGGGCGGAACGACCAAGTAAAGCGAGACGGGATGCGCCGCCGAGATCAGGTCGGCGATGCGCCAGTCGCAGCGCGAGGTGACTTCGGCTACCGTGGGGTCGCGATACAGACCCAGGAAGCTCATCGCGGTGGACAGCACCCCCGAGCGCTCGTTGTCGCTTTTATTGAGCACCTCGCGCGCAGCAGAAGCAACAACGGGATGGACCTCTTCGCCCAGATGCCCGGTGGTCATCATCCGGTGCAGCGTCACCTCGAACGGGCACGCCGGATCAGACAGGAAGTTGGCCACGCCGCGCAGCGTCTTGTCCTCGCCGGCGTAAAGTACGTGCAGGATGGCACCAACCAGCAGGGCGTGGCTGGTCTTCTCCCAGTGGTTGCGCCGCTCCAGTGCGCCTTCGGGATCGACCAGGATGTCGGCGATGTTCTGCACGTCGCGCACTTCGTGCATGCCGCGCCGCACTTCAAGCAATGGGTTGTACGCTGCCGACTTCGCATCGGTCGGGTTGAACAGCAGGCAATGCGAGAAGCGCGACCGCCATCCTGCGGTGAGGTTCCAGTTTTCTCCTTTGATGTCGTGGATCACCGCCGAGCCCGGCCAGGACAGCAGCGAAGGCACCACCAAGCCCACGCCCTTGCCGGAGCGCGTCGGGGCAAACGCCATCACGTGCTCCGGACCTTCGTGGCGCAGATAGTCGGCGTCCTTGTGCGCGGTCTTGCCAAGAAACACGCCGGCAGGCCGGGTCAGGCCAGCGTCGGCGATCTCCTCACGCTCGGCCCATCGCGCCGAACCGTAGGTCGTGACCTGCCTGGCCAACCGTGAGCGCCAGACCGCCATACAGATGGCCGCGCCTGTAGCGAGCATCCCGCTCGACGCAGCAATGATCCCTCCGCGCTCGAACACATGAGGTGCGTAGGCATCGAAGAAGTACCACCACTCGAAAAGCTTCCAAGGCTCGTAGACCGGCATGCCCAAAAGGTCAAACCACGGCGACCCGAGCCGGGTCTGATGGTCCAACGCATGCGCCGTCCACTGCGTGCCCGCCCAGACGCCGCCAAGGGTGATACCCAGCACCACAACAATCTGTCCGAACAGAATGCCGGTTGCACTCCGAGTCCGCATCGGCCACTCCTCCTTCGCGTCTTGATTCCACTGCGCGCGTGCCGCAACGGCACCGCTTGCCCGAGTCTGGAGTCGAGTCGCCAAACCGCCCATCCATCGGGGCGTGACGGAGCGTGGTGAGGAGTACACCTACGGAAATCGCCGCCTCGGACTGGATGAAATTCAGGCCTCAAGCCGGCAAACTCACCAGCGGGCAACCAGCATGGCAGGCTACTGGCGGCAGATCCAAGGCCGATGACGCCGAATCGCCCACCGCAGCCGCAACAGTCGTAAAGATCGCTACAGAGTTTTTGCGTTCGCAACGAAACGTTGCAGCGCCTCTGGCAAACCAAAGCGTTGGTGCTTGTGGAGCACGAACGTGGTGATGCACTCAACCTCTTTCAGGGGAACGGCGCGCACGTCGCTACGGCAAAGCGTCTCGATGTGACCAGCATCTGCTAGGCCAACAGCGAGGCCGGCAGCGACGCGTGTAACGTAGCCACCCAGTGTGGCAGCCTCACCTGCCAACGTAACTTTCGCCGTATGACGCTGCACGATGACCTGCATCTGTTGTAGAAGACCCGGCTGCCGCTCGGCGTCACAAGAAAGCAGCGGGAAAGCCAGCAATTCGGCGATGGGAAGGACAGATTGTGCCGCTAGCTCATGCCCCCTGGGAAGTAGCGCCATCACCGGGTAGTTCCAAGCGGGCTGTTGCGCAATCGTATCGTTGTGGGGGAGGCCGAACGAAAACCCCGCATCCAACTCTTCTCGTTCCAGCGCGTTTACTAGTTCCGAAGCACGCATTTCCGTCAGTTCTAGCGGGATCGCAGGGGTCAACTTGCGCCAACGGACGAAGCATTGGGAGAGCTTTGGCTGAGCAATGCCATCGGCCACGCCAACGCGCAGTGGAGCACGAAAGCGCGCGTCCGTCTCACGCACAGCGCGATAGGCGCGGTCGATGCGGATGAAAACCTTACGCGCCTCTATCAGTAGGCGCGCACCGGCAGGGGTCAGATGCAGCTTGCGAGGGGCACGAACGAACAACTGCAGGCCGAGCCGCTCTTCAAGGTCGCGGATGGTTCGCGAGAGGGGAGTTTGATCGATGTGAACGCGTTCCGCAGCACGGCGGAAGTTGAGTTCCTCTGCGACGGCGACGAAGTGGCGAAGGTGCCGCAACTCGATCATTAGTGCTTCCTAAATTGACACTTGTCTCGGGCGAGTCCGTTCGGAATTGCACCGTATGTCTGGATCTGCGGCAAACCGCTCGTTAATTCTCTAGATCCCGGCAAGAAGCAGCGAAATGCAAACGGCCACGTTTGTTGTTCATATGTACTGTTGGCTTATTCGGATGGCACGCGTACGCCGCAAACCCGCCGGACGCGGCACGCCCCGCTTGACCGCACTGCGTGCGGCCAGCGCGTGCCGCTTACTTCTTTAGCGCGGTCATCGCGTCGAAGCCTGCCGTCAGGAACGGCAGCAGGTGCTTGTACACCTGATCGGGGCGAGATGACTTGAACCTGCCGTAGGACAGGTTCTCCACGCGTCCCGGCTCGGCCACGATGGCCACCATGGCCCCGACCATGAAGCTAAAGGCGTGGTAGACAACCTCTTCATCGACGCCATCCAGCACCCGCTGAAATTCGGTTAAATATTGGCGCGAGATCGGGTCGAAATGTTCACCGATCACCTTGGCCCAGTCCGGTGTGTTCGCGAGACGTGCGACCAATAGCGCGTAGTACTTCCAACCCTGCCCGCCGTTGGCGCTGCGCTCCACGAATGGCCATACGTAGCCGGCCACCAGGTCGGCTACGGCCACCGGCTTGCCGCCCATCCGTCCGCGCGCGGCGTCCAGAGCCCGCATGCGCTGGTGCCCCAGGTAGGAAGCGCGACGCTCCACTACCTTAGAAAACAGGATGTCCTTGGTACCGAAGTGGTAGGTGACCAGGGCGATGCGCGTTTCCGTGGCCTCCGCCACATCTCGCATGGAAGTGCCGTGGTAGCCATGCATCGCGAACAGGGCTTCCGCGCCGTCGAGCATGCGCTCGCGGGTGACCTCACCGGCCTTGCGTGGACTGGATCGGTCCACTCCCGGCACACTCGATCGCTCCCCAGGGGCTTGAACGGACTTCTTCATTTGGGCGGGGAGACGCAACCACGCGCGTGAACGGTCGGCATTGGTCAAGTGTACGGCAGGAACGGCTGGCCTCGACAGCACCATTTCATGCCTAGGCAAACCGGCACTTCGATCAAGCCGCAGGAATGACCGGCAGCAGAACGAACGACGGGTGCTCGGGCCCGGTATGCAGGGTGACCGTGCCGCCAAACACCGCCGCGGGTCGGTCCACGGCATCGTTGTGCGTCATGCCGCCCGTGCCCTTGGTGGCGTAGTGGAAGGTCTTGGCGAATTCGCTCAGCTCTCCGCCGTACTCGTAGTCCTTGCCCCGTACCGCTAGCGAGAGGCGCCAGCCCGCGGGCAACACGATGCAGGTCGGCAGGATCTCGATCTGCAATTCGTGGACCTCGCCCGGCACGAGCGGCTCCTTCACGTCGTGGCTGTGCACCGGTTGCCAGGGTTTGCTGCGTGCCGCATCCAGGCGTCGGTGCGATGCGCGCAACCAGCCTTGTGCGATGGGCGTGTTGGGGTCGAGTGCGCCTTGGAATGTCAGCTCATTGCCTTCCGGATCGAAGGCACTGACGATCAGGAACAGATCCGCATCGGCCGTGCTGGAAGAGATGTGCAGGGTCGCGGCAATCGGCCCCGTGATCTCCGTCTCCCGCTCCAGCGGCGCGGTCTTGAACAGCAGACCATCTCCCAGGGCCTCGTATTCCAGCCCGGCCGACTGCGTTGGCAAAGCCGTGCTGAGCGCTTGTGTATCGGCATGCAGGTAATGGCGGGTCCATTGCGTGCGCGAGATGGGCCAGGCGCTCTCGGCGCGCGGAACGAAGCGGCCGTCCCAGTGCCGGATGCCTAGCATCACCGGCGGCTGGCGATCCCATCCGTTGTCCTTGCCCTTGAGAAAGTGGTCGAGAAAGCGCTGCTGCAACTCCATGCCGACCTTCGCGGAGTATATTGACCAGTGCAGTTCGCCATGCACCTCGAGCCACTTCTGCGGAGAAGGCGAGTCGGTGAACGCCATGAAGTTGCCGCGCGGATGGATGCCCTGCCCGCCCCAGTTTGCGGAGGACAAGAAGGGCACGGTGATGTTGCGGGCATCGGTGGAGCGCTCCCGCCACCATGGGCCGTCCATCTCGTGCGCCAAGGCCGCGCTGAAATGGTCCAGGCGGTTGCGGGCCAACTCTTCCTGCGACAGATCGATCGGGCCGGCCACCGACACGCCGGTGTTGGGGTTCTTCTTCGCGCGTGACCCAACGCCGTATTGCACGGTGACGGCCTGCTTGGATGCCCAGAGCTTGGTGAATTCAGACAGGATGCCGCCGTGGCGGCTCAGGTCGCGGTAGACGTCCAGTAGCCCCTCCCAGGGGAGCACGGCTGCCAGGTGACTGGGGTGGCTTTGCGCCGCGCGCCAGGCCATGATGGCGTAGTACGAAATGCCCATCACCGCCACCTTCCCCGTGGACCAGGGCTGCGTGCCGGCCCACTCGATGGAATCATGTATGTCACGCTCCTCATTTGGACCGAAAGGGTCCAGCACCCCTTCCGACCAGCCGATGCCCCGCGAATCGACACGCATCACCGCATAGCCTTGGGGCACCCAGCGCTCGGGGTCCGAGACCTCCCAGTTCTGGTATTTGTTGGTGGATCCTTCGAGGATGTCGGGGTAGCCCTCGACCATCTTGTCCCACTGGATCGTGAACGACTCCTGATAGGACAGGCCCTTGCCATACATGCCGAGCGTGAGAATTACCGGGCAGGGGTCGTTGCCGATTGGACGGAAGATGTCGGCACGCAGCACCGCGCCATCGCGCGCGCGGATCGGCTGGTTCCAGGTGATGCGCATGCCATCCCGGATTTCGGTATGCACATGCAGGTCAAGCTCAGGCATCAGAAGATCTCCTTTTCAATCTATCTGTACATTTGACCATAGATAATCACATCTACTCTATCGGGTTAACACCGATATTCTTGTTGATCAACTGTACAGCAATAATTGCATTCTTTTCAAAGGAGACCAACCATGAAAATTTTCCGCTACGCCTGGACGCTTATTTCCTCGACCGTCTTGGCGTTGGGCGCCGCGCATGCCGCCATACCCTATGAAACGGAAACCTCTCCCGTAAAGATCGTCGTGCCCTTTGCCGCGGGCACGGGAGCTGACGTTATTGCCCGCGCCATCGCGCAGGAGCTGGGAACTTTGCTGAAGCGGCCGGTCATCATCGACAACCGGGCCGGCGCAGGTGGCAACATCGGCACCGAATTCGCCGCCAAGTCGCCACCCGATGGGCGGACCCTGCTGCTGACGGTGAACAACACAATCGTCGTCAACCCGCTGCTCTACCGCAAGCTCGGCTTCAACGCATTGAAGGACCTGCAACCGCTGACGCTGATCTCCACCGGTGGGTATGTGGTGGTCGTAAGGCCCGAACAGGGCATGCGCACGACGGCCGATCTGGTGCGTAGGGGCAAGGCGGAAGACTTGCGCTACGGCTCCTACGGCGTCGGTTCCATGTCGCAGATCTGCACCGAGATGTTCCAGGCCGGCATGGGCACCAAAATGCGCCACGTGCCCTACAAGGCCACGACATTGAATGACCTGCTGGCGGGTGAGATCGAATTGAGCTTCGAGCCCTTCGGCGGGGTCCGCGGCTTTATCCAATCCGGCAAGTTGGCCCCCCTGGCCGTCACCACCCCCTACCGGCTGGCGAGCCTGCCCGACGTTCCCACCCTGAGCGAAACCATGCCCGGCTATGACTGCCGCAGCTGGGTCGGCATGTTCTTGCCCGTCGGCACCCCGGTCGACATTCAAAACTTGCTGCAGCAGAAGCTTGCGGCCATCATTTCCGCGCCTGAGTTCACCAAGGTCATCGATCCCCAGGGCCACCGGGTGGACGTGCGCGGACCGGCGGAATTTGGTCAGATGATCCAGGCCGACTACGCCAAGTGGCAGCAGGTAATCAAGCCGTTGAACATTCAGCTCGATTGAAACCACCACAGCAGACCCGCCTCTACCATGAGCATCTACGAGCAGGGACTTGGCCAAAACCGGGCCAACTTCGTGGCGCTGTCGCCCGCCAGCTTTGTCGAGCGCAGTGCCGAAGTCTTTCGCGACATGCCTGCCGTCATCCATGGGAGCCGCCGCTACAGCTGGGGCCAGTGCAGGGATCGTTCGGCGCGGCTGGGTTCGGCCCTTCGTGCCCTCGGTGTCGGCCGCGGCGAGACCGTGAGTGTCATGCTGACCAACACCCCCGAAATGATCGAGGCGCACTATGCGGTGCCGGGCATCAACGCGGTTCTCAACACGTTGAACACCCGCCTGGATGCGGCACTGCTGGCCTGGCAACTGCATCACTGCGAAGCCAAGGTGCTGATCACCGATGCCGAGTTTTCCCCGGTGATGCGACGCGCTCTCCAGCAACTGAGACAAGAGTACGGGGCCGCCCCTATCGTCATCGATGTGTGCGACACCGAATTCGCCGGGCCTCACGAGCCGCTCGGGGAGCACGAATACGAGGCGCTGCTGGCATCGACGCAGCCCTTGCCCAGGCTGGATGGCCCCACGTCCGAATGGGACGCGATCGCCGTCAGCTACACATCGGGCACAACCGGCGATCCCAAGGGCGTTGTCACCCACCATCGAGGCGCCTACCTTAATGCCGTCTGCAATGTCGCTGTCTGGAGCCTGCCGCACTTCGCCAGGTACCTGTGGACCTTGCCGATGTTCCACTGCAACGGCTGGTGCTTTCCATGGACCCTTGCGCTTATGGGTGGCGTTCACATCTGCCTGCGCAAGGTGGACGCCCCGGCCGTATTTGCCGCCATGCGCGAGCATCGGGCGGACCACTACAGCGCGGCCCCCATCGTCCACAGCATGCTGTTGGACGCCTCTTCGGAGCAGCGGCAAGGCATTGAGCACAAGGTGCGCGGCATGGTTGCGGGCTCGGCGCCACCGGCGTCAATGATCGAAGGCCTAGCCCAGCTCGGCTTCGATCTGGTTCACGTGTATGGCCTGACCGAGGTCTACGGGCCCGCCGCCGTGGCGCAGCGGACACCCGAATGGGCTGCCGCGACGCCCGACCAGCAGGTTCGCCTCAACGGCCGCCAGGGCGTGCGCTATCCGCTGCAGGAGGGCATGACAGTGCGCGACCCGGCCACGATGCTGGAGGTTCCCGCGGATGGGCAGACCATCGGTGAGATTATGTTCCGCGGCAACATCGTGATGAAGGGCTACCTGAAGAACGATAAGGCGACGCAGGAGGCATTTGCCGGCGGCTGGTTCCACACCGGCGACCTCGCGGTGTTGGAGCCGGACCGCTACGCCAAAATCCGCGATCGCAGCAAGGACGTGATCATCTCGGGCGGCGAGAACATCAGCTCGATCGAGGTGGAGGATGCTCTGTACCGCCACCCCGCCGTGATGGCCTGTGCCGTGGTCGCGAAGCCCGATGCCAAATGGGGCGAGACGCCGGTGGCCTACGTCGAGTTGAAGCCCGGCGCCGAAGCCACGGCCGACGCGCTGATTGGCCATTGCCGGCAACTGATGGCCGGCTACAAGGTCCCACGCGAGATCCGGTTCGAGGACATTCCCAAGACCTCGACCGGCAAGATTCAGAAGTTCCAGCTGCGCGAGCGCACGAATTCTTAACAAGCAACAGTGGTCGACCGCGCAGGATCTGCGCTGTGAGAACAAGGCCGGTTGGCTATCTGAAGCAGCGCGCCTTCATAGCTTGCAGGACAGTGCAGTTTGCGCGCATCGCCTTGAACAAAAGTGAAATTCGGTGTGCCTCCTAGACCATCAACTCCAGCGACGCGGCCGCGAAGCCGTGCGGTCAAGGACATCTCGAAAGCGCTGCATTCAACGATCTAGTGGGAACGTCGGCCAACGTTAGCGACATCAACGTCGCCGGAGCGCTGCTGCACGGCGAGGAGCATGCGGCCTTCGGCGACTCGGGCTATCGGGGGGTGCACAAGCGAGCGGGAGCTGCAGGGCCGACCTGGCATGTGGCGATGCGCCCGGGCAAGCGCCAGGCTGCTCAACCCGTTCATCGAGCCGGAGTTCGTAGCCGAGCGTGTCGAGAAGATGAAGGCCAGCGTCCGAGCCAAGGTCGAGCACCCATTCCGGGTCATCAAGCAGCAGTTCGGGTTCACGAAGGTGCGCTATCGCGGCTTGGCGAAGAACACGGCGCAGATCGTCACGCTGTTCGCGCTGTCGAACCTGTGGATGACGCGGGCGCAAGCTGATGGAGGTCAGGGGATGAGTGCGTCTGCGAGGCCCGAAACAGGTTTGCAAGGCGGCCATGGCGGCTGCCCCACGCAGCAAACCGTTGCTGACCTTGCTCGATCGAGCCATCTGGTGGCAGCGACATCACCTTGTTCATTCAGCCGTGATTGCAGAACGTGTTCTGCAGATGGTATGGGCGCCTCCCTCCTGGTGCAGCTTCCGCCCGGCCCTGGGTAGTGCCAGAGTGGCGACCTCGTCGTCATCATCGAACTGGCGGACCATCATGGAACGTACCGTTATCGCCGTCGACATCGCCAAAAAGGTGTTTCAGCTGCACTGGGTCGATATGGAGACCGGGTGCATCGAGCGCTTGCAGCTCAAGCGTGCAAGGCTTCTCGAATGGTTTGCTAACCGCACCGCCGCGCTTGTCGTGATGGAAGCTTGCGGCGGGGCGCACGACTGGGCCCGTGCCTTATTCGAGTTTGGCCACGTGGTGCGACTGATTTCGCCCAGGAAGGTGCGCCCGTTCGTGCAGCGCAACAAGACCGATGCAGCGGACGCTCAGGCGATCTGGACGGCGAGTCAGCAGCCCGGCATGCGCTTTGTGCCAGCCAAGACAAAGGCCCAGCAGATTGTGTTGTCCTTGCACCGACTGCGCGCGCGACTCATGAAGACCCGCATCATGCAGACCAACGAGCTTCGTGGACTGCTCTATGAGTTTGGCATCGTGCTGCCGGAAGGCCGCGTCGCGTTGCTTGGGGCCTTGCCCGACGCGATGTCCGACGCGAGGGTCCGACTGCCGCCCATGCTCGTAGACAGCCTGGACGAGCAGGTCAGGCGAATCCAGCAAGTGCAGGCCGACATCGACATCATAGAACGCAGGCTCTCTCAGCAAATGCGAGATATACCCGCCTGCAAGGCTGTCGCCCAGATCCCCGGCTTTGGGCTCCTTACCGCTACTGCCGTAGTCGCCAGCATGGGGACGCCGACTGCGTTCAAAGATGCGCGAGAGTTTGCCGCGTGGGTCGGATTGTTCCCCCGACAGACCGGCACAGGTGGACGGGTCCAGCAGCTCGACATCAGCAAGCGGGGCGATGCATAACTGCGAACGCTCCTCATGCGTGGCGCTCGAGCTGTCGTGATCAGATCGAAGGATGGCTCGACATGGCCATGGCTCGCAGCTCTGTTGCAGCGCCGACCATATAGCGTGGCCGTCGCCGCCGTCGCGAACAAGTTGGCGCGAACGATCTGGGCTGTCCTGGCCCGCGGACAAGCCTGGCGGCCCGAGGCGTGGCAAGCAGCGCGCTGACGAGTTCTTGGAAACAGCCCGCGTTTGAAGGAGAGCAAGCGACCACGCGCGTGATGGGACAGACAAGGTCGGACCGGGACGGGGACACTCCGATAGGGATCCAGAGAGAAGAGCTCGATCTGCAGATGGGAACCTCGTCAGCGAAAACCATCACGGCCAGCAGGCATATCAGCCTGCATAACAGGCCGGATATAAGACTGCAGCCCGCCTCCTGCTTCTTCACACACACGAGTTACTTGCGATCCGGGAGGCGCCCATTTAAGACCATCCCTAGCGAAATGCCAATGCGGCGCTGGCACGCCGGGCGAGCTGTGCGCTGCTCTAGGCCGATGGCGAACCACGCGTGGACAAAGATGGCAATCTCATCGCTGTTCACGCTTTGCGACGGGGCCGCGAGCAGCGATCGGTGCTCACGGACCACCTCCAAGCACGACACTGAAGTAAGAGGCGAGCCAAGACCAGTCTGCGCCTTGTGCCCTCCCAGGCAATGACGATGAGCTCTCTGAGCGTCTGCGAGCAGATCACACGCCACGGAAGGAGCTCGATCACAGGCACTACGACCGATCGGATCAGTCGTTATCTTGTGGGCCTGCGGATGTCTCGAGCATTGGAGGCTCTACAGACGACCCTGTCGGTTGATGTGCCAGGAAGTGATGTAAGTCTCGATCTTTCGCTGAGCGGCAAGAGCGTAGGGGGGAGCCCGAAGCGCTTACACGCAACAGCCGTACTGTTCGGGGTGGTGATCGTGGAGTTCGGATAAGTTTGAGGTGCGACCCACAAAGCTTTTCCTTGAAGGAAATCGCTATGACTAACGCCACTATGGCATTGACTGAGCTTGCCGAGACGGGAGCCGACATCGACGTGCTGCGCCAGATGGTGCAGTTCATGGCCCCGCGCCTGATGAAGCTGGATTTCGAGGGCCGCTGCGGCGCGGCTTATGAAGAGAAGAACTCCGCTGAACGGCTCAACAGCCGAGACGGCTACCGCGACCGTACCTAGGATCGCCGTCGCAGCGATGATTGCGCGTGAAGATCACTGCCATACCACGCAGTTCGGCGTACTCTTCCGCGACCTGCTGCCGGGCTCGATGGTAGAGGTAGGAGCTTCCTGCTAGGCCAAGGGCTTCGAGCGGTTCTCGCAAGGGGCACCGTTGTCGTATGAAAACATGAACTACTTCCAAAGGTAGTCCAAGTTTTCCGCCGCACCCCCGTTGGCCCAGTTTCAGGGCGGCGCCAACACGGCCGGACGCCGGCTTGTCGGCTACTCTGTGAAATCGACAGAATGCGCTCGTGCAGCATGTGCCACAACAAGCGCCAGATAGCCACGCGCGAAGTCGTAGACGGCTCCAGCCAGAACTAAAAACTTGTGCATCATGAGGGGTCTCTCGCAGTTACTTGCTGACGATGGACTCCCAGGAAGGGCACTTGAGCTGGTCAGGGCCTACGTCGTAGGTATTCACGTTGGTCGATTCAATGACGGCGGCTGGAAATGCCACCTCAGAAGGGACAGGCAGCTTGCGCAATTCCCGTACGGCGGCCATCACACCGAAACATCCTTGTAGGAACGACTTGTAGTCGCCAGTTGCCGCAAGCTTGCCTGCCTTGATGGCCTCGATGGCTTCTTTGGTTCCGTTGATGCCGACGACCACCGATTTGCGCTTCGCCGCCTCGAGCGCCTCAATCACTCCGGTCGCCATTGCGTCGTTGACCGCGAACACACCGTCGATTTTCTGGTGCGTCTGCAGCAGGTTCTCCATGACCTGCAAGGCCTGCAGGCGCTGGTTGTTCGCCGGCTGCGAAGCGAGCACCTTCACCTCCGGAAACTCTTCCAGCGCCTTGCGGAAGCCACGCAGGCGGTTGGTGCTGCTGAGTGCAGCCTTCACGCCTTCGATGACCACCACGTTGCCCTTGCCGCCCAACGACTTCAGCAAGTAGCGGGCGGTCTCGACCCCCAGCGTGAAGTCATCGGCGCCAACGAAGGAAACGATGCGTCCGCTTTCGATGCGGTCCGTGACGTTGACCACCGGGATGCCCGCGGCGTTCAACTTCGTGATGGCCGGCACCATGGCCTTGTTATCGACGGGAATGAAAACTACCGCGTCCGGCTTCCTGACGATCACGTCCTCGACCTGGCTGAGCTGCTCCGGAATACTGTCTGGCTTGGTCGGGATGTAGTGCTGGACCTTCACGTTCAGCTGGGCTGCCGCCGAATCAGCGCCCAGGCGAACGTACTGGAAGAATGGATTCGTCTGGTTCTTGGTGAACACGGCGATGCGCTCGTTGTTCGCCATCCCGGTGACCGGTACAAGTGCCGCAACCAGCAGAGTTGCCGCTGTCGAAATTTTCTTTGCGTTCATGGAGCGATGTCTCCTATGGTTGAAATGGAAGGGGCCGTCAGCGCGCGTTGCCACGTCGCCCGATGACGTCGGCAACGACTGCGAGAAGTAGTACGACGCCAGTGACCAAGGGTTGCCAGTTGGCGTTGACGGCTAGCAGGTTCATGCCGTTGAGCACCAAGGTCAGGATGAGCGCGCCCACCGCTGTGCCTGCGAGCGTGCCCGCGCCTCCGAAGAGGGAAGCCCCGCCCAGCAAGACGGCCGCGATGGCTGGGAGCGTCAAGCCTTCGCCGATGTCACCCTCTGCAGAGTTGAGGCGTGCCAAGAAGACCAACGCAGCCAGGCCCGCCATGAGCCCGCTGACCGTGTAGACCAGGAACAGCCGCTTGCGCACCGGTACTCCGGACAATCGAGCCACCTCTGCGCTGCTGCCCATCAGGTAGATTTCCTGGCCGCGCGTGGTACGCATCGTCAGGTAGCTCCCTGCAACCAAGGCGACCGAGGCAATCAGAACCGGGATGGGCAGCCCGAGAAGGTAGCCGCTTCCCAACGCGCGGAACTCCGGCGGAAAGCCATGGATGCTCTCGCCCGCCATGTACGCGTAGGTTACGCCGTGTGCCGCCCAGAGCATCCCGTAGGTCGCGATGAACGGAGGCAGGCGGAACACCGTTATGAGCGTGGCGTTGAGCAGTCCGACCACCGTGCCGCACGCCATCGCCGCGAGCACGCCCATCGTGATGGAGCCCGAGGTCTGGATGACTACGCCCGCGACGCAGGCCGACAGTCCAACGTTCGCGCCCACGGAGAGGTCCAATCCGCCGGTCAGAATCACCAGCGTCAAGCCTGAGGCGAGGAGGAACAGCAGGCTGGCCTGGCGCAGAACGTTGAGCGCGTTGCCCGTCGTAGCAAAGCTCTCGCTGACCAGCGCCAAAGCGATGCACAGCAGAAGGACCACCAGGAGCCGCGACGACAAGGCACTCAACTTGAACGAGTGCACAGTGCCAGTGGAATCGGTGGGTAGCACGGTGAGGCTGGCCTTCATTTCGTTCCCTTCAGGTTGTCGAGCAGCAGCGACGCAATCACGAGCAGGCCGATGCAGGAGACCTGGACTGCAGAAGAAACGTTGAGCAGGTTCAGGCCGTTGCGCAAGACGCCCACAGCGACAACGCCAATCAGCGTGCCGAACAACCGCCCCTTGCCGTGTTCGAACGAAGTCCCCCCTACGATGACCGCCGCAATCGCATCGAACTCGAGTCCGAGCGCGGCACTGGGGTGGCCTGCGCTCATCCTGGCCGTCATCACCAAGGCTGCAAAGCCCGCTGCTGCTCCTGAGAGCGCGTAGATGCCGATGTGGTACAGCCGCAGGTTCACACTTGCGAACCGGAGCGCCTCGGGGTTCCCGCCTATCGCGCTGGCGTAGAAGCCTAGCCGCGTTCGGTGCATCAGCACATGGAAGACGGCGTAGAACGCCAGCGCAATCCATATCGTCGGCGTCAGCCCGGCGACCGGCTCGAACAAGAAGGCCAGGCTCTCGCTCGTGATGATGCTGTCGCCATCGGTCGCGACGAGCGCGAGGCCCTGCGCGATGCCCATCGCCCCAAGCGTCACGATGAACGGCGGCAGCCCCAACACGGACACGAGCGCGCCGTTGGCCAGTCCGAACGCCAAGCCCACCCCCATCGCGGCACCGACGGCCAGCATCGGAGAGCCACTGGCCACCAGCACCATGGCCAGAACGACCCCGGCCAGGCTTAGAACCGCGCCGAGCGACATGTCGATGCCCTCGGTCATGATGACCAAGGTGGTGGGCAGCGCGAGCAGCAGCAGGACGACCGACTGCTGCGCGATGTTGTTGACGTTGCCGGCGGTCAGGAAGTTCGGCGCCAACAGCGAGAACGCCAGCAGCAGCACGAGCAGGACCCAGGCCACACCAGGCATGGCGCCGAACGAGCGGACGGCGGCGCCGCGATGGGCGATTGCGATGGCACTCATTGGACGGCCTCCATCGCGCCGGCTCCGATGGCCAAGCGCATGACGCTCTGTTCGTTCAGCTCCGCGCGCGTCAGATGGCCAGCGACGCGGCGCTCGCGCATGACGTAGGCACGGTCGCAGACGTGGACGATTTCGGGCAGCTCCGAACTAATCATCAGCACGCCTTTGCCCGCAGCCACCAGTTGGTCGAGCAAGGCGAAGATCTCGGACTTCGCGCCGACATCGACGCCACGCGTTGGCTCGTCGAAGATGAACAGCTTGGCATCCGCCTGCAGCCACTTTCCGATGACGACCTTCTGCTGGTTTCCACCGGAGAGCAGCTTGACGATTTGCTCGGGCGAGGGCGTGGCGATGCGCAGGCGGCCGATGAGTTGCTGCGCAATCTCACGTGCGAGGTTCGGACGATAGATGCCCGAAGGGAAGGTCTTGCCCAGGCTCGCAACGTTGAGGTTGTCCGAGACGCTGCGTGCAAGCGCGACGCCCTGGGTCTTGCGACTTTCCGGTATCAGGGCCACACCCGCTGAGCGCGCCTGCTCCGGTCCACCAAAAAGCAGGCGGCCGTTCAGCTGAATGGTCCCGCTCAGTACACGGTCTGCGCCGAAGATAGCCCGCGCAACCTCCGTGCGGCCCGAACCGGCCAGGCCAGCCAAGCCCACGATTTCGCCGGCCCTGACCTCCAGCGAAACGTCGGCCACGCCGTTCGCCGCAGCCAGGCGCTCGACCTTTAGCAACACGGCGCCCGGTTGGTTCGCGAAGTTGCGTGGATAGGTCATGTCGACAGTGCGGCCGACCATCATCTGCACCAGCATGTCTGGCGTCGCCTCGCCGCGGAGCACCGACGACACCCGGCTGCCATCACGCAGCACGGTGACGCGGTCTCCAAGCTCGAACACCTCCGCCATGCGATGCGAGATGTAGATGATGGCGACGCCCGCGGCGCGCAGCTGGCGAATCAGTGCGAACAAGCGAGCCGTCTCGCGCTCGGACAGTGCGGCTGTTGGCTCGTCCATGACCAGCACGCGGGCCTTCTGCGATGTGGCCTTGGCAATCTCGACCATCTGCTGCTGCGCCAGGCTCAAGGTATGGACGGGTGCGTCGGGGTCGAGGTCAAGCTCCAATTCCCGCAGCACCTCCGCCGCTTCACGCCGCATCCTGGACGTGTCGACCACGCCAGGAAACCATCCGGCAGGCTCGCGCCCCAGGAAGATGTTCTGCGCGATGCTCAGGTACGGCACGAGCGAGAACTCCTGGAAGATGACCGCCACGCCGAACGACCGGACCGCCGAGGCCGACTGCAGGTCGATGGCTCTGCCGCGCTCCAGGATTTGTCCCTTGTCCGCGCGGTACGCGCCGCACAAAACCTTCATGAGGGTCGACTTGCCGGCGCCGTTCTCGCCGAGCAACATGTGGACCTCCCCGGGATAGATTTCCAGCGAAACGTCCTTGAGCGCTTGGACACCAGGGAAGGACTTCCCGATGCTCTTGAGCTCCAGCATCGGAGCTTCCCGCTCCGATGCCGTGTCTCCATGGTTGTTGTTCTGATTCATCTTCGCGGTGACGGCCTAGAAGCCGACCTCCTTGGCGCCCTTAAGCTTGAGCATGGCGCGGGCCTCGTCTGGTGTGGCGACTTCCAGCCCAAGCTCCGCCAGGATGCGACGAATCTTCGACACCTGGGATGCGTTGTCGGGTGCGAGTTCGCCGCGACCGAGGTACAGGCTGTCCTCCAATCCCACGCGCACATTGGCCCCCATGACGGCCGCCTGCGTCAGCAATGGCATCTGGTGGCGGCCCGCGGCAAGCACCGACCATTGGTAGTCGTCACCGAACAGGCGGTTCGCAGAATCGCGCATGAAGGTGACGCACTGCGGATCGGGGCCGATGCCGCCCAGGATGCCGAAGATGGTCTGGATGAAGAACGGGGGCTTCACCAAGCCGGCATCGACGAAGTGCGCCAGGTTGTAGAGATGGCCGACGTCGTAGCACTCGAACTCGAAGCGCGTGCCGCAGCCATCGCCCAGCTCACGCAGGATGTGGCGGATGTCGCGGAACGTGTTGCGGAAGATGATGTCTTCGGTGCCCTCGACGTAGGCCTGCTCCCAAGGGTGCTTCCACGCCTTGATTTTGCTGGCGACCGGATGGATCGAGAAGTTCATCGAGCCCATGTTCAGCGACGCCATCTCGGGCTTGAAACGCAGCGGCGGGGCGAGCCGCTCTTCCAGCGTCATCTTGGTCGAGCCGCCGGACGTGATGTTGATGACCGCGTCGGTGGCGTCCCGGATGGGGCCCAGAAATTTGGCGAAGAGTTCCGGGTCCGCGCTGGGGCGGCCGTCTTCTGGGTTGCGTGCGTGCAGGTGGAGGATGGCTGCGCCCGCCTTGGCCGCGTCGATGGCTTGCTGTGCAATCGCTTCCGGTGTCAGCGGAAGGTGCGGCGACATCGTCGGCGTGTGGATGGCGCCGGTGACGGCGCACGTGATGATTACCTTGCTCTTGGCCATCGGTTCTTTCCTTGAATGTGTGGTCAGGTCGTCTTAGCGGTTGCTTTCGCCTGCTCATCGGCTTGGTTCATCGCAACCAGGTGCTCGCGAACCCGCTTGCGCAAGGCCTCTTCGTCGCGCACGCTCCATTTGCGAAAGCCCTCTCCGGACTTCATGCCAAGCCAGCCACCGCGCACCAGGTCCTCCAGGTAGGGGGACGGGCCCGGCCGGCTGTCGATTTCTGGCAGCACCGTGCGGTGGATGGCCAATGTCAGGTCGGTGCCGACCATGTCGGCGTTTTCCAGAGGCCCGAGGACTGCCAGGCGACGACCGAAGCTGGCCTTCACGACCGTATCGACCGTTTCGGGGCTGCAGATGCCCGCCTCGACGAGGGCCACGGCTTCGCGCCACAACGCATGCTGCAGCCGGTTGCCGATGAATCCCGCGACGTCCTTCTCGACCATCGCCGGCGTTTTGCCGGCGGCGGTCAACAAGTCGAACATGCGTTGCGCCGCGGCAGCATCGGTCCATGGTGTCTTGATGACCTCGACCAGCGGAACCAGATAAGGTGGGTTCCACCAGTGCGTCCCCATCGCCCGCGCAGGCGTTCGCATGCCTTCGACAATCTTGCTGATGGGAATCACCGAGGTGTTGCTGGCCAGCAGCGCCGTCGACGGCGCGAGCAACTCGAGCTGAAGGAAGAGCTTCTGCTTGAACGCTAAGTCCTCAGGCCCTGCCTCGATGACCACGTCCGTGCCGGCGAGGCACTCCCCGAGGTCTTCGAACGGGAACACCCTGTTCGCTGCATCAGCATCCTGGCCCAGGTCCGAGAGGTTCTGAGCGATGCGCTGACGCAATGAGGTGAGCGCTTCGTAGCTCCGGTCGAACACAGCGACCGTGTGGCCGGCGGCGGCGAAGACCTGGGCAATGCCGTGGCCCATCAGGCCAGCGCCGATGACGGCGATGTGGAGTTTGTCTTCCATGCTCAATCTGGTGGCGTTGTCACTGCAGGCGGGCCAGCCCGCCAGCCGACCGATTACTGGTTCTCGCCGGACTCGATGCGGTACTTGCCGCTCTTGTCCACGATGGCGACAAGACGCACGATGCAGCCGTCGCCCCCCGTCCAGCGCCAGGGGAAGGCAGCGAGCGTGACGCGCTTGCCCGTCACCCTGTCCAGCTCACCGCCGACGTTCTCGATGCCGCAGATGCCTGCGGCCAGAATCGCCGAATGGCAGGGCTCCCATTCCGGGAAGTCCTCGATGACCTTGCGACCGGTTTCGCGCTCGTACTCCATGTTGACGTGGGGCAGCAGCCCGTTTGGCCAGCCCGGGCCGTGCGGACCAATAGCAGTGCCGAGGGGATGGTCGAGCGCCTGCGTATCGATGCCAATCATCTTGACCTTCTTCTTGGCGAACCACTCCCCGGCTTCCTTGTAGAAGCCTGGCGAGTAGGCGTAGTACTGGCGGTTGTCGCCATAGTGCTTATGCCAGCCGGTGTTGACAATGACGATGTCGCCTTCGCGAATCTGCGGCGAGGCCCGTTCGAGGTCTTCTGCGGTGATGACTTCCCACCGGCCCTTCGGAATCGAGACTACGACGCCGGTACCGAAGAAGTACGGCAGGGGCACCTCGTCCATGAACGGCGTGCCTTCGACCACGTGGGCGGGCGCATCGATGTGCGTGCCTGAGTGCATCACCGTGGTGATTTTTTGCGTCAGTACCCCCGACTTGGCCATGCTATGCAGCCGCTCAATCTTGACGTCCTCGAAGTAGGGCCAGCACGGCTGGCCCAGGCCCCAGGGGTGGCTCAAGTCGTGGAACTCGAGACCCATGTCGTTCCTCAGGTTTTCCTGGTAAGTGATACCGCGGACGGTAATCGTCATATCGCACTCCATAAAAGTCGTGAAGGTGCCCTGCGACCGCTTTACTGCAGCCCTGGCCAGTCCGGATGGATGCAAGTAGTATCTGTACGAATGACCAATAATAGTCCTAGAGTAAACCCTAGGAAATAGGAATGAGTTCGCGTGTTCGTCTCGTCCTGTTCGTACAAAGTCTGAATATACAATTGTACAAATGTACAGTTGGTAGAAGGTCATTGAAGGGGCGTGCAGCAGGGGCTCTCACCATTCGGAGAGTGCGCCTGCATAGAACCCATGCGGGGCGGCGGTTCAGCATCTGCTTAGGGATTCGCTGATCAATGAGCGCCGCGGCCCAGATCGATTCGAGCGCGATGCGATGCATCGCAACGCCGGCGTCGTTCGGTCCGCACAGACGCTGTGCAGGCCGTTTGCGATCAGACCGATTAAAGAGCCGCTCAGCTCAGGCTACGCGATCTTTTCCGAAGTCTGGACCACGTCTGCAACTTGCCGACGTGTCGTGAACGACCTCCAGGAGGAGATCCGATGCACCGATCGAGACTAACGCGTGTTTGCTTCAGCCCACATCAGCGCGGTAGAGTTTGGTCGCCGTCGAGACGGCTAGACCGGTCCGTGCAGTCTGGTATACGCTGGGGCTTTGAAGCCCGTGACTGAGTACATCGCGCACGGCCGCCGTCCTGGTCTTCCTGAAGCCCAAACGGTTACGCGCGCCGGCTCGCCCGAGAGCGCATTCACAAGCAAGGGATCTGAAGACCATGTCTGGTGGTGGGCATCGACGTGGCCAAGGCGCACGTGGATTTCTCGGTGCTGGGCGCCGAGCTCGATGCCCAGCGTTTTGACAACGAGGCCGAGGCTCATTCGGCGTTGGCGGCGGCTCTGAAGCCGATGGATGTGGCGCTGGTGGTAATTGAGGCCACGGGCGGCTACGAGACGGCGCTGGCCTGCGCGCTGCAGGCGGCGGGCTTGCCCGTGGCAGTGGTCAACCCGCGCCAGGCGCGCGACTTCGCCAAGTCCATGGGGCGGCTGGCCAAGACCGACCGCATCGACGCGTGCATGCTCGCCGAATTCGCGGGTGTGCTTGTGCGTCGCGACGATCTGGCCAGCTTCATCCGCACCCTGGCGGATCAAGAGCAGCAGGCGCTGGTCGGGATGGTCACCCGCAGGCGCCAGCTCGTGACGATGATGCTGTCCGAGCGCCAGCGGCTGCAGTTGGCCATTAACCTCGTGCGCCCGAGCATCGAGGCCATGATCGAGGCGATCCGCCAGCAGCTCGATGACGTGGAGGTTGAAATGGTCGGACACGTCCAGGCGCACCACGCCGAATTGGACAAGTTGCTGCGCTCGGCCAGCGGCATCGGCCCGGTGGCCAGTGCCGCATTAATCGCCGAACTGCCCGAACTGGGCAGGCTAAACTGCCGCAAGATCGCCGCCCTGGTCGGTGTGGCTCCGATGGCCAACGACTCGGGCAACACCAAGGGGCGACGACGCGTGCAGGGCGGCCGCTTCGAGATACGCCGCGTGCTCTACAAGGGCCACGCTCACGGCTGCACGGCACAATCCGGCCATCAAGTCCTTTTACGACCGGCTGCTGGCCGCAAGCAAGTTGCCCAAAGTCGCCTTGGTCGTCTGCATGCGCAAGCTGCTGACCACGCTCAATGCCATGGTCAAAACCAACAAACCTTGGGGCAAATCGCTTCACGGCGCTTGACTCGAAAAACGGCTACTAAGTCGTTTCACCGCCAACTCAAATGGAGATGCCCCGTTGCTTCCTCCATTGCCAAGTCGCTGAAGCCCCGTGCATAACAGTGGACACTTGCTGTCCCAGTCTCTGTTCGGCCACGGGACGCCAAGGCACCAGAGTGAAACCCATACCGTCATCCAGCATCGCGAATCGGCCGCTGGCTAGCAGGATTGAGCGGCGATAGATTCCGGTTGCGTGCTCGCCATCCTGCAGCTGGCGGTACTTCTCTCCGGTCTGCTGCTCCAGCGCCTTGACCGCCGCCGCCAGATCCCGGTCGCGTAAAGTCGCCAGAAGGTTGTTCACAAGCGCTGCGCGCTGGCCACGCCACTCGGCGAGACCCTGCTCAACGAGAAAATCGACACGGTCGCGCATCGCATCGCGCACTTGAGTCCCAAAGCCTTGGCCGGACAGGGCCGAAGCATCGCCTAGCAACTGCTTGTCCAGCCAGGTGGCGCCGATGGCCCGCACCTGCTGGTCGATGGGTAGGTGCGAACGCAGTTCGATCACCGGTCCATCAGCCTTTTGCGCATCATGCTGTTGGGTTTTCCGCAGCAGGTCCGGCGGCACTCTCCAAACGCCATCGGCGATGCGCTCCACGATACCGGCGCGGCGCAGTGCTTCGAGTCGGCGCACGTGCGCATCGACCGTGGACTGCGGGTCACGGTCGTTGGCATGCTTCAGCTGCACCACGTGGTCGGCAGTCTTGTAGAGGCCATCTCGCGCGGCGGTTGCGATGTGGCGGTCCACCAGCTTCTTCTGGCCTGACGGCCTCGCCTCCACGATGCCGTGTACGGGCAGTTCTGCGAGGTCGGCACCGGCTGGCAGCTTTAGGTAGTGCGCCCGTCCGTCGATGCCATCGACTACCAAGTAGCCGCGGTCGCGCAGTTCGTCGGCCAAGCCCTTGCCCACGATCCGACCGATGACGGGGGAAGTAAGTTGCTCATCGACCACGCATTCCCGCCGCTGGCCCTTGAGCGCTCGGCGCATCGTCTCCAGCGCATCCTCGCGCTGGCCCATGGCGTCGAGTGTGGCCGCCATGTCGGGCTTGAGCTTCCAGCAGTTCGCATTCATCCTCTCGGCCAGGCCCATACCCTCGAGCCGCTGCAGCCGTGCTCGCAGTGCGTTCTGACGCTCCCGATCTTGCGCGTTGCCCGTCAGGTCGATGCCATCAGCACCAGCTTGCCGGATCAGCGCCCGGTCCAGGCCGGTGAGCCGCTGCTGGTCGACATCCCGCCGCAGGCTCTGACGGATTTCCGCCTCGGTGCGCGGCCCCTGCCATTCGGTGGCGATCTCGCTTGCGCGCAGGCGCATGCCGTGAGCCATGTAGTCGGGAGCGATCACGAGATCTTTCCTGCCGCTGGCAGGCCCACCCGTATGGCCGTTCAGCACGATGTGGGTGTGCGGATTGTCCGTGTCCCAATGGTCCACGGCCACCCAGTCCAGCCGGGTCTCCAGGTCGATCTCCATGCGGCGCATCAGTTGGCGGGCGAAGTCCTTCAGGTCTTCCAGTTCCAGGCCATCCTCGGCCGAGACGATGAAGCGGAACTGGTGGCGGTCGTTCTGCCCACGCTCCTGAAAGGCCTTGAGGTCGACCGCATCGGTGTCAGCGCCGTAGGCCTGACCCTTCTGCCCATCGCGCGTGACGCCGTCGCGTTCGATGTAGCGCAGGTGCACGGCCACCGAGTTCGGACTGGCGCGACGCAGCACGACGAAGCGGGACTTGATAACCACACGCCGTGCGTTCGGCCCCAGGCGCTGGCCGGCCATCGAAGCCGCAACGCGGCCTCGGCCGAACGTGTTGGCGGGTCTGCCAAGGCTCTTGCCGGCGGACTTTGCGCCGGCCTTCGACACCTGATTGAGAACCTGCGAAACGAAGCGCTGCGAGCGCGGCCCCCCGCGCGACTTCGGCGCCGCGGGCTTGACTTGAAAGCGATTCTCATCATTGCCAGCCATGCAGACTCCAGCGCACAGCGGCGCGGCAAAGCGCAAACGGCACGCGACAGACTCCGCTGCCATGCGGGTTCCAGGCTCTGCGCGGCACGCGCAAGACCCCTTGCGGTGCCGTCGCAAACCCACGTGCAGACTGGCTTGGAGGGGCACGACGTGCCACCCCCTTTATCTGGCCCTCCGTCTTCGCCTTCCGCATCCGCTTCCGGCTCCGACCTGCCGCCAGCCGCGCACAGGGTGCGCAACGCTGCCCGAAGGGCAGTGGCGGTGCAGCATGAGCTGCACGCTGGCGGCGAGCTCCCTGCACGATGGAGTGCAGCGCGGGCGCTTGCCCGGCTTCAGTGTGGCGGCGTGTTGAATGATGCGATGGAGCAAGCCTCATGGCGCGTTCCAGGTCCACAGTGGCCGCGCGATGCCGAGCACGGCAGAGGCGGCGATGGGGCCGAAGTAGCGGCTGTCGAACGACGCCGGGTTCGTGTCGCTGAGCAGGAATAGTTCGTCACCGGCGAGAGGGCGGCAATGCTGCCAGGCAGGCAGTGGCCGGCGCGCGCCGTCATGTGTGCGTGTGGTCGCCGCAACTGCACCATCAACCAGCACGACCTGTCCTTGAACACACACCGACTGCGGTGCGATGGCGCCGATGCGCTTGAGGATCGGCACGCCGCTCGGCAGGTACCCGCGCCGTCCTGCGAACGAGGCCACGTCGGCGGGCAGCCGGGCCAGCACGATGCTGCCGACGTGCAGCAAGGCGACGCGGTCGGTGCGGCTGACGCGATACCAACCACGAGGAACGCTGTCCGTCGGGTTGTAGACCACGAACACCCGCTCATGCGCCGACATCGACATGAAGGCCGGCGCGCACAGTGCAGCCAGGCCGATGCCCATGCCGGCGAAGAGCACGCGCCGGTTCATCTCAATACTGCTCGCGCAAGATGCGCCGCATGCCGTTCGGTGGTGTAGCCCGGCGGCGGCTGGCGTGCTGCCAGCCGGTTGCCGACCGTGCGCCAGTACGTGACGGCGGCCGCGGCCGGATCGATGCCCAGCGCCTGGATGGCGTCGATCACTTCGAGCACGGCCTTGACCTGCGGCTCGCCATCGGCGCGCAGCAGGATGCGCGCGCTGGGCGCTACGCCGGCGATGCGTTGCGCGCCATCGAACGGCATCGGCGCCTGCAGCACCATGAGCTGCCAGAGCGCCGTTCCGTAGTCGTTGCCGATCCATTTGACGCGGCAGCACACCGCGCCGGGAGCGAAGGTCGCGACGCGTCGCCAGCGATCCAGCGTCGTCTCGCGCACGGGCTGTCCGAAGCGCAGCCAGACGTTCACGCGATGCTCGACGAAGGCGAGCGAGACGCGCATGTGGACAGGCCGCGGCGGCGGCACGGCCCGGGGCCAAGCCTGCGCGGTGATCGGCAACGACTGCGTCATCACGGGCCTGCTCCGTACTCGCGCTCCAGCAGATCGCGCAACATCTCGGCCGCCGTGACGCCGCGTTCGAACGCGATTACCTTGATGCGGCCCCGCAGCGCCGGCGTCACGTCGATGGTCAGGCGAGCGGTGTAGATCGACGCCTTGGCGGCAACCTCCGGTGCATCGGCCTGCCGCACCCAGGTCGAGGCCGGGTCGGCGGCTGGCTTGCGGCCGATGGATGCCCGTTTCTGCGCTGCAGAAGATGCTGCTATCGTCATCGCAGGATCTCCTGCACTGCCTGCGCCAGCGCCGCAATCTCGCGCGCGGCGGCGCACTTCGGCGCGGCTTCGCATGCGAGCCGACCGGCGGCCACGCTGTCGGCGAACACGATGCGCTGCGAGACTTCGGCTTGCAGGGCCGCAAACGGCTGATCGGCCAGCGCCGCACGCGCTTCGCGCCCAATCACGGTGCCGACCACACGCCGGTTGATCACGAAGGCTGCGCGAAGCTGCGGCCTGAACACCCGGGCCTCGGCAATGAGCGTCACCATCTCGTGGCTGGCCCATACGTCATAGGCGCTGGGCTGCACCGGGATCAGCACCAGGTCGGCGGCCAGCAGCGCGGAGCGCGCGAGGGCGGCGACGCGCGGTGGGCCATCGATCACGACGAAATCCGCCTCTAAGGCGATCTGTGGCGCTTCCTGATGCAGCGAGTCCCTCGCCAGCCCAAACACGCCGTAGAGCCGTCCCTGGCCGTTCTGAAGCCGCCGTTGCGCCCAGTCGAGTGCAGAGCCCTGCGGGTCTGCATCGAGCAGCGTCACGCGGCTTCCTGCCATCGCCAGTTCGCCGGCCAGGTGCGTGGCGAGCGTGGTCTTTCCTGCCCCGCCTTTCTGGTTGAGCAGCGCGATCACTTTGCCAGGCCGGTCTTGTCTTCCTGGCAAGCGGTTTTCGGCTGTTCGGACTGCCTCCGGCGAGGCATTGCCCATCTTTTGAGCAGATTCGGCTCGCGCGCGCGTGAATTCCATTTATGTATCCCTTTAGATGTTTAGGGAGGCCCGAAACCGTTGCTGGGCGCGGCTTGCGGGTTGTTTGGCGCCGGTGATCCACCGATGTTTGCGCCGGTGATCCACCGAGTCCCGCGCCGGTGATCCACCGAGCCCGTCCCCATGACATCCACAGGTTCTTCAACAGAAGCTGTGGATAAGTCCGTCCTTGAGACGTCGTCCGTGCAAGGGCGGAAGGCCAGCCACTCGATTCCGCCGCTGCATTCGATAGACAGGCGATAGCCCGGCAGCGCCTGGCGCAGTGCGAGGCCGCGCACGTGCGCGGCGAAGTCGCGGGAACGCTGGAGCGCGCCGGACTTCAAGTACAGGTGGCGCATCTCGAAGCGCCAGCCACCCGGCTGCCGGCCGCCGTGCTTGCGCACGAGCCGGTACAGCCAGCGCTCGATGCCGCCTGAAAGCCGGAAATACGTCGGATCGAGCGTGAGTACCAGAGCCTCGTCCATCACGCCGGTGAAGAACCAGTCGGCCAGGATCAACTCGATGCCGTCGGAGCGCCCATCGGGCCGGATGTACTCCTTCCACTCGTTGATCCAGGAGAAGCGGTGCACCCGCTTTCCACCGTTCGGGCGCTCCCGTTGGCGCAGCGTGGTGGCGACGGTGGTGGATTGCAGCCGGTCCAGCGCGGCACGCAGCGCGAGGTAATCGCTGCGGCCGGTACCCCGCTGGGCAAAGCGCAGGATCTCGTAGGGTGTAGCCACCATCAGGCGCGAAGGCGCGATGCCTTCCTTCTTCGCCTGGATGATCTGGCTGGCGGCCCAGATCAGCACGTCGGCATCCCAGATGGTGGCGATGCCGTGCTCGGGTACGCCTTCGACAGTGAGCGAGATGCCACCGGCCTCGAAACGGATCGGCACGATGCGCGGCGACTTGGCCAGGGAGAAGAAGGGGTAGGCCATCAAGTCCTGCGCATCGCGCAGCGCCATGTCGCCGTGCGGCAGCGCGCGGAACAGTGTGAGCTGTTCGCGTTCGCTCAAGCGCTTCGACATGCGGTGTTGCCCCTTGGCCCGTTAGCGGACGGAGTCGCGCTGCACGTAGCCTGGGTCCGAGGTCATGCCGTAGGCGTGACTGTCGGCCCAGGCCCGCAGGTCGGCGGCGGCGTAGACCACGCGCGCACCGAATTTGCGAAAGCGCGGACCACCACCCAGTACGCGTTGCTTCTCCAGGGTGCGCGGCGACAGCCGCAGGAAGGCGCCGGCTTCGTCGGTGGTCAGGAACTCGGGATTGACCGGAGCAACTGGAACCGCAGCAGGCTGCGGCGCAGCCGCTGCGGCCGTGCGGGAAGGGAAAGAACTGCCAGCTGCCATGACGGACTCCATCGCTGTCGATGGGCCGCAAACCGTTCGCGACCCGATGGAGGCAGTCTCGGGAATCAGGCTCGATCGAGGCAGGGAGAGATTCAGCGCTCCGGTTCGTCTCCGGGGTGCTTCGCTGTGGTGTTCGATACACCGGCCAGACCCAGATAGCCGCTGGTCATGTACGCCTCCGCACGCCGCAGAAGATGGCGCACCTGCGCGCGCAGTTCGCCATCCTCGTGCCAGCGCAGGACGACGGCTTCGAGGCCGAACAAGGCCTGGGCGATATCGCGGTGCGACGCGCCTGCCTGCGAGGCATCGAGCGCCTGCAGGGCGCGCAGGTGGAGCAGCGCGGTGCGGGTGACCGCCCGTGCAGGATCGACCCGAGGCGCGTGACCTTCCAGGGCCTGTGCTTGCGCATAGAAGGCGTCTAGCTGGCCGCGCAGGCGTGGCGTCAGCGGCACGGCGCTCGCATAGGCGGCGTTGTCAGCCAGGGTGCCCGACAGCGACAAGCGCATGCGTTGTGCGCTGTAGTCTGCAGTAAGCGACAGGTCCGGGCCGTCAAGCGCCAGGCGTTTGCGGCCAGGAATGCGCCATAGGTCGAAACGGTGGGCTGCGGCGTCGTGCGTGTTAGCAGCCCGCACCCGCAGCAAACCGTCAGGGGAGGATAGCCACAGCGGACGCGCAGAGCGCCCGTCCAGACCAGGATCTTCGGCAACATCGCAACCCCCAGCGGGCGAAGGACACCACGCGCCTGCGACGCGTCCAATCCGAGCCGTAGCCCGGATGGCGGCGCAGGTACTCCCATGCGACGCCCGAGTCGTCGAGGTCCAGCACGTAGAGGTAGGCGGCGGAGACGGCCCAGGGGGCGCGGGGCAGGTCTTCGGGGTTGGGTTTGGTCACGGAATCCTCCTTTGGAAGAGGAAACCTGCCACAGCGGAGGGGGCGCAAGGTCGCTTTCGAGGCGACGCGCATCGCGCAAACGGCGACCCTGCCGGCGATCGCATCAGTCGTTGATCGATCCGTCTCGCTGTGCGTCTGCCAGGTAGCCCGAGAGCGGCTGGCGCGGTTTGAAGTGTGGATCGGCCACGATGCGCATGCCGCGCGGGCCGCGGACGCCTTCTAAGGCCGAGAGGCTGACTTGCCCCAGCTCTGGGGTGCCGGTGCCGGCGTCGAACAGCCCAAAGGCTCGATCCCCATCGGCATCCAGCTCAGTCAGCAGCCAGGCGGCCCCTGCGTCCAGGGTGTAGAGCTTGACCACGGGCAGCGGATCGATGGTTTCGCCACGCGCCCGCGCTGCGCCATTGGCCAGCAGCCGGCTTCGCTGTTCTTCGGTTAGGAAAGTCATGGTTTTCGCGTGAGGCAGTTAAATACTAATTCGCAGGGGGCATAAAGCAAGTCCCAGAAGCGCCCCCCAGGCGCTTCCTACCGGGCGGTATGACGTCGTCTTGTCAGCGGGACAAGCCGAATACTCTGTTGGCGCGCCATCTTATGAGTTAAAGATAACGTGGTTTTAATTGCTTTAAAACGTAACGCTTCTGTGTATGCAGAAGCAGGGAATACAGCGCGGGCGGCCGACCGGCGCGACGACGTTTGAGGCGGGCCCGGCACGGGCCTTTGGAGATGCGGTGCGCGCCCTGCGCACCGAGGATGGCGTTGCCCAGGAAACCCTGGCGCACCAGGCCGGTATCGAGCGTTCGCACATGGGCAAGATCGAGCGCGGCGAGCACATGCCGACCCTGGCGATGATCCTGAAGATCGCGCGAGCGTTGGGCCGTAGCGCTGGCGAACTGATGCTGGAAACCGAAGCGCGTCTGCTCAAGGAAGAGGGTTAGAACGAGATCGGCCGCCGACCGTCGTCGGCGGCCAATGCGTCGTGGCTAGACCACGATGCGTCCGGCAAGACGTGCCTCTCGTGCATACGCGCTCAAGCGTTTCTGCGCCTCGAAGTGCAAGTCCCGTTCAATGGGAAGTCCGAGCCGGCCGCGCACAGTTGCGATCTCCGCCAGGCTGACCCACCCCAGCTCAGGGTAGCCCAAGCCGAGGTCGCACAGCCCAAACGCATGGTCGTGGTCGTCCGGGTCGATCTCGGTCAGCAGCCAGGTCGCCCCGGCGTCCGGGGTGAACAGCTTGACCACCGGAGCGGGATCGAAGTCTTCCTGTTCGAGGGACTGCCGGCCGTTGGCCAGCAGCTGCGCGCGTTGCTCGTCCGTGATGAGTTTCGTCATGGTCTTCTCCTTGGAAGGAATCAGGGCGGGATTGCCCGAGACCGGAAGCAGCACGGCGTAGCGCAGCCGTCAGGGTTCGACAGACGGCCGCGAGGCCGCCAGCGTGCACAGCACGCGCAGACCTTGACGGTGAGAACGGCGTGATACGGTGAAGGGAACAGCAAGCCATCCCTCCTTTCACCCCTGCTTCTGCAAACGCAGTGCGCAGCGCCGACTGGCGCGAAGGCGTCAGCGATGGAAGCCCGAAGGGGCGAGACGCCATCGGCGGCTCGATGCGCAGCACGACAGCGCGGCCGGCATCGCCGGAGACGCACAAAAACTCTTGGGCTGGATGACGGATGTGTGGAGAGTCGTAGAGCCAGCGATCCGGCATTCAACAAACCCTCCGAAGCGCAAAGCCGCCTTCACGAATCGCCGTTGAACCGTGGAGCCGCAAAGCCGTAAAAGCGGATTGGCGAGCAGACGCAGATACGGGTGTACTCATTTGGGAACATCCGCAAAGCCGTGAGTCAGGGGCGAGCCTGCGCCGGTCTGCTGACGCGCAGCCCAACAGGGAGCGAATACGATGCCTGTATGGACGCTCCCCAACAAGAAACCTCGGACGAACCCCTGGAAGTCATGCTCCGTCGGTCCGACGAGCTGCACGAAGCGCTGCTGCACCTGCTCGACGGCGCCGAGTTCGATCCCTCACCTCGCGGCGAGGCTGCCTTCGGCATGTGCTCCGTGGCGCTCGAGCATGGGCTCAGCCTGCGCGCCTTGATGGCGATGGGACTGGCCACGTCGGCGGTCGGCCTGATGCGGCTGCAGTTCGAGGCCTTGACCCGTGCCATGTGGCTGCAATACGCGGCCAGCGACCTGGCCATCGAAAAGCTCAGCGCACCGCTGACCCTGCAGAGCGAGCAGGCCGCGAAGAACCTCCCCTCGGCCAGCGAGATGATCGAGCAGATCGGCAAGCGTGTAGGACCCAACTTGCCCGCGGCCGCGCATCAGATGCTGGCGCATTTCAAGGACGTGTCCTGGCATTCCCTGAACTCGTTCGTGCACGGCGGCATCCACCCGCTGCGCCGACAGTCCGAAGGCTTCCCGGTCCACCTGGCCCTGCAGATCCTGCGCAATTCCAATGGCCTGCTCACGATGACCGCCATGGCCCTGGCGGTCCTGACATGGGACGAAGCCGTCGCCAAGCCCATGCGCAAGATCCAGCCGGCGTTCGCCGACTGCCTGCCTGACTTGTTGAAATAGCGGCCTCGCAGAGGAACAGCGCCCCGCCGAAGCGGGGCGCCGAGGGCGACGCTCAGTCGCCCTTGTTGCGCGACCAGATCAGGTTGTGCGCGCCGTCGTCGCCTTCGACCAGGCGGGCGTAGATCGTTGCCGGGAACGACGGGTCATCCAGAGTCACCGACAGGTAGGGGCGCTCCGCGCGGCTGAGCTTCTTCCACGCCGCGCCGATCTCGAAGTTGCCGGCGACGATGCGGTAGTCCGGAGCGTTCTCGCTCTCCTTGTCGTTGGGCACGATCTTGACCTTGACGTTGAGCGTCAGGGTGCGAACCGTGCCGGTGTAGCTGTCGTTCTGTGCGGTGAATGTGCCGATGTTGGCCATGATGAAGTCCTTTTGAAGTTGACCAGGTCGCGCCCATCGCGGCCTTGGCGTGATCCGATGGGGGAGGGTCCGGGCGCGCCGCATCCCACAGCGCAGCGAAGGGGCCGCAACGCAGTGAAGGACCGGGAGGCCCGAGAAATTTGCCTCGCGAGGAAGACCGCAGGTCGGGGAAATTTGTCGGGCCGGACGGTTGCGGCGAACAAGCCCGAGGCGTCGCGAAACGAAGTGCAGCGCCGCCGCGCCCTCGCCAGGATTCACGGCAAATACAAGGCCGCTGTGGGTGTGATCCTGTCGCGAAAGGACGCATGGCCCCAGCACCGTCTCCGCCGCAACAGCGTTTCCGGCACGGGCCCCGAAGCGATCCCAGTCCATGTCAGCCGCGCAACGAAAAGGAGGAACAATCCCACCGCATCCGCGCTGCCAGTGGATCGGCATTTGTGGCGTGGAAGGAGCTGCGCATCGGAACGCTCTCTGTGAGCCACCGTCGTCTGGCGGACTGTTCGCCCGCTTCATTCAGGACGGCTCGCACGACATTCGAGTGCAGCAAGTTGCGTCGTGTCCGCGCTCCGCCACTGGCGGGGCGCGCATTTCTAGGTTCCAGGGCATTGGAGTGCCAAAACCTTTGTCGCGATGCGCGACTCCATCTGTGCCCGCTGGACAGCTACCAGCGTGACAGTGGCTTCGCAGACGACTTCGTGCGCATCGTGGGCCTGAACGCGGAATGTCGCGCTCCGGTCCCCCAGCCGTTCAAGCCATCCGCGCAGTCGCAGGGGGGACCCGGGTGGGATTGGCCCTCGATGGTCGATACGGATCGAACGGCCGACCACCACTTCGGCGACGGCATCGACGTGCTGCTGCATCTCACGAATGCAAATGGATTCGACCACTGCCACAAGGTACCCGGTGGCAAGACATTCGATCAGTCGCTCGGCATACTCGCTTCCGTGCGGAAGCCGCGAGAAAAGCGACTTTGCCGTCTGGTCGGCCGGCACGGTGTAGGACTCTTCAAAGAATATCTCGCTGACGCCTTGGTGGTTCATGGGGTATCCGGATGGGGTTGTCGAAGGCTCGATCAGCGCGCTGGATTGCGGGCGATCGGTGCTGTTCGATGCTCCCGTGACCCGCAGGCATCCCCAACCCACCGCAGCGAGTGCTGGCGTAGGGCGGCACGCAGGGCGCGTTGGGCTTGCGCGTTCCGGAAGTCAAAACGCGCGCGGCAGACCTGCCGCGCGCGATGCGCCGATTTCTCGATCCCCGGCCTCGCGGGCCGGGGAGTCATGAGGATCACGCCGTTGCGTGCGCGTCCTCGTGGTTTTCGGCATCGGCCTGCCCCTCAGCAATCGGTTCAGCGCTTGCAACGTCAGCCGGCGTTACCTCCGGGGCGCGGAACATCGCAGGCAGCCAACCCGTGCCCGCCGCAAGCCGCTCGGCTTCGCTGGAGATCTGCGCCTTCTTGAGCTTGCCGAGCCGGTTCACTTCACCGGGCGCGAAGGCCTGCACCCCTTCCACGGCCTTGGCCTTGGAGACGTGGTCGAAGTAGCCCGCTGCGGTCGGCGTCCACCACGCGTGCATGTCCAGCGCCACGGCCTGTGCCAGCGCAGCAGCCGGGGCTTCGTCCTCACGCGAAGCGATGGCGGTCACCGTGAAGCCCACGCACACTGCCAGCAGCGACAGCAGCTCCTGCTGTGGCATCGCCAGCAACTCGGCGAACAGCGCATCCGGCTCCGCGGGCAGGCGCTTGTCCCAAGCCTCCCGCACCTGTCGCATGCCCACCGCAGCCGGTGTCTCGGCCACGTCCGGCGCGTACTGCTCCAGCCGGTCCTGGGGGTTGGCGGTGATGTTGATGGGCGAACCGTAGTGCGCATCATGGATGACGCGCAACGTAAGCCGGTGCACCACGGCCACCAGCGCCACGTGCGGATGCCGAGCCACTTCCGCTTGCAGGGCGGCGGTGCGATGCGCGCTGAGGCGCTTTACCAGCTTCTCCGAAATGGTGAGCTTGGCTTCCTGCTGCCCGCTGCCGCCTTCGGCTTCGTCATCCGCACTGTGGCCATCGCGTTCCTGCTGACGCAGCGTCTTGGCCTGATCCTCACGCAGCAGCCCGCGATGCACGATCACGCCGCCCATGTGGTCGAGCGACACCACGGCCCCCGCCGTCGCCATCGTGCGCGGCGGATAGACCACCAGGGTGCGTTCGATGGCTTCCAACTCGTTGCCCAGGCTGTCCATCTCGTCCTGCGCTGCCTGCGCCTGCTCGTCCGTCATGTCGTCGTTCTCGTCGTCCAGGCGGTCTTGCAACTTGCGCTGTTGCGCTTCGAGCTTGGCGATGCGTTTGGCTTCGGCTTTGCTCGGCTCGCGCCGCTTGCTGCGCATGCGCTGGAACTGGTGCAGGTCGGCGTAGGTGGCACGCGGCGCTACGTCCACCCAACCCCATCCCTCGGCCTGCACATGCTCGGCCACAGTGGCGAGCCTTTCCTTCGCCAGCGATTCGAGCAAGGTTGCATCCGTGAGGAAGATGCCGTTCTGTTCGTCCGCGAACAGGTCACGCCGCACGGGGCCACCGGCCTGCTCGTAGGTCTGGACGCCCACGAACTTCGCCAGCGCATCGCGGCCCGCGTCGATCTCTTCATGCGTCAGGTGATCGCGCAGCGCCTCCGGGCTGCGCTGCCACTGCGGCGATTCGTAGAACGCGGCTTCCTGCGCCGCATGGTCGTCGGTGATCGCCAGCGCCATCAACTGTTCCAGCGTCACGGTGCCAGTTCGGTAGTCGGCCAGCAAACGTGGCGAGACGTTGGCGAGCTTCAAGCGCCGCTGCACGACCAAGGGCGTCACGCCGAAGTCGGCGGCAATGTCCTCGATGGGTCGTCCCTCGGCCACCAGATCGGCGAAGGCCTCGAACTGGTCGGCCGGGTGCATGGCCTCGCGCTGCACGTTCTCGATCAGGCTGACAGTGCGCGCCGCAGCATCAGACCCCAGCAGGCAGGCCACCTCGAAGTCCTTCGCGAGCTTGCGCCGCTTGACCAGCAGCTTTAGCGCGGCGAGGCGGCGGCGACCGGCCACGACTTCGTAGTGTTCGCCATCAGGGGCCATCACCACGTTGAGGTTTTGCAGCAAGCCGACGCGGGCGATGCTGGCGGCCAGTTCGGGGATCGACGTGCCGCCGCTCTTGCGCACGTTGCGGCTGGAAGGCCGCAGCTTGGACAGCGGAATCAGCAGCAGTTCCTGCGCAGCCGTGACGGCTGCGACCGCAGCGGCGATGGCGGTGGTTTCGTGAATGGTAGCGGTGTTCATATTGAAAACTCCTGTCCCGTGTCGGGACGTAGAAAGTGAAAAAGGGAAGAAAAGGGGAAAGGGTTCAAGGCGTCGGTGTCTGCATGCGCGGCTCTCCTGTGGTTTCCCACGCCAGCCGGATTCCAAGATTCGGAGCCCGGTGTTGGCTTCGGTGGGTTCGGCGCAGTGACCTGGGCTGGTCGCCGTTGCCGCCGTCTTTCCTGAGTTCATCGCCCGCGAAAAACCGGGCCGGCGGGGCCTGGCCGTCAAGGAAACAAGCGCAGGGTTGGTGCGGCCCGCAGCCTCCGGCGAGGACACGGCCCTGCGCGCCTTGACGGCCAGGCACCGGCGGCTACGGTCGCGGGATCAGCGATGAAGGAGGGGAAAGACGGAAACCCGGCCAACGGCCAGGGGAGCGACGAATCCACGGCCGCGCGGCGAGCGCCACAGCGCGCCGAAGGCGCCGCCTGGCTAAAGGTGAACAAGCGCGCAGCGCGCATCGGCACCGTGCGCTGGCCGATCAGGCGCCGCCTGGTCGGCGGTATCGAGGGGCGCCAAGCCTGCGCGGCGGGGATTGGCTATAGCCAGTCCCCTGGAGAACCCTGGGACCACGCGCGCAGCGCGCACGATGAAGAATGAACTAAAGGGCCCGCAGGCCCTTGCGTCACAGCAACCCGCGCTCCGCAAAGCTCAGCACGTCGTTGCCCGCGACGATCAGGTGGTCAAGCACCCGCACGTCCACCAGCGCCAGCGCCGCCTTCAGCGTCTGCGTCAGGTGTTCGTCGGCCCGCGACGGCTCGGCGACCCCCGACGGATGGTTGTGCACCAGGACCAGCGCCGCCGCATTGCGCGCCAGTGACTCCTTGACCACCTCCCGCGGATAGACCGATGCCTGAGTCACCGTGCCGCGGAACAGTTCGAGGTATTCGATCAGCCGGTTCTGCGCATCGAGCATCAGAACCGCGAACACCTCGTGCTCCAATGTCCCCAGCTTGACCCGCAGGAAGTCGCGCACCACCTGTGGTGAGGACAGCACCTCGTGTCCCTGCAACTGCTGTCCCAGCAGCCGCTGCGCGGCCTGCAGCACCTCGCCGGCATCCGCCGGCCGGTAGTCGCCCGCGACATCGCGAACCAGAAGAACGGAAGAATCGAAAGAGAAGAGATCGTGCGCCATCATCGGCTCCGTGAATCGGGCGGGATTGCCCGAGACCGGCACCAGCACGGCGCAGCGCAGTGGTCAGGGTTCGAAGACGGCCGCTAGGACGCAAGCGCACAACCGCAGGGCGGGGCGCGCAGACCTTGACGACGAGAACGACGTGATACGGTGAAGGGAACAGCAAGCCAGCCCACCGCCACCCCCCCCGTTGCCGGATTGGCAAGCGAAGCGCGCAGCGCGGACACGCGCGAAGGCGTCAGCGATGGATGCCGAAGGGGCGAGACGCCATCAGCGGCTCGATGCGCAGCACGACAGCGCGACCCGGCGATGCCGGGTGACGTCCGGCATGGTTGATCCGTGCAGAACCCCCAAGCCCCCGAAGCCGCATCGCCGGAAACCTCAAATCTGCTTTCTCGCGAAATCAAGCAAACACGAAGGCAGCATTTGCGATTTGCATGGCATGCGCAGAACCATTAACGAACGGACGAGGGTTTTCCTGCAGAAGCAAAGCCTCGATGGGGCTCTTCCGGAAAGTCGCCGATGCGGCCGCGGTGATGGAGTGCTCTCGGCCGTAAGCTGCGGCCAGCAGTGCGTCCGTGCCCCCGATGGGAGACGGCCGAGGCGGGCGATGATCAATCGCCCTTGCTGCGCGACCAGATCAGGTTGTGCTGGCCGTCCTCGCCATCGACTAGGTGGACGTGGATGGTCGCTGGGAACGACGAATTGTCCAGCGTCACAGACAGCTAGAAAAGCCGGCCTTGAATCTCTAGCGCCGTTGCAGGTATTTGCTGTTAGGCGTCCTAAATGAGTTTGTGACCACCGAGTAGTGGACAGTTCGGCCACTGAGGATTAACGATGAGCATATGAGTTCGCGCTCTTGTAATACCCACGCGTAAGACCTTCCTGCTTTTGGGATACGGCGCGTCGTCGCCTCGCCAAATGAACGAGGACTCGACGCCAGCGGCAGTCCGACGCGCTTCACGGACGATGATGACGCCGTCGAATTGCTTACCCTTGGCCTTGTGGAAATTCATCACTTGTAGGCCCGCAGGGGTGTCCACGCCGTCAAGAATTTGCTCTTGCGCGAGAGCTTGGTCCAGCGCCAACCGAGCGTGGGTATAGGCTCCATCGCGCAGCCACTCATTGGATAGGCCAGCCGAGATTCGATGTCCCCGGCGGAAGGCAACCAGGAAGTCGAGTTGGGCGGCCACGCGCAGCAGTTCGTCTTGGCCGGTGGCCCGCAGCGCATGCTTGACTGTGAGCCAATCAGTGGCGGGGTCGCCCGTGAAGCCGTCGATGTGCAGCGTGACGATCAGCCCTCGCAAGGCTTTGACGATGTTGATGGTGAGGGTCTTGCCGGCCCGAATCTTTCCCACTTGCTCCAAGAGCTTGGTGACCGCCGCCTTGCCTTGGCCCGTCGCTCGCCGCGCGGCGGCGATCAACTCCATGCTGGTCGCCACATCAAGCTCGAGGCGCGCGAGGTCTTTGGGTTCCAAAAGAAACGCCGCGAGCCGGGCCGAGAGCAAGGCCTCGGCCTCGTCGAATAGCAGCTTGTGGCGTACAACCTTGCCCAAGTTGGGCTCGATGGCGTTGAGGGCGTTCGACATGCGCAGAGCGCTTCGGTTGTTTGAGACCAGTATGGCCAGCGTTTGTACCGGCGCGTCGGTTTCACCGCGAATAGCCTTGAGCAGCTGGGCCATCGCCCGGCGCAACAAGTGGTTCCAATTCGGCGTGGGATTCTCCGGGCGATAGGAGATGGAGGAGACGCCCTTGTAGGGCGCGCCGCGCACATGCCCAGCAAGAATGTCGTTTCCGAAGATCAGAATTTCAGAGTCGGGGCTGCGGTGATTCTGGGTGCCCAGATCGACTTCAAGTGGGTCGAGCGCGGCTCGAATGGCGGCGATCCGTTCGGGGCCGACTCCGGGGAGGTAGTCAAAGATTTGCTGCTCGAGGTCAGCGAGGCAGATGATCTGCGCGTGCGGAGCGAGCAATTCGATGCATCGCCAGGCGAATTGGCCCGTGTCCTGGGCTTCATCGACGATGATGATCGGATGGCGCCGCGCGAGCGATGAAAGCAGGTAGCTGCTGGTGGCAAGGAGCTTGGTGGCGTTCGGGGCGAATAGGTCGAAGGCGATGCGTCCGTCTTCGCGAAAGAGTCGCTCGCGCTCCACCAGCCACTGCCCCCATCCTTCATCTTCGTCGTCGATGCCGCCGCAGATGGCCTTTTCATCTTGCGGCAGCAGGATGGAGAGCTTGTCTGGTGCGCCCAACAGGTAGGCGTGGGCTTTGAGGATGTCCCAGAAAAAAGAATGAAAGGTCTGGATCGACAGTTGGTCGCGCTCGGCCTTGTTGGCTTCGAGCTTGGCAGCGTCGAGGATGCGCGCCACCGCCGCGCGAGAAAAGCTCAGGAAGAGGGCTGACTGCCCCGGCGCCATGCCTTCCTGAATGCGCTTGACCGCTTTGCGCAGGGCAATTGTGGTCTTGCCACTGCCAGGTCCGCCCGTGACCAAAGCGTGCCCTTCGCAAGCCAGGACGCTGTCGCGAAGCGGGCAGGGCTCGTTCATAGCGCGACGGGCAGCTCGCCTTGGTCTCCTGGCTCTGCGGCCTCATCGTCGTCGATGGCCAGCGGCGCGGGGAACATTGCGTAGACCGACGAGAGAAATTGCGTGACGGTCGCCGGCAGCTCCGCAAAGTCGCATTGCTCAAACAAGCGCGCGGCCCATCCCGCGCCCTTGTTGCTGGCCAACGCCTTCTTCGCGGTGGCCCGAATGCCTGCCTCGTCCGGCTTTACGGCGGGGATGCCCACGTTGCCAGCCTCGCCGCTCTCCTTGAGCTCGGACAAGAATGTCCAGAGGCGCTCGGCCGGCATCTCCGCGGACACGAGATCTTCAAAGCCTTTGTGGGCGTGTTCGCTGTTGATGTCGAAGCTGGCGGCGTAGTTGGCCGTTTGCTCTGGGGGGCGATTGGCCTTGTGGTCGTAGAACGCGATGGTCTTCAACCCAAGGGTCTTGAAGAACTTTCCGAACTTCGGTCCGTTGCCATCGCCATCCGAGTTGAAAAACGCGGCGCCCGCGATGTCCAGGGGCTGCAAGGCGTCGTCGTTCTCTTCCATGCGCCGCGCGGCCACCGGCAACGCGTGGAATTCCGTGAGGCCCTCGACCACAATCGCAGCCTTGCCGAGCATGCACTCCGACAGGCCCCAGCGGGCGTAGCGCTTGAACTCATTGTCCTTGAGCCCGGTGGCTTCTGACACCTTCTTGGAAGTCACCACGCCGTCGGCGCGTGAGAGCAGCAGCGTCTGCGACGGCTCGAACCGCTCGATCACAAACGGCGAGTGGGAAGTCACGAAGGCCTGCGTGGTCTTCGTCAGCAGGTAGTCGGCAATGCGCCGCTGCGTGTGCGGCGGGACGGCGATCTCTGGCTCTTCCATCGCAAAGATCACCGTCTCGGGCTTGAGGTCGGCGATGAACGAGAGCAGGGCAAGCACCAATGTGTTGATGGTGCCGGTCCCCGCATGCGCGAAAGGGACGTGGCCTTGGTCCGCCGAGAGCGCGAGAAAGAACGTCATGGTCTTTCGCAGGTGCTCCCGCGTGAGTTCGGAGACGTGGAGCTTGGTGGCATTGCCTGGCGCCTCCATCGGGATGTAACGCGACAGGCGCTTCTCGATGGATCGCAGTACCGGCGCGAGTTCGTCCGCATCAGCCTCAATGTCGAGGCCGCGCAAGCGCTCGATCGTCTTCTCCCAAAGGGTGGTGCGGACCCCCTTGGTGCGTAGGATGATGTCCAGAAGCGAGCCGCGCTCAAGGCTGAGCGCCCGCGATCCAGTTCGCAGCGCCCGCAGGTAGAGGAAGCCGAACTGGCGCTTGATCGACTTTGAGACGGCCGTCAATTCGCCGGCCGGCGCGTCGGGGCTTCGCGAGAAGAAGGTCTTGGCCTCGAACTCGTCCTCGGCCGGATCGTATTTGCCGATGGTTTCCAGGCGCAGGCAAGGAACGACATCGGGTGGATTGGCCTGCTCTGCCTCTCCCGCGCCAAGCAGGCGCTTCTCGACCATGTGCCAAAACTCGGTGTTGCCGCCGCACTTGGCGTCAATCTCGGCGCTCAGGTCGATCAGCACAGCCTCGACGCGAAGGGGAATGGGCTGGGGTTCGGCGCCTTCCTCGACCGGCGGCGCAAGGTAGCGGGCGTTGTAGAAGTCGAACTCATCGATGGGCGGGAAGCGGTTGAGCCGGTCAGGCCCCAGCACGAGGTCAAGCGCGTCGCATAGCGTGCTCTTGCCCACGTTGTTCGCGCCCACCATGAGCGTATGCCCATCAAAGAGGAGATCCGCGGACTTGACGCCACGGAAATTCGAGATGGACAGGCGGACGACTTTCATGCGGCTTCCCTTTTTGATCTTCTGAGAATGATCTTGTTGTGGTTATCATTATGATACGCGCATGGTATTCTTGTGACATTTGGCGCAATGGTCGCTTCGCGCGCGCGAGCGGATGCAGGAGAAACACTTGAAGGCTTCGGCACAGGGGTTGTCGCAAACCCAACGGGAAAGGCTCGCGTTCTTGGAACTGCGAGCCTTTTTTACCGGGGAGCTGCGGCGCGGGGACATCGAGGCTCGGTTCGGCGTCAAGCCTGCGGCGGCGTCGCGGGACCTCAGCGCTTATCGGGAATGCGCGGGGGCGAACCTCGAATACGACACAGCGGAGCGCTGCTACCGCCCCACGCCGGCCTTCAAGCCGGTCTTTGAGTTTCAGTCCGAGCGCGTGCTCGCGTGGCTGTTGCAGGGGTTTGGCGACGGGCTGGATTTGAAGCTGCGCCAAGTCGCGCCGTGCGAGGGGCCGGGCAACTTGGTCAAGCCGGATTTGGGCGTGCTCGCGACGCTGACGCGAGCCATGAATGGCAAGCGGGCGGTGAGGCTGAGCTACCTGTCGCTTTCGTCAGGCCAGAAGCGGCGCGACCTCGTGCCGGTGGCGTTGGCGGACAACGGGCTGCGCTGGCATGTGCGGGGATATGACAGGGAAAAGGAAAGATTTGGAGACTTTGTGCTGACACGGATCGCGAAGGCCCAGGAGATCGACGGGATCGTCGAAGAGCGTGAGCTCTTGGGCGCCGACGAGCAGTGGGCGCGCATCGTGGATCTCGAGCTCGCTCCGCATCCTGGCGTGGCCTGGCCCAAGGCGGTCGAGGCCGACTACGGTATGCAAGATGGCTTGCTGCGCGTGAAGTCGCGCGCGGCGCTGGCCGGCTATGTCCTGCGCCGCTGGAACATCGACAGCACGCCGGATCATCGGCTCGATCCGTCGCTCCACCATCTTTGGCTGCGCAACCCACAGACCCTGTATGGCGTGGAGAGCGCCGCATTGGCCCCAGGCTTCGCGGCGGCAAGCGCCGAGGTCGCGTAGACGGCAAGAAGAAAGAAGTCAGGGAACACAACATGAAACTCGAATCCATCGCCAAAGGCGCGCTGGTCTCCGGCATTGAGGAGGGCAGGGTCGTTCGCGTGGTCAGCGCCGACCCTCTGGGCGACAACGCCGTCACCGTCGTCTACAAGACCGACGACGGGCGCTTGGGCGAGCGCGTGTTGTTTCGCTCTAACGAGTCGGAGCTCAGCATCGCCTCTGTCGGCCGGCCGTGGAGCTTCGACTCTGACGGCGCAGACTTCAAGCTCGCGGCCGAGGCCTACCGGATCAACCTCGCGCACCTTTTCGACCCGATGATGGCCGTCCACACGTCGAACGTGGAGCCGCTACCCCATCAGATCACGGCGGTTTACGAGTCGATGCTGCCTCGGCAGCCGCTTCGCTACGTGCTCGCCGACGATCCGGGCGCCGGCAAGACAATCATGGCGGGCCTGCTGATCCGCGAATTGCTGATGCGCGCGGACGCGGCCCGTGTCCTGATCGTCTCACCGGGCAGCCTGGTCGAGCAGTGGCAGGACGAATTGTTCGAGAAGTTCGGCCTCTCGTTCTCGCTGTTCACGCGCGACCTGCTAGACCAAAGCCGTACGGGCAACCCTTTCGACGACCACGACTTGCTCGTGGCTCGGCTCGACCAGCTCTCCCGCAGCGAGGAGCTCCAAGAGAAGATTCGGAATTCCCATTGGGACCTGATCGTCGTCGACGAAGCCCACAAGCTTTCGGCCACTTGGTTCGGCGCCAAGATCAACGAAACCAAGCGGTTTAAGCTCGGCCAGCTGCTGGGCTCGGTCACTCGCCACTTCCTGCTGATGACGGCCACGCCCCACAACGGCAAGGAGGAGGACTTCCAGCTCTTTATGTCGCTGCTGGACTCGGACCGCTTCTACGGCAAGTTCCGCGACGGCGCGCACAAGGTCGATGTCAGCGACATGATGCGCCGAATGGTCAAAGAAGACCTGTTGAAGTTCGACGGCACGCGGCTGTTCCCCGAGCGCGTGGCCTACACAGCCAACTACAAACTCTCCGAGTCCGAGGCTCAGCTCTACAACGACGTTACGACCTACGTCAAAGAGGAGATGAACCGGGCCGACCAGCTTGATGGCAAGCGCAAGGGGACGGTGGGCTTCGCGCTGACCGCCCTGCAGCGCCGGCTCGCGTCGAGTCCCGAGGCGATCTACCAGTCCTTGAAGCGGCGCCGTGAAAAGTTGAAGCGCCGGATCGAGGACGAGAAGGCCAAGCAGCACGGCGGCAAGGCCCGGGCCGAGACTTATGCCGAGCAGGCGTCCGAAGACATTTGGGACTCTGCCGACGACATGGCCCCGGAGGCCTACGAAGAGTTTGAAGAGGAGGTCGTGGACCAGGCCACTGCCGCCCAGACCATCACCGAGCTCGAAGCCGAAGTCTTCACTCTGGGCCACCTCGAGCACCAAGCCAAGGCGCTGGTGCATTCCGGCCAGGACCGCAAATGGGAGGAGCTCCGCGAACTCTTGCAGAACACGCCTGCGATGCGCGGCCCCGATGGCTTGCAGCGCAAGCTCATCATCTTCACCGAGCATCGCGACACGTTGAACTACTTGGCAGACCGCATCCGCGGCCTGCTGGGCCGCCACGAGGCCGTCGTGATGATCCACGGAGGCGTCCACCGCGAGGACCGGCGCAAGGTCCAGGAGCTGTTCCGCAACGACAAGGACACGCGCGTCCTGGTTGCCACCGACGCGGCAGGCGAAGGTGTGAACTTGCAGAACGCCCACCTGATGGTGAACTACGACTTGCCTTGGAACCCCAATCGCTTGGAGCAGCGCTTCGGGCGCATTCACCGCATCGGGCAGACGCAGGTCTGCCATCTATGGAACATGGTCGCTGCCGAGACCCGCGAGGGCGATGTCTTCCAGAAGCTCTTCGACAAGATCGAGATCGAGCGCAAGGCCTTGGGCGGCCGGGTGTTCGACATCCTGGGCGAAGTCTTTGACGGTGTTAGCTTGCGCGAGTTGCTCATCGAGGCGATCCGCTACGGCGAGGATCCGGCGCGCAAGGCGCACTTGCGCGAGGTGGTCGCCACTGCCCTCGAGACCGAGAAGCTGCGCGAGATCATCAGCCGCAACGCGTTGGCCGAAGAGGTCATGGACGAGCAGCGGCTCTTCGCGCTCAAAGAAGAGATGGAGAAGGCCGAGGCCCGCAAGCTTCAGCCGTACTTCATCCGGTCGTTCTTCGCCCAAGCTTTTGAGCGCCTAGGCGGCGAACTGCGTCCGCGCGGCTCTGGCCGCTACGAGATCACGTTCGTGCCGGCGACCATCCGCGAGCGCGACCGCCAGATCACTGGCCGCGACCGCCGGAACATGAATCCCGTCGTGAGCAAATACGAGCGGGTCTGCTTTGAGAAGGGCAAGGTCCGTGTCGAGGACAAGCCTGGCGAGGCGGTCGCGAGCCTGATCCACCCCGCCCATCCGCTCATGCAGTCCGTCGTGGACCTCATGCTCGAGCAGCATCGCGGCAAGTTGAAACAGGGCGCCGTGCTGGTCGATCCCAACGACGAGGGCATCGAGCCCAAGCTGCTGTTTCTGCTCGACCATTCGGTGAAGGAGGGCGGCGAGCCGGGACTCGTCGTCTCGCGCCGCTTGCAGTTCGTGACCATCGACAGGCTCGGCGCCATCTGCAACGCCGGCTGGGCGCCTCACTTGGACCTCAACCCCATCGAGCCGGGCCAGCGCGCCATGGTCGCGCCAGAGATCGATGCCGACTGGATCAAGAAGGATCTGGAGGAGGCGGCGCTGAGCCACTCTTCTGACAAGCTTGTGCCCGAGCACTTCGAGGAAGTGCGCGTGCGCCGCGAGCATCAGGTCGATAAGAACCTGGCCGCAATCCACGAGCGCCTGGTCAAGGAAATCGACTACTGGCAGGACCGCCACGAGAAGCTCAAAACGGACCTGGCCGCTGGCAAAGACGTGCGCCTGCCGCTCGAAAATGTTCGCCGCACCATCGACGAGCTCAGCGTCCGCCTCGAATCGCGGACCAAGGACCTTCAAGCCATGCGCCATGTCGTGTCGAGCATGCCAGTTGTTGTTGGCGGCGCGCTGGTGATCCCCGCCGGGCTGATTGCGATGCGCAGCGGCGAGGCCGAAGGCCCGACATGGTCCGCCGATGCGAAGGCCCGCGCACGCGTCGAGCGCGTCGCGATGGAAGCCGTTCGCAAGGCCGAGGAGGCGATGGGGCACTCGGTCATCGACGTGTCGGCCGAGAAGTGCGGCTGGGACCTGACATCGGTGCTTCCCGTCGAGGACGGCAAGCTGCCGCAGGCCCGCCACATCGAAGTGAAGGGACGAGCCAAGGGGCAGTCCACCATCACCGTCACCCGCAACGAAATCCTCTACGGCCTCAACCAGGCCGACAAGTTCCTTTTGGCCATCGTGGTGGTCGATGGCGAAGGCCATGAAGGTCCGCACTACATCCGCAATCCGTTTACGCAAGAGCCCGACTGGGCCGTGACGAGCATCAACCTGGACCTCGCGTCCCTTCTTGAAAGGGCGCAAGCAGCATGACAACAATAAAAATACCCAAGAAACTCATTGAAGTGGCGTTGCCACTGGACGACATCAACGCAGCATCGTCAAAAGAGAAGTCAATCCGTCACGGCCATCCGTCCACGCTCCACATCTGGTTTGCTCGGCGTCCTCTAGCTGCGGCAAGGGCAGTGTTGTTCGCTCAAATGGTCAACGACCCTGGCTACGAACGCCATCTTGGCCGTGGCATGAGCAAAGATCGAGCAAAGGTTGAACGCGAGCGGCTTTTCAACATCATTCGAGACTTGGTGAAGTGGGAAAACACGGACAACCAAGAGGTTCTGAATCGAGCGCGCGACGAGATCAAGAAGTCATGGAGGGAGACCTGCGAACTCAACGCAGGACTGCCGGGTTTTGATCCCGAAAGGCTGCCGGTATTTCACGATCCGTTTGCCGGTGGCGGATCGCTGCCATTGGAGGCGCAACGGCTTGGCTTTGAGAGCTATGCGACAGACCTGAATCCTGTCCCTGTGGTCCTCAACAAGGCAATGATCGAGATTCCGCCGCGGTTCAAAGACCGCCCTCCTGTGGGACCGAAGGCGTTGGCAGCCCATCAGGAGCGGATAGAAGAGCACTGGGCCGGAGCGCAAGGTTTAGCCGAGGACCTGAGGCGCTACGGAACTTGGGTTGGCAAGGCCGCCTTCGAGCGGTTGGAAGCCCTCTATCCGCAAGTCGATCTTCCCAAGCGTTTGGGCGGTGGAAAGGGGACCGTTCTCACGTGGCTCTGGTGCCGAACCGTCGCCAGTCCAAATCCGGCTGCCGAGGGCGCCCATGTGCCTCTGGCGAAGTCATTTCAGCTTTCCACCAAGGAAGGCCGAAAGATTCATGTCGTCCCTGAGGTTTCGGCGGACAAGCGTAGTTACGAGTTTGTGTTGCAGGAGGGCGGGCAACCCAAAGTCTCGTCCACCGTTGGAGGACGCGGTGGTCTGTGCATCTTGACAGAATCGCTCATGCCGCTCCCATATATCCAGGCGGAAGGGCAGGCGGGTCGATTGAGCCAGCGGCTGATGGCCGCCGTCATCGAAACGCCGAAGGGCAAGGCATATGTCGCAGCTAGCGAAATCGATGCCCCTGACTTCTCGATGCTTGTAGCGTCGGCGCCCGATGCCGAAATTCTTCATTGGAAGAGCTGCACTAACGTCGTCGTCTATGGAATGAAGACGTTCGAGAGTCTTTTCAATCTCCGGCAGCAACACGCATTGTCAGTGTTCAGCTCACTGGTCATAGAGGCGCGAGACATCATTCGGGCGGATGCCGTCAAGTCGGGCCTCGAAGACGACGGGGTGGGGTTGGACCACGGCGGGGCCGGGGCGACAGCCTACGCCGAGGCTATCTCGGTTTATCTCACCTGCGCCATCGGACGAGTTGCGAACTACTGGAACACGTTGTCTTCGTGGGAATCCGGAGGTGAATTTGTCAAGGGAGCCTTCACCACGCATGCGCTGCCGATGGTTTGGGACTACGGCGAAGTCAATCCTCTGCGAGATGGTGGAGGCACCTGGGTGAGCGCGTTGGGGTGGATCGCGCGCGTCGTCGATTTGCTACCTGCATATGCGCGCGGGCATGCCTTGCAACTAGACGCCGCAAAGGCGACCATTCCCATTGATTCCATGTCAGTGGTCTCGACGGACCCGCCGTATTACGACAACGTTCCGTATTCGAACCTGTCGGACTTCTTCTACATCTGGATGCGGCCATGCTTGCGCGAGGTGTTTCCCGACATCTTCGCGACGCGACAGACGCCCAAGGCGGATGAATTGGTGGCGTCTCACAGCCTCTATGCCGACATCAATGACGCCATGCGTCATTTCACCGATGGCATGACATTGGCCCTGAGACAGATACACGACAAGTCAAACGAGGCCATCCCGGTAACGATCTACTACGCGTTTAAGCAGAGCAGCACTGGCGCCGCAGGGACGGCTTCGTCAGGCTGGGAAAGCTTCTTGGAGTCGGTGATCCAGGCGGAATTCGTGATTACTGGCACTTGGCCGGTCAGAACTGAGCGAAGCACTCGCAGCCTTGCTATCGGCGCAAATGCCTTGGCATCGTCCATCGTTCTGGTCTGCCGAAAGCGGGACAGTGATGCTCAGACTGTGTCACGCAGGGAGTTCCAGCGCGAATTGAAGGATCAGATGGCTGATGCCCTTGACGCCATGATTGGAGGCGCGGAAGGGGTGTCTCCTGTCGCGCCAGTTGACCTGGCCCAGGCCGTAATCGGTCCTGGCATGGCAATCTTCTCCAAATACTCTGCAGTTCTTGAAGCCGATGGCCGTCCCATGACGGTTCATACCGCGCTGACGCTGATAAACAAGATGTTGACAGAGGGCGCTGATGACTTTGACGCCGACACCCAGTTCTGCCTTGCTTGGTTCGACGAGAAAGGCTGGGCTCCAGGCGATTTCGGGCAAGCCGATGTCTTGGCGCGAGCTAAAGGCACAAGCGTTCAAGGCGTGGCTACTGCCGGCGTGATCGAGTCGGGGTCGGGAAATGTGCGCCTCTTCAAGCCCAGCGAATATCCGGCAGATTGGTCGCCGCAGAACGACAACGACACTCCTGTGTGGGAGGCGTTGCATCAAATGATCCGCGCCTTGCAGGCGGAAGGAGAGTCGGCGTCGGGGGCTCTTCTGGCGGGGATGCCGGCGCGCGCCGAACATATCCGCAACTTGGCCTATCGTCTCTATACGCTTTGCGAGCGAAATAAGTGGGCAGAAGAGGCGAGAGCCTACAACGACCTGATCACCTCGTGGATTGGCATCGAGTCCGCATCCCATGAGGTGGGGCACTTTGGATCGCAACGGAACTTTGAGATTTAAGGGGACAACAATGAAATTAAAGCCTTGGCGCGAAATCGCCATTCCTCATGAAGATGTCCTCAAGGGTACTTTTCAGCAAGCCGAATTCGCCGCCGACATCTCGCGAGTCCATCAAGGAACCGCGACGCCGGAGTACCAGGATGCTGCGCTTTTCTTCCAGCGCACATTCATCACCGAGGGCATGCGGCTTCTGCTGGATTCGGTGGTCAAACGCCTGGCGGGCAAAGGCGGCGATCCAGTCGTTCAACTGCAAACCGCTTTCGGCGGTGGCAAGACCCACACGCTCCTCGCGGTGTATCACTTGGCTAAAGGTGAGACGCCGGCCGGCAAGTTGCAGGGCGTTCCGCCCATCTTGGATGCGGCTGGGATCGCTGAGCTGCCCAAAGCCCGCGTGGCTGTGCTCGATGGAGTGGACCTACTCGACCTGGCGAGCAAGCCGCGTAAGCGAGGCAAATCCACCATCAAGACCATCTGGGGCGAGCTCGCATGGCAACTCGGCGGCGACGAGTCTTTCGCCATCGTCAAGGAAGCCGATGAGAGCGGAACCGCTCCGGGCAAAACGACGCTGACGGAACTGCTGGCGGCCAACTCCCCATGCATCATCCTGATGGACGAGCTCGTCCGCTATTTCTCGCAGTTTGAAGAAGGCAAGACGCTCTCGGGCGGCACCTACGACACGCAGCTCTCGTTCATCCAATCGCTGACCGAGGCCTTGAAGGCGGTTCCGACGGCCATCCTGCTGGCGTCGTTGCCGTATTCGGACCGCGAGGCGGGCAGCCAGCAAGGGGTGAAGGCGCTCCGCGCGTTGGAGCACTACTTCGGCCGCGTGCAGGCCTTGTGGAAGCCGGTGGCGACCGAAGAGTCATTTGAGATCGTGCGCAGGCGGCTGTTCGCGACTGTGTCGGACCGACTTGCGGCGGAAGAGGTGTGCCGCGCGTATGCCGACTACTACTCGGCTAATGCGGCGGACCTCCCGCCCGAGACGCAAGAGGGCAGCTATTTGGAGCGACTGAAGCACGCCTATCCAATCCACCCGGAAGTGTTCGACCGCCTTTATGAAGACTGGTCCTCGCTCGACAGTTTCCAGCGCACCCGTGGCGTCCTGAAACTTATGGCCAAGGTGATCCATCGCCTCTGGACATCAGGCAACAACGACTTGATGATCCAGCCGGGCAGCTTGCCGCTGTTCGACCCTGACACCAGAAACGAGGCAATCTACTATTTGCCGCAGGGGTGGGACCCGGTTCTCGAACGCGACATCGACGGCGAGCGCGCGGCGACGACTGAGATCGACAACTCCAAGCCTCTCTTCGGCTCCATCCACGCTTGCCGCCGATTGGCGCGAGCGGTGTTCCTTGGGTCGGCGCCAGATTCCGGCGCGGTCGGCGGAGCCAAGCACCATCGCGGCATTGAGCTTGAACGAGTGCTGCTTGGATGCGCCCAGCCCGGCCAGGTGGTCGGCCACTACAAGGACGGCATGCGGGCGTTGGTGGACAAGCTGCAATACATCAACAGCGCCAGCAACCGCTTTTGGTTCGACACTCGGCCGAACCTGCGCAGGGAAATGGAAGACCGAAAGCGCCGCTTCGACTTGCGCGAGGATGTCTACCCGTTCATCAGGGAGAAGCTTCGCTTTGCCGGTGGCGTGTTCGATGGCGTCCATGTATTCACGTCGTCGTCTGACGTGCCGGACGACTTGCAGTTGCGCCTCGTGGTTTTGCCCCCGGAAGCCACATTCAGCAAGGGCGCGCAGTCGGCCGCCATCGACGCCGCCTCTGCCATCTTGAAGAACCGTGGCGATTCTCTGCGCCAGAGACAGAACCGCCTGATCTTCATTGCTCCCGACACCGACAGCCTCTCGCGGCTAAAGGACCAGGTCACTTCGGCGTTGGCTTGGAAGTCGATTGTTGCGGACGTGAAGGAGGGCCGCCTCAACCTTGACCAGCACCAGACCAAGTTGGCCTCAAACAGCTTTGATCAAACGAGCGAGGCTCTGGGGCGCATGGTTCGAGAGACGTACAAGTGGCTGCTCGCGCCGTCGCAGGAGGTCAAGGCCAGCTCCGGCATCGGCGACATTGAATGGGATCACTTCCAGATCAATCCGGCCGTCGTCAATCGCGCGGAGGAGATTGAGAAGATTCTGAAAGAGAACGAGCTACTCATTGCCGAGTGGGCGCCCATCCATCTTTCCAAGATGCTGCAAGCGTGGTTTTGGAAGGATGGGGCATCCACGGCTGGCGCTGTCGATGTGTGGCAGAAGTCGTGCTCCTACCTCTATCTCCCGCGCCTCCGCGAGGCTGAGACGCTTCGAGCCACCATTGGCGCAGGCGTCGATTCGAGGGACTTCTTCGGCATCGCCTATGGGCAAGATGGGGAACGCTACCAGGGCTTCCATTTCGATCAGGCCACGCCTGTTATTTTCGATGACGCGTTGCTGTTGATCGAGCCAAAGGGAGCTTCAGCCTTTGCCGCCAAGTTGGCTGAGGAGGCCGCTGCGCGAGACGCAGAGGCCAAGGCAAAGAATGCTGGCGGCAGTTCAGCCGGCGAAGGTGGCAAGGCCGAAACGGGTGGCGAATCAAACACAGCGACCGTCGCTCCTGATCGTGGCAGCCCCCCTGGCCCCGAAGACACGTCGGAAACGCCCACGAGTGGCGGATCGGCCAAGAAGACCATGTTCTTTGGTTCGGTCGATCTTGACCCGCTCAAAGCCAAGATGCAGTTCTCCAATATTGCCGACGATGTGCTGATGCTGTTCATGAAAAAGCCTGGCGTGAAGATTCGCATCTCCATTGAAGTCGAGGCTGAATCTCCCGCAGGATTTGACGATGGCCTCCAACGCTCGGTGCGCGAGAACTGCGACCAGTTGAAGTTCAAGAACCGGTCATTCGAAGACTGACGCGGGAAGCGCCATGGGCAAGATCATTGTTCCGGCTCTGCCGACCGCCAGGGAAATGGAGCGGCATCTTCAATCGCTGGTCGAAGACGAAGAGAGCGCCTTCTTGGGCGGGCGCTTGACCTTGATCTCTCACACATCGACATGAGGGCTCAGGTCTCGGTGTTCGGATCACGGCGGTGTACATAGATGAGTCCAGCATCGACATCTTTGGGAGAGATCAACCATGGCTAGGCCCAAGAAGGCAGACACATCGACAGGGTCGTTCTTCGAGGAGGACTATCTTGTTCGCACTCTCGGGCGCATCGCTCACGACCCCGAGGTCGCGCTGACGGAATTGGTCGCTAACGCGTGGGACGCGGGCGCTTCTCTGGTGGATATTACGGTGCCCGGCGTGAGGGAGACGGCCTTGGTCGTTCAGGACGACGGGCACGGCATGAGCGCAGCCCAATTCAAGGGCAGGTGGATGCGCCTGGGCTACGACCGGATCAAGCACCAAGGCGTACAAGTGGAGTTCCCTCCGGAGCGCGCCGACTGGCGGCGCAAGGCCTATGGCCGCAATGGCGTCGGCAGACATGGTCTGCTGTGCTTCGCCGACCACTACGAAGTCGAGACGTGGCGCGAAGGGAAGGGCACGGGCTTCGAGATCGGCACCCAGAGCAGCGAGACGCCCTTCAAAATCATGAAGGAGACGACGTTCCTGCGGTCCAGCCACGGCACGCGGCTGTCGGTTGTCGTGGAGCGGCATCTGCCCGACGAAGGCCGCATTCGAGAAATCCTGTCGGCCCGGTTTCTCCACGACCCGCAGTTCGTCCTCAGGGTGAACGGCCAATCGGTTTCGCTAGCCGACCAATCAGGACTGATCGAGCGGGCTCCGCTGAACATTCCGGGCTGCCCTTCGGCCGAGGCCTTCGTGGTGGATTCGTCGCGGGCCGCCAAATCGACGATCTACCAGGGCGTCGCGTTTTGGGTCAATGGCCGGCTTGTCGGCTCTCCAAGCTGGGTGGTTGGCTCCGAGGCCGTCATTGATGGCCGCGCGCGGTTTGCCAAGCGCTACTCCATCGTGGTCAAGACCGACGATGGTTGGACCAGCGAGATCGAGCCCGATTGGGCGCGCTTCAAGGCCGGCGCGAAGACCGACGCGCTTTTCGAGGCCGTGCGCCAATACGCGCAGCAGGTCTTCGGCAAGCTGTCGTCGGATTTGGTGGAGGAGAGCTCCGAGGAGGCCCTGGTCCGCAACCGCGAGGAGTTCAAGGGGCTCTCGCAGCTCGGGCGCATCGAAGTCGCAAGCTTTGCGCGCGACCTCGTCAAATCCAATCCGACGGTCCACCCGGACACGCTGTCTGCAGCCGTCCAGGCGTTGATCAATTTAGAGAAATCCAGAGGCGGCGCGGGCCTGCTCGAGAAGCTCACCAAGCTCGATGACTCCGACATCGAAGGGCTCGACCGCCTGCTCAGCCAATGGACGGTTCGGGACGCGCTGTCGGTGCTCGACGAGATCGACCACCGCCTGGCCGTAGTGACGGCCATCGAGAAGCTTTGCGGCGATCCGGCGACCGACGAGCTGCACACGCTGCATCCGCTGGTCACTCAGGCCCGGTGGCTCTTTGGCCCCGAGTTCGACAGCAGCGAATACGCCTCCAACGTGAGCCTGCGCACGGCCACGGCAAAGATTTTCGGCAAGCGCGTTTCCACCACTGCTTTTGCCAACGCCAGGCAGCGGCCCGACATCGTGTCGCTGGCCGATGCGACTTGCTCCGTGGTGGGCACCGAGGCATTTGACTCGGCGAACTCCAATTTAATGCGCATCCAAGACGTGCTGATCATTGAGCTCAAAAAGGGCAAGTCGGCCATCGGGCGCGAAGAGATGAACCAGGCTGACGGCTATATCCAAGACTTTCTGGGCAGCGGCGCGTTGGACGGCACGCCCACGTTCAGAGCCTTTGTCGTCGGTTACGAGATCGCGCCAAAGACCGCTCGGGAAAAGGAGATTAAGGAAGAGAGCGTTCTTCGCGGCAAGGTGATGGCGACCACCTACGGGCAGCTCACCAGAACGGCGCATCAGCGGCTCTTCCGCCTCAAAGAGCGGATTCCGGCGCGATATGAGGACGTGTCGGGCGCCGACCTGTCGGCCAGGGTCATGCAGACGGCGACACAAGCCCCCTTGTCGCTTGTCTCGACAAGCGCTGATCAACCAAAGGCTTAACGCAGTCGACGGCCCAGAAACGGCGCTGCTTGCTGCCCGCTATAGTTTCATCCGAGCGCGAGTTCCCCTGCTTTTCCTCCCTGAGCAGGCCCATCCCTGATGATTTCAATCCACTCCTCCAGCGATGGGCGAGTGGATTCTTTATTGAGTCGCGGAACCAGCGTTCCCCCGCCATTGCGCCCCGGACGGTCACAAAGCGTGATCAATATGGGCCAGCAACTCTTGGAGAAGATCGTCCGCGCCCGTCACGTCGTCCTCGTCGAGCCAGAGCTCTTCTACGCATTCGGCTTCTGTGGCGATGGTGATGGCGGCGGCATTCTTGATCAGCCGGTAGAACGTCGCAGAATCTTGTGGCGATATGGCCCGCCGGGTGTGGAAAGCATCCAGGTCGATGTCGAGGATGTAGGGCGCGGCTTCCAGATGCGCCAATCCGATGCAGCTTGAAATCTCCGAGCCGCGAGCGAGTTGGTCGTCGAGGTATTTGCTCTCGATGATCTCGTTGGATTGCTGGATGTTGCAAGCGTCGTTGTGCGGCATGGCGTGGCATCCGATGAAGCAGTCGAAGGGAAGGGCATAGATGCGGTTCGGTGTTGGCGTGTAAGACATCGGCCGCTGCGGCACTGGGACTGATGGAGGATTGGGCCAGTTCTCACCCCGGCTCTTGTCGTAGGCAATCTGCTCGACCGACGGCGTGGCCCCAGAATCGCTCAGTTGGATGCAGAAAGCGCTATCGAGCGTGCCTGAGCATGTGGCCGCGTCGATGTGCTCGTCGTATTTGAGCTTCGTGATGGCGTCGGTGATGCTCTGATCGCCTAGCCAATCGATCTGGGACACAAGGCTAAGCCGAAACGCCTCTTGGTCACTCACTCGGCCCTCGTGGGCTTCCCAATGCGCATGCCCCAGGAATGCTTCATAGGTGTCCGTGTGATGGTCGATGGTGATCAGGTTGGGAGCGTTAGCCATCGAACGCCGGACAAGCGCCCAAGCTGCGAGCGCCTTGTGGTGGTCGTCCACAACAAAGATGTCCTTACCCTTGATAGCGTGTAGCGTGAAGAACTGGCTTAGCGGCATGTTTTCTCCTTCCCAAAAAAAATGCAATCAAAACAGGTCGTCGTTGGGATCTTCAGCGTCTCCTAATTCGACGGTTGGGTCGTCCGATTCGGCGGAAGCATCTGTCTCAGGGAGCGTTTCTTCACCGGCAGACATCAGCCGATGGAGCTGTTTGAGCTTTTCAAGAAGTTCATCGAAGGTGATGACCGCCACGTCTTTCGAGGAGTGCCGAAACAGGTCCAGCGAGCGCGTTTGCGCGAGCTCGGTCGGCACCGTCCCGACGATCACGATGCAATTGACGGAAGAGACATGCATACCCTCCATTGACTTGTCTTGCGACATCTTCGAGGCGAAATAGTGAAGCAACTGGGCGCGTTGGTCGAGGACCTGCGCCATTGATGCCGTCAAGTCCTTGTGTGGCGCGTGCAGGTCGCCACGGTAAGGCTTGGCATCCACAAGGCCTGCGGATGGACGCTTGATTTCAATGAGGGCTAGGTTCCCGGTGAATCGCTGGGCCATCAGGAAGTCCACGATGCTTTCGCCATTGCCCCGGATGGTTGTTCCACCGACGTTGGCCTGGTCCTGAAACAAGATGACCGGAAAGGGAAACGCGAGGCCGAGGATGAAGGGGTTGGCTTTGAAAAAAGCTTGCCACTTTGGTTCTGGCAGGTTTTTGGACAACATGTCTTCAAACTTGCCAATGAGCTCCTTCAACGTGACCTGTTCGATGACTGCCTTGAGTCTGAGCAGTTCAGATGGCCGCTCGGCGGCGATTTTCTCGGCATCGTCCCGAACTACTTGTGCGGCGGCGAGTCCATCCTTCGCGTTGCGGCTGGGATTGCGGCCACGCAATTGGACAAGATCGTAGATTTCGCCTGGTTTGACGTTCGGAAAGCGCCGCGCAAACTGATTGGGAAGCGCGGCGTGGAGCGTTGCGTTGTATGCGGCGAGCCTGCGGTCGCGCAGTGATCTTCCGCTGGCCCGACCCGTGATCGTGTCGATGGCTTGGCGGATCGACGTAAAGCGATCGACGCCGAGCCGAAATACTGGAAGCTCAACACTAGCTCCGTCGCCTGGTTCAATGACCAGCTGCGTCACACCGACCAGCTCGAGGACGGCTTCGGGGATGAGCCTGTATTCCCATTTCAAACCAAGCCCATACTTGGCGTGCCGCCCAAATCCTGTCGGAAGCCTTTTGAGCATGCCGTCAAAGTCTTCGACAGATTCTGGCAGCGCCCAGAGCTTGCGGTCCTCTGCGACGACTGTGATGGACGTAAGTTCGTCATATTTCGGGTCAAGGAATTCGTGTCGGTGTGACGCCGCCACAAGCGGATACATGGTGAGCTCTCGGCGTGTCACCCGAGCAAGCAGAACGGTCCGCTTGACCATCTCATTCGTCTCGAACGAGCGAGTTTCACCATGAGCGTAGAGCTCCACGCAATCTTCGCCGTTTGCGTTGGAGGGCTGCAGAGTCACGAGAAGCCCGTTGGGGTCTCGGTTCCTGCCCACCTCTTCACGCTCAGGATCGTCGTCGGGCTGTTGCGATTCGCTGTTTTCGGTGCCGTTGTCCAAGTCCCAATCGAAATCGTCGGGTGCATCGATCGGCGCGGTCGTCTTTTTGTTCATTTCCCTGGTTCCATTCAGCGGCGAAAGTCGGGGTGCGGCGCGCCTCGACAGGTGCAAAGGTGCTCGGATGGTGGCAGGCGGTATCGAAACAGGCTTCGCAATCGATATTTTCCGCGAATGTGCTCGACGACGAGTTGCCGTGTTTGCCGGCGTTCACCCCGCCTTGGGAAGACAGTTCCCACGGTTCTTCCGGGTGCCTTCGGCGTTACTAGCGAGCCTTCACGGGGGTTAGCCTCACCGCCGCTACAAATGTCTTTGTGGGAGTGACCAGACCCCGCGAGTTGCTTGGGCTGGCGCTGCGTAAATCTGAAGCAGCGAAGCTCATTGAGACTGCTAGGGACCAGGGGTGGAAAATCGTCGACTTGGTCGATCAAGCAGGGTAGCCGGTCGGACTAGGAGAGTACCGCCGAAGCCCAAGTGAAGGCCGGCGTTGCGCCGTTGGCGGCAGGTTCAAGTGTGGACTTTTGTCGCGCCGATGCGGCACAGCTGGCGATAGGGCGCTCTCATACGGGCCGACGCGTCTGTTTGCGGCGGGGCGCTCACGTACGATGCCGGTCACGACCACAAGAAGAGGACCATCACACATGAGCCGCAAAGATCCCCCGTCCCTGCGGCCGCTCACCGATCTCGAGCGCCGCCACTACCGCGATGAGCTCAGGTCAGGGCGGTACGCCGCCTTGGCGGATGCCGAGGGCTTCGAGCAGATCTGCTTCTCGCTGGAGGCGCTTGGCCTACGCCTGTTGGGCCAGCAGGGCGACCTCGGTCAGTACGAGGACCGGATTGCCTTCTATGCCCGGCTGTCGCCCATACTGACCGAACTCGCCAAGACGCACCCCTCGGGCTTCAAGTCGTTCGAGGCGCTCTACGACACGGTGCGCAAGGCCCGCAACGACAACATGCATCTGGGTGCCTATGCGCGCCATGCGACGGTCGCGGCCATCGAGCTGTGCATCGGTCTCGAGGACGCTTTGATGGTGGATGTGAAACCCACGGTTGGCTATGTAATGGTCAAGTCGCCGATCACGGTGGAACCCTGGCAACCCGTTGCCCATGCGCGGCAGCTAATGCTCATGCACTCTTTCTCTTTTCTCCCGGTGCGGCATCGGCAGGCGTGGCATCTGCTGTCAGAGTTGGCATTGGCCCAGTTCCTGAACGCCAGCCAGACAGCCAGGAGGACGCGGTTGGGGCTGACGATCGAAGAGGCCATCGGTCATGCGCCGGGCCTGGAACTGGTGCTGGTGGCGCAGGATCGGCTGCTTGCGGCGCAAACCACCATCAGCGAAGTGCTACAGGGCGCGAAGGCGATCGACGGTCCGACCCTCTGGCTGGTCGTGGAAGACGGGCGTGAGGATCGTCTGGCGGGCGTGCTGTCGCCCTTTGAGCTAATGTAGGGCGGGCCACGCGCGCGAGATGGCTCGGCAGAACTGCGATCAGAAGTCCGGAAGCGGACATCGAAGATGCGCAGAGTGCTGTTGCAAACTCGGCGATCGTTGACGATTGATGTGCTGGAGTAGTCGCCCGTCAAACTGAGTCCATCTCCCGCGCTAGCAAAAGCGCTCGGTTCCTGACGGTAGAAGTGAAGGTAAACAGCGATTCTATGAACGACGCAAGCTAGTGTTCATGCGGGTTTCGGGCCCTCGAAAACCATTGAGTGGGCTCCACGTCGTAGGGTACAGCGCGGTGGCGTCGCCCGCCGCTCCTGGCTAAGCCGCCCGCTGCAGAGGCACTACGTTGCTGGCCGTCAAAATCGCGTCAATGTGCTGACCGAGTAGCCCCCATGCCTCACGCTTTTCTTCGGCGTAGTCATGATGCAGATAGTGCCTGCGCACTTTGCTACCTGGCAACACGTGGTTCTGGCAGCGATCAATCACGTCTGGGCTGACGCGCAGCGCCTGCATCATCGTGGAGGCGGTTCGGCGCAGATCATGCGGTGTCCATTCGCCGTTCTTTCCATCGGCCAGCACCAGCGAGTCGTCGTTCCTCCGATGCGCGAGTAGCTTGCGGTTCTTGAACCGCGTCTGGCGATCGCCAACCTGCTTGCTGACGCTCTTGACGAAGACGTGGCCTTCCTGCTGGCTGGCAGGAAAGCACCAATCGGTTTTGCCGGTCAGTTCGTGCAGCGCCTTGAACTGCCGCAGTGCGAACTCGGAGAGATAGACCTGCCAGTCAACGTGCGTCTTGGTGTTCTCGCGAGGAACGAACCAGGTCGCCTTCTCTAGGTCGATGTGCTCCCACCGGGCCTGAAGCAGCTCGCCAATGCGGCATCCGGTCCCGAGGCAGACCCACAAAGCGAGCTGCGTTTCCCGCTGCACCGGCCTGTCTGCGACCCGCTTGTCCTTCGCAGCCTCGTACGTGGCCGCCATGCTGGCGAAGATGTCGCGAAGCTCCCTGATCTCATTGGCAGAAAGGGTGCGTTCCCGGATGCCCGGCTCGTAGCCTTGTGGTACGACCTGCTTCAGTTCGACTAACTCGGCCAGGTTGCCATGGACTAGCAGCGAGCGCCAGGGCTGGCGCTTGATGGCCCAGCGGAACATCTGGCGCATCTCGGTCAGCATGCGCTCCGCAGTTCGGGCTCGTCCGCGTTTGCGCCCGACGTTACGAAGGAGGTCGAGTAGTTGGGCGTCGCCGAGTTCGCGCACCGGCGTGTCTCCGATGCTGGGCAGCACGTCCTTCTCGAAAGTCCGGCGAAGTTCGGCGTTGGCGTCCTTGCGGCTCACGCCGTCGGCCAGCCAGGTCTCGAACAACGTGCGGAATGGAGCATTGGCAGCCAACGCTGCAGCCTTTGCTTCTGCGGCCGCACGATCGGCTTCGGCGCGCTGCACCTGAAAGTCGATGCCGTCCCGCGCGAGCGACTGAATGCGGGCGTTCTCCGTCACCGCCTGGGCGAGGGACATGTGGCCGTCGGTGCCGCCGCTGCCGTATGGGCGTGGCAGGCGCGCTTGAATCTGCTTGCCAGCCACGACGTAGCGCACGAGCCAGGTCTTGGTGCTGTCCGGCGCCACACGCAGGTAGAGGCCGCGGTCGGCCGTGACCTTGTAGCCGGCGTCCTTGGGCTTGAGCGCTTCGATGCCACGTACAGTCAGCTTCGCCATTTCCGTGTCCTAGCCGTGTCCTAAAAATCGGTGGATTTCAGTGTATCCAGCCGAACGATCGCGGACAAGAAAACGAGGTAAGCTATTGTTTTATATGGGTATTTTCGATCCGTGGACGTCCGAGGAAATCCGCAATTACTCACCTGTCACGCCGGGGGTCGCGGGTTCGAGTCCCGTCCACTCCGCCAAACACAAGCCCCAGTAGCAGTTTTGCTACTGGGGCTTTTTGTTTTGCTCGGGGGCTTGAGCGCGGATTGGCACTTGTTCCTGGGATTCCGGCTAACCCACCTCGACCAGCTGGCAGCGTGACATTTGGGAACGTTCTTCACCGTGGCGATGTACGCGGCGCCGCAAGGCCAGGCGTTGGTTGTGCATCAGGGCTATTTCTCGCCCTCCAGGAGATGAAATGACTTTCCCCCGAGCCACTCTCAAGCTGGGTTTCGCAGGTCTCGTTGCTGCCGCAGCCTTGTTCACCGCCGCATCGGCCAGTGCGGCCACCAGTTGGTCGATTGGCGTCAACCTGCCCGGCGTGGTCGTGAGCGAGCCCGCACCGGTCTACTACGAGCCAGCGCCTGTCTATTCGAGGCCAGCCCCGACCTACTACCAGCCCGCACAGCCGGTCTACTCCGCCCCTGCACCTGTCTACTACGAGCCTGAATCCCGTTGGGAAGAGCGTCGCGCGCAACGCTGGGAGGAACGCCGCGCAGAGCGCCGTGAATGGCGTCGCCGGCAGTGGGAGCGCGAGCAGCACCGCCGCTACTACGAGGATCGCGACTGACATCGGGAACGTCGATCCCTGCGAATCTGCCGGGCCTGGCATCAGTGATCTGCTGCCAGGCCCGGCTCGCATGCACGCGCGGTTGACCTGAGCGCAGCACGTTTCCCGAGCGCAGCCACGCGCTCCCGGCGGTTGCCTGCGCGCCCTGCGCCTCCGCAGGGCCGACAGGACTTTCACCGAGCCATCGACGCATGAAGTCCGGGCATACTCGCGCGCCCTCCAGATTTCCAACAACCACGCCAAGAAGAACTTCATGTCAGGACACGGCTTTCACGTGCATGGTCCGCACGATCACGAACTCGAACATGCCGCCTCCGGCGGCCACGACCACGGCCACGGTGATGCAGCCTCCTCAGGCAAGGGCATGAGCACGACCGGAAAGATCGCCGTGAGCACCGCCGCCATTGCGACGGCGGGCGCGATCTTCGCGTACATGGGCGGGGCCACGCAGGCCAACGCCGGCCTCTACAAGAACAACGCGGCCATCAAGAAGACCGAGGCTTCGAACCAGTGGAATTACTTCCAGTCGAAGAGCACCAAGCAGGCGCTCGCGGAGTTCGCACGCGATACCGCCACCGACGACGGCCGTCGCCAAGGCTGGCAGGTGAAGGTCACCCGCTACGAGCAGGAGAAGACCGAGATCCAGGCGGCTGCCAAGAAGCTCGAGGACGAGGCCAGCCGCTGGGACGCGCAATCCGAGACGCAGATGCACCAGCACCATCGCTGGGCGCAGGCCACTACCGTGCTGCAGGTCTCCATCGCGCTGGCGGCCATTGCGCTGCTCACCCGGAAGAAATGGCTGGAGCGCGCCATGTACGGCGTGGCCGTCGCGGGCGTTGCGATCGGCGCGCTGGCAGCGCTGCACATCTAGGACCCGGAGCGGCGGTTCACCAGCGCGTGAATCCCGCGCAAGTCCAACCGCTCCAGCAGATCGACAAGCAGGGCCATGAAAGGCGCGTAGGCGGCTTGGTCGGCGTGGCGTTCGATCCAGTGCTCGATGTCCGTGACGCGACCCTGAAGCGCCAGACTGGCGAGTTCGTCCAGGGCACGATCTTCCGGCATGGCATGTCGGGGCATCGCGGGCGCCGGTGATGGCTCGCCAGGCGCGGTCTCCCGCTGCGCGACGACGGGCCAGTCCGCGTCGGAGGCATCGACCGGCACCGACAGCGTGAAGGAGAACGTCGCACCCTGACCGGCCACGCTGGCCACGCTCAGCGTTCCGCCCATGGCCGAGACGATGCGCTGCGCGATGAACAGGCCCAGTCCCGTGCTGCCGCTCGCGGGGTGCATCTGCTGGAAGGCGCCGAAGATGTCGATGTTGCGGCTCATGTCGATGCCGATCCCGGTGTCACCGACAGCGAAGCTCAAGACACAGGCGCGCCCCTCGGGCCGGGCCGTGACCGACAAGGTCACCACACCGTCGCGCGTGAACTTGGCGGCGTTGGACAGCAGGTTCAGCAGCACCTGCTGCATGCGCTTTCCGTCCAGGCCGATCTGCCGGGGCATTCGCTCGGAAGGGCGGTAGCGAAAGCGGTTGTTCCGCTGCGCGCACAGGGCGACGGCGTAGTCGGAAATGTCGTCCAGCAGGTGCGGCAGGTCGGTGGTGACGGGGCGGACCGTCAGCGGTTGCAGCTCTGCCTTGGCGTATTCCAGCAGTTCGTCGATCAGGTGGAGCTGGTACTTGACGCTGCGCTGGATGGTCAGCAGATGCTGGCGCTGCGTGTCGTGCGCATCGGCGAGCAGGAGAGACGCGTACCCGCCGATCGTCGCAAGCGGTGCGCGCAGGTCGTGGCCGATGTAGCCCAGGATCTCGACTTTCTGATGGGCCTTGGCCTCGATGTGGGCGAGGGCCGCGCGCAGATCGGCATGCAAGGCGGCGGCGTGCATGTTGCCGAACGCGAGCGCGTAGCCGATGTGGGTCAACTTCAAGCCGAAGGCCAGCAGGGTCTGGAAATTGCCCGACGCCAGAAAATCCTGCGGCACGGGAAAGAAGGGCGTGCCGACCAGGCGTGCACCATGAACCAGCAACGCCAGCAAGGCGACGACGACCACTTCGGGGTTGCTGTTTCCCCCGCGCCCGCGACCCATCGTGCACAGTGCCTGAAGGGTCATCAGGGCGATCACCGACTGGGCCGCGCCGTACACGTAGACACGGGCCGAGGTGTCGTACGTGACATAGGAGAAGCAGGCCAGCAAGGCCACTTCCACGGCCAGTACCCCCGCCATCCAGGGCAGCCACGTGCGGCGCCGATCGAAGAACAGGCAGATGCCCACGTAGAACAGGACCGAACTTAGTGTCGTGAGGAAATTCCCGAGGAGGATGGAGAAGAAGTCGGGGATCCTGTCCCGCAGGATGAGCAGCAAGGCGCCGACGCCGAAGACAAGGAAGCCGACGCCCCAGACCAGCAGATAGCGCGCGCGTCCCTTCGCCCACAGCGCCAGCATGCCGGCGGCAAGGACAAACTCCGCCAGCGCCGTGAAGAACGCAGCAGTTCCCAGATTCAGATTCATTTGGACTTCGATCGACGCTTGGCGATGCGCGTCGCTCCGAGGGGAGTCCGATTCTGCGGAGGATCTCGTCAGCCGCCTTTGCCTGGCGGTGCGCCGGTTTTGATCGGGCGCCCTGTCCGGTCATTGACCGGTTCGCGCCCTTGCTGGGTGCGAAAATTCAAGCGCAGCGCAGGACTACCCCAGCAGCAGGACCTGCGTGCCGTCGGAGGCCACCATCACGCCCGGCGAGGCCGCATCGATCTCGATGCGGATGCCCATGTGCAAGGCCGGGTCCAGGGGGCGCTGGCGGCCCGCGTTGAAGAGCGCCACGTCGCGCAGGTAGGTGTCGTGCTGCGCAAGGTTCAGCACGAACTTCTCTGGATAGGCGCCGGTCGCGCTCAGGTGGTCCGAGAATTTCTCGGTCATCGTGAAGAAGAGGAACAGCGGGTTGTCGGCCATGCCGCGAATCTAGCCGCGCTGCACGCAATCCGACTACCGGGTTTGTGGGAGGGGGAAGCGCCCGGCCGCAGCCCTCAGGCCATCCCGTAGCGCAGCAGCCAGTTCCAGATCACCGCCGAGCCGTTCGACATCGCCAGCGCCGACTTCGCGTAGCCCATGAGGTCGGCCAGCCGCACCTCGGCGCGGATCACGACGTCGTGGCGCTGCAGGTCTTCTTCCTTCACGTCCGCGCGGCGCCGGTCGAGCTCGTCGCGCAGCACGGTGGCGTAGGCGCGCGGGCTCTTCAGGCGCAGGAACATGATCGGCTCGACCACGGCGTCGAGCGCGGGATCGACGAAGGTGTGGATCTCGGGTTCGCGCGAGACGACCTGGTCGCCGTGCGCGTCCCGGATCAGCTGCTGGGCCTCTTCGAGCGCGGCCTCGTTCGCCGCGTAGATCCGGCCGCCGCGTCCTTCGCAGATGAACACGTACTGGTCGGGGCGCGAGAGCCAGTCGACCGGCCCGCGCTGGGCGAAGACGGCCAGCCCTTCGGCGCCGGGCAGCAGCGACTGGCGCAGCGGGTACTTGGTGAGGGGGTCTTCAGCGAACATCTTGCAGCTTCCTCGAAATGACGAGCGACGGGGTGTCGGCGCGGCGGTCCGCGGGCACGACCAGCACGTCGCCCGTGGCCCAGCACAGCACGCGCTGCGCCACGCTGCCGAACAGGAAGTCGGCCAGCGGATGGGCGCGGCGCTTGCCGACCACCAGCAGCTCGGCGCGCGCATGCTGCTGCTGCACCGTGGCCTGCCGCGCCGGGTCGCCGCGGCCGATGGCCGACAGCACGCGGTTGCGCCGCGCGCTCGACGAGTCGGTGAGCGAGAACAGCCGCTCGCGCGCCTGCCGCATGCTGTCGTGGCGGTAGGTCTTGATGGCGTGCTCGGACACTTCGGCGTAGCGCAGCTTGCTCTCGTGCATCGTGTTGAGTGCGTGGAACAGCTCCAGCGCGGCGTCGGGGTCCAGCCCGTGGGCCAGGCTCACGAGCTCGCGCGAGGCGGGCGTGAAGTCGACGGCCACGAGGATGCGGCTGTAGCGCAGGCGCGTGTCGAGCCGCGTCACGAGCACCGGGCAGCGCAGCTGCCGCAGCAGGCGCTCCACGGGTTGGCCGGTGAAGAAGGCGGCGGGCGAGCGGTCGCGTTCGTGGCTCAGCACCACGAGGTCGACGTAGCGCGCCTCGTCCACGATCTGCGCGAGACCGCCGCCACGCCCCGCGACCTGCTTGACCAGCACATCGAAGCGCGAGGCCATGGCGCGGGCCAGCCCCGCGAGGGCGGTGGCCGCCTCGGCGTGCGCGAGCGGCGCCAGGTCCGCGGGCGCGTACACGAGCTTCAGCAGCGCGCCGTGCTCGGCCGCGAGCAGGGCGGCGCGTTCGACCGCGCGGTTGCCGCGCGCCGTCAGGTCGGTGACGGCGAGGATGGATTGAAAAGACGGCGTGCTGGATGCGACGCCGCCTCCGGGAAGGGCGTGCTCCCGCTGAACCTGATGATGATGCATGACGCACTCCAGTCGAACGCGACCCCGGATGACGGGGGCGCAGCCGCGCGGGGCAGGTGCCCGGCGGTCGATGGTTTGCGCTGAAAAGAGAGAGGGGGAAAGAGGCGGACCGCCGGGCTCAGGAATGTGCGGGCGTCTGCTGGGCCGCCGCTGTCATCCGCGCCCACGCAGGCGTGCAACCGCCGGGGCGGGACGTCGAGGTGTGGAGGAAGGGCTGGGCGTTCATGCGGGGGAGTCTAGGCCGGATGCGGCCGAATCCGCTCAGTACCCGCACAACCTTTGCCAGATTGGAGCCGCGCGGTGCAGGGCGCGCGCGGTTGGGCTTCCCATTTTTCCTTTTCATTTGTCATGCGCAGGAGGGGGCGTGTTTCCGTGTCTGTCCCCGTCTTCCTGGAGGTTCACGCATGAGATTCCACTGTCTAGCGCCCGGCCGGGCCGCAGAGATAGCCCATGAGCGCATCGACGATCGAGGCCTCGAGCGCGGCCGGCTCGAACTGCGCGGGCGGCTCGATGACGGCCGCATGCACCAGCGTCTCCATGATCTGCAGCACCACCCAGGTGGCGAGGTCGAGGTTGCGCGGCGCGAGCTCGGGGCGGTGCTCGTCCAGCAGCTGGCGCACGCGCCGGAAGATGTCGTGGTCGGCGGGGCTTTCTTCGCGCGGCGTGTCGAAGAAGGGAAATTCCTTTTCGAGCACGCGATGCAGCGCCGGGTAGAGCGCATGCGCCGCGAGCAGCGCGCGCACCATGGCCTGCACGCGCCCGCGCAGGCTGCGCGCACGCGAGGCGGCGAGCACCTCGTCGATCACCGCGTACATCTGACCCGCGTGCCGCTCGTGCAGCGCCGTGATCAGCGAGTCCTTGTTCGGGAAGTACTGGTAGAGCGAACCCACGCTCACGCCGGCGCGTTCGGCCACCACGTTGGTGTTGGTGCCGGCATAGCCGCGCTCGCCCAGAACACGAGCCGTGGCTTCCAGGATGACCTCGACCATCTGCTGCGAGCGCGCCTGGCGCGGCGTCTTTCTTGGCTGGGGAAGGGATTTCATCGGGCGTTCCGAATGCGAGTTTTCAATGCGAGTGATGGCTCGTATTCTAAGAAGAACCGAGCAAATGCTCGCATTCAAGAGTTCGCAACATCCGAATCGATACACACACCATGACAGCCAATGCCTCCGAGGCCCACGCGCCGCGTGAGTTGCCTTCCGCCTTCCAATCCCCGCAACCGAGTTCAGCGGCCCCGCCTGAGCGCGGTGCGCGATTGGAAGCCCACGTCCTGCAGTGCCGCCTCGTGACGCCGCACATGCGCCGCATCACCCTCGGCGGCCCGGACGTCGCCGCCTTCTTGCGCCACGCGGCGGCCGACCAACCCGGCGCCTGGGTGAAGGTGTTCGTGCCCGGCGGCGAAGGGCGGGCCTACACCCTTCGCCGCATCGACCGCGTCGCCGCCACGCTCGAGCTGGACTTCGTGCTGCACGGCGACAGCGGCCATGAAGGCCCGGCCTCGGCCTGGGCGGCACGGGCGCAGCCGGGCGAACGCATCGGCTTCGCCGGGCCGCGCGACGGCGGCTTCGCGCTCCCGGACGACGCGCGCTGGGTGATGCTGGCCGGCGACGCGACCGCGCTGCCTGCGATTCAGGCGATTGCCGCGAGCCTCGGGCCGGAGATCCGCCTCAAGACCTATGTCGAAGTGCCCACGGCGGCCGATGTGCAGGAGATCCGCAGCCAGGCTGTGCTGCGCACCTGCTGGCTCACCGGCGATCCGGCCGAGCCGGGGCTGGCGCTGCAACAGCAGCTGATGCACCGGCCGCAGCCGGCGGGGCCGGGTTACATCTGGCTGGCGGGCGAGTCGGGCGTGGTGCGCACGTTGCGCGCCCATTTCCTGAACGACCAGGGCCTGGCGCGCACGCGCCTGACCGCCAAGGGCTACTGGAAGCACGGCGAAGCCGATCACCGCGACCGGGCCTGAGCCCGACGCGCCGGGTCAGTGTTCCGCCGGTGCGTGGCGCGTGCGGGTGTCCGAAGGCCGCTCGCCGAAGCGCGCGCGGTACTGGGCCGCAAAATGGCCCAGGTGAAGGAAGCCGTATTTTTCCGCCACGTCGCGCACGCCCGTCTGCGTGGACGCGGCCTGCAGCTCGGCGCGCACCCGGTCCAGCCGCAGCTCGCGCAGGAACTCCATCGGCCCCTGGCCCGCATGCTGGCGGAACGCGAGTTGCAGGGCGCGCGCGCTGCAGCCGGCCTCGCGGCACACGTCGGCCAGCGACAGCGGCTGCTCGGCGTGCGCGGCCATGAACTCCTGCGCCTTGCGCACCGCACGCGGCAGCAGGTGGCGCTGCGCGTCGCCGGCCAGGGCGCGCGAGTGGTTGTGGCCGGCCGACATCAGCAGGCTCGACATCAGGTACTCCTCGGCATGCTCGGCCAGTCGCCCGCCGCCTTGGAGTGCATTGCCGGCATCGAGCGTGAGCCGCAGGTAGTCGATGAAATGCACCAGCGGCGCGAGCGCGGGGTTGTCCAGCGGCACGCCGAGGTCGAACACCAGGTGCTGGCGCACCGGCGCCTGCAGCAGCGCCTCGAGCCGCGACAGCAGCGCCGCGCGCGCGATGCGCACGATCAGGTGCGGGCTGTCGTCGGCCCAGCGCATCGACAGCAGCTCGGTGGGCGAGGGCAGCGAGGCGACGCGCGGCGTGGCCTCGACCTGCTGGCCGCCGCAGCGGATGTCGGCGCCGCCGCGCAACGGAATCTGCAACAGGAAGAAGTCTTGCAGGTAGCCCGGGTCGATCTGCACGCCGGGGCCGTACTGCACGTAATTGAGGCTCACGTCGCGGTGCAGCCGCGCGCTGTGGTGGCAGGCGTCCAGTTCGGTGCGCGGGCGCAGCATCGTGAGGCCGTGGGGGCAGAACACGCGGGCCACGCTCTCGCGCGCCTCGTCCATGTCGTGGCTCTCGAACAAACGGTAACGCTGCAGCGGCAGCCGTGGGGCGGTGGCGGTTTCCATAGGGAAGCGCAGTGACCGTAGCAAAAAGCCTTCCAGCCCACAATTCGGGCCGTCCCTTGGAACCCCCGAAAAAACCTGCGCGGCAGGGACAGCGCCTGCGTTTTCCGGATCGGCCGGCGAGGCCTTGCGTTCTACCTTTGGCCCATTCGCCGAACCGGCGATTCAACCGAGGAGAGCAAGCGTCATGTTCAAAGGTCTCGAAGGCAAAAGCGCCATCGTCACGGGTGGTTCGACATTGATAGGCGCCGGCGTGGTGCGCGCCTTTCACGCGGCGGGCGTGAAGGTGGTCATCGCCGACATCGACGCCGACAAGGGCCAGCCGCTGGCCGACGCGCTGGGCGCCGGCGTGCGCTTCGTGCGCACCGACATCACCGACGACGCGCAGGTAAAGGCCTGCGTCGATGAAGCCGCCACCCGCCACGGCAGCGTGGACTTTCTCGTGAACCTGGCGTGCTCGTACGTGGACGACGGCTTCAAGTCGCCGCGCGCCGACTGGCTCACCTCGTTCAACGTGAACGTGGCCAGTGCCGTGGCCATGCTGCAGGCGGCGCACCCGCACATGGTGGCGGCCGGCGGCGGGGCGGTGGTCAACTTCACCAGCATCTCGTCGCACGTGGCCCAGACCGGGCGCTGGCTCTACCCCGTGAGCAAGGCCGCGATGGCGCAGCTCACGCGCAACATGGCGATGGACCTTGCACCCGACCGCATCCGCGTGAACAGCGTCTCGCCGGGCTGGACCTGGTCGGCCGTGATGGACCAGCTGACCGGCGGCGACCGCGCGCGCACCGACCGCGTGGCCGCGCCCTACCACCTGCTCGGGCGCGTCGGCGATCCCGACGAGGTGGCGCAGGTGGTGCTGTTCCTGTGCTCCGAGCACGCGAGCTTCGTCACCGGCGCCGACTACGCGGTGGACGGCGGCTACTCCGCCATGGGCCCGGAGCAGGCCGTGCCCGCGATTCCCCGCCTGATGGAACCCTGATCGGCATCCACAACAACACCCCCACGAGACAACACAGAAGGAGCAAGCCATGAAGCGAATCGCCATCGTCGGCGCGGGCCAGTCGGGCCTGCAACTGGGACTCGGTCTGCTGGACGCAGGCTACGAGGTCACCATGTACAGCAATCGCACGGCGGACGACATCCGCCACGGCAAGGTCATGTCGAGCCAGTGCATGTTCCACACCGCACTGCAGGTCGAGCGCGACCTCGGGCTCGACCATTGGGCCAGCGACTGCCCCACGGTCGATGGCATCGGCTTCGCCGTGCCGCACCCCGAGCAGAGGGGCGCCAAGGCCATCGAGTGGGCGGCGCGGCTGAACTCGAGCGCGCAGTCGGTCGACCAGCGCGTGAAGGTGCCGGCGTGGATGGCGCTCTTCCAGCAGAAGGGCGGCGAGCTGGTCTTCAAGGACGCCGGCATCGACGACCTCGAAGCCTGCACCCGCAGCCACGACCTCACGCTGGTGGCCAGCGGCAAGGGCGAGATCTCCAAGCTCTTCGAGCGCGACGCCGCCAAGTCGACCTACGACCAGCCGCAGCGCGCACTGGCGCTCACCTACGTGAAGGGCATGCGCCCGCGCACGCCGTACTCGGCCGTGTGCTTCAACCTGATTCCGGGCGTGGGCGAGTACTTCGTGTTCCCGGCGCTCACCACCACGGGCCCATGCGAGATCATGGTGTTCGAAGGCGTGCCCGGCGGCCCGATGGACTGCTGGACCGACGTGAAGACGCCGCAGGAGCACCTGGCGCGCAGCAAGTGGATCCTCGACACCTTCACGCCCTGGGAGGCCGAGCGCTGCGCCGACATCGAACTCACCGACGACAACGGCATCCTCGCCGGCCGCTTCGCGCCCACCGTGCGCAAGCCCATCGCCACGCTGCCCTCGGGCCGCAAGGTGCTCGGCCTGGCCGACGTGGTGGTGCTCAACGACCCGATCACGGGGCAGGGCTCGAACAACGCGGCCAAGTGCGCCGACACGTACCTGAAAAGCATCCTGGCGCGCGGCGAGGGCGCGGCCGATGCGCCGTGGATGCAGCAGACCTTCGACCGCTACTGGTTCGGCTACGCGCAGTGGGTCACGCGCTGGACCAACATGCTGCTCGCGCCGCCGCCGCCCCACGTGCTCAAGCTGCTCGGCAGCGCGGGCGCCGTGGCGCCGATGGCCAGCGCCATCGCCAACGGCTTCGACGATCCGCGCACCTTCTTCCCGTGGTTCGCCGACCCGCAGGAGGCCGACCGCTACCTCGACACCTGCGCGGCCGCCGCGGCGGCTGCGTAGGCGGAGCCAGCCCATGACACGACGCGTGGCCATCGTCGGCGCCGGCCAGTCCGGCATGCAGCTCGCACTGGGCCTGCGGGCCAAGGGGTACGCCGTGACGGTGTATGCGAACCGCACGGCGCAGGAGATCTTCGACGGGCCGGTGATGTCCAGCCAGTGCATGTTCGAGACCGCGCTGCAGACCGAGCGCGAACTGGGGCTCGACAGCTGGGCCGACACCTGCCCGGTGGTCGAGGGCATCGGCATGTCGGTGCGCAGCCCGGAAGGCAGCCGCGCCATCGCGTGGGAGGCGAAGCTCGACGGCCCCGCGCAGTCGGTCGACCAGCGCCTGAAGATCTCTGCATGGATGCAGCTGTTCGAAGCGCGTGGCGGGCGCCTCGTGCACCAGGACGCCGATCTCGACACGCTGGAAGACTGCGTGCGCACGCACGACCTCGTGGTCGTCGCGAGCGGCAAGGGTGAGATCTCGGCGCTGTTCCCGCGCGACGCGGCGCGCTCGCCCTTCGACGCGCCGCAGCGCGCACTGGCGCTCACCTACGTGAAGGGCATGCGCCCGCGCGAGCCGTTCGCAGCCGTGAGCTTCAACCTCATTCCGGGTGTCGGTGAGTACTTCGTGTTCCCGGCACTGACCACCAGCGGCCCGTGCGAGATCATGGTGTTCGAAGGCGTGCCGGGCGGCCCGATGGACTGCTGGGACGACGTGAAGACGCCGCAGGAGCACCTGGCGCGCAGCAAGCAGATCCTTGCCACCTTCTTGCCCTGGGAGGCCGAGCGCTGCGAACACATCGAACTCACCGACGACCACGGCGTGCTGCGTGGCCGCGTCACGCCCGTGGTGCGCCACCCGGTCGCCACGCTGCCCTCGGGCCGCCAGGTGCTGGGGCTCGGCGATGCGGTGGTGCTCAACGACCCGATCACGGGGCAGGGCTCGAACAATGCGGCCAAGGCGGCCGACATCTACCTCAAGCGCATCCTCGAGCACGGCGACGCACCTTTCGATGCCGCGTGGATGCAGCAGACCTTCGACCGCTATTGGGAGGGCTACGCGCGCTGGGCCACCGACTGGACGCACAGCCTGCTCACGCCGCCCGCGCCGCACCTGCAGAAGCTGCTGCAAAGCGCTACGCACAGGCCGGCCGTGGCGAGCGCGGTGGTCAACGGCTTCGACGACCCTCGCAACTTCGCGCCCTGGTGGTTCGACGCGGCCGAGGCCGACCGCTTTCTCGAAGCCAAGGCGCGCGAGGCCGCGGTCGACCGCTTCGACCGGCGCGACTTCCGCAAGGCGCTCGGCCAGTTCAGCACCGGCGTCACCGTGATCACCACGCGCGCACTCGACGGGCGCCGCGTGGGCATGACGGCCAACTCGTTCTCGTCGGTGTCGCTCGACCCGCCGCTGGTGCTGTGGAGCCTGGCGCGGCAGGCGCCCAGCGTGGCCGACTTCACCGGTGCCAGCCACTTCGCGATCAACGTGCTGGCCGCGCCGCAGCATCATTTGTCGCGCCAGTTCTCGACGCCGCAGGCCGACAAGTTCGGCGGCGTCGATTGCTGCGAAGGCACGGCCGGCGTGCCGCTGCTCAACGGCGTGCTCGCGCGCTTCGTGTGCCGCAACGTGCGACAGTACGACGGCGGCGACCACCTGATCTTCATCGGCGAGGTCGAAGGCTACGAACGCTTCGACGGCGAGCCGCTGGTTTTTCACTCGGGCTACTACCAGGTCACGACGCGCCATCCGGAATGCGTACAGTGAGCCCCTGGTTTCCCACGTCCACCTTTGAGCATTGAACGGAGTCACACACCCATGCAGAACAAGGCACCCACCTCCTCGTCGCAAGACATCCGCATCCAGGCCGCCGACGGCAGCGGCAGCTTCGGCGCCTACCTGGCCCTGCCGCGCGGCGGCGCCGGCCCGGGCCTCGTGCTCGCGCAGGAAATCTTCGGCGTCAACAAGACCATGCGCGACGTGGCCGACTACTACGCCGAGGAGGGCTACGTGGTGCTCGTGCCCGACCTGTTCTGGCGCCAGCAGCCCGACGTGCAGCTGGGCTACACGCCCGACGACTGGCAGCGCGCCTTCGCGCTGTACCAGGGCTTCGATGAAGCGCTTGGCATGCAGGACATGCAGGCCGCCATCACCGCGCTGCGCCAGCGCCCCGAGGTGCCCGGCGGCAAGGTCGGCGTGCTCGGCTTCTGCCTGGGCGGCAAGCTCGCCTACCTGGCGGCCTGCCGCACCGACGCGGACGTGGCGGTGGGCTACTACGGCGTGGGCATCGACGCCGCGCTCGACGAGGCCGACCGCATCCGCTGCAAGCTGGCGCTGCACGTGGCCGAGCTCGACGGCTTCTGCCCGCCCGAGGCGCGCGACCGCATCGTGCAGACCCTGCGCGGCCGGCCGAACGTCGAGGTGCACGTGTACCCCGGCGTCGACCACGCCTTCGCACGTGTGGGCGGCGAGCACTTCCACCGTGCCTCGGCGCTCATGGCGCACGAGCGCAGCGTGGCCGCGCTGAAGTCGGCCATCGGCCCGAACTACGACCTGGCGGCGCTGTGGGACAAGCACTGCGAGTACGAGTTTGGCACCCGCAACGTCGACGACACCATGGGCACCATGGTGGCCGAGCCCTACGTCAACCACATCCCGACCATGACCGGTGGCGTAGGCTACAAGAACCTGCACGCGTTCTATACGAACCACTTCGTCAACAGCAACCCGCCCGACACCTCGCTGGTGCCGATCTCGCGCACCGTGGGCGCGACGCAGGTGGTCGACGAGATGCTGTTCTGCTTCACCCACACCACCGAGATTCCGTGGATGTTGCCCGGCGTGGCGCCCACCGGAAAGCGCGTGGAGATCCCGCTGCTCGCGGTCATCAAGTTCCGCGGCGACAAGCTCTACCACGAGCACATCTACTGGGACCAGGCGAGCGTGCTGGTGCAGGTGGGCCTGCTCGATCCGGCGCTGCTGCCGGTGGCGGGCGTGGAAACGGCGCGCAAGCTGCTCGACGAGACGCTGCCGTCGAACACGCTGCTGACGCGCGCTTGATGCGAACCTGATGCGTCCGCGCGGCGAAGCTGCCGCGCGGGACGCGGCGGGCTTCTCAGACCGTCATGCCTTGTTCGACGTCGAGCGTCTTGCGGCGCGCCATGGCCAGGTTCGACTTGGTCTTGTCCAGCACCAGGTAGACGAACAGGCCTTCCTTCTTCTGCATCGGGCGGATGATGTGGTACTGCTTGCCGAGCGTGATCAGCATGTCTTCGATGTTGTCGTTCAGGCCGAGGTCGCGCATGGTGCGCAGCTTGGCGCGGACCACTTCGGTGTTGCCGGCGGCGGCCACCTCGAGGTCGACGCCCGAGCCGATCTGGCCCAGGATCATGCCGCTGCTCGAATCGACCAGCGCCGCGCACAGGGCGCCGTCGCAGGTCATCAGGTCGTCCATGGATTGCTTGATATTTGCCATCGAAATCTTTCCTAGTCCTCGCCCCTGAAAGTCGGCGGCCACCCGGGCGAAGGGAATGGGCGGCTGCCGGTGTCGAACGGGTGTGGTGCGCCGGCGCCCGGCGTCAGGCGTGCTGCAGCAGCTGCGTTGCCTGTTTCGCGAAGTAGAGGACCTGGCCGATGATGGCTTCGCGGCTGGTGACCACGCTCACGATCAGCGTCATCTCGGGATGCCGGGCCTGCAGCATCAGGATGTGGCCGTGCGTGGCCTCGATCGCCACGTTGTCGCAGTGGCCCAGCTGGCTTTCCTCGCCGGCCACGGCGCCCAGCGCGGCCAGCGAACTGGCGATGGCCGACAGGCGCGCGACCTGCGCGGTGTTCTCGACGCGCGCGGCCAGCTCCAGGCCGTCTTCGGTCGAGATCACCACGGCCTTCACGCCCTTGATTTCCCGCATCAGGGTGTCGATGGCCGATTCCGCTGCAAGCCTGATTCTTGGAGTGATGTTCATTGCTGCCTGAATGGAAGGAAAAGGAGAAAAAGAGGGGCGTCCTGCGTTCAGACCTCGAGCTGGAGCAGGAGCAGTTCCAGCAGCTGCACGACCTGCTGCGCATCGGTGACGTTGGCCGGCAGCACCGGGCACACGACGCCCTTGGCCTCCATGCGCCGGGCGTAGGCGTCGATGCCGGGGCTCGGGTGCGCTTCCATGCGGCCCACGGCCACCACGCAGGCGGTCTGCGCGATGAGCTCGGCGAAGCCGTCCAGGTAGATGTCCAGGTCGGCCAGCGGATCGGGGCGGCTGTTGTCCACCAGGATCACCACGCCGAGCGCGCCGCGCCCCAGGATGCGCCACATGAAGTCGAAGCGCATCTGGCCGGGCGTGCCGTACAGGCGCAGCTTCTCGCCGTTGTCGAGCGTGAGTTCGCCGTAGTCCAGGCCGACCGTGGTGGTGGCCTTGGCCACCGAGGTGTCGCTGTTGCGCACGTCGGTGCTCACGGGCGGGATCTCGCTCACGCCGGCGATGGCCGTGGTTTTGCCGGCGCCCATGGTGCCGGTGAAGAGGATCTTGTGTTCTACGGTCATTGAGGGCCTGACGGCAGCAAGCCGAGTCGGTTCCTGATGCGTGCGAGCAGGCCGGGCTGCACGGTGTCGCGGGCGGGTGCCGGGAAGCGGCTGTCGGGAAAGACGCTGTCGGGGGCCGAGGCCGCCACCAGCGCGCCGGGGGGCGCGGCGCGTTCGAGCAGGCCGGCGCGCTGCAGGTCGGCCAGGAAGTCCGCGCACTCCTGGCGCGTGGCGGGCGAGCGCTGCTGCAGCGACAGCACCGACGCCGGCCGGTTGGACATCAGCGTGGCCAGGCGCAGGCGGATCGGCGCTTCGAGCACCGCCGCGGGCGGCCAGCGCAGCATGCGGAACTCTTCGTGCTCGCCGATCGGCACCTCGGTCATGGCCAGCCCCAGGCCGCGGGCGTGGACGACCATCGCGCCGAGGCGGTTGAGCGCCACTTCCAGCGCATCGGTGTGCAGCGGCAGGGCCAGGAAAGGGCCGCGTTGCGGGTCGGCATGGGCGACGGTCAGCGTGGGCACCGCCGGTTGGGGCGAGGCGGCTGCGAGGGCGACTTGGTCGCCGACGACCCGCAGGTCGGCCTGTTCGGCCTTCCACGACCAGTTCTGGTGCGTGCGGTGGTCGAGCAGCCGGATCAGCGACTTGAGCAGCACTTCTTCGCGGTGCGGCAGCCCTTCGACGCTGTAGCTCAGCAGGGCGCGTTGACTTTTGGGAACGGTGTTAACGGCCGTCATGCAGCCTCCGCACCACCGTGCCCATCGGCCGGCCGCTGTGGGGTGTTGCGTTCAACCGCATCGAAAACACCGATTGGAGGCGGCATCGCCGTTCTTTTTGCAACTTAAGCACTCACTGTAAGAAGTTGGACGGAGACGCCGATCGCAACGCTGGCTGGGAGAACTAAAGTGTTTGTTTGGAGGTGGCGTCAAAAATATAACACTTGTTGCAAATAAAAACACAAGATTACGAACAACTGTTTTCAGTGGGTCGCGGACGCGACAAAGCCTCGCGTGCCGCAGCGCGGCGCGCGAGGTTTCAGGGAGGGGGCGGTGAAAGCGGCGGGCGGGGAGAAGGGCGCCCGCCGGGGCGTCAGTGCGCCAGTTGGGCCTGCAGCTCGGCCACTTGCCGGCGCAGGTCCGCGTTCTCGGCCGTGAGCTCGGCCACGCGCTGTTGCAGTTGCTGCACGGCGTCGAGCGCCGCCGGTTCGGCGCCTTCTTCGGTTTCGGGCGCGGCCTCGCGCGGCTTGCGCTTGGCCTCGCGCACGCGCTTGGCGGCCTGCTTCAGCTCATCCTTGCCGGCGTTGGCGGCCGACACCTGCTCTTCGGCGGGCAGCGAGGCGACGGCCGCGGCCGTGTTGATCGAGATTACGCCCGACTTCACGGCCGCCACCAGTTCGGGCGCAGCCTGCTTCTGGATCTTCTCGATCATCACGACCTGGCTGCTGCTCAGGCGCGCGGCGCGGGCGATGGCCTCGCGGCTGTTCAGCGGCACGGGCGGCGGCAGGGCCTCGTCGGAAGTGGGAGTGGAGGTCGAAGCCGGGGCGTCATCGACGTCGAAGGGCGGGTCGTCCGCCGTGGTCGGGGTGGTCGGTGTGGCGGCGGTGCTGCGGGCGCGGCGCTCGTCCACGATGTCCTTCTTGCGCAGCGCCAGCACGCCGCGCAGGTAGTCCGAGATGCTGCGGCGGCCCAGGTGCTGGTCGATCATCCACAGGTGCACGTCCTGCAGCGTCTTGAAGCGCGTGTTCTGCACGGTCTGGAAGGGCAGGCCGTGCTTCTGGCAGATGCCGTAGCGGTTGTGGCCGTCCACCAGCACGTCGCCCCACAGCACCAGCGCGTCGCGGCAGCCTTCGGTGAGGATGCTGCGTTCGAGGGCTTCGTACTCCTCCGGCGTCAAGGGATCGATATAGGCTTTGAGTTCTTCGTTGACGACGATGTTCATGGGTACGGGTGCGATGTAAGGGGCGGAATTTTAGGTGTCTCGGTTTCGGCGGCTCGCACGTCTAGACAAGGAGAGAGACGAGAAGGCGCCACCGGGAAAAACAGGGCCGTCTTGCGTCATCAAATGGTAATAGTTCTTATTTGCATCTTTGCCCTTGAACACTTCAGGAGTACCCATGGATCTGTCGCTTTCCCCGTCCGCGCCCACGCTGGGGGAGGTCTTCATCGCGAACCGTGCCCAGCTCCAGCGCGTCGCGCAAAAGATCGTCCGCACCGCTGACCTCGCAGACGAAGTGCTGCAGGACGCCTATCTGAAGCTCGCCGACGGCGCTTCGGTGCGCGATGTCCGCAAGCCGCTCGGCTATTGCTGCCAGGTGGTGCGCAACGTGGCGGTCGACTACCACCGCCACCATTCCGTGGAGGCGAGCTACCGCACCTACTGCGACGACGTCGAACTCGTGAGCCCGCCCAGCAGCAACGACGCGCCCGACCGCGTGCTCGGCGGCCGGCAGGCGCTGGTGGCGATCGACCGCGTGCTCGAAGCGCTGCCGGCGCGCACCCGCCTCGCGTTCGAACTCAACCGCCTCAGTGGCCTGACCCAGCGCGAGATCGCCACGCGCCTGGGCTGCTCCGCCACGCTCGTGAACTTCATGATCAAGGACGCCGACGCCGCCCTCGAAAGTTGCCGCTACCTCGTGCAGGCCGCCTGAGTTTTCCGACGCACCGCATCGGCGCTACGATGGCCGCCGATGAGCAGCAGCAACGACACGCAACGCGACCCCACCTGGCAGACCGCCTGGACGTGGGTTCGCCGCCAGCACGCCGGCGAGGGCGCGCTCGACGCCGCCGCGAGCGCCGAGCTCGCGCAATGGCTCGCCGCCGATCCCGCCCATCGCCAGACCTATGCTGAGGCGGCCCGCCTCTGGCAGCTCGTCGGCCTGGTGCCGCCCGCGCATGACGTCCCTTCGCAGGACGCCGAAGACGCGGCCCGCTGACCGGCCCCCTCTTTTTTCGCCCCTCCCACAGCGGCCTCGTCGCAGCGCAGCCATGCGCGGCTTTGATGCATGCGGGACTAAACACCCAGCCTCGCGGCGCGTCTTGTATCGCAAGGGCAAACCCTGCCCGTCATTGCACTTACCAAGAGGACCGCCCATGTCTACCAGCTGTTTCGACCGCGAGGACGAGACCTTCATCGTGCTCGTCAACCACGAAGCGCAGTACTCCATCTGGCCGCACTGGAAGGCCGTGCCCGGCGGCTGGACCGCCGTCGACGGCGTCAAGGGCGACAAGAAGACCGTGCTCGACTACGTCGAAGCCCAGTGGACCGACATGCGCCCCAAGTCGCTGCGCGACTGGATGGCCGCGCAGCAGTCGCAGCAGCAACCCGACAACGCCTCCGCCTGACGCGCATGCAGGCCTCGCTGCCCCTGCTGTGCCTGCCCTGCGCGGGCGCCAGCGCCACCATGTACCTGCGCTGGCGGCGTGCGCTGCCGCGCTGGATCGAGGTCGTGCCGGTCGAGCTGCCGGGCCGCGGCGGGCGCTTGGGCGAACACTTCGTCGACGACTTCGATTGCATGGTCGCGCAGCTGTGCGCCGAGCATGAAGGCCTGCTGCGCGGTCGCTACGCGCTCTTCGGTCACAGCATGGGCGCCTTGCTCGCCTGGGGCATGGCGCAGCACCAGCGGCAACAGCACCGCCCGCTGCCGGATGCGCTGATCGTCTCCGGCAGCGCAGCACCGTCGCAGCGCGACCCCGACCGCTTCCTCGACATCACCGACGACGCGGCCCTCATCGCCGACCTGCGCAAGCAGGGCGGCACGCCCGACGAACTCTTCGACAGCCCCGAGCTGCTGCGCATGACGCTCGACACCCTCGGCGCCGACTACCGCCTGTGCCGCAGCTTCGTGCACACCGACCCCGCGCCGCTGCCCGTGCCGTTGCATGTGCTGGCCGGCCGCCAGGACGACATCGCCCCGTGGCGCATGCAGGCCTGGGCCGCCGAGACCGCGCATGCGCGCTTCACGCTCGAGGGGTTCGAGGGCGGCCACTTCTTCATCCGCCAGCACGAGACCTCCGTGCTGGCCGCGCTGGCGCGGCACCTCGCGCCGGCGGTGATGGCGGCAGGAGGCGTCGATGCGGCTCGTGCCCTGGCATGACCCGTTGCCGCCGGGCATCGCGTTGCACCGCCTGGACCTGGACCTCGCGGCGGAGGACGGCGATGCCTGGCCCGACCTCACGCCCGACGAATGCGCACGCGCCAGCCGCTTTGCCCGCCGTGCCGACCGCGTGCGCTTCGCCCACACCCGCGCCGCCGTGCGCCGCCTGATCGCGCAGCGCCTCACCTGCCGTCCGGCGGAGGTGCCGCTGCGCGCTGACCCACACGGCAAGCCCTTCGTCGAAGCTGGCAGCGACAACGCCGTGCCCCTCTTCAACATCTCGCACGCCGGCGATCACGCGCTCATCGCGCTGGCCGACCCGGCGCGCGTGCGCTGCGTCGGCGTCGACATCGAAGCCTGCGCGCGCGACCTCATGGCCGACGCCGATGCGCTGCTCGCCATGGCCTTTACCGCGCGCGAGCAGCGCGAGATCCGCAGCGACGCCGACCTGCCACACGCCTTCTACCGCCGCTGGGTCGGCAAGGAGGCTGTGTTGAAAGCCGCCGGCGTCGGCATGGCCGAGCACCTGCAAAGCATCGGCATTCACCCCGACGCCCACGGCGCGCTTGCCGTCGACTGCGCCGTGCCCGCGTGGGCCGGCATCGAAGCGATGGCGCTGTCCGCGCCGCCGGGCTATGCCGCCGCGCTGGCCTGGCACACCAAGGAACAACCCCTGTGAACCCGATGCATCCCGTGGACTTCGTGACCCACCTGCGCAGCCTCGCCGCGCAGCGCCCCGACGACATCGCCTTGATCGCCATCACCGACCGTGACGGCAGCGCACTCGACACGCCCATCAGCTACCGCACGCTCGATGCGCGCGTGCGCGGCCTTGCGGCGCACCTGCAGCAGGCCTTCGCACCCGGCGGCCGCGCACTGATCATGTTGGACAACAGCGACGACTACGTCGTGAGCTTCTTCGCCTGCCTCTATGCGGGCCTCGTCGCCGTGCCGGTGTTCCCGCCCGAGTCCACGCGCAAGCGCCACCTGGGCAAGCTCGAGGGCATCGCCGCCGACGCGGGCGCCTGCTGCGTGCTGACCCACGCCGCCATCCGCGACGCGATGGCGGGTGTGGCCGACGCCTTCGCGCAGGCCACGCTCATCGCCGTGGACGAGATCGATGCCGCCGGCGCCGACGCATGGCGCCCGCACACGCCGGCCGCCACCGACATCGCCTTCTTGCAGTACACCTCCGGCTCTACCTCGGCGCCCAAGGGCGTCATGGTCACGCACGCCAACCTGATGGCGAACATGCGCGCGATCGAAGAGGGCCTTTCGGTCTGCACGAGCGACACCTTCGTCACCTGGCTGCCGCTGAACCACGACATGGGCCTCATCGGCGGCCTGCTGCAGCCGATGCACCGCGGCGCCGTGGTGGCGCTGATGTCGCCGCGCTACTTCCTCGAGCGCCCCGTGCGCTGGCTCGAAGCCGTGTCGCGGCTGCGCGCCACCGTCAGCGGCGGGCCCGACTTCGCCTACCGCCTGTGCCTGGACCGCGTGTCCGACGCGCAGTTGCAAAGGCTCGACCTGTCGTCGTGGCGCCTCGCGTTCTCCGGCGCCGAGCCGGTGCGCGCCGACACCCTGCGGTCGTTCCAGCAACGCTTCGCGCCCGCAGGCTTTCCGGCCGAGGCGGTCTACCCCTGCTACGGCCTCGCCGAATCGACGCTCTTCGTCACGGGCGGGCACCGCGGCGCCGGCATGGTCGCGCACGCCTTCGACAAGGCGCGCCTGGCGCAAGGCGCCGTGGTGCGCGACGAGGGCGGCGCCATGCTCGTGGGCTGCGGCCGCAGCGTCACGCACCACGCGGTGCGCATCGTCGACACCGCCACGCTGAGCGTGTGCGCCGATGGCGCCGTCGGCGAAATCTGGGCCTCGGGCCCGAGCCTGGGCAGCGGCTACTGGAACAAGCCCGAGGTGTCGCAGAAGACCTTCGTCGAGCACGACGGCACGCGCTGGCTGCGCACCGGCGACCTGGGCTTCGTGCACGACGGACAGCTCTATGTGGCCGGCCGCATCAAGGACATGATCATCGTGCGCGGCCACAACCTGTACCCGCAGGACATCGAGCGCGAAGTGGAGCGCGAGGTCGAGGCCGTGCGCAAGGGCCGCGCCGCGGCCTTCGCGGTCGAGGGACCGGAAGGCGAGGGCATCGGCCTCGCGGCCGAGGTGTCGCGCAGCATCCAGAAGCTGGTGCGGCCCGAGGTGCTGGTCGAGGCGCTGAGCGCGGCCGTGAGCGAACAGTGCGGCGAGCCGCTGTCGGTCGTGATGCTGCTCAACCCGGGCGGCATGCCCAAGACCACGAGCGGCAAGCTGCAGCGCGGCGCCTGCCGCCAGGGCTGGATCGATCGCACGGCGGACGCCTATGCGATCTACGCGCACGGTGCTTTCGTGCTCGGCGGCAGCGCCCCCGCAGTCGACACAACCGAAGCCGCGCTCGACGACGTCGAGCAGGCCCTCGCCACGATCTGGCACGAGGTGCTGCGCCGCCCTGTCGAACGGCCGCTGGTGCGCGACGCGCACTTCTTCACCCACGGCGGCAACTCGCTCGCCGCCACGCAGGTGGCCGCGCGCATCGGCGAGCGCTGGGACGTCGACTTCCCGCTGCGCGCGCTGTTCGAACAGCCGCGCCTGGGCGACCTCGCGCGCGAACTGCGGCGCGTGCGGGCGCTCGGCCAACGCCGCGCGCACCAGCCGATCCCGGCCCTGCCGGCCGAGCGCCGCACGGGGCCGCTCGCACTGTCGCATGCGCAGGCGCGCCAGTGGTTCCTCTGGCAGCTCGATCCGAAGAACAGCGCCTACCACGTGGGCGTGGCGCTGCGCCTGTCGGGCGTGCTGGATGCCGACGCAATGAAGGCGGCGCTTGAAGGCCTGCTCGCGCGCCACGAGAGCCTGCGCACCGTGTTCCGCACGGCGGCCGACGGCACGGTCGGTCAGCAGGTGCTGCCGACGGCGCCCCTGGCCCTGGCCCACGTCGATCTTCGCGCGCTGCCGGACGGCGACCGTGAGGGCGCCGCCGCCGCGCAGGCGCGCAAGCTCCAGGCCGAGCCCTTCGACCTCGTGGCCGGCCCCGTGCTGCGCGCCGCCTGGCTCCAGCTCGGCGACGCGCACCACATCCTCGCGATCGTCACGCACCACATCGTGTCCGACGGTGCCTCGCTGCAGGTGCTGCTCGACGAGTTCGGTACCGCCTATGCCGCACACGCGAAGGGCGAAACGCCGTCGCTCGCCACGCCACTGATCCAGTACGCCGACTACGCCGCGTGGCAGCGCGACTGGCTCGCCGCCGGCGAGGCCGAACGCCAGCTGGCCTACTGGCGCACCCAGCTCGGCAGCGACCATCCCGTGCTGGCCCTGCCCACGGACCGCCCCCGCCACGCGGTCGCCAACTACCGCGCGGCCTCGCACGCTTTCGACCTCGACGCGGCCCTCGTCGCCCGCCTGCACGCCACCGCGCAGGCGCATGGCGCCACGCTGTTCATGGTGCTGCTCGCGGGCTTCCAGGCACTGCTGCATCGCTACACGGGTCAGCCCGACGTGCGCGTGGGCGTACCGGTCGCCAACCGCCACCGCCCCGAGACCACGGGCCTCATCGGCTTCTTCGTCAACACGCAGGTGCTGCGCGCCACGCTGAGCGGCCGCACCCCGTTCGCGCAACTGATGGCCCAGACCCGCGAGGCCGCGCTCGGCGCGCAGGCCCACCAGGACCTGCCGTTCGAACAGCTCGTGGACGCCCTGCAGCCGCAGCGCAGCCTGAGTCACAACCCGCTGTTCCAGGTGATGTTCAACCTGTTGCGCGAAGACACGGCCGTGCTGCGCGGCCTGCCGGGCCTGGCGGTCGACGAGTACCGCATGGACGACAGCGCCGCGCAGTGCGAACTCGCGCTCGACATCCGCGAGCGCGCCGACGGCCAGGTGCGCGCGGTCTTCACCGCGGCGGCCGAGCTGTTCGACGAGGAGACCGTCGCGCGCATGGCCGTGCACTACCGTGCGTTGCTCGACGCGCTGACGGCCGACCCGGCCCGCGCCATCGGCGATGCGCCGTGGCTCGCTGCCGAAGAGCAGGCGCAACTGCACACCTGGGGCACGGGCCCATCGCCCGCATCCGCCGCGACACCCGCGCATCGCCTGTTCGAGGCGCACGTCCGCCGCGCACCCGATGCCATCGCGCTGATAGCCGGCGACACCGAACTTTCCTACGCCGCCCTCGACCGCCGCGCGAACCGGCTCGCGCACCGCCTGCTGCGCCAGGGCGTGCGGCCCGATACGCCAGTCGCCGTGGCCGTCGATGCCCCAATCGACCGCGTAGTCAGCCTGCTCGCCGTGCTGAAAGCCGGCGGCACCTACCTGCCGATGGACCCGTCGCACCCGCCGCAGCGGCTGTCGGAGTTGCAGGCCGACAGCGGCGCCGCGCTGCTGCTGACCGGCAGCCGCAGCACCGTGGGCAGCTCCGTCGCGCGCCTCGAAGTCGATGACGCATCGCTGGACGACGAACCGAACGAGGCCCCGCAAGTCGCGCTGCACGACCACCACCTGGCTTACGTGATCCACACCTCCGGCACGACCGGCTGCCCCAAGGGCGTGGCGGTCGCGCACGGCGCGCTGTCGATGCATCTGCAGGCCATGGCCGACACCTGCGGCTTCACGGCGAGCGACCGTTCGCTGCAGTTCGCGCTGCCGCATGTCGACGCCGCCATCGAACAGTGCCTGCTGCCGCTGACCACCGGCGCCGCGCTGGTGCTGCAGCCGCAATGGTGCTCGCTCGCCAGCGAACTCGATGCCCTGCTGCAGCGCCACCGCGTCAGCGTGGTTGACCTGCCGCCGGCCTATGCGCGCCAGCTGCTGCAAGACCAGCCGCCGTTCCAGCACGCCGTGCGCCTCGCGCTCTTCGGCGGCGAGGCCTGGACTGGTGAAGACCTCGCGCTGGTCCGCCGCGTGCTGCACTCGGCACGCGTCGTGAACGCCTACGGCCCGACCGAAGCCGTGATCACGCCGACCCTGTGGTCCGCCGACGCCGAGGCCATCGTGAAGGGCTACGCCCCCATCGGCCGCCCGGTCGGCCGCCGCACCGCCCACGTGCTCGACGCCGACCTGCAGCCCGTGCCGCAGGGCGTGCCCGGCGAGCTGTACCTCGGCGGCGACGGCCTCGCGCGCGGCTACCTCGGGCGTTCGGCCCTGACGGCCGAGCGCTTCGTCGCCGATCCGTTCGATGCGGCGGGCGGTCGCCTGTACCGCACCGGTGACCTCGTGCGCTGGCGGACCGACGGTCAGCTCGAATACCTCGAGCGCCTAGACCACCAGGTGAAGGTGCGCGGCTTCCGCATCGAACTCGGCGAGGTCGAGGCGCGCTTGCGCGAGCAACCCGGCGTGCGCGAGGCACTGGTGTGCCTGCACGACGGCGCGACCGGTCCGTCGCTCGTCGCCTACGTCGCCCCCGCGGCGGGCGCATCGCTCGACGCGACCACGCTCAAGACCCAGCTGGCGCAGGCGCTGCCCGACTACATGGTGCCGTCTGCATTGATGGTGCTCGACAGCTTCCCGCTCGGCGCCAACGGCAAGGTCGACCGCCGCGCATTGCCTGCCCCGGCCGTCGCCGGAGCACAGGGCTACGAAGCCCCTCGCGGCGACGTCGCGCAGACGCTGGCCGCGATCTGGGCCGAACTGCTCAAGGTCGCGCAGGTCGGCCTGCACGACAACTTCTTCGATCTCGGCGGCAACTCGCTGTTCGTGATCCGCATGCACCGGCTGGTGGAAGACCGCCTGCAGCCGGGCTTGGCGGTGGTCGACCTCTTCAAGTACCCGACCGTTGGCGCGCTCGCCCGCCACATCGAGCAGAAGGGGCGCGGCCCCGCCGCTGCCTCCGACGACGCCGCGCAGGCGAAGCAGCGCGCGCAGCAGCAACGCGCCGCCCTGCTGCAACGCCGCCGACCCACGGAAAGAACCCTCTGATGCACGCGCAAGACGACACCCCGCTTTCCCCTGACACCACGGGCCTCGAGATCGCCATCGTCGGCATGGCCGGCCGCTTTCCCGGCGCGCCCGACGTGGACGCCTTCTGGCGCAACATCCGCGACGGCGTCGAGTCGGTCACCGTCTTCAGCGACGACGAACTGCGCGCGCGCGGCGTGCCCGAGCGCGCACTGGCCGATCCCGACTACGTGAAGGCCGGCGTGCTGTTCGACGGCTTCGACCGCTTCGACGCCGGCTTCTTCGGCTACTCGCCGCGCGAAGCCGAGCACCTCGATCCGCAGCAGCGCATCTTTCTCGAGTGCGCCTGGGAGGCGATGGACCACGCGGGCTGGCCGACCGGCCAGAAGGGCGGGGCGCCGGTCGGCGTCTACGCGGGCGACGGCCCCAACCTCTACCTCATGAAGCACCTGCTGCCCGCCGTCGGCATCGACGCGGGCACCGGCATCGCCGACATGCTGGGCCTCATGAGCGGAAACTCCGCCGGCTCGCTGTGCACGCGCGTGGCCTACAAGCTCGACCTGCGCGGCCCGGCCCTGAGCGTGCAGACCGAATGCTCGACCTCGCTGGTGGCCGTGCACCTGGCCTGCCAGGGCCTGCTGAGCCACGACTGCGACATGGCGCTGGCCGGCGGCGTGTGGCTCAACCTGCTGCAGGACGGCGGCTACCGCTACCAGAACGGCGCCATCCTCTCGCCCGACGGCCACTGCCGCGCCTTCGACGCCCAGGCCGCGGGCACGGTGATCGGCAGCGGCGCGGGCATCGTCGTGCTGCGCCGGCTGGCCGACGCGCTGCGCGACGGCGACACCATCCACGCCGTCATCAAGGGCACGGCCGCCAACAACGACGGCGCCGACAAGATCGGCTTCACCGCACCGAGCGTGCAGGGCCAGGCCGGCGCGATCCGCGCGGCGCAGCTGATGGCCGACGTGCCCGCGCACACCATCGGCTATGTCGAGGCGCACGGCACGGGCACCACGCTGGGCGACCCGATCGAGCTGGCTGCGCTCACGCAGGCCTTCCGTTCGGACGGTGGTGATGGCGGGCGCTGCGGCTACTGCGCCATCGGCTCGGTCAAGACCAACATCGGCCACCTCGACGCGGCGGCCGGCGTGACGGGGCTCATCAAGGCGACGCTGGCGCTGCGCCACCGCACGCTGCCGCCGAGCCTGCATTTCGAGCAGCCGAACCCGCAGATCGATTTCGCGAACAGCCCGTTCCGCGTGAACACCGAGGCGCGCCCGTGGCCCGAGGGCGATACGCCGCGCCGCGCGGGCGTCAGCTCCTTCGGCATCGGCGGCACCAACGTGCACGTCGTGCTGGAAGAGGCGCCACCCGTGGCCACGGCCACCGCATCGGCCGGCTGGCAGGTGCTGCCGCTGTCGACCCGCAGCGCGTCCGCGACGCGGCAGGCCGCGCAGCAACTGGCCGATCACCTGCGCGCGCACCCCGCGCTGCCGCTCACCGACATTGCCCACACCCTGCAGGCGGGCCGCCGCGCCTTCGAGCACCGCAGCGCCGTGGTGGCCGACCACGCCGAAGGGGCCGTGCAGCTGCTCTCGGCGGGCGAGGGCCTGGCCGTGCGCGCCGCGCCCGCGCAGGCGCCCGAGGTGCTCTTCCTCTTCCCCGGTGGCGGCACGCAGCACGCCCAGATGGGCCGCGCGCTCTACGAGGACGACGCGGCCTTCCGCGACGACATCGACCGCTGCTGCGCGCTGCTGGAACCCGAGCTGGGTTTCGACCTGCGCACCGTGCTGTTCCCCGCGCCCGGCGGCGAAGCCGAGGCCGACGCGCGGCTGTTCGACATCGCACTCGCGCAACCCGCGCTCTTCGTCGTCGCGTACGCGATGGCGCAGTGGTGGATGCGCCGCGGCGTGCGGCCCGCCGCGATGATGGGCCACAGCCTGGGCGAGTACGTCGCCGCCTGCCTGGCGGGCGTGTTCCGCCTCGAAGACGCGCTGCGTGTCGCGGCCCTGCGCGGTCGCCTGCTGCAGTCGATGCCGCCCGGTGCGATGACCGCCGTGCCGCTGTCGCAGGCCGCGCTCGCGCCCTTCCTGGCGCCGGGCTGCGACCTTGCCGCCGCCAACGCTGAACAGCTGTGCGTGATCTCCGGCCCGCGCGAAGCGGTCGAGGCCGCCGAGGCGCGGCTGCGCGCGGCGGGGCACCTGCCGCGCCGGCTGCATGTGTCGATCGCTTCGCACTCGGCGATGACCGAGCCGCTGCTCGCGCCGCTCGAAGCGCTCATCGCTTCGGTGCCGCGCCGGCCGCCGACGATTCCCTTTGTCTCGAACGTCACGGGCCAGCTCATCACGCCCGAAGAGGCCATGAGCCCCGCCTACTGGGCGCGCCACCTGCGCGGCACCGTGCAGTACGCCGACGGCGTGGGCACCTTGCTGCAGGTGCCGGGCCGCGTGCTGCTCGAAGTCGGTCCCGGCGAAACGCTGGCGGGCCTGGCGCGCCAGCATCCGCTGGCCGACACCGCCGCCGGCGTGCTCGCCAGCCAGGCGCATCCGCAGCAGCAGGCACGCAATGCGCAGCAGATCGCGCAGACGCTGGCCCAGCTGTGGGTGGCGGGCGTGGACATCGACTGGGCCGCCTGCCGCGCGGGCGCCGCGCGTCGGCGCGTGCCGCTGCCGGCGTACCCGTTCCAGCGCCGCCGCTACTGGGTCGAAGCGTCCAGCGCTGCGAAGGCGCCGCAACGAACCAACGCTGACGCGTTCTATGTGCCCTCGTGGCAGCGCACGGAGCCGCTGGTCGTCGTGCCTTCGACCGATACCGGCGGCTGCCTGCTCGTGCTCGGAGACAGCCGCAGCCTCACGGGCCACCTCGTGCGCCAGCTGCGCGCGCAGGGCCGCACCGTGGTGCTGGCCGAGCGCGGCAGCGCCTTCGCGCGCACGGCCCACGGCCACTGGACGCTGCGCCCCGGCGCGCGCGACGACCACGCCCGCCTGCAGGCCGAGATCGCCGCCGACTTCGGCGCCATCGGCGGCATCTACCACCTCTGGAGCCTCGACGAGGCGCTGCCCGCGCAGCAGCCGCAGGCCGAGCTGCTCGAGCGCAGCTTCTTCAGCCTGCTCGCGCTCGTGCAGTCGCTCGACGCGGGCGACCGCACGCTGCCGCTGGCCGTCGTCGCCAACCAGCTCGAAGACGTCACCGGCACCGAGCCGCTGTGCCCCGAGAAGGCCACGCTGCGCGGCATCGGCAAGGTGATCGGCCAGGAATACCCGCGCGTGCACTGCCGCGTGATCGATGTGGTGCTGCCCGCGCCCGAAAGCGATGCCGAAGGCCGGCTGGTCGCGCAGATCGTGGCCGAGGCCGCGGCACTGCAGGCCGAGCTCGGCGAACCGCTGGTGGCCTGCCGCGGCGCGCACCGCTGGATCAAGACCTACGAACCCGCGACGCTGACCGCTGCTGCGCAACCGCGCCTGCGCCGCGAAGGCGTCTACCTCGTCACCGGCGGCCTCGGCGGTGTCGGCCTCGCGCTGGCGAAGCACCTGGCCGTGCACTGGCAGGCGCGGCTGGTGCTGCTGGGCCGCACGGCGCTGCCGGCGCGCACCGAATGGCCCGCACTGGTTGCGGCCAGCAGCACGCCCGCCGCGCTGAAGCTGCGGCTGCAGCAACTGCTCGAACTCGAAACGCTCGGCGCCCAGGTGCTCACCGTGTCGGCCGACGTGTCCGATGCCGACGCGATGCGCGCGGCCCTCGCGCAGGCCAATGCCCGCTTCGGCCCGCTGCACGGTGTCGTGCATGCCGCTGGCGATGCGGGCGGCGGCATGATGGCCGGGCGCACGCGCGCTCAGGTCGACACCGTGTTCGCGACCAAGGTGCGCGGCACGCGCGTGCTGTTCGACGCGCTGCGCGGCCAGCCGCTGGACTTCGCGCTGCTGTGCTCGTCCATCTCCAGCGTGGCCGGCGGCCTGGGCATGAGCGACTACGCCGCCGCCAACGCCTACCTCGACGCCGTGGCCGTCGCGCACGAACGGCTCGGCGCATTCCCGGTGTTCTCGGTCAACTGGGACGCCTGGCGCGGCCTGGGCATGGCCGCGCACATGGACGTGCCCGACGACATCGGCATGGACGGCCCCGAAGGCGCGCGCGTCTTCGAGCGCATCGTCAACGGCCCGGTGCGCGCGCAGACCGTGATCTCGACCACCGACCTGGCCACGCGCCTGGGCCCGCTCGACAACGGCATGCTCGACCTGCTCGGCGACGAGGCACCGGCCGCCGCCGCAGGCGCGGCCCATCCCCGGCCCGCGCTGCAGACCCCGTTCGTCGCGCCGCAGGGCGAGGTCGAGACCGCGCTCGCCGCGCTGTGGACCGAGCGCCTGGGCATCGCGCCCATCGGCGTGGACGACAACCTGTTCGAACTCGGCGGCGATTCGCTCGTTGCCATCCAGTTGCTGTCGCGCGTGCGCAAGCGCTACGCGACCGAACTGCACCCCAGCGAGTTCTTCAAGGCGCCGACCATCGCCGGCCTGGCCGCGCGGCTCGGTGTCGCCTCGACCGCCACTGCGCCGCAGCGCAGCGCGATGGAGATCACGCCCGTCGCGCGCGGCGGCACGCTGCCGCTGTCGCCGATGCAGCGCCGCCTCTGGCTGGTCGACCGCCTCACCGACGCCGCCAACCGCAGCGGCCGCGCGGCCTACAACATGTCGGCCGGCCTCGCGCTGCACGGCGAGCTCGACATCGGCGCGCTGCGCGCCGCCATCGACGCCATCGTGGCGCGCCACGAGGTGCTGCGCACCGTGTTCACCGAGGACGACGACGGCGAGCCGATGGCCGTCGTGCGCCCCGGCGCGCCGCTCGACATTCCTGTGATCGCACTCGACGACGACGCGCGCTACGGCCCATTGTTCGACGAACTGGTGCGCGCACCGCTCGCGCTGGCCGAGGGCCCGCTCATCAAAGCCACCGTCGTGCGCATGGCCGCGCGCGAGCATGTGCTGGTGCTCGTGGTGCACCACATCGTGTTCGACGGTTGGTCGATCGCCGTGTTCGCACGTGAGCTGGCCGCGTTCTACGAGCGTGCGCGGCGCGGCCAGCCGCTCGAACTGGCACCGCTGCCCGTTCAGTACGCCGACTACGCCGCCTGGTATGCGCGCGCGCTGGCCTCCGACGGCTTCGCGCCCAAGGCCGCGTTCTGGCGCAAGCGGCTGGCGGGCGCACCACAGACCTCCGGCATCAAGCCCGACCTCCAGCGCCCCGCTGTGCCCACGCATGCCGGCGACTCGGTGCGGCTCACGCTCTCGCCCGCGCTGTCGCAGTCGCTGGCCGCGCTCGCGCGGGCGTCGGACACGTCGCTGTTCACGCTGCTGCTGTCGTCGTTCTTCCTGTTCTTCCACCAGGCCTCGGGCGCCGACGACATCGTCATCGGCACCGATGTCGCGGGCCGCGGCCACCCGGACCTCGAAGGGCTGCTCGGCTTCTTCGTCAACGTGGTGCCGCTGCGCTCGCGTCGCACGAAGGGAACGACCGATTTCGCGCAATGGCTCGCCGCCACCAAGGCCGACACCCTGGCCGCGATGGACCACCAGGACGTGCCTTTCGACCGCATCGTCGAGCTGTCGGGCGTGCCGCGTGCACGCGACCGCAACCCGCTGGTACAGGTGCTCTTCGTGCTCCAGAACACACCCGAGATCCGGTTCGCCATCGAAGGCGCCGAGGTCGAGGTGCTGCCCCAGCAGATGAACGAATCCAAGTTCGACCTGGCGGTGTTCGCCAGCGAACACGACGGCGCGCTCACCGCCGAGTGGGTGTTCGCCACCGACCTCTACCGGCGGGAGACCGTCGAAACCTTCACCGCTTCGTGGCATGCGCTGCTGGAGCGGATCGTCGCCACACCCGGCCAGCCGATCGACGCGCTGGCCCCCATGCCCTCGGAGGAATCCATCGCCATGACAAACGCTCCCAACGTCCGCCCGGCCTCGAAACTGGACAAGCTCGGCAAACTTGGAAAGCTCGACGCCCTGGGCGCCGGCCGCGCCCCCGTGCGCGCCGCCGCGCGGCCCGCCGTGCAGACCTCGTTCCTGAAGCCCGGCGCCGAATTTCCCATCGTGCTGCAGGCCACCAGCCCCGAGCTCGACACCGTGGCCTGGGCCAAGGGCCAGGCCGACTACATCGAGATGCTGGTCGCCAGGCACGGCGGCATCCTGTTCCGCGACTTCGGCCTGAACACGCCGCAGGACTTCGAGGCTTTTGCCGAAGCCATCGAGCCCGAGCTGTACGGCAGCTACGGCGACCTGCCGAAGAAGGAGGGCGGAAAGAAGACCTACCGCTCCACGCCGTACCCCGAGCGCCAGATGATCCTGTTCCACAACGAGAGCGCGCACCTGGACCGCTGGCCGCGCAAGCAGTGGTTCTTCTGCGAGCTGCCGTCGCCCGTGGGCGGTGCCACGCCCATCGTCGACTGCCGCGAGATGCTGCGCCGCCTGCCCGCCGAGGTGGTGGCCGGTTTCGAGCGCAAGGGGCTGCAGTACGTGCGCACCTTCACGCCCGGCCTGGACGTGAGCTGGCAGGACTTCTACAAGACCGATCACCGCGAGGACGTCGAGGCGCGCCTGGCCGCCGCCGGCATCGAATGGCGCTGGTTCGACGGCGACACGCTGCAGACGCGCACCCGCTGCCCCGCCGTGATCCGCCACCCGCTCACCGGCGAGCGCGTGTTCTTCAACCAGGTGCAGCTGCACCACGTCGCCTGCCTCGAGCCGCAGGTGCGCGAAGACCTGCTGGCCATGGGCGGTGTCGAGCGCCTGCCGCGCCACGTGACCTACGGCGACGGCTCGCCCATCGCCGACGAGACCATGGCCATCGTTGGCGAGGCCTACGAGGCCTGCGCCGTGCGCTTCGACTGGCGCCAGGGCGACGTCGTGATGCTCGACAACATGCTCGCCGCCCATGCACGCGACCCCTTCGAGGGCCCGCGAAAGATCGTGGTGGCGATGGGCGCGATGTTCGACCGCGCCGCGCTCGACGACGGCGCGCGTGGTGCCGAGTCCCGCCTGGCCGACGAACAAGGCGCCTGAACGAAATGACGACCATGACCGACCCCTTCGACGACACGACCTTCCCGCTGAGCCCCGAACAACGCGCCGTGCCGGCCAATGCGCCGCGCCTGCTGCTGCGTGCCGACATCGAGGGCGGGCTCGACGCTGCGCGCCTGCGCGACGTGGTGGCGCGCGTGCTGGGCGCGCACGGCGCCCTGTGCAGTGCCATCCGCGCGGTGCCGGGCTACCGGGGGCTGCGCCAGCAGTACACCGACGGGATGACGCCGCTGGCTTGGGCGGACACGGACCTGCGTGATGCGCCCGAGGCCGCACTGGCCGACTGGCTGGCGAGCCTGCAGGCCGCGCCGCTGGACATCGCGCGCGGCGAGATGGTCCGTGCCGGGCTCGCACGCACTGGGGAGGCACGTCACACACTGGCGCTTTCCGTGCATGCCTGGGTCGGCGACCGGGGCAGCCTGCAGCACTTGTTCGACCAGATCGCCACGGCCTTCGCGGACGAACACGCTTTCGATGCCGCCGAGGTGTTCCCGTATGCGCGCTTCGTGACCTGGCGCCAGGACCTGCTCGACGGCGAAGACGCCGCCGAGGGCCGCGCCTACTGGCAGCGCTACCTCGCGCAGGCCGCCGCGCTCACGCCGCCGCGCCTCGTCGGTCGGCAAGCTGCTGCCTCCCAGCAGACTGCGCGCGTGCGTGCCGACGAATCCGTCGACGCCACTTTTCTGAGTCGCATCGCCGCCTGCGCCGACACACTGGGCGCACAGCCCGACGCGCTGCTGCAAGCCGTCTGGTGGCTGCTGCTCGCGCGCCTGGACGGCACGGGCCGTTTCATCGCCGGCTGGCAGCACGACTGCCGCCGCGACTACCCGCCGATGCAGGGGGCGGTCGGCGTGTTCGACAAGGTGCTGCCGCTCATCGTCGAGACCGCGCCCGAGACGCGCTTTGCCGACTGGTTCGACAACGTCGACGGCACGCTGGCCGCGCATGTCGAGGCGCAGGAGTACTGGGCCGTCGAGGCTCCGCCCATCGCCGCGCACCTCGCGGTCGGCTTCGCGTGCCACGACCGGCCGCGCCGTCATGGCGTCGATCTGCAATGGCAGCTGGCGGCGTTGCCGGGGCCGCTGCTGAATTTCGAACTCGCCCTGCAGGTCGCATGGGACGCCGACGGTGCCGCGCTCTCGGTGCATGCCGATGCGGCGCGCCACAGCGAGGTGGCGGCGCAGCGCCTGCTGATGCAATACCTCTGCCTGCTGGACGCCGTGGTCGAACGCCCCGACACCGCGCTCGGCGCGCTGCCGCTGGTCGGCCCGCGCGAACGCGAATTGCTGCTGCAGTCGCAGGAGGCCGTGGCCGATGTCGGCACGCAGACCGTCACGCAGCGCATCGCCCACTGGGCCGTCGAGACGCCCGACGCGCCCGCGCTCGAAGCGGGCGAGCAGCGCCTGAGCTACCGCGAACTCGACCAGCGCACCGCCCGCGTCGCCCGCTGGCTGCAAGGGCAGGGCGTGACGCCCGGCGCCATCGTCGCGCTGAACCTGCCGCGCGCGCTCGACCTGCCGGTGGCGATCCTCGCCGTCTGGCGCGCGGGCGCCGCCTACCTGCCGCTCGACCCCGACTGGCCCGAGGCGCGCCGTGCGGCGGTGCTGGCCGATGCGAAGCCGGTGTTCACCATCGATGCGGCGCTGCCCGATGCAGTCACGTTGCCCGAGGCGGAAGTGGCATCGCACATCGCCGCACCGAGCGACCTCGCCTACGTGCTCTACACCTCCGGCTCCACCGGCACGCCCAAGGGCGTGGCCGTCGAGCAGGGCCAGCTGCAGAACTACGTGGCAGCCGCCTCGGCCGCGATGCAGCTCGACACCTGCCGCTGCTGGGCGCTCACCAGCTCTGTCGCGGCCGACCTGGGCAACACCGCGCTGTTCGGCGCGTTCTACAACGGCGCCTGCCTCGTCGTGGCCGCGCCGCACGAGGCAAAAGACGCCGAGGCTTTCGCGCGCTTCATGCGCACGCGCGCCATCGACGCGCTGAAGATCGTGCCCTCGCACCTCGAAGCGCTGCTCGAAAGCGCCGCGCCCTGCCTGCCGCGCACGCTGGTGCTCGGCGGCGAGGCCGCGCCGCGCGCGCTGGTCGAACGCATCGCGCGGCTGGCGCCGCAGTGCGCCATCTACAACCACTACGGGCCGACCGAGGCCACGGTCGGCGTCATGGTGCATGCCGTCGAACCCGGCGCGCCGGTGCCCGAGCAGCTGCCGCTGACGCGCGTGCTCGCGAACAACCGCGTGCGCGTGCTCGATGCGTCGCGCGGCCTCGTGCCGGCCGGTGGGCTGGGCGAGGTCTGCATCGGTGGTGCGCAGCTGTGCCGTGGCTACCTGAACCGCGCGAACGCTGACGTGTTCGTCGCCGACCCGTTCTGCGCCGGCGAGCGCCTCTACCGCACGGGCGACCTCGCGTGGGTGCTGCCCGAAGGCGGCCTGCGCCTGGCGGGGCGCGTCGATCACCAGGTGAAGATCCACGGTTACCGCGTCGAGCCGGCCGAGGTCGAGGCGGCGCTGCTGGCGCGTCCCGGTGTGCGCCAGGCGGTCGTGCTCGCCGTGCCCGATGCAGCCGGCGCGACCACGCTCGCCGCCTTCTTTGTCGGCGACAGCGAGGCGACCGACGGCCGCGCGCTGCGCGAACAACTGGCCGCGTTGCTGCCGGCGCACATGGTGCCCGCGAGCTGCACGGCCGTGAGCGCCTTCGCGCGCCTGCCGAACGGCAAGATCGACCGGCTCGCGCTGGCGGCCTCGGCCTCGGCCCCGGCCGAAGCGCCGCAGCGTGCAGTGAAGGCCCCGCGCGACGCGCTCGAAGCGCTGCTCGCCCACGGCATGGCCACGCTGCTGGGCAGCGGCCCGGTGGGCGTGGAAGACGACTTCTTCGAACTCGGCGGCCACTCGCTGCAGGTCATCAAGCTGGTGGCGCGCATTCGCAAGCTGCTGCAGGTCGAGGTGGCGGCCGGCGTGGTGTTCGATCACCCGACGCCCGCGGCGCTCGCCGCCGTGCTGCGCGAGGCCAGCGCCGATGCCATCGCGCTCGAACAGCTGGCGCAGACGCACCGGCAGCGTGACCTGGCCGACGAATCCGTGGGCGAGGCCGCATGAGCATCGCCATGGACGAGATCGCCCGCACCGTGCACGACGGCCAGGCGGTGCCGCTGTCGTATGCGCAGGAGCAGCTGTGCTTCCTGCAGAAGCTCGAGCCCGGGCTCACGGCCTACAACCTGCCGCGCGTGTTCCGGCTGACCGGTGCGCTCGACGCCGATGCGCTGGAACGCGCGTTCCAGGCGGTCATTGCGCGCCACGCGATCCTGCGCACGCACTTCGTCGAGCACGACGGCGTGCCGATGCAGGTGGTGCAGGCCGAGGTGCCGTTCGCGCTGGAGCGCATCGACCTCTCGGACCAGGGCGCCGAAGCGCAGCAGGCCGCGGTTGATGCACTCGTGCGCCGCACCGCGACGCATGTGTTCGACCTGGGCCGTGCGCCTGCACTGATTGCACGGCTTGCGAAGCTCGCCGACGACCGGCATGTGCTGACCGTCTGCCTGCACCACATCGTCTCCGATGCCTGGTCGAACCCGATCCTGGCGCGCGACCTCGGCGCGGCCTACGCGCTGGCGCTGCGCAGCCAGGGCCCGGTGCAGCTGCCGCCGCTGCCCGTGCAGTACGCCGACTTTGCCGTGTGGCAGCGTGCCCGCGTGCAGGGCGGGGCGCTCGCGCCGCAGCTCGCGCACTGGAACCGCCACCTCGGCGACGAGGTGCCCTCGCTCGATCTGCCGACCGACCGCGCGCGCCCCGCGCAGCAGACCTTCGCCGGCACCGCGCTCGGCTTCGAGCTGCCGCCGGCCCTCGCGGCGGCGCTGCAGGCCTTTTGCCGCGCCGAACGCTGCACGCCGTTCGTCGTGCTGCTCGCGGCCTGGCAGGTGCTGCTGTCGCGCTGCAGCGGGCAGGACGACTTCGCCATCGGCGTGCCCAACGCAGGCCGTCACCGCGAGGAGGTGCAGGACCTGCTGGGCTTCTTCATCACGACCCAGGTGTTCCGCGCGCGGCTCGCGCCCCGGCGCACGCTGCGCGAGCTGTGCCGGCAGGTGCGCGCCGACGCGCTGGCAGCGCTCGACCATGCCGACCTGCCGTTCGAGGTGCTGCTGGCCAGCCGCAAGGACCGCCGCGACCCCGCGCGCAGCCCGCTGTTCCAGGCCATGTTCGGCGTGCAGATGGCCGGCGAGGCCGTGGCGCTTGACTTCGCCGGCGTGCGCGCCGAGCTGCAAGAGTTCGACGACGCGGGCGCCAAGTTCGACCTGTCGCTGGACTTCTACATCGAGCCGCACGGCGTGCGCGGCCGGCTCGAATACAACACCGACCTGTTCGACGCCACGACCGCGCAGCGCATGGTGCGCGCCTACCAGCGCGTGCTGCAGGCGATGTCGGACGACCCCGACCGCGTGCTCGCGAACCTCGTGCTCACCGATGCGGACGACGAAGCGCGGCTGCGCGGCTGGAGCGAGAACCTGCCGCACCGCCCGTACACACAGCCCGTGCACCAGCTGATCGAAGCGCAGGCACGTCAGCAGCCGGAGTCGGTGGCGCTGGTGTTTGGCGACACGGTGCTGCGCTATGGCGAACTCGACGTGCGCGCCAACGCGCTCGCGCATCGTTTGATCGGCCTCGGTGTACGGCCCGACATGCCCGTGGGCATTGCTGCCGAGCGCAGCCTCGAGATGGTCGTGGGGCTGCTGGCGATCCTGAAGGCCGGTGGCGCCTATGTGCCCATCGACCCCGAGCTGCCGCGCGAACGCATCGCCTACATGCTGGAAGACAGTGGGGTGACGCTGCTGCTCACGCAGTCGCACCTGCGCGAGGCGCTGCCGGCGGCGGCGCACGTGCAGTTGCTGGCATTGGATGCGCTCGACCTGTCGGCCGAATCCACCGCCTGCCCGCAGGTCGCGCTGCGTGGCGAGAACCTCGCCTACGTGATCTTCACCTCCGGCTCCACGGGCCGCCCCAAGGGCGCGGCCAACCGTCACAACGCGCTCTACAACCGCCTGACCTGGATGCAGGACGCCTACGCGTTGAGCCATGGCGACACCGTGCTGCAGAAGACGCCGTTCGGCTTCGACGTGTCGGTGTGGGAGTTCTTCTGGCCGCTGATGCAGGGCGCGCGCCTCGTCGTCGCTGCGCCTGGCGACCATCGCGAACCGGCACGCCTGGTCGAGTTGATCCGCACGCACGGCGTGACCACGCTGCATTTCGTGCCCTCGATGCTGCAGGCCTTCCTGGCGCACGACGGCATCGAGGCCTGCACCAGCCTGCGGCGCATCGTCTGCAGCGGCGAGGCGCTGCCCGCCGAGGCGCAGGCGAAGGTGTTCGAGCGCCTGCCGGGCGCGGGGCTGTACAACCTCTACGGCCCGACCGAGGCGGCCATCGACGTGACGCACTGGACCTGCCGCGCCGACGGGCTGAACCACGTCGCCATCGGCCGCCCCATCGCGGGCTGCAGGACCTATGTGCTCGACGCGGGCCTGAACCCCGTGCCGCCGGGCGTGGGCGGCGAGCTGTACCTGGGCGGCATCGGCCTGGCGCGCGGCTATCTGCACCGGCTGGGCCTCACGGCCGAGCGCTTCGTCGCCGACCCGTTCAGCGACAGCGGCGAGCGCCTGTACCGCACGGGCGACCTCGTGCGCTGGCGCGACGACGGCCAGCTGGCCTACCTGGGCCGCATCGACCACCAGGTGAAGGTGCGGGGCTTCCGCATCGAACTCGGCGAGATCGAAGCGCAGCTGCTGGCGCAGCCGCAGGTGCGCGAGGCCGTGGTGGTGGCCGACGAAGGCCCGGGCGGCACGCGACTGGTCGGCTACGTGTCGCCGCAGCCCGGTGCGGCGGTGGATGCGGCCGCGCTCAAGGCGCGGCTGGCCGAGGTGCTGCCCGAGTACATGGTGCCGTCGCTGCTGTGCGTGCTGCCGGCCCTGCCGCTCAACGCCAACGGGAAGATCGACCGCAAGTCGCTGCCCAAGCCCGAATGCAGCGGGGCGCAGGCCTACGAAGCGCCCGAGGGCGTGGTCGAACAGGCGCTCGCCACGGTCTGGGCCGAGGTGCTCGGCCTTCCGCGCGTGGGTCGGCAGGACAACTTCTTCGAACTCGGCGGCGATTCGATCCTGAGCCTGCAGATCGTGTCGCGGCTGCGCACGGCGGGCTGGAAGCTCACGCCGCGCCAGATGTTCGAGCGCCAGACCGTCGCCGGGCAGGCGGCCGTGGCCGAGCCCGTGGGCGCGGCGGTGCAGGCCCAGCAGACCGCAGCCGAAGGCGAGGTGCCGCTGCTGCCGTTCCAGGCCGCGTTCTTCGAGGCCGACATGCCCGAGCGCCACCACTGGAACCAGTCGCTGCTGTTGCAAAGCCGCGAGCCGTTGGCGGTGCCCGCGCTCGAAGCAGCGCTGGCCGCCGTGGTGCAGCACCACGATGCCTTCCGCCTGCGCTTCCATCGAACGACCGATGGGCGTTGGCGACAGACCTACGAGGAACTGCCGGCGCGCTGGCGCGAGGAATGGCTCTGGGTGCGCGATGCAGCGAACCCCGCGCAGATCGCCGCGCTGTGCGACGAGGCGCAGCGCAGCCTCGACCTCGCACACGGGCCGCTGCTGCGTCCGCTGCTCATCCACCTGCCCGGCGGCGACTGCCGCCTGCTGCTGGCGGCGCACCACCTCGTGGTCGATGGCGTGTCGTGGCGCATCGTGCTCGACGACCTGGCCACCGCGTACGCGCAGTGCCGCGACGGCCAACCGGTCGCGCTGCCGCCGAAGAGCGCCAGCCTGCAGGCCTGGGCGCGCGCGTTGCAGGCGCAGGCTGTCACGATGGAGGGCGAACTCGCGCACTGGCAGGCTTTCGCCGACGTGCCGGTGGCGTTGCCCTGCGCGCGGCCCGAGGGCGTGAACACCGTGGCGCGCCGCGCCAGCATCGCGTGGCAGCTCGACCGCGCGCGCACGCAGGCGCTGCTCAAGACGGCACCGGCCGCCTACCGCACGCAGGTCAACGACCTGCTGCTCACCGCGCTCGGGCGCGCGCTGTGCGGATGGAGCGGGCATGCGCAGCTCGCGATCCTGCTCGAAGGGCACGGCCGTGAAGACATCCTCCCCGCGCAGAAGGCGCTCGACCTGTCGCGCACCACGGGGTGGTTCACCAGCCTGTTCCCCGTGCGGATCGATCCGCTGGGCGCGTGGGGTGATGCGATCAAGCGCGTGAAGGAAGACCTGCGCCGCGTGCCGCAACGCGGGCTCGGCCATGGCGTGCTGAGGCACCTGGGCACGGACGCACAGCAGCAGACGCTGCGCGCATTGCCGCGTCCGCAGCTGGTCTTCAACTACCTGGGGCAGGTCGACAGTGCGGCCGAGGCCGCATGGTCGCTTGCACCTGAAGACGCGGGCGAACTGGTCGCGGCGAGCGCGCCGCTGCTGCACGAATTCAGCGTCAACGCACAGGTGCGCGACGGTGCGCTGCAGCTGACGGTGGACTTCAGCGCGGCGCGGCATGCGCAAGAGGATGTGCAGGGCTGGGTGAACCGCTTCGGCGACGAGCTCGAAGCGCTGATCGCGCACTGCACCTCGGGCGCTTCCGGCGTCACGCCGTCGGACTTCCCGCTGGCCGGGCTCGACGCCGCGCAGCTCGACGCGCTGCCGCTGCCCGTCGCACAGCTCGAAGACCTCTATCCGCTGTCGCCGATGCAGTCCGGCATGCTGTTCCACAGCCTGGTCGATGCACAGGGCGAGGCCTACGTCAACCAGCTGTGCATGGACATCGACGGCCTTGATGCCGAACGCTTCCGCGCCGCATGGCAGCGCGTGCTGGCGCGCCACGAGATCCTGCGCAGCGGCTTCCTGCCCGACGGCGCCACGCCGTTGCAATGGGTGGCGCGCGGTGCCGAGATGCCGTGGGTGATGCAAGACCTGCGCGAGAGCGTCGATGTGCCAGCTGCACTGGCGCGGCTGGCCGCGTCGCAGCGCGCGAGCGGCTTCGACCTCGCGCGCCCGCCGCTCATGCGCATCGCGCTGGCCCGCGCGCAGGCGCAGCGCCATCACCTCGTCTGGACCTACCACCACCTGCTGCTTGACGGCTGGAGCGTGGCGCAGCTGCTGGCCGAAGTGCTGCGCAGCTACGCGGGGCAAGCGAGCGAGCCCGCACCCGGACGCTTCCACGACCACATCGCGTGGCTCGCGGCGCGCAATACGCAGGCCGGCGAGGCGCACTGGCGCCGCGTGCTGGCCGGCGTGGAAGAACCGACACGCCTGGCGACCGCGCTGGTGCCGCCGGTGGCACCGCGCCCCGGCAAGGCCCGCCAGCGCCTGGCCTTCGACCCCGAAGCCACGCGCGGCCTGCGCGATGCCGCGCGCGCCGCGCACGTCACGCTGAACACTTTCGTGCAGGCCGCCTGGGCGCTGCTGCTGGGCCAGCGCACGCGCACCGGCACCGTCGTGTTCGGCGCCACCGTCGCCGGCCGCAGCGCCGAGATGCCGGGCGCCGAACGCATGCTGGGCCTGTTCATCAACACGCTGCCCGTGGTCGCACGCCTGCGGCCCGGCCAGCCCGTGGGCGACTGGCTGCGCGAACTGCAGGCGGCGCAGGTCGCGTCGCGCGAACACGAGCACACGCCGCTGCACGAGATCCAGGCCTGGGCCGGGTTGGGCGGGCAGGGGCTGTTCGACACGCTGGTGGTGTTCGAGAATTACCCGGTCGATGCGGCCTTGCGTGGCGATGCTGCGGCCGGCCTGAGCTTCGGCGCGGTGCGCACGAAGGAAGAAACCTCGTACCCTCTGACGCTGATGGTGCACGACGATGCGGCGCTGCACATCGACCTCGTGCATGCGCTCGACGTGTGCGACGAAGTGCAGGCCGCGGCGCTCGTGGGCCAGTTGCGCGCGGCGCTGCTGGCGCTCGCCGGCGATGCGGCGCAGGCCGTGGGCCAGCTGACGTTGGCCGATGCGGCCGAGCGCGAGCGGTTGTCGTCATGGTCGCGCGGTGCATTCGTACCGCAGGCGGTCGTGCCCGTTCACCACCTCATCGAACAACGGGCGAAGGCGAACCCCGATGCACTGGCACTCGTCACGGCCGAGCATCGCCTCACCTACGCCGCACTCAATCGCCTCGCCAACCGCTGGGCGCACCGGCTGATCGCGCAGGGCGTGTGGCCCGACATGCCGGTTGCGATCGCGGTCGATCGCTCGGCCGAAACCGTCGTCGGCCTGCTCGCCGTGCTCAAGGCCGGCGGTGCGTACGTGCCGCTCGACCCGGCGTTCCCGCCCGAGCGGCTGGCCTACATGGTCGAGGACAGCGGCGCCTCGCTGCTGCTCACGCGCCGCGCGCTGATGCCGCGTCTGCCCCACGCAGCGAGCGTGCAGCGGCTGGCCTTCGACCTCGACGCGGCCGACGACGGCATGGCCGCCTGGCCCGACCACGATCCGGCGGTGCCGGTGCATGGCGAGCAGCTGGCCTACGTGCTCTACACCTCGGGCTCCACCGGCCGCCCGAAGGGCGTGGCGATGCGCCACGACGCGGTGGCGCGCCTCATCGCGTGGCAGCTGCAACGCCTGCCGGGTGCGAGCCGCACGTTGCTGTTCGCGTCGCCGTGCTTCGACGTGACGTTCCAGGAAATGGTCAGCGGGCTGGCCGGCGGCGGCTGTCTCGTGCAGACCACCGACGCGCAGCGGCTCGACCTCGATGCGCTGGAAGACCTGGTGCACCGCGAAGGCGTCGAGCGCATGTTCCTGACCTTCTCGGTGCTGCAGCATTTCGCCGAACAGTCGCTGGCCTCGGGCCGGCGGTTGCCGGCGCTGCGCCAGATCGTCACCGCGGGCGAGCAGCTCAAGCGCACGCCCGCGCTGGCCGAGTGGCTGGCGCGCGAATCGCAATGCCGGCTCATCAACCAGTACGGGCCGACCGAGACGCATGTGGTGAGCGAGTTCGTGCTCGATGGCGCAGGCGATGAAGACCTGCCGCCCATCGGCACGCCCGCATCGAGCGCGCGCCTGCATGTGCTCGACGCGCAACTGAACCCCGTGCCGGTCGGCGTGGCCGGCGAGCTGTGCGTCGGCGCCGAGGTGCTGGCGCGCGGCTACCTGCACCGCGCCGGCCTGACGGCGCAGCGCTTCGTCGCCGATCCGTTCGATGGGCACGGCGGGCGGCTCTACCGCACCGGCGACCTCGTGCGCTGGCGCGATGACGGCCAGCTCGAGTACCTCGGCCGGCTCGACCACCAGGTGAAGGTGCGGGGCTTCCGCATCGAACTCGGCGAGGTCGAGGCGCAGCTGCTCGCGCAGCCCGGCGTGCGACAAGCGCTGGTGCTGGCGCAGGAAGGACCAGGTGGCGCGCGGTTGGTGGCCTATGCGGCCGGCGCCGAAGGCCAGCCGCTGCGCCCCGCGGCGCTGCGTGCGGGGCTGGCGGCAGCGTTGCCCGACTACATGGTGCCGAGCGTCATCGTGGCGATGCCGCAGGGGCTGCCGCTGAACGCCAACGGCAAGGTCGACCGGCAGGCGCTGCCGCCGCCCGAGGCCGCGGAAGAGCGCGCCCACGTGCCGCCGCAGGGCGCCACCGAAACCGCGCTGGCTGGCCTCTGGGCGCAGGTGCTGGGGCTGTCGCGCGTGGGGCGCGGCGACAACTTCTTCGAGCTCGGCGGGCATTCGCTCGCGGTGCTCAAGCTGCGGCAGCAGGTCAAGGCACAGATGGGCATCGACCTGCCGCTGCAGCGCTACTTCGAACTGCCCGACCTGGCGGCGTGCGCGCAGGCGCTCGACGCGCAAGGGCCGGCGCAGGCGCAGCAGGCCGCGCAGGCCGAGAGCGATCTCGATCGCATGGATGCATTGTTGGAAAGTCTGGGGGGTTGAGTGAGCAGTAGCGAACGCAGTAGGGCCATCGCCCAACGGCTGGCGGGTTTGCCGCCGGCGCGGCAGAAGGAATTCATCGCCGCGTTGCGTGCGCAGGGCATCGATTTCGGCCGCCTGCCGATCGTGCCAGACCCGGCCGCCGTGCCCGGTGCGCCGCGGCCCGCCTCGTACGCGCAGGCGCGCCAGTGGTTCCTCTGGCAGATGGACCCCGAAAGCACCGCGCAGCACATCACGGCCGCGCTCACGCTGCACGGCGCGCTCGACCATGCGGCGCTGCGCGCGAGCCTGCAGGCGCTGGTGGCGCGGCATCCGTCGCTGCGCACGCGCTTCGGCGTGAGCGACGACGGCGTGCCGCAGCAGACCGTGTCGCCCGAGGCGGTGCTCGACCTGCGCGAAGCCGATCTGCGAGCCCACCCCGCGCAGGTGCGCGACGAGGCCGCGCGCCTCGTGCGCACGCCCTTTGACCTCGCGCGCGGCCCGCTGCTGCGCGTGGGCCTGCTGCGCACCGGCGAGACCGCGCACCTGCTGGTGCTGGTGATGCACCACATCGTGTCCGACGGCTGGTCGATGCAGCTTCTGGTCGACGACTTCGGCGCGCTGTACCAGGCGCACCGTCAAGGGAACGACGCCGCCGTGCCGGCCGCGCCCGCGCTGCAGTACGCCGACTACGCGGCCTGGCAGCGCCACTGGCTCGAAGCAGGCGAGGGCGAACGCCAACTCGCCTACTGGACCGAACGCCTGGGCGGCGAGCAGCCGCTGCTGCAACTGCCTGCCGACCGCGCGCGTCCGCCGCAGGGGCCGTACCTCGCCGCGCGCCATCGGCTCGACCTGCCGGGCGAACTGACGCAGGCGCTGCGCCGCCGCGCGAGCGCCGAAGGCGCGACGCTCTTCATGGTGCTGCTGGCCGGCTTCCAGGCGCTGCTGCACCGCTACACGGGCCAGGGCGACATCCGGCTCGGCGTGCCCGTGGCCAACCGCGACCGGCCCGAGACGGCCGGCATCCTCGGCCTGTTCGTCAACACGCAGGTGCTGCGCGCCGAGCTGGCCGGCCACACCACACTGGCCCAGGCGCTGGCACAGGCGCGCGAGGCGGCGCTGGGCGCACAGGCGCACCAGGACCTGCCGTTCGAGCAGCTGGTCGAGGCGCTGCAGCCCGAGCGCAGCCTGAGCCACCCGCCGCTGTTCCAGGTGATCTTCAACCACCGGCAGCAGGACCTGGGCGCGCTCGACCGGCTCGAAGGGCTGCGCATCGAACCCTGCGAACTCGACGAACAGGCGGCGCCCTTCGAGCTCGCACTCGACACGCTGGAGCAGGCCGACGGCACGCTCGGCCTGAGCTTCACGTACGCCCGCGCGATCTTCGAGCCCGCGACCATCGAGCGCATGGCCGCGCACTACGTCGCGGTACTGCGCCAGCTGGCCGACGACCCGTCGCGCACGTTGCGCGAGGTGGCACTGCTCGGTCCGCAGGAGCATGCCCAACTGCGCCAATGGGGCGAGGGCCAGGACACGGCCTGGGACGAGGTGCCCGTGCACCGCCTCGTCGAGCGCCAGGCCGCGCTGCGGCCCGAGGCCACGGCGCTGATCGTCGACGGCGTGCCGATGCGCTTCCGCGACTTCGACGCGCGCGCCAACCGGCTCGCGCATGCCCTCATCGCGCAGGGCGTGCGGCCCGAGGACCGCATCGGCCTCGCGGTGGAGCGCTCGCCCGAGATGGTGGTGGCGCTGCTCGGCGTGCTGAAGGCGGGCGCGGCCTATGTGCCGCTCGACCCCGACTACCCGCCCGAGCGGCTCGACTTCATGGCGGCCGACAGCGGCGTACGGCTGCTGCTCACGCAGGCGCGCGTGCGCGAGCGGCTGGGCGCGTCGATGCAGGCGCTGCCCGCGCTGCTGCTCAATGGCGGCGTGCTCGACAGCGGGCCCGAAGACGCACCCGATGTCGCGGTGCATCCGGGGCACCTGGCCTATGTGATCTACACCTCGGGCTCCACCGGCCAGCCCAAGGGCGTGGCCGTGGCGCACGGCCCGCTGAGCATGCACATCCAGACCATCGGCCGCGCCTACGGCATGACGCCCGAAGACCGCGAGCTGCAGTTCGCATCGATCAACTTCGACGGCGCGCACGAGCGCATCTGGACGCCGCTGGCCTTCGGCGCCACGCTGATGCCGCGCAGCCAGGAGCTGTGGACCGTGCACCGCAGCCGCGAAGAGATGCGCCGCCACGGCATCACCGTCGCCTGCTTCACGCCGGGCTACCTGCAGCAGATGGCCGATGAACTCGGCGAGGACGGGCGCGTGCCCACGCTGCGCTCGTACACCGTCGGCGGTGAGGCCATGGGCCGCGTGGCCTGCGAGCGCGTGATGCAGACCTTGCAGCCGCCGCGCCTCATCAACGGCTATGGCCCGACCGAGACGGTGATAACGCCGACCATCGCCAAGGCCTACGCCGGCACCGCCTTCGACGCCGCCTACCTGCCCATCGGCGCGCCGGTGGGCGACCGCCGCGCCGTGGTGCTCGACACCGACATGAACCTGGTGCCGCCCGGCATGGCCGGCGAGCTGTACCTCGGCGGTGCGGGCCTGGCGCGCGGCTACCTGAACCGCGCCGGCCTGAGCGCCGAGCGCTTCGTGGCCGACCCCTTCGACACCGCGGGCGGGCGCCTGTACCGCACCGGCGACCTCGTGCGCTGGCGCGCCGACGGACAGCTCGAATACCTGGGGCGGCTCGATCACCAGGTGAAGGTGCGGGGTTTTCGCATCGAACTCGGCGAGGTCGAGGCGCGCCTGCGCGCGCAGCCCGGCGTGCGCGAGGCCGTGGTGGTCGCGCGCGAGCGTGCAGGCGGTGCGTTGCTGCTGGCCTACGTGTCGAGCCTCGACGCGCAACGCCAGGTCGATGCCTTCACGTTGCGCGACGGCCTGGCGCAGGTGCTGCCCGAGTACATGGTGCCGTCGGCGATCACCGTGCTCGCGGCGCTGCCGCTCAACGCCAACGGCAAGGTCGACCGCGCCGCGCTGCCCGAGCCGGTGTTCGCCGCTGCAGCCGACACCTGGGAAGCGCCGCAGGGTGCGGCCGAGGAGGTGATGGCGGCCGTGTGGGCCGAGGTGCTCGGTGCGCCGCGCGTGGGCCGCAACGACAACTTCTTCGAACTCGGCGGCCATTCGCTGCTGGCCATGCAACTGCTCGAGCGGCTGCGCCGGCAGGGCTTCGGTGCGCAGGTGCGCACGCTGTTCCAGAACCCGCGCTTCGCCGACTTCGCGCGCGCCACGCTGGAAGCCGGTGCCGCGCCGCGCCCGGCGCTGGTGGTGCCCGACAACGCGATCCCCGACGGCTGCACGCGGCTCACGCCGCAGATGCTGCCGCTGGTGACGCTCGACGACGCGCAGCTGCGCCGCATCGAGGCCGCTGTGCCCGGCGGCGCGGCCAACATCCAGGACATCTACCCGCTCGCGCCGCTGCAGGACGGCCTGCTGTTCCATCACCTGATGCAGGCCGAGGGCGACGTCTACGTGCAGTCGCTGCAGATGCGTTTCGACAGCGAGGCCCGGCTCCATGCGTTCATGGACTGCCTGAACCGCGTCATCGCGCGTCACGACATGCTGCGCACCGCGGTGCTGTGGGAAGGGCTCGCGGAGCCGGTGCAGGTGGTGCACCGTCATGCGCCCGCCGAGATCGAATGGCTGCCGGTCGACGCCGCCGCAGGCGATGTCGCCGCGCAGCTCGAAGCGCATGTGCGCCCCGGCCACTACCGCCTCGACGTGCGCCGCGCGCCCATGCTGCGCGCCATCGCCGCGCACGACGCGGCGGGCCACGGCTGGCTGCTGCAACTGCCGAGCCACCACCTGGCGCTCGATCATGTGTCGCGCGACCTGCTGGTCGAGGAGATCACGCTGCTGCTGCAGGGCCGCGCCGACGCGCTGCCAGAACCCGTGCCATTCCGCAGCTTCGTCGCGCAGGCGCGGCTCGGCGCCGACGTGGCCGAACAGGAGACGTTCTTCCGCCGCATGCTCGGCGATGTGCGCGAACCGACCGCGCCTTTCGACCTGTTCGATGCGCGCGGCGACGGCACGGCCGTGGAAGAAGCGCACCTCGAACTCGATGCGGCGCTGGTGCAGGCCGTGCGCACGCAGGCCCAGCGCAGCGGCGTCAGCGCGGCCACGCTGTTCCACTTGGCATGGGCGCTGGTGCTGGCCAAGACCACGGGCAAGGACGACGTGGTGTTCGGCACCGTGCTGTTCGGCCGGCTCGCAGGCGGCGAGGGCGCGGGGCGCGCGCTCGGCATGATGATCAACACGCTGCCGCTGCGCGTGACGCTGGGCCGCAGCCATGCACTGGCCTGCGTGCGCCAGACGCACGCCGCGCTGGCCGGCCTGCTGCACCACGAGCATGCGAGCCTGTCCCTCGCGCAGCGCTGCAGCGCGGTGCCCAAGGGCACGCCGCTGTTCTCGACGCTGCTGAACTACCGCTATGTGGCGCAGGCGCCCGAGGCGGGTGCCGGTGCCGGCGGCTGGGAAGGCATCGAGACGCTCGGCGCGCAGGAGCGTTCGAACTACGCCTTCGCGCTGTCGGTGAACGAACGCGCCGACGGCTTCGCGCTGACCGCGCAGGTCGATGCCGCAGTCGGCGCCGCGCGCGTGTGCCAGTACATGCACGATGCGGTGCGCCGCGTGGCCGACGACCTCGCGCAGGCGGCCATGCACCCGGTCGTCGCCTTCGACCTGTACACGGCCGACGAGGCGCAGCGCCTGCAGGCCTGGGGCGCGAACACGCCGGCTTACCAGCACACCGCACCGGTGCATGTGCTGGTGGCACGCCAGGCCGCGCTGCGGCCCGAGGCCACGGCGCTGATCTTCGGCGACCACACGCTGAGCTACGCGGCGCTGGAGGCGCGCGCCAACCGGCTGGCGCACCACCTCGTGCGCGCGGGCGTGCGGCCCGAAGTGCGCGTGGGTCTTGCGGTGCGGCGCTCGGCCGACATGGTCGTGGCGCTGCTCGCGATCCTGAAAGCGGGCGGCGCCTACGTGCCGCTCGACCCGGCGTATCCGCCGCAGCGCCTGGCCTACATGGTGGAAGACAGCGGCGTCGCGCTGCTGCTGGCCGACGATGCCGCCGTGCTGGACCGTATCGGCCTGCCCGGTGTGAAGGCCCTGACGCTCGACACGCTGGACCTGTCGAGTGGCCCGTCACATGACCCCGGCGTGGCGGTGCACCGCGACCACCTGGCCTACGTGATCTACACCTCGGGCTCGACCGGCAAGCCCAAGGGCGTGGCCGTGGCGCACGGCCCGCTGGCCATGCATGTGCAGTCCATCGGCGAGGCCTACGGCATGACGCCGGACGACCGCGAGCTGCAGTTCGCGTCGATCAACTTCGACGGCGCGCACGAGCGCACCTGGGTGCCGCTGGCCTTCGGCGCGGCACTGATGCCGCGCGACGAAGAGGTCTGGCCGGTGGAGCGAACCTGCGCCGAAATTGCCCGCCACGGCATCACCATCGCCTGCTTCACGCCCGGCTACCTGCACCAGATGGCCGAGCTGATGGGCGAGGCTGCTAGCCGGCTGCCGATCCGTTCCTACACCGTGGGCGGCGAGGCGATGCCGCGCACCAGCTTCGCGCTGGTGCAGTCGGTGCTGAAGCCGCCGCGCATCGTCAACGGCTACGGGCCGACCGAGACGGTGATCACGCCGATGATCGCCAAGGCCGCGCCGGGCGAAGGCTTCGACGCGGCCTACATGCCCATCGGCCGCCTCGTGGGCGACCGCACGGCCTACGTGCTCGACGGCGCCATGAGCCAGGTGCCGCCCGGCGTGGCCGGCGAGCTGTACCTGGGCGGCGACGGTCTGGCGCGCGGCTACCTGCAGCGCGCGGGCCTGAGCGCCGAACGCTTCGTGGCCGACCCCTTCGGCGCGCCGGGCGGCCGGCTCTACCGCACGGGCGACCTCGTGCGCTGGGAGGCCGACGGGCAGATGGCCTACCTGGGGCGGATCGACCACCAGGTGAAGATCCGCGGCTTTCGCATCGAACTCGGAGAGATCGAGGCGCAGCTGCTGGCGCTGCCGCAGGTGCGCGAGGCCGTGGTCGTCGCCAGCCAGGGCGCGGGCGGCGCACGGCTGGTGGCGTATGTGTCGCCGCTGGCGGGCGAGCGCATCGAGCCTTTGCGGCTGCGCACCAGCCTCGCGGCGCTGCTGCCCGAGCACATGGTGCCGGCGGCCATCGTCGTGCTCGACACGCTGCCGCTCAACATGAGCGGCAAGGTCGATCGCCATGCGCTGCCGGCGCCGGTGTTCGCCAGCGGCGACGGCTACGACGCGCCGCGCGGCAGCGCCGAGCAGGCGCTCGCGCGCATCTGGTCCGAGGTGCTGGGCGTGGCACGCGTGGGCCGCGACGACAACTTCTTCGAACTCGGCGGCGATTCGCTGCTGAGCCTGAAGGTGATGGCGCAGGCACGGCGCCTGGGCCTGCCGGCGCTGGACCTGAAGCTGCACGACTTCCTGCGCGCGCCGACCATCGCGGGGCTGCTGGGCGGGCGTGCCGAGGCGCCGTCGCTGGTGGCCCTGAACGCCGTGGTGCCCGGTGCGCCGCCGCTGTTCTGCATGCACGCCGCCCTGGGCACGGTGTACGACTACGCGCCGCTGGCGCGCCGCCTGCGGGGCGTGCGCACCGTGTACGGCCTGCCGTGCCGCATGCTTGCCGACCCCGCGCACCGCGACGTGTCGCTGGCGCGCATGGCCGACGACTACGCCCGCATGCTCCGTGGCGTGCAGCCGCAGGGGCCGTACCACCTGCTGGGCTGGTCGCTCGGCGGCGCGCTCGCGGCGGCCGTGGCCGCGCGGCTCGAAGCAGAAGGGCAGGCCGTGGCGTTCCTCGGCCTGGTCGATCCCTACGTGCCCGAGCCCGACGCGCCCCTGCAGACGGTGGACGACGACGGCCGCCGCGACTTTGCCGACTTCGTCGCCTCGGCCTGGCCGGCGGCGCGCCTGGACGGGCTGCTGGACATCGACGACTTCGTCTGCGACGAGGCGACGGTGGCCGCGCTGCTCACCCAGGCGCGTGCGAAGGCGCAGGCCCGCGGCGACGCGCTGGAGATGCCGGCGCACGCGAACCTGCCCGACGACGAGCTGGCCCGCATCTTCCTCGTGAGCCAGCAGCTGAAGGCGATCGAGACCGAGGCGCTCGTGCCGCTGCGTTGCCACGCCGAGTGCTGGTGGATCGCGCGGCGCCCGGCGGCGGACCGCGCCGCGCTCGCGCTGCAACTGGGGTGGCCGGACCTCGCGAGCGCTGCGGCGCTCGACGAGGACCACCACGCGATCCTGCGCAGCCCGGTGTTGTTGACGCAACTGGGCGAGCGACTGGGCGAGTCCGAAGCCCTTGCGGCCTGACGCCCGGGCATAAAAAAACGCACGACCCGGAAGCCGGGTCGTGCGTCAAGGGCACCCTTCTGCCGGTGCCGCCCTATTTCAGTTCGTTGGTGCGTGTCAGAGCTTGTAGCTGAGCTTCAGCCAGGCGTTGCGCGGGTTGCCCTGCGTGTAGCCGTTGTAGGCACCCAGGCCGTTGTAGTACCGCTTGTCGCCCAGGTTCTCGATGTGCAGCGAGGCGCTCAGGCGGTTGTTGATGTCGTAGCGCGCCATCAGGCCGAACAGCGTCAGGCCGCCTTGCGAGGCGCGGCCGAGTTCGTTGAACTCGTCGTAGTAGATGCCGCTCTGGTAGCTCACGCTGCCGCCGACGGTGAGCTTGCTCCACTCGCCCGGCAGGCGGTAGCTGGTGGCCACGCGCAGCAGGCGGCGCGGGTACTGCGGGTTCAGCAGCACGCCGTCGGCATCGCGCTTGGCGTGGTAGGTGTAGCCCGCGAGCATCTGCAGACCCGGCAGCACCTCGCCGGCGGCGGTGAGCTCGAAGCCCTTGCTCTTGGCGCCCTGCACCGCGCGGTACGGAATGCCGCCGTCGGGCAGCAGCGAGCCGGCGCCGGTGTCGATCACGGCGAGGTTGGTCTCGCGCGTCTTGAAGATCGCGGCGCTGGTGTTGAGCTTGCCGCCGAAGTGTTCGCCCTTCAGGCCCAGCTCGATGTTCTTGCCGCGCTGCGGCGCGATGAGCGAGTTGTTGCGGTCGCGCACCGTGTTGGGCTGGAAGATGTCGGTGTAGCTGCCGTACAGCGAGAGTTCCTTGCTCACGTCGAACACCACGCCCAGGTAGGGCGTGACCACGCCGTTCTCGCGCATCGAACTCACGCCGGTGCGCCGCCAGGTGGTCCAGTCGAGCGTGGACGCATCGGACTTGTACCAGGTGCCGCGCGCGCCGACGATGAGCGACAGCGGCTCGGCCAGCTTCAGGCGGGTCGAGGCGTAGATGGCTTTCTCGGTGGTGTTCAGCGGCGCCGTGTACAGCGGGTACGAGAAGGAGGTCGGCTCGGGGAAGCTCTGCAGCTGGTAGAAGTTCAGCGGCCGGCGGTCGATCATGCGCGGCACGGCGCCACGCGTGTAGACCGTGGCGTCGTAGGTGTTGTAGCTCATGCCCACCACGGCCTCGTGCGTCTGGCCGAAAGCCTCGAACGGGCCCTTCAGGTGCACGTCGAGGGCCTTGTTGGCGCCTTCGGCGGGGTTCTCGCGGATGTCGATGGTGGAGGCGCCGGTGCGCGCGTTGATCGCGCGGTAGATGCTCAGGTCGCCCGAGGCGCGCTCGCGCTTGCTCTTGAGGTAGCTGGCGTCCACCTTCAGCTGCCAGCCCGCGCCCAGACGCTGGTCGAGGTTGGCGAACAGCTTGTCGCTGTACATGTCCCAGTAGCTCCACGGCGCGCTGGAGTTGAACGAGCGCGGCAGGTTGGTGCGCTGGCCGTTGCTGAAGAACAGCGGGCTCTGGCCGTAGTTGGCGCCATCGATGGCGGTCTTCTGGTGCTCGAAGCCCACCGACAGGCGCGAGCCCGCCGCGAGGTCGACTTCGAGAATGCCGTACAGCGCGTCTTCGCTGCGCTTCTTGTTCTCGATGAAGCTCTTGCCGTCGGTGCGCGAGGCCATGAAGCGGCCGCGCACGGTGCCGTCGGCGTTGAGGGGGCCGCCCACGTCGATCTCGGCGTTGTAGCGGCTCCAGCTGCCGATGCCGCCGGAGATGTGCCCGGCGAATTCGGAGGTCGGGCGCTTGCGCACGAGGTTGATGGCGCCGCCGGGCGAGCCCACGCCGTTGAGCAGGCCGGCCGCGCCGCGAATCACCTCGACGCGGTCGTAGAAGGCGGTGCTGATCATGCTCGACTCGCCGGCCACGCTGTTGAAGCCCAGCGTGGGCACGCCGTCGATCATGGTGCTCAGGGCGAAGCCGCGCGAGGAGAAGGTCACGCGCTCGTCGTTGCGGTCGGCCACGATGCCGGGCGTCTGGCGCAGCACGTCCTCGAGGGTGACGAGGTTCTGGTCGTCGATCTGCTGGCGGCCGATGACGCTGACCGACTGCGGCGTCTCGCGCAGCGACAGGTCCATGCGCGTGGCGCCGGCGGCGGCGCGCGTGGTGTACGAGCCCGTGCCTTCGGTGGTGCCGTCGGTGGCGGCCTGCGCGGCCACGGTCACGGCCGGCAGCGTGGATGCGCCGGCCGTGCTCTGGCGCTGGATGGTGACGCGCGTGGGGCCGTTGCGCACCGCCACCAGGCCGCTGCCGGCCAGCAGGCGGTCGAGCGCCTGCTGGAAGCTCAGGCGGCCCGACACGGCCGGTGCGGCCAGGCCCGAGACCACGTCACCGGCGGCGAGCACCTGCACGCCGGTCTGGCGCGACAGCTCGTTGAGCGCGGCGCCCAGCGGCTGGGCGGGGACGTTGATGTCGCGTGCTTGTGCAGCGGCCTGGTCGGCGCCCTGGGCGGCGGCGAGGCCGCTCCAGCTGGCAAGGGCGGTTCCGAAGGCAGCGGCAAGCGCGGCGCTCAGGAGTCGGTGGCGAGGCGAGAAACGCATGGGTGAAGGCTCCAGACAAATAAATCGGTGCGGCATGAAACGGGGGCGCGCCGCAGCCGTTGATCGGATGCGGGGTGCTTCTGGATGTAAGACGTTTGAACTCGAAAAAGAGAGACAGGCCCGTGACAAGGCATCGGCCGTCGCGTCGATGCGGGCCGAAAACGAGCGGGAAAAAGGAGCGGCGCGCCGGCGGGCACGCCCGGGTCAGCGCGCCTGCAGGCGCACGCTGCCGTCGGGCCGGGCCACCGCCACCAGCGGCAGGATGGCCGGCAGCGCGTCGAGCAGGCCGGCCGAGTCGTTGGTGCGAAAGCGCCCCGAGAGCCGCATCGCGTCGATGCGGGCGTCGGCGCCGACGATGGGCGCGCTGCGGTAGCTGTTGACCGCGGCCAGCGCGTCGCCCAGCGGCGTGTTGTCGAACACCAGCCAGCCGTCGCGCCAGGCCGAGAGGGCGGCGGTGTCGGCCTGGCGCACCGGGTCGGCGTGGCCGTCGCGCACCTCGAGCATGTCGCCGGCGCGCAGGTCGACCACTTCGCCGCTGCGTTCGGTGCCGGCCTGGCGCAGCACCTGCACGCGCACATGGCCGTGCTCGACGCCCACGGTGATCGGGCCGCCGCGGTCGCGCACGGTGAAGGCGGTGCCGACGACTTCGATGATCGCCTCGCGCGTGCGCACCACGAAGGGCCGCTCGGCGTCGGGCGCCACGTCGAAGCGGACCTCGCCGCGTGCCATGTCGATCATGCGGCGGCGGCGGTAGAGCGTGACGTCGACGGCGCTCTGGGGCGCCAGGTCGAGGCGGCTGCCGGCCGAGGCATCGGCGGCATCGGCCAGCGTGACCTTGAGCATCCGCGCGTTCGGTGTGCGGTACGTCGCCTGGAACACGGGCTGCTGCCAGTACCACTGCACGCCGCGCCCCGCGACCACGCCGGCGCCGAGCAGCCCGGCGACCGACAGCAGCATCTTGCGGCGCGAAGGGTTGCGTGGGGCCGATGCGGGCACGGGTTCGTCGAAGTGCGCGCGCAGGTCGTCGGCCATGCCGCCCAGCGCGTTCCAGCGCTCGCGCGCCTCGCGCACGGCGGCGGCGTGTTCGGGCGAGCGGGTGCGCCACTGGTCGAGCGCGAGCCGGGCGCTGTTGGCGGCCGGGCTCGGCGGCGCGATCTCGTCCTCGACGATGAGCGCGAGCGCGCGTTCGATCAGCCGTTCACGCGGAACGACCGCTGTGGCCGCACGGCTCATGAAAAGTCTTCGGCCAGTGCGGTGTCGAAACCGGCGTGGCTGTTCACCGCCTGCGGCTCGATCAGTTCATGGCGCAGCTCGGCGAACACGCGCGAGCAGTCGATGGTGGCGCGCAGCAGGTGCTTGGCGACCGCCATCTCGGTGATGCCCAGGCGCTGCGCGATCTCGGCGCGCGAGTGGCCGTAGGCGCGGAACAGCAGGAACACCTCGCGCCGGCGCGGCGGCAGCTGTTCCATGGTTTCCACCACGCGGCGCAGCACACGGTGCTGCGCCACGACGTATTCGGACGAGGGGGCCGTGAGGTGCGTGCCCACGACGGCATGCGAGACGGCCCACTCCTGCGCCACCTTGCGGTGGCGGGCTTCGTCGATGCACAGGTTGCGCGCCACGCGGAACAGCAGGGCGCGCGGCGACTCGATGGCGGCGCCGTCACGCAGGCCGAGGGTGTGCGTGTACACGCGCTCGAAGCTGGACTGCGCGATGTCGGCCGCATGGTGCGGGTCGCGCAGGTCGCGCGTGAGCTGCCGGCGCAAGTCCGCGTAGTGAGACACAAGTTCCTGGACGAGGTCGCGCATCCGGTCGCCTTCTCGCAAGCATCGACAAAGGACCCCTGGGCCGATGGCTGGTGCGCGCCAGTGAAGAGGAGGCGAGGGCGCTGGCTTCGGTGACCCCGGGGATGGGGTGAATAAGAACTATTCTTATTGAGTGTAGCACCGAAGCCTTGCGTTTCCGTGGCTAGACCACGGGCGCGGCGTGGGCGGGGCGCTCCGCGGCGGGCGCCTGCGGGGCCTGCGCCGTGTGCCGCGGCGTGGCGTTCAGCAGCGCCTGGCCGATCTCGTCGGAGCGGATGGCGGTGACCGACAGCAGCGTGTCGCTCAGGCCGTGGCTGGTCTCGCAGGCGCCCTGCAGGAAGATGCCCGGGCGCAGCGCCGGCGTGCCCTGCACGCGGTAGTCGCGGTCGACCGAGAAATCGCCCAGGTAGGGCGCCAACGGTGCCAGCAGCGTGCGGTGCGCGTCGCGGGCGTAGCCGGTGGCGAGCACCACGGCGTCGTAGGCCTTGTCGTGGCGCGCGCCGGTGTTCAGGTCGTGCAGCGACAGGTGGATGCCGTCCTGCGCGGCGCGCACGGCCGACACCTCGTGCCGACGCAGGAAGCTGTGGCGCGTCGAGCCGGCCACGCGCTGGCGGTAGAACACGTTGAAGATCTGCTGGATCAGCTCCAGGTCGGGCGCGGCGTAGTTGGTGTGCCAGAACTCCTCGAGCAGCTCGGCGCGCTCGTTCACCGAGCGGTTGAAGACGAAGTCGGTGAAATCGGTGTTGAAGATCTCGTTCACGAACGGGCTGTCGTCCGAGGGCTTGATGGAGCGCGCCCGCATGATCAGGTCGACCTGCGGCTTCGCGGGGTGTGACTGCAGGTCCATGAAGATCTCGGCCGCGCTCTGGCCCGCGCCCACGATGGCGATGCGGTCGGCGCCGGGATGGCGGGCGATGGCCTCCAGGTAGGTGCTCGAATGGAACACGCGGCCGTCGTCGCGCAGGGGCTGGAAGCGCGCCGGGATGTTGGCCACGCCGCCCACGCTCACCACCAGGTTGCGCGCCAGGCGCTCGCGCACCGCGCCGTTGGCGTCGCGCGAGCGCACGCGCAGCAGCGAGACCTCGTTGCCCTTCATCTCGGGCACCACCTCGAACACGGCCTCGCCGTAGGCGCAGCGGTCTTCGAACTGCGCCGCGGCCCAGCCCAGGTAGTCGTTGAACTCGTGGCGGCTCGGGAAGAAGGTCTTGAGGTTGATGAAGTCCTGCAGGCGCTGCTTTTCGTGCAGGTAGTTCAGGAAGGTGAAGCGGCTGGACGGATTGCGCAGCGTGGCCAGGTCCTTCAGGAACGAGATCTGCATGTGCGCGTTGTCCAGCAGCATGTTGCGGTGCCAGACGAAGCCCGGCTGCTTCTCGATGAACAGCGCATCGACGAAGTGGCCCTTCTGGCGCTTCTCGTCGAGCGCGATGGCCAGTGCGATGTTGGACGGGCCGAAGCCGACGCCGATCAGGTCATGGATTTGCATGGATGTCCTCCAGGGATGGCTCGTGTCGACGAGCCGGGGCCGGCGAAGCGGCGGTGGGGTCGGCGCGCGGAATCCACAGCGCCTCGCCGAAGAAACGCTCGCGCCACAGCACGCCCAGCAGGGCGCGCTTGTGCGGAAAGTCGAACTCCTTCACATGGGCGTAGCCGCAGCGGCCCAGGCTCCGGATCATTTTTTCGTTGTCGGCGCGCGGCTCGATCACCAGGCGCTGCGTGCGCGGGTCGTCCAGGAAGAGGTAGTGCGACACCGACGGCATCCAGGCCGTGAGAAAGGGCTTGCCGCGAAAGCGCGCCTCGCCCACCAGTGCATGCCAGCCGCGGTCGTGGTCGGCCGCGTCGTAGAAGGGCGCGATGCGGTCTTCCTTCGCCCAGTAGGCCTCGAAGTAGCCGAAGGGCTCGCCGTCGAAGCGGCCGACGAGGCCGGTCACGCGCGGGTCGGCCGCGATGCCTTCCAGGTACTGGCGGTGGCGCGCGAGGTCGCCTTCTTCTTCCCAGAAGTGCGCGACCACGGGGTCGTTCATCCAGCGGTGGAAGGCGGGCAGGTCGCGTTCGATGTCGACCGTGTCGAGCGTGAGCGTCTGGTTCAGCCACGGGATGTGGCGGCGGTACACCGTGCCCTGCGGCTTGGCGGGGCGCAGCGGATGGCGCTTGCCCTGCGTGACGACGAAGCGCTGCGCGAAGGGCTCGCGCGGCTGCGGCAGCCAGGCGCGCGGCCATTGCCAGAAGGCTTCGCGCGCCACCGTGGGCAGCGCGCCCTCGGCCGGCGTGACGATGCCTGCGTCCACCAGACGCGTGCCGCTCGGCAGCGGCGATTGCAGCGCGAGCTGCCGCGCGGCCGGGTGGCGCTGGAAGGCCGCCTCGATCGCCGCCAGCAGGTGCGCTTCGTCAGGCTCGCCCGCGCAGGCGCCCAGCCATTCGAGGCGCGGCGTGCCGGCTGCGCGCGCAGGGCCCAGGTGCTGCTGTGGCGGTCGCCGTCGTGCGGCGTGACCTTGAGCACGGTGCCTTCCAGCCGGACGTCCAGCACCCGGCCTTCGGGGTGCGCGTGAAAGCGCCATGCGGTGTCGTGGGCGGTCAAGCAAAACCTCCGGGGTGTGGTCGATGTGTGTGGGATGCAGAAGGAAGACGCGGGCTGCGGCCGGATGTTTAGTCGGCGGTGCTTGCACAGCGCTCCCGCTCGAACTCGGGCGAGAGCGGACACGCGCCGCAATAGCCCAGCCGTGGCACGAGGTAGTAGAGGCAGCACTGGCGGTGCAGCGTGACGGGCGGCGCGCTGCGGTCGGCCACGCGCACGCCGCGGCGCGCGGGCATGAACATCGGGTTGTCGCGCGCCTCGCCGCACGGTTGCGGCCAGGTCGGGCGGTGCAGCAGGTGCTCGAGGTCGGCGGCCACGGCGGGCGCCTGGCCGCTCATGCGCAGGCCTTCTTCCAGCACCGGCTCGAGGTAGCGCACGGCGTTGCCCCAGAGGATCTTGGGCGCCAGCCGCGTGAGCTGCGCCAGCCGCGCGAACAGGGGCGCCAGGTGCGTCCACAGCAGCACGTCGTAGCGCGCCGCCGTATCGGTGCCGGGGCGCGGCGTGCCGAGCTCGACGATGTGGAAGCACTCCGGGTCGCCGTCTGCGTCGTCGAGCGACACCCACACCTGTTCGGGCGTGACAGGAAAGCCGTGCTGCAGCAGGCTCGCGGCGGCGGCCACGGGCGGCAGCAGCGCGTGCAGATAGTTCATGCTCCAGGCGGACGCGACCGCGCGCAGGTCGCGCTCCGGCATGTTCAGCGTGCGCGCCTTCAGGCGCAGCAGCGCCAGCAGGCGCGGCGGGTCGGCCAGCAGGTCGGCCACGCGCACGGCGTTGGGCGGCGGGTGCGGGGCGCAGGCCAGCGTTTCGCCGTAGGGCGCCCACTCGCCCTGGAAGATCGGCGCGAGCAGCGGGATCACGGGGCGGGGCCGAAGGTGGCGTGAAGAAGAAGGCGCACAGGCATGCAGCAGAAGACGCGCCGGCGGGCCAGAAATTTAGTCCGCACGAGGCCCGTGCCTAAACAGCCGTGCCCCACGGAGCGTCTACTCACTCATCGACAGCAGTGCAGGCGTGCGAATCCCCATGAGCTTCCCGAGACACCGTCCCTCCGATCCGGCCTTCAGCATGGCCTGGCGGCTTTTTCGCGAGCTGCACGACGCACCGTCGCCCGAGCGCGCCGAGCAGCTCGTGGCCTGGCTCGGCCAGGACCCGGGCCACGTGCGCGCGCTTGACGAGGCCCTGACGCTGTGGGCGCTGGCGGGCGCCTCGGTGGTGGAGGCCGCGCGCGAGGCGGGGGCGCAGCCGCTGCTGCAATAGGCGCCGCGCCTTCCTGCTAAACAAGCAGGCGCGCCGAACGTCATTGCAGGGAGCCCGTCTCCCTTTGCAACGAACCGTCCGCCGCATGAACCTCACACCCGCCAGCGCCCCCGCGTCCGAACTCGTCCGGCTGTTGCGGCCCTACTTCCCGTGGATCGCGCTGTCGACCGTGACCGGCATCGGCGCGGGCATCGCGACCGTCGCGTTGCTGGCGACCATCAACCAGGTGCTGCATCGCCCCGGCGGCCTGGCCGGCGGGCTGCTGCTGACCTTCATCGGCCTGTGCGTGGTGGCGCTGGTCGGCCGCGCCACCTCCGACATGTCGAACAACGTGGTCGGCCAGCGGCTCGTGGCGCAAGTGCGCAAGAGCCTGGCGCTGAAGATCCTCGCGGCGCCGATCGATGCGCTCGAGCGTTACCGCATGCACCGCCTGATGCCCGTGCTCACGCAGGACGTCGACATGATCAGCGACGTGGCCTTCATGCTGGCCTCGACCATGATCGCGCTGGCCGTCTCCTTCGGTTGCCTGGGCTACCTGGCCTGGCTCTCGCCGCCGCTGTTCGGCCTGCTGCTGGCGGCGCTGCTCGTGGGCATCACCGTGCAGAGCCTGGCGCATGCGCGCGGCATCTCGGGCTTCTTCAAGGCGCGGGAGCAGGAAGAGGCGCTGCACAAGGCCTACCGCGGCATCAGCGAAGGTGCGAAAGAGCTGCGCATGCACCGCGCGCGCCGCGCCAAGGTGTACGAGCAGCAGGTGGCGCACACGGTGGAACGCATCCACGACATCAACCGCCGCGCCATCAACATCTTCGTGCTCGCCTCGTCCTTCGGCTCGGCGCTGTTCTTTCTGCTGATTGCACTCATCCTCGGCTGGGCCGCGTTCCGCGACACCGCGCCGGTCGTGCTCAGCGGCTTCGTGCTGGTGCTGCTGTTTTTGAAGGGGCCGCTCGACCAGGTGGTGGCGGCGCTGCCGCACCTGGGGCGCGCGAAGGTGGCCTTCGAGCGCATCGGTGACCTGTCGGCCCGCTTCGCCACGCCCGAGCCGCACCTGGACCTGCACGCGCCGCCCGCCACGCCGGTGCTGCACGACGCCATCGAGCTGCGCGGCGCGCGCTATGCGTTCCCGGCGGTGGAGGGCGCGGAGCCCTTCGTGCTCGGTCCGGTGGATTTGCGCATCGGCCGCCGCGAGATCGTCTTCGTCGTCGGCGACAACGGCTCGGGCAAGACCACGCTCATCAAGCTGCTGCTGGGCCTGTACGCGCCGGTGGATGGCGAGCTGCTGCTCGACGGCAAGGCCGTGACGCCGCAGACGCGCGACGACTACCGCCAGCTCTTCACCACCGTGTTCTCCGACTTCTACCTGTTCGAAGACCTCGTGGCCGGCGAAGAGGGCGGCCACCAGGCGCTGCCCGAGACCGCCTTGCCCTACCTGCAACGGCTGGAGATCGCGCACAAGGTGTCGGTGAAGAACGGCGCCTTCAGCACCACCGACCTGTCGACCGGCCAGCGCAAGCGGCTGGCGCTGGTGCATGCGTACCTCGAAGGCCGGCCGGTGCTGGTGTTCGACGAATGGGCGGCCGACCAGGACCCGGCCTTTCGCCATCTGTTCTACACCGAGCTGCTGCCCGAGCTGCGCGCCAAGGGGCACTCGCTGGTGGTCATCTCGCACGACGACCGCTACTTTCATGTGGCCGACCGGATCGTCCACATGAAGGCCGGGCGCATCGCGCAGGCCACCGAGGCGCCGGCGCCGAGCCTCGCGGCTTGACCCGTTCGCGAAGCGGGTGCTAGTGTGGGGTTCGCTTCGAACGAACCTTCACAACAGAAAGAACAGGCTTCCTCATGCACCTTCGCTCCACCCCGCGTTCATGGACGCGCGTCGCCTGCAATGGCGCCGTGCTGGCCAGTGCCTTGCTCGCCGTCAACGCCTTGGCCCAGAAGCCACACCAGGGCGTGCTCGACGCCGCCACGCAGCAAAAGGACGAAACGCTGCAGCTGTTGGAGCGCATGGTCAACATCGACTCCGGCTCGACCAACACCGAGGGGCTGGCCAAGGTGCGCGAGATGGTGGCGGACGAACTGCGCAAGCTCGACGCGCGCATCGAGAGCTTTCCCGCCGAGCCGCATCCGGGCACCAACCTGGTCGCGACGCTGACGGGGCAGGGCAAGAAGAAGATCCTCATCCTGGCCCACATCGACACCGTGTTCAAGGACGGCACGGCCGCGGGCAAGCCCTTCTACATCAAGGACGGCCGCGCCTATGGCCCCGGCGTGATGGACAACAAGGGCGGCGTCGTGGCCGGCCTGCAGGCGCTGAAGATCCTGCAGAAGATCGGTTTCAAGGACTACGGCCAGATCACCTTCCTGATCGACACCAACGAAGAGACGGGTTCGGTCGGCACCAGCGCGCTCATCGAGCGCGTGGCCAAGCAGCACGACGTGGCGCTGAACCTCGAGCCGGGTCGCCCGGCCGACGGCCTCGTGGTCGAGCGCAAGGGCTCGGCCACGGCACTCGTCGAGGTGAAGGGGCTCGCGTCGCACGCGGGCGTCGCGCCCGAGGCGGGCCGCAACGCCGCCATGGAAGTCGCGCACCAGGTGCTGCAACTGTCGAAGGTGGCCGACGCGGCGAAGAAGACCACGGTCAACTTCACGGTGCTCACGGCCAACGGCCCGACCAACGTGATCCCTGCCTCGGCCAGTGCCAAGGGCGACGTGCGCGCCGCCACGCCCGAGGAGCTCGACCGCGTCGAGAAGGACCTCACGCGCATTGCGCAGAACAAGCTGATCCCCGAGACCGAGGTGCGCGTGCGCCTCGTGCGCGGCCTGCCGCCGATGCCGCGCTCGCCCGCTTCGGACAAGCTGGTGCGCATGGCCGAGGGCATCTACGGCGAGATCGGCAAGAAGCTCACCATCGAGAGCAGCGGCGGCGCCGCCGACGCCAGCCTCGTGGCCGGTGTCGGCGTGCCGGTGCTCGACGGCTTCGGCATCGTGGGCGGCGGCATCCACACGCCGGAGGAGTACGCCGAGGTCGAGAGCGTGGTGCCGCGGCTTTATCTGCTGTCGCGGATGCTCATGGACTTGAGCGCGAACTGATTTCGGTTCCCGGGGACGCTGGCGTGGAGTGCCAGCGTCAGGTTTTCTCGAGCTCCAACTTCAGATCGCTCGCCTTGAAGGTTTGCGGTGAGTAGCGCTTGCCGGAGAGCCGCGACAGTGCATCGACGAGCACCTGTATTTGCGATTCATCGAAGTCCGCCTTGTCGCGCTGCTGGGGGTCGCGCAATTGAGTCGAGGATGTTTCGATCTTGGTTGCAACCGCGGCGAGCGCACTGACGGTTACCGCATCCAGGGCCTTCTTTTCACTCTTGGTGCCGTCGGGCCATTTCACGCTCTGTGCGAAATCGATCAACTTCTTCGCGTCTCGATAGCGCTGGTTCTTGTTGACGCTGGCTTTCAGCGCATCGATGACCGCGACGCGCTCGGCGGTGGAGGCCTGGGCCTCGGAAGAGAGTTTGGCGGTAAAGGCAGCGAAGGTGTTGGCGGGGTCGAGCGTGGCCTCCTCCTTGGCGCGATTGATCTGCACCGTGAGGTAGGTGCGATTCTTCAGCACTGAATTGCATGTCGCGTCTTCGTAGATTCGCCCATTTTTCTGGTTGAACCACCAGCGTGTCCAGGGATGCGTAGAACTGCTCCCAGAGCCACCCGAGTCCGCGAATGGCATGCGCACGAACGCGTAGTTGCCGTATTCCAGCCGACCGGAATGCAGTGAATTGATCTGCTCCGCGCCCGGGAGCAACGAGGCGTGGTACTTGAACTCGATGTCGCTCTTGTTGGCTTTGAGCAAGCCGCCGCCGATCGTGTCGAGCACCTTCAGCACTGGCGATGCCGGCGGATAGGCCACGGCGCCCAGGCTGGCCGCTGCGGTGAGCAGGCCCGAGATCTCCGTGTTCTCCTTGATGTCGAGCTCCATGATGTAGAACTCTAGGAGCAGGGGCTTGCCGTGGTATTCGATAGGCCCGTAGATGGGCAACTGGCTGAAATTCAGGTACTGCCCAGGCGCGACGCCTTCCGAGTAGTAGATGAGGCGGCCACGATCCCTTCCGGCAACACTGAAATCGAAATCGGTCTGGGCGTCTTGCTCTGCGATGCGCGCAACGATGGCGATCTCGCCGCGCTTCTTGAAGCCGAGCAGACTGGCACCGCGCTCGACGAACTCGTTGATGAAAACCTGGCTCAGATGAACCGTGATCACGTCGCCCTTTTGTATGGCGGGGTGCTGGTTCTGTGTGACCGCACTACATCTCTCGCCAGTGGCCCGAATGTCATAGGCCTGAGCATCTGTGTCTGCGGAGAAATCGTTGCCGCACACCGATTGGTATTTCCTGACGAACGGGACGCAGGAATTGGCGATGCTCCAGTGCGCCTTCGCGTAGTCGTTGACGCCTTGGTCGTCGGCGGCGTTCGCAAAAGTGCAGGCCTGCACCAGCACGACGGCCGCTGCGCGCAGGATGCTTGCATTCTTCATGGCTTCCTCCTTGTGGTTCCACGTGGATGTCGAATCCGGTTTCGTGCGTGGAGGAGGGGAAGCGTGCGCCGTATCGCCGCAAGTGTGCGATCGCGTAATTTTTGTCAGCCCCCGCAACAACGCAGAGGGACTGTTCCAGTCGCCGGAAGGGTCAGGAATCCCACAAACGAGGGAGTCGCTCAAGCAACGGGTTCGGTACGGCCGTCGCCGATGCAGGCGACGGCTCCGGCTGAGGGCCGATCGAGAGGGCCTCAGCCCCGCTTCGGAATGCCCAGGCCCTTCACCACGGCGGGCCGCGCCACGAAGGCCTCGAGCACGCGCGCGACGTTCTTGAACTCGCTGAAGCCCACGAGGTCGCTGGCCTCGTAGAAGCCGATCAGGTTGCGCACCCACGGGAAGGTGGCGATGTCGGCGATGGCGTAGCTGTCGCCCATGATCCATGCGCGGTCGGCGAGGTGCTTGTCGAGCACGCCGAGCAGGCGCTTCGACTCGGCCACGTAGCGGTCGCGCGGGCGCTTGTCTTCGTAGTCCTTGCCGGCGAACTTGTTGAAGAAACCGAGCTGGCCGAACATCGGGCCGATGCCGCCCATCTGGAACATCACCCACTGGATGGTCTCGTAGCGGGCCGCCGCATCCTTTGGAATGAACTGGCCGGTCTTTTCTGCGATGTACAGCAGGATGGCGCCCGATTCGAACAGCGCCAGCGGCTGGCCGCCCGGGCCGTTGGGGTCGAGGATGGCGGGGATCTTGTTGTTCGGGTTGAGCGACAAAAATTCCGGCGACATCTGGTCCTGGGTCTCGAAGCTCACGAGGTGCGGCTCGTAGGGCAGGCCGGTTTCCTCCAGCAGGATCGACACCTTCACGCCGTTGGGCGTGGGCAGCGAGTACAGCTGCAGGCGCTCGGGGTGCTGCGCGGGCCATTTCCTCGTGATGGGGAAGTGCGAGAGATCGGTCATGGGGAAAGTCCTTGGAATAGGGGCGACAACGGCGAGCGCCGGATTCTGCACGGCTCAGGCGGGCGGTGTGCGCGCATGGCCTTGAAGGCGCGGCAGCACCTCGCGGCCGAGCTCGTCGACCACGTCCTGCGCGGGCCGCCGGCTGCTGCGCGCGAGGTTCAGCAGCACGTGGGCGACGCCGGCGTCTTCCATGCGGTCGAGGTAGTCGATGAGCGCATGGCGTCCGGCGCGCAGGCCGAGTTCGATGGGCTCGGCGGGCGCGTCGGCATCGTCCAGCAGGTCGAGCTGCAACGACTGAACGAAGGGCTTGGCCTCGCCGCCCGCGCGTTCGCGCAGCGCGGTCTGCCACAGGCCGATGCGGCCCTGCTGGCGCGCTTCGTCGCGGTGGTAGGTGGCCCAGCCGTCGGCGTGGGCGGCGGTCCATTGCAGCGACTGGCGCGCCGAGCCCACCACCAGCATGCCGATGCGCGCGGCGGGTGGCGCCATGAGGTCGTGGCCGCCGGTGGCTTCGTGCAGTGCGGCGCGGTCGCTCGCATCGGGCGAGAGCGCCGAGCGCACGAGGTTCCAGCGTTCGCGGAAGACGTCGCCGCGCAGCGCGATGTCCTGCTGGAAGATGGCGAACTCGGCCTCGCGGTCGCCCGAGCCCAGCCCGAGGATGAAGCGGTCGTTCGACAGGCGGTTGAGCGAGAGCGCGGCCTTGGCCACGTGCAGCGGATGGCGCAGCGGCAGCACCGCGGCGGCGGTGCCAAGCGCGATGCGCTGCGTGGCGGCGGCCAGTGCGGTGAGCCAGATGAAGGGCTCGTCGAGCACCGCGGTCTCTTCGCCCTGCGGCACCATCACGGGCACGTCGCGCGTCCACAGCGCGGCAAAGCCGAGCGTGTCGGCCAGGCGGGCCAGATGCAGTTCGATCGCGGGGTCGGCCATCGCGCCGTGCGGGCGCGCCAGCGGCGTCATCAGGCCCAGGGTGAGGCGCCCGGCGAGCAGCGTCTGCCGGTAGGCGGTGTTGAACGGCGCCATGGCGGCGTCAGGCGCGCCGCTTGCGGGAGGCCGGCGCGACGGGCGCAGCGAACAGCCGCTCGATCGACTGCCGCACGTCGGCCTGCATGTCGGCGATGGCCTTGGTGTCGCCCGAGAGGTGCTTGAGCAGCGCCTGCAGGAACAGCCCGTCGAAGAGGGCGTAGCAGGCCGAGGGCGGCAGGCCCGGCGCCTGGCCGGAGAGTTCGGCGAAGCGGCTCATGATGCGCCAGATCATGTCTTCGAGGCTCTTGTCGATCTGCACCACGTCGTCGTGGAAGGCCGCTTCGAACAGCGCCTGCGAGCGCAGGTCGTACCAGAGCCGGTGCACGTGGCCTTCGCCAAGCAGCGTGTCGCCCAGGCTCTGCAGGAAGCCTTCCATGAGCTCGTCGTAGGTGGTGGCGGTGTCGACCGCGTGGTCGTAGCGCGTGACGCAGCGCGCCTTGTACTGCTTGACGCTGCAGACGATGAGGTCGACCTTGTCGCTGAAGTAGTAGTGCAGCACGCCGTGCGAGAACTCGGAGTTCTGCGCAATCTCGCGCAGGCTGGTGCGCGCGTAGCCGAGCGTGGCCAGCGTGGTGAGGGCGGCTTCGCCGAGCTCGGCGCGGCGCTGCTCGAACTTGTCGGCCGGTGCCTTCTGCACCCGCCCGGCGTGCTTCTTTACCCGTGAATGAGTGGTCATTTCTAGCCAGGCCGCAGAGTGCCGGCCGCTGTGTTTCCTGGTGATTGCAAACCATAGCACGCGGCGTGGGAAATCCCTCGTACGTGCATTCCAGAGGCATTTTACGAAATTTGGGCAGTTGTCAAAAAAATTCTTGACACTCGTCAAGTCGATTCCTAGCATGACCGCTCCATCTCATACACATATCCACAGGAGACAAGTGATGGCCAAGTTCGACTTGACGGGGCGCAAGGCCCTGGTGACAGGGGGTGCGCGCGGCATCGGCGCGGGCATCGCCCAGGCGTTGGCGCAGGCGGGTGCGTCGGTGATGATCGGCGACGTGCTCGCCGATCTGGGCCGCGAGACCGCGCAGCGGCTTTCCGCAGAGGGAGCGAAGGTGGGCTTCGTCCCGCTCGACGTCACGAAGGACGGCGACTGGGCGGCTGCCACCGAAGCCACGGTGAAGGCGCTGGGCGGCTTCGACATCCTGGTCAACAACGCCGGCATCGAGATCACCTCGCTGGTGGTCGACGTCGACGGCGACGACCTGCGTCGCATGCTCGATGTGAACGTGGCCGGCACGCTGCTGGGCATGAAGCACGCCTTTCGCGCCATGCGCCCCGGCGGCAGCGCGGGCGGCGGCGGGGCGGTGGTCAACATCGCCTCGGTCGCGGCCACCATCGCCTTTCCTGCCATCGCCGGCTACTCGGCGACCAAGTCGGCGGTCGACCGCGCCACGCGCGTGGCGGCCATGGAGTCCGGCAAGCTGGGCTATGGCGTGCGCGTCAACTGCATCTACCCCGGCCTCGTGCCCACCGACATGGGCATGAAGCTCGCCAACGACATCGTGGCCGCGGGGCTGGCGCCCAGCGTCGAGGCCGCCGTGGGCGACGTCATCGGCCAGACGCCGCTGGGCCGCCTCGGCGAGATCGGCGACATGGCCGACGTGGTGGTCTTCCTCTGCTCCGACGCCGCCCGGTTCATCACCGGCGCGGGCCTCGCGGTGGACGGCGGCATGGGCATGTGAGCGATCAACAAGGAGCAAGAAACATGAGCAGCAAGAAGAAACCCGTCATCGTCTACGGCGCCTCCGGCTACACCGGGCGCCTGGTCTGCGAGTACCTGCGCGAGTACCACATCCCCTTCATTGCCGCGGGCCGCAGCGCACAGAAGCTCGAAGCGGCGATGAAGTCGAACGTGCCCGGCATCGAGACCGCGGACTACGAAGTGGTCGAGGTCGCGCACACGGTCGAGGCGCTCACCGAGCTCTTCACCGGCGCTTCGGTCGTGCTCAACACGGTGGGACCGTTCGCCAAGTTCGGCCCCGAGGTGGTCGATGCCTGCCTGGCCGCCGGCTGCCACTACACCGACACCACCGGCGAGCAGGACTGGCTCATCACGCTCGACCAGAAATACGGCGCCAAGTTCGCGGCGGCCGGCCTGCTGCTGTCGCCCGGCCTGGCGCAGATGTACACCACCGGCGAAATCGCGGCGCAGCTGTGCCTGGAAACGCCCGGCCTGGACACGCTCGACATCGCCGTGTTCTGGGGCGGCAGCCCGACCATCGCGTCGACGCAGACCATCCTGGTGAACGCAGCCACGTCCAAGGCCTTCTACCTGGAGCAGAACCAGTACGTCGAATGGCAACCCGACGCGGGCCTGTACCACCTGTCGATTCCCGGCCAGCATGAAGCCGCACTGGCCTTGCCCTGGGGCGGCACCTCGCACCCGGTGTGGTTCAAGCGCGATCCGCGCGTGGCCAACGTGAAGGTGCTCGGCGGCGTTTTCAACAAGCCGCTGATGCTGGGCGTGCCGCAGATCGTGGCCGCCGCGCTCAAGGCCACCGAAGGCATGAACGACGAAGACCGCTATGCCGCGCTGGCACAGACGGCCGCGGGCGTGATGAACACCATGCCGCCGCGCGAGAACCCGCGCATCAACAAGTCGGTCGACTCGGTGCATGCCTCCGGTCCGCTGGGGCGCGCGCATTGCGTGATCTTCGGCAACTGCAACTACAAGCAGACCGGCCTGCTGCAAGCCTATGCCGCGGCCTCGCTGCTGCAGCAGGCGCCGCGGCGCGCCGGCTTTGCCTCGGGCTGCCAGGCCTTCGGGCACCGCGAACTGCTGGGGGCGCTGCGCAGCTTCGGGCTGGTGCAGGAACCCGTGCTCACGCGGATGGGCTGACGCGCATGCGCCTCGTCGACTACCTCGACAAAGGCGCCCAGCAGGGCGCCGATTCGCCGTGCCTCACCATGGGCGACGCCGACCTGAGCTACGGCCAGGTGCAACGCATCAGCTGGCGCGTGGCACGCGGCCTGCAGCGCGCGGGCATCCAGCCCGGGGACAAGGTGGCGGTGCTCTCGAGCAACGACGCCCTGGCCTTCGCCACGGTGTTCGGCATCTCGCGCGCCGGTGGCGTGTGGTGCCCGATCAACCCGCGCAACGAAGCCAGCGAGAACGCCTTCGTGCTCGACGCCTTCGATTGCGCCTGCCTCGTGTTCCACAGCAACTACGCGCCCATGGTCGAGCAGATGCGCACGCAGCTGCCGAAGCTGAAGGCGCTGGTGTGCCTCGACCAGCGGCAGGCCTTCGCGCCCGCCATGGACGAATGGCTCGACGGGCTGGACGATGCGCCGATCGACATCGCGCCGCCCGACGACGTGGCCATGATCGCCGGCACCGGCGGCACCACCGGCCAGCCCAAGGGCGTGATGCTCTCGGGCGGCAACCTGGAGGCCATGTCGGCGCTGACCCTCATGGGCTACCCGTTCGAGGGCCGGCCCGTGTACCTGGCGCTCGCGCCGCTCACGCATGCGGCCGGCGTGCTGTGCCTGCCGGTGATGGCGCTGGGCGGGCGCGTGGTCATCATGCCCAAGCCCGACCTGAGCGAGTTCCTTTCGCTCATCGAGCGCCGGCGCGTCACCCACACCTTCCTGCCGCCGACGCTGATCTACATGCTGCTGCAGCACCCGGAGCTGGCACAGACGAAGCGCGATTCGCTGCAGTGCTTCTGGTACGGCGCCGCGCCCATGTCGGCCGCGCGGCTCGAAGAAGCGCTCGACAAGATCGGCCCCGTCATGGCCCAGCTCTTCGGCCAGACCGAGGCGCCGATGATGGTCTCGATGATGCCGCCGCGCGATCACTTCAATGCCGATGGCTCCGTGGCGCGCCAGCGCCTGGCCTCGGCGGGGCGGCCCGGGCCGCTGGTGCAGGTCGGCATCATGAACGGCGAGGGCGCCTTGCTGCCCACGGGCGAGAGCGGCGAGATCGTGGTGCGCGGCTCGCTCGTGATGCGCGGCTACTACAAGGACCCGAAGGCCACGCAGGAGGCCTCGCGCCATGGCTGGCACCACACGGGCGACATCGGCTACCTCGACGGCGACGGCTTCCTGTACATCGTCGACCGTGCCAAGGACATGATCATCTCGGGCGGCTTCAACGTCTACTCCGCCGAGGTGGAGCAGGTGCTGATGCAGCACCCCGACGTGCAGGACAGCGCCGTCGTCGGCCTGCCCGACGAGAAGTGGGGCGAGCGCGTGGTGGCCGTGCTGCAGCTGCATGCGGGCCGCAGCGTCGATGTCGAGGCGATCAAGACTTTCGTCAAGTCGCGCATCGGCAGCGTGAAGGCGCCCAAGCAGGTCGAGGTGTGGGCCGACCTGCCGCGCTCCAAGGTCGGCAAGGTGCTCAAGAAGGAAGTGCGGGCGTCGCTGCTGCAGAAACTGCAGTCGCCCTGATGCGGGTTCAGTCGCGCTGGTAGTGCCCCTGGTGCGCCTGGCGCAGCTCGAACTTCTGGATCTTGCCCGTCGAGGTCATCGGCAGCGCGGGCACGAAGACGATGTCCTTGGGCACCTCGAAGCCGCCCAGGTGCTCCTTGCAGTGCGCCGTGAGCGTGGCTTCCGAGAACTCCGCCGGCGCATCGGGCCGGCGAGTGACGAAGGCCGTGATGGCCTCGCCCCAGCGCTCGTGCGGCAGGCCGACCACCGCCGCGTTGAGCACGGCCGGGTGGCGCAGCAGCACCTCCTCGACCTTGAGCGAGGGCACGTTCTCGCCGCCCGACTTGACCATGTCCTTGAGCCGATCGAGAAAGATCAGCTGCCCGTCGTCGTCCAGCTTGCCCAGGTCGCCCGAGTGGTGCCAGCCGAAGCGCTGCGCCTGCGCCGTGGCCTGCGGGTCCTTGTAGTAGCCGAGCATCACGTTCGGTCCGCGAAAGACGATCTCGCCGACCTGGTTCGGCGCCAGCAGCTCGCCCTCGTCGCCCATCACCGCGACCTCGTTCACCAGCGTGCCCACGCCCCAGTACGAGCCGAAGCGCTCGCGCTGCTGGTGCGTCTCGAAGATGGTGGCGCCGGGGTACATCTCGGTCTGCCCCGAGGCCAGCGCGAAGTTCGGGCACAGCGCGTCGAGCAGGCGCAGCAGCAGCGTGCGCGACATCGGCGCCATCGCATACACGCACAGCCGCAGGCTCGACAGGTCGCGCGACTCGCGCTGCGGGTGCGCCAGCAGCGCGCCGTACATCATCGGCAGGCCGACCGTCACCGTGATCCTGTGGCGCTCGATGGCGGCGAGCATCGCGCCGGGGTCGAAGCCGCGCAGGATGACGTTCGTGCCGCCCACCGCCAGTGCCGACATCAGCACCGTGTGCTGCCCGCAATGAAAGAGCGGCAGCACGTTGCTCCACACGTCGTGGTGCGCGGGGCCGCCGCCCCATTCGAGCATGTTGCTCTGGAGCACCGAGTGCACCGAGGCGTGCGAATGCATCACGCCCTTCTGGCGGCCGGTGGTGCCGCTGGTGTACATGATGAGGGCGAGCTGGTTGGTGTCGATGGCCACGTCGGGCAGCGTGGCGGGGCCCTGTGCGATGGCCTGCGCCACGGTGGGAACGCCGGGCGGCGGCGTGTCGCCGTCGAGCACGCACAGCAGCGGCGAGACGGCCGTTGTGTCGAGCAGCTGGCGCAGCTCGGGCTTGGCGTGCAGCGCGGTGTCGATCACGAGGTGCCGCACCTCGGCATGCTCGAGGATGTAGCCGATGGCATCGACCGCGAGCGCCGTGTTGATCGGCACCCACACGAGCCCGGCCTTCTGGATGCCCAGCAGCGCGACCACCATCTCGATCGAGTTGTTGCACAGCATGGCCACGCGCTCGCCGCTTGCGAGGCCCAGGCCCAGCAGGTGGTGCGCGAAGCGGTTCGATGCGGCGTCGAGCTCGCTGTAGCTCATGCGGTGCTCGCCTTCGATGAGCGCGGTGCGCGCACCGAAGCGCCGCGCGCTGCGGTGGATCACGTCGCCCAGCGCGATGCGGGCGATGCGTTGGAAGGAGGAGGGCGTGGGCTCGGTACGGGCGGCGGGCATGAGGGCGTGTCTCCGGTCGTTGGGGGTGTTCGATCGGAGCGCAGACTAAGACCGGCACCGCCTGCCGGTCTTGCGAAGAGTGGCTATGCGGCGCCGCCCGCCCGCGGGGGCCGCGTCAGAAGCGGGCCTTGAGGAAGGCCGAAGGCCCCTGCAGCCGCACCTTGAGGCGCGAATCGGCGAAGCCGCCCTCGCGCGTGAGGTCGATGTTGGTCACGCCATACGACAGCACCAGGCCCACGTTCTTCACCGGAAACCACTCCACGCCGGCTGCGGCGTTGTAGATGTTGCCGTGGAAGCGGCCGCTGCTTTTCCACACGCCGGAGGCGTCTGCGAACAGCCGAAGGTCGGGCGTGATCGCGTGGCGCACGCCGACCTCGAGCAGGGGTGCGATGGCGTTGTCGCTCGAGCGCTCGCTGACCGAGCGCACCTGTCCGTTCACGCCGACCAGCGCGCTGGCACCGAGCGTCGCGCGGTAGTAGGCCGCGCCGGCGCCCAGCCCGAAGACGGTGTTGCCCGAGCCGAGCCACCACTTGTAGGCGAGCTTGGCGAAGTCGAGCTGGGCCGAGAGGTTCGCGTTGCCGATGGCATTCAGCGAGCCGAAGCTGCCGAACGAGGTGTTGCCCGCCACCTGCCCTTCGTAGTCGCGCTTGTAGCGGTAGTAGTCGAAAGACAGGCCCTGGCTGTCGCCGATCAGCACGTCGGCCGAGATGCGCGGCATGGTCACGCGGCCCGGCTTGAGCTCGTTCGAGCGCAGCACGCCGTAGGGCGTTTCGACCGAGGCGCTGAACTTGGGATCGGCACTGAAGGCCCCCACCGAGAAGCTGAAACGGTCCAGCGCCGGCGAGGGATCGGCCGCGGCAAAGGGCGCGAAGCAAAGCAGGGAGAGGGCGCCGGTTCCGGCCAGGGCGCCGAATCTCGCGGTCCGGTCGAACGGACGCGAACGAAGCAACAGCATGAAAGAAATCCTTCGGGTGAAAGATGCCTCGGGCATGTGCATGGCGCGATGCCTCCGGGCTGAGGCTCCCTGAAACCGCATCACCTTAGTGACGTGGCACCGCGCTGCGCATGCGCCGTTGGCCGATGTGCCTGTAGGAAATTGCCGATCGCGCGCCGATGCATGCCGCGGCGCTACAGTCCGCCCATGCGCGAACACCTTTCCACCACCACCGGTCCCCAACGTCTTCTCTACGGGGCCGCGGCGGCCGTCGCGGTGGCGCTCGTGCCCTGGCCGATGGGCCTCACGGCGCGCGCGCTGGCCGGCTGGTGCGCAGGCGTGGCGGTGTACCAGGTGCTCAGCTGGTGGCTGGCCGAGACCTTCGACGCCCAGCGCACGCGCGAGCGTGCGCAGCAGCTGGACCAGCCCAATGTCGTGATCCTGGTCTCGATGCTGGTGGCGGTGGGCGTGAGCGTGGTGGCCATCGCGATGCTGCTGCAGCAGGTGCGCCAGCTCAGCGGCTGGGCGCGCGGCGCGCACGTGGCGCTGGGGCTGGTGGCGTTGGCGGGATCGTGGCTGATGATGCACACGATCTACGCCTTCCATTACGCGCACCGCTACTACATCGACCGCAAGGACAGCGCCTCCGACGGCGGGCTCGACTTTCCGGGCAAGGAGGCGCCCGACTACTTCGACTTCATGTACTACGCCTACGTGATCGGCATGACCTCGCAGGTGTCGGATGTGCAGGCCACCTCGCACGAGATGCGGCGCATCACGCTGGTCCACAGCGTGCTCGCCTTCGCCTTCAACATGCTCGTGCTGGCCCTGTCGGTGAACGTGGTGGCTGGCGTGGTCTGAAGAAAACTCAGCCCGCGGCCTTGCGCAGCGACGGCAGCTTGACGATGCCGGTCGACAGCGCCACGCCGCACACGATCACGAAGGCGCAGATCAGCATCCACTGCGTGATCTGCTCGCCCAGGAACACGGCGCCGTAGAACAGCGCGAACACCGGCACGAGGAAGGTCACGGTGAGGGCGCGGGCCGGGCCGGCGCGTTCGATGAGTCGGAAGAACAGGATGTAGGCCACGCCCGTGCAGGCGATGCCCAGGGCCAGCAGCGCCAGCCACGCACGCAGGCTGGGCATCTGCGCGGGCCAGAGCCAGATCGCGGGCAGCGCGAGGAACAGGCTGGCGCCGATCTGGCTGCCGGTGGCCGTGGTCAGCGCGGGCACGCCGGACAGGTGGCGCCGCGTGGCGCTGGCCGAGATGCCGTAGCAGAGGCACGCCGCCAGGCAGGCCAGCACGGCCCACAGCGCGGCGTGGTTGCTGGCGCCGGCATGCAGGCCGGCGCTGCGGCTGGCGAGCATCGCGACGCCCGCGAAACCGATCACCAGGCCGACGAGGCGCGAGCCGTTCGGCCGCTCGCGGAACCAGGCCCAGGCCACCAGCGCGCCGAACATCGGCGTGGTGGCGTTGAGCACCGCCGCCAGGCCGGTGTTGATGGTCAGCAGCGCAAAGCAGAACAGCGCGAAGGGCATGCCCGAGTTGAAGATGCCGACCGTGAGGCTGGCCTTCCAGTGCTTGGCGATCGACGGCCCCTGGCCGCGCAGCAGCGCAATCGGCAGCAGGAACAGCGCCGCGATGGCCACGCGCACGGTGGCCGTCGGCAGCGCGCCGAACTCCGCCGCGCCGATGCGCATGAACAGGAAAGAGGCGCCCCACAGCGCGCCCAGCAGCACGAGATCGACGAGCCACGCCTTCGGTGCGAGCGCGGCGGGGGCGGGCGAAGGCGAAGGAGCGACGGTGGTGTTGTTGTTCGTTGTGGTCATGCGTCTCTTTGGGGAATGGCGCGTTACGCCATCGGCGGTGTTTTCTTCTGTCTTACTTGCCGGTCTCGAGTTCGAGCAAGGCGGTCTTGCGCTCGAGCCCGCCAGCGTAACCGGTCAGCGAGCCGTCTGCACCCAGCACGCGGTGGCAGGGCACGATCACGCTGATCGGGTTGCGTCCGACCGCCGCGCCGACCGCGCGCACCGCGGCCGGGTTGCCCACGCGCTGGCTCAGCGCGCCGTAGGTCGTGGTCTCGCCGGCCGGGATGGCCAGCAGCGCCTGCCACACGCCCTGCTGGAAGGCGGTGCCGTGCGACAGGTCGAGCTGCATGTCGAAGTGGCTGCGGCGGCCTGCGAAGTAGTCGCGCAGTTGCGCGGCCGCCTCGACCAGCGCGGGATGGTCGTCCTTCGTCTGCCAGCCCGTGGTGTCGGGCCAGTGGCGCTGGTGGTCGAACCAGACGCCGGCCAGGCCCTGGTCGGTGGCGGCCATCGTGATGCCGCCCAGCGGCGTGTCGGTGTGCGAGGTGTAGATGACGGTGCGTTTGAATTTCATGGTCTTTCAGGCACGGGGCCTGCCGTTGCGAGGTCGGAAGAAGTGGCGGTCGGCGCTACGGCCAATGCCGGTTCGGAGGGCGCGGGCGGCGTGTGCCAGGCCCGCAGCACGGCGTAGCTGCGCCAGGGGCGCCAGGCCTGCGAGGCCTCGCCCGCGGCGCGCGCGGTGGTCACGCCCAGCGCCTTCTGCAGGGCCACGTCGCCGGCGGGAAAGGCGTCGGGCCAGCGCAGCGCGCGCATCGCGATGTACTGCGCGGTCCAGGCGCCGATGCCGGGCAGTTCCTGCAGCGCCGCGAGGGTGGAGGGCACGTCGGCGCCCGCATGCAGCGCCAGCCGGCCCGAGGCCACTTCGCGCGCGATGGCCTGCAGCGCGGCCTGCCGTTGGCGCACGATGCCCAGCTGCCCGAGCGCATCGCCGCTGGCCGCTGCCAGCGCGGCGGGCGTAGGGAACAGGCGGGTCAGGCCGTCGATGGGCGTGTCGATCGCGTCGCCGAAGGCCTCGACCAGCCGCGAGCCCAGCGTGCGCGCCGCGGCGACGGTGATCTGCTGGCCCAACACCGCACGCACCGCGAGTTCGAAGCCGTCGACCGTGCCCGGCACGCGCAGCCCGTCGCCGTGCGGAAAGGCCGAATGCAGCGCGGCGTTGATGGCCATCGGCTCCGCGTCGAGGTCGAACAGGGCGCGTGCGCGGCTGATGACGATCGGCAGCACCGCGGCCAGCGAATCGCTCACGGCCAGCAGCACCTGCTCGCGTTCGAGGTCGAAGCGCAGCTGCAGCCAGCCGGCATGTGCCTGCCCGCCGTGCTGCACGCGCAGCGTGCGCGCCAGCCGCACATAGGTGGGCGTGCTGCCCTTGGCGGGCTCCTTGCCGTCGGCGGTGTGCACGGCCTCCACGCCGCGCAGCGCGCGCCGTGCGAAGAAGCCGAGCATGGCGTTCGCGTCGTAGGGCGGGCGAAAGCCCAGCCGCACCTCGATGGCCTTGCCTTCGCCCCCTTCGGTGCCGCCCGCGCGGCGCAGTGCGCTCGGGTTGAGCCCGTAGTGCTCCACGAAGGCCGCGTTGAAGCGCCGCACGCTCGCGAAGCCGCTGGCCAGCGCCACCTGCGTCATCGGCAGGCGCGTGTCGGCGATGAGCTGCTTGGCGGCCAGCAGGCGACGCGTCTGCAGGTACTGCAGCGGCGACACGCCGAACTGCGCCTCGAAGATGCGCCGCAGGTGGCGGTCGCTCACGCCCAGGCGGGCCGCAATCTGCGCCGCGCCGGGGCCTTCTTCGGACCAGGCATCGGGCTCGTCGATCAAGCGCGCCGCCTGCAAGGCGAGGATGCGCGAGGCATCTTCGGTCGACCAGCTGGCTGCGCGCGGTGCCAGCTCGGGCCGGCAGCGCAGGCAGGGCCGAAAGCCTGCGGCCTCGGCCTGGGCCGCGTGGCGGAAGAAGCGGCAGTTCTCGCGCCGCGGCAGCTTCACGCGGCACACCGGCCGGCAGTAGATGCCGGTGGAGGTCACGGCCGTGAAGAACGAGCCGTCGAAGCGCGCGTCGTGCGTCTTCATCGCCAGGTAGCAGGCGTCGCTCTCGAGCACTTCGGAGGGGGCGTGGGCGGTAGACATGGGGAAATGATACGGTTTCGACTCGTTTCAACTGGCCGTTTTCGGACATCGATGTCTACAACGCGTTGCCTACAATGCCCGACTCCGAACCAACAGTGACCCCGCCCTTCATGCAGCTCAGCGCATCGATCTTCAAGGCCTATGACATCCGCGGCGTCGTGCCCCTCAGTCTCGATGTCGAAGTGGCCGAGGCGCTGGGCCGTGCCTTCGGCAGCGCAGCCCGCGCGGCCGGCGAGACCGCGGTGGCCGTGGGCCGTGACGGCCGCCTGTCGGGCCCGGCGCTGGTGGACGCGCTGATCGACGGCCTGGTCGCCACCGGCGTCGAGGTGATCGACATCGGCGCGGTCACGACCCCGATGCTGTACTTCGCGGCCCACACGTTGTGCACCAGCGGCATCCAGGTCACGGGCAGCCACAACCCGAAGGACTACAACGGCTTCAAGATGGTGCTGGCCGGCCGCGCGATCTACGGCGACGAGATCCAGGGCCTGCGCAAGACCATGGAAGACGGCAGCGCCACGCTGGCGCCCGGCGGCAGCGTGCGCAAGGTTGACGTCACCGACGCCTACGTGCAGCGCATCGTGGGCGACATCAAGCTCGCACGCCCCATGAAGATCGTGGTCGATTCGGGCAACGGCATCGCGGGCGCGACCGCACCGGCCATCTTCCGCGCCATCGGCTGCGACGTGGTCGAGCTGTTCAGCGAGGTCGACGGCAACTTCCCCAACCACCACCCCGATCCGAGCAAGCCCGACAACCTCCGGGACCTGATGGCCGAACTGGCCAAGGGCCAGGCCGAGCTGGGCCTGGCTTTCGACGGCGACGGCGACCGCCTCGGCATCGTCACCAAGGACGGCCAGAACATCTTCCCCGACCGCCAGATGCAGCTCTTTGCGCAGGACGTGCTCTCGCGCGTGCCCGGCGGCACCATCGTCTACGACGTGAAGTGCTCGCAGCGCCTGGCGCCGGCCATCGAGGCCGCGGGCGGCACGCCGATGATCTACAAGACCGGCCACTCGCTCATCAAGGCGAAGATGAAGGAAATCGACTCGCCGCTGGGCGGCGAGATGAGCGGCCACATCTTCTTCAAGGAGCGCTGGTACGGCTTCGACGACGGCACCTACGCCGGCTGCCGCCTGCTCGAGATCCTGAGCAAGCACCCGGACGCGAACGCCGTGCTCAATGCGCTGCCCACCAGCTTCTCGACCCCCGAACTGAACGTCGCCTGCGCCGAAGGCGAGCCGCACGCGCTGGTCGCCCGGCTCGTGCAGAACGCGCGCTTCGACGCGCCCGCCCAGGTCTCGACCATCGACGGCCTGCGCGTGGACTGGCCCGATGGATTCGGGCTGATCCGCGCTTCCAATACCACCCCCGTGCTGGTGCTGCGCTTCGAAGGCCAGACCGAGGCGGCGCTCCAACGCATCGAGACCGAGATGCTTGCGGTGCTGCGAACGGTCAAGCCCGACGCCACGCTGGCCGCTGCTGCCCACTGAAGAACCTGTGCGTTCCCTGCTGCTTCGCCTCTACGGCGTCTTCACCACCGCCGTCCAACCGCTGGTCCGCCGCAAGCTGCGCCGCCGCGCCATCGCCGAGCCCGGCTATGCCGTGGCCGTCGAGGAGCGCTTCGGCCACTACGACGACGCCACCACCGGCTTTGCCCAGTGCTGGGTGCACGCCGTCTCGCTGGGCGAGACGCGCGCCGCCGCCATCCTGATCGCCGAGCTGCGGCGCCAGTACCCGGGCATTCCGATCCTGCTCACGCACGGCACCGCCACGGGCCGCGAAGAGGGCGCCAAGCTGCTCGAGCCCGGCGACACGCAGGTCTGGCAGCCGTGGGACACGCCGGGCGCCGTCGCCCGCTTTCTCGACCGCTTCCAGCCGCGCATCGGCGTGCTGATGGAAACCGAGGTCTGGCCCGAGATGGCCGCCGCCTGCGCCGAGCGCCGCATTCCGCTGGTGCTGGCCAATGCGCGGCTCAACGAGAAATCGCGCGCCGCGGCCGAACGGCTCAGCGGGCTGGCGCGGCCGGCGTACTCGGCGCTCGCCGCCGTCTGGGCGCAGACCGAGGCCGACGCGCACCGGCTGGTGTCGCTGGGCGCCAAGGTGGCCGGGATCTACGGCAACCTCAAGTTCGACGCCACGCCCGACGCGCGGCAACTGGCCACGGCCGTGTCGCTGCGCGAGCACCTGCCGCGCCCGATGGTCGTGCTGGCCAGCTCGCGCGACGGCGAGGAGCGGCTGCTGCTGGAGGTGCTCAAGCGCTTCGGCGCCACCTCGCCGGTGCCGCCCGAGCAGGGCGCGATCCGCTCGATCGCCAAGCGCGTGCACGACGTGCAATGGATGATCGTGCCGCGCCATCCGCAGCGTTTCGACGAAGTGGCGGCGCTCATCGAGGCCGAGGGCTTCGCGGTGGCGCGCCGCAGCGCGGCCGGCCAGCCGGCCGAGGCCGAGATCTGGCTCGGCGATTCGCTGGGCGAGATGGCGCTGTACTACGGCTTGGCCGACGTGGCCTTGCTCGGCGGCAGCTTCGAGCCGCTGGGCGGGCAGAACCTCATCGAGCCGGCGGCCTGCGGCTGCCCGGTGGTCATGGGCCCCTCGACCTTCAACTTCGCCGAGGCGGCGCAGCTGTCGCTCGCGGCAGGCGCGTCGCTGCGCGTCGAGGGCATGGAGCAGGCCGTGACCGCGGCGCTCAAGCTGGTCGAGAACCCCGAGCGTCGTGCGGCGATGGCGCAGGCCGCGCTGGCCTTCTCGTCGTCGAACCGTGGCGCGGCCGAACGCACGGCGGCGGCGGTGCTGGCGATTGCGCAGGCGGCGGAGCCGGTGACGACGCCGGTGGCCGGCGACGACGGCGCGCCGTCCGAAGCGGCGCGGGCCGAACCCACGCTGGATTGAGCGACCCGTTGCCGGGTCAGCGCACCGGCGGGTTCAGGATCACCGGCGGCGGCGGTGCCGACGGCATCGTCGGCGCGGGCGGGTTGAACGGCTGCACCGGCACCGGCGGCACCACTGGAATGGCCGGCGGCGTCACGGGCACCACGGGCGCACCCGTCGTCGCGGCAGGCACCGCAGGCGTGCTTCCGTTGCGCGCCAGCGTCGCGTTGATCGCGTTCATGTCGTCGGTCGTCAGCGTGCCGTTGGCCTGGCGCAGCTTCAGGTTGCCCAGCAGCACGTTGTAGCGCGCCTGCGCGAGGTCGCGCTTGGTCTGGAACAGCTGGCTCTGCGAGTTGAGCACGTCGATGTTGATGCGCACGCCCACCTGATAGCCCAGCTTGTTGGCGTCGAGCGCGCTCTGGCTGGAGGATTCGGCCGCTTCGAGCGCCTTCACCTGGCCGGCGCCCGACACCAGCCCGAGGTAGGCCGCGCGCGTGGCCTGCGCCACGCTGCGGCGCGTGCCCTCGAGCACGCTGCGCGACTGGTCTTCGAGCGCCAGCGTTTCCTTGATGCGGTTCTCGGTGGCAAAGCCCGCGAACAGCGGCAGGTTGAAGGTGACGCCGACCGTGGCGGCGTTGACGCGCGTGCCCACGGTGCTGGTGCTGGTGCCGGTCGGGTTGCGCGTGACGTTGTAGCCCAGGTTGGCGTCCAGCGTGGGCTTGTGGCCGGCCTGCGCCTTCTGCACCTCGAGCCCGGCCACGTCCAGGCCCAGGCGCGCCTGGCGGATCGCCGGGTGCACCTCGTCGGCCTGCGCCACCCAGGCGTTGATGTCGGCGGGTTGCGCGGTCGGCAACACGACCGGCGCGGCCAGCGGCACGGGCACGCTGCCCGGGCGACCGACCAGCTGGTCGAGCACCACCTTCTTGACCTGCAGGTCGTTCTCGGCGGCGATCTCCTGGGCGATCACGAGGTCGTAGCGGGCCTGGGCCTCGCGCGAGTCGGTGATGGTGGAGGTGCCGACCTCGAAATTGCGCTTGGCCGAGGCCAGCTGCTCGGCCACGGCCACCTTCTGCGCGCGCACCAGGGCCAGGCTGTCTTGGCTGGCGAGCACGTCGAAGTAGGCCTGGCTCACGCGCACGATGAGGTCCTGCTCGGCGATGGTGAGCACCGCCTGCGCCACCTCGGCCTGGCGCTTGCCCTGCTCGTAGGTGGCCCAGTTGGCGGGGCGGTACAGCGGCTGCGTGGCGTTGATGCCGACGTTCTGCGTGGTGAAGTCGCGCGAGGCGCTGCTGCCGCGGCCGGTGCCGGTCAGGGTGTCGATGTCCAGGTTGCTGCGGTTCACGCCCGCGGTGAGCCCGACGGCCGGCAGGATGCCCGCCTTGGCCTGCGCGGCGCGCGCCAGGTTGGCCTCGTACTGGGCCCGCGCGCCTTGGTAGGTGGCGTCGAAGCCGCGCGCGGAATCGTAGAGTTCGTTCAGTGTCTGGCCCTGGGCCGGCAGTGCGAGCAGGCTCGCAATGGCGCTTGCGAGGGCTGCGAAAAGAGGCAGAAGCCGGGGCCTGGGAGGCATTGAACGTCCTTGGGAGGGAAAGAATCAGTAGCGCGGCACGCTCGGGTCGTGCTGCGCGGACCAGGCGTCGATGCCCCCCGCCACGTTGGCGAGCGAGTCAAAGCCGTTCTGGTGCAGAAAAGCGGCCACGCGCTGGCTGCGGGCGCCGTGGTGGCACAGGCAGGCGATGCGGGGCGCGGGCTGTCCGTCGCCGGCGGCGAGTTCGGCCAGCCGGCCGGGGATCTCGTTCATCGGGATCGCGACCAGCGTGAAGCCCTGCGGCGCGACGCTCGCCGTCTGCAGCTCCCAGGGCTCGCGCACATCGAGCAGCACGGGGGCGGCGTCGGCGTCCTGTGCGAACCAGGCGGCCAGGTCGGCGGGGCGGACTTGATCGATCATTCGGTGGGCCGCTCGATCAGAAGGCGAAGCGCGAGGGCTCGGGGAAGTTCAGCAGGCGCGGCGCCACGGTGTCCCAGGGCTGGATCGTCTCCCACTTGCTTTCGCTGGTGCGGGTCACGAAATGGGCGCGCATCATGGGCTCGTCGCCGACGATGGCCGACAGGCGGCCGCCGACCTTGAGCGAACCGAGCAGGTTCTGCGGAATGCGCGCGACCGAGCCGCTGAGCACGATCACGTCGAAGCTCGGGCCGCTGGCCAGGGGCACGGCGCCGTCGGCGTGGCGCACTTCGACGTTGGTCACGCCGTTGCTGCGCAGCGTCTCGGCGGCGCGGGCGGCCAGCACGGGGTTGATTTCGAGGGACAGCACCTGGGCCGCGCGGGCGCCGAGCAGGGCGGCCATGAAGCCGGAGCCGGTGCCGATCTCGAGCACCGATTCGTGCTTCTGGATGTGCAGGTCCTGCAGGGTGCGGGCCTCGACCTTGGGCGACAGCATGAATTCGCCGGGCACCGAGCCGTCGAGCAGCGGCAGTTCCATGTCGAAGAAGGACAGCGTGCGGTGCGCGTCGGGCACGTAGTCTTCGCGGTGAATCTCGGCCAGCAGCTCGAGGATGTCCGACTCCAGCACGTCCCAGGGACGGATCTGCTGTTCGATCATGTTGAAGCGCAAGCGCTCGAGGGTGGGCGTGGGGTTCATGGCGTGGCTTTCCTTGAAGGCTCTGGACGGGACAAACCTTCAATTTTAGGTCGCGTCGATGACGCCACCGCGCCAGTCGGCCATCCGATGGCCGTCATGCGGGGCTCCCGGGGCGCACGCACAGGCCGTGAAGCACGGTTTCGCACTGGGTGGCGATGAATTTTTCGGGGTCCAGCGTGCTCACGCCGTCGACGCAGACCATGGCCGAATGCTTCCAGAGCATGAGGAACACCATGGGCGCGACCACCGAGTAGATGGCGTGGTCGATGTCCATGGGCACGAACTCGCCGCGGTCGATGCCGCGTTGCAGGATGCGCCGCAGCAGCTCGTGGCCCGGGCGCACCACCTGCTCGCGGTAGAACTCCGCCAACTCGGGAAAATTGCCGCCTTCGCTCATCATCAGCTTGGTCAGGCCCGAGGCCTTGGTCAGGCCGACGCGCTCCCACCAGACGTTCATGCAGTAGCGCAGCATCTCGGCCGTCGTGCCCTCGAAGGCCTCGAACTCGGCGTTCCACTCTGTGAAACGGCCGCCGAGGTTTTCGATCACCACGGCCTTGAACAGCTCTTCCTTGCTCGGAAAGTAGAGAAAGAGGGTGCCCTTGGACACGCCGGCGCGGGCCGCCACTTCTTCCGAGCGGGTGGCGGCAAAGCCCTTTTCGACGAACAGGTCGAGCGCCGCCGCCAGCAGCTCGCCCGGACGCGCCTCCTTGCGCCGCTCGCGCTTGGACGGCAGCGGGCAGAACTTGTCGACGAGGGAGCGGGGGGAGGCCATGGTGTTAATGACTGACGGGTTAGTAATGTAGTGACCGGCATCCGGCCCGTCAAGCCGCGACAATACCGGTCCCCGCTTTTTCCAACCCACCCGGAGCCGCGCCATGTCTTCCTCACCGTCGCCCACCGAAACCATCGTGCTCGGCGGAGGCTGCTTCTGGTGCACCGAGGCGGTGTTCGACCGGGTGCAGGGCGTGCTGGACGTCGAATCGGGCTACAGCAACGGCCAGACCCTGAACCCGAGCTACGAGCAGATCTGCACCGGCCGCACCGGCCATGCCGAGGTCGTGAAGCTCGAATTCGACCCGGCGCAGATCAGCCTGCGCGAGCTGCTCGAGATCTTCTTCGTGGTGCACGACCCCACCACCCTCAACCGCCAGGGCAACGACGTCGGCACCCAGTACCGCAGCGGCATCTACACCACGAGCGACGCCCAGAAAGAGGTCGCCGACGCTGTCATCCGCGAGATCGAGGCCAGCAAGACCTACAGCTCGCCCGTGGTGACCGAAGTGGCGCCGCTGGCCAACTACTCGACCGCCGAGGCCTACCATCAGGACTACTTCCTGAACCACCCGAACCAGGGCTACTGCGCGTTCGTGGTCGGCCCGAAGGTCGAGAAGTTCCAGAAGACCTTCGCTTCGCGCGTCAAGGCCTGAGTCTCTTTTTTCACGCCCCGTGTCCGCGACCCTGCGCCAGACCCCGACCCGCATGACGCGCGCCACCCGCGCGCTCGTCGTCGCGCTGGCGTTCGCGCTCTGGTTCGCCGGCACGATGGGGCTGATGCACCGTTCGCTGCACGTGCCGGGCCTGCCCGCCGCTGCTGCGGCGGCGCAGGCGCAGGCCGCGCACCGGCACGACAGCGGCCACACGCTGGCCAGCCTGTTCGGCGTGCACGACGACGCCGACTGCCGCCTGTACGACCAGCTGGCGCACGGCACGGGCATGCCCGGCGTGCCGCTGGTGGTGCTGCCGATGCTGCTGCCGGCGGCCACGTTTGCTTATCTGCAGGGCGAAGCCATCGCCCGCTGGGTCGCGCTCTTCGACGCGCGCGGCCCGCCGTCCACTCGCTGAATCCCCCGTGTTCCGGTGGCCGCACCCCCTTCGGGCGGGTGAGGGCGGCCGGTCGTTCCCCGATTCAACGAGTGTTCCTTCTTCATGACCCCCCAATTCCGTCGCAACGCCATCGGCGCTGCCGTTCTTTCGCTCGCCTCGGTGGCGAGCCTGGCCCAGACCGCCGACACCGCCGCCGCCCCGGCCGCTGACGCCACCAGCCTGCGCGAGGTCACCGTCACCGGCAATCCGCTGGGCGCGAGCGACCTGATCGCGCCGACCACCTCGCTGTCGGGCGACCAGCTGCTGCTGCGCTCCGAATCGACGCTGGGCGAAACGCTGAACAACCTGCCCGGCGTGAGCAGCAGCTACTTCGGCCCCAACGCCAGCCGCCCCAGCATCCGCGGGCAGGACGGCGACCGCATCCGCATCCTGCAGAACGGCGGCGGTGCGCCCGACGCCTCGGCGCTGAGCTATGACCACGCGGTGCCCGTCGATGCGCTGGTGACCGAGCGCATCGAGGTGCTGCGCGGCCCCTCGGCGCTGCAGTACGGCGGCAGTGCCGTGGGCGGCGTGGTCAACGTGATCGACAACCGCATCCCGACCGAGTCGATCAACGGCTTCGGCGGCCGTGCCGAGCTGGGCTACGCCAGCGGCAACAAGGAAAAGAGCGGCGGCGTGCTGCTCGAAGGCGGCAACGACCGCTTCGCCCTGCACGTCGACGCCTTCAACCGCGACTCGAAGGACGTGGCGGTGCCGGTCGACCTCGAATGCAGCAAGCCCGGGCGTCTGTCGCTCGCGCGCCGCATCTGCAACTCGCAGAACGAGGCGCACGGCGGCGCGGTCGGCGGCACGCTGTTCTTCAGCCAGGGCTGGATCGGCGCCTCGGCCAGCACCTACCGCAGCAACTACGGCACCGTGGCCGAGGACGACGTGACCATCGGCATGAAGTCCGACCGCTACGCGCTGGAAGGCGAGTGGCGCCCGGGCGGCTTCATCCGCAGCATCCACGCGAAGGTGAGCCGCACCGACTACCGCCACACCGAGTTCGAGGGCCGCGAGGCCGGCACCACCTTCTCGAACCTGAGCAACGACCTGCGCATCGAGGCGCGGCACGAAAAGATCGGCAACCTCGAGGGCCTGGTCGGCTTCAGCCGCGAGACCAACCGCTTCGCCGCCGACGGCTCGGAGGCCTTCGCGCCGCACAGCCGCACGCGCTCCAACGCGCTGTTCCTGCACGAAGAGCTCGGCACCTCGTGGGGCCGCCTGAGCTTCGGCGCGCGCACCGAGAAGGTCACGGTGCGCTCGCTGGGCTACCCCGACGACCTGTCGGTGACGCGCTTCGCCATCGGCGAGCGCACCTTCAACCCGCACAGCGCGGCGTTCGGCGCGCTGGTCAACCTCACGCCACAGTGGCAGCTGACCTCGAACCTGGCCTACACCGAGCGCGCACCGAAGGACTACGAACTGCTCGCGAACGGCCCGCACGTGGCCACGGCGGCCTGGGAAGTGGGCGACCCGAACCTGGGCAAGGAAAAGTCCACCGGCTTCGACCTGGGCGCGCAGTGGAAGTCGGGCCCGAACACGGCCCGTGTGAACGCGTACGTCACGCGTTTTCGCAACTACATCGGCCTGACCGCGTCGGGCCGCACGCTCGACGAGGAAGGGCAGGTCGTCACCGATCCCGAAGCGACCGACACGCTGGCCGAGTACCGCTACGGCGGCATGCGCGCGCGCTTCACCGGCATCGAGGCCAACGGCAACCTGCGACTGCTGGGCACCGACGGCTTCGCGCGCATGGCCGACGCGGGCACGCTCGACCTCGAATGGCGCGGCGACATCGTGCGTGCCAAGAACCTCGACACCGGCGAGCCGCTGCCGCGCATCGCGCCGCTGCGCCTGGGCGCCACGCTGGCCTACGGCAACGGGCCATGGACCGCGCGCGTCGGCTTCGACTACAACGCGGCGCAGCGCCGGGTGCCGAGCGTGGGCGCGCGCGAGACGGACGCGTACACGCTGTGGAACGCGTCCATCAGCTACCGCATGAAGGTGCAGCGCGCCAACCTCACCTGGTACGCGCGCATGGACAACATCGGGAACACGCTGGCCTACACGCCGACCTCGATCCTGACGACCACGGTGTTCCCGAAGGCGCCGCTGCCGGGGCGTTCGCTGAAGGTGGGCCTGCGCGTCACGTTCTGACGTTCCAACCTCTTGAGCGACGGGCGCGCGCTATCCTCGCCGGGTGAATTCGTTCGTCATTTCTTCCCTGCTGCCCGTCGTTCTTCTCATTGCCGCCGGCTACCTTGCCGGACGGCGCCGGTGGATCGGCGGCAATGCGGTGAAAGACCTGTCGAACCTCATCTTCCTGCTGCTCGCGCCCGCGCTGCTGTTTCGCGCCATGAGCACGGTGCACGTGCAGCAGCTGAGCCTGAAGCCCGTGGCGGCGTACTTCATCGCCTCGGGCCTGCTGTTCGCGGCCACGCTCGCGTGGCGCGGCTTCAACCGCACGGGCGCGGTGCTCGCGCTGGCCAACACCTACAGCAACACCGTGATGATCGGCATCGCGCTGATCGGCCTGGCCTACGGCGAGCCCGGCATGGTGGTGCTGCTCACGCTCATCTCGCTGCATTCGCTCGTGCTCATGACCAGCGCCACCGTGGTGCTCGAGCTGGCCGTGGCGCGCGAGCATGCGGCGGTGAGCGGTGCCGACCGGCGCTCCATGGCGCGCACCGTGGGGCGCGCGCTGCGCAACGCCATCATCCATCCGGTGCCGCTGCCCATCATCGCGGGCCTGCTGTTCGCGCAGACGGGCCTCGTGATGCCCGAGGTGATCGACAAGCCGATCCAGCTGCTGGGCCAGGCCTTCGGGCCGGTCGCGCTGGTGATGGTGGGCATCACGCTCGCGCTCACGCCCATCGGGCGCCACTGGCGCGGCGCGCTGGTGCAGGCGCTGGTGAAGAACCTCGTGCACCCGCTGCTGGTGGCGCTCATCGGCTGGCTGCTGGGCGTGCGCGGCATTCCGCTCACCGTGATGGTGGTGGCGGCGGCGCTGCCCATCGGCGCCAACGTGTTCCTGTTCTCGCAGCGCTACCGCAGCGCCGAAGACCTGGTCACGGCCAGCGTGGCGGTGTCGACTGTGTTGGCACTTGGCACGCTCACGCTCGTGATGGTCTGGGTGCAGTGGTTGCCCTGACGGCCCCCATTTCTCCCGCGCTTTTCGCGAACTTTTGCCCGACTGAGCGACAGCGCTAGCCCTATGCCGTTTGGCAGGGGTGGCCGTTTGGTGGGCTGGCGAGCGGCGTTCGCGCCCCTACATTTGCCGGCTGATGACGATCTACCCGGCGCGTGTTTCGCCCCTTGCCCTTGCAGTGACGGCGGTGGTCGCGACGGTGATCGCGCTGCACGGCGCACGCGCGCATGCGGCGGGCGAGGCCAAGCCATGCCGCACGCCCTGCCTGGCCGTTCCCGTGCCGGCGGAGGCGCCGCCGGCCAAGGAAGCGGAGCCCAAGCCCGCCGTCGTGCGGCCGGCGCCGAAGCCACGCCCGCAGATCACCGCCACCGCAGCGCCGGCCCCGGCGCCCGAGGTGCATCGCGAACCCGTCGAGCGGCGCCCCGCGCCTTCGAAACGCTGCAGCGAGATCAACATGCGCGCCGCCGTGGGCGAGCCGCTGTCGGACCAGGACATGACCATTTTGAGGAGCCAGTGCTGATGACCACGACCCACACGAACACAGCGAACACCGCCGCCCCCCGCACCCTGTGGCGCGTGCTGGCGCTGTGCACCGCCACGCTGCTGGCCGCCGCCTGCGCGCACCGCCCCGCGCCCAGCAGCGCCATGCCCTTCGACCAGGCCGTCACCCAGGCGGTCGACGACCTCATGGTGCAGACCCAGAAACTGCCGGCCTTCCTGGCCAAGGTGGAGTCGACGCTGACGCAGCGGCGCATCGTGATCGACCCATTGCTCGAAGGCGCCAGCGGCCAGCAGACCGAGGTGACGCGCGTGGCCGAGCAGCGCATCGTGCAGCGCATGCAGGCGCAGTTCAAGCAGTTCACCGTGACGCCGTTCAACGCCAACGAGATCGGCAACGCGCAGTACGTGCTCAACGGCACGCTGGTGCGCGACAAGGACGCCTCGGGCGCGCCGTACCGGCTGAACCTCGCCATGACCGAGATCAAGAGCGGCATGGTGATCGCGCAGTCGGTCGCGCGCATCAGCGATGCGTCGCTCGACACGCGGCCCACCGCCTTCTTCCGCGACAGCCCCGTGAACGGCAAGGACCGCGGCGTGGAGGGCTACATCCGCACCGCCGAGACGCCGGCCGGGCAGGCCGCCGACGCGCTGTACCTGGAGCGCCTGCCGACCGCCACGGTGCTGCAGGAGGCCACCGCCGCCTACGAGGCCGGCCGCATGAGCGAGGCCCTGAGCCGCTACGAGGCCGCGTCGAAGCGGTCCGATGGTCAGCAGCTGCGCATCTACAGCGGGCTGTACCTCACGCAGTCGCAGCTGGGCCGCACGGCCGACGCTGAGCGCACCTTCGGCACGCTGGCGCGGCTGGGGCTCGAGAGCAACAACCTGAGCGTCAAGTTCCTGTTCAAGCCGGGCTCGACCGACTTCCTGGCCGACCCGAAGATCAGCGCGGCCTACCCGATGTGGCTGCGCCAGATCGCGCGGCAGGCGGCGCAGATCGAGTCGTGCGTGGTGGTCACGGGCCACACGAGCCGCACGGGCTCGGAGGCGGTCAACGAGCGGCTGTCGTTGCAGCGCGCGACCAGCGTCAAGGCGCGGCTGGTGGGCGAGGCGCCGCCGCTGTCGAAGAAGCTGCGCGAAGCCGGCATGGGCTTTCGCGAGAACATCGTCGGCACGGGCGCCGACGATGCGAGCGACGCGCTGGATCGGCGCGTCGAGTTCAAGGTTGCGACTTGCGAGGCTTGAGGCAGGCTTAAGGGGCCAGGCGTTCGCGCACCCAGTCCGCGCCTTCGAGCCTGTAGCGCAGCCGGTCGTGCAGCCGGCTCTTGCGGCCCTGCCAGAACTCCCAGCGGTCGGGCACCAGCCGGAAGCCGCCCCAGTGCGGCGGACGCGGCGGCGAGAGCAGGTGCCTGGCGGCGTACACGGCGGCGTTCTTCACCAGCACGTCGCGCCCACTGATCACTTCGCTCTGCGGGCTGGCCCAGGCGCCGATGCGTGAATCGAGCGGTCGGCTGGCGTAGTAGGTGTCGCTCTCTTCGGCACTGACCCTTTCGACGCGGCCCTCGATGCGCACCACGCGCTCCAGCTCGACCCAATGGAACTGCAGCGAGGCATACGGGTTGCCCGACAGCTCGCGGCCCTTGCGGCTGTCGTAGTTGGTGTACCAGACGATGCCGCGTGCGTCGTAGCCCTTGATGAGCACGATGCGGCTGGACGGCCGCAGGTCGCTGCCCACGGTGCACAGCGTCATCGCGTTGGGCTCGGGGATGTGCGCGTCGACGGCCTCGGTGAGCCAGCGCTCGAACTGCTGGATCGGGTCGGCGGCGCTGCGGGTCTCGTCGAGCTCGGCGCGCTCGTAGCTCTTGCGCAGCGCGGCCAGCGCGTCCTTGGAAAGAGGAGAAGAAGTCATGCCGGGATTGTTGCGCACATACTCGGCCCATGACGACGACAGAGGCGAACTCCCCGACCGTGATCGTGCTGGCCTCGGGCCGTGGCGAGCGTTTCATCGCGGCCGGCGGCACGGGTTCCAAGCTGAAGGCGCTGCTCGCGGGCCGGCCGGTGCTCGAGCGCACGCTCGACGCGGTGCGCGCGAGCGGCCTGCCGTGGCACCTGGAAGACGCGGGGCACCCCGGCATGGGCGATTCGATCGCTGCCGCGGTGCGTGCCACGCCCGACGCGGCGGGCTGGCTGATCCTGCCGGGCGACCTGCCGCTGGTGCAGCCCGCGACGCTGCGGGCGGTGGCCGCCGCGCTTGGTGGGCGGGTGAATGCCGTGCAGCCGCAGTACCGGGGCGAGCGCGGGCATCCCGTGGGCTTTGCGGCGGGCTGCTGGGCGCAGCTGGCGGCGCTGGAGGGGAATCTGGGCGCATCGTCCGTCCTGCGTGCGATGCGTGCCATCGATTCGGTCATCGATCTGGCCGTGGACGATGCCGGCGTCGTGACCGACATCGACACGCCCGAGGCCCTGGCGCGGGCCGAGGCGCTCTGGCAGGCGCGCGCGGGCGCCTGACCGCTCACACTTTTTGCTTAGTTCTGGGCAACGACCGCGCAGAGCACGCGCGGGCCGGAGTTGCCGGCGGGCTGCGTCGTGAAGTCGTCGCGGTCGCGGTGCACCACGAGCGCGCGGCCGCGCACGTTGTTGGCGGCGCCGTCGGTCAGCGAGATCGCGTGGTTCTCGACGCTGAAGCGCGCCACGCCGCTGGCGTCGGCCACGAGGCTGGGCAACTCGCCGGCATGGCTGCCGGGCGCGGAGAACTTGCCGTGCGTGCCGCCGGCCGGGTTGAAGTGGCCGCCCGAGGCGTTGCCGTTGTTGCCGCAGTCGCCCTTTTCATGGATGTGGAAACCGTGCTCGCTGCCCGGCGCCAGGCCGCGCACCTCGCCGGACACGCGCACGCCGTGGTCGAGTGCGGTGAGCGTCACCGAGCCGCGCGCGGGGTTGGGCGTGACGGCGGCGGTCGGCGTCAGCTCGACCGTGGTGCTCGGCTTGCCGCCCATGCTGCCGCAGGCGGCGAGCACGGCAGTGGCGAGGAGGGCGGTGCCCGTGGCGAGGAGACGGCGATGGATCATTGGTTTTCCTTGTTGATGAACGGGGTGGAGGGTTGAGAGGACGCGGTGTCCGAAGACCCCGCAACGTATACCGGAGCCGGGGCTGTCCCGCAATCGGCGGGTGTCTGAAATGGCGGCTCGGCGGCCAGCGCCACCAGCCGGGCCAGCGCCGCGTCGTGGATCGCGTGGCGCTGCAGCTCGAGCAGGGTCTGGCGCGCGTAGTCGAGTGAGCTGCCGTAGCGGCCCACGGCATTCGCGAAGATGTGGCGGTAGCGCTCGTCGCTGAGCTCGCCCGTGAAGTTGGGGCTGCGCCGCGACAGCGTGAAGGCCAGCGCGCGCACCGGCCCTTCGGCGGTGCCGCATTGCAGCCACTTGGGGTCGTACACGCCGGTCGGCATCTCGCGCAGCCAGAGGCGCTTGAGCGTCTCCAGGCCCTCGGCCTTCGGCACGCGGAACACCACGCCCCGGCAGCTGCCGCCCGAGAGCAGCCCGAACACCAGGCCCGGCGTCTGCACGCTGCCGCGGTTGACGCGGCTCCACATCTTGAGCGCGCGGTGCCAGCCGTGCACCGAGGCCGCGCGCCGTTCCGCAAAGCCGAATTCGGGCCGCCAGATCAGCGAGCCGTAGCCGAACAGCCAGAGATCGTCGCGCCCGCCCCAGTCGGCGATCGCGCGTTCCAGCATCGGCTGCGGGTCGCGCAACGGACGGGGCATGGGGTCGAGACCCGGCGGACCGGGGTCCGGCGCGCCGGCTGACACGGGGGTGTCGGGGGTGGCGCCTACAATTTCGTGATCATGGTTCACCGCACCATTATTTACCGACCCCTTTCCTACGGAGATCGCGCTTCCATGAACAACGACGACAGCCAGCAGAATTTCGCCCTCGGCTTCCTGGTGGCATTGATCATGCTCGTGATCATGTTCGTGATCGGTGTCGCCTTCTGGCACAAGGGCCTGGGCGCGACGGCCGCGCAGGCCAAGCCCGCTGTCGCGGCTTCGGCGCCGGCACCGGGCGGCGCGGTGCAGGTGACCGAAGTCACCGAGACCGTCACCGTGGTGATCCCCGACGGCGCCAGCATCCGCGTGGTCGGCGGCGTGGTGAACTTCTACTTCGCGACCGGCAGCGCCGACCTCGCACCGGGCGCGGCCGAGGCGCTGGCCCTGGTCATCAAGGGCGTCGAGGGCGGCCGCAAGGCCGTGGTCTCGGGCTTCCACGACACCACCGGCGATGCCGCCGTGAACGAGGAACTGGCCAAGAAGCGCGCCCAGATGGTGCGCGAGGTGCTGGCGGGCCTGGGCGTGCCGGCCGAGAAGATCGACCTGCAAAAGCCCGCCGTCACCGCCGGATCGGGCAACAACGCCGAGGCGCGCCGCGTCGAAGTCCGGCTGGTCGACTGAGCAATCCGGCCTTTTGCATCTCCATCAAAAAACCCGGCATGGCCGGGTTTTTTTGTGCCTGCACGCAGCCGGGTGCATGCCTGAGTAATTTCGTATCGTTCTGCGGCCTGATTTCATCGGGGCGTCGCGCTCGAATTGGTACGATGGGCCTCCAGGCCCACAGTCGCGCCGGCGACACGCAGCAAGAGCCAACTTCCCCATGAGCAGCACACACCCCACCGTCCGCGACGTCACCGATCGCATCCGCGCGCGCAGCCGCGACACGCGCAGCACCTACCTCACGCGCCTGGCCGAGATCCGCGCCCGCGACCGCGGCTCCGATCGCATGGGCTGCGCCAACGTGGCGCACGCCGTGGCCGGCATCCCGGCCAACGACAAGTTCAAGGTGGTGGCCGAGCGCGCGCCCAACCTGGGCATCGTCACCGCCTACAACGACATGCTCTCGGCCCACGCGCCGTACCAGGGCTACCCGGACATCATCAAGCACGAGGCCCGCCGCCACGGCGCCACCGCGCAGGTCGCCGGCGGCGTGCCCGCCATGTGCGACGGCGTCACGCAGGGCACGCCCGGCATGGAACTGAGTCTGTTCAGCCGCGACCTGATCGCCATGAGCACTGCGGTGGCGCTCACGCACGACATGTTCGACGGCGCCCTGATGCTCGGCGTGTGCGACAAGATCGTGCCGGGCCTGCTGATCGGCGCGCTGCACTTCGGCCACCTGCCCACCGTCTTCGTGCCCGCCGGGCCGATGCCCTCGGGCCTGTCGAACACCGCCAAGTCGAAGGTGCGCGAGCAGGCGGCGCAGGGCCTCGTGGGCCGCCAGGGCCTGCTCGAGGCCGAGATGGCCGCCTATCACACGGTCGGCACCTGCACCTTCTACGGCACCGCCAACAGCAACCAGATGCTGCTCGAGGCCATGGGCCTGCACGTGCCGGGCACCGCCTTCATCCAGCCCGGCGACGCCATGCGCGAGACGCTCACGCGCGAGGCCGTGCGTTCGGTGCTCGGCAAGGCGAGCGACACGGCCTTCAACTGTCCGCCCATCGGCGAAATGGTCGACGAGCGCTGCATCGTCAACGCCATGGTCGCGCTGCTGGCCACGGGCGGCTCCACCAACCACCTGATCCACTGGGTGGCCGTGGCGCGCGCTGCGGGCATCCTCATCGACTGGGACGACTTCTCCCAGCTGTCCGACGTGGTGCCGCTGCTCACGCGCGTGTACCCCAACGGCAGCGCCGACGTGAACGAGTTCCAGGCCTGCGGCGGCCCGGGCTTCGTGATCGGTGAGCTGGTCGAGGCTGGTCTGATGCACGCCGACGTGCTCACGGTGCGCGCCGGCGGCATCCGCGAATTCGCCAACATCCCGTCGCTGGCCGGCGAGAACACCCTGCAATGGACGCCCGCTGCACCGCTGCAGAAAGAAGCCGTCACGCGCCCGGTGGCCAGCCCCTTCAGCGCCACCGGCGGCCTCAAGCTGCTCAGCGGCAACCTGGGACGCAGCGTGATCAAGGTGTCGTCGGTGCCCGACGACCGCCATGTCATCGAGGCGCCCGCGCGCGTGTTCGACTCGCAGGCCGCGCTGCAAAAAGCGTTCACGGCCGGCGAGCTGGAGCGAGACGTGGTCTGCGTGGTGCGCTGGCAGGGCCCGCAGGCCAACGGCATGCCCGAGCTGCACAAGCTCACGCCGCCGCTGTCGGTGTTGCAGGGCAAGGGCTTCCGCGTGGCACTGGTCACCGACGGCCGCATGAGCGGTGCCTCGGGCAAGATCCCCGCGGCCATCCACGTGTCGCCCGAAGCCGCTGCCGGCGGCCCGCTGGCCAAGGTGCGCGACGGCGACCTGATCCGCCTCGACGCCGTAGCGGGTACGCTCGCCGTGTTGCTGCCCGAAGACGAATGGGCCGCGCGCGAGACCGCGACGCTGTCCGACGCGCAACGCATCGCGGACGGGCACGGCCTGGGCCGCGAACTGTTCGCCGGCATGCGCCGCAACGCCCTGACCGCCGAAGAGGGCGCCTGCACCTGGATGTGACGGGGCCCACGCGGGCCGCAAGAAATTTTTGGAGCCATGAGATGACAGACAGACTCACCCCCCTCGACGTGATGCGCGACGCACCCGTCATTCCGGTCATCGTGCTGAACGACGTGAAACACGCCGTGCCCCTGGCGCGCGCGCTGGTCGCAGGCGGCATCCGCATGCTCGAAGTGACGCTGCGCACGCCGCAGGCGCTGCAGTGCATCGAGGCCATCGCCAAGGAAGTGCCTGAAGCCGTTGCCGGCGCCGGCACCATCCGCAGCGCGGCCGACGCGCAGGCCTCGGCGCTGGCCGGCGCCAAGTTCGGCGTGAGCCCGGGCTACACGCGCGCGGTCGGCAAGGCCTGTCACGACCTCGGCCTGCCGCTGCTGCCCGGCGTGGCCACCGGCAGCGAGATCATGACGGCGCAGGAAGACGGCTACACCCAGCTGAAGTTCTTCCCCGCGCTGCAGGCCGGCGGCCTGCCGATGCTCAAGGCCTGGCAGGGCCCGTTCGGCGACGTCACCTTCTGCCCCACGGGCGGCATCCATGCGGGCAACGCAGCCGAGTTCCTCGCGCTGTCGAACGTGGCCTGCGTGGGCGGTTCGTGGATCGTGCCGACCGACGCCATCCGCGACGGCGACTGGACCCGCATCGAGCAACTGGCGCGCGCCGCGAGCCAGCTGCCGCGCTGAGCATGTCGGCCGATTTCGACGCGGGCGACCTCAAGGTCATCGCGTTCGACGTGTTCGGCACGGTGGTCGACTGGCACAGCGGCATCGCGGCCGAGGTCGAGCGCGTGCTGCCCGGCGTGGACGGCGCGGCCTTTGCGCTGGCCTGGCGCGCCGGCTACCAGCCCGCCATGAAGGCCGTGATGGAACGCATCGCGGCCGGCGAGGGCGGCTTCACGCTGCTCGACGAGCTGCACCTGAGCATGCTCGAACAGGTGCTGCACGACTTCAGCCTGGCCGACCACCTCGACAGCGCCGCCAAGCGCGACCTGAGCCGCGCCTGGCACCGCCTGCCGGCCTGGCCCGATGCGGTCGAGGGGCTCACGCGGCTGAAGAAGAAGTTCACCATCTGCACGCTCTCCAACGGCAACATCGGCCTGCTCACCGAGATGGCCAAGCGCGCCGGCCTGCCCTGGGACTGCGTGCTGTCGGCCGAGGTGTTCAAGGCCTACAAGCCCGACCCGCGCACCTACCTCGGCGTGGCGGGCGTGTTCGACGCCACGCCGGGCCAGGTCATGCTCGCCGCGGCGCACCACGACGACCTGGCGGCCGCGCGCGTGTGCGGCCTGAAGACGGCGTACATCGAGCGGCCCCACGAGTTCGGCCGCAAGCAGCCGAAGGACGTGTCGCCGCAGCCGGACAACAGCCTGCATGTGCGCGACATCGTCGCGCTGGCCGACCGGCTGGGCTGCTGATCAATCAGTCCGTGATGAGCTTTTCCACCGTGCGCAGGTTGCGCGTGGTGGTGCTCGACTTGTAGCGGGTCTTCGCAAGCAGCTTGGCCACCGGCGTCTCCAGGCTTTCGCCGCGCGGGCACTGCCAGTACAGCACGCCATCGCCGCGCACCAGCTGCTCGACCTTGGCATCGACCGTGCCGGCCTTGTCCATGATCTCGTCGAGCATCGCGGCGTCGGAGCCGAATACGAGGTACGGGTGGTGCGTGTCGTCGATGCGCTCAAAGGGATAGCCCGCCGCCATGTCGGCCACCTGCCGCTGCGTGAGCAAGACGATCCACGCCTCGTAGCCGAAGCACTGGCGCAGCGCCTGCTCGATGCGCGTGCGCAGCGCGGCGGCATCGAGTACGTCGGTGTCGAACAGCACGTTGCCGCTGGCGAGCACCGTGCGCACCACGCCGAAGCCGAGTTCGTCGACGAACAGCGCCTTCAGGTCGGCGCTCTTGATCGTGATGCCGTTGACGTTCACGCCGCGCAGCAGGGCGACGTAGCGCGTCAGCGGCGCGTCCTTCTTCTTTGTCTTCGGGCTTGCCATGGTGTTGCGTGCCGCCCGAAACGGCTCAGCGCAGGCCGCCGCCCGACGCGTTCTCGTTGCGCTGGATCAGCTCGATCTTGTAGCCATCGGGGTCCGTCACGAAGGCGATCACCGTCGTGCCGCCCTTGACCGGGCCGGCCTCGCGCGTCACGTTACCGCCGGCGGCCTTGATCTTGTCGCAGGCCGCGTAGGCATCGGGCACGCCGAGCGCGATGTGGCCGTAGGCGGTGCCGAGCTCGTAGCTCTCGGTGCCCCAGTTGTAGGTGAGCTCGATCTCGGCCTGGTCGGGGTTGCCGTTGCCGTAGCCGACGAAGGCGAGGCTGTACTTGTACTCGGGGTTTTCCGACGTGCGCAGCAGCGTCATGCCGAGCACCTGCGTGTAGAAGTCGATGGAGCGCTGGAGATTGCCAACGCGCAGCATGGTGTGGAGAAGTCGCATCTCGTGGGTCTGTCGTTATGGGGGGAAGGGGGCTATTGTCGCCCTCTGCTCAGGACGATCAAGCCGCCAGCGTCAGCAGGTGCGCTTGGTACTTCTTCAGGAAATCCATCAGGTGCCGTGGGTACTCGGGCACCACCGCCGCGCGCACGCTGGGCCGCGCCGCCAGCGCATGGCGCCAGGCATTCACCTTGGGCAGCGCATCGAACAGGTGCGAATCGCTGATCGCATCGAATACTTCGAAGTAGCGGAACACCGGTGCGAACACCGCGTCGACGAGGCTGAAGGCTTCGCCTGCGAAGTAGGGGCCTTGCCCCAGCGCGGCCTCGACGCGTTCGAACTTGGTGGCCAGCGCCTCGCGCTTCTGCGCGAACACGGCGGCGTCCTGCGTGGTCTCGTAGCCCCACAGGTCGGCGAGGATGGCCGAGCCGAACTCCATCCATGCACGGTGCTGCGCACGTGCGAGCGGGTCTTCGGGGTGCAGGCGGGCGCCGGGTTGCGTCTCCTCGAGGTACTCGCAGATCACGTTGCTCTCGAACAGCACGGCCTCGGTGCCGTCGGGGCGCTGCACCTTCAGCAGCGGCACCTTGCCCAGCGGCGAGATGTCGAGGAACCACTGGGGCTTGTTCGCGAGATCGATCACCACGCGCTCGAAGGGCACGTTCTTCTCGTGCAGTGCGATGGCGGCGCGTTGCACGTAGGGGCACAGCAGGTGGCTGACGAGGGTGAGGGCCTGGGTCATGGGGCGTTCCGTCTTCGAAGAAATGGGTGGTCGGATCGCCGCGATTCTTGCGGGCCTGAACAACCTTTTCTGGAAAAGCCCATTCGGGCGCCGCCCGGTTGCTACGGCTTGGGAAAGAGGTACGCGCCGGCCGCAGGCTTGAGAAGGGGCCTGAGTTCGGTGAACGGCAGCGCCACCGTGGTGCCGAGGCAGGCGCCGAGCGCGTGCGGCACGCCGCTGACCGCGACGGCCAACGCATCGCGCCCGCGGGTGCGCTCGAAATGCAACGCCAGGTACTCGGGCCACACCTCGTCGCAACCCGTGTAGTGCTGCGGTTCTGCGGCGGCTGCGGATTCGGGCCCGCGCCCTTCTGCCTTCAGCTTCTTCCCGATCAGCGCCATGAGCGTCTTGCTCGGCACGAACCCGTCCGGTGTCCTGGTGAACGTGCGGAACAGGTGATCGAAGTCGAGGTACTCGCCACGGACCAGGTCGAGCGTGTAGGGCGCGTAGTGGTTGTGGGGATGGGGGCCGCCGCAGTCAGTGCTCCCCGATTCGACGACGCTCATCAGCGTCGGGCTGAGAAAGGTGACGCGCACCGATTCCGCGTCGTAGTCCCCCAGCGAGCCGGCCGCCGGGTGCGTCGCGGTGTAGAGGGTGGCCTTGCATTCGAGCGCGGCGAGGCTGAGCTGTCCGTGCCTGCGCGCGAGGATGGCGTTGACCTTCTCGACCACGCGCGCATCCGGGTGTCGCGTGAGCCGCGGATAGGAAAAGCGCGTGCGCGGATCGATGACCATGCGCCATGCCACCGCTCCGCTGACGTGCTCCGCGCCTTGCTTGAGCGGGGTCTGCAGCTTCAGGTGGTCGTAGGGTGCCGTCTCGATGGAAACCGGTGCGTCCGAAGCCGCGCCGGTGGTGTTGCCTGGCGGGATGGCGCGCGTCACCGGCGCGGTGGCGCCGGGACTCCGGTCTGGGTCGTACTGGCGAACCTGTCGAAGCTCGAACGCGACGTTCTGCTTGCTGGGGCCATCGCTCCAACTTCCGGCAAAGGTGCCTTCGACCACCTGGCCGCGCCACGTCGGGCCCGGCTGCCGGGTCTGCGCATCTTCGAACAACGGCGCGTTGCCGCCTTGTGCCGCCCGGTACATCGCCTCGCCCTGGATCGGGAGGGCTTCCACGAGCTTCGTCACCGGCCCGGAGAGTGGAATGTCGACACCGTGGCGGCGATAGAAATACCGCCCGCCGCCAGTGGCATTCACTTCGAGCACGACCTCGCTGGTGCCGAGGGTGCCTTGGTAGACCGTACGGACTTCTGCCAGGGCCGGCACCGCCGACCCGAGCAATGTCGCCCACGCGAGGAAGAGTCGGGTCGCGTTGCGCACCGTGAGGCCTTTCGTTACGAGGCCGTCTCGAGCCAGTGCGTGATCCGCCCGTTGTGCATCACGCCGATGCGGTCGGCCATCGCATGCGCCTCGGCCTCGTTGTGCGTGACCAGGATCGCGGTCTGCCCGGCCTTCTTCAGGATGCCGCGCACCTCGGCGGTCAGGCGCTCGCGCGTGCCGCCGTCGAGGTTGGAGAACGGCTCGTCCAGCAGCAGCAGGGCCGGCGAGGGCGCCAGCGCGCGGGCCAGTGCGATGCGCTGCTGCTGGCCGCCCGACAGCTCGTGCGGGTAGCGCTCGCCGGCCTCGGCCAGGCCGACCAGCGCGAGCATCTCGGCCACGCGCGCCTTTTGCGCCGCGCGGCCCAGGCGGCGCGGGCCGAAGGCCACGTTCCTGGCGGCCGACAGGTGCGGGAACAGCGCGTACTCCTGGAACATCATGCCCACGCGCCGCTGCTCGGGCGGCAGGTGCTTCTGGGGCGACGACAGCAGCGTGTCGCCGAGGCGGATGGTGCCGGCGCGCACGGGCTCGAAGCCGGCGATGGCGCGCAGCACCGTGGTCTTGCCGCAGCCCGAGGGGCCGAACAGGCAGGCGATCTCGCCCGCGGGCAGGTCCAGCGAGAAGCCGTCGACCACCGTGTGCGGGCCGCGCGGCGTGTCGTACGCGAGCTGGAGCGAGTCGAGATGAAGCGGGGAACTCATGCGGGGTCCGTGTCGGGAGGCGTCACCGCCGGTGTCGTGCCGAGCTGGTTGCGCGCCAGCAGCACCACCGGCAGCAGGCCGGCGACCACGATGGCCAGCGCGGCGATCGCGCCTTCTTCGTAGGTGCCGCGCGCGGCCTCGGCGTAGAGCCAGGTGGCGAGGGTGTCGAAGTTGGCCGGGCGCAGCAGCAGCGTGGCCGGCAGCTCTTTCATGGCGTCGACGAAGACCAGCAGCGCACCCGCCGCGATGGCGGGCTGCAGCAGCGGAAGGTGCACGCGGCGCAGCGTGCCGCCGGTGGTTTCGCCGAGCAGGCGCGAGGCCTGCTCGATGGCCGGCGGAATGCGCGCCAGCCCGGCCTCGATGCCACCCACGGGCATCGCAAGAAAGCGGATGGCGCAGGCCATGACCAGCACGATGCCCGCGCCCATCAGCGGCAGGCCTTGCCAGCCCATCGCGCCGGCCAGCGCCGCGTCGAAGGCCAGCGCCGGCGTCAGCAGGCCGATGGCGAGCACCGTGCCCGGCACCGCGTAGCCCAGCGTGGCCGCGCGCGCCTGCCAGCGGGCGCGGTTGAGGCTCGTGCCCTGGCTGCGCGAGGCCCAGGCCACGACCAGCCCCGCCGCCACGGCCACCACCGTCACGCCGGCCGCGAGCGCCAGCGTGTTGCCCAGGCTGGCCACGAGGCCCTGCGAAATGCCGCCGCCCTGGTGCAGCCGCTTGCCGCTTTCCCAGACCAGGTACAGCGCGGGCGCGACAAAGCCGATCAGCACCGGCAGCGCCGCCGTCGCGGTCGCCGCCCAGGCCGCGCCGCCGTGCAGGCGCCGGGGCTGCACCGCGCGCATGCGCTGCGCGGAGCCGAAGCGCTGGTGCTGGCGGCCGTTGCGTTCGAGCCAGACCAGCGCCACCACCACGAACAGCATCGCGCAGGCGATCTGTGCGGCGCCGGCCAGGTCGGAGCGCGTGATCCAGGTGGTGTAGACCGCCACCGTGAGCGTGTTCACGCCGAGGAATTCGGAGGCGCCGATGTCGTTGAGCGTCTCGAGCAGCGCCAGGCTCAGGCCCACGGCCAGCGCCGGCCGCGCCAGCGGCAGCGCCACGCGAAAGAACGCGCCGCGGCGGCTCTCGCCCAGCGTGCGCGCCGCTTCCAGCAGGTGCGCCGGCTGGGTCATGAACATCGCGCGCGCCGTCATGTAGACGTACGGATAGAGCACGAAGCCCAGCACGAAGATCGCCCCCGGCATCGAGCGCAGGTCGGGCAGGCGGAACTGGCGCGGGCTGTCGAAGCCCAGCATCCAGCGGATCGCGCCCTGCACGGGACCGATGGGATGCAGCAGGTCGAGGTAGGCGAAGGCGACGATGTAGGTCGGCATCGCCAGCGGCAGCAGCAGCGCCCAGTTGAGCACGCCGCGGCCGGGGAAGTCATGCGCCGTGACCAGCCAGGCGCAGCCGGTGCCGATCACGAGGACGAGGGTGCCGACGCCCGCGAGCAGCAGCGCCGTGTTGAACGCCGCCTGCGGCAGCACGTGCGCGAACAGCGGTCCCCAGTGGCCGACGCCCGAGCCGAACGCGAGCCAGGCCAGCGTGAGCACCGGCGCGAGCACGCCGAGGGCGATCAGGAACGACGCGCAGCGCCATGCCGGGCCCGCGGCGCGCAGGCCCGGCGGCTGGCGCCGCGAAATCAGCATTCAGTTGCCGGCAAGGTGTGCCCGGCCATGCAGGTCACTGGTCGAAGCCGACCTTGTCGACGAGGGCGCTGGCCTGCTTGCGGTACTTGGCAATCTCGGTCAGCGGCAGCGGATCGACCTTCAGCTCGCCGATGGCCTGGCCGATGATCGGGTCGAGGGCCACGCCCTTGCGCACCGGGTACTCGTAGTTGGCGTCGGCGTACAGCGCCTGGGCCGGTTCCGACACCAGGAACTCGAGCAGCTTGACCGCGTTGGCGCGCTGCGGCGCGTTCTTGGCCACGGCCGCGCCGCTGATGTTCACGTGCGTGCCGCCGCTCTTGGCGCTGGCGAAGGTCGGGCGGATCACCTTGATGGCGTCGCCCCACTTGCGCGCGTCGGTGCCTTCCTTGGCGCTCTTCATCTGGCCCACGTAGTACGAGTTGGCCACGCCGATGTCGCAGATGCCGCCCAGGATGTCGCGCGCCACATCGCGGTCGCCGCCGGTGGCCTTGCGCGCCAGGTTGCCCTTGACGCCGCGCAGCCACTGCTCGGTCTTGGCTTCGCCGTCGTGCGCGATCATCGCGGCCACCAGGGCCGTGTTGTAGGGGTGCTGGCCGGCGCGGATGCAGACCTTGCCCTTGTACTTCGGGTTGGCCAGGTCTTCGTAGCGGAAGCTGGTCAGCGGCTGGTTCTTGTCGGCGTACAGCACGCGGGCGCGCAGCGAGAGCGCGAACCATTGGCCGTCGGCGCCGCGCAGGTTGGCCGGAATGGCCGACTCGAGCGCGGCCGACTTCACCGGCTGCGTCACGCCGCCTTCGACGAGGTCGACGAGGTTGCCGATGTCCACCGTCATCAGCACGTCGGCCGGCGAGCGGGCGCCTTCGGCCTTCACGCGTTCCAGCAGGCCGTCCTTCACGAACACCGTGTTGACCTTGATCTTGCTTTGCGCGCTGAACGCCGAGATCAGCGGCTGGATCAGCGCCGGCTCGCGCGTCGTGTAGAGCGTGAGCTCGTCATTGGCGGCGTGCGCGGGCAGGGCGGTGAGGGCGAGCCAGGCGGCAGAAACGCCGAGGAGGGCGTGCGCCACGCGGCCCTGGGGGTCGGAACGGTCGGTCATGAAGAGGATCCTCCAGGTGCGGTGAGGTGTTCTAGGAAAGGCATCGGCGACGACGGGTGCGTCGCTGATGAGAACAATTATCACTGACGGGGAGGGGTGGGTTTTCCTTTGGCTTACGGGTTGAGGGTTTACTGCGATGCGCTCGGCCGGGGGCTTCTAGGCCGTCAAGGCCACGACTTCCGCATCGGTCAGTTTCTGCGGTTGGTATCGCACCGATCGGACATGAAGGAACGGCTGGTTGCCGCCGGTGGCAAGGTTCCCGATGCCCAGGAAGTTCATGGGCGGGACCGTCGTCATGGCCGCTTTGAACAACTGGCCGTTGCATCCGTAGCGAAGGCCGTCGGCGCCATAGCTGACCGTGGTCTTGACCGGGCTGCCAACGGGGGTGCCGAGGAGTCCGACTCCTGGCGTGCTTGGGCCTGACACGCCATTGGCGTTGGAATACGCGTAGGCGGACCCCGTCGTATTGAAGCCGATGCCGACGCGGTTGGCGATGGCGGAGCCAATCTCGATCAGGTTGCGCGTCGACGAGTCTCCTTCTCTCGGCCGTCCGAACTCCATGAAGAGGGTGCCTTCGGCGGCATTGCACCAGCCTTTGGTCGTGTCGACGCGAATGACGTCGCCGGCGCGTGTCGTGGCGGCGGAGGTTGCGGTGTCTGCCTGGCGGGTGGCCGCGGTCGAGGTGGCGGCGTCCGCCGCTCGGGTGACCGTTGCGGTCGTCGTGGGGATGTAGCTGGTTGCCACAGGTCCCACCTCGACCTGGCCTTTGCATATCCAGACGGTCAGAGTGCTTGTGACAACCGTGTTTGCGTTGACGACCGGGTAGACCCCTCCGCTGGTGCTGCCCGCAGCCGTCACATTTTGAACAACCGCCCGCGTGAATCTGTCCACAAACTGGGCCGAATTGGCCGCTGTGATGATGAATGAGCCAAGCGCGGAGATGCCCGTGTAGTACATCGTGATCGACTCGCTTCCGGTCAGCGGTCGACTGAGTTTCACGTAGCTGCTCGAACTGTAGGCGGTGCCTCCCATGACCGTTGCGCCAATTCCGGAGCCGCCCTGCATGCGACAACCCGCGTAGCCCGTGGAGGTCATGGCCGGTGTGAAGGTCGTTGCGACGCAGGCTTCTCCGTCCACCGTTTCGCTGGAGACCAGTGGCGGCGTGGTCCCGCCGGCGACCCCAGCGGCGATCTGGCTGTTGAGCAGCAGGTTCGTGCTTTGCCCCTCCTGCATCAGCCACGGCGCGATGCTCAGATCGGTCGGGTTGTAGGTCATCCGCGCCGCGCCAGCCGCAGCAGTCTTCATTACACCCGTCGAGTCGAAATAAGTCCCGATGGACGCGCGGCTGATGAAGGTCTCGGCGCTCGGAACGTAGCTTGTAGCAAAGGCACCCGTTTCGAGCTGGGCGCCCCAGATCTGAAATGCACCGTGGTCGGTGCCGTCGCCGACATGAAATGGGTAGATGGCAAGCGTATCGCCGACGGTGATCCCCGTAGACTGGGTGAATGCGCAGCGGAACCATCCGCCGCCCACCGACCGCATTTCCCACCCATTGCCCGAGATAGAAGGACTGCCACCATGAAGCGTGGCATAGCCGAAAGTGAACTGCGCCGCTGTGGTCGTATTGCGCAGCTGTAGCGACACTGGAGCGTTCCTCGATACGTTCTTCAGATAGACGGAGAACGTCATCACCGTCGATGTAGCAGCCGCCGACTGGCCCAATGATCCGGTAGGTGTTCCGGAGACCTCGACGGCTCGCAATGTCCCGTCGGGGGCCAACTTGCCGGTCGCACGTGAGACTGCGCCGGCAAAGAACCATGGAACCAAATGCATGTCGCTGCTCTTGAGCAGGATGTTGGTGCGCTGCTCTTCCACCATCAGCACAGGCGGCAACGCCAGATTCGATGGCTCGTAGCTGTTGCGCGCAACGCCTGCCGCCGCATAACGCAGGATGCCTTCGGCGTCGTAGTAGCTGCCGATCGAGGCCCGTGCCGTGACCCCATCCCAACTGGGGATGTAGGAGCTGGCGAACGCACCCACTTCGAGCTGCGCACCCCAGATGTAGAGGCCGGCGACGCCGTCGCCGGGGCCGGTGCCGGCAGCCGCTGCGCCGGGGTAGACGGCCGCGGTCAGCGCCGCGGATGCGTCTGTCGTGAAGACGATCTCGACCCTGCGCCACCCACCGCCGACATCGACGATCCGTTTCGACACCTCCGTAAAGACAGAGATGGTGAAGAGGGAGATGGTCAAGGCCGACAGGTCGAAGGCGAAGCTGATTCTTTCGCCTGTTGTCGCGCCGGAAGCAAAGGCCCATCCATTCGAGGAGCCTGCGGCCTTCGCATAGAAAGAAAAGGCGTAGGTGATTGCGGCCGCCGCTTTGGCAGTCGTCTGCGACGCGCGGCCCACGGACGCGATCCCGCCGTTGAGCAAGGTCAGCTTGCAAGCATCCCAACGTCCGTTCGGCGCCTGGGCTGCGCCAGGCACGGCGGTGACGCTCGTCTTCGCCCAGACCGCGTTTTCAAATCGCGACGAAAACGCCAATTGGTTGATTCGCGCGTTTTCAATGAGCAGCCCCTTCGCCACCTTCGTGATCGGATCGAAGTCGAAGCGCGGCGTGGCGCAGGGCTCGATGAAGCCTTGGGCGTTGACGCGAGAGCCGTTCGTGCCGCCCGCATAGGTGAACAGCTCGGCAAAAGTCTTTTCGGTAAGTGTCGTTGTCATCTGGTTGAGTCCTCTGCGGGCTGCCTTGCGCGAACGCAGGCGGTACCTTCGGGTTCGGCGGCGGAGGGTTCCGCCGCCGGCCAGCCCATGGCGGCCATGGCAGTCTTTTCCTTGGTTGGCGATGACGACTTTCTCGCCGAACGCCCCAACGAAAAAGGCCGACATATGTCGGCCTTCAAAGAAGTGAGGGGCGCCCCGCAATTCAACGAGAGCGGGGTCTTTGGGACCTCACCGCCCCGCCGGCACCTCGAACACCAGGCACGTCGTCGTCGCATGCGCATACAGCGTGCCGTCCGCCCCGACCAGCCGCGCCTCGGCGGTCGCGAGCTGCTTGCCGCAGTGGATCACCTTGCCTTCGGCGCGCACGCGCTGCACCTTCGGCGTGAGGCCCTTGACGTAGTTCACGCTGAGTTCGGCCGTCGTGTACGCGCGACCGGGCGGCATCATGGTGTGGACCGAGCAGCCCAGGGCCGAGTCGAGCATCGTGGCGACCCAGCCGCCGTGGATGGTGCCCAGCGGGTTCAGGTGTTGCGGCAGCGGCGTGCCCTGGAAGATGGCGATGCCCTTGCTGACCGAGACGATGGTGAAGTCCAGCGTCTTGGCGATGGCGGCGTAGGGAATCTCGCCGTTGAGCATGGCCTGCATGACCTCCAGGCCAGTCTTGCCGGCGACCTGCTCGGGGCGCGCGAGCCCGGGGCCGGGGCCGTTCTCGAGGCGCTCGGCGATCTGCCGTTCTTCGGCGATCCATGCGTCGAGCAGATTGGAAGGGGTGTCGGTGAAAGCTTGCTGCGTCATGCCTGTGTTCCTGCTGGGGGCTTTGCGGGGAGGGGTTGATTGCATATGCAATAGTTGCACATACAATAATACCCCATGGACACTCCCACCCAACCCCGCGGCTGCACCAGCTTCAAGACGCGCCAGTTGATGCGCCGCCTGACGCAGCACTACGACGCCGAGGTGTCGCGCAGCGGCCTCAAGACCACGCAGTACTCGCTGCTGTCGCACCTCAAGCGCCTGGGCCCGATGCGCCCGGTCGACCTGGCGGGCGAACTGAAGATGACCGCGTCCACGCTGAGCCGCAACCTGCAGCCGCTCATCACCGCGGGCTGGGTGGCGCAAGTGGCGGGCGCCGATGCGCGCAGCCGGCTGGTGTCGCTCACCGACGCCGGCGAGGCCAAGTGGCGCGAAGCGCAGCAGCACTGGAAGACGGCGCAGCTCAAGCTCAATGCGCTGCTGGGCGTGGAGCGCGTGCTCGCGCTGCATGCGCTCATCGACGAATCGCTCGCGCTGCTCGGCACGGGCGAGCCGGTCGACGTGCAGGACTGACGCTCCCACCCCCTTTCAACGAACACGTTCCGCGCCCCTGAAGCCGCGCGGCCGGATTTCCTGTCTCTTCGTTTTCCCCCGACCCATTCCAACAGTTCCAGAGGTCCCATGTTCGCCACCCACGTCTCCGCATGGCTGCAGCGCCGCGGCATCCACTACGGCTGGATCGTCGCCGCCGTCACCTTCCTGACCATGCTCACCATGTCGGCCGCGCTCGGCCTGCCGGGCGCGATGATGAAGCCGCTCGGCGAGGAGTTCGGCTGGAGCACCGAGCAGATCTCGTCCGCGCTCGCGCTGCGCTTTGCGTTGTTCGGCCTCATGGGCCCGTTCGCCGCGGTGCTGATGGAGCGCTATGGCCTGCGCGCGGTGATGTGCGCCGGCCTCACGCTGGTCGGCCTGGGCATGGCGCTGGTCACCACGGCCTCGCAGCTGTGGCAACTGTTCGTGCTGTGGAGCCTGATGCTCGGCCTGGGCACCGGCATGACGGCGCTGGTGCTCGGCGCCGTGGTGGCCAACCGCTGGTTCGTCGCGCGGCGCGGCCTGGTCGTGGGCATGCTCACGGCCAGCGCGGCCACAGGCCAGCTGGCCTTCCTGCCGCTGGCGGCCTGGATGATCGAGCACTGGGGCTGGCGCTCGGCCATCGTGCCGATCGTGGTCGGCAGCGTGGTGATCGCGCTGCTCGCGCTGTGCCTGGTGCGCAACCGGCCGTCGGACATCGGCCTGCGGCCCTACGGCGAAGCGCCCGGCACGCAGCCGGCGCCGGCGCCCGCCTTCACGATGAACTTCGCCACGCCGTTCCGCGTGCTGCGCGAGGTGGCAACCAACCGCACCTTCCTGATCCTGGCCGGCACCTTCTTCATCTGTGGCCTGAGCACCAACGGCCTGGTGCAGACGCACTTCATCTCGCTGTGCGGCGACTACGGGATGAGCGCCGTGCCCGCCGCCTCGGTGCTCGCGATGATGGGCGCCTTCGACTTCGTCGGCACCATCCTGTCGGGCTGGCTCTCCGACCGCTACGACAACCGCAAGCTGCTCTTCTGGTACTACGGCCTGCGCGGGCTGTCGCTGTTCTGGCTGCCGCACTCCGAATTCACGATCTACGGCCTGGGCCTGTTCGCGATGTTCTACGGCCTGGACTGGATCGCCACCGTGCCGCCGACCGTCAAGCTCGCGGGCGCCGCCTTCGGCCCCGCGAAGGTCGGGCTGGTGTTCGGCTGGATCTTCGCGGCCCACCAGCTGGGCGCGGCCACCGCGGCCTACGGCGCGGGCTTTGCGCGCACGCTGCTGCTGACCTATACGCCGGCGCTGTACACGGCCGGCGCGGCCTGCCTGTTCGCGGCGGTGATCGTCATGGCGATCCGCCGTCCCGCCAAGACCGCTGCTGCACCGGCCGCGGCCACCAGCAACGCCGCCGCGCGCGCCTGACTGCCGGAGACCCGCATGACCACCCCCCAACAAGCGAACGGCGACCTCGACCCGCGCACGCGCCGCCTGCTCGAGGCGCCCATCATCCCCACGCTGCTGCGGCTGGCCGCGCCCAATGTGCTCGTGATGCTGGCGCAGGCCTCCGTCGGGCTCATCGAGACCTACTTCGTCGGCAAGCTCGGCACCGACGCGCTGGCCGGCATGGCGCTAGTGTTCCCCATCGTCATGCTGATGCAGATGACCTCCAGCGGCGCGATGGGCGGCGGCATCGCCTCGTCGATCGCGCGTGCGCTGGGCGCGCGCCGCCGGGGCGACGCCGATGCGCTGGTGTGGCACGCGGTGGTCATCGCGATCGGCTTCGGCCTGTGCTTCACGCTCGCGCTGCTGCTGGGCGGGCGCTGGCTGTACGGCGTGATGGGCGGCACCGGCGCCGCGCTGGAAGCCGCGCTCACGTACTCGAACTGGGTGTTCGCGGGTGCGGTGCTGGTGTGGCTCTTCAACTCGCTGTCCGCCATCATCCGCGGCACCGGCAACATGGCGGTGCCGGCCAACGTGACGGTGGTGGGCGTGGTGTTCCTTGTTCCGGCGTCGCCGCTGTTGATCTTCGGCATCGGGCCGTGGGGCGGCATGGGCATTGCGGGCGGCGCGCTGGCGCTCCTGCTGTACTACCTGCTGGGCTCGCTCGCGCTCATCGCCTACCTGCGCTCGCCGCGCAGCCTGCTGCGGCCCACGCTGGCGGCGTTCCAGATGCGCTGGCCGCTGTTCCGCGACATCCTGCGCATCGGGCTGGTGGGCACGGTGTCGACGGTGGCGACCAACCTGTCGATCGGTATCGCCACCGCACTCACCGGCCATTTCGGCGCGGGCGCGCTCGCCGGCTACGGCACGGCATCGCGGCTCGAGTACCTGCTGGTGCCGCTGGTGTTCGGCCTCGGTGCGCCGCTGGTCGCGATGGTCGGCACCTGCATGGGCGCAGGGCTGCGCGAGCGTGCGCTGCGTGCCACCTGGGCTGGCGCGGCGCTGGCCTTCGGCATGGCCGAGGTCATCGGGCTGGCTGCGGCGCTGTTCCCGCGTCCGTGGCTGATGCTGTTCGGCCACGACCCCGTGATGCTCGAGACCGGCGCACACTACCTGCGCGTGGTGGGGCCGCTGTACGGTTTCTTCGGTGTCGGGCTGGTGCTGTACTTCGCCTCGCAGGGCGCGGGCCGGCTGCTGTGGCCGGTGCTCGGCAACATCGCGCGGCTCGCCGTGGCGGGCACGGGCGGCTGGCTGGCGCTGCGTTGGGGCGGCGGGCTCACCGGCGTGTTCGCGGCGCAGGGTGTGGCGCTGGTGGTGTACGGCATCGTCATTGCCTCTGCCATCGCGGGCGGCGCGTGGTTCGGCCGCGTGGGCTGGCCGCGCACGACCCAGGGGTTGCTGCGCCGCGTGGCGCAGGCCTGAAGCGCACATCGATTTCTTTTCAACGAAAGGCTCGTCATGCAGATCAAGGATTCCGTCGTCTTCATCACCGGTGCCAACCGGGGGCTCGGCCTGGCGTTCGCCAAGGCGGCGCTCGCGGCCGGCGCGCGCAAGGTCTACGGGGCTGCGCGCGACCCCAAGAGCATCACGCTCGCGGGCGTCGTGCCCGTGGCACTCGACGTGACGCAGCCCGCGCAGATCGAGGCCGCCGCGCGCGCCTGCGGCGACGTGACGCTGCTGGTCAACAACGCGGGCATCTCGCGCGGATCGAGCTTCCTGGGCTCGCCCGACGCGGTGGCCGCGGCACGCGCCGAGTTCGAGACCAACTTCTTCGGCCCCTGGGCGCTCACGCAGGCCTTTGCGCCGGTGCTCGCGTCGAACGGCGGCGGTGCGGTCCTCAACGTGCTGTCGGCCCTGGCCTGGACGACGTTCCCCGGCGTGGCGACCTACAGCGCCACCAAGTCGGCGGCCTGGTCGCTGAGCAACGGCTTGCGCAACGAACTGGCGGGACAGGGCACGCAGGTCACGAGCCTGCACGTGGCGCTCATGGACACCGACATGGCGGCGCGCCTGCCCGGTCCCAAGACCTCGCCCGACGATGCGGCGCGACAGGCGCTGGCGGGCGTGGAAGCGGGGCTGCCCGAGGTGCTGGCGGACGAGGTCACGCGCCAGCTCAAGCAGAGCCTTTCGACCGAGCGGCCCGCTTATGCGAGTCCGCCGGTCTGAAGTGCGTCAATAGCGGTAGGGGTTGTTCGGGCGACGGTCGTAACGGTTGGGCACACCGTCGCCGTCGTTGTCCCGGCGGCCGTGGCGACGGCCTTCCCAGTCGCGGCGGCCGTGGTCGTAATAGCCGTGGCGACGCGGGCCGTCGTAGTAGCCCGGGTGGTAGTGGCGCGGGGGCGGCGGCGGGGCGTAGTAGTGATGGCGCGGCGGCGGCGCGGGGGTCACGTACACCTGGGCCTGGATGAACGGGCCGCCGGCCTGGGCATGGGCCGGCGCGGTGAGGGCGGCCAGCGACAGCAGGGCGGCAGCACCGAAGGCGAATGTCAGCTTTTTCATGGCGACTCCTGGGGAGTGATTGCGATGCCTCATCGTCGCGCCATTATGTGAAGTTCTTGTAAGCCGGAAGCGAAATCGCATGAAGAGCTGTAAGCCGCTGCGCGCACGCTTTTTCAGCGTGGCGGGGCCGGCAGCATGCGCCGCAGGGCTTCGAAGAACAGGTCGGACTGTTCCCGCTCGCCCTGGATCTGCGCCGCCACGTGCGCGGCCAGCTGGGCGTTGACGGGCACCAGCGGGCGCCCGGTCGATTGCGCGATCACCTGGTGCAGGCAGGCGCGCTCCAGGTAGTACAGGTCGTCGTAGGTATGGGCGATGGTGCCGCCCGCCACGATCACGCCGTGGTTCGCGAGAAAGGCCACGTCCTTGCCGGCCATGGCGCGCGCGATGCGCTCGCCCTCGGCGTCGTCCAGTGCCAGGCCGTTGTACTCGGCGTCGATGGCGATGCGGTTCATGTAGCGCATGGCGTTCTGGCTGGCGGTCGGGTCGAGTGCGCGGTCGACCGTGAGCGTCAGCGCCGTCGCGTAGGGCATGTGGCAATGCAGCACCACGGCGTGGCCCGTGAGCCGGTGCACCGCGCCGTGGATGAAGAGGGCGGTGGGCTCCACGCGATGGCGGCCCGCGAGCACTTCGCCGTGCACGTCGATCAGCACGATGTCGTCGGGACCGATCTCGCTCCAGTGCAACCCGCGCGGGTTGATGAGGTAGCGGTCCTGCGCGCCCGGCAGCAACACGCTGAAATGGTTGCACACACCTTCGGACAGCCCGTGGTGGGCCGCGGCGCGCAAGGCGAGCGCGAGGTCCTCGCGCAACTGGCGCACGGCGGGGCTGGCGTATTCGGAATCGGCGGACATCGCGGGGGTCTCCTTCTTTCTTGTGGTGGGTGAATTGTTCGTGCCGGATCAGGCGCGGGCCAGGCCGGCCCAGGCCGCCACGAAGCGCTGCGCGTCCTCGCGCACGGCGGCGGCGGTCTTGCCGGGCTTGTAGAGCGACGAGCCGATGCCGAAGCCGGCCGCGCCGGCCGCGCGCCACGCGCCCATGTTGTCGGGCGCGATGCCACCCACGGGCATCACGGGCGTGCCGGCCGGCAGCACCGCGAGCAGGGCCTTCACCACGGCGGGCGAGGCCAGCTCGGCCGGGAACAGCTTCAGGCCCGTGGCACCGGCCGCGAGCGCGCCGAAGGCCTCGGTCGGCGTCATCACGCCGGGCAGGCAGACCATGCCCAGGCGCGCCGCCTCGCGGATCACTTCCGCGTTGAAATTGGGCGACACGATCAGCTCGCCGCCGGCCGCATGCACCTCGCGCACCTGCTTCGCGTCGAGCACGGTGCCCGCGCCGACCAGCGCGTTCGGAAAGCGCTGGCGCATCAGCGCGATGCTCTCCAGCGGCTGCGGCGAATTGAGCGGCACTTCGAGCAGCCGGAAGCCGGGCTCGACGATGGCGTCGCCCACGGCAGAGGCTTCGGCGGGCGAGAGGCCGCGCAGGATGGCCACGAGCGGCAGGGCCTGCATCGCGGCGTTGAATTTATCGAGGGGCGTGGTCATGGGGCGGGTGTCCTGTCGGTGTCGAGGAAGCCGGACAGCGTGTGCAGTCCGGCCCAGGTGGCTTCGGCGCCGAGCGTGCGCGTGGCGACGCCGGTGGCGCGCAGGGCCAGGGTGTAGCGTTGGGTGAGGGCGGAAGAGCCGATCAGCACGACCTCGCCGACGGCCTGTACCGATTGCGTGCGCAGCTCTTCGCCGATGAGCAGGCCCGACAGGTAGCTCGACAGCTCTTCCTTGGGCATGCGCTCGAACAGCGCGAGCGTGCGGGTGCCGAAGGCGTTGTGCAGCAGGCCGTGGCCGTTCTCGGAGCGCGTCACGCCTTCGAGGAAGGCGGCTTCGTCGAGCGGCGCGGCCGCATCGAGCGTGCGCCCCAGGATCGAGTGCTGGCTCAGCAGCGCGTAGAACTCGCCCGTCATGTAGGTGCGAAAGCCCGCGACGCGGCCTTTCTTGACCGTGGCCCATTTGTTGTGGGTGCCGGGCAGCACGAAGACGCCATCGTCCAGGCCGGTGATCGTCATGGCGCCGAGGATCTGCACCTCTTCGCCGCGCATCACGTCGGGCACGCCGGCGTGCTCGTCGCTGAGGCCGGGCACGATGGCGATGCGTGCGCCGGGGATGGCGTCTGTGGCGATGATGCTGCGGCCTACTTCGACGCGGCCTGCGGGGCAGGGGCAGTAGGGCGCTTCGACCCAGCCCTGCTTGCTGCCGGCCATGCCGGAGATCAGGCAGCGCGTGTCTGCCAGGCGCATCCAGTCGCCGAACAGCGACTCGAACACGGCAGGAAAGCCGCCCTCGGGCACGGTGAGGATGCCGCGGGCGTCGCTGCGCTCTTCGATGACCTGCCCGCTCGGGTCGAGCAATGCACCGCGTAGCGAGCTTGTGCCCCAGTCGATGGCGATGAGTCTTGTCATGTTTGTCGTCTGTAGCGTTTCGAGAGGTTGTTCGGGGCGCGTGCACAGGCCACCGGGTACTTCCCTCCGCGAATGTCCCCCGGCCTGCGGCCTCCTCCTTGATTTCGCTGCGGGAAGCACCCAGTACCCTGAGCCCGGGAGGCGCGGTCGTCGTGCGGGCCGATCAACAACTGCTCTGAACCCGCTCACGTCGACGGGGTGCCTTGCGCAGCGAAATCAAGGAGGAGCCCGAAGGGCGGGGGACATTCGCGGAGCAAGGTACCCCGTCGGCGGGAGCGCGCCCTGGATCTCTCCAAATCAGTGATTGTCTCGCGGCACAAAAGCCCCACGACGACCACGCAGAAAGGCCAGGTCCGCCCCCTGGTCAGCCTGCAGCACCGTGTCGACGTACAGCTTCCAGTACCCCGAGTCCAGCAGCGCTTTGGGTGCCACCCACTTCGCGCGGCGCTTCGCCAGTTCCTCGTCGCTCACATGCAGGTGCAGCTTGCGGTTCGGCACGTCGAGCTCGACGATGTCGCCGTCCTGCACCAGCGCCAGCGGGCCGCCCGCAGCCGCCTCGGGCGCGGTGTGCAGAACGACGGTGCCGTAGGCGGTGCCGCTCATGCGCGCGTCGCTGATGCGGACCATGTCGGTGATGCCCTTGCGCAGCACCTTCGGTGGCAGCGGCATGTTGCCGGCCTCGGCCATGCCGGGGTAGCCCTTGGGGCCGCAGTTCTTGAGCACCATGATGCAGTGCTCGTCGATGTCCAGGTTCTCGTCGTCGATGCGCTTGTGCAGGTCGTCGGCGCTCTCGAAGACCACGGCGCGGCCCTTGTGCACCAGCAGCTCGGGCGTGGCCGCGCTGGGCTTGATGATGGCGCCGTTGGGCGCGAGGTTGCCGCGCAGCACGCAGATGCCGGCCTTGTCCTTGAAGGGCTCGGCCTGGGTGCGGATGACCTGCGGGTTGTAGTTCTCGGCGTCCTTCACGTTCTCCCACACGCTCTGGCCGGTGACGGTGAGGATGTCCTTGTGCAGGTGGTCGGCGATTTCCTTGATGACCACGGGCAGGCCGCCCGCGTAGCAGAAGTCTTCCATCAGGAACTGGCCCGAGGGCTGCAGGTTCACGAGGCAGGGCAGGTCGGCGGCGAGGCGGTCGAAGTCGTCGAGCGTGAGCTCGACGCCCATGCGCCCCGCGATGGCCAGCAGGTGGATCACGAAGTTGGTCGAACCGCCGATGGCCGCGTTGACCTTGATCGCGTTCTCGATGGCCTGGCGCGTAAGGATCTTCGACATGTTGAGGTCTTCATGCACCATGTCGACGATGCGCCGGCCCGCTTGCCGCGCCAGCACGTTGCGCCGGCCGTCGACGGCGGGGTAGGCCGCGTTGCCCGGCAGGCCGATGCCCAGCGACTCGACCATGCTGGCCATGGTGCTGGCCGTGCCCATCGTCATGCAGTGGCCGTGGCTGCGGTGCATGCAGCTCTCGGCCTCGAAGAAATCTTGCAGCTTGAGCGTGCCGGCGCGCACCTGTTCGCTCATCTGCCACACGCCGGTGCCCGAGCCCAATTCTTGCCCGCGCCATTTGCCCGAGAGCATCGGGCCGCCCGACACGCCGATGGTCGGCAGGTCGACGCTGGCCGCGCCCATCATCAGCGCGGGCGTGGTCTTGTCGCAGCCCATGAGCAGCACCACGCCATCGAGCGGGTTGCCGCGAATGCTTTCTTCGACGTCCATGCTCGCGAGGTTGCGGTACAGCATGGCGGTGGGGCGCAGGAGCGTCTCGCCCAGCGACATCACCGGGAACTCGAGCGGGAAGCCGCCGGCCTCGTACACGCCGATCTTCACCTGCTCGGCGAGCGTGCGGAAGTGCGAGTTGCAGGGCGTGAGTTCGCTGAAGGTGTTGCAGATGCCGATGACCGGGCGGCCGTCGAACTGGTCGTGCGGCACGCCCTTGCCCTTCATCCAGCTGCGGTAGATGAAACCGTCGCGGTCGTGGCGTCCGAACCACTGCTGGCTGCGCAGTTCGCTGGCGGGCTTTTTCTTCGGGGCGTTGCTCATGGGATGTGTCTCTTCGTCGTGGATCTGGAGCGGAATCCTCAGGGTTTTTCCTGCGGGACGACCGTTTCAATCATCATATGATAAGCGTGACGAGCTGTCGCGCATTCAGGGTTTTCGAGTGGCCGGCACAGGCGGGAGCTGCCTGAATCCGGCCCCGATACGGGCAGGCAAACAGGCACCGGACACCACCAGAACCACACACCCACAGGCAGGCATGATCAAGAACGTTCACGGCAACACGGTCGACCGCATCGGCAGCGACATCGTCGCGGGCCGCTATGCGCCCGGCGCGTCGATTCCGCCGGAGCCGCTCTTGTGCGAAGAGCTCGGCGTGAGCCGGACGGTGGTGCGCGAATCGATCAAGTCGCTGATCGCCAAGGGCCTGGTGACCAGCGGCCCGAAGGTGGGCACGCGCGTGCAGCCGCCCGACCAGTGGAACTGGTTCGACGCCGACGTCATCGTCTGGCAGACGCAGGCGGGCCTGTCGGCCGAGTTCCTGCGCGACCTGCAGGACCTGCGCCGCGTGGTCGAGCCCGCCGCGGTGGCGCTGGCCGCCCAGCGCGCCACCGCCGAAGACATCGCCGACATGGAAGACGCCTACGCGGGCATGAAGCGCGCCATCGAATTCGGCGGCGACTACATCACGCCCGACCTGCGCTTTCACCAGGGCCTCATCCGCTCCAGTCACAACCGCATGCTGGTGCAGATGAGCCGTGCGCTGGGCGCGCTGCTGCGCACCAGCTTCGAGATTTCGACCACCCGCAAGAACGGGCCCGCGAGTTCGCTGCCGCTGCACCGCGCGGTGCTCGACGCCGTCATCGCACGCGATCCGGCCGCCGCCGAGAAAGCCGTTCTGGTGCTCATCGACGGTGCGCGCCACGACATCGAGACGGTGCTGGCTTCGCGCAAGAAGATTCCGCGCATCAGCCGCCCGGCGACACAGCTGAAGGCCTTCCCGCTCTAGACGCGGCGGCCGCGCAGACATCCCATAACAACACTGGAAAGTCAGGAGACGCAGATGCTGATGCAAAGGGCTATCGACGGATTTTTTCGCCTGCTGGAGTTCCTCGTCGTCGTGTGCATGGTGGCGATGGTCGTCATGGTGTTCGGCAACGTGGTGCTGCGCTACGGTTTCAATTCGGGCATTTCGGTGTCGGACGAGATGTCGCGCTACTGCTTCATCTGGCTCACCTACATCGGCGCCATGGTGGCCATGCGCGACGGCGCGCACCTGGGTGTCGACACGCTGATCAAGCACCTGCCGCTCATGGGCAAGAAGGTCTGCTTCTTCCTGAGCCAGTCGCTCATGCTGTTCTGCAACGTGCTCTTCTTCATGGGCACCTACGAGATGCACGAGCTGCAGGTGACCAACATCTCGCCCGTGGTCGGCATCTCGATGATCTGGGTCTACGGCATCGGCTACGTGGTGTCGGTGGTGATGGCCCTCTTCAACATCGACAAGCTCTGGCGATTGTTCAGGGGCCGGGTGCCCGACCAGGAGCTGATCCAGATCATGGAATCCGAAGAACAGGTGCTCGACGCCGCCGCACACGGGAAGGTGGCGCAATGACCGTCACGATCTTCATCGTCTCCCTGCTCGGCGCCATGGCACTGGGCATTCCGATCTCGTATTCGTTGCTGGTGTGCGGTGTCTCGCTGATGGGCTGGCTGGCCTACACCGGCGGGCTGCCGGCCTTCGACAGCCAGATCATTGCGCAGCGCTTCGTCGATGGCGCCGACAACTTCCCGCTGCTCGCGGTGCCGTTCTTCCTGCTGGCCGGCGAGTTCATGAACGCGGGCGGGCTCAGCCGGCGCATCGTGAACCTGGCGATGGCCTGGGTCGGCCACTACCGCGGCGGCATGGGCTATGTGGCGGTGCTGGCCGCGATCATCATGGCCTCGCTGTCGGGTTCGGCCGTGGCCGACACGGCCGCGCTGGCCGCGCTCCTCATCCCGATGATGAAGGCCGCCGGCTACCAGATGAACCGCTCGGCCGGCCTCATTGCCGCGGGCGGCATCATCGCGCCGGTGATCCCGCCATCGATCGGGCTCATCGTGTTCGGCGTGGCGGGCAACGTGTCGATCACCAAGCTGTTCCTCGCGGGCATCGTGCCCGGCATCCTGATGGGGCTCGCAGTGGGCGTGGCCTGGTGGATCGTGGCCCGGAAGGACAACGTGAAGTCCTCGCCGCGCGTGCCCTGGGGCGAGCGGCTGAAGGTCACGGCGCAGGGCAGCCTGGCGCTGGCGCTGCCGATCATCATCATCGGTGGCATGAAGTTCGGTGTCTTCACGCCGACCGAAGCCGCCGTGGTCGCGGCCGTCTATTCGCTCGTGGTGGGCCTCTTCATCTATGGCGAACTCAAGGTCAAGGACCTGTACCGCCTCACGCTCGCGGCGGGCAAGACCACCGCGGTCGTGATGTTCCTCGTGGCCGCCGCGATGGTGAGCGCCTGGCTCATCACGGTGGCCAACATCCCGACCGAGGTGGTGTCGCTGCTGGAGCCTTTCCTGGACAACAAGACGCTGCTGATGTTCGTGATGATGGTGCTGATCGTCATCGTGGGCACCGCGCTCGACTTCACGCCCACCGTGCTCATCCTCACGCCGGTGCTGATGCCGGTGGTGCTCAAGGCCGGCATCGACCCGGTGTACTTCGGCGTGCTGTTCATCATGAACAACGCCATCGGCCTGATCACGCCGCCGGTGGGCACGGTGCTCAACGTGGTGAGCGGCGTGGCGCGCATCTCGATGGACGATGCCTTCAAGGGCGTGATGCCCTTCTTCATCGCCCATCTGGTGGTGCTGTTCACGCTGGTGTTCTTCCCGCAGCTCGTGACCGTGCCGCTCCAGTGGTGGATGGGGCGCTAGTTCTTCGTTTTTCCTGTCAGTCAGTTCGTTCAACCAACCCCTCGAATCGAAGGAGACAAGCATGTTGTTTCGCAGAACCCTGATGACCGCCGCCCTCGTGGCCGGCGGCCTGCTGGCGTCGACCGGCGCCCTCGCGCAATTTGCCGAACGCACGATCAAGTTCACCAACGGCGTGAACGAAGACCACCCCGTGGGCGTGGGCGTGAAGAAGATGCAGGAAGTGCTGGCGGCCAAGACCGGCGGCAAGATGAAGATCACGGCCTTCTGGGGTGGCGCCGCGGGCGGCGACCTGCCGGCCACGCAGGCGCTGCGCGCCGGCACGCAGGAAATGGTGTGCACCTCGAGCTCGCCGCTGGTGGGCATCGTGAAGGAACTCGGCGCCTTCGACCTGCCGTTCCTGTTCGCCAACGAGAAGGAGGCCGACGCGGTGCTCGACGGCCCCGCGGGCGAGTACTTCAACAAGAAGCTCGAAGCCGCCGGTCTCGTGAACCTGGCCTACTGGGAGAACGGCTTCCGCAACCTCACCAACAGCAAGAAGCCCGTGGCCAAGGCCGAGGATTTCGAAGGCGTGAAGCTGCGCGTGATGCAGAACAACATCTTCCTCGATTCGTTCAAGACCCTGGGTGCCAACGCCGTGCCCATGGCCTTCGGCGAGGTGTTCACCGCACTCGAGACCCGCACCATCGACGGCCAGGAGAACCCCTTCGTGACCATCGAGACCTCCAAGTTCAGCGAGGTCCAGAAGTACCTGAGCGTGACGCGCCACGCCTACACGCCCTTCCTCATCCTCTACAGCAAGAAGCTCTGGGACCAGCTCAACCCGCAGGAGCAGGCGGTGCTGCGCGAGGCCGCGAAGGAAGGCCAGAAGGTCCAGCGCGAAGCCAACCGGGCGCTCAACGAGAAGTCGCTCGCCAGCCTGCGCAAGACCATGACGGTGAACGAAGTCTCGGCGGCCGAACAGAAGCGCATGCTGGAGAAGGTCAAGCCCGTGTACGACAAGAACGTGCCCAACATCGGCACGGAAGCCGTGGGCGTGGTCACCGACGCGCTGAAGAAGGCGCGCGGGGGCTGACCGAGGTTTTCGGCCATGCGCTGAATGTGTGCAAGAGCCGCGCGGCACCCGCCGCCGCGGCTTTTTCTTTTTGCGGAATCCTTGTCATGAAAATCACGCAGCTCGAAACCATCCGCCTGGGCGAGTTTCCCAACATCCTGTGGGTGCGCCTGCACACCGACGAGGGCCTGGTCGGCCTCGGCGAGACCTTCATGGGCGCCGAAGCGGTCGAGGCCTACCTGCACGAGTGGGCGGCGCTGAAGCTGCTCGGCACCGACCCGCTGCAGATCGAGGCGCGCAACCGCGACATCACGGGCTACCTCGGCTGGCGTGGGTCGGGCGTGGAAACGCGCGGCAACTCGGCCGTCGACATCGCCCTGTGGGACCTGTTCGGCAAGGCCGCCAACATGCCGGTGCACACGGCGCTGGGCGGCAAGAGCCGCGACGCCATCCGCATCTACAACACCTGCGCGGGCTACCAGTACATCCGCAGCGCCACCAACCAGACCAGCTCGAACTGGGGCTTGGCCAACAACAACGGGCCGTACGAAGACCTGCAGGGCTTCCTGCACCATGCCGACGAGCTGGCCGAGTCGCTGCTGTCCGAAGGCATCACGGCCATGAAGATCTGGCCCTTCGACCCGGCGGCGGAGAAGAGCTACGGGCAGTACATCAGCAACGCCGATCTCGACACCGCGCTCGAGCCCTTCCGCAAGATCCGCCAGGCGGTGGGCGGCAAGATGGACATCATGGTCGAGTTCCACAGCCTGTGGCGGCTGCCGATGGCGCAGAAGATCGCGCGCGCGCTGCAGGAGTTCGACACCTTCTGGCACGAAGACGCCATCCGCATGGACAGCCTCGACCTGCTCAAGCAGTACGCCAAGGACTGCCAGGCGCTCGTCTGCGCCAGCGAGACGCTGAGCTACAAGTGGGGCTTCAAGGACTACCTGCAGACCGGCGTGGCCGGCGTCGCGATGCTCGACCTGAGCTGGTGCGGCGGCCTCACCGAGGCGCGCAAGATCGCCGCCATGGCCGACGCCTGGCAGCTGCCCGTGGCGCCGCACGATTGCACGGGGCCCGTGGTCTGGGCCGCTTCCACGCACCTGAGCCTGCACGCGCCCAACGCGCTCATCCAGGAGAGCGTGCGCGCCTTCTTCACCGGCTGGTACAAGGAGCTCGTCACCGAGTTGCCGAAGGTCGAGAACGGGATGATCAGCCTCAACGACAAGCCCGGCCTCGGCCTGGAGCTGCTGCCCGACCTGCACAAGCGCGCCGACGCGATCGTGCGGGTGTCGAAGGCGGCGTAGCGCCGTTCGTCAGCGGTTGTCGTCGGTGCGCAGCCGCAGCAGGGCGCGCACGAAGCCGTGGTCCGAGCGCGAGCGGTCGCGGCCTTCGTGCAGGTGGTCGTTGAAGTAGTCGACGCGGCGCACGTCGCCCAGGCTGTGGCGGCTGCTGGCGACGAACTCTTCGCTCACGAGGATCTGGTCGAGCACGTCCGGAAAGCCCTGGTGGATGTGCGAATAGGCCACGTCCTTCTTCAGCGCCGACTCGCCCTGCATCTCGTAGGCGTTGAACAGCGCCACGTCGCGCGCGGCCTTGTCGTAGGCCACTTCGGAGGTGGCGGCCACCAGCTGCGTGGTCACGCTGTGCGGGTTGTCGTTGAAGTCGCCCATCACCACCAGCGGCACGTTGGTGCCCTGCAGCAGGTCGATCACGATGCAGCGCAGGGCCGCGGCCTCGGCGCCGCGCATCAGCAGCGAGCGCAGCGAGGCCATGGCGCCGATCTTGCGGTCGTCGCGGTCTTCGAGGTGGTTGCCTTGCGCGTCCTGCAGGAACTTGGGGCGCTTGGACTTCAGGTGCACCGTCAGCACATGCACCTGCTGGCCGTGCTTCATGCGCACGGTGGCCAGCAGGGGCGGGCGCTCGAAGCGCGTGTGCGGGCCGATGCCCGGCACCTCGACGCCGAAGCCCGCGGGAAAGTCGACGAAGGACTGCACGCTGTCCACCTGCAGACGCGTGACGATGCCGACGCGCGGCGTGCCCTGTGCGCCCGGCCGCCCGGGCGTGCCCGGCGGGCTGCCGGGCGGCGGCGAGTTCTCGGCGCCCGGCACCGAGACGAAGTCGTAGCGCAGGCCGCTGCGCCCGATGGCGGCCTTCAGCGCAGCCTCATCCCACACCTCCTGCACCGCGAGCACGTCGGCATTGAGTGCGTGGATGCGCTCGCCGATCCAGTCGATCTTGCGTTCGTATTCGCGCTCGTTGTAGGCGTCCTGGTTCTCGTAGTACACGCGGTTGGGGTTCGCGAGGTTGAGCAGGTTGCAGGTCGCGACGAAGAGCGTGGCGTAGTTGGGCGGGATGTATGGCATGGAAACGCGATTGTGTCCCGGGTTAGGATTTCAAGCTGAGGTGCGCCCGCCATGTCGTCCATGTCATTCGATGGCGAGGCCGGCCGCAAGAAACAACAACGAAACCGGGGAGCCGCCCAGCGCGGAATGCATGAAGCTCATCCATATCACCACCTGCGCCGTGGCGGCGCTGCTCGTTGCGGGCTGCGCGTCCAGGAGCCATCCGTCGATGTCCTTCGGCGGCAGCCTTGTCGAACACAGCCTGCTGCGCGTCGAGGACCATGTGTCCTTTGCCCTGGAAGATGGGCCCGAGACGCGCAACTTCACTGTCGCGTGCAATGCGCCCCAGGCGTGGTTGCTCTACTCCGATCTGCGCACCGGCCGCAGCTATCCGGTGACCGGCCGGCGGTATGGCGTGCGCAAGGAACTGGACGAGCGCCAGGCATTGGCCCTGAAAGCGCAGCCGGCGGTCGAACGCGCATGCCGCGCGACCCCGCCCGATTGGCGCGAGGTGCAACGCCGCGCAGACGGCACATTCACGCTCATCGACATCGCAAGCGTCGAGACCTCCGAGGGCGCCTTGCTCTTCTGGGGCGCGTTCGACTATCCGCGCATGGACTTCGACCTGCCTTACCGGGCACCCTTTGGGCAGAAGCGCGAGCGCTTCAGGCTCGCGTGCCCATCGCAATCCTATGCCCAGGTGAGCGGATTCGACATCGACGAGCGCGGCCGTGTCACGGACGGCCGGGTTGAAGGCGACAGGGCGAAGTCGTACACGGTCGGCGGCGACACGAATGCGGATTACAAGGCGCTCTTCAAAGCGGCCTGCAGCGGTGCTTCGGCAGGGCAGGCGTTGCCTGCCTTCACTTCTCGCGCCAAGGCGCTGCCTGATCCCGCAGGCCTGACGCCGCCGAGCCCGGCGGTGATGAAGGCTGTTTCCCAGCTGGGGCTTCCACCGGCGCCCAAGCGCCTGAAGCGCGTCGTGCTCGAAGGCACATGGACCCGCGACGGGAAGACGACGCCGACCCGCAATGAGCTCCAGATTGCGCCGGACGCGACAGCTTCCATGTTCCGAACCCGGACGAAGACCGGCACAGGCCCCGCGGACGGCACGCGGTCGCAGACCGCTTCATTCCTGGGCCTGGTCGACTTGAGCAGCTTCGTCAACTTTCTTCCTGGCTCCGACACGATCAGCCAGGCCATGACCGATCTCACGTTGACGGGCGACTGGCAACGCATGGCCGTGGGCTCGGAGTTGCGCTATGAGACGAAGAAACTGAGCTTGTTCAGCATGATCGGCGGAGTGACCTACGACTACACGACGGTCTGCAAGGTCGTCGGCGTGGGCGCGGCTGCCGAGCTTCATCCTGCCCTGAGTGGCGACGCCAGGCGCCTGGAGTGCCGCATGCAGCCCGATTCGCTCGAACGGACCGACACCTACGTCTATCTGACCGACTACGGCTACGCCCTGCAGCTTTGGGAGGCCGCAGCCAAGCCGCCTTCAGAAGGCATCAAGAAGATCACTGCAGTCGAACAGTGAACGCAGCCGCGGCGCATCGGCGCACGCTGCTGCACGGCCTTGGTCTGGCCGTGGCCTGCGCAGGCGCGCTGGTTCCCGTGGCCCGGATGCAGGCGGCGCCGCCGCGCTGACGGCTGCTCCTGCGGGAGCTCAAAAGAAAAGGGCACCGAGGTGCCCTTTTTCAGTTTCCGGGTGGCGTGCCACCCGCGGTGTCTTGTCAGCGACCGAACGAACGGCCACCGCCGCCGCCGGAGCGGCCACCACCGCCACCGCCGTAGCCACCACCGCCACCACCCGAGCGGCCACCGCCACCCGACCGGTTGCCGCCGTAGCCGCCACCGCCACCCGGACGGCCGCCGCGACCGCGACCACCCATGTGGTCGACGCTCGTGCGCAACGGATCCGGCTGGCCGGCACCGCCGCCTGCCACGGCTTCGGCGCGCAGGTGCGCGACCTGGTTGGCCTGCGTCGGGCTGTGGCTGTTGCCGTGATGGCGCGGCTGGCGCTCTTCGTGCGGTGCGTGGTGATGCGGCTGCTGCGGCGCGCGCGGCTGGCCTTGCTGCGGGCCGCGGCCCTGTGCGGGACGGGCTGCGCCCTGGCCGCGCGGGCCCTGGCCCTGGCCTTGGCCGCCACCGTTGGCATTGCGGCCTTGACCGCCGCCGCCTTGGCCGCCACCACGGCGTTGACCGCCGCCATTGCCGCCGCCACCACCGCCGTTGCCGCCACCCTGGCCGGCTTTGTTCTCGCGGATGCGCGACATCATTTCGGTGCGGGCGGCCTTGGCGGCTGCCTGCATGACTTCGCGGCTCGGCGGACGGCCGGCGCCGCCCCAGATCGTCTGGCGACCCATGGCGATCGGCTCGGCGCGTTCGCCTTCTTCAGGACCGAAGCCCTCGACCTTCTGCACCGGGATCGTCTGCTTCGTGAAGCGTTCAATTTCCTGCATGAAGCCTTCTTCGTCCAGGCACACGAAGCTCACGGCCTCGCCGCTCGAACCGGCGCGGCCGGTGCGGCCGATGCGGTGCACGTAGTCTTCGCTGACGTTCGGGATCTCGTAGTTCACGACGTGCGGCAGCTCGTCGATGTCGATGCCGCGGGCAGCGATGTCGGTGGCCACCAGGGCGCGGATGTCGCCGCTCTTGAAGCCGGCCAGCGCCTGCGTGCGGGCGCTCTGGCTCTTGTTGCCGTGCAGCGCCATCGCCTCGATGCCGTTCTTGGTGAGGAACTCGGCCACGCTGTTGGCGCCGAACTTGGTGCGCGTGAACACGAGCACCTGGCTCCACTTGTTCTCGTTGATGATGTGCGCGAGCAGCGCCTTCTTCTTGCCGCGGCCCACGGGGTGGATCACCTGCGTGATGCGCTGCACCGTGGTGTTGCGCGGCGTGACCTGGATGCTCTGCGGGTTCTTGAGCAGCGAGCCGGCGAGGTCGCGGATCTCGTCGCTGAAGGTGGCCGAGAACAGCAGGCTCTGCTTTTCCTTGGGCACCAGGGCCAGGATCTTCTTCACGTCGTGGATGAAGCCCATGTCCAGCATGCGGTCGGCTTCGTCTAGGATCAGCATCTGGACCTGGCTCAGGTCGAGCATGCCCTGCTGTTGCAGGTCGAGCAGGCGGCCGGGGGTGGCCACGAGGATGTCGACGCCCTTCTTGAGCTTGCTGATCTGCGGGTTCATGCCCACGCCGCCGAAGATCACGGTGGAGTCGAGCTGCAGGTACTTGCCGTAGGTGCGCACCGACTCTTCGACCTGGGCCGCGAGTTCACGCGTGGGGGTCAGCACGAGGGCACGGATGCCGATGCCGCCGAACTTGTTGGTGGCGCTGCGGCTCATGGTGAGCTTGTGCAGCATCGGCAGGGTGAAGGCCGCGGTCTTGCCGGTGCCGGTCTGGGCGCCGCCCAGCAGGTCGTGGCCGTCGAGGACCACGGGAATGGCTTGCGCCTGGATGGGGGTGGGGGTGTCGTAGCCGTGCTCGTGCACAGCCTTCAAGATGGCGGGAGCCAGCTTCAGTTCGTCAAAATTCATTGTGGAAACAACAAGCGCCATACACGGCGCAGTGGCATCGGCCCGCCAGGCGTCGTTTTGGGGTGACGCCGAGCCAGTCAAGGCAGATGAAGGTCAGGGGTGGGAGCCGGAAGACCCGCGGTGATTTGGGGTTTTCTTCGTCCCCGGCAGAGAGCCGGTTTGCGGGCAACTGGACCCGGCAACGAGGACTATTGTCGCATGAGTCGATAATCATGGGTTCGCCGCGCCCGGATCACTGTCCGGACGACCGTGCTTTTACGCAAATCCCAAGCTACCCAAGGTAATCATTCACAGATGGCTCAATACGTCTATTCGATGAACCGCGTCAGCAAGACCGTGCCGCCCAAGCGGCAGCTCTTGAAGGACATTTCGCTCTCTTTCTTCCCCGGCGCCAAGATCGGCGTGCTCGGCCTGAACGGCTCGGGCAAGTCCACGCTGCTCAAGATCATGGCGGGTGTGGACAAGGAATTCGAGGGCGAGGCCCTGCCCATGCCGGGGATGACGATCGGCTACCTGGAGCAGGAACCCAAGCTCAACGCCGAGCACACGGTGCGCGAATCGGTCGAGGAGTCCATGGGCGCGGTGTTCGCGGCCAAGGCCCGCCTCGAAGAGGTCTACATCGCCTACGGTGCCGAAGATGCCGACTTCGACGCGCTGGCGGCCGAGCAGGCCCAGCTCGAAGCCATCATCGCCACCGCCGGCACCGACTCCGAGCACCAGCTCGAAATTGCCGCCGACGCGCTGCGCCTGCCGCCGTGGGACGCCAAGATCGGCCTGCTTTCGGGTGGTGAAAAGCGCCGCGTGGCGCTGTGCCGCCTGCTGCTGAGCAAGCCCGACATGCTGCTGCTCGACGAACCGACCAACCACCTGGACGCCGAATCGGTCGAGTGGCTCGAAGTGTTCCTGCAGCGCTTCACGGGCACCGTGGTGGCCATCACCCACGATCGCTACTTCCTGGACAACGCCGCCGAGTGGATCCTGGAAATGGACCGCGGTCGCGGCATTCCCTGGAAGGGCAACTACAGCACCTGGCTCGAGCAGAAGGGCGAACGCCTGGCGCAGGAGCAAAAGAGCGAAGAAGCCCACGCCAAGGCCCTGAAGAAGGAACTCGAGTGGTCGCGCCAGAACCCGAAGGCACGCCAGGCCAAGAGCAAGTCGCGCCTGGCCCGCTTCGAAGAGCTGAGCGACATGGAATACCAGAAGCGCAACGAAACGCAGGAAATCTTCATTCCTGTGGCGGAGCGGCTGGGCCAGCAGGTGTTCGAATTCCACGGCGTCAGCAAGTCCTTCGGCGACCGCATGCTGATCGACAACCTGAGCTTCACCGTGCCGCCGGGCGCGATCGTCGGCATCATCGGCCCGAACGGCGCCGGCAAGTCGACGCTCTTCAAGCTGCTCGCGGGCAAGGAAAAGCCGGACACGGGCGAGGTCGTCATCGGCCAGACCGTGAAGATGGCCTTCGTCGACCAGCACCGCGACGAGCTGGCGTCCGACAAGACCGTGTGGGAAGACATCTCCAACGGCCTGGACATCATCAACGTCGGCAAGTTCCAGATGGCCAGCCGCGCGTACGCGGGCCGCTTCAACTTCAACGGTGCCGACCAGCAGAAGAAGGTCGGCACGCTGTCGGGCGGTGAACGCGGCCGTCTGCACCTGGCCAAGACGCTGATCGCGGGCGGCAACGTGCTGCTGCTGGACGAACCGTCGAACGACCTGGACGTGGAAACCCTGCGCGCGCTGGAAGACGCGCTGCTCGAGTTCGCCGGCACCGTGATGGTCATCAGCCACGACCGCTGGTTCCTCGACCGCATCGCCACTCACATCCTGGCGGCCGAAGGCGACAGCCAGTGGACCTTCTTCGATGGCAACTACCAGGAGTACGAAGCCGACAAGAAGAAGCGCCTGGGCGAAGAAGGCGCCAAGCCCAAGCGCATGCGCTACAAGGCACTCAAGTAAGACGAGACGCAGGCGGCTTCGGCCGCTTCGACGACCAGAGCGCGCGGTTCCGCAAGGGGCCGCGCGCTTTGTCGTTCAGGGGGCGTCGTGGCCGACGAGGTCGGCGTCGAGCCAGCCGCGCAGGCTGTTGACGAAGGCGAGGGCCTCGACGCGCGGCAGGTCGTCCACGCGCACGACCGCTTCGGCCAGTTGCCCATCGCGCAGCCGGCGCGCGCGCCCGATGCCGTCGAGCAGCCCGCAATGCAGTGGCGGCGTGACCCAGAGGCCATCGAGCTGCAGCGCGATGTTGCCGCGCGTGCATTCGGTGATCTCACCATCGCGGTTCCACAGCAGCGTGTCGAACACGCCGGGCTCGGTGGGCGCGAAGGCTTCGTAGTGCGCGCGGCGCGTGGTCTTGAAGCGCGAGAACTCGCTGTCGGCCTCGTCGAAGGCGCGCGCGGCCAGTTGCACGCGCACGCGCGGTGGCGGGGCGTCCATGGCGAAGGCTTCGGCGCGCGGTTGGCCTTGTGCGTCGAGCAGCAGGCGCACGCGCCATGTGCCTGCGGCATGCGTGGTGCGTAGTTGGTCCAGGCAGGCCGTCAGGTGTGCTTCGTGCCACGGATAGCCGAAGTGCGCCGCCGCGTTGCGCATGCGGGCGAGGTGCGCGGGCGCATCGCGCAGCATGCCATCGGTCAGCGCCAGGGTTTCGAGCAGCTCGAAGGAGGTCATGGTTGCGAAGATACCGCTGCGTTGAGGAAAGCACGCTTGTGCCGCCATTCGTCCCACTCCGCATCCGCTTGCGCATCGGCCGTGATGCCGCTGCCGATGCCGCAGCGCGCGGCGCCGTCGCGCAGCGTGACGGTGCGGATCGGCACGTTGAAGGTCGCGTGCCCGCCGGGCCGCACCACGCCCACGGCGCCGCAGTACACGCCGCGCGCGTCGGGCTCCAGCGCGCGGATCATGCGCATGGCGCTCACCTTCGGCGCGCCCGTGATGGAACCGCAGGGGAACAGCGCTGCGAACAGGTCGGCCAGCGTCGTGCCTTCGCGCAGGCGGGCTTCCACGTCGGAGGTCATCTGCCACACGGTGGGCAGCGCCTCGGTGTGGAAGAGGCGCGGCACGCGCACCGAGAAGGGCTGGGCCACGCGCGAGAGGTCGTTGCGGATCAGGTCCACGATCATCACGTTTTCGGCGCGTTCCTTGGGCACGGTGCGCAGCCGCAGTGCGTGGGCCGCGTCCTCGGCGGGCGTGGCGCCGCGCGGGGCGGTGCCCTTCATGGGGCGCACGAGGATGCGGTCGCCGTCGCGGTCGAAGAACAGCTCGGGCGACACCGACAGCACCTGCTCGTCGCCGGTGTCGATGAAGGCGCCGTAGCCGTTGGGCTGTGCCTGGCGCAGCGCGTGGAACCAGGCCTGCGCGTCGCCGTCGAAGGCTGCGCGCAGCGGCGCCGTGTAGTTGAGCTGGTACAGCACGCCGTCGGCGATGGCGCGGTGGATCGTGGCCATGTGGCGGTCGAAGGCCTCGCGCGACAGGTCGGCCGTCCACGCGACGGGAGCGACAGCGGGCACCGGCGCGTCCGGCCATGGCAGCACTTCGTCATGCACGCCGAACCAGGCCAGCGGCCCGTCGGGCGCGTGCACCTCGAATGCCGCATCGAACGCCGCGGCGGCCTCGTAGCGCAGGTGGCCGACGCACCAGCGGCCTTCGCGGGCCAGCGCCTCGACGGCCTCCAGCACAGGGCGCACCTCGTGCGGCGCATGGGCGACGAGCACGCGCACCGGTGCGCCGAAGGCGGCGCGCAGCCGGGTCGCCCCGTCGGTGCGCGGGTCGGCGAAATCGATCAGCGTGGACAGCAAGCGCGCGCCCGGGCCTTTTTGTCAGGTGGCCGCGCGGACCGGCGCAGCGGCGGCTGCCCCCGCCGATCCCGCGAGTGCCCGCTTGCGCACCGCGTAGATGTTGTTGCGCAGCGCGTAGAGCTCGTCGGCGTACGACAGCGGCACGGCCACCTTGTTGACCACGCGGTCGAGGTCGTCGAGTTCTTCCAGCAGCTTGTCGCGCTCGGCCTGGCTCTGGCGCCCGTCCACCTTGGCCTCGATGTCGCGCAGCCGCGCGTACCAGCGGAACACGCGGCGGCGCACGCGGAACTGGTACAGCGGCGGGATCACGCGGCTCAGCGGCAGCATCAGCACCAGCACGCCGCCCAGCACCAGCCACATGCGCTCGACCAGGTTGCTGGCCCAGAACGGCAGGTAGCGCTGCCAGAAGGGCGGCGTGCCGTTGATCGCGCGGTCGCCCTCGGGGCTCACGGGCAGTTCGCTGGTGCGGGTGTTGGGGAAATCGCGCGCGCGATTGAACCAGCCGGCGTCGCTGTGCACGGTCTGCGCGGCCTGCGCGAACAGCTGGCGCAGGGCCGGGTGGGTCTCGTCGCGCGACAGCAGCGAGGTGGTGGCGGCCAGCAGCGACACGTCGTGCAGCGGCAGGTCTTTCGAGAGGTCGACCACGCCGCGCGGCAGCGACACGGCCGAGAGGAACGGAAAGCGCCGCGTGTAGGCCTCGGCCTGGCCGAAGTCCATGAGCTGGATGTCGCCGGCGCGCAGCAGCCGCTGTACCTGCGGCGACTGCGGTGCCGAGAACAGCACGATGGCGTCGAGCAGCCCGGCCTGCAGCGCCTCGGCGGCAGCGGCCTGCTCGAGGTTCGACAGCAGCAGGTCGTCGGGCCCGAGCCGGTTGGCCTTGAGCAGCCGCTCCATGATCTCGGGCAGCCCGCTGCCGGGCAGGTCGACGTTCACGCGCAGGCCGCGCAGCTGCGTGAGCGATGTGAGGGTGCCGGTCTTGCGGTCGATCTTCTGCGCGGTGTCGGTGCGGTAGAAGAGCCAGATCGGCTCGAAGAACAGCGCGCCCAGCGAGCGCAGGCCGGCCTCTTCGTCGGCCACCGGGTCGGCGCTGCCGCCGCGCACGAAGGCCACGTCGGCGCCGCCGGTGCGCAGCAGCTGCAGGTTCTCGGTCGAGCCCGAGGTGGCCTTGAGCTCGACGGTGATGCCGCTGTGTTTCAAGGCGTCGGCGTAGCGCTTGCCGAACTGCGCATAGGCGCTGCCCGTGGGGCCGGTGGCCAGCGTCACGTGCTTGGGCGGTTGCGGCTGCAGCCACCAGTAGGCCGCAATCAGCAGGCCGATGACGATGAACACGATCGGGCCGGCCGAGGCGATCAGGTCGCGGATCGACAGCAGGATCAGCTTCAGGGTGCGGGGAAACGCCATGGGGTGCCTCGTCGTGCAGTGCGCGGGTCAGCCGCGCGGTGCGGCCAGGTCGGCGGCGCAGGGAATGTGCAGCTCGCCCACGGTCATCGCGCGTGCGGCGCGCACCGCGCGCACGGTGGCGATGGCGGTGGCTTCGGCGGCCATGGTGCTCAGCACGGTCATGCCGGGCGCATCGCCTTCGAGCGGCACGCGGCCGGTGGCCAGCGCGAACAGCGTGTCGCCGTCGCTCATTGTGTGCACCGGGTTGATGGCGCGCGCCAGGCCGTCGTGCGCCACCATGGCCAGGCGGTTGGCCTGCACCTTGGTCAGCACCGCGTCGGTGGCGATCACGCCGATGGTGGTGTTGGTGCCCGCCAGCAGCGGCTTGGGCAGCTCGCCGCGCAGCAGCGCGCGGCGCGTGTCGAGCAGGGCGGCGCCGTCCTCGGTGCGCGCGCCGGCCACGGGCAGGGCAGTGTCGGGGTCGATCACGTCGCCCAGCGAATTGACCGCGATGAGTGCGCCCACGGTCACGCCGCCGACGGTGACCGAGGCGGTGCCGATGCCGCCCTTCATCGCGCGGTGCACGTCGAACAGCTTGCCCACCAGCGCGCCGGTGCCCGCGCCCACGTTGCCTTCGGCGGGCGCGTCGGTCGAGGCGGCTTCGCAGGCGGCGTAGCCCGCGGCCGCGTCGGGGCGGATGCGCGCGTCGCCCATCGGCAGGTCGAACAGCACGGCGGCCGGCACGATGGGCAGGGTGCCGAAGCGCACGTCCATGCCGACGCCGCGCTCTTCGAGCCAGCGCATCGCGCCCTCGGCGGCGGCCAGGCCCCAGGCGCTGCCGCCGGCGAGCATGACGGCGTGCACTTCCTGCACGAGGTTGCCGGGCGAGAGCAGGTCGGTCTCGCGCGTGCCGGGCGCGGCGCCGCGCACATCGACACCGGCCACGGCGCCGTCGCGCGCAATGATCACGGTGCAGCCGGTGGGGCGGCGGGTGTCGGAGAAATGGCCGACTTCGATGCCGGCGACGTCGGTGATGGCACCGGCGCGAGAAGAGGGGGAAGAAGACGCAGCGGACATGGCGGCCGATTATGGGACCGCGACCTTTACGATCCCCACAATGACAGTTGCAAGAAGTTTCTCCCCCGAGGGCGGCAGCCGCCACGTGGTGGTGATCGGTGCGGGCGCGGTGGGCTGCGCCACCGCCATCGAGGCCCTGCGCGCGGGCTTGCGCGTGACGCTGGTGGAGCCCGGCGAGCCGGGTGGCCCGCAGGCCACGAGCTACGGCAACGCCGGCTGGCTGTCATCGCACTCCGTGGTGCCGCCCGCGCTGCCGGGGGCCTGGCGCAAGGTGCCGGGCTGGCTGGCCGACCCGCTCGGGCCGCTGGCGTTGCGCTGGCGCCACCTGCCGCGCGCGCTGCCGTGGCTGTTGCGCTACCTGGCCTCGGGCTGGACCGAGGCGCGCGTGCAGCGCACCGCCGACGCATTGCGCACGCTGCTGGCCGATGCGCCCGCGCTGCATGCGCAACTGGCCGCCGAGGCCGGCGTGCCGCAGCTCATCGAGCGGCGCGGGCTGCTGCATGCCTACCGTTCGCACGCCGAGTTCGACGGCGATGCGCTGGGCTGGCGCGTGCGCCGGCGCGTGGGTGTCCAGTGGGAAGAATGGCCGGCGGACGAACTGCACCGCCGCGAGCCCGATCTGGCCGCGCGCTACACGCTCGGCATCTTCGTGCCCGAAGCCGGCCACTGCCGCAACCCGGGCGCCTACGTGGCGGCCCTGGCGCACCATGCGCTCGCTGCGGGCGCCGAACGCGTCGCCGCGCGGGCCACCGGCTTTCGCATCGAGGGCGGCCGGCTGCGCGCCGTGCGCACGGAGGCCGGCGAGATCGCCTGCGACGGCGCCGCCATCTGCGCCGGCGCGCGCTCGGGCCCGCTGGCCGCCGCGGCCGGCTCGGCGGTGCCGCTGGAGTCCGAGCGCGGCTACCACGTGGTGCTCGAAGGCGCCACGGCCGGCCCGCGCACGCCGACCATGGTGGCCGACGGCAAACTCATCGCGCACTGGATGGACGGCGGCCTGCGCGCGGCGGGCCAGGTGGAGATCGCGGGCCTCGAAGCGGCGCCCGACTGGCGCCGCGCCGAGATCCTGCACGCGCATCTGCAATCGATGTTTCCGTCGCTGGCGCCGCCCGCGCCCGATGCGCCTTCGGTGGCGCACTGGCTCGGACACCGCCCGAGCCTGCCCGACGGACTGCCGTGCATCGGCCCGTCGGCGGCCAGCGCCGACATCGTGCTGGCCTTCGGGCATGGCCACGTCGGCCTGTGCGGCTCGGCGCGAACAGGGCGGCTGGCGGCGCAGCTGCTGGCGGGCGTTGCGCCGGAGATACCGCTGGCGCCCTTCGATCCGGGGCGGTTCAGGTCCTGAGGTTCAGTTCGCCGGCGTGATCGACAGCACGGTGAGTGCGCCGTCGACCTTGTCGACGGTGAACTTCACCTTGTCGCCGGCCTTCACCTTGGCGAGCAGCGCCGGGTCGCTCACGCGGAACACCATGGTCATGCCGGTCATCTCGAGGTTCGGGATGTCGCCGTGGCGCAGGGTGATCTTCTTGGCGTCGGTGTCGACCTTGCGGACTTCGCCGTCGACCTGGGGCAGTGCGGCCTGCGCGAACGCCGCGGCGGCGAGCACGAGGGTGGAGAGGGCGGTGAGGACTTTTTTCATGGTCGGGGTTCCTTCCTTGTTTGGATGGGATGAAGGGTAAGAGGGGGGTCAGCGGTAGCTCTGGAAGACACGCGTGCTGCCGTCGGCCAGCACCAGCAGCACGTCGTAGGCGTCGCGCTGGTTGCCGTAGGCCGGGCCGTCCATGCCGGGCGAGCCGATGGGCATGCCGGGCACGGCCAGGCCGATGGCCTTGGGCTTTTCCTTCAGCAGGCGCTGCATCTCGCGCGCCGGCACGTGGCCCTCGATGGCGTAGCCGCCGACGCGGCCGGTGTGGCACGAACCCAGCTTGGCCGGAATGCCGAGCCGCTCGCGCGCCGGGCCGTTGCCCTCGTCGTGCACGCGCGTGGCAAAGCCGTTCTTGTTGAGGTGCTTGACCCAGTCCTGGCAGCAGCCGCAGTTCGGGTCTTTCCAGATCTCGACCATCGGTGCGGCGGCCTGCGCGGCGAGCGGCAGGGACGCGGTGGCGGCGGCGAGTTTCAGGAGGGTTCGTCGTTGCATGGTGGGGTTCCTTTCAGTGGGTCATCGTGCGGGCGCGGCAGCGGCCCGCACGCGCACGCGGCCGGCCATGCCGAGCTCGTAGTGGTCCTTCACGAGGCAGGCGAAGTCGAAGTCGCCGGCGCGGTTGAAGGTCCAGATCAGTTCGCCGGTCTTGCCCGGCTGCACATGCGCCATCCAGGGCTCGTCGTGTTCCATGCCGGGGTGCTTCTTCATCATGGCGGCGTGGTCCTCGATGACGGCGGCGGTGCCCAGCACCAGCTCGTGCAGGTCCTTGCCGCGGTTCTTCAGCCGCAGGCGGATGGTGTCGCCTTCGCGCACCTCCAAGACCGAGGGCGTGAAGGTCATGTCGTCCGCCATCGCGATGTCGATGGTGCGCTTCACGGCGCTGGCCTTGCCGGCGATGCCCCAGGCTTTCTGCTCGGGCGCGAGCGTGGCGGTGCCGGCCTTGGGTACGTGGCTTTCGTGGGCTGTGGCGAACGTGGTGACGGCAGCCAGTGCGATGCCGGCGACGAGGGGTGAGAAACGGGTGTTCATGAATGGAATCTCAAAAAGTTGGATCGATGCGATCAATGGTTGTGGGCCCCATGGCCCGAGGGCTTGCGCACGGTGGCGCTGCCGCTGTCGGGGCTCGCGGGCGCGGCGCCCGTCTTGCGCGGCGCCACCGGCGCACCGCTGGCCGACACCTCGCGCGCGACCGTGCCGGCCGGGTGCTTGAACCAGCCCGGGTCGCGGTAGTCGCCCGGCTTCTGGTCGCGCCGCACCTTGAGCAGCGTGAACATGCCGCCCATCTCGGCCGAGCCGAAGGGGCCGGTGCCGGTCATCATGGGCATCGTGTTGTCGGGAATGGGCATTTCCATCTCGCCCATGTCGGCCATGCCCTTGTCGCCCATCACCATGTAGTCGGGCACGAGCTTCTTGATCTTCTCGGCCACGCCCTTGTGGTCCACGCCGATCATGGTCGGCACGTCGTGACCCATCGGGCCCATCGTGTGGTGCGCCTTGTGGCAGTGCAGCGCCCAGTCGCCTTCTTCGTCGGCGATGAACTCCATCTGCCGCATCTGGCCCACCGCCACGTCCACCGACACCTCGGGCCAGCGCGCGGTGCGCGGCACGGGGCCGCCGTCGGTGCCCGTGACCTCGAACTCGTGGCCGTGGATGTGGATCGGGTGGTTGGTCATCGTGAGGTTGCCCGCGCGGATGCGCACGCGGTCGCCTTTGCGCACGTTGAGCGTGTCGATGGCCGGGAACACGCGGCTGTTGAAGCTCCAGATGTTGAAGTCGGTCATGGTGTTGACCTTGGGCGTGGCGCTGCCGGGCTCCACGTCGAAGCTGCCGAGCAGGAAGCAGAAGTCGCGGTCGACCTTCTCGATCAGCGGATGCTCCGCCTTCGGGTGCGTGACCCAGAAGCCCATCATCCCCATCGCCATCTGCACCATCTCGTCGGCGTGCGGGTGGTACATGAAGGTGCCGGGGCGGCGCGCCGTGAACTCGTAGACGAAGGTCTTGCCCGGCGGGATGTGCGGCTGCGTGATGCCGCCCACGCCGTCCATGCCGTTGGGCAGGCGCTGGCCGTGCCAGTGCACGGTGGTGTGCTCGGGCAGCTTGTTGGTCACGAAGATGCGCACGCGGTCGCCCTCAACCACCTCGATGGTCGGGCCGGGCGACTGGCCGTTGTAGCCCCACATGTTGACCTTGAAGCCGGGCGCCATCTCGCGCACGACGGGTTCGGCGACGAGGTGGAATTCCTTGACGCCGGCGTTCATGCGCCAGGGCAGCGTCCAGCCGTTGAGCGTGACGACGGGGTTGTAGGGGCGGCCGTTGGGCGGCACGAGCGGCGGCGCGGTGGCGGTCGATGCCTGCGTCACCGGCTCGGGCAGCGCGGCCATGCTCACGCGGCTCACGGTGGTGGCGGCCACGGCCGTGGCGGCGCCCGCAAAGAAGTTGCGACGGTTCATGTCAGTGGCCTCCCGCCGCAGGTTCGTTGGTGGCCGCGGTCTGCAGGGCCGTCATGCCGCCGGGCGAGCTGCCCGTGAGCACCAGTTGAAGGTCGGTGTCGGCCAGCCAGAAATCGCGCTGGGCCTCCATGCCGGCGTTCACGGCGAGCATGCTGGCGCGTGTTTCGCCGAGCAGCTCCCACACGCTGGCGAGCATGCCGTTGTAGCGCAGCACCATCTCCTCGTTCACCTGCTTGCGCAGCGGCAGCACCTCGTCGCGGTAGCGGCGCGCCAGGGCGTAGGCGGTGTTCCAGCCCTGCCAGGCTTCGCGCGCCTCGCTCGCGGCGAGCACGCCCACGTCGCGCACGCGCGCGGCCGACTGCAGGTACTGCGCCTCGGCGCGGCCGCTGCGGGCCTGGCCCCAGTCGAAGATCGGAATCGGCAGTTCGAGCTCGAAGCCGCGCGTGGTCGATTTCGAGCGATCGGCATCGTTCTCGAACGTGGTGTTGCGCACCACGCCCAGTTCCATCGCATTGATCATGCGGGTGGCGTGCGTGAGGCCGAGCGAGCCGGCCACGGCCGTGTTCTGCGCCTGCGCCGAGCGCACGTCGAGCCGGTCGCGCAGCGCCAGGGCCTGCACGTCGCCGAGCTCGGGCGCGGCCTTCGGCAGCGGCGGCAGGCGGTCGGGCAGGGTGTAGCCGGTGCGCGTGCCGCTCAGGCCCAGCAGGCGCGTGAGCTGTTCGCGGCTCGCCACGGCCGCCTGCTCGGCGCGTGCGAGCTGTGCGGACGCGTCGGCCAGCAGCAGCTGTTCGCGCGTGCGCTGCAGCGCGCTCCAGTTGCCGACTTTGGCCATGCGGTGCGCCAGTTCGGCGCCGGCCTCGGTGGCGTCCTTCGCGTCGCGCAGGTAGCTCACGCTCTGCTGCGCGGCCACCGCGCGCACCCAGGCACGGCGGGTGTCGGCGGCCAGCAGCAGCACGCTTTGCGCGGCCTGCAGCTTGGCGGCTTCGTGCCGCTGGCCGGCCCAGCGCGCCTGCCACGGCAGCGTGAGCAGGCCCACCACGTTGAAAGTCAGCATGCGCTCGAACTCGCGTTCGCTGCCCTGCGCCAGGCGGCTGAAAGACAGCACCGGGTTCGGCAGGCTCGCGGCCTGCACGCGGTCGGCGTCGCTCAGTTGCAGCGTGGCAAAGGCGTCCTGCACGCGCGGGCTGTTGACGAGCGCGATGCGCACGGCGGCTTCGGCGTCCAGCGGCTTGGCCAGCAGCGCGTCGACGCTTTGCTGCGAGGCGTCGTCCGGCTTGCGCTGGGCCGCGGCGCCCGCCATGAGCGGGTTGCCGTCGACCAGCGCCTGCACGTCGCCGGCGCCGCCGTCGGGCGACAGGCTGGCGCAGCCGGCGAGCACCAGCGCAGCGGTCAGCGCGGTGGCGGTTCTGAGGAATGAAAAGTGACTTTTTCGCCCGAGGGGCGGGCTATCTGTTCGATAGCAGTGGATGCCGGCATACGGCCGGCGAGCAAGGGAATTCACGAGCGATCTCCATGGGCAATACGGCGAACGCTGCGAGCCGGCAAAGGCTCACTGCGGACGGACTACGGGCAGGAAGATCAGGAAATGGGCGGCTTGAAGCCCAGGACGGGCTCGGCGCTGGCAAAGCGGGCCGCGTGTGCGGCCGGCGGCGCCTGGGGCGCCGCATGCGGGGTGTCGACCAGCGGCATGCCGCCGAGCGCCACCGTGTGGCAGACCTGGCAGGCGACGCAGGTGCCGCAGTTCGCGTGGTCGGTGCCGTGGGACTGCTGCGAATCGCCGCTGGTGCCGTGCATGGCCGCCATGTCATGGCCGGTGTCGGCCTCCATGGCGGCTTCATGGCAGTGCGTTTCGGCGATGCCGTTTGCCGCGGCCACCACCGCCTCGGCGGCGGGCAGCGAATGCCGCACCATCTCGAGCGCCATGGCGTCGCCGAGCCAGCCGCGGATGGGCAGCAGGGCGATCATGAGGGCGAGCAGCAGGGTGCGCATGGTTGGGCGCGATGATAAACCGGGGCGGGGCGCCGGCGCCTCAAGACACCAGTTGGCCGCGGGCCTTGTCGACCCACACCTGCAGGTTGTCGAGCAGGTCCTTCTGGCTGAACGAGCAGCTTTCCTCGCTGAAGAGCGCGCTCGATTCGAGGCGGTCCAGCAGGTTCAACAGCACCTCGCCGTAGCGCGGCGGCAGGACGGCGAGCAGCTCGGTGCTGGCGCGCGCGGCCGTGGAGAGCGTGGTGACGGAGCCGCCGCCGCCTTGCAGCGCGGCGATGCCCGAGGCGATGGTGTCGAGTTGCGTCACGGTGCTCATGAGGCGGCCTTCGCTGGTGGTGGCAGTGCCAGTCCGCGCTCGCGCATCAGGTCGCGCAACACGTCGGGGTAGTCGGTGATCAGGCCATCGGCGCCCGCGTCCATGAGCCGCACCATGTCGGCGCGCTGGTTCACGGTCCAGGGCACGACCTTCATGCCGAGCTTCTGCGCCTCGCGGATCGCGGGGGCGCCCAGGTCGGCGTGCGCCGGCGACCAGATCACCGGGCCGGTCGAGGCACCGGCCGCGGCCTTCACCAGTTGCGGCACCGAGGCGAAGCTGGCGGCGGCCAGGCCGGCGGTCCAGCGGCTGTCCTTCAGCGTGCGGGGCGTGGTGAGGTAGGCGCGCGACAGCTGCGGCGCGAGCTGGCCGACCAGCGCGAGCGTGCGCCAGTCGAAGCTCTGGATGGTCACGCGGTCGGCCATCTTCGCCTTGTCGATCTCGGCCAGCAGCGCGCGCACCATGGGCTCGGGCGCGGCGGTTTCGTCGGGCTTGGTCGGGTCGATCTTGGTCTCGATGTTGAAGTGCACCCGCGCGGCATCGGCGCCGCGCGCCTGCACCTGCGCGAACAGCGCGGCCAGCGTGGGAATGCGTTCGCCGTCGCGCGGCTGCTGCAGCGCGAACTGCTTGCCGTAGTTGCTCTCGGGGTTGAGACGGCCCACGTCGTAGGTCTGCAACTGCGCCAGCGTGAGCGAGCGCACGGAAGGGGCGGGCTTGGCCGTGAGCCAGGCGCCGCGCGCGTCGCGCGTGTGGTCGGCGTTGAGCGCCGTGTCGTGCGACACCACCACCACGCCGTCGGCCGTGAGCCCGATGTCGAGTTCGAGCGTGGTCACGCCCAGGTCCATCGCGTTGGAGAACGCGGCCAGCGTGTTCTCGGGCGCCAGGCCGCGTCCGCCGCGGTGGGCCTGCAGGTCGAAGTGCGGCTTCACGGTGGGGGCGATGGCGGCGCAGCCGGCGCCGAGCAGGGCGGCGGCGATCAGGAGGAAGGCGGTGCGTTGTTTCATTTGAGTTGCACTTTGATGCCGTTGTCTTGCACCGTGATGTCGCCGACCTCGTAGGTCTTGCGCCCGACCGTGAGCTCGTCGGCCGTGAAGCTGCGCAGGATCTGGCCCTGCAGCAGTTCCTGCGCGACCACCGCGCCGACCTTCTGCAGGCGCTCGGCGTCGCGGCCCTCCACGCCTTGCAGCTCGAGCCGCTCGGCCTTGGGCTGATCGAGCCGCAGGGCGCGTGCCGCCGCGTCGTAGCGCAGCGCGCTGCTCACCGACACCACGCCCTGCACCGGCGAGGCCGCCAGCAGCGGGCTGGCGATGGTCAGCGTGGCCGTGATGGCCGCCCGGTTGGCGCGCCCGTCCAGGCCCAGCTGCGGGTCGCGCAGCCCGACCATGAAGATCTCGGCATAGCGCTCGGCCACCGGAAAGCGCTTGGCGATCTGCGACTGCAGCTCCTCGCGCGTGGCGGTGTATTCGTTGGTGAAGAAGTTGAAGCCGGCCAGCGCCGCGAACGGCGCGGGCAGGGCGGCGGCGCCCAGCAGTGCGCGCAGCACCCGACGGCGGAAATGAGAGGGCGGGATTCGGTCGGTCATGGAGCTTGCGAGCTTGCCACAGGCGACGATGTTCCCGCCAGCGGCGCAAGAGCGCGCTGGCGTGTCGGAGGTTCAGCCGTTCACGCGCAGTTCGTAACGCGCAAAGGTCCCGCCGCGCAGGTCGATGCAGCTGTGCAGCGCGAAGCCGAAGCCTTCGTACAGCGTGCGCAGCGCGGTGCGGTCGGCCACGCAGTCCAGCCGCAACCAGGGGCGCCCGAGCGCGCGGGCGTGGTCGCGTGCATGGCCCAGCAGCGCGCGCGACACGCCCCGGCCGGCCCAGGCGCGGCGCACGGCCAGCTTGTGCACGAACAGCGCGCTGCCGGGCGCGATCTCGGGCCAGAACGACGGGTCTTCCAGATCGAGGCGCATCACGCCGGCCCAGTCGCCGTTCTCCTTCGCCACCACGTAGCGGCCGGCGTCGGTGTCGCGCTGGATGCGTTCGAGGCCGGTGTCGGCGGCGCTCCAGAGCGGGCGTCCGCCCTCGGCGAGCCATTGCGCGGCTTCGGCCAACACGGCCGCGACGGCGGGCGCTTCGGTGGAAAGGGCGGGTTCGATGTGCATCGGCGCGCAGCTTACCGGTGTCAGGTGTGGCGGATCACGTGGAAGCCTTCCTCGGCCGTGGGCGGCACGAAGTGGCGGGTGATCAGGTCGAACTGCGCGTCGGAGGTCTCGAAGGGGTGTTCGCCCGCCGCGTTGCGCGCCCGCAGCCGCGCCTTGCAGATGTCGTCCGGCACGTCGAGAAAGTGCAGCTGGTGCGCCGCGCCGGCCTGCTCGAAGAGGCCGCGCGCCCAGGCGCGGTGGCTCACGGTGTTGGCCGGAAAGTCGAGCACCACCGACACGCCGGCGCCCAGCAGCGCACAGACATGGTCGCCCATCGCCTGCTTGAGCCGGCCCGCGGCGCGCACGTAGTCGGGCAGTGCGTGGATTTCACCGGGGTAGAGCGCGGCCAGCCAGATGTCCTCGCTGATGCACACGGTGGCGGGCGCCTGCGCCAGGCGCCGGGTCAGCGTGGATTTTCCGGCGCCGATCTTGCCGCAGACCATGTGCAGCACGGGCGATGGGGATGGTGTCGATGTCATTCGGTCTCCTGCGGGTGGGGAAAACCTCGGGAGACGGACAAGAAAAACCCGCCTCCTGGGGCGGGTTGCATGGCGTGGTTTCGAACCGTGCGCTAGCTCACCCGCTCTCGCGAGAGCGGGCGAATGATCGATGCGGTGCGAAGGCGGGCCATGGAGGTCAAGGGTAACCCGGCCCGGGGCGTGCGGGGAAGCGGCGGCGATCACGCCTTTGCCAACTGCACCCCATTGACCGGGCAACGGCGTGAACCAGGAACCACGGTTTGAAATGCACCGGAAATTCCTGTTGGGCAGATTGCGTGCATTCGTGAATCCAATTCGATATTTTTGTTATCTATGTAATTATTTGTATTTATTCCATTTTCTATATTCTGCGTCGATGTAATTATTAAGAACTAATTTGAATTTCTTATTGAGGGCTTTCAAAAAATACGTGCTAAAGAAGCGAGCCGATTTTTTCAAGGACGAAAGCCACGGAAATCGGTGGGCCGTGAGGCTCCCTGGCCGCACTTTGGAGCGCCTCATGGACGAATTTCTGATCGCCGTCGACGCCGAAGACCGCCCCCTGCACGCGGTCGAGAAGATAAGCGCCCACCGCGAGGGCGTCCTGCACCGGGCGTTCTCGATCTTCCTGTTCGACACGCAGGGACAGGTGCTGCTGCAGCAGCGCGCGCTGGGCAAGTACCACTCGCCCGGCCTGTGGAGCAACAGCTGCTGCGGGCATCCGCGCCCCGGCGAGGCAACGGGCGCAGCCGCCGTGCGGCGGCTGCACGAAGAGCTGGGCCTGCGGTGCGCGCTGCAGCCGGTGACGGCCTTTCTCTACCGGGAGGCGGTGTCCGCGGAGCTGGTCGAGCACGAGTACGACCACGTGTTCGTCGGCATCGCGCGCGACCTGCCGCAACCCGACCCCAGCGAGGTGCGCGCATGGCGATGGCTGGCCTTGCCCGACCTGCACCGCGAGCTCGCGCGCGCCCCGGCGCACTTCACCATCTGGCTGCACCGGATCGCCGAGCGCTTCGGGCCGGAAGGCCTGGGGTCCTGGCGGGAACGCGCGTTGGCGGCGGGGTGAGGCTCGCTTCGCCACGGGCTCGCAAGGCCCACCGGTTGCCGTGGTTTTTTCGTCCCATTGCATGTAATTCCAAAGTTCTATATAAGAAAATTTCTCTTCAACGAGAACATTTATTGCACTAAATTGTCAATTCGCTCTCGGCGATGCCTTACAAGCCTGAGGGTCGGGTAATTCAAGGATTTGATGAGAAGGAATCACCTCTGTTGAATTGATTGAATCCGTGCTTTTTTGTCCGTGGTCATGGGAATTCACGCAATTAGAGTTCCCCGTTGCGTGGCCCTTTTTTGCCATTCGATGCGATTGAATTGCTTTGAAAGAAGGCAGACATGAAGCAGAAGAGCGAACAGGCCGAGGTGTCCCTGTGCCCGTCCACGACAGCCCCCGGCTGAGAGGTGACCGTGGTGTTGCGCATCACCTTCCGGCAGTTGGAGGCCTTTCACTGGGCCGCGCTGGGCTCCGTCAACGCGGCGGCCCGCCACCTCTTCGTCAGTCAGCCGGCCATCACGGCCCGCGTGAGGGAACTCGAAGGCATCCTCGGGCACGCACTGTTCGCGCGCAGCCAGCAGGGCGTGCAGTTGACCGCGGCCGGCTGCGAACTGTTCCAGCAAGTGCAGGTCGTGTTGCAGGCCGGTGAAGAGGTCGAGCGGCGCGGCGGGCGGCCGCTGCCGCCGCAGGCCGCCGGCCTGCTGTGCGGCATCGACGAATCGCAGCAGCGCCTGTAGCCCGCCAGGGCCGGGTCAGTCGTGCAGCGACGAGAGGAACTGCTTGAGCTCCGGCGTCTGCGGCGCACCGAACAGTTCTGCCGGTGGGCCCATCTCGTGCACGCGGCCCTGGTGCATGAAGATCACGCGGTCGCTGACCTTGCGCGCAAAGCTCATCTCGTGCGTGACCATCAACAGCGTCATGCCTTCGTCGGCCAGCGACTCCACCACGCGCAGCACCTCGCCCACCAGCTCGGGGTCGAGGGCCGAGGTGATCTCGTCGCACAGCAGCACGGCCGGCTCCATCGCGAGCGCGCGGGCGATGGCCACGCGCTGCTGCTGGCCGCCCGACAGCTGCTCGGGCATCGCATCGAACTTCTCGGCCAGGCCCACGCGTTCGAGCAGCTTGCGCGCCTGCGAAGCGGCCTCCGCCTGCGATCTCTTCTTCACCAGCGTGGGCGCCAGCATCACGTTCTTGCCCACCGTGAGGTGCGGGAACAGGTTGAAGCCCTGGAAGATCATGCCCACGCGCTGGCGCAGCGTGCGCATGGCCATCGCGCTCTCATGCAGGAGCGGCTTGCCGTCGACCGTGAGCGCACCTTCCTGGAACACCTCGAGCCCGTTGATGCAGCGCAGCAGCGTGCTCTTGCCCGAGCCGCTCTTGCCGATGATGGCGATCACCTCGCCGCGCTTCACGTCCAGGTCGATGCCCTTGAGCACCTCGTTCGTGCCGTAGGACTTGCGCAGCGCCGTGATGCGCACGATGGGCGCCGCGAACGGTGCGGCTTCGGGTTGTGGTGTTGGTTCAAGCACGGCGGCCATGGGTCTTCCTCTCGAGGGTCTTGGCGTACAGGCTCACGGGGAAGCACAGCACGAAGTAAAGCAGGGCCACGCAGCTGAACACCACGAAGGGCTGGAAGGTGGCGTTCGAAATCATGCTGCCGGCCTTGGTGAGTTCGACGAACCCGATCACCGACGCCAGCGCCGTGCCCTTGATCACCTGCACCAGGAAACCGACCGTGGGTGCGATGGCGATCTTCACGGCCTGCGGCAGGATCACGTGGCGCATCTGCTCGCCGAAGCTCAGCGCCAGGCTGCCCGAGGCCTCCCACTGGCCTTTCGGAATCGAGGCCACGCAGCCGCGCCAGATCTCGGTGAGAAAGGCGCTGGTGTACAGCGTGAGCGCCACGCTCGCGGCGGTCCACGCCGACACGTCGATGCCGAACAGCGCGATGCCGAAGTAGGCGAGAAACAGCTGCATCAGCAGCGGCGTGCCCTGGAACAGCTGCACGTACAGGCCCACGGCCCGCTGCGCCGCCTTGCCGCCGCGCAGCCGAGCGAACAGCAGCAGCCCGCCCACGAGCCCGCCGCCGACGAAGGCGATGAGCGAGAGCACGACGGTCCAGCGCAGCGCCATCAGCAGGTTGCGCAGGATGTCCCACAGAGAAAAATCGACCATGGTGCAAGGGCCTCGCGTTCAGCGGCCGAAGAAGAAGCGCGGCCCCGCCCACTGGAGCAGGCGGCGCAGCGCCACGGCCAGCGCCAGGTAGATGAGCGTGGCGACGATGAAGGATTCGAAGGCGCGGAAGTTGCGGCTCTGGATCAGGTTGGCCGCATAGCTCAGCTCCTCGGTCGAGATCTGCCCGCACACCGCCGAGCCCAGCATCACGATGACGATCTGGCTCACCATCGCGGGCCACACCTTCTTGAGCGCCGGCGGCAGCACCACGCGCAGGAACACCTGCGCCTTGCTGAGCGCCAGGCTCACGGCGGCCTCGATCTGCCCCTTGGGCGTGGCCTCGATGCCGGCGCGGATGATCTCGGTGGAGTACGCGCCCAGGTTCATCACCATCGCGATCACCGACGCCACCTCGGGCGAAAGCTTCACGCCCGCGGCCGGCAGCCCGAAGAAGATGAAGAACAGCTGCACGATGAAGGGCGTGTTGCGGATCAGCTCCACGTACGCACCCACGAGCGCGCGCAGCCACGCCGGCCCGCCCGAGCGGGCCCACGCGCACAGCGTGCCCACGGCCAGCCCGAGCACGGTGCCCACGGCCGTGAGGCCCAGCGTCCATGCCACGCCGCGCAGCAGCAGCGGCCACTCGGCGAGCACCGCGCCGAAGTCGAATTCAATGCCCATGGCCGCGCCCTTCGATCAAACCGGCAGGTCGCCGGCGGCCTTGCCGAGCCACTTCTTGGACATCGCGTCGAGCGTGCCGTCCTTCTTGGCGGCGGCAATGATCTCGTTGACCCGGGTCTTCAATGCGGTTTCGCCCTTGGCGATGCCGATGAAGCAGGGGCTGTCTTTCAGCAGCAGCTTGTACTCGGCACTCACCTTCGGATTCTTCGCGAGCATGTCGCCGGCCACCGCCGCGCTGGTGGCGAGGGTCTGCGTCTGGCCGGCCACGAAGGCGGCGATCGTCGCGTTGTTGTCCTCGAAGCGGCGGTAGTCGACGTTTGGCGGCGCCACCTTGTTCAGTTCCTGGTCTTCCATGGCGCCACGCGTCACGGCGACGGTCTTGCCGGCCATGTCGGCGAAGCTGGTGAGCTTCATGCTCTTGGCCGCATACACGGCCTGGAAGAAGGGCGCATAGGCCGCGCTGAAGTCGATCACCTTCTCGCGCTCGACGTTCTTGCCGAGCGTGGAGATCACGAGGTCGGCCTTGCGCGTCTGCAGGTAGGGGATGCGGTTGGCGCTGGTCACCGGCACCAGCTCGACCTTCACGCCGAGCTTGGCGGCGACGAGCTGCGCCATCTCGACGTCCAGGCCCTGCGGCTGCATGTTGCGGTCGACCGAGCCGTACGGCGGGTAGTCGGTGGGCACGGCGATCTTGATGGTCTTGGCCTTGAGCACGTTGTCGAGTGCGTTCTGCGCCTGGGCGGCGCCGGTGGCGGCCAGCAGGGCGACGCTGGCCAGCGCGAGAGCGAGGCGGCGGGTGGCGAAAGAGGTCATAGCAGGGCTCCTAGGTAGGTCGATGAATCGGTGGTGGCGTCGTCGGCGGGCGCGGCCTTGCGGCGGCGCTTCGGCGTGGGGGTGTTGTTCAGCGGTGCCAGCGCATCGCGCAGTTGCGCGAGCGGGTCGGCGGGCGCCTGCACGCGCAGCGCCGACTGCACCGTGCCGATGTGTTCGGCCATCAGCGCCTCGGCGGCGGCGTGGTCGCCGCGCTCCAGCGCTGCGACGATCTGCACGTGGTCTTCGCACGACTGCACGGCGTCGTGCGTGCTCTGGTAGAGCATGGCGATCAGCGTGGTGCGCGCGGTGAAGTCGCGCAGCGTGTCGGCCAGCAGCGTGTTGCCCAGGCATTCGGCCAGGCACACATGGAAGTCGCCCAGGAGGAAGCTGCGGTGGCCGACGTCGCTCTCTTTCAGTGCGGCTTTTTCACGTTGCAGGTGCGCCTTCAATTGGCGCAGGGCGGCCTTGTCGATCTTGTCTGTGCTGCGGATGAGACCGAGCTCGATCACGCGCCGCGCCTCGAAGGCTTCGCGCGCCTCGTCCTGCGAGGGCTCGATGACGAACCAGCCGCGCCGCGCGCTCACCGTGACGATGCCGCGCGCGGCCAGCCGCGTGAGCGCCTCGCGCACGATGGTGCGGCTGCAATCGAACAGCATCGCCAGCGGCTGCTCGCCCAGGCGCGCGCCGGGCGCGAGCTTCTGCGCCATCACCGCTTCGACGATGCGTGCACTGATTTCGGATGCGGAGATGGCCATAGGCCTGCATATCAGCAGCTTCCGTGCCAACTGGTATGCAAGCCGTGTGCACCGAAATGGGCCGGCCGGGGTGCGCCGGCGGTGCGCGCTACCGTTTGCCGAGCGCGCTGCGGGGCAGGGCCAGCAGCATGAGCAGCGCCGACAGCACCAGCGCGCCGCTCAGCACATACAGGCTGGCCGTGAAGCCGCCCGTGAGCGTCTTGAGCGCGCCCACCATCATCGGCGCCACCAGCCCCGCGCTGCCGCCGATGGTGCTGATGAGCGCAATGCCCGCCGCCGCGGCGCTCTTGGACATGAAGCTGCCGGGAATCGCCCACAGCACGGTGAAGGCGCTCGAGATGCCCATCGACGCCAGCGCCAGGCACAGCACGGCGGCCACGGGGCTGTGCATGAAGAGCGTGGTCAGCGCCAGCCCGGCCGCGCCCGCGAGCGCGCCCAGCGCGAAGTGCCAGCGGCGCTCCTGGTGCCGGTCGGAGTGGCGCCCCACGACGATGTTGGCCGCGATGCCGGCCACGGCGGGAATCACCGAATAGAAGCCGATCTGCAGCACGCTGAGCCCCATCGACTTCAGGATCGTCGGTTGCCAGAACGACAGCGCATAGATGCCCAGGATGATCAGGAAGGACATGAAGCCGATCAGCCACACGCGTCCGTCGCGCATCGCCGCGCCGAAGGTGTGGCGCCCGGCGGCGCCGTGCGCGGCCTGGTCCTCGGCCAGCAGGTGGGCCACGCGCTGCTTCTCGGCCGCCGAAAGCCACTGCGCCTGCGCCGGGCTGTTCGACAGCGTGCGAAAGGCGATCACGCCCAGCAGCACGCTCGGCAGCCCTTCGAGCAGGAACAACCACTGCCAGCCGCGCAGCGCGAGCACGCCGTCCAGGTAGGTCATCGTGAGCCCGGCGATCGGCCCCGCGACGATGGGCGCCGCGCCGAAGGCCATGAAGAAGAGCGCGGTGGCCTGCGCGCGGCGGCGCGAGGGGAACCACAGCGTCAGGTAGAACAGCACGCCCGGCGCAAAGCCGGCCTCGAACACGCCGATGAGAAAGCGCAGCACGTAGAACTGCGTGGGCGTGGTGGCGAACATCATCGCCGCCGAGGCCAGGCCCCACAGGCCCATGATGCGCAGCAGCGTGGCGCGCACGCCGATCTTCGCGAGCATCAGGTTGCTCGGGATCTCGAACACCGCATAGCCCAGAAAGAAGATGCCCGCGCCCAGGCCGAACACCGCGTCGCTGAAGCCCAGCTGGTCTTTCATCTGCAGCTGCGCGTAGCCGACGTTGGTGCGGTCCAGGTAGTTCAGCACGTAGCAGGCGCACAGCAGCGGCATCAGCCGCCAGGTGATCTTGCGAAAGAGCGCGGCGTCGTCGCGCGCATCGGCCGAAGCCGGTGCGTGCGCGCCAGCGGCGGCATCGAGGGTGGCGGTGTTCATCGGTGTGTCTCCTTTTCTTGTTGGCCGTGGTGCGTGGGCCGGCGGGTCAGGCCCGCACGAGCGCGCCGAAGCTGGTTTCGCCCCACAGGTGGCTCGTGGGCGCGCCGGGAAACAGCCAGTGCGGCGAGCACTCGGCCGACGGCACGACGTTGCTGAACCCATGCAGCGCCGAGGTGCCCGCGAGCGTCTTCTCGAGCACCATCGACAGGTACTGGTCGTTGCTGCTTTCCTGCGTGTTGCCGTTGAGGATCACCTCGGCGCCCGTGGCCTGCGCATAGCGGCGGATGCCGTTGTGGCGCGACTGCAGCGGCGCCCAGCTGTCGGCCGACACGCCGTTCTCGCTGCTCACGCGCAGGCCGTCGCCCGTGCGGTACACCAGCGAGTGGTTGCCTTCGGTGTGCCCGGGCGTGTGCACCAGCGCGACGCCGGGCCCGAGCTGCAGGCTGCCATCGAAGGCGACGATGCGCTCGGCCGGCACCCCGTCCAGGCCGTGCGGGCAGTACCACTCGGCCTGCACCGGCAGCAGGCCCTGCACGTTCGCGAGCTCCTGGCGGTGCACCAGCAGCGTCGCGTTTGGCAGCAGGCCCGGCGCACCCGCGTTGCCGAGCCAGCGGCGCACGTCCTGCGTGTGCAGGTGGTCGTAGGTGATGTGGTCGATCTGTTCGGGCGCCACGCCGCAGCCGGCGAGCGCCTGCAGCACGGTCTGGTAGACCGGCGCGATGGCCTTGTGCAGGAACTTGGGCGTCTGGTCGCTCAGGCGCTTGAAGTAGGGCGTCTCGTTGCCGGCTTCGAAGTCGGCCGGCGTGAAGAGCAGCGTGCGCAGCCGGCCTTCGAAGTCGTCGTACTGGACGAGCACGGTGCGCGCCAGCAGATGCACCATGTGCGGCTTGAGCAGCTGCTGCGAGTACACGCCGGTGAAGGCGAACCACGCGGGGTACGGAATGCGCAGCAGGTTGAAGCTGCGCGCGAAGTGCACGGGCGGTGCGTCGAGCAGCCGCTCGCGCAGGGCTTCGGCACCATGGCGGATGGCGCGCAGGCGGTCTTGCGGCAGGGCGGCGTGGCGCGTGCCGTCGAGCTCGGTGATCTGCGCGAAGCCGGTGGGGTCGGGGTCTCGGGTCATGGGGTCTCCTGTGTCTGGATGCGTGGGCTGCCTGGTTCGTCGCTCAGTACATCGAGCGCCCTCCGGAGATATCGAACACCGCCCCGGTGCTGAACGAGCACTCGTCCGACGCCAGCCATGCCGCCATCGCCGCCACCTCGTCGACGTCGACAAAGCGCCCCATCGGCACGCGCGAGAGCAGGGCGGTGCGCAGCTGTTCGCGGTGCTCGGCGGGCACGTCCGCGAAGACGGCGGTGTCGGCTGCCGACGGCGTGATGCAGTTCACCAGCACGCCCGACGAGGCCAGCTCCTTGCCGAGCGACTTGGTCAGCGCGATGAGCCCGGCCTTCGAGGCCGAGTAGGCAGCGTTGAAGCCGTTGCCTTCCTTGCCCGCGACCGAGGCGATGTTGACGATGCGCCCGCGCCGCTGCGCCAGCATCAGCGGCGCGAGGGCGCGGCAGCACAGCCAGGCGCCCGTGAGGTTGATGTCGAGCACGTGACGCCATTGCGCAGGCGTGTGCTCCCATGCGGGCACCGTCGGCCCCAGCACGCCCGCGTTGTTGACGAGGATGTCGATGCGGCCGAAGCGCTCCTGCGACTGCGCAGCCGCGCGGGCGATCTGGTCTTCGTCGCGCACGTCGACCAACGATGTGACCACGGTGCCCAGCGGCGCCAGTTGCGCCGCCGCCTCCGCCAGCGTCGCGGCCTCGACGTCCCACAGCGCGACGCTTGCGCCGTTCGCGAGGCAGCGCCGCGCGATGGCCAGGCCGATGCCGCGCGCGCCGCCGGTCACGATCGCATGGCGCCCTTCGAGTGGCCGGGCGAGCGTGCCGGTCATGCCGTGGCGGCCTCGGCCCGCGGGGCGGTTTGGCCGAGCAGCCCGGCGACCAGCCCGCCCACCATCTCCGGGGGCACGCCCACGAGCAACTGGCGCAGCATCGTCAGCGTGTCGAAGTACACGCGCTCGCACACCAGCCGGTCGCCCTCGAAGATGAAGAAGGCGTTCATGCGGCAGCGAAAGCTGTTGCCCGTCGGCGGCAGGCCCTTGAGCAGGCCGCGGTGCGTGCCGAGCAGCCAGAACTCCACGATCACCGAATCGTCGGCATGGCGCAGCTGGATGATCTCGTGGCGCTGGTCGGGGAAGGCGCGGCGCGTGTCGGTGTAGTACTGGCGCACGTCGGCGATGCCGTCGTGCACCTCGCCGCTGGGAATCAGCTCGTAGTGCGGATGCGGGAAGGTGCCGAGCACCGCGTCGAAGTCCTGGCGGGTCTCGTCGGCGAAATGGTCGAGCACGAGGCGCTCGCGGCGGGCTTGCAGGTCGGTCAGTGTGGTCATCGGGGTGTGCTCCATGCGACAGGGGTGACAGGGGACATCGGGTTGCCGCGAATGCGTCGACCCGGGTGGCCTGCGTACTATCGACAGCCCCTCGACGCCAGACTGTCCGGTGTTGGCAATCGAGGCCCCGGACAAACCCGCGATGCCACGCTCTTCCCCTTCTTCCAGCCCCGCCGGGCCGGACGCACAGCCTTCGCCCGTGCACAACAGCGACATGCGGCTGGCCGACGACGTGCAGCAGCGCCTGCTCGCGGTGGCGCACCGGCGCACGCTGGTGCGCGGCGAATCGCTGTTCCACAAGGGCTCGTCGCCCGATGCGCTGTTCGGCGTGGTCAGCGGCTCGTTGCGCGTGAGCGTGGTCGCGCCGGGCGGGCGCGAGGCGGTGATCGCGATGCTCGAGCCGGGCCACTGGTTCGGCGAGGTCTCGCTGCTGGTGGGGCGCGAGCGCGTCTACGACACCTGCGCCGTCGACACCACCGAGATGGCCGTGGTCGCGGCGGCCGACTTCCACCGGCTGGTGGCCGACCATCCCGACGTGCACATGGCCTTCACCCGGCTCGTGTGCCTGCGGCTGCGCCAGGCGCTGGCCTGGATCGACGACGTGATCCTGATGCCGCTGCCCGTGCGGTTGGCGCACCGGCTGCTCACGCTGGACGCGCGCGCGGTCGCGCCGACCGAGGAAGGGGGCGGCACGCTGCTGGGCGTGTCGCAGGAAGACCTGTCGTTCATGCTCGGCGTGTCGCGCCAGAGCGTGAACCGCCAGCTCAAGCTGTGGGAGGAAGACGGCACGCTGCGCGTGCGCTACCGCAGCATCGAGCTGCTCGACCGCGCGCAGCTGGAGCGGCACGCGGCCACGCCGCGCTGAGCGCCGTCGGGGTTCAGTCCATCCGCGCGCCCGAGGCTTTCACCGCCTTGTCCCAGCGCGGCGTTTCCGTCGCGAGGAAGCGTGCGAAGTCTTCGCTGCCCAGGTAGGCCGGGTCCGCGCCCTGGCTCACCATGCGCTCGCGCACCTCGGGGCTGGTCAGCACCTGCCTGAACGCATCGCTGAGCTTGGCGACCACGTCCTTGGGCGTGTCCTTCGGCGCCAGGAAGCCGTAGAAGCCCACCACCTCGAAGCCCTTGACGCCCGACTCGATGACGGTCGGCACGTCGGGCAGCGCGGGGTTGCGCTCGCGGCTGGTCACGGCCAGCGCGCGCACCTTGCCCTGCTTGTGATAGTTGGCGGCCTGCGGAATCGATTCGGCCATGAACTGCACCTGCCCGCCCATCAGGTCGGTGAAGGCCGGCGCGCTGCCGCGGTAGGGGATGTGCACCATGAAGAGGCCGGTCGCGGTCTTGAACATCTCGGGCACGAGGTGGCTGATGCCGCCGTTGCCCGCCGAGCCGTAGTTGACCTGGCCCGGCCGCGCCTTGGCGTAGTCGATGAACTGCTTGAGGTTCTGCACCGGCAGCTTGGGCGTGACCAGCAGCGCCAGCGGCTGCATCGCGGTGCGCGCGATCGGCACGAAGTCGCGCTGCGTGTTGTAGGGCAGCTTGCTGTAGAGCGCGCCGTTGATCACCGCCACCCCGGTGTTGGCCAGCACCAGCGTGTAGCCGTCGGCCGGGCTCTTGGCGACGAAGTCGGCACCGACCGAGCCGCCCGCGCCGGGCTTGTAGTCGACGATCAGCGGCTGGCCGAGCACGGCCTGCAGCTTGTCGGTCAACAGGCGCGCGTGCTGGTCGAGCGGGCCGCCGGCCGGAAAGCCGATGACGACCTTGATCGGCTTGTCGGGGTAGGCGGCCAGGGCCGCCGTGGTGCCTAACGCGCCAAATGCGCCGAACGCGCCGAGGGCGAAAGAAAGGACCGCCGATGCGGTCCGGGTGGGCTTGCTCATGATCCGTCTCCTTTTTTGTGGAGACGATCATAAGCAGCGCGGTCAGCTGGCCAGCGTGGCCTTCAGCGTGATTTCGGGCACGCTCGCCAGCGCCTTCGACAGCGGGCAGCCGGCCTTCGCGGCGGCCGCGATTTCCTGGAACTTCGCTTCGTCGAGGTTCGGCACGGCTGCGTCCAGTTCGAGCTGGATGCGGTCGATCTTGAAGCCGGCGCCGTCCTTGGCCAGGCGCACGGCGGCCTTGGTGTCGATGCGCGTCGCGGTCAGGCCTGCCGCTTCCAGCGCGAAGGCAAAGGCCATCGTCAGGCAGGCCGCATGGGCCGCGCCGACGATTTCCTCGGGGTTGGTGCCGCGCCGGTCGTCTTCGAAGCGGCTGGCGAAGCCGTAGGGGTAGTCTTTCAGGGCGCCGGTTTCGGTGCTGACCAGGCCCTTGCCGGTCTTGCCGGCGCCTTCCCAGTGAACGCTTGCGTGCTTGTCTGCTGCCATGGACATTCCTTCAGTCAGGGTGGAGGGTGGATCGGAGGGAGAACCGCAGGTATCGCTCCGAAATCCGCGCCTGTCTGTAGTCGCAGAGCGCATCGCATCGGGGGCCGACGTCAGCCGCCGTGCACGCCCCAGGTGCTGCGCTTGAGCTGGCCCCGGACCTCGCCGCCCGGCCAGGCCTGCGTCGACACGCTGACATACCAGAGGCCGGCCATCAGGTCGGCCATCTGGGCGGACGTCAGCCGGCTCGTGCCGGTCCGCTCGTAGCCGGCGCCGGTGCCGTCGTTGCGCGGCTCCCCCTCGCTGGGCAGCGGCAGCTGGATCGCCAGCGGGCCATTGCTGCCCGTGGCGGCGGGGCCGTAGAAGCCGACGATCGTCGCCGGGCCGCTCAGGCGTGCGGCGTTCACGCGCCATTCGAACACCCCGGTGGCCAGCGTCAGCGTGCCGGCCGCCGAGCCGCCGGCCTTGCCCTTGTGCGGCGGGACCACGTCCTCGGTCCCGAGCCAGCAGTCGGCCACGAACCAGGTCGGCGGTTCCTTGGACGGCTGCTCCGTCGCCGGGGCCGACATGCCGAACCGCGGGACCCGCGAGCAACCCGCCGCGGCCAGGGCGGCCAGTGCGGCACCGAAGAGGGCGATGCGTCGGCGCAAGGTGGGGCGGGCGGGATCGGGCATGGCAGACAGGTACGGGTGAAGCGGAGCCCGCACGATAGCCGATGCGCTGTGCCTACCCGACGTACGAAGAATGGGCGTCGCCAAGGTGACGCCCCGGGGGCTTCCCCGATGGGAGCGGCGGCCGGTGCGGCTTAGGCTGGCGCATTGCGCCTTTTCGCACCGCTTTCCTTCCCCTCTCCTTCCTCCTTCGCCTGTTCACAGACCATGCAACCACGCCCGCATTACAAGTTCTGGCCCAAGCGCCTCCCGCATTCGATCACCGTCCCCGCGACCTCGCTGTGGCACAACCTGGCCACCTCGGCGGCGCGCTACCCCGACAAGGCCGCGCTGGTCTTCTTCGGCCGCGTGCTGAGCTACCGCGACGTGGCCGACCAGGTCGAGCGGCTGGCCGGCACGCTGCATGCGCTGGGCGTGCAGCGCGGCGACCGCGTGGTGCTGAACATGCAGAACTGCCCGCAGCTGGTGATCGCGCATTTCGCCATCCTGCGCGCCAACGCCGTCGTGGTGCCGGTCAACCCGATGAACCGGGCCGAAGAGCTCAAGCACTACATCACCGACCCCGACGCCAAGGTGGCGATCACCACCGGCGACCTCGCGGCCGAGCTGGCCAAGGCCAGCGACGCACTGCCGCCCGAGCAGCGCCTGTCGCACCTCATCGTGAGCCAGTTCACCGACGCCTTCGATGCGAACGTGACCGGCGACGACGCCCCCGCGCCGGCCTGGGCCGACTGGCTCGGCACGCGCCACCCGCTGCCCGCGCTGGCCGACGGCCAGGTCATGGCGTGGACCGACGCGCTCGCGGCCGGCCACCCCGCACCTGCACACGTGGTGGGCGCCAACGACATGGCGCTGCTGCCCTACACCAGCGGTACCACCGGCCTGCCCAAGGGCTGCGTGCACCACCATTCGAGCCTCATGCACAACGCGATGGCCGGCCAGCTCTGGGGCCAGGCGACGTCGGAGGCGGTGGTGCTGGCCGTGGTGCCGATGTTCCACATCACGGGCGTGGTGAGCATGATGCACACCTCGATCCTCGCGGCGGCCACGCTGGTCATCATGCCGCGCTGGGACCGCGACGTGGCGGGCCGGCTCATCTCGCGCTGGAAGGTCACGAGCTGGACCAACATCCCGACCATGGTCATCGACCTCATGGCCAGCCCCAACTTCGCGAGCTACGACCTCACGAGCATGACCCACATCGGCGGCGGCGGCGCCGCCATGCCGCAGGCCGTGGCGCAGCGCCTGCTCGAGCAGTACGGCCTGAAGTACCAGGAAGGCTACGGCCTCACCGAGACCGCCGCGCCCTCGCACACCAACCCCTCGGACCACCCCAAGCAGCAGTGCCTGGGCATTCCGTTCATGAGCACCGACGCGCGCGTGGTCGACCCCGACACGCTGCAGGAGATGCCCATCGGCGAATCGGGCGAGATCATCATCCACGGCCCCGAGGTGTTCCAGGGCTACTGGAAGCGTCCCGACGCCACGAAGTCCGCCTTCGTCGAGTTCGAGGGCAAGCGCTTCTTCCGCTCGGGCGACATGGGCCGCATGGACGAGGAGGGCTACTTCTTCATCACCGACCGCCTCAAACGCATGATCAACGCGAGCGGCTTCAAGGTGTGGCCGGCCGAGGTCGAGCTGCTGATGTTCCGCCACCCCGCGATCCAGGAGGCCTGCGTCATCTCGACCAAGGACGACTACCGCGGCGAATCGGTCAAGGCCGTGGTGGTGCTGCGCGCCACGCACAAGGACACGACCGAGCAGCAGATCATCGACTGGTGCCGCGAGAACATGGCGGTCTACAAGATTCCGCGCAAGGTGGCGTTCGTCGATGCGCTGCCCAAGAGCGGCAGTGGCAAGGTGATGTGGCGCCTGCTGCAGGAGAAGGAAGGCACGGCGGCCTGATTGCCGCCTGCGCCGCTGCGGGCTACAGCTGGCGCGCGTAGCGCCCCGGCGCCTGGCCCACATGGCGGCTGAACGCCGTGCTGAAGGTGCTGGCCGAGCTGTAGCCGACGCGCGCGGCCACCTCCGCCGGCGCGCAGCCGCCGCGGCGCAGCAGGTCCTTGGCGAGCGCCATGCGCCACGCCAGCAGGTACTCCATCGGCGGCAGGCCCACGGCGCGCGAGAAGCGCTCGAAGAAGGCCGAGCGCGAGAGCGCGGCCTTGCCGGCGAGTTCTTCCACCGTCCATGAGCGCGCGGGGTCCGCGTGCATGTGCCGCACGGCGGCGGCCAGCCGGCTGTCCGCCAGCGCGCGCAGCAGCCCCGGCGGCGCGCCTTCGCCGGGCGCCGAGCGCAGCGCCTCGATCAGCAGTACCTCGACCAGCCGCCCGAGCACGAGGTCGCGCCCCGGCCGCTGCGCCAAGGACTCTTCGCGCACGAGCTGCACCAGCAGCGACAGCCGCGCGACGCCGCGCATGTGCAGCACCGAAGGCAGCAGTGACACCATCAGGGCCGCGTCGGGCGAATCGAAGGCGAAATAGCCGCCGAGCATGCGCACCTCGGGCGGGCCGTTCCGGTCGCCGTGGCGGACTTCGTTGTGTGCGTCCTCGCGCGCCGCCTGTTCATGCGGGTCGAGGAACACCGGCGGCGCCGGCGTGAGTCCCGACAGCGTGAAGCCGGGCGTGGCCGGCATGAGCAGGAAGTCGCCGGCGGCCAGCGCCAGCGGCGGCTGCCCATCGACTGCCAGGATGCAGTCACCCTCGAGCATCGTGCAGAAGCTGGGCTGGCCAAAGGCCGTGTAGCGCACGGCCCAGGCGCCGGCGCCCGCGATCACCTTGGAATACACGGCGCGCGGGCGAAGCAGCGCGATGACCTCGGCCAGGGGATCGGCCATGGCTGGACTCCTGCAAAAGAAATGGCGACGTTCGATGGTAGCAAGTCCGGTCTCTCGTCCCTATCGTTGGGGCTCTTCATCACCCACCACCAAGGAACCCCATTGAAAACCGCACTGATCACCGGCTGCTCGTCCGGCTACGGCCTGGCCACCGCGCGCCACTTCCACGCCCAGGGCTGGCGCGTCGTCGCCACCATGCGCACGCCGCGCGACGACCTCTTTCCCGACGCGCCGAACCTGCGCGTGCTGCCGCTCGACGTGACGCAGCCCGACAGCATCGCCGCCGCCATCGAGAACGCGGGCCCGATCGACGTGCTCGTGAACAACGCCGGCGTCGGTCTCTTCGGCGCCTTCGAGGCCACGCCCATGGCCACCGTGCGCGAGGTGTTCGAGACCAACACCTTCGGCATGATGGCCATGGCGCAGGCCGTGCTGCCGCAGTTCCGCGCGCGGCGCTCGGGGGTGCTGGTCAACGTCACCTCGACCGTCACGCTCGCGCCGATGCCGCTGGTGGCCGCGTACACCGCGAGCAAGACGGCGATCGAGGGCTTCACCGCCTCGCTCGCCTTCGAGCTGGCGGCGTTCGACGTGCGCGTGAAGCTCGTCGAGCCGGGTTACGGGCCCGGCACGCGGTTCACCGAGAACGGGGCGCAGCGCATGCAGGGCCTGATCCCGCCGGACTACGCGCCGCTGGCGCAGGGCGTCTTCGCGGCGCTGGGCAACCCCACGGCCGTGACCGCGGCCGCCGACGTGGCCGAGGCCGTCTGGCGCGCCGCGAACGACTCGGATGCGACGCTGCGCTATCCGGCGGGCGCGGACGCGGTGGCGCTCGCGGCGGCCCGGCCGGCCTGAGCCACGCTGTCCGCAATGCGGACAGGACGAGCAGGGCGGCACTGCGGCCTTTTTGCTTAAAATGAGAATAATTCTTATTTGTAGGCGGAGCCCCCGCCGCCGTGCCGCCCGCCATGTCCGCTGCCGAAGCCGCCTTCCAGCAAGTCCACACCCTCTACAGCGACCACCACGGCTGGCTGCAGTCGTGGCTGCGCAAGAAGCTCGGCAATTCGTGTGACGCGGCCGACCTGGCGCAGGACACCTTCGCGCGGCTGCTGACGGCGCGCAACCCCGAGGTCATCGTGCAGCCACGCGCCTACCTCACGAGCGTGGCCAAGAACATCCTCGTGAACTGGTACCAGCGCCAGGCGCTGGAGCGGGCCTACCTCGAGGCGCTGGCCGTGATGCCCGAGCCCGAGGCGCCGTCGCCCGAGCAGCGGCTGGTGATCCTGCAGACGCTGCACGAGATCGACGCGATGCTCGACGCCCTCAAGCCGCTCGCGCGCCGGGCCTTCCTGCTGTCGCAGCTGGACGGCATGAAGTACGAGGACATCGCGCGCGAGCTGGGCGTGTCGCTCGTCACGGTCAAGCGCTACATGCAGCAGGGCTTCCGGGGGTGCCTGGCGGTGATGGAATGAGCGCCATGAATTTCGAAACGTCGGCACTCGCCCCGCGCGTGCTCGACGAAGCCGCCGAATGGCTGATGCGGTTGCACGACAGCGCCGTCACCGACGAAGACCGCCGCGCCTGCGAGCGCTGGCGCCAGAGCGATCCCGACCACGCACGCGCCTGGGCGCGCGCCGAGCAGCTGATGAACAAGCTCGGCGGCCTGCCGCCGGCGCTGGCGATGTCGTCGCTCGCGCGGCCCGCGCGCGGCAATGCGAACAACCGCCGCGCCACCCTCGGCCGGCTGGCCGCGCTGCTGGCGGCCGTGCCCGCCGGCTGGCTCGGCTGGCAGGTGGTTGAGACGGCCGGTGAGCGCGGCTGGATGGCCGGGCACCGCACCGCCACCGGCGAGCGCCGCGAGCTGCGGCTGGCCGACGGCAGCCGCCTCACGCTCAACACCGCCAGCGCGGTCGATGTGCACTTCGACGGCACGCAGCGCCTCATCGTGCTGCATGCGGGTGAGATCTTCATCGCCACCGCGCCCGACCCCGCCGCCGCGCACCGCCCGTTCCGCGTGGCCAGCGCCGGCGGCACGCTGGAGGCCCTGGGCACGCGCTTCAGCGTGCGCAAGGAAGCGGGCGGCGCCACCCACATCGCCGTGCTCGAAGGCGCGGTGCGCATCACGCCCGAGCGCGCCGCCGCGCGCGTGCTGCCGGCGGGGCAGCAGGCCCGCTTCACCGCCGACGGCATCGACGACTTCCGTCCGGCGGACGCCTCGGTGCTGGCCTGGACGCAGGGCATGCTGCTCGCCGACGGCATGCGGCTGGCCGACTTCGCCGCCGAGCTGTCGCGCTACCGCCCCGGCCTGCTGCAGTGCGACGCGGCGGTGGCCGAGCTGCGTGTCTCGGGCGCCTTTCCGCTGGCCGACACCGACGGCGTGCTGCGCATGCTGGTGTCGACGTATCCGGTGGACGCGGCCACGCGCCTGCGCGGCTACTGGGTCACGCTGGTGCCGCGTGCGGCATCTGAAGAAGGCGCGGCGGGCGCTTCGAAAAATATTTCGATCCGGGGGTGAGACTTTTTTTCGTTTCGGCTGGCAAAGAGGGTGAAGAACCCACCGTTGCCCAACCGAAAGGCCCGTCTCCATGTCTGCACCCCGCCCGTCCGCCTTGCGCCCGTTCGCAGAGCGCCGCCTGAACACCGTCCTTCGCCATGCCCTGGTGGCGCTTGCCCTCGGCGGCCTGGCCGGCGCGGGAGGGCCGGCCTTCGCGCAGGCCTCGTCGTCCTCGCTCGACGCCGCCGCGTCCCGCGCCTACGACATTCCCTCCGGCCCGCTGGGCCGCACGCTCGCCACCTTCGCGGCGGGCAACGGCATCGCGCTGTCGTTCGACCCCGCGCTGACGCAGGGGCGCAGCAGCCCCGCGGTGGCGGGCCGCTACACCGCGCGCGAAGCCATCGAGCGCCTGCTTGCGGGCAGCGGCCTGCAGGTGGTGGCGCGCACCGACGGCAGCTACACGCTGAACCGCCGCGAGGCCGGCACGCCCGCCGCTGGGGCCGGCGGCATCGACACGCTCACGCCCGTCACCGTCACGGCCGAGGCCGACCGGAGCGGCACCACCGAAGGCACCGGCGCCTACACCACGCGCACCACGGCGGCGGCCACCGGGCTCGCGCTCTCGCCGCGCGAGACGCCGCAGTCGGTCACCGTCATCACGCGCCAGCAGATCGAGGACCAGAACCTGCTGTCGCTCGGCCAGGCCATGCAGAGCGTGCCCGGCGTGTTCTCGGTGAGCTCCGACAGCGACCGCACCGACCTGTACGCGCGCGGCTTCTACATCGACAACTACCAGTACGACGGCGTGCCGACCACGGTCACCACCGATTTCTTCGGCGCTTCCACCAACGACCCGGTGCTGTACGACCGCATCGAGGTCGTGCGCGGCTCGACGGGGCTGCTCACCGGCGCGGGCAACCCTTCGGCCTCGGTGAACCTGGTGCGCAAGCACGCCGACAGCAAGGTGTTCTCCGGCAACGCGTCGCTCGCGCTGGGTTCGTGGAACCTGCGCCGCGGCACGGTCGACCTGCAGACGCCGGTGACGAAAGACGGCCGCGTGCGCGCCCGCCTCATCGGCATGACGGAAGACCGTGATTCCTTCATCGACATGTACCACGGCCGCAAGCATGTGCTGTACGGCGTGGTCGATGCCGACCTCACGCCCAGCACCACGCTGAGCGTGGGCATCGAGTCGCAGGCCACGCGGCCCACCTCGTCGACCTGGGGCGGGCTGCCGCTGACCTTCAGCGACGGCACAGCCACGCGCTGGGACCGCTCCAAGACCGTCGGCACGCCGTGGACCCACTGGGACACGACCACCACCACCGCCTTCGCGAACCTCACGCACCAGTTCGACAACGGCTGGAAGCTCAAGGCCAACGGCTCGCACCGGCAGAGCAAGCAGAACGCCAAGCTGCTGTACCTGTACGGCGACCTCGACCGCCTCACCGGCACCGGCCTGGGCTCGCTGCCCGGCTACTTCGAGCACCAGTTCCGCCAGAACAGCCTCGACCTGCAGGCCACCGGCCCGTTCACGTTGCTGGGGCGCACGCACGAACTCGTGGTGGGCGTCAGCAACAGCCAGTCGCGCTACGTGGAGGCGAGCCATCCGCGCACCAGCCCGCTGCCCGACACCGGCAACTTCTACGACTGGAACGCCGCGTCGTACCCCGAGCCGGGCTGGGACCCGCTGAAGGTCTCGGCCATCACCAAGACGCGCCAGACCGGCACCTACGGTGCCGCGCGCCTGTCGCTGGCGGATTCGCTCAAGCTCATCGTGGGCGGGCGCCAGAACAGCTGGCGCTCCACGCGCCTGACCGCCGACGCCCCGGCCACGCGCAAGCACGAGGTGTTCACGCCCTACGCGGGCCTGGTGTACGACCTGAGCGAGAACTACTCGGTGTACGCGAGCTACACCGACATCTTCCAGCCGCAGAACTACCGCGACGCCAGCGGTTCGTACCTCGACCCGGTGACCGGCAAGAGCTACGAGATCGGTCTCAAGGGCGAGCACCTGAACGGCAAGCTCAACACCTCCATCGCCGTCTTTCGCGCCGAGCAGGAGAACGTGGCGCAGCGCGACGGCACGAAGCTCGTGCCCAACTCGAGCGAGGGCGCCTACTACGGCGCACGCGGCGTGACCAGCAAGGGCATCGAGCTGCAGGTGTCGGGCGAACTGGCCCCGGGCTGGCAGCTGAACGCGGGCATCGCGCGCACGCTGGGCCGCGAAGGCAACGGCAACCGCATCAACACCGCCATGCCGACCACGCAGGCCACGCTGTTCACCACCTACCGGCTGCCCGGCGCGTGGCACCGGCTCACGCTGGGCGGCGGCGTCAACTGGCAGAACCGCACCTCCTACGCGTACAGCGTGGGCGATGTCGACCTGCGCTACCAGCAGGGCTCGCGCGCGGTCGTGAGCCTGATGGCGCGCTACGCCTTCACGCCCAAGCTGGCGCTGCAGCTGAACATCGAGAACCTCTTCGACAAGAAGTACTACAGCAACATCGACGGGCAGGCCTACTTCGGCACGCCGCGCAATGCGGTGGCGACGCTGAGCTACGCGTTCTGACCGGGAAAGAGCGGGGGGCATGACCCTTTTTTCGTTCTCGTTTGTCATGTAGGGGAGGGGCGCATGTCCGCGCCCCGTTTTCCGGTCCCCGATGAACACCCGCACCTCCTCCTTTTCTCCCGCCCTGCGGCTGCTGTCCCGCGTCGCGGCCGCCGTGCTCGGCGGCTACGCGCTGGCCTCGGCCGCCGCCGTCTTCCTGGCCGCCGTGCTGCCGGCCGGCCCCGCCGAGGCCGCGCTCGGGGGCATGCAGTTCAGCTTCGCGGTCTACACCGTCGCCGTGATCTGGGCCTTTGCGCCCGTGTCGCTGCCGCGCGCCTGGGCCGGCCTGCTGCTGCCGGCCGTGGTGCTGGCCGGGCTCGGCCTGGCCTTGCGCGGCGCGGGAGGCGGGGCATGAGCACGAAGACAACCAAGGCGCCGTCGCAGGGCGGCTTCCGCCAGGCCCAGGCCTGGCTGCACACCTGGTGCGGCCTGTGGTTCTCGTGGCTGCTGTTCGCGGTGTTCCTCACCGGCACGCTGGCCGTGTTCGACGAGCCCATCACCCACTGGATGACGCCGGAGCACCACGCCGAGGAAGCCGCCGCTGCAGCCAGGAAAGAGAAGGGCGAGCCCACGGCCGACCGCGCGCAGCGCCTGGCCTGGGGCATGGCCTACATGGCCGAGCACCACCCGGGCGCCTCGATGTGGGAACTGTGGCCTTCGGATGCGCAAGGCGGCGGCGAGCTGCGCGTGTTCTGGTTCGACGCCAACCGCCAGTACGCGGGCGTTGCGCTCGACCCCGCCACCGGCAAGCCGCTGAAGGAAGACGGCGGCCACGCGGCGCGCGCCACGCTCGGCGGCCACCACTTCGTCGACTTCCACTACGAGCTGCACGCCGGCACCGTCGGCCTGTGGATCGTCGGCATCGCCGCGATGGCGATGCTGGTGGCGCTGGTGTCGGGCGTCATCACGCACAAGCGCATCTTCAAGGACTTCTTCACCTTCCGGCCCAAGAAAGGCCAGCGCAGCTGGCTCGACGCGCACAACGCCGTGGCGGTGCTGACCTTGCCCTTCCAGTTCATGATCGCCTACACCGGCCTCGTGATCTCGGGCACCAGCTTCATGCCGGCCCCCAAGGTCTTGCACTACGGCACGGGCCCGCAGGCGCAGGTGCGCTTCGTCTCCGAGCTGGGCGACAGCGACAAGCCCGCCGCCACCGGCCGCGCGATGCCCGTGCCCGTGCTCGAACCGTTCGCGGCACGCGGCCAGGAACGCATGGGCCAGCCGGTGCGCGCGGTCGTCATCGATCATCCGGGCGACGCGGCTGCGCGCATCGGCGTGTACGGATGGAACGGCGACGACGAATCCGCGCGCCGGCTCAGCGCCACCACCGGCATGGTGCAGTTCGCGGCCGCCAGCGGCGAGGTGCAGCGCGTGCGCCTGCCGGGCGCCGCGGACGGAGGGGCCGCCATGCTCGCGCAGTCGGCCATGGGCGGGCTGCACATGGTCACCTTCGGCGGCTGGCCGATGAAGTGGCTCTACTTCCTGTGCGGGCTCGCGGGCACCGCGATGATGGGTTCGGGCGCCGTGCTGTTCATCGTCAAGCGCCGCCAGAGGCACCTGGGCGAGTTCGGTGGCGCGACGGCGCGGGTCTACCGGCTGGTCGAAGCGCTGAACGTCGCGGCCATCGCCGGCCTGGCGATCGCCTGCGTGGGCTACCTGTGGGCCAACCGGCTGGTGCCGGTCGGCATCGGGCACCGCGCGGACCGCGAACTGCAGGTCTTCTTCGCGCTGTGGGCGCTGGCGCTGGTGCATGCCTTCGTGCGCTCGCCGGCGCGCGCGTGGCGCGAGCAGCTAGGTGCGCTGGCCGCGCTGTGCCTGCTGCTGCCGGTACTCAATTTCGTGACCACGGGTGATCACCTGCTGGCTCAGCTACTGCGCAGTGATTGGGAAAGCCTCGGCGTCGAACTGGGTGTTGTGGCCTTCGGGCTTGCGGCGCTGGGCGCGCTGCGTCATCTGCTGCGGAAGGCGGTGCGATGACGACGGCATGGGCGTCGTTGCTTGGCCTTGCGCTGGCGTATGCGGGCATGGCGTGCCTGAGCTTTGCCATGGACCGGCACCACGAGCAGCTGACGCGCGGACGCGAAGTGCCCGCGCGCCGGCGCAGGGGCTTGCGCGTGATCGGCATGGTGCTGCTGGCCGCGGCCATCGTGCCCTGCGTGATGGCGTGGGGCCCCACGGTCGGGACGGTCGCGTGGCTGGGCCTCCTGTCGGCCGGTGCGTTGCCGGTGGCCTTGCTGTTGCCGTACCGCCCGCGCGCCGTGGCGTGGGGCGCCGGTGCCGCCGCCGTGGCCGGTGGTGCGGGGCTGGTGCCGGTGCTGGCGGCGCTGCTGCGCTGAGGTCAGTCCACCTTGATGGCTGCGGCCTTGACCACCTGCTGCGCCTTCGCGGTCTCGTCGGCGATGAACTTGTTGAACTGCACGGAGGGCATGGTGAAGGGCTCGGCGCCGAGCTTCTCCAGCCGTTCCTTCAGCTCGGGCGAGACCATGATCTTCGCGACCTCGGCCTGCAGCCGCTCCACCACGGGCTGCGGCGTTTTTGCAGGCGCGAACAGGCCGACCCAGAACAGGTAGGCCGAGCCCGGCACGCTGGCCTCCACGGTGGTGGGTGCGTCGGGCAAGGCGGACGAGCGACCGGCGGTGCCCACGGCCAGCGCCTTGAGCTTGCCGCTCTTGATCAGCGGCAGCGCCGACACCATCGGCGCGAAGAACCAGTCGACGCGTCCGGCCATCACCTCGGTCATGGCTTCGGGCGTGCCGCGAAAGGGCACGTGCTGCGCATCGACGCCGGCCGCGAGGCGGAACACCTCGGCGTTCATGTGCGTGGCCGAGCCGTTGCCCGCGGAGCCGTAGTTCAGCCCGCCGGGCTTGGCCTTCGCCTTGGCCACGAGGTCTTTCACGTCGGTGAAGTGCGAAGGCGCGGTCACCAGCACGTTGGGCAGGCTGGCCATCGGCGTCACGCCCGTGAAGTCCTTCAGCGTGTCGTACGACAGGCCCTTGTAGATCCACGGGTTCACGAGGTGGCCGGCCGAATGCACCAGCAGCGTGTAGCCGTCGGCCGGCGCCTTGGCGGCGATGGCCGCGCCCAGCGTGCCGCCCGCGCCGGGGCGGTTGTCGACGATCACGCTGGTGCCCAGCGCAGGCCCCAGCTTCTCGGCGACCAGGCGCGCGACGATGTCGGTGCCGCTGCCCGCCGTGAAGGGCACGACCAGCTTGATGGGCTGCGTGCCCGGCCACGCGCCTTGTGCGTGCGCGCCGCCGAGCGTGCAGGCCGCGAGTGCCGCGGCGACCGTGAGTGCCTGTCGGCGGCTCCAGGGGAATGTCTTCTTCATGCGTCTTGTCTCCGTTGATTGGTTGGTGCGAGCGATGAATGACTGACTGGGAAAGGAGCGCGTCAGGCGGGCGGTGCGTTCGCCATCACCAGCGCCACCAGCACCGGGCGGTTGCCGCGGTTCTCGAGCTGGCGCTTCTCGCCGGGCGCGAAGCGGCAGCTGTCGTAGGGCAGCAGCACGTCTTCCTGGTGCGCGCCGTCGAGTTCGCCGACGACGTGCAGCTCGCCCTCGAGCACGAGGTAGAGTTTTTCCATCGGCGAGCCGTCCAGCCCGGTGCGGCCGCCGGGCAGGATCTGGCTCATGCCCATCCACATCTGCGTCGAGGGGCCGGCCTCCTTGCCCTGCAGGCGCAGGCAGCGCATGTCGAAGTGGTTGGGCGCCTCGTAGTGCGGCGCCTCGCTGAAACGGGTCACATGCATCGTGGGTGTCCTCGGGTGTCAGGGGCGCAGCACGACGCGGTCGGTGCTGCCCGACAGCACCAGCCGGTAGGCGTCGATCGCCTCGTCGAGCGCGAAGTGGCGTGCCACGGGAAAGGGTTTCAGCGTGCCGCGCTCGAAGCCTTCGCGCATCGCGTCGAGCTGCGCGGTGGAGGCCACGCAGTCCATCGCCAGCGAGTCGATGCCCACGTAGGTGTGCATGCCGCGGTAGAACGCGAAGATGTCGAAGGGCACCGCGCGGTCGTGCGTGGCGATGAAGATCTGCGTGGCGCCCTTGGCCATCGCCTTGTTGGCGGCCTCGAAGTAGGCGCTGCCCACGGTGTTGTAGACGATGTGCGCGCCGCGTCCGTCGGTGAGCTCGCGCACCTGCGCGCCCACGTCGGCGTGGTGGCGTGCATCGACCACGTCGACCGGCGCGCTCGCGAACCCTGCGAAGGGCCCCGGGCCGCGCTGCACCGCGATCACGCGCGCGCCGGCCTGCGCGGCCAGCTGCACCGCCGCCTGCCCGACCTTGCCGTTGGCGCCCAGCACCAGCACCGTCTGGCCCGTCTGCGGCATGCCGCAGCGCCGGAAGCCCTCGTAGGCCGTGACGAAGGGCACGCCCACCGCGCCGGCCTCGTCCATCGAGATGCCCTGGGGCTTGGCGCGCAGGGCCGCTTCGGGCAGCACGAGGTAGCGTGCATGCGAGCCGTCTCGCGTGATGCCGACATCGCCGCCCGAGCCGTAGACCTCGCGGCCGATCCATTCCGAAGGGCCGCTCACGACGGTGCCCGCGAAGTCGCGCCCCGGCGTGCGCGGCCAGGCGGCCTGCGGCATGAGGCCCAGCGCGGCCTTCACGTCGCTCGGGTTCACGGCGGCGGCGGCCACGCGCACCACGGCATGGCCGGGCGGCGCCACGGGTTCGGGCTGCGGCGCGGCCTCCAGGTGCAGCGCCTCGAGGTTGGCGGCCTTGCCGTTCACGCGCAGGGCGCGCGGTTCATGAAGGATGGCGCTCATCGTGCAGCTCCCTGAACGGCGCGGGTGTCGGCCAGCCCCAGCATCGCGCGGGCCTCGCGCGGGTTGGCGACCTCGCCGCCCAGGCTGCGCAGGATGTCGCGCGCCTTCGCCACGAGCTGCGCGTTGCTCTGGGCCAGCACGCCCTTCTCGAGGTAGATGTTGTCTTCCATGCCCACGCGCACGTGGCCGCCCAGCAGCCACGACTGCGCGACGATCGGGAACTCCGTGCGGCCGATGCCGAAGGCGCTCCAGAAGGCGCCGCGCGGCAGCAGGTTGCGCGCATAGAGCAGCGTCTCCGGCGTGGGCGCGAAGCCGTACTTCACGCCGAGCACGAAGGTCCACATGGCGGGCCCGTCGAGCGTGCCGTCGGCGATGAGGTCCAGCGCCAGGTGGATGTCGCCCGAGTCGAAGATCTCCAGCTCGGGCTTCACGCCGGCCTCGCGCATCACCTTCGCCATGCGGCGCACGTTCTTCGGCGTGTTGATCACCACGTCGGGGCCGGAGTTCATGGTGTTGAGGTCGAGCGAGCACACGTCGGGCCGGATCAGCGCGATGTGTTCCACGCGCTTTTCGGGCGGCAGCAGCGTTGTGCCGGGCGCGGCGATCTTCGGATCGTCCTCGCTGGGAATGAAGCGCCCGCCCGGCCCGGTCGTGAGGTTCACGATCAGCTCGCGGTTCTCGCGGCGGATGCGATCGACCACCTCGCGGTACAGCTCGATCTCCATCGAAGGCTTGCCCGTCTCCGGGTGGCGCACGTGGATGTGCACCTGCGCCGCGCCGGCTTCGGCGGCGGCCAGGCATTCGTCGGCAATCTGCACCGGCGTGATCGGCAGGTGCGGCGTCTGCTCGGGCTTCACGAGGTTGCCCGTGACGGCGCAGGTGATGAGCGTCTTCGCGTTGTTCACAGGTGGCGCCCTCCGTCGACCACGATGCGCGTGCCGGTGACGAAGCGCAGCGTGGTGGCCAGCGCCTCGACGGTGGCGGCCACGTCGTCGGGCTTGCCGATGCGCCCCAGCGGCGTGGTGCTGGCCATCTTGTCGGCGAACTCGGCGCCGCGCCCGGGTACGAAGCCCGACTCGACCGCGCCCGGCGACACCGACACCACGCGCACCGCCGGCGCCAGCGCCTTGGCGAGCGCGTCGCCCACCACGTCGAGCCCGGCCTTGGCCGCGACGTACGCGAGGTTGCTGCCCACGCCCGTGAAGCCGGCGATGGACGAGATGTTGACCACCAGCCCGTCGCCGGTCGCCTTGAGCATCGGCGCGAAGGCGCGGATGGTGGCGAACACGCCGCGGAAGTTGGCGCGCAGCAGGTCGTCGATGAGGTCGTCGGTCAGCGCGTCGAGGTCGCCGGCCGGCACGGGCTGCGTGTGGCCCGCGCTGTTGACCAGGATGTCGCAGCGCCCGTGCGCGGCCTTCACCTCGGCGGCGGCGGCCTGCAGGCTCGGCGTGTCGACGATGTCGGCGCGGATCGCGCCGTGGCGCTGGCCGCTGTCCGAGGGCAGGGCGGCGGCGCGCGCGGCGGCGTTGTCGTCGCCACCGCGGTGCAGCAGCACGCAGGTGGCGCCCAGCGCGGCCAGCCGCGTGGCCGTGGCGTAGCCGATGGCGCCGAGGCCGCCGGTGATGACGGCGATCTTGCCGTGGAGTCGGGATTGGGGATCGAAGCTCATGGGATGAAGGGAAGTTGCGGAATCAGGGGATCGGTGGGCGGGGGAACTTCATCTCGCCGGGTTCGAGCTGGAAGTCGTACTGCAGCGTGGCGCTACCGCCGTCGGGCGCGAGCGCGAAGCGGCCGATGAGCTGGCGCGTCACGCCGAAGGTCGGGTCGCTCTCCAGGTTCTCGTCGTCGTCGGCGAACACCTGCGTGACCAGCACCTTGTGGCCCGGCTTGCTCAGCATGAAGTGCAGGTGCGCGGGCCGGTTCGGGTGGCGCTGCTGCGCGCGCAGCAGCACGCCGCAGGGCCCGTCGGTGGGCACGGGGTAGCCGGCAGGGCGCACGCTGCGGAAATGAAAGCGGCCCTCGGCATCGGTGGTGAAGCGCCCGCGCAGGTTCATGTCGTCCTGTTCCGGGTCCTGGTTCTCGTAGAGCCCGACCGGCGAGGCCTGCCACACGTCGACCGTGACATCGGCCATCGGCTGTCCGCTCACGTCGCGCACCGTGCCCGTCACCTCCAGCGGCGTGCCGGGCGTGCCCGAGCGCGCGATGCTCTCGCCCGCCGCGCAGGCCGGCGAGTTGGCGCGCCAGAAGGGGCCCAGCAGGGCGGCCGGCGATTCGCCGTGCGGGTCCTGGTTGTTCTGCAGCGCCACCACGGTGGACACGCCCAGGATGTCGGCCGCCAGCACCACCTCGTTCTTGGTCTCGCCCGTGGCGTGGCCGATGGCGACGATGAATTCGAGCGCCTGCTCGAACTCTTCCTCGGTCAGCTTCACCTCCTGGACGAAGGCATGCAGGTGGCGCGTGAGCGCGTCCATCAGGGTGCGCAGGCGCGGGTCGGGGGTGCGTTGCATGGCGTCGAGCGCAAAGCCGAGCACCGAATCGGGGGAGGTAGCGATGTTCATCTGCAATCCTTGCAATCGTTTGCATGATCTTAAGGCAGATTCCCAAAAAGTAAAATGGCGGGTATCCGGGACGCCAGAATGGGAATTCGCCGACCATGGCGCACCGGATGACCAACAATCGTTTGCACCAATGAGCACCCATCCCCCTTCCAGCCCCGTCACCATCCGCGACGTCGCCCGTGCCGCCGGGGTGCATGTGTCGACCGTGTCGCGCGCGCTCAGCCCCGAGAAGCGCTCGCTGATCAGCGACGAGGTGCTGCGCGTGGTCGAGGAGGCCGCGCAGCGCCTGGGCTACCGGCCCAACCGCGCGGCCTCGGCGCTGCGCACAGGCCGCACCCACACCATCGGCGTGCTGGTGCCCGACATCACGAACGCGGTGTTCCCGCCGATCCTGCAGGGCATCGAGGCCAGCGCGGCCGCGCGCGGCTACTTCGTGTTCGTCACCAACGTGGTCGATCCGGCGCTCGCGCGGCCGGTGCTCGAGCGCATGCTGGCGCAGCGCGTGGACGGCGTGATCCTGGCCACCGCCACGCGCGACGACCCGCTGGTCGACTTCGTCGCCAAGGCCGGCATGACCGCGGTGCTGGTCAACCGCGCCGACGAGACCGGCCGCCTGCCCGCCGTGGTGAGCGACGACCGGCTGGCGATGAAGCTCGCGGTCGACCACCTCGTGGGCCTGGGCCACAAGCGCATCGCGCACCTGGCGGGGCCGCAGACCATCCCCACCGGCGTGGGCCGTCTGCTGGGCGTGGAGCAGGCGCTGCGCGACCACCGCATGAAGCCGGCCCGCATCGTCGAGTGCGCGAGCTACAGCCGCGAGGCGGGCGCGGCCGCGATGAAGCAGATGCTCGCGGCCGGCGCCGCGCCGCAGGCCGTGGTCTGCTGCAACGACCTCGTGGCGCTGGGCGCCTACGACGCACTGCGCGAGGCCGGCCTGCGCGTGCCGAAAGACATCTCCATCACCGGCCACAACGACATGCCGCTGGTCGACATGGTCGATCCGCCACTCACCACCATCCGGCTGCCGCACCGCGAACTCGGCTGGCGCGCGGCCGAGATGCTGTTCGAGGAGATCGACGGGCAGGCGCTCTCGGCCTCCACCGTGGTGCTGCGCCCGGAGCTGGTGGTGCGCAAGTCGACGGCCGTGCCGGCTGCGCGCTGAAGCGAAGACGAAAACAAATGCATCCGAAGGGCGGCGCGCACACTTCGCACCGAGAATCGTCGGCCATTCCCGGCCCCGTGTTCCGCTTCCTTTTCGCATGCGCTTTCGTCCCGTCTTCCTGCTTCTTTCCCTCGGCCTTTCCCTCCCGCTGCTGACCCACGCCGCGTCGCCGCGCACCTGCCTCGTCGTGGGCGTGAGCGACGGCGACACGCTCACCGCGCGCTGCGGTCGCAGCGGCGCCTACGAGCAGGTCAAGGTGCGCATCGCTGCCATCGACGCGCCCGAGAAAGCGCAGCCCTACGGCCAGCGCAGCCGCCAGGCGCTGAGCCGCCTGTGCTACGCCGAGAAGGCCGTCATCACCGAGCGCGACACCGACCGCTACGGCCGCACCGTGGCCGACGTGCGCTGCAACGGCGAAGACGCCGGCCGCCGCATGGTGGCCGAGGGCTGGGCCTGGGTGTACGACTACCACGGCATCGCGAAGAAGCGCGGCGGCGACCTGTTCCGGCTCGAGGCCGCGGCGCGCGCGCAGCACCTGGGCCTGTGGGCCGACACGGCGCCCACGCCGCCGTGGGACTGGCGGCGCGAACGGCGGGAGCAGCCACGCAACAGCAACAGCAACAGCAATCACGGTGGCTCGCAGCCCTGGGGCGACGTGCGCTTCGAACCCCTGTCATGACGGCTTCATGGGCGCGCGGGAGCATCGCAGGCTCCCACGATTCCCACGGACCTTCAGGACATGGCCAAAGACTTCGCGCGCATGGAGGACTCGAACCCCTCCGGCAATCCCACCATCCACGACGTGTCCGATCCGCAGCGGCGGGTCTTCGTGCGCGGCGGCCTGGCGGCGGCCGTGGCGGGCCTGTTCGGGCCGTTGGCCGGCTGTGCCAGCACGGGCAGCGGCAGTAGCAGCAACGCCGTGAGCGGCCTGGGCCGCGCCATCGGTTTCAAGAGCGTGCCCATGGCGGCGGTCGACCAGGTCGTCGTGCCCGAGGGCTACCGCACGCAGGTGCTGTACCGCTGGGGCGACCCCACCGGCATCGCGGGCCGCATGCCCGCCTTCAAGACCGACGCTTCCGACTCCGCCGACGACCAGGCGCTGCAGGCCGGCATGCACCACGACGGCATGGCCTTCTTCCCGCTCGATGGATCGAACCGCGGCCTGCTGGTGCTGAACCACGAGTACGTGGACGACGGCCTGCTGCACACCGACGGCATGAAGACCTGGAGCGCCGCGAAGGTGCGCAAGTCGATGCACGCGCACGGCGTGTCGGTGATCGAGCTGCAGCGCGACGGCGCGGCCTGGCAGCAGGTGCTGCCCTCGCGTTTCGCGCGCCGCATCACCGCGCTCACGCCGATGACGCTCACCGGCCCCGCGGCCGGCCACCCGATGCTGCGCACCGCGGGCGACCCCTCGGGCACGCAGGTGCTCGGCACCTTCAACAACTGCGCCAACGGCCAGACGCCGTGGGGCACCTACCTGACCTGCGAAGAAAACTTCGCCGACTACTTCGAGGGCACCGCCACGCCCGACGCGCACCAGAAGCGCTGGGGCCTCAAGAAGGGCAACGGCGCCAAGTACCGCTGGCACGAGCACGAAGAACGCTTCGATGTGGCCAAGCATCCGAACGAATCGAACCGCTACGGCTGGGTGGTCGAGATCGATCCGCAAGACCCGACTTCCACGCCGCGCAAGCGCACCGCGCTGGGCCGCGCCGCGCACGAAGGCGCCGCCGTGGCACTCACCGACGACGGCCGCGCCGTGGTCTACATGGGCGAGGACTCGCGCTTCGAATACATCTACAAGTTCGTGAGCCGCGACAAGGTCCGCCCCGGCGGCGCCGCCGCCAACCGCGACCTGCTCGACCACGGCACGCTGTACGTGGGCCGCTTCGACGTCGACGGCACGGGCGAATGGCTGCCGCTGGAGCAGGGCAAGGGCGGGCTCGTGGCCGGCAAGGGCTTCGCCACGCAGGGCGACGTGCTCATCAAGTCGCGCCAGGCCAGCGACATGCTCGGCGCCACGAAGATGGACCGCCCCGAGTGGACCACCGTCGATCCGCTGACGAAGGAGGTCTACTGCACGCTCACCAACAACAGCAACCGCGGCGCGCCGGGCCAGCCCTTCATGGACGCGGCCAACCCGCGCTCCAACAACACGATGGGCCAGATCATCCGCTGGAAGGAAAGCGGCGACCTCGACGCCACGAAGTTCGCGTGGAACCACCTCGTGCTCGCGGGCGACCCGAAGCAGACGCGCTACGAGGCGCAGGGCAACGTCAAGGGCGACGCCTTCGGCAGCCCCGACGGCCTGATGGTCGATGCGCGCGGCGTGCTGTGGATCCAGACCGACGTGTCGACCTCCACGCTCGGCAAGGGCGACTACACGAACCTGCCCAACAACCAGATGCTGGCCTGCGACCCGACGAAGGGCGAGATCCGCCGCTTCCTGCTCGGCCCGGCCGGCTGCGAGATCACCGGCCTCACGGCCACGCCCGATCTGCGCACGCTGTTCATCAACATCCAGCACCCGGGCGAGCCGGCCAACGAGCGCAGCGACCCCGAGCGCCCGCTCGCCGTGTCGAAGTGGCCCGACGGCGCGGGCCGGCCGCGCTCGGCGACCGTGGTCATCACGAAGATCGACGGCGGGGTGATCGGCAGCTGACGCAGCCAAGAGGGCGCCTCGCGAGGCGCGCTCGGGGCTTCAGCAGTGGCCCGAGTACCAGCAGCGCATCTCGGGCATGAGCAGGCCCCAGACGAAGCTGATCGCGCACACGACCAGCATCAGCAGCGCGAACATGCGCAGGCCCTCGGCGCCCCAGCGCGGCGCGAAGATGCTCACGAGAAAGCCCGAGAGAAAAGTGCCTTCGAGCCAGGCCGCGCCGCCCCAGCGCAGGATCCAGAGCCAGAACAGCGCATCGAGCGCATGAAAGACGACCCACCAGAGCAACGTCATCGCGCGGCGTGGGACGTGCTTACGACTCGCTGCGGCCCTGCACGTCGGCCACCACGCGCGCGTTGCGCTGGAAGCTCCAGTAGGCGCTGGCCCAGTCCCACATCACGACGACGCGGTTGCGGAAACCGATCAGGAAGTACGCGTGCGCGAACAACCAGAACAGCCACGCGGGCCGGCCGCTGAAGCGCAGCGGGCCGAAGGGCGTGCCCAGGTCGACCACGGCCGAGTTGCGCCCGATGGTGGCCAGGTTGCCGTAGTCGGCGTAGCGGAACGACACCGTGGGCTGGCCCGCCAGGCGGCGCAGGATGTTCGCCGCCGCCGCGCGGCCGGCCTGCTTGGCGCCGGGCGACACGCCGGGCACCGGCTTGGGCGGCTTGCCGGGCGCGTGGCTCATGGCGGCGGCCAGGTCGCCCACCACGCTGATCTCGGGGTGGCCCGCCAGGCTCAGGTCGGGCTCGACCTTGATGCGGCCTGCGCGGTCGCACTCGACGCCCGTGGCATTGCCGAGCAGCCGGCCCAGCGGCGAGGCCGCGACACCGGCTGCCCACACCACGCAGCTGCTGGGAATGCGGTAGCTCTGCAGCGGCGCGCCGTCGGGACCGCCGCCGGTCTGCACTTCGAGGCCGGCATTGTCGATGGCGGTGACGCGCGCGTTCAGCCGCACCTCCACGCCGAGCCGTTCCAGTTGTTCGAGCGCCTTCTGGCTCAGGCTCTCGGGCATGGCCTGCAGCACGCGCGGGCCGCCCTCGACCAGCAGCACCTGCGCGCTGCCGGGGTCGATGCGGCGGAACTCGCCCGCGAGCGTGTGCTTGGCGATCTCGGCCAGCGTGCCGGCCATCTCGACGCCGGTCGGCCCGGCGCCGATCACCACGAAGGTGAGCAGCGCGCGGCGGCGCTCGGGGTCGGCGGTGGTCTCGGCCGTCTCGAAGGACATCAGCACGCGGCGGCGGATCTCGAAGGCGTCGGCCAGCGTCTTCAGGCCCGGCGCGGCGGGCGCCCACTCGTCGTGCCCGAAATAGCTGTGCGTGGCGCCGGCCGCCACGATCAGGTGGTCGTAGGCCACCTGGCTGCCATCGGCCAGCTGCACCGTGCGCGCGGCCGGGTCGATGCCCGTCACCTCGGCCAGCAGTGTGGTCACGTTGGCCTGCTTGCGGAACAGGGCGCGCACCGGCGCCGCGATCGACGGCGCCGCGAGCCCGGCGGTCGCCACCTGGTAGAGCAGGGGCTGGAACAGGTGGTGGTTGGTCTTGTCGATCACCGTCACATCGACGTCGGCCCGCTGCAGCTTGCGCGCTGCCTCGAGTCCGCCGAAACCGCAGCCGATGATGACAACGTGGGGCCTGGCCGAAGGAGAGGGGGTTTGCATCGCCCGGATCATACGCAGCGGGCCGGGGCGTTCCGGGGCCGCTTGCGCGCAGGACGGGCTCCCGCGGCGGCGCGGCGGCGGCGTCTTGTCCTACGTGCTTTTGTCGCCGGTATGGGCTAAAACTTCCGGCTCACCCGACTGGAGACACCATGACGTTTTCCCGGCCGATCGCCCCCGTGGCGAGCGCCTTGCGCGAGCAATTCCGCACGGTGCGCGCCGCCAGCGTGGCGCTGGCCGCGCCGCTGTCCGCCGAGGACCAGTGCATCCAGTCGATGCCCGACGCCAGCCCGACCAAGTGGCACCTGGCGCACACGACGTGGTTCTTCGAGACCGTGCTGCTGCAGCCGCATGCGGCGGGGTACCAACCCTTCGATGCGCGGTTTCATTACCTCTTCAACTCCTACTACGAGGCGCTCGGGCCGCGCCACCCGCGGCCGCAGCGCGGCCTGCTCACGCGGCCGTCGCTCGACGAAGTGCATGCCTACCGTCGCCATGTCGACGAGGCGGTGCTCGCGCTGCTGGCGGCGCCGGAGGCGCTCGACTGGGCGGCCATCGAGGCGATCGTCGCGCTCGGGCTGAACCACGAGCAGCAGCACCAGGAGCTGCTGCTCACCGACATCCTGCATGCGCTGTCGTGCAACCCGCTGCTGCCGGCGTACAAGCCTGCGAGCGGCCCCGCGCGGCGGCTGGCTGCCGTGCCGGCCGAGGTGCGCTGGCTGGAACAGCCGGGCGGCACGGTCGAGGTCGGGCATGCGGGCGAGGGCTTCTGCTTCGACAACGAGACGCCGCGCCACGCCGCCTTGCTGCGCCCCTATGCCATCGCCGACCGGCTGGTGAACTGCGGCGACTACGCGCAGTTCATCGCCGACGGCGGCTACCGGCGGCCCGAGCTGTGGCTGTCCGACGGCTGGGCCACGGTGCAGGCCCAGGGCTGGCGCCACCCCGCCTACTGGCTCGAGGCCGACGACCCGCGCATCGCCACCCTCGGCGCCGGCGGCGGCCCTGCCGCGCCCGGCGGCTGGCAGGTGTTCGGCCTGCACGGCGTGCGGCCGATGGAGGCCGACGCGCCCGTGTCCCAGCTGAGCTTCTACGAGGCCGCCGCGTACGCCGAATGGGCCGGCGCGCGGCTGCCCACCGAGTTCGAATGGGAGGCCGCCTTCGACGCGCCCGGCATCGCGCAGATGAGTGGCCACGTCTGGCAGTGGACGCGTTCTTCGTACGACCCGTACCCGGGCTTTCGGCCGCTGCCCGGCATCGCGGCCGAATACAACGGCAAGTTCATGGTGGGCCAGCTGGTGCTGCGCGGCGGCAGCGTGGCCACGCCGGCCGGCCACACGCGGCCGAGCTACCGCAATTTCTTTCCGCCGGCGGCACGCTGGCAGTTCTCGGGGCTGCGGCTCGCGAAAGACCTTTGACCGACACCTCGATGGAGCCGAGCACCATGCGCAATCCGACCGCCCCGTTCGCCCTCGCCAGCCACCTGCAGCGACAGGAAGCAGCGACCCCGCCCGACACCGCCCCGTGGTCCGAGTTCGGCCGTGCCATGCAGGCCGGCCTGGCGCGCACGCCGCGCCACATCTCGCCCAAGTTCTTCTACGACGTGGCCGGCTCGCAGCTGTTCGACCGCATCTGCGAACTGCCCGAGTACTACCCCACGCGCACCGAACTGGGCATCCTGGGCGCCTGCGCCGGCGAGATCGCCGCGCAGATCGGGCCGAACGCCGAGATCGTCGAGTTCGGCGCGGGCTCGCTCACCAAGGTGCGGCTGCTGCTCGATGCGCTCGAATCGCCCAAGCGCTATCTGCCGATCGACATCTCGGGCGAGCACCTCGAAGCCGCGGCAGCGCGCCTGAAGGCCGACTACCCGGCGCTCGCGGTGCAGCCCATCGCGGCCGACTACACCATGCCGCTCGTGCTGCCCGCGCCCATGGCCGGGGCGGGGCGGCGCGTGGGCTTCTTTCCGGGCTCGACCATCGGCAACTTCGAGCCCGACGAGGCGCTGGCGTTCCTGCAGCTCGCGGCGCGCATGCTGCGCGGCGGCGGCCTGCTGATCGGCGTCGACCTGGTGAAAGACCCCGACCGGCTGCACGCGGCCTACAACGACGCGCAAGGCGTGACGGCGGCGTTCAATCTCAACCTGCTGCGGCGTGCGAACGCGGAGCTGTCGGCCGACTTCGACCTCGACGGCTTCTCGCACGCGGCCTTCTACAACGCACCGATGCGCCGCATCGAGATGCACCTCGTGAGCCGGCGCGCGCAGAGCGTGCAGCTGCGCGGCGAGCGCTTCTCGTTCGAGGAAGGCGAGACCCTGCACACCGAGTACTCGCACAAGTTCACCGTCGAAGGCCTGCAGGCCCTGGCGGTGCGCGCGGGCTTCCGCGTCGGGGCGGTGTGGACCGACCCCGAGCGGTTGTTCAGCGTGCACTGGCTGCTGAGCTGACGCGCTAGCTGTCCAGCCCCGCCAGGCACACGTACTTCACCTCGAGGAAGTCGTCGAGCCCGTACTTCGAGCCCTCGCGCCCCAGCCCCGACTGCTTGACGCCGCCGAACGGCGCCTCGGCCGTCGACACCAAGCCTGTGTTCACGCCCACGATGCCCGATTCGAGCGCCTCGGCCACGCGCATGATGCGGCCGATGTCGCGGCTGTAGAAGTACGCGGCCAGGCCGAACTCGGTGTCGTTGGCCGCGGCGATGGCCTCGGCCTCGGTGTCGAACGCGAAGATCGGCGCCAGCGGGCCGAAGGTTTCCTCGCGCGCGAACAGCATGTCGGGCGTGGCGCCGCCGATCACGGTCGGCTCGTAGAACAGGCCGCCCAGCGCATGGCGCTTGCCGCCCGCGAGTACCTTGCCGCCCTTGGCGACGGCGTCGGCCACGTGCTCCTCGATCTTCTCGACCGCCTTGGCGTCGATCAGCGGGCCCTGGTTGACGCCGGCCTCGGTGCCGTTGCCGACCTTCAGCGCGTTGACCTTGGCCACCAGCTTCTGCGTGAAGGCCTCGAGCACGCCGCGCTGCACGTAGAGGCGGTTCGCGCACACGCAGGTCTGGCCGGTGTTGCGGTACTTGGACACCATCGCGCCTTCGACGGCCGCATCGACATCGGCATCGTCGAACACGATGAAGGGCGCGTTGCCGCCGAGTTCGAGCGACAGCTTCTTGATGGTGTCGGCCGACTGCTTCATGAGCGTGCGGCCCACCTCGGTCGAACCCGTGAAGGTGAGCTTGCGCACGATGGGGCTGCGCGTCATCTCGCCGCCGATCTGGCTGGCCGAGCCGGTGAGCACCGACAGCAGGCCCTTGGGCACGCCCGCGCGTTCGGCCAGCACCGCAAAGGCCAGCGCCGAGAACGGCGTCTGCGTGGCCGGCTTCACGACCATGGCGCAACCGGCCGCGAGCGCGGGCCCGGCCTTGCGCGTGAGCATGGCGGTGGGGAAGTTCCAGGGCGTGATGGCGGCGGTGACGCCCACGGGCTGCTTGAGCGCCAGGATGCGGCGGTCGGCCTGCGGCGCGGGAATGGTGTCGCCGTACACGCGGCGCGCTTCTTCGGCGAACCACTCGATGAACGAGGCGGCATAGGCGATCTCGCCGCGGCTTTCGGCCAGGGGCTTGCCCTGCTCGGTGGTCATGATGAGCGCGAGGTCGTCCACGTTCGCCAGCATCAGGTCGTTGAGCTTGCGCAGGATGGCCGAGCGTTCCTTGGCGGGCACCTTGGCCCAGGCCTTCTGGGCCTTCTCGGCGGCGGCGATGGCGCGCACGGTTTCCTCGGTGCCGCACATGGGCACGGTGCCGATGTGCTCGCCGGTGGCGGGGTTGGTGACGGCGACGGTGGTGCCGTTGTCGGCATTCACCCAGGCGCCGGCGATGCAGGCCTGCTGGCGCAGCAGGGTCGGGTCTTGGAGTTTCAGTGGCATGGGTGGTTTGTCTCAGGCTTGCAATGCGGCGGCGAGGATGTCGAGGCCTTCGCCGAGCACCGCGTCTTCGATGGTCAGGGGGAACAGGAAGCGGACCACATTGGCGTGCACGCCGCAAGTCAGCAGCAGCAAACCCGCGTCGCGTGCTCGGGTTTGCACCTGCTTCGTGAACTCGGGGTCGGGCGCGCCGTCGGCGCCCGCGAACTCGACCGCCACCATCGCGCCCAGGCCGCGCACGTCCGCGATCTGCGGTACCTTGGCGCGCAGCCCTTCGAGGCGTGCCTTGAGCCGGTCGCCCAGTATTTGCGCGCGCTCGCACAGGCGTTCGTCCTCGATCACGTCGAGCACCGCATGCGCCGCCGCAATGGCCAGTGCGTTGGCGGCGTAGGTACCGCCGAGCCCGCCGGGGGCGGGCGCGTCCATGATCTCGGCGCGCCCGCACACGGCCGACAGCGGCGTGCCGCCGGCCAGGCTCTTGGCCATGGTCATGAGGTCGGGCACCACGTCGTAGTGATCCATGGCAAACCATTTGCCGGTGCGCGCGAAGCCGGTCTGGATCTCGTCGGCGATCAGCAGGATGCCGTGGCGGTCGCAGATCTCGCGCAGCGCGCGCATGAAGGCGGGCGGCGCGGCGTAGAAACCGCCTTCGCCCTGCACCGGCTCCAGGATGATCGCGGCCACCTGCTCGGGCTCGATGTCGGCCTTGAACAGCTTGTCGATGGCGCGCAGCGAATCGTCCACCGACACGCCGTGCAGCGCGATCGGCGCGGGCACGTGGAAGATGCTGCCGGGAAAGGGCCCGAAGCCGGTCTTGTACGGCACCACCTTGCCCGTGAGCGCCATGCCCATGAAGGTGCGGCCGTGAAAACCACCGCCCAGCGCGATCACGCCGGGCCGGCGCGTGGCGGCGCGCGCGATCTTGATGGCGTTCTCGACCGCCTCGGCGCCGGTCGTGAAGAAGGCGGTCTTCTTGGCGTGGGTGCCTGGCGTGAGGCGGTTCAGGCGCTCGGCCAGCGACACCACGCTCTCGTACGGCACCACCTGGTAGGCCGTGTGGGTGAAGCGATCAAGCTGCGTGCGGATCGCCTCCACCACGCGCGGATGCCGGTGGCCGGTGTTGAGCACCGCGATGCCCGAGCCGAAGTCGATGTAGCGCCGGCCTTCGACGTCCCACAGCTCGGCGTTGAGCGCGCGCTCTGCATAGATGGGAAAGCCGATGCCGACGCCGCGCGGCGTGGCGGCGATGCGGCGCGCGTCGATGGCGGCGTTGGTCTTGGATGTCATGAGATTCCTTCGTTGCTTGTGTTGGTTGGAGGCTCAGTGGCTGCCCGGCGCCACCATGCGATGGCGGATCTGGTCGGCGACCACGGCCACGATCAGCAGGGCGCCCAGCACCACCATCTGCAGGTACGAGCCGACGCTGGCCAGGTTCATGCCGTTCTGCACCAGGCCGATGAAGATGGCGCCCATCACCACGTTGGGCACGCGGCCGATGCCGCCGCGCAGGCTCACGCCGGCGATCACGCAGGCCGCGATCGATTCGAGCGCCACGGTGCCGCCGAGGTTGGCCTCGCCGGTTTCCACGCGCGCGGTGAGCAGCAGGCCGCTCACGGCCGCCAGGCCTGCGCACAGCAGGTAGGCCATGAGCAGCACGCGGCGCGTGTCGATGCCCGACAGCGCCGCGGCCTTGGCGTTGCCGCCCACCGCGAGCAGGTGCGTGCCGGTCGGCAGGCGGCCCATGAGCAGGCCCATGCCGGCCACGCACACGGCCGTGACGAGGATCGGCACCGGCACGCCGAGCACGGTGCCGAAGCCGAACAACTCGCTGAACTGCGCCGGCATGCCCGACACCGGCACGCCGCCCGTGAGGAACAGCGCGAAGCCGAAGCCGATCGACTGCACGCCCAGCGTCACGATGAAGGGCGACACGCCGATCACCGCCACGCCGAAGCCGTTGACCAGGCCCACCACCAGCCCGGCGAGCATCCCGCAGGCGCAGCCCACGAGCACCACCATCCAGGCCGCGTCGGGAAAGGCCGCGCCCAGCGCCTGCATGGCGAGCGCCGAGACCACCGAGGTGATCGCCATCACCGTGCCCACCGAGAGGTCGAAACCGCCGGTGACCAGCGCCAGCATCTGGCCCAGCGACACGAGGATCAGGTAGACCGACTGGCGCAGCAGGTTCACCAGGTTCTGCACCGTGAGGAACTGGTCGGACAGCGTGGCGAACACCACGCAGGCGATCACCAGCATGAAGGGCAGCACGCCCAGGCGCAGGAAGAGGCTGCGCAGCAGGCCGAGGGCGCGCCCGGCCAGGCCGGGCGTGGGAGCCGCGGGGGCGGCGGTGAGGGAAGGCGAAGTCATGAGGAGGGGTTCTCGCTGGGGCCGAAAAACAGGTTGAGCACGGCGGTTTCCTGGATGGCGTCGCCGTGCAGCTCGCCGGCGATCTCGCCGCGGCACATCACGTAGACGCGGTGGCTCAGGTGCAGCACCTCGGGCAGGTCGGACGAGATCACGACCACCGCGGCGCCGCCTTCGCAGAGCTTGCGGATCACCTCGTACAGCGCGCTGCGGGTGCCGACGTCGACGCCGACCGTGGGTTCGTCGAACACGTAGAGCGCGGCGTCGCGCGTCATGCCCTTGCCGAACAGCACCTTCTGCTGGTTGCCGCCCGAGAGCAGCCCCACGGGCCGTTCGAGGTTGCGCGGCGCGAGTTCGACGCGCTCGGCGGCGGTCGTGGAAAGCCGGCGCCCGAGGCGCTTGCGCAGCCAGCCGCCGCGCCCGCGCAGCGGCCCGTGCACCAGCGGCAAGGTGATGTTGGCGCGCGAGGTGAAGCCGAGCACCAGCCCTTCGCCCTTGCGGTCGGGCGGCAGGTAGAAGAGGCCCTCGTCGAGCAGCTGGCGCACCGTCGCGCCGGTGCGCGGTTGGCCCTTGAACAGCACGCGGCCTTCGCTCACGGGGTCGAGGCCGTAGATCGCGCGGAACAGCTCCGACTTGCCGCAGCCCACGAGGCCCGCGAGCCCGACCACTTCGCCGCGCCGCACCATGAGGCTGGCGTGGCGCACGCCGTTGGGCGAGGCCAGCCCTTCGACCTGCAGCACCACCTCGCCGGGGTTGGCGGCGATGCGCGGGTAGATGTTGTCGATGGCCCGACCGCTCATCAGCTCGATGAGCCGGTCGGCGCTGGTCGCATGCGCGTCCACCGTCGTCACCTTGCGGCCGTCGCGCAGCACCGTGATGCGGTCGGCGATCTGCGCGATCTCCTGCATGCGGTGCGAGATGTAGACGATGCCCACGCCGCGCGCCTTCAGCCGCGCCACCAGCTCGAACAGGCGCTGCGTCTCGGTGTCGGTGAGCGAGGCGGTGGGCTCGTCGAGGATCAGCACCGACACCTCGCCGCGCAGGCCCTTGGCGATCTCCACCATCTGCTGCTGCGCGCGCGTGAGGCCCGCCACGGGCGCGTCGACATCGATCTCGAAGCCCAGGTCGGCCAGCATCGTGCGGGCGCGTTCGCGCACCGCCGTGCGGTCGAGCAGGCCGCCCTGGCACGGCTCCTCGCCCAGGCTCAGGTTCTGCGCCACCGACAGCGTGGGGATCAGCGAGAACTCCTGGAACACCGCGCTGATGCCGTGGCGCCGCGCGTCGTGCACGTTGGCGAACTTCACCGGCGCGCCGTGCATGCGGATCTCGCCCGCCGTCGGCACGTTGGCGCCGGCCAGCAGCGAGATCAGCGTCGACTTGCCGGCGCCGTTCTCGCCGAACAGCACGTGCACCTCGCCGGCGCGCAGCTCGAAGTCCATCGCATCGAGCGCGAGCACGCCGGGGTAGCGTTTGCCCAGGCCGAGGGTCTGCAGCAGCACGGGAGCCATGGCCGGCTTACTTGACCTCGAACACCGGCTTGAAGCCGGTCGGCGGCAGGATGTCGGCCTGCTTCACGGTCTTGATGTTGCCGGCGTCGACCACGAAGATCTTCGGGCCGACGTGCTTCACCACGTCCTTGTTCTCGAGCAGGCGCACGGCCTGGTCGACCGCGATGCGGCCCTGGATCACCATCGAGTCGGCCGGCGCGGCCACGATGCGGCCCTTCTGGATGCCTTCGTACACGCCCGGCGTCATGTAGAACGAGAGCACCTGCACCTTCTTGTCGAGGTTGCGCGCGCGCAGGATGCCGGTGGCGGCCTCGGCGGTCACTGCCGTGCCGGCGACGTAGGCGAGGTCGGGGTTGCCCTGCAGCACGTCTTCGACCAGCTTGGCCTGCGCCTCCTTGCCGGTGTCGCCGTACTTGGGGTCGAGCACTGTCACGGCGCTGCCCTTGATCGCTTCCATGAAGCCCTTGTGCGCGGCCTCGACCCAGCCCGCGCCGGCCGGGCCGGGGAACCAGCCGACCTTCACCGCCGGCGAACCGGCAGGGTGCTTCTTGGCGAGGTACTCGCCGGTCGACTGGCCCATCGTGTAGAACGAAACGAGCGACTTGGCCGACAGGTCGGGCGAGCTGATGCCGTTCACCAGGTCGATCACCGGCACCTTCTTCGCGGCCGTGGCCTTGATGACGTTGTTGAGCCCGTCGCCCGAGATCGCGCCGATGACCACCGCATTGGCGCCGCGCGCCACGCAGTCCTCGATCTGCGAGACCTGCTTGCCCAGGTTGGTGTAGCCGCCCGCGTCGACCACCTGCAGCTTCACGCCCAGGCGGCGGGCCTCTTCGATCACGCCGTAGTCCACGCCGAGCCAGTAGGCGTCCTTCATGTGCGGGAACGACACGCAGATGTCCCACTTCTTCGCGGCCTTGGCCAGCGGCGTGTAGTCGATGGGTTTCTTCGTGCCCTCGGCCGAGAAGGCGGGTTCGGTGGCCTCGGCCTTGTAGGGAAACCAGTCGGCGGCCGAGGCCGGGGCGTGCCACGCCAGGGCGGCGGCGAGCGAAGCGGCGATCAATGAAACGCGCAGGGGCGAGCTGTTCATGAAGAACTCCTTGGGTGACAGCAGTGAAGAAAAAGGGGAGGACGGGCGCGCGTCAGGCCGCGAGTGCGGCCCGCAGGCGGTCGAGCCGTCGTCGGCGCTCGGCGCGGGCTTCGAGCGCCTGCGCCATGTCGACCTCGACGAAGCGCGCCTTGTGGTTGGGCTGCATCTGGGCGATGAGGTCCATGTCGGCGCTGATGACCGTGCCGACCATGGCGTAGCCGCCGCCCGACACCGCATCGCGGTGCAGGATGATCGGCTCGCGTCCGCCCGGCACCTGGATGGAGCCGTAGGGGTAGCCCGCATCGACGATGTTCGACGGGTCGTCGCCCGCGCCGAAGGGCGGCGTGCGGTCCTGGAACTTCAGCGGCGTGCCGTGCTTGTAGCGGTAGCCGATGCGGTCGGCCTCGGAACCGACGGTCCAGGTGTCGGCGAAGAAGCTCTGCACCGACACCTCCTGCAGGCGATGGAAGTAGATGCCCGGCAGCACGCGCAGGGCCACTTCCTTCTCGAGCACCGGCAGCAGCGCGGCATCGACCGTGCGGCCTGCGCGGGCGCTGGCCGAAGGCGTGCCCACGGGCAGCTTGTCGCCGGCCAGCAGCTTGCGGCCGTTGAAGCCGCCGAACGCGCCCAGGCCGTAGGTCGAGCGGCTGCCCAGCACCACCGGCACGTCGATGCCGCCGGCCACGGCGATGCACATGCGCGCGCCGAGCTTCATGAAGTCGAAGCTCAGCTTGTCGCCGGCCTGCACCGTGAAGGATTCATTGCGCGGCATCTCGTTGCCGTTGAGCTTGATCTTCGCGTCGGCGCCGGTCACGGCCACCAGCGCGGGCGCGTCGAACTGCAGCTCGGGCCCGAGCAGCGTGCTCTCGATGACGGCCGCGCCTTCGTCGTTGCCCACCAGCAGGTTCGCGAGCACCAGGCTTTGCTGGTCGAGCGCGCCCGACAGCGGAATGCCCAGGTGGTAGTAGCCGGGGCGGCCGGCGTCCTGCACGCTGGTCGCGAGGCCGGGCTTGAGGACTTCAATCGCCATGGAGCACCTTCAGCAGCTGTTGGTTGTAGCCGTCCGGGTCGGCCAAAAATTCATTGAGCGAGAACGACACGGGCGCGATGCGCAGCGCGTAGGTGCCGGCCTCGACCTGCGTAATCTGGCGGTCGTACTCGGCGCGGTCGATGGGCTTCCACTTGACGATGTCGCCGGGCTGGAAGAACACCATCAGGTCCTTGAGGTACGACAGCCGCTGCGCCGGGTCGAAGATCGGCGCGGGCGTGACGCCGAACATCTGGTAGCCGCCCGCGCCGCGCACCGAGTAGATGCAGCTGAAGCAGCCACCGTGGCCCAGCGTGAGCTTGGGCGTGTCGGTGCGCGGGCTCAGGTACTTGGGCACCTGGATCTGGCGCTGACGCTCGACCATCTGGAACAGGAAGGGCAGGCCGGCCACGAAGCCGACCATCGACACGAACCATGGCGCCGACGAGTGCGCCTCGATGAAGGCCTCGACCGAGGCGTGGCCGTTGATGCGTGCGGCGTATTCGATGTCGGTGCTCGACGGGTCCTGGTGGCGCTCGCGAAAACGCATCAGCGTCTCGTGCGTCCACGGGTCGTTGTAGAGCACGGGAATCTCGACGATGCGCGTCTGCATCTGCAGGTCGGCGTCGCCCAGGCCGGCTTCGATTTCCTTCAGCGTGGCGAGCAGCGCGTAGTGCGCGATGGCGTCGGGGTCGAAGCGCACGAGGTACGCGGCGTTGGCCGGGCAGATCTCGGTCACGCCGGGCAGGGCGCGGCGGCGCAGTTCGTTGCAGATCGCCATGCCCTTGAAGAAGGCGGGCAGCGACATCTCTTCGCTGATCTCGACGAACAGGTGCTCGTCGCCGCCGAAGCTGTAGCGGGCCTGGGCGGGGAGGGTGCTGGCAGCGGTCATGCGGTCACCTTCAAAGCAGGGGCGTCGGGCAATGGATTCGCCGCGAGCCAGGTTTCGAGAAAGCCCGTGTGGAACGCGGCCTTCGCCACGTCGGCGTCCTCGCACAGCGCGCGGTGCAGCGGGATCGTCGTGTGGATGCCTTCCACCTGCAGCTCGCCGAGCGCGCGCCGCATGCGGGCCAGCGCGCTGGCGCGGTCGGTGTCGTGCACGATGAGCTTGCCGAGCAGCGAGTCGTAGTACGCCGGCACGGTGTAGACGGGAAACAGGAAGGTGTCGAAGCGCACGCCGGGGCCGCCCGGCACCACGAGCTGCGACACGAGGCCGGGGCTCGGCATGAAGTTCTTCGCCGCGTTCTCGGCGTTGATGCGCACCTCGATGGCCGCGCCGGTCAGGCGGATGTCGTCCTGCTGCAGGCGCAGCGGCTGGCCCAGCGCGATGCGCAGCATTTCCTTCACGAGGTCGACGCCGGTGACCATCTCGGTGATCGGGTGCTCGACCTGGATGCGCGTGTTCATCTCGATGAAGAAGAACTCGCGCGTGTCGTCGTCGTACAGGTATTCGAGCGTGCCCGCGCCGCGGTAGGCCACGGCGCGTGCGAGCCGCAGTGCCGATTCGCACAGCGCGGCGCGCGTGGCCTCGCTGATGGCGGCCGAGGGCGCTTCTTCCCACACCTTCTGGCGGCGCCGCTGCAGCGAGCATTCGCGCTCGAAGCAGTGCACCACGCGCTCGCCGTCGCCCAGGATCTGCACCTCGATGTGGCGCGCCTGGCGGATGAAGCGTTCGAGGTACACCTCGCCGTTGCCGAAAGCGGCCTGCGCTTCGGCAGTGGCGGTGGCGAACTGCTGGCGCAGCTCGGCTTCGTCGTGCGCCACGCGGATGCCGCGCCCGCCGCCGCCGGCCGAGGCCTTGATCATGATCGGGTAGCCGATGTCCTTCGCGACTTCGACGGCGGTGTCGGGGTCGGTCACCACGCCCGCGCTGCCGGGCACGGTGGGCACGCCGGCGCGCAGGGCGGCGGCACGTGCCGCGGCCTTGTCGCCCATGGTGCGGATCGCATGCGGCGTCGGGCCCACGAACACCAGGCCCGCGGCCTCGACGCGCTCGGCGAACGCGGCGTTCTCCGAAAGGAAGCCGTAGCCCGGATGCACCGCGCCGGCGCCGCTGTCGGCGGCGGCCTGCAGGATCGCGTCGATGCTCAGGTAGCTCTTGGTGGCGTGCGCCGGGCCGATGCGCACGGCCTTGTCAGCCATGCGCACGGCCAGGCTCTGCGCGTCGGCGTCGCTGTAGACGGCGACGGTCTTGAGCCCCAGCTCCTTGGCGGCGCGGATGATGCGCACCGCGATCTCGCCCCGGTTGGCGACCAGCAGTGTGTCGAATGCGGCGGTCATGGGCGGGTGCCTCAAGCCGTTTCGATGACGGCCAGCAGCTGGCCCGGATCGACCGGCTCGCCGTTCTCGACGGCGAAGCGCGCCAGGCGCCCGGCCGCGTCGGCCGTGACTTCGCTGAACTGCTTCATCACCTCGACGAGGCCGAGCACGTCGCCCACGGCCACGGTGTCGCCTTCGGCCTTGAACGGCGGCGCGTCGGGCGCCGAGCGGCGGTAGAAGGTGCCCGGCAGCGGGCTCAGGACTTCATGGGTAGCGGGCATCGGGACACTCCTGGAACAGGTTCGGGTAACGAGGAAAAAACTCAGGCGGGCTTGGCTAGGCCTGCAACTTCGATGCCGTTGTCGGCAAGGGCGCGCCGTGTGGCCTGCACCAGCGCGAGCGCGCCGGGCGTGTCGCTGTGGATGCAGACCGAGTCGAAGCCGATGGCCACGTCTTCGCCTTCGACCGTGCGCACCACGCCCTCGGTGCAGGCGCGCAGCACCTTGGCGGCCACGGCCTCGGGGTCGAGCGCGCCGACGCGGCGCGTGAAGACGATGGAGCCGCTCAGGTCGTAGTCGCGGTCGGCATAGAACTCGCGCACCACGGGCTGGCCCAACTCGCGCGCCACCTGGAAGGTGACGGACGATTCCATGCAGAACAGGCGCAGCGTGGGTTCGATCTGCTGCAGTGCGGTGACGAGGGCGCGCGACAGCGCCTCGTCGCGCGCCGCATGCATGTACAGCGCGCCGTGCGGCTTGATGTGCTGCAGCGTCATGCCGGCCAGGCGCGCGAACTCGCGCAGCGCGCCGAGCTGGTAGACCATGTCGTTCACCAGCTCGTCGGCCGGCGCGGTGATGTGGCGGCGCCCGAAGCCCACGAGGTCGCGAAAGCCCGGGTGCGCGCCGATGCCCACGCCGTGTTCGCGGGCCAGCAGCACCATCCTGCGCATGATGTTCGGGTCGCCGGCATGGAAGCCGGTCGCGATGTTGGCCGAGCTGATCAGCGGCATGAGCTGCTCGTCCACGCCGTCGCCGATGGTCCAGGGGCCGAAGCCTTCGCCCATGTCGGAATTCAGATCGATCCGCGTTGTCTTCGTCACGTCGTCCCGCCTTTGTGTGGTGCGCATCGCCAAGGGGGCGGTGCAGGTTGGCGCGAAGGTTAGCCAGCAGTCGAAAGGCCGAAAAGCATTGTTTTCAGGCGGCCCGATATCTGAAAAACAGATGCTGCAAGCGGCTGGATTGGGCGCTACGCTGGAGGGAAGCGATCGCGCGGTATCGGGTTTTCGCCCGAGGCAGGCAGCGCGTATCCGTAAATACCCTAGGAAGACGGTGCCATGTCCCTGACCCTTCGCCAGCTCAAGTACTTCTCGGCGGTGGCCGAGGTGGGGCGCATCTCGCACGCGGCGCTGCAGCTGAACATCTCGCAGTCGGCCGTGACCACCGCCATCCGCGAGCTCGAGGAGCTGATGGGGCAGCAGCTCTTCGAGCGGCACCCGCACGGCGTGGAACTCACCAAGGCCGGGCGCCGCTTCCTGAGCCACGCCTACGCGGTGCTGTCGGCGGCCGACGAGGCGGTGCGCATGCCGCACGAAGGCGAGAACGTCGAGGGCTCGCTCACCATCGCGGCCAGCTACACGGTGCTGGGCTACTTCCTGCCGCACCACCTGCAGCGCTTCGAGCAGCTGCATCCGCAGGTGACGGTGAAGGTGCACGAGGTGGCGCGCGAAGCCATCGAGGAGGGCCTGATCACGCAGCGCTACGACATCGGCGTGGTACTCACGTCGAACGTGGTGCTGCGCGAGCTGTCGCTCGAAACTTTTTTCGGCTCGCAGCGCCGGCTGTGGGTGCCGGCCAAGCACCCGTTGCTGGACAAGGCCGAGGTGACGCTGGCCGACGTGGCGGCCGAGCCCTACATCATGCTCACGGTCGACGAGGCCGCGGCCACCGCGCTCAAGTACTGGAGCAAGACGCCGCACCAGCCGCAGATCCGGCTGCGCACGAGTTCGGTGGAGGCGGTGCGCAGCACGGTGGCCAACGGGCTGGGCGTGACGGTGCTGTCGGACATGGTGTACCGGCCGTGGTCGCTGGAAGGCAAGCGCATCGAGACCATCAACCTGCGCGACGCGGTGCCCACGATGAACATCGGCCTGGGGTGGAAGCAGGGCGTGGAGTTTTCGCCGGCGATGACCGCGTTCCGCAACTATTTCCGGCAGCTCTTTCTCGAGCCGGCATCGGGGCGCACGGGGCGCGGCCGCGCCTGACGCCGCCGGGGAAACCCTGCCGGCATCGGGCCGGGATGACCCGGCGCAAGGAAAGCACGTCGCGCCAGCGTCACAATAGCCGCTGTCCCGAGCGCGCAATGCGGCATCGGCACCTTGCACCTCCCCGGAGATCGATCCCATGAAAGCAACCTGGAACGGCGTCACCATCGCCGAAAGCGACGACACCGTGCTCGTCGAAGGCAACCACTACTTCCCGATGAGTTCGCTCAACCGCGACGTGGTCACCTTCAGCAACCACAAGACCACCTGCCCGTGGAAGGGCTCGGCGAACTACTACTCGCTGCTGGTCAACGGCGAGCTCCATGCCGACGCCGCCTGGTACTACCCCGACCCGAAGCCCGAAGCCGAGGAAATCCGTGACCGCGTCGCGTTCTGGAAGGACGTGAAGGTCAGCGCCCAGTGAGCACCGCCGCCTTCGCTCCCCCGTTCACGCCGCCGGCCGAACTGGCCGGTGCGCTGCGCGAACACGGCTACGCGGTGCTCAGCCCGCAGGGCGTGTGCGATTGGCTCGGCGTGCCGCTGGCGCAGCTCGAGGCGCTGCACGCCGACTGGAACGACCTGCCGCCCGACGAGTACCTGAAGGACGGTGGCCGCTACCGCACGCGGCGCCACGCCTGCTTCACGGTCGAGCCCGACGCCACGCTGGCGCAGGTGCCGCACCGCGCGCACTGGCAGCCGGTCGAATACAACGCGCTGCACGGTGGCATGCAGCGCTGGTTCGCGCCGATGCTCGAGGCCACGGTGGCGCAGCCGGTGTGGCAGCGGCTGATGCAGCAGCTGGGCCAGGTGAGCAGCGACATGCGCGGCGCACCGCAGCGCTGGTTCGTGGAAGCGCACCAGTTCCGCATCGACACCGCCGGCGGCATCGGCCGCCCGACGCCCGAAGGCGCGCACCGCGACGGTGTCGACCTGGTGGCGGTGGTGCTGATCGGGCGCCAGGGCATCAAGGGCGGCGAGACGCGCGTGTTCGAGGCCAACGGCCGGCGCGGCGAGCGCTTCACCATGATCGAACCGTGGACGCTGCTGCTGCTGGACGACGCGCGCGTGATCCACGAATCGACGCCGATCCAGCCGCTGGAAGAGGGCGGCGATGGGTGGCGCGACACGCTCGTCGTCACCTGCCGGTCTGAGGGTTTCCAGGGGGATTGAGACGCCTGCGGACTTCGCTGGTCGGAGTCCTACAGGGCGGGTTCTGCATAGCGGTTAAATTCGGGGCCCGACCCGGTGCGAACCGGGTCCGTCAGTCTGTCTGTCTGCGAACGCTAAGCGAGGTCCCGCCATGTTCAATCACATCCTGGTCCCCATCGACGGCTCCGAAACTTCCATGCTCGCGGTCAGCAAGGCCAGCGGTCTCGCCCTGGCCTTCGGCAGCCGCATCACGCTGATCCACGTGATCGACAACTACCCCTTCATCGGCGTGGGCGCGGACTATGCGCTCGGCCAGAACGAATACCTCGCGGCGGCCACCGCCAGCGCCAATGCGGCGCTCGCACGCGGCGTGGCCGCCCTGGCGGCCGAAGGCCTGCACAGCGACCAGCGCGTGATCGACGGCCACGTGGTGCACGAAGGCATCGTGGACACCGCCATCGCCATCGCGGCCGACCTGATCGTGATGGGCTCGCACGGGCGCAGCGGCATCGAGAAACTGCTGCTGGGCAGCGTGACGCAGCGCGTGCTGCAGGACGCCACCATGCCGGTGCTGGTCGTCAAGGGCCGCTGAGCACGAAGCCCGCCGCACGTTCGAAGTGCAACGGCTCCCGCGTCGCGGGATGCACGAACCCCAGTTCCCTGGCATGCAGCAGCAGGCGCGGCGCGCGTGCCTGCAGCGCGGCGTCGCCGTACAGCGCGTCGCCCAAAATCGGGTGCCCGATCGACAGCAGGTGAACGCGCAGCTGGTGTGAACGGCCGGTGAGCGGCTCCAGCAGCACATGCGTGGCCGCAGGGCCGCCGGGCGGCGACACGCTGCTCAGAGCGCGCCAGCGCGTGAGGCTGGGCTTGCCCGCAGGGTCGATCTTCTGCAGCGGCCGGCGCGGCCAGTCGGCCATCAGCGGGGCGTCGATGAGCGACCAGCCATCGCGCTGCGGCATCACGCCGTCGACCACGGCTTCGTAGCGCTTGTGCACCTCGCGGTCGGCGAAGGCCGCGCTCAGGGCGCGCTGCATCTCCAGGCCGCGCGCCATCACCACGAGGCCGCTGGTGCCCATGTCGAGCCGGTGCACGATGAGCGCATCGGGCCACTGGCGCTGGGCGCGTGCGCTCAGGCAGTCCTGCTTGTCCTCGCCGCGCCCGGGCACGCACAGCAGGCCGGCGGGCTTGTCGAGCACCAGCAGGTGGGCGTCTTCGTGAACGGGGAGCAGGTCGGGCGGCGAAGCGGTCATGGGGACAGCGAGTGTAGAGAGGCTCAGAAAGCCGGAAGAAGGCTGGGCTATCCTCGACCGATATGCCCGGCGCCGCTTCTTCTCCCTTGTCTCCCACGTTCACCGACCTGAGGCGCGAGCGCCCCTTCATGCAGCTGTGGGTGGCGCGCCTGTTCGGCACCGCCGCCTCGCAGATGATGCTCGTGGCCATCGGCTGGCACATGTACGAGCTGACCGGCAGCGCGTGGGACCTGGGCCTGGTCGGCCTGTACCAGTTCGTGCCCGCGCTGCTGCTGGCGCTGCTGGCCGGCCATGTGGTGGACCGGCACCACCGCGCCCGCATCGTGGCGGTGTGCTTCGCGGTGCAGGGCACCGTGGCACTGGCGCTGCTGTTCGCGGTGCTGCACAAGAACGACACGCGCGGGCTGCTGCTCGGGTTGTCGCTGGTGCTGGGCGCGGTGCGCGCCTTCCAGATGCCGGCGCAGCAGGCGCTCACGCCGCTGCTGGTGCCGCCGCTGCTGCTGTCGCGCGCGATGGCGTTCAGTTCGGCTGGCATGCAGGGCGCGATCATCGGCGGGCCGGCGCTCGGCGGGCTGCTGTTCGTGGCGGGCATGGCGGTGGTGTACGGCGCGAGCGTGCTGTGCTTCGCGGTGGCCTGCGTGCTGGTGCTGCGGCTGCGCTACGACCACGCGCCGGCCGCACGCGAGCCGGTCACCTTGGCCACGGTGTTCGCGGGCGTCAATTTCATCTGGCAGCGCAAGCCGGTGCTGGGCGCCGTGTCGCTCGACCTGTTCGCGGTGCTGCTGGGTGGCGCGGTGGCGCTGCTGCCGATCTATGCCAAGGACATCCTGCACACCGGCCCCTGGGGCCTGGGCCTGCTGCGCAGCGCGCCGGCCGTGGGCGCGCTGGTGATGTCGATCGCGCTCACGCGCCGGCCGGTCGAGCGCAACGTGGGGCGCACGCTGCTGCTGGCGGTCGGGGCGTTCGGGCTGTGCATGGTGGTGTTCGGACTGTCGAAGAGCTTTCTCGTCTCGCTCGTCGCGCTCGCGGTGTCGGGCGGGGCCGACATGGTCAACGTCGTGATCCGCCAGACGCTGGTGCAGCTGGAAACGCCCGACGCCATGCGCGGGCGGGTGAGCGCGGTCAACTCGATCTTCATCGGCGCGAGCAACCAGCTCGGCGAGTTCGAATCGGGTGCCACCGCGGCGCTGCTGGGGCCGGTCGGCTCGGTGGTGCTCGGCGGCGTGGGAACGATGCTGGTGGCGCTGACGTGGTTCCGCCTGTTCCCGTCGCTGGCGCAGCGCGACCGGCTGGTGGTCGCGGCGCCGGCTTCGGCGTCGGCGCGGTCCTGATCGTCAGTCGAAGAGGGCGCGCGCCTGCGGCGTGTCGAGCGTGAGGTCGCTCTGCGCCACGGCCACGCACGGAAGAATCCAGCCGTCGATCTTTTCGTCGAAGCTCAGGCCCGGCCATTCGATGAGGTGGCGGCTCTCGCCCGACAGGCGCTGACAGATGCAGGTGCGGCAGGTGCCGTTGCGGCACGAACTGGGCAGCTCGATGCCGGCCGCCTCCGCCGCATGCAGCAGCGTGACGCCCGCCTCGGCCTCGAATTCGAGGCCCGACGGTTCGAGACGGACCTTCATCGCGCGGGAGGTTCTTGCTGCTGTTGCTGTTCGCGGCGTTGCTCGCGCAGCATGAAGAGGTACAGGCTCTCGACCTTGTCGCGCGCCCAGGGCGTCTTGCGCAGGAACTTGAGGCTGGAACCCACGCTGGGCTCGCTGATGAAGCAGCGGATCGGCACCAGGTGCCCGAGCTGCTCCCAGCCGTAGTAATCGGCCAGCGCAGTGACGATGGTCTCCAGCGTGAGGCCATGCAGCGGGTTGCGCGGCTGCGCCGGCTTGGGGGCGGGCGCGGGGACGTCGGTCACTCGGTCACTTGTTCTTGAGCTTGCCGCGCGGAATCACCGCCGTGGTGACGGTGCGCACGGGCTCGATGCCGCCGGTGGGGGCCTTCGGCGGCGAGGTGTCCTTCTTCGGTTTCTTCGCTTCCTTGTTGGTGCGTTGCTGACCCTTGGCCATGTGCTTTCTCCAGTTGATACGTGCGGATGCCGGAGGAGTTTAGCGGTGCGGCGACAATAGCCGGTTCCACACGTTTTTCCGCTTTCATGTCCGATTACGAAGTTCGCCCCGCCACGATGCGCGACGCCAAGGCCGTCGCCGAAGTCCATGCCCTCTCTGCCAAGGCCGCCTACGAAGGCATCCTGTCCGAAGACGACCTGCGCGTGCTGGCCCCCGCCTCGCGCGAGGCCAAGTGGCGCGAGGCCATCGAGTTCAGCGAACCCCAGGTCCATGTGGTGACGCACGGCAGCGAGATCGTCGGTTTCGTGGGCTTCGACCGCTCGCGCGACCCCAAGACGCCGCCCACCACGGGCGAGATCTGGGCCATCTACGTCAAGCCCGAGCACTGGGGCAAGGGCGCCGGCGTGGCCCTGTGGGACGCCGCCCGCGAAGGCCTGGCCGAAGAAGGCTGCACCACGGTCACCATCTGGGTGCCGCTGCGCAACGACCGCGCCATGCGCTTCCACGAACTCGCCGGCTTCAAGCGCGAGATGAAGACCGCCAAGACCACGGCGCTGGGCACCGTGCGCGTCGAAGAGATCCGCCTGAAGCGGGCGGTGGACTGATCCACCCCCGGATGCCGCGTACGGTCTTCACCGGCGCGGCCATCGGCTGCGGATAAGCTCGCCGCTTCTTCCACAGCCTGACTTTCGCCCATGGCCACCAGCCTGCTCCTGCTGCTCGACGACATCGCCACCGTGCTCGATGACGTCTCCGTCCTCACCAAAGTTGCTGCCAAGAAGACCGCCGGGGTGCTCGGCGACGACCTCGCGCTGAACGCGCAGCAGGTCACCGGCGTGCGCACCGAGCGCGAGCTGCCGGTGGTGTGGGCCGTGTGCAAGGGCTCCCTCGTCAACAAGGCCATCCTGGTGCCGGCCGCACTGGCCATCGGCACCTGGCTGCCCTGGCTGGTGACGCCGCTGCTCATGGTGGGCGGCGCGTTCCTGTGCTTCGAGGGCGCCGAGAAGCTGGTCCACAAGTTCCTGCACAAGCAGGAGCACGAGGCCGACACCGCGCGCCACCAGAAGGCCGTGGCCGACACCACGGTGGACGTGGTCGCGGTCGAGAAGGACAAGATCAAGGGCGCGGTGCGCACCGACTTCATCCTCTCGGCCGAAATCATCGCCATCACGCTGGGCACCGTGCAGGGCCAGCCGTTCACGACGCAGCTCAGCGTGCTGGTCGGCATCGCGCTGATCATGACGGTGGGCGTCTACGGCCTCGTGGCCGGCATCGTGAAGCTGGACGACGCGGGCCTGTACCTGAGCCAGCGCAGCAGCGCGGCGGCGCGCGCTCTGGGCCGCGGCATCCTGGCGGCGGCGCCGTGGCTCATGAAGGGCCTGTCGGTGGCCGGCACGGCCGCCATGTTCCTCGTGGGCGGCGGTATCCTGGTGCACGGCGTGCCGGCGTTCGGCCATGCGGTCGAAGACTGGGCCAAGGCCACGGGCGGCGTGTTCGGCACGCTGGGCTCGATGGGCGTCAATGCCGTCGTCGGGATCGTGGCCGGCGCCGTCGTGCTGGCCGTGGTGGAACTCGTCGGCAAGCTGCGCGGCAAGAAGGCCGCGCACTGAGCGTTTGAGTAAAGGCCGGGCCTCAGCGGTCCGGCTTGCCGCGCTGGAACAGGCCGACGCCGACCAGCGCCACCCCCAGCGCGAGCGCGAACCAGCCGACGAGGTACGCGCCGGCCACCATGTCGAACCAGCGCGTGCCCTGCAGAAAGCGCGGCCCCAGCAGCACGGCGACGCCGATCAGGAGGCAGAGGATGCCGCGCTCGATGGTGCGCAGCTGTCGTTGGGGGCGTCGGGCCATGGGGGTCTTTGCAAGGGAAAACGGAAGCGGCCATTGTCCCGCGCCGCGCGGGCAGGCAGGCGGCCGCCTCAAAACGTCGCGTGCGCGCATCGCTCGGCGCGCAAAAATGCTTCCAAACGTTGCAGAATCGCAGGCCATGCCATACCGCCACCTGCCCACCGGTTCCGCCTTCTTCCTCCCGTTGCGACGCGCCTGCGTGGGCGCCTCGCTGGCCGTGATGGCCGCCACGGCCTTCGCGCAGCCGCAGCCCGACCCCGCCGGTTTTCCGCTGGACTCGGTCGGCTACCTCAACGAGGAGCTGCCGCGCATGGAAGCGGCCATTGCCGCGAAGGACCGCAGCTTCTTCCTCGGCGCGATGACGCGCATGGTGCAGTTCTCCGAGCGCTGGGGCTTCAAGGCCAAGGCCAACCCCGAGCTGGCCGCCTACCCGATGTGCACGGCGGCCGTCATGGACTATGCGGTGGTCGGCATGTGCAGGCTGAACCCCGCCGACGACGCCTGCGAGCCGGGCCTGGCGCCGCGTTTCGATGCGAACGTGAAGCGCTGCCGCGAGCTGGCCGCGCAAAAATAGGCCTCCGGCCTTTCGTCCTTCCTCTCACCGAACGAAGTCCCCGCGCCATGGCCGTGCGTGCGGGGCGGAGACACACGCATGGACTACACCCGCTACCAGACCCTCGCCCTCACGCGCCGCGGCGCGAACGGCGCGGTGCTCGACATCCAGATGCGCGCCGCCAACGGCAAGCTGCCCACGGCCGGCCATGACGGCCACCGCGAGCTGGCCGAGATCTGGCGCGACGTGGCGGCCGACGACACGGTGCGCTGCGCCGTGCTGCGCGGCGAGGGCATGGGCTTCTCGGGCGGCGGCGACCTGGGCATGGTGCAGGACATGACCACCGACGACACCGTGCGCCAGCGCGTGTGGAAGGAAGCGCGCGACCTCGTCTACAACCTCGTCAACTGCGACAAGCCCATCGTGAGCGCCATGCACGGCCCGGCCGTGGGCGCGGGGCTGGTGGCGGGGCTGCTGGCCGACATTTCCATTGCAAGCAAGAACGCGAAGATCGTCGACGGTCACACCCGCCTGGGCGTGGCGGCGGGCGACCATGCGGCCATCGTGTGGCCGCTGTTGTGCGGCATGGCCAAGGCCAAGTACCACCTGCTGCTGTGCGAGCCGGTGAGCGGCGAGGAGGCCGAGCGCATCGGCCTGGTGTCGCTGGCGGTGGACGAGGCCGACCTGCTGCCGCGCGCCTACGAGATCGCCGACCGCCTCGCGGCCGGCAGCCAGAGCGCGATCCGCTTCACCAAGTACGCGCTGAACAACTGGCTGCGCCAGGCCGGGCCGACCTTCGACGCCTCGCTGGCGCTGGAGTTCATGGGCTTCGCGGGCGCCGACGTGCGCGAGGGCGTGGCCTCGCTGCGCGAGAAGCGCGCGCCGAACTTCGGCTGAGCCGAAGTCCGCCGGGTCAGGCGCTCTTGAGGCCTTGCAGGGTCTGCAGGAGCACGACGCGCGTCTGGCCCAGCACCATGCCCTTCCACTCGTCGTTGTCGCAGTAGAACGCGTCGCGCAGGCGGCGGCGGATCTCGCGCTTCTGCGCTTCGGGCGCCTCGGGGTGGCGGCGCAGCCAGGTGTCGGCGCGCAGGCGGTCGAGCACTTCCAGGTCGGGCAGCGTGCCGAACTCCAGGCCCATGGGCGCGACGCGCGCATTCGGGCATTCGTCGTAGGCCGTCGATATCACCGGGCCCGACACGTCGGCCGAGGCCGAGTCGCCCGCGAAGGGCGCGAACACGTCGGCGCCCCACCAGGCATGGGCCAGCGCGAGGTCTTCGGGCGTGTTGCGGCCCGGGTAGATCTTTTCGCCGTGGCCGTAGGGCCCCAGGCCCGTGTGCACGTCGATCCAGCCCAGGTGCGTGGCCGAGGCCGCGTAGCCGCGCAGGATCGCGCGGATGGTGCGGTTGCTCCACGACGGCGCGGTGCCGCCGTAGAACAGGCCGTCGGGCGAGGTGTACTGCCCGCGCGTCACGGCCGCGCGGAAGGCGGTCATGCCGTGCGTGGCGATGTAGGCGGCCACCGCCGCGTCGTCGGCCGGCGTTGGCGGCCAGCTGGCGGGCAGCACCAGCGGCTCCACGTCGGCGTACTCGGCGTTCACCGGCAGCGGCGCGCTGAAGTCGATGTGGTTGCGGTTCAGGTCGATGTTGTCTTCGTTGGTGCGGTGCAGGTGCGAGAAGCCGTGCGGGTTCACCGCGTGCACCAGCAGCAGCGCGACACCCGCGCGTTCGAGGCGCGCGAGCAGGTCGGCGTCGTTCAGCGTGGCCACCTGCGCGCCCGAGCCGCAGAAGCCCTCGGGGCCGTGCGTGCCCGAGGTGACGAGCAGCACCTTCCTGGCGTCGGCCGCGCCGATCAGCGCGACGTCGGTGGCGAGTTCTTCGCCGAGCGCGCCGCGGTGCGTCGGGTGCACGAACGACTCGATGGTGGCGCCGCGCGCCGCGGCGGCCTCGAGGAACTTGGCGCGGGCTTCGACGTACGTGCCCGAGAAATGGCGGGTGGCGGCGGTGGCAGGCTGGGACATGGCGGGAAGATTCCTGTGCATGAAGGCGGGAAGGAGGAAGACGGTATCAGGCCGGCGCGTGGGCGTTGGCCGCATCGATGTCGCGGCCCGTGTGGTCGCGCAGCCAGAGCAGGCCCAGCAGCGACACCAGCGTCATCCCCACCAGGTACCAGGCCGGCGCCAGCTTGCTGCCGGTGGCGTTGACCAGCCAGGTGCTGACGAAGGGCGCAAAGCCGCCGAAGAGCGCCACGCCGACGCTGTACACCAGCGACATGCCGCTGGCGCGCACGCGCTTGGGAAACATCTCCGGCAGCATCGTGATGCCCGGCACCGTCTGCACCACCAGGCCGATGCTCAGCACGCCGAGCACGGTGAACAGCACCACGGGCGTGGGCGAGGCGTTGAGCCACAGGAAGCCCGGGTAGATCAGGATCGCCATCACGATGCGGCTCCACAGGATGAGCGTCTTGCGGCCCACGATGTCCGACCACTTGCCCACGAAGGGCGCGAGCGCGAACGACAGCAGGCCCGTGAGCGCCGCGCCGAACAGCGCCACCGAGGGCGTGAGGCCGAGCTCGCGCACGGCGTACGTCGGCATGTAGAAGGTGACCACGTAGGCCGCCGTGGTGCCGCCCACCAGCGCGAGGATGGCGGCCAGCACCGTCCTGCCGTGCTGCGTGCAGACGATCTTCAGGCTGCTCTCGCGCGGCGCCTTCGCGTCTTCGGGCGCGATGTGCAGCGATTCTTCGAGGTGGCGGCGGATGTACATGCCCACCGGCGCGATCAGCATGCCGAGCACGAAGGGCACGCGCCAGCCCCAGCTCTGCATCGCCTCGGGCGTGAGCGAGAAGGTGAGCGCGCCCACCACCACGGCGCCGAGCATCACGCCCAGGCCCTGGCTCGCGAACTGCCAGCTCGCCATGTAGCCGCGGTTGGCCGGCGTGGCGTGCTCCACCAGCAGCGTGGTCGATGCGCCCACCTCGCCGCCGGCCGAGAAGCCCTGGATCAGCCGCGCCAGGACGATCACGATCGGCGCCGCGACGCCGATGCTCGCGTAGGTCGGCGTGAAGGCGATCAGCGCGCAGCCCAGCGCCATCAGGAAGATCGTGAGCGTCATGGCCTTCTTGCGGCCCGCGCGGTCGGCGTACGCGCCGATCACGATGCCGCCCAGCGGCCGCATGATGAAACCGACGCCGAAGCTCGCCACCGTGAGCAGCAACTGGCCGTAGGAACTGAAGGTGGGGAAGAACAGCTTGCCGATCACCAGCGCGAGAAAGCCGTAGACCGTGAAGTCGAAGAATTCCAGGCCGTTGCCGATGGTGGTGGCCACGATGGTCTGGCGCCGACGGGCCGGCGAGGAAGGCGAGGGCTGGGAAGCGGGGGTGTTCATGTGTCTCCTGTGTGTATCGGGGGCGCAGGCCGCGTGGGCCCGAACCGCGGCGGATGCTAGAGACTCGACGCTGTCATGAAAAGACAATAATTGGGCGTCAACGATAACTTTTGGTTGTCACTCCAAAGATGAAGCCCAATCAGTTGCATGCCTTCGTGGCCGTGGTCGAGCAGCTCAGCATCCGCGCCGCCGCGCGCGTGCTCGGCATTTCGCAGCCGGCCGTGACCAAGATCGTGCGCGAGCTGGAGCGCGAGGTCGGCGCCCCGCTGGTGGAGCGCAGTGTGAAAGGCGTGCGGCTCACCCAGTTCGGCCTGGCCTTCGCGCCGCGCGCGCGGCTGCTGCTGGCCGACATGGAACGCGCCCGCGACGAGATTGCGCAGATCCGCGACGGCGCCACCGGCTCGGTCTCGCTGGCCGTGAGCGCCTCGTTCGCGCTCACCGTGCTGCCCGCCGCCTTCAAGGACTTCCACACCCGCCTGCCGGCGGTCGACGTGCAGTTCAGCGAGGCCGTGCTGCCGTGGATGCTCGCGCGGCTGCGCGACGGGTATCTCGACTTCGCGGTGGCGCACATCGTGCCCGGCACGCTCGATCCGCAGTTCGAGGCGCTGGAGCTGTTCCCGGTGCAGCTGGTGGTTGGGCTGCGCGAGCGCCATCCGCTGCGCAACGCGCGCTCGCTGAACGACCTTTATGCCGCCGAATGGGTCCTGCCGGGCGACGACCATGGCGGAACCAACGCCGTGGCGCCGCTGTTCACCCCGCTCGGGCTGTCGCCGCCCACGCGCGTGCTGCAGGGCCACTCGGTCACCGTGGCGCTGGCGCTGGTGGGGCACATGGATTTGATCGGCCTCTTCGTCGAGCCGCTGGCCGGGCTCAGCTTCAAGCGCCACGGCATCCGGCGCGTCGATGTGTGCGAGACGCTGCCGGTGCTGAACGTGTGCGTGGTGCGCCGGCGCGGGCAGCCGTCGACGCCGGCGGCGCAGCACTTCATCGAGTGCATTCAGCGGGCGTCGGCGGCGGCGAAGGGGGCGTAGCGAAGGCGGGGGGGACGGCTCGTGCATGCGCAACGAGACAGAGCGCCCCGGGACCTCAGTCCATCAAAGGAAGATGAGCATCAAGATTGCGGCGTAGACACCGAGGCAAACGACGGCGCTGACGCTCGCCAATAGCAACACGAAGCCGACGAAGTAGGTCACTCGTTGGCTCCAGTCCGGCGCGCTCGGCACGCAACGCCAGTAAAGCAGTGCGGCCAGGAATATCAGCACGCCCTCGATCACATGAGCCGCGGTAGCCATGGCCTCGGGAGAACGTAAGCCCGACCGGGTCAGCCCTAGGTGCAGGAGTGCCCCAAGGGGGATCAAGGCAGCCCAAGCGAATGAGCCGAGCGCAAGGCGACCCGCCGTTTTCATTGGGTGGCCTCGCGGGGCAGCGTGAACGTCGGCAGCGAATGCGCATTGGCAGTCATGAATTTCCTCCCTGATTGGCGTTTCGAAATGGAACGCTCTGAAGTCCATCCTAGGGGCGCGGGCGCCAGGAAACTGTTATCAAATGAGAACTCCTCTCATTCATAATCCCTCCCGCTTCCGCGCGCCGGAAGCGTCACCAGGCCGCCGGGAGGCGCGCCGCCAGAACATCCAAGGGATTTGAATGAAGAGAGTTTGTGTGAGCCTCGCGCTCGCCGCCGTGCAGGCGGCGCAGGCGCAATCCGTGCCTGCGTCCGCTGCTCCCGAATCGCGGGCAAGCGAGCTGAGCACCGTCAACGTCGAGGCCTCGCGCGCCAACGGCTTCCTGGCCGAGACGGTCGAGGCGGGCACGTTCCGGGGGGCGTCCGTGATGGACGTGCCGGCCACGGTCAACACCGTGACGCGCGAGGTGATCGAACTGCAGGGCGCGGCGGGCGTGTACGACGTGCTGCGCAACACGGCCGGCGTGACGCGCCAGCAGAACGGCGGCGACACCTTCGACCAGCTCGTCATCCGCGGCATTGCCGTGGAGAACCGCACCAACTACCGCCTCAACGGCGCGCTCGCGATCCCCAACGTGTCGGAAATTCCGATGGAGAACAAGGAGCGCGTCGAGGTGCTCAAGGGCGCGTCGGCGCTGTACTACGGCTTCACCACGCCGGCCGGGGTGATCAACTTCGTCACCAAGCGCGCAGGCCGTACGCCCGTGACCTCGCTCGGGATGAGCGTCGACAACCAGGGCGGGCTGCAGGGCCAGCTCGACATCGGCCGCCAGTTCGGCGAGAACGACCAGTTCGGGCTGCGGCTGAACGCGGCGGGCGGCCAGCTGGGCTCGACCATCGACGGCGTGGACGGCAAGCGCAGCTTCGTCTCGGCCGCGCTCGACTGGCGCGTGAACCGGCGGCTCACGCTGAAGGCCGACATCGAGCATTACCGCAAGCGCATCACCGAGCAGGCCGGCATCGCGCGGCTTGCGGCCGTGAACGGCGTCATCGCGCTGCCGGCGCTGCCCGACCCGCACAAGCTGATCGCACCGCCCTGGGCCGTGTTCGAGGCCGAGGTCACCAACACGCAGCTGCGTGCCGACTACGCCTTGAGCGACCACTGGGCGCTCAGCGTGGAAGCCGGCCATTCCGAGGCCGAGCGAGACCGGCGCTTGGCGCAGTTCGGCAACTACAACGTGCGCACCGGCATCGGCCGCCTCACCGGCAACGTGCAGCACTTGGAACAGCGTTCCGACCTGCTGCGCGCCGAGCTGTTCGGCACCTTCGCCACCGGCGCGCTGCAGCACGAGCTGACGCTGGGCGCGGCACGCAGCGACAAGACGCAGGCGCCCGTCTTCCAGCGCAACTACGGCGGCGCGACCACGCTGCAGAACCTGTACAACCCCGTGCCCATCGGCGCGCTGGCGCTGAGCGCGATGCCGTCGCGGCCCACTTCGGGCGCGCAGGACAGCGAGGAGCTGGGCCTGTACGCGCTCGACCGCATCACCTTCTCGCCGCAGTGGCAGCTGGTGGCCGGCCTGCGCCACACGCGCTACCAGAGCTGGCAGGGCGCGAGCGCCACGCTGCCGGCCCTGGACTACAGCGTGCGCAAGACCACGCCGCTGGCGGCGCTGAGCTACAAGTTCACGCCCGACCTCATGGCCTACGTGTCGTACTCGCAGGGCGTGGAAGAGGGCGAGGTGGCGCCGGCCGGCACCGCCAACCAGAACACCCGCATGCCGCCGGGCGTGAGCCGGCAGAAGGAAATCGGCCTGCGCTGGCTGACCGGCAGCGGCACGCTGCTGTCGGGCGCGCTGTTCGACATCGAACGGCCCGGCGCCTACACCGACAGCGCCAACACCTTCGTGGCCAGCGGGCGCCAGCGCTATCGTGGCCTCGAGGTGTCGGCGCAGGGGCGGCTCACGCCCGCGCTGGCGTGGCAGCTCTCGGGCCAGTGGCTGGACGCCGAGTTCCGCCGCATCAACGCGCAGTACGACGGCAAGCGGCCCGAGAACACGGCGCGCACCACGGCGAGTGCCTTTGTCTCGTACGACATCGCGGCGGTGCCGGGGCTGTCGGTCAACGGTGGGGCGTACTTCACGGGGCGCCGTCCTGTCGACGACCTGAACCAGGGCTTCATCGGCGGCACCACCGTCTTCGGCCTGGGCGCGCGCTACGTGGCGCAGCTCATGGGCAGGCGCACCACCTTCCAGCTGAACGTCGACAACGTGGGCGACAAGCGCTACTGGTCGGCGGCCGGCACGCGGCTGGCGGTCGGCACGCCGCGTACGATCAAGGCCCTGGTCAAGATCGATCTCTGAACCCGCGCGCCCCGCCTTGGCGGGGCTTCCTGTTTCTCGTTTTCTTCTGTTTTTCATGGCTTTGCTGCGTCGCGTCTGGTTCCAGATCCATTGGTTCATCGGCATCACGGCGGGCAGCGTGCTGGTCGTCATCGGCCTGAGCGGGGCGACGCTGTCGTTCCGTGCCGAGATCACCGACCTGCTGAACCCGATCCCGGCGGCGTCGGCCGCACCCGCATTGGCACCGCCCGCGCTCGTCGCGCGCGTGCAGGCCGAGATGCCCGGGCGACGCATCGCGACCGTCGCCGTGTCGACCGAGCCCGGGCGCGCCGCGCGCATCGGGTTCGCGCCGCCGCCGGGCGAGCGGCGCGGCGAGACGCGCTTCGCCGATCCCGCCACCGGCGCGCTGCTGCCCGACCCGGTGGGCGAGCACTTCTTCGAGTTCGTCGAGGAGCTGCACCGCTGGATGCTGCTGCCGCGCGACGACGGCAAGCCCCATCACCGGCTCGCTGGCCGGCCTGTTGCTGCTGCTCGCGCTCTCGGGCCTGTACCTGCGCTGGCCGCGCCGGCCCTTCGCGTGGCGCCAGTGGCTGCGCATCGACTTCGCGCTGCGCGGTCGCGCCTTCCTGTGGAACCTGCATGCGGTGGTCGGCACCGTCGCGCTGCTGGCCTACGTGGTGTCGACCACCACCGGCATGTACTGGGCCTTCGACGGCTTGCGCAAGGCGGTCGACAGCGCGGTCGGCGAAGGCCGCGTGGTGCGCGCCGAACGCGCGGCGGCCGATGCCCCGGTGACGCTCGACCTGGCGCGCGTCTGGCAGGCCTTCGTCGACACCACGGGCGGCGACTGGACCCAGGTGACGCTGCGGCTGCCCGCGCGCAACGGCACGCAGGTGGAGGCCGTCTACCTGCGCACGCACGCCGAGCACGAGCGCGCACGCAACCGCCTGTACCTGCAGGCCGCGACCGGCGAGACGCTGCGCCACGAACGCTATGCCGACAAGCCGCTCGCGGGCCGCCTCGTGAACAGCATCTACCCGCTGCACATGGGCACCTACTGGGGCCTGCCGGGGCGCATCGTGATGATGCTCACCAGCCTGGGGCTCGCGCTGTTCGCGATCAGCGGCTGGATGATGTACCTCGGCCGCCGCCGCACCGCGAAGGCCGTGCGCGCCGAGCGTGCGCGGCTCGATGCGGTCGCCGTGCCCGCCACGTCAGGCGATGCGGGGCAGGTGCTGGTCGCTTTTGCGAGCCAGACCGGCCATGCCGAGCGCCTCGCGCTGCAGACGGCCGGCGCGTTGCAGGCGGCCGGTGTCGCGGCCGTGGTGCGGCCCGTGTCGGCACTGAGTGCCGATGCGCTGCTGCATTTCCGGCAGGTGCTGTGGGTGGCGAGCAGCTTCGGTGAGGGCGATCCGCCCGACAGTGCGCGTGCCTTCGCCCGTGCGTTCGCGCGGCAGAGCGGCCCGGGCCTGCGCCACCTGCGCTACGGCTTGCTCGCGCTCGGCGATCGCCACTACGCGACCTTCTGCGGCTTCGGCCGCAAGCTCGACCACGACCTGCACAACCAGGGCGCGCAGCCGCTGTTCCCCATGATCGAGGTGGACGGCGAAGACCCGGCAGCGCTCGCGTGTTGGCACGATGCGCTGCGCGAAACCTTCGGGGTGCGCGATGGAGCGTGGCCTGTGTCGACCGCGCCGGCTTTCGAAGCCTGGCGGCTCGATGGCCGGCGCCTGCTCAATGCGGGCAGCCAGGGCGATCCGCTGTTCGAGATCGAGCTGCGACGCGTCAGTGGCGGCGCGATGGACTGGACGCCCGGCGCACTGGTCGAGATCGTGCCGCGCCAGATGCACGACGACGGCGCCCCGGCGCCCGCGCCGCGCAGCTACTCGGTCGCGTCGATTCCGTCCGACGGCGCCGTCCAGCTGCTGGTGCGGCAGGCACGGCACGACAACGGCCTGGGCGTGGCCTCGGGCTGGCTCACGGTCGGTGCGCCCATGGGCACGGAACTCGCGCTGCGCCTCGTCGCCAACCCGGGCTTCGCACTGCCCGACGATGCGCGGCCCTGCATCTTCATCGGCAACGGTTCGGGCTTTGCGGGCTTGCGTGCGTTGCTGCGCGAGCGTGCACGCCGCGGGCACGGGCGCAACTGGCTGGTGTTCGGCGAACGGCAGGCGGCGCACGACGGCTTCGGCGCGGACGAGGTCGCGGCATGGCAGGCCGGTGGTCTGGTCGCGCGCGCCGACTTCGTCTACTCGCGCGACCAGGCGCAGCGCGTGTACGTGCAGGACCGCCTGCGCGACGCTGCCGAAGCACTGAAGCAGTGGGTGGACGAAGAGGGCGCGATCGTTTTCGTGTGCGGCAGCCTCGAAGGCATGGCACCGGGCGTGGACGCGGCGCTCACCGAGGTGCTGGGCGAGAGCGGCATGGACGCGCTCATCGCCGAAGGCCGTTACCGCCGCGACGTCTACTGATCAGACGGGCGGAAAGCTCACGCCCGGTTCGCCCGCCTGCCACGGCGCGTACTTGGCCATGGTGCGTGCGAACATGTCCGACGCGGTCCAGCCTGCGAGCCAGGCCTGCAGGCGCGGCCACGGCTGAGCGTCGAACCAGGCCGCATCGACCATCGCGAACTGGCGCACGAAGGGCATCAGCGCCGCATCGGCCAGCGTGGCGTGCGCGCCGGCCAGTTGCGCCGACATCGCGAGCCGGTCTTCGAGCCCTTGCAGGAAGCGCGCGCCCTCGTCGCGCGCCGAGCCTTCCGATGCGGGGTAGCGCGCCGGGTACTTGTAGCGATCGAGCAGCGGCTTGAAGCCGTTGTCGCAGGCGGTGATCAGTGCGAGCAACTCGTCGAGCGTGCCGTGCTCCGGCGTCAGCCAGCGCAGCGGATCGTGGCGGCGCAGTGCCCACAGCATCACGTCCAGGCTCTGTTCCAGCACCGCCGCGCCGCCGTCGAGCACCAGCACGGGCACGGTGCCTTTGGGCGAGGCCGCGAGCATCTCGGCGGGCTTGCGCTTGAGCTCGATCTCGCGCAGTTCGCAGTGCTGCTCGCTTGCCACCAGCGCGAGCCGGGCCCGCATCGCATACGGACAGCGGCGGAACGAATAGAGCACGGGGAGGGCGGAATCGGGCATGCGAACGACAGGTGAGCAGAGGGAGCCGGCCGATTGTCGGCCCGTGCCCGCCGGGTCGCGCGGCAGCGGGTTTTTCCTCACAATCGACCGCCATGGGCGAACGCCTCTTCCTCCGGCTCCACGACGACCCGCTGCATGGGCCGGAGTCGGGCGTGCCCGACGGCACGCTGCAGGTGCTGCCGATCGCACCGGCCCTGCGGTCGCATGTCTCGCACCTGCTGATGTACCGCGAGACCTTCGCGCCCGGCCACGAGGTGCGCGAGCGCGTGCTGCCCGACGGCGCGATCCGGCTGGTCTTCAACTTCGGCGATGCACCTTCGGCCGACGACGCGCCGGGGCAGGCGGTCGAAGCCATCGGCGCTTTCGCCGCACCCGCCGTGGTGCGGATGCGCGACACGGTGGAAGGCCTGTCGGTGGCGCTGCGTCCCGGCGCGGCGGCGGCGCTGCTGGGCGTGCCGGCCGGCGAGATCGCGGGCCGCGCGGTGCACCTGGACGAACTCTGGGGCGGCGAGGGCACGACGCTGCTCGCGCGCATGGCCGAAGCGCACGGCGATGTTGCACGCGCCGATCTGTTGCAGCAGGCCCTGATGAAGCGCCTGCAGAAAGCCGGCGACGGCACGCCGCCGGCCGCCGCGATGCACGCTGCACGGCTCATCGCCGCTGCCGACGGGCGCCAGGCGCTGCGCGAGGTGGCGCAGGCGGTCGGCGTGGGCGAGCGCCGGCTGCAGCAGCTCTTTCATGCGCACGTCGGGCTGTCGCCGCGCGCCTGGGGCCGGCTCGCGCGGCTGCATGCCTGCCTGCGCGCGCTGCGCCTGCACAGCGCGCCGGCCTGGGCCGACATGGCGCTGGACCACGGGTTCTACGACCAGTCGCACCTCGTCAACGAGTTCCGCGCCCTGTGCGGCGTGACGCCCACCGAGTTCCTCGGGCGCTGGGTTTCGGTTTCTTCCAAGACGGCGCGCTGAGGCCGGCCTATCGTGGCGGCTTGTCCTGCCCAAGGACCCTCACCGAACGAAGGAGCAACGACACATGACAGCAGCCCCCTCCACCCCCGACGCCGCGCACCGTCCGCTGGCGGGCCGCGTGGCCGTGGTGACCGGCGCCAGCCGCGGCGCGGGCCGCGGCATCGCGCAGGAACTGGGCGCGGCCGGTGCCACCGTGTACGTGACCGGGCGTAGCACCCGCGCGCGGCCGGCGGACAGCTACGGGCAGCTGCTCGCCCTGTCCGAACTGGCCGCCTTGCCCGGCACCATCGACGACACCGCCGAGGAGGTCACGCAACTCGGCGGGCGCGGCATCGCCGTGGCCTGCGACCACACGAAGGAAGACGAGGTGGCGGCGCTGTTCGCGCGCGTCGAGCGCGAGCAGGGCCGGCTCGACCTGCTCGTGAATAACGCCTGGGGCGGGCACGAAAGCTTCACCGGTGTCTTCGAGGCGCCGTTCTGGGAGCACCCGCTCGCCAACTGGGATTCGATGTTCGATCGCGGCGTGCGCAACCACCTCGTGGCCAGCCGCTGCGCCGCGCCGTTCATGGTGGCGCGCAAGCAGGGCCTGATCGTCACCACCACCTTCTGGGACCGTGGCCACTACCTGCGCGGCAACCTGTTCTACGACCTCGCCAAGGCCTCGATGACGCGGCTGGCCTTCGGCATCGCGCAGGAACTGCAGCCGCACGGCGTGGCCTCGGTGGCCGTCTCGCCGGGCTGGATGCGCACCGAGTTCGTGCTCGCGGGCCACAAGACCGACGAGGCGCACTGGCAGGAGCGCCCCGCGCTGGCGCGCACCGAATCGCCGCGCTACCTGGGCCGCGCCGTGGCCGCGCTGGCGGCGGATGCGCAGGTGCTCGACAAGACCGGCCAGGTGCTGCGCGTGGCCGACCTGGCGCGTGCCTACGGCTTCACCGACATCGACGGGCGGCAGGTCGAGCCGTTCGAGCTGTAGGGCGCGTCAGCGCAGGTCGCGCACGTCGATGCGAAAGCGCAGCTCGGGCGCGCCGCCGAGCCCGGGCTCGGTGATGAACTCCTCGACCAGCACGCCGCCGTTGGCGCGGATCACGCGCTGCGAGGCGAGGTTGTCGGGGCTGGTCGTGATCTCGACGTGGTCCAGCCCGATGGCGCGCGCATCGGGCAGCAGCGCGCGCAGCGCGGCGGTGGCATAGCCCCGGCCGCTTTTCCACGGCACCACGCCGTAGCCGATGTGGCCGAGGCAGTACGAAGGCAGGGCGTTGGTGCCCGGCTGCCAGCGCAATTGGATGCTGCCGCAGAACTCGCCGTCCCACAGCCAGCGCCGGTAGCCCGGCAGCCGCGGCACGGTGCCGCCAGTGGGCAGCGCGATGGGCGGGCCCTTGGCCTCGCGGTCGACGAGGCCGGCGAGAAAGCCGTCGGGGTCGGTGCGGATCAGCGCCAGTTCTTCCAGGCCGGCTTCGGCCCGCAGGTTGTTGGGCGACCAGCCGCGCTCCAGTGCGGCGATGTAGCCGGGCAGGTGCTCGGGCGACGGCCAGACGAGCTGCAGGGCGGAAGGGGACATGGGACGCGGTCCTTGTTCTTTCGGGTTCATTCAGTACGAGCGCAGGGCGATGCCCCAGCGCCCCTCGGCCCGCACGACGATCCAGAGGTTGGCGTGCGTGCTGAGCACCGCGCCTGCCGCATCGCGCCGCGTGTAGTGCACGACGAAGTGCACCTTGTCGTGGCTCACGAGCACCGGCTCCTTCTTTTCGTACTGCGTGCGCGCCCAGCCGCCGGCCTTGAGCGTGTCGAAGAAATCGGCCGGGTGCTGGCCGGGCGCGGGCCAGTCGAGCCGCTGCGCGCCCGAAAGCATCGTGTGCGGAAAGTGCAGCTCGGCGTCCATGCCGCGCGTGTCCGAGGCGTTGAACGCGGCCGTGAAGCGGTCGAGGCAGGCCGACGCGGCCTCGACGACGGCAGCGTGCGGTGCGTCGGAGGGCGGCGGGGCGACGAAGGCAGAGAAATCGGTCATGTGCCGGATGGTAGGCGAGCGTGCGCCTGTCGGCCACGCTTGCAAGAAATGCAACTGAGTTGCGTCAATCCATATAATGCAATTCTGTTGCAACTATGGAGCCTGCCCTCATGGCCGATCGCCTTCCCGTCACCGTGCTGTCCGGCTTCCTGGGCGCCGGCAAGACCACGCTGCTCAACCACATCCTGCACAACCGCGAGGGCCGCCGCGTGGCGGTGATCGTCAACGACATGAGCGAGGTCAACATCGACGCGGCGCTGGTGCGCGAAGGCGGCGCCGCGCTGTCGCGCACCGACGAGAAGCTGGTCGAGATGAGCAACGGCTGCATCTGCTGCACGCTGCGCGAAGACCTGCTGATCGAGGTGAAGCGCCTCGCCAAGGAAGGGCGCTTCGACCAGCTCGTGATCGAGTCGACCGGCATCTCCGAGCCGCTGCCCGTGGCCGAGACCTTCACCTTCGCGGGCGAAGACGGCCAGAGCCTGGCCGACGTGGCGCGGCTGGACACCATGGTCACGGTGGTCGATGCCTTCAACTTCCTGCGCGACTACGGCTCGCCCGACAGCCTGGGCCAGCGCGGCCAGTCGCTGGGCGACGAAGACACGCGCACCGTGGTCGACCTGCTGATCGAGCAGATCGAGTTCTGCGACGTGCTCGTGGTCAACAAGACCGACCTCGTGACGGCCGAGGAGCGCGAGCGGCTGATGGCGATCCTGCGCAGCCTCAACCCGCGTGCGCGCATCGAGGAGTCGGAGTTCGGCCGCGTCGCGCTCGACCGCGTGCTCGACACGGGCCTGTTCGATTTCGAGCAGGCCGAGCAGGCACCCGGCTGGCTGGCCGAGCTGCGCGGCGAGCACGTGCCCGAGAGCGAGGCCTACGGCATCCGCAGCTTCGTCTACCGCTCGCGCCTGCCGTTCCATCCGCAGCGCTTCTGGGACCTGGTGCAGAGTGAGTGGGAGGGCGTGGTGCGCTCCAAGGGCTTCTTCTGGCTCGCGAGCCGGCCGACCCGCGCGGGTTCGTGGTCGCAGGCCGGTGGTGCCTGCCGCTACGGCGTGGCGGGCCTGTGGTGGGCGGCCGTGCCGCGCGAGCACTGGCCGACCGACCCCGACGGGCTTGAACTCATCCGCAAGAACTGGGACGACGCCACCGGCGACGCGCGCCAGGAGCTGGTGCTGATCGGCATCGGCATGGACGAAGCCGCGCTGCGCGCACGGCTCGATGCCTGCCTGCTCACGCCCAACGAGATGCGCTTCGGCCCCTCGTGGTGGCAGAACCTGCCCGATCCGTTTCCGTCGTGGAACGTGTGAGCGCGCGGGCGGTTCAGTCGCCGGCGCTGCCGGGCTGCATCGCCTGCTGCACCAGCCGCGCCATGGCCGACGCGTTCTCGCTGCCGACGGCGGCCAGGCCCTGCACGGTGCCTTGACGGTCCTGCAGGGCTTCGTCCTGGCTGGCCTTGAGCTTGCCTTCGAGGCGGTCGATGGGGATCTCGATGCCCACCACGGCGCGCGCCAGCTTGCGGATGAAGGTCTCGGGCGCGTCCGTGGTCTGCCAGGGCACGGGCTGGCCGGCCTCGTTCGCCGCGGTCAGCCGCGCGAGCAGGTCGAGCAGCCAGGCTTCGTCGTCGATGGCGCGCGCGATGCCGTGCGCATGGGCGACGGCGTAGTTCCAGGTCGGCACCACTTGGCCGTGCTCGGCCTTGCCGGGGTACCAGCCGGGCGTGATGTAGGCCTGCGGCCCCTGGAACATCACGACCGAAGGGGCCGGGGCATCGAGCTGGCGCCACACGGGATTGGCGCGCGACACGTGGCCGAGCAGCGTGCCGAACGGGCCGCGCGAGCGGTCGAGCAGAAAGGGCAGGTGGTTGGCGACCAGCCCGTCGGCGCCCTGAACGACCCAGGCGCCCAGCGGATGCGCGTCGATCAGCGCGTGGCTCGCGCCGAGGTCGGGCTGGCGGTGGTGCCGGGAGACGTACACGTGCAGCGCAATGAAACTATCGAGCGCAGTCGCCGCACATGCCGTGCAGCGTGAGCGCCGTGTGCCGCGTGTCGATGCCCTGCTTGCGCAGCGCCTTGCCGAGCCGGCCCATCACCTTGGGCAGTTCGGGGTCGGAAGGCAGGGCCAGCACCTTGTGGCACTGGTCGCATTCGAAGGTGTTGCCCGAGGCGGTGTCGACGTGCCGCGCGAAGCGGTTGACCCGGTCGGCGCCCACGCGGCGGTCGCACAGGCCGGCCTCGACCAGCCGGTCGAGCACGCGGTAGAGCGTGACGCGGTCGGGCGGCTCGCCCGTGGCGGCGGTGTAGGCGGCGGCCACTTCCTCGTGGGTCAGCGGCTGCGAGCCGTGTTCGAGCAGCTCGAGCACGGTCTGGGCGGCGCGCGTCACGCGCAGCCCGCTGCCGCGCAGCAGCGCCTCGCTGTCGAAGGCGGGGCCGGGCGACGAGGTCTTTGGGGACGGGTTCGGGGTGGTCTTCATGCGAAACGCCATTGTGTTGCATCCGGCGCTCCCTTGTGCCGGCAAGGGCGCCGGGGCGGCCCGAAGGCCCGGATGTTGCGAGGTGCAAGTCAGCCAACCGGCCGTTTCGCCGCGGCCCGGGTCGCCCGAATGCGCTAAGGTCCGGGCATTCGCATTCCTGAATACCTTCGTTGACCATGTCCCGTCCCCCCATCGAAATCGAAACCGCCCCGAACCCCACCGCCACGGTGATCCTGATGCACGGCCTGGGTGCCGACGGCAACGACTTCGTGCCGATCGCCGGCGAACTCGACCTGTCGGCCGTGGGCCCGGTGCGCTTCGTGTTCCCCAACGCGCCCGTCATTCCCGTGACCATCAACGGCGGCTACGAGATGCCCGCCTGGTACGACATCGCGGTGGCCGACCTGGTGGCGCGCGAGGACGAGGCCGGCCTGCGTCGCTCGCAGGCGAGCATCGAGGCCCTCATCGCCAACGAAAAGGCCCGCGGCATCCCCGCCCATCGCATCGTGGTGGCCGGCTTCTCGCAAGGCTGCGCGATGGCGCTGATGACGGGGCTGCGCCACGGCGAGCGGCTGGCCGGCATCGTCGGCCTTTCGGGCTACCTGCCGATCGCCGCGACCACGGCGGCCGAGCGCCACGGCGCCAACCACGACACGCCCGTGTTCCTCGCGCACGGCCGGCAGGACCCGGTGGTGCCGCTGGCGCGCGCCGAACAGTCGCGCGACGCGCTGGTGGCGCTGGGCCACCCGGTCGAGTGGCACGAATACCAGATGGCGCACTCGGTCTGCATGGAAGAGATCGCCGACCTCAACCACTTCCTGCTGCGCGTGTTCGGCTGAAGGCCCGCCACGCCGGGCCGCGCGCGCATCCATCCTGATCCTGTCACCCCGAAAGAACGCACAGAAGGAGACCCCATGATCCTGGTCATCGGACACGCGCTGGCAAAGGCCGACACCCTGCAGGCGATGCTGGCCATCAGCGTGGAACACGTGCTGCGCTCGCGCGCCGAGCCCGGCTGCATCTCGCATGACGTCACGACCGACGTGCAAGACCCGCTGCAGCTCACCTTCGTGGAGCGATGGAGCGACATGGCGGCGCTGCAGGCGCACTTTCGCGTCGACGCGTCGCGCGCTTTCGGCAAGGCGCTCGCGGCCATGGCCGACGGGGTGCCGTCGATCCATGTCTACCAGTCGGAAGAGATCGACCTCGCGGCGGGCCGCCCCAAGGCCTGAATTTCGAACCCCGCTGCGCGCCGCAAGGCCGGTGGTATTTGAGAGGGTAGCTATGAAAAAAGTAGCAAAAAACAGCATAGCCGGATGCGGGATTCCCTGCTTCAGCAGTGCCTGTCCGCCCGTGCTACCTTCCAGCCCCACAGAAGATTGATGGGTCATAAGAACATGAGCAACAGATTGCAGGAGAGGCTGGGTGCACTCCCGGCCGCGCGATTGAAGGGAATGCGTCGCGGCATCGAGAAGGAAAGCCTGCGCGCATTGCCCGACGGCAAGCTGGCCCTCACGCCGCATCCGCTGGCGCTGGGCTCGGCGCTCACGCATCCGCACATCACGACCGACTTCAGCGAATCGCAGCTCGAACTCATCACGGGCGTGCACGCGGGCGTGGAGTCGGCGCTCGAAGAGCTCACGCGGGTGCACCAGTTCACCTACCGCGTGCTCGACCAGCTCGGCGACGAGCGCCTGTGGGTGTCGAGCATGCCCTGCGGCCTGCCGACCGACGAGACCATTCCGATCGGCCGCTACGGCTCGTCGAACGTCGGCCGCGCCAAGAGCGTGTACCGCATGGGCCTGAGCCATCGCTATGGCCGCCGCATGCAGACCATTTCGGGCATTCACTACAACTGGTCGCTGCCGGAGGTGTCGAGCGAAGAGTACTTCGCGCTGATCCGCAATTTCCGCCGCCAGGCCTTCCTGCTGCTGTACCTGTTCGGCGCCTCGCCGGCCCTGTGTTCGAGCTTTGTCGCGGGCCGCCCGCACGAGCTGCAGCCGCTGGGCGACGGCAGCATGTACATGCCGCACGGCACCTCGCTGCGCATGGGCCGCCTGGGCTACCAGAGCGAGGCGCAGGCCTCGCTGGCCGTGAGCTACAACAGCCTGGAGGGCTACGGCGCCTCGCTGCAGGACGCGCTCACGCGCCCGTGGCCGGCCTACGAGGCCATCGGCATCCGCAACCTGGGCGGCGACTACAACCAGCTGGGCACCAGCCTGCTGCAGATCGAGAACGAGTTCTACGGCACCATCCGCCCCAAGCGCGTGATCCACTCCGGCGAGCGCCCGCTGCATGCGCTGCGCGAGCGCGGCGTGGAGTACGTCGAGGTGCGCCTGATGGACCTCGACCCCTTCGAGACCGTCGGCATCAATGCGCAGACCATGCGCTTCATCGACGTGTTCCTGCTGCACTGCCTGCTGAACGACAGCCCCGACGACACGCCGCAAGAAATCGCCGACCTGGCGCAGAACCAGCACCTCACGGCCGCGCGCGGCCGCGAGCCGGGGCTGAAGCTGCGCCGCGACGGGCGCGAGGTCGCGCTCACCGACTGGGGCCTGGAGCTGGTCGAGCAGTGCCTGCCGATTGCCGCCGCGCTCGATGCGGCGCAGGGCGGCACGCAGCATGTCGACGCGGTGCGCGCCGCCAAGGCCGGCCTCGAGAACCCCGACAGCCTGCCCTCGGCCCGCGTGCTCGCGGCCATCGAGCAGCAGCACGGCAACTCCTTCGTCGGCTTCGTGCGCGCCCAGTCGGAGCAGACCCGCGCCGCGCTGCTGGCGCTGCCGTTCACGGCCGCGCAGCAGGCCGGGTTCGAGCAGATGACGGCCGAGTCGATCCAGGCGCAAAAGCGCATCGAGGCGGCCGACACCATGCCCTTCGAGATCTACCGCGAGCAGTACGTCTCGCCGGCGCGCCTGGGCATGGCCCCCGGCCGCTTGCCGGTCGCGGCCTGAGAAGGTCACCCCGGCGGCGCCGGCCGGCGCATGCCGACAGCGCCGCTGGCCGATGGCCTACAGCCATTGACCTGTCCGGCTCACCGCGGCGCGGCGGCCAGCCCCGAAGATGGCGTCATGCGCTGCCCAGTTCCGGACCCGAGACACCCACCATGACGCTCCATGCCTACCTGGTCGAGGACAGTCCGGTGATCCGCGAGAACCTGGTCGACTTTCTCGAGGACGTGGTCGATGCGCACGTGATCGCCTCGGCCAGCACCGCCGACGAAGCGCTCGACTGGCTGCGCGACCACAAGAGCGATTGGGACCTGGCCATCGTCGACCTGTTCCTGCAGCGCGGCAACGGCCTGGCCGTGCTGAACGCCTGCCGCCAGCGCTCGCCGCACCAGAAGGTGGTGGTGCTCAGCAACTACGCCACCGCCGACATGCGCCTGCGCTCGCAGCAGCTGGGTGCCGACGCCTTCTTCGACAAATCGGCCGAACTCGACCAGCTGGTGGCGTACTGCGCCACCGTCCAGCCGTCGCATGGGTGACTCCCGCTGGGGGCGCCCGGCGGCAAGCAGGGCGGGGAACTGAGGTAAAACGTTGGGTTGTTGTCAATTGGCAACCCTCACCAACACCGACCCACACAGTTCAGACAGCGAGCAGAGACCTCATGAGCAACAGCACCTCCATCGACTTCCAGGGCCGCGTGGCCATCGTGACCGGCGCCGGCGGCGGCCTGGGCCGCCAGCATGCGCTGGCCTTGGCGGCGCGCGGCGCCAAGGTGGTGGTCAACGACCTGGGCGGCGCGCGCGACGGCTCGGGCGGCTCGGTCAGCGCCGCGCAGGCGGTGGTCGACGAGATCAAGGCGGCCGGCGGCGAAGCCATTGCCAACGGCGCCTCGGTGACCGACTTCGAGGCCGTGCAGGCCATGGTCAAGCAGGCGGTCGACGCCTGGGGCCGCGTCGACATCCTGGTGAACAACGCCGGCATCCTGCGCGACAAGAGCTTCGCCAAGATGGAACTGGACGACTTCAAGCTCGTGGTCGACGTGCACCTGATGGGCGCCGTGAACTGCACCAAGGCCGTCTGGGCGCTCATGAACGAGCAGAAGTACGGCCGCATCGTGATGACCACCTCGTCGTCGGGCCTGTACGGCAACTTCGGCCAGAGCAACTACGGCGCCGCCAAGCTGGCGCTGGTGGGCCTCATGCAGACGCTGAGCATCGAAGGCGCCAAGAACGACATCCGCGTGAACTGCCTGGCGCCTACCGCCGCCACGCGCATGACGGAAGACCTGTTCCCCAAGGACATGCTCGAGGCCTTCCGCCCCGAGGCCGTGGTGCCCGCAATGCTGGTGCTGGCCGCGCAGGACGCGCCCAACCGCACCATCCTCTGTGCCGGCGCCGGCACCTTCGAGGCCGCGCACATCACGCTGACGCAGGGCGCCTGGCTGGGCATTGCCGCCGACACGCCCGAGCAGCTGGCCGCGCGCCTGTCGGAAGTGACCGCGCGTGAAGGCGAGGCCGTGCCGCAAAGCGGTGCCGCCCAGGGCGCGAACGAAGTCGCCAAGGGCCAGGCGAACGCCGGCCGGGGCTGACGCGCCGTTCTTCGGTGCATGGCGCTTGACTTCGAGCGCACTCGAGCATTTCCAATGAATTCACCGGATGTCCGGTGTCTTCATTCATCCAAGGAAATCACGCCATGCACACGATCGACAACAAGGCCCTGGTCCAGCGCATCCATGCGGAGCTGGACAAGGGCAACGGCCAGGCCTTCATCGACAGCCTGGCCGACGACGCCAGCTGGACGTTGGAAGGCAGCACGCCCTGGTCGCGCACCTACCAGGGCAAGCAGGCGATCCGCGAAGAGCTGATCAAGCCGCTGTTCGGGCAGTTCGCCGGGCCCTATGTGAGCAAGACCGAATGCATCATTGCGGAAGGCGACCGCGTGGTGGTGCTGTTCAGCGGCGACGTGCCCACCAAGGCCGGCAAGCGCTACAACAACCGCTATTGCTACGTCTACCGACTCGAAGGAGGCCAGGTGAAAACATTGACCGAGTACTTCGACACCGCGCTGGTCGAGCGGGCGCTCGACGCGCCGACCGCCCATGCCGGCTGACGCCAGCGCTGCCACGCCGTCGTTCCACATCGGCGAACTGGCCGCGCGCACCGGCCGCACGGTGCACGCCATCCGCTGGTACGAATCGCAGGGCCTCGTGCCCGGCGTGGCGCGCGATGCGGGCGGGCGGCGCGTGTACGGCGAACTGCATGTGGGTTGGCTCGACCTGATGGACCGGCTGCGCCGCACCGGCATGTCGATTGCCGAGATGCGCGACTACACGGCGCTCGCATTGCAGGGCAAGGCCACGCTGCGCCAGCGACGCGACCTGCTCGAGGCGCACCGCGCGCGCGTGCACCAGACGATCGCCGACTGGCAGCAGGCGCTGTCGCTGGTCGATCGCAAGATCGATTTCTACGACGCCTGGATGGCCGACGGGCGGCGCCCGCCGCTCATTCCGGTGGAGACGCCGCAGCGCCTGCCCGCGCCGAAGCGCAAGCCGGCGCGCTGAGTGCTATTCGGCGACGAAGCCCTCGCCGTCGCGGCGGATCGAGTCGCGGGCGCGGTGGTTGTTGAGGCGGCCCAGCGTGTTGTCGAGCAGGCGCTTGAGCTTGTCGGCCGCGCCGCGGAAGGCCTCGTCGAGGCTGGTGGCATGCTGTGTCACCGCGAGCGGCTGGTGGTGCGCCAGGCGCGCTTCCATCACGCAGCACTTGTCGCCACCGCCGGCCTTGTCGTGGTTCTCGTCGCTCAGGTGCACCTCGACGCGCGTCACGTCTTCGACGAAACGGCTCAGGTGCTGCTTGATCTCGGTGTCTGCCCAGCGCTCCAGCGTGTCCTTGTTGGTGATGCCATTGCTCGTGTTGACCTGGATCTGCATTGCGTATGTCCCTGCTGGATGGTGAACGAGCCTTCACTGTGCACCCGAAAGAGTGCCCCTGTGCGTAGGTGTGTTGCCCCTTTTTGCCGGGGCATCGCAGCGTGTTCAGCTCTGGATGTAACTGGTCAGCTGCGTGATGGTCTGCTCGTGCTCGGAAATGATGTCGTCCATCAGGTCTTGAATGGAGATCATGCCGACCACCTTGTCGCCGTCGACCACGGGCAGGTGGCGGAACTTGCGCTGGCTCATGAGCGCCATGCAGGCGCGGGTGCGGGTCTGCGGGGTGACGGTCATCACGTCGGGCGTCATGATCTCGGCGACCTTCATCTCCTTGGAGTTCTTGCCCTGTAGCGCCACCTTGCGGGTGTAGTCGCGCTCGGACAAAAAGCCCACGAGCTTTTCGCCGTCCATCACCATGAGCGCGCCCACTTCGAAATGCGCCAGCGTGGCCAGCGCGTCGAACACGCTGGTGTCGGGCGAGGTGCGCCAGGCGGCGGAATCGTGGCGCTTGAGCAGTTCGGAGACGGGTTTCATCGCAGGCACTCCATTCAGGGGTTTCGATCCGGCCGACGCACGTGGCGGCGCCGTGCTTCGGACAAATCATAGGGGCGGAATCGCCCTTCGCGATGCAAAACCCTCCCGGGTGTTGCGCGTGTCATGCCGCGCACACGAACCCGGGGATGATCAAGGGTGCTCAGGGCGCGGCGGCCAGCACGCGGCTCAGCGCCACGGCATTGCCCGCGACGTCCTTCACGAGGCCCTGCGCGTCGAAGTTCACCTGGAACTCCGACCAGCTGTCGCGCCAGTAGCGCCACACCGGTGCGTCCAGGCTCGGGTTCTCGCTGGCCACCGGGTAGCCCAGCGCCATCAGCACCTGTTCGCGCGTCATGCCGGGCATCACCTTGCCCGCGAGGATGGCGGCGCCCACCGCGGGCGGGAAGCTGGCGATCTTGCGCTTGGGGTCTTCGGTGACCACATAGCGCTTGGCGAAGTCGATCAGCGTGATGTTGCGGCTGTAGTCGTTCTTGATGCGCTGGGGCTTGCCCGCGAGGTCGAGGTTGAAGAAGCGGAAGTCGTAGGCCGTGATGCGCGCCGGCGTGCCCACGGGGACGACGCTCGTGCCCTGTTCGTCGTAGTTGATGTCGCTGATCGAGTCGCCATACGTGCGCATGTTGCAGCACAGGAAACCGTCGGTCAGCGGGCCGGGCGGCGGCGACGGGCGCTGGGCGTGCACCGCGGTGGCGGACAGGATGGTGGTGGCCGCGAGCAGGGCGGCGGCGGCAAGGCGCTGGACCATGAAAAGGATCTCCCTCGGTGTGACTTTTTGAAACGGCTGCAGGCGCAGCGCGCGGATTCTAGGGGTGATCTGGCGGCCAACAAGCCAGTGAATACGCCAGTTGGTGCTATCAAAAGCGCAGCAACGAGGAATCGGTCCGTTTCCCGGTTCACAATGCGCACCCGGCCTGCGAGGCCGGTCCCCTTCCAGACAGCGCGAAAGAAAGAGCATCCATCGATGGCGATCCAGTGGTTCCCCGGTCACATGTATTCGACCCAGAAGGCCATCACCGAACGGGTGAAGGACATCGACGTGGTGATCGAACTGCTCGACGCGCGCCTGCCCGGCTCCAGCGCCAACCCGATGCTGGCCGAGCTCACGGCCGGCCGGCCCACGCTGAAGGTGCTCAACAAGCAGGACCTGGCCGACCCCGTGCGCACCGAGGCCTGGCTGGCGCACTACAACGCGCTGCCCGACACCCGCGCCATCGCGCTCGATGCCAGCCTGACCATGCCCGCGCAGCGCATCGTGCGCGCCTGCCACGAGCTGTCGCCCAACCGCGGCGGCATGGCCAAGCCGATGCGCGTGCTGATCTGCGGCATTCCCAACGTGGGCAAGTCGACCCTCATCAACACGCTCACCGGCGGGCGCAAGGCCAAGACCGGCGACGAGGCCGGCATCACCAAGCTCGAGCAGCGCATCACGCTGGCCGACGACTTCTACCTGTGGGACACGCCCGGCATGCTGTGGCCGCGCATCATCGTGCCCAAGAGCGGCTACAACCTCGCGGCCAGCGGCGCGGTGGGGCGCAACGCCTTCGATGAAGAAGAAGTGGCGCTGGAGCTGCTCGACTACCTCAAGGCGAACTACGCCGAGGGCATCGTCGCGCGCTTCAAGCTCGTCGAGCTCGACCCCGCCACCCTGGCCGGCATGAAGGACGAAGACGTCCTCGACACCATCGGCCGCAAGCGCGGCGCGCTGCTGGGCAAGGGCAAGGTCAACCTGCAGAAGGCCGCCGAGATCGTGATGCACGAGTTCCGCGCCGGCAACCTGGGGCGCATCACGCTCGAGACGCCCGAGGAGTTCGCGCAGTGGCTGGCCGCCGGCCAGCGTGCCGACGCCGAGCGCGCGGCGAAGAAGGCGGCGCGTGGCAAGAAGGGCAAGGCCAAGCCCGAGGCAGACGGCGGCCCGACGGCCGACGCGTGAAGGTCTTGCGCGCGCCGCGCTGAAGGCCGCGCGGGCCGCCCCTATCATTCAGAGATGCAACGTCTCACGCGCCAGCGCAACGCCGTTTTCTCCGCCTTCAGCGACGCCGGTCGCGTGCTGACCGCCCCCGAAATCCTCGAACACGCACGGGCCATCGTGCCCGAGATCAGCCTGTCGACGGTGTACCGCCAGGTCTCGCTGCTGCTGGCCGACGGCGAGATCGCCAAGGTCGAGCTGCCGGGCGAGCCGGCGCGCTATGAAGTGGCCTGCAAGGCCGACCCGCACGACCACCATTCGCACGGGGCCAGCGAAGGTGGCGATGCAGGGCATCACCACCATCACTACTTCCATTGCTCGCAGTGCGGCCAGGTGTTCCTGCTGCACGCGTGCCCGGGGCCGATGCACGACCTCGCACCCAAGGGCTTCCAGGTGACGCACCACGAGGTCACGCTGCATGGCCTGTGCGCGGCCTGCGTCGACGCCGGCGCGAAAGCGCCGAAGGCGCACCCGCCGCACTGAAGACGGCGGGCCCCGGGGTGCCGGGGAAAGGTCAACAAAGTTATTGAGAATGAATTCGCAATAACGTATATTCGCGTGTCCGAACGAACTCCCCGGCCACGTCCATGCAAGTCCTGTCCTCGCTCAAGGAAGCCAAGAAGCGTCACCGCGATTGCCAGGTGGTGACGCGGCGCGGCCGCACCTACGTCATCTGCAAGTCCAACCCGCGCTTCAAGGCGCGGCAAGGCGGCGCAAAGAACAAGAACAAGCCATGAAGGTGTGAGCGAACCCGCCATGCCCGCTCATCCCGCGCAGACACGCTCCCTCGGCGTTGCAAATGCTCGCCGTAGCGCAAGCTACGGCTGCGCTTTGCGCCTTGAGGGCGCGCGCCTGCGCGGGCTGCTCGGCCACGGCGGATTCACTCACACCTTCTGACGCGCGGCGGCCCAGCAGCCGCCTTTCATCCCCCTCGATGACCGCATCGGCGTGCCCACGCCGGGGGCGTGCCTGCGCGCGTCTTTCCTTTCCTCCTTCCTTCCATCGGAATCCCTCCGCCATGCTCCGAGCCTCCGGCCTCACCAAACGCTACGGCGCGCACACCGCGCTCGATCGCCTCGACCTCGACATCCGCGGCGGCGACATCTACTGCCTGCTGGGCGCCAACGGCGCGGGCAAGACGACGACCATCAACCTGTTCCTGAACTTCATCGCGCCGACCGACGGCACGGTGCAGATCAACGGCACCGACGTCACGCGCCACCCGGTCGCGACCAAGCAGGACGTGGCGTACATCCCCGAGCAGGTCACGCTGTACGGCACGCTCTCGGGCCTGGAAAACCTGCGCTTCTTCGCCGGCCTGGCGCTGGGCCACGAACTGCCGCGCGAACGCCTGCTCGCGCTGATGACCGAGGTGGGGCTCGACCACGCCGCCGCCGACAAGCGCGTCAGCATGTATTCGAAGGGCATGCGCCAGAAGGTGTGGATCGCGGTGGCGCTGGCCAAAGAGGCCAAGGCGCTGCTGCTCGACGAGCCCACCTCGGGGCTCGACCCGCATGCCGCGGCCGAGTTCTCCGACCTGCTGCGCCGCGCGGCCGATCGCGGCGTGGCCGTGCTCACCACCACGCACGACCTGTTCCATGCGCAGCAGACCGCCACGCGCGTCGGGATCATGAAGCGCGGGCGGCTGGTCGAAAGCCTCGACGGCGCGCAGATCGGCCAGACCGACCTGCAGTCCCTCTACCTGCAACACATGAGGGCCTGACCCGATGACGATGCGCTGGATCGCCCGACGCGAATTCACCGAACGCCTGCGCGACGGCCGCCTGTACTGGGCCGGCGGTCTCGTGGCCGTGCTGCTCTTCACCGCGCTCGCCGTCGGCTGGGCGCACCAGCGCGGCGCGCATGCCGAGCAGGTGGCCGCGCAGGCCATGGACTACCGCGACTGGCTGCACCAGGACAAGCGCCACCCGCACGACGCCGCGCACCAGGGCATGCACGCCTTCAAGCCCGAGCCGCCGCTGTCGATGGTCGACGCGGGCATCAACCCCTACATCGGCAGCACCGTGTGGCTGCAGGCGCACCGCCAGAGCGAGGTCAAGTTCAACGCCGCGCAGGACGCCACCGGCCTGCAGCGCTTCGGCAACCTGTCGGTGGGCTGGATCCTGCAGGTGCTCGGCCCGCTGCTGGTGATCGTGCTGGGCTTCAACGCCTTCGCGGGCGAGCGCGAGCAGGGCATCCTGCGCCAGACGCTGAGCCTGGGCGTGGCACCGCTGCGCCTGCTGGCCGGCAAGGCGCTCGCGCTGTCGGCGCTGCTCGCGGTGCTGCTGGTGCCGGCGGCCTTGGTTGCGGCCGTTGCCGTGGCGGTGGGCGCGGAGCCGGGCGGGCGCGTCGATGCGCTGCTGCGGCTGGGCGCGTGGTCGCTAGGCTACGCGGTCTACCTCGGCATCTTTGTGTGCCTGGTGCTGGGCGTGTCGGCGCTGTCGTCCACCTCGCGCATGGCGATCACCGTGCTGCTCGCGCTGTGGATCGGGCAGGCCGTGATGGCGCCGCGCGTGCTGTCCGAGCTTTCGCGCACCTGGTATCCGAGCCCGACGCGGCTCGAGTTCAACCAGGCGCTGGGCGCGGAGCTCAAGGCCGTGTCGAACCAGGTCTGGCAGCAGAACTTCGGCACCACCGAGCGCTGGGGCCGTGACGTGCCGCTGAGCAAGTGGGGCATCGCATTGCGCCTGGACGACCAGGCCTCGTACCCCGTGTACGACCGCCACTACGGCCGCCTGTGGGACACCTGGGAACAGCAGCAGAAAGTGCAGGAGTGGGGCGGCCTGCTGCTGCCGCTGCTCGCGGTGCGCAGCTTCTCGATGGGCATGGCGGGCACCGACTTCTCGCACCACCGGCGCTTCACCACGGCCGCCGAGCTGCACCGCCGCCACATCCAGGACCTGATGAGCAAGGACCTCGTGGCGCATGCCGATCCGCTCGGCGACCGCCACTTCTCCTACCAGGCCACGCCCGAGCTCTGGGCCACCGTGCCGCCTTTCGACTACCACCCGCCGGGCGCGGGGTGGGCGTTGCGGCACCAGGCGCGCAGCTTCCTCGTGCTGTGCGCCGGCCTGCTGCTCGCGGCGGCGTTCGCGGCCTTCGCCACCTTGCGCCAGCGCGCGCTCTGAGAGGGGATGCCACCCATGTCCTCCATCCATCCTCCCCAAGGCCGCCGCCTGCTGGCCGTGATGCGCCAGGAAGTCCGTTTGATGCTTGCCGAGCGCGGCCTCTGGGTCGTCGGCGCATTGTTCCTTTTGCTCGTGGCCTATGCGTTGGGCAATGGCCTGCTGCAGACCGCCCAGCGCGACCGCGCGCAGGCGGCGGTGGCGCAGGCCGACCGCGACACCCGCACCGCGCAGCGCACGCTGCTCGAAGCCATCCTGGCCGGCACCGCGCAGCCTACGCCCTTCGAGAACCCGGCCGACCCTTCGCGCATGGCCAGCAGCTACGGTGGCCAGCACGTGCTGTTGCCGACCGCGCCGCTGGGCCCGGTCGCGCTGGGGCAGAGCGACCTGTTCCCGAGCCAGTACCAGGTCACGAACCAGAGCCGCGTGGTGTTCATGAACCCGAGCGACATCGAGAACCCGTGGCACCTGCTGAGCGGGCATTTCGACCTGGCTTTCGTCATCGTCTACCTGCTGCCGCTGCTGATCTTTGCGCTCAGCTACAACCTGCTGTCGGCCGAGCGCGAGAACGGTACCTTGCGCCTGCTGCTGTCGCAACCGCTGCGGCTGCGCACGCTGCTCGCGGGCAAGCTCACGGTGCGCGCCGCGGTGCTGCTGGGGCCGGCTGTGCTGCTGCCGGTGGCGGTGCTGTGGATTGCGCGCCATGCGGGGCTCACCGCCGGCGGCGCTGGCAGCGCCACGCTGTGGTGGGCGCTGCTCGTGGGCGCCTACGCGCTGTTCTGGTTCGCGTTGGTGGTGGCGGTCAATGCCTTCGGCGCCTCGTCGGCGACGAACGCGATGGTGCTCGTCATCGCCTGGGTGCTGCTGGTGCTCGTGGCACCGGTGCTGCTCAACCTGGCCGTCACGCAGGCTAGCCCCGCGCCCTCGCGCACCGAGTTGGCCACGCGCCAGCGCGTGGTCACGGCCGAGGCGATGAAGCGCTACCAGGACCTGCTGGGGACCGAGTACCAGCACGTGGGGCAGGGCGCCATCCTCGTGCCGCGCGACGGCAAGATCGAGATCGCCGGCCGCTCGCTGGCCAACTACCGCATCCAGCGCGAGGTCGACGAAGCGATCCGCCCCGCGCTCGCGCGCTTCGACGCGCAGCAGGCGGCACAGCAGGCGCTGGTGGGCCGCTTCGGCGCCGTGTCGCCGGCGGCCGTGGCCTACGAAGGCATGACCGCGCTGGCCGGCAACGGCGCCCGCCGCCATGCGCGCTTCGACGCGCAGACCGTGGCGCACCACGAAGCCTGGAAGGCCTTCTTCTTCCCGCGCATCGACGCGCGCGATGCGCTCGCCCCAGCCGACTTCGACCGCATGCCCACCTTCGCCTGGCACGAGGAGCCCGCCGACCTCGTGCGCGGGCAGGCCGCGCTCGCTGTGCTGCAACTGCTGGTGCCGAGCCTGCTGCTGTTCGGCCTCGCGGCCTGGCGGCTGCGGCGCTTCTCGGTCGCCTGACGCTTTCTTCATTTCTTCCACGCACCGTTCCATGACCCCGTTCACCCGCACCACCGTCGCGCTGGCCGCCTTCACCGCCTTGCAAGTCGCCTCTGCACAAGACAGCCGCAACAACGCCGAACTCGGCACCGTCACCATCGAAGGCAGCCGCGACGCGAACAGCCTGCACCTCGACGACGCGAGCGGCACGGCTTCGCGCCTGGGCCTCTCGGTGCGCGAGACGCCGGCCTCGGTCGAGATCCTCTCGCAGGACGCGATCCAGCAGCGCGGCGCGCGCACCTTCAGCGAGGCGCTGCGCGGCATGGCGGGCCTGTCGGGCGGTGGCCCGCCGTCGTCGCCGACCACGCTGTCGCTGCGCGGCTTCACCAGCCTCATGTACCTGTACGACGGCGTGCGCAGCTCGGGCGCGGGCGTCACCAACCGCGTGCAGGACACCTGGAACTACGAGCGCATCGAAGTGCTCAAGGGCCCGGCCTCGGTGCTCGATGGCGAGGGCGCCATCGGCGGCATCGTCAACTTCGTGACCAAGCGACCCGACCGCAGCAACTCGCACAAGGAAGCGCTGCTCTCGTACGGCAGCTACGGTTCCACGCGCGCGGCCTTCGGCTTCGGCGGCGCGCTGGGCGAGGCCAGCGCCTACCGGCTCGACTACAGCCGCAACGACACGAAGGTGGGCACCATCGACCGCAACGGCGAGCGCATCGACCACTTCACGAGCGGCCTGCTGGTGGACCTGGGCGGCTCGGTGAAGCTCGACCTGTCGTTCGACTACCTGCGCGACGACAACGACGCCTACTGGGGCACGCCGCTCGTGCCGCGCAGCTTCGCCACGCAGCCGACGAACGTCGTCAGCACGCCCGACGGCCGCGTGATCGACCGGCGCATGGCGCGCACCAACTACAACGTGCGCGACGACGAGAATTCTTCAGAAACCTACTGGCTGCGCGCGCGCCTCACGGGGCAACTGGACGGCGGCTGGTCGTGGCGCAACGAGTTCTCGGCCAACCAGTCGAAGCGCATGTTCCGCAACTCAGAGAGCGCCACCTTCGTGCCGCCCGCCAGCATCGCGCGCGACCAGACGCTCATCACGCACGACCAGGACTTCTGGCTCGACCGCTTCGACGCCACGCACAAGGGAAAGATCGTGGGCCTGGACAACCGCTTCGTCGTCGGCGGCGAATACAGCGAGACGCGCTTCGGCAGCCAGCGCCGCTTCTCCAACAGCAGCCCCGCCACCGCCGCGCAACTGCGCGTGCCCGTGTTCGACCCGTACACCGGCTACTTCGACGACAACCCCGCGCTGACCACCGGCGCGGGCAACCGCGCCGACACCTTCTCGCGCGTGAAGGTCGCCTCGGTCTTCGTGGAAGACGCGCTCAAGCCGATGCGCGACCTCACGCTGGTCGGCGGCCTGCGCCACGACCGCACCGAGGTCGACCGCCGCATCTGGGACCTGAACGCAGGCAGCGTCACGCGCTTCGGTGCGAGCTACCGCGCCACCTCGGGGCGCCTCGGCGCGGTGTACGACCTGTCGCCGCAGTCGAGCCTGTATGCGCAATACACCAACGCCACGCTGCCGGTGGGATCGCTCTTCCTGCTGTCGGCCTCGAACGCCGCGTTCCCGATGTCGCGCGGCAAGCAGGCCGAGGTGGGCTTCAAGCAGAGCCTGCCCGCGGCCAACCTGGAGTGGACCGCCGCGCTGTACAAGATCGAACTCGACAACGTGCTCTCGCGCGACCCGAACAACGCCGCCACCACGGTGAACAACGGCCGGCAGTCGTCACGCGGCCTCGAGCTGTCGGCCGTGTGGAAGCCCACGCGCGAATGGACGCTGGCGGGCAACCTCGCGGCGCTCGATGCGCGCTTCGACACGCTGGTCGAAGCCGGCAACGTCTCGCGCGTGGGCAAGACCCCGCCGAACGTGCCCGAGCGCATGGCCAACGTCTTCGCCACCTACCGGCCCGACGGCTCGAAGTTCGAGTACTTCGCATCGCTGAACCACACGGGGCCGATGTACACCGACAACGCCAATCAGATCCGCATCAACGGCTTCACGACGGTCGATGCGGCCGTGAGCTACCGCCTGAAGAATGCGCTGCTGAGTTTTCGCGTGCGCAACCTGACGGACCGGCTCTACGCGACCTGGACTGGCCGTGCGGCGAGCCAGGTGCTGCTGGCGCCGCGGCGCACTTTCGAGGTGTCGGCGAAGTTCGATTTCTGAAGTTCGTGCGCCGGGGCGAACCAGCAGCGTCCCCCGTGCGCAGGACACTGGGTGCTTCCCGCAGCGAAATTAAGGAGGAGGCCGCAGGCCGGGGGACATTCGCGGAGGGAAGTACCCGGTGGCCTGCGCACTCGCCCTGAACAAACCCAGCCTCAGCGCATCTGCAACCGCGCATCCTTCGGATACCCGATCGTGTAGTCTGCCGACACGCGCGCCGTCTGCCCCGCGTCCAGGTCGAAGCGCCACATCGCCAGCCCCGGCTGCTTGTTCCACGCTTGATCAGCGGGTTGCGGTGCAAAGCGTGTGGTCACGCGCACCTGCTCGTCGACCGACACCGGCGCGGCCTCCAGCACCTGCACCGCGATCGGCGTGCGGTGGCGGTTCTCGACCACGTAGGCGCGCTGCACCTGGCGCTCGGCGCGCGAGCCGACAAAACCGCCCGAGCCCTGGTTGTCGCGCTCGGGCTCGACCAGCACGCGCACCAGTTCGTCGCGGCCGAACGAGAGCGTGAGCTTCGCGTCGCTCGGCGCGTTCCAGCGGCCCTGGCCGACGAAGTTGCCGTCGCGGTACAGCTGCATCGGGCCGGCCGGCCACACGCCCGCGGGCTGCGTCATCTCGGCGACCAGGAAGGCGCTCGGGTCCACGCGCGGGCTGGTGCGCGCGGCGAGCTGCGCCGTGTCCTCATGCTGGCCCAGCGCCAGGGTCACGCGCTGGCCGTTGGAAGGCACGTCGATGCTTTGCGGCACGGCAAATTCGGTGGCGAAGCTGTTGTCGAACACGCTCACGTCGAACAGCGGCTCGCGTGCGCGCTCCATGGCCATCTTGCGGTCGGCGGCAATGGGCGAGGGGGCTGCGGCCATCGGCGCGGCCATGTATGCCGACTCGGCGTTCGCGCGCGGCGGCGGCTCGATGCCGATGCGCCACGCGCTCGGCGTGCGCCCCGTGGTCTCGCGGCGCGGCTGGCCGGTGGACAGCACCAGCTTCACGCCGCGCCAGTCCTCGCCCGTGGCCTGCGCCACCAGCGCCTGGCGCTCGATGCGCACCTTGCGCGTCGTGGTGTCGAGCAGCGCGCGGTAGCTCGGCGTCCAGCCCGGGCCGTTGACCTGGTAGCTGAGCTTCACGTCGGCATCGGCACTGGCGGCCAGCGTGACCGTCACGGCCGTCACCTGCGCTCCCTGGCCCTGCGTGCGGCCGCGCTCGGCCAGCAGGGGCTTGAGCTGGCGGTCGAGGTCGGTCTGCTGGCGCTGGATCTGGTGCTGCTTGAGCAGCGCGTCCTGGCCCGAGCGGCGCATCGCCTCGGTCATGGCCGAGAGGTTGCGCGCATCCATCGGCGCGCGCGCGCCGGGGCCCGACTCGCCGCCCGACAGCCCCTTGAGATAACCCGTGACCATGCCCAGCGCGTCGGTCTCGGCCTGCAGTGCGGCCTTGCGGTCTTCGAGTTCGCGGATGCGGCCGTCGAGCGCGCTGGTGGCGCAGTTGGCGGAGAGCTCGCGCGCCTCGCTGAGCACCGAGGTCTCGCCCACGCGCACTGCCGTGCCGGCCGACACTTGCAGGCTCTGCACGTCGAGCCCGGCCGGCAGGCAGGCAAAAGTGACCGAGCGGCTGCCCGCCGCGACGCGCGCCACGCGCTCCACCGTGGCGCTGCCGGGGTAGACCTTGACCTGGGTGATGCGCGAGGCATCGGCCTGCAGCTGTGCATGGGCGCCCGCGCCCGCGGCCAGCCAGAGGGCGGCGAGGGCGGTGGCGCGCAGGAGGGGACGGGCGGAGAACGGTGTGTGCATGGAAAGCCTTCCGGAAGAAAGTCGGTGACGAATCTCCGCTTCTACGGACGGGGCGGGTGAACGGGGTTAAGGCGCTGCGAAGTTTTTTTCATGACGCCGATGTGACGCGGGCGCGTTGCTGTCGCGCAGGCATCTGCCGGCGGCGAACCGGTCACCCAAGAGACGGTGCGCGGCGGCCCGGCTTCCTAGAGTGGGTCTCGCCTTCCCTCCATTGATTCACCCTGAAAGGACACCCCCCCATGCTCGACACGATCCAGGCCATCAACCGGTCGGCCGCCTTCAACCGCTGGGCTGGCTTCGACGTCACACAGGCCGCCGACGGGCAGGCCGAACTGCGCATGAAATGGCGCGAGGAAGACATGGGCCAGTACACCGGCTTCCTGCACGCGGGGATGATCGCCGCGCTGCTCGACACCGTGAGCGGCTTCGCGGCCGCCACCGTGGCGGGCCGCGTGCTGGCTTCGCACTTTTCCATCAACTGCATCTCGCCCGCCATCGGCGAGGCCTTCGTGGCGCGCGGGCGCGTGGTGAAGGCGGGGCGCAAGCAGGTCTTCGTCGGGGCCGAGCTGTTCGCGCAGCCCGAGGGCCAGGGCGAAGACAAGCTCAAGCTCGTGGCGACGGCGAACGCCATCCTGGTGCCGGTGGACGAGGCGTCGACGACGCCGAAGCCGAAGCAGGCGGCATAACCATCACCGGCTCGGGCTTGCGCTTCAGCCCGAACAGCGGGCGCAGCCAGCCGATGCGGCGGATCAGCCCGTCGGTCAGCAGCCAGCAGCCGGCGATCGTCACGGCGACCAGCGCCACGGGCTCCCACACCGGGCCCAGCGCCAGCGGCACCAGCAGCGCCACCCCCGCGACGATCAGCGTCTGGTGCAGCATGTACCAGGGGTAGACCGACTCGTTGGCCCAGCGCAGCCACGGCCAGGGGCGGTTCAGGTGGCGGTGGCCATGGCCCAGGATCGTGGCGACCGCGAGCCACAGGTAGGCCGTGCGCAGCACGTCCATCAGCAACCCCTTGGGCGCAACGACGGCCCCGACGCGCAGCGCGATGAACGCGCCGATCGCCGCCACCGCCAGCAGCAGCGACACGCGGCGCAGCCGTTCGAGCTCGCGCCAGATGCCCGTGTCCACGCCCATCCAGTAGCCGTAGAGGAAGACGGTGAAGTAGATGCTGTGCAGGTGGAAGTCCCACACCAGGTTGTGCGTGGCCGGAAAGTGCCGCGCCAGCAGCACCGTCCACGCCAGCAGCGGCAGCGCCGGCAGCACCAGCAGCTGCCAGCCGCGCAGCCCGTTGAAGCGCCGCCGCACCCACTGGCCGGCCGCCGAGCGCCACAGCGGCAGCGTCAGCGCGACCAGCGCCGTGTAGACGAACAGGTAGGGCAGGTACCAGAGGTGGTTCCAGGTGATGCCGAACTCCGCCCCCGCAAACGCGCCCTTGGGCCAGGGCGCGCCCATCGGCAGGTAGCGCAGCAGGAAGGTGCCGAAGCCCGGCGCCACCAACCCGCGCGCCACGCCTTCGGCATAGGCCTGGTAGGGCACGACCACCGCCATGCCGAAGGCCAGCGGCAGCATCAACCGCAGGCCCCGGCTGCGCAGCAGGCCCCAGGTGCCCTGGCCCCGGCTCAGGAAACCGAGCGACACGCCCGAGATGAGAAACACCAGGTCCATGCGCCACAGGTTCAGCACCCGCATCGGCCACGGCAACCACTCGGCCGCGTGCGGGCTCTTCAGGTGCCAGGGCCAGTCGGCCACGTAGTACATGCCCACGTGATAGAGGATGACGAACAGGAAGGCGAGGGCGCGCAGGGCGTCGATGTCGTGGCGGCGCTGCGGTGTGGGAACGGAATCGGAGGGCATGGCGGGCTCCTGGAACGAGGAAACGGCGGCCATCGTGGCCCCCGCGCCCGTCCCCGGGGCCATCGCCGGGACGGATCGGCCCGGATTTGTGACGAACGGTGGCCCCCAGGGACGAAATCCGGCCCCGGTTCGCGAGAATCCCCGCATGAGCGAGCCGCGCAAGAACCTGTACGAGCGCTATGAACCGATCCGGCGGTACGTCGAAGTCGGCTTCTGGATCGTGCTGATGACGGTGCATGCCGCGATCAGCACCGTGGTCGCGCTCATCGACGCCCGCAGCCGCGCCGTGCCGCGCGCGAACTGGGAGGTCGTCACCTGGGAGGTGTCGAGCCACATCGCGCTGCTGGCCCTGGTGCCGGTGCTGGTGGCCGTGGAGCGCCGGCTGTCGCCGCTGGCGCGCGACCACTGGGGGCGCTTTCTTGCCGGGCACCTGGTGGCCAGCGTGCTCCTGAGCCTGGCGCACGTGGCGGCGATGTTCGGGCTGCGCGCCGCGGTGTACGCGGCGGCCGGCGAGCCCTACGACTTCGGCGGCGCCATGGGGCGATGGGGCTACGAGTACCTGAAGGACGTGCGCGTCTACGCCACGATGGTCTTCGGCGTGTGGGCCTACCGGCTCTTCATGCTGCGGCTGCAGGGCGAGGCGCGCGTGCTCGATCCGCCGGAAGAGGGCGTGGCGCCGGTGCCCGAGACTTTGGAGCAGAGGGAGGGAGTCGAGCCCTCGGTACAGGAACTGACAACGCCGGCAGCGCCGCCGCCGGCCCGCCCCGAACGCTTCCTCGTGCGCAAGCTGCGCCGCGAATTCCTCATCGCCGCCACCGACATCGACTGGCTGCAGGCCGAGGGCAACTACGTCGGCCTGCACGTCAACGGCCACGACTACCTGCTGCGCGCCACGCTCACCGACTTCCTGACCCAACTCGACCCCGCCACCTTCGTGCGCGTGCACCGCAGCCACGCGGTGAACCTGGGCCGCATCAAGGAGATCGAGCCGCTCGACGGCGGTGACGCCCGGCTGCACATGCACGACGGCACGAGCGTGCCCTGCAGCCGGCGCTACCGCGACGCGCTGCGCGGCGGCGCGGGCTGAGCGCTCCGGCGGCGCGTTCCGATCCGGTGCGTGCCCTGCGAAATCGGCCCATTCCTGGGTCGTTTCGCACCATTCAAGAGCCTTCAGGCACCATTTTTGCTTTCTTGCGCCGGCGCCCCGAGCCGTTCGGGTGCGACGCACCAAATCAAACCAAAAACCTGCAAGAAGCTCTCATGGACGCACTCAAACAGGGCGCTGACGCGCTGTTCATCCTTCTCGGCGCCATCATGGTCCTGGCCATGCATGCCGGCTTTGCCTTCCTGGAACTGGGCACCGTGCGCAAGAAGAACCAGGTCAATGCGCTGGTCAAGATCCTGGTCGACTTCTCGGTGTCGACCATCGTGTACTTCCTGGTGGGCTACGGTGTGGCTTACGGCACGCATTTCTTCGTCAGCGCCACCGAACTGTCGGCAAGAAGCGGCTACGAGCTGGTGAAGTTCTTCTTCCTGCTGACCTTCGCGGCGGCCATCCCGGCCATCATCTCGGGCGGCATCGCCGAGCGCGCCAAGTTCTGGCCGCAACTGATCGCCACCGCCGTGATCGTCGGTTTCGTCTATCCGCTGTACGAGGGCATCGCCTGGAACAAGGCCTTCGGCATCCAGGGCTGGATCGCCTCGGTCACCGGCCACGAGTTCCATGACTTCGCCGGCTCGGTCGTCGTGCACGCCGTGGGCGGCTGGCTCGCGCTGCCGGCCGTGCTGCTGCTGGGCGCACGCCGCAACCGCTACCGCGGCGACGGCTCGCTCAGCGCACACCCGCCGTCGAACATTCCCTTCCTGGCGCTGGGCGCGTGGGTGCTGTGCGTGGGCTGGTTCGGCTTCAACGTGATGAGCGCGCAGAGCATCGACAAGATCTCGGGCCTGGTCGCCGTCAACTCGCTGATGGCCATGGTCGGTGGCACGCTGGTGGCGCTGGCCATGGGCAAGAACGACCCCGGCTTCGTCTACAACGGCCCGCTCGCCGGCCTCGTGGCCGTGTGCGCCGGCTCCGACCTCATGCACCCGCTGGGCGCGCTCGTGGCGGGCGGCGTGGCCGGTGCCATCTTCGTCTTCATGTTCACGCGCACCCAGAACAAATGGAAGATCGACGACGTGCTCGGCGTGTGGCCGCTGCACGGCCTGTGCGGCACCTGGGGCGGCATCGCGGCGGGCATCTTCGGCACGCAGGCGCTGGGCGGCATCGGTGGCGTGAACCTGTGGGCGCAGCTGATCGGCACCTTGCTTGGCGTGGTCTGGGCGCTGATCGGCGGCGCCGTGGTGTACGGCGTGCTCAAGGCGACGATGGGGCTGCGGCTGTCGCAGGAGGAGGAATACGACGGGGCGGACCTGTCGATCCACCACATTTCTGCGACGCCGGAGCGGGAAGTGAACTGGTGAGGGCGTTGCGGCTCAGGACATGAGCCGCATCGGGGGATTAGCGGCGCACGGCACGAATTTGCCAGCTGTAGCAAACTTGCCGGCGACCTCCGATCCCACCTGTTCACCACCCCATGACCCAATCTCCCCCCGCCCTCGAAGTCCTCCCCCGCGACCTGTCCGCCTACCGCGAGGGCAACGTCGGCATCGACTACGTGCACCGCTTCGAATCCGGCAAGCCCGGCCCGCACGTGCTGATCAATGCCCTGACGCACGGCAACGAGATCTGCGGCATGACCGCCGCCACGCACCTGCTCGACACCGGCGTGCGCCCGAAGATCGGCACGCTCACCGTCAGCTTTGCCAACGTGGCGGCGTATGAGTCCTTCAACGAGGCGCTGCCTTTCGACAGCCGCCAGCTGGTGCACAACCTCAACCGCGTGTGGTCGCCCGAATGGCTCGACGGCAGCGAGGACAGCCCCGAGCTGCGCCGCGCCCGCGAGCTGCGCCCGGTGGTGAGCGCGGCCGACCACATCCTCGACATCCATTCCACGAGCCAGCCCGTGATCCCGTTCTGGGTGTACCCGGCCTTCGACCGCAACGCCGAGGCCGCCATGGCCATCGGCCGCCCGTCGGTGCACCTGGTGATGCCCGACGGCCTGGGCTCGGGCACGCCGCTGATCCAGCACGGCCAGCATGGCCGGGCCGACGGCAAGGGCGTGGCGCTGGTGGCCGAGTGCGGCCAGCATTTCCTGCGCTCGGCCTCCGAGCTGGCCACCGCCGTCTCGCTCGACTTCCTGGCGCACTTCGGCCTCATCGACAAGGACCCGGCCGTGCCCGCGCCCGGCGAGCAGCGTCGCTTCGAGCTGCTCCAGACGCACGTGATCAAGTCGGAAGACTTCGCCTTCGTGCGCCCGCTGATCGGCTTCGAGACCTTCGCCAAGGGCGAGCTGATCGCCACCAACGGCCCCGACGAAATCCGCGCGCCGTGCGACGACTGCACGATCTTCATGCCCGCGCAGCGAACGATCGTGGGGCGCGAGGCGGTGTACCTGACCAGGCCGCTCTGAGGCCGGCGTTCTTCTCTTCAGCAGATCAGCAGGTGCCGCGGTTTGTCCGCGGTGCTGTAGTCGGCATGCCAGTAGTGCGGGTCGTCGCAGAGGCTGAACGCGGCCTGCTTGCCGGCGTGCCGGGCCGTGAAGTGCCTTTGGAGCGTGACGTGCACCGAGCCCTCGTCGGGCCAGTCGATGCCGACATCGACGACGCTGTTGCCCGCGGCGACTTCGGCGGCAACGATCCGCTGCAGGGCGGGGTGCAAGAGGGTGTTGAGGCGGGCGAGGGCTTCGCGGTGTTCGGTGGAGGCGAACGAGGTGTCGAGGCAGGCTTCGGTGAACATCGCTGAATGGGCCATGGCGCGCCTCCCAGTTAGACCGTTGTAGATGCCTTCGACTTCGGGATCGTCCGGCCCTTGCACTTCGGGTAGTTGGCGCAACCCCAGAAGCTGCCGTCGTTCCTGGACGAGCTTCGTTCGACCATCTTGGTGCCGCAACTCGCACAGGTCGGCCGCCAGTACTCGCCTTCGTAGGCCACGGCGAGCAGCGCTGCCTGTTGTTCGGGCGTGCGCTGGCCGATGAGCCGGAGCAACGCTGCGCCGTCCTGGGCGTGAATGCCGTTCGCCTTCGCAAATGCCGCCGCTTCCGCCGAAAAGGTCGAGCTCGTCACGTAGGTGCCGCTCTTCAATTGGTGCGAAGCCATCACGCCGAGGAACTCACGCATCTCCTTCACGCCCACGGCTTTGCTCTGCCAATGCTTGCACTGGACGATGCGCGGCATGTCACTGTGCCTGGACTGGAGCCAGATATCGACGCCGCCGTCCGCGCCGTGCGATTGGCTGCGCGTGGTGAAGCCGGCTTGTGCGTAGAGCGCTTCGCACAAGGCCTCGAAGCGACGCCATTCGATGGCGTGGAGCACGGCGGGGCTCCACTGCGATTCCTGGCCCGCATGGGGTGTTGTCGATGGTGCGGGTGACAGCGTGGGCTCGCGACGCTCGGCTGTCGAGGTGGGCGCGGGGCGTGTGGGAGCGCGAGCTGTCGTGGGCTCGATCTCCACAGGGGCGGCTTGACGACGGACGACGTAGTGCAGGCCCAGTAGCACGGCCCCGATTGCCAGCGCGACCCAACCGGCAGGCCGCAGCGCCGGCCCCAGCGTGCCCACGATCGGCCCTTTCAGGAAGGCGGGGGCGACCACCAGCAGCAGGATGCCGACGAAGATCGCCGTCCAGGCCTTGCCGGCCAGTTCCTGTCGCGCGCGCTCGCGTCGGCGCTCGGCTCTTGTCTGTTTTGCCATCGGTCGCTCGCCTCGCTCCTCGAAAGATCTCTTTATAAGCCGGGGGCGGGCGCCCGGGTCTTCACCGCGCGACCGCGTTGCTCTGTGCATCTCGCAGCGCGTTGTCCGCGGCTTGCCGCGCCTGCGAGCTGCCGGACTCGGGGGCATGCGCTTCTTCCGGTGTTTCGGGCGGCTTGTTGATCTCCTTGACCAGCCCGGCCAGGTGCGTGTCGTCGTCTCCTCCGCACTGCTCGGGTGGCCGGCTCAAACGGGCGCCGTCGAAGTGCCATCCGGCGGTGCCGCCCGTGGCGGCTTTTGTGCGCAGCCAGAGCTGTTCCCAGCGCGGGAATGCCGAGGGGTCGTCGCGCCAGTACAAGCTCTGCAGCATCTGAGACAGGGCCACCTGCGTCTCACGCTGAGCCGGCTGCGTCGAAACGAGGATCTCGGCCACCTCGAAAAGTCGCGGCGTCGAGATGAAGTAGCGCTGCCCCATGCGGGTGCGCTGCGTGTCCGGCCCTTCGGGCATCAGATATCCCGAGCCGCCGCTCCCGCTGTCGGCGCCCAGGACGCAGAGCGCTTCGGCTGGGGTGAAGTGCCGCAGGTCACCGAGCGCCGACGCCGTCGCCTTCTGGTCGCCGCGCGCCACGGTCTGGCTGAACGCCCGGAATTCCTTGTACGAAGCGTCCCAATCCGCCCGACGTGCGGCGTCGGCGATGCTGAAGGCAGCGATCACCAACACGACGCCACCAGCGAGCCCCGCAACGCTCGCACCGAGGGTCCGGGTCGCGCCGCCTGCGGCCAGGACTGCCACCAGGACGACCAGCACGGCCGCCCCGATCGCATAGGGCAGGAGGTACGCGAACCACAGCGGCAAGAGGCTCAGGCCGATGAGGCCCAGGCCCGTGAGCACGGGGACGACGGCGAGCCAGATGAGAAAGGACTTGGTTCGGGTCGTCATGCGCCGAGATTACCGAGGGCGGTGAGGGCCTGTTCCTGCGCGCGACTCAACCCGCAACGAACAACGCCGGGTCCACCATCGTCCGGTTCAGCATCACCCCCCAATGCAAGTGCGGCCCAGTCACCCGCCCCGTCGCTCCCACCGCGGCCAGCTGGTCGCCGACCTTGAGCACGTCGCCCACTTTCACGTCCCAGCGGCTCAGGTGGCAGTACATCGTCAGCAGGCCGCCGCCGTGGTCGACCCAGACGGTGCCGCCGTTGAAGAAGTAGTCGCCGGTGTCGATCACCTTGCCGGCCAGCGGCGCGCGCACGGGCGTGCCGGTGCCGGCTGCGATGTCCATGCCGCTGTGCGGATTGCGCGACTGGCCGTTGAACACGCGGCGCAGGCCGAACGAGCTGGAGCGGCGGCCCGGCACGGGCACGCGCATCTGCAGCGCGGCGTCGGGGCGCAGGTCGGTGAGGGTGGCCATCACGCCGGTCAGGTGATCGCGTTCCTTGACGTAGCGCGCCTCGTCTTCCGGCGACAGGTCGACCGTGCGCGGCGCCACCGTCAGCCGCTGTTCGCGGTACTGCTTCGGGGCGACGGTGTAGGCGATCTGGCGTTCGGGCTTGCCCTCGGCGCGCACGCTGATGCTGGCTTCGCCGGGTACGGTGGCGAGCGGAATGCCGACCAGCGCGGTCCATTCGATCGGATCGCCGAGCACCAGCACCGGCACATCACCGGCGAAAGCCTTGGGGCGCGTGGCCGCCGGGCCGAGCGACAGGCGGGCGACGCCGCCCGGCACCAGCGAGGCGCGCGGCCAGACGTCGGGCGCCTGCGGCTTGTTGTTGTTCTTCTTGGCCGGGGCCGCGGCACCGGCGGGCAGCGCCAGCAAGCCGAGGGCGCCGAGCACGGCGCTGCGGCGGTTCAATGCGGCAGAAGGGAGATCGGAGAGAGGAAGGTTCATGTACATGGACAGGATTCGAATGAGGCGTTGAAGGTGCGGCGGTTCAGCCGCCGCTCTGTTCCCGCCAGGTTCCGGGTGCGAGCCCGTCGAGCGTGTAGGGCCCGATGGCGGCGCGGATGAGGCGCAGCGTCGGCAGCCCCACGGCCGCCGTCATGCGCCGCACCTGGCGGTTGCGGCCTTCGCTGATCGCCAGCTCCAGCCACGCGGTGGGTATGAGCTTGCGCTCGCGGATCGGGGGCTCGCGGTGCCACACGTCGGGCGGTGGGTCGAGCAGGCGTGCCCGTGCGGGACGCGTGGGCCCGTCGTTGAGTTGCACGCCGTTGCGCAGAGCAGCGAGTGCCTCGTCGGTCGGTACGCCCTCGACCTGCACCCAGTAGGTCTTCTCCATCTTGAAGCGCGGATCGGCGATGCGCGCCTGGAGCTTGCCGTCGTCGGTGAGCAGCAGCAGGCCCTCGCTGTCGGCATCGAGGCGGCCGGCGACGTAGACACCGGGGAGGTCGATGAAGTCCTTCAGGCCGCGCCAGCGGCCCTCGGGCGTGAACTGGCTGAGGACGCCGTAGGGTTTGTTGAAGCGGATCAGGCGAGAAGAAGGGCTCGTAGCGTTCATGAACCGACAGGATAGCCGGGGTCTGTCGACGCTCGGCGCAAGAAAAAAGCCGGAGCCCTGACGGCCCCGGCTTTGCGGGAGAGAGATAGACCGGGCCTACTTGGCCCAGCTGTCCCGCATCCCCGCCGCGCGGTTGAACACCACCTGTCCGCCGGCGGCGTCGCCCTTCGTGTCGCGCACGAAGTAGCCATGCCGTTCGAACTGGATGCCCACGCCGGGCTCGGCCTTCGCCAGCGACGGCTCGACGAAGGCCGTGCACACCTCGAGGCTGTGCTTGTTCAGCTCGTCCAGCAGCTCGCCGCCGCCGGGGTTGGCTTCGGCGAACAGGCGCTCGTACAACCGCACCTCGGCCTGCACGGCATCGGCCGCGGCGACCCAGGTGATGTTGCCCTTGACCTTGATCGCGTCCGCGCCGGGCGTGCCGCTCTTGGTATCGGGCACCAGCGTGGCCTGCACTTCGAGGAGCTTGCCGTCGGCGTCGCGCGTGGCGCCGATGCATTCGATGACGTGGCCGTACTTCAGGCGCACCTTGTTGCCGGGGAACAGGCGGAAGAAGCCCTTGGGCTGCACGTCTTCGTAGTCGGTGCGCTCGATCCAGACCTCACGGCCGAGCTTGAATTCGCGCTTGCCCATCTCGGGGTGGTGCGGGTGCACGGGGGCGGAGCAGTCGTCGAGCGCGTCGTCGCCGCCCATCAGCTCACCCCAGTTGGTGATGACCAGTTTCACCGGGTCGAGCACGGCCATGGCGCGCGGCGCGATGGGGTCGAGGGTGTCGCGCAGCGCGGCCTCGAGGCTGGCGTATTCGATCCAGCCGCCCGACTTGGTGGTGCCGCTGCGTTCGCAGAACAGCTGCAGCGCGGCGGGCGTGTAGCCGCGGCGGCGCAGGCCGGCGATGGTGGGCATGCGCGGGTCGTCCCAGCCGTCGACGTGTTTCTCTTCGACGAGCTGGCGCAGCTTGCGCTTGCTGGTCATCACGTGGGTGACGTTCAGGCGGGCGAACTCGTACTGGCGCGGATGCGGGCTGGCGACGAGACCGCCTTCGGCCAGGCGGTCGAGCAGCCAGTCGTAGAAGGGGCGCTGGTCTTCGAATTCGAGCGTGCAGATGGAGTGGGTGATCTGCTCCAGCGCGTCTTCGATCGGGTGCGCGTAGGTGTACATCGGGTAGATGCACCACTTGTCGCCCGTGTTGTGGTGCGTGGCCCGGCGGATGCGGTACAGCGCGGGGTCGCGCATGTTGATGTTGGGGCTCGCCATGTCGATCTTGGCGCGCAGGATGGCGGCGCCGTCGGCGAGCTTGCCGTCGCGCATCTCGCGAAAGCGCGCCAGGTTTTCGTCGGGCGTGCGGCTGCGAAAACGGCTGTCGGTGCCGGGCGTGTTGAAGTCGCCGCGGTTGGCGCGCATTTCTTCGGGCGTCTGCTCGTCGACGTACGCCAGGCCGGCGCCGATCAGGTACTCGGCGGCTTCGTACATGAAGTCGAAGTAGTTGCTGGCGAAGTACTCGTGCTCCTGAATCGTGCCGGGCGCGCTGGGGCGGTCGGCCAGGTAGGTTTCGTAGCCGAGCCACTTCACGGCGTCGCGGATGGAATCGACGTACTCCTGCTCTTCCTTCTCGGGGTTGGTGTCGTCGAAGCGCAGGTGGCACACGCCGCCGTATTCCTTGGCCAGCTCGAAATTCAGCCAGATGCTCTTGGCGTGGCCGATGTGCAGGTAGCCGTTGGGCTCGGGCGGAAAGCGCATGCGCACCTTGGCGGGGTCGGGCATGCCCTGGGCGTGGTGGGCGGCGTCGCCCGGGGAACCGCCCCAGGTGCGGCCTGCGTAGGCACCCTGTGCGAGGTCGTTCTCGATCACATGGCGCAGGAAATTGCTCGGTGCAGCGGTCGTTTTGGTGCCGCTTTTGTCGGTCGGGGAGGTCATCGCGTCATTCTAGAGGGGGCCCTGTCGGGGTTACTTTTGGCAACGCTCTTCACAATGCAGCGTCCACCCGCTTTGCAATTGCAGCGTTCAATACGGACATGGGGCGCACAACGCCCCCCAACAAGGAGTCCCACATCATGAGCGTCACACGTTCTACCTTCTTCAAATGGGCCGCCGCCGGTGCGGTGGCCTTCGGTGCGCTGTTTGCCGCCACCTCGGCCAGCGCCCGCGGCGACGTGAGCTGGTCGATCGGCGTCGGCGTGCCCGGCGTGGCGGTCGGCGTGGGCGGTCCCGCCTACTACCCGGCCCCGGTCTATGCGCCGCCGGCCCCGGTGTATTACGCACCGCCGCCCCCGGTCTACTACCGTCCGCCGCCGCCGGTGTACTACCGTCCGGCACCGGTCTACTACGCACCGCCGCCGGCCTATTACGGCCCGCGCTACTACGGTCGTGGTTATCACCGCGGTCATGGCCACGGACACGGCCACTGGCGCTGATTTACAACGCCATTCGTGACTGAATGAAAAAAGCCGGCCCCGAAAAGGCCGGCTTTTTGCTGCGTGCCCGGCGCCTGGATTTCACATGGCGCGAAACAGGTGGGCGTAGAGCCGGCTGACCGGGATCTTCTCGGCCCGCCCGCGCAGCGCGAGGTGCAGCTTGCCGGCCTCGTCGCGGTGCACCGCCTCGATGGCCGCGCTGCGCACCACCACCGCCCGGTGCACCTGCCAGAAGGTGTCGGCATCGAGCTGGGGCAACAGTTGCTTGAGGGGCGTGCGGATCAGGTACTCCTGCGTGGCGGTGAGCACGCGCAGGTACTTGTCGGCGGCCTCGAAATACAGCACCTCGTCGATCGGCACCATGCGCACGGTGGCGCCGCCCGCATCGCTGGCGGCGATCATGCGCAGCGGCGCTGACGATGCCGACGATGCCGACGGTGCACCGCCGGCGGCGCCCAGCACCTGGCGCCACTGGGCGAGGGTCCGCTCCAGCACCTCGTCAGGCGGCACGGGCGGGGTCATCGACGGCGCGGCCGCCGCCAGCGCCTGCCGCAGCCGCGCCACGGTCTTGCGCAGGCGCTCGGGCTGCACGGGCTTGAGCACGTAGTCGATGGCCTCGGCCTCGAAGGCGCGCGCGGCGTACTCGTCGTAGGCGGTCACGAACACCAGCTGCGGCATCGGCGCTTCGTCGGTGGGCCAGCTGTCGGCCAGCTCGGCGGCGGCGCCCAGGCCGTCCAGGCCGGGCATGCGGATGTCGAAGAACAGCACCTGCGGCAGCAGCCGCAGCGCCTCGCGCACGGCGCTGCGGCCGTCGCGGGCGGTGGCGACCACGCGCAGCTCGGGCCAGGCGGCGGCCAGTTCGGCCTGCAGGGCCTGGGCCAGCAGGGGTTCGTCTTCGGCGATGAGGGCGGTGAGGGGCATCGTCTTCTTCTTGTTGTCGTGGAGGCCTGTTCAGGCGGGCAGGGGAAGGTTCAGGGTGACGCACGTCCCGCCGCCCGCGGGCGTGGGGTGCAGGCTCAACCGGCCTTGTTCACCGTACACGGTGGCCAGCCGCTCGCGCACCTGTTCGAGCCCGAAGCCGCCGCCTTCCGAGGGCTGCCGCGTGGCATCGAGCCCGACGCCGGTGTCGCTCACCTCGATGACCAGTTCGCCCGCCTCGCGGCGCGCGCGCACGGCGATCTCGCCACCTTCGACCTGGGGCTCGAGGCCGTGGCGGATGCTGTTCTCGACCAGCGGCTGCAGCAGCAGCGGCGGCACGGGCGTGTCGCGCAGATCCTCGGGCAGCTCAAGCGTGTAGCGCAGGCGCTCGCCCATGCGCACCGACATCAGTTCGAGGTAGTCGCCCAGCCGGTCGAACTCGGCCGACAGCGGATGCGACAGCGCGCGCGAGCCGCTGAGCGTCATGCGCAGGTAACTGTTGAGCCGGTCGAGCATCGCCACGGCGCGCGGCGGATCGACGGTGATCAGCACACGCAGGTTGGCCAGCGTGTTGAAGAGCATGTGTGGCTCGAGCTGGGTTTCGAGCAGCTTGAGGCGCGCGTCGGTGGCGTCTCGCTGTGCCAGGTCGAGCTGGCGCTGCATGTGCTTGCTGCGCCCGAGGCTGTAGAAGAAGTAGCACATGCCGATGGTGGCCGCCAGCGTGATGACGATGGTGGAGACCATCCGGTGCCGGGCGAAGCCGGTGAAGTCGAACAGCGGCCGGCCGACCCAGGCGTCCCCGATGGCGCCGCCGCCGAGGAAGCCCAGTGTGACGCCGAAGGCCACCAGCACGAAGCCCCAGGGCCCGTGCGGCCAGAGCACGTTCTGGTGGCCGCTGATGAACAGGCGCCCGGTGTCGATGACCAGCCAGCTGATCGTTCCGATCGACAGCGAATACACCATCTGCGAACTCCAGCTGCCCATGCCCGAGACCGTCAGCGCTGCGGCGATGACGCAGCAGAAGGTGGCCGTGATCAGGCCGTGCCGCAGGATGTCTCGCAGGTTCTCGGCGCGAAAGCGCGACGGGCGTGGCGTGTCGTCCGCCGTGGCCGTCACCGGCGGTCCCCGCCACCTAGCGCGCGGCGTTCACGTTCCAGCAGTCGGTCGTACAGGCCGCCGCCGGGCGCGATGAGCCAGACCACGGCGCCGTGGATCAGCAGGCCCAGGCCCCAGCCCATGAGCGGGTACACGGCCCAGTTGTGGCCGCGCGAGGCGGCAAGTGCAACCAGCCCGACGTTGACGACCACGTAGACGAAGGCGTGGATGAACCAGCCCATCTTGGCGCCGGCGCGGCGGCGGGCGCGCCGCTCGATGTCGGCGGACGAAGAAGAGGAGGAGGAAGAGGACATGGGGGTCATGACAGCTCCTTGAGAGAGACAGGTGAAATGGGAACGAAGTCGCTGGCGGCCGGTGCCGGCATCGACGGTGAAGGTGGCAGCGCCGCGCGCTGGCGCAGCTCCTCGGTGGTCTCGCCCGGCCCGTCCGCCCGCCAGCCCGGCGGCTTCACCAGGTAGCCGACGAAGGCGCGCAGCGAACGCGCCGAGCGCAGGTCGCGCCATTGGCTGAACTCGATCTCGAACAGGTTGTACGAGGTGATCGGCTTCACCAGTCCGTAGCGGCAGGGCAGGTCGGCGCGCTCGGGGATGTAGGTGCCGAACAGGCGGTCGAACACGATCAGCACGCCGCCGTAGTTGCCGTCCAGGTACTCCAGGTTCGAGGCGTGATGCACGCGGTGGGCCGAGGGCGTGTTCAGCACCCATTCGAGCGGGCCGAGCTTCGGAATCCAGGTCGCGTGAATCCAGAACTGGTAGAGCAGGTTCAGCGTGAGCATCAGCAAGATGATCCGCGGCGGCATGCCCAGGAGCGGCGCCAGCAGGAAGAAGGCCAGCGTGCCGGTGAGCCGGCCGGTCCAGCCGAAGCGGTAGGCGGCCGACAGGTTCAGCTGGTTCGGCGAATGGTGCACGGCGTGGGTGCACCAGAACCAGCGCACGCGGTGCGCGGCGCGGTGGTACCAGTAGTAGCAGAACTCCTGGCCGACGAAGCAGGCGAGCCAGCCGGTCCAGTGGTCCATCGGCAGCGTGAAGAGCCGGTGGGCATAAAGCCAGTCCATGGCGCCGACCCAGAAGGCCAGCGGCAGCAGCCAGCGCAGCGGGTATTCGCGCACCAGAAAATCGAAGACCGAGATGCCCGCCGCCTTCCAGTCGTAGCTGCGCCAGCCGTTGCGCCACGACAGCACCAGCGCTTCGGCCAGCGAGGCAAGCAGCACCACCGAGATGGAAATCTTGAGGATCAACACGAGCACGGTCATGGCGGTTCCTGGCGGCGAAGGGCGGGCGGGGCGCCGGAATCTTAGGCCGCGCGGGCGCTGCTGACCATCGCGCCCGACGCGGCGGCCAGGCGCCACAGGCGCGCGGCGCGGGCCGCGAAGATGCCGCTGAAGGCGCCGTACAGCGCCGGCACGCCCAGGGCGAAGGCGGCCTGGTGGCGCAGCTCAGGGTGCATGGCCAGCGACACGCCCACCACGTACTTGGTGAGGAAGATGCCCATCATGAGCATCAGCGGCACGGCGGTGCCGGCCACCTCGAACTGGCGCGCCGCGGCGTCGTAGCGCGTGGTCGCCGGCAGCGGACGGCGCAGCACCAGCACCATGAGCAGCAGCGCGGCCACGGCCCAGCCGAGCAGGGCGCCGGCCGACTCGCCGGACACCGACACCACGCCCCAGAACGACAGGCCGGCCATGGCGACCGGCATCACCAGCACGCGGTTCAGGCCGATGCGGTTGGCCACGAGCTGCCGGCCACCGAGCCAGGCCAGCAGGACGAACACGGCGAACACCCACTTCGGGGTGTGAAGAAGGATTTGCATCAGCATGGGAGGCTCCGTTGGGTGGAAGGAAATGAGGGCAGGGAGGGAATCGATGGAGCGGACTGTGCCGATGCCGCCCGGCCGCCGCCACGGCCATGCGACGAAATGCGGGTGGGCGGCGTGAAGTGCCGGTCGCCGGCGCGAATGGCGACCCCGGCGATGGCGGGGCGCCGCGCAAACGGAAGCTTTACCGTCGCTTTACGGCACGGAAAACTGCGGGAGTGATATTTCGCGCTGTACTCTAGGCCGCCTCCCTTCAGGCCGCCTTTTCGCACCCCTTCGCACGCACCGCCCATGGATTCCCAAACGCCCCCCGAACCCCTGCCACCCGTCGTGTCGCCGACCCATCCTCCGGCGCGCCGGCGCCGCTGGGTCGGGAGCCTGCTGGCCCTGCTGCTGCTCGTGGCGCTCGGGGGCGGTGCCTGGTACCTGGTGCAGCGTTCCAAGTCACCGGCACCGGGCGCGGGCGGACCGGGTGCAGGCGCAGGCCGCCCAGGTGGCGGCGGGCCCGGCGGTCGGGCGGGCGGCGGAGGCCCGGCCTCCAGCACCGTCGGCACCGCCGTCGCGCGGCAGGCCGACATCCCGGTGCAGCTCGAAGCGCTGGGCACCGTCACGCCGCTGGCCAACGTGACGGTGCAGCCGCAGGTGTCGGGCGTGCTCACGGCCGTGCTGTTCAAGGAAGGCCAGATGGTCAAGAAGGGCGACGTGCTCGCCACCATCGATCCACAGCCCTTCGAGAACGCGCTGGCGCAGGCCGCCGGTGCCCGCCAGCGCGACGAGGCCCAGCTGGCCGCGGCGCGCGTCACGCTGCAGCGCTACCAGACGCTGCTCGGGCAGGACTCCATCGCCCGCCAGGACGTCGACACCCAGGCCGCGCTGGTCAAGCAGCTCGAAGGCACCGTGGCCATCGACCGCGCCAACGAGAACACCGCCAAGCTCAACCTGGCCTGGAGCCGCATCACGGCGCCGGTGAGCGGGCGCATCGGCCTGCGGCCGGTGGACGCGGGCAACTACATCTCGACCGGCAGCACCGGCGGCGTGGCCACCATCACGCAGATCGCGCCCATCGACGTCGAGTTCGCCATTCCGCAAGACCGCGTGCCCGAGGTGCAGGAGCGGCTGGGCCAGGGCGCCACGCTCGCCACCACCGCCTTCGACCGCACGCGCACGCGCCGGCTGGCCGACGGCAGTTTCTCCACGCTCGACAACATGGTCGACACGCAGACCGGCACCGTGAAGGCCAAGGCGCGCTTCACCAACGCCGACGGCGCGCTGTTCCCGAACCAGTTCGTCAACCTGCGGCTGCTGCTGCGCACCGTGAGCAGCGCGGTGGTGGTACCGGTCACGGCGCTGCGCCACGGCCCGAACGGCGACTACGTGTACGTGGTGACGGCCGAGAACACGGCCTCGCAGCGGCCGGTGACGCGCGGCGAATCGAGCGTCGATTTCGCCTCCATCACCAAGGGCCTGCAGCCCGGCGAAACCGTGGTCACCGAAGGCGGCGACCGCCTGAAGGACGGCGCGCGCGTGCAGACCACGGTCGACCGGCCGGCGGGTGCGGCCTCGGGTGCGGCCGCGCCGGGCGGACGGCGTGGAGGACGCCGGCAGGAAGGTGGCGGTGGTGCAGGTGGTGCGCAAGGTGGCGGTGCCCGCCCGGCCGAAGCGGCGGCGCCGGCTTCGCCCTCGCAGGCCCCGGCCGCACCCGCTGCTGGAGCGGCGGCACCGGCTGCAGCGCCAGCGGCCACAGCGCCCGCACCTGCAGCAGCCCCTGCACCCGCAGCCACGCCCGCCAAGCTCCCCACCCCCGAGCAGCGCCAGCGCATGCTCGACGCGGCCAAGGACGATCCCGAACAACTCGAACGCCGCAAGCGTTTCCTCGAAGCCCTCGACCGCGGCGAACCGGCCGCGCTGGAGCGCTGGCAGCGCATGGCCGAGCGCGGTGGCGCCGGTGGCAGCGGCGAACGCGGCGGTGAGGGACGGCGCAGCCCATGAGCCCCTCGCGCCCGTTCATCCTGCGGCCGGTCGCCACCTCGCTGCTGATGCTGGCCATCGTGCTGGCCGGCCTTGTGGCGTTCCGCTTTTTGCCGCTGGCGGCGCTGCCGCAGGTCGACTACCCGACCATCCAGGTCCAGACGCTCTACCCCGGGGCCAGCCCCGAGGTCATGAGCAACACCGTCACCGCGCCGCTGGAGCGCCAGTTCGGCCAGATGTCGGGCCTGGACCGCATGAGCTCGACCAGCGCGGCGGGCGTGTCGATCATCACGCTGCAGTTCTCGCTGGGCCAGACGCTCGATGTCGCCGAGCAGGAAGTGCAGGCCGCCATCAACGCCGGCGGCTCGCTGCTGCCGGCCGACCTGCCCGCGCCGCCGGTGTACGCCAAGGTCAACCCGGCCGATGCGCCGGTGCTCACGCTGGCCATCACCTCCGACACGCTGCCGCTCACCGAGGTGCAGAACCTCGTGAACACCCGGCTCGCGCAGAAGATCAGCCAGGTCTCGGGCGTGGGCCTCGTGTCGCTCAGCGGCGGGCAGCGCCCGGCCGTGCGCATCCAGGCCAACACGCAGGCGCTGGCGGCCAACGGCATCGGGCTGGATTCGCTGCGCACCGCCATCAGCGCGGCCAACTCCAACGGCGCCAAGGGCAGCTTCGACGGCCCCAAGCGCGCCTACACCATCAACTCGAACGACCAGCTGCTCACGGTCGACGACTACAAGAACCTCATCGTCAGCTACAAGAACGGCGCGCCGATCCGCATGGTCGACGTGGCGCGCGTGGTCAACAGCGCCGAGAACACGCAGCTCGGTGCCTGGGCCGGACGCAAGGTCGACGGGCAGGTGCAGCTCACGCCGGCCATCATCCTGAACGTGCAGCGCCAGCCCGGCGCCAACGTGATCGCCACCGTCAACGCCATCAAGAAGCAGCTGCCCGAGCTGCAGGCCGGCATGCCCGCGGGCCTGCAGGTCGAGGTGTTGAGCGACCGCACCGCCGGCATCCGCTCGTCGGTGCAGCACGTCGAGATGGAACTGGTGCTGGCCGTGGTGCTCGTGGTGCTGGTGATCTTCGCCTTCCTGGGCAGCCTGCGCGCCACCGTCATCGCCAGCATCGCCGTGCCGATCTCGCTGATCGGCAGCTTCGGCCTGATGTACCTGCTGGGCTACAGCCTGAACAACCTGAGCCTGATGGCGCTGACCATCGCCACCGGCTTCGTGGTGGACGACGCGATCGTCATGATCGAGAACATCGCGCGCTACATCGAGGAGGGCGAGAAGCCGCTGCAGGCCGCGTTCAAGGGCGCTGCGCAGATCGGCTTCACGATCATCTCGCTGACCGTGTCGCTCATTGCCGTGCTGATCCCGCTGCTGTTCATGGGCGACGTGGTGGGCCGCCTGTTCCGCGAGTTCGCCGTGACGCTGGCGATCACCATCCTGATCTCGGGCGTGGTGTCGCTCACGCTGGTGCCGATGATGTCGGCGCGCTGGCTCAAGCACGAGCCGAAGAAAGACGCATCGGGCACCGGCTTCGGCGCGCGCGCCCAGCGTTTCTTCGACGGCGTGATGGTGCGCTACGACCGCTCGCTGCACTGGGTGATCGCGCACCAGCCGCTCACGCTGCTGGTGGCGCTGCTCACCATGGTTCTGACCGTGGTGCTTTACCTCACGATCCCCAAGGGCCTGTTCCCCACGCAGGACACCGGCCAGCTTCAGGCCCGCGTGCAGGCCGCGCAAGACGTGTCTTTCGAGCGCATGGCGCAGCTGCAGCAGCAGGCCGCGCGCGCCATCCTCGAAGACCATGACGTCGAGAACCTCAGCTCCTTCGTCGGCGTGGACGCGGCCAACAACACGATGCTGCACACCGGCAGCATGCTCATCAACCTGACCCGCAGCCACGACAACCAGCAGGAGGTGATGGAGCGCCTGCGCGAGCGCGTGCGGCAGGTGGCCGGCCTCACGCTGTACCTGCAACCTACTCAGGACCTGACCATCGACGCCGAGACCGGGCCGACCGAGTACCGCGTGTCGCTCGAAGGCGTGAACAGTGCGCTGGTCACCGAGTGGATGCAGAAGCTGGTGGCGAAGCTGCAGGAGTCGGACAAGGTGCGCAACGTGAGCAGCGATGCCGGGGCGCAGGGGCTGGCGGCGTATGTGAACGTGAACCGCGACACGGCGTCGCGGCTGTCGATCACCGCGAGTTCGGTGGACGACGCGCTGTACAGCGCTTTCGGGCAGCGCATCGTGTCGACGATCTTCACCGAGACGAATCAGTACCGCGTGATCCTCGAGGCCCAGCCTGGCATGGTGAACACGCCGCAGACGCTGGGGCAACTGAACCTCATTGCGGGGTCGGGCACGGCGACGCCGTTGTCGGCGTTTGCGGAGATCAGCGAGCGGCAGGCGCCGTTGCAGATCACGCACGTGGCGCAGTATCCGGCGAGTACGTTGAACTTCGATACGGCGCCGGGGGTGTCGCTCGGTGGATCGGTTGCCGCGATTCGCGCGGCTGCTAAAGAGATCGGGCTGCCAAGCAGTGTGACGATGACTTTTCTGGGGGCTTCTGGGGCTTATGAGAAGTCGTTGTCGAATCAGCTGTGGTTGATTTTGGCGGCGGTGGTTTGTGTGTACATCGTTCTCGGGGTGCTGTACGAGAGCTATGTGCATCCGTTGACGATCTTGTCTACGTTGCCTTCTGCTGGGGTTGGGGCTTTGCTTGCCTTGATGCTGACCGGCAATGACCTGGGGGTGATCGGGATCATCGGGATCATCCTGCTGATCGGCATCGTGAAGAAGAACGCGATCATGATGATCGACTTTGCTATCGATGCTGAGCGGACGCAGGGGAAGTCTGCTCGTGAAGCCATTCATCAAGCTGCGTTGTTGCGGTTTCGGCCGATCTTGATGACTACGTTGGCGGCTTTGTTTGCTGCTGTGCCCTTGATGTTCAGTTTTGGGGACGGGGCGGAGTTGCGACGTCCTCTCGGGTTGGCGATCTTTGGGGGGTTGATCGTTAGTCAGTTGCTGACTTTGTTTACTACGCCTGTTATTTATCTGGCGTTTGATCGGTTGGGTGGGGGGAGTGCTCGTAGGTCTTCTGCTGAGCTTGAGGAGGAGACGGCTTGATCTGTTTGTTCTCCTGCTGTTCTTTTGTGTTCCGGGGCCGGGTCTCGCCCCGGCAGGCGACCTACTTTTCTTTGCTTCGCCAAAGAAACGTAGGCAAAAGAAAGGCGACCCCACTGTCTGCGACCCTCCGCTTCGCTACGGGCAACCTGCGGTGCTCACGTTTCGCGGGGTCTCGCAGAACTCGCTTCGCTCAAACAGCTGCGAGCCCTGATCCGCGAAACGCTCCGCTCCTCGGCGCAGCCAGAGGGGAGGGGAGCTTCGGGCCGTCGCGTCGCTCGGCCCGGGGGTACCAACAGCCGAATTCAATGCCCGCGCGCGCGCCCGCGGCTTCCCCTACGCGCAGTTCTTTGCCAACGCCCACGCACCAACCACTCCCAGCTGCAGCAGGCGCGAAGCGCCTGCTGCAGCCCACAGGCCGAGCGAAGCGATGGCCCGTTGGTATCCGAAGCCCTTCTGTATGCGCCGAGGAGCGCAGCGTTTCGCGGATCAGGGCTCGCCCTTGTTTGAGCGAAGCGAGTTTGGGCGAGACCCCGCGAAACGCGAGCACCGCAGGTTGCCCGAAGCGAAGCGTAGGGACGCAGACAGTAGGGTCGCCTTTCTTTTGCCTACGTTTCTTTGGCGAAGCAAAGAAAAGTAGGTCGGCCGCCGGGCCGAGACCCGGCCTCGGGAAGCAAAACGAGGCACTGCGATGAACCTGTCGCGTCCTTTCGTCCGCCGCCCCATAGGCACAGTCCTCCTGACCATAGGCATCGCCCTGGCAGGAATCGCAGCGTTCTTCGTCCTACCAGTCTCCCCGCTACCCCAAGTCGACTATCCAGTCATCTCGGTAAGAGCCTCGATCCCAGGCGCAAGCCCAGAGACGATGGCAACCAGCGTCGCCACGCCACTGGAAAGACACCTGGGCACCATCGCAGGCGTCAACGAAATGACGTCCACCAGCTCCGTAGGCTCCTCCCGAGTCACGCTGCAATTCGACCTCAGCCGCAACATCGACGGCGCCGCCAGAGAAGTCCAGGCCGCCATCAACGCCAGCCGCGTAGACCTGCCTGCGACATTAAGAAGCAACCCCACCTACCGCAAAGCCAACCCGGCGGCGTCGCCAGTCATCATCCTGGCCCTCACGTCCAAAACAAAGACCCCAGGCCAGATCTACGACGCCGTCTCCAACATCGTCAGCCAGCGCCTGTCTCAGGTAGACGGCGTAGGCGACGTAGAGATCGGCGGCGGCTCGCTCCCCGCGGTACGCATCGAGCTGCTCCCCTTCGCCCTCAACCGCTACGGCATCAGCACCGAAGACGTGCGCGCAGCGATCCAGGCGTCCAACGCCAACCGCCCCAAGGGCATGGTCCAGGGCGAAGGCCGCAAGCTGCAGATCTACACCCAGACCCCGGCGCTGCGCGCGAGCGACTACGCCTCGATGGTCGTGGCCTGGCGCAACGGCGCGGCGGTGCGGCTGCGCGAGGTGGCCGACGTGATCGACGGTGTGGAAGACACGCGCACGCTGGGCCTGTTCAACGGCGAGCCGGCGATCATCGTGCTGATCACGCGCCAGCCCTCGGCCAACATCATCGAGACCGTCGACAACGTGCGCGCGCTGCTGCCCGAGCTGCAGGCACAACTGCCGCCGGACGTGACGCTGCAGGTCGCCTCGGACAGCACCAACTCCATCCGCAGCTCGCTGCGCGAAGTGGAGATGACGCTGGTCATCGCGGTGCTGCTCGTCGTGCTGGTGGTCAGCCTCTTCCTGCGCAGCGTGCGCGCGACGGTGGTGCCGGCGGTGGCCACGGTGGTGGCACTGCTGGGCACGTTCGGGGTGATGCACCTGCTGGGCTTCAGCCTCAACAACCTGAGCCTGATGGCGCTCACGGTGGCCACGGGCTTCGTGGTGGACGACGCCATCGTGGTGCTGGAGAACACCAGCCGCCACATCGAATCGGGCATGTCGCGCATGAAGGCGGCGCTGCTCGGCGCGCAGGAGGTGGGCTTCACGGTGCTGTCGATCAGCGTGTCGCTGGTGGCGGTGTTCATTCCGCTGCTGTTCATGGGCGGGCAGGTGGGGCGGCTGTTCCGCGAGTTCGCGGTCACGCTGTCGGCGGCGGTGCTGATCTCGCTGGTCATTTCGCTCACCACCACGCCGATGATGTGCGCGTGGATGCTCAAGCCCGGCGGCGAGCACGACAAGAACAAGCCGCAAGGCCGCTTCGGCCGCGCGGCGGCGCGCAGCTACGACTGGATGCTCAAGCGCTACGAGAGCGCACTCGACTGGGCGCTGGACAGCAAGGCGATCGTCATGGTCGTGCTGCTGGCGGTGGTGGGGCTGAACGTCTACCTGTTCAGCGCGGCGCCCAAGGGCTTCTTCCCGCAGCAGGACAGCGGGCAGCTCAACGGCGGCCTGCGCGCCGACCAGAGCATTTCGTCGCAGGCCATGGGCGCCAAGCTGCGCGAGGTGGTCGACATCATCCGCAAGGACGAGGCGGTCGACACCGTGGTGGGCTTCACGGGCGGCGGGCGCGCGGGCGGCGGCTTCATGTTCGTCAACCTGAAGCCGGCCAGCCAGCGCAAGGACAGCGGCCTGGCGGTGATCGCGCGGCTGCGCCCGCAGCTGGCGCAGGTGACGGGGCTGCGCGTGTTCCTCGGCCCGGTGCAGGACGTGCGCTCGGGCGGGCGCTCCAGCAACTCCACCTACCAGTACACGCTCAAGAGCGACAGCCTGTCTGACCTGCGCACCTGGGCCGTGAAGCTGGCCGACGAGATGAAGCAGCAGCCCACGCTGACCGACATCGACACCGACCAGGACCAGAACGGCGTGGAGACGGTGGCCAAGGTCGACCGCGACAGCGCACGGCGGCTGGGGCTCACCTCCACCGCCATCGACAACGCGCTGTACAACGCCTTCGGCCAGCGGCAGGTGGCCACCATCTACACCGAGCTCAACCAGTACCACGTGGTGATGGAGTGGGCGCCGGGCTACACGCGCAGCCCGAACGCGCTGCGCGACGTGTACGTGCCGGCCACGAAGACCTCGGTGGTGGCGGGGCAGGCGGTGACCACGCAGGTGGCGGCCACGACGTCCACGGGCGGCACGACGACGTCTGCCAGCACCGCCGCCGCGACGGTGCCGGTGTCGGCCAACGCCGGCTCGCGCAACGCCTCGACCGGCAACGTGCTGAGCAACACGGCCACCGCGCTGGTGCCGCTGTCGGCGGTGGCAAAGTTCGAGGAGCAGTCGGTGGCCACGTCGGTGAGCCATGAAGACGGCGAGCTCGCCACCACCATCTCGTTCAACCTGGCCGAGGGCGCCAACCTCGGCGACGCGCGCGAGGCCATCGCCAAGGCCGAGGCCAACATCGCCATGCCGACCAACGTGCGCGGCGCCTTTGCCGGCACCGCGCTGAGCGCGCAGCAGTCGCAGGGGCAGCAGGCGATGCTGATCGTGGCGGCGCTGGTGGTGATCTACATCGTGCTGGGCATCCTGTACGAGAGCCTGGTGCATCCGGTGACGGTGCTCTCGACGCTGCCCTCGGCCGGCGTGGGCGCGGTGCTGGCGCTCTTGATGTTCCGCATGGAGTTTTCCATCATCGCGCTGATCGGCGTGTTCCTGTTGATCGGCATCGTGAAGAAGAACGCCATCCTGATCATCGACTTCGCGCTGGAGGCCGAGCGCTCGCGCGGCCTGAGCCCGCTCGAGGCGGTGCGCGAGGCCTGCCTGCTGCGCTTCCGCCCGATCTTGATGACCACCCTGGCCGCCGCGCTCGGTGCGCTGCCGCTGGCCATCGGCTTCGGCGAGGGCGCCGAGCTGCGCCGGCCGCTGGGCGTGGCGATCATCGGCGGGCTCATCGCGAGCCAGCTGCTGACGCTGCTCACCACGCCGGTGGTGTACCTGCTGCTGGACAAGCTGCGCCGCCGCGGCAAGAACGAACACGCGCTGAGCCGCGCTCCGGCCGTCTGAGACCCATGACCATGAATGCCTCCCTTTCTTCTATCGGCCCTTCACGCCGTTTCTTCGCGCTGAGCACGCTCGCGTTGGCCGCCGTGCTCGCCGGCTGCGCCGTGGGCCCGGCCTACAAGGTGCCCGAGTCGGCGGCATCGGCCGGCTGGAAGGAACAGCCCGCCGCCGACGGCTGGCTGCCCGCCGCGCCGGCCGACGCGCTCGACCGCGGCGAGTGGTGGAAGCTCTTCGGCGACGCCACGCTCGACGAACTCGCGGCGCGCGTGCAGGTGTCGAACCAGAACATCGCCGCCGCCGTCGCCAACTACACGCAGGCCCAGGCGCTGGTGCGCGAGCAGCGCGCGGGGCTGTTCCCGTCGGTGTCCTTCGACGGCAGCGGCAAGCGCTCGGGCACGGTGGGCGGCAACGCCTCGGCCAGCCCGTCGAACACCTTCGGCGCCACGCTGGGCGCGAGCTGGACGCCCGACGTGTGGGGCCGCCTGCGCGAGGCCGTGAACAGCGCGCAGGCCAACGCCCAGGCCAGCGAGGCCGACCTGGCCTCGGCGCGGCTGTCGGCCGTCGGCGACCTGGCGACCAACTACTTCTCGCTGCGCGAGGCCGACGCCGAGATCGTGCTGCTCGACGAAACCATCCTCGGCTACCGGCGCGCGTTCGAGATCACGAGCAACCGCTACGCCGCCGGCATTGCCGCGCAGACCGACGTGCTGCAGGCGCAGACGCAACTGGTGAACGCCAAGGCCGACCGCGTGGGCCTGCAGCGCACGCGCGCCACGCTGGAGCACGCCATCGCGATGCTGGTGGGCGTGGCGCCGGCCGACTTCAGCCTGCCGCCCGCGCGCTGGACGCCCACGGTGCCCGGCGTGCCGACCGGTGTGCCCTCGACGCTGCTGCAGCGCCGTCCCGACATCGCGGCGGCGGAGCGCGCGGTGGCCGCGGCCAATGCGCAGATCGGCGTGGCGCGCTCGGCTTATTACCCGAACATCTCGCTCACGGCCTCGGTCGGCAGCAACGCCAGCCGCGTGAGAGACCTCTTCGGCGCGGCCAACACGCTGTGGGGGCTGGGCCTGTCGGTGGCGCAGGTGGTGTTCGACGCGGGCGCCATCAGTGCCAGCGTCGATGCCGCCAAGGCCGGCCACGAGGCCAGCGTGGCGCGCTACCGGCAGACCGTGCTGGCCGCGTTCCAGACCGTGGAAGACCAGCTGACCACCGGCGCCACGCTGGCGCAGCAGGAAGGCTTGCGCCGCGAGGCCACGGCAGCGGCCGACAAGACCGAGCAGCAACTGCTCAACCGGTATCGCGCGGGGCAGGTGAGCTACACCGATGTGGTGCAGGCGCAGGCCGCCGCACTGAGCGCGCGGCGCGCGCTCGTGCAGCTTCAGGTCAATCGCCAGGCCGCGGCAATCGCGCTGATCCAGGCCATGGGCGGCGGCTGGCAGGCCGACTGGATGGGGGCGACCCGCCCGGTCGACAACAGCACTTCAAACAACAGCGCCGCTTCCCGCACACCGTAAGGGGCGGGTGTCGCGGGCGGGCATGGGAACCTGCCTGGCCCGTCGGCCCGACCGGCGCGAACACCGGACCGGGCGTCGTCGCTTCGCGGCGGTGGTCACCGCTCGGCGCTCACAGGATCGCTCTCTCCCCATCAGTGCGCTGGTCGGTCGAGGGCCTCGCCCAGGTAGTCCTTGTCTGTCACCAGGACCCAGAGGGCGAGCACCATGATCACCGCAGCCACGAGGACTGCATTGACCAGCGCCGGCTCGACCATGCGGAAGTCGAGCAACCAGGGCGACACCGCCAGCCAGGCTGCCAGCGCCACTTCGGTCCACTCTTCCCACTGGTGCGGCACGAAGGTCGCGCCCAAGGCCACGGCGCCCAGCACGATGCCGGTCGCCACCATGGTCCACATGGCGAGCGAATTGCCCTGAAAGCCCAGTACCCATGGCGAGACGATCAGCCACACGCCGGCGACGGCGTTGACGGGGTCCTGCCAATGCTTCACATGCTTCATGGTCGTACCTCCTGTCGCAGCACGACGCCACGACACTGGTTGGACTGCCGCGCCGCGCCGTGGTTCCGCCATGCGGCATGGCGCCGGCCGCGCGGGGCTTGCGGATCGGCGCCGCCTTCCTATACTTGAGTGCGCACTCAACTAAACGAACGATGGAGACCGCCCGCGCATGGCCCGCCCCCGCAGTGTCGACAAGCACAACGCCATCCTCGAGGCGGCGCTGGTCGAGTTCGGCCGGCGCGGCGTGTGGGCCACGCCGACCTCGGCGATCTCGCGCACCGCGGGCGTGGCCGAGGGCACGCTGTTCACCTACTTCGCGAGCAAGGCGCTGCTGACCGACGCGCTGTACCGCGCGCTGAAGACCGAGCTGGCCGGCGTGATGCTGGCCGACTGGCCCGAGGCCGCCGATCCGCGCACCCAGTTCCGCCACATCTGGGACCGCTACGTGCGCTGGGGCGTGGCGCACCCCGGCAAGCTGCGCGTGCTGGCGCAGCTCAAGGTGTCCGACGAACTGAGCGACGAGAGCCGCGCCGCCGGCATGGCGCCGTTCGCGCGCCTGGAAGCGGTGGCGCAGGAGTGCATGCGGCGCGGGCTGGTCGTCGAGCGGCCGATGGAATTCCTGGGCGCGATGCTCACGGCCATGGCCGAGACCACCGTCGGCTACATCGCGCAGGCCGGCGACGCAGCGCCGGCCTTCGACTACGCCGAAGCCGGCTTCGAGATCTTCTGGCAAGGCATCGCCGTGCCGCCCTGACGACCTGACGACCTGACGACGACCCTACCTCCCGCACGAACGACAAGACCCACCGAAGAAAGACCACGCCATGCCCACACTCAAACGCCGCCACTTCGTGCTCGGCACCCTCGGCGCCGCCGGCGCCCTGGTCGTCGGCTGGGCCGCCACGCCGGCGGCTTCGCGCCTCGTGCCCGGCGCGCCGCTGCCGGCGGGCAACGGGCAGGTCGCGCTCAACGGCTGGGTCAAGGTGGGCAGCGACGACACCGTCACGCTGGTGATGACGCAATCGGAAATGGGGCAGGGCACGCACACCGGCCTGGCGATGCTGCTGGCCGAAGAAATGGACGCCGCGGTGTCGCAGGTGCGGCTCGAGCAGGCCGGCTTCGACGCCATCTACAACAACCAGGCCATGATCCTCGACGCGCTGCCCTTCAGGCCCGGCGACGAGGGCTTCGGCAAGCGCGCGGCGCACCAGGTGGTGGGCAAGCTGCTGCGCACGATCCCGGGGCTCTCGGGCACGGGCGGCTCGTCGAGTGTCACCGACCAGTGGGGCCCGGTGCGCGAGGCCGGCGCGTCGGCGCGGCTCATGCTGGTGGGCGCGGCCGCCGCACAGTGGCAGGTGCCTGCCAGCGAATGCCGCACCGAGGCGGGCCGCGTGCTGCACCCGGCCTCCAACCGCAGCGCGCGCTTCGGTGAGCTGGCCGCAAAGGCCGCGCAGCAGCCGCTGCCCACGGCGGTGAAGCTCAAGGCGCAAGCCGACTTCCGCGTCATCGGCCAGCCGCAGCGGCGCATCGACAACGCCGGCAAGCTCAATGGCACCGCCACCTACGGCATCGACGTGCTGCCGCAGGGCCTGCTGTACGCCAGCATCGCCATGTGCCCGACGCTGGCCGGCCGCGTCGCGCGCTTCGACGCCAAGGCGGCCGAGGCGCTGCCCGGCGTGCGCAAGGTGATGGCGCTGGAACCGGTGGCCGCGAGCCTTGTCGGCACCGGCAGCACGGCGGGCGGCGTGGCGGTGATCGCCGACACGCCGTACCACGCGATGCGCGCGCTGAAGCAGGTCGACATCGAATGGGATCACGGCCCGGCCGCGAGCCTGTCGAGCGCCGAGATGATCGACCGCCTCGCGCGCACGCTCGACGCCGACGCGGGCAATGCGCGCCTCGATACCGGCGGCGTGGCGGCGGCGCTGAAGTCCGCCGCGCGCACGATCGAGGTCGAGTACCGCGTGCCCTTCCTGGCGCACGCCACCATGGAGCCGATGAACTGCACCGTGCAGTTCAAGGATGGCGCCGCCACCGTCTGGGCGCCCACGCAGGCGCCGGGCTTCGCGCGCGCCGCGGTCGCCAAGGCGCTGGGCATCGATGCCGAGAAGGTCACGCTGCACGTCACCTACCTGGGCGGCGGCTTCGGGCGGCGCTACTTCATCGACTTCCTGGTGCAGGCCGCGCAGCTCGCGCGCGAGGCCGGCGGCGCGCCGGTGCAGCTGATCTGGTCGCGTGAGGAAGACATGACGCACGACTTCTACCGGCCCGCCTACGTGGCGCTGTGCAAGGCCGGCTTCGACGCGGCGGGTGCGCTGGTCGCGTGGCAGACCACCAGCGCCGGCTCCAGCCTCGGGGCGCCGTCGTTCATGGACAACTCGACCGACGGCGCCTGGAACACCGCCTACGACTTCCCGCAGGCCCGCGTGGCGCACGTGCCGGTCGAATCGGCCGTCACCACCGGCATCTGGCGCTCGGTGGCGCATTCGCAGAACGGCTTCTTCGTCGAGAGCTTCATCGACGAATGCGCCGTCGCCGCCGGCAAGGACCCGGTGGCCTTCCGCGCCGGCCTGCTCGCGAAAGATGCGCGCCACCTGGCGGTGCTGAAGCGCGTGGCCGAGCTCTCCAAGTGGGGCGAGCCGCTGGCCGACGGACCCGACGGCACGAAGCGCGCGCGCGGCGTGGCCATCCACCGGGCCTTCGGCAGCATCGTGGCGCAGGTGGCCGAGGTGTCGGTGACGCCCGAGCGGCAGATCCGCGTGCACCGTGTGGTGTGCGTGATCGACTGCGGCCTGCCGGTCAACCCCAACCTGATCCGCCAGCAGATGGAAGGCGGCATCGTGTTCGGCCTGTCGGCCGCGCTGCGCGGCGAGATCACCGTGGCGCGCGGCCAGGTGCAGCAGAGCAACTTCCACGACTACACGCCGCTGCGCATCGACGAGTGCCCGGCCATCGAGGTCGACATCCTCGCCGGCACCGGCGCCGAGGTGCCGCCTGGTGGCGTGGGTGAGCCGGGCACGCCGCCCATCGCGCCCGCCGTGGCCAACGCCGTGTTCGCGCTGACCGGCCAGCGCCTGCGCAGCCTGCCTCTGCGGCTGGCCTGATCTCCCGGAACAGCAAGAAAGACACCCCATGACCACCACCACGCTGAAGATCAACGGCCAGACCGCCACCGTGAGCGCCGAGCCCGACACCCCGTTGCTGTGGGTGCTGCGCGGCGAGATGAAGCTCGTCGGCACCAAGTTCGGCTGCGGCAAGGCGCTGTGCGGCGCCTGCACCGTGCACCTGGACGGCCAGGCCGTGCGCTCCTGCGTCACCCCGCTGGAGGCCGTGGGCGGGCGCGAAGTCACCACCATCGAGGGCCTGAAGGGCCGGGAAGCCGACGCCCTGCGCGCGGCCTGGACCGAGGTCGACGTGGTGCAGTGCGGCTATTGCCAGAGCGGCCAGCTCATGTCGGCCTGCGCGCTGCTCAAAGCCACGCCCAAACCCAGCGACGACCAGGTCTCGGACGCCATGCGCGGCAACATTTGCCGCTGCGGCACCTACCCCCGGATTCGCGCCGCGATCCACCTGGCGGCAGAAACAGCGGGGCGGTAACGCAGAAACCGGGGTGGTTGTTTACAGAAGTTAATAATTTTTCCGTAATTCTCGAAAAAGTCGCCAGAACGGCATTTTTACGGAAATTGGGGATATGAAGCTTCGATACGCCGCCGTACCATCCGCGCGGCCCGCTTCCGGCCGTCCCCTGTTTCCGACTTTCGATGACCCCCCCAGATCCCTCGCGGACGCGCGTTCTGTCCGTGGCCGACACGCTGCGCACCCGCATCTTCGACGGTGCGATCGCCCCCGGCGCCCACCTGATGGAGATTTCGCTCGCCAACGAGCTTGGCGTGTCGCGCACCCCTGTGCGCGGCGCCATGGCGCGGCTGGCCGACGAGGGGTTGCTGGTCTACCACCCGCAGCGGGGTTTCCAGGTGCGCCGTTTCGACGCCAAGGACGTGTTCGACGCCTTCAGCGTGCGCGCCACGCTCGAAGGCATGGGCTGCCGCCTGCTCAGCGAGCGTGGCCTGGACGGCGAGGCGCTGGCCGAACTGACGGCCATGGTCGACGAGCAGCATGCGCTGCTGCATGACAGCGGCGAATGGACCGACGAGCGGGCCGACCTGTGGCAGGACCTGAACCAGGCTTTCCACCACAAGCTGCTGTCGCTGGCCGACAACCGCTGGCTCAGCGAGGCCGTGCAGCGCGCCTGCCAGCTGCCGGTGATCTTCGACAGCCGCTCGCGCCCGCACAGGCACGACGCCGCGATGCTGCTGTACCGCCACAGCCAGGCCCTGCAGGCGCTCGAAGAGCACCGCTGCATCGTCGAGGCGCTGGGCCGGCAGGAGGCCTCGGGCGCCGAAGCCGCGATGCGCGAGCACATCAACGCCAACCGCGACCTGCTGGTGCTCTACCTGCGCCAGAGCGCCGGCCGCACCCGCGCACTCGCCTGATCAGCCGCCGCGCGCCACCGGCGCCATGAGGTAGGCCCCCGACTCGAACAGCTGCGCCTCGGCCTGGTCGATGCGCCGGATCACCGGCTTGCCCGCGCGGCTCGCCAGCAACTCGACCAGCGCTTCCGTCACGGCCACGCCGGCCGCCACCGACGGGAAGAACGAGGGGCTGTGGATGGTGAAGAGCAGCGTCTCGTCCGCCAGCAGCGACAGCGGCGAGGTCACGCTGTCGGTGATCGCCACGATGCGGCAACCGGCCGCCTTCGCGGCCTCGGCCACCTGCAAGGCTTCGCGCGAGTAGGGCGCAAAGCTCGCCACCACCAGCGCGTCGCCCTTGGCGAAGGCGCGCTGCTGCATCTCGAGCGAGCCGCCCTGGCCGTCCACCAGGTGCACGCTGGTGCGAAAGAGCCGGTACACGTACACGAACGAGAAGGCGATCGGAAAGCAGGCGCGAAAGCCCGCCGCGTGCACGGCCGGCGCCTTCTCCAGCAGCGCGCAGGCCTTGAGCAGCGCCGGCCCGCTCTGCTGGTGCGTGAGCTCCAGGTTGCGCCGCTGCACCTCGAACATCTCGCCCGCCAGGCCCTGGTCGGCGACGCGGCCCACCAGCTGCTTGGCGCGCCCGCCGTAGGTCTCGGTGCCCAGGCCCATGTCGGCGGCGAAGGCCTCCTTCAGCTGCGGCCAGCCCTCGAAGCCCAGATGCTGGGCGAAGCGCACCAGCGTGGCCGGCGTGCTCTGCGCGCGCGTGCCGACGTTGCGCATCGAGCCCGTGACCACTTCGTTGGGGTGGTCGAGCACGTAGCGCGCGACCTGCTGCAGGGCAGGGCTCAGCTCGTTGAAACGCTGGCGGATCAGTTCTTTGGCGCCCATGGCGGTGTCTCTTTTCGTGCGGTGTCTGGAACGAATGTACCGGAGCAGGGAAATCCCGGGAGTTGACGGAACAAATGTTCCAAACAATAATTCAACCGAAACGTTAGTTCCAAACACAGGCCCCGCTTTTCCCTCGCCATGACGCACGTCTTCCACCGCCATCTTCGCCAGACCCCGCCTGTTGCCGCCAGCGCGCAGGGCATGTTCATCCGCGACGCCGAAGGGCGCGAGTACCTCGATGCCTCGGGCGGCGCGGCCGTGTCCTCGCTCGGCCACGGCCATCCCGAGGTCATGGCGGCCATGCACGCGCAGATCGACACACTGGCCTACGCCCACACCAGCTTCTTCACGAGCGAGGTGGCCGAGCAGCTGGCCGACGAACTGGTCGGTTCTGCCCCCGAAGGCATGAGCCACGTCTACCTCGTGAGCGGTGGCTCGGAGGCGGTGGAGTCGGCGCTGAAGATGGCGCGCCAGCACTTCGTGGAAATCGGCCAGCCGCAGCGCACGCACTTCATCGCGCGCCGCCAGAGCTACCACGGCAACACGCTGGGCGCGCTCGCGGTGGGCGGCAACGCCTGGCGGCGCGAGCCCTTCGCGCCCATCCTCGTGCCGGCCACGCACGTCGCGCCGTGCTACTCCTACCGCGAGCAGCGCGCCGATGAAAGCGCGGAGCAGTACGGCCTGCGCCTGGCGGCCGAGCTCGAAGCGGCCATCGTCGCGCAGGGCGCTGACCGCGTGATCGCCTTCGTGGCCGAGACCGTGGGCGGTGCCACCGCCGGCGTGCTCACACCGGTGCCGGGCTATTTCAAGGCCGTGCGCGCCGTGTGCGACAAGTACGGCGTGCTGCTGATCCTCGACGAGGTGATGTGCGGCATGGGCCGCACCGGTTCGCTGCATGCCTGCGAGCAGGAGGGCGTGGTGCCCGACCTGATGACCATCGCCAAGGGCCTGGGCGGCGGCTACCAGCCGATCGGCGCGGTGCTGGCGCAGCGCCGCATCGTCGAGGCCATGTCCAAGGGCAGCGGCTTCTTCCAGCACGGCCACACCTACCTGGGCCATCCGATGGCCTGCGCGGCGGCGCTCGCGGTGCAGCAGGTGATCCGCCGCGACGGCCTGGTCGCCAAGGTGCGCGAGGACGGCGTTGCCTTCGGCGCGATGCTGGCCGAGGCGCTGGGCGAGCACCCGCACGTGGGCGACATCCGTGGGCGCGGCTTCTTCTGGGGCGTCGAGCTGGTGGCCGACCGCGCGAGCAAGAAGCCCTTCGATCCGGCCCTGGCCGTCAACGCGCGCCTCAAGAAGGACGCGATGGCGCGCGGCCTGCTGTGCTACCCCTTCGGCGGCACGGTGGACGGGCGCCAGGGCGACCACGTGCTGCTGGCGCCGCCGTATATCGCGACGCGTGACCACCTGCGGGAGATCGTCGCGCGGCTCGCCGCCTCGGTCGACGCGGTCACGCGCGGCGCGACGCGCTGAGCCACCGCCCCTTTTTCTTCAACCGCCGTTCCGAGGAGCGTTCCATGCCCCAGCTTCGCCCGTCGCTTTCCATCGCCGCCGCCTTCGCGCTGGCCCTTGCCGCCCTGGCACCGACCGCTCCCGCGCAGGCGCAGCCCGCCAACGACACGCTCGCCAAGATCAAGGCCAGCGGCGCCATCACCTTCGGCTACCGCGAGGCCTCGTTCGGCTTCTCGTACCTGGACGCCAACCTCAAGCCCGTGGGCTACAGCATCGAGATCTGCAACCGCATCGTCGACGCGGTGAAGACCGAGCTGAAGCTGCCGGCCGTCGAGGTCAAGTACCAGGCGGTGACCTCGGCCAACCGCATTCCGCTGGTGCAGAACGGCACGGTGGACATCGAGTGCGGCTCCACCACCAACCTGGTCGAGCGCCAGTCGCAGGTGGCCTTCTCGCCGGACATCTTCCGCTACAACGTGCGCACGCTGGTAAAGGCCGATTCGGGCATCAAGAGCATCGCCGACCTGCAGGGCAAGACGGTGGTCACCACCGCCGGCACCACGTCGTTCCGCCTGCTGCGCGCGGCCGACAAGGGCCGCAGCCTCGAGGTGAACCAGCTCTCGGGCAAGGACCACACCGACTCGTTCCTGCTGGTCGAGAGCGGCCGCGCGCAGGCCTTCGTGCTCGACGACATCCTGCTGGCGGGCCAGATCGCCAACGCGCGCAACCCGAAGGACTTCGTCATCACCGGCGAGAGCCTGCGCACCGAGAACCAGTCGCTGATGTTCCGCAAGGACGACCCGGCCTTCAAGGCGCTGGTGGACCGCGTGGTGTCGGGCATGATGAAGTCCGGCGAGATGGAAAAGCTCTACAGCAAGTGGTTCATGTCGCCGATTCCGCCCAAGGGCATCAACATCAACTACCCGCTCAATGCCGAGACGAAGGAGGCCTTTGCCAACCCGTCGTCCAAGGGCATCTGATCTCACCTGACTTCATGACACGCATCGCCCTCATCCACGCGCTCTCACATTCCGTCGCGCCCATCAACGAAGCCTTCGCACGCGACTGGCCCGAGGCCGTGCGCATGAACCTGCTGGACGACAGCCTGTCAGCCGACCTCGCGCGCGACGGCAAGGGGCTCGACGCGGCGATGCACGAGCGCTTCCAGCGCCTGGCGCAGTACGCGGTGGACACGGGCGCGCGCGGCATCCTCTTCACCTGCTCGGCCTTCGGGCCGTGCATCGAGGCGGTGGCGCAGCGGCACGCGGGCATTCCGGTGCTCAAGCCCAACGAGGCCATGATCGAAGAGGCCGTGCAGGGCGAGGGCCGCCTGGGCCTGATCGCGACCTTCGCGCGCACGCTGGAATCGATGCCGCCGGAGTTTCCTGCCGGCATGGCGCTCGAGCTGGCGCTGGCCGAGGGCGCGCTGGCCGCGCTCGATGCGGGTGATGCACAGCGCCACGATGCGCTCATCGCCGAACAGGCCGCGGCGTTGCGCGCACGCGGCTGCACGCGCATTGCCCTGGCTCAGTTCAGCATGGCGCGGGCGCGTGGTGCCTGCGAAGCGGCCAGTGGCCTGCCGGTGCTGACGACGGTCGACAGCGCGGTGCGCGCGCTGCGCCGTCGCGCTTCAGTGTGAGCCGCCGTTGCCGACGACCGTGACCAGCGTGGTCATCGCCACCTGCGCGGCCTCGCCGCGCGCGAGCGGACGGCCCGGGCCGGCGTTGCCGCTGTCGGTTTCCAGGCCCTGCGCCAGGCGGCGGTAGATGTCCGACGAGGGCATGGTCGCCGCCGTGCCGAGCGCGTCGCAGTAGGTGTCGGTGAGCACGGCGGCCAGCCGTTCGCGCTCGGCGTAGCACAGCACGGGCGCGTCGGCGGCGAAGACCGACGCCACGCAGTGCATCAGGTAGGCCTGGGTCTCGAGCGAGAAGGCCTGCTGGCGCACGTAGTCTTCCACCGCGTGCCAGAAGAGGGTGTCGGAGGTGCGGCGCCAGCTTTCGAGCACCTTGCGCGACTTGGCGACCAGGTCGGCGTGCGCGTCGTGCGGCTCGCTCGGGCGCAGCGCCAGGCCCTGCAGCGTGAGCGCGGCCACCGGGCCGGCCGCACCGAGCAGGAAGCTCCAGAACTTCCAGCGCGCAAACCATTTCTTGTCATGGGCCGGGCCCAGCGGCTCCAGCAACCGGAAGTCGATGCACAGGGCGGCGTCGGCCTGCAGGCCGGAGGCCATGCGGTCGGCCTCCACGTGGCCCTGCGCGACGATGCAGGCGCTGGCGCCGCAGCGGTCGATGTCGGCCAGACGCTGGGTCAGCTGGCGCAGCTCGTGGGCCGAGGCGCCGGTGGCTTCGGCCACGCGCAGCATGCCGTGGCACTGCTCCCGCTCCAGCTGGCAGGGGCTCTTGAGACGGTCTTCGACATGGTCGTCGAGCGTCGAGGGGCGTTCTTCTGCGACGCAGTCCTCGAGTTCACTCCCGGTGGTGAACGTTGACATGGATGCTCCTTCGGGCGCAGATGAATAACTGTTATCAATATGTATTAACGCGCCGAGGTCGAACATCACCTGAACTAGGTATTTCCGTGGGCGGGCTGCCTCGTGTTCCACCGGCGGAACGGCGCCTGAACAGGGCCTGACCGATGGCCTCGCCATAATTGCCGCTCTTTCAAGGAGTACGCGTGGATATCGTTTTGCTGGTCAAGGCCGCTGTCATGGGCATCGTGGAGGGTCTGACCGAATTCCTGCCGATCTCGTCGACCGGCCACCTCATTCTTGCGGGCTCGCTGCTGGGCTTCGACGACGCCAAGGCCAAGGTGTTCGACATCGCCATCCAGACCGGCGCGATCTTCGCGGTGATCCTGGTCTACTGGCAGAAGATCCATTCGACCGTGGTGGCGCTGCCGCGCCAGCCCAAGGCGCGCCGGCTGGCGCTGAACATCGTCATCGGCTTCCTGCCCGCGGTGGTGCTGGGCCTCTTGTTCGGCAAGATGATCAAGGCGCACCTGTTCATCCCGACCGTGGTGGCCAGCACCTTCATCATCGGCGGCTTCATCATCCTGTGGGCCGAGAAGCGCCCGCCCGGTTCGGTGCGTGTCGAGCACGTGGACGACATGACGCCCTGGGACGCGCTCAAGGTCGGCCTGGTGCAGTGTTTCGCGATGATCCCCGGCACCAGCCGCAGCGGCTCGACCATCATCGGCGGCATGCTGCTGGGCCTGTCGCGCCAGGCGGCGACCGATTTCTCGTTCTTCCTGGCCATTCCGACGCTGATCGGCGCGGGCGCCTACAGCCTCTACAAGGAGCGCGCGCTGCTGTCGGTGGCCGACATTCCGATGTTCACGGTGGGCCTGGCCTTCTCGTTCATCAGCGCATGGCTGTGCGTGCGCTGGCTGCTGAAGTACATCAGCACGCACAACTTCATTCCGTTCGCGTGGTATCGCATCGCCTTCGGCATCGTGGTGCTGGCCACGGCGTGGACCGGCGCGGTGGTCTGGGCGGAATAAGCCAGCAGCCTCAGGCCGCCGCGCCCAGCAGCGCGCCGGCGGCCTTCGCCTCCCGCCGCACGGCGATGGCGATCGGCCCGTCGATCGACGGGTCGAACCCGCCCGTGGCACCCAGCGCGGTGATCACGGCGCACACCCTTCCTGCGTAGTCGTACACCGGTGCCGCCACGGCGCTGATGCCGCGCAGGTAGGTGTCCCTCACGATGGCGCAGTGCGCCTGCTGCACCTCGCGGCGCAGCGCGCCGATGGGGTCGTCGGCATCGAGCAGAGCGCGCATGTCCTCGGTGGCGTCGGCCAGTTCCTGCTCGGCCAGCGCCACCACGCGCGACTCGTCGAGCAGGCCCAGGAAGGCGCGCCCGGTGGCCGACCACAGCATCGACATCACCGAGCCGGCGCGCACGTTCACCGTCACCGGCAGGCCCGGCTCCTCGAAGCGCACGATGGTCGGGCCCTTGTTGCCCATCACCGCGACGAAGCAGGTCACCTCCAACGATTCGCGCAGGCGGATCAGGCAGGGCTCGGCCGCGCGGATCGGGTCGGCCTGGCGCATGGCAGCCAGGCCGATCTGGATCGCCTCGGGCCCCAGGTAGTAGTGCTGCGAGGCGGTGTCCTGGCGCACCAGGCTTTCCTCCATCAGGCTCGCGAGGTAGCGGTGCACCTTGGCCGGGCTCTCGCCCACGTGGGTGGCCAGCGCCGTGAGGCTGCTGCGCCCGCCCAGGTGCGCCAGGCCCTTGAGCACGGCCATGCCGGTCTCGGCGGACTGCACGCGCTGGCGGCGCTCGCGGGGAGGGGAAGGGGGTGCTTCAGCGGGGGAGGTCATGTCGTCCTCATCTTAGGTGGCGGCCTCGGTGGCCGGGTAAACCCGTGGTTTGGTGATTACGCAATGCGTATGATAATTACGCAATACACAATTCCAACCCCGGAGACACCCAGATGAAGATGAACTTCGCCCGCGGCCTTGCGGTCCTGTCCCTGGCTGCCCTGGCCACTGCCGCCAGCGCCCAGACCACCTTCCCCGCCAAGCCGATCCGCTGGCTCGTGCCCTACGCAGCGGGCGGCGGCTCCGACTTCCTCGCGCGCACCGTCGCCCAGACGCTGTCGACCCAGGTCGGCCAGCCGGTGCTGGTGGACAACAAGCCGGGTGGCAACACCGCGCTGGCCGCCGCCGAAACCGCGCGCGCCCCGGCCGACGGCTACACCGTGCTCTCGGCCGACAACGGCACGCTGGTGTTCAACCCGGCGCTGTACAAGTCGCTGAGCTACAGCCCCACCAAGGACCTGGCGCCCGTCACGCTGATGGGCAAGTTCCCGATGATCCTGGTGGTCGGCGCCAACTCGGGCTTTGCCACCGCCAAGGACTTCATCGCCCAGGCCAAGGCCAAGCCGGGCGGCATCAACTACGCCTCGGCCGGCGCGGGCAGCCCGCACCACCTGGCGATGGAACTGCTGAAAGTGGAGGCCAAGCTCTTCATGGTCCACGTGCCGTACCGCGGCGCGGCGCCCGCGCTGGCCGACGTGGTCGGCGGGCAGCTGCCGGCCATGATGGTCGACATGGCCGCCGGCGCCGGCTTCATCAAGGGCGGCAAGGTGCGCGCGCTGGCCGTGGCCAACCCCACGCGCCTGCCGCAGCTGCCCGACGTGCCCACCTTCGCCGAGCTCGGCTACAAGAACGTCGAGGCCGCCGCGCTGGTCGGCGTGGTGGTGCCCGCGGCCACGCCGGCCGACGTGGTGAACACGCTCAACCGCCAGCTGGTGGCCGCGATCCACGAGCCCTCGGTGAACAAGCGCATGGTCGACTTCGGCGTCGAGCCCGTGGGCAACACGCCCGCGCAGTACACCGAGCTGCTCAAGGCCGAGACCGCGCGCTGGCACAAGCTGATCCGCGACCTGAAGATCACGCTCGACTGAGTCTGCTGCCATGTCCGACACCGCCATGCCTTCGCGCACCTCCGGTTGCCCCGTCGCGCACGGGGCGCTCTCCGCCGAGCGCACGCCCACCGGCTGCCCCGTGAGCCAGCGCGCCGCCGAGTTCGACCCCTTCGAGGACGGCTACCAGCAGGACCCGCCCGAGTACGTGCGCTGGGCCCGCGAGCAGGAGCCGATCTTCTACAGCCCCAAGCTGGGCTACTGGGTGATCACGCGCTACGACGACATCAAGGCGGTGTTCCGCGACAACCTCACCTTCAGCCCGTCGAACGCGCTGGAGAAGATCACGCCCACGGGTGAAGAAGCCAACGCCGTGCTCGCAAGCTACGGCTTCGCGCTCAACCGCACGCTGGTGAACGAGGACGAGCCGGCCCACATGCCGCGCCGCCGCGCGCTCATGGACCCGTTCACGCCCGAGGCGCTGAAGCACCACGAGCCGCTGGTGCGCGAACTCGCGCGCAGCTATGTCGACCGCTTCATCGACGACGGCCGCGCCGACCTCGTCGACCAGATGCTGTGGGAGATTCCGCTCACCGTGGCGCTGCACTTTCTCGGCGTGCCCGAGGAAGACATGGACACGCTGCGCAAATACTCCATTGCGCACACCGTCAACACCTGGGGCCGCCCCAAGCCCGAGGAGCAGGTGGCCGTGGCGCACGCGGTCGGCAACTTCTGGCAGTACGCCGGCAAGGTGCTCGACAAGATGCGCCAGGACCCCGACGCGCCGGGCTGGATGCAGTACGGCATCCGCAAGCAGATGCAGCACCCCGAGGTCGTCACCGACTCGTACCTGCACTCGATGATGATGGCCGGCATCGTGGCCGCGCACGAGACCACCGCCAACGCCACCGCCAACGCCGTGAAGCTGCTGCTGCAGCACCCGCAGGTGTGGCAGGAGCTGTGCGACGACCCGGGCCTCATTCCCAACGCGGTGGAAGAGTGCCTGCGCCACAACGGCTCGGTGGCCGCCTGGCGCCGGCTGGTCACCAAGGACACGCAGGTCGGCGGCGTCGACCTGCCGGCGGGCTCGCGCCTGCTGATCGTCACCTCGTCGGCCAACCACGACGAAGGCCACTTCGCCGATGCCGACCTGTTCGACATCCGCCGCGACAACGCCAGCGACCACCTGACCTTCGGCTACGGCTCGCACCAGTGCATGGGCAAGAACCTGGCGCGCATGGAGATGCAGATCTTCCTGGAGGAGTTCACGCGCCGCCTGCCGCACATGCGCCTGTCGGAGCAGCGCTTCAGCTACGTGCCCAACACCTCGTTCCGCGGCCCCGAGCACCTGTGGGTCGAGTGGGACCCGCGCGCCAACCCGGAGCGCGCCAACGCGGGCCTGCGCGACGTGCAGGTGCCGGTGCGCATCGGCGAGCCTTCAGCGCACGCCATCGCGCGGCCCGTGGTGGTCGAGCGCGTGACGCCGGTGGCCGACGGCATCGTGCGCCTGCGCCTGGTTTCGCCCGACGGCAAGCCGCTGCCGCGCTGGACGCCGGGCTCGCACATCGACGTGGAATGTGGCTCTCCCGAGCTGTCGCGCCAGTACTCGCTGTGCGGCGACCCCGACGAAGCCCACGCGCTGGAGATCGCCGTGCTGCACGAGCCCGAAGGCCGCGGCGGCTCGGCCTGGGTGCATGCGAACGTGAAGGCGGGCGACCGCCTGCGCATCCGCGGCCCGCGCAACCACTTCCGGCTCGACGAGTCGCTGCCGAAGGCGATCTTCATCGCCGGCGGCATCGGCATCACGCCCGTGAGCGCGATGGCGCGGCGCGCCAAGGCGCTGGGCATGGACTACGAACTGCACTACAGCGGCCGCAGCCGCGCGAGCATGGCCTTCGTCGACGAGCTGGCCGCGCTGCACGGCGAGCGCCTGCACGTGCATGCCGCCGACGAAGGCCGGCGCAACGACCTGCGCGCGCTGCTGGCCACGCCCGTGCCCGGCGCGCAGGTGTATGCCTGCGGCCCGCTGCGCATGCTCGAAGCGCTGGAAGATTGCTGCGCCGCGTGGCCCGAGGGCGCGCTGCGCGTGGAGCATTTCGAATCGACGCTGGCCACGCTCGATCCGTCGAAGGAACACGCCTTCGAGGTGGAGCTGAAAGACTCCGGCCTCGTCATCACCGTACCGCCCGACCAGACCTTGCTGACGGCCCTGCGCGCGGCCAACGTCGATGTGCAGAGCGACTGCGAGGAAGGCCTGTGCGGTTCCTGCGAAGTGCGCGTGCTGGCCGGCAAGGTCGATCACCGCGACGTGGTACTCACGCGCAGCGAGCGCGATGCGAACACGAAGATGATGGCCTGCTGTTCGCGTGCCTGCGACGGGCGGCTGGTGCTCGAACTCTGAGGTTTTTCGCCGCGCATTGATTCATCGCAAGTGTTTCGCGGCACGCCCACCGCACAGTGGGGCGTGCCGAATCGGCACCTCACCGAAGGAACCATGTGATGAAGACGAGAACCACCGCGGCCCTGCTTTTCACGGCGCTGCTTGCCGGCCCCGTGCTGGCCGCCACCTGCGACATCGAGATCGAAGGCAACGACGCGATGCAGTTCAACAAGACCGCCATCGCCGTACCGGCCAGCTGCAAGCAGTTCACCGTGAAGCTCAAGCACGTCGGCAAGCTGCCCAAGGCCGCGATGGGCCACAACTGGGTGCTGAGCAAGGCCGCCGACGCGCAGGGCGTGGCGGCGGACGGCATCGGCGCGGGGCTGGACAAGGCCTACGTGAAGCCGGGCGATGCTCGCGTCATCGCGCATTCGAAGGTCATCGGCGGCGGCGAGACCGATGCCGTGAGCTTCGACGTGAGCAAGCTCAAGGCGGGAGACAGCTATGCGTGGTTCTGCTCGTTCCCGGGGCACGCGTCGCTCATGAAGGGCACGCTGGCGCTGGTCAAGTAGGCGCCGCGCCGCCCAGGGGCATCCGCAGCACCACCTGCGTCTCGCCGGGGCGCGACTGCAGCTGCAGCTGCGCGCCCAGGCGGCGTGCCCGCGCCCGCAGGTTGCGCAGCCCCGCGCCGCCGCTCACGCCGTCCACTGCAAACCCTCGGCCGTCGTCGCGCACGCTGAGCTGCAACTCGGCGCCCGCGCGCGCCACCGTCACGTCCACGCGCCGGCCTGCGCTGTGCTTGAGCACGTTGGTCAGCGCCTCCTGCAGGAAGCGCATCAGGTCCAGGCTCTGCGAGGGCGCGAGTTCGAGCGTGTCGATGCCCGAGACCTTCCAGCGGCAGTCGATGCCGTTCGCGTCCAGCAGCTGCGCGCTGCGGTAGCGCAGCGGCGCCAGCAGCTCGCCGAGCGCGCGCGCCCCGTCGTCGCGGCCGGTGGCGTCGATGATCAGCCGCAGGTCGTCGCGCAGGCTCTTGAGCATCGCCAGCAGCTGCGGCGCGCTGAGGTGCTCGGGCGTGCGCTCCAGCGTCGCGATGCTGCCCACCAGCATGCCGCCCAGGCCGTCGTGCAGGTCGCTCACCAGGGCCACGCGCTCGCCGATGCGCGCGTGCGCGAGCTCCAGCGCGTGCTGCTGCGCGAGCGTGGACGCGAGTTCGGCCTTGGCGGCGTTCACTTCCTCGATCAGCTCGGTGTTGAAGTTCTCGATGCGCCGCAGGCTCTGCACGAAGCGCCCGGCCTGCGTCAGCGCCATGCCCAAGAGCAGCACGTACGAGGACATGGTCGTGTAGTAGATGTTGCTGTCGATCACCTGCGTGAACACCAGCAGGTCGTGCGCGCCCGTGAGCGCCGACACCGCCATGAACGGCGCGAGCGAACGCATCGGGCTGCCGCGGTGGCGCAGCGCGTGGAAGATGCCGCTGCTGTTCACCACGATGATCGTGAGGCCGCCCACCAGCGTCCAGATCGCGCGGTGCGTGGGCAGGTTGGCGGTGCCCGCGAACCACAGGTCGAGCACGCCCACGGCCGCCACTGCGAACGCCGCGATCTCCAGGCGCGGCAGGCGCCGCCCGGCAAAGCGCAGCACGAACACGCCATACGACACGCTGAAGAACAGCAGCAGCGAGGTGTTCAGCGCCTGCCAGCTGTGATTGCTGGCAAAGGGCCACGGACTGGTGGCGATCTGGTTGTAGCCGAACAGCAGCCACAGCACCGACATCGCCGCGAACCAGCCGTAGGCCGTCTCGCGCCGGCGCAGCAGCCACCACGCCGCGAAGAAGGCCGACACCGCCGCGCTGGTCGCCAGGCCGAACACCTGCAGGTCGCGCCGCATGAGCTGCTCGCGGCCGAACTCGGCCTGCATGGCCGCGGGCGTGCCCAGGCTCACCGGCCCCAGCCCGGCCTGGTAGGCCGACAGGCCCGACACGCGCACCAGCAGCGTGTTGGTGCCGGCGCGCAATTGCGGCGCGTCCAGCAGCCAGTAGCGCGGCGAGTTCCATGCGCGCGTGAGCGGCTCGACCAGGCTGCGGTCGCGCCAGATCGTCGTGCCGTTGAGCGAGACCTCGCCGGCCATGTTCAGGTAGTGCAGCAGCAGCCCGGTTTCGGCCACCGGCGCGGGCTGCTCCCAGGTCAGCCGATACCAGACCACGCCGTCGAAGCCGGGCCAGCGCGTGGCCCAGCTGTCGGGCAGGGCGATGGGCGTCCAGCCGTCGGCGGGTGGGGTCGTGTCGTCCCAGCCGGTGCCGCGTGCGGCTTCGGCGCGAAGTTCGGGAACCACCGGTGTTTGTGCGTGCGCGCTGCCCGACGAGAGCAGCAGCCACAGGGCCCACAGCAGCAGGCCCGCAAGGAACCTCAGCGCAGCAGGCCCTGCCGTCGGCCCTGGTAGACCGCCTCGGTGCGCGAGTTGACGGCCAGCTTGCGGTAGATGTTCTTGGTGTGGCATTCCACGGTGAGTCTGGAGATCGACAGCGCCTCCGCCATGTCGCGGTTGCTCATTCCTTGCGACACGAGCTCGAGGATTTTGCGCTCGCGCGGCGTCAGCATGACGGGCGTGGTGGCCGGCGTCAGCGACGGGTCGTCGGGCGGCGAGGGCAGGCCGGGCAGCTGGGTCGCGACCCAGCCGAGGATGCGGCGCGCGATGGCCGGGTCGATCGGCGCGCCGCCTTGCTCGATGCTGCGCAGCGCGATGCTGAGCTCGAGGTCGTCGCGTTCCTTCAGCAGGTAGCCGATGGCGCCGGCACGCAGCGCCGCGAAGATCACGGCCTCGGTGCGCCAGGCCGAGATCACCACGGCGGGCACCAGCCGGTGGTGCACGTGCATCCACTCGATCAGGTCGACGCCGCTGCCGTCGGGCAGGCCGATGTCGATCAGCGCCACACCGAAATGCTGCTGCTCCAGCAGCGAGCGGGCCGAGGTCAGGCTGTCGGCCCAGGCGATCTGGGGCTCGTCGCATCCGAGTGTCGACAGCACGTACGCCAGGCGCTCGCGCATCGCCGGATCGTCTTCGACCACCAGCGCGGGGCTCAGCGAGACCACTTCAACGTCTTCCAGGAGAGGGGCAGACATAGGACGACATTTTTGAGCCGTGGTGTACGTGGTGCAACGTTTTTTCTTAAATGAAACGACTGTTTCTAAAGTTCCTATTTGTATCTTGATGTTAATTCAAAGCGACCACAACCCTAATCGAGGATGACCCCTCCGCTCAGGTTGACTATTGCCCCGGTCATGGCCCCGGCCAGCGGCGAGGCCAGGAACACTGCGGTGCCCGCGAGCTGGTCCAGCGAGGGCAGGCGTTCGACCAGCAGCCCGTCGGGCCGCGCGGCCAGCATCTGCTCGACCGTGAGGCCCATGCGCTCGGCCGCCGGGCGAAACACCTCGCCGCTGTGCGAGCCCGCGGCCACCGCCTCGGGAATCGCGTGCGAGCGGATGCAGGCCGTGCGGATGCGAAAGGCCGCCAGCTCGCCCGCCATGTGGCGCGCGAGCCCCTCCACGCCGGCGCAGGCCACGGCATGTCCGAGGTACCCGGGGCCGGGTAGGCGCGAGGCGGGCGTCGACACCGACAGGATCACGCCGCCGCCGCGCGCCGCCATGTGCGGCGCCACGGCCTTGGCGGTGAGGAAGTTGGCGCGCGTGTAGGCGTGGATGGGGAGGAAGAAGTCCTCCAGCGACAGCTCGGCCAGTGGCCGGCCCTGCACATGGAAGACGCCGACGGCGTTGAACGCGAGGTCGATGCCGCCGGCCTGCTCGGCCACCTCGGCCGCGTGGCGCAGCATCGCGGCCTCGTCCAGCGCGTCGACCACCGCGGCCTGCGCGCGGCCGCCGGCTTGGGTGATGTCTCGCACCACCGCGTCGAGCTTGTCGCGGTTGCGGCCGGTGATGAACACGCGGGCGCCTTCGCGTGCAAAGGCGCGGGCGACGGCGCCGCCGAGGGCACCGCTGCCGCCGTGGATCACGGCGCAGCGGTCTTGCAAGGACTGGACATTCGAGGGCATGAGAGCTTCTCCTTGGCGTGAATGGCGACCCGCGACATGCGGGCGCTCGTTCCAAGGACGGCGCAGGCCCAGCTGATCCGACAGCGCCGTGGGATTTTTTTCAGACCTGCGGGATGCGCGGCGCGATCACGCCCGGGTCGTACCAGGTCACCGGGCGGATCTCGAACACGCCGCCCTCGAAGTCCAGCCGCCGCGCCGCATGCCGCGCGTCTTCGAGCGACTCGCACTCGACGATGTAGATGCCCATCAGCTGCTCCTTCGTCTCGGCGAAGGGCCCGTCGGTCACCAGCGGATGCGCGGCGCCGGCGTGCCGCACGGTGGTGGCTGTGTCGGGCATCAGGCGCAGCACGGTGCCGAGCCGGCCGGCGGCCTGCAGCTCGTCGCGCAGGTCGGCGTGGCGCTCGAGCATCTCGTCTTCGACCTCGGGCGCCCAGCCGGCCGCCGCAGCTTCGGAACCGTAGATCAGGATGGAATAGATCATCGTTCGTCCTTTGCTTGAAGGGAGTCGGAAGAGGCGCCCGCGCCGAGGCGGTCGAGCAGCAGGCGGATGTGCGCGGCCTCGGCGGCGGTGCGGGCCAGTGCGAGCGCGTCGGCAAAGGCGCGGCGCGCTTCGTCGCTGCGGCCCAGCTGCATCAGCAGCCCGCCGCGCAGGCCGTGGAAGTGGAAGTACGCCGACAGCGGCTCTGCCAGCGCGTCGACCATCGCCAGCGCCGCCTCGGGCCCGCGCACCTTGGCCACGGCCACCGCGCGGTTGAGCGTGACCACGGGCGAAGGCTGCAGCTTTTCGAGCCCGGCGTAGAGCCGGTCGATCTCGGCCCAGTCGGTGTCGGCGGCGCGCGCGGCCCGCGCGTGCGTGGCCGCGATGGCCGCCTGCAGCTGGTACGGCCCGACGCGGCGCTGGCGCAGCGCGGCGTCGAGCAGGGCCAGGCCTTCGTCGATCGCCGCGCGGTGCCAGCGCGTGCGGTCCTGGTCTTCGAGCAGCACGACCATGCCGGCCGCGTCCAGCCGCGCATCGGCGCGCGCGTGCTGCAACAGCAGCAGGGCGCACAGGCCGGCGGTCTCGGGCTCGTCGGGGAACAGGTCGCACAGCAGGCGCGCGAGCCGGATCGCCTCTTCGCACAGCGCCACGCGCACATGGGCCGTGCCGCCGCTGGCCGCATAGCCTTCGTTGAACAGCAGATAGACCACCGCGCCCACGGCCGCCAGCCGCTCGCCGCGTTCGCGCGCGCCGGGCGCATCGAAGGGCAGGCCGGCCGCGGCCACGCGCTGCTTGGCGCGCGTGATGCGCTGTTCCATGGCGCGCTCGCCGACCAGGAAGGCGCGCGCGATCTCCGGCACCGACAGGCCCGAGACGATGCGCAGCGCCAGCGCGATCTGCTGCGCGAGCGGCAACGCGGGGTGGCAGCAGACGAACAGCAGGCGCAGCACGTCGTCGCGGTAGTGCGACTGGTCGAGCTGTTCGGCGAGGTCGGGGTCGAGGGCCATGTCCGCGTCGCCGTCATCGGCTTCGGGCAGCGGATCGTGCCGGTCGCGCCGCCGCAGCTCGTCGAGCGCCGCGTTGCGCCCCACGAGGATCAGCCACGCCAGCGGATCGTCGGGCGGGCCGTGCTCGGGCCAGTGCCGCAGCGCGCGCAGGCTGGCTTCCTGGAAGCCTTCCTCGGCCGTGTCCAGGTCGCGGAAGTAGCGCAGCAGTGCCGCCACCGCGCGCGGGCGCGCAGCGGTCAGTGTGGTGGCGATCCAGCTCAGCTCGGTGGTGCTCATCGTCGGCGCGTGGGTGTCGCTTCTGTTCCTTCGACGGAGGTCGGTTCAACCCCAAGGACGCGCCAGTATGCGGCGGGCCGACAGCGGTGCGCAAAAAAAGTCCGCGTGGACAATGCGGCGCATGTCCGACCTCCACGCCCTGACCCGGCAGTTTCCGCACCCCGGCCGGCTCGACGCCATCCTGTTGCGCCCCGCGCGGCGCACGCCAGTTCAATCGGTGGAGGAGGTGCAGGCCATCGAAGGGCTGGGGCTGGCCGGCGACCGCATCAGCGCCGGGCGCGGCGGTGGCAAGCGGCAGGTCACGCTGATCCAGGCGGAGCACCTGCCGGTTGTCGCGGCGCTTGCGCAGCGCATGGAGGGTGTGGGTGCGGGCCTGCTGCGCCGCAACCTCGTCGTGTCGGGCCTCAACCTGCTGGCGGCGCGCTCGCTGTTTCGCGACCAGCCGCTGGTGCTGGCGCTCGGGCCCGAGGTGCTGCTCGAGATCACCGGGCCCTGCGAGCCTTGCTCGCGCATGGAAGAACTGCTCGGCCCCGGTGGCTACAACGCCATGCGCGGGCATGGCGGCGTGACGGCGCGGGTGCTGCGTGGCGGTGTGCTGCGCGTCGGCGACGTGGTCGCCTGCCGCACCGCCTGAACACCACCTACATCAGGTTGCGCAGCGAAGCCTCGATGGCCGCCGCCGTGGCCAGCGGCTTTTCCATCGGGAACAGGTGGCTGCCGTCGAGCATCGTGATGCGGCCCTTGGTGACCTGCTCGGTCATCGCCATGCCCACCTGCTTCATCTCGACCGACTGGCGTCCGCCGATGAACGCCACCTTGCACTTGAGCGGGTGGCGGCGCAGCAGCGCGCCCAGCGTGTGGGGCAGGGTGTTGTAGATGGCGGTTTCCACGTCGCGGTCGAAGCTCAGCGAGCGCGTGTCTTCGCTGTCGAAGGTGCCGTGGTCGATGTAGTCGTGCAGCACCTGCTCGTCCCACTTCGCGAACGCCTTCTTGCTGCGGAAGTGCTCGAACACCGCCTCGCGGTGCTCCCAGCTGTTCTTGCGCTTGCGGCTCACGGCGCCGGGCGAAATGCTCTTCATGAGCGGCGTGCGCTTGACCACGTTGAGCGTGTTCGCGCGCCAGCCGCCGAGGATCGGCGAATCGATCAGCAGCACGCCGCGCGCCAGCTCGGGGTGGCGCGCCGCGCACATCAGGCTCAGGAAGCCGCCCAGCGAATGGCCGATGAGAAACACCGGGCCGCCCGCGCGGTCGGCACGCAGCTTGGCGAAGTCGGCCAGCTGCTGCACCAGGTGCGGCCAGTTGTCGGTGACGGGGTACTTCGGGTCGTGCCCGAATTTCTCGATGGCGTCGACCTCGAAGCCCCGGTTGCGAAGGCTGTCGAGAACGACGCGGTAGGTGCTCGCCGGAAAGCTGTTGCCGTGCGAAAAGATGACAGGAGGCACGGACAGATTCAGATGAGCTTTTCGTCGGGCGTGGAGATCTTGCGCAGCGGGCTGTGACGCGTGGCCGGCATCCGCAGCGGGTGTTCGGTGGCGCTGTCGTCCCACACCGGGTCTTCGATGCTGTCGAACACCTCGCGCAGCTTCTGGCCCCAGCTGTTGTGCATCATGCGGTAGTAGGGGTTGTCGGCGTCGATGCAGATCACGCGGTCGGTCTCGAGCTTGTTGGCCTCGTACACCACGAGGTCCAGCGGCAGGCCGACCGACAGGTTCGACTTCATGGTCGAGTCCATCGACACCAGCGCGCACTTGGCGGCTTCGTCCAGCGGCGTCTCGGGCGTGAGCACGCGGTCGAGCACGGGCTTGCCGTACTTCGACTCGCCCACCTGGAAGTAGGGCGTCTCGGTGGTGGCTTCGATGAAGTTGCCCGCGGCGTAGACCAGGAACAGGCGCATGCCTTCGCCCTTGACCTGCCCGCCGAAGATGAACGACACGTTGAAATCGAGGCCCGCATGCTTGAGTGCTTCGGCATCGCGGTCGTACACATGGCGCACGGCCGAGCCCAGCACGCGCGCGGCGTCGAACATGCTCTTGGCGTTCCAGATGGTGATGGGTTCGCCCTGCGTGCCGTCCTCGCGCGTTTCGCGCAGCTCTTCGATCTGCAGGATTTCGCGCACCGACTGCGAGATGCTCAGGTTGCCCGACGACAGCAGCACCATCACGCGGTCGCCTGGCTGCTCGTAGACGATCATCTTGCGGAAGGTGCTGATGTGGTCCACCCCCGCGTTCGTGCGCGAGTCGGAAAGAAACACCAGGCCGGCGTTGAGTTTGATGCCTACGCAATAAGTCATGGGTTCGCCTTGCAGGAACTGGGCCCGCTCATGCGGTACTGCGTTCACGTGCGTTCAGTTTCTGGAGGGCATAGAGCGCGTCGAGGGCTTCGCGCGGGCTCATGGCGTCCGGGTCGAGGGCAGCCAGCGCGGATTCTACGGCGCTGGCCATGGGGGTTTCGGTGGCCGGCGGCGGCGCAAACAGGTCGACCTGCGCACGCGTTTGCGCATGCTGCGATTCGAGCGCATCGAGCGCCTGCCGCGCGTGGTTGACCACCGCCGCGGGCATGCCCGCCAGGCGCGCCACCTGGATGCCGTAGCTCTTGCTGGCCGGGCCCGGCTGCATCTCGTGCAGGAACACGATGTCGCGGCCCGACTCGGTCGCGCTCACGTGCATGTTCACCGCGCCGTGGTGCGTGGCCGGGAACTCGGTGAGCTCGAAGTAGTGCGTGGCGAACAGCGTGAAGGCCTTGCTGCGGTCGTGCAACTGCGCCGCGATGCCGGCCGCCAGCGCCAGGCCGTCGAAGGTGCTGGTGCCGCGGCCGATTTCGTCCATCAGCACCAGCGACTGCGCCGTGGCGCTGTGCAGGATCTGCGCGGCCTCGGTCATCTCGAGCATGAAGGTCGACTGCGCGTTGGCCAGGTCGTCCGCTGCGCCGATGCGCGTGTGAATCGCATCGATCGGCCCGAGTCGGCAGGCCGTGGCGGGCACGTGCGAGCCGATGGACGCCAGCAGCACCACGATCGCCACCTGCCGCATGTAGGTCGACTTACCGCCCATGTTCGGGCCGGTGATGATCTGCATGCGCTGCTGCGGCCCCATCTGCGTGTCGTTGGCGATGAAGCCGCCCGACGACTTCTCGGCCAGCCGCGCCTCCACCACCGGATGGCGGCCCTGCTGGATCTCGATGCACGGGTGCGACACGAAGGTCGGCGCGCGCCAGTTCAGCGTGTGCGAGCGCTCGGCCAGCGCGCACAGCGCGTCGAGCGCAGCGATGCCGCCGGCCAGCTGCGTGAGCGCGGGCACCGAAGGCTGCAGCGCGTCGAGGAGCTGCTCGTACAGCCACTTCTCGCGCGCCAGTGCGCGGTCTTGCGCGCTCAGTGCCTTGTCTTCGAAGGCCTTGAGTTCGGGCGTGATGAAGCGCTCGGCGTTCTTCAGCGTCTGGCGGCGGCGGTAGTTGTCGGGCACCTTCGAGAGCGCGCTTTGCGTCACCTCGATGTAGAAGCCGTGCACGCGGTTGAACTGCACGCGCAGGTTGCTGATGCCGGTGCGCTCGCGCTCGCTGATCTCGAGTTTGAGCAAAAAGTCGTCGCAGTTCTCGCTGATCTCGCGCAGCTCGTCGAGCTCGGCGTCGTGGCCCGTGGCGATCACGCCGCCGTCGCGCACCAGCGCCGACGGATCGGGCTTGATCGCACGCACCAGCAGGTCGGCGCAGCCCGGCGGCGGTGCCAGGCGTTCGGTGATCTGCGCCAGCAGCGCAGCCGCGCCCGGCAGCAGCGGCGCCAGTTGCTCGGCCTTCGCCAGCGCGAGCTGCAGCGCGACCAGTTCGCGCGGGCGCACTTGCCGCAGCGCAATGCGCGCCGCGATGCGTTCCACGTCGCTCGTGTTCTTCAGTTGCTCGCGCAGCGTGCGCCAGGGCGCGGCGGTGGCGCCGGGCCCGGGGGACTGCAGCGCACCGATGGCGTCGAGCCGGCCTTGTGCTTCGCTGCGGTCGCGGCGCGGCGAGAGCAGCCAGCGCTTGAGCAGGCGGCTGCCCATGCCCGTCATGCAGGTGTCGAGCAGCGAGAACATCGTGGGCGCGTCTTCGCCGCGCAGCGTCTGCACCAGCTCCAGGTTGCGGCGCGTGGTGGGCGGCAGCTCGATCAGGTCGCCGTCGCGTTCCACCGACAGCCGCTGCACGTGCGACAGCGCGCGGCCCTGCGTGTGCTCGGCATAGCCCAGTAGCGCGGCGGCGGCGGCGTGCGCGTTGCCCAGCGATTCGGCGTTCCACGCCGCGAGGCTGTGGCTGCCCATCTGCTCGCTGAGCTTGCGCTCGCCCAGGCCGGGATCGAACTGCCAGGCCGGACGCAGCGACAGCGTGAACGGCACAGCCGCGCGCGCGGCCTTCAGGCGCTGCTCGAAGGCGGGCGTGACCTCGGCGCTGTACAGCAGCTCGCTCGGTGCGATGCGCGCGATCCAGGCTTCGAGCGCGTCGGCCGGGCACTCGGCCAGCCGCAGTTCGGCACCCGTCACGCTGAGCCAGGCCAGGCCGCAGAAGTTGCGCGTGCCCGCATGCACGGCGAGCAGCAGCGAATCGCTCTTGTCGTTGAGCAGTTCCGAGTCGGTCAGCGTGCCGGGCGTGACCACCCGCACCACCTTGCGCTCGACCGGCCCCTTGCTGGCACCGACCTCGCCCACCTGTTCGCAGATGGCGACCGATTCGCCCAGCTTGATGAGCCGCGCGAGGTAGGTGTCGACCGAGTGGAAGGGCACGCCGCACATCAGCACCGGCTGCCCGGCCGACTGGCCGCGCTGGGTGAGCGTGATGTCGAGCAGGCGCGAGGCCTTTTCGGCGTCGGCCCAGAACAGTTCGTAGAAATCGCCCATCCGGTAGAACAGCAGGGTGTCCGGATGGTCGGCCTTGAGGCCTAAGTACTGCGCCATCATCGGCGTGTGCCCGGCGAAATCGCCAGCCGAGGGGGCTTGATCTTTGGTGCTTTTCACCGGTAAGGTCATTGAATCCGTGGAGAAGAAAAGAGGGTGCGCGCTGCGCATCCCGGGGATCGGGTCATTATCGGGGACGGCCATCGGCGTGCGCGCCGGCCTCCCCGCACCGACGCCCCTGCCGCGTCCACTTTGGCCGCATTCCCCTGAATCCAGACAGCTCCCCCGTGCGTAGCCATGCGCATGCGCATGACTACGCGGGCGCACGCGACCTTTTTTCTCCATGGAGACCCCAGTGAGCTACGAGGACATCCGGAAACGATTTCATGTGCCTGCCCGCAAGGGCGCCAGGGTGCTGGTGCACGGGCAGCCCGGCACCGTGACCACCGTGCGGGGGCTCACGCTGCGCGTGCGGCTGGACGGCATGAGCTGGTCGCGGCCGTACCTGCCGGACGAGCTGCAATGGCTGCCGGCCCCGGCGCCCGAGCCGCAGGGGCAGGGGCAGGGGCAGGGGCAGGGGCAGGGGCAGGGGCAGGGGCAGGGCGGCCCCGAGCACTGACGCGGTCGGGCGCGGGCGGCGGCCTGCATCGCCGCTCCTAAAATCCCTCGGCGCAAACCCCGCGTGAAGAACAAAGGCGCCCATGGCCCCGTCGGATGAAATCAAAGGCCCTGCAGCGGACGCGCTCCCGGACACCGCCACCTTGCCCGCTGACCTTGCGGCGCTGTACCTGTGCATGTCGCCGGCCCAGCTGGCGGACCTGCGCAAGTCGAAACGGCCCGAAGGGCGACCGGGCACGGGCAACAGCGGCCCGTCCGTCATCCGACCCGTCGAAGGCACGGGCGGTGCCAAGGACCCGGCGCTCTACCAGCTCGGCACGCTGCGCGAATTCGCCAAGGCGAACGCCGCGCCCTCGGCTTTCGACACCGCGCTGAACACCGGCCTGCCGGGCTGGTTCGGCGCCAAGCTGCCTTTCTTCGCCGAGCGCGAACCCCGCATCAAGCGCGGCAAGCGCGTGCTCATCGGCGGCGCCTGGGACCGGGCCGATCCGCTGCGCGAGCAGCGCTTCGTCGCGCTGGCCAAGGGCCGCATCCGCTTCACGTCGCTGACGTGTGCCGAAGCTGCGGCGAGCCTGTGGGCCGACGTGGCCAGTCACCGCGCGTTCGCCGACCAGGGGCTGGCCCTGCTCGCGCGCGAGACGCAGGCCATCGAGGCCTCGCTGGCCGACACGGCCCGCCTGGCCGCGACCGCACCGACCGATGCGGCGGCCTGAGTTCATTCCAAGTTCGAAGAGGGAAACGTCCCGATGCTGATCAACTGCGTGGCCTATGAAAACGGCGCCAAGCTCGCCGACATTCCCGTCGAGGACATCAGCGACTACATCTCCCGCGCCGGCTGTTTCGTCTGGGTGGCGTTGAGCGACGCCACGCCCGAAGAGCTGGCCCAGATGCAGGACGAATTCGACCTGCACCCGCTGGCCGTCGAAGACGCCCAGCACGGCCACCAGCGTCCCAAGGTCGAGGAGTACGGCGACTCGCTGTTCGTCGTGATGCACCTGGTCGAGCCCTCGACCGAAGCCGAAGGCGAGCACAGCGTGAACGTGGGCGAGGTCAACGTGTTCGTCGGCCGCAACTACGTGCTGTCGGTGCGCAACCGCAGCCAGCAGGGCTTCCTGGGCGTGCGCGAGCGTTGCGAGCGCGAGCCTGACCTGCTGCGCAACGGCGCGGGCTTCGTGCTCTATGCGCTGATGGACGCGGTGGTCGACCGCTACTTTCCGGTGATCGACGCGCTCGAAGTGGAACTCGAATCCATCGAGCAGCAGATCTTTGCGCAGGGCGGCGCGGCGCGCGACAAGATCAAGCAGCTGTACGACCTGAAGCGCCGCAGCCTCATCCTCAAGCGCGCGGTGGCGCCGCTGGTGGAGGCAGCGGGCAAGCTGCACGGCGGGCGCGTCCCGCAGATCTGCGTGGGCACGCAGGAATATTTCCGCGACGTGGGCGACCACCTGGTGCGCATCAACGGTTCGATCGACGCGGTGCGCGACACCATCGCCACGGCGGTGCAGGTGAACCTCTCGATGGTCACCATCGAGGAGAGCGAAGTGACCAAGCGGCTCGCCGCCTGGGCCAGCATCTTCGCGGTGTGCACCGCCTTCGCGGGCATCTGGGGCATGAACTTCGAGCACATGCCCGAGCTGAAATTCCGCTATGGATACGCGATGGCGCTGGGGCTGATCGTCAGCACCTGCGGCTACCTCTACTACCGGTTCAAGCGCGTCGGCTGGCTCTAGCGCGAAGCCCGGCCCCGGGCTTCGCGACTGAGTCGCGCCTTCCTTATTCGTCGTGCGTGTCGTGCGTCGCCACCGCACCGCGACGCCAGTAACCCGACGCCCGAACCCACTTCGGGTTCGCACCGCGCTCGCCCACGAGGTGCGCGCGCAGCGCCTTCGCGATCGCCGATTCGCAACCGACCCAGGCGTGGAAGTCACCGTCCGGCAGCGTCATCGCTTTCAGCGTGTCGACCAGCACGGGGCTCAGTCCCGGCGCGGCGCCTTCGCGGTGCACCCAGCGCAGCGTGAGCTCGGCCTGCGTCTCCAAAGGAATCTCGTCGGCTGCGCTGTCGACTTCCGCCAGCACCACCACGCGCGCGCCGGCCGGCAGTTCGGCCAGGCGGCGAGAGATGGCGGGCAGGGCGGTGTCGTCGCCGATCAGCAGGTGCCAGTCGAATTCGGTCGGCACGATGAACGAGCCGCGCGGGCCGCCTACGCCGACGATGTCGCCGGGCTTGGCCTGCTCGGCCCACTGCGTGGCGGGGCCGGCGTCGTGCAGCGCGAAGTCGATCTCGAGCGTATTGGCCTGTGGGTCGTGGCGGCGCGGCGTGTAGTCGCGCATGGCGGGGCGCCCGCCCTCGGGCCACACGGGGCCGTCGGGGCCGGCGGTCGGCAGCGTGAGCTGGCCGGTGGCGACATCGGGAAAGAACAGCTTCGCGTGGTCGTCGAAGCCGGGGCTGGTGAAGCCCTGGAGCGCGTCGCCGGTCAGCGTGATGCGGATCAGGTGCGGCGTCACGCGCTGCACGGTCTTCACCGTGAGTTGGCGAAAACGCAGTTCGTGGCGCACGCGGCGGGGCGTGCGGTCGGGCGTGTTGGAAGAAGAAGCAGTGGTTGTGAAGTCGGTCATTTGCAGAGATGGGTTCAGATGCGTTCGAGCTGTTGTGCGGCGCTGTCGAGCACCGCGGCGAATTCGTGGGCTTGTTGTTCGGTGAGGGGGGCGCCGCCAAGGCGCAGGCGCATCGCGAGCTTGAGGTTCTCGATGGCGCGGGTGACTTGCGGGGGCCGTCCGGCGCGCGGGCCGGCGCCGTCCACGCCGCCCGCCATGCGGGCCATCATGGCGTCGGCCGTTTCGCGGTTGGCGGCCAGGAACTCCTGGCCGCTCGGCGTGATGCTGTAGCGCTTGCGACCGCCGACGTCGGCGGTTTCCACGCTCAGGTAGCCCAGCTCTTCCAGCAGCGTGAGCGTGGGGTAGACCACGCCGGGGCTCGGCGCGTAGGTGCCGCCCAGGCGGTCTTCGATGGCCTTGATGAGTTCGTAGCCGTGCGAGGGCTTGTCGGCAATGAGCTGCAGCAGCACGAAGCGCAGCCCGCCGTGGCCGAACACCCGGCCCGCGCCGCCGCCGCGCCCGCCGCGCATCCCGCGGCCGCCGCCGGCCAGGCCGTCTTCGTGTTCGCCGCGCGGGGCGTGGCGGTGGTGATGGTGGTGCGGAGCGTGGTGAAGGTGGCGCATGGGGATGGCTTTCTTGAGTGGGTCGAGACTATTCTAGATATATCGAAATAGAAAGCGAAAGCCCACCCATGGGGCGACCCTGCCGGTCGCATGGGTTCTGGCGGCGCGGCCCCTTCGGACTACAGCGGGCGCAAAGGCGCCGCGCGCGCAATCAGCCGGATCTGCTCGAAGTCCAGCCGGTCCAGCGCCTGGCGCAGCGTCAGCACCATCGGCTGGCTGTGCGCCTCGGCGGCCAGCCGGTTCACCCACTCGTGCAGGTCGCTCCAGCGCCCGTCGCGGGCGAGCACTTCGAGTTCGTCCTTCTGCGCCGGCGACAGCGGCGTCAACACCGGCAGCAGCCGGCCGCGCGCCCGGGGCCTGGCGCGCGGGCGCGGCGCGGCGATGGGTTCCGATGGCGGCGGTGCAGGCGCGTCCGACGAAGGCGCCGGCTCGGTCGACAGCGAGAACACCACCCGCGTCCCCGAGCCCATGCCGCTGTGGATGGCGAGCCGCCCGCCCATCCGCTGCACGATGCGCTGCGCAATCACCAGCCCGAGCCCGCCGCCCGCCATGCTGGGCGCGTTGTCGGCCAGCAGGCGCGTCATGCGCTCGAGCGTGTCGGCGTCGATGCCCGTGCCGCTGTCGGTCACCTCGAAATGCAGCAGCCACGCGCCGTGGGACGGTTGCGCCTGCAAGCGCAGCCCGATGGCGCCGTTGCGCGTGAACCTGGCCGCGTTCGACAGCAGGTTCAGCACCACCTGCTGCAGCCGCTTGCCGTCCAGGTGGACCAGGGCCGGCAACTCGCCGTCGATCGTGAGTTCGAAGCTGTTGTGCTGGCGCTGCGCGAGTGCGTCCGCGTACTGCGCGACGTTGTCGACCAGCGTGCGCAGTTGCACCGGCTGCGCCTCGACGGCCAGCGGCGCCAGCTCGCCCTTGGCGTAGTCGACCAGGTCATCGATGAGCTCCAGCTGGTAGGCCGCGCTGCGTTCGATGGTTGCGAGCCGCGTCGGCGCGGGCATGTCGCCGGCGTCCTGCATCAGCCGCAGGTTGCCCAGGATGGTGGCCACCGGCGCGCGCAGGTCGTGGCTGATGTAGGCCAGCAGCTCCTTCTGCTCGCGCGTGCGCTGCTCGGCCTGGCCCAGCGCCTCGCTCAGGGCGCGGGTCTTGCGCACCACTTCTTCTTCGAGCCGCTGCTGCTCCTGCGCCTGCCACTGCAGCAGCGTCTGCTGCGCCGCGTTGCGCTGGCGCGTCTCCTGGAACGACCACGCCGTGATCGCGAACGCGCCCACCAGCATGCCGGGGAACGCCAGCGCATAGTGGTCGAAGTCGGACATCGAGCGCTCCGCGAACATCAGCGCCGACATGCGCATCAGCGCGCCCACGCAGATCACGAGCATCACCAGCAGCGACAGCCGCCCGCCCGGGCCGGCGCGCCGCTGGTAGATGAAGGTGCAGACCGTCAGCGCGAGCACGATCAGTGGCGCGTTCACGATGCCGATGGCCGCGAAGGTCGCATAGGGACCGAGCAGGGTGCCCAGCAGCACGACGATCTCGACACCGGCCAGCGCGAACAGCAGCGGGCGCCCGGGCACGCGCACCGGGCTCTGGCGGCCGCGCTCGTGAAAGTACAGCAGCAGGCACAGCGCCGTGGCCGCCACCATCACGCTGTGGCCGCGGTAGCTCCAGTCGGTGCTGTCGGGCCACAGCGCGATGCGCGCATAGCCGCGGTAGGTGGCCTCGTACAGCGCCAGCAGCGCAAAGCTCCCCGCCTGGAACGCGAGCATCGGCGCGCGCGAAATCCACCACAGCGCCGCCGAATACACCGCGAAGGCCAGCAGCCCCCCGATCAGCAGGCCGCTGAGCAGCGCATGGTTGCGTTCGATGTGATGCCACGCCTCGTCGGTGTGCAGCTCCAGCACCAGCTTGATCTGGCCCGTGCTCATGACGCGCACCAGCACCTGCACCGACTCGCCCGGCTGCAGATCGATCTGCATCTGTGGAATGCGGTCGTGGCGGTGCGTGCTGTCCATCGGGTCGGACACGCCGGCCTGCGCGTGCGTCCATGCGGGTTGGCCATTGCGCGTGCGCAGCAGATGAAAGTCGACATGCCGCAGCCACGTCACGTTGAGCCCGAACCGCGCCGTGCGCACCTCCTGCGCATCGTTGACCAGCGACAGGCGCAGCCAGACCGCCGAGGTCGAGAACCCGCGCATCAGCTGGTCGGGCGTGGCGGGCAGGAACCCGTTCGCACCACCGCTCGGCACTGCGAGCACCTCGCGCGCCGACAGGCGGGCCGTGGGGTCTGCGAACACCTCGATGGTCTGTTCGATGGCGACCTTGCCGCGGGCAAGTGCGCTGAACCTGACGGCTTCCGCCGCGCTGGCCGCGAAGCCCCACAACCACAAGGCCAGGCCGAGCAGCAGACCGCTTGCCCACCAGGGGCGTGTGCGCACCGGATGCATCGCGCGTCAGGTGCCGGAACGTTCGACACCGGCCTGGCGACAGGCCGAGGGCGTGCAGTCGAAGTACTCGCGAAACGCCGTCGCGAAGTTCGCGGCGCTCGAGAACCCCACCGCCGCGGCGATCTCTTCGATGCGCATGGCCGATTCGAGCAGCAGGCGCTGCGCCTCGTGCAGCCGCGCTTCGCGCACGAACTCGAACACCGTGCGGTTCGTCAGCTCCTTGAACACGCGCGACAGGCGCTTTTCGTGCGTGCCCACGCGTGCCGCCAGCTCGCGCAGCGGCAGCACGCGGCTCAGGTCGGCCAGGATGAGTCGCTCCGCCGCCTGCATGAGCGCGCGGTCCATGCCCGAGCCCGGCGCGCCGCCGTCGTTCGCGGCGGGGCTGTCGGGCGGGGGCGCAGGCTGCGGGGCAGGGGCGGTGCGCGCCCTGCGGGATTCCGCCAGCGCCAGGTGAATCTCGACGCGGGCCATCACCTCGGCCGGGTCGAAGGGCTTCACGATGTAGTCGACCGCGCCCGCCCGCAGGCCCGTCAGGCGCTCTTCCAGGCTGGCCGACGAGGTCACGAAGATCACCGGAATGTCCGCCGTGGCCGGGTCGGCCTTCAGCAGGCGGCAGGCGGCAAACCCGTCGGTGCCGCCCAGGCGCACGTCCAGCAGCACCAGGTCCATCTGCAGCGTCGTCGCCCGCCGGTAACCCTCCATCGCGTCGAAGGCGAGCGTGATGCGGTAGCCGGTGCCCCGCAGCGTTTCCAGCAAAAGCTTGAGTTCGTCAACGTTGTCGTCGACAACCAGAAGATGAGCTCTCCGGGGCTCCGGAGGTGACCAATAGGACATGGAAAGAGGGGGCGCCGGCACCGCGTTGGAACGCCCTGTGGCCGAAACAATGTAACCAAGAAATTAATTTGGTAATCATTGTCACAAGAAATGCAAATTCATCCAATGACCGGTCTTCATTCCTGATCGATTCACCCGCCATTGACGCCCGAGGCCTTAAAAAAGGTGCCGCGGCGAGGGGGGCTGTCAGAGGGAAAACGGGGTGCTGGACAGGGCCCGTCCGGTATTGCAGGAAATAGCCGGGCCGATTCCGTCCATCAAAAGAATTGGACGCTCCGGCAAAAGCCCGTAAGCCAAAAGACCGCCAGCGCTCGCTTTCCCAACTTGCGAATTGCTGATTTTCTTTCGCCAATCGTGTGAAGTATTCGACATTCACACACGTTTGTGAACAGTTGTACGCCACGGCAAACGCCACGGCCTCTCCGGCAAAAGTCCGGACACCCCCCCGAACCAAGAATCCCGCCCCATGCAAGCGCAAGCCTGCGTGATCCGCGCACCGGGTCGCGCCGGCGAGTCCTCGAGAGCCACCCGCGGCCTTCGAGATTTCCCAACGTGCGACCCGGGCTGTTCGCTGAAAGCGAGGGCTCGCCCGAGGTCCGGAGTCAAGGAGAAAGACCAATCATGGAAGCTGTTTACAAGTCTGGTGGCGCGTCATCCCGCAAAGCGACGGCGGAAGCCCCTCTGGTTCTGGATCGCCCGTCGATCGTCACGCTGAAGATCGCGCCCGAGAGCGTGCTCAAGTTCGAGCGCCGCGGCGACGACCTCGTGCTCGTGCTGCGCGACGGCCAGGAAGTCGCCGTGCGCGGCTTCTTCGCCGAGTACCCCGACGCCGGCCGCAACGACCTCGTGCTCGAAGACGGCGCCGGCGTGCAGTGGTGGGGCCAGTACACCGCGCCCTGGAAAGACTTCCACTTCACCGAGATCGAATGGAACGACGCCGGCGGCGCCTTGCTGCCCGACGGCGTGCCGGGCTGGCTGCTGGGCGCGCTCGGCGTGCTGGGCGTCGGTGCCGCCGCGAGCGGTGGCGGCGGCGGTGGTGGCCCGGCTTTCATTCCGCCGTTGCTTCCCGCGCAGAACCGCGGCCCCGAAGGCAAGGCCGAGCCTGTCGTCACCGACCAGGACAAGCCTGTTAGCGGACAAGTGCACGCGACCGACCCGGACCGTGACACGCTGACCTACACCGTCGCCAAGGGCCCCGAGCACGGCACCGTCACCGTTGATCCGTCCACGGGCCAGTTCGTCTACACGCCCAAGCCCGGCTACGAAGGGCCCGACAGCTTCGAGGTGACCGTCAGCGACGGCAAGGGCGGCACCACCACCGTCACGGTGCCCGTGACCGTCTCGCCCGTGAACGACGCACCCACCGCGCCCGACTACACGGAGACCACGACCGAAGACACGCCCGTGAGCGGCCGCGTGACCGGCAGCGACATCGACAGTGGCGACACGCTGACCTACACGAAGGGCAGCGACCCGGCGCACGGCACGGTCACGGTCAACCCGGACGGCACGTACACGTACACGCCGAACCCGGACTTCCATGGGACGGACAGCTTCACGGTGACGGTGAGCGATGGCCATGGCGGTACGACGACGAGCACGGTGACGGTGACGGTCTCGCCCGTCAACGACGCGCCCAAGGCGCCGGACTACGACGAGACGACGAACGAAGACATGCCGATCAGCGGAAGCGTGGTCGGCACCGACGTCGATGGCGATGCGCTGACGTACGTGAAGGGCAGCGATCCGGCGAACGGCACGGTCACGGTCAATCCCGATGGCACGTATGTCTACACGCCGAATCTGAACTTCAATGGCACCGACAGCTTCACCGTGACGGTTAGTGACGGCAACGGCGGCACGTTCACCAGCACGGTGAACGTGACCGTCAACCCGGTCAATGACGCACCGACGGCGCCCAACTACATCGAGACCAAGAACGAAGACACACCCGTCAGCGGCCAGGTCGTTGGCAGCGACGTCGATGGCGACACCCTGACGTACACCAAGGGCAGCGATCCGGCGCACGGCACGGTCACGGTCAACGCCGATGGCACGTACATCTACGTCCCCGGCGCCAACTTCAACGGCACCGACAGCTTCACCGTGACGGTGAGCGACGGCCACGGTGGCACGACCACCAGCACGGTGAACGTGACCATCAATCCGGTCAACGACGCACCGACGGCGCCCAACTACATCGAGACCACGAATGAAGACACGCCGGTCAGCGGCAAGGTCGTCGGCAGTGACGTCGATGGCGACGCGCTGACGTACACCAAGGGCAGCGACCCCGCGCACGGCACGGTCACGGTCAACGCTGATGGCACGTACACCTACACCCCGGGTACGAACTTCAACGGCACCGACAGCTTCACCGTCACGGTGAGCGATGGCCACGGCGGCAACACCACCAGCACGGTGAACGTGACCATCAACCCGGTCAACGACGCCCCGACGGCGCCCAACTACAACCAGACCACGAACGAAGACACGCCGGTCAACGGCAAGGTGACGGGTACTGACGTGGACGGCGATGCGCTGACCTACACGAAGGGCAGCAACCCCTCGAATGGCTCTGTCACGGTCAATCCGGATGGCACGTACGTCTACACGCCGAACCCGAACTTCAACGGCACCGACACGTTCACCGTCACGGTCAGTGACGGCCACGGCGGCACGACGACCAGCACCGTCACCGTCACCGTCGATCCGGTCAACGACGCCCCGACGGCGCCCAACTACAACCAGACCACGAACGAGGACACGCCCGTCAACGGCAAGGTCATCGGCAGCGACGTCGACGGTGACACGTTGACCTACACCAAGGGCAGCAATCCTTCGAACGGCTCTGTCACGGTCAATCCGGATGGCACGTACACCTATACGCCGAACCCGGACTTCCACGGGACGGACAGCTTCACGGTAACGGTGAGCGATGGTCACGGGGGTACGACGACGAGCACGGTGACCGTGACGGTCGACCCGGCGAACGATGCGCCGACGGTGCCTGACTACACCAAGACCACGGATGAAGACACGCCCGTGAGCGGCCAGGTCGTTGGCAGCGACGTCGATGGCGACACGCTGACTTACGTGAAGGGCAGCGATCCAGCGCACGGCACGGTCACGGTCAACGCCGATGGCACGTACACCTACGTCCCTGGTGCCAACTTCCACGGCACCGACAGCTTCACCGTCACGGTGAGCGACGGCCATGGCGGCACCACCACCAGCACGGTGAACGTGACCATCAATCCGGTCAACGACGCACCGACGGCGCCCAACTACAACCAGACCACGAACGAAGACACGCCCGTCAGCGGCCAGGTCGTGGGCAGCGACGTCGACGGCGATGCACTGACGTACGTGAAGGGTAGCGACCCCGCGAACGGCACGGTGACGGTCAACGCGGACGGCACCTATACCTACACCCCGAATGCCAACTTCAACGGCACCGACACGTTCACCGTCACGGTGAGCGATGGCCATGGCGGCACGACGACCAGCACCATCACGGTCACGATCGATCCGGTCAACGATGCACCGACAGTCCCCAACTACACCGAGACGACGAACGAAGACACGCCGGTCAGCGGCCAGGTCGTCGGCAGCGACGTCGACGGCGACACGTTGACCTACACGAAGGGCAGCGATCCCACGCACGGCACGGTGACCGTCAACGCCGATGGCACCTACACCTACGTCCCCGGCGCGAACTTCAACGGCACCGACAGCTTCACGGTGACGGTGAGCGACGGTCACGGTGAAACGACCACCAGTACGGTGAATGTGACCATCAACCCGGTCAACGACGCACCGACGGCGCCCAACTACACCGAGACCACGAACGAAGACACGCCGGTCAACGGCCAGGTCGTCGGCAGCGACGTCGACGGCGACGCGCTGACCTACACCAAGGGCAGCGATCCGGCGCATGGCACGGTCACCGTCAATGCCGACGGCACGTACACCTACGTCCCCGGCGCCAACTTCAACGGCACCGACACGTTCACCGTCACGGTGAGCGACGGCCACGGCGGCACGACCACCAGCACCGTGACGGTCACGATCGACCCGGTGAACGACGCCCCCACGGTGCCCAACTACGCCCAGACCACGGACGAAGACACCCCCGTCAGCGGCCAAGTGATCGGCAGCGACGTGGACGGCGATGCGCTGACGTATGCGCTGGGCAACGGCCCTGCGCATGGCACCGTCACGGTCAACGCTGACGGCACCTACACCTACGTCCCCAGCGCCAACTTCAACGGCGCCGACACGTTCACCGTCACCGTGAGCGACGGCCATGGCGGCACGACCACCAGCACCGTGACGGTCACGATCGACCCGGTGAACGACGCGCCGACGGTGCCCAACTACACCCAGACCACGGACGAAGACACACCCGTCAGCGGAAGCGTGGTCGGCAGCGACGTCGATGGCGACACGCTGACCTACGTGAAGGGCAGCGATCCCGCGAACGGCACGGTCACGGTCAACGCGGACGGCACCTACACCTACACCCCGAACGCCAACTTCAACGGCACCGACAGCTTCACCGTCACGGTGAGCGACGGCCACGGCGGCACGACCACCAGCACGGTGAACGTGACCATCAACCCCGTCAACGACGCTCCGGTCTTCGTCGACGGCGGCGGCACGCCGGTCGACACGGCCACCGGCTACGTCTTCGGCTACGACGAGAACCGCCCCGCGGGCACCGTGCTCGGCACGGTCCACGCCACGGACATCGACAGCGCGAACGTCACCTACAGCATCCTCTCGGGCAACGACCAGGGCTACTTCGCCATCGACCCCACCACGGGCGAGATCAGCCTCACGCCGGCAGGCGCTGCGGCCTTCGTCAATGACTACGAAGCAGGCGCCAACGCGCACTCGCTGGTGATCGGCGCGACCGATGGCACGGCCACGACCACCATCCCCGTCACGCTCAACGAGCAGAACATCAACGACGCACCGACGGTGCCCAACTACACCACGACGACGGACGAAGACACGCCCGTCAGCGGTCAAGTGATCGGCAGCGACGTCGACGGCGACGCGCTGACGTACGCCAAGGGCAGCGATCCGGCGCACGGCACGGTCACGGTCAATCCCGATGGCACGTACACCTACGTTCCCGGCGCGAACTTCAACGGCGCCGACAGCTTCACGGTGACGGTGAGCGACGGTCACGGTGGAACCACCACCAGCACGGTGAACGTGACCATCAACCCCGTCAACGACGCCCCGGTGTTCGTCGACGGCGGTGGCACGCCGGTGGACTCGGCCACCGGCTACGTCTTCGGCTACGACGAGAACCGCACTGCGGGCACCGTGCTCGGCACGGTCCACGCCACCGACATCGACAGCGCGAACGTCACCTACAGCATCCTCTCGGGCAACGACAACGGCTACTTCGCCATCGATCCGGCCACCGGCGAGATCAGCCTCACGCCGGCAGGCGCTGCAGCCTTCGTCAACGACTACGAAGCGGGCGCCAACGCGCATTCGCTGGTGGTCGGTGCGAGCGACGGAACCGTCACGACGAACATCCCCGTCACGCTCAACGAGCAGAACGTCAACGAGGCGCCGACGGCTCCCGACGACACCAAGACCACGGACGAAGACACGCCCGTCAGCGGCCAGATCGTCGGCAGCGACGTCGACGGCGACACGCTCACCTACACCAAGGGCAGCAACCCGTCGAACGGCACGGTGACGGTGAACCCCAACGGCACCTACACCTACGTTCCCAATGCCAACTTCAACGGCACTGACAGCTTCACCGTCACGGTGAGCGACGGCCACGGCGGCACGACCACCAGCACGGTGACCGTGACCGTCAACCCGGTGAACGACCCGCCGACGGCCACGGCGACCGACGCCGGCATCGTCTCCGAAGGCAGCCTGCCCGGCGGCATTGCGGCGGCGGACGAGCCGCCGGTGCAATCGACCGGCAAGATCTCCATCGCGGACCCCGACAGCTTGGCGGGCGACCTGTCGGTGTCGCTCAGCGGCCCGGCCGGCGTCACCTCCGGCGGCCAGCCGGTGTCGTGGACCTGGGACGCGGGCACGCACACGCTCACGGGCAGCGTCACCGTCGACGGCGTCACCACCCAGGTGATGACCGTGGCCGTGGGCAATGTCAGCGCCACCGGCGCGGGGCAGTTCGAGGCGGGCTACACCGTCACGCTGAAGGCGCCGATCGACCACCCGGCGGGCAACGGCGAGGGCGTGTCGAACCTGCACTTCGAGGCCGTGGTGAGCGATGGCCAGCTCAGCGGCGCGCCGGTGGGCTTCAACGTGCCCGTCAAGGACGATGCGCCGGTGCTCGTGAACGGCGAGCAGTCCGTCGACGTGGCGCCGATCAACACGAACCTGATGGTGATCCTGGACCTCTCCGGGAGCATGGAGGAGGAGACGCCGACGCGGCTCTCCCGTGCGAAGGCGGCCGTCCAGAACCTGATCGACGGCTACGACCTGTACGGCGAGGTGCGGGTGCAACTCGTCACCTTCAGCACGACCGGGCAGGCACAACAAGCCTGGATGACGGCAGCCGACGCCAAGGCGCTGGTGCAGGACCTGCAGGCCAGTGGCAGCACCAACTACGACGCTGCCCTTGCTTCGGCGATGAGCGGTTTCTCGGCTGGCGGCAAGCTGCAGGGTGCCCAGAACGTGTCCTACTTCCTCACGGACGGCGAGCCGACGCGTGGGGACGGCAATCCCGACCAGCTCGGGAACAGCAGCAGCAGCAACGCGGCTGACAAGGGCATCCAGGCAGCGGAAGAAGCGATCTGGAAGACCTTCCTCACCAACAACAAGATCAACTCGTTCGCACTGGGCCTGGGTTCCAGCCTGGGCCCGACGGAGCAGGCCTACATCGACCCCATCGCCTACAACGGCAACACCGGCACGAACACCAACGGCAAGATCGTCACCGACACGAGCCAGCTGAACGACATGCTGCAAGGCACGATCAGCGTGCCGCCCACGGTCAGCAACCTGCTGACCGGCGGCCTCGGCGGCTCGTCGGGCTTCGGTGCCGACGGCGGCCATGTGTCCACGCTGACCATCGACGGCACCACCTACGCCTTCAACAGCGTCACGGGCTTGATGACGAAGACCGGCCCGGCCACCAGCAGCGACTACAGCTACAACCAGGCGACGCACCAGGTCACCATTGCCACCGACAAGGGCGGCAAGCTGGTGGTGGACTTCGACACGGGCGAGTTCAGCTACCAGGTGGCACCGCGCACCACCACCTCGCACAACTACGACGAGACCCTCAGCTACCAGGTGGTCGACCGCGACGGCGATGCGAGCAACGTGGCCACGCAGACGCTGCACGTCAACTACACGCCTGCAGCGGGTGCGGCAGCGCTCTTCACCTCGGCCGACTCGCTGGGCCTGGCCGGCGTCGATGAAGTCACGGTGTCGATCGAGCAGCAACAGCAACCGCACGATGCGCCGCATTTCCCCTTCGGCGACGGTCCGGCATGGGGAGGGCTGCAGCTGTCCGACATGCTGCAGGGCTTCGGCGCCGCCGAGTCGCTGCACGCGCTGCTGCAGGCCGCGTTCCCACCGGCCTTCGGTGGCACGCAGGCGTCTCCCTCGGTGCTGTCGCTGGCGTCGTCCGCAGATTCGCTCGCGGCCTACGCACCGCCCGTGGCGCCTTCGCTCGACGACGAGCTCCACATGGGCCTCGCGCTTCACCACTGACCGACCGGTGTGCCGGCGCCGCTTGCGGCGTCGGCACCTGGTGGTCTGCACGTCTTCACGCATGCTTGCTTCCCGTCATCTTTCGTCTGCTGCCGCGGGCCTTTTCTTCCTGTTCGCCGGATCGGCGGCGCTTGCGCAAGCGAGCACCGCCGCCCCGCTGGGCATGGCCGAGGCCGTGCGCCTGGCCGCCACCTCGCACCCGACCGTGCGCAACGCCGTCGGCCAGGCACTGCAGGCGGGCGAGGGCATTGCCGCCGCGCGCTCGGGCTACTACCCGCAGGTCAGCGCCGGCGTCAGCGCGCGCACGGGCAACCGCCAGCTGCAGGCCGACGGTCGCCGCCAGGTGCACCAGGCCTCGTTGTCGGTGACGCAGCTGCTGTACGACTTCGGCAAGGTGTCGAGTGCAGTGAGCGAAGCCGAAGCCTCGGCCACCGCCGCGCGCGCCAAGCTGCTCGTGGCGGTCGACGACGTGGTGCGCGACACCGCGCAGGCATGGATCGAAGTGCATCGCCAGCAGGCGCTCGGCGAGATCGCGCAGGCCCAGGTGAAGGGCGTGCAGTCGCTGGCCGGCCTCGTGGGCGAGCGCCAGGCCAAGGGCGCCACCAGCCAGTCCGACGTGGCGCAGGCGCAGTCGCGCCTGGAAGCCGCGCGCGCCCAGCAACTCAATACCGCGTCGCAAGCCGAGCGCTGGCGCCTGAACCTCATGCACCTGACCCAGGGCCGCGCGCCGGCCGACATCGCCGGCGAAGCGCCCGCGCCGCTCGCGAGCGCCTGCGCCGCGCCGCCGCAGACGGCCTTGCCCGCACCGACCGTGCAGATGGCGCAGGCCGAGCGCGACATGGCCAAGGCCGCGCTGCGCGGCGCCGATGCGCAACTGCTGCCCACCCTGTCGCTCAACGCCGCCGTCAACCGGGGGCTCGAATCGGGCGCGCGGCCCGCCGGCCAGTCTGCCAACGAAAGCACGTTCACCGTCAACTTCACCGCGCCGCTGTACGAAGGTGGGCGCAGCCAGGCCCGCCAGCGCGCCGCCGCGCACGCCGTCGAAGCGGCCGAAGCCGCGCTGGGCTATGCAGAACTCAGCGTGCGCCAGCGGCTCGAAGACGCGCGCGTGCAGTCGCAGGGCCACGCGCTGCGCCTGCCCGTGCTCGCCGCGCGCGTGCACAGCACGCAGCGCACGCGCGACCTGTACCGCGAGCAGTACCTGCAGCTGGGCACGCGCTCGCTGCTCGACCTGCTCAATGCCGAGCAGGAGTTCCACGGCGCGCGCTTCGAGCAGGCCGAGAGCGCGCACGAGGTGCAGCGGCTCGCGGTCGAGTGCCTGTACCAGTCGGGCCGCCTGCGCGAGGCCTTCGGGCTGGTCGATGCGGGCGAGCTCGTCGCCGGAGGCCAGCCATGACCGCCACCACCGTGCCCGAACTGTCCGCCGCGCGCGGCCCCGAGCTGCTTGCCGGCTGGGTCGATGCCGTGCTCGCCGTGGCCGCCCACTACCACCTCGACACCTCGCGCGAGCGCATCCGTGGCGCCGCCGCATGGAGCGACCACGAAGACATCGGTGAGCGCGTGCGCCAGATGGCCCGCCAGGCCGGGCTCACCGTGCGCCAGGTCGCGCCGCGCCTGGACACCCTGAGCCCCTGGCGCCTGCCCGTGGTGCTGCAGTTGCGCGACGGGCAGGTGGCCGTGGTCACCGCCATCTCGGCGCAGGGCCTGCGCGTGATGCTCGGTGGCGACCAGGGCGCGGAAACCGTCTGCACGGTCGACGAGCTGCAACCCGCGCTCGAGGCCATGGCCGTGCTGCGGCCCGCGCAATCGGCGCCCGACTCGCGCGTGGACGCCTACATCCGCCCGGTGGAGCCGCACTGGCTGCGCCAGATCGTGCTGGCCGACTGGCGGCCCTACGCGCACATCCTCGTCGCGTCGCTGGCCTACAACCTGATGGCGCTGGCCGGCACGCTGTTCTCGATGCAGGTGTACGACCGCGTCGTGCCCGCGCAGTCGCTGCCCACGCTGCATGTGCTGTTCGGCGGCGTGCTGCTGTCGATCGCGTTCAGCTGGGTCATGCGCGGCGCGCGCATGCGCATCACCGACGTGGTGGGCAAGCGTGCCGACCTGCGCATTTCGGACCGCGTGTTCGGCCACGCGCTGCGCGTGCGCGGCTCGGCGCGCCCGCGCGCCACCGGCACCTTCATTTCGCAGCTGCGCGAGCTGGAGCCCGTGCGCGAAATGCTCACGTCGACCACCGTGGCGGCCGTGGCCGACCTGCCGTTCTTCTTCGTGTTCTGCGTGCTCTTCTGGTTCATTGCCGGCTGGCTCGTGCTCGTGCCGCTGGCCGCGTGCGTGCTGCTGATCGTGCCCAGCCTGCTGGCGCAGCCGCGCCTGCGCGCGCTGGCCCAGACGGGCATGCGCGAATCGTCGCTGCGCAACGCCATGCTGGTCGAGGCGGTGCAGGGCATCGACGACATCAAGGGGCTGCAGGCCGAGCCGCGCTTCCAGAACCAGTGGAACCACTACAACGCCGTCAACGCCGACTCGGGCCTGCAACTGCGCGCGCTGCTCAACACCCTGAGCAACTGGACGCAGACCGTGCAGGGCGCCGCCTTCGCCTTCGTCGTGTTCTTCGGCGCGCCGCTCGTCATGGACGGCCACATGAGCACCGGCGTGCTCGTGGCCGCATCGATTTTGTCGACCCGCATGCTCGCGCCGCTGGCCGGCGTGACGCAGGTGCTCAACCGCTGGCAGCAGGCCAAGGTGGCCGGCGAGGCGCTCGACCAGCTCATGAAGCTGCCGGTCGACCATCCGCCCCACGAGACCCGCGTGCACCGGCCCGCCGTGCAGGGCGACTACACGCTGCGCGACGCCGTCTTCAGCCACGACGGCCAGACCACCGCGCTGCACGTGAAGGCGCTGCACATCGGCGCCGGCGAACGCATTGCCGTGCTCGGGCGCAACGGCGCGGGCAAGTCGACGCTGCTGCAGGCACTGTCGGGCCTCCTCGAGCCGCGTGCGGGCAGCGTGCTGCTCGACGGCGTGTCGATGGCGCACATCGACCCCGCCGACGTGCGCCGCGACGTCGGCCTGCTCGCGCAAGACGCGCGCCTGTTCCACGGCACCCTGCGCGAGAACCTGCAGATGGGCACCCCCCACGCCACCGACGCCGAACTGGTGGCGGCCCTGCAGGCCACCGGCGCCTGGGCCTTCGTGCGCCGCCTGCCCACCGGGCTGGACCATCCGCTGCTCGAAGGCGGGCGTGGCCTCTCGGGCGGACAGCGCCAGAGCCTGCTGCTCGCGCGGCTCCTGCTGCGCCGCCCCGGCGTGCTGCTGCTCGACGAGCCCACCGCCTCGCTCGACGAAGTGGCCGAGCGCGAAGTGATCGAACAGCTGCGCGCGCTGCCCGCCGGCCGCACGCTGGTGCTGGCCACCCACCGCCCGGCCGTGCTCGAGGCGGTCGACCGCATCCTCGTGGTGGACGGCGGCGCCGTCGTGCTCGACGGGCCGCGCGACCAGGTGATGGCGCGGCTGCGCCAAGGCGCGGTCGCTTCGCGCGAGGCGATGGCCTCCGCAGGCCGCGGCAAGGAGGGGCAGGCATGAACGCCGTGACATTGACCAAGGCGCAGGTGCAGGCCGCCGCGCAGGCACCGGCCGTCTCCACCGCCACCGTGTGGGGCCCCGGCGGCGCCGACGACTTCGACGAAGCCCGCGCCAGCGGCTCCGCGCGCGTCGTGTGGTTCATCGCGCTCTTTCTGCTCGCGTTCTTCGTGTGGGCCTGGGTCTTCGAGATCGACGAGGTGTCCAGCGGCATGGGCAAGGTGATTCCCAGCTCGCGCGAGCAGCGCATCCAGTCGCTCGAAGGCGGCATCCTCGCCGAGCTGCGCGTGCACGAAGGCCAGATCGTCGAGAAGGGCCAGGTGCTTGCGCAGCTCGACCCCACGCGCGGCGAATCGAACGTGGAAGAAACCGCCGCGCGCTACCGCGCCGCCCTGGCCAGCAGCGTGCGCCTGCGCGCCGAGGTGCAAGGGCAGGGCAGCCTGCAGTTCCCCGCCGAGCTGAAGGCCTACGCGCAACTGGTCGATTCCGAAAGCGCGCTCTTCCGCTCGCGCCAGGGCAGCCTGCGCGACACCGTGTCCGGCCTGGGCCAGGCGCTCGCGCTCGTGCGCAAGGAGCTCGACATCACCCGCTCGCTGCAGGTGAGCGGCGCGGCCAGCAACGTCGAGCTCATCCGCCTGCAACGCCAGGCCGCCGACCTGGAGCTGAAGATTGCCGAGGCGCGCGCCAACTACATGGTGCGCAGCCGCGAAGAGCTGGCCAAGGCCGATGCCGAGGTGAAGTCGTTGTCGTCCGTGGTGCGCGGGCGCGCCGACTCGCTCGAGCGGCTCACCCTGAACTCGCCCGTGCGCGGCATCGTCAAGAGCTTGCAGGTCACCACCATCGGCGGCGTCGTGCCGCCCAACGGCTCGCTGCTGACCTTGGTGCCGCTGGACGACCAGCTGCTGGTCGAGGCGCGCATCTCGCCGCGCGACATTGCCTTCATGCGGCCCGGGCAGGAGGCGCAGATCAAGATCACCGCCTACGACTACGCCGTGTACGGCGGCCTCAAGGGCCGCGTCGTGACCATCGCGCCCGACACCCAGCGCGACGAGGTCAAGCCCGAGATCGTGTACTACCCCGTGCTCGTGCGCACCGACTCCGACGCACTCACCGACAAGGCCGGCCGCCGCATGCCCATCGTGCCCGGCATGGTGACCACCGCCGACATCCGCACCGGCCGCAAGACCGTGTGGGACTACCTGACCAAGCCGCTGAACAAGGCGCGCGAAGCCATGCGCGAGCGCTGACCCGCGCGCGCTCATCTCTCCCCGCAAACCCATCCGACACCCATCCGACCCAAGAGGACGCTAGCCATGAAAACCACCCCGCACGCATCCCCCGCCGCTGCCGCCTTCGTGCTCGCCGCCGCGCTGCTCGGCGCCGCCGCTCCTGCGGTGGCCCGCGACAACCCCGTGGACCCCGTGAGCAACCCCGACAAGCTCGACTACCGCGACGTCGAGGCGCGCCGCCCCGACTTCAAGGAGCCCTTTCTGCGCGACGGCGTCGTCTCGCGGCCCGAGCGCTTTCGCGAGATCAAGCCCGGCCTCAACCAGGCCCAGGTGCTCGCCGTGCTCGGACAGGCGCTGAAGCAGCAGCGCGGCGCGCTCGGCACCGAGTGGGACTACCACTTCAAGTTCCAGATGCCCCAGTCGGCCAACTACCTCGTGTGCCAGTACAAGGTCGTGTTCGACGACAGCCAGGCCGTGCGCAGCGCCGTGTGGCGCCGCCGCCAATGCCTGGACCTGCTGCCGCGCTGAGCCGCGACGCCGGCCCGCAGCCCATGCCTCGCGATTCCACGCGCGCCCCCCGTCCCTACGAGGCCTTCGTGTACGGCAACTCCGCCGACGAGCCCACGCGGCTCGCCGAGCGTTGCCTGGAGGTGATCGAGGGTACGCTGAAAAGCGTCGACCGCGTCGTGGCCTGTCTGCGTGCCGCCGAGCTGGAACACGGCATCGGCATCGCGGCCATGACGCGCGCCCAGATCGCCGACGCCGCCGAATGGCACCGCGCCAAGCTGCAGGGCCTGCTGGCCGTGAAGCTGCAGCTCACGAACCGCGGCGGCGACCTTCATCTGGTGGACGACCTGCACCTGGTCGTGCGGCTCAAGTCGCGCCTCACCGCGCCCGGCGGCTTTCTGGCGGAGCTGTACCACCTCATGCCCCATGGCTGACGTGGACGACGCGGCCCTCGCGGTGGATGCGGTCCGCTGCACGGGGCCTTGTCTTCTTCTGGTGTTGAACGACAACGCCCTCACGGCCGCCCCGGGAGGCGCGCCGTGATCCGCCGCACCAAGCGCTTTCGCAAGACCCTCTACCGGTTGAGCGACGTGGCGCTGTGGCTGCTCCTTGCGCTCTTCCTTGCGCTGGCGGCCGACGCGCTGCCGGCGCGAGGCGTCAGCCAGGACCACCACGACAGCGAAGCCGAGCGTGCCACCCACGCGCACTAGCTGGCGGCCGGCCCCGAGCCGAACCTTGCTTCGCCTCCGGTGAAGCAGAAAAACCGGGGCATCTCAGATATCTCGTCGATTCGAGAAATCGTCGACGAATTCTTTTCTCTTGCGCGGCTTCGCTTCTCTACAGTGAATGCCCCCGCGACAAGACGGCCCGCTGTAGCGGCCGACGAACCCCGTGAAAGGAACGTCTTCTTCCCATGCATCCATTGATCGATTGACGAGCGAATGAACCGCTTTGCCTCACGGCGGGTGTCGATGTCTCTTTGTGAAGCAGCGACACGAATGTGAGGCACAAAAGGCGACGGCCAGGGTGCGTGAACACCCTGACCGTCTGACCAAGAGACGTGCAAACACTTTGGAAAGAGAGCACACCAAATGGCTGAGCAAATTATCGCTGGGCGTTCAACGCCCAAATCTTCCCGCCGCACACGCGGCGCGGCCTCCGTCAGTCCCACGGGCGAAGACGCCCGAGACCTCCTCGAAATCAAACTGGCCCAGCTGAACTCCCTGCTGTGGTGCTGCTACGGCGACGGCAACGGCTGGTTCGAGGAAGCCGGAGAGAAACACCGGGATCACATGCTATGGATTGCGGCGGATCTGGCGCGGGAGGCGGAGAGGTTGTTGGGGGAGAGTGGGAGGGGATAGAGGGCTGGTCAGCCGTCGTGTCTTTGTGGCCGCGGCTGCCCACTCTTCCTCGTCCTTTAGCGCTGCGAGGGGACAGAGTCGTTGGCTTCTGGGTTGAGGTCAGGATCGCTTTGCAGCGATTGCTTGCGGTCGCGATCCGGGTTAGCGCGGTGCTGCGGCGCTGAGCGTTCAACGAGAATGGTGAAAACACAGGAGCACGCCATGGAGGGGGTATTTGCCAACCGCAGCGAGAAGCGGGATTTCGTTATCAACGAATTGGAGCGTCGCGCGACGGACGAGTGCCCCGTCTATATCGCGTCGGCGTTCTTCACGCATTCGGAAGTGGTGGAGCGGATTTTGCAGAAGGGTTGCAAGGTCCTGATGGTCGTCCGCCTAGGATTTCCCACCAGCCCTCTTGCCATCGAAAAGGTAAAGGCGTACCCCAACCTGCAGTTGCGTATCTACACCGGGCACGCGTTTCACCCCAAGCTCTACATCTTTGGCGACGAACTAGCCTTGGTGGGCTCTGCCAACTTGACCCACGCCGCTCTGCTCACGAACCAGGAGGTCATGGTCAGTATCGGATCGGACGACGCGAGGCTTATGGAGCTCATGGCGATCTTCGAGGACTATTGGGACGGGGCTGAGGTCCCTACCGATGAACAGCTCGCGTTCTACAAAGAAATCTACAAGCAGAACGAGCAGCATCAGGAGAAGTCCGATGCCTTAGCCCAGAAAGTGCTAGAGAAGCTCGGCGACAAGTCGCCTGCGAACATCAATCGAGGCCAGGCCAAGCCTAAGAAGCAGTCACTCTTTCTCTCCAACTTCCGGCGCACCTACCAGGAGGCAGTTTCCGCCTTCGATATCGTCCGCAAGACCTACCGGGCCAGCGGCTATCGCAAGGCGCCGGAGTCAGCCGTACCGCTGCGCATCGAGATCGACTCCTTCATCAGCTGGGTGCGCGAGAAGATCGCACCAGGCGAATCTTGGAAGTCGGGTCCTTTTCGGACTGCCTCGGAGCAGGAGAAGCACATTGGTGACCTGATTTCGCAGTGGAAGACCGTCTACTGGAAGCACTTCGAAGAGACCATCGTCGGTGAGCGCTACCCGCGGTTCAACAGCGTGTTCGGCTCGCGCGAAGCGATCCTGGCAGCGGACGATTCTGAATTGTTCGATGCTCTGGGAACGTTGCACTCTTTCTACGACCGATTCAGGTTCTTCGATGGCGGCGTGGCGGGTTGGAAGGCCAAGTTTCCGACCTTCAACGACCCTAAACGTACCCGCGAGACATTGGCCTACCTGGTCTACGGCGAAGGCGAAATCGTCCAGCGCATGGCCAACGCGATCTTCGATTCGCGCTGGAAGCTCGACGAGTTTGGTCAGGCCAACGTCCAAGAACTGATCGGGTGGCACAACCGAGAGGATTTGCCCATCATCAACGGCCGTACCACTAAAGTGCTTCGGTACTTCGGATCCAAGGTGCGTCAGCTATGAACCGCCACTACGGTTGATCCGAGGAGGTCGCCATGTCCAACGCCTCGAGCATCACCGCCGGTCGCCTCTACCGCATCATGGACTTCAGCCGCGTCGTCCAATTGTTTGAGCGCCAGGAGCTCTATTTCGCCCATCCCACGAGCTGGGACGACCCCTTCGAGCAACGGGTGAAGCATCAAAGCAGCCATGCGTTGTTCGCGCAGTGCTGGTGTCAGATCGGTATCTCTGACGCGATGTGGCGCATCTATTCCCAAAACGGGATGGGGGTCCGGATTTCTACGACCACCAAGAAGCTGTCGAGGGCCGTTCGCGCCGCAATCCGCCCTTTGGGATATGGGTGGGACTGTCGGCAAGTCGAATACCTCTCCCAGCACGACCTTGACCAACGGACCAAGCAGATCGCCAGCGGGCTCGCTCGTGATTTCAACGTCCAGAAGGCGGTCAATCTGTTGTACCTCAAACGCGAGGCGTTCCGACATGAGACCGAATGGCGCGCGGCGATCTACTGCCCAGAGGCGAACCCGGACAAGGTAGCGCCGGGGCTTGCGGTAAAGATCGACCCGCACAAGCTGATCGACAACATCCTCCTCGACCCACGCGCCCCTAAAGAGCTTGTCGACGCCTTCCAGTTCTACTTTCAGCAGAAGTTGGGCTACAAGCGCCGGGTTGGGCCTTCGATACTCTACAAGTCGCCGCAGCCCATCCAAATCATGCGAGAGTGAGCGGGATCTGTGTCAGGCAATTAGCCAAGGATTTCCCGACGGAGTCGGGTCCGCCGATCCAGTACCTGCGAGGTACAGCGGCTGTTCGATATGCTGGCGGTCTACCCCAACACTTGATAAGCACACAGTGTCGCCTTCTTCCTCCTTGGATATCGACTGGGCGTCGATCCATCCCTTAAATGGTTCGAAGCAAGATGCCTTCGAAGAGCTCTGTACTCAGCTAGCGCGCGTGTCGTGCCCAACCGGCTCGAAGTTCATCCGGAAAGGACGACCGGATGCCGGCGTGGAAGCGCACGTCATCCATCCGGACCGCACCGAGTGGGCATGGCAATCGAAGTACTTCGACGCGATGCGAAGCTCTCAATGGACGCAACTCGACGAATCCGTCAAGACAGCGCTCGTCGGCCACCCCAATCTGACGCGCTTCATCGTCTGCGTGCCAGTGGATCTTCCCGATGGGCGAACCAGCAGTGCGAGGACTGCAAGACAGCAATGGAACGAGCGCGTCGAGAAGTGGTCTGGCTGGGCCACCCGTTCGGGCATGTCGGTCGAGTTCGTTTGGCAGGGAAGCCACGAAATGCTGACCGAACTTGCAAAGCCGCTGCACGACGGCCTCGTGCATTTCTTCTTCGGCATGCGGCACCTCGACGACAGTTGGTTCGCGGCTCGACTGTCGGAGGCGCTTCTAGCCGCGGGGCCTCGGTACACGCCGGAGCTCAACATCGAATTGCCACTCTCCCACGACTTTGACGCGTTTGGCCGCACGCAAAAGTTTTTCGATGGTGTCCGAGCAAGAGCGAGGCGCATTACAGATCGGATGCGAAACCACGCGTTCAGTTTGGTCAAGGAACCGAACGCTCAACTGCAGAAAAAGATGGAGGCTGCACAGCTGGCATGCGATCACACGATCGAAGAGTTCAAAGCACTGTCGAACGACCCAGTACAGCAGGATCCGCTTGGCACATTGAAGTGTTCGCTGCGCGAAGCAGTGCGCAAAACCGGTGACCTATTCTCGGAGTACCAGCAGCAGCGTGAGGAAGCAAAGGTCAAGAGGGAGAACTCTAGTAGTGATGCCACGGTGCCTCAGGAGGAAAGCGACCACTCATACACGCTTCGAGAACTGAACGCTGACCTGCGTGATGCGCTTTCGCACATAGATAAGCTGCATGCCATCGCGTCCGGAAACCTGGCCATCATTGCCGGCGACGCGGGCAGCGGGAAGACTCATCTTCTCTGCGACCTGGCAAAACAACGGTCCAGCAAGGGCCTGCCGAGCATTGTTCTCATGGGCCAGCGGTTCTTGGATAGCGGCGACCCGTGGACTCAGGCACTGCAGCAACTTGATGTTGGAAGCTGGAATGCCGGAGATCTAGTCAAAGTGCTGGAAGTTGTCGCGCAGAGAGCCAATAGCCGAGTGCTCTTCATCATCGACGCGATAAATGAAGGAGCGGGCCGGCAACTCTGGCCGGCCCACCTATCTGCATTTCTGCACCGCCTGAAAGCGTCACCCTGGATTGGCATCATCATCTCCGTGCGCAGCTCTTACGCTGCGGATCTGCTGCCTGAGGACGCAACCCAAGGCGCAGTCTGGCTCGAGCATCGTGGCTTCGAGGATGTGGAGTTTGACGCCACCCGCGCATTCTTTGAATATTTTGGAATCGACCTGCCCTCGACGCCGCTGCTTGCGCCCGAGTTCAGCAATCCCCTGTATCTCAAGACCCTGTGTCTAGGTCTTCAGGCGTCCGGTCAAAAGCGGTTGCCCCGCGGCTTTCATGGCGTAGTCAATGCATTCATCCAGTACGTCGCGGCCATTAACAGGAAGGCAGCCCTCGACCTCGACTACGACAAGAAAATCAATCTTGTCGCAGACGCGCTGAAGGCTCTTGCCAGACACATGGTGGACAGCCGCAGCCCGTGGTTGAGCTATTCCGAGGCACGGAAGATAGTGGACACGCACCTGCCCGGCCGCGACTACTCTCGCTCGTTGACGGCCAAACTCTTTGGAGAAGGGCTGCTGATCGAGGAGCAGGCCTGGTCACATACAGAGAAAAAATTGGTGACTGTCGTCCAGATCGCCTACGAGAGGCTGTCTGACTATTTGTGCGTAGAGTGTCTTCTTGACTTGCATCTCGATGCGAAAGATCCGTCGAAGGCATTTGAAACTGCGGGCCCTCTGGACCTCAAGGCACTTTGCACGACGTGGTCGAGACCTGGTTTTCACGAGGCCCTCCATATCCTGGTCGCTGAGCGCAGCGGGAGGGAACTGATAGGAATGATGCCGGCACTCGCCCACCAGCATTTCACGCCTAGCGTCTTCCTGAATAGCCTCGTGTGGCGGGACCCTAAGGCCATCACGCCTCAGGCCGTGGCCTATCTGGATATTCTTAGAAAGGAGAATCAAGAGGACGTCATTGAAACGCTAGTGACGCTCGCGACTATCCCTGATCACCCGTTGAACGCCAAGTTCACAGATGGTCTGCTGCGGAAAGACTGCATGGCAAAAAGGGACGCTTGGTGGTCCATCGGACTGCACAGCCAGTGGGAGCGGAAGAGTGCTGTTGATCGGCTTATTCAGTGGGCCAATCGACTTTGGCCACACACCAAGATCACGGACGAATCAGCCACACTGACCGCATCCATTCTGGCTTGGCTGCTACCGACGTCAAACCGATACCTTCGCGACAATGCAACTAAAGCACTGGTACGGGTTCTCTCATGGAGGCCCTTGGTAATCGAGAATTTGCTTGAGAATTTTTGCGAATTGGACGACGCCTACGTCGTTGAACGAGTACTGGCGGCCGCATACGGCGCAACAATGAGGACCCAGGACGCACGTGGCGTGGCCGCGGTCGCAGATCTGACCCATGCCAAGGTGTTTGCAGCCGGCAAACCGAGACCCCATCTGCTGCTGCGCGAATATGCTCAAGGCATCATTAAGAGAGCGCAGTACTTGCAAAAAGCCTCTAGCGAAAGTCGGTGGCCCAATATAGACCCGCCCTACGTTAGTGATTGGCCGAAGATTCCTACCGAGAGCGAAATTGACGCTATAGCGCCCTCGTGGAGCGGCGACAAATCAAAGAGCGTTGCTTGGGGGCACCACAGAATCCGCTCGTCAGTCATGAACGACGACTTTGGTCGTTATGTTATCGGCACGAATTTCGGATCAACCAACTGGCTCTCACTACGGCTAACTGAGCCTCAGTGGGTGTCACTCGATCAGCAAATTGAACGTGCCGTGACGACACTCTCCAAAGCTGAACACGACGACTGGGAGCGTTTTCAGAGTGCAGTGCAGGCCCGCGTTTTTGAACGATTCGATCACCGCTTGAAAGGGATTCTTTCAAGTGCCAAAGAGTTGACTGAAGGGGAGTCCCCCCAGCGTAGTAGAGCCGAGCGAGATCTCGCCGAGGCTCGACAACGACTGACCACCACGCTAGGAAAGAAGAGCTCCACCTTTACGCCATTGATGGATGCGATTGCTGGTAAATCTTCAACGCGTATGCCGCCAAAGTTCGATCTGAAGCTTGTGCAGCGCTACGTGGTTGGCCGCGTGTTCGACTTGGGCTGGACGGCCGAGCGTTTCGACCATTTTGACAGTGATGTAAAGGGCAGTGGCCGTGAGGCTGCAAAGGCCGAACGCATTGGAAAGAAGTATCAGTGGATCGCCTATCACGAGATGCTCGCGTATATGGCCGACCACTATCAATTCCTTGACTCGCGATCCAGGAAAGTCGGTGCTGCCTATCGCGGTAGCTGGCAAGAGGATGTACGCGACATAGACCCGTCGAACGTCATGCAGCCGTTAGCTATTGAAGAGAGCAATGTGCCAATCCCCTACGCTTTTTGGGGGGCTACGGGCATCCGGAATTGGCATGTGGACGTTGACGGCAAGGCATGGGCGAGCATCACCGAGGACATTCCCCGGCCACAAGATCTGCTGTTCAGTCGGGATGAGCCGTCGCGTAGCGACTGGGTCAACCTGTACGCACATTTGAAATGGAGCATGCCGCGCCCAGCTTACGAGGACTCCTTTAGGGACGGACGACGCGAGGTCTGGATGCATCTTGACGGCGCCCTTGTGCGGCAAGCGGACATTGGGAAGCTAAAAAGCAAGCAAGTCATCAGCGAAATTGAGCGCCATAGCCAGAGCGACAGTGGGCTGCACGAGATCTACATCGGTGAGATTGGTTGGTCGGAAGCGTCGACATTCTTCAACGACCCGTACTACGCCCATATGGGATGGGCAGGCGGCGTCGATCGAGCATTGCTCGATGCCATCGGAGCGTCTCAAGGCTATTCCCGGGAGCGAGGGGGATTTGATTGCTCGATCGATTCCGAATCAATCTCCCTGCGCATTCCGACCGACAAGGTGCTCGGCTACCTTGAAGGAAGTTGGAGCGGAATCTCGGCCACCTACGTGGACAAAGCTGGCACCGTAGTCGCTTTCGACCCATCGGCGAATGTCGCCGGACCATCATCCCTGCTACTCAGGAAGGATCGCTTGGCCAAAGTGTTGCGAGATCACGAACTGGCTGTTTGCTGGTTTGTCCACGGCGAGATGACTGACGCAGCGGGGGCGCCACACTACGACATTCATGCGCGCAGATCGTTTGAAGGTATCTTCACTTGGGATGGGGTGAGTTTCACGGGCAAGTACTCGTTTGGCAAGGTGGAGTCGTTCGTCGAGAATTCCTAGTCGCTTCGGTAAGTAGCACGTCGGCTTATCGATCTGAGACTGGACATCCGGAGGTGAATTTTTGAGTGGGCGCAATCAGTCTGAAGCAATCATCTAAGCGAGGCTGCTAGTGACAGCGCTTCAGAGGGCGAGGACTGCTCGGAAATCAACGCTTTTCAGCGACAGATTTCCTGCATTCGCCCTCACCTCTGCGGCATATCCTTAACCGAATACCCCAAACTCACAGTCGCATCCTCCGGAATCCCCGGCATCGTCGCATTCCAAGCCTGCCACTGCGCCCGCATCGCCTCCAGCCGCTGCGGCTCCTTCTTCCCCAGGTTCGCGCGTTCGCGCTCATCGGCCGGAATGTTGAACAGGTACTCGTTGCCATCGACCTTCAGGTACTTCCAGTCGCCGTCGCGCATGGCTTCCTGGCCGCGGTGGTTCATGCGCCAGTGCAGGGGGCGGCGGAAGGTGTGGGTGGCGTCTTTCAGCACGGGCATGAGTGACACGCCATCGAGCGGGTACGCCGCGTCGGCCTTCACGCCGGCGGCGTCGAGCATGGTGGCCGACCAGTCCATGGTCATGCACAGCTGGGTGCTCTCGCCGCCCTTGGCGATCACCTTGGGCCAGTGCGCGATCCATGGCACGCGGATGCCGCCTTCGGTCAGGTCCATCTTGCCGCCGACGAGCGGCCAGTTGTCCGAGAAGCGCTCGCCGCCGTTGTCGCTGGTGAACACGACGAGGGTGTTGTCGGCCATGCCGTGCTTTTCGAGCGCGGCCATGATCCAGCCGATGCCCTCGTCCATGTGATGGATCATGCGGCGGTACACATGAATGTTGCCGCCCGACAGGTCGAACAGGTTGTCCTTCACGAGCGGCGCCTTGTCGGCGTCGTCGCGGGTTTCCCACGGCCAGTGGGGGGCGGTGTAGTGCAGGCTCAGGAAGAAGGGCGCCTCTTGCGTGGCCATGCGTTCGACGTAGTCGACGGCGCGCTTGGAGAGCACGTCGGTCAGGTAGCCCTCGTCGTCCTTGTGCTCTTCTTCGCCGTACCAGAGGTCGTGGCGGCCGGCCGAGTCGCAGTGGGTGAAGTAGTCGACACCGCCCGACATGGGGCCGAAGAATTCTTCATACCCCGAGCGCAGCGGGCCGAAGCTGGGCGGGTAGCCCAGGTGCCACTTGCCGATGAGCGCGGTCTTGTAGCCGCTGTCTTTCAGCAGCGACGGCAGGGTGGGGTGCTCGGTGGGCAGGCCCAGCGTGGTGCTGCCGCGGCTTCGGCTGTTGATGGGCTCTTCGGCCGCGCCGCGCAGGCGGTACTGGTACCGCGCGGTGATCATCGCGAAGCGCGTGGGCGAGCACACGGGCGAGTTTGAATAGCCCTGCGTGAGCTTCAAGCCGTTGGCGGCCAGGCCGTCGAGCACGGGCGACACGCGGCCAAAAGGCGCCTCGCGGCCGCCGTAGCAACCGAGGTCGGCATAGCCGAGGTCGTCGGCCACGATGAAGATGATGTTGGGGCGGGTGCTGCTGCGTGTCGTCATAAGTCGCTGAGAGGTTTTTCGATCAGGGCTGGTAGCCGGATTTCTGCACGACCGGGGCCCATTGCGCCTTGTAGGCCTTGAGCATCGCGGCGGTCTGCGCCTGGGTGCTCACCACCGGCGTCATGCCGGCGTCCTTGAACTTGCGTTGGGTGTCGGGGTCTTGCATCACGGCGTGGATGGTGGTGGCCAGGCGTTCGACTTTCTCCTTGGGCATGCTGGCCGGCGCGAAGAAGGTGTTCCAGCCGGTGGCGGCGAGGTCGAGTCCGGCTTCCTTGAAGGTGGGAATGGTGGGCGCGAAGGGCGAGCGCTTTTCGCCCGACAGCGCCAGGATGCGCAGCTTGCCGGCGGTGTGCTGCGGCAGCACGACGTCTTCGGTGTCGACGGCAATGGGCACCTGGCCGCCGATCAGGTCATTCAGCAACGGGGCGGAGCCGCGGTAGCCGATCACCTGGGTCTGCACCTTGGCCTTCTCGCCCACCATGAGGCCGAAGAAGTGCGGCAGGCTGCCGGTGGCGGGCACGCCCACGTTGGCCTGCTGCGGGTTGGCGCGCATCCATGCGAGCAAATGGTTCAACTCGCGCACGGGCAGGGTGGGCGACACGGCCAGCGCAAAGTCGTAGGCGTTGACGTGCGACACGGGCACGAAGTCGCGCTCGGCGTCGTAGCCGTTGTCCTTGAAGACGAGCGGCGCCACCACCATCACGGCGGGGTTGGCGAGCATCAGCACGTTCTGGTTGGCGGGCGTGGCCTTGGCCTGCTGCGCGGCCAGCCGGCCGCCCGCGCCGGGCTTGTTGTCGACGATCACGGGCACGCCGAGCTGGGCCGCGAGCTTGTCGCCCACGATGCGCGCCACGCGGTCGGTGGCGCCGCCGGGCGCGTAGCCGACGACGATGCGCAGCGGGCTGTCGAGTGCGGCTTGGGCGGCCTGTGCGCGCGCGAGCGTAGGGGCGGCGATGGCCGCCACGAGGCCGGCCATGGCCAGCACGGCGGCGAGGCGGCGGCGGGCCGGGTTGAAGGAAGAAGCGAAAGCGGGGAGGGCGCGCGGGATCATGAAGGGTGTGTCCTTGTTGTCGATCGGTCGGTCAGTCATTGGCCTGGAAGTTCACGGCCTTCATGATGCCGGCCCAGCGGGCAATGTCTTCGCGCATGGTCTTCACGAGCGCCTCGGGGCCGTCGGCCACGGGGTACATGCCGTTCTGCAGCAGCAGCTGGCGCACGTCGCGGCTGTTCACGGCGCGGATGATTTCGGCGCGCAATTTCTCGGCGGTGGCCGGCGGCGTCTTCAGCGGCGCGTAGTAGGCGAACCATGCGGTGGCCACCACGTCCTTGTAGCCGCTCTCCACGAAGCTGGGCAGCTGCGGCATGAGCGGCGAGCGCTTGTCGCCGCTGGTGGCCAGCACCTTCACGCGGCCGGTGGGCAGCATCTGCTGCGCGCCGCCGATGGTGTCGAAGTACACGGGCACGGTGCCGCCCATCACGTCCTGGCGCGCGGGCGTGGAGCCGCGGTAGGGCACGTGCACCATCTTCAGGCCGGCCGCGCGGTTGAGCATTTCGCCCAGGAAGTGCGAGGGCGTGCCGGCGCCGTACGAGCCGAAGCTGACCTTGTCGCCCTGCGCCTTGGCCCAGGTGATGAACTCGGCCAGGGTGTTGGCGGGCACGTCCTTGTGCACGGTGAGCGCCAGCTCGAAGCGCGCGGCGTTCACCAGCGGCACGAAGTCCTTGATCGGGTCGTACGACAGGTTGCGGTAGGCGCTGGGGAACATGGTCATCATGCTCGCGGTGCCCAGCAGCAGGGTGTGGCCGTCGGGCGGCGCGGTCTTCACGGCGTCCACGGCAATGCGGCCGGCCGCGCCGGAGCGGTTGTCGATGATGAGCGGGCCGAGCGAATCGCGCACCTGGTGGGCAATGGCGCGGGTCAGCACGTCCTGCGTGCCGCCGGCGGGCACGCCGATGAGCACCTTGATCGGCTGGCCGGGGGTGAAGGGCGCGGGCTGCTGCTGCGCGAACGCAAGCGGTGCGAAGGATGCAAGGGGGGCAAGGGCCAGCCCGCCAAGGGTGGTCAGGGTGCGGCGGCGGGTCGGGTCGGGAAGCTGGGGCATCGTCAATCTCTCCGGGGTCTCGTTCGGCGTTCGGCAGGGTCTGTGCGTGGCCGGGGCGGGTGGCCGCGGCTGCGGACGATTCTGGAGACGCTACATTCGATTGATCAAATCAACCATCGCCCGGATTTACCCGGCCTTTCGAGACGCCGCCCCATGACTGCCGAAGACGCCGCCACCCCGCCGCGCCGCCCGCTGGACGACCTGCTGCTGTACCGGCTGTCGCGCCTGCTCGCGGTGGCGGGCAGCATGGTGATCCGGCTGTGCGAGGGCCGCTTCGGCATCACGCGGCGCGAGTGGCGCCTGATCGCGGTGCTGGCCAGCCGGGGCGAGCTGGGCTCGTCGCAGCTGGCCGAGCATGCGCAGCTGGACCGGGCGCGCACCTCGAAGGCGGTGGGCTCGCTGGTGGCCAAGCGGCTGGTGTCGCGCACGGCGCTGGCGGGCGACCGGCGGCAGGTGCGGCTGGGCCTCACGGCGACGGGGCAGGCGCTGTACGACGAACTCTTTCCGCTGGTGACGCGCATCAACGCCGAGCTGATGGGCACGCTCGACGCAGACGATGCCGCGCGCTTCGACGACGCGCTGCACCGGCTGCAGGCGCACGCCGAAACCATGGTGGCGCAGGCGGTGCTGCCCAAGGCCGACCGGGGGCGCCACGCGGCGGCGGCTGCGGCAGCTGCTGCAGGCAACGGCAAGAAGAACAGCACGGCGCGCAGCGGCAAGGCCGTCAGTCCACCTTCATCCCGGTCGCCTTGACGATGCGGCCGTAGCGCGCCTGCGCCGTGGCCAGGCGCGCGGTGGCGGCCGCATCGGTTTCGGCCAGCGGCACCATGTCGAGCGAGGCCAGGCGGGCCTTGAGTTCGGGCAGGGCCATCGCCTTGTACAGCGCCTGGCGCAGGGTCTGCATCACGGGCTCGGGCGTGGCGGCCGGCACCATGGCGAGGTAGAGCACTTCGAACTCCAGGTCTTTCAGGCCCAGCTCGCCCACGGTGGGCACCTCGGGCAGCAGCGGTGCGCGCTGGCGGTCGGTGACGGCCAGGGCGCGCAGCTTGCCGCCCTGGATCTGCGGCAGCACGCCGGGCGTGGCGACGATGCCGGCCTGCACCTCGTTGCCGAGCATGGCCATCACGGCCGGGGCGTTGCCCTTGTAGGGCACGTGCACGATCTTCGCGCCCGTGGCGCTCGCGAAGATCTCGGCGGCAATGTGGCCCGGGCTGCCGTTGCCGGCCGAGCTGAAGGTGGCGGGCTCGGCCTTGGCCTGCGCGATGAAGTCGGGCAGCGTCTTCGCCTTCACCGAGGCGGCGGTGGTGAAGCTCAGGCCCGACGAGCTGAAGATCATCAGCGGCTTGAGGTCCTTGGCCGCAAAGGGCATCGACGCGTACAGGTGCGGGTTGACGGTGAAGGTGCTGTCGATGCCCAGCAGCACGGTGTAGCCGTCGGCCGGGCTCTTGGCCACGGCGTCGGCGCCGATGTTGCCGCCCGCGCCGGGGCGGTTGTCGACCACGAAGGGCTGCTTCAGGTCTTTCTGCAGCGCGTCGGCCAGCGCGCGCCCGAGGATGTCGATGGGGCCGCCGGCCGGGAAGTTGACGAGGAACTTCACGGGCTTGGCGGGGTAGTTCGCCTGGGCCTGCGCGGCCGGGGCGGCGAAGCCGAGGGCCAGCGCGGCGCAGGCGGCAGCGAGCGTGAGGCGGCGGCGCGCGCCAAAGGAAGAGGAAGGCTTCGAGGAAAAAATCGTGGTCATGGCTGCTGTGTCTGTCTCCGTATCCACGGCACTCTAGAAGGCTGCGCGGCGCGGCACAACTGAAGTCTCTTCCGCCAGCTATTCCCTATGGTTATATTTGAAAGCGCGTCGCCCCACCGGCTTCGAGGAGAACCGCATGTCAGCCATGAACTTTGAGCGCCTGAAGATGCGCCACCTGCAATGCCTCGTCATGGTGGCGCAGGAGCGCAACCTGGTGCGCGCGGCCGAGGCGCTGTCGCTCACGCAGCCGGCGGTGTCGAAGACGGTGGCCGAACTTGAAGAGATCGTGGGCCGCCAGTTGCTGCTGCGCCGGCGCCGCGGCGTGGAGCTCACGCCGGCCGCCGAGGTGCTGGTGCGCCATGCCGTGTCGGCGCTGCGCGGCCTGCGCGAGGGCCTGGGCCTGGCGATGGACCAGCCCGAGGCCGACCAGCTGCGCGTGGCGGTCGGCGCCTTGCCCAACATGGCGGCGCACCTGCTGCCCGAGGCGGTCGCGCGGCTGCATGCGGCGCACCCGGCGATGCGCGTGCGCGTGGTGAGCGGCACCAACGCGCAGCTCATGACGCAGCTGCGCCAGGGCGAAATCGACCTCGTGCTGGGCCGGCTGGCGCAGGCCTCGGCCATGGCCGATCTGGCCTTCGAGCAGCTGTACAGCGAGGTGCTGCTGCTGGTGGTGCGCCCCGGCCACCCGCTGGCGTCGCGGCGCAAGCCCACGCTCGACGCGCTGGCCGCTTATCCGCTGGTGCTGCCGGTGTCGGGCACGCTGATCCGGCACACGGCCGACGCCTTCCTCATCGCGCAGGGGCTGGCGCTGCCGGCGCGGCTGGTGGAGGCGACCGACACCAGCTTTGCGGTGGGCCTGCTGCAGCGCTCCGACGCGGTGTGGTTTGCGCCGCAGGGCGCGGTGGAAGGCTTCGTGGCGCGCGGCGAACTCCAGCGCGTGGCCATCGACACGGCAAGCACCGAAGGCCCGGTGGGCGTGACCGTGCGGCGCGGCGCCGAGACGGGCGAGGGCGCGCGCCTGCTGCTGGACACCATCCGGGGCATTGCCGCCACGCGCGCTGCCTGAAGGGTTTCTTCAGGGTTCCTTCAGAATAGATCGAGCGCTCGGTCTAATAATTCGGGCATGACCGAATTCCGCGAGAACCACCGTGCGCAAAGTTGACCCCGAACGCCAGCAGGCCAAGCGCCGCCAGATCCTGGAGGCCGCGGGCGACTGCTTTGCGCGGCGCGGCTTTCATGCCGCCACCACCGCCGAGATCTGCGCCGCCGCGGGCATGAGCCCCGGCAACCTCTTTCATTACTTCCCCAGCAAGAACGCGATCATCGAGGCCCTGGCCGAAGAGGAGTGGCGCGACACGGCCGCGTACTTCGCCGCGATCGACGACGACCCGTCCGACCCGCTGGAGGTGGTGCTGTCGTTCCTCGACGTGGTGATGGTCTTCGCCTCCGACCGCAGCTACTCGCGGCTGGCGCTGGAGGTGGCGGCCGAGACCCTGCGCAACCCGGTGGTCTGCGCCAGCGTGGCCGCGGGCGACACCGAAATGCGCGACGGCCTTGCGGCCCTGCTGCGCAAGGCGGCGGCACGTGGGCAGATCGACCCCGAGCTCGACCCCGTGCAATCGGCCAACTGGATCGCCGCGCTCATCGACGGCGTGTTCTCGCGCCTGGCGCTCGACACGGGCTTCGACCCGGCGCGCGAGGCACCGATGCTGCGGCGCGTGGTGGGCCGCTTTCTCGCGAAGCCGGGGCGGGGCGCATGAACCCGACCCCTGTGGCAGTCGAGCGCCAATCGCTCGTCGATGCATTGCGCGGCTTTGCGCTGCTGGGCATCCTGGTCGTGAACATCGCGGCCTTTGCCTCGCCGTACTACGGCCAGCCGTTGCCCGACCCGATGATGCGTTCGGGGCTGGACCGCGTGGCGGCCTTTGCCGTCGCCTTCCTGTTCGAGACCAAGTTCTACCTGCTGTTCTCGTTCCTGTTCGGCTACAGCTTCACGCTGCAGATGCAGTCGGCGCAGCGCAGCGGCAAGCCCTTCGTGCCGCGCCTGGCGCGCCGGCTGGTGGCGCTGTGGTGCATCGGCGCGCTGCATGCGGTGCTGCTGTTCCATGGCGACATCCTCACGACCTACGCGGTGCTCGGCGCCGTGCTGCTGGCGCTGCGCCACCAGAGCGACGCGGTGCTCGCGCGCTGGGCGCTGCGGCTGGTGCTGGCGACCGCGATGGTGTGGGGCGCCATCGGCATGCTCGCGATGCTGGGTGGGCCGGCGACCGAAGACGTTCTTCGAACCGCGAGGGCCGACGCGGCCTCTGCACTCGCGGCCTACCGCGGCACGGCGGCGACGGTCATCCGCCAGCACCTGCGCGAGCTGTCGCAGGTGTGGATCGTGCTCGGGCTGGTGCAGGCGCCGATGGCGCTGGCGATGTTCTTCGCGGGCGTCATCGAGGGCCGCCGCAACCTGTTCGCGCGGGCCGACCGCTACCGTCCGCTGTTCAAGCGCCTGCTGGTGCCCGGGCTGGTGCTGGGGCTGCCGGGCGCGGCCGTGTATGCGTGGACCGCGTCGGTCGTGCCGGGCTCGCGCTGGGACGTGCTCGGCCTGGCGGTCGGCGTCTTCACCTCGCCGCTGCTCACGGCGACGTACGTGGGCGCGATGATGCTGCTGTTCCAGTCGCGCTGGGGCGGCTGGCTGGCGCAGGCGCTCGCACCGGCGGGGCGCATGGCGCTGTCGAACTACCTGCTGCAGTCGGCGGTGTGCGCGTGGCTCTTTTTGGCGTATGGGCTGCGGCTCATCGGCGAGCTCGGGCCGTTCATGAGCCTGATGGTCGCCTTCGGCATCTTCGGCGCGCAGATGTTGGTCAGCCGCTGGTGGCTGGCACGCTTTGCGTACGGCCCGGTGGAGTGGGTGCTGCGCGCCTTCACCAACCTCGAATGGCCCGCCCTGCGGCGTATGCAGCGGTCACGTTGAGCGACGAGAATGCCCTCGTTCCAACGAGGAGGATGCGCCGATGAGTTCCATGGAAGACGTGTGGGCCTACCGCGAAGAGACGCTCTACCCGCGCCTGTTCGGCCCCGAGCGCACCGGCATCTACGTGCTGGACTTCGACGACTTCAAGGCGCTGGGCGCCGAGGACATCGATCCGCGCTGGCTGCACCTGGGCGTGTTCGAATTCGCGCCCACGCCCGTGCGCAACACCTGGCTGTACGTGACCTCGGGCGGCTCCACGCCCTGGGAGACCGAGCCCGCCGACTACGACCCGGAAGACTATTCGTGGATCGGCTCCGAGCTGGTCATCGAAGTGCCGTCGCAGCCGCAGGACCAGTGGGCCATCAAGCTGCTGCGCCGCCTGCTCGCCTACAACGTGCTGCTCGCGCACTCGCACTTCGGCGAAGACAAACAGCCCTTCGACTACGGCGACCGCATTCCCGTCGGCGAAGCGATCCGCGAGAAGGGCACCGTGGCCCTGCGCCATGTGATGCTGATGGAGCCGAAGCACTACCCCGCGACGGCGCAGCTCGATTCGGGCCGTTTCGACTTCCTGCACCTCGTCGGCATCAACGATTCCGAACGCGACTGGGCCAAGGCCCACAGCTCCGAGGCGCTGCTGCGTTTGCTCGAAGTGCATGGCGGCGCGCCCGTGACCGACGCGCGGCGCAAGGCGGTCGTTTGAGCCGCGCCAAAGGTGCGGCCGCCGCCGGCGGTGCCGAGCGTTCGCACGGGCGAGCGCTCGAGCTGGCCGAGTCGCTCGGCGCGATGGGCCCCATCGAGGTCAAGCGCTTCTTCGGCGGCTTCGGCCTCGTGCAGGCCGGCGTGCAGTTCGCCTTCGTGATGAAGGGCACGCTGTACCTGCGCGTGGACGACGCCACCCGGCCGGAATTCGAGCGACTGGGCGCGGTGCCGTTCTCGTACGCGACCAGCGCCTCGACCGTGAAGGTCGCGAGCTACTACGAGGCGCCGGTCGACGCGCTCGAAGACCCGCATGCCTTGCGCGAGTGGGCGACGAAGGCGCTGGCGAGCGCGCTGGGGGCGCGCAAGCCCGCGCGCCGCAAGCCGGCCAGTTGATTCGTCAACGCGACAACAGCGTCGACAGCTGAAACACCGCAAAGCCCAGCAGCAACGCGCCCGACAGCTTGTTGATGCCCTGCAGCACGCGCGCGCCGAGCTTGTGCCGCACCATCGACACGATGCTCGACAGCCCGAGCCACCACAGCGCCGAGCCGAGGAACACCCCAGCCACCATCGTGAGCGCCGCACCGCTGCCGCTGCCCACGTGGCCGCTGCCGAGCGAAGCGAACACCGCGACGAACGACAGGATCGTCATCGGGTTGGCCAGCGTGAGCGCGAACACCGACAACAGCGCCTTCAGTGGCGTGGCCGCGTCTTCCGCGGCGCGGGCCTGCGTGCCGCCGGCGCGCGCAGCAACTGCACGCCCATCCACGCGAGAAACGCCGCGCCGCCGAGCGCCAGCGGCACGCGCGCAGCCACCATCGTCGACACCACGGCCGACACGCCGAAGGCACCGATCGCGCCGTAGCAGGCATCGGCCAGCGCGGCACCGAGGCCGCTGAGAAAACCGATCGTGCGGCCATGCGCGAGCGTGCGCTGGATGCACAGCAGACCGATGGGGCCGACGGGTGCGGCGATCGAGAGCCCGATGACGAGGGCCTTGAGAAAGAGAGGGAAGTCCATGCCATCGATTGTTCGGCGAGGCCTGCATGGCGAGAATGGCGAAATTCAGGCGCACGGCATGCCTTGCCTGAAATCGGAAGCGAAATTCTCAATCGGGCCTGAAATCCATGGAAATCGACGCCAAGAACTGGCAGATCCTCGACGTGCTGCAGCAGGACGCGCGCACCTCGCTCACGGCGCTGGCGCGGCAGGTGGCGCTGTCGGTGCCCTCCACCTCCGAGCGCGTGAAGCGCCTCGAAGAAGCCGGCGTCATCGAGGGCTACCGCGCCGTGGTGCCGCCGCGCAAGGCGGGCTACACCGTCACCGCGCTGGTCGGCATCACCACCGCGCAACCCGACAAGGCCCGGCTGCTGAAGCTGCTCGGCAGCCGGCGCGAAGTGCTCGAATGCTTTCACGTCACGGGGCAGGACTCGTACGTGCTGAAGGTGGTCGCGCGCGACATCGAGCACCTCGAAGCCTTCGTGAGCAGCATCAACCACCTGGGCGAAACGCGCACCTCGATCGTGATGTCGGTGCCGATCGCGGCGCGCGCGGTGGCGGCGCCGGCGGGCACCGTGCCTGACTGAGGCGCGCTTCTCTCGCCCCAAAAAAATGGTCCGCACAAAGGCGGACCGAATGGACCCGCCTGACGGGCTCCTGGAGAAACGGAACATCCGCGGGCGCAGGGCCGCCCGCGGTCATTCACTCACTTGCTTGCTTCTTTGCGCGTGACAGTCTTCCCTGATCAGAACGAGTGGCGCAACCCGACGTCGTAGCCCGTCGAGGTCTTGGGCACGAACACCCCGGTGTTCACGAAGGCGGGGCCGCCGACCGTGAGCGCCGCGCCGTTCTTGTTGCTGATGCGCGCGACGGTGGCGTACAGGGCGGTGCGCTTGGACAGGTTGTGGATGTAGCCGATGGCCAGCTTGTTGGCCTTGGGGTCGGCGACTGACGGCGTGAACGGCAGGTTGACGGTGTTGAGGTCGTACTTGACCTGCGAGTACGAGGCGCGGATCAGGCCCGGGCCGACCGGCGCGGTCACGCCGATCAGGTAGCCCGTGAGGTCGACGTCCGGCACGCCGCCGGCCAGCGGCGTGACGGCGTAATCGCGCGTTTTCTTGATTCGAGACAATTCGCCGAACAGCTTGACCACGCCGAAATCGTAGGAGCTGCCGAGATTGAAGGTCTTGACGTTGTCGGTGGTGCCTGCATAGAAATTGTCGGCCGCCGTGCTGTTGCCGTACGACACGGCCACGTCGAACGGGCCATTGGCATAACCGACACGCCCGCCCAGGTAACGTCCCGCGCGCGATGCGGCCGAATTACCCGAATTGAGCGCGCCCGCCGCATTGACGCCGGGCGGCGTGGCCGTGCCGGGGTCGTATTTGGTGTTTTCATGCAGCGCGTACATGAATTGGCCATAAAAGCCGCCGAGGTTCTTCGGCAGGAAATAGCCGATTGAATTGCTGGCGCGGTTGTAATTGAGGTCGCCGCCGAAGCCGCCCGAGCCGCCGCCGGCGTTCGTGTTGGCGGCGGTGAAGATCAGGCTGCGGCCCACGCCGACGATGCCGAAGGGGTCGAACACGATGTCGTTCCAGGCCGTGGGCACGTAGTCGCGGCCCAGGCGAAGTTCACCGAAACCGCCCGACAGGCTGACCGTGGAACGGCGCTGGAAGGTGGTGATGCCGGTCTTGCCGTCGTCGGGGCTGATCGGCGCCTCGAGCCAGAAGCTGGCCGCGAGCCCACCGCCCAGGTCTTCGGTGCCCCGAAAACCCAGCCGGCTCGTGGAGTAGCCGCCCGAGCTCAGCGCGGTCTGGCTCGCGGTGCGCGTGCCCTGGTTTACGTAGAACGGGTTGAACAGCGTGGCGCCGTTCATGTCCTGCGATTTCGACGAGTAATTGCTGATGCCCGTGTCCACCACGCCGAACAGCGTGACGGAAGACTGCGCATTGGCGAACCCGACACCGAACAGTGCGGCGGCCGTGAGGAATTGTCTTTTCATTGTTGCCCTTGAATTGAATATGAAATTCATCGCTCCCACGCACCGCGTTGGAGCTCCGGTTCGGCGTGCGGAAATACCTTCAATTGATTTCTTCTGCCTTCCGCATGGTTCATGCGTCTGGGCAAATCATATCGATCGATTGCGACAGGAAAAGACCGAAGCCGCCTTTTTCAATTACGTTTTCCGTGCAGCCGGGTTACGAATTGGAAAGATCCGCTTGCCCCTTGCAGAGAATGGATGAATTGGTCTTCATCCTGTCGTTTTTGTAATTGAACCGTTCGCGCGGCGACGGTCCGAATTCCTAGCGTGTCGGCATGGCGAAGCAAAACCGCCATCGCCGAAGCGGGTGGTCCTCTTCGGCGTTCAACGAAGGAGATGACACATGACGAACAGGAAGATGGCCTTTGCGCTGGCGGCGATGGCCGCCGCAGCGCTCCCGCTGGTGGCTGGCGCACAAACCAGCCAGCAGCACGTCGAGGGGCCCGCGCATTTCGCGGCGACCGAAGCCGGCATCAAGGAGCACCCCGAAAACGCCGGCCCGGGCAAGACCGACGCCCAGGTGGTGGCCGAACTGCGCGCCGCGCAGCAAAGCCCCGAGTGGGCCGGCGTGCTGCGCTGGGGCGCACCGATCCCCGTGAAGGCCACGCAACCCCGCACACGCGCGGAGGTGATGGCCGAGCTGGAGCGCGCGCAGTCGCAACCGGGCTGGGAGCGCGCCTCGCGGCTGGGGGCGCCGATGGTGTTGCCTGCGGCGGCGCTTGCGCGGTAGGGGAGAAGAAAGAAGACGGCGGCGGGAGCTTCAGCCCGCCGTCGCGCCCTGCATCACCGGCGGCTGCCCCATCGCCGGATCATTGCCTTCGAAGCGCATCTTCGGCAGGAACTGCGGGTACTCGCGCTGCATGAAGTCGATGACGCCTTCGCGCACGTAGCAGCGCAGGTCGAAGGCGAGGCCGGAGGTGGCGGCGGTGCAGAGCACGCGGACCTGCATGGTGCGTTCGGTGGCGTCGGTCACGCGCAGGTTGAAGAAGCGGCCGTCCCACTCGGGCGCGGCCTTCACGAGGCGCTCGACCTCGGCGCGCAGCGGCGCCAGCGGCGTGCCGTAGTCCAGGTAGAAGAAAACCGAGCCGAGCAGTTCGGCCGAATGGCGGGTCCAGTTCTGGAACGGCTTCTCGATGAAGTAGGTGAGCGGCAGGATCAGGCGCCGGTCGTCCCAGATGCGCACGACCACGAAGGTGCCGGTGATTTCCTCGACCCGGCCCCATTCGCCTTCGACCACGAGCACGTCGTCGATGCGGATTGGCTGCGACAGCGCGATCTGCAGGCCGGCGATGAGGTTGCTGAAGACGGGCTTGGCCGCCAGGCCCGCCACGATGCCGATCACGCCGGCCGAGGCCAGCAGGCTGGCGCCGACCTGGCGCGCGCCGGGGAAGGTCATGAGCATCATGGCGCCGCCGGCCACGACGACGACGGACATGGCGGTGCGCGCGAGCACGCGGGTCTGCGTGAGCACGCGGCGCGCCTGCAGGTTGTCGGAGATGTCCGAAGGGTGCTGCGCGAGCACGCCGTCGGCAAAACCGCTGATGGCCTTGAGCACGAACCAGGTGCTGGCCGCGATGAGGAGCAGCCCCGTGAGATGCCGCACGCTGCCGATGAAGCGCAGGTCGTCCGGCGCCGCCTGCCACACCATCATGAGCGCCGCCAGCGGCAGCACCAGCCGCGCGGGGGCGGTGCAGTTGAGCACCATCGCATGCACGGCGGGCGCCGGGCGGGTGATCCGCCTGAGGACCATGCCCCCGATGCGGTGGGCGAGAAGGGCGAGGGGCGCGGCGATCAGGGCGGCAATCCAGGTGCCGAACCAGGGGTGTGCGAGGAGCTCTTGGGTCATCAGGCGGGGGTGGTCTTTGCTTCTGGGGTGTTGTCGTTCAGTGGTTGAAGAATGCGCGCTGCGTCGTCGCGCAGCTGCGTGGCGAGCGCCGTGGCCAGGTCGAGCCGGCGCACCAGCCAGGGGCTGATGTCGTTGTCGAACGGGTCAGGCAGTGGAATGGGGCCGCCGACGGTGGTGGCCCCCGTGCTCTCGGGGTGAGAGGGCCCCGCGATCGGAATGGTTCCCAGGGCGGCCTCGATGCGTTGCGCGGTGCGCACGAGCGGGCCTTCGATGTCGCCCGGCGTGAGGCGGTCGCGCCGCAGCACGAGCATCGACTTCACCGCGCTGAGCTGCGCGAGCAGCTGGTAGCTGTGGGCCTGCAGATGCTCGAGCGGTTCGAGCGGCGGCTGCACGGCGCGCGGTTCGGAGAGCGAACGCTGCGTGGCCTGCACGAGCGCCGAGAGGCTGTCGTAGGCCTCGCGGCGCGCGAGCCGCCATTCGAGCTCGGGGCTGCTCTGGATGGCCTGCAGCTGGCCCAGGCCGAGCGCGAGCCGCGCATGGCGTGCCTGCGCGGTGAGCACGCGCGCCACCAGCGCCGGAATCTGCGTGCGCTCCCACGAGGGCAGCACGTAGCAGAAGCCCCAGGCCAGCGCGGCGCCGATGAGCGTGTCGGCGATGCGCTCGAACAGCGCGAAGATGGGCGCGGTGCCGGTGTTCAGCATGTGGGCCTGCAGCAGGCCCAGCACGGTGGCGGCCACGGCGGTGACGAGGTAGCGCCGCACCGCGAAGCTGTGGGCAATGGCCTGCGCGATGGTCACGGTCACGAGCAGCATCAGCGGCGAGGGATGCGCCGACAGCAGGCCCACCGCGAGCACGCAGCCCAGCAACGTGCCGGCGACGCGGCTGTTGCGCCGCTCCAGGGTCTGCGAGAGGCTGCCGCGCAGCACGACCACGATGGTCAGCAAGATCCAGTAGTCGTGCGACCCCCAGGGCATCGACACGGCGATGCCGTAGCCGGCCGCGATGGCCAGCGCCGCGCGAATCGCGTGGCGCAGCGGCGGCGCGTCCCAGCGCCACAGCGCGAGGAAGGGGCGCAGCGACCAGTCGGTCGGGCTCACGAAGAGCTGCCAGTTGGCGCGCACCACGGCCAGGTTGGGCTCGGCGTCGCCGCGCGCCATGGCCGCCAGGCGCAGCACCTCGTCGTTGATGTGGCCGATGCGGCTGGCCAGCCCGCGCGCGAGCATCGCGGCCGACGGGCCCATCTGGCCGTGCGTGTCTTCGTCGTCCGCCGTCACGTGGATCGCGGCCAGGCGCGGCCGGCGGTCGGCCACGGCGGCGGGGTGGCGGCGCATGAGCAGCGCATCGGCCAGGCCGGTCGTTTCGTCGGCCAGCTCTTCGAGGATGCGGCGCATCTCGACCAGCGCCTGCGCGTGCGACGGATGGGCGCGCAGGGCGTCGAGATCAAGTTCGCTGGCGAGCAGCTGGTCGCGCATCTCGAGCACGATGACGAGCATGCCGGCCAGGCGCTGGCGGCGCGGCGTGCGCGGCGACTCGAGCACGATGTCGCGCGTGGCCTGCAGCTGGTCGGCCAGCGCGGCCTGCTCACGCAGCAGCTGGCCCAGCAGCGAGGCGGGGGTGTCGCGGATGTCGCGGGTCTCGTCCTGCGGCGTGAACTGGCTGGCCTCGGTGCGCATGAGCGCGGCCAGCGAAAACAGCACGTCGGCGATCGACTGGGTGCGAAAGCGCCCGTTGAGCAGCAGGTTGGCCAGCGTGGCCCACACCACGTACAGGCCGGCGCCCAGGCCGAATTCGGTGGTGCGCGCGATGGCGTCCGACAGCCCGGCGGGCGCGGGCGTGGCCATGGAGAAGACCATCGAGAACATCACCGCGATGGCGATGGGAATGCCGCGCTTGCCCCAGGCCATGGCCACGAAGGCCATGAAGGTGGCGGGCACCAGCAGCAGCCCGAGGCGGATCGGTGCGCCGTGCAGCATCTGCACCGCGAAGAACAGCGGCAGGCCGATGAGCGGCGCCGGCAGCATCTGCAAAAACTTGCCGCGGCGCGGGCCGGGCAGGTCGGGCGGCGCCGTGACGATCACGCCGGTGGCGGCGGCCGAGGCGGCCAGGGTGCTCAGCCACAGGTGCACCCCGCCCGAGATCACGAGCAGGCCGAGCGCGACGGTGAGCCCGCTCGCGACGTAGTGGCTCAGCGCAATGCGCAACGCCGCGCGAACCCGCGAGGCGGCGCCCGGCCCCGTCATCACTTGGCGGAGGCGTCGCCCTCGGCGGGCGCCTCGCGCTTGATGCGGGTGAGCTTGCGCGGGGCGGCCGGCGCGGCGGGGGCTGCGGCGGCCGGGGTCTCGGCGCTGCCGTCGAGCGGGGCGGCCGTGGCTTCGGTCACGGTGCTGCGGGCGTACAGGTCGACCGAGGCGTCGGCGGGGCTCGACCTGGTCGAGGCCGAGACGGCGCGCACGCGGTCGCTGGCGCGCAGCTTGTCGTCCACGTTGGCGAACTTGGAGTACTTGGCGAGCAGCGGCACCAGCTGGCCGTACACGCGCGGGGCGCCGGCCAGGCATTCGCGCTGGTCGAGGAACTCGGGCTCGCCCGTGAAGTTGCCGATGAGGCCACCGGCCTCGGTCACCAGCAGCGAGCCGGCCGCCACGTCCCAGGGGTTCAGGCCGGTCTCGAAGAAGCCGTCGGTGAAGCCGGCGGCCACGTAGGCCAGGTCGAGCGCGGCGGCGCCGGGGCGGCGCAGGCCGGCCATGCGGGGCATCATGTCCGCCATGATGGCCAGGTACTGCTTGAAGTTGTCGCCGGTGCGGAACGGGAAGCCGGTGGAAATGAGGCACTCGCTGAGCTTCACGCGCTTGGACACGCGGATGCGGCGCTCGTTCATGTAGGCGCCGCGGCCCTTGGTGGCCGTGAACAGGTCGTTGCGCGAGGGGTCGAAGACGACCGCCTGCTCGATCTTGCCGCGCACCGACAGCGCGATCGACACGCAGTAGACCGGGAAGCCGTGGATGAAGTTGGTGGTGCCGTCGAGCGGATCGATGATCCAGACGAATTCGGAGTCCTTGGCGCCGTATTCGGTGCCCGATTCTTCGGCCAGGATGCCGTGCCCCGGGTATGCGCCCAGCAAGGTCTCGATGATGACCTTTTCGCTGGCGTGATCGACTTCGGTGACGAAGTCGTTGACCTGCTTCTGGGAGATGCGCACGGCCTCGACGTCGAGGGCGGCGCGATTGATGATGGCGCCGGCGGCGCGTGCGGCCTTGACGGCCACATTGAGCATGGGATGCAGGTTGGGGGACGACATTCTGGATTGTGAGAAGAACGGGTGGGAGAGGTCCCCAAGAATGCAATCTGGGCGACCCTGCGGTCCGGCGATGCGGGCGGCGAGAATCGGGCATTTTACCGGCTCAGCCCGTTTGTGTCTTCCCCACCCGTCATGCGCACCCGTTTCATCCTCATCCAGACCAGCCACGCCGGCAATGTGGGCGCCGCCGCCCGCGCCATGAAGACCATGGGTTTCGACGACCTGGTGCTGGTGACGCCGCGCTGGGCCAACGTGCTGCGGCGCGAGGAAACCATCCAGCGCGCCAGCGGCGCCCTGGACGTGCTGAACAACGCCCGCATCGTCGAAACGCTCGATGAAGCCCTCGACGGCGTGACCCACCTGTGCGCCACGGCCATGATCCCGCGCGACTTCGGTCCGCCCACGCGCACGCCGCGCGAGCACCTGGAGCCGCTGGGCACGCAGGGCGACCAGCATGTGGCCTTCCTGTTCGGCTCCGAGCGCTTCGGCATGCGCAACGAGGACGTCTACCGCTGCAACGTGGCCCTGAGCATCCCGACAGACCCGAAGTTCGGCTCGCTCAACCTGGGCGCGGCGATCCAGGTGGTGGCCTACGAATGGCGCCTGGCGCTGGGCGGCTACGGTGTGCGCGAGGCCATCGCGCCGGTGCAGGCGGCCGACGCGCAGGCCGTGGCCGGCATGCTCGACCACTGGGAACGCTCGCTGGTGGACATAGGCTTTCTCGACCCGGCGGCGCCCAAGAAGCTCATGCCGCGGTTGCAGCAGTTGTTCAATCGCGCGCAGCCCACGCCCGAGGAAATCCACATCCTGCGCGGCATCGCCAAGGCCATGAGCGACGCGACCCGGCCGCCGCGCGACAGCTGAACCGTCACAAAACCCCATCGCGCGTAAGCGAAGACGCCCGGCTTTAGACTGCCCGGCCCCTATCGATATAACGACAACAAAGGCAGCGATGTTCTCTCGACTGCGCGCCGACATCCGGTGCATCCTCGAACGCGACCCGGCCGCCCGCAGCGCCTGGGAAGTGATCACGGTCTACCCCGGCTTCCATGCCGTGGTGCTGCACCGCTGGGCGCACGCCTGTTGGACCCACGGTTTCAAGTGGCCGGCCCGCTTCATCGCGCACTGCGCGCGCGCATTCACGGGCATCGAGATCCACCCGGCCGCCAAGATCGGCGAACGCGTGTTCTTCGACCACGCCATGGGCGTGGTGGTCGGCGAAACCGCCGAGATCGGCGACGGCTGCACCATCTACCAGGGCGTGACCTTGGGCGGCACCTCGCTCTACAAGGGCACCAAGCGCCACCCGACGCTGGGAAAGAACGTGGTGGTGAGCGCGGGCGCCAAGGTGCTGGGCGGCTTCGTCGTGGGCGACGGCGCCAAGATCGGCTCCAACGCGGTGGTCATCAAGCCGGTGCCGGCCGGGGCGACCGCGGTGGGCATTCCGGCGCGCATCATTCCGTCGAAAGAGGGCGAGAGCGCCGACGTGGCCGCGCCGCAGAAGTTCTCGGCCTACGGCATCACGCAGGACGACGACCCGCTGAGCCAGGCCATGCGCGGCCTGATCGACAACGCCTCGAGCCAGGAGCACCAGATCGCGCTCCTGTGGCAGGCCATCGAGAAGCTGTCGGCGCAGCCGGGCACCAAGGACTGCGTGCCGGGCGACGCGGCGCGCGGCGAGTCGTTCGAGGCCGACAAGCTGACGCAGCTGATCGGCAAGTAGACAAGAGCGCCGATCAGCCGGCCCGCTTGCCCGGCGCGTGCAGCGTGCCGTGCACGTGCCCCGCATGCTGGCCGAAGGTCTCGGGGGCGAGCGCGGCGGTGTCCAGCTCCTGCAGGATGCCGCAGGCGCTGGCCGATTCGGGGCCGCCGCACTGCAGGCGCAAGGCCTTCAGCTGCTTTTCGAGCGTCTTCAGCTCGGCGATGCGCGAGGCCACGTGGCCGATGTGGTCGTCCAGCAGCTGGTTCACTTCGCCGCAGTCGTCCTGCGGCGCATCGCGGAATTTCAGCAGGCTGCGGATCTCGTCGAGCGTCATGTCCAGCGAGCGGCAGCGGCGGATGAAGCCCAGGCGCTGGGCATGCTCGTCGTCGTAGATGCGGTAGTTGCCGTCGGTGCGCGCGGGCGCGGGCAGCAGCTGTTCGCGCTCGTAGTACCGGATGGTTTCGACCGGCGTGTTCGTGGCCTTGGCCAGTTCACCGATTTTCATGATGCGGCATCTCAAGGAAGTGGCAATCAACGGTTGACTCTACACCTGCTTCAGGGTTTCCAATGAATGCATGACGAATCAGAACACCCTGAATCAGCCGGTGCCGCGCGCTGCGCCGCATGACCACGCTCACGACCACGGGCACAGCCACGGACATGACCACGGGCACGACCATGCCCACGATCACGCCCCCGCCGCGCCGGCAACGGCCTGCTGCGGCAGCGCGGTGTGCGGCAGTGCCCCGGCGTCGGCCGAGCCGGCCGACCTGCCGAAGGGCGCCGTGCTGTTTCGCATTCCCACCATGGACTGCGCGGTGGAAGAGTCCGAGATCCGCCGCGCCCTCGAGCCCGTCGCGGGCGTGAAGGCCCTGCGCTTTCGCCTGAGCGAACGCACGCTGGCCCTCACCACCGAAGACGGTGCGCTGCCCGCCGCGCTCGAAGCCATCCGCCAGGCCGGCTTCAAGCCCGAGCCGGTGGCATCGTCGACGGGGCAGAAGGCCGAGCCCGCGCGCTTTGCCGGCATGTCGACCGGCCTGGCGCGCCTCGTGGCCGCGCTGGTGCTGGCCATCGCGGCTGAAACCGTGTCCTTCCTGGCGCTCGACGGCGTGGGCTTCATGGCCGCCGAGATGGGGCTCGCGCTCGCGGCCATCGCGCTGGCCGGCCTGGACACCTACAAGAAGGGCTTCGCCGCGCTGGTGCGCGGGCGCCTCAACATCAATGCGCTGATGGCCGTCGCCGTCACGGGCGCCTTCATCATCGGCCAGTGGCCCGAGGCCGCGATGGTGATGGCGCTGTACGCCATCGCCGAGCTCATCGAGGCCCGCGCCGTCGACCGCGCGCGCAACGCCATCCAGAGCCTCCTGGCGCTCGCGCCCGAACAGGCCGAGGTGCGGCAGCCCGACGGCAGCTGGCAGACCGTGCGCGCCGACGCGGTGGCGCTCGACGCCGTCGCCCGCATCCGCCCCGGTGAGCGCGTGCCGCTGGACGGCGTGGTGCTCGAAGGCACCAGCGCCATCGACCAGGCGCCGGTCACGGGCGAGAGCATTCCGGTCGACAAGGCTGCGGGCGACGCGGTGTTTGCCGGCACCATCAACCAGACCGGCGCACTGGTGTTCCGCGTGACGGCCGTGGCGGCCAACACCACGCTCGCGCGCATCATCCACGCGGTGGAAGAAGCGCAGGGTTCGCGCGCGCCCACGCAGCGCTTCGTCGACAAGTTCGCCGCCATCTACACGCCCACCGTGTTCGTGCTGGCGCTGGCCATCGCGGTGCTCACGCCGTGGCTGCTGGGCTGGACCTGGGTGCAGGCCGTCTACAAGGCGCTGGTGCTGCTGGTCATCGCCTGCCCGTGCGCGCTGGTCATCTCCACGCCCGTGACGGTCGTGAGCGCGCTGGCCTCGGCCGCGCGGCGCGGCATCCTCATCAAGGGCGGCACCTACCTCGAAGAGGCGCGCAAGCTCAAGGCCGTGGCGCTCGACAAGACCGGCACCATCACCGAAGGCAAGCCCAAGCTGGTCGAGTCGGTGCTGATCGACAAGGCCGGTGGCGATGAAGGCGCGGTGTACGCGCTGGCCGCCAACATCGCAGGCCGTTCCGACCACCCGGTGTCGAAGGCCATCGCCCAGGGCCTGGGTGGGGCGGTCGAAGAAGTCGGTGACTTCACCGCGCTGCCCGGACGCGGCGTGCAGGCCACGCACGCCGGCCAGACCTACGTGCTGGGCAACCACCGGCTGATCGAGGAGCGCGGCCTGTGCTCCCCGGCACTGGAAGCCGAGCTGAAGCGGCACGAAGAAGCCGGCCGCACGGTGACGCTGCTTGCTTCGGACACCTCGGTGCTGGCGCTGTTCGCAGTGGCCGACACCATCAAGCCCTCGTCGCAAGCCGCCGTGGCCGAGCTGCGCGCGCTGGGCGTGACGCCCGTCATGCTCACCGGCGACAACACCGCCACCGCGAAGACCATCGGTGCGCATGCCGGCATCGACGACGTGCGCGGCAACCTGCTGCCCGAAGAGAAGCTCGATGCCATCCAGGCGATGCAGCAGCGCTACGGCGCCGTCGCGATGACCGGCGACGGCATCAACGACGCCCCCGCGCTCGCTAGGGCCGACATCGGCTTCGCCATGGGCGGCGCCGGCACCGACACCGCGATGGAAGCGGCCGACGTGGTCATCATGAACGACGACCTGCGCCGCATCCCCGAGACCATCCGCCTGTCGCGCCGCTCGCATGCCGTGCTGTGGCAGAACATCACCCTCGCACTCGGCATCAAGGGCGTGTTCTTCGTGCTCGCGGTGTTCGGCAGCGCGACCATGTGGATGGCGGTGTTTGCCGACATGGGCGCGAGCCTGCTGGTGGTGGCGAACGGGCTGCGGCTGATGCGGACCGAAAAGCAGGAATAGCGCAGCGCGGAGGAGGCGGCCTCGGAGAAGAGGGCTGAAGCGAGCGTCTGCCGGTCAACGCCTCACTCGGCACGCCAGACGAGGTGCAGGTCGCCATCTACGAATCCCAGAGAGACCGCGCGAGCAGCCTTCAGGCGCGAAGCGCCCGCAGACGCGGCGTCCAGGTAGCGAAGAATCATCTGCGAGATGGCCTGCAGGCCTGCCTCCCAGTCTGGCCCCACCGCTTCGCTCGCGATCTCGAAACGTGGCGATGAGGACATGAAGATGTCGTCGCACGCCCAGTCGGAATCTTCCGGGTCGTAGGTTGGAGCACCCACGAGTTCGAGGTCGTAGGTCGTCGAACTGTCGTAGAGGTTGAAGTGAAAAGCGGCGATGCCTTCAGGCAGCGGCGCAGACAAGACGGCATCGATCCAGGCGGCCAGATCGGCGAACAGAGGAGCGTTCATGAGGCTGAAGTGGCTGAGTTTTGGATCATGCGCATTCGGATTTCTAGCACGGCCTTGAGGCGTCTGGGCTCACCTGCGCGCCGCCCACGTCTCCAACGGCCCCCGCGCCGCGTTGCACATCTGGATCGAGCCGGGCGCGCCGAACTAACATCGGGCGAGTTTTTTCCCCAGGCCTCACGACCGTTCCGCCCATGTCCGTCACCACCCTCCTGCTGCAACTCGTCGTCATCCTCACCACCGCACGCCTGTGCGGCTGGGTGCTGCGCCATGTGGGGCAGCCGAGCGTGGTGGGGGAGATGGCGGCGGGGCTGATGCTCGGGCCGGCGGTCATGGGCCTGCTGTTCCCGTCGCTGCACGTGCAGCTGTTCGCCAAGGAGTCGCTGCAGGGGCTGTCGTCGCTGGCGACGGTGGGGCTGGTGCTGTTCATGTTCGTGGTGGGCCTGGAGCTGCGGGCCACGCGCAACATGCGCGCGCAGCTGCAGGCGGCCGGCGCGGTGGGCGTGCTCAGCGTGCTGGTGCCGCTGGTGCTGGGCCTGGCGATCTCGCCGGCACTGCACCCCACGCTCGCGCCGGCCGGCGTGGGCTTCTGGCCCTTCGCGCTGTTCATGGCGGCGGCGCTGTCGATCACGGCCTTCCCGGTGATGGCGCGCATCCTGAAAGACCGCGGCATGACGCGCACGCCCTTCGGCCAGCTCTCGCTGAGCGCGGCGGCGGTGGTCGACGTGTTCGCGTGGATCCTGCTGGCCTTCGTGGTCGCGCTGGTGGGCACCAGCGACGGCTACGCGGGCCTGATCAAGATCACGGTCGGCGTGGTGGTGATGCTCACGGTGCTGTTCCTCGGGCTGAAGCCGGCCTTTGCTTGGCTGCTGCGCGTGAAGGCACCCGACGGCGAGCCGTCGACCACGCTCATGGCCGCGCTCATGATCGGCCTGCTGGTCACGGCGCTGCTGACCGAATGGCTGCACCTGCACGCGGTGTTCGGCGCCTTCCTGTTCGGCGCCTGCCTGCCGCGCGACGACCGCCTGCTGCGCTCGCTGAGCGAGCGCATCGAGCCGATTTCCATCGTGGTGCTGATGCCGCTGTTCTTCGCGCTCGCGGGGCTGGGCACCACGGCCAACGCGTTCTCGGGCGCCAGCCTGGGCGCGATGCTGCTGATCGTGGGCGTGGCCACCGTGGGCAAGATCGCGGGCGGCGCGGCCGGCGCGCGCATCGCCGGCTACAGCTGGCGCGACAGCCTGGCCACCGGCTCGCTCATGAACGCGCGCGGGCTGATGGAGCTCATCGTCATCAAGATCGGCCTGGACGTCGGCCTGATCGGCCCCGAGCTCTTCACGATGCTGCTGGTGATGGCGCTGGCCACCACCGCGATGACCGGGCCGCTGATGACGCTGTGCATCGGCCGCAAGCCCAAGCCCGCCGAGACGGCGGCGCACGCCGAGCCCTGAAGCCCTTCAGCTGCTGCGGCGCACGCTGAACCCGATGCGCGTCTCGCCGCCCTGGCTCGACGCGAACACCTGCCCGCCGTGCATGCGCGCGATCGCCTCGACGATCGACAGCCCCAGCCCGTGGTGGCGCGTGGAGCCGTCGCGCGCCTGGGCCGCGCGGTAGAAGCGCTCGAACAGGCGCGGCAGCGCCTCGGGGTCGATGGGGGCGCCGCGGTTGATCACGGCGATGGTGTCGTGTTCTCCGCCAGGGGCGGCAGCGATCTCGATGCGCAGCGTCGAGGCCGGTTCGGCAAAGCGGATCGCGTTGCCCAACAGGTTGAAGAGGGCGCGCCGGATCAGCCCCGCGTCCACCTCGGCCACGGCCTCGCCGTGCACCTCGGCACGCAGGCCGGCCTCGTCGAGCATGGCGTCGTAGAAGTCGATCACGTCGCGCGCCTGCTCCGCCAGGCTCACCGGGGCCATCGAGCGCGCCGAGGTGCCGCGGTCGGCCTTCGAAAGAAACAGCATGTCGGTCACGATGCCCGACAGCCGCCCCATCTCCTCGAGGTTGGAGGCCAGCACGGCCTGCAGCTCCTCGTTGCTGCGCGGGCGCGTGAGCGCCACCTCGGTCGAGCCCAGCAGGTTGGCCAGCGGCGTGCGCAGCTCGTGCGCCACGTCGGCGTTGAACGACTCCAGCTGCACGTAGGCGCGCTGCACCCGCGCCAGCAGCGCGTTGAACTGCGTGATCCAGGGCCGCAGCTCCTGCGCGAAGGCGCCGGGGTCGATCGACTGGTGGACGTGGTCGGGCGTGATGGCCGCGGTGCGCTCGGCCAGCGCCTTCAGCGGCCGCAGCCCGCGCCGCACCAGCCACATGCCGGTGAGCGACACCAGCGCTGTGCCCAGCACCACCGCGCCCAGCAGCGTCCAGGCCAGGCGTTCGAGCAGCCGGGAGTCCTGCGCGATGTTCACGCCGACCTGCACCGACAGGTCGGTGTGGAAGTCGCCGTTCTGCCAGGGCACGACGATGGCGCGCCGCAGCCAGCGGCCCTGCGGCGGCGGCGTGGACTGGAACAGCGGCTTGCCGGCGTTGGCGATCGACAGGGTCACGTCGTCCTGCATCGAGAAGAAGTCGTCGAGCTTGTGCCGCAGAAAGACGAGGTCGCCGCCTTTCTCGGCCTCCTTGAGCAGGTGCTCGACGAGCACCGTCTTCTGGTCGAGCGCGTCGCGCTGCTTGGCGCCGAAGCTCCAGGCCGTCACGAGGTAGATGGCCAGGCAGATGATGCTCAGGCCGGACAGCGTCTGCGCGGCGAACCAGAACGAGAGCCGGCTCTGTATTGAATGTGGTCTTGTCTTCATTCGCGACATACCGCGGAACCGGCTTTGCCGGGCCGCTGGTATGGCCCCCTGCAAGGGGGTTGGCGGCCACACGAAGTGGGCAAGCCTGGGGGTGTACTCATACCCAGGAACGGTCTTCGAGTACGTAGCCCATGCCGCGAACGGTGTGCAGCAGCTTCACGTCGAAGGGGTCGTCGATCTTGCTGCGCAGGCGGCGGATCGCCACCTCGACCACGTTGGTGTCGCTGTCGAAGTTCATGTCCCACACCTGCTCGGCGAGCGTGGAGCGCGACAAAATCTGCCCGCGCCGGCGCAGCAGCACCACCAGCAGCGTGAACTCCTTGGCCGTGAGGTCCAGCCGCGTGCGGTTGCGCATGCACTTGCGGCTCACCAGGTCCAGCTCCAGGTCGGCCAGGCGCAGCACCGTGGGCTCCTGTGTCTTGCCGCGCCGCAGCAGCGCCTGCACGCGCGCCAGCAGCTCCGAGAAGGAGAAGGGCTTCACCAGGTAGTCGTCGGCGCCTTGCTGCAGGCCCTGCACGCGGTCTTCGACCTTGTCGCGTGCGGTGAGCACCAGCACCGGCACGTTCTTCGTGCGGCGAATGGCCTGCAGCACGGCAAAGCCGTCGATGCCGGGCAGCATCACGTCCAGCAGCACGAGCGCGTAGTCGCCCTCGGTGGCGAGGTAGCGGCCTTCGATGCCATCGCGGGCGATGTCGACCACGTAGCCGTTCTCTTCCAGCCCCTTTTTCAGGTAATCGCCCAGTTTGGGTTCGTCTTCGATGACAAGAATTCGCATGGTACGGATCGTACCCAAGGCCTTTCGAGACGCTGGTTACGATTTAGTAATCCTATTGAAGGACAAAGCGCCGACACGCTGTCGTACAGTGGGCCGGGCCCTCGGTTCGCAGGGCTTTTCTTGGTCGGCGCGCCACGCCCCGTCGATATACTTTTGTCAACAATGCGCCGCTGGCTCCTGATTTTCCTGCTGTTTCTCTTGCCTTTCCAGTACAGCTGGGCGGTGTCGGCAGCCTATTGCCTGCACGAAGGCGACAAGGGCAGCGGCCACTGGGGCCACCACGAGGACGAGCCGCGCGGCACCGACCGCACCCACGCGGGCGACGGCGCCAAGAAAGACAGCACCCGCCAGCCCAACGCGGCGGTCGGCCATTGCATCGTTGCCCACTTCGGGCAGGCCCAGCATGCGGACACCGCCGCCGCGCTGCCGGCCCAGGCGCCCGTGGCTTCGCAGCCGCTGCGCGCCGCTTCCACCGAACGCTTCGCCTCGCACATCGCCGAAGTGCCGGTGCGCCCCGACTGGTTGCTCTCCGCCTGATTCGGCGAGAGCACAGCCCCTTTTCTTCTTTCTGATCTCACTCATCAGCTGAGCGCTCCTCGCCGAATTCGTCCGTCCGTTGTTTCGCAACCCAGGAGAATTCGATGCGCACGCTTTTCGTGCCGCTGGCCGTGTTGGCCTTGGCGGTACCCCCGGCCTTTTCACAGCAGACCCCGCAGGCGGCCGGTCCCTCGTCGTCCCTGTCGGCAACCGCCCGCACGCTGGAGCCCGAAGGCCCGCTGACCCTGCGCGCCGCCGTGGCGCTGGCGCTGCAGGCCAACCCGGGCCTGTCGGCCGCGCGCCATGAGCAGGCTGCCGCCGACGGCGCCGTGGTGCAGGCCGGCGCCTGGCCCAACCCCACGCTGGACACGCAGCTGGAAGACCTGCGCCGCAACAACCGCACGACCACGCTGCAGCTGAGCCAGCCCCTCGAGCTGGGCGGCAAGCGCGCCGCGCGCGTCACGGCGGCCGAGCGTGCGCGCGACCAGGCGGCGTCGGCGCTGTCGGCGCGGCGCGCCGAACTGCGCGCCGCGGCCGTCACCGCCTTCTTCGACGTGCTGACCGCGCAGGAGCGCCTGCGCCTGGCGCAAGACTCGGTGGGGCTCGCGCAGATCGCCACCCGCGCCGCGGCCAACCGCGTGGCGGCCGGCAAGGTGTCGCCGCTCGAAGAAACCAAGGCGCGCGTGGCCGAGGCCGGCATCCGCGTCGAACTGCTGCAGGCCGAAGGCACGCTGCGCGCGTCGCGCCAGCTGCTGGCCGCGCTGTGGGGCAACCCGGCGCCGCGCTTCACGCAGGTGGACGGCGCTGTCGACCAGCTGCCGGCCCAGGCCGCCGCGCCCGAGGTGGCGCGCCGCCTGCCCGATGCGCCGGTGCTGCGCCAGGCCCGGCTCGAGGTCGAGCGCCGCCGCGCGCTCAGCGACCTGGAGCAGGCCAAGCGCATTCCCGACGTGACCGTGTCGCTCGGCGTCAAGCGTGTGCCGGCATCGGAAGGCGAGGGCGGCGAGGCCGTGAGCAGCAGCCGGCGCAACCAGGTGGTGGTGGGCCTGTCGGTGCCGCTGCCGATCTTCGACACCAACCGCGGCAACATCGCCGAAGCGCTGAGCCGCGAAGACAAGGCACGCGACGAACTCGCCGCCGCCGAGCTGCAACTGGGCGCCGACGTGGCCCAGGCCAGCGAGCGCCTGCGCTCCGCGCGCGCCACCGCCGAGACGCTGCAGCGCGACGCACTGCCCGGCGCCGAGACCGCCTACCGCGCCGCCACCAAGGGCTTCGAGCTGGGCAAGTTCAGCTTTCTCGAAGCGCTCGACGCGCAGCGCACGCTGTTCCAGGTGCGCAACCAGTACCTCGTCGCGCTGGCCGAGGCGCACCGCGCGGCCGGCGAGCTCGACCGCCTGCTGGGCACCGGGGGCGACGACATCGCCTCGAACGCGACGCCGAGCGCGACGCCGAACGTGCGCTGAAGAAGAACACCGAACCGATTCCGACCATGACCACACCACACAACCGCACATCGTCCGCCGGCCGCAAGCAGTGGATCGCCATTGCCGCCGTCCTGCTCGCCGGCCTCGTCGCCGGCGCGCTCATCCTGCGCACCGCGCCGTCCAAGCCCGAGGCGGGCGGGCACTCGGAGTCCGCCGGCCATGCCGACGGCGAGCACCACGAGGAAGACAAGCGCCACGCCAAGGGCAAGGAAGACGACCACGGCCATTCGCATGACGAAGGCCATGGCGACAAGGAACATCACGCGGAAGAAGGCAAGGATGCCGGCAAAGAGGCGGGCAAGGAAACGCCCACATCGGCAGAACCCCAGAAGGCCGCCGCCAACGCCCACAAGGAAGACGAGGAAAAGATCCCCTTCACCGACGAGCAGGTCAAGGCCGCCGGCATCGCGATCGACAGCGTCGGCCCGGCGCGCATCAAGACGTCGCTGCAGCTGCCCGGCGAGATCAAGTTCAACGAAGACCGCACGGCCCACGTGGTGCCGCGCGTGGCGGGCGTGGTCGACAGCGTGTCGGCCAACCTCGGCCAGGAAGTCAAGCGCGGCCAGGTGCTGGCTGTGATCTCCAGCCCCGCGCTCTCGGAGCAGCGCAGCGAGCTGCAGACCGCGCAGCGCCGGCTGGCGCTGGCACGCACCACGCACGACCGCGAGAAGAAACTGTGGGAAGAAAAGATCTCCCCGCAGCAAGACTTCCTGCAGGCCGAGCAGGCCATGCAGGAGGCGCAGATCGCGGTGGCCAACGCCAACCAGAAGCTGCTGGCGCTGGGCGCCACGCCCGGCTCGTCGGCGCTGGGCCGCTACGAGCTGCGCGCGCCCTTCGACGGCATGGTCGTCGAAAAGCACATCTCGCTGGGCGAATCGGTGGGCGAGGCGGTCAACGTGTTCACCATTTCCGACCTGTCGACCGTGTGGGCCGAGATCAGCGTGCCCGCCAGCAACCTGAACCTGGTGCGCATCGGCGAGGCCGTGACCATCCGCGCCGGCGCCTTCGACCAGGCCGCGCGCGGCACCGTGTCGTACGTGGGCTCGCTCATCGGCGCGCAGACGCGCACCGCCACCGCGCGCGTCACGCTCACCAACCCGCAGCGCACCTGGCGCCCGGGCCTGTTCGTGAACGTGGAGCTGGTGGCGTCGCAGGCCGATGCACCCGTCACCGTGTCGGCCGAAGCCGTGCAGACCGTGGACGACCAGCCCACCGTGTTCCTGCGCGTGCCCGGCGGCTTTGTGCCACAGCACGTGAAGACCGGCCGCAGCGACGGCCAGCGCATCGAGATCGTGGGCGGCCTGAAGCCCGGCGCGGCCTATGCGGCCAGCGGCAGCTTCGTCGTGAAGTCGCAGCAGGGCAAGAGCTCGGCCACGCACACCCACTGAGGACGACCGCATGTTCGAACGCATCATCCGCTTCTCCATCGAGCAGCGCTGGCTGATCCTGCTGGCCGTGCTCGGCATGGCGGCGCTCGGCGTCTTCAGCTACCAGAAGCTGCCCATCGACGCCGTGCCCGACATCACCAACGTGCAGGTGCAGATCAACACCTCTGCGCCCGGCTACTCGCCGCTCGAAGCCGAGCAGCGCGTGACCTACCCCATCGAGACCGTCATGGCCGGCCTGCCGGGCCTGCAGCAGACGCGCTCGCTGTCGCGCTACGGCCTGTCGCAGGTCACGGTGATCTTCAAGGACGGCACCGACATCTACTTTGCGCGCCAGCTCGTCAACGAGCGCATCCAGTCGGCGCGCGAGAGCATGCCGCCCGGCGTGTCGCCGGTGATCGGGCCCATCTCGACTGGCCTGGGCGAGATCTACCTGTGGACCGTCGAGACCGAAGAGGGGGCGAAGAAGGCCGACGGCAAGCCCTACACGCCGACCGACCTGCGAGAGATTCAAGACTGGATCATCAAGCCGCAATTGCGCAACGTGCCGGGCGTGACCGAGATCAACTCCATCGGCGGCTACGCCAAGGAGTTCCAGATCGCACCCGACCCCGCGAAGCTCTTGGCGCACGGCCTCACGATGACCGACCTGGTCACCGCGCTGGAGCGCAACAACGCCAACGTGGGTGCGGGCTACATCGAGAAGCGCGGCGAGCAGTACCTCATTCGCGCGCCGGGGCAGGTGAAGTCGGTGGAAGACATCGGCAACGTGATCCTGGGCAACGCCGGCGGCATTCCGCTGCGCGTGTCCGACGTGGCCGAGGTCGGCATCGGCCAGGAGCTGCGCACCGGCGCCGCCACCGACAACGGCCGCGAGGTGGTGCTGGGCACCGTGTTCATGCTCATCGGCGAGAACAGCCGCACCGTCTCGCAGGCGGTCGACAAGAAGATGCAGGAGATCAACCGCACGCTGCCCGCGGGCGTGAAGGCCGTGACGGTGTACGACCGCACGGTGCTGGTCGACAAGGCCATTGCCACCGTGAAGAAGAACCTCTTCGAGGGCGCGGTGCTGGTGGTGGCGATCCTGTTCCTGTTTCTGGGCAACATCCGCGCGGCCATCATCACCGCGACGGTGATCCCGCTGTCGATGCTCTTCACCTTCACCGGCATGGTGAACCAGAAGGTCAGCGCCAACCTCATGAGCCTGGGCGCGCTCGACTTCGGCATCATCATCGACGGCGCGGTGGTGATCGTGGAGAACTGCGTGCGGCGCCTGGCGCATGCGCAGGAGAAACACGGCAGGGCGCTCACGCGCAGCGAGCGTTTCCATGAAGTGTTCGCGGCCTCGCAGGAGGCGCGCCGGCCGCTGCTGTTCGGCCAGCTGATCATCATGATCGTGTACCTGCCGATCTTTGCGCTCACCGGCGTCGAGGGCAAGCTGTTCCACCCGATGGCGTTCACCGTGGTGATCGCGCTGCTGGGCGCAATGATCTTGTCGATCACTTTCATCCCGGCCGCCGTGGCGCTGTTCATCGGCAACAAGGTCGCCGAGAAGGAAAACCGCCTCATGCTGTGGGCCAAGCGCGGCTACGCGCCGCTGCTGTCGCGCGCGATGAACGCCAAGCCGCTGGTCATCACCACGGCCGTGGTGGCGGTGGTGCTGTCGGGCCTGCTGGCCACGCGCCTGGGCACCGAGTTCGTGCCCAGCCTGAGCGAGGGCGACTTCGCCATCCAGGCGCTGCGCATTCCGGGCACCAGCCTCACGCAGTCGGTCGAGATGCAAAAGCAGCTCGAGCGCACGCTGAAAGACAAGTTCCCCGAGATCGAGCGCGTGTTCGCGCGCACCGGCACGGCCGAGATCGCGTCCGACCCGATGCCGCCGAACATCTCCGACGGCTACATCATGCTCAAGCCCGAGAGCGAATGGCCCAAGCCCAGGCGCACGCGGCCCGAGTTGCTGGCCGCCGTGCAGGAAGAGGTCGAGAAGCTGCCGGGCAACAACTACGAGTTCTCACAACCGATCCAGCTGCGCTTCAACGAGCTGATCTCGGGCGTGCGCAGCGACGTGGCCGTGAAGATCTTCGGCGACGACATGGACGTGCTCAACCAGACCGCCGCGCAGGTGTCGAACGCGCTGGGCAAGGTGCCCGGCGCCGCCGAGGTGAAGGTGGAGCAGACCACCGGCCTGCCCATGCTCACCGTGAACATCGACCGCCAGAAGACCGCGCGCTACGGCCTCAACGTGGGCGATGTGCAAGACGCCATCTCCACCGCCGTGGGCGGTCGCGAGGCCGGCACGCTGTTCGACGGCGACCGCCGCTTCGACATCCTCGTGCGCCTGCCCGAGACCCTGCGCACCGACCTGGACGCCATCCGCCGGCTGCCGATCGCGCTGCCCAAGGGTGCGGGCGGCGAAGGCCTGCGCACCAGCTTCATCCCGCTGGGCGAGGTGGCCACGCTCGACCTCGCGCCCGGCCCCAACCAGGTCAGCCGCGAAGACGGCAAGCGCCGCATCGTGGTGAGCGCCAACGTGCGCGGGCGCGACCTCGGCTCCTTCGTGGCCGAGGCCGAGGAGGCCATGCGCGCCGTGCGCATTCCGCCGGGCTATTGGACCGTGTGGGGCGGCCAGTACGAGAACCTGGCCTCGGCCACGCAGCGCCTGCAGGTGGTGGTGCCCGTGTCGCTGCTGCTGGTGTTCACGCTGCTGTTCGCGATGTTCGGCAACCTCAAGGACGGGCTGCTGGTGTTCACCGGCATTCCGTTCGCTCTCACGGGCGGCATCGTCGCGCTGTGGCTGCGCGGCATTCCGCTGTCGATCTCGGCGGCCGTGGGCTTCATTGCGCTGTCGGGCGTGGCCGTGCTCAACGGGCTGGTGATGATCTCGTTCATCCGCAACCTGCGCGAGGGCGGCCTGCCGCTGGACGCGGCCATCCGCGAAGGCGCGCTCACGCGGCTGCGCCCCGTGCTCATGACCGCGCTGGTCGCGTCGCTGGGCTTCGTGCCCATGGCCATCGCCACCGGCACCGGCGCCGAAGTGCAGCGCCCGCTGGCCACCGTGGTCATCGGCGGTATCCTGTCGTCGACCGCGCTGACGCTGCTGGTGTTGCCGCTGCTGTACCGCATCGCGCACCGGCGCGATGAAGACGAGGTGCAGGAAGCCAACGCAGAGAAGCAACACGGCGCACCCCTCGATCCCGCACTGCAAGGTTCCCATGGCCCATGAGCATTCACACGCCACAGCCGTTGCTGGTGGCAACGAGAAGGCGCTGCGCTGGGCGCTGGCGCTGACCTCGACCTACCTCGTCGCCGAGGTGATCGGCGGGCTGGTGTCGGGCAGCCTGGCGCTGCTGTCCGACGCGGCCCACATGGCCACCGACACCGTGGCGCTGGCCATCTCGCTGGCCGCCATCTGGCTGGGCAAGCGGCCGGCGGACAAGCGCCGCACCTTCGGCTACTACCGCTTCGAGATCCTGGCGGCCGTGGTCAATGCCGTGCTGCTGTTCTTCGTGGCGATCTACGTGCTCTACGAGGCGTACCGGCGCATCTCGCAGCCGGCCGAGATCCAGTCGACCATGATGCTGCTCGTGGCCATCGGCGGCCTGGTGGTCAACCTCATCGGCATGCGCCTGCTGGCCAGCGGCAAGGACGAGAGCCTCAACGTGAAGGGCGCCTACCTGGAAGTGTGGGCCGACATGCTGGGCTCCGTCGGCGTGATCGCGGGTGCGCTCGTCATCCGTTTCACCGGCTGGGCCTGGGTCGACTCGGTGATCGCCGTCGCCATCGGCCTGTGGGTGCTGCCGCGCACCTGGCGCCTCTTGCGCGAGAGCCTCAACGTGCTGCTCGAAGGCGTGCCCGACGAGATCGACCTGCCCGAGGTCGAGCGCGCGCTGCAGGCGCAGCCGGGCGTGGCCGGCCTGCACGACCTGCATGTGTGGGCACTGTCCAGCGGCAAGGTGAGCCTGAGCGTGCACGTGGTGTGCACGCCCGACGTGGTCGACCTGGCGCCGTTGATGCTGCAGTTGCGCGGCCTGCTGGCCGAGAAATTCGACATCCACCACTCGACCGTGCAGGTGGAGCGGGTGCCTTGCGAGCAGGCGGGGGAAAGCCATGGGTTCGGGCCTGCGGTGACGGCGGGCTGACGCGAGGCCAGGGCACGACAAAAAAACGCGACAGTCGCACGGGGCAACTGTCGCGTTGGGGGCGGCGCCGATGGGGCGCCGCGTGGCCTGTCTGCAGGCTTAGAGGATGGTCACGTGGACCTTGTCTTCGACCAGCAGCTCGGCGGTGCCGGCCAGGTTGGTGTAGACGCTGTAGGTCACGCCGCCGACGGTGGCTGCATTGCCGAGGGTCCAGCTGTCGTCGCCGCCGAGCAGGTTCACATCACCGTTGGCGCCGTTGACCAGCATCTGCACCTTGCCGTCGGCCGTCACCATGTCGCGCATGCCACCGGCGAGCACGTCGCTGGCGTGCAGGGCCAGCGTGTTGCCGCCAGCGCCCAGGTCGAACTTCTCGAAGCCCTGCACCTTGGCCCCGAGGGCCGAGAGGTCGATGTGCATGGCGGTGCCGTCCATGACCAGGGTGTCGATGCCCAGGCCACCGTCGAGGCGCGCGAAGTCGCCACTGTTGATGCGGATCGTGTCGTCGCCCGCGCCACCGTGCACCGTGTCGCCCGTGCCGACCTTCGTGAAGGTGTCGTTGCCCGCGCCGCCTTCGAGGCGGTCGGCGAAGCCGAGCCTGGCGATGAGCGTGTCGTCGCTGTCGGTCCAGGTCATCGTTGCGTGGTCGAGTACATAGGCCTCGAGTTCCGGTTCGATGTGGAACGTGCCGGCGCCTGCGTTCTGCAGCGTGACGGTCACGCCCTGCTGCACCAGCAGTTCCGCGTCGAAGCCGGAGTGCTGGTACACCTCGTAGACCACACCACCCACCGTGACATTGGCCTTCTTGACCCAGTCACCGGTGTCGGTGCCGTTGGGCAGCGCGTCGGACAGCATCACCTTGTCGCCGGCATTGCCCTTGACCATCATCTGCACGCGGCCGTCGGCCACGAACTGGTCCTTGGCGCCGTTGTTCATCACGTCGGCCAGCGACAGCTTGAGCGTGTTGTTGCCAGTGCCGGTGAGGTCGATGATTTCGACCGAGCTGACCTTGCCCGCGAGCGCGGTCAGGTCCAGCGTCTGGTTGGCGCCGGTCAGCTTCAGGGTGTCGAGCCCTTCGTTGCCTGACACCGTGGACTTGTCCAGGTCGCTTGCGTTTTGAATGTTGAAAGTGGTGTCGCCGCTTCCTCCAATCATGTGCTTTGCTTCCCCGTTGGCAAGGGTCTGGTTTTCCGACGGCGCAGCGTTGGGGGATTGATTCCAGCTCAATTTGTCAAGATAGAAGCCGCTGTCGCCGCCCCATCCGGTGTACAGCTCGATGTAGGCAATTTCTTCTCCACCGAAGGTGGAGAAGTCAAATGTCATCCATTCAGTCGTGTTTTTTGCCGGCAAAGGAAGTTTTCCAAGAACAGCGCCATTCGCAGAGTGCGCAGTGATGTACTGCCCCGTATACCACCCGCCATCGCTGTACTTAAGGGTGATGGAGAAATCACTCGTTCCAGAGGGCATTCCAAGTTTTATGACCCTCGAGCTGTACACGTAGAGAAAGTCCCGTCCTTCATAACTTGGGTACCAAGAGGAATAGCCTGGCATGTCGAAGAGAACAGAAATAGGGCCGATGTCTTTCCCGTCCCAAGAAGCATGCGAGCCTGTAGGGGACGAAAATTCAATCTTGTTTCCGCTGGTGTTTCTCAAAGAGAGGCTGGCATTGCCGGCAGCATCGATCAGCCCGATCGATGCGGAAGATCCAGCAGTGAAGCCCGGAGCAAAAGTGGCCTTGCCTGCCGCAACGTCAGCCGCTGTCAATGCATAGCTGAAGCTCTTGCCTGCCTGGCTCACAAGGATGCGGTCCCCGGCCACGACGTCGGACTTGTCGAAGGAAACCTCGACGTTCGTACCGACTGCCTTGAAGGAAAGCGGTGCCTTGGGAGCCACCGTATCCAGCACGACCGCCTGTGACTGCACCGTGCCGATGCTTCCGGCTTCATTCACCACACGCGTCTGCACGGTCCAGTCGCTCGAATGGCTGTTGTCGTCTTGCGCGCTCCACTTGTTGCCTTCCACGAAGGCCGCCTTCCAGGTCTTGCCGCCGTCGGTCGATACCTGCAGGGTCTCGCCACTGGCCAGCGCAGCCGACAAGGTGCCCTGCATCAGGCGCCCCGCGCTGCCGTCGTTGGTCAGGAAGTCGGTGGCGCTCAGGCCGCTGTCTTTGCCGATCTCGGTGACCGTTGCGGTCTGCGTCGGTGTGAAGGTGTCCACGGTCAGCTCGAAAACCGCTGTCTTGGCGCTTTCTGCATTGCCTGCAGTGGTCACGGTGGCGCTCAGGCTGTGTGGTCCTTCGCTCAGCGGCGTGTCCGGCGTGTAGCTCCAGTTGCCCTTGGCGTCGGCCACGGTCTGGCCCAGCAGGGTGCTGCCGTCGTAGATCTTCACGATGCCGTTGGCGGATGCCTTGCCGTACAAGGTTGGGGTCGCGTCATCAGTGAGGCCGCCCTTGTCGATTTCGCCGGTGGTCGGGCCCGCGTCATCCATCACACGGTCGATGGAAATCCGCAGCCCCACCGTCACGCCTTGCTGCACCAGCAGGTCGGCCTTGAAGCCCGAGTGCTGGTACACCTCGTAGACCACGCCATCGATCGTCACGTTGGCGCCCTGGGTCCAGTCACCCGGGTCGGTGCCGTTAGGCAGCAGGTCGCTCAGCCACACAGCATCGCCCGCGTTGCCCTTGACCATCATTTGCACACGGCCATTGGCCAGGAACAGATCCTTGGTGCCGTTTTCCATCACGTCGGCCAGCGACAGGCTGAGCTTGTTGTTGCCCGCACCGGTGATGTCGATGACCTCGACCGAGCTGACCTTGTGGCCGAGCGCGGTGAGGTCCAGCACCTGGTTGGCGCCGGTCAGCTTGAGCGTGTCGAGGCCACCGTTGCCGGAGATGGCCGAGTCGGCCAGGTGCCTGACGTCGGTCACGGTGAACACGTTGTTGTCCGAGCCACCGTGCAAAGTGCCCGCGGATGCATCGGTCAGGGTTTGGTGTTGAGCGGAGTTCGACGACTGCCCGCCTCCCGTCCACATCAAATCGCCGAGAAGGATGGCATCGTTCACACCGGGGGCGGTGCCGGCGTCCAGGCAGTACACCTTGATGTAGGCAATCGGGACTTCCGAAGAGAGTCCGACTTTCAGCATGGGGTTGGGCGAGCTCGGGCTGGAGAGCATGTTCCTTGTGCCGAGCAAGACGCCTGCTTCCGAGTAGAACTCGACCTTGCCGTAAGGGGCTGCGTGCGTATTGCCATATTCGATCTCGACGAACTTGGCTGGGTGCGGGACCTTGAGGCTGACGATGCCCTGGGCTGAGAGATACAGGTGGGTCGCATCAAAGGGCTCTACGTAGCCGGCGACCATTTCGATGCCGACTCCTGTGCTGGTCGTGTGCGACTCCCCCACACTGATCTTCGGGAGGTTGTCGAGCGTTTCCTTCCCCTGGAAAGGCGGCGAGATGTAGGGCGACACATTGCCCGCGGCGTCCGAGATCGCAACGGAAAGGCCGGCTGCATCCGAAGACTTGAATCCGGGAACCAGCACCTTGCCGGCAGCAATATCGGCGGCCGTCAGCGCGTAGTCGAAATGGTCTCCACGCAGGATCAGGCTGAGCTTGTGGCCCACCGCCACACCCGCCGGATTGAATTGGACTTCGATGCCACTGTCGGTCGCCACGACCTTGGTTGGCACGGCGGGCGCGGTGGTGTCCATCGCCATGGCCTGCGATTCCACCGGGCCCAGGTTGCCTGCAGCATCCACCACGCGCGTCTGCACGGTCCAGTCGCCCGTATGGCTGTTGCCGTCCTGTGCGCTCCATTGGTCGCCAGCCACGAAGGCGGTCGTCCAGGTGATGCCGCCATCGGTCGACACCTGCAGCGTCTCGCCCGCGCCCAGAGTGGCCGACAGCTTGCCCTGCAGCAGTCGCCCGGCGCTGCCGTCGTTGGTCAGGTAGTCGTCGGCGTCGAAGCCGCTGTCTTTGCCGATGTCGGTGACGGTGCCGATCTGCGTCGGGGGCGTGGTGTCGACCACGAAGTTCCAGGCGCTGCTGGCATCGCTGGTCTGGCCCAGCGCGCTGGTGGCGGTGGCCGTGATGTTGTATGCGCCATCGGGCAGATCGATCTGGGGCGTGAAGCGCCAATGACCGCTCTCGTCGGCCACGGCCTTGCCCAGGTAGGTCGAGCCGTCGTAGAACTTGACCGTGTGGTTGGCCGGTGCCGTGCCCGCCAGCGTCGGCCGCGCGTCGTTGGTGGCCTCACCTGGTCGCAGCATGTGCGGCTCGCCCACGTCATCGAACACGCTGTCGATCACGGGCGCGTTGGGCTTGTCGGTGCTGACGGTGACCTTGTAGCGCCCGGTCGGCATGGTCTCGTTGCCGGCGGCGTCGCGCTCCATGAGCATGAAGGTGTTCAGGCCTGCGTTCAACGGGGTGTCCACCTGGAAGGTCCACTGGCCGTTCTCGCCGATGATGGCCGGGCCCAGCTCATGGGTGCCGGCGGCGTCTTTCACCATCACGGTGACGGTGTGGCCGGGCACGCCGGTGCTGATGCCGCTGAGCAGCGGGCGCGTTTCATCGGTGATGCCGCCCGAGATCACGTTGCCGGTGACCCCGCCCACGTTGTCCGTGAAGCCGCTGACGTTCAGCCGGCTGGCATCGGGTGGGGTGACGTCGATCTCGAAGTTGAAGGCGGGCGAGGGCGCGCTCTCATTGCCGCTGCTGTCGCGGGCAACGACGGTGATGGCGTGCTGGCCTTCGAGCAGGTCGGTCGAGGGCGTGAAGGTCCAGGTGCCGTTCTCGTCCACTTCGGTGGTGCCGATCTCGTTGCCGTTGTCGCGGATGACGATGGTGTCGCCCGGTGTGCCCTGGCCTTGGAAGGTGGGTTGGCGGTCGTCGGTGACACCGCCGGGGGCGATGCTGCCCAGGATGTCGCCGGCGTCGTCGCCGGCGCTGCCCACGGAAGGCGGCGGGGACGCGAAGGTCGATGCGAGGTCGATGTTCTGGGAAAAGGCGACGCTGTTCGTCTGCTCGAGTGCCATGGAATTCCTGTGCTCTGACATGAAGAAACAAGACCGCATCGGCGCGCGAACGAACGCAGCGCGAGCTTCAGGTCTCGTGGGGTAGAGCACTCTAGAAAGAAGCCCCGTGCAAGGCCATCGGACGAATCTGAAAGCCGAGTGCAAAGGAATAAGCCGGTCCCGAAAGCGCGCACAAAGTCGTGCAGGACGGCACAAGACGATGTGTCGCCGGGCAGAAATAAAAAACGCGACAGTCGCACGGGGCGGCTGTCGCGTGGGGGTTCTCGCATCCGGCGCGGGTTGCGCCGGTGGCGTGGGCTACAGGATGGTCACGTGGACCTTGTCCTCGACCAGCAGCGCGGCGCCAGCGAGGTTGGAGTAGACGTGGTCGGCGGTGCCGCTCACCGCGGCGTCGCTGCCCTGGACCCCGCCGCCGTCGCCGGGCAGGTCGACCTCGCCGTGGGTACCGGTGGGCTGCATCTGCACCGTGCCGTCGGGGGACACCGGGTTCTGCGCGCCCTGCGCCGTCTTCAGGTCGAGGGCCGACAGGTCGATGAGCATGGCCTTGCCGTCCATCACGAGGGTGTCGACGCCCAGGCCGCCAGGGACGCGCTCGAAGTCGCCGTCGCCATGGAGGCGGGTGATGTCGTCACCCGCGCCGTCTTCCAACCGATCTGCATAACCGAACCGGGCGATGTGTGTTTCGTCGCTCTCGGTGAGCGTGGGTGTTGCCCCGGGTCCGGCATCGCTGAACATGCCGGAGGTGTTTTGCAGGTTGACCGTCACGCCCTGCTGCACCAGCAGTGCGGCGTCGAAGCCCGAGTGTGCGTACTCCTCGTAGACCACGCCGTCGATGGTCACGTGGGCGCCCTTCACCCAGTCGCCGGGGTCGGTGCCGTTGGGCAGCGCGTCCGACAGCGTCACCGCGTCGCCGGCGTCGCCCTTGACCAGCATCTGCACGCGGCCGTTGGCAACGAACTGATCGACCGCGCCGTTCTCCAACACGTCGGCCAGCGACAGCTTCAAGGTGTTGTCGCCCGTGCCGGTGAGGTCGACGACTTCGACGCCGCTGAGCTTGCCCGTGACCGTGGTCAGGTCGAGTGTCTGGTCGGCGCCGGTCAGGGTGAGGGTGTCCAGGCCCTCGTTGCCGATGACCTTCGCATGGCTGCCCTCGAAGTACGACACGTCGGGGACCAGGAACACGTCGTCTCCCGCTCCGCCGTAGTGGACGTCCGAGCCCGCCTGGATTTCCTGCAGGGTGGGGATGTCCACCAGTTCAGGGTGCGGGTACAGCACGGCGAGGGACAGGTTGTCGACCTCGATCCAGTCGGTTTCGATGCCATCGACGAGCCCGGTGCGGATGTCGAAGGAGGCAAAGGAAAGCCCGTCGGGCATGATGAATTTGGCGTGTCCATCGGCCGGAAGGCTGTGGTCTTGTCCGAAGGTGCCTTCGAAGATGACCTTGCCCGATGCGTCGTAGAAGGTGACCGACTGCGTGGTCTGGGAATGCCGCCAGTCGAACTCGATGGCGTTGTAGGTGTTGCCCTTCAGTGATGCGTTGGTCGTGCCGCTGATGTGCCATGCCTGCCCGTGGTCGGGAGAGGCGCTGTCGAAGATGCCGTTGTTCGACGAAGCGTCGGCCGCCGCGTCTTGTCTTGTCAGGAGCAGCATGCCGGCATCGGCTGTTTGCCCTGGCGCAAGTTCGACGGTTTCACCGGCATCGAAGTTTTCCCGGTCGGTGTTCGATCGGATCACCATGTAGGGTGAATGAACTCCCGTTGCGCTGACCACCGACGCGGCCAGGTTCAGCGAGACGTCGGTCACTGCAATGGTGGTCTGGCCTGCCGCAATGTCTGCCGCCGTCAACAGGTGGTCCACGTTCTGGTTGCCATTGAGCAGGTGGATCCGGTCACCCGGCGACACCGCGGCCTTGTCGAAGCTCACGGTGACTTGCGAATTGCCCAGCACGACCGCCGTCGGCGCGTGGGGCGTGGCGGTGTCCAGGGTCACCGTCTGCGAGTTCACCGGTCCCACGTTGCCGGCCAGGTCCACCACGCGCGTCTGCACCGTCCAATCGCCCGCATGGCTGTGGTCGTCCTGGGCGCTCCATTGCGTGCCATTCACGAAGGCGGTCTTCCAGGTCTGGCCGCCGTCGGTGGACACCTGCAGGGTCTCGCCGGCCGCGAGCGATGCGCTCAGGCGGCCCGTCATCAGGCGCCCCGCGCTGCCGTCGTTGGTGGCGTGGTCGTCGGCGTTCATGCCGCTGTCCTTGCCGATGCCCGAGACCGTGGGGGTCTGCGTGGGCGCCAGGGTGTCGACCTCGAAGTGCCAGGCGCTGCTCGCGTCGCCGGTCTGGCCCACCGGGCCGGTGGCCGTGGCGGTGATGTGGTGCGCACCCTCGCTCAGGTTGTCCTTGGGCGTGAACGCCCAGGTGCCGTCGGCGCCGGTCTGGGTGCTGCCCAGGAAGGTGGTGCCGTCGTGGAACGTCACGGTATGGCCGGGCTGGGCCGTGCCGTGCAGGGTCGGGCGGGCGTCGTTGGTGACCTCACCGGGGGCCAGCCTGTGGGGCACGCCCACGTCGTCGTAGACGTGCTCGATCACCGGGGGCGTCGGTTTGCTGGTGTCGATGGTCACCTGGTAGCGCCCCGTCGGCGCGGTCTCGTTGCCCGCTGCGTCTTTCTCCACGAGCGTGAAGGTGTTCAGGCCCGCGGCCAGTGGCGATATGACCTGCAGCGACCACTGGCCGTTGTCGCCGATGACGGCGTCGCCCAGCGCATGGGTGCCGGTGCTGTCCCTGACCATCACCGTGACGGTGTGGCCGGGCTGGCCGGTGCTCGTGCCGGTGAGCAGCGGGCGCGTGTCGTCGGTGGTCTTGCCGGCGGCCACGTTGCCGGTGATGCCGCCCACGGTATCGAGGACGCCGGTGATGGACAGCTTGCTCGCGTTGGGTGGCGTGACGTCGATCTCGAAATTGAACGGGCCCGAAGGTTCGCTCTCGTTGCCGGCGGGGTCGCGCGCCACGATGGTGATGACGTGGTGGCCTTCATTCATGTCGGTCGACGGCGTGAAGGCCCATTGGCCGTCTTCGTCCACGACGGTCTGGCCGATCTCGACGCCGTGGTTCCTGATGAGGATGGTGTCGCCCGGCGTGCCCTGGCCATGGAAGTCGGGTTGGCGATCATCCGTGACGCCGCCGGAGACGAGGGTGCCCATGATGTCGCCTGCGTCGTCGATGACGCTGTCCATGGTGGGCGGCTGTGGTGCGAAGACCTGTGCGCGTGCTGTCTGATCGATGCTCGGGCTGTTGTCGACGAAGACGTTTGCCTTTTTGGATGCCATGCAGTTCCTATGCTCTGAAAAGGGAAAGAAAGATCGGATCGGGCAGCGAATTCACGCTGTTCGATCCGGCGGCCCGGGCGTCAGGAACTCTAGGAAGAACAGGGGAGCGGAACCATCGGACGGGTCCGATAAAAGCCGGGGCGCGCGAGCGCGCCCCTCGCGCATTGGCGAAGCAGAAGGTCTTCGGTGGTGAATGCCGCCGCGCGAGAACCGGCGGCGGAAGGGGCTCAGCGCGCGGCGCGGATCGCCGACTTGGGCCGGAAGGCCTTGCAGACCGTGTCGTCGGTCTCGAGGTACGGCCCGCCGATCAGGTCGATGCAGTAGGGCACGGCGGCGAAGATGCCGGGCACGAGCTGCGTGCCGTCGGCGTCCTTCAGCCCTTCGAGCGTCTCGGCGATCGACTTGGGCTGGCCCGGCAGGTTGATGATGAGGCTCTGGTCGCGGATGACGGCCACCTGCCGCGAGAGGATGGCGGTCGGCACGAAGCGCAGGCTGATCTGGCGCATCTGTTCGCCGAAGCCGGGCATTTCCTTGTGGGCCACGGCCAGCGTGGCCTCGGGCGTCACGTCGCGCAGCGCGGGGCCGGTGCCGCCGGTGGTGAGCACGAGCGAGCAGCCGGCATCGACCAGCTCGACGAGCGTGGCGCTGATGCGCGCGGTCTCGTCGGGGATCAGGCGGGCTTCGAACGCGAGGGGGTTCTTCAGCGCGCGGCCCAGCCAGTCCTTGAGCGCGGGCAGGCCCTTGTCTTCGTAGGTGCCACTGGAGGCGCGGTCGCTGATGGAGACGATGCCGATGCGCACCGCGTCGAAGCCGCCGTCGCTCATGCGTCTTCTTCCCGGTCTTGCGCCGCAGCCGCTTCGGCGTGATCGTCGCCGCCATGCACCGCGAGTTGCGCGCGCACGAGCTGGAAGATCTCGCGGTAGGCCTTGCCCTGGCGCGGTGCTTCGCCGGCGGGGCCGGACTTCAGGTCCTTGCGGGCCTGGCGCACGAGGGCGCGCAGCTGCTGGGAGTCGGTGGCGGGGTGGGTTTCGATCCAGCCGCCGAGGGCGTCGTCGTCGGCAATCAGGCGTTCGCGCCAGCGTTCGGCCTCGTGCAGCGCGGCGGCTTCGGCGGCCGGCACGGTGTTCTGCTCGGTCAGCGCCTGCTTCACGGCCTCGAGCACCTCGGGGTCGAGGGCGCGCATGAGCTTGCCGATGAACTGCATCTGGCGGCGCTTGCCCTCGAAATTGGTGATGCGTTTCGCCTCGGCGATGGCGTCGACCAGTTTCTCGCTCAGCGGAAGGGCGTCGAACAGGCCGGCACGCAGGGTGAGCAATTCTTCGCCCAGTTTCTGCAGTTCGGCGCTCTCGCGCTTGAGTTCGGTGCGGCTGGCTTCGTCGGTGCCGCCCTTGAGCTCGCGCTTGAGCTCCAGGTCGAGTTCGCTGCCTTCGGCAACGAAGTGGCCACGGACGAAATAGCCTTTTTTGGGTTTGCGGGACATGGGGTGGATTCTGGGCCGCGCCGTGCGGCGCTGCAACGCGCACAGGGGGCGCGGAAGGGAAAACGTGAAACAGGGGGCGCAAGTATCATAGCCACCACATGACGACATCCTCCTCGCGCGCCGATTCCGGCTTCGCCTACAGCCGCTCCTTCTTCGAAAACCTGGTCGATTCGGCCCTGGCCCATGCCAAAAAGCTCGGAGCCACCGACGCCGGCGCCGAGGCCTCCGAGGGCTGCGGCCTGAGCGTCTCGGTGCGCAAGGGCGAGCTCGAGAACGTCGAGCGCAACCGCGACAAGTCGCTGGGCATCACGGTCTACGTGGGCCACCGCCGCGGCAACGCCAGCACCTCCGACTTTTCCGAGGCGGCCATCGCCCGCACGGTGCAGGCGGCCTACGACATCGCCCGCTTCACGGCCGAAGACCCGGTGAGCGGCCTGCCCGACGAGGAAGACATCGCCAAGGTGCAGCCCGAGCTCGACCTGTTCCACCCCTGGGACGTGACGAGCGAGCAGGCCGCCAAGCTGGCCCTCGAATGCGAGGCGGCGGCGCTGTCGACCGACAAGCGCATCACCAACAGCGAAGGCGCGGGCGTCTCGGCGCAGCAGAGCCACTTCTTCAGCGCCCACACGCACGGTTTTCGCGGCGGCTACGCCAGCTCGCGGCACTCGATTTCGGTGGCCCCCATCGCCGGCAAGGGCGACGACATGCAGCGCGACGCCTGGTACAGCTCGATGCGCTCGGCCGACGAACTGGCCAGCCCGCAGGCCGTGGGCCGCTACGCCGCCGAACGCGCGCTCAGCCGCCTGAAGTCGCGCAAGATCAAGACCACCGAATGCCCGGTGCTGTTCGAGTCGCCGCTGGCCGTGGGCCTGCTGGGCGGGCTGGTGCAGGCCGTGAGCGGCGGGGCGCTGTACCGCAAGAGCACCTTCCTGCTCGACTCGCTGGGCAAGCCGGTGCTGCCCAAGCACGTCGACGTGGCCGAAGACCCGCACGTGCTGCGCGGCAAGGGCAGCTCGCCCTTCGACGACGAAGGCGTGATCACCCGCGCCCGCAAGGTGGTCGATGCCGGCCGCCTCGAAGGCTACTTTCTGTCGACGTACTCGGCGCGCAAGCTGGGCATGAAGACCACCGGCAACGCCGGCGGCTCGCACAACCTGACGCTGAGCTCGCGCCTCACGAAGCACGGCGACGACCTCGACGCCATGCTCGCCAAGCTCGGCACCGGCCTGTTCGTGATCGAGCTGATGGGGCAGGGCGTCAACTACGTGACGGGCGACTATTCGCGCGGCGCCAGCGGTTTCTGGGTGGAAAACGGCCGCATCGCCTATCCAGTGCAGGAAATCACAATTGCCGGCAATTTGCGTCAGATGTTGATGGGAATTGAAGCGATTGGCGCAGATGCTTACACTTTCGGCGCAAAAACCACGGGGTCGATCCTGGTCAACCGCATGAAGGTGGCGGGCGCCTGACAGGCGCTGCCGCTCGCAACGGCGCTGGCTCGACGACCCCTCCATTCAAGGACAGGGGGACAGGACATGAGCAAACACAGCGCCGTACGCAAGCCGGCCCTCGAACACGAACTGCTGCGCGACCCGCGCCTGGGCTTCGAGCCGGCGGGCAGCAGCTCGGTGCGCTGCCTGCAGCACGGCGTGCCCTGGCCCTTCGACTGCTGGCACTACCACGACGAGTACGAGCTGCAGTGCATCAACCGCACCAGCGGTGACGCCTTCGTCGGCAACCACATCGGCCGCTTCGAGCCAGGCTATGTCGCCTTGGTGGGCGCGCGGCTGCCCCACACCTGGATCTCGCACGACGTGCCGCCCGAGGGCGTGGCCGACCGCAGCATGGTGATCCATTTCCGCGACGCGCCCCTGCGCCAGGGCGTCGACCTGTTCCCCGAGCTGGAAACCGTGCTGCCGATGCTCGACCGCGCCAAGCTGGGCATCGAGTTCTTCGGCATCGGCGACCTCGTGCGCGAGCGCTTCGTGCGGGTGCAGAAGCAAAAGGGCATGGCCCGGCTGTCGGAGTTCATCGGCCTGCTGCACGAACTCGCGAGCTGGAGCGACTGGCGCCAGATCTCGAGCAACGCCGACCCGAGCGACGAGGACCCCACGGCCAACACCCGCATGCGCCGCGTGCTCGACTACCTGCACGCCCATCTGGCCGAAGAGCTCTCGCTGCCCACCGTGTGCGGCGTCGCCAACATGGCCGAGAGCAGCTTCTCGCGCTACTTCCACAAGCACATGGGCAGCACCTTCACCGACTTCGTCACGCGGCTGCGCATCACCAAGGCCTGCGAGATGCTGCAGGTGTCCGACCGGCTGGTGAGCGACATCTGCTACGAAGTCGGTTTCTCGAACCTCGCGAACTTCAACCGCCGCTTCCTGCAGCTCAAGGGCATGACGCCCTCGGCCTACCGGCAGCAGGCGCAGGAGCGTTTCGGCCTGCGCAGCGCGCAGCACACGCCACTCGCTGCCTGATTGCCGACTGATACGCGCTTGCCTCTTGGGCTAAACCCCGAGATGGCTTGGCAGCAAAGTATCAGATGCCCGGTGGGCGTGTAGGAGGCCTTTCGGATCGGCCGCCTAACCTTTGTTTCGTTGCTTCTGCCGGCATTTCGCCGGCAACTTGCACGAACAACAAAGGAGACACAAATGCCGATTCCGCGTTCCCACCGTCTGGCCGGCCTCGCGCTCGCGCTGGCCACGCTGGCGCCCGCCGCGCTGGCGCAGGTCTGCAAGGAGGACGTGCGCGTCCTGTCGCAGCCCCGTGAAGGCCTGACGCTGCTCGAAAAATCCAAGGACGAGTTCAAGCGCCTGAGCGGCGCCTCGTTCAGCATCGACAACCTCAATGAGAACGACCGCCGCGCCAAGTCGCGCGCCGATGCGTCCACGGTCGGCAAGTACCACGTGTACTACGTCGACGAGGCCAACGTGGCGCAGTTCGTCCAGTCGAAGTGGATCGTGCCGCTCACGCCGTACTACCCGGCCAGCTACGACTACGCCGACTTCGACGCCGGCCGCCAGAAGGTCGCGACCTTCGCCGGCCAGGCCTGGTTCGCGCCCCTCACCGGCGGCGGCGACCTCATGGTCTACCGCAAGGACCTGCTCGAGAAGGCGGGCATCAAGCCGCCGGCCACGCTCGACGAGTTCGTGGCGGCCGTGAAGAAGCTCAACGACCCGGCCAACGGCGTCTACGGCGTGGCGTTGCGCGGCCAGCGCGGCTCGGGCGCCAACGTGTGGCGCTGGATGCCGTTCTTCCGCGGCTATGGCGGCCAGTGGTTCGACGGCGACAAGCCGGTCTTCAACTCGCCCGCCGCCGTGAAGGCGACCCAGACCTACCTCGATCTCTTCAAGTACTCCGCGCCCGGCACCAAGACGGGCGGATGGGACGAGTCCACCGGCGCCTTCCTGGCCGGCAAGGTCGCGATCCTGGTCGAGTCGACGCCGCTGGCGGGCAACGCGCTCGACCCGAAGATGTCGACCGTGGTCGGCAAGATCGCCTACGCCGTGCCGCCCGCGCCGCTCACCGGCGGCGGCTACGGCCATGGCCTGGCCATCGGCGCGCGCGCCAACAAGACCGAAGAGGCCAAGAAGTGCGCGGGCCTGTTCATCGCCTGGGCCACCTCCAAGGAGAACGAGCAGCGCCGCCTCGCGCAAGGCCAGTTCGGCGAACTCAACCGCACCAGCGTGCTCGGCAGCCCCGAGTTCGCCAAGCGCTACGGCGCCGACCTGGGCAAGGCGCTGGCCGACACCGGCAAGGTCACGGCCGTGAACTTCTGGCAAGACCCGGCCTGGCCCGACCTGGGCGACCGCTGGGGGATCATTCTGGAAGAGCTGATCACCGGCTCGCGCACCGACATCCAGGGCGGGCTCGACGAACTCGACGCCTACGCCAAGCAGCTGATCGCGCGTCGCAAGAAGTGAGCATGCGTTCCCACACCCCACGGCTGCCGGCCGTGTTCATCGGGCCGGGGCTGCTCGTGCTGGCGGTCCTGGCGCTGGTGCCGACGGTGTTCGCCATCGCCATCTCGCTGCAGGACCGCGAGCTGGGCCAGGCCGACACCGGCTGGGTCTGGTTCAGCAACTACGTGCAGCTCTTTTCCGATCGGCGCTTCCTGAACTCGGTGCGCGTGTCGCTGGTGTGGGAGGTGCTGACCGTCAGCGCCACCATGGCCCTGGCCGTGCTCATGGGCACGCTGATGCACCGCTGCGCCACGCCGCGCTGGCGCCAGGTGCTGTCGATGCTGTTCATCGTGCCGGTGCTGCTGCCGCGCGTGTCGGCCGCCTTCGTCTGGAAGTTCGCCTTCCATCCGCTGTTCGGCCTCATCACGTGGCCGTACAAGGCGATCACCGGCGAGCCGCTCGACCTGTTCGCCGACCCGGTGCTGGCGCTGCTCACGGTGGCCTTCGTCGACGTGTGGCAGTGGGGACTGTTCTTCGGGGTCATCGTGCTGAAGCTGCTCGAAACCCTGCCGCCGCAGCCCTTCGAGGCGGCACGGCTGGACCACGCGAAGACCTGGGAGGTGTATGCCTACGTGGCGCTGCCGATGCTGAAGGCGCCGCTCATCAGCCTGGCATTCGTGAAGATGGTGGAGTCGCTGCGCGCCTTCGACCTCATCTACGTGATGACGCGCGGCGGCCCCGGCATCTCGACCGAGACGCTCGACATGTACGCCTTCTCGCAGGGCTTCATCGAGTCGGGCCGCATCTCGTACGCGTCGAGCATGGCGGTGCTGATGATGGTCGCTTCCACGGTCGCGTTCACCTACATCTGGAAATGGACCAGGCCGTCATGAAGAAGCTTGCCATTGGAACGCTGCTGGCGCGGCTGGCGCTCATTGCGGCCGGGCTCTCGGCCCTCGTGCCCGTGCTGTGGACCTTTCTCAACTCGTTCAAGAACCGGGTCGACATCGTCTCGGCTGTGCCCAAGTTCTTCTTCACGCCCACGCTCGACAACTACCTGTACGTGCTGAACCGCGAGGCCGTGGCCGCGGGGCTGGTCAACTCGATCGTGGTGGCGGGCACGGCGGTGATCATCGGCGCGGTGCTGGGCCTGCCGGCCGCCTATGCGCTGGCGCGCTACCCGCTGCGTTGGGGCAACGACATCCAGTTCTTCGTGCTGTCGATGCGCTTCCTGCCGCCGGTAGCGGTGGCCATTCCGCTGATGGTGATCTGGCTGCAGCTGGAGCTGTACGACTCGCGCGTGGCGCTCATCGCCACCTACACGCTGCTCACGCTCTCGACGGTGATCTGGCTCGCCATCCCGGCCTTCAAGGCGGTGCCGAAGGAAGTGGAAGAGGCCGGCCGCGTCGACGGCTACGGGCCCTACGCGATCTTCTTTCGCATCGCGCTGCCGATTGCCGCGCGCTCGCTGGTGGGCGCCATCGCCTTCGGCTTCGTGCTGGTGTGGAACGAGTTCCTCATCGCGCTGATGCTCACCACCTCCGAGGCCAAGACGCTGCCCATCGTGGCGTCGGAACTCAGCCAGCTCGGGCGCGACGTGCCCTGGGGCATCTTGAATGCCTCGGTCATCCTGCTGTCGCTGCCGCCATTGCTCATGGTGGGCGTGCTCAGCGGTTTTCTCAATGCCGCGTTCAAGCGCAAGCGGGAGGCTGAATGAACCGCGCCGCTTCCCTTTCTCCAGAACAAACCATGTCTGCCATCCGCTGTCACCACCTCATCAAGCGCTACGGGGAAACGCAGGTCGTCCATGCCTTCGATCTCGACGTGGCCGACAACGAGTTCGTCGTGTTCCTCGGCCCCTCGGGCTGCGGCAAGTCGACCATCCTGCGCATGCTCGCGGGCCTGGAAGACATCAGCGGCGGCGACCTGCACATCGGCGGCCAGCGCGTGAACGACCTGCCGCCGCAGGAGCGCGGCATTGCGATGGTGTTCCAGAACTACGCGCTGTACCCGCACATGACGGTGCGCGACAACATCGCGTTCGGGCTCAAGCGGCTGAAGGTGCCCAAGGCCGAGATCGACAGCCGCATCAAGGAGGTGTCGGACACGCTGGGCCTGGAGCGCTACCTGCAGCGCAAGCCCACCGAGCTGTCGGGCGGCCAGCAGCAGCGCGTGGCGATTGCGCGCGCCATGATCAAGACGCCGAAGGTGTTCCTGTTCGACGAGCCGCTGTCGAACCTCGACGCCAAGCTGCGCAACCACATGCGCATCGAGATCGCGAAGCTGCACCAGACGCTGAAGACCACCACCGTGTACGTCACGCACGACCAGCACGAGGCCATGACGCTGGCCGACCGCATCGTGCTGCTGCGCGACGGGCGCATCGAGCAGGTCGGCACGCCGCAGGAAATCTTCGAACGCCCGCGCTCGGCCTTCGTGGCCGGCTTCATCGGCACGCCGCCGATGAACCTGATGGAGATGGCGGTGCACGGCCTGGACGGCGGGCAGTGCGAGCTGCGCGGCGGCGGCGGCTCGGTGCGCGTGGATGCGCGCCGCTTCGCGCTCGAAGGCCGCGAGCGCGTGACGCTGGGCGTGCGCCCCGCGCACCTGCACCTCGACACCGCCAGGGCGACCGGCGAAGGCTTTGCCGGCGAGGTCCAGCTCATCGAATACCTCGGCAACGAAGTGCTGGTGAGCGTCGGGCAGGGTGGCGAAGAGATCGCCGTGCTCCTGCCGTCCGCGGCGGGCCCCCGGCTTGGCGAGCCGCTGCGCTTCGTGGCCGATGCGCAGCAGGTGCACCTGTTCGATGTCGCGACGGGCGCTTCGCTGCTGCGTCCGGACGCCGTGCTGCACTGAGTGGCGGCCCCCGTTTCAACCCTCTGAGAAAGATGCAATGAAAGCACTGGTTCTGGAAAAGGCGCACGAGATCACGCTGCGCGATGTCGAGCTGCCGTTGCACGTCGGCCCGCGCGACGTGAAGATCCGCATGCACACCGTGGGCGTGTGCGGCAGCGATGTTCATTACTACCAGCACGGCGGCATCGGCCCCTATGTCGTCGACGCGCCCATGATCCTCGGCCACGAGGCCTCGGGCGTGGTGGCCGAGGTGGGCGCCGAAGTCACGCACCTGAAGCCCGGCGACCGCGTCTGCATGGAGCCCGGCATTCCCGACATGGACTCGCGCGCCGTGCGCGAAGGCTTCTACAACCTCGACCCTGCCGTGCGCTTCTGGGCCACGCCGCCGATCCACGGCTGCCTCACGCCGTTCGTGGTGCACCCGGCAGCCTTCACCTTCCGCCTGCCCGACAACGTGAGCTTCGGCGAAGGCGCCATCGTCGAGCCGCTGGCCATCGGCCTGCAGGCCGCGAAGAAGGCGGCGCTGAAGCCGGGCGACATGGCGGTGGTCATCGGTGCCGGCACCATCGGCGCGATGACGGCGCTGGCCGCGCTCGCGGGCGGCGCGGCGCGCGTGATCCTGGCCGACCTCGTGCCCGAGAAGCTGGCGCTGTTCGCCCACAACCCGGCGGTGACGACGGTCGACGTGCGCAGCGCGAGCCTCGCCGACACCGTGCAGGCCCTCACCGACGGCTGGGGCGCGAACGTGGTCTTCGAAGCCAGCGGCAGCACACGCGCCTTCGACAACGTGTTCGACCTGCTGTGCCCCGGTGGCTGCCTCGTGCTGGTGGGCATACCCGCAGCGAAGGTGGCTTTCGACATCGTCGCGATCCAGGCGAAGGAGGCGCGCATCGAATCGGTGTTCCGCTACGCCAACATCTTCCCGCGCGCGCTGGCGCTCATCGCGTCGGGGCAGGTCGACGTGAAGCCCTTCATCTCGCGCACCTTCGCGTTCGAGGACGGCATCGCCGCCTTCGAGGAGGCTGCGGCCGGGCGCGTCACGGATGTGAAGATCCAGATCGAATTTCCCGCCGCCGAAGCGGCCTGAACGCCCTGCAAGGGCGCGGGACAAGGGGAAACGCTGGGGAGTGCGCTGGCAGGGCGCGGCTACAGTGGCTGCGTTTTGCCACTCGCAGCCTTGCGCGCTTCCCTGCCCATGCTCTTGCCGTTTCGCAATGTCGTTCTCACCGGTGCCTGCGGCGGCCTCGGGCAGGCGCTGGCGCGCGAGCTGATCGGCCACGGCGCGCGCGTGGCGCTGGTGGGGCTCGACACCGCACGCCTCGCGGCGCTCGCTGCCCAAGGTGACGGGCGCTGCAAGGCCTACACGCCCGACGTGTCCGACAGCTCCGCTATGCAGGCGATGGCGGCCGACTGGATGCAGCGCTTCGGCCCGCCTGACCTCGTGATCGCCAACGCGGGCGTGGCCGGCGGCTTCGACACCGCCGAGGCCGACGACCTGGCCGTGTTCCGCCGCATGCTCGAGATCAACCTGCTCGGCGCGGCCACCACCTTCCAGCCCTTCGTGCAGCCGATGCGTGCGCAGGGCCGCGGCGCGCTCGTGGGCGTGGCCAGCATCGCGGGCTGGCACGGCATGCCGGGCAACGGCGCCTATTGCGCGAGCAAGGGCGGCCTGATCCGCTATCTCGAAAGCCTGCGTGCCGAGCTGCGCGGCACGGGGCTCACGGTGCACACGGTGAGCCCGGGCTACATCCGCACGGCGCTCACGGCCGGCAACCGCTTCGCGATGCCGGGGCTGCTCGAGGCCGACGCGGCGGCGCGCCAGCTGCTGGCGGGCCTGGCGGCACGGCGAGAAAAGATCGTGCTGCCGCGGCGCATCGGCTGGCTGTCGAAAGCACTCGGCCTGTTGCCCGCGCCGCTGCACGACCGCCTGCTGCGCGGCCAGCCGCGCAAGCCGCGCGTGGGCGAGGCGGGCGCCACCGCCATCCCCGGCCTGAATTCCCCGAAAGAACCTCCCCGCCGATGACGCCTTCCGCTGCCGCAGCCACCGTTCCCACGCACGAACAGATCGCCCTCATCGGCGCCGGGCCCTCGGGCCTCGCGGGCGCGCGCAATCTGCAGAAGCTCGGCGTTCCGTTCCAGGGCTTCGAGGCGCACAGCGACGTGGGCGGCCTCTGGGACATCGACAACCCGCGCTCCACGGTCTACCACTCGGCGCACCTGATCTCGAGCAAGCGCACCACCGAGTTCGCCGAGTTCCCGATGGCCGACACCGTGGCCGACTACCCGAGCCACCGCGAGCTGCGACGCTACTTCAGCGACTTTGCCGACCGCTTCGGCCTGCGCGCGCACTTCCGCTTCGGCACGCGCGTGCTGCGCGTGGAGCCGGTGAGCGACGCACCCGACACGTGTTGGCGCGTGAGCGTCGAGGCGCCCGATGGCACCGTGGAAACCGACGAGTACAAGGGCGTGGTGATCGCCAACGGCACGCTGTCCGAGCCCAAGCATCCGCAGTTCGAAGGCCACTTCGACGGCGAGCTGCTGCACACCAGCCGCTACAAGCACGCGGAACTGTTCAAGGACAAGCGCGTGCTGATCGTCGGCGCGGGCAACTCGGGCTGCGACATCGCGGTCGATGCGGTGCACTACGCGCACAGCGTCGACATCTCGGTGCGGCGCGGCTACTACTTCGTGCCCAAGTACGTGTTCGGCAAGCCGGCCGACACGCTGGGCGGCAAGCGCCCGCTGCCGCCGTGGCTCAAGCAGAAGGTCGACGCCACCGTGCTGCAGTGGTTCACCGGCGACCCGGTGCGCTTCGGTTTTCCCAAGCCCGACTACAAGATGTACGAGTCGCACCCGGTGGTGAACTCGCTGGTGCTGCACCACGTGGGCCATGGCGACATCGGCGTGCGCGCCGACATCGCGCGGCTCGCCGGACGCACCGTGCATTTCAAGGACGGCAGCGCGCGCGACTACGACCTGATCCTCACGGCCACGGGCTACGCGCTGCACTACCCGTTCATCGACCGCGAGCTGCTCAACTGGCAGGGCATGGCGCCGCGCCTGTACCTCAACATCTTCTCGCCGCGCTTCGAGACGCTGGGCGTGCTCGGCATGATCGAGGCCAGCGGCATCGGCTGGCAGGGGCGCTACGAGCAGGCCGAGCTGCTGGCGCGCTACTTCCGTGCGCAGGCGGCGGGCTCGCCCAAAGCTACGGCCCTGCGTACAGCAGTGCAGAGGCCGCCGCCCGACCTGTCGGGCGGCTTCAAGTACCTGCAGCTGGAGCGCATGGCGTACTACGTCCACAAGGACACCTACCGCGCGGCCGTGCGTCAGGCCGCTGCGGCACTGGCTGATTGACTGACCGATCGTCTTTCTTCACGAGGTTCCGCGCATGCTGCCTGTCGACGAGATCCGCCTGCACTTCAACCCGGCCTCGCTGGTGCTGCTCAACGTGGTGCTGGGCTTCCTGATGTTCGGCATTGCGCTGGACACGCGCATCGACGACTTCAGGCGCGTGGCGCGCATGCCCGGTGCGATGGCGGTGGGCATCGGCGCGCAGTTCGTGGTGCTGCCGGCCGTGACCTTCGTGCTCACGCTGATCCTGCAGCCGGGGCCGAGCATCGCGCTGGGCATGATCCTCGTGGCCTGCTGCCCGCCGGGCAACATCTCGCAGATCCTCACGCACCGTGCGGGTGGCAACGTGGCGCTGTCGGTGTCGATGACGGCGATCTCGAACGCGCTGTCGATCGTGGTGATGCCGCTGAACTTCGCGTTCTGGGGCGGCCTGCATCCCACGGCCTCGGTGCTGCTCAAGACCATCGCGCTCGACCCCTTCGACATGCTGGGCCACATCGTGATGATCATCGGCATTCCCTTCGTGCTGGGCGTGGCGTGCGCGCACAAGCTGCCGGGGCTCACGGCGCGCATCAAGAAGCCGGCGCGCATCCTGAGCTTCCTGGCGCTGATCGCCTTCATCGTCGGCGCCATCGCGGGCAACTGGCGCTACTTCCTCGACTACGTGGGGCTGGTGCTGATGGCCGTGGTGATCCACGACGCGCTGGCCTTCGGCACCGGCTACCTGTGCGCGCGGCTCTCGGGGCTGGGCGACTACGACCGGCGCGCGGTGGCCATCGAAGTGGGCATCCGCAACGCGGGGCTCGGGCTGGTGCTGATCTTCAGCTTCTTCGGCGGGCTCGGCGGCATGGCCGTGGTGGCCGGCGTGTGGGGCTTCTGGGACATCATCGCGGGCCTGGCGCTGGCGAGCTGGTGGGGGCGCAAGCCTGCGACGCCATGAGCGCCGCGCCGGGCCGCCCCAAGCAAGCTCGCACCGCAGTGCGAAGCACGAAGGTATACCAATGAGCGAAACCTGGAAGGCGTCCGCGCGGCGCGTGCTGGTGACGGGCGGCGACGGCTTTCTGGGGCGCAGCGTGCTCGCTGCATTGGCCGCGCAAGGCACCTTTGAAGCCCTGGTGGCACTCGACGTGCGTGAGGTGCCTCCCGCGCGGCGGCTGCCCGGCGTGGTCTACCTGCAGCAGGACGTGCGGGACGACGGCATCGCCGACGTGCTGGCCGAGCACGCGATCGACACGGTGGTGCACCTCGCGTCCATCGTCACGCCCGGCAAGGACTCGAACCGCGCTTTCGAGCATTCGGTCGACGTGGGCGGCACGCGCAACGTGCTCGACGCCTGCGTGGCGCGCGGCGTGGGGCACATCGTGGTGTCGTCCAGTGGTGCGGCCTACGGCTACCACGCGGACAACCCGGCCTGGATCACCGAGTCGCAGCCGCTGCGCGGCAACCCGGTGTTCGCCTATGCCAACCACAAGCGGCAGGTGGAAGAGATGCTGGCCGAGTGCCGCAGGCAGCACCCCGCGCTGGCGCAGACGGTGCTGCGCATCGGCACCATCCTCGGCGAGCGTGTCGACAACCAGATCACCGCGCTGTTCGAGAAGAAGCGGCTGATCGCCATCCGCGGCAGCGACAGCCCCTTCGTGTTCGTGTGGGACGAAGACGTGACCGGCGCCATCGCCCAGGCGCTCGGCGGCGCGCCGCCCGGCTGCTACAACCTCGCGGGCGACGGCGCGCTCACGATCCACGAGATCGCCGCGCGCCTGGGCAAGCGCGCCATCGCGTGGCCGGCCGGCGTGCTGCAGGCGGCGCTGGCCGCGGGCTCGGCATTGGGCGTGAGCCGCTATGGGCCCGAGCAGCTCGACTTTCTGCGCTACCGGCCGGTGCTGCTGAACACCGCGCTGAAGACCCAGTTCGGCTACGTGCCGCGCAAGACCAGCCGCGAAGCCTTCGAGGCTTTCGTTGCGGCGCGTGCGCAGCAGGGAAGGCCGGTCACTTCCGCGTAGCGTCCGCCGGCGGCGGTGGCGCGATCAGGTAGTCGAGCATGCGCCGCGCATTGAGCGGCAGGTCTTGCGACGAGCGCACGCAGGCCATCAGCGTGCGTTCGGCCCACGGATCGGCGAGCGAGGCGCGCGCGATCTTCATCGAGCGGGCGCAGCGCTCGGCCGCGGTCTGCGGCACGATGCCCACGCCGATGCCGTATTCGACCATGCGGCACACGGCCTCGAAGTTGCGCACGCGCACGCGGTAGGCCAGGTGCTTGGCGAGCGCGCGCACGTGCCCGGTGATCAGCTGCTGCAGCGCGCTGTCGGCGGGCAGGCCGACGAACTCGCTGTCGACCACCTCGGCCAGGTGCACGCGCCGCCGGCCGGCCAGCGCGTGGCCGCGCGGCATCACCAGCACGAGGTCATCGCGGCGGAAGGGGTGGCATTCGAGGCCGTCGCTGTCGATGGCGTCGGAGACGATGCCGATGTCGCACAGCCCGCTGCGCAGGGCCTCCACGGTGTCGGGGCTGGCGCGCTCCTCGAGGTCAACCGAGATGCGTGGATGCTCGGCCAGGAAGCGGCTCAGCACCTCGGGCAGGTGCTCGGTGAGTGCCGAGGTGCCGCACATGAAGCGCACGTGGCCCTTCAGGCCCTGGCCGTACTCGCCGAGCTCGCCGCGCAGCCGCTCCATCTGCTGCAGCACGACGCGCGCATGGTGCAGCAGCGTGCGACCGGCCTCGGTGGGGCGCACGCCCTGCGCGTGGCGGGTGAGCAGCGGCGTGCCGAGCGCGTCTTCCATGCCGCGCACGCGCTGGCTGGCCGAGGCCAGCGTCATGTGCGAGCGGCCAGCGCCGGCCGTGAGGCTGCCGGCTTCAACGACGTGGAGAAAGAGCCGCAGGTCGGTCAGGTCGAATCGCATGATGGGCCACAAGGTAGCACGCCAGCCTCAGCCTGTGCCTGAGGCTGGCTGCGCGAAAGCCGCATTTCCAGCCGCTGCGCCGGTCGGCAGACTCCGCGGCGATGACGATCTCCAATGAAGCGATGGGCCTGTGGGCGGCGGCTGGCGCGGTGTTCCTGCTGGCCGGCCTGATCAAGGGCGTGATCGGCCTCGGCCTGCCGACCGTGGCGATGGCGCTGCTCGCGCTGTGGATGTCGCCGGCGCAGGCGGCGGCGCTGCTGATCGTGCCCTCGCTGGTCACCAACCTCTGGCAGACCGGGCCGCGCGCCAGCTTCGGCGCGGTGTTCCGCCGCATCGGTCGCATGCAGGCCGGCGTCGTGGTGGGCACGCTCGCCGGGGCGTGGTGGCTGGGCGTGCCGGCCGGGGCCTGGGCCTCGCTGGCGCTCGGCGTGGCGCTGGTGATCTATGCGCTGTGGGGGCTGACGGGGCGGCAGCTGCACGTGAGCAACGCACAGGCGCGCTGGCTGGGACCCGTGGTGGGCGCCGCGACGGGGCTGGTGACGTCCGTGACCGGCGTGTTCGCGGTGCCCGCCGTGCCGTACCTGCAGGCGCTGGGTTTCCAGCGCGATGCGCTGATCCAGGCCATGGGCATCTCGTTCACCACCTCGACCGTGGTGCTGGCCCTGGGGCTGGCGGCCAACGGAAGCTACCCGGCGGCGGTGCTGGGCGGGTCGTTGGCGATGCTGGCGCCGGCGGTCGGCGGCATGGTGCTGGGCACCTGGCTGCGGCAGCGGCTGCCGGTGGCCGTGTTCCGGCGTTGCTTTCTGATCGGGCTGGCGCTGCTGGGGGCGTACATGGCGCTGCGCGCCGTCATGTCCGCCTGAGCGGACACGATCGATCGGTCAGCTGGCGGCCAGCAGGGCCGCGCGCACGCGCTCGATGGTCTGGCGGTAGGGCAGGGCGAAGTCCTCGATGGGGGCGTCGGCCTCAAGCCAGTAGAACGAGAACACCAGGCCTTCTTCTTCCGGGCTGCCCGTGGCCATGTGCTCGAAGGTCTCGGGCAGGGCGCGGTGGTCGCGCATCAGGAAGATGTGCCAGCGCTGCGGGTGGCGGTGCGTGTTGCCTTCGACGCCGGCTTCGCATTCGCGCTCCAGCGTGCCCAGCGATTCGAGCCGGCCGGCGAACACCAGGCCCGACTCTTCGAGCAGCTCGCGCCGCACGGCCGCCTCGGGCGACTCGCCGGGCTCGATGGTGCCCTTGGGCAGCTGCATGTTGCCGTCTTCGGGATGACGGAACACCAGCAGCCGGCCCTGCGCATCGACCAGGCAGGCGCAGGCCTTCGGGATCGTCGCGACGGGGGCGGCGCCGAGCGGGCTGCTGCTGCCGTTCTTCATGGCGGTGGCCGCCTCAGGCGCCCGTGAGGGCGGCCTTGACCGCGGCGCTGACCTGGCCCATGTCGGCCTTGCCGGCCAGGCGCGTCTTGACCACGCCCATCACCTTGCCCATGTCGCCGGGGCCCGAGGCGCCCAGTTCGGCCACGATGGCCTTCACCGCGGCGGCCGTTTCATCGGCGCTCATGCGCTGGGGCAGGTAGACCTCGAGCACCTTGATCTCGGCGGCTTCCTTGTCGGCCAGGTCGGCGCGGCCACCCGTGGTGAACGCGGCGATCGAGTCCTTGCGCTGCTTGACCATCTTGTCGACGATGGCCACGACCATGGCGTCGTCGAGCTCCACGCGCTCGTCGACTTCCTTTTGCTTCATGGCGGCGAGCAGCAGGCGGATGGTGGCCAGGCGCTCCGAGTCCTTGGCGCGCATCGCCGTCTTCATGTCTTCGGTGATTTGTTCTTTGAGAGTCATTCTTCGCAACCTTTCGGAAAAAACAAAAGCCGCGGCAGGTTTCCCTGGCGCGGCTGGTGCAACGGGGCGCTGGCGGGGACTTTCGTCGGGGCCAGCCACCCTGGGCGTTGCTTAGTACAGCTTCTTGGGGAGCTGCATGCTGCGCACGCGCTTGTAGTGGCGCTTGACCGCAGCTGCCTTCTTGCGCTTGCGCTCAGCCGTCGGCTTCTCGTAGAACTCGCGGGCGCGCAGGTCGGTCAGCAGGCCGAGCTTTTCGATGGTGCGCTTGAAGCGGCGCAGGGCGACGTCGAAGGGCTCGTTTTCTTTAACGCGGATGGTGGTCATTGATGAATCGTTGAAATGGATTTGGCCGGGGGAGATCGAGGCCCCAAGCCGGGGTTCCTCAACTGAAAACTTTTTGCGGCCGTTGAGGGAAGGCCAGAGTTAGCCCGCGATTATAGCGCGGTTGCGCACGCATGTGCGCTGGCCCACGCCCATTGGAAGTTGTATCCGCCCAACCAACCCGTCACATCGACCACTTCGCCGATGAAGTACAGGCCCGGCTGCTTGGATTCCATGGTCTGGGACGACAAGTCGCGCGTGTCGACGCCGCCCGCCGTCACCTCGGCCTTCTTGTAGCCTTCGGTGCCGCTGGGGGTGATCTGCCAGCGGGCGATGCGCTCGGACAGCGCCGCCAGCGCCTTGTCGGTGGCCTCGTTGACCGGGCGCTGCAGGGCCGGGTCTTCGCCGACCCAGGCGTCGGCCAGGCGCGAGGGCACCAGCGCGGCCAGTTCGTTGGCGATGCGTTTCTTGGAGCGCCGCTTGGCGTCGGACAGCGACTCGGCCACGTCCATGCCGGGCGCGAAGTCGAGCGTCAGCGGGGCGCCGGGCTTCCAGTAGCTCGAGATCTGCAGCACCGCCGGGCCCGACAGGCCGCGGTGGGTGAACAGCAGGTCTTCCAGGAAGGCCATCTTGTCCTTCTTGCCGCCGGTCTCGATGCGCACCGGCAGCGCCAGCCCGGCCAGGCCGGCGTAGGGCGCCCAGGCGTCGCCGCCGAAGGTCAGCGGCACCAGCGCCGGGCGGGGCGTGACCAGCCGCAGGCCGAACTGCTCGGCGAGCCGGTAGCCGAAGTCGCTTGCACCAATTTGGGGAATCGACAGGCCGCCGGTGGCCACCACGAGCTTGGGCGCGTCGATTGGGCCGCGCGTGCTACTGATTTGGTAGCGCCCGTCGGCAAAAGCGATGTCGCCGAGCTTGCACGGCTGCCAGCGTTCGACGTTGCCGGCGGCGCACTCGGCCAGCAGCATGTCGACGATCTGCTGCGAGGAGCCGTCGCAGAACAGCTGGCCCTTGTGCTTCTCGTGGTACGCGATGCCGTGGCGCTGCACCATGTCGATGAACTGCTGCGGCGCGTAGCGCGAGAGCGCCGAGCGGCAGAAATTCGGGTTGTCGCCGACGAAATGGCGCTGCGGCGCGCGCACGTCGAGGTCGCGGTTGGTGAAGTTGGCGCGGCCGCCGCCCGAGATGCGGATCTTTTCGCCGACCTTCTCGCTGTGGTCGACCAGCAGCACGCGCAGGCCGCGCTGGCCCGCCAGTGCGGCGCAAAAAAGACCGGCGGCGCCGGCACCGACGACAACGACGTCAAAGGAAGAAGAAGGAGGGGAAGAAGAGCTCAAGCGGGTCCGTCCGCCGCCAGCACCGGCGGCGGGTTGTATTTGAGGTGGCCCACGTAGCGCAGCGGCTGCGTGGCGGCGATCGAGGGCACGTCGCCCTCGCGCATGTGGAGCAGGTCGGCCGGGCTCACCCAGCGCGGGTCGGCGTCGGTGATCGGCACGCCGGCCTGGCGGTAGGCCTCCAGCACGAACTGGGAGCAGAAGAACTGGTCGTTGCGGCTGGCGCCCAGCTGCACCGTCGCCAGGCCGCTGATGCAGTACGCGCTCACGGCCGAGGGAATCAGCGGCAGCTCGCACAGCCGGCGGTTCAGCACGAAGGGTGCGTTCAGCAGCACGCCGGCGGTGTTGTAGCGCGTGCCGACCTGCGAATGCGCCCAGTCGCGCATCTTCTCGACGTCGGCCTCGACGAGGCCCGGCACGCGGAAGGCCACGACCATCTGCTCTTCGTCGACCACCTCGGCCAGCGGCCGCGCGCGCACGCCGGTGCCCACGGCCTCGGCGATCTGGCCGTCGCCCAGGTAGAGCACGGCATGGCTCACGGGCGAGAAAGTGCCCAGGCGGATGCCGAACGAATTCACCGTGGCGATCGAGGTCAGCAGGATGTCGCCGGGCGCCAGCACCTCGGCGCCGATCAGCTCGCCGCCGTTGCCAGGGGCGATCACCGAGCTCTGCACGCGCAGGCGCAGGCCCGAGGTTTCGGAGGGCATCTCGATGCGCGTGGCGCAGGCCGAGAGCAAGAGCGGCAGCGTGGCCGCGAGCGCAACCGCGCGAAGAAGGGAAGCCATGTTCACCCCTTCCAGACGAACGGGAACTTCAGCTGCTTGAAGAAGCCGTTGGGCACGTAGTCGCCCAGCACGCCGTACTTCTCGGGCCAGAGCTTGGTGCTCTTCACCGCGGTGCCGAAGAGGTAGTCGAGGAAGGCGTAGTGCGCCGCGTAGTTCTTGTCGAGCGCCTCGATGTCCTGGCTGTGGTGCCAGTGGTGGAAGTTGGGCGTCACGATCAGGTAGCGCAGCGGGCCCAGCCGCACGCTCACGTTGCAGTGGTTGAACACCGCCTGGAAGCCGACCACCACGATGTAGGCGTCGATCACGTCCTTGCTGAAGCCCAGCACGTAGATGGGCGCGAGCACCAGCGTGCGCGTGATCAGCAGCTCCAGGATGTGCTGGCGCGAGCCCGCCATCCAGTCCATGCTCTTCACGCTGTGGTGCACCGCGTGCAGGCGCCACAGCACCGGCACCTCGTGGTACGCGCGGTGCGTCCAGTACTGCACGAGGTCGGCCACCAGGATGATCAGCAGGATGCCGGCCCAGAACGGCAGGTTGCTCACCCAGCCGCGGATGCCGTCGTTGGCGGCCCAGCCGAAGAGCTTGTGCACCATGAGGTTGGTGGCCAGCAGCACGAAACCCACGATCATGTGGTTCACCACGAAGTGATGAAAGTCGGTCTGCCACTCTTCGCGGAACACCGGCTGGTCCTTGCGCAGCGCAAAGAGCTTCTCGATGAAGATGAAGATCAGCGACGAGCCCAGCAGGTCGAGGATGAACCAGTCCAGCCCGATGTACGGCGTGTGGTCCGCGAAGTCGTGCACCGGCACCTTGTGCCCGCCCAGCAGCGCCGACACCGCCACCAGCAGGAACGCGGCCGACGAGAGCCAGCGCGAGCGGTTGAAGATGATGTTGACCAGCGAGAGCCCGCCCGCGATGACCAGCGCCGTCAGCAGGATGACGCGCATCACGTCGACGTTGTAGCTCTTGCGCAGCTCGGGCGTCGTCAGGTACTGCGGGAAGTGAAAGGCCAGCACGCCCAGAAAGCACAGGGCGGCGAGGCTGAAGGCGATGGTGCCCGTGACCAGACCGCGCCCGCGGCGCAGCTCGCCGTGGCTTTCGGTGAATTCGTTGAGTTTGTCGAGCATCCCTGCCTCTTCCTTCTTGTTCGTTGGATCGGGCGGGATTTTAGGCGTCGCTCAGGCGGGCGCCATGGCCGTTTTCGGCCGGGACTGGTACCTATGTGCCGAAGCGGTCGGCGTCCGCCGGCAGCGCCGCAGCGGCCAGCCCCTGCAGCACATCCCCCACCACGATCACCGCCGGGCTGGCCAGCCCGGCCTCGGCGATGCGCGCCTGCAGGCCTTGCAGCGTGGTCACGAGGTGGCGCTGGTGCGGCAGGCTCGCGTGCTGCACCACGGCCACGGGCGTGTCGCCCGGCAGGCCGTGCAGCAGCTCCCGCTCGATGTGGCCGGCGCCCGAGACGCCCATGTAGATCACGAGCGTCAGGCGGGCGTTGTGCGCCGTGGCGGCCAGCGCGCGCCAGTCGGTCGGGTCTTCGGCCGCGCCGGCGCCGGTCTTGGCGTGGCCGGTGACGAAGACCACGCCCTGCGCGTGGTCGCGGTGGGTGAGCGGCACGCCCAGCGAGGTCACGGCGGCCAGGCCGGCGGTGATGCCGTTGACCACCGCGCATTCGATGCCGGCGTCGCGCAGGTGCTCCACCTCTTCGCCGCCGCGCCCGAAGATGAACGGGTCGCCGCCCTTGAGGCGCACCACGGTTTCGCCTTCGCGCACGGCCGTGATCATGAGCCGCTCGATGAAGGCCTGCGGCGTGCTCTTGCAGCCGCCGCGCTTGCCCACGTGCACGATGCGCGCGCCGGGCCGGGCGTAGGCCTGGAGCACGGCGTCGTTCACGAGGTCGTCGACCAGCAGCACCGTGGCGGCCTGGATCGCCTTGACGGCCTTGACGGTCAGCAGCTCGGGGTCGCCGGGGCCGGCGCCCACCAGCGTGCAGCGGCCGGTGATGAGGGTGGAGGGGGTGTTCATGCGTGGGAGGCCAGTTCGGTGATGTGCCTGACTTGCGTCGCGATGGCTTCGGGCACGGGAAGCTCGCCGGCCAGCACGCGCCGCGTGTAGTCGGCCGTGGTGGCGACGTCGATTTCTTTCGGCAGCCCGGGCACGTCGGCGGCGGTGCCGGCGGCCTGGGCCTGGAGTTCGCTGCGCACGCCGCGCACGAAGCCGTCGATCTGCGCGGTGCGGCGCGGGTCGGAGACCACCTCGCCTTCGAGGCCGCGCGAGAGCAGGGCGGTCATGCCCGTGAGCTCGAAGGTCTCGCCCATCGTGCGGGCGTATTCGGGGTGCGTGTAGCTGGCCACCACCACGCAGGGGCCGGTGGTCGGGCGCATCAGCTTGACCACGCTGTGGCCGGGGTTGCGCAGGCCGACCACGCGGCGCACGTCGAGCAGGCGCTTGAGCGCGGGGTTCAGCAGCTCGGTCGGGGCAAAGCCCACCTGGCCGGCGGCCAGGGGGGTGAGCGTGGTCATCGGGGGCATGTCCAGGGCCGAAAGCACGTTCGATGCCAGTACGCGCGAGGTTTCGCTTGCGCTGCCGTGCACCAGCACCGACAGGCCTTCGCGCGCCAGCAGCAGCGCCAGGAGCGGCGTGAGCACCGGCAGCTTGCGCGCGCCGTTGTAGCTGGGCAGCACGATCAGCGGGCCGCTACGGGTCGTCACGGGGTTCAGGCGCGCATGCGTGGCGTCGAGAAAGCCGGCCATCTCCTCGGGCGTCTCGCCCTTGATGCGCATGGCCAGGCAGAAGCCGCCGATCTCCAGGTCGGTGACCGTGCCGTCCAGCACCTGGCCGAACAGGTCGCAGGCCTGCTCGCGCGTGAGCGGACGGGCGCCCCGCGCGCCGCGGCCGATTTCCTTGATGTAGTGGCTGATTCCCATGGGTAGGCGGATTGTCCCGCAACGCTTATGCCGGAATGTGAGTCGGCTTATGCCCCCACGGCCAGTGCTTCGGCCGGGGTGGCCCGCACCATGCGCTTGAGCTCCGGCACGCACGACCCGCAGTTGGTGCCGCATTTCAGCGCCCCCTGCAGCGCCGCCAGCCGCTCGTCGGCGCTGCCGGTGCAGCGCACCAGCTCGGCCTCGATGGCGCGGTCGGTCACGTTGAAGCAGGCGCACACCGGCTTGCCGCGCGACTGCACAGCCACCGGCGCGCGGGCGCCCGGCGACAGCAGCAGGCGGCCGTAGCTCTGGGCCGGCAGCTCCTCGCGCAGCAGGGTGGCGATCCAGGCTTCGGCGCTGGTGTCGCCGCCCAGCAGGAAGGCTTCGAGCCCGGCGCTGCCGTCGGCGCGGCGCACCAGCCGCGCGGCGCGGCGCTGGCCACGGCGGTGGTCGGCGTAGCGCAGGGTGTCGGCGGTCTGCAGGCCCAGCAGGGCTTCGATTTTTTCGACCAGCGCGGCGTCGGGCGCGTCGTGCGCGGCGGCGCGAAAGAGCACGCCGCTGCGTTCTTCTTCGCCGGGCGCATTGCCCGCGAACGGCACGCAGGTGGCGAAGGGGAACAGCGCCATCAGCGGCTGCAGTGCGCGCTGCGCCGTGAGCGCGTCGCCGGCGGGCAGCCAGGCCATGGCCAGCAGCGACCACGGCAGCTCGGCCTTGAGGATCTTCACGGGCGTGTGCTTGAGCTCGGGCTGCTTCGAGGTCGGGCAGTAGGCCGGCGTGGTGAGCGCGTTGATGCCCGCCAGCCGCACGCCGGTCGACGAGCAGCCGCTCAGGTACTCCTCGCCCCAGTGCATGGCGACGAAGGCCTGGCTCAGGCCGATTTCGGCGCTGGCGCGCGCCGGCAGCAGGATCGAGCCGCGCTTCGATGTGAGGTGCACCAGGTCGCCCTCGGCGATCTGGCGGCGCGCCATGTCCTGCGCGTTCATCTGCACCACGGGCTCGGCCACGTGGCCGAACAGCTTGCCGACCGTGCCGGTGCGGCTCATGCCGTGCCACTGGTCGCGCAGCCGGCCGGTGTTCAGCGAGAAGGGAAAGCGCGCCTCGCGCGCCTCGGCCACGGGCTTGTAGGGCGTGTCGACGAAGCGGGCGCGGCCGTCGGGCGTGGGGAACACGCCGTCTTCGTACAGGCGCACGCGGCCGGTGCGCTCGCCTTCCTTCAGCGGCCATTGCTGCGGGCCGGCGTTCTCGAGCATCGCGTAGCTCAGTCCGGTGATGTCCAGGTCGCGCCCGCGCGTGGATTCGCGGTGCTCGTTCCAGACCGATTCGGGGCTCTCGTACGGGAACAGCGTGAAGCTGCGGCCCAGCTGCTGTTCGAGCCGGCGCGCGAAGGCCACACCGATCGACCAGTCGTTGCGCGCCTGCCCCGGTGCGGGCACGGCCGGGCGCACGCGCGAGATGCGGCGCTCGCTGTTGGTCACGGTGCCTTCCTTCTCACCCCAGGTGGTGGCGGGCAGCAGCAGGTCGGCGAAGGCGCAGGTGGCGGTGGTGGCGAAGGCTTCCTGCACCACGACGAACTCGGCGCGTTCGAGCGCGCGGCGCACCGTGGCCTGGTCGGGCATCGACTGGGCGGGGTTGGTGCAGGCGATCCACAGCGCGCGGATCTCGCCGTCGGCCGCGGCCTGGAACATCTCCACCGCCGTCTTGCCGGGCTTCTCGGGCACCGAGGGCACGCCCCACAGCGCGGCCACTTCGGCGCGGTGCTCGGGGTTGGCCAGGTCGCGGTGCGCGCTCAGCAGGTTGGCCAGGCCGCCCACCTCGCGCCCGCCCATCGCGTTGGGCTGGCCCGTGAGCGAGAACGGGCCCGCGCCGGGCTTGCCGATCTGGCCCGTGGCCAGGTGCAGGTTGATGAGCGCCGCGTTCTTCGCCGTGCCGCTGGACGACTGGTTCAGGCCCTGGCAGTACAGGCTCAGCGTGGCGGGCGAGGTGGCGAACATCCGCGCCGCCGCGAGCAGGTCGTCTTTCGGAATGCCGCACACCTGCGCCACGGTGTCGGGCGTGCAGTCGCGCACCGTGGCCTTCAGTGCGTCGAAACCGTTGGTGCGGGCCGCGATGTAGGCGGTGTCGGTCCAGCCTTCCCACAGCATCAGGTGCAGCATGCCGTGGAACAGCATGACGTCGGTGCCGGGCTGGATCGGCAGGAACAGGTCGGCGATCTCGACCGTGTCGGTGCGGCGCGGGTCGGCCACGACGATCTTCAGCGCCGGGTTCGCGGCCTTCGCGTCCTCGATGCGGCGAAAAAGAATGGGGTGCGCCCACGCCGTGTTGCTGCCCACGATGAACAGGCACTCGGCGTGCTTCAGGTCGTCGTAGCAGGCCGGCGGCGCGTCGGCGCCCAGCGTCTGCTTGTAGCCGGCCACCGCGCTGCTCATGCACAGGCGCGAGTTGGTGTCGATGTTGTTGGTGCCGACCAGGCCCTTGGCCAGCTTGTTGAAGACGTAGTAGTCCTCGGTGAGCAGCTGGCCCGACACGTAGAAGCCGACCGCGTCGGGGCCGTGGTCGCGCACCACCTGCGCGAACTTGCCGGCGGCGAGGTCGAGCGCGTGGTCCCACGTCACGGGCGCGGGCGCCTCCTTGCGCACGAGGCGCTGCAGGGGCTGCAGCAGCCGCGTCTGGCGCGTGACGGTCGCGCTGGCCGTGAGGTGCAAGGTCGAGCCCTTGGTGCACAGGCGCCCGAAGTTGGCCGGGTGGTCGGGGTCGCCGCGCACGCCGGTGATCTGGTCGCCCTGCGATTCGATGATGACGCCGCAGCCGACGCCGCAGTACGGGCAGGTGGAGCGCGTCTCCTGGGTCATGCGGGCCTCAACCTTCTTCCGGGGACAGGACCGTCACGGCGGCCAGGCGCTGCGGCCCGGCGACGGGGCGCTCGAGGTCGAGCGCGTGCGTGGCCAGCTCGCCGGCGTCCAGGTGCACCACGCCGTCTTCGAGCTTCACCGCGAACTTCGGCGTGCAGCCTTCGTCGGGCGAGCGGGCGCAGCCGTCGTCCAGGCCGATGGCCCAGTTGTGCAGCGGGCAGGCCACGCTGGTGCCGAACACGATGCCCTGGCTCAGCGGGCCGCCCTTGTGCGGGCAGCGGTCGAGCAGCGCGAAGACCTGGTCCTCGGCATTGCGGAACACGGCCACGTCCAGGCCGGCGGGCCGCATCACGCGGCGGGCGCCGAGCACGGGGATGTCGTCGAGGCGGCAGATGGCTTTCCAATCGCTCATGGTGGGGCTCTCTTGTCTTGTCTTGTCTTGTCTTGTCTTGTCTTGTGTTGTGTTGTCTTGTCTTGTGTTGTCTTGTCTTGTGTTGTCTTGTCTTGTCTTGTGTTGTCTTGTGTTGTGTTGTGTTGTGTTCGGGCGCGGATCAGGTCTTGATCTCGGCGTACAGGCCGGTCACGCGGTCCATGATCGCGAGCAGGTTCTCGCTGCTCACGAACACGTCGGACATCAGCGCGGGCGAGGCGCCCGCACCGTCCAGGCGCTGCAGGCCGCGGTTGAAGAACATCCATTGCGCGTCGGCCAGCACCAGCTCCTGGCGGATCTGCGCGGTGGCCTCGGGCGCGTTGCGCAGCAGGTCGAGCGCAGCCAGGAATTCGGTGCGTGCCTTGGCGATCTCGGCGGTGCTGCCGGCCGGGTCGATCTGCATCGCCGCGGCCAGGTAGCACTTGGCCATGCGCTGCGACAGCATGCGCTGGCGCCCCGCGATGTTGACCAGCCGCCCGACCGGCTTGCCCGAGGCCGCCTCGTACTGCGCCGTGCCCTGGTGGGCCAGCGCGAGCACGGCGGCGTCGAGCGCCACCACCCGCGCGGCGGCTTCCCGGCCGGGCGCCGCATCGGCCAGCTCGGTGCGGAAGGCGCGCCAGGCGCCGTCCAGGCCGTCGTAGGTGGCGCGCAGCGTTGGCGTCGGCGCAAAGGCCTTGAGCTCGCCGAGCTGGCGCTCGAACAGCGCCACCGAGCGGTCGAGCACCTGCTGCGCGCTGCGCGGTTCCACCTTCTGCACCAGCGCCAGGTAGGCCTTGCTCGCGCGCTGCGACAGCATGCGCTGGCGGCCGGCCTTGTTGATGGCGTCGTTGAGGTCGGCCACCTGCGCACGGGCGCCCACCGGGGCGAGCGCAGCGAGGGCGGAAGAAGCGATGAAAAGTCGTCGTTTCAAGCGGTCGCTCCGATCACACGCTCAGCGGCGCAAACTGCCGCACGTCCACCGAGGCCTGCGCCGATTCGAACCACGGGTCGGGCTCGCCGTCGAGCGCGAACTGCAGCCGTTCCCACAGCGCTTTGCGGCCCTCGGCGTCTTCGAGGACCTTCTTCTTCACGTAGTCCAGCCCGACGCGGCCGATGTAGTGCACGGTGCGCTCCAGGTACCAGCCTTCCTCGCGGTACAGCTGCAGGAAGGCGCCGGCGTGTTCCATCACTTCCTCGGCGGTCTTCACCTTCACGAGGAACTGCGCCACCTCGGTCTTGATGCCGCCGTTGCCGCCCACGTACAGCTCCCAGCCCGAGTCGACGCCGATCACGCCGACGTCCTTGATGCCGGCCTCCGCGCAGTTGCGCGGGCAGCCCGACACGGCCAGCTTGACCTTGTGCGGCGAGTACATGGCCCACAGCGCGCGCTCCAGGTCCTTGCCCATCTGCGTGGAGTCCTGCGTGCCGAAGCGGCACCACTCGCTGCCCACGCAGGTCTTCACCGTGCGCAGCGACTTCGCATAGGCAAAGCCCGAGGGCATGCCGATGTCCTTCCACACGCCTTCCAGGTCTTCCTTCTTCACGCCCAGCAGGTCGATGCGCTGGCCGCCCGTGACCTTGACGGTCGGGATCTTGTACTTGTCGGCCGCGTCGGCGATGCGGCGCAGTTCGTCGGGCGTGGTGTGGCCGCCCCACATGCGCGGAATGACGGAGTAGGTGCCGTCCTTCTGGATGTTGGCGTGGCTGCGCTCGTTGATGAAGCGGCTCTGCGGATCGTCCTTCGCTTCTTTCGGCCAGGTGCTGATGAGGTAGTAGTTGACGGCCGGGCGGCAGGTGGCGCAGCCGTTGGGTGTGCGCCAGCCCATGCCGCGGTAGACCGCGTCGTGCGTGAGCCAGTGCTCCTTGCGGATCGCGTCGCGCACGTCCTGGTGGCTCATGTCGGTGCAGCCGCAGATCGCCTTCTTCTTCGGCGTGGCCGAGTAGTCGCCGCCGGCCGTGAACATCAAAATCTGCTCGACCAGCCCGGTGCACGAGCCGCAGCTGGCGCTGGCCTTGGTGTGCTTCTTCACCTCGTCGAGCGTGAACAGGCCCTTCTCCTTGATGGCCTTGCAGATGGTGCCCTTGTTCACGCCGTTGCAGCCGCACACCTCGGCGTCGTCGGGCATGCTCGCGGCCTTGCTGTGGCCCTCGTGGCCGGTGTCGCCGATGTTCGACTCGCCGAACATCAGCTTGTCGCGGATGTCGTGCACGCTGCGCCCGTCGCGCAGCAGCTTGAAGTACCAGCTGCCGTCCACCGTGTCGCCGTACAGGCAGGCGCCGATGAGCTTGTCGTCCTTGAGCACCAGCTTCTTGTAGACGCCGCCGAAGGGGTCGCTCATGACGATCTCCTCGGTGCCTTCGCCGCCCATGAACTCGCCGGCGCTGAACAGGTCGATGCCCGTCACCTTGAGCTTGGTGGACGTGAGCGACCCCAGGTAGCGTCCGATGCCGAACAGCGCCAGGTGGTTGGCCGCCACCTTGGCCTGCTCGAACAGCGGCGCGACCAGGCCGTAGGCGATGCCGCGGTGCGCCGCGCATTCGCCCACCGAGTAGATGCGCGCATCGGTCACCGTCTGCATCGTGTCGGTCACCACGATGCCGCGGTTGCAGTGCAGGCGCATCTTCTCGGCCAGCTCGACGTTGGGGCGGATGCCCACGGCCATCACCACGAGGTCGGCCGCGACCTCGGTCCCGTCCTTGAAGCGGATCGCCTTCACGCGGCCATCGTCGCCACCGACCAGGTCCTGCGTCTGCGCGCCCATGAGGAATTTCAGGCCACGGTCTTCGAGCGACTTTTGCAGCAGCTTGCCCGCCACGTCGTCGAGCTGGCGTTCCATGAGCCAGGGCATCACATGCACCACCGTCACGGTCATGCCGCGCAGCATCAGGCCGTTGGCCGCTTCGAGGCCGAGCAGGCCGCCGCCGATGACCACGGCGTTCTTGTGCGTGCGCGCGGTCTCGATCATGTAGTCGGTGTCGGCGATGTCGCGGTAGGCGATCACGCCCTTCAGGTCCTTGCCGGGCACGGGCAGCATGAAGGGGTTGGAGCCGGTGCACATCAGCAGGCGGTCGTAGGGCGCCTCGGTGCCATCTTCCGCGCGCACGATGCGGTTCACGCGGTCGACCTCGACCACCTTCTTGCCGGCATGCAGCGTGATGTGGTTGTCCGAGTACCACTCCCAGCTGTTGAGCACGATCTCGTCCACCGTCTGCTCGCCCGCGAGCACGGGCGACAGCAGGATGCGGTTGTAGTTGGGGTGCGGCTCGGCGCCGAAGACGGTGATGTCGTACAGGTCGGGTGCGATCTTCAGCAGCTCTTCGAGCGTGCGCACGCCGGCCATGCCGTTGCCGACCATCACGAGTTTCATTTTCTTCATGGGGCGGGACCTTTCAGGGAAATCAACCGAACGACGGCCCGCGGCGCGCGGTCAGAATCGCGCCATGAGCTTTGAAGTGGACATCGGCTACAGCAGCCAGCGCGGGCCGCGCGACGCGAACGAAGACTTCGCCGGCACGGTGCATGCGCCGGCCGGCGACGAGGCACGCGGGCTCATCGCGGCGATTGCCGACGGGGTCTCGAGCGGCGGACGCGGCCGCGAAGCGGCGCAGACCACGGTGATGGGCCTGCTGGCCGACTACTTCGCCACGCCCGCGACCTGGGAGCCGACCGCCGCGCTCGACCGCCTGATCGGCGCGCAGAACGGCTGGCTCGCCGACCACAACCGCCGGCGCCAGGGCAAGCAGGAGGGCGCGGGCACGGCGCTCACCACGCTCACCGCGCTGGTGCTGCACGGCCAGAGCTACACGCTGGCCCACGTGGGCGACACCCGCGCCTGGCGCGTGCGCGCCGACGGCGAACCCGCGCAGCTGCTCACGCAGGACCACGCCTTCGACCACCCCGACATGCGCAGCCGGCTCACGCGCGCCATCGGCCTGGACGATCAGGTGCGGGTCGACTACCTGCAGGGCGACGTGCGCGTGGGCGACTGCTTCGTGCTCAGCACCGACGGCGTGCACGGCGTGCTCAAGCCGCAGCAGGTGGCCGCGCTCGCGCTGCAGGGCGACGCCGAGGCCGCGAGCGAGGCGCTGGTGCAGGCGGCGCTCGAAGCCGGCACGCGCGACAACGCGACCGCGCTGGTGATCCGCGTGGTGGGGCTGGACGCGCGCCAGCTCGACGACGAACTCGGCGACGGCCGCCGCCTGGCGCCGCCGCCGTGGCTCAAGGTGGGCGACGTGCTCGACGGCTATGTCGTCACCGGGCTGGTGGCCGACACCGGCGTGCACCTGCTGTACCAGGCGCGCCATCCGGTCACGCGCGAACTGGTTGCGCTCAAGACCCTGCACCCCTCGCGCGCCGGCGACCCGCAGGAGCGCGCGATGCTGGCGCACGAGGCCTGGCTGGGTCAGCGCGTGGGGCAGGGCGGCGGCTTCGTGCGCGTGCACGAGCGTGCGCCCGACGCCAGCGCGCTGTACATCGTGTTCGACTGGCACGGCGGGCGCACGCTCGAGCAGATGCGCAAGGACGGCACGCGCGGCACCGTGGCCGAGGTGGTCGCCGCGGCCATCGAGGTGAGCCGCGCGCTCGGGCGGCTGCACCGCCACGGCGTGGTCCACCGCGACATCAAGCCCGGCAACCTGCACCGGGGCGACGACGGGCGCTGGCGCATCCTCGACCTGGGCGTGGCGATCTCGGGCCGCGAAGGCGCGGCGCAGCGCGAGCTGCATGCGGGCACGCCGAGCTACATCAACCCCGAGCAGTGGGAAGAGGGCGGCGTGGCCGATGCGGGCAGCGACCTGTTCGCGCTCGGCGCCACGCTCTACCAGTGGCTGGGCGGGCACCTGCCCTACGGCGAGATCGAGCCCTACCAGGTGGCGCGCTACCGGCGCGATCCGGTCGCGCTCTCGCGCCTGCGACCCGACGTGCCCGTGTGGCTCGACCACCTCGTGCGCAAGGCCGTGGCCCGCGACCCGCGCGAACGCTTCGAGACCGCCGAGGAGATGCTGCTCGCGCTGGAGCGCGGCGCCTCGCGCCCCGTGAACGCGCCCGCCGCCACGCCGCTGATCCGCCGCGACCCGCTCGCGCTGTACCAGCTCGCGCTCGGCGTGTCCGTGCTGTTCAACGTGCTGCTCATCGTGTGGCTTCTCTTCCTGCCACGTTGAGCGGGGGCGGGCGAAGAGGCTCATGAACGGGCGGCCTTGCGAACAGGCGAGGGCTTGGCAACCGCAGGGGCCGGGGTGACGCGCGCGCGTCCGCCTTTTTCGGCCCAGGTGCGTGTCCAGCGGATCTGCATCACGCGCATCACGCCCAGCATCGCCAGCGAGAGCGCACCGAAGAACACGAAGCCCCAGGCATAGCTGCCCAGGTACTGCTTCGACAGGCCCATGGCGTTGGGCACCAGGCCGCCGCCGAGGGCGCCGATCTCGCCGATCATCGAGCCGGCCACCGCCGTGCTCGTGGGCCAGCGCAGCGGCACCAGCTGGAACAGCGCGCCGTTGCCCGCGCCCAGCGCGGCGAAGCAGACGATGAGCAGCAGCGTGGTGAGCGCCAACGAGCCCGACGAGAAGCCCACCAGCACGAGGCCCACGGCCACCACCAGCAGCACCACCGTGAGCGTGTTCACGCCGCCCCAGCGGTCGGACAGCCAGCCGCCCACGATGCGCACCGCCGCGCCCATGAAGGCCGCGAGCATCGTCAGCTGGCCGGCCTGCACCTTGCTCACGCCGAACTGGTCGTAGTAGTACGAGGGCAGGAAGGTCGTGAGGCCGATGAAGCCGCCGAAGGTCACGCCGTAGATCAGGCTGAAGACCCAGCCGTCTTTCTCGAACAGGCAGGCGATGTGGGCGCGGAAGCTGCCGTGCGGGTCCACGTCCGGCGGCTCCTTGGCGAAGACCACCATCACGACCATCGGGATGAGGATGGCGACGGCGGCCACGCCGTACACCGCCTGCCAGCCCAGCCAGTTGGCCAGCGGCGGCGCCACCAGCACCGACACGGCCGTGCCCACGTTGCCTGCGCCCACGAGGCCCATCGCCAGGCCCTTGTGCTGCGGCGGGAACCAGCCCGAGCCCAGCGACAGCGCCACGCCGAAGCTCGCACCCGCGATGCCCAGCAGCACGCCCATGGCGAGGAGGTCGTTGAAGCTCTTCACGAAGAAGAAGCCGAACAGCATCGCCACGGCGATGAGGCCCATCTCGACCAGCGTGGCCTTCTTGCGGCCGATGTACTGCGACAGCAGGCCCAGCGGAAAGCGCATGAGCGCGCCCGCGATGATCGGCACCGACAGCATCAGGCCCTTCTGCGCGGGCGAGAGGTTGAAGGTCTCGCCGATGAAGGGCGCCATGGCGCCGTTGAGCACCCAGATGCAGCAGGAGAACGAGAAGTACAGGAAGGCCGCGAACAGGGTCGGACTGTGGCCTGACTGCAAGAAATTCCTGAAACCGGACATGGCGTTCAAAGGTGCAAAAAGCCGCGGCGCGACCGGGCAGCGGTCGTGTCGACGGACAGGGGTGGAGTCGGGAGGCCGGCGGCGAATGCCGTCGACATGGGGGTGAGCCCGGCCTGAGGAGGGCCGGGTTGGATGCAGGAACCTGCAGCCTCACCAAAGCGGTGCTTCGTTACACCGTGCCCCCTTCGATGCAAGAGGCGTGCCTGCGGATGCAGGCTGGCGTGGCCTATGCTTCCCGGGCCTTGCCACACCTTGCCGCCATGTCCCTTCTCGTCGTCCTTTCCCCTGAACCCGCTGAAGGCGAGCCCTTGCCGGCGTCGCTGCAGCAGTCGATCGATGCCGCGGGCGTCGCGGTGCTCGGGCGCGCGGGCTGCCACACGCTGGTGCAGCGCACGCAGGCGCTCGCACCGTCGATGGTCCTGGTGCATCTGGATGCAACAGAGCCGCAACTCGACGCGCTGCTCGATGCGCTGGCCCCCTGGGGCGGCGCACCGCCGTGCGCCCTGGGCGTGATGAGCGCACCGCTGGATGGCGCGCAGCACGCAGCGCTCGTGGCCGCGGGCGTGCACGGGTGGGTACCCATCGATGGCGTCGATTCGCTCGCGGCACTGATCGCGCAGGCGCAGGCCCGCTGGACCCGCGAGGCCGCGCTGCGCACCGAGCTCGACGCCCTGCGCACGCGCATGGACGAGCGCAAGTGGGTCGACCGTGCCAAGGGCCTGCTGATGTCCGCGCGCGGCATCGGCGAGGACGAGGCCTTCGGCCTGCTGCGCGGCGCCGCGATGCACGCCAACCTGCGGCTGGGCGAGGTGTCGCGCTCGGTCATCGAGGCCGCGCAGTGGGCCGAGGCGATCAATCGCGCGGGGCAGCTGCGCATGCTCTCGCAGCGGCTGGTGCGCGTGGCGGCGCAGCTCGCGGCCGGCATCGATGCGCAGCGCGCGCGCGTGCTGCGCACGCAGTCGACCGAGCGCGTGCAACAGACGCTGGATCATCTGACGGCCCTCGAGCTGGGCCCGGCCGGCGTGCAGGCGCTCGGCGAGGTGCAGGCCGCGTGGCTCGCGCTGGCCGCGCTGCTGACCGCCAAGCCCGCGTCGACAGGGCTTGCTGCGATCGATGCGCGCGGCGAGGCCCTGCTGTCGGCGGCTGAGGCCCTGACGGACGCGCTGGAGGCCTCGGGTGCGCGGCGCGCGCTGCGCATCGTCAACATCTGCGGGCGGCAGCGCATGCGCGCACAGCGGCTGGCCAAGGACGCGCTGCTGGTCTCGACGCTCGCGGCCGGCACCTCGCGCGAGCGGCTGTTGCCGACCATGAACGAATTCGAAGCCGCGCTGCTGGAGCTGGAGCGCGCGCCGCTCAGCTCGCCCGAGATCCGCGCCGGGCTGGCGAGCGCGCGCGACGAATGGCTGCGCCTCGTCGGCGGCGTGCAGGCGCTCGACAGTGCCGAAGGGCGCGCCACGCTGGTGCGTTCCAGCGAGGCGCTCGTGGACACCTTCGAGCGCCTCACGGGGTGGTACGAGCACAGCCTGCAGGTCATCATGTCTTGATGCCCGTCGTGCTGCGCCTGCCGGGTCAGGCCGCGGCCTTCTCCACATGCGCCTGGCGCGTGTAGAGAAAATCGATCACCGCCTTGCGCGCATGCACATAGGCCGGGTCTTCGGCCAGCGCCACGCGGTTGCGCGGGCGCGCGATGTCCACCGCCAGCACGTCGCCGATGGTGGCGGCCGGGCCGTTGGTGAGCATCACGATGCGGTCGCTGAGCAGCACGGCCTCGTCGACGTCGTGCGTGACCATGACGACCGTGCTGCGCGTCTTCTGCACGATGGCGAGCAGCTCGTCCTGCAGCTTGGCGCGGGTGAGGGCGTCGAGCGCGCCGAAGGGCTCGTCCATCAGCAGCACCTTGGGCTCCATCGACAGCGCACGGGCGATGCCCACGCGCTGCTTCATGCCGCCCGAGATTTCACCGGGCCGCTTCTGCGCGGCGGGCGTGAGGCCCACCAGCGCGAGGGCCGCGTCGGTGCGTTCGCGCAGCTGCGCCTTGTTCTCGGTGGCCGCGAACACGCGCTCGACCGCGAGGTACACGTTCTCGAAGCAGGTGAGCCAGGGCAGCAGCGAGTGGTTCTGGAACACCACGGCGCGCTCGGGGCCCGGGCCCTTGATTTCCTTGTTGGCGCACAGCAGCACGCCCTGCGTGGGCGTGGTCAGCCCGGCGATGAGGTTCAGCAGCGTCGACTTGCCGCAGCCCGAGTGGCCGATGAGCGTGACGAACTCACCCTTGGCCACGTTCAGGTTCACGTCGCGCAGCGCGACGAAGCGGCCCTTGGGCGTCTTGAACGCCTGTTCGACGTTGTGGATCTCGATGTACTTGGAATCGTCGTTCATGACTTCACCTCTTCGAACGTGAATGCGGTGGCGAGCTTGATGAGCGCGAACTCCAGCACCAGGCCGACGATGCCGATCACGAAGATCGCGATGATGATGTTGGCGACGTTGAGGTTGTTCCACTCGTCCCACACCCAGAAGCCGATGCCGACGCCCCCCGTGAGCATCTCGGCCGCGACGATCACCAGCCACGCGGTGCCCACCGCCAGGCGCACGCCGGTGAGCATGTAGGGCAGCACGGCGGGAAAGAGGATCTTGGTGAGGATCTTCCATTCGCTGAGGTTGAGCACCTTGGCCACGTTCATGTAGTCGCTGGGCACGCGCTGCACGCCCACGGCGGTGTTGATGACCATCGGCCAGATCGAGCAGATGAAGATGGTCCAGATCGCGGCCGGGTTGGCGCCCTTGAACACCAGCAGGCCGATGGGCAGCCAGGCCAGCGGCGACACCGGGCGCAGCAGGCTGATCAGCGGGTTGAACATGCGCGAGAGGAACTCGAAGCGCCCGATGGCGAAGCCGGCCGGAATGCCGACCGCCGCCGCCAGGCCGAAGCCCAGCGCCACGCGCTGCAGCGACGACAGCACGTTCCAGCCCACGCCCTGGTCGTTCGGACCCTTGCTGTAGAACGGATCGCTGAACACCGTGAGCGCCTGCTGCCAGGTGGCCAGCGGCGAGGGAAAGCCGGTGGTGCTCTTCATGGCCACGATCTCCCACACCAGCACCAGCAGGCCGAAGCCCAGGAACGGCGGGAGCACGCGCATCCAGAAGGCGCGCAGGTCCAGGGGCGAGCGGGTGCGGGGCACGGGGGCCGTCGCCGCAACGGCCGCAGCAGGGGCGGGTGCCGGGGGCCTGGACACCACGGGCGCGGTGACCTGCGAGGCCACGGCGTCGAGCGGGGAATGGAAGACAGCGCTGACCATGGTGCGTTTCTCCTCAGACATGGAGCTTGAAAGACTCGGCGTACTTCTTCGGGTCCTTGCCGTCCCAGACCGTGCCGTCGAAGAGCTTGCTGGTGCGCAGCACGTCCTTGGGCACGGGCGTCTGCGTGGCGGCGGCGGCCTGCTTGTAGATGTCGATGCGGTTGATCTCGGTGGCCACCTTCAGGTAGTCGGGGTGCTCCTTCAGCAGGCCCCAGCGCTTGTGCTGCGTGAGGAACCACATGCCGTCCGACAGGTACGGGAAGTTCACGGCGCCGCCGTTGTAGAACTTCATGTGGTTGGGGTCGTCCCAGCTCTTGCCCAGGCCGTTGGTGTAGCGGCCCAGGATGCGCTGGTTGATGGCGTCCACGCTGGTGTTGACGTAGCTCTTGTCAGCAATGGTTTCGGCCATCTTGTTCTTGTTCTGCAGGCCGGTGTCGATCCACTTGCCGGCCTCGAGGATCGCGGCCGTGACGGCGCGCGCGGTGTTCGGGTACTTTTTCGTGAACTCCGCGGTGCAGCCCAGCACCTTCTCGGGGTGGTCCTTCCAGATGTCCTGCGTCGTGATGCCGGTGAAGCCGATGCCGTCCATGATCGCGCGCTGGCCCCAGGGCTCGCCCACGCAGTAGCCGTCCATGTTGCCCACGCGCATGTTGGCCACCATCTGCGGGGGCGGCACGGTGATGTTCTTCACGTCCTTGAACGGATCGATGCCGGCCGAGGCGAGCCAGTAGTAGAGCCACATGGCGTGCGTGCCGGTGGGGAAGGTGTGGGCGAAGGTGTACTCGCCCTTTTCCTTGGCGATGAGCTTGGCGAGCGAGGCGGCATCGACCGCGCCCTTGTCGGCCAGCTTCTTCGACAGCGTGATGGCCTGGCCGTTGTTGTTCAGGGTCATGAGCACGGCCATGTCCTTCTTCGGGCCGCTCACGCCCAGGTGCATGCCGTACACGAGGCCGTAGAGCACGTGCGCCATGTCGAGGTCGCCGTTCACGAGCTTGTCGCGCACGCCGGCCCAGCTGGCTTCCTTGCTCGGCACGATCTTCACGCCGTACTTCTTGTCGATGCCCAGCACCGAAGCCATCACCACGCTGGCGCAATCGGTCAGCGGGATGAAGCCGATCTTCACTTCTTCTTTTTCGGGCTTGTCCGAGCCCTGGGCCCAGACGGCGGCGCGCAGCGCGGGGTCGATGCCCACGGCGCCGAGGGCGGCGGCCTGCAGCACGCGGCGCCGGCTCAGTTTGGTTTTCAGCAGCAGATCGGACATGGGCGGGGCTCCAGAAGTGAAAGACAAAAACGAAAAGGCGTCCGCACCGCGCAGGGGCTGCTCGTGAACGAGCCCTTGCGGGATGGGGACGCCTTTGTCCGGTTCGGTGGGCCGCACCCGCCGTTGGGTGCAACCTGCCTGAAGACCTTGCGGTCTGTGACAAGCTCCATGCAAGCGGTGTGCCAGCCCGAAGCCGCTGGTGGGAACTATGGAAAAGATAGCTGGCAGGGCGCGCCGGCGCAGGGAAAAGTTCCTGCCAGCCGGCACAACGGGGCGACGCACAACTGTTGTGCGCTGCACCAATCCAAGCGGCCCGGGTCAGCGCCGCGGTGCAGGCTCGAGCGGCAGGTAGTCGGCCATGGCCAGCATCGACTCGGCCACGTCGACGAGGCGGCGCTTCTGGTTCATGGCGGTCTGGCGCAGCATCTTGTGCGCCTCGGCCTCGCTCAGGCGCCGGTGCGCCATCAGCAGGCCCTTGGCGCGCTCGACGATCTTGCGTTCGTTGAGCGAGGCGCGCACGGTGTCGAGCTCGTCGCTCATGGCCTGCAGGCGCTGCGACTGCTCCTGGACCATGTCGAGCACCGAGCGCTCGAGGTGGCGCCCGAGCTGCGCCGGCGTGGCGTCCTGCGCCTGCTGGGCATCGTCGAAGAAAAGGGCGCCGCCGGCCTGCGGGGCCAGCGTGCCGAGCAGCTGCCGGTAGGCCGCCAGCTCGCTGCGCGCCTGGGCGGTCTTGTGGTCGCACAGCGCGCGCAGGTCGGCCGAGAGGCGGTTCTCGACCGTCTGCATGGCGTCGATGCGCCGCGTGCAGCAGTCGAACCAGGCCTGGCTCAGCAGCGCGTCGGCCGGCACCGAGGTGGCGCCCTTGCGGCGCAGGCGCTCGAGTTCGGCGAGCACGGCGTCCGACTGGCTGTCGTGCCACAGCGTGCGCACCGCGTCGCCCGAGAAATCGATGAACACCTGGAAGCAGCGCTCCTGCGACTCGATGAGGTGGCGCCACTGCTGGCGCTGCGCATCGTCGCCCCGGCCCAGCGCGAGCGCGGCGGCGCCGAAGGCACGCTCCTGGCCGGCGAACTCCTTGCCCTGCATGAAGTTGAACATCGCCACCAGCAGGCGCGAGATCTCGGGGTCGGTGGCGCCGTCGGCCGCCTCGAACACCACCGCCAGCAGGCCGGCCACCAGCTTGGCGAAGGCGGCCACGGCCTGGGCCGGCTGGAGTTCGAGCGCGTCGATGCGCCGGCGCAGCGCGGGCAGGGCGTCCAGGCCGGGCAGCACCCAGGCGATGCGGCTGAACAGGCGCGCGCCGTGGCCGGCGCCCACCGCGCGGTGGTGCTCGGCCTCGAGCCGGTCGAAGCCGGCGCGCACCTGCTGCTCGAGCGCCAGGCATTCGGCGATCTGCGGACCACGCTGGTCGGCAAAGCGCCCGCCGTGCGAGGCCAGGAACACATTCGACATGCCGCGCTCGCGCTGCAGCGCATGCACGAGCCGGCCGATGGCGCCGACCAGCTCGCTGGTGCGCGCGAGCTGGTCCAGCGCGTCGATCTCGCATCGGCGCGCGGCGATCAGGAAGCTCAGGCCGGAAGTCATTCGTGGGGGCGCAGAAGGAGCGCCTTCCGCTCGTGCAACTTCCGTGCCTCGCTTGCCCCTTCGCGGGCGCCGCCGGCGGGCGGCCCCTACACTCGGCGCCATGCTCTTGTTGGGAATCGAATCATCCTGCGACGAGACCGGCGTGGCGCTGGTCGAGTCGCACGGCGACGCGCTGCCGCTGCTGCGTTCGCACGCGCTGCACAGCCAGATCGCCATGCACCAGGCCTACGGCGGCGTGGTGCCCGAGCTGGCCAGCCGCGACCACATCCGCCGCGTGCTGCCGCTCACCGAAGCCGTCATGGCCGAGGCCGGGCGCTCGCTGGCCGAGATCGACGTGGTGGCCTACACGCGCGGCCCGGGCCTGGCCGGCGCGCTGCTCGTGGGCGCGGGCGTGGCCTGCGCGCTTGGCGTGGCGCTGGGCAAGCCGGTGCTGGGGGTGCATCACCTCGAAGGGCATCTGCTGTCGCCGTTCCTGAGCGCCGACCCGCCCGAATTTCCGTTCGTGGCGCTGCTGGTGTCGGGCGGCCACACGCAGCTGATGCGGGTCGACGGCGTGGGCCGCTACGAACTGCTCGGCGAGACCATCGACGACGCGGCCGGCGAGGCCTTCGACAAGAGCGCCAAGCTCATGGGCCTGCCGTACCCCGGCGGCCCCTGGCTCGCGAAGCTGGCCGAAGGCGGCGACGCCGCGGCCTTCAAGCTGCCGCGCCCGCTGCTGCACAGCGGCGACCTCGACTTTTCGTTTGCCGGCCTCAAGACGGCCGTGCTCACGCAGGCCAAGAAGCTCGGCGACCAGCTCGAGGCGCGCAAGGCCGACCTGGCCGCCTCCACGCAGGCGGCGATCGTCGAAGTGCTGCTGAAGAAGTCGCTCGCGGCGCTGGACCAGACCGGCCTGAAGCGGCTGGTGGTGGCCGGCGGCGTGGGGGCCAACAAGAACCTGCGCGAGCAACTGAACGCGGCCTGCGCCAAGCGCAAGGTGCGCGTGCACTACCCCGAGCTGCACCTGTGCACCGACAACGGCGCCATGATCGCCATGGCGGCCGCGATGCGGCTGCAGTCGGGTCTGTCGCAGGCCTCGGAGCGCTACGCCTTCGACGTCAAGCCGCGATGGCCGATGGCATCGCTGATGACGCCCGAGACGCCGCTGCCGGAAACCGTGTAGCCGGCTGCTGCCGTGCACGCCCCAGCGAGGGCAGCGGCAGCACGTCGAGCACATTGCGCCAGAGCTGGCGCCACTCGGGCCAGTCGTGGCCGCCTTCGGTCGTGAACACGCGCCCCGGCGGCAGGGCGTCCGCCAGCAGCTTGTGGTTGCTGGCGAAGCGGTCGGCCAGGCCGAAACCCAGGTACAGCGGCGGCAGGTCCTGGGAGGGCTTCGGCGCCAGGTACTGCTGGAAGAAGGGCCAGAGCTTGCGGTCGGGTTCCTCGTCGGGCTGCGGCCCGGTGGGCGCCTGCCAGGCGCGCAGGCCGCCGGCCTTCTTGATTTCCGCACCGAGCACGCGGCGCCCCAGGTAGGGCGCCAGCGCCACGATGCCGTCCACCGAGCCCGGGCGTGCCAGTTCGTGGATCAGTGCGCCGAACCCGCCGATGGAAATGCCGACCAGCCAGATCGAGGTGTAGCCCTTGGCCCGCTGGGGCTCGATGACGTCGGCGTGCAGCCGCTCGCTGAGGGTCTGGTCGTAGTAGTAGGAGACGTCCGCATCGACCAGCAGTGCGTCGGCTGCGAGGTGCCGCTCGCGCACGGCGCTGATGAAACCCTCGCGCTCGAACTCTTCGGGTTTGAGGTAGGCCCCTGGCAGGAAGATCAGGAGCGTGTCGGACCGTTCGTTGTCATTGGCTGACTGCAGGTGCGTTTTCATGGTGCCTTGAGGCACACCCGCTGTCCGCACCGCCCGGGAACTCGATGCGTTTACGAGATGCCCACGAAGAAGAAAGTACTAATAAATCGTCACATCATGTGACGTTATCCGGCACTATTGTGAATACGGCGCTTGTTTAAAGTCAAAACAAGCTGTCACTAACATTTTCTTCGTGGGGGCATCGCCGGGACTAGTTGATCTGCAAGTGCGAAACCTGGCTTGCCGGCACCAGCTTGCCGAGCTTCAGGGTCAGCACGCCGTTCTCCAGCTTGGCTTCGCTGGTGGCCAGGTCGATGGCTTGCGGCAGTTCGTAGGCGAGCTTGATCTGGCGCTTGGCTTCGGCCTTGCTTTCGATGCGGACCACGGCGCCTTCGATGGCCACCGACAGGTCTTCACGCGACAGGCCGGGCACGTCCAGCGACAGGGTCCAGCTCTTGTCGTCCTGCTCGACCAGGGGCGAGCGGCGGGCGCCGGCGAAGGCCTCGTTCACGAAGCGCTCGAAAGCGCGGTCGTGGGCACGGGGAGCGAAATGCGCGCGGTGGGTGGGGGTGAAGAACATGGCGAAAACTCCTGGGTGAATGAACACAATGGGGACATGGAATGTGTGTCCCTTACACTGCGCGGCCTTTCCATCGTGAGTGCCGCTTGACACCTCATCTAGGCGCATCGGCACGCGTTTCAAGACAATGAAAACCCCCTTTATTTGGCGCCGCCAGGCCTTGAAATTCGCAGCGGCGGCGCTATGCGCGACCCCGTTCGCCGGCCTGGCCCAGGCCCCGCAACCCGCCCCCATCCGGCTGGCGCTCATCGAGAGCATGAGTGGCCCGTTTGCCAACACCGGCGAGGCCGTGTTCCGCAACCTGCAGTGGGCCGTGGAGCGCGTGAACGCGCGCGGCGGCGTGAAGCTGCCGGGCGGCGCGCGGCCGCTGCAACTGGACCGCTACGACAGCAAGGGCCAGAACGAAGAGGCGCTGTCGGCGCTGCGCGCGGCCATGGACGACGGCACCCGCATCGTGCTGCAGGGCAACTCGTCGGTGACGGCCGCGGCGCTGATCGATGCCATCGACAAGAACAACGAGCGCGACCCGTCGCGGCGCGCGATCTTCCTGAACTACTCGGCGGTCGATCCGGTGCTGACCAACGAGCGCTGCAGCTTCTGGCACTTCCGCTTCGACGCCCACGCCGACATGCGCGTGGCCGCGCTGATGGACGTGGTCAAGGACGACGCGGCGCTCAAGCGCGTCTACCTGATCGGCCAGGACTACAGCTTCGGCCAGGCCGTGCTGCGCGAGTCGCGCCGCCAGCTGGGCGTGCAGCGCCCCGACGTGGAGATCGTCGGCGACGAACTGCACCCGATGGGCAAGGTGAAGGACTTCGCGCCCTACGCCACCAAGATCCTCGCCAGCGGCGCGCAGGCGGTGGTCACCGGCAACTGGGGCAACGACCTCACGCTGCTCGTGAAGGCCGCGCGCGAAGCCGGCTTCAACGGCAGCTTCTACACCTTCTACGGCAATGCGCTGGGCGCGCCGGCCGCCATCGGCGACGCGGGCATCGGCCGCGTGGTCGCCGTGGCCGACTGGCTGCCGAACGTGCAGACGCCGCAGTCCGAAGCCTTCTACCGCGCCTTCCGCACGCGCTTTCCGCGCCCGGCCGACGACTACGTGCACATGCGCATGCAGCTGCTGGTCGAGTCGCTCGCGCAGGCGCTGGAACGCGCGGGCAGCACCGAGGCCGTGCCGCTGGCGCGCGCGCTGGAGCAGGCCGACGTGAGCCTGTACGGCCAGCGTGGCCGCATGCGCGCGGCCGACCACCAGTTCCAGCAGCAGCTCGTGGTGGGCGTGATGGACAAGCAGGGCAAGCCCGGCGTGCAGTTCGACGTCGAGGGCTCGGGCTACGGCTTCCGCGTGATCAAGACGATCGCGCCCGAACGCGCCGAGCAGCCCACGTCCTGCAAGATGAAGCGCCCTTGAGGCAGACGACACCCGACAGCACAGGAACCCCCAGACATGCGTGAAGCCATCCACCACCTCGAAGCCTCGAAGATCCGCGAAGTCGCCAATGCCGGCATGGGCCGCGACGACGTGCTTGCCTTCTGGTTTGGCGAGAGCGACGAGGTCACTCCCGAGGTGATCCGCCAGGCGGCCATCGAGTCGCTGCAGCGCGGCGAAACCTTCTATGCGCACAACCTCGGCCTGCCCGAACTGCGCGAAGCCATCGCGCGCCACACCAGCCGCCTGCACCCGACGGTCGATGCTTCGCGCATCGCCGTCACCTCGGGCGGCGTGAGCGCGCTGATGCTCGCGGTGCAGGCGCTGGTCGACGCGGGCGACGACGTGGTCGCCGTCACGCCCGTGTGGCCCAACCTCACGGCGCAGCCGGCGATCATGGGCGCGCAGGTGCGCACCGTGCCGCTGGTGCCGGTGAACGGCCAGTGGACGCTCGACCTGCCTGCTTTGCGCGCCGCGGTCACGCCGAAGACGAAGCTGCTGATCGTCAACGCGCCGAACAACCCCACGGGCTGGACGATGACGCGGGACGAGCAGCAGGCCGTGCTCGACCACTGCCGCCAGACCGGCACCTGGATCCTGGCCGACGAGGTGTACGAGCGCCTGTACTTCGAGCCCACGCCAAACGGCTGTGCGCCGAGCTTTCTCGACATCTCGACGCCGGACGACCGCCTCGTCGTCACGCACAGCTTCTCGAAGAGCTTCCTCATGACCGGCTGGCGCCTCGGCTGGCTGGTGCTGCCGCCGGCGATGGTCGACGGCATCGGCAAGCTGATCGAGTTCAACACCTCGTGCGCCAGCGTGTTCACGCAGCGTGCCGCCATCGCCGCGCTCGAGCACACGGCCGACATCACGCCGCGCGTGGTCGCGCACCTGAAGCAATGCCGCGACACGCTGGTGCCGCTGTTGGCAGCCGTGCCGGGCGTGCAGGTGGCGCCGGCCAAGGGCGGCATGTACGCCTTCTTCCGGCTCGAAGGTTTCGGCGATTCGCTCGAACTCGCCAAGCGCCTCGTCGCCGAAGCGGGCCTGGGGCTCGCGCCGGGCAACGCCTTCGCGCCCGAGGCGCAGGGCTGGCTGCGCTGGTGCTTCGCGTCGAAAGACCCGCAGCGGCTGGTGCAGGGCGTCGAGCGGCTGCGCGGCTGGCTGGCCAAGCAGCAGGGCTGAGGCTTTTCGGCATGGCATCGAGCTCCGCGCCCGTCGATGCCGTGCGCATCCGCGGCTCGGCGCTGCCGGGCCTGCAGGCGATCGCGGCCGAATCGAAGCGCAGCTTTCCGCGCCACATGCACGACGTGTTCGGCATCGGCGTGATGGACCGCGGCGGACAGCGCTCGGCCAGCGGGCGCGGCGCGGTCGAGGCGGTGCGCGGCGATGTCATCACAGTCAATCCGGGCGAGGTGCACGATGGTGTCGCGATGCGCGGTGAAGCGCGGGCCTGGCGCATGCTGCATCTGGCGCCTGCGCTGCTGTCGGAGGGCGTGTCGCCGGGGTTCGAGCTGACGCGGCCGGTGCTGAGCGATCCGGCGCTGCGGCGGGGCTTCGACCGGTTGTTCGCGGCCGTCGTCGAAGGCGACGACGCGCTGGCGCTGGAGCAGGGCGTGCTGCAGCTGCTGCGCGATGCGCCTGGCGCGCGGGCTCCTGAGTCGCCACGGCGTGTGGCGCCGGCAGCGATGGAACGTGCGCGCGCACGCATCGCCGACGACTGCATCCATGCGCCCACGCTCGCTGAGCTGGCGCGTGAGGCCGGCCTGAGCCGCTACCAACTGCTGCGCGGCTTTGCTGCCGCCTTCGGGCTGCCGCCGCATGCCTGGCTGCAGCAATGCCGGCTGTCGCGCGCCCGTCAGCTGATCGCGCAGGGCAGGGCGCTGGCCGATGCCGCAGCCGGTGCAGGCTTCTCTGACCAGAGCCACATGACGCGGGCCTTCGTGCGCTTCCTGGGCTTCACGCCCGGGGCGTACGCGGCGGCGGGCTAGCTCGATTCCTGCAATTTCGTTCAAGACCGCCGCGCCCCTGGCGGGAGACGCTCGCGCTTTCTGCAAAACGGAAGGCGATCAGGATGTCGGAACGAAGCAAGGGAATGTGGCTGTGCGCGCTCGCGATGGTCACGGTCGGAAGCACGGTGGTCGCGAGCAAGCTCATCGCCAGCGGCCTGCCGCCGTTCACGGCGACCGCGCTGCGCTTTGCGCTGGCGCTGCCGGTGTTCGTGGCGCTCATGGGGTTCATGCACGCCCGCTGGCCGCGCCCGGACCGCCACGACGCCGTGCTGCTGCTGTGCCAGGCGGCGGCGGGCAGCGTCGGCTACACGGTGCTGCTGATCCTGGGCGTGCGCTGGGCGCCGGCCGCCGATGCGGGCGTGGTGACCGGCACGCTGCCGGCCATGGCTGCGTTGGTCGCTGTGCTGGCGCTGCGCGAGCGGCCGGGGCGCTATCTGGTGGGCGGGATCGTGCTCGCGAGCCTGGGCGTGCTGGCGATCACGCTGCGTCCGGGCGATGAGGGCGGCGAGCGCACGTCGACCGCGCTGCTCGGCAACCTGCTGGTGCTGGGGGCGGTGGCGCTCGAGTCGCTGTTCATCCTGCTCAACAAGCGGCTGCGCGTGCCGCTGGCGCCGCTCGTGCAATCGACGGCGATGGTCGCGCTGGGGCTGCTGCTGTCCGTCGTTCCCGCGCTGCTGGAGCGCGCCTGGCTTCAGCCGGTGCCCGCCGAGGCGCTGGCCGGGGTGGCCTACTACGCGCTGGTGCCGACGGTGGCGGGTTTCCTGCTCTGGTACGCGGGCGCCGCCCGGCTGCGGGGCGCCGAGGCGGCGCTGTTCACGGCGCTGATGCCGGTGTCGGCGCTGGTTCTGGCCGCATGGTGGCTCGGGGAGGCCGTGGGGTGGGCCCAGGTCGCCGGAGCCGCCTGCGTGCTGGGGGCGGTGGGGCTGGTTTCGCTTGACGGAAGGCGGCGGGAGGGAGCGGTCAAGCCGGCCGATGTATACTCCCAAAGCTTTGCATGCCGCAAGGCGCACGGTGAGGGCAGTTCCAGTGCTCACCGCAAGTCAAACATCCCGGAACAAGGAAATTCAACATGATCGCAGCCTCCATCAAGGCCGAAGTTGTCAAGGACAACGCCCGTGCAGCCAACGACACCGGCAGCCCCGAAGTGCAAGTCGCACTGCTGACCGCCCGTATCAACGAGCTGACTCCCCACTTCAAGACGCACGCCAAGGACCACCACGGTCGTCGCGGCCTGCTGCGCATGGTCAGCCGCCGTCGCAAGCTGCTCGACTACCTCAAGTCCAAGGACGCCGAGCGTTACACCGCGCTGATCGCCAAGCTGGGTCTGCGCAAGTAATTCGAATCGCATGAAAAAACGCCTGGGTTAGTCCGCTAGCTCAGGCGTTTTTTACTTCGCGATCCACTTTCGGAGTGCCCAACAGAGCGAAGCTGTGTCATTCCAATGAAGTTCGTCCCGAGCTTCGCTGGAATGGCATCGTGTTCTGAGCAGCCTCCGCCCCTTGCGAATCCTGTGTGATTCGCTATCAAAATAGGAGCAACAATGAGCCTCTTCAACAAAATCACCAAGTCCTTCCAATGGGGCGACAAGACCGTCGTCATGGAAACGGGTGAAATCGCCCGCCAGGCGACCGGCGCCGTGCTGGTCGACATCGACGGCACCGTGATCCTGGCGACCGTGGTCGCCTCCAAGACCGCCAAGCCGGGTCAAGACTTCTTCCCGCTGACCGTCGACTACATCGAGAAGACCTACGCCGCGGGCAAGATCCCCGGCAGCTTCTTCAAGCGTGAAGCCAAGCCCAGCGAACACGAAACCCTGACCAGCCGCCTGATCGACCGTCCGATCCGCCCGCTGTTCCCCGAAGGTTTCCTGAACGAAGTGCACGTGGTGATCCACACCGTGTCGCTGAACCCTGAAGTCGACGCCGACATCGCCGCCATGATCGGCGTGAGCGCCGCGCTGTCGATCTCCGGCATCCCGTTCAGCGGCCCGATCGGTGCCGCCCGCGTGGGCTACATCAACGGCCAGTACGTGCTGAATCCGGGCCCCACCGCCCGCAAGGATTCGCAGATGGACCTCGTTGTCGCCGGCACGCAAGCCGCCGTGCTGATGGTCGAATCCGAAGCCCAGCAACTCAGCGAAGAAATCATGCTGGGTGGCGTGGTGTTCGGTCACGAGCAAGCCAACATCGCGATCAACGCGATCCACGACCTCGTGCGCGACGCCGGCAAGCCGGAATGGCTCAAGGAAGGCACCTGGGTGCCGGAAGCCAAGGACGAAGACTTCATCGCCAAGATCAACGGCCTGGCCGAAGAAAAGCTGCGCGCTGTCTATCAAATCCGCAGCAAGCAAGCCCGCACGCAAGCCCTGCGCGAAGCCAATGCCAGCGTCTTCACGGCCCTGAAGGCCGAAGGCGCCGAGTTCGACGCCGGCAAGGTCAGCGACCTGCTGTTCGCGATCGAGTCGCGCATCGTGCGCGGCCAGATCCTGCAAGGCGAGCCGCGCATCGACGGCCGCGACACGCGCACCGTGCGCCCCATCGAAATCCGCAACTCCGTGCTGCCCCGCACCCACGGCTCGGCGCTGTTCACGCGCGGCGAGACGCAGGGCCTGGTCGTCACCACGCTCGGCACCGAGCGCGACGCACAGCGCATCGATGCGCTGGCCGGCGAGTACGAAGACCGCTTCCTGTTCCACTACAACATGCCTCCCTTCGCCACCGGTGAAGTGGGCCGCATGGGTTCCACCAAGCGCCGCGAAGTGGGCCACGGCCGCCTGGCCAAGCGCGCGCTCGTCGCCGTGCTGCCGACCAAGGAAGAATTCCCGTACACCATCCGCGTGGTGTCGGAAATCACCGAGTCGAACGGCTCCTCGTCGATGGCTTCGGTCTGCGGCGGCTGCCTCTCGATGATGGACGCCGGCGTGCCCATGAAGGCACACGTGGCCGGCATCGCCATGGGCCTGATCAAGGAAGACAACCGCTTCGCAGTGCTGACCGACATCCTGGGCGACGAAGATCACCTGGGCGACATGGACTTCAAGGTGGCCGGTACGACCAACGGCATCACCGCGCTGCAGATGGACATCAAGATCCAGGGCATCACCAAGGAAATCATGCAGGTTGCATTGGCGCAGGCCAAGGAAGCGCGCATGCACATCCTGGGCAAGATGCAAGAAGCGATGGGCGAGGCCAAGGCCGACGTGTCGCAGTTCGCACCGCGCCTGACCACGCTGAAGATCAACCCCGAGAAGATCCGCGACGTGATCGGCAAGGGCGGCGCGGTCATCCGTGGCCTGCAGGAAGAAACCGGCACGACGATCAACATCGACGAAGACGGCACCATCACCATCGCCTCGACCGATCCGGAAAAGGCCGAATTCGCCAAGAAGCGCATCGAGCAGATCACCGCCGAAGTCGAAATCGGCAAGGTCTACGAAGGCCCGATCACCAAGATCCTGGACTTCGGTGCGCTGGTCAACCTGCTGCCCGGCAAGGACGGCCTGCTGCACATCAGCCAGATCGCGCACGAGCGCGTCGAGAAGGTGACCGACTACCTGAGCGAAGGCCAGATCGTGAAGGTCAAGGTTCTCGAGACCGACGAAAAGGGCCGCGTCAAGCTGTCCATGAAGGCCCTGACCGAGCGTCCGGCCGGCCTGGAATACAGCGAGCGCCCGCCGCGCGAAGACCGTGGTGATCGCGGCGACCGTGGCGGCGACCGCCGCGAGCGTTCGGACCGTGGCGACCGCGGTGACCGCGGCGGCGATCGTGGCGAGCGCGCACCGCGCTTCAACGACCAGCAGCAACAGCCCCGCGGTGAGCAGCAACAGCAGCCCGCCGGCGAGTCGCAGCAGCAAGCGCCGCGCGAACCGCAGGAGTAAGCAGTGAGGCGCGACGGCCCGTGCCGTCGCCTCTCGCGTGGACAGTGGTGATGCCCGCCCCGTGCGGGCATCCGAGCCTCGGAGACCCCCATGAAAGCCATTGAGATCACTTCGTACGGCGCCCCCGAGGTGCTGCGCGTCGCTGTGCGTCCCGACCCGGTGGCGGGCGAGGGTGAGCTGCTGATCCGCGTGGCGGCCAGCGGCGTGAATCGCCCGGACGTGCTGCAGCGGATGGGGCACTACCCCGTGCCGCCCGGCGCCTCCGACCTGCCGGGCCTCGAAGTGGCCGGCGAGATCGTCTCGGGCGACGCCAAGGCGCTGGCCGACGCGGGCTTCAAGGTCGGCGACCGCGTGTGTGCGCTGGTCGCCGGTGGCGGCTATGCCGAGCTGTGCGTGGCGCCCGTGGCGCAATGCCTGCCGGTGCCCAAGGGCTGGAGCGACATCGAGGCGGCCTCGCTGCCCGAGACCTTCTTCACCGTCTGGAGCAATGTGTTCGAGCGCGGCCGCCTGCAGAAGGGCGAGACCCTGCTGATCCAGGGCGGCTCCAGCGGCATTGGCGTCACGGCGATCCAGATCGCCAAGGCGCTCGGTGCGACCGTGATCGTCACGGCCGGCAGCGACGACAAGTGCGAAGCCTGCCTGAAACTCGGCGCCGACCACGCGATCAACTACCGCACGAGCGATTTCGTCGAAGTGGCGAAGCAGCTCACGGGCGGCAAGGGCGTGGACGTGGTGCTCGACATGGTGGCCGGCGACTACGTGGCGCGCGAGGTCGAGTGCCTGGCCGAAGACGGCCGGCTGGTGATCATTGCGGTGCAGGGCGGTGTGAAGAGCGAGATCAACGCGGGCCTCGTGCTGCGTCGTCGGCTCACGATCACTGGCTCGACGCTGCGTCCGCGGCCGGTGGCGTTCAAGGGTGCCATCGCCAAGGCGCTGCGCGAAAAGGTCTGGCCGCTGCTCGAAAGCGGCGCGGTCAGGCCCGTGATCCACAGCACCTATGCGGCAGCAGGTGAGCCCAGCGGCGCGGCCCAGGCTCACACCCTGATGGAATCGAACCAGCACATCGGCAAGATCGTGCTGACTTGGTGAGACGAACAACGCGATGACAACCTTCAAGAAACTGATTGCCGGCAACTGGAAGATGAATGGCGGCCTGGCCGCCAACGAGGCGCTGGTGAAGGCCCTGCAGCAAGGGCTGGCCGACAGCCCCGCGGCTTGCGGCGTTGCACTGTGCGCGCCTGCGCCGTACTTCGCCCAGCTGCAATCGCTGCTGGCGGGCACGCCGTCGCTGGCCCTCGGTGCGCAGGACATTTCGGCGCACCCGCAAGGTGCGTTCACCGGCGAGCAGTCGGCGGCCATGCTGAAGGACTTCGGCGTGCGCTATGCGATCGTGGGCCATTCGGAGCGTCGCCAGTACCACGGCGAAACCGACGATGCCGTGGCGGCCAAGACGGCGGCTGCGTTGGCGAACGGCATCACGCCGATCGTCTGTGTCGGCGAGACGCTGGCAGAGCGCGAAGCAGGGCAGACCGAAGAGATCGTCAAGCGCCAGCTGGCTGCGGTGATCCATGTGAACGGCCACTGCATCAGCGAGATCGTCGTGGCCTACGAGCCGGTCTGGGCCATCGGCACGGGCAAGACGGCTTCGCCGGAGCAGGCGCAGGCGGTGCATGCCGTGCTGCGTGCGCAACTGCACCATGCCGCGAGCGAACACGCCGCGGGCATCAAGATTCTGTACGGCGGCAGCATGAACGCGGCGAATGCCGCCGAACTGCTGGCGCAGGCCGACATCGACGGCGGCCTCATCGGCGGCGCCTCGCTCAAGGCGCCCGACTTTCTGCAGATCATTTCTGCCGCTGCACGCTGATCGCGGCAACGGCAGCCATCACTTAGGAGTAAGAACGAATGAACGTGGTCCTCAATCTTCTGGTCGGCGTGCAAATGCTGGCGGCGCTGGCAATGATCGGCCTGATCCTGATCCAGCACGGCAAGGGTGCCGACATGGGTGCGGCCTTCGGCAGCGGCAGTGCAGGCAGCCTGTTCGGCGCCAGCGGCAGTGCCAACTTCCTTTCGCGCACCACGGCCGTGCTGGCTGCGGTGTTCTTTGCCTGCACGCTGCTGCTGGCCTACTTCAGCCACGCACGTCCTGCGGGCGGTGGCAGCCTGCTCGAGCGCGCAGCCGTGGGTGCGCCTGCTGCACCGGCCGCGCCTGCGACTGGCGCTGCGGGCGAAATCCCCGCTGCAGCAGCAGCACCTGCCAAGGCCGCTTCGGCGCCTGCTGCACCCGTTTCGGGCTCCGGCCAGATTCCGACCAAGTAATCAGGTTGTTTTCATGCAGCCGTTCGTGAGAAACGGCTTCATTTCAGGGTAAACTCTAAATCTGTTCAGAAAGCCAAATGCCTCAACGGCACCTCATGCCATCTGGACAGTTAAAAACCGCGGTCGTGGTGAAATTGGTAGACACGCTATCTTGAGGGGGTAGTGGCGAAAGCTGTGCGAGTTCGAGTCTCGCCGACCGCACCAAATCTCACCGGCAGAAGAACTCTATCCAGAGGCTCTTCTGTCGGTGGCAAGCGGTGAAAATTTCTCGATGAACCTCGATTCCTACCTTCCCGTCCTTTTGTTCATTTTGGTCGGGGTCGGCGTAGGCGTCGCCCCGCAAGTCATCGGATACATCCTCGGGCCCAATCGGCCCGACGCTGCGAAGAATGCGCCCTACGAGTGCGGCTTCGAAGCCTTCGAGGATGCGCGCATGAAATTCGACGTGCGCTATTACCTCGTCGCGATTCTCTTCATCCTCTTCGATCTCGAGATTGCCTTTCTCTTTCCGTGGGCCATTGCGCTCAAGGAAATCGGCGCTGTTGGCTTCTGGGCCATGATGATCTTTCTCGCCATCCTCGTCGTGGGTTTCGTCTACGAGTGGAAAAAAGGCGCGCTCGACTGGGAATGACAAGGAAGCTACACGATGGCCATTGAAGGCGTTCTCAAAGAAGGCTTCGTCACCACGACCTACGACTCGGTTGTGAACTGGGCGAAGACCGGATCTCTCTGGCCGATGACGTTCGGCCTCGCATGCTGCGCGGTCGAAATGATGCACGCGGGCGCTGCCCGCTACGACATCGATCGTTTTGGCATGCTGTTCCGCCCCAGCCCGCGCCAGTCCGATCTGATGATCGTGGCCGGCACGCTGTGCAACAAGATGGCGCCGGCGCTGCGCAAGGTCTACGACCAGATGCCCGAGCCGCGCTGGGTGCTCTCGATGGGCTCCTGCGCGAACGGCGGCGGTTACTACCACTACAGCTATTCCGTGGTGCGTGGCTGCGACCGCATCGTGCCGGTCGATGTCTATGTGCCGGGTTGCCCGCCCACCGCTGAAGCATTGCTGTACGGCGTGATCCAGCTGCAGCAGAAGATTCGCCGCACCAACACCATTGCCCGCGCCTGAGAGATTGCCGACGATGACTGACTTTGCAATTTCGCCGGAGGTGCTGCGCGCCACCATCGCCGAGACGCTCGGCGCCAAGGCCAAGAGCGTGACGATCGCGCTCGAAGAAGTGACCGTCGTGGTCAGCGCTGCCGACTACATCGATGCGGCGCTGCTGCTGCGCGATGCGCCCGGTTGCCGTTTCGAACAGCTGATCGACCTGTGCGGCATGGACTATTCCGACTACCGCGAAGGCGAGTGGCAGGGCGAACGCTACGGCGTCGTCTCGCACCTGCTTTCTGTGAGTCTCAACCAGCGCGTGCGCCTGAAGGTGTTCGCGACCAGCGAAGACCTGCCCGTGATCGACTCGCTCCAGCCCGTCTGGAGCGCTGCCACGTGGTTCGAGCGCGAAGCCTTCGACCTGTACGGCATCGTGTTCGACGGCCACGACGACCTGCGTCGCATCCTGACCGACTACGGCTTCATCGGTCATCCGTTCCGCAAGGACTTCCCGGTGTCGGGTCACGTCGAAATGCGTTACGACGAAGAGCAGAAGCGTGTGGTCTACCAGCCGGTCTCGATCGAGCCGCGCGAAATCACGCCGCGCGTGATCCGCGAAGACAACTACGGCGGCGGTTTGCACTGACAGATATGGCCGAAATCAAGAACTACACACTCAACTTCGGTCCGCAGCACCCCGCAGCACACGGCGTGCTGCGCCTGGTGCTCGAGCTGGACGGCGAAGTGATCCAGCGTGCCGACCCCCACATCGGCCTGCTGCACCGTGCGACCGAGAAGCTCGCCGAATCGCGCACCTTCATCCAGTCGCTGCCCTACATGGACCGCCTCGACTACGTGTCGATGATGTCCAACGAACACGCCTACTGCCTCGCCATCGAGCGGATGATGGGTCTGGATGTGCCGATTCGCGCGCAGTACATCCGCGTGATGTTCGCCGAGATCACCCGCCTGCTGAACCACCTGCTGTGGCTCGGCGCGCACGGTCTCGATTGCGGTGCGATGAACATGCTCATCTACTGCTTCCGCGAGCGTGAAGACCTGTTCGACATGTACGAAGCCGTGTCCGGCGCGCGCATGCATGCAGCGTACTTCCGTCCGGGTGGCGTCTACCGCGACCTGCCAGATTCGATGCCGCAGTACAAGGTCAGCAAGATCAAGAATGCGAAGGCCATCGAGAAGCTCAACGAGAACCGCCAGGGCTCGCTGCTGGACTTCATCGACGACTTCTGCAAGCGCTTCCCGAAGATGGTCGACGAGTACGAGACGCTGCTCACCGACAACCGCATCTGGAAGCAGCGCACTGTGGGCATCGGCGTGGTCACGCCGGAGCGCGCGCTGAACCTGGGCTTCACCGGCCCGATGCTGCGCGGCTCGGGCGTCGAATGGGACCTGCGCAAGAAGCAGCCCTACGACGTCTACGACCAGATGCAGTTCGACGTGCCCGTGGGCAAGACCGGCGACTGCTACGACCGCTACCTGGTTCGCGTGGAAGAAATGCGCCAGGCCAACAAGATCATCCAGCAGTGCTCGGTTTGGCTGCGCGCCAACCCCGGCCCGGTGATCACCAGCAACCACAAGGTCGCCGCGCCCGCGCGCGAATCGATGAAGGCGAACATGGAGGAGCTGATCCACCATTTCAAGCTCTTCACCGAAGGCTTCCACGTGCCCGAAGGCGAAGCGTATGCCGCCGTCGAGCACCCCAAGGGCGAGTTCGGCATCTACCTCGTGAGCGACGGCGCCAACAAGCCGTACCGCCTGAAGATCCGCGCCCCGGGCTTCCCGCACCTCGCTGCCCTCGACGAAATGTCGCGCGGCCACATGATCGCCGACGCTGTCGCGGTGATCGGCACGATGGACATCGTGTTCGGCGAAATCGACAGGTGAGAAAGAGCGAATGACGACTTCCTCAACCCATCACCATGACGCGGCGCCCTCGGCGCCGCTGAAGGCCGCCATCCTCGAGCGCTTTGCGCGCGAGGTCGCGAAGTACCCCGAAGCCGGCAAGCAGTCGGCCGTGATGGCTTGCCTGGCCATCGTCCAGCAGGACGAAGGCTTCGTGAGCGTGCAGCGCGAGCGCGAGATCGCCGCCTACCTCGGCATGGCGCCCATCGCCGTGCACGAAGTGACGACCTTCTACAACATGTACAACCAGCATCCGGTGGGCAAGTTCAAGCTCAACGTATGCACCAACCTGCCGTGCCAGCTGCGCGACGGCGTCACCGCGCTCGAGCACCTCGAGAAGAAGCTCGGCATCAAGATGGGCGAGACCACGGCCGACGGCCTGTTCACGCTGCAGCAGAGCGAATGCCTGGGCGCCTGCGCCGATTCGCCCGTGATGCTGGTCAACGACCGCACCATGTGCAGCTTCATGAGCAACGACAAGCTCGACCAGCTCATCGACGGTTTGCGCAATGCCAAGCCAGGGGAGGCTTCGTGATGACGCCCGAACAGGTTCTCTCGCAATTCCAGGCCACCGGTGTCCAGACCTGCTTCCATGACCGCCACATCGGCGCTCAGATCTATGCAGGCCTGGACGGCACCAACTGGCACCTGGCCGACTACGAAGCGCGCGGCGGCTACCAGGCGCTGCGCAAGATCCTCACCGAGGGCCTCACGCCCGACCAGGTGATCGCCGAAGTGAAGGCCTCGGGCCTGCGCGGCCGTGGCGGTGCGGGTTTCCCGACCGGCCTGAAGTGGAGCTTCATGCCCCGCCAGTTCCCGGGCCAGAAGTACCTCGTCTGCAATTCGGACGAAGGCGAGCCCGGCACGTGCAAGGACCGCGACATCCTGCAGTTCAACCCGCACATCGTGATCGAAGGCATGGCCATCGCCGCGTATGCGATGGGCATCAGCGTGGGCTACAACTACATCCACGGCGAGATCTTCCAGAGCTACGACCGCTTCGAGGCCGCCCTCGAAGAGGCGCGCGCCGCCGGTTATCTCGGCGACAAGATCATGGGCAGCACGTACAACTTCCAGTTGCACGCCGCCCACGGCTTCGGTGCCTACATCTGCGGCGAAGAAACCGCGCTGCTCGAATCGCTCGAAGGCAAGAAGGGCCAGCCGCGCTTCAAGCCGCCGTTCCCGGCCAGCTTCGGCCTGTACGGCAAGCCGACCACCATCAACAACACCGAGACCTTCGCGGCGGTGCCCTGGATCATCCGCAACGGCGGCCAGGCCTACCTCGAGTGCGGCAAGCCGAACAACGGCGGCACCAAGATCTACTCGGTGAGCGGTGACGTCGAGCTGCCCGGCAACTACGAAGTGCCGATGGGCACGCCGTTCTCCAAGCTGCTCGAGCTGGCCGGCGGCGTGCGCAAGGGCCGCACGCTCAAGGCCGTGATCCCCGGCGGCTCATCGTCGCCGGTGCTGCCGGCCGACATCATGATGGCCTGCACCATGGACTACGACTCGATCGCCAAGGCCGGCTCCATGCTCGGTTCGGGCGCCGTGATCGTCATGGACGACACGCGGTCGATGGTCGAGTCGCTCAAGCGCCTCTCGTACTTCTACATGCACGAGTCCTGCGGCCAGTGCACCCCCTGCCGCGAAGGCACGGGTTGGCTCTACCGCGTGGTGGACCGCATCCACAACGGCCAGGGCAAGCCCAGCGACATGCAGCTGCTGGACTCCGTGGCCGGCGACATCATGGGCCGCACCATCTGTGCGCTCGGCGATGCGGCAGCCATGCCCGTGCGCGCCATGATCAAGCACTTCCGCCATGAGTTCGAGGCCCTGATCCCGGGTCACGTCCCGACGGCGCCCGTCAAGGCCTGAGTGCGAGAAGAAACACAGACATGATCGAAATCGAACTCGACGGCAAGAAGGTCGAAGTGACCGAAGGCAGCATGGTGATGCATGCTGCCGAAAAGGCGGGCACCTACATCCCGCACTTCTGCTATCACAAGAAACTCAGCATCGCGGCCAACTGCCGCATGTGCCTGGTCGACGTGGAAAAGGCGCCCAAGCCGATGCCGGCCTGCGCCACGCCCGTCACGCAGGGCATGATCGTTCGCACCAAGAGCGACAAGGCCATCAAGGCCCAGCAGTCCGTCATGGAGTTCCTGCTGATCAACCACCCGCTGGATTGCCCCATCTGCGACCAGGGCGGCGAGTGCCAGCTGCAGGACCTGGCCGTCGGCTACGGCGGTTCTTCTTCGCGCTACGAAGAAGAAAAACGCGTCGTGTTCCACAAGGACGTCGGCCCGCTGATCAGCATGGAAGAAATGAGCCGCTGCATCCATTGCACGCGCTGCGTCCGTTTCGGTCAGGAAGTGGCCGGCGTGATGGAGCTCGGCATGTCGCACCGCGGCGAGCACTCCGAAATCGAAACCTTCCTGGGCGACTCGGTCGACTCCGAGCTGTCGGGCAACATGATCGACATCTGCCCGGTCGGCGCGCTCACGAGCAAGCCGTTCCGCTACAGCGCCCGCACCTGGGAACTGTCGCGCCGCAAGTCGGTGAGCCCGCACGATTCCACCGGCGCCAACCTGATCGTCCAGGTCAAGAACAACCGCGTGATGCGCGTGGTGCCGCTGGAGAACGAAGACGTCAACGAATGCTGGATCGCCGACCGCGACCGCTTCTCGTACGAAGCGCTCAACGGCACCGAACGCCTGACGCAGCCCATGCTGAAGCAGGGCGGCCAATGGCAGCAGGTCGACTGGCAGACGGCGCTCGAGTACGTTGCCAACGGCCTCAAGCAGATCAAGACCGACCATGGTGCGCAAAGCATCGGCACGCTGGTCAGCCCGCACAGCACGCTCGAAGAGCTGCAGCTCGCCGCCATGCTCACGCGTGAACTCGGCAGCGACAACATCGACTACCGCCTGCGCAACGCCGAATTCACGGCCTTCGAAGGCGTGCGCTGGCTCGGCACGTCCATCGCCTCGCTCACGCAAGTGCAGCGCGCGCTGGTCGTCGGTTCGAACCTGCGCAAGGAACACCCGCTGTTCGCGCAGCGCATCCGCCAGGCCGTGCGCAAGGGCGCCGCGCTGTCGGTGATCACCTCGTCCAGCCTCATGGCCGACCGCGGTGCCTGGGCCATCGACGTGGCGCAAGCATCGATCGTCGAAGCCGACCAGTGGGTCGAGGCGCTGGCCGCCGTGGCTGCTGCCATCGGCCAGACCAACGGCGCTACCGCGCCGCTGGCACCGAAGAGCGCACCTGACGCTACCGCGCAAGCCATCGCAGCCTCGCTGCTGAGCGGCGAGCGCAAGGCGATCCTGCTCGGCAATGCCGCCGCGCACCACGCACAAGCCAGCAGCCTGCTGGCCCTCGCGAACTGGATCGGCGCACAGACCGGCGCCACCGTCGGCTACCTGACCGAAGCCGGCAACACCGTGGGCGCACAGCTCGTTGGTGCCTTCCCGCAGAACGGCGGCCTCGATGCCGGCCGCATGCTCGCCGCCGGCTCCGGCCTCAAGGCCGTGCTGCTGCTGAACACCGAACCGGTGTTCGACTCGGCCGCCGGTGCTGCCGCCGCCGATGTCATCGGCAATGCGCAGATGGTGGTCACGCTGAGCCCCTTCAAGGCCAACCTCGAATTCAGCGACGTGCTGCTGCCCATCGCCCCGTTCACCGAAACGCCGGGCACCTTCGTCAATGCCGAAGGCCGCGTGCAGGGTTTCCATGCCGTCGTGAAGCCGCAAGGCGAAACGCGTCCGGCGTGGAAGGTGCTGCGCGTGCTGGCGAATCTGCTCGGCCTGCCGGGCTTCGCCTTCGAATCGACCGCCGAGGTGCTGGCCACCGTCGGTGACAAGGGCACCGTGCCGGCGAACGCGCTGAGCAACGCCACCATCGCCAAGGCCGTCGCGGCCAGCGGCGCCGTGGCCGCGCCCGTGGTCGCGAGCATCTACCAGCTCGACTCGATCGTGCGCCGCGCACCGTCGCTGCAGCTGACCGCCGACGCGCGCAACAGCGCACAGGCCGTACCCGCTCGTGCCGAGGAGGCCCTGGCATGATCGACGCAATTCATGGCTTCGGCCAGGGGCTGGTCGCCGCAGGCTGGTGGACGTCCGTCGTCTGGCCCGTGGTCTGGACGCTGATCAAGATCATCGTCGTCGTGATCCCGCTGATGCTGGCCGTGGCGTACCTCACGCTGTGGGAACGCAAGGCCATCGGCTTCACGCAGATCCGCGTGGGCCCGAACCGCATCGGGCCGCTGGGCCTGCTGCAGCCGATCGCGGACGCGCTCAAGCTGATGACCAAGGAAATCATCCTTCCGACGGTCGCCAACAAGGGCCTGTTCCTGCTCGGTCCCATCATGACCATCATGCCGGCGCTGGCCGCATGGGCCGTGATTCCCTTCGGCCCCGACGTGGCGCTGGCCAACATCAATGCCGGCCTGCTGTTCGTGATGGCCATCACCTCGCTCGAGGTGTACGGCGTGATCATCGCCGGCTGGGCTTCGAACTCGAAGTACGCCTTCCTGGGCGCGCTGCGCGCCTCGGCACAGATGGTGAGCTACGAAATCGCGATGGGCTTCTGCTTCGTCGTGGTGCTGATGGTCACGGGCAGCCTGAACATGTCCGACATCGTGACGGTGCAGGGCAAGGGCATGTTCCAAGACATGGGCATTGGCTTCCTGTCGTGGAACTGGCTGCCGCTGCTGCCGATCTTTGTCGTGTACTTCATCTCGGGCCTGGCCGAAACCAACCGCCACCCGTTCGACGTGGTGGAAGGCGAATCCGAAATCGTGGCCGGTCACATGATCGAGTACTCGGGCATGAGCTTCGCGATGTTCTTCCTGGCCGAGTACGCCAACATGTGGCTCGTCTCGATCCTGACCGTGGTGCTGTTCCTCGGTGGATGGCTGCCGCCGTTCGAGTTCCTGAGCTTCATTCCGGGCTGGATCTGGCTGGGCCTGAAGACCTTCTGCGTGGTCACTATGTTCCTGTGGGTGCGCTCGACGTTCCCGCGCTTCCGCTACGACCAGATCATGCGTCTGGGCTGGAAGATCTTCATTCCCGTCACCCTGGTGTGGCTGGTCGTGGTCGGTGGCTGGATGCAGACGCCGTTCAACATCTGGAAATAAGCAGGAAGCGACGACATCATGACTGCTTCACACACCGCCGGAGGGCTCGGACGCACCTCCAAGCTGGCCTCCGCACCGTTCTCGCTCAAGGACTTCCTGGGCAGCTTCATGCTGTTCGAACTGTTCAAGGGCCTGGCCATCACGGGCAAGTACGCCTTCGCGCGCAAGATCACCGTCCAGTTCCCCGAAGAGAAGACGCCGCTGTCGCCGCGCTTCCGGGGCCTGCACGCGCTGCGCCGCTACGAGAACGGCGAAGAGCGCTGCATCGCCTGCAAGCTGTGCGAGGCCGTGTGCCCCGCGCTGGCGATCACCATCGAATCCGACGTGCGTGACGACGGCTCGCGCCGCACCACGCGCTACGACATCGACCTGACCAAGTGCATCTTCTGCGGCTTCTGCGAAGAGAGCTGCCCGGTCGACTCGATCGTCGAGACGCACATCTTCGAATACCACGGCGAAAAGCGCGGCGACCTGTACTTCACCAAGGACATGCTGCTGGCCGTGGGCGACCGCTACGAAAAAGAAATCGCGGCGAACAAGGCGGCCGACGCCAAGTACCGCTGAGCCGGCTCCGCTCGAAACCCGTACCAATCGAATTCCAATGGACGTCAAGACCGGTCTGTTCTATCTGTTTGCCGCGGTGCTGCTGTTTGCAGCCTTCCGCGTCATCACCTCCCGCAATCCCGTGTACGCCGCGCTGTACCTGGTGCTGGCCTTCTTCCAGGCCTCGGCCATCTGGCTGCTGCTGCGCGCCGAGTTCCTGGCGATCTCGCTCGTGCTGGTGTACGTCGGCGCCGTGATGGTGCTCTTCCTGTTCGTTGTGATGATGCTGGACATCGACGTCGACGGCCTGCGAGAGGGCTTCTGGAAGCACTTCCCGCTGGCGGCAGGCATCGGCGCGCTCATCGCGCTCGAAATGGCCGCCGTGCTCATGGGCGGCTTCCGCCTGGGCGAAGGCCCGCGCGCCATGGCGACGACCTCGCCCAACAGCTCGAACACGCTCGAGCTGGGCAAGCTGCTGTACTCCGAATACCTCTACCCGCTGGAAATCGCCGCGGTCATCCTGCTGGTGGCCATCATTGCCGCCATTGCACTGACGCTGCGCACCCGCAAGGACAGCAAGTACGTCAACCCGTCGGACCAGGTGCGCGTGAAGGCGCGCGACCGCGTGCGCATCGTGCAGATGCCCGTCACGCGTGCGGCCGAGCCGGTGGTTGAGGCCCCGGCAGCGGATGCCGCTGCAAAGGAAAACAAGGCATGACGCTCACGCTCGGACACTTTCTCTCGCTCGGCGCGATGCTCTTCGCGCTGTCGGTGATCGGCATCTTCCTGAACCGCAAGAACCTGATCGTGCTGCTGATGGCCATCGAGCTGATGCTGCTGGCGGTCAACATGAACTTCGTGGCCTTCTCGCACTACCTGGGCGACATGCACGGCCAGATCTTCGTGTTCTTCATCCTGACGGTGGCGGCGGCCGAATCGGCCATCGGCCTGGCGCTGCTGGTCCTGTTGTTCCGCAACAAGTCCAACATCAACGTCGACGAACTCAACTCGCTCAAGGGTTGACAGCAGTATGAGCGCAACCCTTTCCGCATCCACCTTGCTGGCCGTGCCGCTGGCACCCCTGGTCGGCGCCGCACTTGCCGGCCTGTTCGGCACGAAGTTCGGCGGCAACCACATCGGCCGCAAGGTCACGCATTCGCTGACCATCCTGGGCGTGTTCGTCGCCTTCGTGATCTCGGCGATGACGCTGAAGTCGGTCATCGTCGACGGTGCCCGCTTCAACCAGACCATCTACGAATGGATGATGGTCGGCGGCCTGAAGATGGAAGTCGGCTTCCTGGTCGACGGCCTCACGGCCATGATGATGTGCGTCGTGACCTTCGTGTCGCTGATGGTTCACATCTACACCATCGGCTACATGGAAGAAGACGACGGCTACAACCGTTTCTTCTCGTACATCTCGCTCTTCACCTTCTCGATGCTGATGCTCGTCATGAGCAACAACATGCTCCAGCTGTTCTTCGGCTGGGAGGCGGTGGGCCTGGTGTCGTACCTGCTGATCGGCTTCTGGTTCAACAAGCCCACGGCCATCTTCGCGAACATGAAGGCCTTCCTGGTCAACCGCGTGGGCGACTTCGGCTTCATCCTGGGCATCGGCCTGATCGCCGCCTACGCCGGCACGCTGAACTACGGCGAAGCCTTCGCCAAGGCCCACACGCTGGCCGGCATCACCTTCCCGGGCACCGAGTGGATGCTCATCACGGTGATCTGCATCTGCCTGTTCATCGGCGCGATGGGCAAGAGCGCCCAGTTCCCGCTGCACGTGTGGCTGCCCGACTCGATGGAAGGCCCGACCCCCATCTCGGCGCTGATCCACGCGGCGACCATGGTGACGGCCGGCATCTTCATGGTGGCGCGCATGTCGCCGCTGTTCGAGCTGAGCGACACGGCCCTGAGCTTCATCCTCGTGATCGGTGCCATCACCGCGCTGTTCATGGGCTTCCTGGGCATCATCCAGAACGACATCAAGCGCGTGGTCGCGTACTCGACGCTCTCGCAGCTGGGCTACATGACGGTGGCGCTCGGTGCCTCGGCCTACTCGGTCGCGGTGTTCCACCTGATGACGCACGCCTTCTTCAAGGCGCTGCTGTTCCTCGGCGCGGGCTCGGTGATCATCGGCATGCACCACAACCAGGACATCCGCTGGATGGGTGGCGTGCGCAAGTACATGCCCATCACCTGGATCACCTCGCTGCTGGGTTCGCTGGCGCTGATCGGCACGCCGTTCTTCTCGGGCTTCTACTCGAAGGACAGCATCATCGAGGCCGTGCACGAAAGCCACCTGTGGGGCGCGCAGTTCGCCTACTACGCGGTGCTGGCCGGCGTGTTCGTGACGGCGTTCTACTCGTTCCGCATGTACTTCCTGGTCTTCCACGGCAAGGAACGCTACGACCAGAACCCGGACGCACACCACGACGACCATGCGCACGACGCGCACGGCCACGACGACCATGGCCATGGCCACGACGCCCACAAGCCGCACGAATCGCCGATGGTGGTCTGGCTGCCGCTGGTGCTGCTGGCGATCCCCTCGGTGGTGATCGGCTTCATGACCATCGACCCGATGCTGTTCGGCAGCTTCTTCAAGGACGCGATCTTCGTCGACGGTGCCAAGCACCACGCGATGGGCGAGCTGAAGGAAGCCTTCCACGGCCCGGTCGCCATGGCGATCCACGGCCTGCAGACCGCACCGTTCTGGCTGGCACTGGCCGGCGTGGCGCTGTCGTACTACATGTACATGATGAACCCGGCACTGCCGGCCGCCATCAAGCGCGCCTTCAGCCCGATCTACAACCTGCTCGAGAACAAGTACTACCTCGACTGGATCAACGAGAACATCCTCGCCCGCGGTGCGCGCCTGCTCGGCACGGGCCTGTGGAAGGGCGGCGACCAGGCGCTGATCGACGGCGCGCTCGTCAACGGTTCCTGGAAGGTGGTGGGTCGCGTGGCCGGCGTCGTGCGCTGGCTGCAGTCGGGCTTCATCTACCACTACGCCTTCGCGATGCTGCTGGGCATCTTCATCCTGATGACGTACTTCGTCTGGTTCAAACGTTGAGCCCGAACGCTGGAGAAAAAGAAAAATGGGTTTGTTGAGCCTTGCCATCTGGGTGCCGATCGCATTCGGCGCCGTGCTGCTGGCGTTTGGCCGCGACGAGCACGCCAAGGGCGTGCGCTGGGTCGCGCTCGTCGGTGCCATCGTGAGCTTCCTGGTCACGGTGCCGCTGTTCACGCGCTTCCAGAACGGAACCGCCGCGATGCAGTTCGTCGAGAAGACGAGCTGGATCTCGCGCTTCAACGTCAACTACCACCTGGGCATCGACGGCATGTCGCTGTGGCTGGTGCTGCTGACCTCGTTCATCACGGTCGTGGTCGTGATCTCGGCCTGGGAAGTGATCACCGAGCGCGTGAACCAGTACATGGGCGCGTTCCTGATCCTGTCGGGCTTCATGATCGGCGTGTTCTCGGCGCTCGACGGCATCCTGTTCTACGTGTTCTTCGAAGCCACGCTGATCCCGATGTACCTGATCATCGGCATCTGGGGCGGCCCGAACAAGATCTACGCGGCGTTCAAGTTCTTCCTGTACACGCTGCTCGGCTCGCTGCTGATGCTGGTCGCACTGATCTTCCTGTACAACAAGTCGGGCGGCAGCTTCGACATCCTGAGCTGGCACAAGCTGCCGCTGGGCTCGACCGCGCAGACCTTCCTGTTCTTCGCCTTCTTCGCGGCCTTCGCCGTGAAGGTGCCGATGTGGCCGGTCCACACCTGGCTGCCCGACGTGCACGTCGAGGCCCCCACGGGCGGCTCGGCCGTGCTGGCCGCGATCATGCTGAAGCTGGGTGCCTATGGTTTCCTGCGCTTCTCGATGCCCATCGCGCCTGACGCTTCGCACGAGTGGGCCTGGCTCATGATCGCGCTGTCGCTCATCGCCGTGATCTACGTGGGCCTGGTTGCGCTGGTGCAGCAGGACATGAAGAAGCTGGTGGCGTACTCGTCGGTGGCTCACATGGGCTTCGTGACGCTGGGCTTCTTCATCTTCAACGAGCTCGGCGTGTCCGGCGGCATCGTGCAGATGATTGCCCACGGCTTCGTGTCGGGCGCCATGTTCCTGGGCATCGGCGTGTTGTACGACCGCGTGCACTCGCGCCAGATCGCCGACTACGGCGGCGTGGTCAACACCATGCCCAAGTTCGCCGCGTTCGCGCTGCTGTTCGCCATGGCCAATTGCGGCCTGCCGGGCACCGCCGGTTTCGTGGGCGAGTGGATGGTGATCCTGGGCGCCGTGAAGGCCAACTTCTGGGTCGGCCTGGGTGCCGCCACCGCACTGATCTTCGGTGCCGCCTACACCCTGTGGATGTACAAGCGCGTGTACCTGGGCCCGGTCGGCAACGACCACGTCAAGGAACTGAAGGACATCAACGCCCGCGAATTCCTGATGCTCTCGCTGCTGGCGATCGCCGTGCTGTGGATGGGCCTGTACCCGAAGCCTTTCACCGACGCGATGGATGCCTCCGTCGTCGAGCTTCTGCGCCATGTGGCGATTTCGAAGCTGCCCGTCTGATGCCACGCTGAAGAAGAGAACGAGATGATTGACAAACTCAGCTGGGTGACGATCTACCCCGAAATCGTGTTGCTGGTCATGGCCTGCATCATTGCGCTGGTCGACCTGTCGGACACGAGCCCGCGCCGCACCCGCACCTACATCCTGACGCTGCTCACGCTGGCGGCGGTGGCCGTGCTGACCGGCCTGGCCGCTGTCGGCGGCAAGACCTCCTACGGCTTCGGCGGCATGGTGGTGAGCGACACGATGGGCAACTGGCTCAAGTGCTTCGCCTCGCTGGCCCTGATGGTGACGCTGGTCTACGGCCGTCCCTACGCGGCCGACCGCGAGATGCTGCGCGGCGGCGAGATGTTCACGATCAGCATGCTGGCCCTGCTGGGCATGTTCGTGATGATCGGCGGCAGCAACTTCCTGCTGATCTACCTCGGCCTGGAACTGCTCACGCTGTCGAGCTACGCGCTCGTGGCGCTGCGCCGCGACAACGCGGTGGCCAGCGAAGCCGCCATGAAGTACTTCGTGCTCGGCGCCATGGCCAGCGGCTTCCTGCTGTACGGCCTCTCGATGATGTACGGCGCCACCGGCTCGCTCGACTTGAACGAAGTGTTCAAGGCGATCTCGACCGGCAAGGTGAACCACCAGGTGCTGGTGTTCGGCCTGGTCTTCATCGTGGCCGGCCTGGCGTTCAAGGTCGGTGCCGCACCGTTCCACATGTGGGTGCCCGACGTCTACCAGGGCGCGCCGACGGCGATCACGTTGCTGATCGGCGCCGCGCCCGAGCTGGCTGCCTTCGGCATCATCATCCGCCTCCTGGTCGACGGCCTGCAGCCGCTGGCCATCGACTGGCAGCAGATGCTCGCCGTGCTGGCGGTGGCGTCGCTGGTGATCGGCAACCTGGCCGCCATCGCGCAGAGCAACCTCAAGCGCATGCTGGCGTACTCGACCATCGCGCAGATGGGCTTCATGCTGCTGGGCCTGGTGGCGGGTTCCGACCTGCAGGGCACGCAGAACGCGCAGGCCGCCTACAGCGCCGCGATGTTCTACGTCGTGACCTACGTGCTGACCACGCTGGCGAGCTTCGGCATCATCCTGCTGCTGGCGCGCGAAGGCTTCGAAAGCGAAGAGATCACCGACCTGGCCGGCCTGAACCAGCGCAGCCCGCTGTACGCCGGCGTGATGGCCATCGCGATGTTCTCGCTGGCCGGCCTGCCGCCGCTGGTCGGCTTCTACGCCAAGCTGGCCGTGCTGCAGGCGCTGATCGCCTCGGGCGCAGCCATCTACATCGGCCTGGCGGTATTCGCCGTGATCACCTCGCTGATCGGCGCGTTCTACTACCTGCGCGTGGTCAAGGTCATGTACTTCGACGCGCCCGTCACGGCGACCACCGTGTCGGCCTCGTTCGACGTGCGCACCGTGCTCACGATCAACGGCGCGCTGATCCTGATTCTTGGCGTGCTGCCCGGTGGTCTGATGACGCTGTGCTACGACGCCATCGCGGCCACGTTGGCCCACTGACGCGGTCCGCACAGGTGTCGCAAACCGCGTCGGTCTGGGTCGTGCTGCTGGTGGCCCTGGTGGCAGCCAACCTGCCGTTCCTGAATGAGCGCCTGTTCGGGGCGGTGCCGCTGTCGACCGCGCACAAGTCGCTCGCCATCCGCTTCGGCGAACTGGTGGTGCTGTACTTCATTGCCGGCGGTGTCGGCCTGCTGTTCGAGCGCAGGGCAGGGCAGATCGCCGCCCAGGGCTGGGAGTTCTACGCGGTGACGGCCTCGCTGTTCGTCGTGCTGGCCTTCCCGGGGTTCACCTGGCGCTACCTGATGAAGCACAGGCACTGACCGACATGACTTCTCCCGCCACCGATCTGCACCTGAAGGAAGCGCTCGTCAGCAGCGAAGAGCTCTTCAAGGGCAAGTTCCTGCACGCCAAGCGCGACACCATCCGCCTGCCTGACGGCCATAGTGCCACGCGCGAGTACGTGGTGCACCCCGGTGCGGTGGTGGTGATTCCGCTGCTCGACGACGGCCGCGTGGTGCTGGAGCGCCAGTTTCGCTATCCGGTGGACCAGGTGATCGTCGAGTTTCCCGCGGGCAAGCTCGACGCCGGCGAAGATCCGCTGCTGTGCGGCCAGCGCGAACTGCTCGAGGAAACTGGCTACACCGCGCGCGAATGGGCGCATGCGGGCGCCACGCACCTGGCAGTGGCGTACTCGACCGAGATCATCCACATCTACTTCGCACGCGGCCTCTCGCTGGGCGAGCGCCAGCTCGATCACGGCGAGTTTCTCGACGTGTTCACCGCCACGCCGCAGGAGCTCATCGGCTGGTGCCGCGACGGCACCGTGACCGACGCGAAGACGCTCACCTGCGCCCTGTGGCTGCAGAACGTCCTGTCGGGCGCATGGGCACTGGATTGGCAGGCCGCAGCCTCGCAAGGCGGCGCGGGATAATCCGCGCATGAAGGTCCTCGATCTCCGCTGCACGCACGGCCACAGCTTCGAGGGCTGGTTTGCGTCCAATGAAGCGTTCGACAGCCAGCTCGCCAGCGGCCTCGTCGAGTGCCCGGTCTGTGGCGACACCGCCATCGTCAAGCTGCTGAGCGCGCCCCGCCTGAACCTGAGCAACGCCAAGGCGCCGAAGGAAGAAGGGCGCGGCGACGCGGCCCGCGCGCCGGCGGCACCCGCAACGCCTTCCACGCAAGTATCCGCAAGCGCGACTTCACCCGAAGCCCGTTGGATGCGCGCCGTGCGCGAAGTGCTGGCCAAGACCGAAGACGTCGGCGACCGCTTTGCCGACGAGGCGCGCAAGATGCACTACGGCGAAACCGCCGAGCGCGGCATCCGCGGCCAAGCCACGCCGGAGCAGACCGAGGCGCTGCTCGACGAAGGCATTCCGGTGATGGCGCTGCCGATTCCGGCGGCGCTGAAAGAAACCCTGCAGTAACCGGCCGGCTCGACGAGCCTGTCCGGCCCGGACCGCTCAGGCCGTGAACTGCAGCGCGGCCAGCCGCGCGTACACGCCGCCTTGCGCCACCAGCGCCGCGTGCGTTCCCTGTTCGACGATGCCGCCGTGGTCCAGCACGATGATGCGGTCGGCCTTCTGCACGGTCGCCAGGCGGTGGGCGATCACGAGCGTGGTGCGGTTTTCCATCGCCGACTCGAGCGCGGCCTGCACCATGCGCTCGCTCTCGGCGTCGAGCGCGCTGGTGGCTTCGTCCAGCAGCAGCAGCGGCGGGTTCTTCAGGATGGCCCGCGCGATCGCGATGCGCTGGCGCTGGCCGCCCGACAGCCGCACGCCGCGTTCGCCCAGGAAGGTGTCGTAGCCCTCGGGCAGGGCCTGCAGAAAGTCGTGCGCGAAGGCGGCGCGCGCGGCGGCGTGCACCTCGTCGGCGCTGGCGTCGGGCCGGCCGTAGCGGATGTTCTCGAAGGCGCTGGCCGAGAAGATCACCGCGTCCTGCGGCACGAGACCGATGCGGGTGCGCAGGTCGTGCAGCGCGAGCGCGTCCAGCGACGCACCGTCGAGCACGATGCGGCCCGACTGCGGGTCGTAGTAGCGCAGCAGCAGCTGGAATACCGTGCTCTTTCCCGCGCCGCTCGATCCCACCAGCGCCACGGTTTCGCCCGGTGCGATGTCCAGGCTGAAGTCGCGCAGCGCCGGCGTGCCCGGCCGCGAAGGGTAGTGGAAGGTGATCGCGTCGAAGCGGATCGCGCTGCCCGCGGCGGGAACGGGCGCGACTGCCGGCCGTGCGGGCGAGGCGATGGCCGTCGGTGCATGCAGCAGTTCCATCAGGCGCTCGGTGGCACCGGCGGCGCGCAGCAGGTCGCCGTACACCTCGCCGAGCACGGCCGTGGCACTCGCCAGGATCGCCACGTAGACCACGGTCTGGCCCAGGTGGCCGGCCGTGATGTCGCCGCGCAGCACGGCCTGCGTGCCTTCGTACAGGCCCCAGAGCAGGGCGGCCGAGGTGGCGATGATGATGAAGGCCACCAGCACCGAGCGCGCGCGCGTGCGGCGCACGGCGGTATGGAAGGCGTTTTCGGTCGAGCCCTTGAAGCGGTCGGCCTCGCGGCCTTCGGCCGTGTAGCTCTGCACCACGGGAATCGCGTTCAGCACCTCGGCCGCGATGGCGCTCGAGTCGGCCACGCGGTCCTGGCTGGCGCGCGACAGCTTGCGCACGCGGCGGCCGAACCACATGCTCGGCAGCACCACCAGCACGAGGATGCCCAGCACCTGCACCATCACATAAGGGTTGGTCCAGACCAGCACCGCCAGCGCGCCCACGCCCATGACGGCATTGCGCAGGCCCATGCTCAGCGACGAGCCGACGACCGTCTGCACCAGCGTGGTGTCGGCCGTGAGGCGCGACAGCACCTCGCCGGTCTGCGTGGTCTCGAAGAAAGCCGGGCTCTGCTGCAGCACATGGCCGTAGACCGCGTTGCGCAGGTCGGCCGTGACGCGCTCGCCGAGCCAGCTCACCGTATAGAAGCGCGCCGCCGAAAACAGGCCCAGCGCCACGGCCACGGCGAAGAGGGCACCGAAGTGCTCGCGCAGCGCCATGGTCTGGGCGCCCTTGTCGGCGCTGACCAGGCCGCCATCAATCAGGCTGCGCAGGGCGATAGGAAAAGCCAGCGTCGTGACCGCCGCCATCACCAGGAAGACCCCCGCCAGCACGATCTGCACGCGGTAGGGGCGAAGGAAGGGGCGCAACCCCGACAGCGAGCGGGGCGAGCCCTTGGCTGCGGAGGACGACGGAGGGGAAGAAGCCATGGGCGCGAATTCTACCGAGCCCTTGCCCTCACAAAGGTCGCCTTGACAGTAATTGCCATGACAACTAATATTTCGGCCATGAGCGATGCCCCCATTTCCCCGGTCCCTCCGACGCCCGACGAGGCCGTGCGCCCGCCGGTCGCCTTCTATCGCGCCGAGGACTACCGCGCCGAAGAGAGCATCGGCTACCTGATGCGCCGCATCGTCACGTCCGTCGGCCAGACCGTCGGCACGCGCATGTGCGAGCCCGGCAGCCCCACCTACCCGCAGTGGGTGCCGCTGTACAAGCTGCACGTCGGTGCCGCCACCACCGTGGCCGAACTGGCCCGCGCCTGCGAGCTCGACACCGGCGCCATGACGCGCCTGCTCGACCGCCTCGAGGCCAAGGGCCTGTGCCGGCGCGTGCGCTCGCTCGAAGACCGCCGCGTGGTCAACATCGAACTCACCGACGAAGGCCGTGCGGCCGCGAAGGAAGTGCCCTATGTGCTGAGCCGGGTTCAGAACGAGTACCTGGCCGGTTTCAGCCTCGAAGAATGGGAGCAGCTCAAGGATTACTTGCGCCGCATCCTCGACAACGCACAGGGCCTCGCGGCCCGTGGAGAGAAGAATGACTGAGTCTTTCGCCGTGCGCGCGCTGCGCCGCACGCCCGTCGTGGCCGCCGCGCTGGCGGTGGTCGCGCTCGCCGGTTGCGCCGACATGGCCGGCATCGGCTCGCACGCCAAGTTGCGCGATGCGACCACGCTCGGCATCGCGGCCGACCCCGCGCGCGCCAACGTGCCCAGCCTGGACAGCCAGTGGTGGCAGGCCTTCGGCGACAGCCAGCTCAACGCGCTGGTCGACCAGGCCGTGGCCGGCAACCCGAACCTGCAGGTCGCGCGTGCGCGCCTCGTGCGCGCCCAGGCCTCGGCGGACATCGCCGGCGCGGCGCTGCTGCCCAAGGTCGGCGCCGACCTGAACCTGAACCGCCAGAAGTTCAACAGCAACTACATCTACCCGGCGCCGCTGGGCGGCTCGACGCAGAACATCGGCCTGCTGCAGCTGGGCGCGAGCTGGGAGCTCGACTTCTTCGGCAAGAACCGCAGCGCGCTCGACACCGCCCTCGGCGCGGCCAACGCAGCAGCGGCCGACGCCGATGCCGCGCGCGTGCTGCTCGCGAGCAACGTGGCGCGCAGCTACTTCCAGTGGGCGCGCCTGAACGAACAGGTCGAAGTGGCCAAGCGCACGCTGGCCCAGCGCGACGAGACCTTCAAGCTGGTGCGCGACCGCGTCTCGGCCGGCCTCGACACCCGCCTTGAGCTGCGCCAGAGCGAAGGCGGCCTGCCCGAAGCCCGCCAGCAGATCGAAGCGCTCAACGAGCAGATCGCGCTGCAGCAGCATGCGCTCGATGCGCTCGTGGGCCAGCCCAACGTGTCGGCCTCGCTGAAGCCGCCGGTGCTCGCCGGCGTGAAGCCGATGGCGCTGCAGGCGAACATCCCGGCGGACCTGCTGGGCCGCCGCGCCGACATCGCCGCCGCGCGCTGGCGCGTCGAAGCGGCCACCAGCGACGTGGCCAATGCGAAGACCCAGTTCTATCCCAACGTGAACCTCACGGCCTTCGCCGGCTTCCAGAGCCTGGGCTTCGGCAAGCTGCTCAAGTCGGGCAGCGAGCAGTGGGGCGTGGGCCCGGCCATCCACCTGCCGATCTTCGAAGGCGGGCGCCTGCGCGCCAACCTGCGCGGCAAGTCGGCCGACCTCGACGTGGCCATCGAAAGCTACAACGCCACCGTGCTCGATGCCGTGCGCGATGCGGCCGATCAGGTGTCGAGCGCGCAGTCGATCGTGCGCCAGCAGACCGAGCAGCGCGCCGCGCAGACGGCCGCCGAAGGCGCCTACGACATTGCCGTGCAGCGCTACCGCGCCGGCCTGGGCAACTACCTCAATGTGCTGACCGCCGAAACCGCCGTGCTGGCCCAGCGCCGCCTCGCGGTCGACCTGGCGGCCCGCGCCCTCGACACGCAGGTGGGCCTGGCGCGCGCCCTGGGCGGCGGCTGGCAGCCGCCGGCCACCGCCACGGCCGCGGCGCTGACGGCCGCCACCCAGAACTGATTTGCTGATCCGCCTTCTTCGGAAAGAACTCCATCATGAGCGATAACAACACTCCGACATCCGCTTCCCCGTGCCCACCCCCGCAGCGCCCGAGGCGCCTGCGGGCAACGGCAAGCGCCGCCGCGCACTCACCGCGCTCACCGCCGTGGTGCTGGTCGTCGGCGGCGGCTGGGGCCTGTACGAATGGCTGGTCGCCAGCCATTACGAGAACACCGACAACGCCTACGTGCAGGGCAACGTCATCCAGATCACGCCGCAGATCGGCGGCACCGTCATGGCCATCGGCGCCGACGACACCGACTTCGTGAAAGCCGGCCAGCCGCTGGTGCAGCTCGACCCGGCCGACGCCAAGGTGGCGCTCGAGCAGGCCGAGGCCGCGCTCGCGCAGGCCGTGCGCCAGGTGCGCACGCTGTACGCCAACAACGGCTCGCTGGCCGCGCAGGTCACGCTGCGCCAGTCCGACATCGCCAAGGCCCAGAGCGACATCGCCAAGGCGCAGGACGACCTGCAGCGCCGCCGTGCGCTGTCGGGCAACGGCGCCGTGTCGAAGGAAGAACTCAACCACGCCGAGACGCAACTGGCCAACGCCAGGAGCGCACTGGCCGCCGCACAGGCCGGCGTGGTCGCCGCGCGCGAGGCGCTGGCCAGCAACCAGTCGCTGACCGAAGGCACCAGCGTGGCCCAGCACCCGAGCGTGCTGGCCGCCGCCGCCAAGGTGCGCGAGGCCTACCTCGCCACGCAGCGCGTGGCCATGCCCGCGCCGGTCGACGGCTACGTGGCCAAGCGCACCGTGCAGCTGGGCCAGCGCGTGGCCGCCGGCACGCCGATGATGTCCATCGTGCCGCTGCACCAGCTGTGGGTCGACGCCAACTTCAAGGAAGTGCAGCTGCGCAACATCCGCATCGACCAGCCCGTGAAGCTCACGGCCGACGTGTACGGCAAGAAGGTCGAGTACACCGGCAAGGTCGCCGGCCTGGGCGTGGGCACCGGCGCCGCGTTTGCGCTGCTGCCGGCGCAGAACGCCACCGGCAACTGGATCAAGGTGGTGCAGCGCGTGCCCGTGCGCATCGCGCTCGACCCTGAGCAGCTCAAGGCCAACCCGCTGCGCATCGGCCTGTCGATGGACGCCGAGATCGACATCACGCAGAAGACCGGCAAGATGCTGGCCGACGCGCCGCGCAGCACCGCCTTCGCGCAGACGCAGGTCTACAGCCAGCTCGACCGCGGCGCCGACGCCGAGGTGGACCGCATCGTCGCCGCCAACCTCGGCCGCGGTACGCCCACGGCGGCCGTGAGCCGCCCGGCCGCAGCCGCTGCGGCACCGGCCGTGCACGCCGCCACGCAGGGCCAGCCGGGCTGATCGCAGCGCTGATTCGCTGAACCCTCACAGCCCGCGCCATGGCCACTGCTGCTCCCGCTTACATCGCGCACCCCCCGCTCGAGGGCTCCGCCCGCGTCTGGGGCACGGTCGCGCTGTCCGCCGCCACCTTCATGAACGTGCTCGACTCGTCGATCGCCAACGTGTCGCTGCCGGCCATCTCGGGCGACCTTGGCGTGAGCACCACGCAAGGCACCTGGGTCATCACCAGCTTCGCGGTGGCCAACGCCATCGCGGTGCCGCTCACGGGTTTCATGACCCAGCGCTTCGGCCAGGTGCGCCTGTTCATGGCCAGCGTGATCCTGTTCATGGTCGCCTCGCTGCTGTGCGGCCTAGCGCCCAACATGACCACGCTCATCCTGTTTCGCGCGTTGCAGGGCTTCGTGGCGGGGCCGATGATCCCGCTGTCGCAGACGCTGCTGCTGTCGAGCTATCCGAAGGCCAAGGCCGGCCTGGCCATGGCCATGTGGTCGATGACCACGCTGGTCGCGCCGGTGATGGGGCCGCTGCTGGGCGGCTGGATCACCGACAACATCTCGTGGCCGTGGATCTTCTACATCAACATCCCGGTCGGCATCGTGGCCGCGGCCATCACCTGGACGCTGTACCACAAGCGCGAGAGCAAGACGCACAAGGTGCCGATCGACGCCATCGGCCTGGCGCTGCTGGTGCTGTGGGTCGGATCGCTGCAGCTCATGCTCGACAAGGGCAAGGAGCTCGACTGGTTCCACTCCGCCGAGATCGTCACGATGGCCGTGGTGGCCGTGGTCGGCTTCGCCTTCTTCCTGGTCTGGGAGCTGACCGACAAGCATCCGGTGGTCGACCTGTCGCTGTTCAAGCGGCGCAACTTCTGGTCGGGTGCGGTGGCCACGGCCATTGCCTACGGCCTGTTCTTCGGCAACGTGGTGCTGTTGCCGCTGTGGCTGCAGCAATGGATGGGCTACACCGCCACGCAGGCGGGGATGATCATGGCGCCCGTGGGGCTGCTGGCGATCTTCTTCTCGCCGGTGGTGGGCCTCACCGTGTCCAAGATCGACCCGCGCCGCTACGCGACCTTCTCGTTCCTCGTGTTCGCGCTGGTGCTGTGGATGCGCTCGAACTTCAACACGCAGGCCGACTTCGTGACGATCATCATCCCGACGATCATCCAGGGCATCGCGATGGCGTTCTTCTTCATTCCGCTCGTGACCATCACGCTGTCGGGCCTCACGCCCGACCGCATCCCGGCCGCGTCGGGGCTGTCGAACTTCCTGCGCATCACGGCGGGCGCCATGGGCACCTCGATCGCCACCACGCTGTGGGACAGCCGTGCAGCGCTGCACCACGCGCAGCTGGTGGAGTCGGTGAACCCGGGCAACAGCGCGGCCACCAGCGCCATCTCGGGGCTGACCGGCAGCGGCTTCAGTTCCGAGCAGGTGCTCGGGCAGATCAACCGCCTGGTCGACCAGCAGTCGTTCATGCTCGCGACGAACGACATCTTCTATGCCTCGGCGGTGCTGTTCCTGCTGCTGATCCCGCTGGTGTGGCTGGCGCGGCCGCAAAAGGGCGGCGCGGGCGGCGACGCGGCCGCCGGCGCGCACTGACAACCGGCAGCGCTCGCGCATGGACCAGTTCGCGGCCATGAAGGCGTTCCGCGCCGTCGTGGAGGCCGGCGGCTTCACCGCCGCGGCCGACGCGATGGACGTGTCGCACACGGTGGTCTCGCGCCACGTCAAGCAGTTGGAAACGGCGCTGGGCGTGCAGCTGCTGAACCGCACCACGCGCCGCTTCGCGCTCACGCAGGCGGGCCAGACCTACTACGAACACGCGCGGCAGATCCTCGACCAGGTCGAGACAGCGGCGCTGGTCGTGGCGCAGCACCAGGTCGAGCCCACGGGGCTGCTGCGCATCAACGCGCCGATGTCCTTCGGACTGGAGGAGCTGGCGCAGTGGCTGCCGGCTTTTCTCGACGCGCACCCGCAGGTCAAGGCCGACCTCGTGTGCAACGACCGCTTCGTCGACCTGATCGAAGAGGGCTTCGACGTGGGATTGCGACTGGCGTATGCACTCTCGGACTCGACGCTGATCGTCAAGCGCCTCGCGAGCTTCGAGGAATGGTGGGTGGCGTCGCCCGCCTACCTGCTGCGGCGCGGCACGCCGCGCACGCCCGCCGACCTGGCGGCGCACGACTGCCTCAACTATTCATTGGCCGCGAAGGCCGCACAGCCCAGCTTCACCGCGCCGGATGGCAGCGTCTGCACGGTCGACGTGGGTGGGCGGCTGCAGGCCAACAGCGGGCTCGTGCTGCGCAGCGCCGCGCTGGCAGGCACGGGGCTGGCGGCGTCGCCGGCGTTTCTCGTGCGCGACCCTGTGGCGCGCGGCGAGCTGGTGCGCGTGTTGCCCGAGTTCCGCCAGCAGCCGCTGAACCTGTACGCGCTGTATCCGCAGAACCGGCACCTGTCGCCGAAGGTGCGGGCGTTTGTCGACTTTGCTGCCGCGCGCTACCTGCCCGCGGACGGGCAGGGCGACTGAGCGCGGCAGCCGCGCCTTACTTCGCTGCGGTGGGCACCAGGTCGAAGCGATCGCCCTGGTACTGGAACAACAGGCAGTTCGCCCCCGGCTCGCAGCCGCTGCGGTGCGGCAGCCGCGCCGGCAGCAGGTAGTACGAGCCGGCCGGGTACAGCACCTTCTTGCCGTCATCGAAGATCGCGTAGAACACGCCGGAGAGCACGACGGACGGGAGCGCCTGCGTGTGGCGATGGTGCGGGTTGTCGAAGCCGGCCGGGAATTCGACGAAGGCTTCGTAGGGGCCGTTGCCCGTCAGGTTGCCGCGCACGTTGGCGTAGCGGATGCCGCCCGCAAGGGCTTGCCACTGCAGCGTGTCGGCGGGCGCGGAGATCGGCGTGCGGGGTGCCGGCGTGGCGGCGGTGGCGGCGGTGGCGAGGCCTGGCGCGCTCAGGGCGCATGACAGGGCGAGGAACAAGGCGGAAGAGAACTTCATGGTCATGGATCGAAGGGGGTGGATTCGTGGGTGCATGCGAAGGGCAGGGCGTCAGCGGCCCGCTTCCAGCAGTTGCAGCACCTCGTCGGTCGAGCGCACTTCAGCCACCACATCCGACACACCGCGCAGCGCCGCACGATGCAGCTCGCGGTGGCCCAGCACGCCGCCTTCCTCCAGGTCGAGGTCGCGCGTCGCGCAGGCGTCGCCCACGATGAGGCTCTGGTAGCCGCGCGGTGCGGCATCGAAGGCGGTGGCCGACACGCACATGTGCGTCATGAGGCCCGTGAGGATCAGCGTCGTGATGCCGCGCGCCTGCAGCTCGGCCTCGAGCGTGGTGCCCGCGAATGCGCTCGGCGTGGCCTTGCGCAGCACGGCGTGTTGCGGCGCCGGGCGCAGTGCGTCGTGGATGCCGAAGGCGTGGCTGCCGTCCGCGAAGATCGGACTGTCGGCGGGCGCCACGTGCTGCACATGGAACACCGGCACCGCATGCCGGTCGGCGGCATCGATCAGGCGCCGCGCCTGGCGCAGGGCGGCCAGTCCGTCGGGAATGGGCATGCGCCCGTCGAAGTACTCGTTCTGGAAATCGATCGCGATCAGCGCCGTGGCGGCGGGATCGAGGCGGCTCGTGGGCACGGCGCCGGTGAGGCTGCGGATGCTGGGGTGCTTCATGCGTTCTCTGCGTGAGTGAAAGAAGGCCTGAAGCGTAGGCAGCCCGCGCGCTGCGGGGTAGAGGCGTGGCCGCACAAGATTTGTGCGGATATTGAAGGGTGACGCGGCTATTTGACGCCGTGTCCCAGCGCCTTCAGCACATCATGGCACGCGCCCATCGTGTGGTAATCGGTCTTGCCCGCCGGGCTCTTCTCGTCGCTGATCTTCGCGTTCTGCGGCGTGAGGATGCGGTACCACGCGCCGTGCGCGTGGTCGACGAAGTGGTCCCAGCTGTAGGCCCAGATCCGGTCGTACCAGTCCCAGTAGCCGGCATCGCCCGTGCGCACCGCGAGCAGGGCGGCGGCGGCGAAGCTTTCGGCCTGCACCCAGAAGTACTTGTCGCCGTCGCACACCGCGCCATCGGGCCCGAAGCCGTAGACCAGCCCGCCGTGCGCGGCGTCCCAGCCGCGCTGCATCGCGGTGTCGAAGAAGTGGCGTGCGCGCGGCACGAGCCATTCGGTGCCGGGCGCACCAGGGCCCAGGTGGCCCTCGAGCTGCAGCAGCAGCTTGGCCCACTCGGTGAGGTGGCCGGTCTGGAAGCCCCAGGGCCGGAAGATGTTGGTCTTGTCGCCGCGGTTGTAGGCCCAGTCGACCGACCAGTCCTCGCGGTAGTGCTCCCACACCAGCCCGTCGGCGAGCGCAGCCTGCCGGCCCGTGATGCTTTCGGCCAGCGTGCGTGCGCGCTGAAGGTAGAAGGGCTCGCGCGTGGCGTCGTAGGCCGCGAGCATCGCCTCGCAGGCGTGCATGTTGGCGTTCTGGCCGCGGTAGGGGCCGACCTGCCAGCTTGGTGTCGCCTCGTCGGCGTACAGCTGGTGCTGCGGCTCCCAGAAATGCCGTTCCATCAGGTCGCGGGTGTGCGCGAGGCCGGTGCGTGCTTCCTCGACGCCGGCCATCAGCGCATGCGCGTGCGCCAGCAGCACGAAGGCCAGGCCGTAGCAGTGCTGCGTGCCGTCCTGCACGGTGGCCTGATGGCCATCCCAGTCGATCTGCCATGCATAGCCACCATCCGGCTGCGCATGCGCGGCCTGCAAGAACGCCAGGCCGTGGCGCACCGCCGCAAGGTCGTCGGGCCGCCCGAAGCGGCGCCACGCCATCGCGTGGTTGAACACGAAGCGCGTGCTGCTCACGAGGTGGCGCGTGCGGCGGTCGTACACGGTGCCGTCGTCCTTGAAGAAATGGAAGAAGCCGCCCGAGGCATCGCGGCTGCGCGGCGCGTAGAACGCCAGCGTGTGGGCGACGTGGTCGGCAAGGAATTCGGGTGAGCGGAAGTTCGGCATGGCGGTGATGGATTCAATCCGGGTGAAAGCGCATCGCGGCAGCGCAGCGGGCACGCCAGTTTTTCACGAAGCGTGCATGCGTGCTCGACATCCTCATGACCTTGCGCGTGCATGCATCGCGCGTTCGCACCTGTGCGTGCTGCGGTGCGCAATGTCGTCGGGACGACAGTCGCTCGCGCAGAGGGTGCGCACTCTGTGAATGGTTGCAGTGCAGCATAGGCATTTGCCCCAGTATGCAATTGCATAGCAGCCACCAACAATCGGTCCGCGCTCGATGGTGGCGCATTGAGATGGACCGCATGACCGATTTCTTTTTTCCGCACACGGACGACGCCGCGAGATGAGCGACGTCATTCTTGAAACACGCCAGCTCACCAAGGAATTCAAGGGATTCACCGCGGTCAGCAAGGTCGACCTCTCGGTGAAGCGCGGTTCGATCCACGCGCTCATCGGCCCCAACGGTGCCGGCAAGACGACCTGCTTCAACCTGCTCACCAAATTCCTCGAGCCCACGGCCGGCACGATCCTGTTCAACGGCCACGACATCACGGGCGAACGCCCGGCGCAGATCGCGCGGCGCGGCGTGATCCGCTCGTTCCAGATCTCCGCCGTGTTCCCGCACCTCACGCTGCTCGAGAACGTGCGCCTGGGCCTGCAGCGCAAGCTGGGCACCTCGTACCACTTCTGGAAGAGCGAGAAGTCGCTCAAGCCGCTCGATGCGCGCGCCCGCGAGCTGCTCGCCGAGGTCGGCCTCGAAGAACTGGCCGACGAACAGACCGTGAACCTGCCCTACGGCCGCAAGCGCGCGCTCGAGATCGCCACCACGCTGGCCATGGAGCCCGAACTGATGCTGCTGGACGAACCCACGCAGGGCATGGGCCACGAAGACGTGCACCGCGTGGCCGAGCTCATCAAGCGCGTGTCGGCCGGACGCACCATCCTGATGGTCGAACACAACATGAGCGTGGTCTCGACCATTGCCGACACCATCACGGTGCTGCAGCGCGGCGCCGTGCTGGCCGAAGGCCCGTACGCCGAAGTCTCGAAGAACCCGCAGGTGATGGAAGCCTACATGGGCACCACCGACGGCGAAATGCAGGGGGCGCACTGATGACCGCTGCATTGGAGATCAAGGGCCTGCAGGCCTGGTACGGCGAATCGCACGTGCTGCACGGCGTCGACATGGTCGTGCAGCCGGGCGAAGTCGTCACCTTGCTGGGCCGCAATGGTGCGGGCCGCACGACGACGATGCGCGCCGTGATGGGGCTCACCGGCGCCCGCAAGGGCAGCATCAAGGTCAACGGCGTCGAGACCGTCTCGATGGCGACGCACCGCATCGCCCACCTGGGCATCGGCTACTGCCCCGAAGAGCGCGGCATCTTCGCCAGCCTCTCGTGCGAAGAAAACCTGATGCTGCCGCCCGAACTCAAGGGCGCAGGGCAGGGCATGTCGGTCGACGAGATCTACGCCATGTTCCCCAACCTCGCCGAGCGTCGCCACAGCCAGGGCACGCGCCTGTCGGGTGGCGAGCAGCAGATGCTGGCCGTGGCGCGCATCCTGCGCACCGGCGCCAAGCTGCTGCTGCTCGACGAAATTTCCGAAGGCCTGGCGCCGGTCATCGTGCAGGCGCTGGCCCGCATGATCACCACGCTGCGCGCCAAGGGCTACACCATCGTCATGGTCGAGCAGAACTTCCGCTTCGCCGCGCCGCTGGCCGACCGTTTCTACGTGATGGAGCACGGCCGCATCGTCGAAAAGTTCGGCGCCGCCGAGCTCGAAGCCAAGATGCCCGTGCTGACCGAGTTGCTCGGCGTCTGAGTTCTTTCACCCCTTGCCACTGCTGGAGACATCCATGAAAAATCAGCTCACCGCTTTCGCCCTGGCTTTCAGCGCATTGGCGCTCGCAGCGTCCGCCCAGGCGCAAGGCCAGGACAAGGTCAAGATCGGCTTCATCACCGACATGTCCAGCCTGTACGCCGACCTCGAAGGCAAGAACGGCGCGCTGGCGATCCAGATGGCCATCGACGACTTCGGCGGCAAGGCGGCCGGCAAGCCGGTCGAGCTGCTCACGGTCGACCACCAGAACAAGCCCGACATCGCCGCCTCGAAGGCGCGCGAGTGGATCGACACCCAAGGCCTGAGCATGGTCTTCGGCGGCACCAACTCGGGCGTGGGCCTGGCGCTGGCCAAGGTCGCGGCCGAGAAGAAGCGCGTGTATTTCAACAACGGCGCGGCCTCCTCGGCGCTCACCAACGAACAGTGCTCGCCCTACACCGTGCACTACGCCTACGACACCGTCGCGCTCGCCAAGGGCACCGGCGCCGCGGTGGTCGACGGCGGCGGCAAGACCTGGTTCTTCCTGACGGCAGACTACGCCTTCGGCCACGCGCTCGAAGCCGACACCTCCACCGTCGTGAAGGCCAAGGGCGGCACGATCGTCGGCGCGGTGCGCCACCCGCTCAACGCGTCCGACTTCTCGTCGTTCCTGCTGCAGGCGCAGAACTCCAAGGCCCAGATCCTGGGCCTGGCCAATGCAGGCGGCGATACCGTCAACAGCATCAAGGCTGCCAAGGAGTTCGGCATCGGCAAGTCGATGAAGCTGGCCGGCCTGCTGATCTTTTTGAGCGACGTGCACAGCCTGGGCCTGAAGAACACCGAGGGCCTGCAGTTCACCACCAGCTGGTACTGGGACCTGAACGACGAGACCCGCAAGTTCGCCAAGCGCTTCTTCGACAAGACCAAGCGCATGCCCACCGAGATCCAGGCCGCCGACTACTCGGCCACCATGACCTACCTCAAGGCCGTGGACGCCGCCAAGACCGACGATGCCGACAAGGTCATGGCCGAGCTCAAGAAGATGAAGCTCAACGACTTCTTCGGCACCGGCCAGATCCGCCCCGACGGCCGCTACGTGCACGACATGTACCTGATGCAGGTCAAGTCGCCCGCCGAATCGAAGACGCCGTGGGACTACTACAAGCTCGTGAAGAAACTGCCCGGCGACACGGTGTTCACCACCAAGGCCGAGTCCAAGTGCACGCTCTGGAAGTGACACCACCGAACACCCCACAGGAACAACATCCATGAAGACCACCACATTCGCTCTCTCCGCCGTTTTCGCCGCCGCCGCGCTGGCCGCCGGTGCCGCCCAGGCACAGGACAAGGTCAAGATCGGCTTCGTCACCGACATGTCGAGCCTGTACGCCGACGTCGAAGGCAAGAACGGCGCGCTGGCGATCCAGATGGCCATCGACGACTTCGGCGGCAAGGTCAACGGCATGCCCATCGAGCTGCTCACGGCCGACCACCAGAACAAGGCCGACATCGCCGCCTCCAAGGCGCGCGAGTGGATCGACACGCAGGGCCTGACCATGCTGTTCGGCGGCACCAGCTCCGGCACGGCCCTGGCCATGGCCAAGGTGGCGCAGGAGAAGAAGCGCGTCTTCGTCGTGAACGGCGCGGGCAGCTCGGCGCTCACCAACGAGCAGTGCTCGCCCTACACCGTGCACTACGCCTACGACACCGTCGCGCTCGCCAAGGGCACCGGCGCGGCCGTGATCGGCCGTGGCGACAAGAGCTGGTACTTCCTGACCGCCGACTACGCCTTCGGCCAGGCCCTCGAAGCCGACGCGACCAAGGTCGTGAAGGAAAAGGGCGGCACCGTGCTGGGCTCGGTGAAGGCGCCGCTCAACACCTCCGACTTCTCGTCCTTCCTGCTGCAGGCGCAGAACTCCAAGGCGCAGGTGCTGGCGCTGGCCAATGCCGGCGGCGACACCATCAACAGCATCAAGGCCGCGAAAGAGTTCGGCATCACCAAGAGCATGAAGATGGTGGGCCTGCTGGTGTTCGTGACCGACGTGCACAGCCTGGGCCTGAAGAACACCGAAGGCCTGCTGCTCACCACCAGCTGGGACTGGAACCTGGACGACAAGACGCGCGCCTTCGGCAAGCGCTTCTTCGAGAAGACCAAGCGCATGCCCACCGACATCCAGGCCGCCGACTACTCGGCCACCATGACCTACCTGAAGGCCGTGCAGGCCGCCAAGACGGTCGATGCCGACAAGGTCATGGCCACGCTCAAGTCCACGCCCATCGACGACTTCTACGCCAAGGGCAGCATCCGCGCCGACGGCCGCTTCGTGCACGACATGTACCTGGTGCAGGTCAAGTCGCCGGCCGAATCCAAGCAGCCGTGGGACTACTACAAGGTGGTCCAGAAGTTGAAGGGCGAAGAAGTCTTCACGACCAAGGCCGAAAGCCGCTGCGCCCTCTGGAAGTGACCTCCCGCGGGCGCCCTTGCGGCGCCCGGGTTCGTTGAAACGCTTATGAACATTTCCCTTCCCGCCTTGTTGAGCCAGCTCCTTCTGGGGCTGGTCAACGGCTCGTTCTACGCCATCCTGAGCCTCGGGCTGGCGGTGATCTTCGGTTTGCTCAACGTCATCAACTTCGCGCACGGCGCGCTGTTCATGCTCGGGGCCGTCCTCACCTGGATGGCGATGGAGTACCTGGGCGTCAACTACTGGGTGATGCTGATCGCCGCGCCGGTCCTCATCGGCCTGTTCGGCGTGGTCATCGAACGATTGCTGCTGCGCTGGATCTACAAGCTCGACCACCTCTACGGCCTGCTGCTCACGCTGGGCCTCACGTTGCTGATCGAAGGCGTGTTCCGCTCGGTCTACGGCGTGTCGGGGCTGCCCTACGATGCGCCCGAGCTGCTGTCCAGTGCCACCGACCTGGGCTTCATGGTGCTGCCCAACTACCGCGCCTGGGTGGTCGTGGCGTCGCTCGTGATCTGCTTTGCGACCTGGTACGTGATCGAGAAGACGCGCCTGGGCGCCTACCTGCGCGCCGGCACCGAGAACCCGCGCCTGGTGGAAGCCTTCGGCGTCAACGTGCCGCTGATGATCACGCTGACCTACGCCTTCGGCTGTGCGCTCGCCGCCTTCGCCGGCGTGCTGGCCGCACCGGTGATGCAGGTGTCGCCGCTGATGGGGCAGAACCTCATCATCGTGGTGTTCGCGGTGGTCGTGATCGGCGGCATGGGCTCCATCATGGGCGCCATCCTCACGGGCCTGGGCCTGGGCGTGATCGAAGGGCTCACCAAGGTTTTCTATCCCGAGGCTTCTTCGACGGTTGTGTTCGTGATCATGGTCATCGTGCTGCTCATCCGCCCCGCCGGCCTGTTCGGCAAAGAGAAATAAGGCGAGCGGCATGAACATGAAAAAAATCTCCACCGTCGTCTACGCGCTGCTGCTGGTCGCCCTGGTGCTCGCGCCGTTCTTCGGCGCCTACCCGGTGTTCGTGATGAAGCTCATGTGCTTCGCGCTGTTCGCCGCGGCCTTCAACCTGCTGCTGGGCTACACCGGCCTGCTGTCCTTCGGCCACGCGGCCTTCCTGGGCGGCTCCGCGTACGTGGCGGGCCATGCGATCAAGGTCTGGGGCCTCACGCCCGAGCTGGGCCTCATTGCGGGCACGCTCACCGGCGCCTTGCTGGGCTGGCTGTTCGGCGTGCTGGCCATCCGCCGCCAGGGCATCTACTTCGCGATGATCACGCTGGCGCTCGCGCAGATGATGTTCTTCGTCGCGCTGCAGGCCAAGTTCACGGGTGGTGAAGACGGCCTGCAGGGCGTGCCGCGCGGCAAGCTCTTCGGCATCGTCGACCTGTCCAACGACCTCACCATGTACTACGTGGCGCTGGTGATCGTGGTCGCGGCCTTCCTGCTGATCGTGCGCACCATCCACTCGCCGTTCGGGCAGGTGCTCAAGGGCATCAAGGAAAACGAGCCGCGCGCGCTGTCGCTGGGCTACGACGTGAGCCGCTTCAAGCTGCTGGCCTTCGTGATCTCGGCCGCGCTGTCGGGCCTGGCCGGCTCGCTCAAGACGCTGGTGCTGGGCTTTGCCACGCTGTCCGACGTGCACTGGACCGCCTCGGGCCAGGTCATCCTGATGACGCTGGTGGGCGGCCTGGGCACGCTGTCGGGTCCCATCGTGGGCTCGGCGGTGGTCGTGCTGCTCGAGAACAAGATCGGCGAACTCGGCAACTTCCTGGCGCGCATCACGACCGTCGACTGGTTCAACACGCTGGGCGAGTCGGTCACCATGGTCACGGGCCTGATCTTCGTGATCTGCGTGCTGGCCTTCCGCAAGGGCATCATGGGCGAGATCATCGCCTTCATCGAGCGCCGCCGCGCGAAGTAGCGACGCCGGTGGCGTGACAGCGGGGGGGTTACCCTCCCTGCGGCGCCACCGCTTGTGCCCCCCGTGCACGGGGCGCAGAATCCGGCTCCCACTTCGAGGAGCCGGCCATGGCCCTTCTTCCGTACTTTGTCCTCACGCCCGAGCGGCGCGAAACGCCCTTGAACGTGCTCGGCACGCAGGTGACGGTGCTGGCGTCGAATGCCTCGACGCAAAGCTACGGCGTCACCTTCCAGCGCGGCGACGAAGGCACGGGCCCGCCACCGCACAGCCACGACTGGGACGAGTCGTTCTACGTGCTCGGCGGCGAGGTCGAGTTCCTCTGCGACGGCCAGGCGCATCGGTGCCAGCCCGGCACGCTGGTGCACGTGCCGCGCGGCACGGTGCACGGCTTTCACTACGGCAAGGGCGGCGGCCAGATGCTCGAGATCACGGGGCAGGACGCGATGGCCGCGCAGATGTTCACCGCCATCGACCGCGAGATTCCGGTCGGGCCGGCGCCCGACATTCCGAAGCTGCTGGCGGTGCTGGCGCGCAATGGGGTGACGGTCTCCGCGTGAGGTGCGGCCCTCATCGGCACTGACAAGCCGACGCTGTCCAAAACCACCGGTTCCCGTGGCGACGCCGCATGCAGCGCTCGGCACAATCATCCGCACCCGGCCGCACAGGCCCATACCGACAAGAAGATGGAGGAGACCCCCATGCGCAGACGGCTGCTCGCACTTTTCGTGGCGCTCGCGCTGACAGGGTGCATGACCCCGCCGCCGTTGCCGCCGAACGGCGGCCAGCTCGTGAAGGGCGCGAAAGTCGGCCTGCTGGTGCGCATCCCCACCGCATCCGCGGAACACATGCACGTGGGCACGACCGTCTTCAACAACTTCTCGACCACGTACCCGTTCCCCTGGAATCCCACGGCCAAGGTCTACGAGGCCTTCACGTCGGAGCTCGAAAAGGCCGGCTTCCAGGTGGTCCGCCTGACGAGCTTTGCCACGACCTCCGTCAACGCGCTGGCCGTCTTCAAGCACGATCGATGGATCGCGAATCCTGCGCAGGCGTGGGCGACCCGCAAGCTGAAGGACGACCAGATTGCCGCGGTGGTCCTCGTCGAGGCGACGCGAACGCAGGCGCGCATGGAGTGCACTGGTGGGCCCTGTGGCGAGAGCGTCATGCAGAACTCGGGCCTCTTCACGCGCAGCATGCTGGGGTCGACGCGGTACTACGCGGTGCCCGCGATCGAAGCCAAGGTCTTCGTCATGGACCCGCCGCTGAACCTCGCGGCCTACGAGCCGATGCTCGCCCAGCAGCGACAACGGGTGCGGCAGCTCAAGGATTTCCAGGAACCGCGCGACCTCAAGCGGTTGAGCAGCACCGAATTTGCGCCCGTCGCTTCGGCGATCGACGACCACGTCCGCGCGCTGTCGCGCAACACGGCGCAGGCGCTGAGCCAGGGCGTGAAGTAGCCCATCGCGCTGTGCGTCGGCTCACAGCCGCAGCGGCGCCGCGTAGCCCGTCATCTCGAGGTACCCGCGCCCCACGCGCCGGCCTTGCTGCACATCGCGCAGCTCGCTCAACCCTTCCCAGTACACGCCGCCCGTGGAGCCGCGGCTGTCCAGTTCCTGGTCGTCGAGCAGGGCCTGCACCTCGAAGCGGCCCGCGGGCGTGTCGATGCGCCAGTGCGTCGGGTAGCTCGCGCGCGTGCGCGGGCTGGTCCAGCTGCGCAGCGCCTCGAAGCTCACCTCGCCGGGTTGGAAGATGCGCGCCGCGCCACCGCGCGGGCGGAACGAGCCGCCCGACCACAGCGCGCTGCCGTCGCGGCGGCGCAGGTGGAAGGCGGTGAGCGCGCTGCCGTCGTCGAGGTTCATGCCGATCCAGTCCCAGCCCACGGCCTCGGGGTGCATCAGCGCCTCGCTCCATTCGTGGTCGAGCCAGGCGGTGCCGGCGATCTCGAACGGTGCCTGGCCCTGCAAAGTGAGGCGGCCCTGCGCCTGCAGCTGCGGCTCGCTGTAGTAATAGCTCGCCTGCTCGGGGTCGGGGCCCTTGCGCGACAGGCCTTCGCGGCCCTGCAGCAGCACCGGCTGCGACGGCGCGAAGCGCAGGTCGAGCGTGAATTCGCCGGCGGGGATGCGCGCGGTGTAGGCGCCGCTGCCGGCGTCGCGCACCAGCGACCAGTCGCGCAGCCGCACGTCGGTGTCGGTCTCGCTGGCCGAGGCCACGTCGAAGCCCGCGCGTGCGATGCGCTGGTCGTGCCGCAGCACGCGGCCTTCGAGGTCGGTGACGGCGGCGTGCGCGAACACCAGCTGCTTGGCGGCGAAGGCCGAGCGCATGGCCTGCGTGGCATCGACGCGCGAGCGGAAGAAGGTCACCTGGAAACCGAACGCGCGCCCCGTGGCGGTCTGGCCGTGGCCGGTGATGTACCACCACTCGGTGCGCAACTCGGGGTGGCTGCCGAAGTCGCGTGGAAACTGCAGCGCCTTCGCGGGCAGGGCCCAGGCGGCATGCGGCGCGCCCGAGGCGGCCAGCGCGGCCAGCAGCAACAGCTGCCGCCGCGCGATGAGGCCACGGGGCGGGCGCATGGCCATCAACCCGCCACCAGCGCGTCGATGCGTTGCTGCGCGGGCGCGATGTCGCCGAAGGCGTTGCGCACCCAGTCGGCGTCGTGGTAGCTCGGCAGGTAGCGTTCGCCCGCGTCGCACAGCAGCGAAAGGATCGAGCCCTGCTGGCCGGCCGCGCGCATCTCGTGCGCCACGGCCAGCATGCCGACGAAGTTGGTGCCGGTCGACGGGCCGACCTTGCGCCCCAGCAGCGCCGACAGCGCATGCATGGCCGCCACCGAGTCGAGGTTGGGCACCTCGAGCATGCGGTCGACCAGCGTGCGCACGAAGCTGGGCTCCACGCGCGGGCGGCCGATGCCTTCGATGCGCGAGCCGGGCGCCGTGAGCGTGGCGTCGCCGCTGCGGTGGTAGGCCGAGAACACCGAGCCCTCGGGGTCGGCCACGCACACCTGCGTGTCGTGGCAGCGAAAACGCAGGTAGCGCCCGATGGTGGCGCTGGTGCCGCCGGTGCCGGCGCCCACCACGATCCACGCGGGCACCGGATGCCGCTCGCGCGCCATCTGCTGGAACATGCTCTCGGCGATGTTGTTGTTGCCGCGCCAGTCGGTCGCGCGTTCGGCGTAGGTGAACTGGTCCATGTAGTGGCCGCCGGTGCGCTCGGCCAGTGCGCGGGCCTCGTCGTACACCTGCGCGGCGTGGTCGACGAAGTGGCAGCTCGCGCCGTAGAAGGCGATCTGCGCGACCTTCTCGGGCGAGGTGCTGCGCGGCATCACGGCGATGAAGGGCAGGCCCAGCAGCCGCGCGAAGTAGGCCTCGCTCACGGCGGTGGAGCCACTCGACGCTTCGACGATGGTCGTGCCTTCGCGCACCCAGCCGTTGCACAGCGCGTACAGGAACAGCGAGCGCGCGAGCCGGTGCTTGAGGCTGCCGGTGGGGTGCGTCGATTCGTCCTTCAGGTACAGGTCGATGCCGTGCGCGGCCAGCGCGGGCAGCGGCAGCGGAATGAGGTGCGTGTCGGCGCTGCGCTGGTAGTCGGCTTCGATGCGGCGGATCGCGCCGGCGAGCCAGCTGTCGCAGGAGGAGGTTGAAGGGGTGGTGGGCTGCATAGCGCGCCAGTCTACAAGTCATGCCTTGTAACCCGGCGGGTGACGGAAATCGGGATACTGCCCGCTGCCAATCCACAACAAGACCGGAGACGAACTGCATGAAGAGAATGAACCATCGGCTTTCCCTGGGCGCCGTGTCGCTGGCGGTCCTCGCCCTCGCAGGGTGTGCGTCCAATGCCCCGGGCGTGAACACGCCCACGCGTCCCTCCTCATCCTTCGCGGTGCCGGGCCTCGAGAAGCCCGCCGAAGTGCTGGTCGACCGCTGGGGCGTGCCGCACCTTTACGCGGGCACGCTCTACGACGCCTTCGTGGCGCAGGGCTTCATCGCCGCGCGCGACCGGCTCTGGCAGATGGACCTGTGGCGCAAGCGCGGCCTGGGCGAGATGGCGAAGGACTTCGGCCCCGCCTGGGTCGAGAGCGACCGCGCTGCGCGCGCCGTGCTCTACCGCGGCGACATGTACCGCGAGTGGCTGGCCTACGGCTCCGACGCCAAGCGCGTGGCCGAGGCCTTCACGGCCGGCGTCAATGCCTACGTGGCGCAGGTGCGCGCGCAGCCCGCGCTGCTGCCCACCGAGTTCGCGCTGCTGGGCTACCAGCCGGCCACGTGGTCGCCCGAGGACGTGGTGCGCATCCGGCACCACGGGCTCACGCTGAACTTCACGTCGGAGGTCGACCGCGCACGCGCGTTCTGCGCCGGCGCGCCGGGCGCCAAGGCCGACTGGCTGCGCCGCGAGCTCGATCCGCCGGTCACGCCGAAGGTGCCCGAGGGCTTCGATCCCTGCAGCCTTCCGGTGGCGGAGCTGCGCGCGGCCTACCTGCGGGCGACCGATGCGCCGCGCTTCACCAAGGAGAACACGCGCGTGGGCATGAACGCGGGCGCGTCTTCCGCGCCGGTCGCGCTGCTGCCGGGCAGTGCGGAGGCGATCGCCGCGAAGGCCGAGCAGGACGAGGCGGCGCAGGGTGATCCCACGGCCGCCTACGGCAGCAACAACTGGGTCATCGCGCCGAAGCTCACGTCCACGGGCCGACCCATCCTGGCCAACGACCCGCACCGCGCGCACGGCGCGCCGAGCCTGCGCTACATGACGCACCTGAGCGCGCCCGGCATGGACGCCATCGGCGCCGGCGAGCCCTTCCTGCCGGGCCTGTCGATCGGCCACAACGGCACCATCGCCTTCGGCCTCACGCGCTTCTACATGGACCAGGAAGACCTGTACGTGTACGAACTGAACCCGGCCAACCCCGAGGAGTACCGCTACCAGGGCCGCTGGGAGCCGATGACGCGCGTCACCGAACGCATCGCGGTCAAGGGCGAGGCCGCGCCGCGCGAGGTGGTCAACACCTTCACGCGCCACGGCCCGGTGCTGGTCGCGGAGCCCGGCAAGCGCCGCGCATTCGCCTTGCGCGCCGCCTGGCTGGAGCCCGGCATGGCACCGTACTTCGGTTCGATGGACTACATGCGCGCGCGCAACTGGGACCAGTTCCGCGCCGCCATGAACCGCTGGGGCGCGCCGGGCGAGAACCAGGTGTATGCCGACAGCAGCGGCAACGTCGGCTGGATTCCGGGCGGCCTCACGCCGATCCGTCCGAACTGGGACGGCCTCCTGCCCGTGCCGGGCGACGGCCGCTATGAGTGGTCGGGCTTTCGCAACGGCGACGAGCTGCCCTCGGAGTTCAACCCCGTGCGCGGCTACGTGGTCACGGCCAACGAGAACAACATCCCGCCCGACCATCCCGCCGCGAAGAAGGGCGTGGGCTACGAGTGGAGCGATGCGGCCCGCGCGCGTCGGCTCAAGGAACTGTTCGCGGCCAAGGTGGCGGCGGGTTCGCGCTTCACCATCGAAGATTCGGAGCGCATGCAGAACGACATCGTCGCGACGCCGGCGCAGCGCGTGCTGAAGCTCTTGGCCGGCCAGCGCAGCGACGACGCCCAGACCGCGGCGGCGCTGCGCTTGCTGCAAGGCTGGGACGGCGCCATGGACCGCGACAGCGCGGCCGCCGCGCTGTACGAGGTGTGGAGCAGCAAGTTCCTGCGCCAGGCCGTGCTCAAGGCGGGGGCGGGCGATGCCGCCGCCGCGCTGGCCGCGCCCGGCGACAACACGCGCATGGTGCTGCTGCTGGAGAACCCGTCCGGCTGGGTGAGCAACGCGCAGCGCGACGCCTTGCTGCTCACGACCTTGCCCGCCGCGATGCAGGAGCTGTCTGCCAAGCTCGGGCCCGACCCGGCGGCGTGGAAGTGGGGCGCCTTGCACCGCGCCGAGTTCCGGCATCCGCTGGGCGGCGTGGTCGATGCGGCCACGCGCAAGAAGCTCGAGGTGGGCGACTGGCCGATGTCCGGCTCGTCGTTCACGCCGATGGCGGCCACCTACCGCGCGAACGACTACAAGCTGACCTCGGGCGCGTCGTTCCGCATGGTGCTCGACGTGGGCAACTGGGACGCCTCGCGCGTCATCAACACGCCGGGCCAGTCGGGCAACCCCGACAGCCCGAACTACCGCGACCTGGCGCCGCTGTGGCTCGAAGGCAAGTACGTGCCGCTGGTCTACAGCCGTGGCGCGGTCGAGAAAGAAACGGTGGAACGAATCCAGCTGACGCCGGGGCGCTAGCAGGACCGGTCACGCAAGAGGGCGCTGCCCGCGCCCCGCCGCGGCGCGCCCGGCCATGCCGGTCGTCACGCGGTCGTCATTCGCCGATGTGATGCTTGCAGGAGTTGAAATACTGCCCACAAGCTTGCTGACACGATCCACTTCTTCCTTGTTGACTTCAGCGCATGGTGGTCGTGGGCGAGTGGTTGGACGGGGCTTGGGCCGGGGCAGGGACGACAGGCTCGTGCGAGCCTTTGTCTGTGGCCTCACGTGCACGGCAGTGTGCGTCTGCATCGCCTGGGGATCGACAGCGAAGGCCGCGGCCGCGGGCGCCGACGTGCAGTCGGCAGATGCCGCCACCCGCGCGTCGTCCGAAGCGCAGATGCTCGACTTCGACCTGCCGGCGCAGCCCTTGGCGGCTGCCCTGGCGCAGTACGCCGCGGTGTCGGGGCGATCGGTGATGTTCATCGACGAGTGGGTGGCGGGGCGAACGTCCGCCCCGGTGCGCGGGCGCCATACGCCGCATGCCGCCTTGCGGGCCTTGCTGGCCGGCACGGGTTTCTCCGCGGATGACGTGGACACGCAGCTTTCCGGTGCCTTCATCCTGAAGCGCGTCGCAGCGGTGCCCGGGGTGGCATCGACCGGCGGTTCGCCACGCGGGTACGACGCCCTGGTCCAGGCCCGTGTCTGGGACGCGCTGTGCGCCGATCTGCGTACGGCCCCCGGCCACTACCGCGCGATCCTGCAACTGCAGGTGACCGCGTCGGGCCGCATCAGCCAGGCCCGCCTGGTGTCGTCTTCGGGAGACCCTGCGCGGGACGCCGCCATGCTCGCGGCCTTGGCCCTTCTGAAGATGGACCATCCCCCGCCGGCGGACCTGGCGCTGCCGCTCACGCTGGCCATCCTCCCGCACGACGTGTTGCCCGGGCCCCGCTGTGCCACGGTGCACTGACGCATGACGGAGAACGTCATCCCGCTGCTGCGCAGCTTCCTGGTGCAACGCTACGAGCAGCTCAGGCAACGCCTGGCCGTGCGGCTGGGCAATCGCGAACTGGCGGAAGACGCCCTGCACGAAACCTGGCTGAAGCTGGAGCGCAGCCAGCCCATGGCCGGCCCCATTGCCACGCCCCAGGCGTACCTGCTGCGCATGGCGGTCAACCTGGCCATCGACGTCCGGCGCGCACAGAGCCAGGTCCTGCTGTCCGACGACATCGAGCTGCTGATGAACGAGCTGCCGGACCCGGCGCCCGGTCCCGCCGAGGTCGCCGAAGCCCGTTCGCAGCTGGAGGCGCTGGACGGCCTGCTGTCGCGCCTGCCGCCGCGCCGCCGCGAAATCCTGCTGCTGGTTCGACTGGAGGGCTGGTCCCAGCGGGACGTGGCCACGCGGCTTGGCATTCCTGTGCGGACCGTCGAGTACGAACTGAAGGCCGCACAGGATCTTCTGTTCTCGCGGCTGGAGCCGCGCCCTGGCAGGTCTTCATGACGGCACGAAGAAATAGTTTGCGGATTGCGGTGTCGGCAACCGTCTACCAAGTACGGGGCCCCTGAAACCGACATGACGACGCACCCTTCACCACCGACGCTTCCCGAGACGCTGCGCGAAGACGCGCGCGCGTGGGTGCGCAAGCTGCATTCGGGCGCCGCCACGCAGTGGGAGGCGCAGGCGTTCCGGCGCTGGCGCGACGCGAGTCCCTTGCATCAGGCGGCGTTCATCGAGGCCCGGCAGCAGTGGCGCGTGCTTCAACCCGCGCTGAACAGGCTGGTGCGCACCGACGCCGAAGCGGCGAGCCTTCACCGCGAGACCCTGTGCAAGCCCGCGGCGAGCCGCCGGGCCTTCCTGGGCGTGGCGGGCGCAGCCGCCGCGGCGGGTGTCGCAGGGGTGGCGGTCTATTCGCCCCTGGGGTTGTGGCCCGCGGCCAATGAATGGCGTGCGGACTGGCGCACGGCCGCCGGCGAGCAGCGTGCGATCGCGTGGTCCGATCAGATCGGCGTGACCTTGAACACCCGCACCAGCATCCGCCGGGTGGCCTCGGACGACCAGGCCGAGGGGCTGGAGTTGCTGAACGGCGAAGCGGCGATCGAGATGCTGCCCAGTGCACGCACCTTCAGCGTCGTGGCCGGCGCCGGACGCAGCATTGGCGAGTCGGCGCGCTTCGAGATCAGCCGCCTGGAAGGGCGTGTGTGCGTGACCTGTCTGGCGGGGCGCGTGCGCATCGAGCACCCGGCGGGCGACCGTGTGCTGCTGGCACGCCAGCAAGCGGTCTACCGCGATCACTCGATCAGCGGCATCGCCGCCGCAGACCCCGAGGTGGCTTCGGCCTGGCGGCGCGGTGAGCTCGTGTTCAAGCAGGCGCCCTTGTCGGTGGTGCTGGACGAGATCAATCGCTATCGCCCCGGGCGTGTGGTCCTGATGGTGGATTCGCTGCGGGGGAAAACGGTCACCGCGACCTTCAGGCTCGACCGTCTCGACCTGGCCTTGCTCCAGATGCAGCGTTCCTTCGGCTTGAACGCCCGGTCGCTCCCCGCCGGCGTGCTGGTCCTGAGCTAGAGGTGGACCTCGGGGTTGGGTGGTGACCCTGTCTCGATGTCACGGCTTCCCATGGTTGGCGTGCGCAGCCACTGTGAAGCTTTCGTGACTTTGCCGAGGTGCAGCGCGCCCTCGCCGTTGATCTGCAAGGACTTTCCGGACCAAGGCCGCAGCAGCACGCGCGCGCCCACAACGAACCCAAAAATATTCTTCTGGAATTCGACGTTTCCGTCCCGTCAAGAAACTGACGGCTCCTGTCGCGTTGGCTTTCGATCGCCATCGCAGGGGCTTCTTGAACGGGGCTGGCCTGCGCGACGCGCGCAGCCCCTTCGGCACAGGCTTTACTTCGGCGGGAACGAGAAATGACCATCAGTGGGTGCAACGAAAAGAATCGACCGGCGCGCGCGGCGCAGCAGGTTTTCAGGATGGCGCCCCTCGCGCGGGCCATCGCGGTGGCGCTGGCTGCCGGTGGGGTCCTCGGCAGCGCGCACGCCCAGCGGGCGTTCAGTCCGGCGTGGTTCGCCGACAAGGGCGCGGCGCAGGCGGGCGCGATCGCCACGGGCAAGCTGCCGAACGGCGCGCCGGCGTCCAGCCTGATCCACCCGACGCAGCCATCGTCCGCGGCGAGCCAGCAGCTGCAGACGTCCATCACCAACCTGAACCTGGCCGCGCGCGCAATCGCCGCGCAGCAGGCACAGCAGACACAGAAGCGGGCCGAGGCGCTGGCCAGCGGTGAATCCGCGCCGGACGGCCTGACCGAAGGCGGCCTGAAGGTCGACACGAACTCGCTGACCGCCGGCTGGCTCAACGCCAGGGACCCCGTGCAGTCCGCAGCCAACGGCAGGACCACGGTCACCATCGAGCAGACCGCCGACAAGGCCATCCTGAACTGGGAGACCTTCAACGTCGGCAAGAACACGACGGTGAAGTTCGACCAGCGTGCAGGCACCCACGCCAAGACCGGCGCCAACGAGTGGATCGCGCTCAACCGCATCAACGACCCCAGCGGCCGACCCAGCCAGATCGCCGGCCGCATCGAGGCCGAGGGCAGCGTCTACCTCATCAATCGCAACGGCATCCTGTTCACCGGCAGCAGCCAGGTCAACGTGCGCAACCTGGTCGCCTCCAGCCTGAAGCTCAGCGACGAACAGTTCAAGGCCGGTCTCAACACGCGCCTGGGCGCGAAAGCGGGCGACCCCGGTTACTGGAGCGGCCTCGAAGTGGGCGTCGGCATTCCCACCTTCGGCGAGAACTCCAAGCAGATGCCGGCCGATTCGAACGTGCAGTTCGCCGACATGGGCCCGGCCTTCGATCCGGGCAAGCCGCCGGGCGACGTCAAGGTGCTGGCCGGTGCGCAGATCACGGGCCAGGGGGGTCACGTGCTGATGTTCGCGCCCAAGGTCAGCAACGCGGGCAGCATCCGCACGCCGAGCGGCCAGACGCTGCTGGGCGCCGGCGAGAACGTGTGGCTGGAAGCCAAGGAGATCAGCCCCACCGTGCGCGGCTTCGATGCCGTCACCTCGTCGGTGCGGCCCTGGCTCTTTCCGGCCAAGTTCCTGATCAACCCGCAGACGGCGCCCGCCTTCCAGCCCTATCTCATCGGGCGCATCGTGTCCGACATCCTGCCGCTGATGGAGCAGCGCGCGGCCCAGGTCGGCTACAGCGTGCACAACACCGGCATCATCCAGGCCGATCACGGCGACATCACCATGGTGTCGCGCGAGATTAATCAAGGCGGCATCCTGCAAGCCAGCACCGCGCTGAACAACCGCACGGGCTCCATCCGCCTGCGCGCCTGGGGCCAGGGCGTGCACAACATCGACATCAACCTGGCGGCCGACGTCCCGCGCCTGACGGCCTGGTCGGGCGGCACGCTGACCCTGGGGCCGGACAGCATCACCCAGGTCGTCAACGACTGGCAGGACACCACGCGGATCGAAAGCGGATCGCTGGCCAACCGCTACCAGCCCGGGCGCATCGAGCTCTACGGCAAGACGATCGACGTGCAGACCCGTGCGCAGGTCACCGCCGCTGCAGGCCACATCGACATCCAGGCCCAGGCCAACCCGGCGGCCCTGCAGCGCAACACCCAGGTGGGCGACGGCAGCCGCATCCTCATCGGTGAGCACGCCACCGTCAGTACCGCGGGACTGATGCAGATGCCGGTGGACATGGCCAGCAACTTCGTCGAGGCCGAACTGCGCATCAACGAACTGCGCGACTCCCACCTGCAGGCGAACACCTGGCTGTACGGCCGGAAGGTCATCGTGGATCGACGCCGGTCGGGTGCCTTCAAGGGGCTGATGGCGGGCGTCGAATGGGTCACCGACGAGTCCGGCAAGGCGCTCAAGGGCGTCTGGGTCGGCACCCCGCTGGCGGACGTGACGGGCTGGGTGGGCAACGGCCTGGTCGGCCTGTCCGAGCTGGCGGCGCGAGGCGGCGACATCACCATCCAGTCCAATGGCTCGGTGATCACGCGGCCGGGCTCCATCCTGGATGTGTCCGGCGGCTCGGTGCGCTACAGCGACGGCTGGAACACGGAAACCCTGCTGCGCGGCGCGGACGGGCGCACCTACACCATGTCGTCCGCGCCGGCGGACATGACCTACACGGGGATCGCCGGCCAGTACCTGCACGCGCATGCGCGCTGGGGCGTCACGCAGACCTACGTCAATCCGATGCTGTCGGGGCGGCGCTGGGAGCCGGGCTACGAGGAAGGCCGCAATGCCGGTTCGATCGACATCCGTGCCGGCAGCGCCTTCATCCTGGAGGGCGAGTTCAGGGGCTCGGTGCAGCCCGGCGACCGGGTGCAGGAAGTGGCCGAGCTGCCTCGGGCCGGCCGCCTCACGGTGGGTTCCAACCGGGCGCAGGAGGGCATGTGGACCCTGGGCCAGGTCGTCATCAGCGACAAGCCCGCGTTGCTGCCGGCGGGTTTCAGCATCGACAGCCCGCTGGGCAAGGACGCCTTCCTGACCGAGCTGGAAGGGCAATCTCCCGGCGCTGGCGCGGGCGTGGGCCGCACCACCTGGCTGTCCGCCGCAGGGTTGAGCCATTCGGGCCTGGGCGCCATCGAGTTGAACCTCAACACCGGCTTCGTGCTGGAAGACAACGCGGTGGTGAATCTGCAGCCGGGGGCGCGCTTCACGGCCGCGGTCTACGACGGCCAGGGCATCCCCGGCAACTTCGACATCCAGGGCAAGCTCATCGCCCCGGGCGGCTCCATTGCGCTGAGCGCCGGCGGCAAGGCGGACAGCGTGCTGCGCCTGGGTGCGAACAGCCTGCTGAGCGTCGCGGGCCAGTGGGTCAACGACACCGGCCAAGGCGTCACGCTGGGCCGCGCCATCCACGGCGGCTCGATTGCACTGGGGACCCCGATGAAAGAGGGCCTGGGCACGGTGTACGGCAATGTGGAGGTGGCCGCCGGCGCGGCGCTGGACGTGTCCGGCGGCGGCTGGCTGTCCGGTGCCACGGCGGGCGGCAAGGCCGGCAAAGTGAAGGCGGGCAACGGCGGGGCCATCAGCCTGACGGCGTTCGACAACACGGCGCTCGAGACGCTGGACCTGCGCGGCTGGGCGGGGGGCGATGCGTCCCGGCTCACCCTCACGGCGATCGGCGACGTGCAGGTGGGCGGCGCCGCGTCTGCGGCCGACGCCACGGGCGGGAAGGCATCGGGCGCAGCAAAGCCGTTGCACCTGCCGCAGACCCTGTATGCCGAGCGCGGCTTCGGCACGATCGGCATCCGTTCGCTCGGCGGGGACGTCGTGGTCGCGGAAGGCGCACAGGTGCACATCCAGCCCACGAGTTGGGACATGCCCGCCGCGGTATCGACGCTGCGCACGCTGCCCAGCGGCAGCGCATTGGGCGATGTGCTGGCCCCCAAGGCACTGGACGAACTGAGCGAACAGCACCGCGCCGCGCGCGCGCCCGGCGGCCTGTCGCTGGCGACCGGCGCGACCGGTGGCGGCATCCGCATCGACGCGAACGCCAGCATCCAGACAGAAACCGGCGGCACGATCTCGCTGGACGCGGACGGGTCTGGACAGGCCTCCGTGCGGGTGGCGGGCCGCCTGCAGGCGCCGGCCGGGACGCTGAACATCCGCGCCAAGAACACCCTGACGCTGGCCGACGGGGCCGAGTTGCTGCTGCCCGGCGTGGCGCAAATCTTCCACGACCCGGCCATGCGCCTGCCCCAGGGCAAGGTGCTGCCGGGCGGCACGGTCACGCTGAGCGCCGGCACGCTGGACGCGCAGGCCGGTGCGCTGATCGACGTGTCGGGCGCGCGGGGCACGGTGGCGTATTGGGACCGCGGCACGGGCGCGCTCGGCGCCCTGCGGCGCGTGGAACAGGAACTGGGCAGCGACGGCGGCACGGTCGTGATGGAGGCCGCGGCCGGCGGCGCGATGAATGCCAGGCTGCGCGCCCACGGCGGCAATGCCCAGGCGGCGGGCGGCTCGTTGTCCATCACGGACACCAGCGCGGCCGGGCGTGCGTCCGGGGACCTGGTGGCGCCGGACATCGGCTCCTTCCTCTACTACAAGAGCCCCACCGGCACGTACACCTTCAACGGCGAAAAGTACGCGCGGATCATCGGCACCAGCGGCAACCTCGACGTGCGCGACGAGTACGCCGGCGACGTCAAGATGAGCAGCGCCATGCGCACCGCGATCAACACCACGCTGCCGACGTCGGTGTCCAGCAGCAAGGGGCTCGTCCTCGACGCGGGCGCGGCGCTTGCCGCGGGGCCGGGTGCCGACAGGGCGCCGTGGGAGCACGACGCGAGCATCGACAAGCGGGTGGTCGAACTGCTCAACAAGTATTTCTGGAGCGGCACCGGAACGGCGCTGAGCCACAAGATCAATATCGGCAACATCGCCACCTCGGACGGCACCCTGCACGTGTCGGCGAAGGCGCTGCAGGACACGGGCTTGTCGGCGGTCGACCTGCGTTCCACGCAGGTGGGCGTGCAGCTGGCCGGTGGCGTCGACCTGAGCGTCGCCGGTCGCCTGGGCATCACCGCCCCGGTCATCCAGAGCGACGGGCTGGGCGGCGTGGTGCGCTTGCATGCCCACCATCTGCAACTGAATCCACTGACAGGTGCGGTGGGCGCGGTCGGTGCGGTCGGCGCCACGGCCCGCAATGCGGGCGAACTGATCCTGTCGGCCAGCCAGGCCATCGACATCGCAGGCAGGGGTGCGAAGGGCGAGTCCGCGTCGCCCGTCGACGTCAAGCTGCGCGGCTTCGAACGCACGGTGCTGGACACCGGCGACCTGCGCTTCGTGGCGGGGGCCTACAGCGAAGGCGGCACCGACTACGACGACCCGCAGCTGCGGGCCACGCTCGACGTGGGTGGCGCGCTGGAGATCAAGGCCGCGCAGGTCTATCCGGCCACCGCCGTCACGGCGCGAATCAACTCGGACCGGTCCATCACCGTGCGCGGCAACGGGAGCGCCGCGGCGCCTCTGTCGGCCGGCGGCAGCCTGACGCTGAACGCGCCCGTCATCGAGCAGGACGGCGTGCTGCGCGCGCCCTTCGGGCAGATCGCGCTGAATGCGAGCGAGCGCCTGACGCTGGGCACGAACAGCCTGACCTCGGTGTCCGGTGCGGGCCTGGACGTGCTCTACGGCAGCTTGCGCAACGCCGAATACTGGCTGGACCCGGCCAACCCGCAGGGCCGCAATCGTGCCAATGCCGGCGATGCCAATTCCCTCGACGAAAACCGCTATCTGTCGTCCCTGCCGGAAAAGCGCGTGCTCCTGCAAGCGCCCGATGTGGCCATGGCCGCGGGCGCGGTGGTGGACATCGCGGGCGGCGGCGATCTGCATGCGTGGGAGCACGTGCCCGGCTCGGGCGGCTCGCACGACGTGCTGACGCTGCCCGGCATGTACGCCGTGCTGCCGGGTTACCAGGGACTGTCGCCCGTGGCGGGCGGTGCGGCGGGCCAGAAGGTCTGGCTGGCGGGCGGCGGCCTGGGCGCCGGCTGGTACACGCTGCTGCCGGCACGCTATGCGCTGCTGCCCGGCGCCTTTGCGGTGCAGAGCACGGGCCAGGCCTTGCCGGCATGGGCCGCGTCCCGTGGCGAGGTGGTGAGCCTGCGCGACGGCTCGACGATCGTGGCCGGGCGGGAACAGAACACGGTCAGCGGCGCGCGCGATGCCACGGCCTCGGGCTGGCGCGTGCTGCCCGCCAGCCTGGTGCGCAAGGTCAGTGAATACAACGAAGCGCGGGGCAACGCCTTCTTCTCGTCGGATGCGTTCAAGCTGACGCAATACCGCCTGACAGGGCAGGACGTCGTGACCCCGCGCCTGGCCCGCGATGGCGGCGCCGTGGTGTTCAAGGCCGACCGCGCCCTGACGCTGGACGGCGAGCTGCGCGCGCAACCCGATGCGGGCGGTCGCGGCAGCCTGGTGGACATTGCCGCCGCCAAGATCGCCATCGTCGGCGCGGGACAGGACAGCAGCGACCTGCGCGCCGACGGCTACCTGGTCGTGGACGCCGGCAGCCTGACGCGCTTCGGCGCGGGCAGCCTGCTGGTGGGCGGCACGCGCACGGGCAATGTGCGCGGCCTGCAGGTGGACGTGGCCGCCAGCGACGTGGTGCTGCGCAACACGGCAGGCACCGCGTTGAGCGGCCCGGAGGTGATCCTGGCCGCGGCGAATGCGGTGTCGATCGAGTCGGGCAGCGTGCTGCGCGCGCACGGCGCCGCGTCGGGCGACGAGGCGAACCTGGTGCTCAAGCCGCAGGTGGCGGCCGTGTGGAGCGACAACAACACGCCCAACGACACCAGCGACGACCACATCGTCACACCCTCCAAAGACTGGGGTGCGCTGGTGCGCGTGAGCAGCGGCCAGGCCGTGCGGGCGCTGCGCGAGAACGTGGACACCACCGTCGGCGGCCAGGTGCGCATCGGCGCCGGCGCGCTGCTGCAGGGCGGCGAGGCGCTGCTGCTCGACGCCACCAACAACACCGAGATGGCCGCCGGCGCGCAGCTGTCGGGCAAGGCCTTGTCGGTGGCCGCGAGCCGCATCGGCATCGGCGGCGGCAGCGGCGGCCTGGTGCTGGACACCGACGCTCTGGCGCAGTTGTCGCGCGCGCAGTCATTGACGCTGCACAGCTACGGCAGCCTGGACTTCTATCGCTCGCTGGACATGCGCGGCCTGGCGCAGGTGGTGTTTGACGCCGCAGCCTTGCGGGGCCATGGCGCCGATGCCGTGCAGGTGCAGGCCTCCCACCTGACGCTGCAGAACACGGGCGCGTCGCTCGGCAGCGCGGGCACAGGCAGTGGTCGCCTGGAACTGTCGGCCGGCGAGCTGGTGCTGGGCGCGGGCGACAAGACGATGTCCGGCTTCGACCAGGTGCTGCTGTCGGCCAGCCGGCGCATCGCCGGCGAAGGCACCGGGAGCCTGGACGCCGGTGCGGCGGCGCTGACGCTGCGCACGCCGGTGCTGCAAGGGGTGTCCGGCGCCGACCAGGCCCTGCGAGCGCAGGGCCAACTGGTGTTGCAGCAGGACGCGCAGCTGGATGCGCAAGAGATGGCGTCACTGGGCCGCGCCAGCCTGGGCGCGCGCCTGAGCCTGTCGGGCCAGGGCGTGACCGTGGCGCTGCCGGTGCTCGCGCTGGGCGGCAGCATTGCGGTCGATGCCGGCACGGGCAACCTCACGGTTGCAGAGTCGGGCCGCCTGCACGCGGGGGGCCTGGAAAAAGTCTTCTTCGACGCGGCCCAGTACGTGGACGCGGGCCAGATCAGCCTGGCGACGCGGGGCGGCCTGATCGACCTGGCCCCGGGCAGCCTGCTGGACCTGTCCGCCCATCCGCGCGGTGGCGACGCCGGCCGCCTGACGGTGGATGCATCGGCCGGCGGACGGGTCCACTTCGGTGGCACTGTGCAAGCGCAGGCCGGTGCCGGCGGCAACGGTGGCAACTTTGCGCTGGCCATCGATCGGCTGGACGATTTCGGCGCGCTGGCGCGAACGCTCAACGATGCGGGCTTCAGCCGCTCGCGGCAGTTCCGCGTCCGCCAGGGCGACCTCACGATCGCGGGCACCACGCGCGTGGCCGACTTCGAAGTCATCACCGACCGCGGCGTGATCTCTGTCGACGGCACGGCGCGCGTCGAGGCCAACGCGGCCTACGGCGGCAGCATCCGCCTGGTCGGTGGGGCAGGGCTGACGATGCAGCCTGGCGCGGTGCTGGCGGCCCATGCCACCGACGCCATCGATGGCCTGGGCAGCAGCCGCATCGACCTGGAAGCGGTCGACGGCCAACTGCACCTGGCCGGCGGCACGCTGGACCTGAGCGGCGGCGAAGGCGGCAAGCTGCGATTGCGGGCGCAGCGCACCGCAGGCAACGACGGCCTGAACGTCACGGCGCTGAACGCCGCCGTGCAGGGCGCGCGCTCCGCGGTGCTCGAAGGCGTGCGCCGCCATGCGAGCACGGATGGCACAGTGGAATCCGTGGCCCCGCAGGCGATCGCCGAGGCCAATGCCTTTGCAGGCCACACCGGCATCCTGGCGAGGCTGGGTGGCAACGCCGCCGCCTACACCTTGGCGGCGGGCATCGAGATCACCAGCCCGGGCGACCTGACGCTGGGCCGCGACTGGAACCTGTTCGACAGCTTCGGTGCGGCGCACCGCGAAGGCACGCTCACGCTGCGCGCCGGCGGCAACCTGAACATCGACGGCCATCTGAGCGACGGCTTCGACGTGGCGGGCCGCGACAACGGCGCGGGCCGGGCGGCGCGGCTGCAGCAGGCCGCGTCGTGGAACCTGCGCCTGGTGGCGGGCGCGGACCTGGGGTCGGTCGATGCACTGGCCACGCGGCCATCGGGCGCGCTTGCAGCCGACACCGGCACGATCCGCGTGGGCACGGCCGGCACCGAGTCGGGCGCCGGCAAGCTGGTGCGCACCGGCAGCGGCGACCTGACGGTACGCGCCGGGCGCGACCTCGTGCTGGCGCACAAGGAGTCCGCGCTGTACACCGCAGGCCGGGCCGAGGCCGATCCCACCTTGGGCGGCGGCTTCGACACCGCCAGCGTCGATGCCCAGTACGGCACCGCAGGTGGCCACGTGGATGTCGCGGTCCAGGGCAGCGTGCGTGCGCCCACCGCGCAGGGCGCGCGTTCGGACCAGATCCTGACCGAATGGCTGTTCCGCCAGGGCCGCTATGGCGGAGATCTCAGCAGTCCCACCGGCTACTACGACGCGTACAACATGGGCGAGAGCTGGGCGCCGGTCATGTCCGCCCGGGGCCAGCAACCGAGCTGGTGGGTGAACCACGCCAGCTTCCAGCAGGGCCTGGGCGCGCTGGGCGGCGGCAACGTGAAGCTGTCGGCGGGCGGCGACCTGGTGAACCTGGTGGTGGCCTTGCCCAGCACCATGCGCGTGACGGGCGGGCGTTCCGCTGGCGATGCCGCGGCCTCCACGGTGACCCGCAACGGCGGGCAGCTGCAGGTGGCGGCGGGCGGCACCCTGAAGGCCGGCCAGTACTACGTGGGCCGCGGCGCCGGCGAGATCGAAGCCGGCGCAAGCGCCTCCGGCTATGCCCTGACCGGCATCTCGAGCAGCTGGCCCAACACCGCCTATTCCTACGACATCGCGCCCGTGCTGGCGCTGTCGGACGCCACGCTCAAGCTGCAGACGCTGGGCGACCTGGTCCTGCAGACCGTGATCGACCCGATGCAGATACGCCGTGCCTACGTCGACCAGGCCGACCGGGACACCAGCGGCGCGTCCAGCCATGCGATGTTCATGAGCAGTCAGACAGAGCGCAGCGCCGTCAGCCTGGTGTCCACCGGCGGCAACGTGCGCCTGGTCAACCAGTCGGAATTCGTGGCAGGAAATGACACGGAGAACACCACCAGGCTGGTGAGCGGCATGACGGACACCAAGCTCCAGACGGACATGGTGGGCCTGTACCCGGCCAAGGTCAGCGTGTCGGCCCTGGGCGGCAACATCGACGTCGCGGGCCTGCTGGCGATGGCGCCGGCGAACAGCAGCGACCTGTCTTTGCTGGCCGCGAAAGACCTGCGCTTCCTGCGCGGCAGCAGCCTGCAGAACACGGGTGCCATCGTCATGACCCAGACCACGCTGGACAAGTGGCCGTCGATATTCCGGCCGTGGATGGGTTTCACGATCACGCTGGGCGGGGCATCGGCGTTCGGCGCGCCGCTGAAGTCGGTCTATGGCGGCTTCTCGGTGACGAACACGTTCCTGACCAACAGCCTCAATGGCATGGAGCTGTTCGACAACCCCGATGTGCTGCCGATGCAGGTGCATGACTTCACGCCCAGCCGCTTGTACGCGGCGACCGGTTCCATCAGCGACCTGAATCTGATCGCGTCGGAATCGGTGCACGTGCAGGCCGGCACCGACATCCGCAACTTCGAGCTCAGCGCGCGCAACCTGCGCCCCACCGACACCACCATGCTGGCGGCGGGCAACGACATCCTGGCTGTCGCCAACAGGCTCCTGTCGCACCGCTATGCGCGATACAGCGGCGACGCGGCGGCCTACTACTACGACAGGGGCAGCCGCACCGCGCTGCAAGGGCCGGGATCCCTGCTGCTGCTGGCCGGGCGCGACATCCAGGGCAACAACCTGTCGCTGTACACCAATGCCAATCGCTATTGGGACTACGTGTCGGCAACGCCGCTCGGCGAAGAATCGAACGTCATCAAGGCCCTGCCCGCCGAGGGCGCCGGCATCACCCTGATGGCCGGCATGAACAAGGCCGCCCGCTACGACGCCTTCGAGTCGGCCTACCTGAACCCGGCCAACGTGGCCGCCATGCCGCAGTACCTGAAGACCACCCTGGCGGACGGGACGGTGGCGCCGCTGTACCTGAGCGACGGGGTGGAAAACCGCGGCGACCTGGCCAAGTTGGCGCGCCGGGGCCTGGTGTCCTTCGTGGAAGGCATGCTCGGTGCCGACAAGGTCGCCAGCCTCACCGGCACTGCGGACGGCAAGCTGAGCCCGCAGCAGGCGTGGGAGCAATACCGGCAACTGCCGCCCCTGGTGCGCGAGCAGTTCCTGCGCCAGGTCTTTGTCTACGAACTGCGCGAAGGAGGGCGCGACCAGAACGGGGGCGACGGGCAGAACGGCCCGATCAACGGCGGCTACCGCCGCGGCTCCGCGGCCATCGACACGCTGTTCCGCGGTGCGACGGCCGAAGGCCAGCCCGTGCGCTACGCCGCGGACCTGCCGGACAACTGGCGCAGCAGCTGGTCCGGCGTGGGCAGCATCGCCGCGACCCGGATGGCGGCGCGCACCCACCAGGGCGGCGACATCAACGTCTTCACCCCCGGCGGCGGCCTGCAGGTGGCGGGGCTGGGCGCGGTGGTGCCGGACGGATACGGCCTGGTGACGCTGGCCTCGCCCGGGCAGGTCAATGTGTTCACCGACCGGGACATCATCGTGAACCGTTCGCGCATCCTGTCCTTCGTCTCGCAGGCCGAGCCGCTGGGCAGCGACCAGGTGTTGTGGTCCAGCCAGGGCGACATCGACGCCGGCCGCGGCGCCAAGACCGTGCGCATCCCGCAGGCGCCAGAAGTCACGTCGGACGTGGACGGCAACATCACCGTGGAGGAAAAGCGCGACATGAGCGGCGCCGGCATCGGCACCGTGGGCGAAGGCGACGTGGACCTGGTCGCGCCCCGGGGCACCATCGATGCGGGCGATGCCGGCATCCGGGTCGCCAGCAACCTCAACATTGCCGCGCTGCAGGTGCGCAACGCCGACAACATCCAGGTCAAGGGCGAAACGACCGGGCTGCCCGTGGTGGCCGCGGTGAACATCGGGGCACTGACCACCGCCAGCGCGGCGGCGTCAGCGGCGGCCATGGCGGCGCAGGAGTCCATGCGCCAGGAGCGGGCCGCGGCACGGCAGAACCTGCCCTCGGTCTTCACGGTGCGGGTGCTGGGCTTCGGCAACGACAGCCTGCCGTCGGGCGGTGCGGGCGCATCGTCGCCGCCACGCCCCGGCGCGCAAGCGGGCGCTGCGCCTCGGTACGACCCTGCCAACCCCGTGCAGGTCTTTGGGCACGGCAATCAGTTCGACGCATCGGTGATGTCGCTGCTGACCGACGCCGAGAAGAGCAGGTTGCGCCATGCCGGCAAGTAAGACGATGTCCGCGGCTGAGTTCGATCCCGGTCCTTGTTTTCAAGGGCCATTCGCGGGTCACGGCGAGCCGACCGGCGTCGTGCTGCGGGCGTTCCTGACGGCGAACTACACGTACCTGCATCGCCGCTTGGCCCGCGATCTCGGCTGTTCCGACCAGGCCAGCGAGTGCTTGCACGACGCCTGGCTGCGCCTGGGCGAGATGACGGCATCGGAGCCCGTGCGCAGTCCCGGGGCCTATGTCTATCGAACGGCGCGCAACCTGGCCATGGACCGCCTGCGCAGCGACCGGTCCTGGCAGTACGTGGGCGAATGGGATACGGCCCTCGATCTCCTGGCCGATCACGCGCCCGGCCCCGATGCCATCGCCGAGGCGCGTTCGGCCGTGGAGGCCGTCGAGCAGGCGATGCAGCGGCTTTCGCACCGGCATCGTTCGGTGCTCGTGGCACTGCAGATCGAGGAGATGACCCGCCAGGACGTGGCGGACCGGCATTGCATCTCTTTGCGCCGGGTGGACACGGCACTTCGCCAGGCCCTGGACTACTGCGCGCATGCGTCCGGTCACACCGTGCGGGCGGAAGGCGCTTCGCCCCGGCGTGGTCTTTCGCGGCGATGGCAGGAGAAAGTCGTCGCCCCGCTGCGCGTCGGCGCGCCGCGCGCGCAGAAGTGAGGCGCTACCAGTCCTCTTTCACCGCCAGCACCACATCGCGCCCCGCGGCGGCGCGCCCCGCCATCCACGCCGTGAACGTGCCGGCCGCCACCACGGCCGCGCACAGCGCCAGCAGCCGCACCCAGGGCACCAGCAGGTCCATGCTCCAGTGGAAGCTCTGCGGGTTCACCACCTTCACCAGCACCACCGACACGGCCAGCCCGAGCAGCAGCCCGGCCACCGCACCGATGGCCGTCCAGGCCGCGCCTTCGCCGGCCACCACGGCCAGCACCTGCCGCCGCGTGAAGCCCAGGTGCGCGAGCAGGCCGAACTCCTTGCGCCGCGCCAGCACCTGCGCGCTGAAGCTGGCCGCGATGCCGAACAGGCCGATGGCGATGGCCACGGCCTGCAGCCAGTAGGTGACGGCGAAGCTGCGGTCGAAGATGCGCAGCGAGGTGGCGCGGATCTGGCCGACCGAAGCCAGCTCGACCGCGCCGTCGCGTGAGGTGCGCGATGCGAGTGCGCGCACAGCCGCCTGCACCTCGGCCTCGGACGCACCGGGCGCGAGCCACAGTGCGACGTCGCTCACGTCGTGCTCGCCGGTGATGCGCTCGAAGTCGCGCGCGTCCATCGCGATGGCGCCGAACTGCCGCGCGTAGTCGCGCCACACGCCGGCCACGAAGAACACCTGCGGCTTCGCCGTGCGCATCGCATCGGACAGCGGCGCGAACGCGCTGCCCGGCTTCGCGCCGTACAGCTCGACCATCGGCTCGCTCACGTAGATGCCGGTCTGCCCGGGCGGCACCGGCAGCGCCTCGCCCACCAGCGGCAGGCCGCGCACCACGCCGCCTTCGAGGCTGCGCGCGATCAGCGTCACGGCGGGCTGCGCGGGGTCGAGTTGCAGCGACTGCGTGCGCAGCGTGCCGGTGCGCGCCACGCCGGGCAGTTGCGCCAGCGCCTGCACGAAGGCCGGCGCGAAGGTCGCGGTGTCGGTGCTGCTGGTGCCGCCGCTGTTGCCGCTGCCGCGCCCGCCCGAGGTGGCGCGCACGTACAGGTCGGCCGGCAGCACGACGTCGAGCCAGTGCGTGACCGACTCGCGAAAGCTCGCGACCATCACCGTGAGCGCCACCGCCAGGCTCAGGCTCGCGACCACGCCGCTCACCGCCACGGCCGCCGTGCCGCGCATGCGCCGCGCGCGCTCGACGGCGAGCATCGGCAGCACGCGCCGCGCAAACGCCGGCGCCACGCGGTCGTACAGCAGCGCGATCAGCCAGGGCAGGGCGGTGATGCCGCCCACCAGCAGGCAGGCCACCGACAGGTACGCCGCCACCGGAATGCCGCCGATGGCCGGCAGATTGGCCAGCGCCGCGCCCGCGCCGATGAGGCCGAGCGCGAGCCAGTGGTGGCGGCCCTGCGCGGGCGCCGCTCCCAGGCCCTTGAGCGTCTGCGCCTCGGGCAGCGCCTGCGCGGCGCGCGCGGGCCACCAGCCGCCCACCAGCGCGGCCACCACGCCGAGCCCGCCGTACAGCAGCGCGGCGCCACTGCTCCAGTGCAGCCGGGGCGCCACGCCTTCGAAGTAGCCGCCGCCGAGGTCACCGCCCAGCACGCGCAGCGCGAAGGCCGCGAGCGCGGTGCCCAGCGCCAGGCCGGCCGCGCTGCCGATGATCCCGAGCACCAGCGATTCGGCCAGCACCAGCCGCAGCCGTCCGCGCGGCGTGAGGCCCAGCACGCCGAGCAGCGCGAACTGCTGCGCGCGCTTGGCCACGCTGAGCGCGAGCACCGAGAACACCAGGAACGCGCCCGTGAACAGCGCCACCAGCGCCAGCACCGTGAGGTTGACGCGGTAGGCGCGCGACAGGTTGCTCACGCGCTCGGCCGCATCGCCCGGCTCGGCGAACTTCAGGCCTGCGGGCCAGTCGGGCGACTTCTCGAGCGTGGCCACAAAGGCCGCGCGGTCGGTGCCTGGCGCCAGCCGCAGGTCGATGCGGCTCAACTGGCCGAGCGGGCCGAACAGCTCCTGCGCGACCGCGATGTCCATCACCGCCAGCGCCGCGCCGCCGGCCGTCACATGGCCCGACACCGAAAGGCGCTGCCACGCGGCGCCGCTGCGCAGCTGCAGGCTTTCGCCGGTCGCGGGCTGCAGTGGCAGCTGCAATGCCTGGCGCGCCGCCGCGTTGAGGAACACGTGGCCGGGCGCGAACAGCGCGAAGCGGTCGGCCCCGGCGGCCGACTGCGGCATCAGCGCGGGCGCGATGGTGGGCAGCGCGAGCGCATCGACGCCGATCACGCGCAGCGGCACCTGGCGTCCGTCGCCGCTCAGCGCAAGGCCCTGGAACTCGAGCACCGGGCTCGCCAGCGTCACCTCGGGCCGGCGCGCGAGCCGGCCGAACACGGCCTCGTCGAAGCTGCCTTGTGCGGCGCGCACTTCGAGGTCTGGCTGGCCGTTCACCGAGCGCACCGCGCTGGAGAACTCGTCGAGCGCCGAGGCGTTGATGAGCTGCACCGAAAACGCCAGCGCCACGCCCAGCATCACGGCCAGCACGGCCGCCGCGTTGCGCCAGGGGTGGTGGCGCAGTTCCTGCCAGGAGAAAGTCGAAAGCAATGCACGCATGGGGTCATTGTGGCCGCCGTGGCAGGATGGCGGCTCTTTCGACGATGACGACTTCACGCCCGAGGATTCCGACGATGCGGCTTCTGCCCTCCGCCTGGTGCCGCCGCTGGCTGGCGCCCTGGCTTCTCGTGCCCTGGCTGGCGGGCGCGGCGAGTGCGCAACTCGCACCACCGTCCGCACCGCTCTCGCTCGCCAGCGACCCCGCCGTGCTGGCCCGCACCGCGCTCGGCGCCGAGCGCGGCACGCTGGTGGTCGGCGTGCTGCGCGGCGACAAGGCCGCCTACGGCATCGCCCACAACCCCGAGCCGCTGGTGGCGCGTGCCATTGCGCCCGCCAGCGCGGAGCAGCCGATGTTCGAGATCGGCTCCGTCACCAAGGTCTTCACCGGCCTGTTGCTGGCGCAGGCCGTGGAGCGCGGCGACGTGGCGCTCGAAGACAGCGTGGGCAAGCTGCTCGCCGGCCATGCCGAGGGCGTGCCGCCCGCCGTGGCGTCGATCACGCTGCGGCAGCTCGTCACCCACACCGGTTGCCTGCCCGTGATGGCCGACGGCGTGACCGGCGGGGCCGCGCTGGCCGAGCAGTTCCGCAGCTTCGACCTGCCGATGTTCTGGGCCGCGCTCGCGCGCATCCACCTCACGGCCGCCGCGCCGCCGTGCGAGGCGCGCTACAGCAACTTCGGCATGGCGCTGCTCGGGCAGCTGCTGGCGCTGCGCTACGGCACCTCGTGGGGCGAGCTGGTGCGTGCGCGCATCACCGAACCGCTGGGCATGAACGATACCGTGATCCCGCTCGGCGACAAGGCCTCGCGCATGGCGCCGCCGTTCGCGGGCGACCAGCGCCAGCGCCGCTTCGACATGCATGCCTACGCGCCCGCCAGCGCGCTGCGCTCGACCGCCGCCGACATGCTGGCCTTCAGCCGCGCCATCCTCGCGGGCGCGCACGGCCCGCTGGGCCCGGCCGCCGCGCGGCTGCTCACGCCGCTCGCGCGCTACGAGGGCGCCGAGATCGGTTATGCCGTGATGGTGCGCGGCCCCGAGACCGGCCGGCGCACCTACTACCACGCGGGCGTCACCGAGGGCTACCGCACGCTCTGGCTGCTGGCGCCCGACACCGGCGAGGCGCTCATCGTGCTCGCCAGCAACCAGCGCGCGCCGCTGCAGCCCGTGATGCTCGCCATCGGCAAGAGCCGCTACCCGGTGCCGACGACCGAAGTGCCGATCGATCCGAAGCGCCTGGCCGACTACGCGGGCGAGTTCCGCGTCGGCAAGGCGCAGGTGCTGGGCTTCACCGTGCGCGATGGGCGTTTGCTGGCGCGTGAGTCGGGCAAGGGCTACAACCTTCTCACGCCCACCGGGCCGGATCGTTTTGCGGTGACGGCCATCGGTGCGCAGTTCGTGTTCCGGCGTGGGGATGGCGGCGAGGTGATCGGCGTCACGCTGACGCAGGGTGGCAGCCGGCTTGAAGGGCGGCGGGTCGGGGTTGCTGTGCCGCAGGACTGAGCGCCTCAGGCCCGTTCCGACATCGCGTGCAGGTACGCCCGCACCGCCCCATTGCTGCTCAACCCGATCGCCCGGTCATACGCCTGCCGCGCCGCAACCCGCGCGCCACCGGCCGCGAGCAGGTGCGCACGCGCCGCCCAGAACGGCTGGTAGCTCGCCACCTCGTCCGACGGAATGGCATCGAGCGCGCGCAGCCCGGTTTCGGGCCCGCGCGCATTCGCCAGCGCACACGCCAGGCTGACCTGCGCGCCGATGCTGGGCCGCAGCGCGAGCAGGCCTTCGTACAGCGACACCAGCACCTCGGGCGGCACGGGTGCGCCGGCGCGGCGCTCGCAGTGGGCCGACTGGATCGCGGCCTCGAGCTGGTAGGGCCCGAGCGACTGCATGGCCGACGCGATGCGCAGATGGTGCTCGGCCTCGGCCAGCAGCGCGTGGTCCCAGCGCGTGATGTCCTGCTGGTCGAGCGGCACGTAGGCGCCGGCCTCGGTGCGGCGCGCCGCGGTGCGCGCCTCGCAGAACAGCATCAGCGCCAGCAGGCCCAGCGGCTCGGGCTCGGCAGGCAGCAGGCGGCACAGGATGCGGCCCAGGTCGATGGCCTCGGTCGTCAGGCCGCGCGGCAGGGCGTCGGCGCCGTCGACGTCGTCCCAGCCGGTGCCGTAGGCGGCGTAGATGCCGTCGAGCACGTCGCGCAGCCGGTGCGGCAGGTCGCGCGCCTGCGGGTATTCGAAGGGGATGCCGGCCGCGCGGATGCGGGCCTTGGCGCGCACCAGCCGCTGGCCCAGCGCGGACGGCGAGGTGAGGAAGGCGCCGGCCATGCGCGCGGCATCGAGCCCGAGCACGGTCTGCAGCATGAGCGGCGCGCGCGCGGCGGCGTCGATGGCCGGGTGCGCGCAGACGAACAGCAGGCGCAGGCGCTCGTCGGGCACGGTGGCGGCATCGGGGTCGGCCTCGTCCATCTCGCCGGCGAGCAGCAGCAGGGTCTGCGTGGCGTCGTCCTGCACGCGGCTGTGGCGCCAGGCGTCGAGCTTGCGGTGCCGCGCGACGCTCAGCAGCCAGGCGTCGGGCTGCACCGGCACGCCGTCGGCGGGCCAGCGCTCGAGCGCGCGGGCGAAGGCGTCGGCCAGGGCGTCTTCGGAGGCCGCGATGTCGTGCGTGCGGGCGGACAGGATGGCCAGCAGCCGCCCGTACGACTCGCGTGCCGCGCGTTCGGCGGCGTGATGTGCCGCCGGAGTGGTCACGTCTGGCTCGTGCCCGCCGCTGCGGTGGCGGTGAAGACCGGCCACACTTCGACGCCGCCGCTGGCGGCGCAGGGCGCACGCGCGGCCCATTCGAGCGCGGCGTCGAGGTCGGGCACGTCGACCACGAAGTAGCCGCCGAGCTGCTCCTTGGTGTCGGCGAAGGGGCCGTCCTGCACCTGGCGCTTGTCGCCGCGCACGCGCAGCGTGGTGCCGGTCATGGGCGGCAGCAGGCCGTGGCCGCCGAGCGAAATGCCCGACTGGCGCACCGCGTCGGCGTACGCGACCCAGCTGGCGCGGTAGGCCTGCGACGAGGCGTCGTTGCGTTGTTCGAATTCGGCTGCGGGTTGGTAGAACATCAACATGTACTGCATGGTGTTTCTCCGTGAGGAAAAGCTTGACGAGCAAGAGCGCTCACCACAATGACGGCCCGCAGCCGGTCATTTCGACACCGGACCGGTGCCGAGCAGAAGATTCTTGTCCTGTTCGCTCTTTGGCGCAACGTGGGCGCCAGGCCCCGCGCTCAGGCCGCGTGGGCGCGCACCGCGGGCGTGAACAGCGTTTCCATTTCCTGGCGCAGCCGGTAGGCGGCGGTGCTGGTGTCCATCGCCACGTCGGCCCAGCTCAGGCTCTGGCCCTTCTTGACGGGGCGCACGAGCTTGACGTTGTGCGCCAGCCCGAGCGGCAGGCCGCCCAGGCGCAGCGAGCGCTCGGCCGGCAGCAGCTTGCCCCAGACGGTGTAGCCGCCTTCGCCGTCGAGCATCTCGCCCGCCGCGAGGTCGCGCTTGGCGGTGGCGACCACGTCGGCGTTCCAGCCGGTGGCCACGCCGGTGGGCTCGCCGCGCAGCGCCACGCTGGCGACCGACATGCCCACCTCGAGCCCGATCAGGTGCCAGCGCTTGTACAGCGTGAAGTAGCGCCCGCTCGGGTCGGTGTGGGCGTTGTATTCCTCGAAGCAGTTCTTGATGTAGTCGGTCTCGGCCTCGACCGTGACCCACACGCCCATGCGGATGTCGTACGGGATCTTGCGGCCGTCGGCCTCGAGCGACGAGATCACCTCGACCATGCCCTTGCGCTCCAGCACGCCGCCTTCGCTCTTCGGACGCGTGACGAAGGGAATGTCTTCCACGCTCGCGGGCGGATAGAGCAGGCCGTCGGAGGGCACGCCCAGGCCGGTGGCGTTGGCCACGGCCGAGCTTTCGATCGACGGCTTGGAGCCGTCGAGAAAACTGTTGAACATCTTCGGGTTGAGCCCGCCGCGTTTCGCCTGCTCGGGCGTGAGGCCGTAGTTGCCCCACACGGTCTCGGGCGTCGATTCGGTGAAGTGCGGCAGCCACTTGTGGCCGCGCCCGGCCGCCACCACCGGAAAGCCGCAGGTGCGGGCCCAGTCGACCAGATCGCAGATCAGCGCGGGCTGGTCGCCGAAGGCCAGCGAATACACCACGCCGGCCTGCTGCGCCTTGTGCGCGAGCAGCGGGCCGCAGAAGGCGTCGGCCTCGACCGTCACGTTGACCACGTGCTTGCCGTGGGCAAAGGCGTCCAGGCAGTGGTCGACCGCGGCAATCGGGTTGCCGGTGCACTCCACCACGATGTCGATGCTCGGCTCGCGCGTCACGGCCTGCCAGTCGTCGGTGATCCAGGTGGCGCCGGTCTTCAGCGCCTCCTGCACCGAGCCGGCGTTGCTGCGCTCGGCCTGCCAGCCCACGCGCTCCAGGTTGACGCGCGCGGCGGCGGGCGTGAGGTCGGCAATGGCGACCAGCTGCACGCCGGGCGTGCGCGGAATCTGCGCCAGGTACATGGCGCCGAACTTGCCGGCGCCGATCAGGCCGATGCGGATGGGGCGGCCTTCGGCGGCGCGTTGTTGCAGGCGGGTGTGCAGGCTCATGGCGGTCAGGCTTCCACGGTTTCGATGACGTCGGGCGAGGTGCGCAGCGCGCTTTCGGGCAGGCCGTCTTTCCACGGCACCTCGACGGGGTAGGGCGTCAGCAGGCAGTCGTCGGGCAGCACCTCGATGGGCGTGAAGTCGCGGTGCGCGATGTACTCGGGCCGCTGGTGGCGGCGGATGTGGTTGCTGACCGCGCACAGGCTCAGGTACACCGCCACGCGGTTGAAGGGCGAGAGGTTGCTGCCCGAGGCATGCACGAGGCAGCTGTGGAACAGGATCATCGAACCGGCCGGCCCCTTGGGCGAGACGATGCCGCCCTGCTTGCCGCCCGCGCGGTCGACCAGCTGGCGGATCAGGTCGTTGTCGACCGTCCACAGCGGGTAGCTGGTGGTCGTGAGGTCATGCTTCGCATCGACCACGCCCTTGCGGTGGCTGCCCGGAATGAACATCAGCGGGCCGTTGTGCTCGGTCACTTCATCGAGAAAGATGGCCACGTTCATCGCGCGCTCGGTGGGCATCAGGTCGTCGTTGAGCCAGGTGCCGTAGTCCTGGTGCCACTGCCACACGTCGCCCTCGAAGGCCATCTTGCCGTTGATCTTGAACTGGTGCATGTAGACCGCTTCGTCGAACAGGTCCATCACCGGCTCGACCATGCGCGGGTGGCGCGCCAGTCGCGCGAAGGGCTCGCTGATGAGGTGCGCCGCGAAGTTCGTGCGCACGGCGTCGGAGCCCTTCTCGCGCACGTTGAAGGCCGCGCGCTTGCTGTACAGGTCGGGCACCGCCTCGGTCAGCACCTTCGTCTCTTCGGGCGAGAAGTGGCCGGGGAAGAACAGGTAGCCCTCGCGCTCGAACTGCGCGCGTTGCTCGGGGGTCAGCTTCATGCCTTGTCTCCTTTTTTGGTGGGGATTCCAGATGAGGATGCCGTGCGTGCCAGCTGCTGCGCGAGCCGCTCGGCCAGCGCGTCGCTGGCGCGCGAGACGTGCTCGTCGCTCAGGCGCGCGGCGCGTTCGACGTCGCCGGCGGCAATGGCGTCGGCAATGGCTTCGTGTTCGTCCCACAGCGACTCGCGCTGCGGCTCGGCCTGCAGCACCGCGCCCATCGCGCGGCGCAGGTGGCGCCAGTGCGGGTCGGCGCTCTGGCCGATCAGCGGGTTGCCCGAGGCGGCGTAGATGGCCTGGTGAAAGGCCACGTCGGCATCGATCATGGCTTCGACATTGCGCCCGCGCGCCGCGCGCCGGCCGCGCTCGATGAGCTTGGGGTCGATGCGAAAGCGCTGCTGCGCCGCCAGCCGCGCGGCCAGCACGTCGAGCGCGCCGCGCACCTGGTAGACCTTGCGCATCGCCTCGGCCTCCAGCGGCGCCACCAGCACGCCGCGCCCGGGCGCGTCCTGCACGAAGCCGTCCTTCTTGAGCAGCCGCAGCGCCTGCAGCACCGGCTGGCGCGACACCGCGAGCCGCGCCGCGATGTCCTCCTGCGTGAGCCGCTCGCCCGGCGCGAGCGCGCCGCTGCTGATGGCGCCGAGCAGGGCGCGGTAGACCTGGTCGACGAGGTCGGGAGCGACTTCGATGCTGAGCAACTGGGCGGGCATGGTGGGCCTTTTCTGAACTCTGTATACAGAGTACGGACTTCGGCGCCGGGGCGCATCCCCGGGTTTTTACCCATCGGGGCTGCAAAAAACGGCACGCCGCCGCTAAGCTCGACCCATGCAACTCCCTACCTACGACGACGTCATCGCCGCGGCCGCGCGGCTCGAAGGCCATGCCCACCGCACGCCGGTGCTGCAATCGACCACCGCCAACGCGCGTTGGGGCGCGCAGTTCTTCTTCAAGTGCGAGAACTTCCAGCGCATGGGCGCGTTCAAGTTCCGCGGTGCGTTCAATGCGCTGTCGAAGTTCGACGCCGCGCAGCGCACGGGCGGCGTCATCGCCTTCTCGTCGGGCAACCATGCGCAGGCCATCGCGCTGTCGGCGCGGCTGCTGTCGATGCCGGCCGTGATCGTCATGCCCAAGGACGCGCCCGCCGCCAAGGTCGCGGCCACCAAGGGCTATGGCGCCGAAGTGGTGATGTACGACCGCTTCACCGAAGACCGCGAGGCGCTGACGAAGAGGCTCGCGCAGGAGCGCGGCATGACGATGATTCCGCCCTACGACCACCCCGATGTGCTGACGGGGCAGGGCACGGCGGTGAAGGAACTCATCGAAGAGACCGGCCCGCTCGATCACCTCTTCGTGTGCCTCGGCGGCGGCGGGTTGCTGTCGGGCTCGGCGCTGTCGGCGCGTGCGCTGTCGCCCGCCTGCAAGGTCTACGGCGTGGAGCCCGAGGCCGGCAACGACGGCCAGCAGTCGCTGCGCGCCGGGAAGATCGTGCACATCGACACGCCCAAGACCATCGCCGACGGTGCGCAGACGCAGCACCTGGGCGAGTACACCTTCGGGATCATCCAACGCGATGTCGATGACATCTTCACGGTGACCGATGAGCAGCTCGTCGAGGCAATGCGCTTCTTCGCCGAGCGCATGAAGATGGTGGTGGAGCCGACGGGATGCCTCGCGTTCGCGGGCGCCATCGCCGCTGCGAAGGCGATCGAAGGCCAGCGCGTGGGCATCGTGATCAGCGGCGGGAACGTCGACCTGTCGCGCTACGCGTCGCTGATCGGCTGATTCTCTTCAGGCCCGGATACCGCTCGCCGTCAGGTGCAGCAACCGGTCCGCGCGCGCCGCCGCGCTCTCCGAGTGCGTGACCAGCACCAGCGAGGCGCCGTGCTCGCGCGTCTGGCCGATCAGCAGGTCCATCACCTTCGCGGCGGTGGACGGGTCGAGGTTGCCGGTGGGTTCGTCGGCCAGCAGCAGCGCGGGCCGGTGCACCAGCGCGCGGGCGATGGCCACGCGCTGCAGCTGGCCGCCTGAGAGCGTCTGCGGCAGCCGCGCGCCCATGCCGGGCAGGCCGACGGCTTCGAGCATGTGGGCCACGCGCGCGTCTTCGCGCGGGCGGCCCAGCAGCATCAGCGGCAGCGACACGTTCTGCGCCACGTCGAGGTGCGGCAGCACGTGGAAGGCCTGGAACACGAAGCCCACGTGCTGGCGCCGCCACAGCGCGCGGGCCTCGCCGTCGAGCGCGCCGATGTCGGTGCCGTCGTGCGACACGCTGCCTTCGTCCCAGCTGTCGAGGCCGGCCATGCAGTTGAGCAAGGTCGACTTGCCCACGCCCGATTCGCCGACGATGGCGACGAACTCGCCGGGCGCGACCTGCAGGCTCACGTGTTCGAAGACGGGCGCGTCGCCGTAGTGCTTGCCGAGGTTGGAGAGGTGCAGCGTCATGCGGGCGTCACTGAACCAGCGATCTGCGCGATGTGCCGCACGGCGGCCTGCACCGCGTCGGGCGCATCGCAGGCGATCACGGTGCGCTGCGGCATGCTGCGCAGCCAGGTGATCTGCCGCTTGGCGAGCTGGCGCGTGGCGGCGATGCCGCGCTCGCGCAGTTCGCCCATCGCCTTGGCATCGGGCTGTGCGTCGCCGCAGGCGTCGAACATCTCCCAGGCCTGGCGGTAGCCGACGCAGCGCATCGAGGGCAGGTCGGGCGACAGGTCGCCGCGCGCGCGCAGCGCCTTCACCTCGTCGAGAAAACCGGCCGCGAGCATGGCGTCGAAGCGTTCGGCGATGCGCCCGTGCAGCCAGGCGCGGTCTTCGGGTTCGAGCGACACGAGCACGCCGCCGTCGACGGCCTTGGCGGCCTTGGTGTCGCTCGCATGAAAGCTCGACAGCGGCTGGCCGCTGCTTTCCCACACCTCGAGCGCGCGCTGGATGCGCTGGCTGTCCTGCGGTGCGAGCCGCGCGGCGGTGACGGGGTCGACCTGCGCCAGCCGCGCATGCATGGCGGGCCAGCCGAGCGCGGCGGCTTCGGCGTCTAGGCGCGCGCGCACGGCGGGGTCGGCGGCGGGCATGGCGTCGATGCCGTCGAACAGCGCCTTGAAGTACAGCATGGTGCCGCCCACGAGCAGCGGCAGCGCGCCGCGCGCGCGGATGGCGTCGATGAGCCGCGTGGCGTCGGCCACGAAGGCGGCGGCGCTGTAGCTGTCGCGCGCATCGAGGATGTCGATCAGGTGGTGCGGCACGGCGGCCTGCTCGGCGGCGGTGGGCTTGGCGGTGCCGATGTCCATGCCGCGGTAGACCAGCGCCGAGTCGACGCTGACGATCTCGACCGGCTGCAGCCGGGCCACGGCCAGGGCGACGGCGGTCTTGCCGGACGCGGTGGGGCCGGCGAGCGCGATGTAGCGCGGGGGAACAGGGGAAGCGGGGGGCATGCGTCGAGGGTAGCAAATGACGCGCGCCGGACGGCTGCGCGGGGCTTGCCTGCGACGCAGTGCTCAGGCGACGACGGTCGCGTCGCGCATCCGGCGGATGTCGCGCAGCGGCGGCGCACCGAACAGGCGCGCGTACTCGCGGCTGAACTGCGAGGCGCTTTCGTAGCCCACGCGCACGCCGGCGGTGCCGGCATCGATGTTCTGGTTCAGCATCAGCTGCCGCGCTTCCTGCAGGCGCAGCTGCTTCAGGTACTGCATCGGGCTCATGCCGGTCACGGCGCGGAAGTGCTGGCGGTAGGTCGACGGGCTCATGTGCGCGGACGCGGCCAGTTCGTCCGCCTGCACGGGCTTCCTGAAATTCATCTTGAGCCACGCCAGGCTCTGCGCCACCTGCTGGCTGGGCGAGCCGACGGTCATGAGGCGCTGCAGCTGCGGGCCGTGGCGTCCGGCGAGCAGGCGCACGACGATTTCCTTTTGCAGCAGCGGCGCGAGCTGGGGCACGAGCCGGGGCTCGGCCAGCAGCTCGACGAGCCGCGTGACGGTGCCCAGCAGCGTCGGGTCGAGTGCGCCCAGCGACAGGGCGCGCTGGTTGTGGGGCTCCCTGGACGGCGGCGGCAGCGCCATCTCGGTCGCGACCTGCACGATGGCGCGCGGATCGAGCCGGATCATGAGGCCCAGGAAGGGCTGCGCCGCGCTGGCGCGGGTGACGTGCGCCACCACGGGCAGATCGGCCGTGATCAGCAGCGACTGGCCGGCGCCGTATTCATAGATCTCGTCGCCGAGCGCCGCCCGCTTCTGTCCGCCGACGGTGATGCCCAGGCCGAAGCCGTAGATGCAATGCACGGGCTCGGTCGCGGCGCTGCGGCGGTGCAGCGAGAGCTCGGGAATGGCGGTGGCGTGGTCGCCGTCGTTTCGGGCAATGCGCCCGACGGCCGTGGCCAGGGCACCGAGGACGGCCGAATCGTCTGGCTGCGTCGGCTGTAGCACTTCCATCTGAATCCTTTCGGGTGCTTGCGCAAAGTCTAGCGGGCGCTTCTCATGCGCTTGGCGTTTTTGGCGCAGTCTCGTTGTTTCAGGCAAGAACGCGCGCGGATTGGGCAAGTGGCCGTGGGCGCTTCGTCGGACACTGGCCGCCGTGAAGTCCTGCCGCGCGCGGCGCGAGGACCGTGCTTCCCCTCCACGATGATGAAAAAAGAAATGACCCACGACGAACGACATCCGCATCGCATCACCGCCTCGCTCGTGGCCGCACTGGCCATCGGCGTGAGCGCCGTCGGGTCCGCGCCCGCCTTTGCCAGCACCGCGCTGGCGCAGAAGTACGCGTGCGTGGCCTGCCACCAAGCCGCCGTGAAGGTGGTGGGCCCTTCCTGGAAAGAGATCGGCGCGCGCTACGGCGACGGCAAGGGCACGGCCGCGCAACTGGCCGCCAGCATGAAGGCTGGCAGCTCGGGCAAGTGGGGCGCGATGCCCATGCCCGCGCAAGCCCAGGTGCCCGACGCGGACCTGCAGGCGCTCGCGCAATGGGTGCTCGACGGCGCCAAGTGAATCCGATCCATCCCACCTACCCACGGAGAAAACCAACATGAGCGCGCTCCACGTCAACGGCCGTGACCACACGGTCGACGCCGACCCCGGCACCCCCATCCTCTGGGCCCTGCGCGACACGCTGGGCATGACCGGCACCAAGTTCGGTTGCGGCGCGGCGCTGTGCGGCGCCTGCACCGTGCACATGGACGGCCAGGCCATCCGCTCGTGCATCACGCCCATCGCCGCGGCCGAGGGCAAGAAGATCACCACCATCGAAGCCGTGACCGGCGGCAGCGACCGCGTCGGCGCGGCCGTGCATGCCGCGTGGGTCAAGCACGACGTCGCGCAGTGCGGCTACTGCCAGAGCGGCCAGATCATGAGCGCGACCGCCTTCCTGCAGTCGCTGCCCAAGGGCAAGCAGCCCAGCACCGACGAGATCGACTCGGCCATGGCCGGCAACATCTGCCGCTGCGGCACCTACGCCCGCATCCGCGCCGCCGTGGCCGATGCGGCCAAGACCCTCGCCTGAAGGAGCCGACGACATGCTGCCAAACATCGACTACAACGACCTGCCGCGCGCGCTGCAGCGCCTGATGGCCCAGCCTGCGACCGATGACGCCGACGCGGCCGCCACGCTGCCGCGCCGCAGCTTCCTGAAGATGGCCGGCGCCGGCGGCCTCGTGCTCGGCGCTTTCCCTCACATGGCCATGGCGCAGGCCAACGGTCCGGCCAAGGCCAGCGGCGCACTCAAGCCGACGCAACAGCCTTCGGCCTTCGTGCAGATCGCGCCCAACGGCGAGGTCACGGTCACCATCAACCGCCTCGAGTTCGGCCAGGGCGTGCAGACCGGCCTGCCGATGATCCTGGCCGAAGAGCTCGATGCCGACTGGGCCCTGGTGCGCAGCCGCAATGGCACCAACGATGCCGCCTACGCCGACCCGCTGTTCGGCATGCACCTGACCGGCGGTTCCAACTCGATCAAGAACAGCTACACGCAGTACCGCGAACTGGGCGCGCGTGCGCGGGCCATGCTGCTGTCGGCGGCGGCGCAGCGCTGGAAGGTCGACGTGGCCACGCTGCGCACGCAGGCCGGCACGGTCATCGGCCCGGGCGGGCGCAAGGCGGGCTACGGCGAGCTGGCCGAAGCGGCCATGGCGCTGCCGGTGCCCGAGACTGTGACGCTGAAGAGCCCGAAAGACTTCCGGATCATCGGCCGCCCGACCACGCGCCTGGACGCGCGCGCCAAGAGCAGCGGGCGACAGGACTTCGGCATCGACGTGAAGCAGCCCGGCCAGCTCACGGCCGTGGTGGCGCATCCGCCCGTGTTCGGCGCCCGCCTGGCCTCGGTGGACGACAGCGCGGCGCGCGCCGTCAAGGGCGTGAAGGCCGTGCTGCGCATTCCGCTGGACCGTGGCGCCGAGGGCGTGGCCGTGGTGGCCGACGGCTACTGGCCCGCCAAGCTGGGCCGCGACGCGCTCAAGCTGCAGTGGAACACCGATGCGGTGGAGAAGGTCGACAGCGACAAGCAGCTGGCCCAGTACCGCGAACTCGCCGGGCGCCCCGGCAACCGCAAGTTCGACGCCGACATGGCGCCGCTGGCCGGCGCGCCGCACAAGCTCGAAGCCGAGTTCGTGTTTCCCTACCTGGCCCACGCGCCCATGGAGCCGGAGAACTGCACCGTGAAGCTGTCGGACGGTCGCGCCGAGCTGTGGGTCGGCACGCAGTCCGCCGACCTCGACGGCCAGGCCGCGGCACGCACGCTGAAGCTCGACCCCGCGCAGGTGAAGGTGAACGTGCAGATGGCGGGCGGCGGTTTCGGCCGGCGCTTCGTGGGCTCGAGCGACTTCGTGGTCGAGGCCTGCGAGATCGCCAAGGCCGCGCGCACCGCCGGCCTGAAGGACGCCCCCGTGCGCCTGCTGTGGAGCCGCGAGGACGACATCAAGGGCGGCTACTACCGCCCCATGCACCTGCACCGCGCACGCATCGGCTTCGACGCGCGCGGCAAGATCCTGGCGTGGGACCACGTGATCGTCGGCCAGTCGATCACGGCGGGCACGGTGTTCGCCGGCTCCATGGTCAAGGACGGCATCGACGCCACCGCCGTCGAGGGCATGCGCGATCCGTACCCCGTGCCGATGCGCCTCACGGTGCATCACCCGCAGGTCAACGTGCCGGTGCTGTGGTGGCGCAGCGTGGGCTCCACGCACACCGCCTTCGTGATGGAGACGCTCATCGACGAGATCGCCCGCACGACCAAGCAGGACCCGGTGGCCTACCGCATGAGCCTCTTCGGCGACAAGCATCCGCGCCACCGCGCCGCACTGCAACTGGCCGTGGACAAGAGCGGCTACGGCAAGAAGAGGCTGGCCGAAGGCCGCGCCTGGGGCGTGGCCGTGCACGAGTCCTTCGAGTCGGTGGTGGCCTATGTGGTCGAAGCGTCGGTGAAGGACGGCCAGCCCGTGCTGCATCGCGTGACCTCGGGCGTGCACTGCAACCTGGCGGTGAACCCGCGCAGCGTGGAAGCGCAGGTGCAGGGCGCGGCGGTGATGGGGCTGTCGACCTGCCTGCAGGGCAGCGCCATCACGCTGAAGGACGGCGTCGTGCAGCAGGGCAACTACGGCGACTTCACCGTGGCGCGCATCACGCAGGTGCCCGAGTTCGACGTGCACATCGTGCCGAGTGCCGATGCGCCCAAGGGGATGGGGGAGCCCGGCCTGCCGCCGCTGGCGCCCGCCTTCGCCAACGCCGTGGCGCGGCTGACGGGCAAGCCCTTGCGCCGCCTGCCGTTCGATCTGGCCTCGGCCTGACGCGGGAACGGAACCGCCTGAAAAGGCGGGCTAGATGGCGGCGGGGGCGGGCGGCGTGTGCGCTTCGCCCCGCACCTCTTGCGGCGACAGCGCCGCGGAAGGCAATGAAGGCGGTGCAGGCCGCGGCGACACCAGCCGCGGCTGCGGCCGGCTGTCCGCCACGGTGCTGCTGTCCTCGGGCTTCATGCGAAACAGCTGCGACAGCGCGGCGCGGTACTGCGTCGCGCCCACCGAGTTGGTGTTGTGGTGCGAGCCACCCTCGACCAGCACGAACATCTTGGGCACCGTGGCCGCGTCGTACAGCTTGCGCCCGAGCGTCGGGTTGATCAGGCTGTCGGCGGTGCCGTGCACCACGAGCAGCGGCGCGCCGATGTCCTTGACGGTGCGAATCGCCTCGAAGCGCTGCGTGATGAACGGGCCGAAGGGCAGCCAGCCCCACTTGAAGCTGCTGGCCACGTCGGCGATGGAGGTGAAGGTGCTTTCGACGATGGTGCCGCTTTCGTCGTTCACCGTGGCCGCCAGGTCGATGCCGATGGCGCCGCCCAACGAGTGGCCGAAGATGTAACGGTGCTGGCGCGGATGGCGCGCGGCCAGCCAGGTCCAGGCGGCGCGGGCGTCTTCGCGGGCCGAGGCTTCCGAGGGCAGGCCCTTGGAGCTCTTGCCGAAGCCGCGGTAGTCGATGGCCAGCACCGAGAAGCCCAGCTCGTGCATGCGCTGGATGCGCGGTGCCGAGCCGGCCACGTTGTAGCGCGCACCATGCAGGTACAGCAGCACGGGGGTCTCGGTGGTTTCGGGGGCGCCGCCGAGCCACAGGCCGTGCAGGCGCGCCGGTTCACCGGTGATGGACGACTGGAAGTCGATCCAGACATCCTGCATGCCTTCGGTCATCTGGGCCGAATTGCCCCAGCTGCGGTCGCTGGGCTGGAAGATCCATTCGCGCTGGCGTTCGTCGAGGGTCGAACAGCCGGCTGCCAGCAGGGCACAGAGCGAAAAGATGGACGCGAGGAGGGGCCAGCGTTTGATCATGGGGTGGAGGGACAGCGAAAGTCGGCCGAAAGTTCATCTGCTTGCTTTCTGAAACGCGTCGGCATCGCGTGTCAGCTCCCCCTGTGCAGCGCTCGCCGGCGCCTGGCACGAGACCATGCAACGTGCGTGCCCGCACCGTGGATGACGCCACAAAACCCTCGAAAACCCTCGAAATGGGCGCTGACGGCGCTTATCTGCCGCACAGGCCCCGGTGTTCAGCCCGGCGCCGGCTGCACGAAATACACCACCATCCGCAGGTGCCGGTGCGTGTCGACCACGAGTGTTTCGTGGTGAAACTCCAACGGTCCGCTGTCGGCCATCTGTACGCATCCGAGCCCGCGCCGGGCAGGCGCGCTGTCGGGGGTGTCCCACCAGCGGCGGAAGTCGGGCGAGAGCGCTTTCAGGTCCGCGACCAGGCCCCGCATGGCCGGATCGTCGGGCGCAATGGCGAAGTCGTATCGGAATTGCGCCAGCAGCCCGGGCGCATCGTCGCGCCAGGCGGGCAGGCGCGGGCGCAGTTCGGGGTCGGCGAACACCATGCGAAGGAGGTTGCGCGCCTCGCGCTCCCGCGTGCTGAAGCCGAAGAGCGCGTCGGCCGCGGCGTTCCAGGCCACGACGTCCCAGCGCAGGTTGAACACATAGGCAGGGCGGGTGGGCAGCTCGTCCATGAGCTGCTGAATGCGAGGCGTGACCGACGCCTGCTGATGGGCCTCGGGCGGCGGCGGGCGCTTGTGGGCCAGCAGGAACAGGTGGCTGCACTCGGCGTCGTCCAGCTTCAGGGCATGCGCCACGCCGAGCAGGAATTTCTGCGACACCTGGATCTCGCGCCCCTGCTCGAACCAGGTGTACCAGGTGAGCCCCACGCCGGCCATCACCGCGACCTCTTCGCGCCGCAGGCCGGGTGTGCGGCGCCGGCCCTGCGAGGGCAGGCCGACATCGGCGGGCGTGAGCTTGCGGCGGTGCCGGGTCAGGAACTCCGACAGCTCGTTCTTGGTGCGGCTGAGGCTGCGTTCGATCAAGCCTGTTGTCTCCAGTAATAGGATAAACGCTTAAATTGTAATGTGATGATCTTGTCCTGAAGATGGGGCTTCCGCAACCCGAACGCGCTCCCGGAGGCCCCTTTTGACCGCACCTTGCGATTCACTTTCCCTTTCCGACCACCTTCCGGCTGCGCGGCGCGAAGGCCGCGCCGGCGCCCGCGAATGGACCGGGCTCGCGCTGCTGGCGCTGCCGACCCTCCTGCTCGGGCTCGACCTCACGCTGCTGCACCTCGCATTGCCCGCGCTGGCCCTGGACCTGCGCCCCACGAGCGCGCAGGCGCTGTGGATCGTCGATGCCTACGGTTTCATGATTGCCGGCTTTCTTGTCACGATGGGCACGCTGGGCGACCGCATCGGGCGGCGCAAGCTGCTCATGGTGGGCGCGGCGGCGTTCGGCGTGGCGTCAGTGATCGCGGCCTCTTCGACCAGCGCCAACCAGTTGATCGCCGCGCGCGCCGTGCTCGGCGTGGCGGGCGCGACGCTGATGCCGTCGACGCTGGCGCTGATCAGCAACATGTTCCTGCACCCGCACCAGCGCGCGCTGGCCATCGGGCTGTGGGCGACCATGTTCGCGCTCGGCATGGCGGCCGGGCCCGTGGTGGGCGGCCTGCTGCTCGCGCACCACGGCTGGGGCGCGGCCTTTCTCGTCGCGCTGCCGGTGGTCGGGCTGCTGCTGGTGGCGGCGCCGTTCCTGCTGCCGGAGTACCGCGCGCCGCAGCAGGGGCGGCTCGATCTGCCCAGCGTCGCGCTGTCGCTGCTCGCGTTGCTGCCGGTGGTCTACGGCATCAAGCAGGTCGCGAAGGACGGGATCGGCGTCGGTGCAGTGCTGGCGCTCTTCGGTGGGCTGGCCTTCGCGCTGGGGTTCATCCGGCGGCAACGGCGGTTGCGCCATCCGCTGATCGACCTCGGCCTGTTCGCCAGCCGGGCCTTCAGCGTCGCGCTCGTGGTGTTGCTGGTGGGGCTGGTCGGTGTCGGCGGCACGATGCTGCTGGTGACCCAGTACCTGCAGCTGGTGGCGGGGCTGTCACCCCTGGAGGCCGGGCTGTGGATGGGCCCGCCGGCGCTCGCGATGCTGGTGGCCGGCATCACCGCGCCGCTGCTCACGCGGCGCATCCGGCCGGGTCATGTGATGGCGGGCGCGCTGGGGTTGTCTGTCGTGGGCTACCTGATGCTGAGCCAGCTCGATCGCACGCCGCATGGCATCGCGTGGGTGACGGCCGCGTTCTCGCTCGTGTACCTCGGCCTGGGCACCATCGCCGCGCTGGGCACCGACCTGGTCGTGGGCGCCGCGCCGCCCGAGAAGGCGGGCTCGGCCTCGGCTTTGTCCGAAACGGTGCAGGAGCTGGGTCTGGCCGTGGGCATCGCCACGCTGGGCAGCCTGACGACGGCGGTGTATCGCACGCGAATGGGCGAGCCGATCGATGGCATGGCCGTGAACCTTCAACGCGCGGTATCGGACAGCTTGGCCGGCGCGACATCGGTGGCGCACGAACTGCCTGCCGGCGTGCTGGAGCAAGCGCAAGCCGCCTTCCTCGCAGGACTGAATGCCGCCGCAGCCACCAGCGCCGTCAGCATCGCGGTCCTGGCGGTGCTGGCCGCCGTCACGCTGCGGCATGTCGGCGCGGCCGCCGATGACGGGCTCAGCGCCCGCGCATGAACAGCGAATCGAGCTCGCGGATCGACAGCTGGCGCCAGGTCGGCCGGCCGTGGTTGCACTGGTCGGAGCGCTCGGTGGCTTCCATCTGGCGCAGCAGGGCGTTCATCTCGTCGATGGTGAGCTTGCGGTTGGCGCGCACCGCGCCGTGGCAGGCCATGGTCGACAGCAGCTCGTTCTGCGCGCGCTGCACCACGGTGCTCGCGTCGTGCTGGCCCAGCTCGGCGAGCACGCTGCGCGCCAGCTCCACAGGGTCGCCGTCGGCCAGCGTGCCGGGCACGGCGCGCACCGCCAGCGTGCGGGCCGAGAAGGGCGTGATCTCCAGCCCCAGCGTGGGCAGCACCTCGGCGCAGGCCTCGGCCGTGGCCACTTCCTGCGGCGTGGCGGCGAAGGTGGCCGGGATCAGGAGCGGCTGGCTCGTGATGGCCGCGCCGTCGAGCTGGGTCTTGAGTCGCTCGTAGACGATGCGCTCGTGCGCCGCGTGCATGTCGACGATCACCAGGCCCTGGCTGTTCTCGGCCAGGATGTAGATGCCCTGCAACTGGGCCAGCGCGCGGCCCAGCGGCCAGGCGTCCTGGTTCATGACAGGCGCTGGCATGGGGGCCAGGGCCTCGCTGTCGGGCAATCCGACCGGCGCACGGAACGACATCGCCGGCGCTTCGGTCTGCCACTGCGACGGGGCCGTGACGGGCGCATGGCCCTGTTCCTCGGTGCGCCGCGGCCACATGGCCTCGAAGTCGCCGGCACCGCGCTCGCGCGCCTGGAACGGGATCGCGGGCTGCGACCAGCTGGCGCTCGGCGGCAGCGGGGTCTGCTTGAAGAAGGGCTGCGGCGGCGCGTCGGCCGGTGCCAGCGCATCGCCGGCGCGCGGTGCGGCCAGGGCGTCCTCGATGGCATGGCGCACCGCCTGGTGCACCTCGCGCCCGTCGCGGAAGCGCACCTCGATCTTGGTCGGGTGCACGTTGACGTCGACGCGCGCGGGGTCGATCTCCAGGTACAGCACGTACACCGGCTGGCGCTGGCCGTGCAGCACGTCTTCGTAGGCGCTGCGCACCGCGTGCGACAGCACCTTGTCGCGCACGAAGCGGCCGTTGACGTAGAAGAACTGCTGGTCGTTGCGCGAGCGCGCCGCGTCGGGAATGCCGGCGCGGCCGACCACGCGCACCGGGCCGCCTTCGCGCAGCACGGAGACGCTCTGCGACACGAAGTCGTCGCTCAGCGCATCGGCCAGCCGCTGCTCGGGCGTGGCGGCGGCGCGCCATTGTTCGATCAGCTTGCCGTCGTGCCAGACCGAGAAGCCCACCTCGGGCCGCGCCAGCGCATGGCGGCGCACGGCCTCGATGCAGTGGGCCAGCTCGGTGGCGTCGGTCTTCAAGAACTTGCGCCGCGCGGGCGTGGCGAAGAACAGCTCGCGCACCTCGACCGTGGTGCCCACCGAGCGCGCCACCGGCCGCAGCTCGCCGGTGCCGCCGTCGAGCACGTAGGCGCTGTCGGCGCCGGTGAAGCGCGAGAGGATGCTGAGCTCGGCGATCGCGTTGATGGCCGCCAGCGCCTCGCCGCGAAAGCCCATGGTGCCGACCGTTTCGAGGTCGCTCAGGCTCGCGATCTTGCTGGTGGCGTGGCGACGCAGCGCCACCGTGAGTTCCTCGCGCGGAATGCCCAGGCCGTCGTCTTCGACCGAGATCAGCCGCACCCCGCCCGAGGCCAGCCGCACGGTGATCTGGCGCGCGCCGGCGTCCAGCGCGTTGTCGAGCAGTTCGCGCACCACCGAGGCGGGGCGCTCGACCATTTCACCGGCGGCGATCTGGCTGATCAGCTCGTCGGGGAGTTCACGGATCGGGCGGCGTTCGGCGGGGGGGAGGGAGGAGGGTAGGGCACTCACCGGAAACATTCTAAAAGCGGGGCGCAGACCGGGCGGTTGGCGGGGTATCGGGGTGTCCGGGGCGGTGTATTTGGCGCGCTTATACCGATCCTCAACCGATCTCATTGGCTTTGGCGAAGGCGAAAACCTAAGCTCCCTCTCGCCAACGTATTCGCACAACAAGAACGCACCGGAGACACCCAATACACCGCCATGGCCCACCGCCATGCCGCGCAGGGGGCCGCCGCGCGCGTTCGCCGACCACCCTGAAAGCCGACGCCATGACGACACCCCGCCCCCTGCGCTCCGCCGCCTGGTTCAACAACCCCGAACACAGCGAACTCTCGGTCCTGCACCTGGCCTGGTTCCTGAACTACGGCCTCACCCGCGAAGAGCTGCAATCGGGCAAGCCGATCATCGGCATCGCGCAAAGCGGCTCCGACCTCACGCCCTGCAACCGCCACCACCGCGAGCTGTCGCTGCGGGTGCGCGAAGGCATCCGCGAGATGGGCGGCATCGCGATGGAATTCCCGATGCACCCGATCCAGGAAAACGGCCGCCGCCCCACGGCCGCGCTCGACCGCAACCTGGCCTACCTGGGGCTCGTCGAGATCCTCACCGGCTATCCCATCGACGGCGTGGTGCTGACCACCGGCTGCGACAAGACCACGCCCGCCGCGCTGATGGCCGCGGCCACCGCCAACATCCCCGCCATCGTGTTGTCGGGCGGCCCCATGCTCAACGGCTGGCACGAAGGCCAGCGCACCGGCACCGGCACCACGCTGTTCAAGGCGCGCGAGCTGTTCGCCAAGGGCAGCATCGACTTCCCCGGCTACATCGACCTCGTGGGCTCCACCGTGCCCTCGGCCGGCCACTGCAACGTGATGGGCACGGCCTCGACCATGAACGCGCTGGCCGAAGCGCTGGGCATGAGCCTGCCCGGCTGCGCGGCCATTCCCGCGCCGTACCGCGAGCGCGGCCAGATGGCCTACGAAACGGGCCGGCGCATCGTCGACATGGTGCGCGAAGACCTGAAACCCTCGGACATCCTCACGCGCTCGGCCTTCGAGAACGCGATCGTCGTCAACTCGGCCATCGGCGGCTCGACCAACGCGCCCATCCACCTCATCGCCATCGCCAAGCACGCGGGCGTCGAACTCAACATCCAGGACTGGGAAACGGTCGGCCTCGACGTGCCGCTGCTGCTCGACATGCAGCCCGCCGGCAAGTACCTCGGCGAAGAGTTCTACCGCGCGGGCGGCGTGCCCGCGGTGGTGGCCGAGCTGCACCGCCACGGCCTGATCCGCACCGACGCGCGCACCGTCAACGGCCACACCCTGGCCGTCAACTGCGCCGACGCGCCGGTGAAAGACGCCGACGTGATCCGCCCCTTCGACCAGCCGCTGCGCGAGAACGCCGGCTTCCTCGTGATGTCGGGCAACCTCTTCGACAGCGCGATCATGAAGACCAGCGTGATCTCCGACGAGTTCCGCGCGCGCTACCTGAGCCAGGCCGGCGACCTCGACGCCTTCGTGGGCCGCGCCATCGTGTTCGACGGCCCGGAAGATTTCGAAGCCCGCATCGAAGACCCGTCGCTGGACATCGATGCGAGCTGCATCTTGTTCATGCGCGGCGTCGGCCCCATCGGGCACCCGGGCTCGTCGGAAGTGGTCAACATGCGCGCGCCCTCGCACCTGCTCAAGAGAGGCGTGTCGGCCTTGCCCTGCATCGGCGACGGCCGGCAGTCCGGCACCTCGGGCTCGCCGTCGATCCTCAACGCCTCGCCCGAAGCCGCCGCGGGCGCCGGCCTGGCACTGCTGCAGACCGGAGACAAGGTGCGCGTGGATTTGAAGGAACGCACCGTCAACATGCTCGTCGACGACGCCGTGTTGCAAGCGCGCGCCCGCGAGCTCGAGGCAAAGGGTGGCTACCCGATTCCCGCCAGCCAGACGCCATGGCAGGAGATTCAGCGCGCGATGGTGGACACGCTCTCTGAAGGCATGGTGCTGAAGCCGGCGACGAAGTACCAGCGCGTGGCACAGACGGCGGGGATTCCGCGTCGGAATCACTGAGGACGGTTGCTGTTCAGGGCGCGATCCCGCCGACGGGTGCCTTGCTCCGCGAATGTCCTCCGGCCTGCGGCCTCCCCCTTGATTTCGCTGCGCAAGGCACCCATCGACGTGATCGTCGAGCCGAGCGGTCGTTGATCGGCGCGCACCAGCGATGTGTCCCGTGCTCAGGACACTGGGTGCTTCCCGCAGCGAAATCAAGGAGGAGGGGCGAAGCCCCGGGGGACATTCGCGGAGGGAAGTACCCGGTGGCCTGAGCACACGCCCTGAATGAACCCGCACCCAGAATTTTTTAAATCAGAAGAGAAGGAGTCAGACATGAAGTGGATGAGCGTTCAAACGCCGCAGGGCCCCCGCGTGGGCTACATCAAGGACGGCGCACTGCAGCCCGTCGATGCGGCCCGCATGCAGGACATCGTCGAAGGCCAGCCCTGGCGCGACGCAGGCCAGCCGATCCCGCTCGCCGACGTCAAGCCCACGCTGCCGTTCGCACCGAGAAACATCATCTGCATCGGCGCCAACTACCGCGACCACTGCATCGAGACCGGCCTGGCCATCCCCGAGAAGCCCGTCGTGTTCGCGAAGTTCAGCAACACGCTGGCCGCTGATGGCGATGCGATCACCTGGCCCGAAGGCTTCACCGAGAAGGTCGACTGGGAAGCCGAACTCGGCGTCGTCATCGGCCAGCGCGCACAGGGCGTGAGCGAGGCTGATGCGCTCTCGCATGTGTTCGGCTACGTTGCAGCCAACGACGTGAGCGCGCGCGACGTGCAGCTGGGCGAGGCGCAGTGGGTGCGCGGCAAGTCGCTCGACGGCTTCTGCCCGCTAGCGCCCACCGTCGTCACGCGCGACGAAGTGGCCGACGTGCAATCGCTGGGCATCCGCTGCCTCGTCAACGGCGAGGCCGTGCAGTCGTCCAACACCAGCGAAATGATCTTCTCGGTCGCGTTCCTCATTGCGTACCTCTCGCGCGCCATCACGCTGGAACCCGGCGACCTGATCCTCACCGGCACGCCCGCCGGCGTCGGCCTGGGCCTGAAGCCGCCACGCTTCCTGAAGCGCGGCGACGTGGTCTCGGTCGAGATCGATGGACTGGGTTCGGTGACGAACCCCGTCCACGGCGCGGTCGCAAGGGGCTAGCCTCGGCGCCTTTCAGACAGAAATACCTATTCAGGAGACAACAACAATGACAACCACGAGTCCCTACGGCGAACTGGTCACAGGCGCCATCCACAAGGCGCGCTGGCGCCTGCTGCCCATGCTGATCGTCATGTACATCATGTCGATTCTTGATCGCGTGAACGTCGGCTTCGCCAAGCAGGCGCTGCAGATCGACACCGGCCTGAGCAACAGCGCTTTCGCGCTCGGCGCCGGCATCTTCTTCGTGAGCTACGCGATCTTCGAAGTGCCGAGCAACGTGATCCTGTCGCGCGTCGGCCCGCGCATCTGGCTGTGCCGGATCATGGTCACCTGGGGGCTCGTGGCCTCGGCCATGATGTTCGCGACCACCGAGACCTCCTTCTACGTGCTGCGCTTCCTGCTCGGCATCGCGGAGGCGGGCTTCTACCCTGGCGTGCTGCTCACGCTGACCTACTGGTTCCCCGCCAAGGTGCGTGCGCAGGCCAACGGCATTTTGCTGTTCGGCTTTGCGGGCGCGCTCGTCATCGGTGGGCCGATCTCCGGTGCGCTGCTCGACATGAACGGCATCGGCGGCCTCAAGGGCTGGGAGTGGATGTTCCTCATCGAGGGCCTGATGGCCGTGGTGGTGGGCATCGTGGCCTTCTTCGTCATCGTCGACCGGCCGCACAACGCGCCCTGGCTCACGAGCGCGCAGCAGAACGCGCTGCAGGCCGTGCTCGACCAGGAAGCGGCGGAGAAGTCGGCCGACAGCCCGCAGACCGTGTGGCAGACGCTGTGCAATCCGCGGGTCATGTTCTTCGCGCTGAACTTCTTCATCGTGCAGATCGCGGCCTACGGCCTCATCTTCTATCTCCCGACCCAGGTGGGGCAGATCCTGGGCCAGAAGATCGGCCTCTTGGTCGGCTTCGTCACCAGCATCCCGTGGCTGCTGGCACTGTTCGTCGTGTACTTCGTCACGCGCTGGTCCGACCGTCACCACGACCGCCGCCGCGTCACCGTGGCCACGCTCTACACGATCTTCGGCGTGTGCGTGTGCCTGTCGGCGCACGGCTCACCGATCTTCGCGATCGCGGCGCTGTCCATCGGTGCGTCGACCTACCTGTCGGGCACGCCGATCTTCTATGCCTTCCTGTCGGAGCGGCTGTCGGGCCTGGGCATTGCCACGGGCATCGCGCTGGTCAACTCCATCGGCAACCTGGGCGGCTTCGTGGCGCCCAACCTGCGGACCTACGTGGAGCAGAACCACGGCGGCTCGGCCGCGGGGCTGTACACGCTGGGCAGCGCGGCGCTGCTGGCCGCGCTGATGCTGGCGCTCATGCCCAAGGGCTGGCGCGTGGCAAAGAAGAGTGGGGCTGCGGCGGCGCCGGCGGCCGTGCTCGACGGCCGGGCGCGCGCCTGATCGTTCAGAAGGCCTGTCGCCAGACGCGCGACAGCGCCTGCCACGCGCAGTCCACCTCCGGCCGCTTGAGCGCGCCGGCCAGGCAGACAAAGCGCAGGTCGCACGCGATGCTCACGCGGTCGGCGATGACCAGGCCATCGCGCTGGCTGGCCTGCAGCGCCAGCGCGTCGCGCGCCAGCGAAATGCCCACGCCGGCGCGCACCAGCGCCAGCATCGACATCTCCTGGTCGGCCTGCGCGGCTTTCTTCAGCACCAGCTTGTGGGCCTGCAGCACCGGCGCCAGCAGCCGCGAATGCGAGGAGGTCGCCGGTGCCAGCACCCACGGCAGGTAGGCCAGCTCGGGCCAGTCGCGGCCCAGCACCTGCGGCGCCCAGCCGCTCGGGCCGATCACCTGGTAGTTGAAGCGCGCCAGCACCTGCGAATGGAACAGTTCGCCGTCGTGGCGCCGTGAGGCGGCGCTGGCCTGCGGCAGGTCGGTGGCCTCGGGGTCTCCGAGGTAGAAGCCGATGTCCAGTTCCTTGTTCAGCAGTTGGGCCAGCACGTCGCCGCTCGTGCCCTGGTGCAGCTCGGTCTCCAGCTCGGGCGCCAGCGCGACCAGTTCGGTGAGGAAGGGGCTGAGCCGCGTGAAGTCGGGGTCGAGGATGGTGCCGATGCGCAGCGAGCCGCGCACGCCGCCCTTGAGCCGCTCGGCGGCCACCGCGAAATCGTTCAGGCTCTCGAGCGCATGCTCCGCGTGGTTGAGCAGCGCCGCGCCGTCGCGCGTGAGCAGCAGGCCGGTGGGCGTGCGCTGGAACAGCTCCAGCTCGACCAGCGCGCCCAGTTCCTTGAGCTGCAGGCTCACGGCCGGCTGCGTGAGGAACAGGCGCTGCGCGCCGCGCGACACCGAGCCCTCGCGGGCCACGGCCACGAAGGCCTGCAGGAGCCGGGGCTCGATCTTCTTCATGCCGCGCCGGGGAAAGGCTGCAGCTGCTTGTACATGACGAAGGCGTCCACGAAGCCCAGCTGCGGATGCCTGAATGCGCCCGGCAAGGTGCCGACGATGGCGAAGCCCATGTGCTGCCACAGCCGCACCGCGCGCTCGTTGGTGGAGACGACGAAGTTGAACTGCATCGCCAGGAAGCCCATGCGCAGGGCCTGCTGCTGCGAGTGTTCGCACAGCGCCGAGGCCACGCCCAGGCCGCGCGCCGCCTCGGACACCACATACCCGCAGTTGCTCACGTGCGCGCCCTGGCCGGGCTGGTTGGGGCGGATCACATAGGTGCCGAGCACGGCGCCTTCGTCGTTGCAGGCCACGAAGGTCAGGGTGGGCACCTTCATCCACGAGTGGCGGGCCTGTTCCTCCGCGACATCGGGCGGGTAGGTGTAGGTGTCGCCGCGGCGGAACGTCGGTTCGAGGACGGCCCAGATGGCGGGCCAGTCGGCATCGAGGGCTTCGCGGATCTGGATCATGGGGTGATTCGGAAAAGGTGCGGCATGCCAACAAGGATAATCCGCGCCCATGGAAATCATCAGCTTTCTCGTCGACTTCATCCTTCACGTCGACAAACACCTCGAGGCCTTCGTGGTCGCCTACGGCCCCTGGGTCTATGCGCTGCTGTTCCTGATCGTGTTCGTCGAGACCGGCGCGGTGGTCATGCCGTTCCTGCCGGGCGACTCGCTGCTCTTCATCGTCGGCGCGTTGTGCGGCGTGGGGCTCATGAGTTTTCCGCTGGCCTGCGGCATCCTGATCGCGGCGGCCATCCTGGGCGACCAGTGCAACTACTCGATCGGGCGCTACTTCGGGCCCAAGGTCTTCCAGTGGGAGAACTCGCGCTTCTTCAACCGCAAGGCCTTCGACCAGGCCCACAGCTTCTACGAACGCTACGGCGGCATCACCATCGTGCTCGCGCGCTTCATGCCGTTCATTCGCACCTTCGCGCCGTTCGTGGCCGGCGTGGCCGAGATGAACCGCGCGAAGTTCACGGCCTACAACGTGGGCGGCGCGCTCATCTGGGTGCTGGGCATCGCCACCGCGGGCTACTTCTTCGGCAACCTGCCGTTCGTGCGCCAGCACCTGGACAAGATCATCTGGGCGCTGATCTTCGTGCCCGGCCTGCTGGCGATCTTCGGCGCGTGGCGCGCCTCGAAGGCCGAGAAGGCGCGGGCGGCGGCATCGCAGGCCTGAGCGGCCCTCGGCCCGCCCCAGAAAAAAACGCGCCGGAGGGCGCGTTTTTTCGTTGAGGGTTGGAAGGATCAATCAGTAGCGCGGCCCGTTGTCCGGGTAGTAGCCACTGCCGCGCGGGTAGCGTTGCTGGTTGTAGTAGTTGCGCTCGTCGACGTTGCGGCCCACCTGGTTGCCGATGATGCCGCCGATGGCCGCGCCGCCGAGCGTGCTGCCCGTGTTGCCGCCGATCGCATGGCCCACCGCCGCGCCGCCGAGTGCGCCAATGCCGGTGCCGAGGTTCTGGTTCGGACCGCTCGCACAACCTGCCAGCGTCATGACCGAAGTGGCAGCTGCAGCGGCGATCCAGAGACGTGTCTTCAACATGAGGTCCACCTTTCGAGAGTGATGGCTCATCATGGTCAAAAGTATGCATTTCGCGGTGTAGGAGCCTGCCGCGCTTGCCTGTGCGCAGGGGCGCGTGTTGCGGAACGCAACGCCTGAAAGCGGGTGTGGCTAGGGGGTTCGCGGCTTCGGCGCCTTCTTCTTCGGGGCTTCCAGCGCGCCCGACGACGCGGCCCGCAGGATGCGGCGGAAGGTAGGGCATTCCATGTGGCTGGGCGCGGGGCAGACCGCCGCATGCCGCAGGCCGTCGCGCATCGCCGTGAGCTGGCGGATCGTGCGGTCGAGGTCCTGCGCCTTGTCCGCGAGCAGTTGCCGGTCGATGCGCGGCTTGCCTTCGGGCGAGAACATGTGGCCGATTTCCTCCAGCGAGAAACCGGCGGCGCGCCCCAGCGCGATGAGCGCCAGCCGCTCCAGCACCTCGGGCGCGAACACGCGGCGCAGGCCGTGCCGGCCGGTCGAGGCGATCAGCCCTTTTTCTTCATAGAAGCGCAGCGTCGAGGCGGGAACGCCGGCGCGTTGCGCGACTTCCGAAATGTCCATGTGCCGGCCCCCTCTTGACTTCAAGTCGACTTGAATTGGCACAGTCTAGCTCTCGCCGCTTGAAGGCACCTGAAGGAAAACGATCATGGACGACACATCTCCCGCCAATGCCGAACAGGCCGCCTTGTGGAACGGCCACGCCGGCAGCGCCTGGGTCCGGACGCAGGCCGTGCTCGACGCGATGTTCCAGCCGCTCGAAGCGCGGCTGAGCGACGCGGTGCGCACCGTGGGCGCCAACCGCGTGCTCGACGTCGGCTGCGGTACCGGCCGCACGACGCTCGCCGTGGCGCGGCAACTCGGCCCGACCGGCCAGTGCCTCGGCGTCGACATCTCGGCGCCGATGATCGAGGCGGCGAAGGCCCGCGCCGCGCGCGAGGTGCTCCCGTCGGCCCGCTTCGTCTGCGCCGACGTGCAGGGCCACGCCTTCGAGCCGGCCGCGTTCGACACGGTCATCTCGCGCCTGGGCGTGATGTTCTTCGACGACCCGGTGCGGGCCTTCACGAACCTGCGGCATGCCGCGACGGAGGGCGCGGCCCTGCGCTGCATCGCCTGGCGCGGCGGGGCCGACAACCCGTTCATGACGACTGCCGAGCGCGCCGCCGCGCCGCTGCTGCCCGGCCTGCCGCCGCGCCAGCCGAACGCACCGGGCCAGTTCGCGTTCGCCGACCGCGCGCGGGTGGCGGGCATCCTCGCGGCGAGCGGATGGGGCGAGGTCGACATCCAGCCCTTCGAGGTCGAATGCGCGTTCCCCGCGACGGCGCTGGCCGACTACTTCACGCGGCTCGGGCCGGTCGGCCTGGTCCTGCAGGAGGTGGATGCCGCGACGCGCGCGCAGGTCGTCGAGACGCTGCATGCCGCCTTCGCGCCCTATGTGCAGGGCGACGACGTGCGCTTTGTCGCGGCCTGCTGGATGATCGCGGCGCGCGCGCCGGGGCAGGAGCGTGGCCATGTCTGAAGCGGCTGAATGCGCGCTGCGCACGCTGTGGATCGGCGTCGGCGCGACCGTGGTGATGGACCTGTGGGCCGTGCTGCGCCAGCGCCTGTTCGGCATTCCCTCGCTGGACTACGCGCTCGTGGGCCGCTGGCTCGTGCACCTGACGCGCGGGCGCTTCTTTCACGACCCCATCGGCAAGTCGCCGCGCGTGGCGGGCGAGGGCGTCATCGGCTGGACTGCGCACTACCTGCTCGGCATCGCGTTCGCGGCCGTGCTGCTCGCAGGCTGGGGATTGGAATGGGCGCGCCAGCCGACGCTGGTGCCTGCGTTGATCGTCGGCATCGGCACTGTGCTCGTGCCGTTCTGCGTGATGCAGCCCGCGATGGGCGCGGGCTTTGCGGCGCGCCGCACGCCGCGCCCTGCGATGGCGCGGTTCCAGAGCCTGATCACGCACAGCGTCTTCGGCGTCGGTCTTTACCTGGCCGCGTGGGTCGCCCGCGTGGCGGGCTTCTAGCCTAGAGCTGCCGGCTGCGCGCGAGCGGCGGGTTCTGCGCGAAGTAGCGCTGGATGCCGCGCATCAGCGCGTCGGCCAGGTTCTCCTGGTAGTCGGCGCGGCGCAGGTTGGCTTCTTCCTCGGGGTTGCTGATGAAGGCCGTTTCGACCAGCACGCTCGGGATGTCGGGCGCCTTCAGCACCGCGAAGCCGGCCTGCTCGACCTGCGCCTTGTGCAGCCGCGCGCCGATGCCCTTGATCTCGCCGAGCATCGCGCCGCCGAGCTTCAGGCTGTCGTTGATCTGCGCGGTGGTGCTCATGTCGAGCAGCGCTCGCTGCACCTGCGCCTCGTGGTTGCCCACGTTCACGCCGCCGACCTTGTCGGCGTCGTTCTCCTTGTTGGCCAGCCAGCGCGCGGCGCTGCTGGAGGCGCCGCTCTGGCTCAGCGCGAACACGCTGGCGCCGCGCGCGGCGGGCGTGGTGAAGGCGTCGGCGTGGATGCTCACGAACAGGTCGGCCTGCACGCGCCGCGCCTTCTGCACGCGCACGCCCAGCGGCACGAAGAAGTCGGCGTCGCGCGTGAGAAAGGCGCGCATCGGGCTGCCGTTGACGCTGGCCGCGTTGATGCGCTCGCGCAGGCGGTGCGCCACCTGCAGCACGATGTCTTTCTCGCGCGTGCCGTTCGGGCCGATGGCGCCGGGGTCTTCACCGCCGTGGCCGGGGTCGAGCGCCACGATGATGATGCGGTCGGTGCGGCTGGCCGTGGCGCGCGGCGGCGGGCCGGGCGGCGTCACGGGCCGGGCCGGGGGCGCCGCGGCCACGACGGGCGGCGGTGCCGGCGGCAGCGGCATGCCGCCAGGCGGCAGGGCCGGTGCGGGGCCGGAGGGCGCGGGGCGCGCGGCCTGCTGCGCCATCAGGTCGCCCAGCGGGTCGCCGGGTGGCATGGCGGGGCGCACGGGCGCGGGGGCCGGCGACGGTGCGGCGGGGGCGGTGGCGACGACCGGGCCGTTGCTGGGGGCGGTGGTGCTGCTGCCGTTCTTGGGCGCATCGCGCAGCCGCTCGGCGATCAGCGCTTCCATCGGGTCGATGGCCTGCTCGGGGTACAGGTCGAGCACCAGCCGGTGCTTGTAAGCGGCCACGGGCGCCAGCGAGAACACCTGCGGGCGCACGGTCTGCTTCAGGTCGAACACGATGCGCACCACCTTCGGTGCGTTCTGCCCGATGCGCAGGCCGTTGATGTACGGGTCGCCGGGCTTGATCTTGCCGACCAGGTCGCGCAGCTCGGTGTTGAGGTCGATGCCCTCGATGTCCACGGCCAGCCGGGGCGGGCTGCCGACCACGAGCTGCTGCGAGTTGAGGCGGGCGTCGGACTCGATGGTCACGCGGGTGTAGTCGGCGGCGGGCCACACGCGCACGGCGAGGATGCTGGCGCCGCGCGCGATCTGGTGCACGCCCAGCATCAGCGCGATGCTGCCGCCTTGCAGCAGCACGCGCCGTTTCAGGCCGGTCGCCTTCATGCGGCCAGGCACGCCAGCAGATCGCTGCCGCGAGGGGTGTTCGCCAGGAGGGTCACGCTGCGGGTGTCGTCGGTCATTGCTTCTATTTTAATAGCTAGGTCGGCAGGTGGGGTGCGCCCCGCGGCGTTTTCCGGCCACTCGGCCAGCTTGAGGCCGGGGCCCGCGAAGATGTCGCGGAAGCCCGCGTCGTCCCATTCGCGCGGGTCGGCGAAACGGTAGAAGTCGAAGTGGTAGATGGCCAGCCCGTCGGGCGCCTCGTGCGGTTCGACCACCGCGTAGGTGGGGCTCTTGATGCGCCCGGTGATGCCCAGCGCGCGCAGCAGGTGGCGCACGAAGGTGGTCTTGCCGGCGCCCAGGTCGCCCTGCAGCGCGATGAATGCGTCGCGCAACGCGGGCGATGCGGCGAGCGCGCGCGCCAGCGCGTCGGTGTCGTCTTCGCCCTGCCAGCGCAGGGTGCGCGTTTCTACAATCGGCAAGTGATCGTCAGCCATCCACTCGTTGCTCGTATTCAGGCCTTGGCCCGGGAACTCGGATTCTCCCAAATCGGAATCGCGGGCGTCGATCTGTCGAGCGCCGAAGACGGTCTGATGCAATGGCTGGCCCATGGGTTCCATGGAGAAATGCAATACATGGCAACGCACGGCACGCGCCGCGCGCGGCCGGCGGAGCTGGTGCCGGGCACGGTGAGCGTGATCACCGCGCGCATGGACTACCTGCCGCGCGACACCGACGCCGAGTGGCAGGCCATCGAGTTCGACCGGCTGCGCCGGCCCGGCGAGGCCATCGTGTCGCTGTACGCGCGGGGCCGCGACTATCACAAGGTGCTGCGCAACCGCCTGGCCAAACTGGCCGAGAAGATCGCCGAAGAGGTCGGCCCCTTCGGCCACCGCGCCTTCACCGATTCGGCGCCGGTGCTCGAGGCCGAGCTGGCCTCGCGCAGCGGCCAGGGCTGGCGCGGCAAGCACACGCTGGTGCTCGACCGCGACGCGGGCTCGATGTTCTTCCTGGGCGAAATCTACGTCGACATGGCGCTGCCGCCGAGCGAGCCCGTCAGCGCGCACTGCGGCAGCTGCAGCGCCTGCATCGACGTGTGCCCGACGCGCGCCATCGTCGCGCCGCAGCGGCTCGATGCGCGCCGCTGCATCTCGTACTTGACGATCGAGCACGCCGGCGCCATTCCGGTGGAACTGCGCCCGCTCATGGCCAACCGCATCTACGGCTGCGACGATTGCCAGCTGATCTGCCCCTGGAACAAGTTCGCGAAGAAGAGCACGCTGCCCGACTTCGACGCGCGCGAGGGGCTCACGGGCCGCACGCTGGCCGAGCTGTTCGCGTGGAGCGAGGAAGACTTCCTGCGCCGCACCGAAGGCAGCCCGATCCGCCGCATCGGCCACGAGCGCTGGCTGCGCAACATCGCGGTGGCGCTGGGCAATGCGGTGCGCTCAGGCGAGGGCGGCGCGAAGGAAGCGCTGGCCACGCGCGCCGAACATCCGAGCGAACTGGTGCGCGAGCATGTCGCGTGGGGGCTGGCGCAGCAGCCCGAAGATCAACCGATTTAAGCGGGAAGAATCTCGCGCACGCGTTCCCACGGCCGGCACATGAGCGTGCCGCGCGGCGACACCACGATCGGGCGCTGCAGCAGGATCGGGTGTTCCACGATCGCGTCGAACAGCTGGTCGTCCGTCAGTTTCTCGTCCGCCAGCTTCAGTTCTTCGTAAGGCGCCTCCTTCGTGCGCAGCAGGTCGCGCGCCGTCAGGCCCATGGCCTTCGCCAGCTCGCGCAGCTTCTTCTTCGAGGGCGGCGTTTCCAGGTACAGGACGATCTCGGGCTCCACGCCGCTTTCGCGGATCAAGCCCAGCACGTTGCGCGACGTGCTGCAGTTGGGCTTGTGGTAGATCGTCATCGGGTAGGCGGTGGTCGGTGTGCGTGCGGTCATGGCGTCGATTATGAGAAGAGACGAACGGGCCTCAGCTTGTCTCTTCGTCCGCATCCATCGAGAACGGAAAGCGCGCCGCCCAGAACGCCGCCAGCCGCGGGTCGGCGTCCACGCGCCGCACCACGCGCGCCATGCGCGGCGCCACGCGGTAGAAGCGCCGGCGGGTCGGCGTCCAGCGCGACACCACGGTCACGTACAGGTCGAGCATGCTGAGCTTGTCGCCGAGCAGGTAGGGCGAAGGTTCGTCGATCTGCGTGTCCATGAGGTGCCAGCAGTGCGCGATGCGCGCGGCCGTGCGCTCGAGCACCACGGCCTGCGCGGCGGCATCGGCCGCGAGGCGCGACGGCTCGTCGCGCACCCAGAACATCGAATAGATCGAGGCCGGCAGGTAGACCATCCAGCGCAGGTACTGCGCGCGGCGCGGGTCGCCGGGCGCGGGGCAGAGCCCGGCCTCGGGATAGCGGTCGCCCAGCCAGATGAGGATGGCCGCGCTCTCGGTCATGACTTCGCCCGAAGGCAGCACGAGCGCGGGCACCTGCTGCATCGGGTTGACGCCGGTCAGTCGCTCGCGCTCGGATTCGCCCTCCCAGGGGGCGATGTCGACCGTGTCGACCTGCGCGCCGATCAGCGTCAGCGCGGCGTGGATGGGCGTGGCGCCCGAGCCGGGCGCCCCATAGAGGGTGTAGCGGTCGGCGGCTGCTGCTGCGACCGCCGGGGCGGATGGAGAGGCCATCCGCGCAGGTTACTGCAGGCGTGCGCCTCTTGCCAACCCGCTCAGGCGGCCAGCAGCGCGTCGACCTTGTCCAGCGCCTCGAGCGTCTTGAAGCAGGCCTCGGCCACTTCCGTGCCCTTGACCGCGAAGTGGCGATGGAAGTACTTGCGGTGCTCCACGTGCTCGTGGAAGTGGTGCGGCGTGAGCACGGCCGAGAAGATCGGCACGTCGGTCTCCAGCTGCAGCGACATCAGCGTGCTGACGACGGTGTTGGCGACGAACTCGTGGCGGTAGATGCCGCCGTCCACCACCAGCGCGCAGCCGATGATGGCCGCGTACTTGCCCGAGTTGGCCAGGCGCTTGGCGTGCAGCGGAATCTCGAAGGCGCCGGGCACATCGAAGATGTCGATGAGCTCGCGTGCCACGCCGAGCCGCGCCATCTCTTCGAGAAAGGCGTCGCGTGCCTGGTGGACGATGTCGGAATGCCATTGCGCCTCGACGAATGCGATGCGCTGGCCGCGCGGCGAACCCGATGCGGTGACGGCAGAAAGGGGAAGGTCGTTGATCTGACTCATGGTGTGCCTCTTGAAAGCAGGTTTCCTGAATCAGGGCGCACGAAACCACAGGCCCGCTCGCGCGCCGGTTTGCCCAAAAAGAGCAAAGCAAGGCGCGCGGGCATGCCCGCATTTCGCGCTCTCTTTCATCCGGACTGTGACCGTCGGCTTCGGAATCGCACCGAAATCTGCTGACCCTCGGACCTGTGGCAGGCCTAAGGCGCTCGCGGGCTTGTGCAACTTTCGTTGCCATCACCGCCGGTGGGGAATTGCACCCCGCCCTGAGAACGCTTGCCGTCCGGCAAACCGGACGACGGCGCGATTCTAGAAGCACGCCGCCGGGCCGGTTGTCGCCCGCGCGCCAGACCTTCGAGCGCGCGGGGATTTGCTTCAGAAGCGGTACGTCGCGCTCGCGGTCAGGGTACGGCGCTGGCCGTAGAAGCAGTCGCCGCGCGCCAAGCAGGTGGTGATCTGCACCTTGTCGGTCAGGTTGGCTACGTTGAGCGCCAGGCGCAGCGGGCCGTTGTCCCATGCGAACATCGCGTCGAACAGCGTGACCGCGGGCGCGGGGTTGCTGTCCATGCCGTCGTACGACTTGCCCAGGTAGCGCACGCCGCCGCCGGCCGAGAAGCCGTGCAGGCCGCCGATCGAGAAGCGCTTCGTCACCCAGGCCGAGGCCGTGTGCTTGGGCACGCCCGAGATGCGCTTGCCCAGGTCGGAGCCGTTGCTCTTTGACACGCGTGCGTCGGTGTAGGCGTACGAGGCGATCCAGTCCCAGTCGCGCGCGATGCTGCCCTTGTACTCGAGCTCCAGGCCCTTCACGTGCACTTCGCCGAGCTGCACGCTGTTGAGCGGGTTGGTCGGGTCGGTGGTCTTGCGGTTGGTGTCGCGCAGGTCGTACACGGCCGCCATGAACGAGGTGCGTTGGCCCGCGGGTTCCCACTTCACGCCGGCTTCCCACTGCTTGCCGCGCTGCGGCTTGAAGGGGTTGTTCGACGTGTCGACGCCGCCCAGCGGCAGGAACGATTCGGCATAGCTCAGGTACGGTGCCCAGCCGCCGTCGGCCAGGTAGACCAGGCCGGCGCGCTTGGTGGTGGCCTTGTCGTCGGCCGCCGCGGCGGGGCGGCCTTCGGTGTCGGTGGTGGCCTTGTCGTGGCGCAGGCCCAGCAGGCCGATCCAGCGGCCGTACTTGACCTGGTCCTGCACGTACAGGCCCGCCTGCTTCTGCACCACCTCGGGTGCGCGCGTGTAGCTGGTGGGGGCCGTGTAGTTGCCGTACACCGGCGCGTACACGTCGAGCGCGCCCGCACGGCCGCGGCCCGAGAGCTTGGAGGTGGTGTTGCGCTGGAAGTCGGCGCCCAGCAGCAGCGTGTGCTCGACCTCGCCGGTCCTGAAGTGCGCCTCGGCCTGGTTGTCGAGCAGCAGCATCTTGCCGCCGTTGATGTCGCTGCTCAGGTCGCGCTCGATGGTGCGCTGGTCGGCGTTGAACACCGGGCGCGCCGGACGGCCCGTGAGGCGGTTGGCCGTGAAGCTGGTGTACGAGGTGTTGTACCAGACCTTGCTCTCGGTCGAGCGCAGGTTCTGGCGCACCGTCCAGGTGTCGTTGATGCGGTGGCTGAACAGGTAGCCCAGCGAGGTGCTGCGCGTGTCGAAGCGGTCGAAGCCCGGCTCGCCGGTGAAGGTCGAGGTCGGGATGCGGCCGTACAGCGAAGGCAGCAGCGTGCCCTGCCACGGGAAGAAGCCGATCAGCGAGCCGCTCTTGTCCTTCTGGTAGGACGCCTGCAGCGTGAGCGAGGTGTCGGCGTTCGGGCGCCAGGTGAGCGAGGGGGCGATCGCGATGCGGTCGTCCGACACATGGTCGACCTGCGTGCCGCTGTCGCGGTTTACGGCCACGAGGCGGTACATCCACTTGCTCTCGGGATCGAGCGAGCCGGTGAAATCGGCGGCGATCTGCTTGCGCGCGTTGTTGCCCAGCTGCAGCTGCACCTCTCGCTGGGTCTCGGCCTGCGGGCGCTTCGACACGAGGTTGAGCACGCCACCGATGCCGCCCTGGCCGTAGAGCACCGACGACGGGCCGCGCAGCAGCTCCACGCGCTCCAGCATGTACGGGTCGGGCCTGCTGGCGTTGTAGGTGCCGTAGGTGCGTTGCAGGCCGTCGAGGTACTGCACGGCGTCGCCGCCGCGGGCCTTGAACGAATCCACGCGGCTGTCGAAGTAGCTCGACACCACGCCGGCCGTGTAGTTGGTGGTCTCGCGCAGGGTGAGTGCGCCCTGGGCTTCGATCTGGTCGCGCGTGACGACCGAGATGGCCTGCGGCGTCTCGATCAGCGGCGTGTCGGTCTTGGTGGCCGTGCTGCCGCGCCTGGCGACGAAGCCCGTCACGGGGCCGGTGGCGGTCTCGCCGGCATCGCCCGAGACGGTGACGGTGGGCAGCGCCTGCCGCGTTTCGGCAGCAGCGGCTTCTTGCGCGTGGGCATGTGCGCTGGCGGCAAGCGCCACGGCGGTGACCGCGAGCGAGGCATAGCCCCGCCGCGTGCGCGGCGTTCCGGGGCGGCGATTCTTGAGTGTCATGTGCAGCTTCTCCTGTGTCCTGCTTCGGACGTGTCTAGGGCGGGGGAGTGGCTGCGGCGCGGTCAGGCGCGCCATGGCTTCTCGGGTGCGATCGAAAAAAACGGAAACGAACGAGCGCGTGCCGTGGCGCATTCCGAAAGGAAAGCGCATCCGGCTTGTGTTGTGTGTCTACGGCGTCGTGGGGGCAGTGGCCGGGGGCGACGACGGGATGTGTCGTCGCTCGGGCTGCTGCGTCTTCGTTCCTTCGAAGACGGCTGGCGGGCTCGCGGCGGGCGCGGGCGGCTGGCTGAGGCGGGCGATTATAAAAGGCCGCGTCAGCGGCCTGCGAGGAACTGCGTCATGCGGTGCAGTTCCTCGTCGAGGCCCGTGCGGAAGGCCGCGCCGTGCGGCTTCTTCGCATTGGCATAACCGAAGGCGGGCTGCAACCGACCTTCAGGCGCACTCACATTGGCCCACCCGATCACGCGGTCGTGCCACAGCATCGGCAGCGCGTAGTAGCCGAACTGCCGTTTCGGCGCGGGCGTGTAGGCCTCGAACTTGTACGTCCAGCCCCACAGCAGCTCGAAGCGGCGGCGGTCCCACACCACCGGGTCGAAGGGCGCGAGCAGCCGCACCGCGTCGTCGGGCGCATGGCGGCGCGAGACGGGGTTCTCGTCGGCGGGCCAGTACCACGTCGTGCCGTCGATGCGGCAACTGGCCAGTTCCTCGCGCGCCAGCCGCAGCGCCGCCTGCGTCTGCGCGGCCAGGTGCGGCGCGCCGTAGCCGAGCAGACGCACGAGGTAGGTCAGGCTCGTGGCCGGCAGCGGCGCGTACTTGCGCACCACCAGTTCGATGAGCGCCGCCGCACGCTGCGCGCGCCCGGCGGGGCTGTCGTCGGCGGGCGGATGGCTCACCGCTTCATAGACCCGCGTGCCGCTGTCGCGCCGCACCACGCGCAGCAGGCCCCGGTAGTGCATGCCGTCGAGCAGGTGCGTGGTGGCGTTGCTGGAGCCGCCCCAGTAGTTCTGGATGCGGCCGTGCGCGAAGTGCTGCTCGACCTGGCGCGGATGCACCGGGCCGTGCTCGCGCACATAGGCCAACACGTCGGCGGCCTTGCGGCGCGTGTCGGCGTCCCAGGTTTTCTTGGCCTCGCGCGGATGCATCAGTGCCAGGTGCTCGCGCGGCAGGAAGCCGTAGTTGACGAGGCAGTCTTCCTCGATCGCGAGCCGCGCGTAGCGGCTTTCGAGATCGCCCGCGCGGTAGTCCTTCACGCGGTGGCGCAGCGTGAGGTCTTGCGCACGCGCCGGCGCACGGATCGGGTCGGCCTGCACGAAGCCGAGCTTGCGGATGGCGGCGGGCAGCGTCGTCGGCGTGAAGAGGGTGCGCGCGACGGCGTAGCGGCGCAGGTCGTCGAGGGTCGGGTCAGCCATGCTGCGGATTGCAGCACAGGTCGCCGCTTTTCGCTTCGTGGCGAGTTGCTGTTCAGGGCGTCGCTCCCGCCGACGAGGCACCTTGCTCCGCGAATGTCCCCCGGCCTGCGGCCTCCTCCTTGATTTCGCTGCGCAAGGCACCTCATCGACGTGAGCGGGTTCAGCGTGCGTGTTGATCGGGCCGCACAACGACCGCGCCCACCGTGCTCAGGACACTGGGTGCTTCCCGCAGCGAAATCAAGGAGGAGGGGCGAAGCCCCGGGGGACATTCGCGGAGGGAAGTACCCGGTGGCCTGGGCGCGCGCCCTGAACAGCAGCGCTCAGACGGCAGTCTTGTGCCGCTCGATGCAAACGTCGAGCGTCTCCGCCCCAGTCCGTTGCCACCAGTCCAGATTCGAAAAAATCTCGACCTCGCTGAACCCCGCAAACCCCGCGTCCTCGACCCAGCCGCGGATCTTCTTCAGCTCGACCACGCCATCACCCATCATCCCGCGATCGGAGAGCAGGTCGCGCGTCGGCGTGAGCCAGTCGCAGACGTGGTACGCCAGCAGCCGCTCACGGCCGGCGCGGGCGATCTGCTGCTGCAGCTTCGGGTCCCACCACACGTGGTAGATGTCGAGCGCCACGCCGAGCATGCCGGTCTTGCCCGCATCGAGTTCGTCGCACAGGTCGAGCGCGTGTTCGAGCGTGTTGATGCACGCGCGGTCGGCCGCTTGCATCGGATGCAGGGGCTCGATGGCCAGCGGCATGCCGATCTCGCGCGCGTATTCGAGTGAGGCGGCAATGCCGTCGCGCACCTCGTTGCGCGCGCGGGCGATGTCCTTGTACGCCGCCTTGCCGTCGAGCGCGCCGGGCAGGGCGCCGACGACCAGCACGAGGCAGGGCGCGTCGAGCGTCTTCGCCTCATCGATGGCGCGGCGGTTGTCGTCGAGCGCGGCCTTCAGGCCGGCCGCATCGGGCGCCGGAAAGAAGCCGCCGCGGCAGTAGCCCGAGAGGCCGATGCCGTGCGCCTTCAATTGCTTCGCCACCTTGTCGAGCCCGACGGCCGCGACCTGGTCGCGCCACGGGCTGATGGCGCGGATGCCGCGTTCGGCGCACTGGTCGATGAGGCGGTCCAGCGGCACCTCGGCGCCCGACTGCTTGCGGATGGTCGCCGTGTTGATCGACAGCCAGTCGTGGTTCTGCGAAAAGTCGCGCATGGTCGCCATCAGCCTTCCACGCCGTGCAGCGCCAGCAGCGTCTTCATGCGCCGCACCGCGAGTTCCGGCTGCTCCAGCAGGTTGGCTGCATCCGCGAGACGGAAGAGTTCAGCGAAGTGCTGCAGCGAGCGCGTGCTCTGCTGCCCGCCCACCATCGTGAAGTGCTTCTGGTGGCCGTTGAGCCAGGCCATGAACACCACGCCCGTCTTGTAGAAGCGCGTGGGCGCCGCAAAGATGTGGCGCGACAGCGGCACCGTCGGGCCGAGGATCGCGTGGAACTTCTCGCTGTTGCCTTGTGCCAGTGCACCGAGCGCAGCACTCGCGGCGGGCGCGATGGCGTCGAAGATGCCCAGCAGCGCATCGCTCTTGCCGTGCGTCGGCTCGCTGCCGAAGCCGTCGCCGGCGATCAGCTCGGCGTAGTTGAAGTCGTCGCCCGTGTACATGCGCACGCCCTTCGGCAGGCGGCGGCGCATGGCGATCTCCTTGTCCTTGTCGAGCAGCGAGATCTTGATGCCGTCGACCTTGTCCGGGTGCGCCGCGATGATGCTCAGCGCCGTGTCCATGGCCGCATCGACATTCTTCGTGCCCCAGTAGCCCGCGAGCGCCGGGTCGAACATGTCGCCCAGCCAATGCAGCACCACGGGTTGCTTCGCCTGGCGCAGGATGCGGTCGTACACGCGCTCGTAGTCTGCGGGGCTTTTTGCCACGCGGGCCAACGCACGGCTCGCCATCACGATCAGCTTGCCGCCGAGCGCTTCGATGGCGGCCATCTGTTCTTCGTAGCCGCGGATCACGTCGTCGACGCTCTTCACGTCGTCGATGTTCAGGTGGTCGGTGCCACAGCCCGAGGCGACGAGCGCGCCGGGCACGTCCTTCGCTGCATCGAGCGAGCGGCGGATCAGTTCGAGCGACGTGGGCCAGTCGAGGCCCATGCCGCGCTGCGCGGTGTCCATCGCCTCGGCCACGCCCAGGCCCAGCGAGAACAGGTGGCGGCGGTAGGCGATGGTGGTGTCCCAGTCGACCGCGCATTGCAGCCACGGGTCGACGGCGGCGAGCGGGTCGGCCACGACGTGCGCGGCCGAGTAGGCGATGCGGTTGAACTTGACGCCCGCTTCGGGCTTCACCGGCGCGGTGCCGCGCAGGGCGTAGGGCGCGAGTGCGCCGCTCGCGGTGGGGAGGGTCAGCGACAGTGCCATGGCTTTTTTTCTTCAGACCTTCAGCGTGGGCACGTCGATCCAGCGGCGCTCCTGCCACGAGGCGAGCGCGGCCTCGACCAGCTGCACGCCCTTGGCGCCTTCGGGCAGCGTCCACTTGTAGGGCGCGCCTTCCACCACGTGGCGGATGAAGTGTTCCCACTGGATCTTGAAGCCGTTGTCGTAGACCTGCGAGTCCGGAATCTCCTGCCACTGGTCGAAAAAGTTCATCGTCTGCTTCTCGTCGGGGTTCCACACCGGGCGCGGCGTGGCCACGCGCGACTGGGCGCGGCAGCTCGACAGGCCCGCCACGGCCGAGCCATCGGTGCCGTCGACGTGGAAGGTCACGAGGTCGTCGCGGCGCACGCGCGTGGCCCAGCTCATGTTGAGCTGCGCGATCACCGGCTCGCCGTTGTGGCCCGTGAGTTCGCAGGTGGCGTAGGCCGCGTCGTCGGCGGTGGCCTCGTAGGGCTTGCCGGCTTCGTCCCAGCGCGTGGGGATGTGCGTGGCGCCGATGCACGACACCGACTTCACCTCGCCGAACAGGTTGTCCAGCACGTAGCGCCAGTGGCACATCATGTCCAGGATCATGCCGCCGCCGTCTTCCTTGCGGTAGTTCCAGCTCGGGCGCTGGATGGGCTGCAGGTCGCCCTCGAACACCCAGTAGCCGAACTCCAGGCGCACGCTGAGCATGCGCCCGAAGAAGCCCGCGCGGCGCAGCATGTCGAGCTTGCGCAGGCCGGGCAGGAAGAGCTTGTCCTGCACCGCGCCGTGCTTCAGGCCCGTGGCCTTGCCGGCTTCGTCGGCCAGACGGGCGATCTCGACGGCTTCATTGAGGTTGGTGGCGATCGGCTTCTCGCAGTACACGTGCTTGCCGGCGCGGATGGCCTTGGCCAGCAGCGTGGGGCGCATCTGCGTGGTGCCGGCGTCGAAGAAGACGGTGTCGTCCTTGTTCGCCAGCGCTTGGTCGAGGTCGGTGCCCCAGCGCGGGATGTTGTGGGCCTTGGCGAGTGCTTCCATCTTCTCGGCGTTGCGGCCGATGAGGATCGGGTCGGGCATGACCTTGTCGCCGTTCGACAGCGTCACGCCGCCCTGGGCGCGGATGGCGCAGATGGAGCGGATCAGGTGCTGGTTCATGCCCATGCGTCCGGTGACGCCGTGCATGATGATTCCGAGACGTTGGATGGCCATCGTGGGTTCCTTGGGGAGATGCAGGGGAAAAGAGAAAGGGGCTTCGATCGGCGTGGCGCGTGGCAACGCCGGGGCAGGCCGGGCTGCCCCGCGTGCACGACGCGGCGCGAAACCTCGGCGTGTCTGCTGTTACTGCTGGACCGCGAGGCCCGCGGCCTTCACGAGCTGCGCGTTGCTGGTGATCTCGTCCTTGATGTAGGCGTCGAACTGCTCGGGCTTGAGCGTCCAGGCATCGGCGCCCAGCTTGAGGAAACGCTCCTTCACCTCGGGCGTGGCCAGGGCCTTGACCACTTCGTCGTGCAGGCGGTTGACGACGTCGCGCGGCGTCTTGGCGGGCGCCATCATCCCGATCCAGAAGTTGAACTCGGAGCCGGGCACACCGGCCTCGGTGGTGGTGGGCACGTCGGGCAGGGCGGCGGCGCGCTTGGGCGAGCCCACGGCCAGTGCGAGCAGCTGGCCTTCCTTGATCTGGCCGATGACGGGCGCGATGGGCGAGAAGTAGTAGTCGACACGACCCGACAGCACTTCGGTGACGGCCTCGCCCGATCCCTTGAAGGGAATGTTGGTGGCGTCGATCTTCGCGGCCATCTTGAACTTCTCGGCGTTCAGGTGCGTGGCGCTGCCCTGGCCGGCCGAGGCGAAGTTCATGCTGCCGGGCTTCGCGCGCGCGGCGGCCAGCAGCTGCGGCAGGGTCTTGATGTTCTTGCTGGGCGAGATGACCAGCGCGTTGGGCAGCGACGAGATCGGCGTGACGCCTGCGAAGTCGTGCACCGTGTCGAAGGGCAGCTTGGCGAAGGTCGACGGGCTGACCGTGTGCGACGACGAATGGATCATCACCGTGTAGCCGTCGGGCGCGGCCGTGGCCACGGCCTGCTGGCCGATGGTGCCGCTGGCGCCGCCGCGGTTCTCGATGATCAGCGCTTGGCCCATGCTGGTGCCCATCTTGTCGGCGATGGCGCGGGCAATGATGTCCGTCGTGCTGCCGGCGGCGAAGGGAACGATCACGCGGATCGGCTTGGTGGGGTAGCCGTTCTGCGCGGCCGCCAGGCCCGGCAGCAGGGCGGCCAGGCAGGTCAGCGAGGCCAGGAGGGTGGTGCGTGCAAGTTGCTTCAAGGTTGTCTCCGCGCGGTCGGGCCGCAGTTCTTGAGTCATTAATTCACCATTGAGTGAATTAGTGAATTGTAGGAACGGCTGCGCCGCAGCGTCAACCGACGCTGCTTGGTGAAAACCCGGAGGCGTGGAAAAGGGCGCCTGCAGCGCCCGAAGGCTCAGTGCAGGACGTAGCCCAGCACGAGGTCGGTCATGTGCGAGAGGCGTTGCGCCATCGCCTTGGGCGCACGCAGGTCACGCCCGAAGATGGCCGACAGCGTGTGGTTGTTCGAGAGGTAGAAATAGCACAGCGAGGCGATCGAGATGTACAGCTGCACCGGGTCGACGCCGGCGCGAAAGAGGTTGTCCTTCTTGCCACGCTCCAGCACGGTGTCGAGCAGCTGCACCAGCGGCGAGTTCATCTCCTGGATGCGCTCGGAGCGCTTCAGGTGCGCCGCGCCGTGCAGGTTCTCGCTGTTGAGCAGCGTGATGAACTCGGGATGCTCCAGGTAGTAGTGCCAGGTGAACGACACCAGCTGGCGGATCGCCTCGACGGGCTCGATCTCGTCCAGGTGCAGGCGCTGCTCGGCGGCGCGGATGTCGGCGTACACGCGCTCCAGCACGGCCAGGAACAGGTCGTCCTTGCTGCCGAAGTAGTAGTAGATGAGGCGCTTGTTCAGGCCCGCGCGCTCGGCAATGCTGTCCATGCGCGCACCGGCCAGGCCGCGTGCGGCGAACTCGTCGCGCGCCGACGCGAGGATGGCCAGCTGCGAGCGGTCGGCGTCGCGCGAGCGCGGCTCGAGCGTTTCGGGCAAAGAGTCCTTGGGGGCCTTCATGACGCGAATTTAACCAATTGGGGAATTAAGACAAGGCGTGGAAGGCAGGCACACATAATCGCCGGAGACATTTGCAACTGAGGTTCGAACTTTCCATGAGTACATCACAACCCGCGGGCCACCTGATCGTCGAGTGCCTGGTCGAACAAGGCATGCAACTCGCCTTCGGCGTGCCGGGCGAGAGCTTCCTGGCGGTGCTCGACGGCTTCCATGCGTACCGCGACCGCGCACGCTTCGTGGTGAACCGGCAGGAGGGCGGCGCGGCCTTCATGGCCGAGGCCCACGGCAAGCTCACGGGGCGCCCGGGCGTGTGCTTCGTGACGCGCGGGCCGGGCGCGACCAATGCCTCGATCGGCGTGCACAACGCCTTCCAGGATTCGACGCCGATGGTGCTGTTCGTGGGCGACGTCGGCAGCGACTTCCGCGACCGCGAGGCCTTCCAGGAGGTGGACTACGCCAGTTTCTTCGGGCCGAGCACCAAGGGTTTCGCCAAGCGCGTGGAGCGCATCGATGACGCCGACCGCATTCCCGAGTACATCGCGCGCGCCTTCGCCACCGCGATGAACGGCCGGCAGGGCCCGGTCGTGCTGGTGCTGCCCGAGGACATGCTGCGCACCGAGACGGCGGCACGGCCGCTGGCGCGCGTGGAGGCGGTCCAGCCGTGGAGCGACCCGGGCGCGCTGCGCACGCTGCGCGAGCTGCTGCTGAAGTCGCAACGCCCGCTGCTGATCGCCGGCGGCGGCGGCTGGACGCCGCAGGCCGCGCAGGCGCTGCAGCGCTTCGCCGAGAACTGGCGTCTGCCGGTGACGAACGCCTTCCGCTTCCAGGACACCTTCGACAACCACCACCCGCAGTACGCGGGCGACGTGGGCATCGCCATCAACCCGAAGCTCGCGCAGCACGTGAAGGACGCCGACCTGGTCCTGGCCATCGGTCCGCGCCTGGGCGAGATGACGACCGGTGGCTACACGCTGCTCGAGGCGCCGAAGGCGAAGCAGACGCTGGTGCACATCCATGCGAGCGCCGAGGAGTTGAACCGCGTCTACCAGGCCGACCTGGCGATCAACGCCGGCATGAGCGCCGCGGCGCGCAGCCTCGAGGTGCTGAGCGCGCCGCCCTCGCTGCCATGGGAAGCCTGGACGCAGCAGCTGCACGCCGACTACGAAGCCTGGCTGCAGCCGCAGGCGCTCGCCGGCATGCCGGCAGAGACGCCGCGCGGGGCGGTCGACATGGCCGCCGTGGTGGCGCTGCTGCAGAAGCACCTGCCGGCGGATGCGGCCATCACCAACGGCGCCGGCAACTTCGCGAGCTGGGTGCACCGCTACTTCCGCTACCACGGGCTCGCCAAGGGCGCCAAGACGCAGCTGGCACCCACCAGCGGCGCGATGGGCTATGGCGTGCCGGCGGGCATTGCCGCGAGCATCGCCACCGGGCGCGTGGCCTTCACCATCGCGGGCGACGGCGACTTCCTGATGAACGGGCAGGAGCTGGCAACGGCCTCGCAGCACGGCGGCAAGAGCATCGTCGTGCTGCTCAACAACGGCATGTTCGGCACGATCCGCATGCACCAGGAGCGCGAGTACCCCGAGCGCACCAGCGGCACCGCGCTGCGCAACCCCGACTTCTGCGGGCTGGCGCGCGCCTATGGCTACGCGGCCGAGCGCGTCACCGAGACGGCGCAGTTCGAGGCGGCGCTGCTGCGCGCGCTGGCGGCCGACACGGGCACGCTGATCGAGATCCCGCTCGACCCCGAAGTGATCACCACGCGCGGCACGCTGGCGTCGATCACGCGCGCGGCGAAGCAGCAGGCGCAGGGCTGAGCGTCACGCGATGGCGGGCCACCTCGTCGCGCAGCGCGGGCGAGCGCAGTTCGAAGACGTCGAACAGGCCGAGCGCGTCGAGCGTGGGAATCAGCGCCGCGAGGTCGTCGCGGGCGACGCGGCGCTCGTCGGCCGTGGCGTTGGCGTCTTCGAGCACGCGCGCATTCGCGAGGAAGGCGCCGACCGAGCCCTTGCGCACGGTGTGGCCGTCGATGACGGTGAAGTCTTGGCCGTCGGGAATGATGTCTTGCGCTTTCATGGGGATTCCTTGGTGGAGATGCCTTCGATGCTAGGCAGCGGGGCCGTCCCCGGCTTGCGGCGCGGGGCCAATCGATACCGCCCGCGGGCCAGCCATGGCGGTTGAGTCGCCCGCGACGCTCTGGCGCTACGCGCACGAAGCACCGCGCGTCACGGGCTATCACGCGCACGAGACCGGCCAGCTGTTCGCGCTGCGCGAAGGCCTGCAGGTCATCGAGACGCCTGCGGGGCGCTGGGTGCAGCCGCCAGGATGGATCGGCTGGATCGCGCCGCGCTGCGCGCATGCCGCGCAGAGCTTCGGTGCCACGTCGGGGTGGCACCTGCACATCGATGCGTCGGCTGCGGCGGTGCTGCCGGACGGGCCGCATGTCTTTGCCGCCACGCCGTTGGTGCGGGAGCTGGTGGCGCGGCTGATGTCGATGGCGCCATCCGACGCACTGCTGGAGCCCCGCCGCGCGCGACTGGTGGGTGTGCTGGTCGACGAACTGGCGGCCAGTGGGCGCGAGTCGCTGCACCTGCCCATGCCGCAGGACCCGCGGCTGGTGGCGATGGCGCGTGCGCTGGCAGACGATCCGGCACTGGCCGACGGCATCGACGACTGGGCCGATCGCATCGGCATGGCCCGTCGCACGCTCACGCGCCGCTTCGCCGCGGAGACCGGGCTGAGCTTCACGCAATGGCGCCAGCAGGCGCGTTTGCTGAAGGCCGTGGAGTTGCTGAGCCTGCGCGAGCCGGTGACGGCGGTGGCGCTGACGGTGGGCTACAGCTCGGTGAGCGCCTTCATCGAGGCCTTCCGCAAGCACTTCGGCTGCACGCCCGCGCGCTTCTTCGAGGCGGGCGAGGGCTTGCTGCAGGCGAAAAAAAAGCCCGCATGACGCGGGCTTTTTGACTCAGGAGCACGAGGCCCCCGAACGCTTACTTGACGTGCTTGCCAATCAGCGCAGCCAGTTCGAACATCGAAACCTGGGCCTTGCCGAAGATTTCCTTCAGCTTGGCGTCGGCGTTGATGTTGCGCTTGTTGGCCTTGTCTTGCAGGTTGTTCTTCTTGATGTAGTCCCACAGCTTGCTCACCACAGCGGTGCGCGGCAGAGGCGTCGAACCGACCACAGCGGCCAGAGCCGGGCTGGGGGTCAGGGCCTTCATGAACGCAGCGTTGGGAGTGCGCTTCTTGGCGGGAGCAGCCTTCTTTGCAGGAGCAGCCTTCTTCGCCGGTGCAGCCTTCTTTGCAGGAGCAGCCTTCTTGGCGGGCGCCGCTGCCTTCTTGGCCGGTGCGGCCTTCTTTGCAGGAGCCGCAGCCTTCTTTGCGGGAGCGGCCTTCTTTGCCGGAGCTTTCTTGGCCGGAGCCTTCTTTGCAGTTGCCATGGTTGATTTCCTTTTTTGGTTGAACGTTCACCAATGAAAAACTTGCGTCTCCAGTGGCAATGCGGATGCTAAATGAGAAAAAACGCGTTTCCAAGGGAAAAAGCGCTTTTTTCATTGGGAGCTGTTGTTTTTTCAGAGGGGAGAAGGGACGTTGTTCACGTTCGTCGCCCCGGCCACGTCGCCAGCACCACGCCCACGAGGGCGATCGCGAACGCAAGCAGCTGCGGCGAAGTGAGGTTTTCCCCGAGCACGAGCACGCCCACGAGCGCCGCGCTGACGGGCAGCAAGACAGTGAAGACACCCGCTTGTGCCGCTGGTACGTGGCGAAGTCCGGTCATCCACAGCCACACGGTCCAGATGCTGGCGGCCAGCGCGTAGGCCACGAGCAGCGCCCAGGTGCCGAAGCGCACGGCGGTGAAGTCGAACTGCAGCGCGAACCAGATGCCGAAGGGCATCGACAGCACGAAGCCCCACAGGTTGATGAGCGAGGCGATGCGCTTGGGCCCCAGCTTGCCGGTGAGCGACTTGCCGATCACCGCATAGGCGGCCTCGCAGAGCACCGCGCAGAACACGAGCAGGTTGCCCAGCCAGGGCATCGACGGTGCGCCGACCGTACTGCCGGTGGCGGCCGGTGCATGCGTCGGCGTGAATGCGAGCAGGCCGATGCCGAGCGCGGCGCAGGCAATGGCCAGGCCGATGCGCACCGTGATGCGCTCGCGCAGGAAGAGCCAGCTCGCCACCGCGACCACGGCGGGGATCGACGCCATGATCACGCCCGCCGACACCGCGCTCGTGAGGCTCACGCCGAACAGCATGCAGATCGAGAACAGGAAGTTGCCGAGGAAGGACTCGAGGAACACGAGCCCGCGCGTGCGTGCGCTCATGGGCGGCTCGTCGGGCGTGGGTTGGAGCCAATGCGGCATGGCGAGCGCCGCGATGCCGAAACGCAGCCAAGCCAGCAGCAGCACCGGGAAGGCTGCCACCAGCGGCTTGGAGAGGGCGACGTAGATGCCGACGAGCGACATGCTCAAGGCCAGGCAGCCGTAGGCCACGAGGCGGCCGGAAGTGGAAGCGGCGGGGTTCAATAGACTGGGCGCTGGTTGTTGATCGGATGGATTCGATGATGCCCCACGTTCTTGTCTACGGCACGCTGCGGCGCGGCGGGCGCAACGACATCGCGCGCTACCGGCCGGCGCCGGTGTTCGTCGGCGAGGCCGTCATCGCGGGCACGCTGTACGACCTGGGCGCGTACCCGGGTGTGGTGCTCGGCGGAGAAGGGCGAGTGAAGGGCGAGGTCTATCGCGTCGCACCGAAGGTCGAGCGCGAACTCGACCGGCTCGAGGAAGTGGCCGACGACGATTCGGGCGAGTACATCCGGCGCCGCGTGCGCGTGGTGGTGGGCGCGCAATCGATCGACTGCCTGGTCTATGAGATCCATCCGACGCGCATCGCGGGCCGCCATGTGATCGACAGCGGCGACTGGATCGCGCATGCGGCGGGCGCTGCGGGATAGGCGTGGTTTTCACAACCGAAAGAGTGATTCCGCATCGCGAAAATCCGAACTGCTGCGCCGCAATATTTTTTCTCGATATGAGAAAAATAATTTCTCATTGAGAAATATATCCGTAAGTTGTTGATTTTGTTGGTTCAAAAATATGTCTTCTATAAGACATAAGAGTCCTCAATCGGATTACAGTAACCCCACGGCCGCAACGCCAACCTTCAATCAACCTCACGGAGTGACCATGCCCCAGACCCTGAACGAACAACTGAGCCGCGAACAGCAAATTGCCGCCCTCGAAAAGGACTGGGCCACCAACCCGCGCTGGAAGGGCGTGAAGCGCGGCTACAGCGCGGCCGACGTGGTTCGCCTGCGCGGTTCGCTCCCCATCGAGCACACGCTGGCCAAGCGCGGCGCTGAAAAGCTCTGGGCCAAGATCAACGGCGGTGCCAAGAAGGGCTACGTGAACGCCTTCGGCGCGATCTCTGCTGGCCAGGCCATGCAGCAAGCCAAGGCCGGCCTCGAAGCCGTGTACCTGTCGGGCTGGCAAGTCGCCGCCGACGGCAACACGTCCGAAACGATGTACCCCGACCAGTCGCTGTACGCCTACGACTCGGTGCCGACGATGGTCCGTCGCATCAACAACACCTTCAAGCGCGCCGACGAAATCCAGTGGGGCCGTGGCATCAACCCGGGCGACAAGGAATTCATCGACTACTTCCTGCCGATCGTCGCGGACGCGGAAGCCGGCTTCGGCGGCGTGCTGAACGCCTTCGAACTGATGAAGAACATGATCGCGTCGGGCGCTGCCGGTGTGCACTTCGAAGACCAGTTGGCCGCCGTCAAGAAGTGCGGCCACATGGGTGGCAAGGTGCTCGTGCCGACGCAGGAAGCCTGCGAGAAGCTGATCTCGGCGCGTTTCGCCGCCGACGTCATGGGCGTGTCGACCATCGTCCTGGCCCGCACCGATGCAGAAGCCGCGAACCTGATCACGTCGGACCACGACGCCAACGACAAGCCTTTCCTGACCGGCGAGCGCACGCAAGAAGGCTTCTACCGCGTCAAGAACGGCCTGGAGCAAGCCATCAGCCGCGGCGTCGCCTACGCACCGTATGCCGACCTGGTGTGGTGCGAAACCGGCGTGCCGGACATCGGCTTTGCCCGTGAGTTCGCGCAAGCCGTGCACGCCGCCTGCCCCGGCAAGCTGCTGTCGTACAACTGCTCGCCGTCGTTCAACTGGAAGAAGAACCTGGACGACAAGCAGATCGCCTCGTTCCAGGAAGACCTGTCGGCGCTGGGCTACAAGTACCAGTTCATCACGCTGGCCGGCATCCACATCAACTGGTTCAACACCTTCCAGTTCGCCCACGCGTATGCCAACGGCGAAGGCATGAAGCACTACGTGAACATGGTGCAGGAACCCGAGTTCGCCGCACGCGATAAGGGCTACACCTTCGTGTCGCACCAGCAGGAAGTCGGCGCCGGCTACTTCGACGACGTGACCACCGTGATCCAGGGCGGCTCGTCCAGCGTGAAGGCGCTGACCGGTTCGACCGAAGAAGAACAGTTCCACTGAGCTGCCTTCGTTGATCGTTGAGTGACGGCGCGTTGCGCTGTCGCCCCCAAAGCCCGGCCCATGCCGGGCTTTTTCGTGGGCGCCCGATGGGCGAGGCTCAGGCTTCGAGCCGCACCTGGCGCACGCCGCGCCCCAGCCGCTGGCGCAGCAGCGTGCGCAAGGTGACGCCGTCTGCGTAGCCGACCATGCCCGCGATCTGCTCGAGGCTCTTGTTGCTGGTCTTGAGCAGGTGCACGGCGCGTTCGACGCGCAGGTCCTGCACGTACGACAGCGGGCTCTTGCCCAGCACCTGCTGCATGCGCCGCGCCAGCGTGCGCTTGCTGGTGCCCGCGGCCTGCGCCGCTTCGTCGAGCGAGAAACCCTCGGCCAGCCGCCCGCGCGCCCAGCGCTCGAAGCGCTCCACCAGCGGGTCGGCGTGCGAGAGGTGGTCGGAGATCACGTAGGCCGACTGCGAGGGGCGCGAGTCCACGATGAGATAGCGCGCGACCAGCGCCGCGAGTTCGGGGCTGGCCTGGCGCACCAGCCACAGCGCCATGTCGACGTGGCTCAGCGCCGCGCCCGCCGTGACGAGCGCCCCCGAGCTGACCAGCATGCGCGAATCGTCGAGCAGCACCGCCGGGTAGCGCTGCCGGAAGAGGGTGGCCAGCCACCAGGTGGTGGTCGCCTTGTGGCCCGCGAGCACGCCGGCTTCCGCCAGCACGAAGGTGCCGATGCACGCCGCGGCGATGCAGCCGCCGCCTTCGGCGCGCGCGCACAGTGCCGCGCAGGCATCGCGGACGTCGGCGCGTTGCAGGGCGGGCTCCAGCGTCTCGGGCATCTTGCAGCCGAGCGCTGGGACGACGAGCCAGTCGGTGGCGGCGCCGGTGTCGGCCAGCGTGTGCGTCACCGGCACGGTGAAACCCTGGGCGGTGCGCACGCGCTTGCGGGTGCCCACGATGGTGACGTCGAAAGGCGCCACGTCGAGCTGCAGCATGGCGGCGAGTTCGTTCGCGGTGGTGAAGACGTCGAGCACCGTGGCCAGGCCGGAGTCGAACACGCCGTCGAGGGCGAGGACATCGAGTTTCATGGCAATAACGATACCAAAGATGTCAAAAAAGCCAATGGTCCAGAGGGCGGGGCTTGCCTAGAGTCCATGCCAGCGCCGCGCAATCCCGTGCGCCGTTGTTGTCCACCCAGGAGATGTCCCATGATCAAGTTCGCACTGTTTGCCCGCCTTGAAGCCAAGCCCGGCAAGGAAGCCGCCGTCCAGCAATTCCTCGAGGCCGGCCTGGCCATGGCGCGCGAGGAAAAGACCACGCCGATCTGGTTTGCGCTGCGGCTGTCGCCCAGCACCTTCGGCGTGTTCGATGCGTTCGAGGACGAGGCCGGTCGCCAGGCGCACCTGAGCGGCCCGATCGCCCAGGCCCTGATGGCGCAGGCGCCCGAGCTGTTCGCCGGGCCGCCCTCGATCGAGCCGATCGAAGTGCTGGGCCTCAAGAACGTGGCGGTCGCGGCGTCGTGAGCGTGCAGGCGCAGCCCATGACGACGCCCGTCGGCGACCCGGTGTTCGTCAGCGACGGTGAACGCTTCGGGCCCACCGAGGCGGCCATCGGCCCGTGGTCCGCCGATGCGCTGCAGGGCAGCGCGACCGCCGCCTTGCTCGTGCGCGCGCTCCAGGCGCATGAGGCGAGCTGCGGTCGCGAGGTGGCGCGGTTGAGCTTCGATTTCTGGCGCCCTGCGAGCCGGGCGCCAATCACGCTCGAGTTCACCCTGCTGCGCGACGGCACCAAGGCGCGCACGGTGACGTTCGACATGGTCCAGGACGGCAAGTCCGTGCTGCGTTGCACCGCCTTGCTGTTGCGCAGCGGGCAGACGCCCGCGCTGCCGGCCGCCGACGCCTTCGCCGCCGCGACATTCGCACCGCCGGAAGAGGGCGCGCCCATTCCCGCGGCAGCGTCCCGCATGAGCCCATTCTTTGCCGGCGTGGACGTGCGCATGGCGCGCGGACAGATCCTCGAGCCCGGTCCGGCCGCCGCATGGCTGCGCCTGGGCCGGCCGCTGGTCGACGCCGAGGCCGCATCGCCGCTGGCCCAGGTGGCCTCGGCGGCCGATCTCGTGGCGGGCATCTCGCAGTGGGCGCATCCGGCGCGGCTGGGCTTCGTCAATGCCGACCTGACGATCAACCTGCGGCGGGCGCCGCGCGGCGACTGGGTGCTGGTGGACGCCCTCACGCTTGCGGGGCCGATGGGCACGGGCTATGCCGTCGGGCAGCTGCACGACCGCGACGGGCCGGTCGGGCAGTGCGTTTCCAGCCTCCTGTTCGAGGCGCGCGGCTGAAACGGGCAGCGGCTAGAATCGCCCACTCTGCACTCAACAAGAGCGAGAAAGGCACCTTGGTTATGACACCGCGAACTACCCCGCAAGGATTCAGCGGCTTTTTCTTCTTCGAAGGAAAGGGCCGGTAGCCCCGCGCTCGCTGGTTTTTCCAGCGCACCAACCAAGCAAAGCGCGGCATCCACCGCGCTTTTTTGTTTTTCTCCCCGAGGTTTTCACATGATCCAGATCACGCTCCCCGACAACTCGCGCCGCGAGTTCCCCGGCCCGGTTTCGGTGGCCGAAGTGGCCCAGTCCATCGGCCCTGGCCTCGCCAAGATGACGGTGGCCGGCAAGATCGACGGCAAGCTCGTCGATGCCAGCGACATCATCGACCGCGATGCCAGGCTGCAGATCATCACGCCCAAGGACGACGAGGGCCTGGAGATCATCCGCCACTCGACGGCCCACCTGGTCGGCCACGCGGTGAAGCAGCTGTACCCGACGGCCAAGATGGTGATCGGGCCCGTGATCGACGAAGGCTTCTACTACGACATCTCGTTCGAGCGCCCGTTCACGCCCGAAGACATGGCCGCCATCGAGGCGCGCATGCGCGAGCTGATCGCGCAGGACTACGATGTGATCAAGAAGATGACGCCGCGTGCGGAAGTCATCGAGGTCTTCAAGTCGCGTGGCGAGGACTACAAGCTGCGCCTCGTCGAAGACATGCCCGACGAGCAGGCCATGGGCCTGTACTACCACCAGGAATACGTCGACATGTGCCGCGGCCCGCACGTGCCGAACACGCGCTTCCTGAAGGTGTTCAAGCTCACGAAGCTGGCCGGCGCCTACTGGCGCGGCGACGCCAAGAACGAGCAGCTGCAGCGCATCTACGGTACGGCCTGGGCTGACAAGAAGCAGCTCGACCAGTACATCCAGCGCATCGAGGAAGCCGAGAAGCGCGACCACCGCAAGCTGGGCAAGGAACTCGACCTGTTCCACATCGACGAAGTGGCGCCGGGCGTGGTGTTCTGGCACCCCAAGGGTTGGGCGGTCTGGCAGCAGGTCGAGCAGTACATGCGCGGCATCTACCGCGACACGGGCTACTGGGAAGTGAAGGGTCCGCAGATCCTGGATAAGAGCCTGTGGGAGAAGACGGGTCACTGGCAGAACTACCGCGACAACATGTTCACGACGGAGTCGGAGAAGCGCGAGTACGCGCTCAAGCCGATGAACTGCCCGGGCCACGTGCTGATCTTCAAGAGCGACCTGCGCAGCTACCGCGACCTGCCGCTGCGCTACGGCGAGTTCGGCCAGTGCCACCGCAACGAACCCAGCGGCGCGCTGCATGGGATCATGCGCGTGCGCGGCTTCACGCAGGACGACGGCCACATCTTCTGCACGGAAGACCAGATCCTCGACGAATGCATCGCCTACACGGCGCAGCTGCAGAAGGTCTATGCCGATTTCGGCTTCACGGACATCCTCTACAAGGTCGCGACGCGGCCCGAGAACCGCGTCGGCTCCGACGAACTGTGGGACAAGGCCGAGCACGCGGTGATGGAATCGCTGCGCCGTTCGGGCGTGGACTTCGTCATCTCGCCCGGCGACGGCGCCTTCTACGGCCCGAAGATCGAGTACACGCTGCGCGACGCCATCGGCCGTCACTGGCAGTGCGGCACGATGCAGGTCGACTTCAACACGGCCGAGCGCCTGGGCGGCGAGTACGTCACGGAATCGAGCGGTCGCGCCCATCCGGTGATGCTGCACCGCGCCATCGTCGGCAGCCTCGAGCGCTTCATCGGCATGCTCATCGAACACCACTCCGGCGCCATGCCCGCGTGGCTCGCTCCGGTGCAGGTGGCGGTGCTCAATATCAGCGAAGGACAGGCCGACTACGCTGCGCAAGTTGCGAAAACGCTGCAAAATCAAGGGCTTAGAGTTCAGCTGGATCTGCACAACGAAAAGATTACGTATAAAATACGGAAGCATTCGTTGCAAAAGCTCCCTTACATCCTCGTCGTGGGTGACAAGGAAAAGGAAGCAGGTGCCGTCGCAGTGCGCGCCCGGGGCAATCAAGACCTCGGTGCAATGTCCCTCGAATCGTTCACGCAACGGCTCGTCCAGGACGTTGCTGACAAGCGTTGATTTGTCTCTGAAACACCCCATATGTTTCTCTGCCATCTCGTGCCGCCTGTCCGCGAAGACTGAGCGGCGATCGCTACAGATTTTGTAGCAAACTTTGAAGGATTCTGACCATCGCTACTGCATTTCGCGACCGCCGCCACCGCGAGGAACGCCAACACCGCCTGAACCGGGAAATCATGGCCCCGGAAGTCCGCCTGGTCGGCCCGGAAAACGAGCCATTGGGTGTCATGAGCCTTTCCGAAGCCTTGCGCCTTGCGGGTGAGGCTGACGTGGATCTGGTGGAGGTCGTTGCTGCGGCCAATCCGCCCGTGTGCCGCCTGATCGAGTACGGAAAGTTCAAGTACCACGAGCAGAAAAAGGCAGCCGAGGCGAAGTCGAAGCAGAAGGTCATCGAGGTCAAGGAAATCAAGTTCCGGCCCGGTACCGACGATGGCGACTACAACATCAAGATGCGCAACATCAGGCGCTTTCTTGAAGAGGGCGACAAATGCAAGATCACGCTGCGCTTTCGCGGCCGCGAGATCACGCACCAGGAGCTCGGTCTGGCGCTCTTGCAGCGCATTCGCGACGAGTTGGGCGACACGATCATGGTCGAGCAGTTCCCGAAGCTGGAAGGCCGTCAGATGATCATGATGATCGCTCCGGGCCGCAAGAAGGTTGGTGGCGCGGCGCCGAAGCCGGCAGCAGATGCTGCGCCGGCAGCAGCGCCCACGGCAACCGCCTGAGGCATTTGCAGTAGACGGGTTTTGAAGGGATTTCGCCCTGGCCCGCATTTCGAAAGAAGTGCAGGCGGGGGCGAGATAAAGAAGTGTCTCGGGGCCAACAAGTCCGTGGAGTATCCGCGGCGCCTCACGAGCACAAACTAAAGGAGCATTCACATGCCCAAAATGAAGACCAAGAGCAGCGCGAAAAAACGTTTCCGCGTTCGTCCCGGTGGCACCGTCAAGCGCGGTCAAGCCTTCAAGCGTCACATCTTGACGAAGAAGACCACCAAGAACAAGCGTCACCTGCGTGGTGCAGTCGCAGTGCATGAGACCAACATGGTTTCTGTCGCCGCCATGCTGCCCGGTCGTGGCATTTAACTCAGACGAACAAGGAGTACACACATGCCTCGCGTCAAACGTGGTGTAACGGCTCGCGCCCGCCACAAAAAAGTTCTCGCACTCGCCAAGGGTTTTCGCGGTCGCCGCGGTAATGTCTTCCGCGTCGCCAAACAAGCGGTGATGAAGGCTGGGCAATATGCCTACCGTGACCGCCGTACCAAGAAGCGCGTGTTCCGTCAGCTGTGGATCGCGCGTATCAACGCCGCCTCGCGTGAACTGGGCCTGACCTACAGCCAGTTCGCCAACGGCATCCGCAAGGCCGGTATCGAGATCGACCGCAAGATGCTTGCGGACATCGCCGTGCACGACAAGGCCGCTTTTGCCGGCATCGTGGAGCAGGTCAAGGCCAAGCTGGCTGCTTGATTTTGCACAGCAGGTTGCCGTCTCCGGACGGCTTCTTGCGCCCACGGCTCAAGGGCTGGCGCTTGAAAAGGCTCCAGCTCTTTTTTATTTCCCCTCGAAGATTTTTGTTGCTATGAACGAGTTGGACTCCCTGGTCGACACCGCACGCGCCGCCTTCGCCGAAGCGAAAACGCCCGCAGAGCTCGAAAACGCCAAGGCCCAGTTCCTTGGCAAGTCGGGCCGCATCACCGAGCTGATGAAGGGCATGGCTGCGCTGAGTGTCGAAGAGAAGAAGTCCCGCGGCGCCGCGATCAACGTCGGCAAGCAGGCCATCGAGGCCGCGCTGACCGACCGCCGCCAGCAACTCGCCGACGAAGAACTCTCGCTGCAGCTGCGCGCCGAAGCGCTCGACGTGAGCCTGCCCGGCCGCCACCGCGCCGGCGGCGGACTGCACCCCGTGAGCCGCACCCTGGAGCGCATCGAGGAAATCTTCTCGAGCATGGGCTTCGACGTGGCCGACGGCCCCGAGATCGAGAGCGACTGGCACAGCTTCACCTCGCTCAACAACCCGCCGAACCACCCGGCGCGTTCGATGCAGGACACCTTCTACGTCGACCTCAAGGGCGACGACGGCATTCCCTACAACCTGCGTCCGCACACCAGCCCGATGCAGGTGCGCTACGCCCACCAGCACACCAAGAAGTACGCGGCCGAGTTCGCCGCTGCTGCCGCCGACACCACCGGCACCGTGAAGGCGCCCGAGATCCGCGTGATCGCGCCCGGCCGCACCTACCGCGTCGACAGCGACGCCACGCACTCGCCCATGTTCCACCAGTGCGAAGGCCTGTGGCTCGGCGAGAACGTCAGCTTCAAGGACCTGAAGGTCGTCTTCACCGACTTCTGCCGCACCTTCTTCGAGCGCGACGACCTCGTGCTGCGCTTCCGTCCGAGCTTCTTCCCGTTCACCGAGCCGAGCGCCGAGATCGACATCCAGTTCGCGAGCGGCCCGCTGGCCGGCCGCTGGCTCGAAGTCGCCGGCTCGGGCCAGGTGCACCCGAACGTCGTGCGCAACATGGGTCTGGACCCCGAGCGCTACATCGGCTTTGCCTTCGGCATGGGCCCCGACCGGCTCACCATGCTGCGCTATGGCGTGAACGACCTGCGCCTGTTCTTCGACGGCGACCTGCGTTTTCTCTCGCAGTTCCAGTAAGCACGCCCCCTCCACAGATAGAAAAACCAGATCGAGATCGAAGAGATGCAATTCCCGGAATCCTGGCTGCGCGAGTTCTGCAACCCGCCCCTCGACAGCGCCGCACTGGCCGAAACGCTCACCATGGGTGGCTTCGAGGTCGAAGAGCGCCGTCCGGTCGCCCCGCCTTTCACGCGCATCGTGGTCGGCGAAATCAAGGAAGCCGAGCAGCACCCGAATGCCGATCGCCTGCGCGTGTGCCAGGTCGACGTGGGGCAGGGCGCTTTGCTGAACATCGTGTGCGGCGCGCCCAATGCGCGCGTCGGCATCAAGGTGCCGTGCGCCCTCGTCGGCGCCGAACTGCCGCCGGGTGAAGACGGCAAGCCCTTCCTCATCAAGCTGGGCAAGCTGCGCGGCGTCGAGAGCCAGGGCATGCTGTGCTCGGCGCGCGAGCTGAAGCTGAGCGAAGACCACGGCGGCCTGCTCGAACTCGATGCCGACGCCCCCGTCGGCGCCGACGTGCGCGACGTGCTCAAGCTCGACGACGCGCTGCTCACGCTCAAGCTCACGCCGAACCTGGCGCACGGCCTCAGCGTGTACGGCGTGGCGCGCGAACTCGCCGCACTCACCGGCGCACCGCTGAAGACGCCGGCCATCGCGGCCGTGGCCACGTCGTTCTCCGATGTGCTGCCCGTCAAGGTCGAGGCACCCGACTTGTGCGGCCGCTTCTCGGGCCGCATCGTGCGCGGCGTGAACACCAAGGTCGCGACGCCCGCGTGGATGGTCGAGCGCCTCGCGCGCTGCGGCCAGCGCAGCGTGACGCCGCTGGTCGACATCTCGAACTACGTGATGTTCGAGTACGGCCAGCCCAGCCACATCTTCGACCTCGACAAGATCCACGGCGGCCTCACGGTGCGCTGGGGCAAGGCAGGCGAACAGCTCAAGCTGCTCAACGGCACGACGATCACCGTCGATGAAAAGGTCGGCGTGATCGCCGACGACCGCGAAGTCGAATCGCTCGCCGGCATCATGGGCGGCGACGCCACCTCGGTGACCGACGACACGCGCAACATCTACGTCGAGGCCGCGTTCTGGTGGCCCGAGGCCGTGCAGGGCCGCTCGCGTCGCTTCAACTTCTCGACCGACGCCGGCCACCGCTACGAGCGCGGCGTCGACCCGAGCCGCACCGTGCAGATCATCGAGCGCATCACGCAACTGGTCGTCGAGATCTGCGGCGGCGAAGCCGGCAAGATGGACGACCAGACGCTGCGCCTGCCCGAGGCCGCGCCTGTCACGCTGCGCGTGGCCCGCGCCGCGCGCGTCATCGGCATGCCGCTGACGCAGGCGCAATGCGCCGACGCGCTCCACCGCCTCGGTTTCGAAATCACCGAAGGCGAAGGCACGCTGACCGTCACGCCGCCGCCGCACCGCTTCGACCTGCTGATCGAGGAAGACCTCATCGAAGAAGTGGCACGCCTGATCGGCTTCAACAACTTGCCGACCACCGCGCCGCTCGCGCCCATCACCGCCCGCGTGCGGCCCGAGGCGCAGCGCAGCCGCTTCGCGGTGCGCCGCAGCGTTGCAGCGCTGGGTTACCAGGAAACCATCAACTTCAGCTTTGTCGAAGCGCACTGGGAGCAGGATCTGGCGGGCAACGCCAACCCGGTCAAGCTGCTGAACCCCATCGCCAGCCAGATGAGCGTGATGCGCTCGTCGCTGCTTGGCTCGCTGCTGCAGGTGCTCAAGTTCAACCTCGACCGCAAGGCACCGCGCGTGCGCGTGTTCGAGCTGGGCCGCGTGTTCCTGCGCGACGACAGCGTCGTCACCACCGACAGCACAGTGCGCGGCGTGAACCAGCCCATGCGCGTGGCCGGCCTGGCTTGGGGCGATGCCGAGGCGTCGCGCTGGGACGGCAAGCCGCAGCGCGTCGACTTCTACGACGTCAAGGGTGATGTCGAAGCGCTGCTCGCGCCGCGTGTGCCAACCTTCGAAGCGGCCGAGCACCCCGCGCTGCACCCCGGCCGTTCGGCCCGTGTGCTGCTCGACGGCCAGGCCGTCGGCTTCATCGGCGAACTGCATCCGCGCTGGCGCCAGAAGTGGGACTTCACCCAGGCGCCCGTGCTGTTCGAACTCGACCTCGACGCCGTCACGGCGCGGCCCGTGCCCGTGGCGCAGCCGGTGCCCAAGCACCAGGCCGTCGAACGTGACATCGCGGTGGTCGTGGCCGAAGCGGTGTCGCATGACGCGCTGATGCAGGCCATCCGCGCGGGCGCGTCCGCCTCGGGCCTGCTGCGCGATGCGACGCTGTTCGACATCTACCGTCCGCAGCCGTTGCGCGAAGGCGCCGTGGCGGCGCCGGGTGCGCTGGCACCGGGCGAGAAGAGCATGGCCGTGCGCCTGACCTTCCAGAGCGATGCCGCCACGCTGACGGACGAGCAGGTCGAACCCGCTGTCCGTGCAATCGTCGAACAACTGGGCGCCACCCTGGGCGGCCGCTTGAGAGGATGAAGATGAACGCCGCCGAATTCACGCTCGAAGCCCTCGAAACGCCGGCGCTCACCAAGGCGCACCTGGCCGACCTGCTGTTCGAGCAGATCGGCCTGAACAAGCGTGAGTCGAAGGACATGGTGGAGGCGTTCTTCGAGCTCGTGGCCAGCAGCCTGATTGAAGGCACGGACGTGAAGATCTCGGGCTTCGGCAACTTCCAGATCCGTGTGAAGGCGCCGCGTCCCGGACGCAACCCGCGCACCGGCGAAGCCATTCCGATCGGCGAGCGCCGCGTGGCCACCTTCCATGCGAGCGCCAAGCTCAAGGAGCAGATCCAGGGCAGCGTCGAGCCGCAGGGCGGCACTTCCGAAGTCGAGTGGAGCCTGGGCGCGGAATAGTGCTTGGTGCTGTGTGGCCGCGTAGAGTAATCTATGAGGTTTCCCGCGCACAGTCTTGATTTCAATGGAGAAAACGCTCCCGCCGATTCCCGTCAAACGCTACTTCACCATCGGTGAGGTCGGCGAGCTCTGCGGTGTGAAGCCGCACGTGCTGCGCTATTGGGAGCAGGAGTTCACCCAGCTGCGCCCGATGAAGCGGCGCGGTAACCGCCGCTACTACCAGCACCACGAAGTGCTGATGATCCGCCGCATCCGCGACCTGCTCTACGACCAGGGTTTCACCATCAGCGGTGCGCGCAACAAGCTGCAGGAACTCACACAAGGCGAGCGCGACCGCCGCAAGGCGGGCGAAGTGCCGCTCGAAGGCCTGGAGGCCATCGAGATCGGCCAGGAGGAATTCGACGCCGCCGTGCACGAGGAACCGGGGTCCGCGGCGGCCGCGCAGAGCGTCGATCTGTCGCAGTTGTTGCACCTTCGCCGCGAACTCTTTGAAATTCGTGAGCTCCTGACTGTCGGACACTGAATTTAGCCCGCTATAATCGAGAGCTTCGGTGTGTGGCGCAGCCTGGTAGCGCACTTGCATGGGGTGCAAGGGGTCGAAGGTTCGAATCCTTTCACACCGACCAAAAACAGTAGTTAGATCAACGGGTTAGAGCCAAAAAGCTCTGACCCGTTTTTCTTTGGTTTTGACAAATGGGCTGGTTTTTGACAAACCCGAGCCTTTTCAGTCCCCGCCACGCCCCCCAATAGCGGACGGCAAGGGTGTTCCAGTGGGCACCTTGCGGCGGTAGACGCGCTTCGTGACCTTCACGTCTTCGTGGTGCAGCAGCTCTTGGGCAGACGCGTCGGAATCGGAGTCCGAAGCTGCCTTCGCGCGCATGTCGTGGAAGGTGATCTCCCGCGGCGCGAGGCCCAGCTTTTTCCGCACTGCGCCCCATAGCGTCTTGAATGCTTCTTTGCCGTACGGGTTGCCCTGCTTGGTGATGAACAGGTAGTCGCTGGGAAGGCTGGCTGCACCACCACGGTTCTTCTTGCGCAGTTCAAGCGCGCGCGTTAGCGCCCGCCAGAGGTCCGGCGTCATCTCGTAGGCCTTGGTGATGTAGCCCTTGTCGTTGCGCTTCTTCGTGACCCGCAACTCGATGCGCTTGTCATTGAAGTCGCCGATTCGGATGTCGAAGATCATTCCCTCGCGCGCGCCGGTCTGTGTGCTGATCTCCAGCATGCATTGCAGCACTGGGCCAGCGGCGTCGTAGATCTCGGCGTAGCGCTCGTCGCTCACGTACTGGTCGCGTGGTGTTTCAGACAAGTACTCGACGCCCTCGCAGGGGTTGAACGTCGTGAGGCCCCACCGCACCCGCGCCAGTCGGAACATGCGGGACAGCAGTTGGATGTCCTTGTTTGCGGACGAGCCGCGCGCACGGTTGGCATGCAGGTGCTGGGTGATGGTCACTGCGCTGAGGTGGCCCGGCAACAAGGCTTGCACCTCTGTCTTGGCGTAGCGCATCTTGCTGAAAGCCGCCCTCAATCGGCGGATTCGGCCTTCGTACTCGGTCCTGGTACGCGCACGCTTGATCGTGCAGAGTTCGTCGGCTTCGTACTTGCGGATCACTTCTTCAACAGTCCCCACCACGTCGTCATCGGGCACGGCCGCGACGAGAGCGGGGGAGATGTGCTTTTCCCACCAGAGCCGGGCTTGGACGGGTGTTGAGCCGGCGCGCATAGACACCTTGGCCTCACGCAGCCGAGCTTCGATCTCCTTGGTCAATCCGTCAGTGCCGCGCCAGTACCACGCGGTGCTGACCTTGCGCATTCCCCGTGGGAGGTCTGGAATCTTCCGGTTAACTGTGCGAGGGCGCGGCATCGTCCATTTCCCGAGAGAGCGTTGCGAACGCTCGGAACGCCTTGACGGTCGATTCCATGCGGGACAGATTCTGCGCGTCGACCTCGACAGTCGTCCAACGGTGGCCGCAAGCGCTGCAGCAGCGCAACCGCATCACCTTTGCGTCCGTGTGCCGGGTCGTCATGACCCGCATATCTTCGCTCGTGCAGGCGGCGCACCTCATCGCTTCGCGTCCTCCGCCATGACAGCGCGCACGATTGCATTGCGCAGTCCCACCCGCGCGGTCTTGGGCAGCGTCTCCCAGAAGGTAGGGTGCTGTGCGTCGATGTGTTCCATCACCCTGAACGCCACCAGGTCGGCGTCGATGGAGCCCGGGGGCTTGGGCACCAAGCGCAGCGACGGCTTGTTGGGAGCGGCGGTGGTCATGCTGCACCTCGTTCCAGGCGTGCGCGAGCCAGGCGATCGATCTCGGTGTCGATCTGCCACTTTGCCATGCGGATAAGCGATGCGACGCCGTACAGCAGTGGGTTGTCGACCGTGTCGTTGTTCACCGCGTGGACGACAGCCAAAGTACCCGCAAGGTCGGCGCTTGCATCGTTGCGAACATCCTCATCCGTTGCGTTTTCGGCTTCGACGACTGCGGACACCTTGCTGACGGTCTGCTCGATCAAGCTGTGCAGCCCCCAGATGGCGTCCGAGCCGCCTTCATGGAACGCGGCTTCGGCGACGTCACGAGCCTGCAGCATGAGGCAGTAGGGGTCGAAGTCCTCGTCATCACGTTCGCTCTCGACGGGCGCGGCGATAGGTGCCGCGTGGGGGTGATCCGGCGAATGCTCGTCGCGTTCGGTGTCGCCTTCAGCGAGGGAGCGAACGGCCTCGTTCACCGGATCGAGAGCCGTCTGCGCGGTATCCAGCAACTCGAAGGCTTCTTCCAGCGCGTGCTGCAGGACCGTACCGTCAGCCAGCTTGATGGCGCCTTGGATGCAAGCCAGCGCAGGGAACAGGCTGTCGTAGACGCGCTGGGCGTCAGCCTGCGTCAGATCCTCACAGTGGATGATGCGGACCGGCTCCAGCATGACCGAGTGGCAGATGTGATCCAGAAGCACATCGACCGACTCGCCCTTTTCGGCGGCGTCGTACGCCATCTCAAGCTTCTCGTCTGCCGACACGATCCAGGCGCGGATGTCTGCGATCGAGGTCTCGGGTTTGCGGACGGCGACAGCGGTCTTTGCTGGGGCCGACGCAACCTTTGCGCGGGGCTTGTCGAGGACGGCGCTCATTGCTGCACCTCACGACCGTTGGCGGCTGCGCGGGCCTCCTTGTACTGCGACCAGAGCTGGTGGCTTGCTTGGTCAGCCTCACGCGCAAGCCGCATGATCACTGCGCCGAGCAGCGGCAGTGCGTCTTCGGTCAATTCGTAGCCGTTGAAACTGGCGTCTGAGGATCCGACGGCCGTGAGGCACATCATGCAGGACGCCAGCCCGCCGATCTCGGTCGTGCGCATGGTGGCGACGTCGAAGGCCGACGAGTCGAACTCGATGGTTTCCGGGCTGTGCGCAGCCGGGCGGATCGGGGAGGGCGAGAGATCGCCGGTTGCGCCAACTTGTGGGCGCGTGCTAACCTCGGACATGATTTGGGTTCCTTGCTAGGGTTCTTGGGTCACAGAAAGCCCGACGGTTGCCGCCGTTGGGCTTTCGCCTTTTTTGGGATCAATTGGTGGTCGCGGGTGCCAGCACCTCCTGCAGGATGGACTCGTGGTAGCTGTGCACGGTGCCGAAGCGCGGGTCTCGCACATCGCCGATGAGCAGACCCTTCTCGCGCGAGAGGGCGGCGCACTTCCGGCCAAGATTCGCAGCGGTGCGCGCATCCACGGGACGTCCAATCAGGTTCGAATAGCCCAGCACCGTGAAGTGCTTGTTCTCGGGTTGGGTGCGGGCCTCGATCACGGCGACGTTCTCCTGCAGGCGCGCGAGCTCGGTGGCTTGTCGGGCCTGCTCCTGCTCGAGCGAATCCTGACGGACCAAAGCATCGATCAGCGCGGCGGTGCGCGCGTCGCGAACCGCCGGGACTGCCGCAGACTTCACGCGGCGCTCGCACTCCAGGAAGTACTCCCGCACCTCGCGGCCCTTGGTCGTACCCGAGAGCATGCCGATGTGCTTGCCGGCCTCGACGGTGAAGTGGTACTCGGTGCTCCACTTCGCGCCGCTGGCGAGCTGCTCCCCCTTCTGGGTGAGCAGCACGAAATCGCGGTTCTCTTCGAAGTGAGCGCGCTTGATCTGCGCCTTTGCCCAAGACGTGTAGTCCTTGCCCACGCCGAGTTCGCGATGCAACTCGCGGCCGTTGATGGTGGGAGTGAGCTCGTCGCCGACCTGGCGCGAGTTGATGGCGATGTTGATAGTCACGGCTAGGGTTCCTTGGGTTACTTGCAGGGTTGCTGGGCCGCAAGTTGCCGCTCGCGGGATTCGTTGAGGCGCATTACGATTTCACGGCTCAGACTGCGCCAGCCCTTCGCCGCTTCTTGCGTCAAGAAGTCCTGCAACTCGTCGGGGAGTCGCAGAGCGACAGGGGGTTTCTGCTTTTTGGTGGTGTTGCTCATAGTACAGATGGAAAAGTACTTTAGTACATGATTCGAATCGTACCCGAAAATAGACTTTGTGCAACTTTTTTTTGGGCTTTAGTACATTGAAGATTCACACCACTATCGCTGAGCGCATTGCCTTTGCTCGTGCGGCGCGGGGCATGCCTCAAGGCGGCTTGGCGGCGTCGAGCGGTATCGCTGCAACGCAAGTGAGCCGCTACGAAACTGGTCGAGCAGTGCCTCGAAAGCTGGCTTTGGCGCGACTTGCCCAGGCGCTGGCAGTCAGTCTTGAGTGGCTTGCGACTGGCGAAGGTGAGATGGATGAGTACCCTGAGACAGAAGGCGAAGGGCTGATCTTTCGAGTTGACGAAGAACTGGCAGACCGACTTCGTGCCTACGCCTATTTCAATGGGCTCACACTCGTGGAGTCCGTTGCGGACATTTTTGACGCACCACTCTCCGCATATTCCGACCGGGAACTGCCCAGCAGTCCTACCGAGAAAAAGCAACTGCAAAAGTTGCTGCGTCCGTACAAGCAAGGGCAGTTCTCGCGCATCAGAGCACTCGCCGACAAGGTGCAACTGATTGGGCAAGAGCGCACTCGCAAGCCCGAGCAAACCGAAGTGAAAGTAGGCGCAATCAGTGAGCAGCAAAACGCGGTGCAAGACGCTCTTGAGGCCGTCCGCAAAATCGTGAAACGCGATGGCGAGCCGCTGGTGCCCGATAAGCGCCGCTACCCGCAGAGCAAAGGGCCGTCGCCCAACCCGAACGCTCGCAAGCCCAAGCCCTGACCACATCACAATCACCTCTTGGCTGGCGATGTTGTGCCTGATGGGCCGGGCGTATTCCATGCTCGAAATGTTCGTCGTGTCGCAGAGGGATAGGAAGCCCGCAATTGGCAGCTTTTCGGCAGACGCTTTTCGCGCCGCCATCACGCCCGAGCCAGCAGCAGGCCGAAGCGAGACACGTCGATCAGCGCATGTCCGCCCAGCGCTCCGCCGACGGGGTTCCGTCATGATCGTGTTCATGGTTGACCTCGCCTAGAGGGAAGCGATCAGCTTGTCGATGTCGGAGGCTCGCCAGGCGCTCGTACGTTGGCCGAGTTTGATGGCGGCGGGGTAGCGGCCATCCTTGACACCCTTCCACCAGGAAGCCCGTCCGATGGGCACCTTGGTGAGAACTTCAGGGAGGCGCAGCAGCCTATCGACTGGCGGGGCAGGGTCACTGTCATGGGTCATGGTTGCTTTCAAGTAAGCGGCCAACATTCCCCGGACCCGGTTAAACTTTTCCTCGTCTCCGCAGACGGGTGCCAGTTCTTTCGGGTTCGGGTGCTCAAGAGGGCCGCTTGTGTTCCACCACTCGCGGCCCTTGCCTTTTTGGTAACCGGCATAGGTAGATACGGCTCGGTTTGTCCAAATAGACATTGCAAATGCTACTCGCACACTGAAGATGTGTATGTGGACAAGCCTGTTGATAAACCGCCAACTTCCGCTCCCGCGAGCAGTGCCGCCGAGTTTTTCTGGGGTAACGCCACATGTGAACGCCCTTGACCTCACGGGTATCGGGCTTGGATCGCCGGCCTTTGTGGAAGATCTTGAGGGTCGTCTTCCTTGTAGTCGAACCCTTCGTCGATCCAGCGTTGCTGCCGTGCTGCTCGGTTCGAACGCGGTAGTTCGTCAAGGTGATCGCCCCTCAGTGGTTGCCCGCGGTGCATCCGATGTGCTGCGGCATGAATGGACTATCGCGGCTTGCCGTGGCGAACAGAAGCCGGCGCGCCGGTACGCCTTACACCGTGCAGGCAGAACCTACGGTTTGCCGGCAGACCGTAGTTTTCTCCAGTCGCCGATCCACTGACGCGCGGTGCGAAATTTCACCGGAACTAGCTTTCCCGCAATGGCTTCTGCTGCGGCATCCATGCTCTTGAATTGCCCCATATTGCTGTCGCACCAAGTCATTACTAGTGCTTTCATCGCGCGATTTTCAGCATGAGCAGCTGCCGCTCCAAGCCTCGCGAGCTGTGAGGCGGAGTTTGCGTTCTCCAAGCCGGTTCTGGAGTGAAAGCCTTGGAGAATGCCGACCCAACGGGCTGCCTCTATCGCGTAAGACCAAGCGTCAGAGCTTCCCTTTGAGGCTTTCATGGCCTGGACGCAGTAAGCGCATGCGGCGTGAGCGGTTGCGATCTTTATGGCCGCGCTTCGCCCTTCGGGCGTGATCGGTTCTTGCCCGAACCAATCTGGCATGTCTTCAATCTTCCTGATCTCATCGATTTGCTGTGCACCGCTAGTCTCCGGATCGTCCCAAAGGGGCTTAAAGACGTTCTCAAGAAAGTCGTAGTTCGGGAACCATCCATTCCACATCTCTATGAGCCAAGTCAACGACCCATATGCTTCTGAGATTGGGGTGCTATGGCTTCGAATTCTGTCCTTGTCTGCAGATGCCGCCTCGTCAGTCTGGTTGGGGGTGTTTTTAGTCACGCTCGTGATATTGCCATCAACACGACCGAGGGGCGACTATGGTTGATGCGGGGCCGGTTCGCTGTGCCGATTTGGCTCGAAATGGGCGTGTATGCTGCCCGGGCTTCCCCAACACCGAGCCTTGATGATGCGTTCTGCTTTTGCTCTGCTGCCGCTGCTTGCCTACCTCAGTGGCTGTGCTCCTTCCCAACCGCTAAAGCCGTTCGTATTTCCGCCGACCGAATCGAAGGCACGAATCAAGTTCTACGACGATGCCAACCGAATCTCGGCAACGCTGTCGATCTCTGACAAATGCGGGGAGAAGGGCGAGGCGAAGACTTGGCGGTGGGTAGAGATTCCGGCTGGGGTCAGAGTCTTCGTCGGTCACCGGAACGACACGGGCTATACCGGAAGCAGCTGCGGCTACTCCCACTCCTTCATCCCGAAGGAGGGGGCCTCGTACATCTCAGACCTCAAGGAGAAAGTCTTCTACTGCACGTACGAGCTTTACGAGCAGCCGGTCGAGAACGGAGAGAAGTTGCCGATCCCGACCAAGCAGGTCGAGGGCTGTCGACAGTGATCGAGTTCTGGGCGCAGGGGACTCAAAATCCCCCACCGAAAGGTGTGCCTGCAGAGCGGAGTTTTTTCCATTCCCCGATCCAATCCCTGGCGGTGCGAAACTTGATGGGGGCGACCTTGTTGGCAATCGCTTCTGCAGCTGAATCGAGGCTGCGGTACTTGGCGTTGTGCTCGTCCATCCAAGCAAAAACCTCTGCTTTCATTGCTCTATTTTCTGCGTGTCGCGACGCGGCGCCGCGAACTGCAAGTTCTTGCACAGTCAGAGGCCGGTCCTTGCGGAGTGACCAGGCCCCCACCGTTGCTCCAAGCCAATAGTTGGCGGAGGCCAAAAACTTCCACGCTTCAAGGGTATGACCAGCCTTTTCTGCCTTCATGGCATCGATCGCATAGCCGCATGCCGTAAAAGCGGTTTGGAGGAGGCCGAACTCTTTTAATTCGTCCTCTTGAGACTCCCAGTTCTCGATCTCTTTCTCTTGAAGGGCGCCTGTTGGGCCTTCTCGCCACATGGGGCCAAACACGCCTTCGACAAATTTTCCCGAACCCTCAGAACCATCTCCGAGCACCTCATCCCAGAAATCGGCAAGGGTTGAGATCACCGAACCCGCCTCCTGAATTGCAGTGCGTAGTCGTCGAAGTTCTCCGCTGAGAGGGGGATTTGAATCAGTCACATCCGTGATGTTGCCATCAACACGACAGAAGTACGACTATGGTTGATGCGGGGGCGGTAGCATCACGGTCAAATTCGAGGAGAGGGATCGGATGTCTCCACTTCAGGTCTTGGCGCTTTGGTCTGGCGTAGCGTTCGCGATCGTGACTGCCAATAGCTGGGTGAGCCTGGTTGGTTGGGCGGACAAGAATCCCAACATGGCCTCTTGGGTTCAGGCCGTTGGCGCAATAGTGGCCATCGCTGGCGCGTTCTTGATCTCAGATCGCCAGCACCGAGCTGCGGTTCGAGCACAGCGAGAAAACACGGCGCATAACGCGATCGAGCGGCTCTCGATCGTGAAGACTCTCCTTGCCCGCGCGATCGCGATGGTCAACTTGCTTCAGCGGGAATACGAGGACGGGCGTTTGCACGAAGTGACTGCTGCTGAGCTCGAGAATCTGGCCGATTGCAAGGAGGCGCTCGACAAGTTGCCGGTGCTTGAAATTCCATCGGCGAGAGTTGTGCTCTACCTGTCATCGGTGCCCCGCGGCCTTAGTGAATTGCATCTCGCGTGGACTGCTGCTTCGGCATTCACGCGGCTTCATGCTCCTGAACTGAAGGTGCGGGCGTATGAAAAGCTCACGGCGAAGCTCCCGGAGGTTCTGGAACTGATTCGGCTGGCCGGCACGGCGTGCGAAGAGGAAATGGGCCGACTGCGTCGTGAGGCTGGCTTGTGAGAGGGTTTGTCCTCGGCCTAACCTGTGGTCATACCAGTTGCAATGTCCGCCCAACTTTGAGGAGGAGCGATGGCCAGGTTTACCGTCAGGATGGTCTTGCATGACAACGCGACCTGGGAGGATTACGCCGCGTTGCATGCTGCGATGGCACAACGCAACCTTGTCGATGTGATAACTGCGGACAACGGCGTTGTGTACAGGCTACCGCCTGCGGAGTACTACGGCCAGGGAGAGGTGACTATCGAGCGGGCCCGAGAGATCGCCAGCGAGGCCGCCGATACGGTCGGAAGGCGCTACTCTGTCTTTGTCACCGAGGGCGGCAATCGCGCTTGGCGAGGCCTAGATCCTGTGTAATTTCTCAGGATGAGCCGAAGGCCACAAGGCATGCCGGTTCGATGCCGGCCCCGGGAATGAAAAAGCCCGCGCAAGGCGGGCTTCGGTGTTGATTTGCGGGGGCTACCAGCCGTGGGTCTTGTAGTGCTGCGCAACTTCGATGTATTTCCCATGCACTTCGTCGATGTAGCAGAGCCAGACGCTGTAGATGATCAGGAGCAGCGATGCCAGCGAGAAGGCGGCCAACGTCCAAAATGCTGGAGATGAGTCGGCAGCGACCGGGCTCATGCGGCTGGGAATCATCAATAGTTCAGCGATTGCCCATCCAATGAGGAACACGCACACCCCAGTAGCGAAGTAAGCGGTCCAGCGCCACTTGCCAAGCTTGTGCGCAATTCGACCCGTATCGAGCAGTTCCAGCATTTCCACCTCCAGTGACATGTAGCGTATCTGGATTTCGAGTTCGCGGCGATAGGGCATCACGACCGAAAAGCCCGTGTTCAAGCTTTCTGAGGATCAGCGCTAGAAAGGCGCATGCCTGAACCTCGCGGCCGACGCCACCCCCTGTTTCTCCGGCTGACCAAGCCGATCGATCCGATCTATCCCGACGCGGTGACACCTGTTGCTTGGGACGATGACGAGGCGCTGGAAGAGGTGGAGGGCGTGGTCTACATCGTCACGCGGCAGTGCGACCGGATGCGAGCCTGGGCGCGGCAGCTACGTGCGCTGCACCAAGCCGACGAGACCTACAAGACGGAGGAGGGCATCAGTCCACTCAGCGCGGTGCCGTTGAGGGAGGCGAATCTGCGTGGGCTCGGGACCAGCCTCGACCTCTATTCGGAACACGGCAGCGAACTGCTCTCAGCGAGGTCCGCAGTGCGCGCGTACGTGACCACGGATCTGCTGGCTGTCGTGACGGAGCGAGCCGACGGCGATGCTGTGGGCTTCATCTCGTTCAGGCTGAAATGGATCGTCGACGCCTTCGCTGGACGGCGAAACGCTATCGAGCTCGAAGTCGAGTTGGATCAGGCCTGGATGGCGCCGGCCTTCCGCAGGCGGCGTTGGGGCGAGACGGCAGCGATCGCGATTGCCTTCGCTACCAGACGGCACGTCGACCAGATCCAGGCAACGACGCGGTGGCCACGGGAGCACAGCTCCAAGCTGCAGGTTATTGTTTGCGCTGACCTCTACAGCACCAGCGGGGAGGCCTTGCTCGCCAAGTGTGCCGACTACGTGTCGTTCCAGTTCGAATGGGAGCTTGAAAAGCCGCGGCTGCAGGTGTCTCAGATCATTGTGGATGGGCGTTGGTAGATCAGCGGACTTGCAGATTGCGGATTTACTCTGGAATTTTCTTCGGGAAGCGCCAATTATTGAGTTCGTTTTTTACAGCGCGCCGGAAACGAAGCCATGGCTTCGTAAATGCTAGCGTAAAGCCTTCCTCCAACTGGTCGATGAGGCTATGCACCGATTCCTCGATTCCCAATAGAACTGGAGAGCCAGGTCCGTGAGTCTCTCTGCTTTTTGATTGAAACGGTTCGGCCGTGACGGCTTCGTAGAAGGAGCCAACTGCAACGACGGCCTCTTCAAATGACGACACCCGCCCTCTGAGACGTTCGGTCCGTTTAACAATGCGGTGGACTTCAAAAGCTATTTCTGCAGCTCTGGTGTCATCCTCATCATTTGACGGCAATGCCGAATAGTAAACTCGGCAGTTTGCAACAACTTCAGCCGCAGCCTTGCAAATTGCGTCAACTTCGGATCGAGTCTCTTTTCTTTTTTCGCGTTTGTTTGCCTGAAAATTAGAAATCACCCAACCTGCGGCAGCAAGAAGCCACCCGACAGTTATCAGGGCATCTTTGTATTCGGAAAAAAACTCTTTCAACCAAAAACTCGTCTAATGCGAGTAAGGTTTTTTGGGTCATCAATATATGACCAGACCTTATTTACGTAGGTCTGTAGCCTAGATTTGACAACTAATTTTTTTCGCAATTCCACTGGCGTGCATTTTTTTTCTCTAACAAGGCCGCCGAAGGCCTCGTCAAGAAAAGATGATCCCATCGTCAACACACCATCCAGCACCACTTCAACGTCGCCTTCTTGCAAGGCTGGATATAAAAGCTCTTCGCGAAAGCGTTCGCCTGAGTTCGGGCCGTCGGAGAAATACCGCCCTGCAGGGCTTTTGGCGAAGTCTGTCGCCACAGTCAAAACTTTAGTCATTTTTCACCTCAGAAATATCGATCATCCAGATGACCAGAGTCCCTTTAATTGGGGCTCCAAGTCGGCCAGAACGCTCCAGTTTCTGATCGTCATAAACAAAATAACCATGTCTGCTGAAGATGCCCAACTCACTATGGGGGGAGCTTCGAGTAAATTCAAGCATTTCAGGCAATCCTTTGCCTCGATATGGGAGGCTCGTTCGTGTCCGCCCCCCCAAAGCAGCGGTGATTAGTTGATCATCGCCACGCCCTTCGAACCACATTCGGGCCTTCAAAATGTCCATGACCGAGGGCTTTGACAGAAGCGTCGCGGGAATGGACTCCCCTCTATCGTATAGAGCAACGAAAACCTTCTTGTCAGAAACGGTAGCAAAGCTCCACCAGGGGCCACTGTTTTCGTACGCGTGATGCCTGACGTTGATCATGGCTTCCGTGATGCAGTTTCCCAGTCCAACTTGCTGCTCCTCGCCGAGCAACTTTTGCACCTCAATCATGAAGGGCTCAAGCGGAGTCGCATCCGCATCTCGCCCATGAAAGTAGTGCCATCTCAAGACATCACTGTGATCTACCACGTCCTTGCGAGGTAGCAACCCTAGCCGCTGAAGCACACCCACATGCTGCAGCATCTGTTCGACCAGATCATCTGTCGGATAGTTCGCCGTTATCTGCGGACCGTAAGAGTCGACCCACTCGTCAACCCATCCCATAAGTAACAACAGGCCGCATGGGTACAGCCTCTGCACTTTGCCGAAGTCTAGCTTGACTCTGGTGCCACGCTGCAAGCGCTCATCTATACGTGCTAAAAATGCTTCGACCACTTGCCGGGCCTTGCTTGGGCCGTAGTAGCGAAGGTGACTTGGCACGGTCACGACCATAGCTGCGAGACGGCCTGCGACCAGTCGAATCCCGCGAATGCGCAGAGCTCTTCGATGCCCGGTCCGCAGGCGGTCAACGCGAGCGACGGCCGCTTGCCGGCGAACAGCCAACTGCAGATGTTTGAAGTTTGGTCGTTTCACAGCTGTTTTTATTGATTTTCCGAGCGATCTGAGCACTCATCGCGGTTCAATAGGTCCCGCGGACTTCAGCCCTCGCATGGGGCCCATGGTGAGACGACGTGGTAGCGCTCAATTCGCAGAGCGCAGAGCTCTCTTAATCCTAACCTTTGGTTACCGGATATTTCATCGGCGAGAACCCTGCGATCCGAGGGCCTCGGGCGGGAAGCTCCGTTCCTCGATCCAGTGAGTCCCATCGCCGAAGACCTCGTTGCCCACCTCGGCCATGATTTCCAGATCTCGGCGCAGCACTGGGGTCTCAGGCTTCCAGCTCGCAGCAGCCTGGATCTGATGCTTGAGGTGGCTGACCTCTCTTGCCCAACCCAGCCGGATTTCCTTCATCGTCGGTTCCGTCGGTCAGGCGTGCCTTCTACCGAGCGAGCGGAGGCGCGGGCGGTACGAAGAACCGTTCGATGTCGGCAATGGTCTGCTCGATGAGCGCGGTGTCTTCCGGATGCTCGACTAGATCGACCAGCAGATTGGCCAAATTCTTTCGAAGAGTCGGCCGCTGCTGAGTGGCGATCTCGGCCAAGTATTCCACCAGCGCTCTCACTGACGGCTTGGCGTCGGCTCCCACGAGCTTGAGCGAGGCGCGCTCGGTCCTGGGCCCCTTGCCTGTCTCCAGCCATTCCGGCGAGACCCGAAGCGCCTTTGCGATGGACACAAGCTCCCGCGGGCGCTGTCTGAAGCCCGACTCGATGTTCCCGATCGAGCTTTGAGACACGCCCACTTCTTCCGCCAGCTGTACCTGGCTCCAGCCCAGCTCCTGCCGGACGGCTTTGACTCGTTCTGCGATGGTCTTCACGAACGAAATTCTCCCACACCTTTTAAATTCGTTAGTGTTAGGATTGTGGCTTCTATCGTGTTTGAACAAGGAGTTGTCATGGAAGCGTTCCTGAGGGCTGTTGAGGTTGCGGGGAGTCGACTGAGGCTGGCGGAGCTGATCGGCGTTGCTGGATCTACTCCCGGGATGTGGGCGTTTCGCAAGAAGGTGCCGGCCGAGCACTGCCCCGCCATCGAGCGGGAGACGGGGGTGCTCTGCGAAGACCTCCGTCCGGACGTGCCATGGGAAGTGCTGCGAAATTCGAAGCGCCGCCCGCGCAAGGCGACTGCCTGATGTTCACCGTTCATCGGTTGTCCGTGCGCAGCACCGCGCGGCCTCTCGGTGTGACGTCGACCTCTTGTGCGGCGAATCGCACATCCACGTCGCCATCGAGCCACCGGATTAAAAGGCGTTGGCAAGCAAAATCAGCGCTCGAATGAGCAACCTTCATCGATCGCTGTTGATTATGTAAGGCCTTGATCTAAAAGGCAAATCTCCGTTGATTGCTGTTGACCGCTGCGCACGGCAGTTGAACCGACTTCACTTTTGAGTGCACTGAAATTGCACTGGAGATCTGCACCCCGCCCCTCAACGCCATGCCCGCGCGAATTCAGCACGGCCCACCTCGGTCTCGCTTCGCTCCCGCGCTCGGACGCTCCTACTGCTTGGACGGCGCCGGTCGACAGCAGTCACACTCTCCGCCAAAACAGTGCCTATCTGGTTCATTTTTTTAGGCGCCGGGAGTTTCCCCAGCAAATTCCCCCTGCAACGGACGGTAACTGGCCCGGCCGCGAAGTCGCCGGCCGCGCTCACCGCAAGTTGGAGTCAAACGGCTGCTGGCCTTTGCCGAATATGCGAATCCCACGCGTAGTCGGCTCGTAGCAGCTCTGCGAAGTCGAGCCGTCAACGCGCAAGACGGTGAGCAGATTCCCCGGCGCCGTAGCTTGCCAAGCGACGAACGCGCGGTCCTTGTCGGTGTTCGCCATGCCTGATTGAAACTGCGCAATCTGCTTGCACGTGAGACGCCACATCGTCGCGGGGCGGTTCTCGAATAGGAAGTCCTCACGCATGCCCGGCGGGGCGGATTCGAGGTGCACCAGCAACCGCTCACTCAAGGCCGACGTGTGCGGGTGCTCGGGCATCGGCGCGGGTTTGATCGGCGGCGGGACCAGCTGCGTCGGTCGGGCCTGCACGCGGTTCGAGCGCACGATGCGCTCGAACTCATCGATGCGCTCGGGCGACATGTACCCGTCGTAGCCGTTTTGATAATAGCCCTGGGTGCGTAGTTTGAGCTCAAGTTTATCCCGCTGCGTGCATGTCGCGTCCGATGTCGAGCCGCTGCGCCGGCACATCTCGCTGAGCGATTTATAGTCGTCGAGCGCGTCGGCTCGGGCCTGCGTAGGGGCTGTCGCTGCCGCCAAGACGAGGACGAGGGCTAGCCACAGCTCAGGCGATTTGCCCGACGCCAGGGCTCGCCGCCCGGCTTCCTGTCGGCAACAGGTGCGGGGGTAATCGCGCGGGTTATGGAGTCGATGCGCTGGGTGATCACGGTCATGTGGAGAGCCTTTCGTCAGCGCCAGCGAGCGAGCCCCTGGGCGAGATCGACGCTGGCGCCGGCGTCATTGCCCTGCGCCTGGCCGCGGCGGCCAGCGCGTGGCCGGTGGGCCGCGACCGCGTACTCGGCCAGATCGAACGCGGCGGACATGCTGTCTGCGGCGGGCTGAATCGCCCAGGCATGGCCTTCCTCACCTTCGCGCATCGTGTAGACCACCACCAATGGGGACGCCTCGATCACGTCTCCGACCTTGCGGTCGCTGAGCGCGACCTCCACCGCTGCCGGCACCGGCGGCTCATTCAATGCATCGAGACTCACTGGGCCTTGCAGCGCATCACCTGCGCGGCGTGCGCCGCTGCGGATTTGCGAAATTCAGAACCTCCCTTGACCATTGCTCGCCAAGCGCGCGCCAGCTCGGAAGATGTCAGCGCTGGCGGCGGGGGTGCCAGCAGCGCGGCCTCTAGCTCTCGCAGTTCGTGGGACCACACCCGATCTTCTTCGGGCTCTGGGGAGGCGAGGGTCAGCAGCAGGCGAAGTAGGTACGGCGCGCGCCAATGCCCCTCGGGGGAGCCAGCCGATGCTCTCTGCTGCCTGAGCCAGCCACCCGGCGCGCTCTCGACTCAGACCACTGAGGTGCTTGCGCTTGCGCTTGGGACCTGGATCTGTGCAATGCGCCTGAAGGACGGCCCCGAGTTGCGCGGCATCGTCGATCCCATCGGGTAGCCCGCCGGCTGCTTTCTCAAGCTCTTGCGCGATCTGCAAAGGGCTCAAAGTGGGCTCGTCCACGCGGGCAGCCATGACGATCATCCTCACCAGCATCCGATTCGCATCGTGTGGGACCGTCGGCGGCTTGCCACGGCCTCGGCGCCCCTGCCCTTGGTCCGACGCGGCGGCGTCGGCATCAAGCGCACCGAGCATGACCAGCTCGAGGACCCTCCGACATGCTTTCTTTTGGGCGTCGCTCAGATCGATTGCGTAACTCGTGCCGAGCGGGAGATCTGGAGCCAACCGAGCGCGCAACGACTCCATGGCCTCGATCGTGTCCGAGGCCAGTCGTTCGTTTCGGTGACGGGCTGAATTTGTCATTTTGGTGCACCCGCGTTGATGGCGGGTAATTCGCTCATCACAGATTACCAGCCATCGAACGACATATGCCAAATTCTTACGCGACGGACCACAACGAGCGCGCACAGCATGCGGCCATGCCAGACGACACGTTCCTGACCGCTGAGGCTGTCGGCGCGCTGCTGCCTTGGCTCCGCGGCCGCACCCCGGCTCAAGTAAGAGGCGGGGTGCGCTATGCCGCGAGGCAAGGACTGATTCCCGCGGCGGCGGTTGCAGGTGTCGGCGGTCGACCGTCTGTGTGGCTTGCCAAGGACATCAAAGCGTGGATAACCGGGTTGTCCACCACAGCGGCCCCTGCATCGCCAGCCTCAGTTGCCCCTGCCGCCACCACCGCACGCGCGCAGCCGCAGCAGGCGGCGCGGCGCGGGAGAAAGCGCCGCCCTCTGCCTGAACGCGCGCTCGCACTGTTGCAGGGTTCCGAGGCCTGAAAAGGGAAAAGCCCGGCCGCCTTGGGGAAGGCAACCGGGCTCGGAGGGGTAGCTTGGACGCTGCCTAAATTATCTTCGGGCCTCGTAAATGGGGCAAGCATCTCGCGCTTGCTCGCCTCCCTTCGAGCGTCTGGTCATTCGACCTGTGGACGCGCTCGTTCAATTCCTCACTGGTGAGATCCGCTGGGTTGGCCAGCGGCTGACGCCTACAGCCGGGCAAGTACTTGCTGAGCTGTGCCGCAAGGCCAAGGCCAGCGACCCAACTGCAGGGATCAAGGTGAAGCTTGAGTTTCTGGGCAGCCATGGGCCGAGGCAAGCCTCGCCCCGCGCCGTGGACGATGCGGTGGCTCTCTTGCTGCAAGTTGGCCTGATCGTGCGCGAGCGGCGCCGGCCACGCGGCGCCAGGCTCAAGGAGGAAGTCGCATTGACTCACCTGAACCCGGCATTCATCGAAATCGCGCTGGCTTGGCACCGGCAGCGCGCAGCGCTGCGCGCTGCGGGCAAGCGGGGGCACTTGGCCTACCCGTCACCGGCAGAAATCGAGCTCCCAATGACATTCGCACTAGGCCTTTCGGGGCCCAGAGACTTGCACATGGCAATCACGCCCAAAAAGATGCCCCCTCTGAAACCCAATGCCCATGCGGGTTGCCAGCGCCCCAGCACGCAAATACTGCGCTCTCCAGCACGCAAATTTTGCGGAGACCGGTATTCACACCCCCCTGGCCGTAAGACTCGACATGGGGGCTTGGGCGACCAAGGGGCGCATTCCTCCGCGGTTTCCGCGGCGCGCGAGCGCCGCTCCCCCTCTCCCGCCCGCGACAGCGGGCTGGGGGTGGTGCCCAGTTCATCGAGGAACCAGTTCCCGAGGTCCTGAGTGCCCCTCCGATCGACTCTTCTATGGCCGGCCGCCCGTTGAACGAGTCCGAGGGAATGAGTCGATCAGAGACGGCGATGCGCGAACGGTGCGCCAATTCGACCCGCCTGGCCATTTGGATCATGAAACAGAACGGCGGCAACCGAGACCACCTCACCCGATTGGTGACGATTCGGTGTTCGAACGACGGTCGCTATTCCGGCGGCGAATTACCTATTGGAAAGTATTCCAAGAATGCCGAGTCGATCGGTCAATACCGCGGGCTCTCACTTACGAGCTGGGAAGATTTTTTCAAAATGGTGCATGCCCGCGAAAAGAAAATATCCAAGAGCGTTGGCGAATTTATTGGCGAATCACTCTTTGCAGGGCCACGCGAAGGCTCACGCATTCTTCTACTTGACGACGTCAAATCAGCGACACCACTGTTCGACGGATTTGCTTGTGCTGTTCTCGAAACTTCATATGGAAATTTTCAGCACCTTTATGCCGGCGATCAAGATATGACGAACGAAGATCGTCATCACGCTCACCGCGTCCTGTACGAAAGCACCGGATACAAGTCAGATCCTGGCGCGCTTTCGGGGCATCAGGCTCATCGATGGCCTGGTTCTGTAAATCTCAAACCTGGCCGAGGAAGATTTTGGACTCGGCTTGTCTATTTGGCTGATGGAAAGAAGCACGAAATCGGAAATTTACTTGCCAAATCCCAACTCAACCGTCCGTCCGCATTGGAGAAGAAAGTGCCGGGGGCGCAACAGCCGCGAACGCGTCCCCTTAGCTCCGGCACCGACAGCACAGCCTCAGGGCGCGACTGGGGCCGCGCGATCGGCATGCTGAAGTCCGGGCGCAGTGCTGCTGAGGTCGAAGCCTTCCTCCAGCATTCGGTGCGCCAGCCAGGTCGGCAACCGCGCGACGAGACGCGCTGTGCTCACTATGTGAGCACGACCCTGGACAAGCTCCGTCAGCAGGGTTTCTTGTCGGGCTGAGATCAGGAGTGCACCCAAGCTGCGGGACGCTCCGATGCAGCGGCACGCTGCGACGGTGTGCCTCAAGGGCAGTCGCCAGGGCCGCCTCAACTGCCCAGCCCGAATTTGTCATTTCGGTGCACCTCGGGCTTGGGAAGACCATCGGGGCATGAGTTCCCTTGCACAGCCAGAACACACAAGTGACACCAAACGACCCGCTGCGCGGTTCGTTTGGTGCCCCTTTGTTCTGGCAAGGCTCTGCCCTTGAACCCGTTATGCAGCCCGCTCCGCGGTCTGCCGTCGGCTACGCCAACGCCTCTGGAAGCCACCACTCGTGAGCCGTCCACCCAAGCCTGGCGGCCCGTTCGACGCTCACCTCACCCTCCGCCTGCCCACTGAAGATCGAGCCGCCTGGCGAGCAGCTGCGGCCACCGCGAACCTTGGCGTCTCGGACTGGCTTCGCAGTCAGGTGGCCGCAGCCGCATCCGTGCCCGGCGCTTTCACGGGCCGGGGCGCACCGCGCCGACCGGCTGCGGTTTCCGACCCCAAATTGACCTGGCTCGCATCAAACATCAGCTCGTCTTGCAACCAGTTGGCCAAGCATGTCAACACTGCTGCGGTAATTGCAAGCCCAATCCAGGCCGTCCAGATCCTGGAATCCCTCAAAGCCATTGAAGAAACCGCCCGAGAGCTCTTCAATTCAAGCGAGCGCCGAAATGGATGATGGGAAAATTTATCAAAGCCGGGGCCAAGCATCGCTCGCCCGAGGGAGCTGTCAAATACGTATTAGCTCTGCACGAGGCCAACGGTCAGCTGCGCCACGCCCAACCGGAAATTCTCGCCGGCTCACCGGAGGAATTTCTAGCTTGGTGCGCACAGATTGGACATCTGAAACACAAGTACAAATCCTTTGTCCTGAGTTGGGCGGACGAGGACGCACCGACGCACGAAGAAATTATCGAGGAATGCCACCGCTGGGAGAGCGTGGCCTTCAGCGGCTTGGAAAAAGGAACGTACTCTTATTTGGTCGTGCTCCATACATCGCCAACGGGTGGACACGACGTCCATATATTAAGTCCCTCTTGCGTGGCTTCCTCGGATATAGATGGTCGAATTCGTTTTCGAAGTCTAAATATCTGCCCGCCGTCCAAATCAGCTCTACGGGCATTTGTTCTCTCCCAGGAGGTTGCCAATGCCACTCGGGGCTGGTCGTCAATCCTCGACCCGAGCCGTACCCGGCTCGTCAGGCCCAGCACGCCAGCGGCCGCCTTTACGGACGCCGCACTCCTCCGCGCTGGCCTTCAGCCCGGGCGGCGAGCCGAGCACCAGATTACGGAATGGTTGGCCCGCGGTGTTCAGGCCGGTCAGGTCGAGACACGCGAGCACGTGGTGGCCGCCCTGGAGAAGCTGGGGCGGGTGACCCGCCAGGGCGAGGACTATGTTTCTGTCCTGCTGCCTGGGCGCGAGCGGGCCATGCGATTGCGGGGTCTTCTGTATGACAAAAGCTCAATCCCGCCCGCATTGTCGAGCGACTTCAGTTACCTGGACACGCTGGAGTGGCCGAGCACAACCCCTCTGGCGCGGCTCAGAGCCGGACGCAGCCAGAGCAGCCAGAGCAGCAGCCGAGCTCGCTCCTCTTATCTCCGCGAAAGCCCGCTACCACCGGGCCAGATACGGCCAGCCCGTCGTCGACCAGCTCGATGGAAACGCAGATCGCGCGCCAGGCAACGGCGCTGGTCGAGCTCAATCAACAGGTCGGCCAGGTCATGGGCAAGACCAGGACGCTCGGCACCCTTCTCGATCAGACGACGGAACGGATGGCGACGGCTCTTCAAACGCATGGGCAAGCTCTTCGCGCGTCCATCGAGCTGACCGAGGGGCAAGCCAGGGACGACTTGCGGCAAGCCCGTCTGCGCTTGCGCAAGGCCCTGCTCTTGGTCGTGGTCACGCCGATCGCGGTGACGGTGACGACGTGCGCCCTGATCGCCGTGGCCGCCTGGAGTTGGGCCCAGATGCAGATCTCAGCCGTTCGCGCCGCACACGCACAGGAGCAGATCCGACCAAGCCCTCCAAGCCCACCTCCAAGCGTAAGGCGCAGCAGATGACAGCACCCAGTGTCATCGACCACCTGTTGGAGCGGGCTCAGGCCCACGCCGCCAATGAGTTTCACCACCAGCATCAACCAAAGGAGCTCCCGATGCCCACCACGCCCCCAGTCCCGCCCGTTTCGCCTCAATCCAACCCGACCCCGGCACCCGCACCGACTGCAGCAGAGGCGCCGCGCCCCAGCCTGCGCGACTCGTTGCGGTTCGATGGGGTCCCGATGAAGAAGAGCGCCACCGCTGCGGCCGCAGCCGGCACCAGCGGCAGCGGTATCGACGCCGACCGTCCGCGGCCTCCGCTCAAGACCGAGCGTAGCGAACTCGCCGCGCCTGAAGCTTGGCCAAGCGGGTTGCTCGAAAAGCTCATCGAAGGTTTCCGCCGGGTCCTCGCTGCGATCGCGTCATTCTTTGTTGCTCGACCGACCCCGGCCGGCGCCGTGCAGACCCTCGAGCCCGATACCGATTCCGACCCGCGCGAAACAGAGCTTCGCGCCCTGCGCAGTGAGGTGCAAGAGCTCAAAAATACGCTGAGTCGTTACCGAAAAGCCGCAGAGGCAGCCGGCGTCAGCCTGGACAACGCGGGCGCAGTGCAAGACGTGACAGAGAGCGCTTTGGATCGTGCTGCGAGGGCGCTTGAGCTAGACCGTCAACGTGACTTGCTTCGCAATGCGAGAGAGGGCAAGACGTTGCCTGGAGACGCTCAGCTGGCCGAGCTGGCCGCCGCGAACCTCAAGTTGGCGCAGGCGGAGCACGGGCGCGATGACGTGATGGCTCTGGGCCAGGAGGCAGTGGCAGCAGCCAACAAGGCCGAGGCGTGGGCGACGGTGAAATCCGTGGGCGCAGCGGGATCAATCGCGCACGCTCTCGTGGGAGAGCAACTGTTCCTCCAGAAGGCCATTGGCGAGGTCCTGGATGAGCAGGAGCAGCAGACCATCTCCGATCGCGAACATGCCGCTCAGGAGCAGGACATCGGTCCTAACCAAGCGCCGTCGGTGCTCGATATCACCGACGCTAAGCGCGCTGCCGAGCTGAGGGCGACTTTTCTCGCGGCCTCACGTCGCCTGAGGCTCCTCCATGCGCACCAGGTGCACCACGTGCCGCCGTACGAACAAGAGGCCTTCCACGCTCTGCCCCTCGGCGAGGCACGCCTGCAATTCATCAAGGCCCATGAAGACCGAATCAAGGGGGAGAAGGCTGCGCTCGAGGAGGCGATTCAGGATGCGGCGCTCGCCCGAAACCAGGCTGCCGCCGAGCTCTGGCCCGACGGCCTGGACGATACCGACGCGGACGATGACACAGCCCATGAGCGTGAGCGTCCTGGTCGCGCATGAACGGTCTCGTGGTCGCCGACGACGAAGATGGGGCCTTATCCTTACCGGTGTACCAGGTGGCGCCGGCAAGGCCTGCGCTGGCAGGCTGGTTATGCAGGATCTTGACTCCGGTGATAACTGCTTGCCGCCTTCAAAGGCCGTATCCCATCGAACTGCGCCCCACGGGGCAATGGGGCGGCTTTGCCTTGGACTCGACGTTGGTCCCTGACGGGCGCATTGCCGTGAGCAGTCGACTCGTCTTGTGGTCGCACCGCTCGATCGTCGCCACGATCATTCACGAGTGGACTCATCGTCTGCTGCCCCATCACGTTCACGATGGAGCATTCGCAGCCCTGCAGCAGGCCTTATTCCTGCGCATCGACGCAGCCGCGGCGTGCCCGCCGCTCGCCGGCGAAGAGGGTCTGCAGTTGCAGTACTCGGCGTCGCTATACGACCTCCAGGACTTGCCCGATCCGTTGGTGGCGCACGCGGACGGCGGGCTTGGCGAGGCTTGGTGCTGGGCCATGACTACCGCCCGGGAGCTGGCCCCGTCGCAGCTCACCGCCGAGGCCCTCGCTGCGGAGATCTCGGGGCGCTACAAGAACTGGATCCTCCAGCTTGAAGCAGCCCCCGCCGCGGCTGCTGCTCGCGCTCAGACTGTCGCTGATGCCGCCGCTGCTGCCAAGGCCAACCGCGATGAACTGCGGCGAGCAAATGACTTGCTTCGCACCGTTTCGATCTTGCTGGGTGTCGCGGGTGTGGCCGTCCTGCTCGAGGCGTTCATGTTGCTGAAACTCTTCTCGTTCGGCGGCGCTTGATCGTGACGCGAGCCGTCAAGTTCGCCCAGCATTCGGACAGACTTGGATGAACCTTCGGCCAAGCTTCGTGCAAGTTCGCATTTGGCCGAACCTTGTACGAAGGTTCGGCCATCTTTTTCTCTGCATTGTTGCCGCGCGCTCGGCGCGCGGCTCTAGAGGCAGTGTTGTACGAAGGTTGGCCGAAGGTTCGTACAAGTCGCGACTTGGCCGAAGGTTCGACGAAGTTTCGGCCAACGATGGACGAAGGTTGGGGCAAGAGTCGGTCGTTGTCGTTGGGCGTCTCGGCTTCGCCGACCGCGCTCTCAGGGCTGCGCCCCCGAGCCCTTCGGTCTCGGCCTCCGGTTCCGATCGCATGACGCACGCTGCCTGCGGCAGCAGCTCGCTGCGCTCAACGGCCTTCGGCCGACCAGTGCCGCTGCGCGGCATGAGGCGCTCGCCGCGCGGCGTCCCGTCTGGGAATTGTTCTCCGCGGCCTTCACCGTCTACCTCGCGCCTTCGCTATTCCTTCGTCAGTGTGACCGGCGCCGCGCGCGCGCGCTCGATTGCTACCCGCAAGGGTTCGCTTCGCTCCCGTCCTCTCCCGTTCGCACTCGCTGCGCTCGCTTGCGCATGCGGCATCCGGGCGGGCCCTTGCGAGCATCAATCGCGCCGGCCCCACGGACTACGGGCGAAGGCGAGAGGTAGACGGTGATTGAGACCGCCTGGATCGTTTTCCCAGCCGGGACCGGATTCCCAAGGGCTCAGCTCAAGGTTCCGGTGTTTTTGAAGACCAACGCCGCGTTGCGGCACGAAGGAAATGACGATGGCAAAAGCAAAACAACTCGATGCGCTCGCCGAGCGCGCGCTTGACGCAGTGGTGGCAAGTCGACCGGATCTGCGCACCTGGGCAGAGGATAAGCGCCGTGAGCTGGCTGGAGAGCCGCGTAGTGAGCTGCTCCGGTTTCTTGTGTTCTCCCTCGATCAGGGCAACCAGCAAGCCGTCGAGGCGGCCTTCGGCCTTGCCCCCGGCGACCTGGCGGTCGCTGGCCCGGCTGGCCGGATCGCTAGGCTGCTGCGCGCCTGAACACCGCCGAGGAAAACGACATGAACGACGTTGAATTTCGCCATTTTTTCGGCAAAGCGCGGGATGCGGTTCGTGGCGGCCGCGACGCCTGGTCATCCATGAGCACGGGCGAGAAAGTGGCGGTCGCACTGGTCTTGAACAAGGCCGATTGGCTTGCAGCCGTGGGTTACACGATGGCCGAAGCAATCGAGCGTGCGGGCTCCTGGGTCGCACTCATGCCGTGGGTCGTTCGCGAGCTCGAGCGCGAGCAGCAGGACGCGGGCGAGATCTAGATCCAACAACTACGAACGAGGAGTGAACGACATGGACAACGGCAACGGAAGCTTCAGCCTGGACACGACCTGCGGGACGGGGGCTGACTGGGCGGAGCTCGAGGCTCGTCATACCCAGTGGTACGACACGTTCGAGGCCGGACCCTGGCAGATGTCCCGAGCCGAGCTCGAGGAGCTTGCGAAGACCGCTCCGAACGGCTTCAGCCGAGGCCTGGCGTACGCCTGGCTGGCGGCCCGACAGGACGTGGCCAACCAGACCCAAGTCCCCTTCCTTTGATTTTTGAGGACACCATCATGAACCCCCTGCCCCAAAACGAACGGGCTGCCCGCCGGCAGGCCTGGCTCGTGTTTCAGGCGCAGCTCGATCAGCTAGACGCCCGCCTGGCTCAGATCGACTGCGCCGTGGGTGCGTTGGAAGCCGAACAGCGGCAGCGTCGGCGCGCACAGGCTCAAGCCGCACGAGCAGCCGCGGCAGCTCGCCAGCGTGAATACGAGTCTGCCCAGGCGGTGCGCCGGCAGCGGATGGCACAAGGCCTGGCCACGGCCGCGGCGCTGGGCCTGGGAGCGGTCGCATCTGCGGCCTCGATTCGGCATCCCATGGGTCTTCGCCTCGGCTGAACTCGCACCCCAAGACCTTTCAACAACAGCTTTTCAGTTCCCGATTTTTCAACTCATCATGAAAACCAAAAACAAGCTCCCCAAATTCCCCAGCGCGATCGCGCTTTCTGCTGCAGCCCTCGTTCTCTTATCGGCCTGCGGTGGTGGTGGAGGTGGCAGCGGTGGTGGCATCCCGCTGATCGCCATTGCACCGCCACCGGACACTGGGACCCCGGCTACGCCGCCCGCGCAGCCGCCCGTTGCGCCGCCGCCGTCGCAGCCTGGGACGAACGATCCTTCCGCAGGCGATACCGCGTCGACCATCGTCACCTCGGTGCCTGGCTCGACCTACGGCGCTGGCAGTGAAGAACTCGCCGCCTACTCGGCACTCAACGCCGAGCGCAGCCGCTGCGGTTTCGGCCTGCTGGCTCAAAACGCACACCTGGATATCGCCGCAGCGGGCCACTCCAACTACCTGCTGGTGAATAACATCGCTGGCCATTTCCAGGACGCTTCGAAGGCTGCCTTCACCGGGGTGACGCCTACCGACCGCGCCAATGCCGCAGGTTACGGACAAGGGCTGATCCTGGATGCCTTCGCCGACACCACAGGCGCGAACGGCAACGTGTTGGGCCCCACGGAGTTTGCCCCTCAGGGGCGCGGCATCGCAGCAGTGCGCAGCCTGCTCAGTGCCCCGTATCACGCACTCGACTTGCTGTCGCCGCAGATCGACGTGGGCATCTCGATCATGAGCTCCGACCAGGTCGGAGCCGCCACCGCAAACTTTGGCCCTCGCGCGATCTCCCAGTTCAATCTGGCTATCGCACAGGGGCAGTTTTCTCAGAAGCCTGATGGTGCCGCGGTGCAGACCTATCCGTGCGATGGCACCACCGGTACGGCCTACCAGCTCAAGAACGAGCAGCCGAACCCAGTTCCGGGCCGCGATCTGTCGACCAACCCCGTTGGCCAACCCATCATCGTGGCAGTACGCGTCGGCCAGCTGATCACCATCCAGTCCGCCACGATGCTGAAGAAGTCGGACGGCGCCTCAGTGACGCTGCGCGCGCCGATGCTCAAGGCGAACGACCCCAACTTCTTGGTCGACCCGAGCCGCGCGATCATCCTGCCGGATCAGCCGCTCGAGCCGAATACGGAGTACCTAGTCAGCGTCACGGGGACGAACACCACCATGGCCGACTACAACAACGGCCAGCCGATCAGCACCGGCAAGAACCCTGCGATCACGACGAACGCGACAGGCAGCTTCACGAAGACGTTCACGTTCAAGACGGGCGGCTAACTAGCCGCAGGGCGCATGCCAACGGGGCGGGCTTTTCGCAGTCCGCCTTCTTAGCTGGTGCGTTCCAACTGCAGCGTGTATCCGCTGGCGCCGTCGACGAGGTTGTAGCCGTCCTTCTCGACACCGACAAGCCGCACGTTGGTGATCCAAGCGGATGACCTTGGAAACCATCGCTCATAGTTCTCGGCGACCAGTCCTTCAAGACGTCGAAGGTCCGCGAAGATGCGATCGGCCTCAAGCACGCCCGCAAGCGAACGGCCAGCGCTCGTGGCTCCAAATGCCGGCATCACGACGCGCGTGTCGGTTTGAACCGCAGTGTTCAAGTTCCCTTTTCGCAGTTTCTTGATCTGCGCAGGCGATAGCACCCGGGTCGTGAATCCACGCATCTGCTGATGCAGTTGGGGCCAGTTGCGATCAACAATCTTCACCAGTTCATCCTGCGCAAAGGGCGATGGATTGTGGGGAAGGATGTCGATCAGATGGATGTCGGCGCCATTCACCCGAAAGAACAGCAGGTTGTCCGCCCTGGCAACATAGCCCCTCTCGTCCAATGTGCAGAGCGGCTCCAGATGCAAGTGATGGACGCCCCAGTGCACGAGCAAATGATCATGGGTGACCAGCTTGTTGGCGAGCGTCGATAGGTAGGGCGCCAGGGGCTGGCCGGCTGTCATGCGCGCGATCACCTCATCGATCGTTGGCCGTAGCAAGGGGAATTGAGGTTTCGGAGAATCTCGCGCGATAGGTGAACGCGATACGGGCGCGCCGGCACGAGTCGCTCGCGGATTTCGAACAGGTAGAGGTACCGGCCAAGGTCATCATCGGACTGGGACTCGACGTAGCCGTGTTCGGAAAGCTCTTCTTTGACCAGCAAGCCGTGGTCGTAGGGGAAATTCACATAGCCGTACACGCAGTCTCTCCTGGATCGTTGGCCTCAAGATCGCCCCGTGGACTTGGCCTCGCGGCCAACTGTAGATGATCACGTGGGCGGGTTCGGGTACGCTGTGGTGATGGAAATCCAGCATCGGAGCGAAAGATGAGCCTTAGTCTGCTTGAGCCGGGGTGCCATGCCGATGGCACCCGTTCGAAACCGCGCCTGCAGGTGCTTGAAATCTATGATCGCGAAAGCGGAAAGGACGTAGGCGATCCAATCGCTCACCTGCTGCTGCAGCGCGAGGAAACGAGTCGGCTGGATGAGGACGACGGCTCGATTTTCGAGGCGACGATCAGTCTGCGGTACCAACGAATCCTCGGCAAATCCGACCATCGTCGGCGTTCGCATGCTCAGGCCGGCAGCTTCGTGGGGGTTTACAAGAAGCTCCACGGGCGGGTGTCGCTGACTTCTGGTGAGGTCTACGGTCGCGGTGGAGTCTTCTTGAACCTGGATGAGCTCGACGGCCACCGCATCGCGACTTACATGATGAACGAGATCGTAACTTGGGCGAAGCAGTGGCCTGAGGCAGAGGTCAAGACCGTCACGCTGAATGCCAGTGACGCATGGTCAGGCAACAAGCAACGCAGGAACCGTCTATACGAGCAGTTCAATATCGTCTTTGACTACGACCCGCATTCCGATCATGGAGCGGGCCAGTCGCGCTCGATGCACGCCGGCGCACTGACCCCGGTGGACACCTGGAAACGCAATATCGTCGAGCTTCCCGTCTTTGACTATTTTGCCGGGCTTGTCCAACGACATGCCGACACGGCTTCAGATCTGGAGGCCCGTAACAAGGCTGTTCAAGATGCCTGGTCGCTGTACGACGAGGCCAGGGAGCGCCCAATTCGCTGGGCTGTCACCACCTTGGTGTCCAGGTACTGGCAGCGACTGACCGCTTTCACCTTTGCTGGACTCCTGTTCTTCGGCCTGTGGGAAAAGCTCAGGTTCTGACCGATCAAGCACGATGCATGCATTCGATCCCCGGAGGTTCTATGCCGTCCCCGTTCATGACCGAGGATCAGCGCAAGGAGATGCTTGCGAACGGCGTGGCGCGCGTTCGCGGTGAAGCCGTCGACCCCTATCCGGTGGTCAAGCTCTACACGCCGGACGCCGGCGCATGCTGGGTGCTGACTGCGCTCGATGCAGACGGCGATGTGGCCTATGGGCTCATCGACATCGGGACCGGGTTCCCGGAACTGGGCCTGGTCAGCTTGAGGATGCTGGCCAGTATCAAGGGGCCAAGGGGAATGTCGGTGGCGGTCGAACCTCACTACAAGGCACGCAAGACGTTGTCGGCCTATGTGGCTGACGCGCTGCGCGATGGCATGGTTACCGACTGATCCTGATTGCGCAGAAAGACAGGTTCCAAGATTTGCGGTCGTTGGATTTCGACTGGCACTCAGATGCACGTGAGGAGGCAAAAAAAGCGCCCTTGAGGGCGCTTTCTGTCATAGAGGGAACTGGCTCCTGAGGTTAAGGGGCTGGATACTGGGCATCCGCCATGATCGTGCAGTAAACCGGATTACCCCCGTGGCCATGCAGTTGCTGATGGCAGTCGACCGCGTGTAATTCCAGTTGTACCAGGCCGTGTAGTCGGCGCGGGCCCGGGCATCGGCTGCACGACCTACGGCATAGCTCGCCGTGCCCTGTGCGGCCGAAGCAACTTGGCTAGCGCTCTGGGCTGTTTGGCCTGCCCACTCGGCCATACCTTGGGCGTTCTGCGCTCGTCCACGGGCATCGCTGATGCCGTTGTAGATCGCCGCCTGGTCAATGCCTACGCCGGCGATCTGGTGACCGCCAGTGCTGTCAGCGATCTGGAGTTGCTGAGCCTGTGCGCTGAGGCTGAGTGCGAGGGCCAGCGCAGCGCCGGCCAGTGGTTTCATCTTCATTTGGAAGTTCCTTTCGAGGAGATGACCGCCTCGCAGGCCTCGAAAGGAGGGGCACCGGGGAGATGAACCGGCTAGACCTGCGGGCAGTCGAGGTCAGTGTGCGGATGACACATCAGTGCACCGAAATGACAAATTCACGGGCACTATTGGCTCGCTAACCAATTTTCGCGAGCAAGTCAGTCGCCCGAAGGTGCGTATACCGCTTGAGCATGACGAAGCTCTTATGGCCGCTGATACTCGATGCCTCGATGGCACTCAAGCCCTTCTCGAACAATCTAGACACCCCTTCGTGGCGTAGATCGTGCCAACGCAAGTCACTGATCTTGAGACGTTTCAGCGTCCGTTTCCAGAGCATCAAGACCGCGTTGGCCGTGCACCCAAACACCCTGCCATCGATGCTGCGCGGCATGGCTTGCAGGACTGCCATCGCCTTCGACGACAGCGGGATCTCGTGCGGAACCCCTTTGTTCACACGCTGATGGTAGGCGCGCGGGATCGTGAGCACACGGTCGGCCAAGCTGATCCACTCCCACCGCAACTCGAAAAGCATGGTTTTCCGCAGCGTGGTTTCGACAGCCAATTCGAAGGCGGGAGTGGCCCATGGGTTGCCTGTCGCGGCGAGCGCCACCGCTAGGCGTTCCCGCTCGCCAGGGTGCAGGCGTCGATCACGCGCCTTTGTGCCACTGGGCTTGCGGATGTTCTTCAGCGGGTTCGGTTGCCCCTCCCACCCCCATTCTTTTCGCGCCATTTCAAAGAGGTGACTCACCAGTTGGAGTTCGAGTCTGATCGTGTTCTCGGCACGGCCAGCTCGGCGCCTTTCGTCCCTATATGCTGCGAAGTCGGCCCCACGCAGCGTTGCCATGAAGCGCTGTGCAAGCGGATGCTGCTTCCAGCGTTCAATGCGCTGTAGGTCCCGTTCAGGATGCGCTTTGCGGCTGCTGAAGTCGCTCCCATAGCGATCGAATGCCTCGGCCAGCGTGGTGCTCTCAGCCTCCCGGTTGTCGCGGTAGGTGCCACGGTCCATGTCCGACTCGATCGCCCGTGCGATGCGATGCGCCTCCACTGATGTGTCGGCCGTGCCGAACCAGGCTGGCCAGCCTTTGCGCCGGATCTGGATCTTGTAGTTGCCCTCGCGGGTCTTTTGGATGCTTGCCAAGTGGTGGGTCCTCTGGTCGATCGATGAAGTGATCGATGAAGCCCACAATGTCCAGTGCACTGAAATTGCACTGAAATGACAAATTCGGCGCCGATGCCTGCGATGCCTACGCCATTCGAAAGGACAAAAAAAACGGCCGGAACCCGCATAGATGCTGGGTTTCGACCGATTCAGTGTTGGTGGTAGGACGTACTGGATTCGAACCAGTGACCAACGGATTAAAAGTCTGCTGGTGCGCAGCGTCACCCGTGCCGGTGTTCGGCCTGTGGGGTCCGCATTGGTGCTCAGCGTTGTCCGTGTGCTGTTGTGGACGAGATCCGGGTCATTGGCTGCTGTTGGCATGGTGTGGCGTGTGTTCATGGGCATGCAGTCTCTGGATGCAGGCCCGGAAGCACCAGCAAGACGGGCCGCAGGTTCTTGCACCCGCCGCAACTGGTTGCATCGCGGCGCAACCCGCTGCACGTCATTGCAGGGGGCTGCAAGGTGACGGTCGAACCTCCGGAAGATCGCGCTCGCAAGATCGTCTCGAGCGTCCTCAAGGCGACCCAGCGCGATGCCTCGCAGACGGCCATTGCTGCGGCCATGGGTGTGAGCGAGTCGACCGTCTCTCGGCTGCTCAGCGATCACCTGGACAAGTTGGCGCTGGTGATGGCCCATGCCGGTCTGCGCGTGGTCGGCCAGGACATGCGCTGCTTCCCGCCTGACTACGTCGATGCGCTGCTGCTGATGGCGAAGCAGCACCTGAGCGCCGTTCAGTCAGTTCGGACGCTGGAGTGGGACTGATGCGTCGCGCGATCTTGTGGGTTGCCCACTTCCTCTATTGGTTGCGCGTGCACCGCGGCAACTTCAGCCACGCCCGCTGGGCGACCGATCACGAAATGGGAGCTTGGCGATGACCAGCGATGCACGAATCTCCGTTGGCTTGCCTGGCCACCCGAAAACCAAGAAGCTCGTTCGCCGTCTTGGCCAGGCTGCGGGTTGGAACTTTGTCTGCTTGATTCTGTGGACCGTGGCCAACCGCAGTGACGGCGATCTCTCGGGCATGACGGACGAGGACATCGAACTCGCTGCCGAGTGGGACGGAGAGGCAGGGCGCTTTGTCTCCGAGCTGGCGTCTGTGCGTTTCCTTGACGGGCAGCCTGGCGAGTACAGCTTGCACGACTGGAACGAGCACAACCCGTGGGCTGCTGGCGCTGAGATGCGGTCTGCAAAGGCGAAATGGAACGCTGCTAAGCGCCACCATGGAGAAGCTGCGGCTGACCGCCTAGTACCCGAGTACGCTGCTACTAGGACTGCTAGTAGCAAAGCTGACAGCAATACAGATAGCAGTGCGGGCAGCAAGCCCTCAGCATTGCTGCAAGGCGAGAGTAGCAATGCTCCGTCTCCGTCTCCGTCTCCGTCTCCGTCTCCGTCTCCGTCTCCGTCTCCAAAGAAAGAACCTAACGGTTCTTTTTGCGCCGAGCCGGAAGCCGGCTCTGACGCAGCAGCGCCGCCGACCGTGGTCTTGATCCCGTTGGTCGATGGCAGCGACTTCGCCGTGAAGGCTCCGGACGTGCAGGAGTGGCAGCAGGCGTACCCGAGCGTCGATGTTGTCGGCGAGTTGCTCCGGGCCCGCATCTGGTGCAAGGACAACCCTGCGAAGCGCAAGACCGCGAAAGGGGTCCGGCGCTTCCTGTCGGGTTGGCTCGGCAAGGAGCAGGAGCGAGGCGGTCCGAAGGCCTCGACGACAACGGTCGTGCCGCTCGTCGATGGGGTGGCGTGGTGGAAGGTGGCGGGCTTCACGCACATCGCGGAGGCGCAGAACGAGCGCTGCCACCTCGGCAACTACCGCGAGTTTCGGGACGGCAAGCGCGTCACGCAGGCGGTGGCCGCATGAACGCTGGCGAGATCAAGCGACTGCTCGCCAGCCAGGCAGCTGAGATCGCGCGCCTGCTGCTGCCGAACGGAAAACAGAAGGGCAGCGAGTGGAAGGCCGGCAACACCAGCGGCGAGCCTGGCGACAGCCTCTCGGTCTGCATCCGTGGCCACAAGGCGGGCGTGTGGTCCGACTTCGCGGCGGGGCAGGGCGGCGACCTCATCGACCTTTGGATGGCCTGTCGAGCGCAGTCCATGGCCGAGGCGATGAAGGACATCAAGCGCCACCTCGGCATCCGTGACGACTTTCTGCGTCCGCCCGAGAAGGCGTATCGGCGACCAGAGAGCCCACGAGCACCGGCCGCGAAAGCCCGCGCCGCGGAGTGGCTAATCGGCCGCGGGCTGACCGAGGAAACGATCAAGGCGTTCCGCATCGCCGAGCAGGTGCAGCACGGCAAGACCTACGCCGTGTTCCCGTTCCTCGATGAGCGCGGCGAGCTCGTCAACATCAAGTACCGCAACGTTGACGAGAAGAAGGACATGCGTCAGGAGCCAGGCGCTGCGCCGTGCCTGTTCGGCTGGCATTTGATCGACCCGAAGGCGCGCACCGTCGCCATCACCGAAGGCGAGATCGATGCAATGACGCTGCATCAGATGCGCGTGCCGGCGATGTCAGTAAACCAGGGCGCGGGCAACCATCAGTGGATCGAAAACGACTGGGAAAAGCTCGAACGCTTCGACGACATCCTGATCTGCTTCGACAACGACGAGGCTGGCGATAAGGGCGCGGCAGAGGTCATCAACCGCCTGGGCGTGGAGCGCTGCCGCCGCGTGCGTCTCAATGCGAAGGACGCGAATCAGTGGCTGCAGGATGGCGCAGAGGCTGTCGACTTTCAGCACGCGATGGAAGAGGCCCGGCCGCTGGACCCGGATGAGCTGCGCAATGCCAACGACTACACCGCGGCTGTCGAGGATCTGTTCTACCCACCGCCCGGTGCTCCGATCGACCCTGCGCTCTACATCGACAAGGAACTGGACTGGTTCCGCTTCCGGCGGGCGGAGTACACCTGCTGGACCGGCATCAACGGCCACGGCAAGAGCTTGATGCTCGACCAGATCCTGCTCGGGCTGATGGTGCAGGGTGAGCGCGTCGTGGTCTTCTCCGGCGAAATGGGGGCATCGCGGCACCTGAAGCGACTGCACAAGCAGGCCAGCGGCCTGGATCGCCCAAGCCGCGAATACATCCGCGCAATCGGTGCATGGTTCCGTGAGCGCCTGTGGCTCTTCGACCTGGTTGGCGTGGCGAAGCTGGACCGGCTGCTTGAGGTGTTCGCCTATGCCGCTCGCCGGTACGGCGTGCGCCACTTCGTCATCGACAGCTTGATGATGATCGATGTCCCTCAGGACGGACCAGGCGCTATCACCAAGCAGAACGAGGCGGTGCAGAAGCTCGTGTCGTTTAAGAAGACGCACAACGTGCACGTCCACCTGGTGGCGCACCCGCGCAAGCTGCGCGATGAAACCGAGGCCCCCGGAAAGATGGAGGTCGCCGGAGCGGGCGGCATCGTCAACGGCGCCGACAACGTGTTCTCCATCTGGCGCGCCCAGAAGGACGAGGCGCCAGCCAATCCGAACGACGCGGAGGCGCTCGCCAAGTGGCAAGACGAGCAGGACGGCATCGACGCCAAGCTGATCCTGAAGAAGCAGCGCGAAGACGGTGTGCAGGACTACACGCTGCGCCTGTGGTTCGACAAGCCCTCAATGCAGTACCGCACCAGCCCGAGGCGCTACCCGCTGCGCTTTGTCGAGTTTTCGATCCAAGACCAGGAGACGCCCTATGAGCATGCGAGAGTTTGAACAGTACCTGAAGGCGTCGGACTTTTTCTCCGACACGATGAACGCGCATCGGGCGGCGACGGCCGAGGTCATCGCGGGCTTTGCCCAGATGCTCAAGCGGCGCGGCCAAGTCACGGACGCAGAACTGAAGGACTTGCTGCGTCGCTTGGAGGATGCAACAGGCAGGCCCTCGGTCGACAGCAGCAGGCGAAACCTGGCAGCACGGATCGGTGACAGCTTGAAGGGCCGAGCATGAACGTGATCGAGCGCTACGCCAGCGCGGTTCGTTCATCGAACCTCGAGATCAACGAGCGCACGACCCGCTCGGATTCCGACGTCCTGGGAGCGATGGGTCTTGCTGCCCGTGACTTCCCGCTGGCCGTGGCGTTGCAACGCCTGTTCCTGGGCGACGGCACTGCGGCCCGCGAACTGGTGGAGATTCTGGCCGACGATGCTTGGCGGCAGGCGAGGGCGTTGAAGATCAAGCTCAACCGGGTGCAGGCCTACGACTTGGCTCAGGGCTGTGTAGCCTGGCACCGCAATCCGACTTGCGATGCGTGTGGTGGGCACGGCGCCACGGTGATCCCGGGTAGCACGACGTTGGGCGTGAAGTGCAGGCCATGCAAGGGCACGGGGCGCACCTCGCTGAGCAAGCTGTTCAAGGAGCATGCTGAGATCGCCGACTGGCTCGTCGCTCACATGGAAAGGCATCAGGCGATGGCTGGACCGGAAGCGATGAAGCAGATTGCGGGGTATCTGGACTTGAAGATTGCTGCTGCCGAAGCGGCGAAGTAAAAAGTCTTTACGAATTCGATATTCTTGGCCTAGAATCATCTGGCCTGTACAAATCCCGGGTGAGCCGGGAAAAATAAGAGCAGCTCAACCCTTGATGGCGGAGCTGTCTCTGCTACCTCAAACCGCCCTACGCAAGTACGGCGGTTTTTGTATTTCTGGCCCACCTTCCGGTACGAAGTCACATTCAGGAAGGGGTGGATGGTCTTGCCGACCGCTAAGATACTTCTCCTAACATTTAAGGATGGAGGCATATCTTGGGATCTTTGGCCGCTAGAAGGATGGACAAGTCGAGCAGTAGCTTGATGAAGTGGTTGGGCGCAGCAGCACTCTTGGCACTGACCGGGTGCGGGACGATGCCAACTGAAGTCAAAGAGGCCAACGCGAATCCCGATGCGTTCCTTGCCAAGAACTACACGCTACAGGCGCTGCGGCCAGGATATGTCGATACGCTGAAGTCGGTGGGCGCGCCTGGGCCGACGAATTTCAAAGAGATCACGTTCAAGCTGGAGTATCGGCATCGAGCACTGGGTGCTGCAACTGATGCAGTCACCACGCCTCAACTGAGCTACCGCCCACTCGGGAACGGCTTCTTTCAACAGATCCGCACCCTTGAGAACAACGGCTTTCTGGTCAATCGCAGTTTCATTCTTAGCTTTCTCGGCGTCTTGACTCTCAAAAAGGAGAATGCGTCGCCGCAGTCAAAAATGACGGTCCTTGATGGAGCGGTCAAGGACATCAAGCCGTTCAAGTTCGAACCGGCGAAGCTGACGGAACCGGGGAGCAAGTTGGTCGTCGATTTCGCCACCGGGTTTCCGATGCAGGAGTTCAACTTCCGTTGGAACAAGATGGTGTGCACAACCGTAAAGGCTGGAAGCGCGGCTGAACTCCACCCGAAGATCAAGGGCCAAGCGATCTGGTTTGATTGCGAGGGCACGAGCGAGGTTGGTGCGCCATCAAAAGGATCGAGCGTCTACCTGAGCCAGTACGGGGTCATGATGCAGACCAAGTTCGCCGACTCCCGGTACTCAGGGACTGAGGTGATCACCGATTTCACTGAGCAGTAGCGCCACTCGTACCGACTCCAAACCCGCCCCGCGCAAGCCCGGCGGGTTTGCTATTTCAGCGCTTTAGGATCGCCATTTGGCAAGACATCTGGCTTGCTGGCAGGTGTCAGAGGCACGCCCATTCGACACTGAAATCGAAGGCGAAGGAGGAAGGATGCTGAGTCTGGACCGTATTTCAGACTGCTGATCTCCGCGAAAATCTTGGAGATGTCGGCCAAATAGGCCTTTTGAGCAGCAACAGTCTGTTCTGGCGAAAGTCCGGATGATGCGAGTGCTGCCTGAGCAGCATTGGCCGCTCCTGCGATTCCGCCCCAAGCCGCCACGGTAGATCGAGCGATGGTCGCTTTTGCCGCTAACGCCGGGACAACAATTGACCCTGCGACGATTCCGATACCCGCAATGCTTAGTTGCGTACCGCGGGAGGCGGCTGTCACGAAGCCCATTTTCTCTGCGTTCTTCTCACATGCAGCCATCTCGGCCGTGACGAGTTCTACGAACTCCTTGTTCCCAATTGCCATGGGTGATTCGCTTGAGGTAGGCGAGGTGCCCGTAGCGCCCGTCGCAGTCGCTGGAGCGTTCTGGCCCGGCTGATCTGTTGCGCTCGACGTACCGGACGTAGCAGCGACTGCGTTGGCTGCCGGCTCGAGGGCCGCGACATTGCGTCTCGGGGCTTGTGCACCCATTGAGGCAATCTGCGCATTCGTAGCTAGAGTTTCACATCCTGTCATCAACAGGCAGGCAGACACAACCGCGCAGCACCAAATAGGTTCTGAGTTCATTTACCCCTCCATCCTTATTTCGGCACGATGAGGGCATGGCGTCCAAGAATCAATCCCATATTTTGGTAGTTGACCGAAAGCCCCGATTTGCCCCTGCGAGGCCTTTTATCTGCGGGTCACGTGCGTTGGGCACTCGAGTGGACGGTGGGCAGCCCCCCAACCTGAACGCCCGCCGCATCAACATTTACTCTGCCGCTGGTGGGCGCGATGGACCTTCAGTAGAAGTCGTACCCGTCGAGAAATCCGGCCGTGCAGGTGGCCGTGCTGAAAAGCGCCGTGTGGTGCGCGAGCAGCATCTCAGTGAACCGCCCGTGATACACGCCGTAGATCGTGTCGGTGAGATTGATCTTCGTGTTCTTGATGATGCCAAGGACAAGACGGTTCATCTCCGCCGTTGGCCGCAGCCAGGCGTGATAACGCCATTGGTCCACGTCGTGCGTGAAGTCGCCAGATTGGTCATAGCTCCATGTCGCGACGTGCTTTTCGTCAATGGACTTGCGGATCGCAGCCAGAAGGGCGCGACTATTACGCGTGGCCACAAGAATTGCCATGCTGTCTCCGTTTGTAATTTTGGCTCAGCATACAGCGAGTGCTGGCGCTCGGCCATTAGGCTATCTCTCGACGCAAATCGCAGTTGCCGCCATTGCCCGATGCCGGAATCCCGACATCGCGCTTTCTTATTTGTGGGGCGCGTTTCGCGTGGAACACATGAGTCTTGCAACCCTGAAGCCCAGGCTCGCAGCAGCCCGCCTCACCCGCACCCCAGTGCTGCAGACTAAGGCGGGCACCACGGAACGCCAACGCGGCCGCGCATGGATGGCAGTCCGAGAACGCGTGGCCAAGCGCCACGACTACCGCTGCGCCCGGTGCGGTGCGGTCTGGGTGTCCAGCCGTGACCACATCGACCACATCGTCGAGCTGGCCGACGGTGGCACCAACGACGAGAGCAACCTACAACCCCTGTGCAATGAGCCCTGCCACCGCGAGAAGACCGAGCGTGAGGCCAAGGCGCGCACGGGCTGAGATCGTGGCTCCACGGGCCGCCTGTCGTGCTGCACAGAGGTATCACGAAGGGAGAGGGGGCTCGAAAGTCTGTCGGCCCAGTCGCCGGGAAACCGACTGGTTCCTCACGCGCAAAACTCGCCCCGGAATCAAAAGGAAATCAAATGACAGGTGTCAAAGGACGCAGCGGTGGTGCCCGTCCGGGCGCCGGTCGCAAGCCGAAAACCGCAGATCCAGCGACCACCGAAGACTCGAAAGAGTTCTTGACGATGGCCATGCAGGGACTTGTCGACCCGAGCCCGGCTCAGTTGAAGGCGGCAATCGCCTTGCTGGGCGTCCAGCACGCCAAGAAGTCGGAGGCAGCGAAGCCCGTAACGCCTGAGCGCCCCGCTGGTGGCAAGTACGCAATGCGGCAAGGACCGCGCCTGGTCGCGAGCAAGTAATCGATGGAGTGGTCTACCGCCTGCGTCGATTGGGAGCGCAGGATCGTGGCGCGCGAGAGCCTGATCGTTGCACCGCCGCTATTCGCAGTGCAAGCAGACGAGGCGTGGGAGGTCTTCGGGGGGCTGGTCCTGGTCGATGTCGCTGGACAGCCAACCATGCGGGAAGCCTGCCTGCCGTGGGTCAAGGACTGGGTCCGTGCGATCTTCGGCGCCTACGACGCTGAAGCGGGCCGTCGGTTGATCAATGAGTTCTTCTTCATGGTCAGCAAGAAGAACATGAAGTCGACGGCCGCGGCCGGAATCATGCTTACCGCCCTGGTGCTGAACTGGCGCCCGTCGGCTGAGTTGCTGATTCTGTCGCCGACGAAGGAAATCGCGGACAACAGCTACAAGCCGATCCGCGACATGATCAAGGCGGACGACGAACTGTCGGCGATGTTGAAGGTGCAGGACTATTTCCGCACCATCACACATCGGGACAACGCGGCGACGTTGAAGGTGGTGGCCGCGGATAGTGACACGGTGTCAGGCAAGAAGGCATCTTTTGTCTTTGTCGATGAGCTCCACGAGTTCGGCAAACAGGCCAAGGCTTCGAACATGCTGCTGGAAGCGACTGGCGGCCTGACATCTCGGCCCGATGGCTTCGTGATCTATGCGACCACGCAATCGGCCGAGCCGCCGGCGGGGGTGTTCAAGGAAAAACTGAGCTACGCGCGAAAGGTGCGCGATGGGTTCATCAAGGACCCGCGGTTCCTGCCCGTGATCTACGAGTTCCCGCAGTCCATGCTGGATGCGGGAGCGCACAAGGATCTGGCGAATGCCTACGTGACGAACCCGAACTGGGGCGCGTCGGTAGATATTGCGCGCATCACGCAGCTGCACAGTCAGGCGCTGGAGGGCGGCGAGAAGGACTTCAAGGAGTTCCTGGCCAAGCACCTGAATGTCGAGATCGGCATGAACCTGCGCTCAGACCGGTGGGCAGGTGCCGACTTCTGGGTGCCGCGTGCCGAGGTGCCCGGGCTGACGCTCGAGCAACTGCTCGAAGAATGCGAAGTGGTGGACATGGGAATCGACGGCGGCGGCCTGGACGACTTGCTGGGCGCTGCGGTCGCTGGACGGCGCAGGAAGGCTGAAGAGTTCCTCATCCCGGAACACTTCGACGAGGACACGAAAGCCGTTGTTCCGGCGAAGACCGTTCTGCGCAAGCGCTGGCTCTTGTGGACTCGTGCGTGGGCACATCCCTCGGTTCTCGAGCGGCGAAAGGAGATTGCTCCACGCTTGCAGGACTTCGCGAAGGATGGCGACCTCATCCTGGTGAGCACGATCGGCGAAGACGTGGCGGGCGTGGCTGATGTCGCGGCCCAGTGCGAGGCATCGGGTCTGCTGGACAAGATCGGCTGCGACCCAGCAGGGCTGGGCGGCATTCTGGATGCTCTTGTCGAGGCCGAGGTGCCTGAAGAGAAGGTGATCGGCATCAGCCAAGGCTGGAAGATGACCGGTGCGATCAAGACGACCGAACGAAAACTCGCCGAGGGAGCGCTGATCCATGGCGGTCAGCCCCTGATGGCCTGGTCGGTCGGCAACGCGAAGGTCGAGCCGAGGGGCAACGCCATCGTGATCACGAAGCAGGCCTCCGGCACTGCAAAGATCGACCCGTTGATGGCTACGTTCAACGCAGTGACGCTTCTGTCGCTCAACCCCGAGGCGCGAGGCAACTCCGTCTACGAAACCCGGGGCATCCGCTTCCTGTAAGGACCGACTGAATGAAGATTCTCGACTTCTTCCGGCGCTCGAATGCGCCGGAGGTGCAGTCGCGTCCGCGCGCGGAGGCCTCGCAGGGGCATCAGTTCAGCGGCCTCGACGACCCGGCGCTGTTGGAGTACATCCGCGGCGGAACCACGGCCGGCGTGGATACGGCCCGTGACCGCAGCCTTCGGAACATGGCAGTGCTGCGCTGCGTGACGCTGATCTCCGAGGCAGTTGGCATGCTGCCGCTGAACCTGCAGAGCAGCGACGACAAGAAGAAGGTGCAGACCGACAACCCGGCGCATCGGCTGCTGAAGTACAAGCCCAATGATTGGCAGACGCCAATTGAGTTCAAGAGCCTGATGCAGCTTCGGGCCCTGCTCGATGGACAGTCCTTTGCGCGTGTGATCTGGTCGGGAAGTCGGCCAATTCGCCTGATCCCGATGGATCGAGGCTCGACCAAGCCGCGGCTGAACAGCGCGTGGCAGATGGAATACGACTACACAACGCCGGACGGCAAAGAGATCACGCTGCCGGCGAGGGATGTATTCCATCTGCGCGATCTCTCGCTGGATGGCATCAACGGAATTTCGCGCGTCAAGCTGGGCCGTGACGCCCTGGAGCTGGCCGAGCAGGCGGAACGTGCGGCGTCTCGCACCTTCCGCACAGGCGTGATGGCTGGGGGCGCCATCGAGGTGCCGAAGGAGCTTTCCGAGACCGCCTACACGCGCATGAAGGAATCGCTGAACAGCGACTACGCGGGTGCGGAAAACGCCGGCAAGTGGATGCTGCTGGAAGAGAACGCCAAGGCCAGCAAGTGGGCCAGTACCGGGCGGGAATCGCAGCAGATCGAGAACCGGAACCACCAAATCGAGGAAGCGGCGCGCATGTATGGCGTGCCCCGACCGCTTCTGATGATGGACGACACGAGTTGGGGCAGCGGCATTCAGCAACTCGCGATCTTCTTCATTCAGTACGGGCTGTCGCATTGGTTCGTGTCCTGGGAACAGGCTGCGGCGCGCTGCCTTCTTCCCGAAGATCAACTCGGCCGCCTGCAATACAAGTTCAACGAGGGCGCACTGCTGCGCGGCACGCTCGCCGACCAGGCAGCCTTCTTCTCCACGGCGCTTGGCGCTGGCGGTCAGGCGCCCTGGATGTCTCAGAACGAAGTGCGCGAACTGTCCGACCTCCCGAAATCCGCCGACCCGCAAACAGACGCACTGCGCAACCCGATGACCCAGCCGGGCAAGCCGGCATCAAGGAACAACGATGAGCCTCCTGAACCTGCCTGAGATCCGGGCCGACCACCGCCTGGGCGCCGCACAGTTCGACGTTCGCCCCGACGCGCTCGAACGCTGGCAGCCGGAGGTGCGTGCCGCAACGGAAGGGGATGCCTCGATCTCGATCTACGATGCCATTGGCGAATCTTGGGACGGCCAGGGCTTCACGGCCAAGCGCATGAGCGCGGCACTGCGCAGCATCGGCGCCCGTGACGTGACGGTCAATGTCAATTCGCCTGGCGGCGACTTCTTCGAGGGAGTCGCGATCTACAACATGTTGCGCGAGCACAAGGCCAAGGTCACTGTTCGCGTGATGGGCCTGGCGGCCTCAGCAGCATCCGTGATCGCGATGGCCGGCGACGAGATCCTGATGGGCGATGGCGCGTTCCTGATGGTTCACAACGCATGGGCTGTCGCCATCGGCAACCGCCACGACATGGCGGACGCCGCGGCGCGGCTCGCACCGTTCGACGATGCGATGGCGCAGGTCTATGCCTCGCGCACCGGGCTTTCGAAAGCCGAGACGGCCGTGCTGATGGACAAGGAAACATGGATCGGCGCCGCACAGGCGGTCGAGGATGGCTTTGCCACCGGACTGATTGAGCGCTCCGACATAACCCAAGACACCAGGGCGCAGGGCGGTAAGAAGGCCCTGGCATTGATCGAAGCGTCGATGGCGCGTGCGGGGCACTCCCGCTCTGCTCGCCGCGATGCCTTCAAGTCCCTTTTCACTGGCACGCCGGGCGCTGCCGTTGAAACCGCCATGCCGGGCGCTGGCGAAACCGCAGCACTGCTGCTTTCTCTCACCAACTCCCTAAAGGTCTAAACCATGAAACGCACTCTCATCTCCCTCGCGGCTGTCGCCGCTCTGTCCGTTCTGTCTGCAGGCGCCGCATCGGCTTCTGCCGTCAACTCGATGGCCGAGAAGGCCGCGTCCATGCCCGTTCCGCGCGGCCTGATCGCCGTCCGCGCGGATGCCGGTCCCGGCGAAGTCAAGGCGCTGGTGGAATCCCTGAACAAGGCTTTCGCCGACTTCAAGGCCGAGCACACCAAGCAACTCGAAGAAATCAAGAAGGGCAACGCCGACGCGCTGCAGGCTCTCAAGGTCGACGCGATCAACGCCGACATCTCGCGACTGCAGAAGGAAGTCGACGACACCAACTTGAAGCTTGCCGCGGCGCAGATGGGCGCGGGCACTGGCGGAAAGAAGGTGGAGGATGCCGAATACACGGGGGCCTTCCGCTCGCATTTCAAGAAGGGCGAAGTGCAGGCAGCGCTCAACAAGGGCGCTGACGGCGAGGGTGGCTATCTGGCTCCCGTCGAGTGGGATCGCACCATCACCGACAAGCTCGTGCTTGTTTCGCAGATGCGCCAACTCGCGACGGTGCAGCCGGTGTCCGGCGCCGGCCTGACCAAGCTGTTCAACCTGGGCGGCACTGCATCGGGCTGGGTCGGAGAGACGGCGGCGCGTCCTCAGACCAGCACCGGCACGTTCGCTTCCCTCGGCTTTGGCTGGGGCGAGATCTATGCGAACCCCGCCGCCACCCAGCAGATCCTCGACGACTCGGCGATCAATCTCGAAGCGTGGCTCGCGGGCGAAGTGGAGACCGAGTTTTCCAAGCAGGAGGGCGCGGCGTTCTTCTCCGGCGACGGTGCGAACAAGCCGTTCGGCATCCTGACCTATGTCACCGGCGGGGCCAATGCGGCGAAGCACCCGTTCGGCGCGATCAAGGCCGTAAACAGCGGCGCCGCGGCGGCGATCACCTCGGATGGCATCGTCGATCTGATCTATGACCTGCCTTCCGCGTTCACCGCAAATGCCGGGTTTGTGATGAACCGCAAGTCGCAGGGCACGATCCGTAAGCTCAAAGACGGCCAGGGCAACTATCTCTGGCAGCCGTCCTACGTGGCCGGCCAGCCTGCGACCCTGGCCGGCTTCGGGATCACCGAGGTGCCGGATATGCCTGACGTGGCCGCCAACTCGGTGCCGCTGCTGTTCGGCGACTTCAAGCGCACCTATACGGTGTATGACCGTGTCGGCGTGCGTGTGCTGCGTGATCCATTCACCGCCAAGCCTTACGTCCTGTTCTACACGACGAAGCGTGTCGGCGGTGGCGTCCATAACCCCGAGCCGATGCGCGCGCTGAAGGTCGCGGCGTAAGCAGGGGGACACCATGAAGCTCAACAAGCCATTCAAGGGTGTCCCCAATGGGGACATCTACCCGGTCGAGTACCAGGCAGGTGACGAATGCCCGCCGGAACTCGAAGCCGGGGCGCGTGAACTTGGTGCCCTGGAAGAAGCCGACGACAAGCAACCCAGGGCGAAGGCCAAGGGCTGATCATGCCTGTCATCACGCTCGATCTGGCTCGTGCGCACTTGCGCGTCGGCCCAACGTATCCGCAGGAGCAGATCGAGCCGTACATGGCGGGTGCGGAAGACCACGCCGCGCGGTATCTGAATCGAGCCATCTATCCGGACGACGCAGCCATGGGCGCAGCGGTTGCCGCGCTACCCGGTGCGTTGACGGCCGCGCGCGTGGCCTACGAAGCGGCGGTAGCCGCGGCAGCCTTGATCGAGAACGCTAGCGACCGTGGGGATGCGCTCAACATCGCGGAGACGCAATACCGTGCAGCGCGCGAGCGGGCAACACGAGTCTTGAACGGCATCGTGGTGAATCCCTGCATCGTGTCGGCTGTGCTGCTAATCCTGGGGCATCTGTTCGAAAACCGCGAGGATGCCGTGGTGGGCGCAACGGCCGTCGAGTTGCCGCACGGCGCAAAGGCGCTACTTCGCCACGACCGTCGGGTGATGATGCCGTGAGAGCAGGAAAGCTTCGGCACCTCATCGAGATCCAGAGCCCGATCCCCACTAGGGACGCCGCTGGTGGCGTCGTCAAGGCCTGGGCGCCATTCGCAACGAACGTTTGGGCTGATGTGTCGTACCTCAACGGGCTCGAAGTGGTGCGCGCCGATGCGCCGGCTGCGCTGGTTCGCGCCTCGATCCTGATTCGCGCTCTGCCTGGAGTTGTTGCCAGCATGCGCGTGCTGCACGATGGCAAGCTTTTCGACATCAAGGCGGTGCTTCCCGATCGGACCAGTCGCCAGTTTGTGTATCTCGCCTGCGAACAAGGGCTGAACAATGGCTGACGGCTTCACTATGTCGTTCGACGCCAGCGGACTGATGGCCGAGTTCGACCAGCTGGACCTCGATGCTCGCGAACTCGTCCGCCCGGCCGCGCAAGCCGGCGCACAGGTGTTCTACGACGAGGTGCTCCGCCGTGTTCCGGTCGCAGCGACAGGGCACAAGCGCAAGGGCGGTCGAGTCATCCCGCCCGGTACGCTGAAGGGGTCTATCTATCAGGCCTACAGCGCCGACCACAGCACGCCGCAAGCGGCGACCTATCACGTCAGTTGGAACGCGCGGAAGGCGCCGCACGGCCATCTGATCGAGAACGGCCACTGGACCAAGGTCGTGGGCAAGAACGGCCCGCTGAAACCGCACTGGGTGCCGGCGCAGCCGTTCATCCGTTCGAGCTACGACGCGCGCGTGGCGGCTGCCGAGAAGGCGGCCAGCGATGTCCTCGACAAGGGGCTCGCAGACGCCCTGGAGAAGCTGAGATGACCGTAGAAGCCGACCTCATCGCCCGACTTGCCCCGATCTTCGGCGAGCGCGTCTATGCGACCAATGCGCCGGAGGGCGTTCAGGCGCCCTATGCCACCTACCAGCAGGCCGGGGGCGTGCCCGTCGCGTTCCTGGAACGCCAGTCGATGCCCTCGAAGAAGAACGGGCGCTTCCAGATCAACACCTGGGCCGCGACGAAAGCAGAGGTCGCGGCGCTCGCCCTACAGGTCGAGGCCGTCGTCGTCCTTGCCACCGCCTTCCAGGCCGAAGCCCTGGGCGGGCCCATCGATGTCGATGGCTCCTTGGTCGATCTCTTCGGCCAGCAGCAGGACTTTTCCATCTGGTCGGCCCGATAGGCCCACACCCACCCAGTTCAACCCGGCCCGCCTCGCGCGGGCTTTTTTTCGCCCGCTCCGGGCCTGGCCACTCGCTTCGGCGGGCTTCTCTTCCTTGAAAGGAAAAAAAAATGTCTGCATTCCTTCCGAATGGCACTGTCTATTCGATTGCCGCGACCTACGGGCCGGCGATCCCCGTCACCGCGCTGACCAACGCCGCGCCGCCGGTCGCCACCGCCGCGGCGCACGGCCTCGTGAACGGTGAAATCCTCGAACTGACGTCGGGCTGGGTGGGGCTCGACGGTCGTCCCTCGCGTGTCTCGCTGTCGACCGCTGGCACGTTCGGCCTGGAGGGCTACAACACGACCAACGTGCAGGCCTACCCCGCACTTGGTGGTGTCGGCTCGGTGCGCAAAGTGCTGACGTGGACCCAGATCTCCCAGGTGCTCGGCAACGACAGCTCGGGCGGCGAACAGCAGTTTGTCGACTGGGTCTATCTGGAAGACGGCACGCAGCGCCGCAAACCGACCTACAAGAACGCGAAGACGCTGACGCTGACGCTCGCGGACGATCCGAGCCTGGCCTGGAACGCGATCCTGTCCGCGGCGGACTTCGACGGCCTGCCGCGCATCCTGCGTGCCGCGCTGCCGCAGGGTGGCGCCATCTACTACAACGTCTATGTCGGCTTCGACAGCGAGCCGAAGCTGACGGCCAACCAGATCAACGCGGTGATCGCAACGTTCACCAGCGTGGGCAAGCTCATCCGGTACGCAACGTAATGGCACGCCTCACCCTCAAGCCGAACCCGACCTTCAAGGCGAAGGTCGAGATCATGCAGCCCGGCTCCGACGCAGTCGAAGTCGAGTTCGTTTTCAAGCACCGCACCCGTGACGAGATGGATGAGTTCATCAAGGCGCTGGCCGACATGTCGCTTGAAGACCAGGTGCTGGCCGTCGCCTCCGGCTGGGAGCTTGTCGATCCCTTCAACGAAGAGAACGTCAAGCTGATGGCGCAGAGCTACATCACCGCGCCTGCGGCGATCCGCGACACCTACATCCGCGAACTGATCAAGGCCCGGGCAAAAAACTGATCGAGCTGGCGCGGGCCATCTACACACCCGACCCAACGCCGCAGGAGGCGGCGGACATCGGGCTGACCGTAGAGGAAGCCAGCTTGGAGGTCGATTGCTGGCCTGAACACGAGGTGGTCGCCGGGGTCTTCGGGCGCATGGGCACGCAGTGGAACACCAGCTTTTCAGGCGCCACCGGCCTGAACTACTGCGCGCTGCCCGTTGTATTGCGCCTGGCAGGCGTGCCTCGGGCTGACTGGCCCCGGCTTTTCGAGGACATCCGCACGATGGAGCGGGCGGCCCTCGACTTCATGCGCGCCAAGTAGCGCACACACAGACCGCCTCCGGGCGGTTTCTTCTTTTGGGGCTCGGATGACTGATCTCAAGAAACAGATCGTGATGGGCGTCGATGCCTCAGGCGTCGAGGCCGGCGGCGTCCGAGTCAAGCGAACGCTGTCGGACATTGGCGTCCACGCGCAAGCAGAGGGCAAGAAGGCGGCCGAGGGCATCGCCGCAATCGGCAAGGGCAGCGATGAAGCCGCCTCGAAGGTCGACACGAACACGAAGAGCCTGATCAACTCGATCCAGCGTGCGACCGCCGCGGCCGAGGCCGGCAAGAAATCGGGCTCGGAATACTTCGCTTCGCTGGCCAGCCAGCGCGGCGTGAACACCGACGCGCTGAAGCCGTACCTCGCCCAGCTCGATCTCGCGCTGTCCAAGCAGAAGGCGCTTCAGGATGACCAGCGCCGGATCGGCGACGGCTTTGGGGCCCTCGGCATCCGGCCGAACAGCGCCATCGTGGACGAGGCGAAGAAGATCCGCGAGGCGTTCAACCAGATCCGGGCGACCGGGGTTGCTGACGAGGTCGAGCGTGCGCGTTCGGTGGTCGCCAGCAAGATGGCCGCATTGCGCGCCGAGTTCGACAGCGCCGGGAAGTCCGGCGCCGCTGCCTTCAGCAGGATGGGCATATCGGCCGCGCAGACGTCTGCAGCCCTGCGTGGTGTGCCGGCGCAGGTCACGGACATCGTCACCAGCCTGCAGGGTGGCCAGGCGCCGCTCACCGTGTTCCTGCAGCAGGGCGGGCAGCTCAAGGACATGTTCGGCGGCATCGGCCCGGCGGCCAGTGCCCTGGGCTCGTACATTGGCGGGATGATCACGCCGGTGAGCCTGGCGGCGGCCGGGGTGGCCGCGCTTGCGTTTGCCTACTACCAGGCCACCGAGCGCAATCAAGAGTTCAACAAGGCGCTGATCGCCTCGGGCAACTATGCGGGGCAGAGTGCGTCGCAGCTTGATTCGATGTCGCAGCGCATCGCCGGCATCATCGGAACGCAAGGGCAGGCGACCGACGCGCTGCTCGCGCTCGCCTCGAGCGGGCGCATCGCCGGCAGTGTCATGGAGTCGGTGGGAACTGCTGTCGTGGCCCAGACCAAGGTCATGGGCACGTCGGTGAAGGACGCCGTCGAGGAATACGTCCGCCTGGGAGAAGAGCCGACCAAGGCATCGGCCAAGCTGAACGAGTCGCTGCACTACCTCACGCTGTCCACGTTCGATCAGATCCGGGCCCTGGAAGAAGAAGGGCGCAAGGAGGAGGCTGCAGCGCTGGCACAGGCCACCCGCGCGGAAGCCTCGGTGGCGGCTATGCAGAAGGTGCAGGCGCAGGCTGGCCTCCTGTCGAAGGCTCTGAGCCTCACGCGCGACGTTGCCGCGGGCATGTGGAGTGCCATTGCCAACGGTGTCGCCAGCATCGGCGCCCAGCAGTCGGCAGCCGACCGGCTGATGGATGCGCAGAAGCGCGTCGCCTTCCTGAACCAGAACGGCAGCACGCCCGAGGCGCTTCGCAAGGCGAAAGACGATGTCGTTTCGGCGTCACGCGAGCTGCTGCGCGAGCAGGAGACGACGGCCGCCGAGGGGGAGCGCAAGCGCACCGAGCAGGCCCAGATCGCCGCCTCGCAGCGCCTGGCCGACCAGAAGAAGGAAACCCGCACCCGCGCCGAGCAGCGCAAGGAAGAGATCGAACAGCTGGACCGCGACGCCAAGCTGGTGAACCTGAAGGCCGAGGACTACGCGCGCCTGCGCGCCAACATCGAAGAGAAATACAAGGACAAGAAACAGCCCAAGGGGTCGGCGCCCAAGGCGTACCAGGACGACGCAGCGACCAAGATGCTGGAGAACCTGCGCCAGACCGAGGCCTCCCTGCAAAGCCAGCTCGATGGCGAGCTCAAGATCACCGACGCCCAGAAGAAGCAGGTCGAGTTCACGAAGCTCGTGGCCGACCTGAAAGAGAAGTCCATCCTGACGGCCGAGCAGCGCAGCCTCTTGGCAAACAAGGACGCCATCGGCGCGCAGCTCGAAAAGAACGCGGCCCTGTCGGGTCAACTCGAGTTCGAGAAGAAGATCGCCGACATCGTCAAGAAATCGGCCGATGACGCGAAGCAGTACCGCCAGCAAATGGACGGGATCTATGCCTCCATCGCCTCCGGCCAGGAATCCCGTGACGAGCAATCAACGCGCGAGCTTGGGGCCTTCGGTCTTGGCCGTCGCGCACGCGAAGAGGTCGAGGCACAGCGCGCGATCCGCGCCGAGTTTCAGCGGTACGAAAGAGGCGCGACGAAGAGTGCGAGCGAGAACGGCACGCTGTTCTCGCAGAAGTACCGAGACGATGTCGAGCGCATCAAGAAGGCGCTCGAAGAGGCGCTGGATGCCCAGGGTCGCTACTTCGACGCCCTGAAGGTCAAGCAGGCCGATTGGAAGACCGGGGCGACCGCCGCTCTGTCTGACTATGCCGATGCCGTGGCGAACGTCTCGGCCACGGCCGAGAAGGCCTTCGCCGACGGATTCAAGAGCGCCGAGGATTCGCTGGTGCAGTTCGTGACGAAGGGGAAGGTCGACGTGAAGAGCCTCGCGGATTCGATCATCGCGGATTTCGCTCGGGTCGGCATTCAACAGACCATCACCGGGCCGATGGCCAAGGGGCTTGCTGGACTCTTCCAGGGTGACGAACTCGGCGACCTCCTGAAGTCGAGGGGGCTTGCGGGCGGTGGTGGTGGTGAAGGCGGCCTCGACTGGTCGAAGCTGTTTTCAACCGTGGGCGGCTGGTTCAGCGGCAAGGGCTTTGCGGATGGCGGTAGCCCGCCGGTCGGCAAGGCGTCCATCGTCGGCGAGCGCGGCCCAGAACTGTTCGTTCCGAGCGTGCCCGGCACCATCGTGCCGAATCACGCACTGGCCGGCGGCGGGGGACCGCTCAGCATCACCATCAACAACACGGTCGGCGATGTGGCGACCCTGTCGATGTTGAAACAGGCGCAGCAGGGAACGGAGCGCCGCATCGCTGCAGCCTTTGGGCGTAGCCGGGCATATGGAGGGGCGGCATGACCCTGATTGCCCTTCCTCCCGCGTTCCGACCGGAATCGTTTTCGATGACCCTGGCCGTGAATCAGCGTGCGTTCAGCTCCCCATTCGGGGGTAGCGAGCAGGTGGTCGACCTGCTGAACGACCGCTGGACCGCGAATGCGGTTCTACCGCGGGGCTCGCAGGGCGACGTGGCGGCCCGGGAGGCGTTCGCCGGCGCAATGCGCGGCATGGCGAACACCTGCCTGCTCTGGCACATGGCACGCAGCCAGCCGCGCGGCACGATGCGGGGTGCTCCCACGGCACAGGCCGCCGCGGCCGGCGCCGGGTCTCTGACCGTCAACACCGTGGCCGGCGCAACGCTGCTTGCGGGCGACATGATCGGTGTGAGCGGATTGCTTCTGCAGGTCGCGACGGATGTCACGGCGAATGGCTCGGGCGTCATCGTCGTGCCTTTGGTGAATCGGCTGCGCCGGGCCGTCACGGCCGGCACGGCTGTTTCCTGGAACAAGCCTTCCGTCGAGTTTCGCCTGGTGTCTTCCCCGTCATTCCAGTTCTTCTATGGGTACGGCGAGGGCGCCTCTCTCGACTTCGTGGAAGCCGTTCCATGAGGACGCTAACGCCTGCCGCCGTCGCCGCGTTGAGCGCTCCCGAGCTGCGCATTGCGCGACTCGTGCTCATGGAGTTCCCCGGCTTTGCTGTCGCGCTGAATTCGTCGAATCAGAACATGGTCTACGCAGGGGTGACATACCTCGGCGCCGCGGGCCTGGGCACCATCAGCCAGATCGATGACTCGCCCGGCGAGATCAAGGGGCTGCAGCTCGAAATGTCGGGCGTACCGACCGACTATCTGTCGCTCGCTCTCGCCGACGCAACCGTGGTTCAGGGAACGCCGCTGACGACGCGGCTCGCGATCCTTGATGAGGATTGGCAAGTGATCGAGGCTCCGATCGATTGGGTCGGGACTCTCGACACGATGCCCATTCAGGAAGACGGTGAAACCTGCACCATCGCGGCCACTGCGGAGAGCGCGGCCGTCGATCTTCTGCGCGGCACGCCCATGACGTACAGCAACGTCGACCAAAAAGCGCTCTACCCCGACGACCGGGCGTTCGAGTACCTGAATTCTCTGATCGGGAAGCCCATCATCTGGGCTGGCAAGCAATGGCTGATCGCACTGAACGGCAAATGAGGCGCGCGGACTGGCAAGAGCGGTTTGCCGCCTACGTTCGGGCCCGCTTGGGCATGCCCTTTTGCTGGGGCTCGAACGACTGCTGCACCTTCGCCGCCGGCGCGGTGGCGGTGATCACCGATAGCGATCCGATGGCAGATGTGCTGGCCTACGACACGGCGCTGGCTGCAGGCCGCCTGATCGAAGAGGGCGGCGGGCTTCACGCGCTTGCGACCTCGCTGCTCGGTCAGCCGGTTCCGCCATTGATGGCGGCTGTGGGCGACGTGGTGCTGCTTGCCAATGACGGCCGAGACCTGCTCGGCATCTGCAACGGCGTCAATGCCATCGCGCCCGGGCCCGATGGCCTAGTGGCGCTTGAAATGACTGCGGTCTTTGCCGCCTGGAAGATCTGATGCCGCAAGTCCTTGTTCCAGTCATTCAGGCCATCGGCAGTGCTGTTGTCGCCGGCGGCATCACCGTCGCTACTGCACAGGCTATTGCGACCGGGATCACGCTGCTCGGGGGGCTGGCGCTCAGCAGCTCGCAGCAGCGAAAAGCCGAACGCGCTGCGCGGTCCCAGTACGAAGCATCTGTGGTCGACCGCATGGTGAACGCGCAGAACGCTCTTGCGCCTCGCGAACTGGTACTCGGGCGGACCCGAAAGGGTGGGGCTGCGTTCTTCCAGACGAGCATAGCGCCGCACAACTCCGTGTTCATCTCCGTGCTGGCGCTTGCCGGCCATGAGATCGACGGCGTCGAGCAGATCTACTTCAACGAAACGCCGATCAGCCTCGATGTGGACGGCAATGTCACGACTGCGCCGTGGGGTCGAACGACCACCGAAAGCGCGTCAGAGACGACCGTCTACCCCGTCACCAATCTCGCTCATACGCCGGTCGCAAATACGCTCACCGTGACGGCGCGGCGCCAGGTGAACAACTCCGAGGGCGGCGAGTACGAGATGAAGTCGGTGGACTTTTCCCTGAGCGGAAACGTCCTGACCATCAACTCGATTGACCCCGCTTACACCTACTACGTCAACTACCAGTGGGTGCAGTTCATCTCCTCGGCGCGGGTGTTCATTCATCTGGGGTCGCCAGACCAACCGGCAGACGCTCGCATGCAGCTGCTGTTGCCCGGCACATGGACGGCAAACCATCGTGCCCGGGGCGTCGCCTACATCGAGTGCGAGTTCGTCTACAACGAGACCGCCTTTCCGACGGGCCTGCCGAACGTCACCGCGCAGATCCGCGGGGCCAGGTGCTACGACGCCCGGAGCGGTGCAACCGTCTTCACCGAAAACCCGGCGCTGCACATGCGGCATGTCCTGATGCATCCGCAGTTCGGCAAGCGCAAGAGCCTCACCCTGGCCGAAGAGCTGCGTATCATCGCTGCAGCCAACAATTGCGAGCTGATGATCAGCTACACCGGGGCCGACTGGGTGCAGATGTACCGCTCGGCCCTCGTGACTCTGTTTGGGGCACCGGCGCGTGATGTGCTTGATGACCTGTCGCAGGCGATGGGGGGCGAGTGGGCTTTTGCGGCCGGCGAGTTCTACTGTCGCGCCGGGGTGTACCAGGCGCCGGTGATGAACTTGACGGATGCCGATCTGGCCGTGGTGCAGCGCTCAGGCGACAGCGGCGCGTCGCAGAGCCCGATTGGCATCAGCCCCCACAAGCCACGCGCGGAGAAGATCAATACGGTGGCCGCCCGGATCTGGGACCAGGCGGCGAACTACCTGGAAACCCCGCTGACGCCGTACCGGTCCGAAGCACTGGTGGAGGTCGACGGTGCGGAGCTGTCGCAGGAGGTCAAGATGCCTGCCGTCTTCTACGGCGGCCAGGCGTTCCACATCAGCGGGATCATGTTGCGCGACGGCCGCGATCCTCTGACGGTGACGCTGCCCTTCAAGATGCGCGCCTATCCGCTCGAGCTCTTCGACGGCGTGACCTTGACCCTGTCGCGCTACGGCTGGGCCAACAAGGAATTCCGAATCCTGAGCCGCACATTCATGCCGGACGGCTATGTGATGCTCACGCTCAAGGAGACGACGGCGGCGATCTTCCAGTACGGCGCAGCATTTCAGCCCGAGGGGTTGGCGCCAAACACGGGCCTGCCGAAGCCGTGGGAAATCTATCCGCCTGTGCTTGCCGAGATTTCGAGCGGCGAGGGCGAACTGATCGTGCAGACCGACGGCACGGTCGTGAACAGCATCCGCGTGACCTGGGCGCCGGTCCTGGAGGCGTCGGTCGCATCCAGTGGCACCGTGGAGATTCAGTTCCTCGTCCTGCCTGACGGTGATTGGCGCAGCGTGGTTGTCCCGGGAGATGCAACCGAGGCGCGGCTGACGGGCGTGGCAGATCTCGCCTTCGTGATCATCCGTGCGCGCACGCGCAGCACACTCGCCGCCAGCGATTGGAGTCCGCAGGTTATCCACCAGGTGGTGGGCAAGACCGAGCCACCGCCGAACCTCGAGAACCTGTCGATCTCGGGGAGCGTGTTGTCGTGGAGCCTGCCGCGGCGCGTGCCTGACCTGGCCGGCTTCATCTTTCGCTTTCACTACGGGAACAACCTCGATTGGGGGAGTGCAGCGCCGCTGCACACGGGGCTCATCACCGAGAGCCCCTACGACCTGGTGGCCCGCCCCGGCGGCGTCGTCACGATCATGGGCAAGGCCATCGACACCACGGGGAATCTGTCCTTGGCGACTGGAAACATCGTGATGGACCTGGGCGACTCGCCTATCGCCAACATCGTTGAACAGTGGGACTTCAGAGCGTTGGGCTGGCCGACTTCGCCGGATGGGGGCCTGTTGGCGGCAGGCCGCTATGCGCAATACACCATCGCCAACATCTTCTCTTCAGAGCGTGCAACCACCGCCACCTACGTGGCGGGCGGCGTGTTTCAGACAGCCGCGGTCGATGAGCCGCGCTTCGAGAACGGGCAGCTGCTCATTGAAGGTCAAGCGACGAACCTGCTTCGCTACTCCCAAGACCTCACGGGTGCAGGCTGGATCGGAGCCTGCGCGGTCAACGCCGCAGCCGAGTCATATCGGGGCGTTGCATTCGCCGAGGTCGCCAAGACGACGACCGGGAGTTCCGAGGTTAGAGGGCAAAACTTCGGTGCTGTCACGGCGGGCCAGACGTGTGTCGCGACTGTGGCGGTACTGGCCGGGACCAAGAACAGCGCAATGATCGGCCTCTACTCGACGGCCGAAACCTGGGGCGCGGCGGGTAGTGGCTCGGCGGAAATTCTTGAAGGGCCAGGCGCTATTTCTCTGTTTGCGGGAGGCTCGGCCTTCAACTTCACGGGGCTTTCTACGACGGTCCCGACGTTGATCCGCATCACCCGAACGTATGTCAGCGCGAGCACTGGTGCGCTGTACATCTATCCTGGGAGCGCCAACGCGGCGCCAGTCGGCGACTCCATGAAGGTCGCATATACGCAGGTTGAAGTGGGAGCGACGCCTACCAGCTACATCCCGACGACGACAACCCCAGTGACGCGGGCCGCCGACAACGTCTATGTCAGCGAGAGCCAATACGGGTACACGAAGTCGGGCGGCGACCTGGCGGCCAATGCACTCGATTCGCTCTATGGCACCGACGATCAGAGCTTCTTCGGCGCGGATCTCGATCCGTTCTACGAGGCGGGCTCCTACGGTCAGATGGTCTACGTGACCAATGAAGTCCCTGTGTCCAAGGCATTGGCGGGCTCGATCATGACGCTGGCCACCGTCATGCAAGGAGTCGACCTGCACATCGACTACCGGCTTTCTGGGCCGGGCTCGTTGTACGGGACCGGCAACGATCCGTTCTATGGCCCTGATGCGGCCCCCTTCTACGACGGTCCCGGCGCCTGGATGCCGTGGCCGGGTCAGCTGATCGTGCAGAACGAGGTCTACCAGTTCCGCGTGACCATCGGGGCCGGCGTGGACCGAGGCATCTTGCAGCAGATGGTGCTCACGGTGGATGCACCCGATATGGAAGAGCAGGTCGACGATCTGCTGGTGGGGGTGGGTGGCACGCTCATTCCGTACACCAAACCTTTCACGGTGATCAAGAACATCCAGATCACCCTGCAAGCCAATGCCAGCAACGCGACCAGCGCAGAAACGACCAAATCGCCAAACCTCGCGCCGAAAGTGACGGCCTACAACGCCGCGCACGCATCGGTCGGCGGGGCAACTGTCGACGCGACCCTCAAGGGCTATTAGCCCACTCTTTCCTTCGACCTTCGGGCCTCCTTCGGGAGGCCTTTTTCATTTCTGAAAGGGCAATTCCATGGCCACCCCTCCCGCGCGAATTGAACTCGCTGACACCTACCCCAATCCGTCGAACGCAGTGTTTCGCACGGGCATCGGGAAGCTCTGGGACACACTCTTTTCGGCCGGTGGGCTGCTGGGTGCAACAGGCAACCCTGTGGACGCGCGTGCAGCCCTTGGTGTCGGTCCGCTCGGTCAGTGCCAGCTCACGAAGTCGGGCGCGAACATCCTGCTGTCTCGCTTCAATGGCCGGTATCTCACGATCAACAACGAAGCATGCGTGATTCCCGCGGCCGGCGTGACCCTGGCGCCGACTGGGCTGGTCGCATCGACCCGCTACTACATCTACGCCTACATGGTCGGCACGGCGATGACGCTGGAAGCAGTGACGACCGCTCCGGTGCTCGACGCAACCACCGGCGTGAAGATCAAGACGGGCGCTGCGACGCGAACGCTGGTAGGGATGGTTTTCCCAGGCGCCGGGCCTGCATTCATCGATGCCCCTTCGCAGCGCTTCGTGATCTCGTGGTTCAACCAGCGCTCGCGGTCCATGTCGAACGCGGTCGTTGCCCCGACGAACAAGACCAACACGGTGTTTGCAGAGGTCGATGCTACGAAGCGCATCGAGTTCCTGACCTGGGGTGACTCGGTTGATTGCAAGGCCGTGTTCACGCTTCTCAACACGGGCGCGAACAACTGCGCGGCTGCAATCGGGTTCGACGGCGTCGCGGCAGAAGACGGCGGCGGGTTCGCCGATGGGGGCAGCAACGTCTCCTACACAACGATCACGGCGTCCGCAGCCAAGGAACTGACCGAGGGCTATCACTACGCCACGATGCTCCAGCGACAGCTTGCCGGCACGACGACGTGGCACGGCGGTGCGGTCGTCGGCGAGCGCTGCGCAATCACCGGCTCGGTGATGGGGTGAGCTGATGCCTGAACCAACCACTACAGCCGGCGTGATCGTCGGCGCCATCTCGATGATGACCCTCGCCCTGCTGGGCGTGGACTACTACTCCCTGCTGTGGGCGCTGGTGGGGGCGCTGCTCGCGCTCTACCAGTCCGAGTCCATGGGCAAGGTGCGAACGGTGATCTTCATCCTGCTGTCCACCCTGATCGGCGCTGCGTGCGGCACCGGCGCGCTCGCCTTCGTCAGCAGCGAATCGCGCCCGCTGCTGATCATCGCGAGCCTGGTGTCTGGCTACGGCGCGCAGATCGTCGTGACCGCGCTGCTCAACGCAGGGGTCAAGCGCATCGAGAAGCTGGGAGGTGAATGATGGAAACGATCCTTCGCGTCGTCGGCCTGTCTGGCTGTCTGCTGGTGCTGGCCGGCTGCATCTGCCGCATTGGCCTGATGAAGAGCAAGCGCAATCGCTTCATCTGGTGGCTGGTCTACGCCCTCATGGCGGTCTATGCGGGCGGCGTGCTGCTCGACCTGGTCATGGATCGGCGCGTCGACTGGTACGAGATCGCCGGCATCGGCGGGATCGTGCTGCACCTGGAAGTGACGCGGCGTGCGTGGCGCAACGGGGCGCCCCCTGAAACCCGCACAGACCATTCACCCCTCGGAGGCAAATGATGGACGCAAAAACCCTCGCGCGCTGCACGGGCGCGCGGATCGACCGTGCCCAGCGTTTCGCTGAACCGCTCTCGGCCGCAATGGCGGAGTTCGGCATCGACACGGCGGGGCGCCAAGCGGCATTCCTCGCGAATGTCGGCCACGAGTCGGGCGGCCTGCACTGGGTCGTGGAGCTGTGGGGCCCGACCATCGCCCAGCAGCGCTATGAGGGCCGGCGCGACATCGGCAATACGCAGCCGGGCGATGGCTTCCGATTCCGTGGCCGCGGCCTGCTGCAGACCACGGGTCGGGCGAACTACGCCGCGCTGAGCAAGGCGCTCGGCGTGGACTACGTCGCCGACCCAGACCGCCTGGCGCTGCCCATCGACGCAGCGCGCAGCGCGGGGTACTTCTGGCAGTCGAAGGGCCTGAGCGCATTCGCCGATGCGGGCGACTTCCTGACGGTGGTGAAGCGCATCAACGGCGGCTTCAACGGCCTGAGCGAGAGGCAGATGCTCTGGGCTGATGCCAAGGCAGCACTGGGGCTCAAATGATCGGGCTTCCCGACCTCAAGACCCCGCTGCTCTGGGTGCTCGGCCTGGGGCTCGTGGCCGCGCTGGCCACGGCCGGCATCGAGCGCACGCGCGCGGCCGTCGCTCGTGCTGACCTTGCAAGTGAAAAGCGTGACCGCGCGGAGGAAGTCTCTGCACGCAACCGGGTGGCGCTGGCCGATGCGCTACGCTACTCCGAAAAGATGGCTGTGCACGCAGCCGCACAACAGGGACTCACCCATGCACTTGCTCAAGAAACTGCTGCTCGTCTCGCTGCTGAGCGCAGCAATGGCCAGCTCGCTGCAGGGCTGCGCGACGCCTTCGCAGCCTTCGCCGCCCGTGATCGCGAAGAGGCCCCAGCCCACGCCGCTGGCCCGAGAGATCGAGGAGATCGACCCGGCGCCGTCGACGGCCTTTTTGGCGAAGCAGGAGAGCTACTTGCTCGATCTGCAGACCTTCAGGAGGAAGCTCGCAGCATCGTCGCACGGCGAGACAGCGAAGTGAAGGCATTGAAGGCGCAGGTGGAGGCCGACCGGGCGCTTTGCGCGCCGTAGGAGTCGAGCGCGGGCCGTCTCCAACCGCCTTGGCGACCTGCGGCACGCTGAGTCGCCGCCCGATGTATGAACTATCTTCGGATTGACGAATGGGCGGGCCTCGCGCAATCTCCGACGAGGGGAGCTTCCGAGGAGATGGGGGTTGAGATGATGATTCGCATTCGTTTGCGGCGCGCGCGCGTTGTTCTTCAAGGCGAAACAATGGTCATGCTCGTCACGTATGGCTCCGTCGGTTTATGGGTGCTCCTCTGGTTTGGTGACTAGCGAGACAACGAAGTGCAGCTTCTGCTCGGCACCGTGAAAAATGACAGGGCGCTGTTGGCTCAATAGCCGCCAACAACGACTTGACTTCCGTCAGCGCGTACTCGAGGCCGGCTCTGTTTTCAGGGTGCTGACAGTTCAATGCTCGCGGTGTGTCATTGAATCTTGTTGCGTATCGAGCCCGTCAGGCCATTGGGCGTCAGATTACGGTCCAGGCATTTCATGCTTTCCCCCGGATCAAAGCTGTTCACACAACGCATGTTCGATGAGGTCTTGTAGCAAGGCCGCCTATCGTCACACGCCTTATCGAAACCGGTGAGTGCCTGCTGCATGCTTTTAACTGGGCGGGTCGTGTACTGGGACATATAGGTCTCTGCAGCGTAGGAGCCAAATCGTCCGAACTCGGAATTGCCCATCTGATAGATTGCTGGATTCCAGGAGGTGCTGCCGCTCAGCACCAGCACGATGTCAACTTGAGATTGCCCACAGTCCTGGCCTTGGGGGGATCGCTGCCGACAAGCGATGTAAGCCCCTTCGATGGCTGCAGCCGGGGTGTTGGCGCAGGCGCCGCCCCACCAAGCGCTGTGTATTTGGACCACGGCGCCCCATGCCGGACCGATGCACTCGCGGCCGGCGAGGAGTTTGTAGCTACCAGCGGTCATAGAGCGGTCCTTCGCCCGAGCAGCTTGTACCCGCGCCACCGCCTCTTGTCCGCTAAGGGCAGAAACCATGATTGGCGCATACTCTTCTTGTCCGGTTCCGGTTTCAACAACGAAATAGACGTTGCCGGGTTCCATGTCGGACGGCCAGATAGGGCGCGCGCCGCTACTGGCATTTGTCGCAGGGCTCCCGGCCTTGAGGCGGTTTCTGCTGTTATCCGGGGGCACGGAATTGGCCCCGCTCGCCTGAACCGTTGGGCGTTCAAGAGCATTCAAAGGGTCGCAGTTTCTGCCTCTGGCTCGCTTGCACTCTGCTGAAAGTTGGCGATACGAGTCTAGAAATTCTTTCTTGTGGGCCTCGGTGGCTTTTCCGCAGCCTCGGTTGGCGTATGCGTACAACTTCGCCGCACGCTCGGTGTTTACCTCCAGGGTATTCGGAAGGCTGTTCATTCCTTCCAAATCTTTCGCCATGACTTCGCAGCCGTGAGGCGACGCAATGGAAGTGTCACTTGAGGGGGATGCGTGACCCGGTGAGCCGACCCAAAGCAAGACTGCGAGCGCAAAGAGGTGATTGACCCTCATCCTTATCTCCTCCAACTAGGAATGGCCAAATCTAGTGGAAGGTCTTGTAGACCCAATACCCCATTTGTGGGAGCCCACGGAACCCGGTTGCCACAGTGCCTGAGTCAAGAAAAAGCCCGCACGAAGGCGGGCAAGGCGATCCCCGGAGGAGGGAGGATAGAGATGGGAATCGCGATGTAAGTCTAACGCCTTAATCTACACGCTACGTCAAGCCGGGGTCTGGCGTTCGCGATGCGGTGCTGGGAGGCGTCACGGCGGCCACGCGCAAACGCTCGCCGGGCGCGAGCCACGGGGACGGCCGTGGGCGCAGGCGTCAAGAACCTGGCACCCGAGTACCTGCAGCGCGCCCGGGTCGATGGTGCGGCGAGCGCTGATACCTGGTACATCGTGCAGGTCAGGAGCCTGGCGATGCTGCAACTTCAAAGCTCGCGTTAGCGCCCCCGACCCGGGCCGAATGCGACGCGGGCAGCCTGGGCGGGCGCATCAGCCTCACCCGGGACCAAAAGCTCGGACTTCCGCCCCCAACGATCCGTAAAGCCAATCGCGGTGGTACAGCAGACCACCACCGTTGCCCTTGCTCATCTTGAGTGCGGAGAGCCGATTCCCTGCGGCCGGATCGAGAAGGACAATGCCCTCTTCCTGCGAGAGCACAGCCACGGCGTTCCCGGTCATGGTCGGCCGTCCACGAATGCTGCCTTCGAAAGCAGCGGACCACACGCTCTGGAGCGAGTGCTTGGCCTTGAAGAAAGATCGTTCGCTCTGCAACGAAGCGCAACCAGCGCGTCCGGAATCTGTGCCGAAGTAGATGCGATTGCCCACGCTCAGCATCTGACCATCGATCGCCTCCTGATCCTCAAGGTCCAACCGTGCCAGCAGATCGCCCGACTGCAATGAATAGGTTCGCAGAGATCCCCTCGCACCGATGAGGACGGCCTGGTCTTGCACAATCGGCTGAAACAGCCACTCTGCGCTGTCGGCGGCCCAGAGCGAACGGCCGCTTGACGTCTCCACGCAATGCAGGCGAACCCCTGCGCCCTCTGCGAGCACCGTGGCATGGACGAGGCGGCCGTTGTTCGTGGAAAGGCCATAGCTGTGCCCATGGTTCTCGAAAGCCCAGGCGATCGAGCCCGTGCGCAGATCGAGGCACCACGTCTTCGACGCACCGCCACCCGTTTCCGCGACTGCGAGGCGATCGCCTGCGACGAGGCAGGGCTTGCCCATGTTGCGATCACCGCATCGGCAGTCCCAAAGTTTCTTTCCGTTGCTGTCGAAGGCGTGGACCGTTCCGGAGAAGCTGCTGACGTACACGGAGCCATCTTGTGCCAGCACAGGCTCATTGATCACATGGGGGATGGTGGTGCGCCAGCGCTCCTCACCGGTCATGCGCTCGAATGCAACGAGCGTGCTCTCGAAAAAATCCGCCTTGTCGTAGTGAAAGGCGACGAGCACCGTATCGGCAGAGGCGACAGGGGCTCTGGTGCCGATCTGGCGCTCTTTCGGCAACCGATATGACCAACTCAATTTCATGCGCACGTTCTCGCGAGTGCATTCAAGATGTCGCCTGCACGCTTGGCAGCGTCGCTCTGGGCGGTGCTCCAGTATGCCCGAGGTCCAAGTCTGCTGAGGAGTGAAGATGGCTCACGACGAGCGACTTCTATCGTCGAGGCCGAGAGGCGCCCCTGCACTGGTTCGACCGTGGTCGGCGCATATGTGCTCTGTGCGCTGCACCGCCGAGTTTTGGCCTCTGGAGCCTAAAGACAGCATGCGCCAGTCTCGCGATGTGGCGGGGGTCATCGTTGAAGGCGATGGGGTAGACAACGCGGCAGACCATGGCGAGCCAGTCGCCGTCGAGCTTGCCATTGCACTGATCGCGAAGCTCTTCTCGAAATTCGTGCCACCATGCCTCCTGATCGGTCAGGGTGCGGCCGGCGATCACGATGGGGCTGGCGGGCTTCCACATGGGCGCATGCTACTGCCCTTGCCGTCGAAATGGGGTGTTCGGTGCGCGGCGATCCAGGGGGAAAACGCCTGACAAACGCGCGAGTCTCAGAGGGCGGCGGCTGCGTATTCCCTCGATTTTCGGGCCGTGAGTTTGTCAGGCGTTTGCCGGAAATCTGGTGCTGTGACAGTCGCTTGGCTGATTTCCAACACCCTCATGGGGTGCAAGGGGTCGAAGGTTCGAATCCTTTCACACCGACCAAAATTGACAGGGGTTAGCAGCGTAGTAGTTGCTAACCCCTTCGTCATTTCTGCTGCCCATGTACCTAGAGGTCCCCTCAATCGTGACGCTTCGACCTCGCCGAGAGGTCCGCACGACCGCCAGAGCGCGAAGACATTGCCCAAGGAAATGGACCGGCTACTGGGGCCAGGCTAAGGGCCCGGCGCTCGCTCGGCGAATCGGAGTGGCGCCAACTGAAACACACGTCAAGCCGCTGCTCACTTGAGCGGCGGCTTTTTCTTCATGCGTCCGGTGGTGGCGCGTTTCCGGATGCGCAAATCCTTCCGCGGCCGCCGAATGGGGCGCGCACGGGCTGCGCATCAATGCGCTGGAGCTGTCGCACGGCCTGGCGCCACAAGCCTGCCTGCCGCTGCTCGACTACGTGGCCGGCCCGCGCGCGCAGTTTCTGACCGGGCAGGTGCTGAGGCTCGGCGCCGGGCATTGAGTTCCTGCGGCGGGCGCGTCGCCGTCTGCTGCAGGCCTTTGTGACCCTGTGACTCGGCTTTCCCGGTGTCGGCCCGCCAACCGCTCGACCGCCGGTGTGTACGCCGCGTGCGAATGGCCGCAAGAGCTTCAGGCCTTCAGGGCTTCGCTCGCCGCAGCGCGAATCCGGTCCGCCGATTGCCGCGCGCGCCGCATGATGCCGCGCGTGTCGTAGGCCAGCAGCCGGCCGTTGCGCTTCACAATCCGCCCGTCGACCATCACGGTGTCGACGTTGGCGGCGCTGCCACTTTGCACGATGGCGGTCTCGACGTTGCCGACCGGGCCCATGTTCAGGTCTTGGGTGCGCACCAGGATGATGTCGGCGCGCTTGCCTTCGGTGATCGAGCCGGTGACGTCGCCCAGCCCCATCGCGATGGCGCCGTTGAGGGTCGCCATCTCGATCGCCTCGGGCACGCCGATCGCCTTCGACTGCGCGCTGGGCGTGCCGGCCCACGGCACGCCCAGGTTCCAGGTGAAGCGCATCGCCTCGAACATGTCGGGCGGGGCGATGGAGGTCGCATCGCTCGACAACGAAATGGTCAAGCCCGCGCTGCGCATCGCGAAGAGCGCGGCGCGCGCATCGCCGGTGCTGCTGAGCCGCAACTCGGAGTGCGTGGCAAAGGACAGCGGCGTTTTCGTGCGTGCCATGGCCGTCAGGTCGGCCGTGCTGGCGGGCACGTAGTGCGCGAGCATGAAATCCGGGCCCAGGTAGCCGCGTCGTTCGTAGTCGACAGCGTCGACGTTGTTCGGTGCCTCCTGCGGTGCGTGAATCGCAACGGGCAAGCCGCTGGCCTTGGCGGCCTTCATCTCTTCGTGGAACACGGCGTCGGTGCTCTGCTGCGGCCCGCGCAGGTTCAGCCCCAGGTGCACCAGCCCGTCGAAAGGCGAACGCTCGCCGAACCATTCGCGCCGCACGCGCGCCAGGTCCTCGTAGCGGTTGAGTTCGTCGGCGGGCATCTTGTCGACGTGGCCGTAGGCGTAGCGGGCGCGCAGCAGCGCGTGCTGGTGCGCACGCAGCTCGGCATCGGCATGGGCCGGGGAGCGGGTGTTGTGCGACCAGTTGTGCACGGTGGTGGTGCCGCCGTTCGCCAGCTCGGCGCAGCCCAGCATCACGCTGTTGTAGAAATCGTCGGGCGTGTAGAGGGTCGAGGTCGCGTTCTTGGCGGGGTAGTACGAGAAGCCGCCGTCGCGCGCGGTGAAGCTGCGGCCGATGGCGCTCCACATGTGATAGTGCGAGTTGACGAAGCCCGGCATGACGATCATGTCGGTCGCATCGATGATCTCCGCGCCAGCCGGTGCGCTCAGGCCGCGCCCGATCTTCTCGATCACCCCGTTGCGGACCCATACGTCGGCGCGCGGCAGCACGCCTTTGGCGCGGTCGACCGTGATGACCGCACCGTTGCGGATCAGGTAATTGCCGCGTCGAAGGCCGGGCGATGCGGGCGCACGCGCTGTGCGGGCCGACACCGACGCCGAGCCGACGAGCGCCGGCGCACCGGTGGCGGCGACCATCAGGGCGCCGACAAAACGGGTGAAGTCTCTCTTGGTTGTTTTCATGGGTCGACCGAGTGATTGAAGTGACGGAAAGAAGAAAGAAACGAAAGCTCGTTCAATACGCCTTGAGAAGAAAGGCCGCCGTCATCGCCAGCCCCGTCAGCACGACGAAGCCGCGCACCACCTCGGGCTTCAGCCGCCGTGCCGCCATGCCGCCGGCATAGCCACCCACCGTGGCACCGAGGGCCATCCACAGCGCGTGCGTCCAGACGATCGCGCCGCTGGCCGCGTAGATGGCAACGGCGATCAGCGTCAGGATCGCGGAGACGAAGTTCTTGATGCCGTTCATGCGTCCCATGTCCGTGTGCCCCAGCGCACCGAGCACGGCGAGCAGCAGGATGCCGAGGCCGCCGTTGAAGTAGCCGCCATAGACGGCGACCGCGACGATGCCCAGGTCGGCGAGCCACCGGCCTCGTGGCTTGTGGTTGTCGGCCGTGGCGAGCCTGCGGCGCACCAGACCGGGCCCGATCGCGAAGAGCAGCGTCGCGGCCAGCAGAAGCCACGGCACGATGCGGGCAAAGGCATGGTTCGACGTCGACAGCAGCAGCGCCGCACCGGCCGCGCCGCCGAGTACCGACAGCACGCCCAACCGCAGGAGCGAAGGCGACATCGGCCCAGACAGTTCCTTGCGCAATGCCCAGGCGCCGGCCAGGTAGCCCGGCAGCAGTGCGGCGGTCCCGGTGGCGTTGGCCGACACCAGCGGCACGCCGACCATCGCCAGTGCCGGCAGCGTCAGGAAGCTGCCGCCGCCCGCCACGGCATTGAGCGCACCGGCCAGGGCCGCGGCGCCGCCGAGCAGCGCCCAGTCGAGCAGCATCACGGCTTGCGTGCCGGCAGCGACATGCGGTCGGTGTGCAGCAGCAGCGTGAGCCCCACGCCGACAGCCGCCAGCAGCGTGATCTGAACCAGCCCGGCCGTGCTCCAGCCGAAGCGCGAGGCGATGCCGCCGATGATGAAGCCCGCGACTGCACCCGCGCCGTACAGCGTGGTGACGAACACGCCCGTGGCGCGGCTCGTGAGCGAGGCATGCACCGCCTTGATGTGATACCCCGCCAGGTTCACGTACAGCACGCCGCTCACCACGAAGCCCCACGCGAAGGACAGCGCCGACTGCGCCACCATGTCGGTGGGGCCCGAGAACATCAGGAAGCCCAGCAGGCCGGTGCCCATGAAGCTCGCCGAGAGCACGAGCTTGGGATGGAAGCGGTCGCCGAGCCAGCCGCCGAAGATCGATGCGAACACACCGAAACCGAAGATGCTCATCACGCGGCCGGTGTCCGATGGCGTGTAGTGCAGGTGCTCGCGCAGGAAGGTCGGGTACATGCCCAGGTAGCCGTAGATGCAGAGCCCACCGATGACGCTCATGCCAATCAGCAGGGCTGTGTTGCGGTTCCACAGGGTGGTGGCGCCGCGCTGGTCGGTGCGCCCGCCGGTGGCCGCCACGTTCTCGGTCATGCGCTTGCTCACGGTGAGCGCGATGATCGCCATGGCCGCGAAGCCCGCGACGCCGAACACGATGAGCGGCAGGCGCCAATCGCGCTCGACGCCGATCAGGTGGCCGCCGAGCAGCGGCCCCAGGATCGCGCCGATGCCGAAAGAGAAGTTGATGGCGCCTACGGCGGTGGCCCGGTAGCGCGCGAAGTAGCTCGCGGCAATGGCGATCACCACCGTCAGTTGCATCGCTTCGCCGATGCCGGTGACGGCCCGGTAGACGATCATGTCGGCGAAGCCGTACGAGTAGGCCGCCAGCAGCGTGCCCAGCGAGAAGATCGCAATGCCGATCTGCAGCACCGTCTTGCGCGACAGCCGCGCCAGCAGGTAGCCCGTCGGGACGCCGGCCACGGCCATGCCCAGCGTGAAGATGGTGGACAGCAAACCGGTGTCTGCCAGGCTGAAGCCGAACTCCTTGCGCACGTCCGCGGCGATGAGTGGAAAGATCTGTCGGTCCATCGCGTTGAGCGCGTACGAGGCGAGCAGCACCAGGAACATGCCGATCTCCAGCGCGGTGATGGGCGCCTCGCGGCGCGCGCCACCGACCGCCGGTGAAATGACGGAGGTTGAGGAATGCACGTGTTGTCTCCTTCTCGCCGAGCGAGAAATCTGTTTGTTGTTCGTTCGTTGCACGGGATCGCCGGCGCTGTGCCGGCGAGGGTTCACGCAGCGGGGCTTGCCGCGCCGTACCAGTCGAGGATCTGCTCGCCGGTCAGGAAGGCCACGTCCTCATGCTGCTGGATGTGCGCCAGCGCTTCGCGAAAGTAGCGCAGGCGGTGCGGCGCGCCCATGATGTAGGGGTGCACCACCAGCGCCATGACGCGGGCCGAGTCTTTCGCGTCTGCGTAGAGCTGTTCGAACTGGTCGATGGCGCGGTCGCGGTACTCGCTGGCCTTGTGGTGCTGGATGAGCATCATTGCCACGTCGTTGCATTCCTGCGTGTAGGGCACGTTCACGATCGTGCCGCCGTCGCGTGTCTTCAGGCGTACCGGCTGATCGTCGAGCACCCAGTCGCACACGTACTCGTAGCCCTGCTCGGCCAGGATGTCGGGCGTGTGCCAGGTCTCGGTGAGCCCCGGGCCGAGCCAGCCGCGCGGGCGCTTGCCGGTGTAGGCGCGAATGGCCTCGGTGGTCTTGGCGATGTCCTCGACCTCGTCGGGGACCTTTTGCATGTTGCGCTGCCCGAAGCCGTGGCCGATGAACTCCCACTGGCGTTCCTTCGCCGCCTTGGCGATGGGCTCGTAGGCGCCGATGGCCGAACCGTTGATGGCGAGCGTGGCGTCGATGCCGAGTGCGTCGATCACTTCGAGCATGCGCCAGAAGCCGACGCGGTTGCCGTACTCGTGCCAGGCCCAGTTCGGGATGTCGGGCATCGGCGAACCGCCGGCCGGTGGTGTCAGCACGGTGCGGGGCATGGTCTCGTCGATGTTCCATTCCTCGACGTTGACGATCACCCAGACAGCCAGTCGTTTGCCGCCGGGCAACTTCAGTGCGGGGCGATCCGCGATGGACGAGTACGAGATGCGTTCGAGTGGTTTCATGGTGTCTCCGTGTGCTGTTGCGGGCTCAGACGATCTCGACCTGCAGGGGCGCGAGCCCGTCGATGCGGCCGGTGAGCTTGTCGCCGCGTTGTACCGGGCCGACCCCTTCAGGCGTCCCGGTGAAGATCAGGTCGCCGGGCAGCAGGCGGTATTGCTTGGACAACTCGCTGACGATCTCGTGGACGTTCCAGATCATCTTTTCGAGCACCGAGTCTTGCCGCACCGCGCCGTTGACCGAGAGGTGGAGTGTTCCCGAGCGGATGTGCCCGACCTTCGCCACCGGATGGATCGGGCCGCAGGGCGCCGAGTGGTCGAAAGACTTGCCCTGTTCCCACGGCAGGCCGCGCTTGTTGCATTCGCGCTGGCGGTCACGCCGGGTCATGTCCAGGCCCGCAGCGTAGCCAAAGACGTGATCCAGCGCGTCCTCGGGCGTCACGTTCGACGCATGAGTGCCGATGGCCACGACGAGTTCGAACTCGAACTGGAAGTCGTCCGTCAGCGTGGGGTAGGGCACGCGCCCGTCGGTCACCACCGAGTCGGACGGCTTCTGGAAGAAGAACGGCGGATCGCGCTCGTCGCCTTCCTTCATCTCCCGGATGTGGGCCAGGTAGTTGCGGCCCACGCAGTAGACGCGGCGGACGGGAAAACGCTGGTCGCTGTCCACGATGTCGATGGAGATGGGCTGGACTTGAAGGGCGTCGGTACGGGTATCGGTCGCGCGCTCGGCCGTCGGGTGGGGGGACATGGGTTTGTCTCTCTGGAAGGTTTGGAAAGGAGTGGCTAGAGTCTAGGAACGAGGCCTCCTCACCTCAACGCGCAGGCTTGCGCAAAGATATGCAATCCTTGCGATCTTGAGATCAGCTCTTCATGCCACCCACGCCTTCCCCCGACGAATTCGTGCCGCCGCCCCGCGCCGGTGCCGCGCGTGCCGCCATCAGCAACTACACGATGGCGGCGCGGGCACAGCGCGCCTATTTCGGCATTCATGACCAGAGCAACTGCCTGCCGAATCCGGTGCCTCATCGGCACGAGTACTTCCAGATCTACGTCAACACGCGGGGCGAGACCACGCACTACATCGGCGGCAACCAGCGCGCCATCGGCGCCGGCACGGTGAGCTTCGTGCTGCCCTTCCTGGTTCACTACATCCCGAACGCGGCCGACGGCGTGTTCCATGTGATCAATATCAGCAAGGACTACCTGCTGCCGTCGCTGGACCTCGACGTGTTCGAGTTGTCGGAGGTGCCGTTGTCACGCGCGCCCGAGCTCGCGCCTTTCCGGTTCCAGCATTGCCTGGATTTCCGCTTCGACGAAACCGAGACCCACCAGCTCCAAGCGCTGTGCGAACACATGGCACAGGAAGCGCAGCGGCCGCCGGGCGAAGACACCGCCAGCCATCTGCTGATTCGCAGCCATCTGCTTCACCTGATCGGCATGGTGTGGCGGCGCTACGGCGAGGAGTTTCGCAACTGCGAGGAGCAGGGGATGGCCCTGCAGTCGTACCGGCCGGCGGTGCTGCGCTGCATCCGCTACATCAGCCGCAACCTCGCGCAGGAGCTGACGTTGGGCGACGCGGCGCATGCGAGCCATGTGTCGCCCACGCATCTGGCCCACCTGCTGAAGAGCGAAACGGGCAAGACCTTCCTGGAGCTGGTGACCGAACGCCGGATCGAGCGCGCCAAGACGCTGCTGGTCTTTACCGGCGCCTCTGCGGCGGAGATCGGCGAAAGCACCGGTTTCGGAGAGCCGACGCAGTTCGCGCGCCGTTTCGGGCAGATCGTTGGGGCGACGCCTTCCGCGTACCGGCGGCAATTTCAGCGAGGAGGGAATCGGACGTGGGACTGACGGCGCGATGCTCCCAGTAAGCAATCAGGCTCTCGAGCTTGACGTCGGTGGCTGCAAGTCCGACGTTGGCATTCGTTGCATGGCAGTCCTTCGCGTACGGTCGCTCCAGACTGGTTGCAGCCGCTCAGATCTTGAGCCCAAATGACTGCCTGCCTCGGAAGCAGTCATTCGTTGACTGCCAGCGACCGTGCGCTTCAGACTTTGGTCTGCTCTGAAATTTCCAATGCGTCGTCGACCTCAAGGCCGAGATATCGCACGGCGGACTCGAGCGCCGCGCGCAGATTCTTCGTGCACCGATAGATCCGCGCGGCCTTGGTGCGTCGCATCGGATGGGTCCCGTGGTCGACACGATGAAGCCCCGGTTCAATTCGCTTCTACGGCAGTCGTCCGACAGGCAATCCTTAGGCGAACTTAATGATCAAGCGATGGAATATGCATTGTGGACCGGCATGACCATCTCTAACCTTGGGCGACATCCTCCACCGCCCAAAGCTTCGACATGTCTTTTGACGAACCGGCCATTCACGACTTTCACGCCCGAACCTATCCGCTGAGAATTTACTCGGGGACGGATGCGCTGATCGAACTCCCCCGGGAACTCCAGCGCGCCGGCGCCTCCCGTGCGCTGATCCTGTGCGGGCGCAGCGTCCGTGAGCGCACCGGGCTCACGCAAGTGATCGAGACCTTGGCGGGTGGCCGCATCGTCGGCATCTTCTCGGGCATCTCTGAAGGCGCGCCTGCGGAGTGCCTCGAGGAGGCTGCTGCGAAGGCGCGCGAGGTGCGGGCCGACGCGCTCATTGCTGTCGGTGCAGGCAGCGTGATCAAGGGCGTGCGCATCGTTGCCATGTTGCTCGGGGAGAACCGTTCCCTGCTGGAAATGGCAACGGTCCATCGCGATGACGAGCCGCCGGTGAGCCAGCGTCTGAATGCGCCGAAGATGCCGATCTTCAATGTGCTGACTTCGCCAACCTCGGCACAAAATCGTGGCGGTTCGGCTGCGCGCTATCGCGGTTCCGCGCATCACCTGGAATTTTTCGATCCCAAGACCCGGCCACGCGCGGTGTTCTGGGACACGAGGGCGCTGGCCACTGCGCCGGCGGCGCTCGCGCGCTCCACGAGCTTCGAGGTCTACTGGTGGGCCTTGATGTGCATGGGGGCCGTGCGCACAGCCAACCCGCTGGTCCAGGCCAGTCGACGGCACGCGTGGGAACTGGCACGACACGCCTATCCGAAGCTGGGCGAAGCGGACGATGCGGCTGCCCGGATCGACCTGTGCGCCGCTGCGTTGCTGCAAAACCGCGACGAGGAAGATGGCGGGCGGCCCTGGTCATGCCAGCTGCTGGCGCGCGCGGCCTACGCGTGCGCCGTCGGCGTCTTCAACCACTACGAAGGGGTGACGCAATCGCGCGGCTATGCGGCCTTTGCACCGGCCATGATCCGTGAACTGGGCGCGGCAGTGCCCGAGGTGGCGCACGCGATGGGCGAGGCACTGGGCATGGAACTGCCATCGAGCGGCAACGGCACCGAGACGGCCGCGCAGGTCGCGGCGCAAGTGGCACGCAACTTCCAGGCGCAAGGGTGGCGGACTGACTTGCACGATTGTGGAATCCCCGCCGCCGATGCGCCCCGGCTGCTCGCGCTCGCACTGCGCAACTTCAACGCCAATCACGACCGGCTGCTGGATCGCCATCGCGAGGCGATGCTCGCCGCCATCACCAGGACGATCGCTCCCTAGCGCTCAGGTGGTGCTGTTTCGCACCTCCTGCCGGATCCATTGAAGAAAGGATCCGAAGGCCGGTGTTGCCGCGCGCGCGGTGGACCACACGAGGTAGTAGCCGTTGTCGCTGCGCGCGACCAGGTCGAAGGGGGCGACGAGTGTGCCGACCTTGAGCAACTCCACAGCGTAGGCGCGCTGGACGATGGCGACGCCTAGCCCATCGACAGCCCCCTGGATCGCGAGCGAGGAGTTCTCGAACGACAAGCGGCGCTTGGGCTTGAGCTTCGCCAACCCGGCGTGGTCGAGCCAGCGTGGCCAGTCGTCCATGCGACGCACGGAATGCAGGAGCGTCGCCTTCGACAGGTCGGCGGGTGTCGCGAGCGGGCATGTGTCGCGCAGGAATGCGGGGCTGCACACGGGTTGGAAGGCGTCGTCGAACAACCTCAGACCGTTGAGGCCTGGAGGTATATCGGTTCCCATGAAAGAGGCCATGTCCACGTCTTCGGCTTCGAAGCGGATTTCGCGGAAGCTCGTCATGAGCTGGATGTCCAGCTCGGGATGCGCCCCGTGGAAACGGGACAGGCGGGGCACCAGCCACTTCTCTGCGAGTGTGGGCAGCAGGCACAGCTTGAGCGTGTCGTGACGCGGTCCGCGTGCGATGGCGTTCAGCGTCAGTTCGATCGTCTGAAATGCCTGCGTGAGCGCGGGCCGCAGCACCTGGCCCGCGTCCGTCAGTTCGACCGAGCGGCCCTTGCGCCGCAGCAGCGGCACGCCCACGACTTCCTCGAGCAGTTTGACTTGCTGGCTCACCGCGCCAGGTGTGACGCACAACTCCGCCGCAGCATTCGAGACGCTTTGATGGCGCGCCGTGGCTTCGAAGGCGCGCAGGCCGAGCAGAGGCAGGCGGCTACGGTTCATTTAATTTAGTACTTCTAAAAGGTGCCGAGGAAAAAACTGCCTTGTTTGAGGATGGGCAGCTACATAAACTGAAATCTAGCCAATCTAAAACGACGAGGCAAGACATGGAAATCACCAAGTACCCTGAACCGCACTTCCGCAATGATGCGGACGGCATGACGCTGCTGGGGGTGCGCTACCGCGACACCGGCGAGTTGCGCTTCCCACCACCCGAGTTTCTCCAGGCCGGAGAGGCCGCGGAGCCGGTTTCCATGGGCGCCAGCGGGCGTCTGTACACCTTCACCACAGTTCATCCCGCCAAGGCGGCCGCGTACGCGCTGGGCATGGTCGACTTCGACAACGGCCTGCGGGTGTTTGGCCGCCTGGCCTGGCCGGAGGGCAGCGAGCCCGCCATCGGTGACGTGGTGCATGCGGTTGCGTTCGCGCTCCCGGATGGCACGCCGGATTACGCCTTTGCGCCGCTGAAGGGAGCCGCAGCATGAACGAGCCGTTGATCACCGGTGTCGGCATCTCCGACTTCGGCCGCTTTGCGCATCTCAACGAAGAGGCGCTCGCGCAGGCCGCCATCCTGTCCGCGTTGAAGGACGCGGGTGTGGGCATGCGCGATGTGCAGGCCTTTTACTGCGGCAACGCCCTCGGCGGCCACCTGCCCGGCCAGCGCGCGCTGCGCGAGCTGGGTACCGGCGGCGAAGCCGTCTACAACATCGACAACGCCTGCTCGAGCGGGGCCACCGCGTTTCACCTGGCGTTGCAGGCGCTTCGCGCGGGGCAGTACGAGACGGTGCTGGTCTTCGGCATGGACCACTTGAGCGGTCTCGGCGGCGGCGCGCTGCCCATGAACGAACGCGACTGGAACAACCGGCGCGGCATGATCATGCCCGCGCTCTACGCGATGCGCGCGAAGCGCTACATGCACGAGCGCGGCGTTCCGGCCGAGGTGCTGGCGGATGTGGCGGTGAAGAACCGACGCCACGGCATGCTCAACCCCATCGCGACCTTCTGTCGCCCCGTGACGCGCGAAGAGGTGCTGGCTTCGCGCATGGTGGCCGATCCGCTGACGCTGCTGCAGTGCTGCCCGGGTGTGGTGGACGGCGCTGCCGCACTGGTGCTCAGCACACGTCCTTCCCGGGGCACGGCGAAGCCGGTGCGTGTGCTGGCCTCGGTGGTGCAGTCGGGCCTGTTCGAGATCCACCAGGTGGACATGACCGAGGCGGAAATCACGCGGCGCGCGGCGCGACTGGCGTACGAGCAGGCCGGTGTCGGCGCTGGCGATCTCAGCCTGATCGAGCTGCACGATGCCTTCACGATTTCCGAGCTGCTGTACTACGAGGCACTCGGCCTGTGTGAGGCCGGGGAAGGGCCGGCATTGCTGGCCAGCGGCGCCACGACGCTCGGCGGGCGCATTCCCGTGAACGCGAGCGGCGGTTTGCTGGCCAAGGGGCATCCGCCGGGCGCCACCGGCGTCGCACAGATCGTCGAGCTGTGCGAGCAGCTGCAGCAGCGCGCCGGCAAGCGGCAGGTGCAAGGCGCCCGCTTGGGCCTGAGCCAGGTGACGGGCGGCGGCATCTGGGGCGTGGACCACGCCGCGTGCTCCATTCACATCCTCGCCGCCTGAAGAAGGAGCCTGCCATGACAGACCACATCATCCCCAGCGGACTCACCGGCCTGACCGCCATCGTCACGGGTGGCGCCCGGGGCATCGGCCTGGGCATCGCCCGAAGCCTGGCCGAGGCCGGATGCCGCATTGCCCTCTGGGACATCGACGCGGACGCGCTCCATGCCGCGACTGCAGCGCTCAGAGCGGACGGTGCCGAGGTGTCTGCGCGCCGCGTGAGCGTGACGTCGCCGGAAGATGTCCAGGCCGCCACCGCCGAGCTCCTGGAGCGCAACGGGCGCATCGACGTGCTCGTCAACAACGCGGGCATCGGCGGCGACAAGCTCGTCACGAAGATGGAGCTCGACTTCTGGCAGCGTGTCATCGAGACCAACCTGACCTCGCAATTCATCTGCTGCAAGGCGGTGCTTCCGACGATGGTCGCGCAGAAGTTCGGCCGAATCATCAACCTGTCTTCGCGCGCCTGGCTGGGCAACCGCGGCCAAGCCAGCTACTCGGCGTCCAAGGGCGGCGTCGTCAGCCTGACCCGCAGCCTGGCGCTGGAGTTCGCGCGCAGCGGCGTCACGGCCAATGCCATTGCGCCAGGCATTGTGGAAACCCCGCTGTTCGGCACGCTCGCGGCCCAGGCCCAGGAAGACCTGAAGCGTACCGTTCCCATGCAGCGCATCGGCCAGGCCGAAGATGTCGCCAACGCGGTGCGCTTCTTCGCTTCGCCCGCGTCCAGCTATGTGACGGGGCAGGTGTTGTACGTGTGCGGCGGGCGCAGCCTGAGCAGCGCATCGGTCTGACACCGGCCTCACAAGGAAAGGAGACAACATGAAAAGAAGAGAGTTCACGCTGGCAGCCGCCGCCGCGCTGCTGGCACCGGCAGCGCCCGTGCGGGCAGACAACTACCCGTCGAAACCCGTGCGCCTGATCGTGCCGTATCCGCCCGGTGGTGGCACCGACACCGTGGCTCGCGCCGTGTTCGAGCGTGTCGCCACGCTCATGGGACAGCCCTTCGTGGTGGACAACAAGGCCGGCGCGGGCACCACCATCGGCCTGGGCGAGCTGGCGCGGTCCCGCCCCGATGGCTACACCGTCGGCGTCGGCGGCACCAGCGACCCGCTGCTGCCCCTGCTGTACGACAGGCTGGCGTTCAATCCCTCGGCCGACCTGGCCTTCGTGGCCACGCTGGCGACCGTGCCCATCGTGCTGGCTGCCGGCCCGAGCATTCCTGCCAAGACCCTGCAGGAACTGCTCGGCGTCGGGCGCGCAAAGGGGGCGCAACCGCTGGCCTATGCCTCGCCCGGGACCGCCTCGCCGCACCATCTGGCAGGCATCTACCTGGGCGAGATGGCGGGCCTTCCGCTGGTGCATGTGCCATACAAGGGCACCTCGCAGGCGCTGACCGATCTGGTCGGAGGTCACGTGCCGCTCGCCATGCTGGGCCTGCCTTCGGCCTTGCCGTTCGCACGCCAGGGCAAGCTGAAGATCCTCGGCGTCGCGACCGCGCAGCGCTCCGCCCTGGCGCCCGAGATCCCCACCATCAGCGAGAGCGGGGTGCCGGGCTTCAATGCCGGCTACTGGTGGCATGTGACCGTGCCGACCGGCACGCCGCAAGCAGTCATCGCGCAGCTGCGCGATGCCGTGGACAAGACACTGCGCACCCCGGCGCTGACCGAGTCCCTGCTCAAGAGCGGCTTCGAGCCGATGCTGCTGTCGCCCGCCGAGGCGGAGAAGGCACTCAGGGAGGACACTGCCAAGTGGACGAAGGTGATCCGCGCGAACAACCTTCGCGGCGGCTGACCGAGGAGACGAACCGACATGCTTGGAGACTCCCTCAACGGCATCCGCGTCATCGACTTCACCCAGGTCGCCGCGGGACCGGTGTGCACGCAGACACTCGCCGACCTCGGCGCGGATGTCGTCAAGATCGAGGCGCCCACGGGCGAGCTGTGCCGCGCGCTGGCGCCCTTCGTCCAGGGGCAGAGCCTCGGATTCATGGCGCTCAACGGCAACAAGCGCAGCGTGGCGCTCGACCTCAAGAATCCGCAGCAGCGCGAAGCGGCGCTTCAGCTCGCCGCCGACGCGGACGTGGTGGTCGAGAGCTTCCGTCCCGGCGTGATGCAGCGGCTCGGGCTGGGCTACGAGGACGTGCGGCAACGCAATCCGGGCGTCATCTATTGCTCCGTCTCTGCGTACGGGCAGGAAGGGACGTGGCAGCACAAGCCAGGCGTTGATGGCGTGCTGCAAGCGGTCTCCGGCCTGATGAGCGTGACGGGCTTGCCGGAGGCGCCGCCATGCAAGGTGCAGGTGCCGGTCGTCGACATGGTGACCGGCTACGTCGCCGCCATCGGCGTGCTGGGAGCGCTGGCGCGGCGTCGACGTGATGGAGAGGGCGATCGCGAAGGCCAATGGATCGACGCCAGCATGTTCGCGTCCGCCATCGCGTTGCAGCAGATGAGTTTCGCCAGCTACTTCGCCGACGGGGTTCCCCCGGCGCGCATCGGCAGCGCCGCGCCCTATGCCGCGCCCAACGAGGCGCTGCGTTGTGCGGATGGCTGGATCATGCTCGCCGCCTACCACCCGTCGCGCTGGGAGGCGCTGTGCGGTGTCCTCGAATGCCCCGGGCTGCTGACCGACCCACGCTTTCGCGAACTGTCGGGCCGCATTGCGCACCGTCGCGAGCTGGTGCAGTTGCTGGAAGAGCGCATGACGCGCCGCCCGCGCGCCGAATGGCTGAAGCGCTTCGAGGCGGTGGACATCATCTGCGCGCCGATCAACGACTACTCGGAAGTCATCGCCTCGCCGGCATTCGCGGATGCGAGGTTGTCCGAGACGGTGCGCCATCCGATTGCCGGCGAACTGACCCTGCCCGGGACGCCGTTGCGCGCGGTGGGCGAGGTGCCGCGCGCCCGACGTCCCGCGCCGCTCGTGGGGGAGCACACCTGCGAGGTGTTGCGTGCCGCCGGAATCGCTCACGACAACGAAGGAGACACGACATGCCTGTGACGCTCGAGGTGCGCGATTTCATTGCCACCGTGACCCTGAATCGCCCGGAGGCGATGAACGCGATCGACCCGGAGTCCGCCGCGCAGTTGCACGAAGCCTGGAACGAGATATCGATTCGCAAGGACGTGCGGGTCGGCATTCTCACGGGAGCGGGCGAACGGGCCTTCTGTACCGGCGCCGATCTGAAGAAGACCATGCCGCCCGCAGAGAGCTTTGCTGAACTGCATTTCGGTTCGCGGGCCAGCCTTCCGCCGGTCTCGACCCTGCAAACCCCCAAGCCGATGATCGCCGCGATCAACGGCTTCGCGTTGGGAGGCGGGCTCGAGATGGCGATGCTCTGCGACATCCGGATCGCCGCGAGCACTGCGGTATTCGGCCTGCCGGAGGTCTGCATCGGGAGCATCCCGGCTGGCGGTGGTACGCAGCGCATCGTGCGCGCGGTGGGCCAGTCGGACGCGATGCTGCTGCTGTTGACCGGCGAGCGTATCGACGCCCAGGAGGCGTTACGCATCGGCCTGGTCAGCCGGGTGGTGGCGCCACCGGATCTCGCGGCGGCCGCGCGGTCGATCGCCCAGCGCATCGCCTCGAATGCACCCCTGGCCGTGGTCACTGCCAAGAGGCTCGCCCAGGTCGGCCGCGAGCTGCCGTTGACGGCCGGCCTCGAATTGGAGCAGCAGAGCTTCGGCAACCTGCGCGATTCCGACGATCGGATCGAAGGGCGCCGTGCCTTCGCCGAGAAGCGCACGCCGAGTTTCCAGGGGCGTTGAGCCGCGCGAGCTGCGCCGGGCGCTTCACGCCGATCAAGACCATTGGAGAGACATGACCCAGGACGCCAAGAATTTCGCCGGCACACGTGCCATTTCCCCGCAGCACCGGTTCGATGTGAACGCGCTCGCTGCCTGGCTCGAAAGCAACCTCGAAGGTTTCGCCGGCCCGCTCACGGTGGAGATGTTCAAGGGAGGGCAATCCAACCCGACCTACAAGCTTGTGACACCTGTCCGAAGCTACGTGATGCGCGCCAAGCCGGGGCCCGTCGCGAAGCTGCTGCCTTCTGCGCATGCCGTGGAGCGTGAGTTCAAGGTCATGAGCGGCCTTGCCGGTACCGCCGTGCCGGTGCCGCGCGTGTACTGCCTGTGCGAAGACGAGTCGGTCATCGGCCGTGCGTTCTGCATCATGGAGTTCGTCCAGGGCCGCGTGCTGTGGGACCAGTCCCTGCCCGGAATGAGCAATCTTGAGCGCGCGGCGATCTACGACGAGATGAACCGCGTGATCGCCGCCCTGCATGCGGTGAAGTTCGCGGAGCACGGCCTCGCCGATTTCGGAAGGCCCGGCAACTATGTCGAGCGCCAGATCGGTCGCTGGAGCAAGCAGTACGTTGCATCTGCCACTCAGGAGATTCCCGAGATGGAGCGGTTGATGGTGTGGTTGCCGGCGCACGTGCCCGAAAGCGCGCGCGATGAACGGATGGTCTCGATCGCGCATGGCGACTTCCGCCTCGACAACCTGATCTTCCACCCCACCGAGCCACGCGCGATCGCCGTGCTCGACTGGGAGTTGTCCACGCTCGGCCATCCGCTCGCGGACTTCAGCTACCACTGCATGTCGTGGCACATCACGCCCCGGATGTTTCGCGGCATCGGCGGACTCGACCTGGAGCGCCTGGGCATTCCGACCGAGAGCGACTACATCCGCAGGTACTGCGATCGCACCGGCATCACGACGCCCGAGGCGCTGGCGCCCGATTGGAATTTCTACCTGGCCTATAACCTGTTCCGCATGGCGGCGATCCTGCAGGGCATCGCCAAGCGGGTCGAGGCGGGCACGGCGTCGAGCGCGCAGGCCGAGGCCGGGGGTGTGCGGCCGATGGCTGAACTGGCGTGGCATTTCGCGCAGCGGGCCTGAGCACGATGGCGGCCGGCTGGACTCCTTGCCCGTACGGGTTCAGAGCGACTGCAGCCAGGAGAGGTAGCCGGCAGCTCGCCGTTCCGCGCTGCCGTCGAGAAGGAAGATCATGGCCGCCTGCACCGCAAGACCAGCTCCGGCGCCTTGCCAGACGGAGCTCTGCGGCGCCAGGATGACGAGCAGGATTCCGGCTGCGGCGAGCGCGAACTCGATCCAGCGATTCCTCGCAAATTCGTTCATGACGACCTGCATGCGAGGAATTTCCTCGATGCCCAGGCGCACCCGCTCGTTCGCGACGATGTGCTGGACGCGCGCGAGGTCTTGCGGGCTGCGCCACCAGACGGAGCCGCCGACACCCAGCTGGACCAGCGCCGCCAAGACAAGCGGGCCCGCCGCACCGCGCCAGAACGCGCTGTGGCGCCAGGTCCATGCGGCCACGGCGATCGCGGTCACCGCGACGGCGACGAACATCAGGCCACCCCATCGCTCCGCATGGAAGTAGGTCTCGGCCGTGTTCATCCGAAGGTCCGGCGCGGGGAGCCGCTGCATCACGCCTCAGGCCACGGCCGCTCTGGCGAGGGCGGCGTCCTGTTCCGGCGTTCCACCGGACACCCCGAGCGCTCCGGTCAGTGCCCCCTCCGCGTCGAAGATCGGCACGCCGCCACCCATCAACAGCAGGCCCCCTGCATGGACGTGATCGAAGTGCGGGGTCGGCGCCCCCAACTGCAGCGGTGCGTTCAGCGATTCGCTGGGCATGCGGAACATCACCGAAGCGCGCGCCTTGGCCAGCGCCAGTTCATTGGACGCCAGCCATGCATCATCCATGCGCGAGAAGGTCACGAGGTTGGCGCCGCGATCCAGGATCGCAAACACCGCGTTGAGGCCTGCATCCTTGGCCGCCTGACGGCCGCGGGCCACGATGCGATGCGCCTCGTCGATGGCGATGTCAGGCATTCTGGGTCCACTCCGTCTCCTGCCATTGCTTGGCCACGTCGACCGTCGCGAACGGGCGCATCGTGCGATACAGGTGTTCCTTGGCAGGGATGATCTCGACCATCGCATCGATCATTTCCTGCGGGTCTTCCTGGTTGGCCAGGCCTTCGGTGAAGTCGGGCATCGGAACGACCGCGGTCTTGGGGTCGTACCACTGGACATGGCTTTCCACGCCCGTGTCGTTGAACCCGGTGAGGAAGGCGCCCGGATTGACGGTGGCCACCTTGACGCCGAAGGGCGCGAGCTCGACCTTCATCGAGCCCGCGATGGCCTCGATCGCGTGCTTGGTCGCGCAGTAGATGCCAAGGAAAGGCACCACCAGGATGCCGCCCATGGACGAGGTCCACACCACCTTGCCGGCGCGGCGGGCCACCATCTTGGGCACGATGGCCTGGACCAGTTCGAGGTGCCCGAACACGTTGATGTCGAACGACTCGCGCGCCCGCTGCATCGGGATGTCGGTGATGGGCCCGGCCTCCATGACGCCGGCATTGAGCACCAGCACGTCAGGATCGAAGGAGCCCGCGTGGGCGATATCGATCTTGTCGAGCAGATTGAGCTTGATCACCTCCAGCTCGACGCCTGCTTCGGCCGCATCGGCACGCAGTTCGCGAACCTGTGGCCATGTTTCGGCGCCGGCCACCACCTTGTGGCCAAGCCGTGCCAATGCAATGGCCGTGCCGCGGCCGAAACCCGAGCTTGCGCCCGTCATCAAGATCTTCTGGGACATGAATGAGTACCTGCGAGTGAATCGTGCATTCAGTCTAGGAAGACCGTACGATCAAAGCAATCCCATCAATTCTTGTTGTGCCGGTGAATCCCATTCATCAATTCAAGGGCTGTGACCTGCTCTCCCTGAATGTGTTCCTTGCCGTCGCGGCGCATGCCAGCTTTCGCGAGGCAGGAAAGGAACTCGGCATCACCGCATCGGCGGTGAGCCATTCCATCAAGGCGCTGGAGCAGCGCCTGTCGGTCAGGCTGCTCAACCGGACCACGCGCAGCGTGTCGCTGACCGATGCAGGGGAGCGATTGGCGGCAACGCTGCGGCCCGCACTCTCGTCAGTGGCCGGCGCCCTGCAGGAGATCGACAGCTTCGGCGGCATCCCGAGCGGCACCCTGCGGATCAATTCCAGCGAAGGTGCGGTCCGCCTGGTGCTGCAGCCGGTGCTGGCGCGCTTTCTGCGCGAGAACCCGCAGGTTCACCTCGACATCGTGTGCGACGGAAAGCTCAGCGACATCGTGGCCCACGGTTTCGATGCGGGCATCCGGCTGGCGGAGGCCGTCCCGCAGGACATGGTGTCGATCCGCGTGGGTGCGCCGGTGCGTTTCGCCGCGGTGGCTTCGCCGGGCTATCTGGCGGCACGTGGACGACCTGCCGTGCCGCAGGATCTGCATGGCCATGACTGCATCCGCTTCCGCTTCGACAGCGGCGCGATCTATCGCTGGGAGTTCGAGCGCCACGGGAATGCCGAGACCGTCAACGTCAACGGTCCGCTCACCCTGACTGACCAGCCCTTGATGGTCGATGCAGCCATCGACGGCATCGGCATCGCCTTCGTGCCCGATCACCTCGCAGCCAGCGCGCTGAGCGACGGGCGACTCGAGCGTGTGCTGGATGCGTGGTGCCCGGCATATCCAGGCCTGTGCCTCTACTACTCCGGTCACCGGCATGTTTCCAGCGCGTTGCGCGCGCTGATCGCGATGCTGCGCGAGGCGCTCCAGAACGACGTTCAGCACGAGCGCGCCTGAATTCGTGCGCGTGAGCGCAGGGCGCGCAGTCATCTGCGCAGCCACGATTTTTCTCAGCTGAATCCGCGGGCGAAAGGAACGCTCTCGGCATCTCCCTGGGGCGGAAGTCCCTCGTCATTTCAACGCACCGAAGCCTTGCGTATCGCTGCACGAACGACACCCATGAACCCCGCGGCGTCGAGGGCGAAAAGGGCAGGGTCGTTTCAATAGAACTAAAGACAAGGCAGATTATTTGTGCATTGTTCCGGCAGTGCGCGCGGCCTAAAGTTCCCGCACCAAACAACGAAGAGACAAGCTTTCTCTGCAAGGAGGAAGTCAGCGCGAATGCAACCGGTGCATGTGGGCCTCCGCCTGCGAAGCCGAGCGCTGCGCGTGCGCGAATGCCATGAACCCTTCCCTGGAATCGATCACCCGGCCCGACCCGAACGCACCGCTGCTGCGTGTGCGCGACGTGGTCGTCAGGTTTGGCGGCATCGTCGCGCTCGACCAAGTGAGCTTCGATGTGCCCAAGCAGAAGATCGTTGGACTCATCGGGCCCAACGGCGCGGGAAAGACCACGCTGTTCAACTGCCTGAGCAGACTGTACGAGACCACTTCCGGCGGCATCGAACTCGACGGCCTTTCCATCCTGGACCTGCCGGCCCATGCGATGGCGGCACGCGGCATCGGACGCACGTTCCAGAACCTCGCGCTGTTCCCGAGTGCGACCGTGTTCGAGAACATCCTCATCGGCTGCCATACGCGCAAACACGGCAATCTCCTGGCCGACATGCTCAGCCTGCGGCGCAGCCGGCAGGTCAACCGCGCGGCGGCTGCCATGGCGAACGAACTGATCGCCTATCTGCGACTGGGCGACGTCGCGCACCGCAAGGTCGCGCAGCTGCCCTTCGGCACGCAGAAGCGCGTGGAGTTCGCGCGAGCGCTGGCGATGAAGCCCCGGCTGCTGCTGCTCGACGAGCCGGCTTGCGGCCTGAATCATGAAGAAGTCGAAGGGCTGGCCGAGCTCATCCGCGGGACGCAGCGTGATTTCGACCTGACGGTGTTGCTGGTGGAGCACCACATGGGCCTGGTGATGGGCATCTCGGACTGGATCGTTGCACTCAACTTCGGCCGCAGGATCGCCGCCGGGACGCCTGCCCAGGTGCAGGCGAGCCCGGAGGTCATCGCTGCATATCTGGGGGAATCCAAATGACGCCGCTGCTGCAGGTGAAGAAGCTGTCCGCCTCCTACGGGGCCATCACGGTGCTGCACGGCATTGACCTCGACGTGAAGCGCGGCAGCGTCACGGCGCTGCTTGGCGCCAACGGAGCGGGCAAGACGAGCGCGCTGAGAGCCATCTGCGGTCTGTTGACGCGCAAGGGTTCCATGGAGCTGGACGGCAGGCCGCTCATAGGCATGGGCACGGAGGACATCGCCCGCCTGGGCATCAGCCACGTGCCCGATGGGCGCGGCACCTTCACCCATCTGAGCGTCGAGGACAACCTGCGCCTGGGCGGGATCTTCCAGAAAGACAAGAAGCAACTGGCGTCCGACATCGAGCGGATGTACGAGTACTTCCCGATCCTCAAGGCGCGCCGCCTGCAGCAAGCCGGCCTGCTTTCGGGAGGGGAGCAACAGATGCTTGCCGTGGGCAGGGCCTTGATGTCGCACCCTCGCTTGCTGCTGCTCGACGAGCCGTCGTTTGGCCTGGCGCCCAAGGTTGTCGCGGAGATCTTCGCGATCTTCCGCCAGCTCAACGAGAAGGAGGGGCTGAGCATTCTGCTGGTCGAACAGAACGCAGCCCTGGCCCTCGACATCGCGCAGGAGGCCTACCTGATCGAGACAGGCCGCATCGTCTTCTCGGGTTGCGCCGCCAGCGTGCGGAACAACGAAGACATCCGTCGCGCATACCTGGGAGGCTGAACATGGAACTGCTCGTTCAACAGGTCACCGCCGGTCTTGCGACCGGTGCCATCTACGCCTGCGTCGCGCTGGCGATCGTCATGATCTACCGGGCCATCGGGCACGTGAATTTCGCGCAGGGCGAGATGGCCATGGTCTCGACCTACCTGGCCTGGCAGCTCATCGAGTTCGGACTGCCGTACTGGCTGGCCTTCGTGCTGACGCTGGTGCTGTCCTTCGTGCTGGGCGCCATGGTCCAGCACCTGCTCATCCGCCGGATCCGCAACGCATCGGACATCAACCAGATCATCGTCTTCATCGGCGTGCTGCTGGTGCTCAACAGTGTGGCCGGGTTCATCTGGAGCTACACCGTCAAGCCGTTCCCTTCGCCCTTCGGGACGGCACCTTTCATGGGCAGCCCCCTGGCCAGCGCGCACCAGGTGGGAATGATCGGCGTGATCCTCGTCGTGCTGCTGCTGCTGTTCCTTTTCTTCCGCTTCACCCGCACCGGTCTGGCGATGCGCGCGGCGGTGAGCAATCCGAACTCCGCCCGGCTGCTGGGCATCCGGGTCAAGGCGCTCGAAGCACTGGGGTGGGGCATGGCCGCCAGCATCGGGGCCATCGCCGGCATCCTGGTGGCGCCCATCGTTTTTCTCGAACCGAACATGATGGCCGGCATCGTCATCTACGGCTTTGCAGGTGCCGTGCTCGGCGGCTTGAACAGCCTGCTCGGCGCGCTGATCGGCGGGCTGCTTCTGGGCGTGCTGGAAAACCTCATCAGCACCTTCGTTCCGGTCGTCGGCGGGGAGCTGAAGTCCACCATCGCACTGATCGCGATCGTGGTCGTGCTTCTGGTCCGTCCGCAGGGCCTCATCGGCAAGCCAACAACGCACAGGGTATGACCGCTTCATCCAATTCCCGCTCCCCAGCCGGCCGGTACGGCCCTGTGATCGCGATCCTCATTGCTGTTCTGGTGCCCGTGCTGGCGAAGGACTTCCTCGTCTTCCAGGCCACGCAACTGATGGTCTATGCCATTGCCATCATGGGCTTGAACATTCTGGTCGGCATCAACGGGCAGCTCTCGCTGGGGCATGGCGCTTTCTATGCATTGGGCGCCTACACCGTCGCCATCCTCATGGACGGCTACGGAATGCCCTATGGGTGGGCGCTGCCCGTCGCGGCGTTGGTCACCTTCGCCGCGGGCTTTGCCTTCGGACTGCCGGCGCTTCGCCTGGAAGGCATCTACCTCGCGCTGGCCACTTTCACGCTCGCCATTGCGCTGCCTCAGATCCTGAAGCTGTCGGTGCTCGACCCGTGGACCGGCGGCGTGCAGGGCATCTCCATCGCGAAGCCGGAGGCGCCGGCTTTCCTGCCGCTCAATGCGGACCAGTGGCTGTATGTGCTGACCCTGGCCATCACGTGTCTCGTCTACTGGCTGGCCAGGAACCTGATCGGCAGCAGGACGGGCCGGGCGCTCACGGCCGTGAAGGACAACGCGCTGGCCGCGCGCACGATGGGCATCAACGTCGCGCTCTACAAGACGTTGGCGTTTTCCGTCAGCGCCTGCTTCACCGGCATCGCGGGGGCTCTCAGCGCGATCGTCGTCCAGTACGTCTCGCCGGACAGCTTCAGCTTCTATCTGTCGGTGGCCATCCTGGTCGGGCTGGTGGTCGGCGGCGTCGGCTGGCTGCCGGGCGCTTTTCTCGGTGCCGCCTTCATCCTCTTCGTGCCTAACATCGCCGAGGGCGTGTCCAAGGGCCTGTCGGGCGCCGTCTACGGCGTGCTGCTCATCGCACTCATCGTGCTGCGCCCCGGCGGCTCGGCAGGGTTCGGCGCCGCCTGGCGCGGACTGCTTTCACGCACCGGGCGCACGACGCGCCAGATATCGCTTTCACAAGAAAAGGAGACAGGATCTTGAACACGCACACGCGCTTCACCAGAAGAACCGGCCTCACGGCCCTGGCCGCACTGCTGATAGGGGGGCCGCTGACCGGACAGGCTCAGAAACGATACGGCCCCGGCGTCACCGACACCGAGATCAAGATCGGCAACACCAGCCCTTACAGCGGCCCGGGGTCGGCCTACGGCGCGATCGCGAAGATGCATGCGGCGTACTTCAGGATGATCAACGAGAAGGGCGGGGTCAACGGCCGCCGGATCAACTACCTTTCCTACGACGATGCATTGAGCCCACCCAAGACCGTCGAGCAGACGCGCAAGCTGGTCGAACAGGACCAGGTGCTCGCCGTGTTCAATTCGGTCGGCACCGCGGCCAACCTGGCGGTCCAGAAGTACCTGAACAACAAGAAGGTGCCGCAGCTCATGGTCGGCGCCGGATCGACGCGGCTGATCGATCCGAAGACCTTCCCCTGGACCATCGGCTGGCAGCCGACGTACCACAGCGAAGGCGCGATCTACGCGAAGTACATCCTGGCCAACATTCCCGATGCGCGGGTCGCCATCCTGTCGCAGAACGACGATTTCGGTCGCGACTACCTCGGCGGCCTCAAGGCGGGATTCGGCGACAAGGCCAAGAGCCTGATCGTCTCGGAGACCACCTACGAACCCACGGACGCCACCGTCGACTCTCAGATTCTCAAGATGAAGGCTTCGGGCGCCAACGTGCTGGTGAACATCACCACGCCGAAGTTCGCCGCCCAGACCATCAAGAAGGTGGCCGAGATCGGCTGGAAGCCGACGCACTTCCTGACCAGCATCTCGATCTCGATGGGCGCCGTGATGCGGCCCGCGGGCCTGGAGAACGGGCAGGGGATCATCAGCGCGGCCTACCTGATGGAGGCGACCGACGACCGCTGGAAGGACTACCCCGAGATGCGGGAGTGGAACGCCTTCATGGACAAGTACCTGCCCGACGCCAACAAGGCCGACTGGATGAACGTCTTCGGCTATGTGGCTGCGCAGGCATTGGTACATGTGCTGCAGCAGTGCGGCGACGACCTCTCGCGCGAGAACCTGATGAAGCAGGCCGCCAGCATGAAGAACGTGCGCTTCAAGCTGATGCTGCCGGGCATCTTCGCCAACAGCAGCGACAAGAACTTTTTCCCGGTGCGGCAGCTGCAGATGGTGCGGCTGAATGGCCAGAAATGGGAGCCGTTCGGCTCCGTCATGGGCAGCGACGAATAGACCACGGAATCCAGGAAAGAACCATGCACGACTACAAGATGCTCATCGACGGCCAATGGCTGGACGCCCGTTCCGGCCAGACGCTCGACACGGAGAATCCCTACACCGGCAAGCCCTGGGCCCGCATTCCCAAGGCGGCGCCCGACGATGCGGATGCCGCCGTGCGCGCGGCCCACCGGGCCTTGAAGCAGGGCCCGTGGGGGGCGCTCACCGCCAGCGCACGCGGCGCGCTCCTGCGCCGGCTGGGCGACCTGATCGCCGGTGAGGCCGAGGCACTGGCGCGCACCGAGGTCCGCGACAACGGCAAGCTCTTCGCCGAGATGCGCGCGCAGCTCAATGCCGTGGCGCACATGGCGCACTACTACGCGGGTCTGGCGGACAAGGTGGAAGGCAGCGTGCCGCCGCCCGATCGCAGCGGCATGTTCACCTACACGCGCCGCGAGCCCGTGGGGGTCGTCGTCTGCATCGCGCCGTGGAATTCGCCACTGGCTCTGCTCGCGTCGAAGGCCTTTCCCGCGCTGGCCGCCGGCTGCACGGTCGTTGTCAAGCCGTCCGAGTACACCTCAGCCTCTTCGCTGGAGTTCGGTCGATTGTTCGAGCAGGCCGGCTTTCCGCCGGGTGTCGTGAACATCGTGACCGGCCTGGGTGCCGACCTGGGCGAAGCGCTGGTAACGCATGCACTGACGGCCAAGATCGCCTTCACCGGCGGCGAGGCGGCCGGTCAGCGCGTCAACGAATTGGCCGCGCGCGATTTCAAGAGCGTGACGATGGAGCTGGGTGGAAAGTCGCCCAACATCGTCTTCGACGATGCCAACCTGGATGATGCGGTGAACGGCGCAGTCGCGGGCATCTTCGGGGCCGCGGGCCAGACCTGCATCGCGGGCTCGCGCCTGCTCGTGCAGGAGAGCATCCACGACGCATTCGTCGAGCGGCTGGTGGCGGTCGCCAAGGTCGCGCGCCTGGGCGATCCGAACCTGCCTGACACCCAGATCGGTCCGATCGCGACCCGGCCTCAGTACGACAAGATCCTGAAGTACATCGAGATCGCGAAGAACGAAGGCGGCCACTGCGTGCTGGGCGGACGCCCGAGCGCAGAGCTCGGCGGCCTGTTCGTCGAGCCGACGATCTTCACCCGCATCCACAACGGCATGCGCATCGCGCGCGAGGAGGTCTTCGGGCCCGTGCTGTCGATCCTCACCTTCAAGGACGATCGCGAGGCGCTGGAGATCGCCAACGACACCTTCTACGGCCTGGCTTCGGGTGTCTGGACCCAGAACATGGGCCGGGCGTTCCGGATGGCCAACGCACTGGAGGCTGGGACGGTCTGGATCAACACCTACCGTGCGCTGGGCGTGCACATGCCGTTTGGCGGCTTCAAGCGCAGCGGGCTGGGGCGCGAGAACGGCCTGGAGGCCATCGAAGGCTACCTGCAGACGAAGAGCGTGTGGCTCAACTACGACGCGCCGACCGCGAATCCGTTCGTGATGCGCATCTAGTGCCAGCCCAGCCCCAAGCCATCAGGAACAACGCCTCTCATGACACAGACAGAACAGTACGACTACATCATCGTCGGCGCGGGATCGGCGGGCTGCGTGCTCGCCAACCGGCTTTCCGAAGACGCTTCGAAAACGGTGCTGCTGCTCGAAGCCGGCCCCGAAGACCGCAGCATGTGGATGAAGATCCCCGCCGGGACGACCAAGGTCTTCCGGCCCAGCGCCGTCAACTGGGGCTACTTCACCGAGCCCGAACCGAACCTGCGCGGCCGGAAGATCTACTGGCCGCGCGGCAGGACGCTAGGCGGATCGAGCTCGATCAACGGCATGGTCTATCTGCGCGGCCATCCGGAAGACTACGACCAGTGGGCGCGCCTGGGCAATCCCGGCTGGGGGTGGAATGACGTGGTGCCGTACTTTCGCAAGAGCGAAGATCAGCAGCACGGCGCCAGTGCACTGCATGGTGCCGGCGGCCCGCTGGCCGTGACCGACCCGGTCATCGACGACCCCGCTGGGCGGCTCTTCATCGAGTCGGCGATCAACACCGGCTCGCCCTTGCGCAAGGATTTCAACGACGGCGTGCAGGAAGGCGTTGGGCGGGCGCAGGTCACCGTGCGCGATGGCCGCAGAAGCTCGACCTCCGTCGCCTTCCTGCATCCGGTGCGCGGGCGTGCCAACTTGCACGTCGCCGTCGAAGCGCTCGCCGAAAAAGTGGTGCTCGAAGGCAAGCGCGCCACAGGCGTGAGCTATTCACAGCGCGGCGTCAGCAAGCTTGCCACCGCCCGGTGCGAGGTCATCCTGTGCGGCGGCGTGATCAATTCACCGCAGCTTCTCATGCTCTCGGGCATCGGCCCGGCGGCACATCTGCGCGAGCACGGCATCGACGTCGCCCTGGACTTGCCGGGCGTGGGCGAGAACCTCCAGGACCACCTGTACGTGTACTACGTGGCGAAGTGCGAGAAGTCCATCTCCCTGAACCACAAGCTCTCGGGACCGAACCTGTACGTCGAGGCGATGAAGTACTTCGCGAACCGCAGCGGCTACCTGAACATCGGCGCGGTCCAGGCGACCGCGTTTGCCCGCGTCGGGCCGCAGGCCACCCGACCCGACGTGGAGGTCAGTTTCCGGCCGATGAGCCTGAACATCAGCAAGAAGGGCGACATCGCGCTGGACAGCTTCCCGGGCATCAACGCCTCGTGCAGTTTGCTGCGCCCCCGGGCCCGCGGGCGCATTCGCCTGGCCAGCGCCAATCCGTGCGATTACCCGCGGATCCACGCCAACTACCTGGACAACGCAGAGGATCTGCAGGTGATGCGCGAGGGACTTCGATGGATACGCAAGACCTTCGAGACCGAGCCGCTCTCGCGTTTCATCCAGACCGAGCACGCGCCGGGAAATGCAGTCCAGTCGGACAGCGAGTGGGAGGATTTCATCCGCGACTCGGCTCAGTCCGTCTACCACCCGGTGGGCACCTGTGCGATGGGCAACGACGGCATGGCTGTACTGGATCACGAACTGCGAGTGCGCGGCATCGACGGCCTGCGCGTCGTGGATGCCTCCGTCATGCCTCGAATCACCTCTTCCAACACGAACGCGCCTGCGATCATGATCGGGGAAAAAGGCGCCGACATGATCCGCGCGACAGAGGGGCGTTGACGCCAGATCCCCAACTGCCGAGAACTGGGTTCTTTCTGGTCCGTCGGTGTCGTCGGTTGGCCGCCTGCACATCGGCGGCGCTGATGTGATCTTCGTCAGGGGGCGTTTGGACAAAGCAGGTGGTTGTACCTCCGAAACCGGCCACTGGATCGGCGAACGAGCCGCTGCAAAGCAGACAAGCGCGGCTGGCTACATGCAAAGAAGGCGGGATGGGAATGAGTTCCTCATAAGCCACACAGTCGATAGCTGAAAACGGTGGCCGATCAGTGCGCAGGATCCATGCGCAGCCGGTACGCAACGCCATCGCGTCCAGGGTCGGCGCCGCCATGCAGGCCGTCGGCCTGTACCTGCACGCCGTGCACCCAGCCGATGGTGTAGTTGTACGGGTTGCGGCCAATGGCGTAGCCCTGTGCTTCCAGCGCGCGTGTGGTGGAACGCGGAATGCGGTTGCACACGTCGATGGAGTTGCTGGTGGACGAGAAGCGAGGTGCCGACACGGCTGCCTGCATCTCCATACCGTGGTCGATCACGTTGAGCAGCACCTGCAGCACGCCCATGGCGATCTGCGTGCCACCGGGCGCGCCGAGCACCACGTCGAGCTCGCCGTCCTTGAAGGTCATGGTGGGGCAGGACGAGGTGAAGCGGCTCTTGCCCGGCTGGATGCTGCCGGCGCGACCCGGACGCGGGTCGAACACGCCCATGCAGCCGTTGTACAGAAAACCCATGCCCGGGGTGATGATGCCCGAGGGCATGGCCAGCGAGTGGGTCAGGGACACGGCGTTGCCGTCGGCGTCCACCACGCTCAGGTGGGTGGTGTCGCGCGGCACGGGTGCGCCAGGGTTCACGCGCTCCACGTTGAAGCGATGGCCCGCCCGGATCTGCTCGGCCACTTCTCGGGCCATGTCCTTGGACAGCAGCTGATCCAGCGGCACATCGAAGAACTTCGGGTCGCCGATGCAGTGGTCCTTGTCGATCGTCGCCTTCTTCATGGCCTCGCACACCCGCTGCAGGTAGGCGGGGCTGTTGTGCTCCAGACTCGCCAGATCGAAGTGCTCGAGGATGTTGAGCATCTCCAGCAGCATAGCGCCGCCGCCCGGGGGCTGGTTGGTCGTGATGGTGCGGTCGCGGTAGTGGCCCACCAGCGGCGGGTTGCGCTGCACCTGGTACCGGGCCAGGTCGTCGAGCGTGATCAGCGCCCCCAGCGACTGCAGGTGCGTCACCATTTTTAACGCCAGGTCACCCTGGTAGAACGGGCGCGCACCTTCTTCAGCAATTTGGCGCAGCACGGCAGCCATGCCTTCGTTGCGCAGCGGCGCACCGATGGGCTTGGGGCGCCCGTCAGGGCGGCAGTACAGCTGGCGGCTTTCCTCGCAGTACTGCAGCCGCTCCAGGTTGCCGACGCGGCCCATGGTGGGCTCGTCGATCCAGAAGGCGTGCATGCCGGGGCGCACAAAGTAGCCGTCCGCGGCCCAGCGGATGGCGGGCTCCACCACCTGCTGCCACGGCAGGCGGCCGTGCGCCTGATGCATGGCCTCCAGGCCCTTGAGCGTGGCCGGTGTACCGATGGACTGGGGGCCGATGTCGTTGACGCGGCCTTTGAGGATGAAACCGAAGCCGTCCTTGGTCTCGCCCTCGAGCAGGTGCTCCCACATGTTTTCCCTGGCCGCCAGCGGCGCGGGCGAGTGGAAGTCGAAATATTCATGCACCTGGGCGCCCGGCAGGTACACGGCGGCGGTGCCGAAACCTGCGATGCCGCACATCAGCGGATCGACCACGGTCTGGGCCAGCGCGGTGGCCACGGCGGCATCCACCGCGTTACCGCCTGCGCGCAGGATGTCGATGCCGGATTCGGCGGCCTCCGGCTGCGGACAGGCCACCATTGCTTCTTTTTTCATGAGGTGTGATGACGAACCCCTTGCTGCATCGGCGATACGGCAAGGGGTGAAGATGGGAGAAAAAGGGGGCGGTGCTTGTGCGGTCGCCGGCTTACTTGGCGCTGAGGTTCAGTGCCCCGAGCGTGGGCCCCCAGGCCTTGGCGTCACGCGCCGCCGTTTCCATGACCAGCGCGGAAGGGCCGGACATGGGGATCACGCCCATGCTTTTGAGCTTGGCCTGCACGTCGGGACTCTGGTGGAAGGCCGCCGTCGCCTTGTTGAGCTTTTCCACAATGTCGGCCGGCGTGCCGGCGCGCGCCACCACGGCACTCCAGCCCATGTTGTCAAAGCCCTTCACGCCCAGCTCACCCAGGGTGGGCACATCGGGCAGCTCAGGGGTGCGTTGCGGCGACAACACGGCCAGTGGATTGAGCTTGCGGTTCTTGATGTGGGGCAGGGCGGTGCCATACACCGGGGCCATCACCTCGGTTTGCCCGCCAATGGTGGCCAGGATGCCGTCGGCCTCGCCCTTGTAAGGGATGTGGGTCATCGAAATGCCCAGGGCATTGGACACGAGCTCGACAGCCAGGTGGGTGGAGTTGCCCAGGCCGGCGGACGCGAAGTTCAGCTTGCCGGGTGCCGCCTTGGCTTTTTCCGTCAGATCCTTGAGCGTCTTGATGCCTGTGGCCGGGTTGGCCGACAGCACGAACGGCACCGTCGTCAGCATGGTCACGCCAACGAAATCCTTCTCGGGGTTGTAGGGCAGTGGCTTGTAGGTGAACTGATTGAGCACCATCAGCGACACGCTGCCCAGCAGCAGGGTGTAGCCATCGGCGGGCGCATTCAGCGCGTTCTGTGCGGCAATGAGGCCGCCCGCGCCGGGCTTGTTCTCCACCACGATGGTGGCGCCAATGGCCTTGCCTGCGTGTTCAGCCCACATGCGCGCGATCGTGTCGCTGCTGCCGCCCGGGGCCTGCGACACGATCAGGCGCACGGGACGACTGGGGTAGGAGGCTTGCGCGAACACGGTGGTGGCCGTGGCGGCTGCGACCGCGACACCCATCAGGATCTTGTAGACGTTCGTGATTGCTTTGGGCACAGGGATTCCTCAGAAGGTCTGTCATGGAAGATGAAGTAATTTTCATGACAACCCCTACCATTTGCCTAGTGAAAATGCAAAATGGATGCATGAAGGTTTACTCATGATCGAGCGTTCGGAAGGCCTGTCCTGGGCACGAGGCATCAAGGTCCGGCATCTGGAATCCTTTCTGGTGCTGGACGAGGCGGGCACGCTGACCGAAGCGGCTGCGCGGCTGCACATGACGCAATCTGCCATGTCGCATTGGCTGGCAGAGCTCGAACGCGTGGCGGGCACGCCGCTGGTGGTGCGCGGGCGCAAGGTGCAGCTGACGCCTGCCGGGCATCTGCTCAAACGCCTGGCCATCACGGTGCTCGGCGATATCGCCCGCACCGGCCTCGAAATGCATGCGGTGGCTGCGGGACGCGTGCCGCGACTGAACGTGGGCAGCGTCTGGGCAGGCATCGCCGGCGGCCTGCCCGAAGCCGTGACCGCGTTCCAGCAGCGCCATGCCGATGTGGCCGTGTCCATCCACGACGGCCTGTTCGACGACCTGCTCAAAGGCCTGGACACGCGTGCCATGGATGCCGTGATCGGCGTTCTGGATGCGCGGGCGCACCAGCCGCAACTGGCGCACCACGTGCTCTTTGACGACCGGGTGAGCATCGTCATCGGCCAGGGCAGCAAGCACTGGGACAGCAACCAGCCGCTGGGCTTTGCCGACGTGCTGCGCGAGCATTGGGTGATGCCGCCCCTTGGCACGCTCACTCGCATCCAGATGGATGCCTATCTCATCGAGCAACAGGCATCGTGGCTGGTGCCCAAGGCAGAAACCGCCTCGTTGGCCATGATGCAGGCGCTGCTGCAAAAGGGCGACTATGTCGGCGTGTGCGCGGAATCCATGGCGGACTACATGGCCTCGCTGGGGCTGTTCCGCAAGGTCGCCATCGATTCGAACATCCGCTTCGGCCCCATCACCGTGGTGTGGAACCGCGAGCACGTCTCGGCCACGCTCATGGACTTCGTTGCCTGCCTGAAGGCGCACGCGCGGGGCTTGCCTGCTGCACACGTGCAGGAGGCGCCCAGCGCTTAGCAGCCGGCCAAGGCACGTGTCTCAGGTCGAATCGGAAGCTTCGTAGACCACCACTGCCGCGGCCAGGTCCTCCAAGGCGGTGCCCACGGCTTTGAAGACGGTCCGCCCGTCACCATCGGCGCGTCCCTGGATCCGGCCCGCGGCCAGGTCGGCCAACTCCCCTGCTACATCGTCCGCGGCGAACACGCCGCGCGACAGGGGCCCGAGCAATTCGCCACTCTTTTGCAACGCCTCTTGTGTATCGACGAACAGACGTGCACCCGCAAAGCAGCCATCGTCGGCTTCGCGCATCTGCGGCGTGAAACTGCCGATCAGGTCGAGGTGGCTGCGAGGCCGCAGCCACGCGCCCTGCACCACCGGCTGCGTGGCGAGCGTGGCACAGCTCACGATGTCGACGTCGTTCACCGCCTTGGCGAGATCTGGCGCAACGGCCGCTTCGATGTTCTGCGCGCACAGCCGCGCAGCGAGCGCCTTCGCCGCAGCTTCGTCACGGTCCCACACCACCACGCGTTCGATGGGACGCACGGCGCGGTAGGCCTCGGGAATCAGACTGCCGACACGTCCGCAGCCGACGACCAGCAGGCTGCGCGCATCGGCAGGCGCGAGATAGGACGCGGCCAGGGCCGAGGCGGCAGCGGTGCGGCGCGACGTGATCTCGTTGCCGTCGATCTGCGCCAGCGGCTCGCCCGTGCGTGCGTCGTACAGCACATAGGTCGAGAACAGTCCGGGCAGGCCGCGCTGCGCGTTGTCCGGGAAGATGGTCACGGTCTTGATGCCCAGGTAGCGGTCGTGCTGCCAGGCCGGCATGACCAGCACGGTGCGGGGCGAGGTGTGCGTCCCGGCCTGCAGCGAATGCGTGTGTCGCAAGGGCACCTCGCAGCCAGCGATGAACATCTCCCTAAGCGCCGGGATCAGGCAGTCGAAGGGCAATGCACGGCGGGTGCTTTCGGTATCGATGATTTTCATGGGGTCACGGATGGAGTCAGTTGAGTGAAAGTGCCGGCCGTCATGCCTCGAGCACCACGTCTTCGAGCGGGATGGCCTGGCAGGCCAGGCACACGGCCGGGTCTTCCGGTTCGCTGCCGTGCAGATGGCGCACCTTGCCGCTCAGCACGCGCACCGCACAGCTCTCGCACTGGCCCACACGGCAGCCGCTGGCCATCTGCACGCCGAGCGATTCGCCAAAGGTCAGCAACGTGCCCTGCCGGGGCGTCCACGTCGCGGGGGCGCGGCCTGAGCGCGCAAAGCTGACGGTGAAGCGCTGGTCGCCGTCGGTGGGCGGCGTGGTGGGCGAGCGGAAGACCTCGCTGAAGATGTCGAAGCGCGGAACGCCCCGCGCCACGAGGCCGGCGGTCACCGCGTCCATCATGGCCGGCGGTCCGCACAGGTAGAAGCGGGCGCGCTGCGCGATCAACGCGTCGTCCACCACGCTCGCGTCGATGAAGCGATCCGACTGGTAGTCGATGCCCTGACGCTCCTGCGGCTGTGGTGCGTTGTAGTGGTCGACAACCTGCAACTGCGGCAGCCGCGCGCGGTGCTGCGCAATGCGCTCGCGAAACGCGTGGGTCGTGCCGTTCTGGTTGGCGTAGTAGAGCCAGATGGCCGGCCCCTGCGCGCCGTCGGGCAGCGATTCGAGCAGGCTGATGAAGGGCGTGATGCCGATGCCGCCCGCGAAAAAGACCAGCGCCTGCGGCGAGTGGCGCGGCAGCACGAAGCCGCCGGACGGCGCCCGCAGCGCGAGGGTGTCGCCGACTTTCAACGCGCGGTGCAGATGGCTCGACACGCGCCCCTCGTGCGGCGTGCCGTCGGCCGAGCGGCCGCGCTGGTGGCGCACGGCCACGCTGTAGCTGCGCCGGCCCGGCACCTCGGCCGCACCCGTGAGCGAGTAGGCGCGCGTGACCTGCGTGCCATCGTCCAGATGCAATTGCATCTCGATGTGCTGACCGGGTCGGTAATCGGGCAGTTCGCTGTCGTCGACCGGCTCGAAGTGGATGCCCAGTACACCGTCGGCCTCAGGCCGCAGCGCGCTGATGCGGAAGGGGCGGTAGCCGGACCACTTTCGCTGCCGCATCTCTGTGGCCGGGTCGCGTTCGATGTCGCAGAGAAACGAGCGATGCGGCACCGAACCGCTCACGGGGTCGCAGCTGTCGGCGGATATCAGCGCGTTGAAGTTGCTGCCCAACGCGCCTTCAATCGGCAGGCCTTCGCGGTCGAGCTCGGGGCAGCTCTGCCACCAGCCGAACTCGGCCACGATGACGTCGTCCGCCAGTTGGGGCGTGACGCGTGCGACGAAGCGGGCCTCACCCACGCGCGTGCGGACGCGCATCCAGTCGCCGTCCACGATGCCCTTGGCGGCGGCGAGCGCGGGGCTCAATTCGGCCACCGGATCGGGCGCGCGCTTGCGCAGCGAGGCCAGACTGCGGTGCTGGCTGTGGCAATAGAAGCCGTTCTTGGCCGAACTCAGCACATAGGGAAAGCGGCCCTGGCGCGTGGCCTTCGCATCGCGCGGCGTGTCTGCCGGTTCGACGAAGGTGGCGACCGGCGGCTGGCCGTGGCGCAGCAGGGTTTCGGAATAGAGCTCGACGCGGCGCGTCGGGGTGTCGAAGCCGCGCACGCCGGTGGGCGTGGCGCGGGCGTACTTCTGCTCGCTCGCGTCGATGGCGCAGGCCATGCCTTCGGGCCGGGCACGCAACTGGTCGACCGTGAGGCCGAGCGGCTCGAGCATGTGGTTCCAGCCCGCGTCGAGGCTGCCGCCGAAGAAGTCGTCGCCCATGCCCAGGCGAACGGCCAGGTCGAACAGCACGTCGTTGTCGGCGCGCGATTCACCGCGTGGCGTCACCATGCGCTGGCGCAACTGCACCCAGCCGGCCGCACGGTCGTTGATCTCGAAGCCGATGCGCAGGCCCTCGCGTTCCCAGGGTGTATTGACCGGCAGCAGGATGTCGGCGTACCGGGCGGCGGGTGTTTCGAACAAGTCGCAGTGCACGTGGAATTCGAGCTGCGACAGCGCCTGGTGCGCGAGCGCGCTGTCAGCCTGCGACACGGGAAGGTTGGTGCCGAAGGCCATCATCGCGCGCACCCTGTAAGGCTCGCCTTCGAGAATCGCGCGGTAGGTGTCGCGCGCCGTCACCCAGCCGTGCGCAGGGGGACCGATCGGGCGCTGCGCCAGACCGAGCGCCTTGGCGCGCTGCGTATCGGGCAGCAATGAGAGCGAGTTGACGGCGTTGACGCGCGGACCGACGCGAACGCGGTTCGCACCGATGCGGTCGAAGCTGCCGCACAGCGCATACAGCGTGGCGACTGCGCGCTCGGCTTGCGTCGCGTTGGTGTGCTGGCCGATGCCGGTCCAGGCGTGATAGGCCACGCGACGGCAAGTGCCGAAGAGGTCGGCGACCGCGCGCAAAGACGCTTCAGCAACGCCGGTGATGCGTTCAACATTCGGCGGCGTGTAGGCGGCGCAGCCCTGGGCCAGCAGTTCGAAAGCTGGCGCACACGACAAGCGATGTGCGCCCACGTCGATCTCGACCGCGCCGCGCAGGCGGAAGTGGGCGGCGTCTTGGGTTTGCGCCGCCTGCTCGGTGTCATAAGGCACCGCGCGGTCCAGTGCGTCGTTCCACGCCATGAAGCGGTTGCCCTGGGCATCGGGCCACAGGTCCTGCTCGCGCAGGAAGTGCCCGTTGTCGCCGCGCACCAGCAACGGGGCATTGGTCCACGCGCGCACGAAACCTTCGTCGAAGCGCGCATCCGCGATCAGCAGGTGGATCAGCCCCAGCGCCAGTGCCGCATCGGTGCCGGGCCGCACGGGCAGCCAGGTGTCAGCCTGCCGCGAGAGCGCCGTGGGGCGCGGATCGATCACCACCATCTTCGCCCCGTTCGCGCGGCCTCGGCCGATCGCGTTGGCCTGTGCCAGCCAGGTGTTCGCGGGGTTGTGACCCCACAGCACGATCAGGTCGGCCTGCGCGTAGTCGGCCGCGGGCATGCCGCAGCCGAAGGTGAAGGCGTGCGCGAAGTCCTTGTGCCAGTTGCAGACCTCGGTCGCGTAGCAGATGTTGGGACTGCCAAAGAGGCGCACGAAGCGCTCGATCCAATCGATGCTGTCCGTCAATGGCGTGCCGCTGGGCGTGGTCACAGCGAACACCACCGACTCGGCACCGCTCTCGGCCTTGATGGCACTCAGGCGCTTGGCGGTCTCGGCCAGTGCCTCGTCCCAGCCGATGCGCACCCAGCCCGGATCCGCTTCGGTCTTGGGCCTCGTGCGACGCATCGGGTAGCGCAGCCGGTGCGGACTGTGCACCAGTTCGGGCGCGGCCTTGCCCTTCATGCACATCGCCTGGCCGGTGGGGTGCGAAGCGTCGGGCCGTACCGACACCAGCATGTCGTCACGCACCTCGTTGAGCGTGCCGCAGCGCGAACGGCAGAGCGTGCAGTAGCCCTGCTTGGTTTGCGTGGGCGCCGTCGTCGTCATCACTTGCATCCGGTATCTGCGTGACTCAAGGCATCACCGGCGCGACATAGCTCAGCGTGCGCCCGAAGGCCCAGAGCATGAAGAGCACCAGCGGCGCATGCACCAGCAATTGCAGGAAGGTAAAGCCCACGATGTCGCGTGCCTTCAGCGACAGCACGCCCAGCAGCGGCAGCATCCAGAACGGGTTGATCAGGTTGGGCAGCGCCTCGGCCGCGTTGTAGACCTGCACGGCCCAGCCCAGGTGGACCTTCAGGTCGTTGGCCGCTTGCATGACGTAGGGCGCTTCGATGATCCACTTGCCGCCACCCGAGGGAATGAAGAAGCCCAGCACGGCGGAATACGCGCCCATCACCACGGCGAAACTGTCGACGCTGGAGATGCTCACGAACAGATGCGCGATGCGGTCCGACAGCGTGATGCCTGCGTCGCCCTTGGCACCGGTCAGCATGGCCGCGATGGCGCCGTACAGCGGGAACTGGATGATCACGCCCGCCGTCGACGGCACCGAGCGCGACACCGCGTCGAGAAAGCTGCGCGGGCGCCAGTGCAGCAGCAGCCCGATCATGAGGAACAGCAGGTTGTAGGTGTTGAGGCCCGAGATCGCGATCAGCGGGCTCTTGGCCATGAACTCCTGCGCCAGCCAGCCGAAGCCCAGCGCGCACAGGAGCAGCGTGAGCAGCGGACTGCGCTCGAACCACTCGCCGGGGCGGCGCTCGGCGGACTCGGGGGAAGCGGGCTTGGCTTCCGTGAGGTCCACGCCCAGGTCCTGCGCCGTGACCGCGTGCTTCGCGTCAGGCGCCGACCACAGCGCGATGGCCACCGACACGACCATCAACACCAGCGCCATGGCGACCGACTGCCACAGGAAGATGGTCTGGCTGAACGGGATCACGCCGGTGATGTCCAGAATGCTCTTGGGCAGGCTGCTGGCGTTGGCCTGCAACTGCGCCGCCGACGAACTGAGCCCCAACGCCCAGGTCGCTCCCATGCCGAGGTAGGCCGCCGCGCCGCCCGCGCGGTAGTCCATGCGCAGGTCGAGGCGGCCGGCCAGCGCGCGCACATAGAGCGCGCTGAAGATCAGCGAGATACCCCAGTTGAAGAGCGACAGGATCATGCTGATCGCCGCCACGTACGCGATGGCCTGGCGCCCCGACACGGGCAGTGCGGCCAGCTTGCGGATGAGTCGCGCAGCCGGCGGTGAGGTCGCCACCACGTAGCCGCCGACGGCCACCAGCGCCATCTGCATCGTGAAAACAATGAGGCTCCAGAAGCCGTCGCCGAAAGACTTGGCCACCGCTTGCGGGCTCGATCCGTTCAGCAGCGCGGCGCCCGCGACCACCACCACGGCGATGGCCGCGAACGCGAAGGCGTCGGGAAACCAGCGCTCGGCCCAGGCGGTGAAGCGCAGGCCCAGGCGGCTCAACAGCCCGGCATCGGCCGAGGCCTCCTGGGGTACAGGAGGGTGGGCGCCGTGTCCGGCGGAAGTGTGTGATGTCGATGGCATGGGGGTCTCCTGCTACTGCTGCTGGAACGGTGGGCGTCCTCGTCACACGCCTGACATGGCGTGCCGCCCGGATGTTAGGAATTGCCATCGACAATTCATAATCTCTATTTTCAATAGAGCGATATAGGATCAATCTATGTCGATAACGATCAAGCAGCTGCAGCACTTCGTGGCCGCAGCGCACACGGGGCAGGTGTCCCGCGCAGCCCAGCGCTGCTATGTGAGCCAGCCGTCGCTGACCACCTCGCTCAAGAACCTGGAGTCGACGCTGAAGGTGCAACTCTTTACGCGGCACTCCGACGGGCTGCGGCTCACGGTGCAGGGCGAGGGCTTTCTTCGGCACGCGGAGCACATGCTGCACACGCTCGATGCGGCGGTGGAGGAGACGCGCAACTCGGTGTCCTCGGTCGAGGGGCGGGTGCAGATCGCCATCACCGACACCGTGTCCGAATACATGCTGCCCAAGATCATCGGCGCGATGCGCAGGCAACTGCCGCTGGTCGAGTTCGAGCCCGTGGAGCGCAACCGACTGGAGATCGAGAACGGCCTGCGCAGCGGCGAGTTCGACCTGGCCGTGGTCTTGGTGTCGAACCTGTCTCGTGCCCCGGACATCCGGCGCGAGAACCTGCTGAAGTCGGAGCGCCGTCTGTGGACTTCGTTCGACCATCCGCTGGTGGCGCAGAAGTCGGTGTCGCTGCGCGAGATCGCGCAGATGCCCTTCGTGCTGCTGGACATGGACGAGCACGTGGACACCGTGGGCCGCTACTGGAGCGCGATGAAGCTCAAGCCCAAGGTCGTGTTCCGCACCAAATCGATCGAGGCCGTGCGCAGCCTCGTCGCACAGAACGTGGGTGTGACCATCCTGTCGGACCTGGTGTTTCGCCCCTGGTCACACGATGGCGGGCGCATCCGCAGGACGGTGGTGTCGAGCGCGGTGCCCTCGATGGACCTGGGGCTGGCCTACCGGCGCGGGGCTGTTCTTTCCGAAGCTACGGCAGCCTCTGCAAGCACCTTGCGGTTGCTGGCCAAGACGCTGACGAGAGAGTCACAGCCGCGGATGGATGACGAGCCGCTGTAGCTTTCGAGTGGGCCGCTTCCTGCGACACGCATGGCAGGCGTGGGGTGAGCGACAGCGACCGGCAGTTGTCGCCCAGTCATCGAAGGCGGGCTTATCGCAAGCCAGAAGAATCGCGTCCAGGACCGCGTCTCTGGCAGCCTCATCGGCATTGTCCCGGCAGGCCGCGCAATACGGGCAGCAGTTGCTGCGTTCGCACAGGATATTTCAGAACAGCCGGAATTGCGGTGCGTCACCCTGTTAAGAAGACGGAAGGGGGCGGTTCGCACTGCGCCGACCGATCAGGCAGTTCCGGCTTCAGCCACGCGCAACCGGTAGAGGCCGACGTCGACAAGCCCTGCGCGGAAGCCGGCCTCGCAGTAGGAGAGGTAGTAGGTCCACAAGCGCTTGAACGCGGCGTCGAAACCCAGTGACTCGATCTGCGGCCAGGCGGCGAGGAACCGGCGACGCCACTCTGCCAGGGTTCGCGCGTAGTCCTTGCCGAAGCAGTGGGAAGCCTCGATCACCAACCCTGCGCACTGCGCCTGTTCCCGCAGCACGCGCGGACTGGGCAGCATGCCGCCGGGAAAGATGCAGTGCTGGATGAAATCAGTCCCCTGGCGGTAGCTGTCGAACTGCGCATCGGCGATCGTGATCGCCTGCAGCACCACGACGCCACCGGGCTTGAGGCGCTCGCGCAAGGTGGCGAAGTAGGTGGGCCAGTAGGCCTCGCCGACGGCCTCGATCATCTCGATGGACACGATGCGGTCGAACCGGCCCTGCACGTCGCGGTAGTCCTGCAGCCGCAGGTCGACTCGGTCGGCCACGCCCCAGTCCTGCGCGCGTTCGCGGGCGAAGGCCAGTTGCTCGCTCGACAGCGTGACGCCGGTGACGCGCGCTTCGTGCCGGCGGGCCAGGCTCGCGGCCAGCGTTCCCCAGCCGCAGCCGATCTCGAGCACGTCGCCCCCTTGCGGGGTGTCGAGCATGTCGGCGATGGCGGCGAGGCGACGCGCCTGGGCGGCTTCCAGCGTGTCGTCGTCGGCGTCGCTGAACATCGCGCTCGAATACAGCATGCTGTCGTCCAGCCAGTGCCGATAGAACGCGTTGCCCAGGTCGTAGTGGAACGCGATGTTGTGCCGGCTTCCGCGCCGGCTGTTGCTGCGGGTCAGGTGCCGCAGCCGCGCCGCCCAGCGCGCCAGCCCGCGCCCCTTGAGCAGCGATCCCCAGGCCGACTCGTTGGCCAGGCCGAATTCGAACAAGGCCAGCAGGTCCGGACTGTCCCACTCGCCATTGCGGAACGACAGGGCCAGGCCCAGATCGCCTTGCAGCGCCAGGCGCAGCAGCGGGCGCCAGCTCAGCAGGCGCAGGCTCGCGTGCGGCCCGGGTTCGCGGCCGGCCACCTCGATGCACCGGCCGCCCGGAAGGCTCAAGGACAGCCGGCCGAAACGCGTGCGGGCCAGCAGCCGGCGCAGCGGCGAGAAGACCGGCGCGGCATCGAGGGCGGGGGCGGAAGGTGTGGTCAGGCTCATGGGGTCTTGTTCGAAGGAACGATGGTGAGGTCGTGGTCGGGGGCAGCCGGTCGCGGATGCAGCGGCACGCGCTTGATCCACAGACGCAGGGCCTGCCAGTGGATGGCGGCCACCACCTTGAGGGTCAGCAACGGATGCGTGATGAACACGCGCAGCAGCGCCAGGTCGCTCAGGGGCGCACGTTGGCCGTCGAGCCGCGCGTTGAGCACGGCGCCGGCCGCGTCGTGCACGCTGATGCCGACCGAGACCGCCTCACCCGGCGGCGCGATGCGAAACCGGTAGTGCAGGTCCATGCCGTTGAAGGGGGAGACGTACATCTGCTTGTCGCAGTGCTGCTCGACGATGGGCGCGCCGTCGTCAGCGACGGGGATCAGGTAGCTGTGCCGCTGCCCGAAGGTGTTGTTGACCTCGTACAGCAGCGCCTGCAGCGCGCCGCCGGGTGCATGGCAGAACCAGACGCTGAGCGGGTTGAACACATGGCCGAGCAGCCGCGGCATGGCCAGCAGCCGGATCGCGCCGCCGGTTGGAAGGCCGGCCTCGCGCAGCCGCGCTTCCACCTGGGCCCGCAGATCGCGGCCCGAACCGTCGCCATGGTCGGCGGCATGGAAGCTGAACAGGTTGAACCGGTCCACCGAGAAGCAGCGCAACCGGGCGTGCAGTTGCGGCAGTTCGTCGATGTCGATCAGCAGGTTGTAGACCCGGTAGCTCAGCCGATGCCGCTTCGGCCGCAGCCGCTGGTGCATGACGCGCCCGATGTAGAGCGCCGAGCCTTCGTGCGCGTTCATGAGGCGACGGTCTGCGCGCCTTGCGGCAGATGGATGCGCCCGGACTCCTGCGCCACGCGCCAGGGCCGGCGCACGCCACCGAGCGCTTCGGCGACGGCCAGGCCGGCCTGCAATCCGTCCTCGTGGAAGCCGGCGCCGAAGTAGGCGCCGCAGAACCAGGTGCGGCGCTGGCCCTGCAGCTGCCACAGCTGGCGCTGCGCGGCCATGGCCGCGGCATCGAACAGCGGGTGGTCGTAGACCTCGGTGCGGATCAGGTGCTCGGGCCGCGGGTCGATCGCCGGGTTCAGGGTCAGGAACAGCGGCTCGGCCGCCGCGCCCTGCGGCAGGTGGGGCTGCAGCCGGTTCATCCAGTAGGTCACCGTCGGGGCCGCCCCGCTGCCGCGCGTGCCGAGGTAGTTCCAGCTCGACCACACGGCGCGCCGCGCCGGCATCAGGGCAGGATCGCGGTGCAGCACGGCCAGGTTGCGGCTGTAGGGCAGGGCACCGAGCAGGGCCCGCTCGGCACCGGTGGGCGCGTCAAGCAGCGCCAGCGAGCGGTCCGCATGAGTGGCCAGGACCACCTGGTCGAAGCGCTCGGGCCACCAGCCGGCGCTCGTGCGAAGCCGCACACCCGCCGGCTCGCGATGCAGTTCGAGCACGGCCCGGTCCAGCTGGATGCGGTCGGCGAAAGGCTGGCTGAGGCGCCGCACGTATTCGCGGCTGCCGCCCACCACGGTGCGCCAGACGGGGCGGCCGCTGATCTGCAGCAGCCCATGGTTCTCGCAGAATCGCACAAAGGCGGCGACCGGATGGCGACCCACCTGCGCCGCCGGCGTGGACCAGATGGCCGCAGCCATGGGGTAGAGGTGGTCGTCGCGAAACGCGCGGCCATAGCCGTGGGCATCCAGGTAGTCGTCGAGCGCCTGGTCGCCTGCGACCTGCGCAGCGCGCGGAGCCTCGCGGTAGAACCGCAGCAGGTCGCGCAGCATGGCCCAGAAGCGGGGGCGCGCCAGGTTGCGCTTTTGCGCGAACAAGCCGCCCAGGTCGGTGCCGGCGTATTCGAGCCCGCCGGCGTCCAGGCTCACTGCGAACGACATGTCCGAGGCCGCGGTCGGCACGGCCAGGTGCTGGAACAACGCGGTGAGGTTCGGGTACGCGGGCTCGTTGTAGACGATGAAGCCGGTGTCCACCGGCACCCGGCCTTCCCGGCCCGGCGCGTCCACGGTATGGCTGTGGCCGCCCAGCCGGGGCTCGCTCTCGAACACCGTGACCTCGTGGCGCTGGGACAGCAGCCAGGCGCAGGACAGGCCCGAGATGCCGGTGCCGACGACGGCGATGCGCTGGCCTCCGGGCACCGAGGCAGGCATCGGCACGGCGGCAGGCGGGACGAGAAGGGGCAGCATGGGGAGCCTTTGGCGAGTCTTGCTGTCCTGTACGCAGAAAACGGGCATTTGGATTGCCCGCGTGCCGCTGCGATGATCCGAACGCGGCTTCCTTGCGTATGACAGCACATGACCGCGGCTCCTGATCCGTCCAACCCCTCTGCGGGCACTCCGTTGCCCCGCAGTCGTCGAGCGTCCCTCTTGACCGTTGTCTCCCCCGATTCCGAGCCATCTACCTTGCCCGACGACCTCTGGGCCGAGGCGATGGCCGCCGTGGCGCAGCGACAGGACCGGGACGCGTTCGCGCAGCTGTTCTCGCATTTCGCGCCGCGCATCAAGCACTACCTGATGCACAGCGGCAGCCCGGCCATTCAGGCCGAGGAACTGGCCCAGGAAGCCCTGGTCACCGTCTGGCGCAAGGCCGCGCTGTTCGATCCGGCCCGGGCGGCCGCCACGACCTGGATCTTCGCCATCGCGCGCAACCTGCGTGTGGACGCGCTGCGGCGGCGCCAGGGCGTGCAGTCGTCTGAAGACGCGTTCGACTTCGACCTGCTCCAGTCGGATGACCCGACCGTCGAAGACCAGCTGCACGACGCGCGCCTAAACGAGCGCCTGCGCGGTGCGCTGCGCCTGCTCCCGCCCGAGCAGCAGCAGGTGCTGCACCTTTCCTATTTTGAAGACGCGCCGCATGCCCGCATCGCGGCCCAGCTGTGCATTCCGCTGGGCACGGTGAAGTCGCGCGTGCGCCTGGCGGTCGCCCAACTGCGCCGCCTGCTGGAACATTGACGATGGACATCCGACACCACCCCGACGACGACCTGCTGCTGGCCGGGTCCTCCGGCCACTTGCCGGCTGGCATGCGACTGGTCCTGGCCAGCCACCTGGAACTGTGCCCGCTGTGCCGCGAGCGCGCGCGCGCACTCGATGCCGTGGGCGGCATCCTGCTCGATGACCTGGAAGCGGTCCCGCTTGCCGATGATGCGCTGTCGCGCACCTGGGCCCGGATCGATGCGCACGAAGGCGCTGAACCCGCCCCCGTGCGGGTCAGCGCGCCCCCGCCGCTGCCGCCCGGCGCGCGCTGGCCGCGCGCGCTCGCTCATTGCAGTGCCACGCCCTGGCGCTGGATCGGCCCCGGCATGCGCTGGAGCCGTGTGACCGTGCCCGAGGCCCCGGAGGCCAACGTCTTTCTTCTGCGCATCGCGGCCGGCAAGTACCTGCCGCAGCACACGCACCAGGGGCAGGAGTTCACCCAGGTGCTGCACGGCCGCTTCCACGATGGCCGGGCCTTGTTCGGTGCCGGCGATTTCGATGCGGCCGATGCCGAGATCAACCATCAGCCGGTGGTCCAGGACGGCAGCGAGTGCATCTGCCTCGCCTCGCTGGACGGCCGGCTGCGCTTCGACGGGGCTATCGCGCGTTTCTTCGGCGCGCTGGTCGGGATGTGAGGCGCGCCGCGACCCACGCCGACACGCCGCTCACGGCCGTGCCCCATGCCAGGTCGGCGGCCGTGACGGCCCAGGGCCAGTCGCGCAGCGTGGCCTGGTTCGTCAGGTCATAGGTCGCGTAGGCCACAAGCCCGAGCAGCGCGCCGCGACGCAACGCGACGGCGGGCTCGCCAGCCTCCAGTGCCGGCGCGATCGCCAAGACGACCAGGCCGACCAGGTAGAGCGCATAAAACAGCGCCGCCGCCGTCCAGTCGACCTGCGGCGCCATCAGCGCACCGAGCGCAGGCTGGTACAGGCGCGGCCCCATGACCGACAGCCAGACGGCATCCAGCACAAGAAAACACACGAGCGCCCACAGGTAGGCAGCGAGCAAGGTACGCGGGGAGGGCTTCATGGGGTGGTCCGTGCAGGAGAGGTCAGTCGGTAGCTCAATTGGCGATCGCCCTTGGTGTCAGCGTCGAGCCCGATCCAGCGTCCGCTGTCGGCGGCATACCAGATGCGGATGCGCTGCTGCGCCGCCTGCAGTCGCCAGCCGCGCGCCCGCACGGGCTGACCGCGGACCTCGAGGGTCGCATCGGGCAGCGGCTCGAAGCGGACCGGCTCGACCTTGCCCGTCTGGGGATCGATCAGGCGCTGTTGTTTCACCAGCCGGGGATTCCAGTAGGCAAAGCTCATCGGGCAGTCGCCGTCGAAGCGCTGCGCGATCTGCTGGCGGGTGCCGTCGTCGTCGGTCTCGGCGCGCAGTTCACGCAGGCAGTCTCCGGCCCAGCGCTCCTCGGCCTGGTGCCGGTAGCGGTAGACCGGGATGCCGAGCATGCGCACGGTGAACAGGGCACGACTGTCGACGCTGCGCGTCGCCGCAGTGCCGCCGACGACAAAGCGATGGGTCCCGATCGGCTTGCCATCGAGCATGGCGGTGAAGTGCCATTCGCCCGCTTCCTCGTCACCTTCCTGTGCCACGGCCAGGCAGGTCGCCAGTGCCAGCATCAGCCCCAAGGCCCGGTGCTTCATGGACGGGCGCCACGCCGCGGCGGCCAGGGGATGAAGGCACTGGTGCGTGCCGCGTAGCTGCGGTAGGCGGGCCGGCGCTCGGCAATGTCGTGCTCCAGCAGCGCGACGCCCGACACCTTGAGCAGCAGGACGGTCATCAGCAGCGGAGACACCAGGCACCACGCCATCGCCCATCCGCCCGCCGACAACGCTGCCAACCCGAGGCCCCACCAGACGCAGGCCTCGCCGAAGTAGTTGGGGTGGCGCGACCAGGCCCAGAGGCCGCGGTCCATCACCGCATCCTCGCGGCGCGGGTTGCGCAGGAAGCGGGCGAGCTGGGCGTCGGCTACGGCCTCGAAGACCACACCGCCGCCGGCCAGCAGCAGGGCCAGCACATCCAGCCAGGACAGGGGCGACGGGTGCGCGAACGCGGCCAGCAGCGGCCAACCGACGATCCATGCCAACACCGCCTGGAGCCCGAACACGAGGTAAAGGCTTTTCAGGCCGAAGTGTGGTTCGTTGCGCGCACGCATGGCCTGGTAGCGGCGGTCTTCGCCGTGGCCCCAGTTGCGACGCCCGATGTGCAGCGCCAGCCGGCAAGCCCATATCAGCAGCAGCCCGAGCATCCAGACGCTGCGGGCGTCGAGCGCGCGGGCATGGGCGCCGGCGTAGGCCAGGGCCGGCGCCGCGATCATCAGGGGCCAGATCCGGTCCGCCAGGCTGGCGTCGCGCACCACGACGCTGAACACCCAGACCGGCAACGCCAGGCCGAGGGCGATCGCCAGACCCAGGCATGCGAGCGACAGCATCACCGTTTCTCGAACAGGTAGTGACCGACCCACCACTGGCCGCCCTCGGCGTAGCCGAAGAGTTCTTCCACCGAAATGAAGAAGAGCCGCCAGCGGGTCCACCACACCGGCGCGTCGCGCTCTCCGTAGACGGCGGCCAGCAGGGGCATGAGGGTGACCCGCCGGGCGTCCATGCGCGCCAGCCAGGCGGCCGAGGTCCGCGCGTAGTGGCGGCCATCCCAGCGCCAGCGGTGCAGCAGGCGCAAGTCGTCCTGGCAGCGCAGGGCGAGATCGTCGCTCGGCATCATGCCGCCGGAGAAAAAGTGGCGGCTCATCCAGTCGCTGGCATCGCGCTCCTCGAACGGGTAGGGCGCTTCGCGGTGAACGAAGACGTGCATGAAGAACCGCCCCTGCGGTTTCAACCAGCGGGCCACATGCGAAAAGGCGCGGGGCCAGTTGCGCAGGTGCTCGAACATCTCCACCGACACCACCCGGTCGAAGCGCTCGCCGGTCTCGAAATCATTGAAGTCGCAGGTGATCACCTCGAGGTTGCCCAGGCCGCGTGCGGCGGCCTCGGCCGTAATGAACAGCCGCTGCGAGTGCGAATTGGAGACCGCCGTGATGCGGGCGCGTGGGAAGTGTTCGGCCATCCACAGGCTCAGCGAGCCCCAGCCGCAGCCCAGCTCCAGGATGCGCAGCCCATCCGCCAGGCCGGCACGTGCGCAGGTCTCGGCCAAGGCTGCCGCCTCCGCCTGCTCGAGCGTCTGCACCCCCTCAGGCCACCAGCAGCAGCTGTACTTCCGGTGGGGCCCCAGCACGCCTGTGAAGAACTCGGCGGGCAGCTCGTAGTGTTGCTCGTTGGCTTTCTCGGGCAGCAGGGCCAGCGGTGCCTCGCGCAGTTCATCGAAAAATGCCTCCGAACGCAGGGCGACGGCTTCCGGGTCGCCGCTGTCCAGCTCGACCAGGCGCTGGCGCAGCAGCCGCCGCACGCCCAGCCGAACGGCGCCGTCGGGCACCAGGCCTTGTTCAACCCAATGGATGGCAGTGGAGGTGCTCGAGGCTTGGGGCATGGCGGTGGGTGCAGGAGGAGAGTCTCTTCTTCCTACGCCAGGCCGGCCGCAATGGATCACCGAGAGTTTGATTCCGGTGCTCGTGGTTGTCGTCGGTTGGGCAGAGGGCTCATCGTTGGCGCGGAAGCGGGTTGCATCAGCGACGCTTCGATGGGGCAGGGCATGGTCCACAAGCCGACATACGGGACGTCGCGCGTGTTGGGCGGCTGCTTCAGGCCGATTGTGTTGAAAAACTCGCCTCGAATCTTGCCTGCGTTGGCGATCGCACAGGATTCGCAATCGAGTTAACGAAGCGAGAGCGCGCAGCACGCCGCTGCGTTCACCTCACACGCTTTTCACGGCTGCATGTCCTTCAATTGGCATCAACCACTTGGCCATCCGCCGCAGATTCTGGGCTGTAGCCGCCAGCAGGAACTCGTCCTGCGCACCACTGAGCCCGCGAAGCCGGAGCCGATCCAGCTTCATGATGCGCTTGAGGTGCGCGAACAGCATCTCCACTTTCTTGCGATCCCTGCGTGACTGGCTGTACTCCGGTGTCCTTGCAATGGATCGTGCCGTCTCGCGTGCACCTTCATGGACGCTTCTCGCGATCTTGCGGAATGGCGTGTTCGGGCAGCACCGATCTTTCATCGCACAGCCGACGCAGTCTGACTGACTCGCTCGGTAGATCACCGTGTCGGCCTTCGTGACGTGGCTGCGCGGGATCGTGAATCGGCGTCGTTCATTACGCAGCGCATGGCCTTCGGGGCATACGTACTCATTGCGCTCTGGTTCCCACTCGAACTCGCCGATCGACAGGCTGCCGTCCTTGCGGGCCGTCTTGTCCCACACGGGCACATGAGGTTCGATCTGCTTGTCTTCAACCATCCAACCAAGCAGCGGTGCAGTGCCGTACGCCGTATCACCCACAAGCCGTCGCGGCTTGATGTCGAAGCGCTCTTCGACCCGATCGATCATGGTTCGGGTGGAGTCGACCTCCGGTGTGCGATGCGCAGGCGTGGCCTCCACGTCCATGATGATGCCGGCCGACAGATCGATCAGATAGTTGGTCGAGTACGCGTAGAAGGCCGGACCACCCGGTGCTGCGGTCCATTGCGCAGCCGGGTCGGTCGGAGAGATGTTCCTGGATGGTGCCTGCGTGTCGTGCGGCACCTCGGGCGCACCGTCGGCAACCGGATTAGTGGCGTCCAGCGCTTCGAGGTACTCGCGCACCGCACGGCTGCACTGGGTGCCTTGGCGCCACTGCGCAACCTCGGAGGCAGGAACATTGCGCGCGCGGTTAGCGTCGGCCTTGATGACGCTGGCATCGATGGCAAATCCCTCCCCTTGCACCAGCCCTTCGGTCATGCAGCGGTGCAGCACCGCCTCGAAGACGAATCGAAATGCATTGCTCTGGCGGAAGCGGCCATGCCGGTTCTTGGAGAAAGTGGAATGGTCGGGCACCTTGTCCTCCAGGCCCAGGCGACAGAACCATCGGTAGGCCAAGTGGAGATGGACTTCCTCGCACAACCGGCGCTCGGATCGGATGCCCAGGCAGTAGCCGATGACCAGCATGCGGATCATGAGTTCGGGATCAATCGATGGCCGGCCGGTGTGGCTGTAGAACGGCGCAAGATGTTGGCGTAGCTCGCTCAGATCGAGGAAGCGATCAACGCCTCGAAGCAGGTGATCACGCGGGACGTGATCGTCGAGGTTGAATGCGTAGAACAACTGATCTTGAGCGGTGCCTTGACCCATCATGATGCATACCTCCATCGATCACGAAGCGCATGCAAACTGCAAGCCAGCTACGGGGATTCGGGAGAGTTTTTCAACACAATCGGCCGGTTGCTGCCGCTCGGGGCGATATGCATCGAGGGCGGCTGTGCGACCCGGCCAGGACTTTCGCCTCGCAAATCTGCCCGGGCCGTCTAACTGAAGTGGACACGAACCAGCCGGTGCGCTCGTGTCAATAAACGGAGGTTCCAAACGCTCTGTGGCTTGGGCGACTGCGCGCATGCGTTGGGACTTCAGTCTCGCCAGAGGGCCGCAACAAGGTGCATACGGTCGGTCGCTCGGGAGGCTCGACAGCGTGGTTGTCGATGTCAGTTCTCAGCGTCTCATCGAGCGTCGGCGTGTCGCCTCCGGCCAGTCGAACTTCGATCGCCCACACAATGGCGTCACGAAGAATCTTCGGCATGGTGCGCCCACTGAGGTAGGTCCGCAGCAGCGACTCGGCGGTGAACTGGGAAGGTGTCATGCGCCCCTCCGTTGAAGAAGTTGAAGCCGCCACACTACCGCGCAGGAGATTTTTCGACCGTGCGCTGGCGCACAGACCGAAAACAAAAGGCGCGCCATGATCTGGTTGACGGCCATCCGGCGCTGGTAGAGGAAGCTCAAGCACCCGCCCATCAAGAGCGGCGCCTCGATGCCGGCGGGCCGTCACCTCGCTGGATCTCATGGCAAAGGCCAAGCACTTGGGCCTGCGGAGCGATCAACTCCCGTTGTCTTACGGCCGCGAAGCGCCAAGCGTGTGATAGTGCACAGCCGCCCCCAAGAAAGATTCTCGCAATGTCCGATGCTCCCTACTTTCATGATGCCTCTGGCTCCGTCCGCTTCTGGGTGGACCTGGAAGGCAACCGGTTCGTGAGTGCCAGCGTCGGGAGCCAGGCGCTGCGCTATCACTTTCACACATCCGAGAGCGCCGATCCGCTTGAAACCTTCGGCAACCATGTCGAAGAGATTGAAGCTGCGGTGCGGCGGCGTCTCTCGCAGGGGGCCATGGAGCCGGTGATGCTGAGGGAGAACGATCTTCATGCTCCTGCCGTGTGAATGGCAGGAAGGCCGCCCGTCATGAGATCAACCGCGCGTAGTTGCGCTGGTTGGCCCGATAGCAATCGCACGCCGCATTTTCCAGTCCCTGGCGATCCGTGATCGTGATGGCGCCACGGCGGTATTCGATCAGCCGACGCTCGTGCAGTGCCGTCGCTGCATTGGTGATGCCGACCCTGCGCACCCCCAGCATGCGACCCAGTACTTCATGAGTCAGTGCCAGGTGTGCGGAGTGCGCGCAATCCTGCGTGGTCAGTAGCCAGCGCGCCAGGCGCTCCTCGATCAGATGGAAGCGGTTGCACAGGCCCGAGCGGCCCAGCTCCATCAGCAACACACAGACGTAGCGGTTGAGAACACGCCTGAGCATCGTGTTGTGCTCCAGTTCCTGAGCGAAGGACTGCGCTGTCAGGCGCCAGGCCAGACCGCCGCCTTGAACGAACGCTCGCAACGGTGCGCTCTGAACACCCAGCGACAGTTCGTAGCCCAAGGCGCCTTCGTTGCCCACCAAGCCTGTTTGCAGGCCGTCGTGGCCGTCCGCCGTGGAAACCAGCGAAACAAAGGCGCTCGTGGGGAAGTGGATGTGGTGGATGGCATCGCCCGGCTCGTAGAGCGTCTGGGCGGCGGCCAATGGCACGCTCTCGCATTTTTCGAGCAGACGCGCCCTGACCGTCGGCGGCAGCACTTCGAGCAGACGGTTGTGAATGGGGCGGGTCGGATGGGATGTCACAGAGCCCCTGTTGAGAGGGGCCAGCGCGAAAATGCGTGACCCGCCGCATTGTTGCCGATGCGATGGCTCACGTCTGTGCGGCGGCGCACCGAGCGTGACCATCGACGCGGCGAATCAGCTTGCCACTTGGCGAGGCAGCAGCCGATCCGTTTCGCGCTTCACGACTTCATAGCATTCACACACCTGCTGTTCCAGGCCCGGGCGGTCGAGCACCGTGATGTGACCTCGCGCGTACTTGATCAGGTTCAGACGCTGCAATTTGCCTGCCGCCTCCGTGACGCCTTCGCGTCGCACGCCGAGCATGTTGGCGATCAGTTCCTGGGTCATGACCAGTTCATTGCCCGGCAATCTGTCCAGGCTCAACAACAGCCAGCGGCACAGCTGCTGCTCGAGCGAATGATGCCGGTTGCACACCGCCGTTTGCGACATCTGGGTGATGAGCGATTGGGTGTAGCGCAGCAAGAGGTGAAGCAACGGCCCTCCCTTTTCCGTCAGCTCCTGAACGTGGGTGGCACTCAGCCTGAAGGCCTTGCCTGCACTTTGCACCACGGCACGATTGGGGGTGCTACCTCCGCCCATCAGGAGCGACACGCCCACCATGCCTTCGAAGCCGACGACCGCGATCTCCGCCGACTGCCCGTTCTCCAGCACGTACAGCAGGGAGACGATGCAATCGACGGGGAAGAAAACGTGTCGCTGCACCACCCCCGACTCGTAGAGCACCTCCCCGAGACGCAGCGGCACCAGTTCGAGGAACGGCTCCATTCGGGCCATCACCTCGAGAGGGATGGCATCCATCAGTTCGTTGTGTGCAGCGGCCCGGTGCAACGAAGAAGAGCGAGGAGGCAATGCCATGGGCGGGATCTGCTTCCAAATTTTCATGATTCTGCGACTGAAATCCGGCGTCTGTGCGCTGGCGCACCAACTGCCGAGGCATTTTTTACGGGGCTTGGTGCGCCAGCGAACAGTCAGGGACTCACTTTCTGGCTAGCGTGGGCTCCCAGCCCCTCGCTTTGGAGAGCAACCCCATGTACGCCGTGAGCCCCGCGGAAATCGACACCGAGAACCTGGCGCGCACTGGCTTGTACGGCCGTCAATTGCCGCTGCCGCCCAACACAGACCCAGGAAATCCAATGCGCATACATCTGCTCCGCCGCCTTTGCTGCGCGCGACCGCCTGTGCCGACCGATGATCTGGAGGAGACTCGAATGCGCGGAGTGCTGCGCAGCGCGGGGTTGAACGAGGCTGAATCTCCGCTCTCGGTTGTACCCACGTGGGCGAGTCGTCTGTTCAGGCCGGGCCACCGTGATGCGCGTGACGCCCAAAAGGCATGCTGCATCGGAACAAGCGCATTGAGCCCGTAGCATGGCCAAGCTTCTCGTGCACACAGCGACGGTGACTCTCAGCTTGCCCTTCGACATTGACGCGGACGCCGAAGTCGCAGCCCTTCGCGGCGCAGGAATCCCCGTTGATGCGCTCGGCAACGCAGAGTCTGGCTACCTGTTCGTGAGGCTCGCCAACAACCGCTGCGACAACATCTTCCGGTGGTTTCCCAACAAGAAGTTCTCCAAACCCTGAGAGGCCGCATTGATCTCTACGTCGGCGGCGAATGGCAGCGGGGATTTTCGGGGGTAGATTTCTCTGACGCGGGAGGCTTACGGCCGGCGATCTTGATTGGGGGGCCACATGGGCTCCTGCGAGTGCGATGCGCCATTGAACTCAAAGCAGACGTCCGTCGCTTCGCAGTCGATTTCTGCAATCGCTCTACATGCTGCGGCATGTACTCGACATCTGAGCGCCACGTTCACACGGCTCCCGGCGTCAAGAGGGGGCTGAGCCCGCGCCTGCGTTGATTTCACGAGGCTTGATGCATCGGCGCGTGGCGCGACCGGCCGACGATCCGGATCGCAGACGCAGGGGCCGTCTGAATCGCCGGATGGGCGGGCAGGTGCAAACCTTGGGTGAACGGCTAGACCACGCTCCGGAACAAGGGCAGGCAGGCCATTGCAAGCTGTTTGACGTGGCGGTCGTCGGTGCCGCAGCAGCCGCCCATGACATTGAGGCGCTTCAACCGGTGCATCTTGAGCGCGGCATAGGCCTGCCCCAACTCCACCGGGTCGCCCGCATCCAGTTCGGGCGCCTCGTTCAACTCGGCATGGCTCATCCTGGAGGCGTTCGCGCGCAGACCGCGAATCCGCCCAGCCCACGGCGCGTCGCCATGCACCGCCTGCTGGAAGTGGCTGGGGTGGGCGCAGTTGATCATGAAGTAGGCCGGATAACCCGCGGTGGCGCCGTCCACCTGCTGGATGGCGTCCGCCAGGGACTGCCTCGTCGGCAGCCTGCCATCGGTCTCCACCGTGAAGGAAATGACGACGGGCATGTTCGCCTGCTTCGCTGCCAGCGCGATCCCCGACGCCTCTTCGACGTAGTTCATGGTGATGGCGGTCACCAGGTCGGCTGCGGTGCCGGCGAAGGTCTCGATCTGCGCACGATGGTAGTCCTGCGCTTCGCGCACCGACATGGCACGGTCCGGAACATAGCCGTCGCCGCGAGGTCCAAGGCATCCGCTGATGACGATCGGCGTCCGGCGGGTCTGGTAGGCATCGCGGATATCCTCCAGCAGACCCACCAGCTGCCGGTCGACCGCCGCGAGCTCCTCGGGGCCGTAGCCCAGCCTGTTCCCCCAGTCTGGATTGGACCGCCAGGTTGCCGTTTCCAGAATCAGCCCGACGTCGAAGCTTGTGGCCAGCGCCGCGTAGGTCCGGAAATACTTCCGCAGCACTCTTTCGCCTTCCGGCGTTCGGAGCAGGTGAAAGGCGGCAAAGTCGGGAAGTTCCTGCCCCTCCAGAAAGATCAGGGTGGTCTCGATGCCGCCGTCGGTCATGAAGAAATCATCGCCGAGCTGCGGCAATGCGCTCCTGTAGGTTGCCATCGCTGACTCCTCTCATTCGGGTGTCCGAATGGCCGCCGCCGCCAAGGCGCCGGGCCCGCGAAGCGGATGATGACAGTGAGCGCCTCGCGGGCCAAGTGCCTGGCCGGCGGCGCGCCTTTCTCCCCCTTCAGGCTTCGGCTGTCGAGCAACTGCCGGTGGCGGTCACTCGAAGCCTGACGGAGGGGCTGGAGTTCACGGAGTGATCTTTCCGGATCGGATGGCCATGCCAAATAGCGTGGTGAACCGCTGAGCCTTTCCGGTCGACGCCTGAACCCGGCGGCTCCGTGCAACGGCGTCAGCTCGTTCGGCGCTTCACATTCGGAACCAAGGCCTTGATCACCGCGTCGGCCATCCGATGCAGAGACGGCGCGTTCTGATAAACCCGCTCCATCACTGCCAGGCCTCGGGTGAATGTGATGACAACCTGCGCGGTTTCCTTGGGGGACAGCGAAAGCTGTGCCGACATATCCCCCTTCGACATGGCGGCTGAGACGACGCCCTGGAGCTCGTCGAGCAACTGACGCAGCCGCTCCTGGATGCGCGGGCCTGCACCGTCGACCTCCGTTGCCGTCTTCGTGGTGAGACAGCCCCGAGGCGGTACGCCTTGCGTCATGTTGGCGATCGCGACCTTGAAGAAGGCGCGCAACGCCGCCTCCGCACGGGGTTTGTCGAGGGCTGTGCGCGCGTTGTCGAGAAACCTGGTGGCGTACGCCTCGAAGGCCAGCAAGAACAGTTCCTCCTTGCCGCCATAGGCGTGATAGAGCGAACCGCGCTGCACATCGGCGGCCTCTGCCAGATCGGCCATGGACGTGGCCCGCCAGCCTTTTTGCCAGAACACGTCCAGCACGGCGTCCAGCACCTTGGCCTCATCGAACTGCCTGACTCCTGCCATGAGAAATCCTCGCGCTTTCTATTTTTGACAACAGCGTCAAACTTGACAATACTGTCAATGATAGTCCGTCCGCCACGCAGGCGATGCCCGCGGCGCCAGGCAAGACACTGGCATCGTTCTGAAGGAGCCCCACTCGATGACTCGGCTTTCTGCCTCACCGCCTGTTTCCCAAATCGGCATCGATCGTCGATGGGTGGGCGTGCTGTTCGGACTCGCTTCGGCCCTGATCTGGGGCGCCTTTCCGGTCGTGACTCGCTTCGGGCTGACTCACACGGCCTTGGACGTCTACGACATCACCTGCATCCGGTACACGGTCTCGGGCGTGATGCTGCTGCCGTTTCTCGTACGACGAGGTCTCATGGGGCTGCGTTGGACATCCATCGCACTCATGACTGCCGGCATCGGCGCGCCCTACATGCTGGTGGTCGCCTTCGGCCTGGGCATGGCGCCGGTGGAACAGTTCGCCGTGGTCACGCCTGGCAGCATGATCCTGTTCTCGGCGCTCATCAGTGCCTGGGGACTCGGCGCCAGGCTCTCGCGCAGGGAGACGGCGGGCATTGCGCTGATCATCCTCGGGGTCGCGTTGGTCGGTTTCCACAATTTCAGCGCCGTCCGCTCCTCGCCGTGGGCCTACCTGATCTTTCTTCTGGGCGGGCTGCTGTGGGCCATCTACACGGTCTCGTTCAAGCAGTTCTCTGCATCGGCGCTGCACGCCACCGCCATCGTTTCGGTGTTTTCGATGATCATCTACCTGCCCGCCTACCTCGCGACGCGCGGGCTGCACCTGTTGCAAGCGCCGCTGGGTGACATCGGCGTGCAGGCGTTCTATCAGGGGGTGATGGTCTCCACGGTGGCCTTGTTCTTTTTCAGCAAGTCGGTGCAGATTCTGGGCGCAGCCGTCGGTGCCACGTTCGCTGCACTCGTTCCCGGCGCAGCGACGCTGCTGGCCTTGCTGGTTCTTGACGAACGGCCCAGCGCCACAGCCATTGCCGGGCTTGTCATCGTCACAGGCGGCATGGCGGCGATGCTGATACAGCAACGTCGATCCTCGTCCCCCGTTGAATCCAGGGGACATTGAGTCCCTGAACCCGGCAATTTCCGTCGAGGCGTTTCTGCATCGAAGGGTGCAGCTTCCTCGGCGGTTCATTCATCGAACAGGCGGCGCAGCCGCGAGGTCGTAGAGCAGCACCGTCCAGTGCTGCAGTCGGGCCAAGGCGGCCTCGCGGCCTTTCTGCGCCGCTTGTGGACCGCTGCCGTCGTCGGCCAGCGCGATCAGTTCGTGGGCCGCCGTCGTCACAGCCCGCGCGAAATCCTCGGTGCGGCCCTGCCACACCACGATGCGATGGTGTAGGCCCATGTGCGCGGCGCGCTGCGCATTGATCGCCTGCTCGGGCTGGTCGGTCAGGAGCAGCAGGATCGGCTTGCGGTACACCGCCGCGACCGACAGCGCCGCCATGCCGGGTGCGGAGACGATGAAGGCGCTGCGTGCGGCCCGCTCGATCCAGTGCTCGTCCTGCGCGTGCCAGCCCGCGCGCTGCGCATAGCCTTCGCCGACGAGGTGCGCCGGCGTGCGCGCCCCGGCCAGCCCGCGCTCCAGGCCGTCGGCCAGTGCGGCTTCCTTGAAATGCGGGTTGAGGTACACGGCGGCCTGCGGTGCGAGGTCGTCGTGCGCTTCCGTGTCGGCACCCACGACGGCCACCGGCGTAGCGAGCCGGTGGCCGCCGCGTCCGTCGGCCTGCGGCTCGCCGTAGGCGAAATCGTGCGCGATGCGCGCGCGGCTGCGGTCGATCTGCCACGCGACGATGCGGCCGAAGATGTTCGCCATCCACGCCGGCATGCGCCCGCTGAAGTTGGTCTGCAGCGCATGCCGCAGGCTCGCGCCGTACACATGCACCACCTTGCGCCGCCAGACCGGCATCCAGCCCATGAACAGCAGCGCGGGGTGGAAGGAATCGTTCACCACCAGGTCCGCATCGCGGAACCACGCGCGCAGCCGAAGGATGTCGCGCAGCATGCGCTCCGGACGGAACACGTAGTGCGCCACGTTGCGGTCGGTTTCGCGGCGCAGCATGTTCTGCTCGCGGTCGAACTGCACCGCGTAGTGGTGCGAGAGCACCGGCGCTTCGATGCCGAAGCCGGCAAGAAAGCGCGCGCCTTCATCGGAGGTGGTGAGCACCTGCACGTTGGCGCCCGCGGCGCGCAGCGAATGCGTGAGCAGCTGCGCGCGCATCAGGTGGCCGCGCGCGTCCGCAGTCGCGAGGTAGACGATGCGCGGCGGCATCGACGGACTCAGGCCGCCACCGGCCGCGCACGGCCGGGGCGCAGGCGCAAGGCCACGCCCGCGAGGTACATGCCCAGCGCGCCGGTGATGCCGAAGCCGCGCTCGGTGTCGCGCACCTCGCGCATCAGCTGCGCGAGCCGTGCTTCTTCATGCGGCGCCACGCAGCGCTGCAGTGTGTGGCTGCACAGGCGGATGTGGCGGTCTTCGTCGGCCAGCACGCGCGTGAGCAACGGGTGCAGCGCGTGCCGTGCGCCGATCAGCGCGCAGTGGCGCTGCAGGATGCGCGAGGCCATCTGCTCGGCGGCGAGGCCGATCGCATAGGCCGGCACGAGGCCACCGTGCGCGAAGTGCGGCGCATGGCGCTGGATGAGGCGCTGCCAGCGCGCAAGCTTGCGCTGGCTCAGCCAGTCGGGCTTCGGCGCCTCTTCCGGTGATGCGGCCGCCTGCGCGACGCCGCCGCGCGCGACGATGGCATCGGCAAAAAGCCGCGCATGCAGTTGCTCGTCGGCCAGGTGCTGGTCGAGCTGGCGTGTGAGCCACTCGGGCGCGCTGGTGCGCAGCTCGCGCTGCAGCGCCTGCTCGGACGATTCCTCGCCGACCAGATACAGGCGCAGCAGCATCACTTCGCCGGCGCGGCTCGCATGCATCTGCCGCAATGCGGCGCGCTTGATGTGATGCACCAGCCGGGCCTGCAGCGCCGGCCAGCCACGCAGTTGCGGCGGCGAGAGGCAGTCGAATGCCGCGTTCGCCGGGGCGGTGTCAGTGTCCATCGGTTTTTTTTGCCACCGAGGTCTGTGGCTGCTGTTGCTGCCAACCGAGCACGAGGCCGATGAAGCTGCCTTGAAGAAAGGCGCGCGCCGATGCATCGGCACCGGCGAACTCGCGCTGCTGGCCATCGTAGCGCACGTAGCCCTTGCCGCCCGCGGCGCCGAGCACCAGCTTCTCGTTCTTGTGGAAGCCGCGCTGCATCAGCGGCAGCAGCAGCGACTGGGACTCGAGGCCATAGAGGAACAGGTCGCGCTGCACCACCTGGCGCGGAATCTGCCCGCTCAACGCCTGCAGCTCGAGCGACCAATCGCCTTGCCGCATCGCCTCGGACAGCTCGCTGCCCTTGGCCCCTGACGCGTGGAAATGCGCGCGCGCCACCGACTTGGAGGCGCGGCTCAAGCCCAGTCCGACGGTGATGTCCGCATCGGTGGCGCCGCCTTTGCGGTTGTCCCGCACCTGCACGAATTCGTTGGCGAGCCGCGCGGCGATCGAGGGCCTGGAGAGCGTCTCGGCGATCTGCGTCGGCGTGAGCACCACGCGCTCGGCGCCGCCTTCGACCACCACGACCTGGTACGGGTCGATGCGGATGTCGCTGAACTCGCCGCCGACGGGCGAGTGCGCATGGCTGCTCACCGACCAGTCGTTGCCCGAGCGGCTCAGCAGCGCATGGAAGGTCAGCGGCACGCGCTGGCCACTGTGACGCGACTGGCCCGAGCCTTGCAGCAGCACATCGCCCACGATGGTCTTCTGGCCGTAGCTGCGTGGATTCGCAAAGCGCAGGGTGTGCGCCGCGCTGTCGAGTGCGACGCGCGTGTCGGCATCGTCGAGCGCGAGGCGGTTGCACTCGTTCGCAGGGCCCGCGAGCGCGGAGAAGGGGCAGCCGCTGTCGGACTTGAAGTTGAAGACGCCGCGTCCGGTGAAGTCGGCGGCGCCCGCCGCGGCGCATGCACCGGCCAGCACGAGAAGGCCGAGGATGTTTTTCTTGTTCATGTGGGGCGATGGTACGAAAGCGCCTGCGCATCCGCGTTCGTGCGGCCCGTCGTGTGCAGGCCGATGCCGCGCGCGAAGGCGCCCAGCATGTCGATGGCCGAGAAGCCCACGATCAGCGCCACGCCCGCGAGCCAGCGCAGGCCGCGCAGGGGCGGCAGGTCCTGGTGGTTGAGCGCGCGCACGCTGAAACCCAGCCGCGTGAACAGCACGCACAGCGGCCCGATCGGCCCGCTCTTCGCAAGCCACTGCCAGCGCGCCGACACGTAGCTGCGCAAGAGGTGCGGCGTGAGCGAATACGTGTCCTGCCCGCGCATCCAGCGCAGCTTGAGCGCTTCGGCGCGCGTGTCGGGCAGGCGGTGCTCGGTGTGGGCCGCGGCCGCGTAGTGGATGGGAACGTTCGCCGCCTTCAGCCGCATGCCCAGCACCTGGCAGTGCGCGCGGTACACGCCGTCGAGCGCCTGGTAGCTGTGCTGCTCGAACACGTCGCGGCGAAAGGCCACGTTGTTCGCGTAGAAGTTGCTCGTGGCGCCCGCGTGGTCGGCGTTGGGGAAGTACATGAAGTCGATGGTCGTGAGCGCGGTGCCCACGATGCTGGCCGCGTAGCTCGTGCGGCCGGCCACCACCGCGGGCGCGTCGGCGCCGCGCGTGAAGGGCGTGAGCATCTGCAGCAGCCAGTCGTCGTCGGGCAGGCAATCGGCATCGGCGAACACCACATGGCCGCAGCGCGCCGCATCGGTGGCCGCAAAGCCGACGTTCTTGGCGTCGTAGTAGCCGGTGGTGGCGTCGATGCGCACGAAGTCGATGGGGCGGCCCGCCAGCGCCGTGACGGCCTCGCACGCCGCGGCGCTCAGTCCGTCGTGCGTGATGACCACCTGGGCCAGGGCCGTGAGCGGCAACTGCTGCTTCGCCAACAGGGCGACCAGGCGCTGCAGGCTGGTGCTTGCGGCGGCTTCGGCATCCGCTCCGCCGCGCAGGTTGTTGGTCTCCAGGACCAGCGCGCAACGCGCGGCAACGTGATCGGGCATCATCGAATTTTCCTGTCGGGACATTGTTTTGAAGGCTTGCATCTTGCTTTTATCTCACAACCGCCGCCGCTGCCAGTGCCTGAAGGGAGGGGCTTGCGCATGAAGCTCGCCATCTTCGGCGCCGGTTACGTGGGCCTCAGCTTCGCCGCCTGCATGGCCGAAGCGGGGCACGAGGTGCTGTGCGCGGATGCCGATGCCGGCCGTATCGAGGGGCTGCAGCAGGGCCGGATGCCGCTGCACGAGCCGGGGCTGGAGGCGCTGGTGGCACAAGGCCTTGCCGTGGGACGGCTTCGGTTCACCACCGACGAGCGCGCGGCGAGCCTGCATGGCGACGTGCTCTTCATCGTGGTCAACACGCCGGCCGATGCGCAAGGCGATGTCGACCTGCGGCATGTGATGGCCGTGGCCCGCAGCATCGGGCAGCACCGGGACCGCGATGCCGTGGTCGTCTGCAAGTCCACCGCACCGGTCGGTACCGCGGAGCAGGTCGAGGCCGTGCTGCACGCGGCGCTTTCGCAGCGCGGTGCGGCCCATCGCGTCGCGGTGGCCGTGAACCCCGAGTTCCTGCGCGAGGGCTCGGCCGTGCGCGACTGCCGCCAGCCCGACCGCGTGGTGATCGGCGCCACCGACCCCGCGGCCATCGATCTGCTGACACGGCTCTACGAACCCTTCGTGCGCGACCCGGCGAAGCAGCTGCTGGTGATGGACCGGCGCTCCGCCGAGCTCACCAAGTACGCCGCCAACGCGATGCTCGCGACCCGCATCAGCTTCATGAACGAGATGGCGCGCGTGGCCGAGCAGGCGGGCGCCGACATCGAGATGGTGCGCCGCGGCATCGGCTCGGACCGGCGCATCGGCCCCGACTTCCTGCAGGCCGGCGCGGGCTATGGCGGCTCGTGCCTGGCGAAGGACGTGCGGGCGCTGCGGCATGCGGCCGATCGCGAAGGGCAGCCGCTGCGCCTCCTCGCGGCCGTCGAGACCGCGAACCACGAGCAGAAGGGGCGCCTCTTCGAGCTGATGACGCATCACTTCGAAGGCCGCATCGCGAACAAGACCATCGCGCTCTGGGGCCTGGCCTTCAAGCCCGACACCGACGACATGCGCGATGCGCCGAGCCTCGTGCTGCTGGAGCGCCTGTGGGCGGCGGGCGCCCACGTGCAGGTGCACGACCCGGCGGCGATGCCGAATGCGCGCGCCATCGTTGGCGAGCGCGCCGATGTGCGCTGGTGCGACACGCCCGAGGATGCCTTGCAGGGCGCCGACGTGCTGGCGCTCGTGACCGAATGGCCCCTGTTCCGCCGCCCCGATCTGGCGCGCATCGCCAGCACATTGAAGGCGCCCGCGATCTTCGACGGCCGCAATTTCTACGACGCCGCCGAAGTCGAAGCCGCCGGCATCGCGTACTACGGCATCGGGCGCGGGCGGTCAGTGCGGCGCTGAATCGTCGTCAGCAGCATTGCCGGTCATTCGCCGGCTTTTGATCCATTGAAAACGTCAACCCCATGTCGGAACGAATCGAACTGAAGCTTGATTGGACAAGAAAACAGGTCCGGCAACTGGCCGCAAACGGCGAGGTGTCCATCCTGCAATTTGCCGCCGCACAGGAGGTACCGCCTTCGCTGCTGGAAATCCTGAACGAAGATCTCTTCAGGGATCGGCCGGACATCACATGGCGGATGTATGGAAGCTACGCGCGTGTGTGCGATCTTTCTTGCCTGAGGCTCATGCCCCATGTCGAAAGGTTGAGCCTTGACTGCCTCACCCGGGTCAGCAATGCGCATGCCGTAGAGGCCTTGCCGAAGCTGAAGGAGTTCGTCTTTGATGTGTACGAAGCAGATTCGCTGGATGTGTTGAACGCAGTGCCCACAGACCTGCAAAGACTCAGAATCGGCAAGACGAAAACGAAGAAGACCGATCTTTTCGGGCTGAAGCGCTTTTCCCATCTGAGACAGCTCGTTGTTGCCGGCCACACGCGAGGCCTCGAGGTGATTGGAAAGCTGTCGACCTTGAATGAGGTGTCCCTCATGGGGATGCCTCTGTCGAACCTGGCCTTTCTAGGGCATCTGCCCCACCTGCATATGCTTCAACTGGGATTCGGAAGCGCGCAGAACCTGGACACGCTTGCGGGCCTGAGCGCTTTGAGACACCTGGCACTGTTGCGGATCAAGGATTTGTCGGACCTGTCGGTCGTCAGCCAACTGGAGACGCTGCAAAGGTTGACCGCGCAAGATCAACCACACCTTGCCAGCTTGCCCTCGTTGGCTGCGCTCAAGGGTCTGGCGCTGATCGTCCTCAACAACGTGGGGCTGAAGGACCTGAGGTGGGTGGCCTCTGCACCGGCGCTCGAAAGCCTGGCCATGTTTCAGATGCCAACGCTGGTGCACGGTGACATCCAGAGTCTCCTGCGTCAGCCCGGCCCCCTGAGGCGCCTGATGGTGGGATTGAAAAGCGCCCGCGAGCACAAGCTCGCGCGACAGGCGATCGAGGAATCAGGCCTGTGGGACGATCGCGGATGGTGGCGGTGATATCACGACCCTTGGTGTGGTCGTCGCATTGAACTGCGAGGTGACGTCTGTACTCGTCAATTCGGAGACGGCCTGCATGAGCAGGGCCGCACTGACCGGCTTGGGCAGCCCCACTCGCATATTCGGGCCAGCGCTCATTCCTGGCGCGCGTGGCTTTGGCGCACGGCTTGCAGATACCCGTCCAATGCCAGCAGGACCTCCTGAACCATGATGTCCGCGCTCGGCAACACGGCGCTCACCAGCAGCGTCTGCTTCACCAGCGCATCGACGACGGTGTAGGCGCCGAAGGCCACGCGCGCATCGTGCAGCCCTTCGGGCCAGTCCACCGCGCACGTCAGTGCCTTGCCGAAGAGGTTGACGTTGTGCTGGTACAGGCGGTTGTAGACGAGCTGCGGCGAGACGCGGCGCTCGATGGAGCTCAGCACCCGCCAACGCCCGCCGCCCTCCAGCATCGTGTGCACCTGGGTCTGCGCCAGCAGACGCGTGATCTCGCGCAGCGTGCGTTGGCCTTCTGCCTGGACGACCTCGTCCACCGCGCTGGACAGCGCGGTCGAGAGCTTGCGCACCCAGGTGCGCACGGTCACGGCCGCGACCGCTTCCTTGCCGGGGAAGTACTGGTAGACGCTGCCGACGCTGACGCCGGCGACGTTGGCGATGTCGCGCATCGACGTCTTTTCGTAGCCCTTTTCCAGCAGCAGGAGCACGAAGGCGTCCTGGATGGCGATGGACGTCATCCATGCGCGTGACTGGGAGGGTTTGCGTCGGGGCTTGAGAGCGGTCGTCATGGCTGAAAAGCGAACACCGGGACGGCGCACGCAAGGAGGAGGGCCTCGTTGCAGAGGGAAATCAACGCTTCGGCGCGTGTCCCGAAAACTGAACATGCCTGCCCGGTCGATTTCCTAGACTTCTTCCAACCCAAGGCAGCCGGTGGCCGCGAGCCCCGAACCTCACTTCAACCCAAGGCCAACGCGCGCGCACTCGTCATTCTTGCATGTCACCTCCTGCGACCTACAAAGCCCCCTTGCGCGAACTGCGCTTCGTCCTGAACGATCTGCTCGGCATCGATGAAGAAATGAAGGCGCTTCGCCTGCCCGAGCCCCTCGTCCGTGAAGACATCGACGCGCTGATGGAGGACATGGCGGCCTTCGCCGAAGAGGTGCTCGCACCGCTCAATCAGAGCGCGGACCGCGAAGGCTGCACCTGGCGCGATGGCGAAGTCGCCACCCCCGGCGGCTTCAAGGCCGCCTACGACATGTTCCGGGGCAAGGGCTGGGCCGGCCTGGGCGCGGCGATTGAACACGGCGGCCGCGCGTGGCCGACGGTGCTGACCCATCTGGTGACGGAGCTGATCGGCTCGGCCAACCATTCCTGGCTGATGTACCACAGCATCTCGCGCGGCGGCTACGAATGCATCCGGGCCAACGGCACGCCCGCGCAGCAGGCGGCGTACGTTCCGCACCTGGCCAGCGGCGCGTGGACCAGCAGCATGTGCATCACCGAGCGCGAGGCCGGCACCGACGTGGGCCTGCTGCGCACGGTGGCCGTTCCGCAGCCGGACGGCAGCTATCGCCTCACCGGCCTCAAGCGCATGGTCACGGCCGCCGAGCACGACCTGGCGGACAACATCGTCCACCTCGTGCTGGCCCGGATCGAGGACGCGCCCGAGGGCGCGCGGGGGCTTTCGCTGTTCATCGTGCCCCGGCACCTGCCCGGCGCGGCCGAGCGCAACGGCGTGCGCTGCGAGGGGCTCGAGGACAAGATGGGCATCCGCGGCACGCCGACCTGCTGGCTGCGGCTCGACGGTGCGCGCGGCGAACTGCTGAACACCGCCGGCAACGGCCTGGTGGCCATGTTCGTGATGATGAACATCGCCCGCCTGGCAACGGGCATGCAGGGCGTGAACCAGGCCGAGGCGGCCTACCAACTGGCGCGCGACCACGCCCGCACGCGCCTGCAGGGACGCGGCTTCGGCGGGGCGCGCGTGCCCGAGCCGCGGCCTGCCGCCGATCCGTTGATCGTGCATGCCGACGTGCGCCGCATGCTGCTGGTGCAGAAGGCCTGGACGGAAGGTTCGCGCGCGCTGGCCTATTGGCTCGCGTTGCAGGTCGATCGCTCGAAGCTCCACCCCGAGCCCTCGGTGCGCCGCGAGGCCGACGAGCTGGTCTCGCTGCTCACGCCGGTGCTCAAGGCCTTCGCGACGGACAACGGCTACGCCAGCACGACCCTGGCACAGCAGGTCATGGGCGGCTGGGGATACCTGGACGACAGCGGCGTTCACCAGTACCTGCGCGACGTGCGCGTGGGGCAGATCTACGAAGGGGCCAACGGCATCCAGGGCCAGGACCTGCTCGGTCGCAAGATCCTCGGCGACGGAGGCGCGAGGCTGCGCAGGTTCCTGGACGTGGTGCACCAGGTGCTCGAGAAGAACGAGGCGCATCCGGTGCTGCAGCCGTGGGTGGCGCAGACGCGCACGCTGTGCGTGCGCCTCGATGCGCTGGCCCGGCAGCTGATCGCGCGGGCGCCGTCGCACCCCAACCAGGTCGGCGCGTCCGGCCACAGCTGCCTGCGCATCGTCGGTGTGCTGGCCCTCGCGTGGCAGTGGATCGGCATGGCCTCGATCGCGCAGCGCAGGATCGACGTGCAGCAGTCCGATGCCTTCGACGTCGCCAAGGTGGCCACGGCCCGCTTCTATTTCGCGCACCTGTTTCCCGAGGTCGAGCAGCACTTGCTGGTGGCCGCGCAGGACGACGACGCCGTGATGGCGCTGGACGCCGACTTCTTCTGATCCCGCCGCGCAGCCGCTCCCGGCTGCGCCCACAAAACACCGGATGCGGAACCCGGCGGCACCGCGCTGCCCGGCCCTGCATCCCATTGGAGAAATCCATGAACCTGATCTCGATGTTCGACGAGAGCACGTCGCGCTGGCCCACGAAGACGCTGCTGAACTACGGCGACGAAGCCTTCAGCTACGCGCAGATCCAGGCGCTCAGCCGCCGCGCCGCGCAGGTGCTGCGCGACCGGGGCGTGGGGCAGGGCGACCGCGTGGCCCTCATGTGCTTCAACACGCCGTACTTCCTCATCGGCGTGCTGGGCGCGCTGCGCCTGGGCGCGGTCGTCGTGCCGGTCAACCACAAGCTGCAAAAGCCCGAGGTCGAGTTCATCCTGCGCCACAGCGCCGCCAGGCTGTGCATCATCGACGTCGCCCTGGGCGCGCTCGCGCAACGCATCGAGACCGAGGCCTGCCTGCTGGGCACCGGCGACATGGCTGGCGCGGCAGACGTCGGCTTCGATCACTTCGACACGCTGGTGCAGCGCACGGAAGCGGGCGAGCTGCCTGCGCCCGTGGGCGACGATGCACTGGCGCAGGTGCTCTACACCTCGGGCACCACCGGCCAGCCCAAGGGATGCCTGCACAGCCACCGCGCGGTCTTCACCACGGCGCTGGTCTGCGCGGCGGCCCTGTCGATGACGCACAACGACCGGATGCTCATCGCGATGCCGATCTGGCACGCGGCGCCGCTCAACAACTGGACCTTCGGGACGCTGCTGATGGGCGGCACGCTGGTCTTCCTGCGCGAGTACGCACCGCGCGGATTCCTGGAAGCGATTGCGCGGCACCGCGTCACGCTGACCTTCGGCGCGCCCATCGCCTTGCTCGCGCCGCTCGAACTCGCCGACTTCGACCGCCACGACCTGGGCTCGATGCGGCTGTGGATCTACGGCGGCGGCCCGCTGGGCGAGGACATGGCGAAGCGGCTCATGCAGCGCTATCGCACGACGCAGTTCATGCAGGTCTACGGCATGACCGAGATGGGCCCGCTGGGCACCGCGCTGTTCCCGGAGGACGCGCTGCGCAAGGCAGGGTCGATCGGCCGCTCCAGCCTGCCGGGCGTGCAGGTGCGCGTGGTCGCCGAAGACGGCAGCGCGACGCCCGCGGGCCAGGTCGGCGAGATCCAGTTGCGCAGCGAAGCCGCCATGCGCGGCTACCTGAACGACCCGGAGGCCACGCGCGCAGCCTACACGCCCGACGGCTGGTACCGAAGCGGCGACCTGGCCCGGGTCGACGAGGACGGCTACTACTACGTGGTGGACCGGCTCAAGGACCTGATCACCACCGGCGGCGAGAACGTGTACTCCAAGGAGGTGGAAGACGCGCTGTCGCCGCATCCCGATCTCGCCGACGTGGCCGTCATCGGCCGTCCGCACCCGGACTGGGGCGAAACCGTGGTGGCGGTCATCGTGCCCCGGCCCGGCCGGCAGCCGGACGCGGAGGCGCTCAAGGCCTTCCTGGCCGACAAGCTGGCCCGCTACAAGATTCCGCGCGACTACGTCTGCGCCGACACGCTGCCGCGCACGCCGTCGGGCAAGTTGCAGAAACACCTGCTGCGACAGGACATCGGCGCACCGGCTTCCTCTCTTCTTTCCACTTTCAAGGATATCCACGCATGAACCTGTTCGACCTGAACGGAAAAGTCGCCGTCGTGACCGGTGCCAGCCGCGGCATCGGCCGCGCCACCGCCGAGCACCTGGCGCTGCTCGGGGCCAAGGTCTGTGTCTCCAGCCGGCGGCTCGAGGCCTGCGAGGAAGTGGCGGAGGGCATTCGCGCGCAAGGCGGGCAGGCCTTCGCCTGCCAGGCCAGCATCTCGCAGCCCGAGGAGCTGCGCGCGATGGTGGCGCAGGTGCGCGAGCGCTTCGGCGCCATCGACATCCTGGTCTGCAATGCGGCCACCAACCCGCACTACGGGCCGCTGGCCGAGATCGCGGACGAGATGTTCATGAAGATCGTGCGCAACAACGTGCTGAGCAATCTCTGGCTGGCCAATCTCGTTCGTCCCGACATGCAGGCCAGGGGCAGCGGCGCCATCGTGATCGTCTCGTCCATCGCGGGCCTGCAGGGCTCTTCGACGATCGGTGCCTACGGGTTGTCCAAGGCCGGCGACATGCAGCTGGCCCGCGACCTGGCGGTCGAGTGGGGCCCGCAGGGCATTCGCGTCAACTGCATCGCGCCGGGCCTGATCGATACCAAGATGGCCGGCATGCTGCTCGCGGACCCCGAGATCCAGTCGTTCACGCAGAAGAAATTGCCGTTGCGGCGCGTCGGGCAGCCGCAGGAGATCGCCGGCGCCATCGCCTTCCTGGCATCGCCCGCGGCCGCGTTCGTGACCGGCCAGACGCTCGTCGCCGACGGCGGCGCCGTCATCGTCTGAACACCCATCGATCGACATCCACACGAGGAGACTTACCGTGAGCCTGACAAAGACCATCGCCGCGCCGATGCTGTGCATCGCCCTGGCCGCCAGCGCCCAACCCGTGCAGACCGTGAAGATCGCCACGCTCGACATGCTGTCGGGCCCGATGGCCGGATTGGGACAGAACGTGTTGAAGAGCTTCCAGTACGCGGCGCGGGTCGCGAACGAGGAGAAGTGGGCGGGGCCCTACCAGTTCGAGATCGTTCCCTTCGACAACAAGCTGTCGCCCCAGGAGGCCGTGGCGCTGCTCGGCACGGTCGTGGCCAAGGACATCCGCTATGTGGTCCAGGGCGCGAGTTCGTCCAGCGTGGGCATCGCGCTGGGCGAGGCCATCGACAAGCACAACGCCCGCAATCCGGGCAAGGAGATCGTGTTCCTGAACTACGCGTCGCAGGCGCCGGTGCTGACGAACGAGAAGTGCAGCTACTGGCACTTCCGCACCGACGCGCACTCGGACATGAAGGTCGATGCGCTCACCACTTACCTGGCCGGCCGCAAGGACATCCGCAAGATTCACCTGCTCAACCCCAACTACGCCTACGGGCAGGACACGGCGCGTGCGTCGCGCGAGTCGCTCGCGCGCAAGCGCGCCGACATCGAGATCGTGGGCGACGACCTGCACCCGACCGCGCAGGTGAAGGACTTCGCGCCCTACATGGCCAAGATCCGCCAGTCCGGCGCCGACGCGGTGATCACGGCCAGCTCGGGTTCCGACCTGGCGCTCATCGTGCGCGCAGCCAATGACTTCGGGCTGAAGGTCGACTTCTACACCTTCAACGGCAGCAACTACGGCGTGCCCGGCACCATCGGCGCGACGGGCGAGGGCCGCGTCAAGCTGGTCTCGACCTTCAACCCCAACGACCCCGGTGCGAAGAGCTCGGCCGTGCTCGGCAACTTCAAGAAGCAGTTCGGCGAGGACTTCATCAACGGCATGGGCTACAACGCCGTCGTCGCGCTGTCCGGCGCCATCCGCAGCGCGAAGTCCGCCGAACCGGCGAAGGTGGCCGCCCAGCTCGAGGGCTTGCGCTTCGACGGCATCAACGGCCCCGTGGTGCTGCGCAAGTCCGACCACCAGGCCCAGCAGGCGATGTTCGTCCAGAGCTGGGAGAAGGTCGACGGCTCGGCCGTCCGCTACGACCAGGAAGGCACCGGATTCGGCTGGAAGCAGATCGCGAGCGTGGACGCCAAGGCGGCCGAGCAGCCCACGACCTGCCGCATGAAGAGGCCCCTGTGACCGCACGACGGCGCGAGGCGTTGGCCCCGGCACCATGACGACCATCTACATCGACGAAAGCGGCCACAGCGGCGACATGGTCGACAGCGGCGCGGGCTACGACTTCAAGCGGCAGCCTTACTTTGCGTTGGCGGGCGTCGGGCTGCAGGACGAAGAGGAGTGGGACGAACGCCTCCAGGCGTTGCGCGATCGCCATCGCATTCCTTCGGGCGAACCCGGTGCCCGATCGCTGGCATCCAGGCCGGAGTTCTCCGCGGCCGTGATCCACGCCTTGCTCGACCGGCGGGCCCCGCTGTTCGTCGAGCTGGTCGACAAGCGCTACTTCATCTGCAGCTGCATCACGTCGTTCCAGCTGCTGCCGTCCTGCCTGGGCTACCCCGAGTCGATGCGGCTCAACTTTCTCAGGAACGCCGTCGCGGATTTCCTGCACGCCCATGCCGATGCGCATGTGCTGGACCGCTTCATCGCGTCCTGCCTGACGCCGGAGGCCGGAACACTTCACGCATCGTTTGCCAGCCTGCGCGAGCTGGCCACGCACACCGCCGAGGAGGAGGAGGAAGAGGCCGCGGCGCAGGTCGCCAAAGGGTTCGGCCGCATCGTCGAAGCGGCGAACACCGAGTACCACGCGCTGAGCGGTGCCCAGCATCAGCCCTGGCTGGAGTTTCTTCCGCCGCCCGAGCTCAACACGTCGTCGACGCAGGCCTGGACGCTGCCGAACCTGACGTCGTTCATGCGCATCTACGCCCGGATCCATCTCTACTACCGGCACTGTCTGGCCGATGTCCGGTTGGTGCACGACCAGAATTTCGAGGTGCAGCGCATCCTGGGGCAGGGGAAGGCCGCCGCCGAAGAACCGGACCGTGCGACGGAACTGCTGTGCACGCCCCCGTCCGACCACCGCTTCGAGGACGTGGCCGCCCTCGATTTCAGGCAATCGCACGAAGCGGCCGGCGTGCAGATGGCCGAGGTGGTGGCGGGCGCCACCATGCGCTTCTTTCGCGACCTGCACGCAGGCGCAGGCGTGTGCCCCGCGTTGCGCGAGGCCATGGTGCGGCTGATCTCCGAAGGGGACGAGCGCACGGGGTACGGCCTCAAGCAGGTGGTGCCGACCCGCCAGGTTCGCATCGGTGCCGAAGAGGCGTGGGCCTGAGCGGGCGATCGCGTTTCGTCGACCGCCGACGCGGAACCTTCGGGCGGGCAGGGCCTCCTATCTGGCTTCTCCGCTTCTTTCCCCCCGTTTCGCCCGATGAATGAAATCCGCAATGCCGCCGCCGAGCTCGCTCTTTTTCGCCGCCGTGTGGTGGTGGTCGGCTGTGCGGTGCTGTTCGGATTCGGACTGATCGGCGCGCGGCTGGTCTACCTGCAGGTGGTGCGCCATGAAACGCTGGCGGACCGGGCCGAGAGCAATCGCACCGCGATCGTCCCCGTGGTTCCCAACCGCGGGCAGATCCTGGACCGCAACGGCGTGGTGCTGGCGTCCAACTATGCCGCCTACACGCTGGAGATCACGCCGTCGAAGGTGAGCGACATCGCCACCGTCATCGACGAGCTGGGTGAGCTGCTCGAAGTGACGCCCAGGGACCGCCGTCGCTTTCAGCGCTTGCGCGAGGATTCGCGCAGCTTCGACTCCCTGCCCATCCGCACCCGCCTGAGCGATGAAGAGGTGGCGCGCTTCGCGGCGCAGCGCTACCGCTTTCCCGGCGTGGAAATCCGGGCGCGGCTGTTTCGCACCTACCCGCACGGCGAGGTGGGCGCGCACGTGATCGGCTACATCGGCCGCATCAACCAGCGCGAGAAGACCGCGATGGACGACTGGGAGGAAGACGAGCGCGCCAACTACCGGGGCACCGACTACATCGGCAAGGTCGGCATCGAGCAGAGCTACGAAAAGGCGCTGCACGGCCAGACCGGCGTGGAGCAGATGGAAACCTCGGCCGGCGGGCACGCGGTGCGCCGCCTGTCGCGCCACCCCGCCAGGCCGGGGCAGACGGTGATGCTGTCGCTCGACATCAAGCTGCAAAAGCTCGTGGAAGACATGTTCGGCGAGCGCCGGGGCGCGCTCGTGGCCATCGACCCGAAGACCGGCGAAGTGCTGGCCTTCGTGAGCAAGCCCACCTTCGATCCCAACCTGTTCGTCGAGGGCATCGACACCGAGAACTGGAAGGCGCTGACCGAGTCGCCCGACAACCCGCTGCTGAACCGCGCGCTGCGCGGCACCTACCCGCCGGGTTCCACCTACAAGCCCTTCATGGCGATGGCGGCACTGCAGACCGGCAAGCGCAGCGCCGACAAGGTGGAGAACGACCCGGGCTTCTACAACTTCGGCGGGCGCACCTTCCGCAGCCACCGGGGCGGGCTGGGCGGCGTCGACATGCACCGCGCCATCCAGTTCTCGAGCAATACGTACTTCTATTCGCTGGCCGCCGAGATGGGCGTGGACCTGATCCACGACTTCATGGCGCCCCTGGGCTTCGGGCAGTTCACCGGCATCGACCTGCAGGGCGAGTCGCGCGGCGTGCTGCCCAGCAGGGCGTGGAAGCGCGCGGCCTACCGGCGCGCCGACATGAAGACCTGGCACCCGGGCGAGACGATTTCGCTGGGCATCGGCCAGGGCTACAACAGCTTCACGATGCTGCAGCTGGCCTCGGCCAATGCCACGCTGGCCAACGGCGGCGTGCGCTACCAGCCGCACCTGGTGCGGGCCATCCGCGACACGTCGACCGGCGAGGTGGTGCGGCAGGTCCAGCCACCGGCCCAGGACCTGGGCTATGCGCGCAAGCACGTCGAGGTGGTGCGCGACGCGATGGTGGCGGTCACCAAGGGCGGCACCGGCACACGCGTGTTCGCGGGCGCGGCATACACCTCGGCCGGCAAGACCGGCACCTCGCAGGCCGTGGGCCTGAGCCCGAAGGCGCGCGCGAGCGGCAAGGCCCTGGAAGCGCGTCAGCGCGACCACGCGCTGTACATGGCGTTCGCCCCGGCCGAAGACCCGACCATCGCGGTGGCCGCGATCGTCGAGAACGCGGGCTTCGGCGCGGCGCACGCGGCGCCGATCGTCCGGCGCGTGTTCGACTACTGGATTGCGGGGCAGTACCCGAACGACGCCGACATGGCGGCGGTCCAGGTGGGGAAGGCCGGCGCGCCCATCGGCAAGCCGCTGGTGGCCAGCGAGGTGCCGGTGCTGGACGACGGTGCGCGGGGGGATGAGGCTGCGGTGCTTTGAGGGGGCGGGGCGGATGCGCCCCCTTGCGGATGGCAAGCCACCACGCCGGCTGCAGCTCGCACGCGGCCGGGCGAGAATCTCCTGATCCCAAGTCCGCCTTCTCCCTCGACCCGATCTTCGAACGCCCGTGACCTCCACCGACCTCCAGGGCTTCATCCTCACGCGCCACTGGCGTGATGCACCCACCGGTACGGAGATCGAGTACTGGCTGGCCACCGAGGCCGGGCCGAGGAAAGTGGTCCTGACCTCCCGCAGCAGCGTCGCGTTCGTCGCCGCCCGGCACAGGGCGGCGGTGGAGGCTCACCTCGCGGCCGTGCCGGGCGTGCAGCTGCGTGAGCTCGAGCTCCAGAGTTTCCAGCAGGAAGCCGTGCTCGGTGTCTATGCGACGCACTTTCGCCAGATCGGCCGGTTGGCGCGCGCCCTGCAGGCGCAGGGCATTCCCTTGCTCGAAGCCGACGTGCGCCCGCACGACCGCTACCTGATGGAGCGCTTCATCACCGCCGGTGTGCGGGTGGAAGGCGGTCGCGCCGAGCGCGCCACGCTCGTCGACTGCAAGCTCAGCCCCGCGCCTGAATTCCGGCCGGTACTCAAGGTCGTGTCGCTGGACATCGAGACGAGCCAGCATGAAGGGCTCTACTCCATTGCGCTGGACGGCACGCCGGAGCGCGTCGTCTTCATGCTCGGCGAGCCGCCGCCCGAGCCGGGCGACCCCATGGACTTCTCGCTCATCTACTGCCCGACCCGCAAGGCGATGATCGAGCAGCTCAACGACTGGTTCGAGCGCAACGACCCCGACGTCCTCATCGGCTGGAACGTGGTCCAGTTCGACCTGCGCGTGCTGCAGAAGGCCGCCAACGACTGCGGCGTGCCGCTGCTGCTGGGGCGGGAGCGCCGGCCCATCGAGTGGCGCACGCACCCGGGCAAGCAGGGCTACCTGTTCGCGCCCACACCGGGGCGGATCGTCCTCGATGGCATCGAGGCGCTCCGGGCCGCGGTGTGGAGCTTTCCGTCCTTCAGCCTCGAGAACGTCTCGCAGACGCTGCTGGGCGAAGGCAAGGCCATCGGCGACGAGTACGACAAGATGGCGGAGATCGAGCGGCGCTACCAGCACGACAAGCCCGCGCTCGCGCTGTACAACATCCGCGACTGCGAGCTGGTCCTGCGCATCTTCGAGAAGGCGAAGCTGCTGCAGTTCATGATGGAGCGCGCCCAGGTCACCGGCCTGCAGGCCGACCACTTCGGCGGCTCCATTGCCGCGTTCAGCCACCACTACCTGCCGCGCATGCACCGCCTGGGCTACGTGGCGCCGAACGTGGGCGAGATTGCGAGCAAGGCCTATCCGGGCGGCTACGTGATGGACTCGAAGCCGGGCTTCTACGACTCCGTCGTGGTGCTGGACTACAAGAGCCTCTACCCCTCGATCATTCGCACCTTCCTGGTCGATCCGGTGGGCCTCGTCGAGGGCTCGAACGCCGTCGATCCGACCGGGCTCATCCACGGACCGCAGGAGACCGTCTTCTCGCGCGACAGGCACTGCCTGCCGCAGATCGTGACCACGCTGTGGCACGCGCGGGACGAGGCCAAGCGGGCGAAGAACGAGCCGCTGTCGCAGGCGCTGAAGCTGCTCATGAATTCCTTCGCCGGCGTGCTGGGCGCGTCCGAGTGCCGGTTCTTCAACCCCAAGCTGGTGTCCGCCGTGACCCTGCGCGGGCACGAGATGATGAAGCTCACGCGCGAGTTCGTGGAGCAGCGGGGCTACGAGGCCATCTATGGCGACACCGACTCGATCTTCATCTGGCTCCGGCGCACCCATGCCAACGACGAGGCGCACGCCGTCGCGGCCCGCCTGGCGGCCGACATCAACGAATGGTGGGCGCGCACGCTGCGCGAGGAGCAGGGCCTGGAGAGCTTTCTCGAGATCGAGGTCGACACGCACTACAAGAAGTTCTTCATGCCCACCATCCGCGGCTCGGAGGTCGGCAGCAAGAAGCGCTATGCCGGTCTCAGCGTGGATGCGGCGGGCAAGGAGGAGATGGTGTACCGCGGCCTCGAGATGGCGCGCAGCGACTGGACCCCGCTGGCGCGCCAGTTCCAGGAGGGCCTGCTGTCACGCATCTTCCAGGGCGAGCCCTACAAGGCGTTCGTGACCGACTATGCGAAGGCGACGCTGGCGGGCGCCAAGGACGACCTGCTCATCTACCGCAAGCGCCTGCGCCACCGGCTCGACGACTACCTGGTCAACGTGCCGCCGCAGGTGCGGGCCGCGCGCATCGCCGACGAGCACAACGCCCGGGTCGGGCGGACCCAGCAGTATCAGAAGGGCGGCTGGATCCAGTACGTCATGACCCGCAACGGGCCGGAGCCGCTGGAAACCCGCCATTCGCGCATCGACTACGAGCACTACCTCACCCGGCAACTGCAGCCGATCGCCGACGCCATTCTTCAGCCCATGGGAGACAGCTTCGCGGCCTTGACAACGTCGCAGCGCGAGCTCTTCGAGCCAGGATCGCCGTGAAGCGACCGCAGGATCAGGTGCCGGGCCGCGGGTCCTTGTCCGTGATGGACAGGTCGACCGGCACCCGCGTTTCGTGCCGGAGGTTCCCGGGCATCTCGAACACCACCGTGAGGTGCCCCTTGACGCGCTCGAAGGGCTTGTCCAGCTTCACGTAGAAGCCTCGCTGGCTGCTCAGGGCGTTGTCGTAGGTCCAGAGCGAAAAGTCCTGCAGCGACGACGCACCGCCGTCGTCCTTCAGGCGCAGCTTTTCGTTCTTCTCGTTGGTCAGCGCGTAGTCCTTGATCCGGTAGGTGCCAGCGTCGGCGATGTCGTCGTTCGTGTTGACGATGTGGCCGTTGCGCTTGTATTCGTCGACCTTGGCCTTGGGCAGTGGGTAGTAGGTCAGCACGTCGAACGCGCTCGCCGGCTTCTTCTTGATCAGCGTCTGGTCGGAATTGATGACCATCACGTGGGCACCGAGCTGCGTGAGCAGCGCCCGCGCCTGGTCCGGGGTGTACGGCTGGCGCGGTGCGGCGTGGGCCTGGGAGGCGGGCAGGGCGAACAGGGTGGACAGGACCAGTGGCAGCAGTTTCTTCATCGGGGAGCCCGTGCGGGACGAATGACGGATGCCGGCCATTAGGCCATGGCAGCGTCATGCCCCCGGTGCACTCCTAGTCGTCGTCGCGCACCCGGTACTGCCCCATCAGCGTGCGCTGCACGGTCGGCGGCACGGCCTCGTAGTGCGACAGCGCGATGGTGTAGCGGCCCTGGCCACTGGTCATCGCGTTGAGGCGCGACTGGTAGTTGGCCAGCTCGACCTCGGGCACCTGTCCGCCGATGGCCACCGTGCCGGCCCCCAGGCCCGACGTGCCGGTGACCAGGCCGCGCCGCGACGACAGGTCGCTCGTGACGTCGCCCACGGCATGCTCGGGCACGGCGATCTCGATTTGCACGATCGGTTCGAGCACGGCCGGTTGCGCCTCGCGGATCGCCGCCATGAAGGCCTTGCGGCCGGCGGTCGCGAAGGCGATGTCCTTGCTGTCCACGCTGTGGTGCTTGCCGTCGTAGACCACCACGCGCACGTCGACCACGGGGTAGCCGGCGATCGCGCCGTAGGCCAGTACCTCGCGCACGCCTTTTTCGACCGCGGGGATGAACTGGTTCGGAATGGCGCCGCCCCGGACCTCGTCCGCGAACTCGAAACCCGCGCCGCGCGCCAGCGGCTCGATGCGCAGGAAGACTTCGGCGAACTGGCCGGCGCCGCCGGTCTGCTTCTTGTGGCGATGGTGGCCCTCGGCCGGCGCGGTCACGGTCTCGCGGTAGGCGATGCGCGGCGGCCGCGTCTGGACTTCGAAGCGGTACACCTCGCGCAGGCGTTCGAGCACGAGGCGCAGGTGCAGCTCGCCGAGGCCGTAGAGCACCGTCTCGTTGGTCGCGGCCACATGCTCGATGCGCAGGCACGGGTCTTCGGCCGCGAGCTTGCCGAGGATTTCCCAGGCGCGCTGCTCGTCGCCGTGGCGCTTGGGCTCCACGGCCAGGCCGTACACCGGCACCGGGAACGGCAGCGGCGCGAGATGCACATGGCTGTCTTCGGCCGCATCGTGCAGCACGGCATCGAAATGGATCTCGTCGACCTTGGCCACCGCCACGATGTCGCCCGGCACCGCGTGCGACACCTCGACATGGTCCTTGCCCTGGAGCATGAACAGGTGCCCCACCTTGAAGGGCTTGCGGCCATCGCCGATGTAGAGCTGGCTGTCGCGCGTGACCGTGCCCTGGTGCACGCGGAAGATGCCCATCTTGCCGACATAGGGGTCGATCGTGACCTTGAACACGTGCGCCAGCACGTGCAGCGACGGGTCGGGCCGGGCCTGCATGGGCTCGGCCTGTGCGCCTTCGCCGACGAGGAACTCCGGCGGGTTGGCCTCGGTCGGGTCGGGCAGGAGCTTGACGATCACGTCCAGCAGCTCGGCCACGCCGGCGCCGCTGCGCGACGAGGTGAAGCACACCGGGATCAGGTGGCCTTCGCGCAGCGCCTGCTCGAGCGGCGCGTGCAGCTCGGACGGGTCGACGTCGCCTTCCTCGAGGTAGCGGTCGACAAAAGCCGCGTCGACCTCGACCACCTGTTCCACCAGCGCGCGGTGCGCCGCTTCGACGGGCCCGAAGTCGGAGCGTCCGAAGCGGTTGAAGAAGCAGTCGATCACCTGCCGGTTGACCCCGTCGGGCACGTTCAGCGGCAGGCATTCGCGGCCGAAGGTGGCCTGGATGTCGGCCAGCAGGCCCGACAGCGAGACGCCCTGCGAGTCGATCTTGTTGACGACGATCATGCGGGCCAGGTGGCGCGAGGCCGCGTAGTCCATCATGCGCACCGCCATCGGCTCGATGCCGGTGGCGGCATTGATGACCACCGCCACCGTCTCGACCGCCTCCAGCGCCGGCAGGCTCTGGCCGAGAAAGTCGGGGCCGCCGGGCGTGTCGATGAGGTGGATGCGCGTGGCGGCGTGCGTGAGGTGCATCACCGAGGCGTTGAGCGAATGCAGCATGCGGCGCTCGAGCGGGTCGTGGTCGCTGACGGTGCTGCCGCGCTCGACGCTGCCGCACGCGCCGACGGCGCCCGCCTTGAACAACAGGGCCTCGGCCAGGGAGGTTTTGCCGGCGGCCGCCGCGCCCACCAGCGCCAGCGTTCGCACTGCTTCCATTTCGGCCGCGAGGCCGTTCGATCGGCTTGGCATGGCGGGACTCCTTTGCGCGTCCGCAAGGCCGGCCCGGCGGCCCGCAAGGGCTCGGGTGCTGCGCATCGACGCCGGGCCAGCGTACGGGATTGACCGTGCCGATGCAAGCCGGGGAGAGCGCGCCGGTCGGCCGCTCAGGGCTCCTGTGGCGCGGTGCCTTCGGATGGCGGCCGGTCGGCGGGCAACCTGCCCAGCCGCGACGAGGTCGCGCGCTCCGTGCGGATCTTGCGCAGCGTGTTCGTCAACGCCTGCGGGCTCGTGTTGAGCTGCCTTGCCGCCTTGGCCGGACGCATGCCTTCGACCAGCACCAGCCGCGCGGCGGCGAGGGAGGGGGTGGCCTGCAGGTGCAGCAGCTCGGCCACTTGCCAGAACTCGGCCGAGGTGAAGGTGCCGAGGTCCGGCGGCAACGAGCGCGACGGGACGGCCTGGCGTTTCTCGAAAACGCAGTGAGGCGCCGGGTCCATCTGCCCGACCCGCGCGACCAAGGCCTCGAGGTAGGCCTGCGTGGCGGGGGTGTTGGAAACCCAGTTCGAATGGATGACCAGCTTCGTCCCGTCGTCGGGGAACGTGTGCTCCCAGCTGACCCTCAACTCCGTCATGGCTGGCTGCGGAACGGGCGCATCGTGGGGCGGCTCGTTTCCATGTGATTTTTTTGCATTCGTGCAGTATGTCGCGACAACTCGCGCATTCTTTTGTCGATGTCGCCAGTGTGACCGATGAAGGCGGGTTTTATCCCGGGCTTTTGGTGTAAGCGAATGGAAAGACGGGCTGCCTCGCGGCGATGTGGCACGCGAGGCCCGGCGGCCGCCGGAGGCGAGCCAAGAAGGGCGCACGAACACGCGCCGCGCGCGACCGGCGCGGCGAGGGCTGTCTTCCTTGCGGTCTGCCCGCCCTAGGCCGATGCGGCCGATGGCTGGGCGGATGCGGCCTGCGGTTGTTCCTGCGAGGTGCGAACCGGCGCGGGGGGGCCGCAGTCGTCCGGCATCTTGCGCGAGGTGCCTCTCACGAGGTGGCGGGGCACGTGGTGTGTCTTGATGAAAAGCGCCAGCGCCTCGCTGCGCGCGGGCTCGGAGACCGGTAGAAACATGTGCAAAGCGCTCATGGTGTCGTTCCGTCGATGCCAGGCAGGAAGGCGGCGCACCCGCTTGTGCCGGGTGGCTGGCGACCCCTGGCATGGCCGCCCGGCGAGCATTATGAGCGTCTGGATCAACCCCGTTGGCGCTGATGTTTTCGGGCGCCCGCGGTGCCGATGCCCAGACGCCCCGGCCTGCTAGAACGCGTGGCGGATGCCGAAGTCGTAGCCCGTGGAGGTCTTCGGCGTGAGCCCCGCGCTCTGCACGAAGGCCGGACCGCCCGTCGTGAGCGCCGCGCCGTTCTTGTTGCGCACGTGCCCCACGGTCGCGTACAGCGCGGTGCGCTTGGACAGGTTGTGCACGTAGCCCAGCGCCAGCTTGCCGGCCTTCGGGTTCTTTGCTGCGCCGAACGGTGCGCCGGTGTTGTCCTGGTCGTAGGTGACGTGCGAGTACGCGGCGCGGATCAGCCCGGCGCCGACGGGCACGGTGACGCCGACGACGTAGCCCTCGAGGTCCACCTTGCGCAGGCCGCCGCCGAGCGCGGGTTGCGCCAGGTCGCGCGCGTGCCGCGAGCGCGACCACTCGCCGAAGAGCTTGACGCTGCCGAAGTGGTACGAGGCGCCGAGGTTCATCGTCTTCACCGAATCGGTGCTGCCTGCGTAGTAGTTGTCGGCGACGGTGCTGTCACCGTAGGCCACGGCCAGCTGCAGCGGTCCGCTCGCGTAGCCCAGGCGCCCGCCGATGTAGCGGCCTGTACGAGAAGGCGCGACCGTACCGGGGTTGCGCGCGCCGGTGACGGGATGCACGCCCGGTGGCGTCGCGGTGCCGGGGTCGTAGCTGTCGCGCTCGTGCAGCGCGTACTGCAGTTGCCCGTGAAAGCCGCCGAGGTTCGGCGGCAGGAAGTAGCCGATGGAGTTGCTCGCCCGCACGTAGTTCGCGTTGCCCGCGAAGGCCGTGTTGGCCGCGAGGATCAGGTTGCCGCCGGCGCCGTTGGTGTTGATCGGGTCGAACAGCGTGTCGTTCCAGAAGGTCGGCGTGAAGTCGCGGCCCAGGCGGATCTCGCCGAAGCCGCCCGAGAGGCTCACGGTCGAGCGGCGCGAGAAGTTCGCGATGCCCATGGCACCGTCGTCGTTGGTGATCGGGGCTTCGAGCCAGAAGCTGGCGGCCAGGCCGCCGCCGAGGTCTTCGGTGCCGCGAAAGCCCAGGCGGCTGGTGCTGTAGCCGGAGTGGCCGAGGGCGGTGCGGCGCACGGTCACGGCAGGCGTGAGGCCGCGCGGGTCTTCGGATCGGTTCGAATAGCTGCTGACCATCGCATCGATCACGCCGAAGACGGTGACCGAGGATTGGGCGGATGCGACACCGGCCAGGGAGACGGTGGCCAGGGCGATCAGGGATTTGTTCATCGCGTGGATTCCAGAAAGTGGGAAGGCGCAGGACGAGCGGCGCCACGACAGCCCGGGAACGGGCTGCACGGAGGTGTTCAGTGAGCAGGGGTGGAGAGGGCGTGCGCGACGAGAACGTTGCGCAGCGCCTGCAGGCCGGGGCGGCCCGCGCGACGCGCTAGGTCGTGAAGGTGATGCTGGCCTGCTGCGGCCCGATGCGCTGCTGCGCGGCCACCTGCTGGGCCTTGAGCTTCGCCCAGTCGACGCCGAGCATCTTCCCGTGCCGCTTGCGCGCGGTGCCAGCGACCCACACGCTGTCGATGTCGGCCTGCGATGCGAAGTTCATCACCCGGTCGGCCAGGCTGCCCAGCATGGCGAAGCCGATGCGGTCGGTGCGCAGCAGCACCAGGTCGGCGCGCTTGCCGACCGTGAGGCTGCCCGTGACGTCGCCCAGCCGCACGGCTTTGGCGCCGAGCGCGGTGGCGAAGTCGAGCGTGTCTTCCGATTTGTAGTCGCGCACGATCTCGCGGCCTTCGGGCTCGAGGAAGAGGCTGAGGAACGCGCAGCGCACGTGCTCGAAGTAGTCCTGCTGCAGCACCGAGTTCACGTCGATGCCGATGCCGGTGGCCACGCCGGCGTGGCGCGCGCGGCCGTGCGCGGAGGCCATGAGGTGCGGCGTCATCATGTAGGGGAACTCGCCGACCACCGTGGCGCAGAGCATGCCGCCGGTGTCGCGCAGCATCTTGAGCTCATCGTCGGTGAGACGGTTGCCGTGCGAGGCGTGGTAGTCGGGCCCGAGCAGGCCCGCCTCGTGCAGGTCGACGACGCCGGAGCCGCGGTGGCCGATGGTGCCGGCGGGCTGCGGCTGCGCCGTCTTGTGCACGTGCGCGGCAAGCATCTTCACGCCGGTGGCGCGGGCGCGCTCCCATTCCTTGCGCACTTCGGCCACGGGGCGGCCGGTGGCGTTCGAGGGCGCCAGGCCCAGCTGCAGCAGGCCGTTGCTGTCGGAGAACAGCTCCTTCTGCAGCCGCTCGACGGTCTTCCAGTTGGTTTCGGTGGTCGTGTTGAGGTCGGCATGCACGCGCGCCGTCGAGATCGTCGAGCCCGGCCCGAAGGCGGTTGCGCGCCCGAGCTGGAAGGTGAACCAGCCAGCCACGCCCGAGTCCTTGACGCCGCGCGCGGCGGCCAGCGCTTTTTCTTCGGTGGGCTGGCCGTGCGCGTAGTCGAGCACGGTGGTCACGCCCGCGTCGATGGCCTGCAGGCCGCCGATCAGTTCCGCGAGGTAGTTGTCCTCGGGTGTCATGCAGGCCATGGTGCGCCGCTGCCAGCCGATGTAGCCCTTGGCGTAGGCATTCGGTTCGGCCTTGACGATGCGCCCTGCATCCAGGCCGTGCCACATGTGGCGATGGCCGTCGATCATGCCGGGCATCAGGATCATGCCGCGCGCCTCGATCACCTCGGCATCGCCGGCGGGCAGGCGCTTGCCGATGGCGGCGATCCTGCCGTTCTCGACCAGCACGTCGGTCGCCTGCAGTTCCTTGTTCTGCGGGTCCATCGTGAGCAGGTCGGCGCCGCGGATCAGCGTGCGCCTGGCGGGGCCGCGCGGGGTCGCCGCAGGCTTCGGCGCCTGGGCCATCGCCTGCGGCGCAAAGGCCGCTGCGGCGGCAGCGCCGGCCGACAGTCCGAGGAAAGCCTTGCGGGTCAATCCGGCCGGTGGCGCCGAGCCCGAGGGCGGGGCGATCTTGGGTGGGGTCATGTCTCGTTCCGTGGTTGTAAGAGTCCGAGGATGTTGACATTTTCATTTTTGACAATAAACATCGCCCGAAGAAAAAACTGTTTTCCTGAGAGGAAAGAATATGGACCGCCTCACGGCCATGTGTGTGTTCCGCAAGGTGGTCGAGCGCGGCAGTTTCACGGTCGCCGCCGAGCAGATGCGCATGTCCAACGCCTCGGTGAGCAAGTACGTGGCGGCGCTCGAGAACCACATCGGCACGCCGCTGCTGGCGCGCACCACGCGGCGCATCAACCTCACCGACGCCGGGCGCAGCTACTACGACAAGTGCGTGCGCATCCTCGATGACGTGGAGGAGGCCGAGAAGTCCGCCGGCCAGCTGCAGACCACGCCGCGCGGCCTGCTGAAAGTGCGCGCGCCGGTGTCGCTCGGCACGGCGCACCTGGGCCGCACGGTGGCGGATTTCCTGGCCGGCTTTCCCGAGGTGACGATCGACATGACGCTCAACGACCGCTTCGTCGATCCGGCGGAGGAGGGCGTCGATGTGGCGCTGTTCATCGCCGACCACGTGAAGGACGCGACTGGCGCCACCCGCGCCATCGCGAAGATGCCGCGCATGCTGGTCGCTGCGCCGGCCTACCTTGCAGCGCGCGGTGCGCCCGACGTGCCGGCGGACCTCGTGCGCCACAACTGCCTGGTCTACACGCGCGGCCAGACGCCCGACGAGTGGCGCTTCACCGAAGCCGGCAGCGAACGCATGGTGCGCGTCGGCGGCAACTGCCGCTGCAACAACAGCCTGGTGCTGCGCGAGGCGCTGCTGGCCGGCGCGGGCATCGGCTTGCTGCCCGCGTTCCTGGTGACGGGGCATCTTGCCGACGGCAACCTGCACACCGTGCTGCCCGGCGTGGTGCCCGAACCGCGCACGCTGTTCGCCGTGTTCCCGCAGCCGCGCCGGCCCTCGCCGAAGGTGCGCGAGTTCGTGAACTTCGTGGCGCGCAGCTTTGCGGCCGACAGCCAGTGGCAGCTCGAAGCCGAAGACGCGGCGGCAGCGGCCTAGATTTTTTCCTTTCAAGAAATCATTTCTTTCTTTGGACGCCGTTTATTGATCGAAACGAAATCGTCAACATCCTCGGACCCTTTGAAACACCGAGTGAGACATGACGCACACCCTGATCAAGAACGCCAGCATCCTGACGCGAGACCCCAAGCTCGGAGACCTGCACGGCAGTGACCTGCTGATCGACGGCGACCGCATTGCCGCCGTCGGCCCGAACCTGCAGGCGCCACCCGACGCCGAGGTCATCGATGCGAAAGGCATGGTGCTCATGCCGGGCCTGATCGACGGCCACCGCCACGTCTGGGAAATCATCGACATGGGCCGCCTGGTCAAGACGCGCCCGGCCGAGTACGCGCCCTACTACCAGCAGTGGAAGATGCGCACGATCGTGTCGATGACGCCCGAGGACAACTACCTCGCGGAACTGATCGGCGGCCTGCAGGCCATCGACTCCGGCGTGACCACCGTGCTCGACTATGCGCACGGCCAGCCCAGTGAAGACCGCGCCATGGCCGCCGCGCAGGGCCTGCGCGACTCCGGCATTGCCGGCTGGTTCGCGTTCCAGCTCGGCGTGTCGTCCTCGTACAAGCCGGGCGATACCGTCTCGCTGGCCAAGGCCGACGGCGAGCGCATCGCGATGACCAACGAATCGCACTGGAAGACCGCCGAGCGGCTGCAGAATGAACTGTTCTCCGACAGCACGGCGCTGCTGCAGCTCGGCCTGGCACCCAGTGGCAACAACGGCAGCCGTATCGAGGACATCCGCAAGGAATGGACGCGTGCGCGCGGCATGGGCGTGAAGATGCTCGCGGCCCACATCCACAAGCCCGAGCAACCGCACGCCCCGGGCGTGATGGGCCACCGCGATTCGGGCATGCCCGATCTGCACGAAGCCGGCCTGCTCGGCCCCGACTACCAGGCCACCCACGCCAACCGGCTCACGTCGGACGAGCTAAAGATGCTGCGCGATACCGGCGGCATGATCTGCGCGACCGCGATGGGTGAGTTCCCGTACGTGATGTCGCCGAGCAAAGGCCCGTCGGTGCACGGGCGCGCACGCGCAGCCGGCGTGCCCACGGGCATGGGCATCGACATCTCGCTGGCGCTCACGGGCGATTACTTCGAGCACATCCGCGCCACGTTCTGGAGCCTGTACCTCGACCCCGAATGCCGCGGGTACGTCGGCCGGTACACGTCGGAAGACATCCTGGACTTCGCCACCTCGATGGGCGCGCAGGCGGTGCGCCTGGGCGGCGTGACGGGCACCCTCACCGTCGGCAAGCGCGCCGACCTCGTGCTGCTGAGCACCGACCGCATCGGCTTCGGCATGGCCGGCAGCCTGGCGGACCGCGTCGTCACCTTCGCGGGCACGCCCGATGTCGACAGCGTGTGGATCGCCGGCAAGGCACGCAAGCGGCACGGCAAGATGCTCGGTGTCGATTGGGCGAACCTCAAGGCCCGGCTGGTGCAAGCCCAAGAGCGCGTGGGGGCCCAGGCCGCCAGCATCAGGTTCGTCTGAGGCATTGCCGCACGCCCGCCTTCGCAGACCCCATCATGAAAAAAATACTGAGACTCTTCGCGTTCGCCGCGCTGCAACTTGGCGCCGTGGCTTCGCATGCGCAGGCCACCGACACCTGGCCAACCCGGCCGGTGCGCATCGTGCACGGCTTCGCGCCCGGCGGCCCCATCGACCACCTGGCGCGGCTGCTGGCCGCGCAGTTCCACGAGCACTTCAAGCAGTCGGCCATCGTCGAGGCGAAGCCGGGCGCGGGCGGCACGATGGCCGCGCGCTACGTGGCGCGCAGCGCACCCGACGGCTACACGCTCTTTCTCATGGCCTCCGGCCATGCGGCGGCGCCCAGCCTGTACGGCGCGTTGCCCTACGACGCGGTGAACGACTTCACCATGATCTCGATGGTGGCGCAGAGCCCGTTCGCGATCATCGCGAACCCCAACGCCAAGTTCGCGACGGTGCAGGAACTGATGAAGAAGGCCAAGGCCGCGCCCGGCACCATCGACTACGGCTCGGGTGGCAACGGCAGCGGCATGCACCTGGCCGCGGCGCTGCTGCAGTCGCGGGCTGGCGTTCGCTTCAACCACGTGCCCTACCGCGGCGGCAGCGCCACCGCGTTGGCGGTGGTGAGCGGCGAGGTGCCGATCATCGTCACGTCGATGGCCGGCATGAGCGCCTACATCGACAGCGGCAAGGTCAAGCCGCTGGCCGTGACCTCGCGCCAGCGCTTCGCGCTGTACCCCGACGTGCCGACGATCGCCGAGACCGTGCTGCCCGACTTCGACGTGACCGCCTGGTACGCACTGGGCGCGCCGAAGAACCTGCCACCGGCCATCGTCGCGAAGCTCGCCGAGATGGTGCGCGTCACGCTCAAGCGCCCCGAGGTGGCTGAAGGCCTGCGGCTGCAGGCGGCCGATGCGTGGTCCACCACGCCGGCCGAGGCGCAAGCCTTCGTCGCGAAGGAAGTGACGCGCTGGACCCAGGTGGTCCGCGACGAGAAGATCTCGGCGCAGAACTGAGACGCAGCCGGCCATGCGCTCCGACGGCAACCGGTCAATGGCGAGGCGGCGCGCTTTCGGCTTCGTCGCCATGGTCGTGCATGTGGCCGATGGCCTTCAGCACGCGCGCATCGGTGCGCGGTGGCAATGCGGCGCCGTGGCGTGGCGTCGCGTGCACGGGCTTGCCGTCGACGAAGGTCAGCACGGATCGGATCGTGTGGATCGCGTTGGGCGCCACCGTGAGGAAGGGCGCATCGAGCACTGCGAAGTCCGCGAGCTTGCCCACCGTCAACGAACCGCGGTGCGGCTCGCTGAAGGTGAGCCAGGCGGCGTTGGCGGTGTACAGGCGCAAGGCTTCCTCGCGCGTAAGCAGGTGGTCGGCACGGCGCTGCACGGCACCGCCGACGGCGCGGCCCGTCACGTGGTACTCGATGGCGCGCCACACGTTGATCACGCCGACGCGCGTGGAGTCGGTGCCGCCGGCCACCATCAGGCCCTTTTGCAGCGCCAGGCGCGTGGGCGGCGATGCCTGCGCAGCCTCGGCGCCGTGGGCTTCCTGGATTGCCGGCGCCTCGAAGTACGGGCCCATCTGCACCGTGTACGCCATGCCCAGCTTGCGCATGCGTTCGAAGGTTTGTTCGGAGCCCGTGTTGATGTGCGTGATCGCCCACCGCAGGTCCTTGAAGGGCCGCGTCTGCGCGACCTTCTCGAGCACATCGAGGATGGCCTTCGCGCCGTCTTCGGTGTAGGCGTGGATCTCCAGCGGATAGCGGCGCTCGGCTGCGAACAGCGCGGCCCGGGCCAGCTCGTCGCGCGCCGACTGCGGCGGGTTGAAGCCCGCGCTCATGCGCACGCCGTCGTTCATGCCGAAGGCCAGCACTTCGCCCACGCCGAGAAAGCGCAGCATGTCGTCGCCGAACAGCGGCGGCAGGTAGGCCAGGCTGGTCTGGAACCAGGCGGTCTCGTTGCCGGGCGCGAGGGCCGATGCGCGGTAGGCGACGCGCACGGTCAGTGCCTTGTCGCGCCACAGCGTGAACAGCGGGCTGTAGATCGCGTGGTCGCCCGCGGCCGGATCGACGACGCCGGTCACGCCCAGGCGGTTGAGCTCGCGGAAGAAGGCCTGCAGGCTGGCGCGGTTCTCGGCTTCGGGGCGCGCACTGATGCGTGCGAACAGCGCAGAGAAAGGCCCGATGCCGCCGAACAGCTTGCCGGTGGCCCGGCCCTGCGCATCGCGTTCCACCGTGATGCCGGGCGGCAGCGCGGCGCCGGTGTCCAGCCCCAGCACATCGATCGCCGTGTTGTTGACGACGGCGTAGTCGTACAGGTACTGCACGTAGGCCGGGTTGTGCGGCAGGACGGCGCTCAAGTCCTGCGGCGTCGGCGCGCGCTGTTCGGCGAACTGCGCCGGATGCCAGGCGCCCATCACCGCGACCCATCGGCCGGGCCCGCGCTTTGCGGCGTCTTGGGTGAGCTGGTCGAGTGCGCCGGACAGCGTGGTCTGTTCGTACCAGTAGCTCTCGAAGGTGAACCCCTGGCCGCCGCGGATGGCATGGATGTGCGCATCGATGAGCCCAGGCACCACCGTCTTGCCACCCAGGTCGATGACGCGGGTGTGCGCGGTGCGCAGCTTGCGGATCGTGGCGTTCGAGCCCACCGCGACGATGCGGTTGCCGCGCACCGCGAGCGCTTGCGCGCGGGGCTTCGCCGGGTCCATCGTGAGGAGCTCGCCGTTGAGCAACAGCGTGTCGGCCGCCAGCGCCGTGGGCAGCCACAGCAGCGCGAGCGCCGCCGCGGCGGCCGCGACGAGCCGTTGTCGTATCGGTCGTTTCATGGGCTGCGTTCAGAAGGCGTGGTTCACGCCGAGCTGAATGCCCGACGAGCGCTGGCCCGGCACACCGGCCGGCGACGAATCGGCCACCACATAGGCAGCATTGCCGCGGTTGCTGATGCGCGAGTAGGCGCTGTACAGCGTGGTGCGCTTGCTCAGGTGGTGCGCGTAGCCGATGGCGAACTGGCGCGCGGTGCCGTCGGTCTCGAGGCCGGGGCCGGAGCGCTCGGAGCGCGCGAACGACACGCGGATCTGCCCCGCGCCGACGGGAACCGACGCGCCGATCAGCGCGTTCGTCTGCCGCTCGCGTCCCAGCCGATGGCGCAGGTAGTTGGCATAGGCCTTGACCACCCCGAAGTCGTAACTGCCGCCGACGGTCACCGTGCGGTAGTCGTCGGGGCCGATGGCGGTCTGGCCGTAGGCGGCCGCCACGTTGAGCGGCCCCGACTCGTAGCCCAGCCGGCCACCGCGGTAGCCGGCGCCCTGCGTGCCTTCGGCCGCTGCGAACATGAACTGCCCGTACAGGCCGCCGAGGCCGCGCGGCAGGAAGTAGCCGGCCGAGTTGCTGGCACGGGCCTGCGTGCGCGCACGGCCCAGGCCGAGCGGCCAGCCTTCGACGATGTTGCTGCTGCCTCCCACGCCGACCGTGCCGAAGGGCGAGAAGCTCGACACGTTCCAGAACGTGGGCGTGTAGTCGCGGCCCAGGCGCAGCTCGCCGAGGTCCTTGCTCATCAGGCTCACGGTGGAGCGCCGGCCGAAGCCGCCCTGCGTCTCGCCGGTGTCGGGCAGCACGGCGGTCTCGAGCCAGAAGCCGGCCGCGAGTCCGCCGCCCAGGTCTTCCACGCCGCGAAAGCCCAGGCGGCTGGGCAGCAGGTAGCCGCCCTGGTCCATGGCCTTCGTCGAGGCGTTGCCTGCCTTCGAGTAGGTGAAGTTCAGGTCGATGCTGCCGAACACCGTCACGGACGATTGGCCGTGCGCGGCGCCGAGCGCCCCCGCGGCCGCGAGGGCAAGCAGAAGTTTGTGTTGTTGTCTCATGTTTTTCTTTCGGAGCGGAGCGGTCGAGGGGTGATCAGCTGTCGATGCGGATGCCGGCGCGGCGGATGAGCGCGGTGGTCGACACGATCTCTTCGCGCACCTGCTGCGCGAAGGCCTGCTGCGGCATCGGTGCGGCGTCGGCGCCGAGCTTGTCCAGGCGTGCGCGCACCTCGCTGGTCTTCAGGGCGCGCACGGTCTCGGCATGCAGGTGCGCCACGGTGCGCTCCGGTGTCCTGGCGGCCACGAACATGCCGACCCAGAACAGGTGGTCCGCGTCGCCGAAGCCGCTTTCGGCGGTGGTCGGCACCTGCGGCAGCAGCGGTGAACGCTTCGGTGCGCCGATGGCCAGCGCGGCGAGCTTGCCGCCTTGCACCAGCGGGGCGGCCAGCGCCAGCGGCGCCAGGAACCAGTCGAGCCGCCCGCCCATAAGGTCGGTGAGCGCCTGCGGCGTGCCTCGGTATGGGATGTGTGCGACCTCGATGCCCGTCGCGATGCGGAATTTCTCGCCCGCGATGTGCGAGGCGCTGCCGCTGCCCGACGAGCCGTACACGAACTTCTGCGGGCCGGCCTTCACCTTGCGCACGAGGTCCTGCAGCGAAGTGAAGCCGCGGTCCGGCGGAACGACCAGCACGTTGGGCATCGATGCCAGCATGGTGACCGGTGTGAAGTCGTTCAGCGTGTCGTACTTGAGTCCGGGGTAGAGCGCGGCGTTGGCCACATGGCCGGTCGAGTGGATCAGCACCGTGTGGCCGTCGGCCGCGGCATTGACCACCGCGCTGGCGCCGAGCGTGCCGCCCGCACCGGGGCGGTTGTCGACCACGCAGGGCTGCCCGAGGGACTGCTGCAGCCGCTCGCCGACGATGCGGCCTACCACGTCGGTGGTCGATCCGGCGGTGAAGGGAATGACCAGCTTCACGGGCTGGCTCGGGTAGGCGGACTGCGCGAAGAGCGTGGCGGGAAGGCTGGCGATGCCGCCTGCGGCTGCCGTGAGGCGAAGCAATGTCCTGCGATGGATGTCCATCGTTGTCTCCTTGTTGTTCGTGGGGAAGGGCCTGCCTGCGGGCAGGCCCCGAAGTGATGCGCGGGGCGCTCAGGGCGCCAGCACCAGACGCTCCATCGAGCCTTCGAGCACCTGCAGGTAGGCTTGGCGCGCGCGGTCCAGCGGCAGCACCGAGCCGTCGTTCACGTCGAAGCCCTGCAGGCTGCCGTCCTCGAAGCCGGGCAGCAGCGTGCGAAACACATCCGCGCACTGGCTGGCCGTGAGCTTCAGGCTGTCCACGCCGAGCATGTGCAGATCGCGGCGGTAGAACGCCATGATGTCGAAGGGCACGTTGCGGTCGGGCGTGGAGATCAGGATCTGCGTGCCACCCACCTTGAGTGCGCCGAGCGCCGCAGCGAAGTAGGGCGAGCCGACGGTGTTGTAAGCAATGTCCACGCCCCGGCCGTCGGTCATCGACAGCACGGCCTGCGCGATGTCGTCGCGCAGGCCGTCGATCACTTCGACCTGTCCGCTCGCATGGCCTGAGTACCGGGTGGTGCCGCGTTCGACGCCGATCACGCGCGCACCGGCACGCGTGGCCAGCTGCACGGTGGCTTGGCCGACCTTGCCGTTCGATCCCAGCACCAGCACGGTCTGGCCAGGGCCTGCAAGGTGGGCCCGGCGTAGGCCTTCGTAGGCCGTGACGAAGGGCACGCCCACCGTGGCCGCCGAAGCCATGGCGATGCGCTCGGGTTTGGCGACGAGTGCTGCCACGGGCAGCACGAGATAACGCGCATGCGTGCCGTCGCGCGTGATACCGAGGTCACCGCCGGTGCCCCAGACGGCGCGGCCGATCCATTCCGACGGGCCGGCGACCACGCGCCCGGCGTAGTCGCGGCCCGGCGTGCGGGGCCAGATGGCGTACGGCATCATGCCCAGCGCCGCCTTGACGTCGCTCGGGTTGATCGCCGCGGCAAGGACTTCGACGATGGCGCAGCCGGCCGGTGTCTCGGGTTGTGCGATGTCGACCAGGTCGGGGTTCAGTGCCTCGGGGCTCGGGGCCTTGGCGCTGAGGCGAAGGGCGCGCGGTGGTGTGCTCATGGTGCGATGTCTCGTGGTGCGAAGTGAAGGGAAGGAAATGCGTGTGTGTGCGCGTTCAGGGCAGCGGCGGCGTGGGCAGGCGCGTTTCGCCGGGCTCCAGCCGCAGTTCGAAGTCGAGGTGGAAGTGGCCCGCGCTGTCGGGCTCGAAGTCGCGCAGCAGCGAGCCGACCGCGCCGAAGGCCGCGTCGCTGTAGGCGTACGGATCGCGTGCATCGAAGATCTGCGTCGTCAGCACCTTGTGCCCGGGCGCGATGGCGATGAAGTGCAAGTGCGCCGGTCGCATGTGGCTGCGGTTCTGCAGTGCGAGCAGTTCGCCGCACGGGCCGTCGGTGGGCACGCCGTAGCCCGAGGGCTGCACGCTCTCGAACCAGAAGCGGCCGTCGGCATCGGTCTCGAAGACGGCGCGCAGGTTCATGTCTTCCTGCTCGGGGTCCTGGTTTTCGTACAGCCCGCTCGGCGCCGCCTGCCAGGTCTCGATGCGGGCACCGGCGATAGGCGTGCCGTCCAGCGACAGCACGCGGCCTTTCACGTGCAGCGTCGCGCCGGCCGTGTCGTCGGTCGCAATGCGCACGCCGTTGGGCCGCACCGGCTGGTTCGCGCGCCAGAAGGGACCGATGAGCGCCGGCTCGGTGCCGCCCGCGGCGAGCACGGCCTTGGCGTCCATCAGCAGCACCAGCGTGGCCAGGCCGAGGATGTCGGCGAGCAGGATGCCTTCGTGCTTGCGCGGGCCCGTGGCCTGGCCGATGCGCACCATGAAGTCCAGGCCTTTGAAGAGCTCTTCATAGGTCAGCGTCACTTCCGAGGCGAAGGCGTGCAGGTGACGGATCATCGCGTCGAGCACGGTGCGGGTGCGTGCGTCGTGCGTCCCCCGGTTGGCGTCCAGCACGGCCTGCAGCAGCGCCTGGGCATTGGCGGGAATCGAGCGCTGGGCGGGCGGTGCCTCGGTGTCCGTGGGGGTCTCGGCGACAGAAATCATGGGAAGTCCTGGAGAGTGAAGAAAACGAAATCGGCACAGCGCCGCCCGGCACGCATCGGCGCACCGCTGGGGCTGAAGGGGCGTGGGGCCGGCTAGTCGGCGCGGATGCGCGCGCGGGTGGCGACGGCGGTCCAGCGCGGCACGTCTTCGGCGACGCGCGCGGCGAGGTCGGCGGGCAGGCTCGCGACCGTCTCGAAACCGAGCTCGCGCGTCTGGCGCTGCACCTCATCGAGCGCCAGGATGCGCCGCACCTCGGTGTGCAGTCGCTCGATGGCGGCTGTGGGCGTGCCCGCCGGCGCGAACAGCGCCTGCATGGTCTCGGAGCGGTAGCCGGCAAAGCCGGACTCCGCCACCGTCGGTACCTGCGGCAGTTCGGCCCAACGTGCGCGGCTGCCGACAGCCAGCACGCGCAACGTGCCCGCCGCGATGTGGGCCTTGGCCGCCGGCAGTGCGGTCAATGCGCAATCGACCTGTCCGCCGAGCACGGCCTGCACGGCGGGGGCCGCGCCGTTGTAGGGCACGTGCAGCAGTTCGATACCGGCGCGCTGCCACAGCAGCTCGCCGCCCAGGTGCACGCTGTTGCCCTTGCCCGGCGTCGAGTAGGTGAGCGCGCCCGGCCGGCGCTTGGCGGCGTCGATCAGGGCCGACAGGCTGGTGAGCGGGCTCGCGGCCGGCACCACGATCACGTCGGGTGAACTGACGGCGAGCGACACCGGTGCGAACTGGCGCAGCGGGTCATACGGGGGCTTGTCGGCGAACAGGGCCGGGTTGGTCACGAAGGCGGACGACACCAGCAGCAGCGTCTGGCCGTCGGGTGCGGCGCGCGCCACCGAGGCGATGCCGATGTTGCCGCCGGCGCCCACGCGGTTGTCGACGAGCACCGGTTGGCCCAGTGCTTGCGCGAGCCGCACGGCCACGATGCGCGCGATGATGTCCGAGGTGCCGCCGGCGGCAAACGGAACGACGATGCGCACGGGGCCCTTGGGGCTCCAGGCCGGCTGGGCGCGGACAAGGCCGGCGCCCAGCGCCGCGAGCGTCGCGACGAGGGCGTGTCGCCGGCTCATGCCGTGGGCCACGCCGCATGTCGGCATGCGGCGTGCGGCCTGGAAGTCGTGGGGGATCGTCATTTTTTGTCTCCTCGGGTGGTGCCTATGAGCCTTGCGCAGTTCGGGCGGTCGGCGCGGCGACTACTTTGTTTCTGGCACCGTCTCCTTGATGTAGCCGTCGGTTCCGTAGACCAGGCCGGTGGCCTCTGCAGCCCTGACGACATCCTCGTGCCAGGCGATGCGTCCGCATTCTTCGTCGGTTCCACCGACGACCGAATACACCACCAGCGCGTGATCGTTCGGATTGCGGAAACCGCGCATCACGCCGATGGGGCACGAGATCACGTCCCACTGGTTGAGCATCACGGAGTACTGGCCCTTCTCGCCCCAGATGACCTCCATCTGCCCGTTCAGCGGACAGAAGACTTCCTCGGTCTTGTGTGCGTGAAGGCTGGCACCCTGGCCAACCGGGATTTCGATGAAGGTCACGCCGAAGCGGTGGTTGCCTGGAATTGCCGGCTGGACGCCTTTGTTCTCCAGGACGCCGCGGTTCATGATCTTGTAGATGTTCTTCTTCATCCCCGGCAGCCGGCTCTCGATGAAGGTCTCGCCGTAGGGCGCGACCTTGCCCCAGCGGGCGATGCGGGTGGATTCCATTTCCTGGAGGGTGGGGTCCATGTCTATTCCTTGATGCGATGAGGTTCGGATTCGTCGAAAAAGCAGCGGTCTACGTTCTGCGAGGCCCACTGTAGGCAACGGTCTTTCATGCGTCCATTACCATTTTTCGAGCGATTCGATAACATTTCGGTATGAGGCGTCCGGTGACCCTCGGCCGCGCTTGCGGCAACGACCTGGAACCCCCGCATGGACCTGCGACAGCTTCGGTATTTCGTGGTGCTCGCCACGCAGCAGCACTACGGCCGCGCCTCCGCCGTGCTGCATGTGGCGCAGCCGGCGTTGAGCCGGCAGATCCGCCTGCTCGAGGAAGAACTGGGCGTGCGCCTGTTCGAGCGGCACGCGCGCGGCGCGACACCGACCGAGGAGGCCGTGTTCCTCATGGAGCGCGCGTCGTTCCTGCTGCGCTATGCCGAGCAGATGAAGCAGGACATGACGGCCCGCCAGCGCGACCCGCGCGGGCCGGTGGCCATCGGCCTGTCGCCCGCGCTCGCGTTGCTGCTCGCGGTGCCGCTGGCGCGCGCGGTGCGCGAGCAGTTTCCCGATGTGCGGCTGCGCATCGTCGAGGGCTTCTCGCAGTCGCTGCTGGGCATGCTGGAGCAGGGGGCCGTCGACGTCGCGATCCTCAACGGCCCGATGCAGCTGGCCAACGTGCTGGCCACGCCGCTCATGACCGAGTCGCTGTGCCTCATCGGCCGCACCGACGACACGCGGCTGATGCGCATGACGAAGATCAAGCTGCCCCGGCTGGCGGGCCTGCCGCTGGTGATGACGGGCGTGTCCAAGTCGGGCGTGCGGCTCGAGTTGGAAGCGGCGGCGGCGCGCGCGGGCGTGGTGCTGAACCCTGTGGTCGAGGTCGAGACCTTGAGCGTGGCGGCCCGCCTGGTGGAAGAGGGCCTGGGCCTCACGGTGCACTTCGCGGCGGTCGTGCAGGACGAGATCGAGGCCGGCCGGCTGGTCGCGATTCCCATCGAGGGGCTGCGACTGCGCCGCGTGCTGGCCCGCGCCTCCGACCGGCCGCCGTCGCGCGCGACCGAAGTGCTCATCGACATCCTGCGCGCCGTGGTGCAGGAGCGCGTGGATGCGGGGCGCTGGCCTCACGCGGTGCTGGACCGCTGAGCGCGCCAGAATGCTCGCTTGTCAACAGGAGCACACCCATGAGCCACACCGCAACGATCGTCTCCACCGACGTCAATTTCAACCACCGCATCCAGGTCGGCAAGTTCCAGCTTGTGGCGGACGAGCCGGCGTCGCTGGGCGGGCAGGGCGCGGGGCCGGCGCCCTACGACTACTACCTGGCCGCGCTGTCCGCCTGCACCGCGATCACGCTGCGGATGTACGCCCAGCGCAAGGGCTGGGAGCTGGGCGAGTTCAAGGCCGAGTTGAGCTTCACGAAAGACGCGGACGGCAAGGCGCACATCCACCGTGTGCTGCATGCTAGCGGCCCGCTGACCGATGCGCAGTGGAGCCGGCTGCTCGAGGTGGTGGCCAACACGCCCGTCACGAAGACGATGCGCGAAGGCGCCGAGATCACGAGCGAGCGTGGGGTGGCGGCGGCCTGATCCAGGCCGCAGGCGCGGCGCTGTTCAGCGCCGCGAGATCACGCGAACGACCGGTTCGCTGTGCACGCGGAAGCCCATGCGTTCATAGATGCGCCGCGCACCCGCGTTGCCCTGCATCACATGCAGCACCGGCACTTCGCCGCGCTGCATCTGCTGCGCCACCAAGCGCGTGACGAGCCGCTTCGCATAGCCCTTGCCCTGCGCATCGGGGTGCGTGCAGACACCGCTGATCTCGCGCAGCGTGCTGGCGGCCATGCGTTCGCCGGCCATCGCCACGAGCCGGCCGTTGTCGTCGAAGCAGCCGAAGTACTCGCCGAGTTCGATGGTCCGCGTAGAGAAGGGCCCGGGGCGCGTCAGGTCGGCCAGGGCCAGCACTTGTTCTATATCTGCTGCGTCGAGCCGGACCACATCAGGAAGCGTGTCGGCCACGGGCGCAGGCGCGTCCCAGATCATCTTCACGATGACCGATTCCATGTCGACCTGCCAGGTGGTCGGCGCGGGGGCCGACCAGCCGATGGCATAGAAGTGCTCGTCCGGCGTGCAGAAAGGCAGCAGCGCGTCGAGGTCGGGATGCAATGCGTCGGCAAAGCCGACGATGGGGGAGAAGCCTGTGGCGTAGCGGCGTGCGGTCGATGTGCCGGCGGCAAAAGACGCATGCGGGCCCGAGAGGGCGTGCCAGGTGAGGTTGGTGAGGAGGTCTGTCATGGGAAGGATTCTTGCGGTCTGACAGGGACCGTTTTGCGCCGACCGTTGTTGTGGGGGCGGCGCCTCCTCGTCGGTGACGAGGAGGTGTGTCGCGTCGCACGGCGAGGGCAAGCTCGCCGGCGTCAGCGACTCAGTGCATCAGCACTTCATGGCCGTGGCTTGTGCGGCGAAGGCGTCGGAAGCAGCCTTGCATGCAGCGCCGAGTTGGGCGGCGTTGGCGCCGTAGCTGGCCCAGGTGGCCTTGGTCTGCTCGAGGCTGCCCTTGAGCGCGTCGGCGGCGGCACCGCTTTGCTTGCCCACGCAGGCGCTCACCTTGTCCAGGTACTCCTGGCATTCCTTGGGCACGTCGGCCGATGCCGTCGTGGTGGCTGCAGGCGCTGCAGCAGCCGGTGCGCTGGCGGCCGGTGCGGGTGCCGGCGTGGCCGGTGCGGTGGCAGCAGGTGCTGCGGGTGCGGCCGGCGCTGCGGGCGTGGACTCTTGCTTGGAGCAGGCGGTGATGGCAGCAGCCACGACGATGAGTGCGAGCAGTTTGTTCATTTTTTCTTACATGAGCGAGTTGGATGATGTGCCACGCCTCGTGTCCTCCGGCGCGCAGTGCGCACACCAGGAACGCAAGATTCGGGGCCGGAACAGTATCACCGCGCCCTGTGCAACAGACCCCTGTGAAGGCAGGAATCGGGGGGCTGCAGATGCTCCAAAAACGTAACAATTATCTTGAATCGTTAAATATTGCCGGGTTAAGCAGTCGAAGCTGCGCGGGCGTACACAGGGGGCGTGATGGCCCGCCGAACCGGGTGCTCGACCGGCCTCGCATCTGCAAGCGGATGTTGTTGATTCTTTCGAATTACATCGAGGCGACGAGGCCGCGCGAAGTTTCCTGAAGGCGCGCTGCGGTCCATTTCCGGAGTCGGCCGAGCGGCCTGTCGTGCCTCTTCAGCGGTCACGCACATGGTTACAACCCCGTGCCGCAGACCCGCTCCTCGCAGCGCGCGGCAGCCGGCAGGACATGGCCGGACGGGGCCAGGTTCCCGGTCGATCGAATTGCCGCCGAACCCGTGGCTTGTGCATTGCATCAATTAATTCTTATGGCAAAGGTTCTCATTGCAGGATGGCATGCACATGCTCTTTCAGTTGTGAATCGGTTGCGATGAATTGAGGCGTTGGCGCGCCATTCATGACGAGCGAGTTCTTTGCCATCAAGGAATAGGGAATTCCCGCCCCGATTTTCTACGGAATCCCGTAGTTGAAAATCGGAAATAAATCTGGTAATTAAATCGGGCGAAATTTGCAAAGGCTTCGATCGCCTTGCTGTCGAGAGAGGATCGCCTTGTGCGGAGAGGAATACGGCGATGGATATGCCTCACATATGAGCCGGCGAATGGCTCACTATGAGCGGGTAACAATTAATTTCAAATTGAGAGGAGAAGCAAAGGAAGCCGTTGTTTTTGCGATTTTTTGACGGTATTGGCTCGAAAAGATAGAACGTTAATGGTGGACACATTTGCATATTTGTCGTCACACTTTGAGCCATGCCAAGGTCTCAATCGCCCCAATTCCTTCGCCCACGCGCGCATCGATTTGCGCTGGAAAGCCGGCAGCTATTTGATGGCGCCGCTTTTGTGGAGGCCGCCGCGGCGGCACCGGCGGACGCGCCGCAGGGCCCGCACGGGGATGCGCCGCATGCCGCCGACGCGCCAGCGCCCGTTGCCGTGCCGCATGGGCGCGACAGCACGCCCGAAGCGGACGCGCGATCCGCGCCTGGCCCGGCCCCGGCCTCGTCCGGCGAGGTCTACGTGGTCGACAAGAACGTTGCCAATTGGCAGCAGCTCGCGGCCTCGGTGCCGCAGGGCGCCGGCCCGATCCTGCTGGACACCGGCTCGTCCGGCGTCGAGCAGCTGCGCCAGGCGCTCGAAGGGCGCAGCGGCCTCACGGCGCTGCACATCCTCAGCCACGGCAGCGCGGGCGAGATCACGCTGGGCAACGAGACGCTCGGTGTCGCCAGCCTGGCGCAGTCGGCCGGCGCCTGGCAGGCGATCGGTGCGAGCCTCGACGTGAACGGCGACATCCTGCTCTACGGGTGCGACGTGGGGGCCGACGGGCAGCAGTTCGCGCAGGCCCTGAGCCGTGCGACCGGCGCGGACGTTGCAGCGTCGAACGACGCCACCGGCGCGGCGTCGCGCCGGGGCGACTGGTCGCTCGAAGTCGCGACCGGCCTCATCGAGTCGCGCGCCTTCGCCGCCACCGACTACGACGGCCTGCTGGCCGCGCCGACCGTTTCGACGACCACGCCGCGCATCACGGTCAGCGAGCCCAGCACGCTCAACGCGCCGGGCGCCGACCGCGCCACGCTCAGCGGCTGGACGTTCACCGACGACGGCGCGGGCAACGTCACGGTCGACGTGACCGTCGAGAACCCCGCGCTGGGCGCGCTGTCCAGCGCCAGCATGAGCGGCGTCACCACCGTGCCCGGCGGCTACCGCTTCGTCGGCAGCGTGGCCGACGCCAACGCCTGGATCAACCAGCTGGTGTTCACCGCCGCCGACACCGAGCTGGGCAACGCCACGGCCACCACGCGCATCCTGGTGTCGATCACCGATTCGGAAACGCCGGCGCTCACCGCCAACCGCGCGCTCGACGTGACGATCACGCCGTCGAACGACCCGACCACGGTGGCCGACGCGGCGCAGACGGTCTCCGAGGGCGGCACCACGCTGCTGACCGGCACCACGCTCGACGCCGTCGACCCCGAGGTGACGATCGGTTCGCAGAACACCGGCCAGATCGTCTACGGCATCGCGACCAACACCACGCACGGCTACCTCACGCTCAACGGCGAACGCATCGGCGTGGGTTCGGTCTTCACGCAGGCCGACGTGCTCGCGGGCCGCGTCGCCTACGTGCACACGGCCACCGGCGCGGACCAGAACCTGGACGACAGCTTCGTCATCGTGGTCAACGACGGCGCCACGCCGCTGGCCGGCTCCGACCACGCCACCATCACGCTGAACGTCACGCCGCTGAACCAGCCGCCCGTGGTCTCGGGCGGGGGCAGCGTCTTCGAAGGGCAGCCGCCCAACGCCATCGATACCAGCGGCAACCCGGCCTCGGTGGTGGGCAACTTCATCGTCGCCGACGGCGGCGGCGACGACGCCAGCGGCGACCTCACGGTGCGGCTGACCAGCCTGCCCACCGACGGCACGCTGTACTTCACGGGCACGGTGCTGATCGGCGGCGTGCCCCAGAACGTCACCAACCGCGCGATCACGCAGGCCGACATCGACGCCGGCTTCGTGTTCGGCTACGACGACCGCGGCGGCCTCACCTACGGCAACAACGGCCAGCGCGACAACAACGGACAGAGCTACCCGTTCACCGACGGCTTCGGCGTCACGGTGAGCGACGCCGGCGGCGGCACGGGCACGCCGTCGTCCACCTCGGGCACCATCGCCATCAACGTGCGCCCGGCCAACGACGACCCGGTGCTCGACCCCGGCAGCACGCTCGAGGCGACCGTCGATCCGGCGGGCGGTGGCTACACCGTGACGCTCACGCCCGGCATGCTCGGCGCGACCGACGTCGATTCGAGCGACGACAACCTGACCTTCGCCGTCACCTCGATGAACGGCCTGAACCAGGGCTACCTGCTGCTGGACGGGAAGATCCTGCCGCCGGGCGGCACCTTCACCATGGAGGACGTGCGTTCGGGCCGCGTGCAGTACGTGCAGACGCAGGGCGCGGCGGCGGGCGACACCGACACCTTCAGCTTCCAGGTGGTCGACAACACGCTTGGCCCGACCTGGGACGCGAACGGCAACACCGTGATCCGCGAGGGCGCCGACCGCAACCCCGACGGCACGCTGAAGACCTACGAGTTCACGATCAACCTCGTCGAAACCCCGGCGGGCAACGGCGATCCGCTGCAGACCATCGACGGCACCGTCACCACCTCGGGCTCCAACCACGCGGGCACCGACCAGAACGGCGCCACGCGCGGCACGCTCAGCGAAGGCGGCTCGGTGGTGCTGGGCGGCACCGGCTCCGACTTCAACACCGTGCCGGGCCTGAGCTACGTGGTCGAAGGCGTGCCGCCGTCGCAGGTGATCTACACGGTCACCGACTACACCGGCACCACGGGGCCGGTGCGCAACGGCGTGCTGCAGCGCTTCGACGGCGCGGCCTGGGTCGACATCGACACCTACGAGACCTTCACGCAGGAAGACCTGAATGCCGGGCGCATCCGCTTCCAGCACGACGGCGACGTGGAAGACTTCGAGTCGGCCGTGTCGCTCTCGGTGACGGCCGGCGTCGCCGTCGGCGGCGTGCGCAACGTCTGGAACACCAGCTTCTCGTTCTTCATCACGCCGGTCAACGACGTGCCCGTGGCCACCGGTTCGTCGAACACGGTCATCCGCGAAGGCGAGACCGCCTACCTCACGACCGGCCAGATCCGCGTCGTCGATGCCGACGACGCCGCGAGCGAAAGCTACCTCGAAGGCTCGGCCACGCTGCTGAACGGCGACCCGAACTACGCCTTCAACAACGCCGGCAGCGGGCCGGGCGCGATGCAGTTCGAGTTCGACAGCCTGCCCACCGGCGGCCAGCTGCAGTACTGGAACGGCGCCGCCTGGGTGGCCGTGACCGTCGGGCAGCGCATCGATGCGTCGCTCATCACCGGCAGCGCCGGCACCACGGGCCTGCGCTTCGTGAGCGACGGCTCCGAGGTGCGCACCACCCAGTTCAACGTGCATGCCGTGGACCGCTGGGGTGCCGCGTCGAACCCCGTCACCGTCGGCATCCAGATCACCAACGTCAACGACGCGCCGGTGATCGCGCCCGACCCGACGCAGCCCGACCCGCCCGGCACCGCCAACCAGCCGCTGACCGTGGCCGAGGGCGGGCGCGGCCAGATCACGCCGGGCATGCTCAGGGCCTTCGACCCCGACAGCACGCTCACGCAGCTGCAGTACACGATCACCTCCGTCACCACGCACGGGCGCGTCATGTACTCGACCGACGGCGTCAACTTCGTGGCGCTGGGCGTGGGCTCCTCGTTCACGCAGGCCGACGTGAACGCCGGGCGCATCTACTATTTCAATTCGGGTGACGAATCCGACGGCCATACCGAAGCCAACGGCGATCCGCCGAGCGACCGCTTCACCTTCACGCTGAGCGACGGCGACAAGGAACAGGCCGGCGGCCAGTTCTGGATCTACGTCACGCCGCTGAACGACGCGCCCACGGTGACCGCGCCGGCCGGGCCGATCGACATCGACAGCAGCAACCCGGCGCACAACCCCGTGCCCGGCTTCCACGTGGGCGACACCGACCTGGACGCGGTGATCCAGGGCGAGACCGACTTCGTCCAGGTGACGGTGCGGCTGCTGGACGCCAACGGCAACCCGCTGAATGCCGCAGCCTACGCGGGCGCCACCATCGGCTCGAGCTCGATGGGCGGCGTGACCGTCGACGCCGACAAGAACGGCAACGGCGACTTCCTCACGCTGCGCGGCACGCGCGCCCAGGTGAACGCCGCGCTGGCCGGCCTGACGCTCACCTTCGACACCGACCGCGACCAGGCCTACCGGCTGCAGGTGATCGTGGACGACCGCCTGCGCGACACCGCCACCGGCGTGCTGCAGCCCGGCGCCAACGGCGGTCCGCAGAACGAGCCGAGCGTGCCGGGCGGGCCGAACATCGCGATCCCGACCACCGAGTACGACTGGTACGCCGACACGGTGCCCACCACCGGCGACATCACGGGCAACATCGCGGCGGCCTCGGTGCTGGTGCGCGCGTCGAGCGAGAACGACCCGGGCGTGCTGGTCGTGCCGCCCGCGCACACGGTCTACGAAGACCAGCCGACCTACATCGGCGCGGGCTTCGTGGTGTCCGACCCCGAGTCGGCCGCCTTCGGCACGCCCATCACGCTGCGACTGACCGTGCCCAACGGCACGCTGGGCATCGGCGGCACCGGCGGGCAGACGAGTTTCACGCTGCCCAGCGGGCGCGTCGTGACCATCGCCGGCGACAACACCGGCGCGCTCACGCTCACCGGGCGCGCCAGCGACATCCAGGAGCTGATCACCAGCGGCGCCGCCACGGGCCTGACCTACCGCAGCGCCACCCACGTCAACCACGACCTCAACGGCGCCGACGCCGGCGACGTGACGCTCACCGTCTCCTTCGACGACACCGGCTCGCAGATCGGCGGCGACACGGGCGGGGGCAGCGTGTCGAACAACCCGCCCGACATGACGATGGCGCTGACCATCGTGGCGGTCAACGACGCGCCGACGGCCGGGCTCACGCCGGGCACCAACCCGAACACGCCGCTGTACCTGACGGGCGGCAGCACGCCGTCGGCCGTGCCGGGCTTCGTCGTGCGCGACCTGGACATCGACGGCGACGGCGGCGGCATCGCGCCCGGCGAAGCCGATTTCCTGCAGGTCACCGTGCGCATCACCAACGGCACGGGCGCGCCGCTGGGCGCGGCGCAGTACACGGACGGCGGCGGCGACGCCATCACCATCACCTCGAGCAATGCAGCCGGCTCGGGCGTGACCATCGACAGCACCTTCGACGGCACCGGCAGCGCGCTCGTCATCCGCGGCACGCGCGCGCAGGTGCAGGCCTACCTCGACGGCCTGCAGGTGGCGCTGGGCGGCAGCCTGGCCAACACCGACCAGACCTACCGCGTGCAGGTCGTCGTGGACGACCGCCTGCGCGAGAACAGCAGCGGCGCGCTGGCGGGCGGCGCCAACGGCGGCGAGAACAACAACGCGAGCGGCGGCACGGTGGCGGTGCCCACCACCAACGTCAACCCCTACGCGCTGATCCCCGCGGGGCTGACGGCCAACGTGGCCTCGGCCTACCGCACGCTGTTCCCGTCGTCGATCAACGACCCGGCCCACATCGCGGCCGGCAACCCGACGGTGGACGAGGGCAACGGCAGCGTCACGCTGACCGGCCTCACGGTCACCGACCAGGACGCGGCCGCCACCGACGTGCTGACGGCCACGGTGTCGGTGCCCCCGGGCTTCGTCATCAACGGCGTGGGCGGCAGCGGCGGCTCGGTCGGCCCGTTGGGCGGCGCCAGCATCACCATCACCGGCACGCTGGCGCAGATCAACAGCCGCATCAACGCCATCTCGATCGCGCTGCCCGACGCCCCCGGTGCCGCGCTGCCGGCCGACTGGAACGGCGCCTTCACCGTGACCGTGGTGGTCAACGACGAGGGCCACACCGGCGGGCGTCCGGGCAGCCTGGCGCCTGGCGACAACAGCACGACCGGCACCTTCGCCTACGCGGACGGGGTCGGCAACCGCCTGGTCACCACGCGCACCTTCGTCTTCACGGTGGCGCCGGTCAACGACGCGCCGGTGGTGGTGGGCGGCACCACCCAGACGCTGCCGAACGTCACCGAGGACGTGGGCAACAACGCGGCCGGCTCCCCCGTGGGCACCCTGTTCGGCTCGCACTTCGACGACGCCGCCGACCTGATCGACAACAGCGGCAACGGTGGCACCGGCGGCAGTTCGTCCGACACCTTCTTCGGGGTCGCGATCACGGGCCACGTCCCGGACCCCGCGCAGGGGGCCTGGCAGTACTCGCTGGACAACGGCACCACCTGGCTTCCCGTCGGCGCGCGCACCGACGGCACGGCCCTGGTGCTGGCCGCCGACGCGCAGCTGCGCTTCGTGCCGGCCGCCAACTTCCACGGCACGCCCACCACGCTGACCGTGCGGCTGGTCGAGACCGACACCAACAACGACAGCGCCACGGCCGACCCCACCTCGGGCTCGACGGTCAACGTGGCGGGTGCCAACAACGGCGGCACCACCGTCTACAGCGCCGGCACCATCGTGCTCAGCACCACGGTGATCAACGTGAACGACCGGCCCACCGCTACCGACGCGACCGTGCCCGCCGGCGTCGAGGACGTGACGGGTGCCGGTGTGCGCGTCGACACGCTGCTGGGCGGCGGCTACGGCGACGCGACCGACAACCAGACGGCCATCAGCGGCGGCGGCGATGCATCGACCTCGTTCGGCGGCATCGCCATCGTGGGCAACAACGCCAATGCCGCGCAGGGTGTGTGGGAGTACAGCCTGAACGGCACCGACTGGCTCGCCGTGCCGACGGGCGCCTCCGACACCAGCGCCTTGCTGCTGCCCACCAGCGCGCAGCTGCGCTTCGTGCCGGCGGCCGACTTCAACGGCACGCCCGGCGGGCTGGTCGTGCGCGTGTCCGATGCGCCGGTGGCGGCGGGCAGTGGCGACATCAGCGCCACCGTCAACGACGCCACCAGCCAGTGGTCGGTGCTGCGCAACGTGTCGACCACCATCGCGCCGCGCAACGACGCACCCGTGATCGGCGGCACCACCGGCGCGACCGCGGTGGAGAACAACCAGACCGGCACCGGCGTCAGCATTCCGCCCGTGGCGCTGGTCAGCGGCGGCACCGTCGGCGACCTCGACCTGGCGACCACGCCCGGCCTGGCCGCCGGCGTGTTCGGCGCGGGCTCGCTCAGCGTGAGCCTGGACGGCTACCAGCCGGGCGACCAGCTGTTCGTCAACGGCGCGCTGCCTCCGGGCGTCAGCGTCTCGGGCGGCAACGGCGCGCCGCTGGTGGTGCAGTTCGACGCCGACACCACCGTGGCCGAGGTGCGGGCGGTGCTCGACCAGCTGTCCTACCGCAGCAGCAGCGACAACCCGACGGCGTTCGGCACCGACAACGAGCGCGTCTACTCCATCGTGCTCAACGACGGCAACAACGTGCAGCCCGGCGGCAACGCGGGCGGCCCGCAGCCGCTGAACAGCAACGTGCTCACCGGCACGCTCACGATCACCGCCGTGAACGACCCGCCGACCGCGGTCGACGACACGCACAGCATCGACGAAGACACGCCCTCGGTGGGCAGTAACGTCATCAGCGGGCGCATTCCAGGCGAGGCCGACCACGACCCAGACAGCACCACGCTCACGGTCACCAGCATCCGCACCGGCCCCGAGGCCGGCGCCGGCACGGCCGGCACGCTGGGTAGCGCGCTCACCGGCACCCACGGCCAGATCGTGCTGAACGCCGACGGCAGCTACACCTACACGCTGGACAACACCGACCCGCGCGTGCAGGCGCTGATCGCCGGCGAGACGCTCACCGACCTGTTCACCTACGTCATCTCCGACGGCGCGGGCGGCACCGACATCGCGCAGATCACCATCACGATCCGCGGCGCCAGCAACGACGTGCCGGGCGTCACGGTGACCGACGCCAACGGCAACGCGACCGGCCAGGTGACGGTGCACGAGTCGGGCCTGACGAGCGTGGGCGACACGAGCGAAACGGCGGGCGCTGGCTTCAATATCGCGGCGGCCGACGGCGTGGCGAGCATCAACGTGGGCGGCACGATGGTGACGCTGGCGCAGCTGCAGGCACTCACGCCGGGCGCACCGATCACGATCAACACGCCCGACGGCCAGATCCGCCTCACGGGCTTCAGCGGCACCACGCTGCCCAACGGCGTCGTGACCGGCGGCACGGTCAGCTACACCTACACGCTGACCTCGGCGCAGAACCACAGCGCGGGCGAAGTGACCGAGGCGGTGGCGCTGAGCGTGACCGACCGCGACGGCGACGTGGCCAGCGGCACGCTCACGGTGCTGATCGTGAACGACGTGCCCACCGCGAACCCCGACACGAACAGCGTCACCGAAGACACCGCGCCGAACCCCGTGAGCGGCAACGTGAAGACCAACGACCGCGAGGGCGCGGACACGGCCGCGCCGGTGACGGGCGTGAGCTTCGGCGGCACGGCCGGCACCGTGGGCAGCGCGCTGGACACGGAATACGGTTCCATCGTGCTGAACGCCGACGGCAGCTACAGCTACACGCTGGACAACAGCGACCCGCGCGTCAACGCGCTGAAGGACGGCGAGACGCTCACGGACACGGTGAGCTACACCCTCACCGACGCCGACGGCGACACCTCGACCACCACGCTGACGATCACCATCCACGGCCGCACCGACGCCAGCCCCGAGATCGTGCCGGTGGACGGCAACGGCGCGGCCACGGGCCAGACCGAGGTTTACGAGCGCGGGCTGGTCGACGGTCCGGGCGGCCCCGATGCGCGCGAGAACGGCAGCGGCGTCGTCACGGTGTCGGCGGCCGACGGCCTGCAGAACGTCACCGTGGGCGGTCGCACGCTGACGCTGGCCGAGCTGGCCAACCTGGGCACCACGCCGGTCGTCATCACGACGCCGCTGGGCACGCTCACGCTGACGGGCTTCACGGCCACCGCCTCGGTGGGCGGCGTGCCCACGGCGGGCAACCTGGCCTACACCTACACGCTGCGCGCGCAGGTGCCGCAGCCGGGCGCGACCGAGAGCACCGAAGCCATCGCCCTGCAGGTGACCGACGCCGGCGGCGCCACGGCCACGGGCACGCTCACCGTGCGCATCGTGGACGACGTGCCGCAGGCCACCGACGACACGGCCGCCATCACCGAGGACGCCGCGCCGAACACGGTGTCGGGCAACGTGGCGAGCAACGACACCATCGGCGCGGACGATTTCAACGTGGAGCCGGTCACGGGCGTCAGCTTCGGCGGCGCGGCCGGCACCGTGGGCGCGTCGATCACCACGACCTACGGCGCCATCGTGCTGAACGCCGATGGCAGCTACACCTACACGCTGAACAACGCCGACGCGCGCGTGCAGGCGCTGTCGGTCGGCGAGACGCTGACCGAGCAGGTGCGCTACACGATCACCGATGCCGACGGCGACACCAGCACCGCCACGCTCACGATCACCATCCGCGGCGCCAACGACCTGCCGGGCATCGCCGTCACCGACGCCAACGGCGCGGCGACCGGGCAGGTCACGGTGTTCGAGTCGGGCCTGGTGAGCATCACCGACACGGGCGAGCGCGCCGCCAGCAGCTTCAACATCACTGCGGCGGATGGCGTGGCCAGCATCAATGTCGGCGGCACGGTGGTGACGCTGGCGCAGCTGCAGGCGCTCACGCCGGGCGCGCCGATCACGATCAACACGCCCGACGGCCAGATCCAGCTGACGGGCTTCAGCGGCACCACGCTGTCCAACGGCATCGTGACCGGCGGCGCGGTCAGCTACACCTACACGCTGGGCGCTGCGCAGAGCCATCGCTCCGGCGGCGTGCTGACCGAAGTGACCGAGCAGATCGCGCTGTCGGTGACCGACCGCGACGGCGACGTGGCCAACGGCACGCTCACCGTGCTCATCGTGAACGACACGCCGCAGGCCACCGACGACACGGCCGCCATCACCGAGGACGCGGTGCCCGACACGGTGAGCGGCAACGTGAAGGCCAACGACCGCGACGGCGCGGACAACGGCAACGGCGTGCCGGTGACGGGCGTGAGCTTCGGCGGCGCGGCCGGCACGGTGGGCGTGTCGCTCACGACCACGTATGGGGCCATCGTGCTGAACGCCGACGGCAGCTACACCTACACGCTGGACAACGACAACGCCGCCGTCAACGCGCTCAAGACCAACGAGCAGCTGACCGAGACGGTGCGCTACACGATCACCGATGCCGACGGCGACACCAGCACCGCCACGCTCACGATCACCATCCACGGCCGCCTGGACGGCGACCCGGCCATCGGCGCCGTGGACGGCAACGGCGCGGCCACGGGGCAGGCCGAGGTGCACGAGCGCGGGCTGGTCGACGGCATCGGCGGCCCCGACACCCGCGAGCGCACCACCGGCACCATCGTGGTCTCGGCGAGCGACGGCATGCGCAGCGTCACCGTGGGCAATCGCACGCTGACGCTGGCCGAGTTGGCGAACCTGGGCACGACGCCGGTCACCATCGACACGCCGCGCGGCACGCTGGTGCTCACCGGCTTCACGCCCACCAGTTCGGTAGGCGGCGTGCCGACGACGGGCGAGCTGGCCTACACCTACACGCTGGACGGGCAGGTGGCGCAGCCGAACGCCACCGAGAGCACGGAAGACATTGCGCTGCTCGTGACCGACGCCGGCGGCGACACGGCCACGGGCACGCTCACCGTGCGCATCGTGGACGACGTGCCCGAGGCCGTGAACGACACCAACGCCATCACCGAGGACGGCGTGCCGAACACGGTGGGCGGCGACGTGAAGGCCAACGACACCATCGGCGCGGACGACGCCAACGGCGTGCCGGTGACGGGCGTGAGCTTCGGCGGCGTGGCCGGCGCGGTGGGCGTGCCGATCACCACCACCTACGGGCGCATCGTGCTGAACGCCGACGGCAGCTACACCTACACGCTAAACAACGCCGACCCGCGCGTGCAGGCGCTGGTCGTGGGCGACACGCTGACCGAGGTGGTGAGCTACACGATCATCGACAACGACGGCGACACCAGCACCGCCACGCTGACCCTCACCATCCACGGCGCCAACGACGGCGTGACGCTGGTGATCGGCGACAACAACGGCCCCGACACGGCCGGGCAGGCCACCGTGTACGAGCGCGGCCTGGTCGAGCCGGGCGACGCGAGCGAGACGGTCTCGGGCAGCTTCTTCGTCACCGCGTCCGACGGCCTGGGCAGCATCGCGGTGCACGGCACCACGCTCACGCCGGCGCAGCTGGCCGCGCTCGGCACCAGCCCGGTCACCATCGCCACCGACCGCGGGCGCATCACGCTCACCGGCTTCGATGCGGCCACGGGCACCGTGCGCTACACCTACGTGCTGGGCGCCGCGCAGAGCCACGCGGGCGGGCAGGTCACCGACGACATCGCGCTGCAGGTGACCGACCGCGACGGCGACACCACGCAGGGCACGTTGCGCGTGCTGGTGATCGACGACGTGCCCACGGCACGCAACGACGCCACCGCCATCGGCACCGCGCGCCCCGGCGCCACGGCCACCGGCAACGTGTTCGGCGGCAGCGGCATGGGCGCGAACGACGTGGCCGACCGCCTCGGCGCCGACAGCACGTCGACGCCGGTCACGGGTGTTTCTTTCGAGGGCGTGGCCGGCACCATCGGCGGATCGACGGCGGGCCGCTACGGCAACCTGCGCCTGAACGCCGACGGCAGCTACAGCTATTCGGTGAACGCCAGCAACGTGCGCGTGGCCTCGCTGGGCGACGGCCAGACGCTGACCGAGGTGTTCGACTACGTCATCACCGACGCCGACGGCAGCACCAGCACGGCGAAGCTGGTCGTCACGATCAACGGCACGTCGCAGCACCGGCCGCTCACGGGCGACCAGGTGTTCCCGGCGGACTTCGGCGACCCCAGCCGCCGCATCGACCAGTCGATGACGCCGGCGCTGTTCGTGCAGATCGCGGTGCAGGAATCGCAGCGCCTGAGCCAGATGCTGTCGGGCGCCATCGCCGCGCGCGCGCTGGGCGGCGACCGCCTCTTCGGCGAAGACCGTCCCACCGACCTGTGGGGCGAGCCGCAGGGCGTGGACTACGCCGAGCACGTGAGCCGCGACGGCGTGGCCTTCTCGCTGCGCATGGTGCGCGACGTGGAGCAGACGCTCGCGCTGCGCGGCGTCACGGCCGGCAAGCTGGTCGACGGCGCGAGCCCGCTGTTCGGCGACTTCGACAGCTTCTCGGCGCCGCAACAGCCGCCGCCCCCCGAAGTGCCCGAAGCACCCGCGCGCGAGGGCGGGCGCATCGTGGTGCCGCGCGCCGATGCGGCGCATCCGTCAGCCGAGGCGGCGCAGGCCGATGCGGCGCCGCCAGCCGGTGCCGCCGCGCCGGTGGCCACCGACACGGCGCGCTCGTTCTCCAGCCGCTTGGCCGTCGCCGCCGCGGAGCGCGACGCGGTGCGCGAGCTGCTGCGGCATCCGCAGCGCGCCACGCCCACCGTGCGCGTGCCCACGAGCTGATCGACGCAAAAAGAAACGCCTGCCGGAGCCATCGAACCATGTCCTACCCATCGAGCACCATGACCGACATTCACAAGCAACCCGCGTCGACCCTTCGTTTCCCCCCGTCGTGGACCGCCGCGGCGGCCGCGCTGATGCTGGCCGGCTGCAGCATGACGCCGGTGCAGCTCACGCGCGACGAGATCGTGGTGCGCGTGCGCCACGACCAGAAGCAGCTGTACAAGGACCAGGCCGCGGTCGCCACGCCCATGACGTATTCCGAGGTGCTGGCGCGCGCGCTCAAGTACAACGCCGACTACCGCCTCAAGCTCATGGAGTCGGCCCTGGCGCGCGGCCTGCTCGACGTGTCGGCCGCCGACATGCTGCCCAAGCTGGTGGCGGATGCCGGCTACAACGACCGCAGCAACGATTCGGGCGGCACCAGCATCGGCATCGAAGACCGCGTGGTGAGCCTGCGGCCCTCGACCTCGGAGCAGCGCTCGCACTACTACGGCCGCGCCACGCTGTCGTGGAACGCGCTCGATTTCGGCATCAGCTACTTCCGCGCCAAGCAGGCGGCCGACGAGGTCAACATCGCGGAGGAGCGCCGCCGCAAGATCCTGCAGAACATCGCGCAGGACGTGCGCAGCGCCTACTGGCGTGCCATCGGTGCGCAGCAGCTCATCGGCGATGCCGACCGGCTGGCCGTGCGCATCGAGGACGCGTTGAAGAAGTCGCGCGAGGCCGAGCGCGCCGGCGTGCTGCCGCCCGCGCAGGGCCTGGCCTACCAGCGCGCGCTGCTCGATGCGATGTCGCTGGTCAACGCCAAGCGCCAGGAAATGCAGTTCGCCAAGCGCGAGCTGGCCGCGCTCATGAGCCTGCCGCCGGGCGTCGACTTCACGCTGGTCGAGGGGCCGCAGGACGGGCGCGCGCCGGTCACGCTGGACATCGACAAGCTCGAGGTCGCCGCGCTGGAAAACCGCGCCGAGCTGCGCGAGGAAGACTACAAGGCGCGCATCGGCATCGCCGAGACCAAGAAGCAGATCGCCTCGCTGTTCCCCAGCCTCAACCTGTACGCCGGGGCGCGCTACGACTCCAACTCCTTCCTCTACAACAGCAACTGGAGCGACGCGGGCGTGAGCCTGTCGATGGACCTGTTCCGGCTGGCGGCCATCCCGGCCATCAACCGCACCAACGACGCGCGCAAGAAGACCGACGAAGCCCGCCGCCTGGCGCTGACCATGGCGGTGGTCACGCAGGTGCGCGTGTCGGCCGAGCGCTACAAGCTGGCGGTGGTCGACCAGGAGCTGGCGGCCGAATCCAGCCGCGTCGACCAGCGCATGGCCAGCGTGGCGCGCGCCGGTGCCAGCAACCAGCTCGAGAGCGAGCTCGAGGCGCTGCGCGTCGATGCGCGCGCGCTGGTGTCGCGCTTCCAGCTGGCCACGGCCTATGCGGCCACGCAGACCTCGTACGGCCGGGTGCTCAACTCGGTCGGCATCGACCTGATGCCGGCCACCGTGGCCAGCACCGACATCAAGACCGTCGCCAAGGCCATCGAGCAGAGCATGGCCGAAGGCGAGAAGGCGGTGTTCCTCGAAGCGGCGCTGATTCCGGTGCGCAACCGGCCGGTGAGCGTGCGCGTGCGCGACCTGCCGTCGGGCGTGAGCGAAGCGGCGGTGCGCGGCGCGGTCGAGCGCATCGTCACGCGCAACGAGCTGGTGTCCTCGGGGTCGGCCGATGCGCTCGTGCTCACGCTGGCCTTCCAGCGCAATGTGCCGCAGCAGCGCGGCACCACGCGCGCCCAGTGGCGGCTCACGCTGGCCGAGCCGGGCGGGCGCGAGCTGCTGTCGCAGAACTACGCGAGCTACGTGCCGGCCGTGACGACCGAAAGCGCCGTGAGCGCCTTCGCCGAGGCGGCGACGCTGTCGGTGATCACGGACGTGCGGCGCCTCGCGCGCACGGGCGCCACGGTGACGCAGAAGTGAAAGCGAGCCCGCCCTTGAAACCGTCGTCCTTCTCCGTGCTTCGCATCGGCGTGCTCCTGGCCTGCGCCCTGGGTGGCGCCCTGCAGGCCGGCGCCCAGCCGGCACCCGCGCCGCGCAGCGCTCCGGCGGGTGCGCCGGGCAACCTGGCGCCGGTGCGTTTTCTCGTGGTGGCCGCGCAGGAAAGCGTGCTCTCGGCCTCGGCCCCGGGCCGCTTCGCGAAGGTGCCGGTGAGCCTGGGCGACACGGTGCGCGCGGGCCAGGTGTTGGCCGCCTACGAATGCGACGAGATCCAGGCGCGCCGCGCCGCCGCGCGGGCCGAGCACGAAGCCGCCAAGGTGCAGTACGTGGGCAAGCTGAAGCTGCAGGGCCTGCAGTCGGCGGCCGAGATCGAGGTCGAGCTGGCGGCGGCCAACGTGAACAAGGCGCAGAGCCAAGTCCGCATCTTCGACGCGCAGATCGCGCAGTGCAATTTCGTGGCGCCGTTCGCCGGCAAGGTGGCGCGCGTGCATGTGAAGGTGGGGCAGGGCGTGAACCCCGGCGCGCCGGTGGTCGAGTTGGTGGGCAACGGCCCGCTGAAGGCGCGCATGAACGTGCCCTCGCAATGGCTCGCGTGGCTGAAGACCGGCCAGCGCCTGGACGCCACGGTCGACGAGACCGGCGCCGCCGTGGTGCTGAAGGTCACGCGCGTGTCGGGCCGCGTGGACGCGGTGAGCCAGACCATCGAGATCGAGGCCGAGCTCGCGGGCGACGCGGCCGGCCAGGTGCTGCCGGGCATGAGCGGGCAGGTGCGCGCGCCGGTCGGCAGGGGATGAGCGCCGCGCGCGGCAAGGGCGGAGCGTCGTGACCGATCTCGCGTTCCATGCGCTGGCCGCGAAGGTGCGCGCGGCGCAGCGTCCGGCCGACCTGGCCTTCCTGATCTGCAACGAGACCCACGCACTTGCGCCGTACCGGCAGGCCGCGCTGGTCGGCTTCTTCGGCGCGCGCCGCACGCGGCTGGTGGCGCATTCGGGGCTGGCCGATGTCGAGTCCGACTCGCCCTATGCGCTGTGGCTGGCCTCGGTGGCCGACCACCTGAAGGCGCGGCTGGACGAACTGCCGGCCGCCGCGCGCGTGCTGGCGCTGTCGCCCGGCATGCTGCCGCCAGCGCTCGCCGCCTCGTGGGCCGACTGGCTGCCCGACCAGGTGTGGGTGCTGCCCATGGCCGACCCCGACGGTCGCGCGCGCGCCGCGCTGTTCCTGGCGCGCGAGGCGCCGTGGCCCACCGAGTTCGACGCCAAGGCGCCCGAGTTTTTGCTGCTCCAGGCCGCCGCGATGTACGGCCATGCGTGGTGGGCGCTGACCGGGCGCCGCCGCTCCATCGGCACGCTGCTGCACGACGCGTGGGCGCGCAAGCCGCTGCGCTGGGCGCTGGCGCTGCTGCCGCTCGCGCTGCTGGTGCCGGTGCGCGAGTACGCGCTGCTGCAGGCCGAGGTGATCTCCACGCGCAGCCAGGTGATCGCCTCGCCGCGCGACGGCGTGATCCGCCGCATGACCGTGCCGCCCAACACGCCGGTGGTGGCCGACCAGACCATCGCCGAGCTCGACGACACCACGCTGGACAACCGCCTGGCCGTGGCGCGCGCGGCGCTGTCGACCGCGCGGCTGGAGCTGCACCAGGCCTCGCAGCGCGCCATCGAGTCGCAGTCGGCCAAGGCCGAGCTGAGCCTGGCCGAAGGCAAGCTGCGCGAACGCGAGGTGGAGGTGGGGGCGCTGCAGCGCGAAGTGGCACAGCTGCAGATCAAGGCGCCGGCCGCGGGCGTGTTCGTGTACTCCGACCCCGACGACTGGGCCGGCCGCCCGGTGCAGACCGGCGAGCGCGTCGGGCTGCTGGCCGACCCGGCCGTGCTCGGCGTGCAGGCCTGGGCGCCGGTGAGCGAGGCGGTCAACCTGGCACCGGGCGCGCCCATGACCTTGTTCCTGCGCGTGGCGCCGCTGGACCCGGTGTCGGCCCGGCTCGACCACGCCGGCTACCAGGCGGTCGAGGCGCCCAACGGCGTGGCCAGCTACCAGCTGCGCGGCCACCTGAGCGAGCCCTCGGGCGTGGCGCGCATCGGCCTGCGCGGCACGGCGCGCGTGTCGGGCGAATGGACCGTGCTCGGCTACCTGCTGCTGCGCCGGCCGTTCGCGGCGGCGCGGGAGTGGTGCGGATGCTGAGCGGCACGGCGCCCGCAGGCCGTGGCGCCCCCCCGGGTGCCGCAGCGCCGCCGCCCTGGCCGGCGCTGCGCGAGGAACTGCAGATCCATCCGGCCGGCGCCAACGGCGACGGCTCGCCGGCCTGGCACGTGTGCGACCCGGTGCGCAACCTGTTCTTTCGCATCGGCTGGCTGGAGTTCGAGATCCTGCAGCGCTGGCCGATGGCCGACGCCGCGCGCATCGCGCAGGCGATCGAACGCGACACCCCGCTGGCGCCCGATGCCGACGGCGTGGCGCGCTTCCAGGGCTTTCTCGAACAGCACCAGCTGCTGCGCACCGTGCGCCGCAAGCCGCCGATGCCGGCGTGGCGATGGCTGCTCAACAACTACCTGTTCGTGCGCATTCCGCTGGTGCGGCCGGCGCGGCTGCTCGAGAAGATGCTGCCCTGGGTCGAGTGGCTCTACAGCCGCTGGTTCGTGGCGCTCAGCGTGCTCGCCGCCGGCGTCGGCGTGCTGCTGGCCGCGCGGCAGTGGGACACGGTGGCGGCCCAGTTGCGCGGCGCCATCAGCTGGGAGGGCGTGCTGGGTTTTGCGGGCGCGCTCGTGGTGTCGAAGCTGCTGCACGAGATGGGGCACGCGCTCATGTCCACGCGCCACGGCGTGCGCGTGGGGCACATGGGCGTCGCGCTGCTCGTGATGTGGCCGATGGCCTACACCGACACCGGCGAGAGCTGGAAACTGGCGCGCTCGCGGCACCGCCTGGCCATTGCGTCGGCCGGCATCTGCGCCGAGCTGGTGCTGGCCGCGTGGTCGACGCTGCTGTGGGCCTTCATGCCCGACGGCGACCTGCGCAATGCGCTGTTCTTCCTGGCGACGACGGCCTGGGTGCTGACGCTGGCCGTGAACGCCAGCCCCTTCATGCGCTTCGACGGCTACTACATGCTGACCGACGCGCTGGACTTTCCGGGCCTGCACGAGCGCGCCGGGCAGCAGGCCAAGCGCGCGCTGCGGCGCTGGCTGCTGGGTTTCGACGATCCGTCGCCCGAGACGCTGACGCCGGGCTTCCGGCGCTTTCTCATCGCCTTCGCGTTCGCCACCTGGGTCTACCGGCTGGTGCTGTTCATCGGCATCGCGGTCGTGGTCTATCACGCGTTCTTCAAGGCGCTGGGTGTGTTCCTCTTCATCGTCGAGATGGGCGTGTTCGTCGTGCGGCCGGTGATGGCGGAGCTGCGCGTGTGGCACGCGCGGCGCGACGAGATCAAGCCGCGGCGGCGCGTCGTGGCAGCGGTGTTGCTCGCACTCGTGGCGGCGGTGCTGCTGGTGCCGTGGCACGGCGGTATCTCGGCGCCGGGCGTGCTCCGGGCCGGTGTCGAGCAGCCCGTGTTCTCGCCCTACGCCGCGCGGCTGGCGGCGATGGAAGCGAACGACGGCGTGGCCGTGGCGGCGGGGCAGTCGCTGCTCACGCTCGAAGCGCCGGGCCAGACCGAGGAGCGCGAGAAAGCGCGCGTGATGTCCAGCGCCTACGCGCGTGCGGCGCGCGGCGCCATGGGCCTGGAAGAACGCCCGGCGGCGCAGCAGGTGCTGGCCGAGCAGCAGGCCAGCCGTTGGGACACCGAACGCCGCGCGCGCGACGCCGAGCTGCTGCGCCTGCGGCTGGTGGCGGCGCACGGTGGCACGCTGCGCGACGTCGATCCGCTGCTGCAGTCCGGCACGTGGGTGGCGCCGTCGCAGCTCATGGCGATGGTGGTCGACGGCCGGCGCTGGCGCGTGGAAGCGCTGGTGCCCGAGCACGACCGCCAGCGCCTGGCGGCCGGCAGCCGCGCGGTGATCCTCGTGAAGGGCCGCACGCGCAAGCTCGAAGGGCAGGTGCGCGCCATCGACAACAGCCCGGTGCGCCGGCTGCCGCACCTGCTGCTGGCACAGGACCACGGCGGCCCGATCGCGCTCAACCCGACCGCGCAGAAGAAAGACCTGCGTCCGGCCGAAGCCTGGTTCCGCGTGACGGTGGAGGGAGAGGACGACGCGCCGGTCGATGGCGTGCGCGAGGTGCGCGCGCATTTCGAAGGCACCCGCGAGAGCCTGGCCCGCCGCTGGGTCCATGCGGCGACCGCGGTGCTGATCGAGCAGTCGGGGTTCTGAACAAGCGCGCCCGCTTGCGCCGGCCGGCCACGTGCCGGCAGGCGATGCCCGCGGTCTGCCTTACAGCCGGGTGTGCTCGGAGCGCGGCAGGCGGTCCTGGTCGGAACGCAGGACTGCCAGCATGCTCATGAGCGTCACGCCCGCGGCAAGACCGACCAGGAAAGCAAGCACAACGAGGGAGGGGTCGGTTGTCATGCGGTTCTAACGCCGACCCATCCCGCAAGGTTTACGAGTGTTTACACTTATTTGTCATGTCTGCAGGTCCGGGGTAAACAGGCGTCTGCAAAAGGGTCCCTGTGCTTCGGCGCCCACCTGCCACACGGCGTGGCTATAGTCGTTCGACCATGCAGAAACGGATCGAGGTTGTCTTTGTCTCGCGGCGCAATTCGCTGCGCAGCGTGCTGGCCGAGGCCTGTCTTGCCCACCTCGATGCGAAGCGCTTTTCGGTGCGCTCGTGCGGGCAGCCGGGGCGGCTGGCGGCGGACGTGCATCCCGCGGCCATCGAGGCGCTGGGCAGCGCCGGCATGGCCTTGCCGACCTCGCCGCCGCGCAGCTGGGACCTGCTGGCGCGCGCGGGATCGCACAACGCCGATGTCGTCATCACGCTCGACCCCGCGCTCGAACCGCTGCAACCGCGCTGGCCCGGCCAGCCCGATGCGGCGCTGTGGCCTTACCCCGACGTGGCCGGCGCCAACACCGGACCGGACGACGCGGCGCATGGCGCGCTGCAGGTGCTGTACTCGCTGCGCCGCCGGCTCGAACTGCTGGTCAACCTGCCGCTCGTGGGCGCCGACCGCAGCGCGCTGCGCTCCGACATCCGGGACATGGCGCACATGCGCTGAGGCGATCTAGGGCGCGGCGAGCCGCAGCACGAAGGTCTTGGTGTGCGGGTCGGTGAGAAACACCTGCGCCACCTGCCAGGCCTGCGCATGCGCGTCGCGCCAGGCGGTGGCGTACTTGATGTCCAGGCGGGTCATGGGGGGCTCGTCGAGCCGCTCGAGCCGGCGCCAGAGCCGGTAGCAGTGCGCGACCTGCCGGGGCGAGCCGAGCAGTTCCTCGAGCTTGATGCGGTAGGTGAATGCCGCCACCATCACGTCGCGCACCGTGACGTTGCGGCCCTCGACTTCGATGGTGTAGAGGTGTTCGGCGGAGTGGGTCTCGTCCTTCATGCGGCGGCGCGGAAATCGGGGCGGACGGTGTCGACCTGCGGGGCAGGCCGGTCGGGAGGATGCGCAGAAAGAGGGAGACGGATCACGGCCGCTCCATCCTAGATGGCACGCTGTTTCGGCGCGAGTGCCGAAAGTCATGCGGATGTTCACACATGGTGTCCCTTTGCGCGAAGCGCGTGAAATTGTTATTAAACGAAATTAAATGCTAATACCTAGGAACTATGTCCTAGGGCGGCGCCGGCAGTAGCCCTAAGCTCCTCACTGACATGAGCGCCACACAGCAACATCTTTTCGTCGAACTTTCCGACGGTTGGTCCAGCGAGATCGACATCCGCCAGACCACCGGCGGCCGCTATGCCGGCGTTGCCGAACTCCGCCTGCGCGGGCTCAAGCGCGGCGTGCTCGTCTTCATGCAACAGCCCTCGCTGGACGCCGCGGTCGCGCGCGTGCGACTGCGGGCCAGCCAGTTCGCCCGCGAGCGCCTGTCGCTCGCGGAAGCCCGGACCGGCGCACGGGCGAGCTGACCGGGTTCATCCGCACCCGCCGCAGCCCGCGGTTGAAGTTTTTCTATCCCGGCCATCGGGATTGCCAAACCCGCTGCGCCCGCAAGCGGCGCACCATCGAGGCTCACGGATCTCACCGATGGAGCACACGACATGTTGAAGACCTTCAGGAAAGCCATGGGCGTCGCCATTTCGCTGGCCGGGTTCGTGGTGCTGGTGACCCAGCAACTCTGAACGCCCGGCCTCTTTTCCCGCATGGCGTCGCTCAGGGCCGGGGCGGCAGCAGCGGCGAGGTGTACACCGCCGGCGGCGGACGCTGCGGATACACCGAGGTGCCGAAGGTGTTGCCCATGCGGTGCCCGGTCGCCGCGCGGTTGAACAAGCCCAACTGATTGCCCGGCCGCTGCGTGATCGCTTCCGAGGCCAGCCCGGGCGCCGCGTCGTCCGGCCCGCGCGCGGGCATCGTGGGCGCGAGCTTGCGGGTCAGGCAGTCGTAGGCGGGCGTGCGCTCGCCGTTCACCACCACTTCGACGCAGCTGCCGTCGGCCTCGCCGCCACCGGAAGGCGGTGTCTGCGCCGCCGCGCCAGTGCCGATCACCGAGAGCATCACGCCGAACAGCCAACCACCGACGCGCATCGTTGCACCCCAGGAAAAAAGAAGAAGAAACGCCGTGCCGCGACCACGGCCAACCGGGCAGTCTGGACCGCGCGCAAGTCAGGAAGAAGACGGAATCTCGCGAGGTCGGAAGTGTGAACGAAACGTCACATGTCGGTCATGCACGGTCGCTAGTCTCGCCCGCACGCTCACCCGGGCCGCACGGCGGACGGCCGCTTTCCAGACCCTTCGTTGCTGCTGTTGATCCTCCGTCACATGACACGTACTTCCGCATCGGGCGGTGGCCTGACACTGTCCTGGTGCCTGGTCATGGCGCTGGTGATGTGCGCCGCCCACGCCGCGGCAGCCGACGACATGGCGAGCGACGCGCCGGCGCTGCATTTCGACCTGCCGGCGCAGCCGCTGGCACGCTCCCTCGCCGTCTTCGGTCACCTCACCGGGCATTCGGTGCTCGTCACCAGCCGCCTCACCGACGGCCGCGAGGCGTCGCCGGTGCAGGGCGACTTTGCACCGCGCGACGCGCTGCAGCGGATGCTCGTGGGCACCGGGCTGGTGGCGCGCTACACCGGTGCCAGCGCGTTCACGCTCGTGCCGGCACCGTCGGCGACTGCCGTCCCCGACGAACGCGTGCCGGCGGGCGCCCCCACGGCCGGCAACGTCCCGGCCTTGCAGGCCTACGCGGCCGTGCTGCAGGGGGCGGTCACGCGCGTGCTGTGCATCGCGCAGCCCGACGCCTTCGGTCGCTACCGGCTTGCGGTCCAGCTGTGGATCGACCCGGCGGGCGCCGTCACCGAGGCCCGCCTGCTCGAAGGCAGCGGCGTGCCGGCGCGCGATGCCACGGTGCTCGCCAGCCTGCGCGCGCTCGGCCTGGACACGCCGCCGCCGGCCGCGCTGCCGCAACCCGTCACGCTCCTGCTGACCCCGCGCCCCGACCCGGCGCGCGACTGCCGGCCGTACCTGCGCGCGCGCGCAGGCTGAGTCGCATGTCCGAATCGATCAAGGCCTCGCTGCGCGCGCTGTTCCTCGCGCGCTATGCGCAGTTCCGCAAGCACCTGCACCACCGCCTCGGTTCGGAAGACCTCGCCAACGACGCGCTGCAGGAGGCCTACCTGCGCGTGGAGAACTCGACCGTGCGCAGCGCCGTGCGCTACCCCTCGGCCTACCTGTTCCGCATTGCGCTCAACGTGGCGGAAGACCAGCGCAAGAGCAATTCGCGGCTGCTGAGCGTGGGCGAGGTCGAGGCGCTGTACGACATGGCCGACGAAGCCGCCGACCCCGCGCGCGGCGCCGAGGCGCGCAACGAACTCGAGGCGCTCGAGCGCGCGCTGGCCGAGCTGCCGCGCCGCCGCCGCGCCATCGTGCTGGCCGCGCGCGTCGACGAGATGCCGCACAAGGACATCGCGGCGCGCTACGGCGTGTCGGCGCGCACCGTCGAGAAGGAATTGCGCGCCGGCCTGGAACATTGCTGCGAGCGGCTCGGCCGGGATTTCATCCAGCGCTTCGGTCCTGGCGCCGGAAAACAGTCTCCCCATGATGACCGCTGAAGAAACCCAGGCGACCGAGGCCATGAAGCAGACCCTGCAACGCGAAGCGCAAGCCTGGGTGGTGCGGCTCGGCTCGCAACAGGCCACCGAAGACGACGCCCAGGCCTTCCGGCGCTGGTGCGCGCGCAGCCGCGACCACGCGCAGGCCTTCGTGCAGGCACGCCACGTGTGGCAGGCCATGGCGCCGGCCGCGCAGCGCGTGCGCCAGCAGGAAGCGCGCGAGGCGGCCCACCGCCGTCTGCCGGTGCCCGGACGCCGTGCCTTCCTGGGCGGTGCGGTCGCGGCGTCGGTCGCCTACCTCGCGGTGTCGCCGCCGCTGGCGCTGTGGCCCTCGGTCGCCGAATGGGGCGACGACTACCGCACCGCCACCGGCGAGCAGCGCGAGGTCGCCATGGGTGAGGGCGTGGTGCTGCAGATGAACACGCAGACGCGCATCAACCTGCGCCGCGGCGCGACGGAGAGCGCGAGCGAAGCCATCGAGCTGGTGTCCGGCGAGGCCGAGGTGCTGGCCGGCGGCCCGGCCTCGGCGCGCGTCACGGTCGCGGCGGGCGGTGGCACGGTGTCGGCCACGCGCGCGCGCTTCAACATCCGCCACCTCGAGGGCGAGGTCTGCGTGACCTGCCTCGCGGGCCAGGTCGACGTAGCGCAGGGCACGCAGCAGGCGCGGATCGACGCAGGCCGGCAACTGCGCTACGGCCCCGCGGGGCTCGGTGTCGTGACGGGCGTGGACACCGGCCCCGTCGTCGCGTGGCGCCGGCGCCAGCTGGTGTTCGACCAGGTGCCGCTGTCGCAGGTGGTGGCCGAGGTCAACCGCTACCGCCACGGCCGGCTCATCCTCACGAACGAGGCGCTGGGCCGCAGCCGCGTGCAGGCCAGCTTCTCCATCGACCGGCTGGACGACGTGGCCTTCCTCGTGCGCGATGTGTACGGCGCTGAGCTCACGCAGCTGCCCGGCGGCATCGTGCTGCTGGGCGCCGCGAGCGCCTGAGGCGCGTTCGTGAAGATTTCGTGACATGGTGCAGTCGCGCCGGACCTTCGCTGTCATAGCTCGGTAGTCCACGGGCCCTTGCGCTTCGTGGCCCCGATCGAGCAACGAAACACGAACCCATGGAAGTCCGCATGCAACGCAGCAGCCGCCGCACGGTGTCCCGGCGCAATCCGCCGAACGCGTCCTCTTCTTCTTATTCGTCTCCCGCATTCGCGCAGGTCCGGCTCACGCCGCTGGTGCGCGCCATCGCGCTGCTGCTGGCCGGCGGCGCCGCGTTCGACGGGGCGCAGGCGCAGCAGGCGTTCAGCGGCGCCTGGATGGCGCAGAAGAACATGGCGCAGAGCACCGCGCTGGCCACCGGCCGCCTGCCCAACGGCCTGCCCGCCGCGATGCTCGCGGGGCCGCAGGCGCAGCAGCAGCGTGCGAACGAACAGCTGCAGCAGTCCCTCGGCAACCTGAACCTGGCGGCGCGCGCCATCGCGGCGCAGCAGTCGGCGCAGGCCGCGGCGCGCGCCGCCGCGCAGCACGACCCCTCGGTGCCCGACGGCCTGGCCGAAGGCGGCCTGAAGGTCGACACGAACGCGCTCACCGCCGGCTGGCACAACGCACGCCCGCTCACCACTGATTCACAGCGCCAGGCCGCGGGCCGCACCGTGGTCACGGTCGAGCAGACGGCCGACAAGGCGATCCTCAACTGGGAGACCTTCAACGTCGGGCGCAACACCACGGTGAAGTTCGACCAGCAGGCCAGCTGGTCGGTGCTCAACCGCGTGAACGACCCGAAGGCGCGGCCTTCGCAGATCCAGGGGCAGATCCAGGCCGACGGCACGGTGATGGTCGTGAACCGCAACGGCATCGTGTTCAGCGGCAGCAGCCAGGTCGACACGCGCAACCTCGTGGCCGCGGCCGTGGGGATGAGCGACGCGCAGTTCAAGCGCGGCCTGTACAGCGAAACGCGCGGCAGCACCCAGGTGCCGGTGCTGGCCAACGACCTGGTGCTCCACGCCACCGGCGCCACGCACGGCGCGGCCACCGCCGACGTGGTGGTGGAGCCCGGCGCGCGCATCGCCACGCGCCGGCCCACCAGCGTGACCGAGGGCGGCGGCTACGTGCTGCTGGCCGGGCGCGAGGCGCACAACCACGGCAGCATCACGACCGCCAACGGCCAGACCGTGCTGGCCGCCGGCGACGCCTTCGTGATCCGCAAGGGCATGGGCACCGACGGCAACAGCGACTCGAGCACGCGCGGCAACGAGGTCGATCCGCTGCGCCTGGCCGGCAGCGCCGCCGGCCGCGTGCGCAACACCGGCCTGATCGCCGCGCCGACCGGCGACGTGACCCTGGTCGGCAAGACCGTGGAGCAGCAGGGCGTGCTGCTGTCCAGCAGCTCGGTCAACACGCGCGGCACGCTGCACCTGCGGGCGGTGGGCGAGGCCGGCGAGGCGCGCGTCACGCTGGCGCCGCAGAGCACCAGCGCGATCGTGCTGGCGAACGACGGCGCCACCGCGCTCGACGTGCAGCGCGACACCCTGCTGAAAGATTCGATGCGCCTGAGCGACGGCGGCTACAACCGCCGCGACCAGTCGCTGGTGAAGATCGACTCGGCCGGCGACATCGACTTCGACGGCGGCTCGCTCACCCTGGCCACCGGCGGCCAGGTGCAGGCGCGCGCCGGGCGCCGCACGCGCGTGGCCAGCGGCGCCGCCATCGACGTGGCCGGCGCGGTCGGCGTCGGCGTGGCCATGGCGTCGAACAACGTGAAGATCAACGTGCAGGGCAACGAGCAGCGCGACGCGCCGCTCAACCGCGACGGCAAGCGCCTGAACAACCTGGACATGTGGATCGACCGCCGCGACCTCGTGCGCGTGGCGGCCGGCGTCAACGGCTACGCCGGCGAGCGCTGGTACACCGGCGGCGGCCTGCTGGAGGTCGGCGGCTACCTCAACACCGACGGCCACACCGTCGGCGAATGGGCCGCGTCGGGCGGCACGGTGGCCTTCGCGGGCGGCGAGCTGGTCACGCAGCGCGGCTCGCGTATCAACGTGGCCGGCGGCACGCTCGACGTGCAGACCGGCCGGCTGCAGCAGAGTTGGCTCAAGGGCCCCGACGGGCGCCTGTACAACCTGTCGACCGCGCCGGCCGACATCGTCTACACCGGCCTCTATCGCGGCTTCGAGGACGAGCACGCGCGCTGGGGCAAGACCACCACCGGCTACTTCTACAACCCGCTGATCGCGCCGCGCGAACGGCTGGAAAACGGCTACACCGTGGGCCGCGATGCCGGCCAGGTGCAGGTCGGCACGCGCGCCGCGGTGCTCGAAGGCGACATCGACGCCACCGTGTTCCAGGGCGAGCGCCAGCAGCGCAAGCGCGATGCGGGGCTGGACAGCTACCGCCAGCTGCAGACCGCGGCCCCGCTGGCCGGGCGCCTGGTCATCGGCGGCGTGGCGCCGGTCTACGACGCCGCCACCGGCCTGCTGCGCGACAACCCGTCCGCGCGGGTCGACCGGGTCACCTTCGCCGAGGCGCCGATCTCGCCTGCCGCGCTGGCCGATGCACTGGCTGCCGGCGAGGCGCTGCCGAAGGAGCTCGCGGGCCATGTGCGCATCGACAGCCAGTGGCTGCAGCGCCAGCGCCTGGGCGGCGTCGTCGCCTATGCGAACGACACGGTGGCGGTGACGTCGGCCCTTGCCGTCGCACCCGGCGGCAGCATCGCGCTGCACGCGCCCACGGTGACGGTGGAGGCCGATCTGGTCGCGCGCGGCGGCAGCATCGCGCTGGGCGACCTGGTCAGCCGCTTCGCCAGCGCCAACGGCGGCAGCTGGGTCGACATCTCCATCGCCGACGTGCTGCCGATCGGCTACGCGCCGCGCGTGGCGGTGGGCGAGGGCGTGCGGCTGGATGCGCGCGGCCTCTGGAGCCACATCGCGCAGTCGCCCGACCGCATCGAGGGCCTGCCCTATGTCGATGGCGGGCAGGTGACGCTGCGCAGCACCGGCGATGTGGTGCTCGGCGCGCGCAGCCTGGTCGACGTGTCGGGCGGCGCGGCCCTGCTGGCCGGCAACGAACTGCGCGGCGGCCGCGGCGGCGACGTGACGCTGATGGCGGCCCAGCCCGGCAACGAAGGCGCGGGCCCCGGCACGTTGCGCATGGACGGCGAGGTGCGCGGCCACGGCGTGAAGGGCGGCGGCAAGCTGACGCTGGCCAACGGCGCGGCCATCGGCATCGGCGAGCTGCCCGCCGGCGGCGACGGCCAGCTCGCGGCGGGGCGCAGCAGCACCGTGCACCTGCGGCTGGCCGGCGACTACGTGATCGCGGCCGGCAGCGAAATCCCGATGGACTTCGCCGTCACGGTATCGCGCGCGCTGCCGGGCGAGGCGCTCAAGGAGAGCGTGCAACCCGGCGTCAGCAACGCGCGCACCGTCATCACCGGCGCCGACTGGGTGGTGCCGCCGGGCACGCAGGCGTTCCTGCTCGACGGCAAGGGCTACGAGCCGGGCCAGACGGTCCCGGCCGGCAGCGTGCTGGCGGCCATCACCCTGCTGGCCCAGGGCTACGTGCTGCCCAGGGACGTGTTCCCCTCGGGCCTGCCGATCCCGCCCAAGACCACGTCGTACAAGGCCGGCACGGTGGCCGCCGCCGACACCGTGATGCCCGCGGGCACGCCGATCGTCGCCGGCACCGCGCTGCCGCGCGCGGTCGCGGTGCAGCCGCTGCTGCGCCTGGACACTGACTTGTTCCGCAGCGGCTTCGCGCAGTACACGGTGCGCGGCCAGGACGGCGTGGCCGTGGCCGACGGCGCGCGCGTGGACGTGCGCATGCCGGTGCAGCGCTTCGACCCCGTCGCCGGCGCGCTCGCGCCCACCGGCGCCGACCCGTCCGTCGCGCTGCCGCTGTGGTCCCCGCCGGTGTACCAGGACGACCCGGTGAAGCAGAAGCTCACCCAGCGCGCCGGCGCCGACCTGACGCTGGAGGCCGGCACGCTCTACCAGCGCGCGCCGCTGGTGGTGGGCGAGGGCGCCCACATCGCGCTCGATCCGGGCCGCACGCTCACGCTGCGCGGCAACGACCAGATCACCGTCGATGGCACGCTCTCGGCCTGGGGCGGGCGCGTCGCGCTGCTGCCGGGCGATCACGGCACGGGCAACGCGCGCAACCTGGCCGACGGCATGCCCAACGCACGCTCGTACTGGATCGGCGAGCACGCGCTGATCGACGTCGCCGCGCGCCCGGTGGTGGCCACCGACGCGCGCGGCCACCGCTACGGCCAGGTGGCCAACGGCGGCACCATCGAGATCGGCGCGCGCCACGTGCTCGATGCCACGCAGGTGGACGCGGCCGATGCCTTCGTGGTGCTGCGCCCCGGCGCGCGGCTGGAGGCTTCGGGCACCTCGGCGACGCTCGACCTGCCGGGCCGTGGCGCCACCGAGGTCGCCAGCCACGGCGGCACCATCGCGCTCAGTTCTTTCCGCGGCCTGTTCCTGGACGGCGACATGCGCGCCGCGGCGGGTGGCGCGGGCGCGGCCGGCGGCATGCTGGCGCTGAACCTGGACACGCCCATCTACGGCACCGTGGCGCGCTACAACCTGAAGGGCGAGAACGTCGACGACGCGGTGCGCGTGCCGCGCGAGATGCTGCTGGCGCAGGTGCAGGGCCGCAGCGCGGTGGCCGACGCCGCCGGCCTGCGTCCGGGCCAGGCGCACGGCGCGCTGGCCTACGGCACGGCGCGCATCGGCGTCGACCGCATCCACGACGGCGGCTTCGACAACCTGTCGCTGCTCAGCCACGGCATGCTGTCCTTCGACGGCAGCGTCGATCTTTCGCTGGGCCAGAGCCTGCGCCTGACCACCACCGCGCTGGCCCTGGCCGAGGCGTCCGCGCCCGATGCGCGCGTAGCCCTGGCGGCGCCCTACATCCGCCTGGCCGCCAGCGGGCGCACCCAGATCGACGACTACATCCTGCCCAACCCGGTGCTCGGCTCGCGCAACGCCGGCGGGGGGGCCGGCACGCTGGGCGTGCCGCTGGTGTCGGCCGGCAGTTCGCTGCGGCTGGACGCGCAGCTCATCGACCTGGCGGGCATGGTGCAGCAGGGCGTGCGCGGCACCATCGTGCGCAACGTGCCCGAGGACCTGGTCGTGGAGCGCAACGCCTTCGACCGCACGCTGCTGCGCAGCAGCGGCGACCTGCGCTTCTCGAACAACGCCAGGTTCTACGTGCCGGGCGACCTCACGCTGGCGGCGGCGCAGATCTATCCGGCCACCGGCGACAGCGGGCTGGTGCAGGTCGGCCAGCGCAACGTCATCGACAAGTGGGGCACCCGCCAGGCCGAGATGGACATGAACCGCCGGCTGGTGATCGAGCGCGTGGGCGACACGCCGGCCATGCCGCAGTCGGCCTTCGGTTCGCTCACCTTCCACGCCGCCCACATCGAGCAGCGCGGCGTGCTGCGCGCGCCGCTGGGCGGCATCGCGCTGGGCAGCGTCTTCGGCGACACCTCCACCAGCACCGTGCAGCTGCATGCGGGCAGCCTGACCTCGGTCAGCGCCGACGGGCTGCTGATGCCCTACGGCGGCACGCAGGACGGGCTGACCTATCTCTTCAACGGCAAGGACGTGGCCTACCGCGTGCCCGGTGTCGGCCCGGCCATCACGCTGTCCGGCCACGCGGTGGACGTGCGCGAGGGCGCGGTGCTCGACATGTCGGGCGGCGGCACGCTCACCGGCACCGCCTTCCTGGCCGGGCGCGGCGGCTCCACCGACGCGCGCATGCACCCGCTGGTGCAGGTGGGCGCGCAGCGCAAGGGCTTCGTGCTGCCCGGCCTGGCCACCAACCCGGTCTATGCCATCGTGCCGGGCGTGCAGCCGCTGCAGGCGCCGCTCGGCGCCGAGAAGGGCGCGAGCGATCCGGCAGTGGGCCGGCAGATCACCATCGGCGTCGGCGTGCCCGGCCTGCCGCCGGGCCGCTACACGCTGATGCCCTCCACCTACGCGCTGTTGCCCGGCGCCTTCCGCGTCGAGCTCAACGGGCTGGCCGCGCAGGTCGGCGCGCCGGGCAGCGCCACGGCGATGCGCAACGGCTCCTACACCGCGCCCGCGCAGCTGGGCGTGGCCGGCACCGGCATCCACGACGCGCTGCCGCTGCAGGCGGTGTTCACGCCGGGCGACGTGCTGCGCACCTACGCGCAGTACAACGAGACCGGCTATGCCGACTTCGCCGTGGCGCAGGCGCTGCGCGACGGCGTGCCGCGCCCGCTGCTGGAGCGCGACGCCAAGGCGCTGCGCTTCCAGTTCGGCCTGAAGGGCACGGCGGGCGAGATGCCCGGCGAACCCGCGCTGCGCTTCGCCGGCACCGCGCGCTACGCCACGGTGGGCGACGGCATGGGCGGCACGGCGCTGGTGCTCGGCGGAACGGCGCGCTCCTTCGAGGTGCTGGGCGACGGCGCCGCGCCCACGCCGGACTTCAAGGGCACCTCGCTGCATGCGCGCGACCTCAACGCCATCGGCGCCGCGCAGCTGGCCATCGGCGGCGCGCCGGCGGGCACCTTCGTGCAGGACCCCACCGCGGCCGACCGGCTGAGGGACGCCAACCGCCTGGGCTTCAGCAGCGCCGCCGAGGGCATCGTGCTGCGCGAGGGCGCGGTGCTGCGCGCGGGCGAGGTGTTCCTGGTCACCGACCGCCGCGACTCGGGCATCACCGTCGAGTCCGGTGCCGGCATCGACACGCTGGGCCGCGGGCCGGCGGCCTGGGACTCGCGCCGTGGCTACATCTACGAGCCGGGCTTGCGCAGCGTGCTGGCGGTGTCCAACGGCTGGATCGACATCCAGCCGCCGTCCGCGTCCAGCGGCGGACAAACGGGCCCCGGCCGCATCGACATCGGCGTGTGCACCCCCAGCGGCAGCTGCAGTGCCGGCGCGCGGCTGTATTCCGAAGGCACCATCACCGCCGCCACCGACCAGGCCTTCACGCTGGGCGAAAGCACGCGCTACGGCACGCGCAACCTGGTGCTGGCGCTGGGCGGCATCAACGTGGGCGGCGAACGCGCGCTGGGCGATGCCGCTGCGCGCGGCGCGCTGCCGCCGGGCCTGACGCTGAACCAGTCCGTGCTCGACCGCCTGCTGCGCGGCGACACCAGCACCGGCGCACCGGCGCTGGAGAACCTCGTGTTCACCGTGCGCGACGCGGTCAACTTCTTCGGCTCCACGCAGCTGTCGACCATCGACCCCGCCACCGGCCAGTCGACGATCGCGCGCCTGATGCTGACCACGCCCGCCATTTACGGCTGGGGCGACGCCGACAGCGTGGCGCGCATCCACACCGACGTGCTGGTGTGGAACGGCACGCGCACGCCGCCCGGCCTGGTGGCCACCGGCGGCGCGGGCACCGGCAGCGGCCGGCTGCAGATCGACGCCCGGCGCATCGAACTGGGCGCCGCGCGCGACATGCGCGTGGACACCGTGCACGACATGGACCGGCTGGTGCTGGGCTTCGGCGAGGTGCAACTCAACGCCAGCGAGCAGGTCACGGCGCGCCAGAAGGGCTCGCTCTCGGTCTACCAGTCGCAGGGCGCGTGGGACGAGGCGGCCAAGGGTCATGTGCGCACGGGCGGCGCGCTGCGCATCGACACGCCACTCTTGACCGGCGAGGCCGGCTCGGTGATGCGCTACGCCGCCGGCGGCGACGTGCGCGTGGCCGCGCCGCAAGGCATGCAGTCGGCCACGATGACCGATGCCGACGCGTCGCGCGCGCTGGGCGCCGAGATCGCCATCGACGGACGCAGCGTGGCGCTCGACACCGCGGTGGTGCTGCCCAGCGGCAAGCTGGTGCTGCGCGCCGACGGCGACGTGCAGCTGCAGGACGGTGCGCGGCTGGACCTGGCCGGCCGGCGCCTGCGCTTCTTCGACGTCGACAAGTACAGCTGGGGCGGCGACGTGGAGATCGAAAGCCGCACGGGCAACGTGCGCCAGGCCGCGGGCGCGCAGATCGACCTGTCGGCGCAGAACAACCGCGCGGGCCGGCTGGCCGTCACCGCACTCGGCGCGGGCGCTGGTCACGTCGAACTGCTGGGGCGCATCGCCGGCGGCAGCAGCGGCGAGTACGACGCGGGCGGCACGGCGGTGCCCTACGCGGCGGGGCGCATCGACGTGCGCGCGCAACGCCTGACCGATTTCGCCGGCCTGAACCGCCGCCTGACCGACGGCGGCGTGGTCGGCGAGCGCAGCTTCCAGCTCAAGCAGGGCGACCTGGTGGTGGGCGACGAGCTGAAGGCGCGCGAGATCAACCTCTCGGTCGACGGCGGCCGCCTCACCGTGGCCGGCACCGTGGACGCCGGCGGCGTGCAGGTCGGCAGCATCCGGCTGGCGGCGCGCGACGGCGTCACCATCGCCAGCAACGCGCTGCTCGACGCGCACGGCACGCGGCTGCGCGTGGACAGCTACGGCCAGGCCATCGAGGCGCCCAACCGCGCCACCATCGAGATCGACAGCGGCAAGGGCCGCCTCGTGCTGGAGAGCGGCGCGCGCATGGACCTGCGCGCCGGCACCGACGGCACGCCGCGCGCCTTCGGCACGGTGGAGCTCAATGCGCCGCGCCTGGGCGGCGCGCGCGGCAACGACATCGACATCGACGCCGGCGGCACGCAGCGCATCGAGGGCGCACGCACGATCACCGTCAACGGCTTCTTCCGCTACGACGACGCGCCCACGGGCACCGACCCGGACATCAGCGGGCGGCCCTACCAGCGCATCGACCAGGCCTACCTGCAGGCCAAGCACGAGGACAGCACGGCCTTCATGCGCAACGTGCTGGCCAACAGTGCGCTGGTCGACGGCCGGCTGGCCGGCCTGCGCGCGTACGGCGACGCCTTCCACCTGCGCCCCGGCGTGCAGATCGTGAGCCGCACGCCCGACGGCGACCTGCAGATCGATGGCGACCTCGACCTCTCGGCCTTCCGCTACGACAGCCTCAACGCGCGCACGCAGCGCACCGGCGTCTACGGCTCGGGCGAGGCCGGCGCGCTGGTGATGCGCGCGGGGGGCAACCTGAAGATCCACGGCAGCTTCAACGATGGCTTCGACACCTCGGCGCTGCCGGCCACGCGCGACGACGACGGCTGGGTGCTGCTGAAAGGGCGCGTGCCCTTCGGCGGCGACGTGGTGGTGCCGCGCGGCGGCGTGGTCACGCTGGCCGAGAACACCTTCCTGCAGCCCGGGCGCGCGCTCAACTTCCAGGCGCCGCTCAAGGCCATGAGCCTGGCCGCCGGCACCGTGCTGCCGGTGCGCGCGGTGCTCACCGAGGGCTACACGCTGCCCGCGGGCACCGTGCTCGGCGGCGCGGTGCGCGATGCGTCCGGCCAGGTCCTTCATGCGGCCGGCACCGTGCTGGCGCAGCCGCTCGTGCTGGGCGCGAACATGCAGCTGGACCCCGGCGTGCGGCTGGCGGGCGCGGCCAAGGTCGGCCCGATGCTGTGGCCGGTCGGCGTGCCGTTGCCGTTCCCCGACGGCGCCGTGCTGGACGTCAACCAGCCGCCGTTCTATCGCTACAACGGCCCGGTGCTGGCGCGCGAGGTGCCGCTGCAGCGCGGCGCCGTCATCCCGGCCGAGACGGTGGTCGTGCTGCCCGGCGGCGCGGCGTCGGTCCGGCTGCGCCTGGCCGATGGCGACGGCAACCAGGGCCGCAACTTCGCCATCGCGCCGATGCTGGCCGAGGGCTCGCAGTCGTGGTCGATGCGCCTGGTGGCCGGTGCCGACACGCAGGCCGCCGACAGCCGCGCACTGCAGCCGCGCGGGCCGCAGCGCGACCTGCTGCTGGCCGACACGCACTACGGCAACGCCTTCACGAAGCAGCTGGTCTCCGGCGGCAAGGTGTGGTCCTGGAACCAGCAGGCGGCCGACGAAGGCTGGGGCAGCTTGGGCAGCATCCTCACGCCGGAGGAGGTGTCCTGGGGCATGTGCGACATCGGCTATTGCGACCTGGTCTCCGAGACCCCCGAGGTCTGGGACTTCAAGTCCTATCCCGTGCGCCAGCCGCTGTTCAGCGTGGTGCGCACCGGCACCGGCGACCTGGACCTACTGGCCGGCAACGACTTCACGCAGCGCTCGCCCTACGGCATCTACACCGCCGGCACGCGCGCCGCGGCGCGCGCCGACGACGCCGACTTTCACCTGCCGCGCGCCAAGGGCCCGCAAGGCACGGTGCTCAACGGCGGCTACGACATCTTCGAGCAGTTCGTCGACAGCCAGAGCCTGTACCGCGCCTGGTACCCCGACCACGGCGGCAACCTGCGCATGCGCGTGCAGGGCGATGCGCGCGGCGACACCATCGGCGTGCGCGGCAACATGCGCCGCACGACCGACGAACTGGGCGTCTTCCGCAAGCAGATGCCCAGCGCCATGCTCGGCAACTGGCTGTGGCGCCAGGGCACCGGCAGCGTGGTGCCGGGCGCCGAGGGCGTGCCCACCGCGTGGTGGATCAACTTCGGCAGCTACGTCGCGGGCCACGAAGGCACGACCTACGACCTCGGCGGCCTCTGGCCCTACCTGGTGGGCTTCACCGGCATCGGCACGCTGGGCGGCGGCAACCTGGTGTTCGAGACCGGCGGCAACGCCGGGATGATGGAGCAGATGGGCGACCACAGCGCCACCTACGTGGCACGTAGCCAGGGCCTGCATCTCGCCGTGGGCAGCACCGGCCGCGTGACGCGCGCGGGCGAGCTGCTGCTGACCGGCGGCGGCGACCTGGACGTGCGCATCGGCGGCACGCTGAACCCGGCGCCCGAGGTGCGCGCAGTGCCCGCCAGCACCACCTGGCAGGCCGGCAGCCTCCAGCGCTACGACCGCATGCGGCTGGACCTGAACGGGGTCTTCGCCAACCTGCGCGGCGCGCTGCGGCTGGAAAGCGGCGCGGTGGGCGGCATCGAGCTGGACTTCGGCACGCCCGGCCCGAAGGACTCGCGCGCGCTCAGCCCCTACGTCGCCGGTTCGTCGATCGCCTCGGGCGGCCCGGTGCTGATCCCCGGCGATGCCGGCGTGCGGCTCGATGCGCGCGGCGACCTGGTGCTCGGCGGCGTGGCCGATCCGGGGCGCGTGCCCACGCTCACGCACGGCACGCCCTTCAGCGCCAACGGCACGCAGCACCCGGGCGAAGGCTGGACCTGGTTCTCGCTGTGGACGCCGTCGACCGCGATCGACCTGTTCAGCGCCGGCGGCAACCTCACGCCGACGCTGGGCTGGACCGACCTGGGCGATCGCACGAACCACCAGGCGACCGACGGCCGCTTCGTCTACCCGGCGGTGCTGCGCGCGCTGGCGGCCAGCGGCAGCCTGTACTACGGCAGTGCGAGCTCGGGCGTGCGCGACGAATCGAGCAACGGGCCGGTGCTGTCGCCCTGGAGCCTCACGCTGGCGCCGTCGCCGGTCGGCCCGCAGTACGCGGTGAAACGCACCGCGCAGCTGGAGCTGCTGGCGCGCGACTCCATTCACGCGGCGGGCTACACCGTCACGCCCTCGGGCGCCGATCCGTCGCGGCTGGTGGACCCGTTCCAGCCGGGCTTCGCCGCGCTGGGCGGCGAACTCTGGTACGGCCGCGAGCTGATCCACAACACGGCCGCCGACGCGCTGCTGCCCTCCATTGCACTGGACGGCCAGAATTCGTGGCTGCGCTTTCCGCTGTTCACGCTCACCTCGCCCAGCGTGGCCGACGTGGCGCCGGCGGGCCAGCCGCCGTCGCGCTTCTATGCGCTGGAGGGCGACATCGTGGGCCTGCGCACCGGCTCGATCGTCTACCGCGGCTCCAACACCGGCGTGGCGACGCCGAACGGGCTCTGGTACGAAGGGGCGGGCCCGGTGGCGATCCGCGCCGGGCGCGACATCGTCGGTGCCGGCACCGCGCTGGGCGAGGTCGATCTCGTACCGTCGGAGGGCGCGGGCTGGCGCGGGCGCGATTTTCCCGGCCGACCGGAACTGCCGCCGCAGCCGCAGACGCTGAACGCCGCCTCGGCGCGCGGCAACCTGATCGTGCACCGCCACGCCGACGACGTGTCGGTGGTGGAGGCCGGGCGCGACATCCGCAACAGCAGCTTCCACATCGCCGGCCCCGGCGAGCTGGTACTGAGCGCCGGGCGCGAGCTGTACATGGCCGACAAGGGCGAGCTCAAGAGCCTGGGCGCCATCGTCAACGTGAAGCCGGGCGACCGCAGCAGCGGCGCCGGCATTTCGGTGGCGGTGGGCGTGGGCCGCGACGGGCCGGACTGGGCCGGCTTCGCCGCGCGCTACCTCGATCCGAAGCGCCGCGCCGCGAGCGGCCAGCCCTTCGCCGACCAGCCCGGCACCGCGCTGTACAGCTACGGTGGCGAACTCACGCTGGCCGGCTGGCTGTCGCAGCAGTTCGGCTACGGCGGCGACGAGGCCGGCGCCGATGCCTACCTCAAGCGCAAGCAGGCCGAGATCGACGGCCAGCGCAGCGAAGGCGGCGGCAGCACGCGCCGCGACCTGGTGCGCGAGTTCGGCCTGGCCGAAGGCCTGCACCTGGTGAACTGGCTGCGCGATCGCTTCGGCGGGCGCAACAGCCAGGGCCGCCACTTCGACGCCGCCACCATGGACGCGCAGGCCTTCTTCGCCGCGCTGCCGCCCGAGCAGCAGCAGGTGTACCTGCGCAACGTGTACTTCGCCGAGCTGCGCGCCGGCGGGCGCGAGTACAACGAAGAGGGCGGTCCGCGCCGGGGCAGCTACCTGCGCGGGCGCGAGGCCATCGCCACGCTGTTCCCCGCGCAGGGCGCCGACGGCGGCGCGCGCCGCTACCAGGGCGACCTGACCATGTTCAGCAGCGCCAACTACTACGCGAGCAGCTCGGACCCGTTCACCAAGCGCCCGCAGGCCGGCAAGAGCTACCTGCGGCGCGACGCCTGGACGGCCGCCGGCCGGCCCAGCGACATCGGCGTGTACGACGCGCTCGATGCCGGCATTCACACCAACTTCGGCGGCAACGTGAACATCCTCGTGCCGGGCGGGCGCACGCTGGTGGGCGTGGACGGCGGCTTCGTGCCGGGCGAGGGCTCGGGCGTGCTCACGCAGGGCGCGGGCGAGGTGCAGATCTACTCGCTGGACAGCATCCTGCTGGGCCAGAGCCGCATCTTCACCACCTTCGGCGGCGGCATCCTGGCCTGGTCGGCGCAGGGCGACATCAACGCCGGGCGCGGTTCGAAGTCGACCGTGGTCTACACGCCGCAGCGGCGCCTGTACGACGACGCCGGCAACGTCAGCCTGTCGCCGACCACGCCCAACACCGGCGCCGGCATCGCCACGCTGAACCCGATCCCCGAGGTGCCGCCGGGCGACATCGACCTGATCGCACCGCTGGGCACCATCGACGCGGGCGAGGCGGGCATCCGCGTGTCGGGCAACGTGAACCTGGCGGCGCTGCGCGTGGCCAACGCCGAGAACATCCAGGTGCAGGGCAAGTCCACCGGCGTTCCGGTGGTGGCGGCGGTGAACGTGGGCGCGCTCACCAACGCCAGCGCCGCCGCCTCGCAGGCCGCCACCGCGGCGCAGGACGCCGTGCAGCGCGACCGCGCGGCGCAGCGCCAGGCGCTGCCCTCGGTGTTCACCGTGCGCGTGCTCGGCTTCGGCAACGAACCCGCGGGCGGCGAGGGCGGTGGCGGCGGTGCCGGCCGCGAGCGCAGCGGCGCGGCCTACGACCCCAAGGGCGTGGTGCAGGTGCTCGGCGCGGGCGCGCTCACGACCGCGCAGATGCAGTCGCTCACGCCGGGCGAGCAGCGGGGGCTGAAACGCTGAGGCGCTGAACCTTTGCGCTACCCGCGCAGGCGGAAAAAACAGAAGGGCCTCCCATGCGGAGGCCCTTCTTCTTATGTGCGCGAAACCCGTCGCGCCGGACCTCGTGCCGATTTCTTGATGAAGTTTTCGTGACAAACGACAGTCGCCGCGCACGCCGTGCGTCTAGGTATCGGTACGCAGCAGCGACATGAAGGCTCTCCACCATGAGCCGCTGCCACGCGAGCTTCATCCTTGAGAACCGAGCTGTAAATGCATGACATGAAGAAGAACGCCCCACCGACCTGCTGGAGAGCGGTGTGGCTGGCGGTGATGGCGATCGGTGCCCCGGTGGGCGCCTTCGCACAAGCACCTGCCGCTGTCTCCACGCCGGCCGCGCCCGCGGCCACCGAACCGGCCCGCAAGGTCGACATCGCCGAATACATCGTGCGCGGCAACACCGTGCTGGACGCCCGCGCCATCGAGAAGGCGGTCACGCCCTTCCTCGGCCCCGAGCGCACGCTCAAGGACGTGGAGGGCGCGCGCGACGCGCTGCTCGCGGCCTACCAGGCGGCGGGCTACCAGTCGGTGTACGTCGACCTGCCCGAGCAGCAGGTCACGCAGGGCGTGGTGTTCCTGCAGGTCAACGAGACCCGCGTGGGCCGCGTGCGCGTGGTGGGCGCCGAGTACAACTCGCCGCTCGACGTGCGCGACCAGGTGCCGGCGCTGAAGGAGGGCGGCGTGCCCGACTTCAACAAGGCCCAGGCCGAGCTCACCGCGCTCAACCGCAGCCCCAAGCGCCAGGTGATGCCGCTGGTGCGCCCCGGCACCATGCCGGGCACGATGGACGTCGACCTGAAGGTCGAGGACCAGAGCCCGTGGCGCGCCAGCGTGGGCCTGAACAACGACTACAGCGCCGACACGCGCAAGCTGCGCGCCAGCGCCTCGCTGGGCCACGACAACCTCTGGCAGATGGGCCACAGCGCCTCCATCAGCTTCTTCGGCGCGCCGCAGGACCTGAACCAGACGCAGGTGTTCTCGGCCTCGTACAACGCGCCGCTGAAGGGCACGAACTGGAGCCTGGAAGCCAACGCCTTCGTGTCCGACAGCAACGTGGCCACCGTGGGCGGCACCACCGTGCTGGGCAAGGGCCACTCGATCGGCCTGAAGGCCACCTACACGGTGCCCAACACCGGCAACTGGTGGCATGCCTTCAGCGTGGGCGTCGACTTCAAGAACAACAAGGAAGCGCTGACGCTCAAGGGCAGCGGCGACACGGTGCCGCTCAAGTACGCGCCGATCACGCTGTCGTACTCGGGCTTCCGCCAGACCGACAAGAGCCAGTACGGCGTGGGCGTGTCGCTGGTGGCGGGCACGAGCAGCTCGTTCAAGTACGGCAGCGACTGGGCGGCCTTCGACTACAAGCGCTACAAGGCCTCGCCCAGCTTCATGGTGCTCAAGACCGACCTCAACGGCGCCCACAGCTTCGAGGGCGGCACGCAGGTGGCCTTCCGCGTCAACGCGCAGATGACCGATTCGCCGCTCGTCTCGAGCGAGCAGATCGCCGCGGGCGGCATGAACTCGGTGCGCGGCTATCTCTCGGCCGAGGCCACCGGCGACTACGGCGTGGTCGGCTCGGTCGAGCTGCGCAGCAAGCCGCTCGCCTTCCTGGGCAGCACCGTCGAGAACTGGCGCGTGTACGCCTTTGCCGACGCCGCGCGGCTGCGCCTGAAGAGCCCGCTGCCCGAGCAGGCCGAGCGCTTCTCGCTGTATTCGGTGGGCGTGGGCACGACCTTCAAGGTGGGCACGTATTTCTCGGGCCGCGTCGACATCGGCTATCCGCTGGTCGACGGGCCGCGCACCAAGAAGCACGACACGCAGGTGAATTTCAGCATCACCGCGAGCTACTGACCGAACGAACGACCGACGGCAACAGCCATTCCTCTTTTCGATTTTTTTCTCATTCCACGAGCTTTCCGGAGAACCCTGTCATGCGACGACTTCTTTTCATCGCGCTCACGCTGCTGAGCACGCTCCTGCCGGGCCTGGCCCATGCCTGGTGGCAGGCCGAATGGGCCTACCGCAAACCCGTCACCATCGACGGCGGCCCGCAGGCCGGCGCCATCGGCAGCGATGCCGGCCGCGTGCCGGTGCTGGTGCGCCTGCACACGGGCAACTTCAAGTTCGAGGGCGTGAGCGAGACCGGCGCCGACCTGCGCTTTGTGGCGGGTGACGACAAGACCGTGCTCAACCACCAGATCGAGCAGTTCGATCCGCTCCTGGGCATCGCGCTGATCTGGGTCGACGTGCCCAACGTCTCGGCCGGCACGCCGCAAAAGCTCTGGATGTACTACGGCAACCCCAAGGCCCCGGCCTCGGGCAACGGCCAGCGCAGCTTCGACCCCGACTACACGCTGGTCTACCACTTCGCCGAAGGCGCAGTGCCGCCGCGCGACACCACCGCCTACGGCAACAACGGCCAGACCGCGGCGGTGCCCGTCGAAGGCACGGTCATCGGCAAGGGCGCCCAGCTCGGCAACGGCGCGCTGATGCTGCCCGCCACGCCCTCGCTGGCCGTGACGGCCGGCGGCACGCTGACCTTCTCGGCCTGGATCAAGCCCGATTCGCTCGGCGCGCGCCAGGCGATCTATGCGCGCCGCGACGGCGCCGGCGAGCTCGTGGTCGGCATCGACCAGGGCGTGCCCTTCGTGCAGGTGAACGGCCAGCGCAGCACGCCCGGCCAGCCGGTGCAGGCCGGCCAGTGGTCGCACCTGGCGGTGAAGGCCGAGGGCGACAGCGTCGCGCTGTATGTGGGCGGCCGTCCGGCCGTGTCGCTGGCGGCGAAGCTGCCCGCGCTGAACACCGCCGCCGCGCTCGGCGCCGATGCACCGGCTGCCGCACCCGCTGCACCGGGCGCTGCACCCGTGGCCGGCTTTGCGCCGTTCACCGGTGCGATCGACGAAGTGCGCCTGTCGAAGGTCGCGCGTCCCGACGCGCTGCTGCTGGCCGATGCCGTGTCGCAAGGCGCCGAGTCGCGCCTGGCCGCTTTCGGTCCCGACGAGCAGCAGGCCGGCAAGAGCCACTTCGGCTTCATCCTGGCCGCGATGCCGCTGGACGCGTGGATCGTGGTCGGCCTGCTGGGCCTGATGATGGCGCTGTCGTGGGCCATCATGATCGGCAAGGGTCGCAACTTCGGCGCCACCTCGCGCGCCAACGCCACCTTCATCGAGCACTTCCGCGAAGCCGCCGGCGCGCCGCTGGACCGCCTGGCCACCAACAACACGGTGCCGCAGGAAGTGCGTGCCGATTCCTCGCTGTGGCGCCTGTACGAAGTGGCCATCGAGGAGATGCGCCGCCGCCATGACCGCGGCTACGACCTGAACGCCGTGTCGGCCTCCACCATCGGCGCCATCCGCGCCGCGATGGACGGCGTGATGGTGCGCGAGACCGAGCGCATGTCCAAGCGCATGAACTGGCTGTCGACCACCATCGAAGGCGCGCCGTACGTGGGCCTGTTCGGCACCGTGATCGGCATCATGCTGGTGTTCGTGGTGGCGGCCATGGCCGGCGCCGTGGACATCAACTCGGTGGCGCCCGGCATGGCCGCCGCGCTGCTGTGTACCGCCGCCGGCCTGGGCGTCGCGATCCCCGCGCTCTTTGGCTACAACTGGCTGGCCTCGCGCTCGGACGCCATCGGCGCCGACATGGCCGTGTTCGTCGACGAGTTCGTCACGCGCCTGGCCGAAGAGCAGGGCGAGGGCCGCTCGCTGCCGGTGGCCGTGCAGGCGCGCCGCGCCTGAGGACCGCGCACCATGGCAAACACAGCCGCGAAGTTCGCCGTGCGCAAGCGCACGGGCGGCATCAACATCACGCCCTTCGTCGACGTGCTGCTGGTGGTGCTGGTGATCTTCATCCTCACCAGCAACGCCAGCATCCCGGGCATCAAGGTCGACCTGCCCAAGGCCAGCGCCTCGGTGGCGTTGGAAAAGCCCAAGACCAAGGCCATCACGATCGACAACGCGGGCAACGTGTTCCTGGACGCCTACCCGGTCACGCTGCCCGAGCTCGAGGAGCGCCTGCGCACCGAGAAGGCGCTGTCGCCCGACTTTCCCGTGATCGTGCGCGGCGATGCCAGCGTGCAGTACGCGAAGGTGGTCGACGTGCTCGACCTGCTGCGCCGCATCGAGCTGAACCAGATCGGCCTCGTGACCGGCAAGCAGAAGTGAGGACCGGAGCGTGAACCCTCGCGACCCGATTTCTTCTGCCTCGCCCGCGCCGCGCTCCAGCGGCACGGGTGGAACGGCCGCGCTGTGGCGCCGCTGGGGCGGGGTGGTCATCGGCCTGGCGATCGTCGTGGCGCTGGCGCTGCTCGTGTGGCGGCTGCTGTCCGACACCGCGAGCCAGAAGCGCGTGGTGGCCGACGCGCCCACGCTGATGCTGCCGCCGCCCCCGCCACCACCGCCCGAACCCGAGAAGCTGCCCGAGCCCGAGCCGGAAAAGATCAAGCCCGAAGTGGTCGAGCCCGAGCCCAAGCCGGTCGAGCCGCTGGAAGCGCCGAAGGACGACGCGCCGCCCAGCCCCTCGAAGGACCTGGGCGACCCGGTGACCATGGACAGCGCCGGCCAGGCCGGCAACGACGCCTTCGGCATCCAGGCCGGCAGCGGCGGCGGCATGAGCGGCACCGGCGCCGGCGGCGGCCTGGGCAGCGGCTCGTATGCGCGCTACGTGTCGAGCATGTTGCAGCAGGCGCTGTCGCGTGATCCGCGCACGCGCCAGCTGGTGTTCGACGACATCCAGATCGACCTGTGGCTCGGCGCCGACGGCAAGACCACGCGCGCTCAGCTGGTGCGCGGCACCGGCACCGAGGACATCGACGAGGCCGTGCTGGCGCTGGTGCGCGGGCTCGATCGCGTCGACGAACGTCCGCCGGCCTCGATGCGCTTTCCGATGCGCGTGTCGATGAAAGGCCGCCGGCCATGACTTTCCACACCTGTACGGCCGACGCCCGGCCCGACTCCTTTCCTCCAGTGAACGAAGCGATGAACACCCTGCACAACACCCTCCCGCGCCGGGGCGCGATGCCGGCCCTGCGCCAGTGCGCGCTCGCGGCGGCCGTGGCCTCCGCCTTCGTGCTGTCGGCCGGCACCGCCATGGCCCAGACCACCGCCGCGCCCGCGGGCGAATCGGCCATGGTCAAGCTGATCCGCGGCCTCATCCAGAGCGGCACGCTCGCCAAGGACGTGGGCGAAGCGCTGCTGGCCCAGGCCCAGACCGAAGCCATCGCCGCGCAGCAGGCGCAGCGCCAGGCGACGGCCTCGGCCACCGCCGCATCGGCCACCGTCGCGGGCGGCATGCGCCTCGAAGCGGGTGACGTGCGCGTGCCCTACATCTCGCAGACCGTGCGCGACCAGATCCGCGACGAGGTCAAGGCGCAGGTCATGGCCCAGGCCAAGGACGAAGGCTGGGCCACGCCCAACGAGACGCCCGAGTGGAGCAAGCGCATCCGCTTCGAAGGCGACGTGCGCGTGCGCAACGAATCGCGCAGCTACGCCGGCAACAACAGCGACATCGAGATCAACTGGCCCTCGCTCAACCAGGGCAGCGGCTACGACGTCAACCCCAACACCAACCTGTCGCTGCCGTCGATCCTGAACACGCGCCAGGACCGCCGCAACCTGTTCCGCGCCCGCGCACGCGTGGGCCTGCTGGCCGACCTGTCGGAGAACACCAAGGCCGGCGTGCGCCTGGCCTCGGGCAGCGACGAGAGTCCCGTCTCGACCACCACCACGCTGGGCGGCGGCCTGGGCAAGAAGAGCGTGTGGCTCGACCAGATGTGGATCTCGCACAAGCCGACCGACTGGCTCACCGTGACCGGCGGCCGCTTCGGCAACCCCTTCATGTCGACCGACCTGCTGTATTCGAGCGACCTGAACTTCGACGGCATTGCCGCGCAGTTCGACAAGAAGCTGGCTGCGAACCGCGACCTGTCGCTGTTCGGCACGCTGGGCCTCATTCCGCTCGAGTACTCGGCGGACGGTTCGCCCACGCGCAGCCAGCGCAAGATGAAGAGCGAGAACAAGTGGCTGCTCGGCGCGCAGGTGGGCGCCGACTGGAAGATCAACGAAGACAACCGCGTGCGCGGCGCGCTGGCGTACTACAACTTCCGCAACGTCAGCGGCCAGGTCTCCGAGCCCTGCGCGCTGTACGCGGGCGCCGACGGCTGCAGCACCGACTGGTCGCGCCCGGCCTTCATGCAGAAGGGCAACACGCTCATGCTGCTGCGCGACATCTCGCTCGACCCGCTCAATCCGGCCGGCACGCCGCAGCCGCAGTACGTGGGCCTGGCCTCGAAGTTCCGCCTGATCGACCTGAACCTGCGCTGGGACACCCAGGTGGCCGGCAACAACCTGCGCCTGGACGCCAACTTCGTGCGCAACACCGCCTACGACGCCAACGACATCTGGAAGCGCGGCGGCATCCGCGGCGCCATCGTCAATAACTTCGGCCCGACCGGCGGCACCACCCAGTCCGACTTCAAGAGCGGCGGCAACGCCTACATGCTGCAGGCCACCTACGGCAAGCCGGCACCGGCCGCGCGCGGCGACTGGAACGTGCTCGCGGGCTACAAGCGCATCGAGCCCGACGCCATGCCCGACGGCTACAACGATTCGAGCTTCCACGGCGGCGGCACCAATGCGCGCGGCTACTTCCTGGGCGGCTCGTATGCGATCGACAAGAACATGTGGTTCACCGGCCGCTGGATCTCGACCAAGGAGGTCTACGGCCCGCCGCTGTCGATCGACACCCTGCAGCTCGAATTCAATGCGCGTTTCTAAGAAGGAGTCCGCCGTGTCCCGAACGATCTTCCCGGCGCTGGCCCTGGCCGCGCTGGCCGCCACGGCCGGCGTTGCGCAGGCCCAGCAGCCGCAGGGCCAGAGCATGGAGGAGCGGTTGCGTGCGCAGCTGCGCACCACCACCACCCAGCTGCAGCAGGCGCAGAACGAGCTGGCCGCGCTCAAGGCCGGGCAGCCCGCGGGCAAGGCGCCCGCGGCACCCGGAGCGCCGCCGCCCGCGTCCGAGCTCGAGACGCTGAAGAAGGAACTGGCCGCCAGCCAGGCCCAGCTCGCGTCCGAGCGCCACGCGCGCGGCCAGGCCAGCGCCGGCAACGCCCAGCTGCGCGACCAGGCCCAGGCCGCCAGCGAGAAGGCGGGCGCGCAGATCGCGCAGTTCCGCGGCGCCTACGACGAGCTGCTGAAGATGGCACGCGCCTCCGAGGCCGAGCGCCAGCGCCTGGCCGGCGAGGCCGCGCTGCAGCGCACCGCGCTCACGCAGTGCGAGGCCAAGAACACGCAGCTGTATGCCGTCGGGCAGGAAGTGCTGCGCGCCTACGAAACCATGGACGTGGGCAGCGTGCTCGCCTCGCGCCAGCCCTTCGCGGCGCAAAGCCGCGTCAAGTACGAACAGATCGCGCAGCAGTACGGCGACAAGCTCTACGAGAGCCGCTTCGACGTGCGCGCCGTGAGCGCGCCGGCGCCTGCGGCTGCTGCATCCGCCACGGAAGGAAAGCCTCAATGAACCCCGCACAAGCCACTCCCGCAGCCGGGCTCGGCCGCCGCCTGCGCGCGGCAGCCGGCGTGCTGCTCGTCTCGTCGGTCGGCGTGGCCGCCGCGCAGCAACCCGCCGCGCCCAGCCCCGCCGTGGTCGCGCGCATCGGCGAAGTGACCATCGGCCAGGACGAGATCGAGAAGCTGCTGCAGACCCTGCCCGAGACCGAACGCGCCGCCGTCAAGGCCGACCGCGCGAGCCTCGACGGCTGGCTGCGCCAGCGTCTCGTGAGCGAAGCGCTGCTGCGCGACGCCCGCGCCAAGGGCTGGGCCGACCGGCCCGACGTGAAGGCGAAGATCGACGCCGCCACGCGCGAGATCACCGCACGCATCGTCGCCACCAGCTACCTCGAATCCGTGAGCCAGGTGCCCGCGGGCTTTCCGTCGGACGCCGAGGTGAAGACCGCCTACGACCAGGGCAAGACCGGCTTCAACCTGCCGGCCGCCTACCGCGTGGCGCAGATCTACCTGGCCACGCCCGAGCGCGACCCGGCCGCCATCGCCAAGGTGCGCGACGAAGCCAACCGCCTCGCCAAGCAGGCCCGCAGCGGCGACTTCGCCGCCGTGGCGCGCGCCAGCTCGCAGGACCGCCGCAGTGCCGAACGCGGCGGCGAGGTCGACACGCTGCCGCTCGCGCGCATCCTGCCCGAGCTGCGCGACACCGTGGCCAGGCTCAAGCAGGGCCAGGTCAGCGAACCGGTGCAGGCCGAGGCCGGCTTCCACATCGTCAAGCTGCTCGACACCCAGCCCGCGCGCACCGCCACCCTCGAGGAAATGAAGCCGCAGCTGCAGGCCGCGCTGCGCCAACAACGGCAGCAGCAGCTGGTGCAGGCCTACATGGCCCAGCTGGCGCCGCCGGCGCAACTGAGCATCGACAGCGCCGCGCTCGACGCCGCGCTCAAGAAGACCAACTGAACACATTCCCCCTTTTTCCTGAAAGAACAACCACACCATGAACACCACCGCCACGACCCCGAACACCGACGACCAGGCCGCCACGCCGACTCCCTTCGACATGCTCGACGCCGTCACGCCCGACCAGGTGTCGGACGCCATCAAGGCCGCCGGCGGCGCCGTCACCGCCATCGAACAGGATGGCGTGGTGCGCCTGCACAGCGCCAGCCACGGCATCGGCTTCCAGGTGCTGTGGGGCAACGCCGTCACCACCACCCAGTACACCGACTTCACCCTGAGCTGCCCGCTGCGCGTGCAGGGCGGCACGCTGCCCGAGGCCGTGCTCGCCGCCTGGCACCGCAGCAAGCGCTTTGCGCGCGTGGCGCAGCACGGCGACTTCGTCGTGCTCGAGATGGACGTCGTCGTGGCCGGCGGCGTCAGCCCCGCCTACCTGGCGTTTGCCGTGCGCCTGTGGATGCAGATGATGGGCGAGTTCTTCCTGCACCTGCGCAACTACGGCCCCGCCGCCGAGACGCGCGGCGACGCGGCGAATGCCGACGCTGCTGCTGCTGCTGCCACCGCCGCCGTCCAGGGTGTGCCCGCCGCCGCGTGATGCCACTGCCCATGCGCGCTGCATCCGGCCTGTCCGTGGACGACCACCACCATCCCTCGCACGACTCGCCCACGGGCCGCGCCATCCAGGCCGCGGCGCGCCAGGCCCAACGCGCGCGCCGCGCCGAGACCGTGCGGCTGCGCCAGCGCGCCGCGCTGCTCGAGCTGCTGGTGCAGACCATGGCGGAGCTGCACATCTCGATGGCCGAGCTCAATGCGGCGCGCAAGGCGCTGGCGCCGGCGTGGCGGCAGGTGGGGGACGGGGGCGCTTCGCTCGATCGTGATCTGGAGCGTTGACGCAAGGCGGTGAGGCGGCGCAGGGTAGGGCAGAATCGCGCGCCCCACGCTCCCGAAAGGCCGCACCCGTGACGACGCCCGCCCGCTCTGCCCAGATCGCCCAGACCACGCCCACGGGCGCCGCCATCGCAGAGAAGGTGGCGCAGGCCTACGACTTCGGCGAGGTCCGGTCGTGCGAGCTGCTGCGGCGCAGCTTCAACCATGTCTACGGCCTGCAGTTTGCCGACGGCCGCCACGCCGTCGCGCGCCTGAGCGCCGACCGCCCGCGCGGCGCTCCCAACATCGGCTACAAAACGGCGCTGCTCGTGCACCTGAAGGTCAGGGGCGTGCCGGTGGCTGGTGCACTGGCGGCACGCGATGGCGCACATGCTGTCGCGATGGACCTGCCCGAGGGCGAGCGTCCGCTGATCCTGTTCGAGCACCTCGACGGCGACGTGCCCGGCGACGTGCTGCCCGACGTCGAAGCCACCGGCCGCGGCCTGGCGCAGCTGCACGAAGCCGCGCATGACTACCACGGGCCCGCCAGCCGCTACACCCTGGAACTGCCCGACCTGCTGCACGCGTCGCTGGAGCGCCTGCACGCCGCGCCCACCATGACCGACGCGCTGCGCCCGGAGTTCAGCGCCATCGCACGCACGCTCGAAGCCCGCATCGCCGCGATGCCGGCCCTGACGCGCGTTCACGGGCACGGCGATTGCCACGGCATGAACAACTTCGTGACAGAGGGACTTGACGGCGTGCGCGTCGCCTCGTTCTTCGACTTCGACGATGCAGGCCCCGGCTGGCTGGCCTACGACCTGTGCGTGTACCTGTGGGCGATGCACCCGCGCACCGTGGGCGGATCGCTCGACGCGACGTCGCTGGCGCGTTGGCGCAGCTACCTGGCGGGCTACCGCAGCGCGCGCCCGTTGCCCTCGGCGGATGTCGACGCCGTCGCCGCCTTCATGGCGGTGCGGCAGTTCTGGCTCATGGGCGAACACGCGGGCCGCATCGCGGTGTGGGGCACGCAGTCGATGCCGACGAGCTGGCTGCGCACGCAGGTGACGATGCTGACGGCGTGGGCGGAGTTGCAGACGCCGGAGTGAGGGTTCGGCTCAGGCTTGCGCGACCCAGCCCCTGAATGCCATGCCTGCATAGAACAGGCGGACGTTGGTGAAGCCCGTCTCTTCCAGCAGTGCCTCTTCCTGCGCCGGGCTGAGCAGCGTCAGCGTGGAACCGATCGCGGAGGCAGCCTTGCGTGCGTTGTCCGGATCGACACCGGAAGCCGCTGCGAAGGCGACATAGCGCGAGAGCCACAACTCTCGTTCTCCGTCCGCCTGGGGAAAGCTGAGATGCGCCATGACGAACGGCGCACCGGGCTTCAGGCGGTGACGAATTTCCTTCAACGTCGACCTGCGTTCATCGAGCGTCAGGAAGTGCATCGTCAACAGGCAGGTCGCTGCATCGAACGGGCCTTCGGGTGCGGTGTCGGTGTAGCCGTGGTGCAGCGCGACCCGCTCGACCAGCGGGCCGAGCGTTTCCGCGGCGAGGTCGAGCATGGGCTGCGACGGATCGACGCCGACGAAATGCCATCGGGGATGAGCCTGCGCGAGCACCTTCAACTCCATGCCGCCACCGGCGCCGATGACCAGCACGTGGGCCGCATCCGGCGCGCGCTCGGCGACGAGCAGGGCTGCCATCGTCTGCAGGTCGTGCAGGCCTGGCACCAGGCGGACGGTCTTCTCGGCGTAGTTGTGGGTGGTGGACGATGTGCTGAAGGCCGGCGCGGATTGGGACATGAGGACAGTCTATGTGGGCATTGCATGCCTCGCAGGTGCAAGGTATTCGGCAGAATCTGGCCGGAAGCGGATGTCCACCCGGGGCACGCCTCATGGGGTTTCAGAACAATGACTGACAACGACACTTTCGACACCGAACTCTCACCCGCCGAGCGTGAGCAGGTAGCCAGGCTGCCTGAGTCGGACCTGGCGCTCATCGACGCGGCGCTTCTTTCGCAAGTGACCGGCCAATGGCGCAAGGTGGCGCGCGTGGTTGGCATGGCGATGCTGTCGATGCCTGATCACACGGAGGACGTTCCCGATGCGTTCTTCGCGAGACGGGTTGCCCTGCTTGTCGAGTCCGGGCGATTGGAGTCGCAGGGCGACCTTCGACGCATGCGGTTCAGCGAGGTGCGGTGGAGATCGGCCTGACGGCAGAATGCCGCCAAGAGTGGTCCGGAACAACTTCCCCTTCATCACAACGGGAGCAGGAGCTGATGGCAAGCCGCATCATGTATATCGAAGCGAAGACAGGCGGCCTGACGGGGCCCGCTCGCATTGGGCGAGTCACGTGCTCCAAGTCCGGGGCCACGCTGTACTACGCAGGGAAGTCCTTCCGCAGCCTGAAGGGGGACGGTTTCAAGTCGAACTATTTCGACGTTGAGACCGGCGAGCACTATTGGATTTCAGGGCCTCGACGCGATGGGAGAGATGCCCTCTACGCGACGCATGTTCGGCCCATCGTTGACGCAGACGTTCAGGACGAGTACTGGACGAAGGTTCGCGGTGTGGCGAAGTTGCCCCATGGCGAACGATAGGGCCAGGAGCCAACCGTGGACATCATTTCTGCGCACGCTTTCAGCAGCAACCACAGAGAGCAGATCGAGACGAGTGAGGTCTGCGGCTGCTTCTATTGCTTCGCAAAGTTCTCGCCAGTGGAGATCGTTGAATGGACCGATCAAGGTTCGACCGCGCTGTGCCCGAGATGCGCCATCGACTCGGTCATCGGCGCTGCGTCGGGGGTTCCCTTGTCCGATGAGTTCTTGCGGCAGATGCATGCCCATTGGTTCGACGCGTAGTCAATTTCGGTCAGAAGCGGACTTCTCCTGAAGCAGACTTCATTCATGAAGACAACTGACATGCCCGCCCCGTCCCTCCAGGTTCGACGTGCGACATTTGAGGACGCCGCCCGCATCGATGCGCTCTACGGCCAACTGGTCGCAGACACGGCGCGCTGCGTGCTGCCCGAACGCCTTCAGGCGTTGTCCGAAGACCCGAGGACGGCGCTTCTTGTTGCGGAGATCGATGGCCAGGTGTGCGCCACGGTGCTGGTCTCGCTGTGCGAGGACGTGATGTACGGGCGGCAGCCGTTCGCTGTCGTGGAGAACATCGTCGTCGACGTGGTTGCTCGCAACCGAGGGGTCGGGGCCGCGCTGATGCGGGAGGTCGAGGCGTTTTGTGCGGCGAGCGATTGCTCGAAGATCATGTTGCTGAGTTCGGTGGAGCGTGAGGACGCCCATCGGTTCTTCGAGCGCTGCGGCTTCGATGCCTCGATCAAGCGCGGGCTCGTCAAATATCGACGGTCCTTTGCTTGAAATCCCGGCTTGGAGCAGGCCTTCGGTCGACCTGCCACAGCCTCAGGCCAGCGTCGATGCCCGCCCGGCCTGCGACCCCCTCGCAAGCCGCCACGTCATCCCGATCCCCACAACCGTCGCGATCAACCCCACCAGGAACACACTGTCGTGACCGTAGTGGTCGGCAATCAGCCCCGCCATCGGGCCTGTGACGCCGTACGCCAGATCCTGGAACGCCGCGAAGCCGCCGATGGCCGTTCCGCGCAGGTGGGCGGGCACGCGCTTGACGGCCTCCAGTCCCATGGCGGGGAAGACCATCGAGCACCCCATGCCGGTCAGCAGTGCGCCCACCATCGCCACGACGGGATGGGGCGCCAGCCACAGCAGCGCCTGACCCACGGCCTCGATCGCGAGGGAGACCAGCGCGACCCTGGTGCCGCCGATGCGGTCGGGCAAGCGACCCGCCAGCAGTCGCACCAGGACGAAGCCCAGGCCGAAGCATGTCAGTCCGTAGCCGGCACCCTGCCAGCCATGGGCCAGGAAGTACAAGGGAAAGAACGCGCCCAAGGCGGCAAAGCCAACGCCTTGCAGGCCCACGACCGCGCCTTGCTTCCAGATGAGTCCCAGCACATCGGAGAAGGGCGCACGGCGCCCCTGTGCCGACATGGCGGGCGCGATGGACCACAGCATCGCGCCGCTGACCAGCGGCAGGGCGATGCTGCCCGCCATCAGGCCGGCGAAGCCGAGCCGCTCCAGCAGCCAGAGGCCCAGCGGGCCGCCCACCGCGAAAGCGCCGTACATGCCGGTGCCGACCAGTGCCATGACCTGCCCGGACCGCGCGGGGCCCATGGCCGCCATGGCCCAGCCCAGCATGCCGACGAGCGCGAAGCTTTCGCCGAGGCCGAGCACGAGACGCCCCACCAGAAGAACCAGGTACGCGCCGACGCCATGGCCCAGCATCGGCAGTGAGGAGGCCCAGCACAGGAGCGATGCCGCCGCATAGAGGACAAGGCCCCGGAACATGGCGACCTTGCCGCCGCGTTCGTCAGCCAGCCGACCCGCCCAGCCGCGACTGAGGATGGTGGACAAAAAGGCAATGCCGACGCCCAGGCCGGACGCGACATTGCCCAGGCCCAGCGTCTGCGACACATGGAGCGTCACGGCCGGCATCGACATCGCGACAGACAGGTAAGCGAGAAAAAGCGCGAGGGTCATCCAGACCAACGTGCGCAGGGAAGAAGAATTTGTTTGGACGTTCGTCATCGAGCGCCGCTCCTTGAGTTTTCAAAGGCAGCACCAGCCGGTCGAATGGGCGGGACGATGAGCACCGAAGCGACCCACGCGCACCGCCAGTCGGCATGCGGGTGCCACTGGTGATGCGTTGGTTGACGTAAACGCTTACGGCTGGATGGAGCTCTGAACAGGTCAGAGTCGATTTTTGCAGCGGCGATTCTAGCAACGTGATCGAGAACGCATCACTCGCTCGCAGACGTCGGCCCGGTCTTCAAGCGCCTGCCGCTCGCCGGCGCTCCCCGTCCGGCTACAGTCGGATGGCTCCATGTCCCTGACCCTATGAACAGCATCACTCCCTGCGATCCCGCCCGAACGGCGCGGCGCTTCGCTGCACCCTCTCTCTTGTCGACGCCCACCCCGACGGCGGAGCGCACATAGCCATGCACGAAATCATCTGCCCCCATTGCAGCAAGGCATTCAAGATCGACGAAGCCGGCTACGCGGACATCCTGAAGCAGGTGCGCGACGGCGATTTCGAGAAGCAGTTGCACGAGCGGCTGGAACTGGCCGAGCGCGACAAGCGCGCCGCCGTCGAACTCGCCCAGACCCGGGCCGCCGGCGAACTGCAGAAGGCCGCCGCCGCCAAGGACGGCGAGATCCAGGAACTCAAGGCGAAGCTCGAGGCCGGCGATGTCGCGCGCAAGCTCGCGGTGAGCGAGGCCCTGGGCGCCGTGGAACGGGAGCGCGACGCGCTCGCGAACGAGCTCGAAAAGGCCAAGCAGGACAAGCTGGCCGCCACCGCGCTTGCCGAGGCGCGGCACGTGGGCGAGCTGCAGAAGAGCGCCGCCGCGAAGGACGTGGAAATCCAGGAACTGAAGGCGCGACTCGACGCCATCGAGGTGGCGAAGAAGCTCGCGATCAGCGAGGCCGTCAGCGTGGTCGAGAAGGAGCGGGATCAGTGGAAGAGCGGCCTCGAGCGGGCGGAGCTCGAGAAGCAGCTGGCCGAGAAATCGCTCAAGGACAAGTACGAAACGCAGATCAAGGACCGCGACGACGCGATCGAGCGGCTGCGGGACATGAAGGCGCGCCTGTCGACCAAGATGGTGGGCGAGACCCTGGAGCAGCACTGCGAGACCGAGTTCAACCGCATCCGGTCGATGGCGTTTCCCCGCGCCTATTTCGAGAAGGACAACGACGCGCGCACGGGCAGCAAGGGCGACTACATCTTCCGCGACGCGGACGAGGCCGGCACCGAGATCGTCTCGATCATGTTCGAGATGAAGAACGAGAACGACCGCACGGCCACGAAGAACAGGAACGAAGACTTCCTGAAGGAACTCGACAAGGACCGCACCGAGAAGGGCTGCGAGTACGCGGTGCTGGTGTCGTTGCTCGAGCCCGACAACGAGCTCTACAACACCGGGATCGTCGATGTGTTCCATCGCTACCCGAAGATGTATGTCGTGCGCCCGCAGTTCTTCCTGCCCATCATCACGCTGCTGCGCAATGCGGCGATGAATTCGCTCAAGTACAAGTCGGAGCTGGCGCTGGTCAAGGCGCAGAACATCGACATCACGAAGTTCGAGACCGAGCTGGAAACCTTCAAGGCGGCCTTCGGCAGGAATTACGACCTGGCCCATGGCCACTTCCAGAAGGCGATCGCGGAGATCGACAAGTCGATCGACCACCTGCAGAAGACGAAGGAAGCGCTGCTCGGCACCGACCGCAACCTGCGCCTTGCGAACGACAAGGCGCAGGACGTGACGATCAAGAAACTGACGCGCGGCAACCCGACGATGGCGGCCAAGTTCGCCGAACTCAAGAAGCTCGGGTCTTCCGAGACGGAATGAGCCTGGGAGCTACGCAAAGAAATTCATGAACAACATCACCATCGAATACCGCCAGGACGTGCCCCTGGACCCGGCCGACGTCGCCCGCGTTTTCGACCGCTCCGGCATCAAGCGCCCCACGAACGATCTCGCCCGCATTGCGCGGATGTTCGCCGCGCCCAGCCTCTTGCTGTCGGCCTGGGTCGACAACGAACTGGTGGGGCTGTCGCGGTCGCTGACCGACCATGCGTACTGCTGCTACCTGTCGGACCTGGCGGTGGACAAGAAGTACCAGGGCCATGGCATCGGCCGGGAACTCGTGCAGCGCACGCAGGCGATCATCGGCGACGAGGTGTCGCTGATCCTTCTCTCGGCACCTGACGCGATGTCTTACTACCCGACGCTTGGCTTCGAGCTGGCGCAGAACGCGTACGTCATCCGGCGCAAACGCTAGAGGCGCGCTGCGCCACGCCTCACGGCGACCGCCGTGACCCTGCCAGCCCGGCCTTCGCATCCAGCAGGTGCCCGAGCGGCAATGCCGTTTCCGACTTGATCTCGCGCAGCACGATGCTCGAGCGCACGTGCGTCACGCCGGGCAGGCTGAACAGCACCTCGTGCAGGAAGCGCTCGTAGTGCTTCATGTCGGGCACGGTCACGTTGAGGATGTAGTCCGCGGGCCCGGTGGCCGACACGCAGCGAATGATTTGCGGGCTTGCGGCCACGGCTTCTTCGAAGCGTTGCACCATCGCCTCGCTGTGCCGGTCGAGGTTCACCTCGGCCACGGCCGACACGTGCAGGCCCACGTGTTCGGGATCGACGAGCGCGGTGTAGCCGCGGATGACGCCGGCCGCCTCCATGTCCTTGATGCGCTTCCAGCAGGGCGTGGGCGACAGGCCGACGGCCTCGGAAATCTGCTGCACGGTCTGCCGGCCGTCATGCTGCAGTGCAGAAAGAATCTTGAGGCAATGCTCGTCAAGAGAAACAGAACCGACGTTCATCGTGGTTTTCGAGTGAATTCTTCTTCAAACAAGGGTCTGCGCCAGTGTATTGAAGAAACACTTACTTGGGGGGGCGCAGAACAATTCCGGGCATGAACGCCCCACTTGAAGCGACCGCACTCCGACGGCCCGACTACCAACTCTCCGACAACCTCTGGGCCGATGCTGGCTCGGTCTTCCTCACCGGCACGCAGGCGCTGATCCGCATCCTGGCGATGCAGAAACAGCGCGATGCGGCACGCGGCCTGCACACGCAGGGCTTCGTGAGCGGCTACCGCGGCTCGCCGCTGGGCATGGTCGACCAGGCCATCTGGAAGGCCGGCGAGCGCTTCAAGAAGACCGGCATCCGCTTCGTGCCCGCCGTGAACGAGGAGCTGGCCGCCACGCAGGTGCTGGGCACGCAGCGCGTGGAATCCGACCCCGAGCGCACCGTCGATGGCGTGTATGCCATGTGGTACGGCAAGGGCCCGGGCGTGGACCGCGCGGGCGATGCGCTCAAGCACGGCAATGCGTATGGCTCGTCGCCGCACGGCGGTGTGCTGGTGGTGGCGGGCGACGACCACGGCTGCGTGTCGTCGTCGATGCCGCACCAGAGCGACCACGCCTTCATGGCCTGGCGCATGCCCGTGATGCAGCCCGCGAGCGTGGCCGAGTACCTGGAGTTCGGCCTGTACGGCTACGAGCTGTCGCGCTATTCGGGCGCGTGGGTCGGCATGGCGGCGCTGTCCGAGATCGTCGAGAGCGCGGGCACGGTGGACCTCGATGCGGTGAACGCGCGCGTGGCCGCCTGGGAAGACGCCGACGCCGTGCGCGCCGCCACCGGCCACGCCGCGCCGCCCGACGGCCTGCACTACCGCTGGCCCGACCTGCCGTCGCTGCGCATCGAGTCGCGGCTGGAAGACAAGCTCGCGGCCGTGGCCGCCTTCACCCAACGCAACAGCATCGACCGCCACGTCATCGTGAGCCCGCATGCCAAGGTGGGCATCGTCACCTGCGGCAAGGCGCACCACGACCTGATGGAGGTGCTGCGCCGGCTCGAACTCTCGCCCGATCAGCTCGCGCGCGCCGGTGTGCGGCTGTACAAGGTGGGCCTGAGCTTTCCGGTCGAGCAGACGCGCCTCAAGGAATTCGCGCGCGGGCTCGGCGAGATCCTCATCGTGGAAGAGAAGGGCGCGGTGGTCGAGACGCAGCTGCGCGACATCTTCTACAACGCGCCGCCCGAGGCGCGCCCCGTGCTCGTGGGCAAGCACGACCACGCGGGCCAGCCGCTGGTGTCGGCGCTCGGCGAGCTGCGGCCTTCGCGCCTCATCGAACTGGTCGCGCACTGGCTGGCCGCGCACTTTCCGGAGAACCACGACCTGGGCGATCACCTGCAGCATGTGCGCGACTTCACGCCGCCCGAGCTGCTGGGCAATGCGAGCGATGCGGTCAAGCGCCTGCCGTACTTCTGCGCCGGCTGCCCGCACAACACCAGCACCAAGGTGCCCGAAGGCTCGACGGCGCGCGCGGGCATCGGCTGCCACTTCATGGCCAACTGGATGGACCGCAGCACGGCGGGCCTGATCCAGATGGGCGGCGAGGGCGTCGACTGGATCTCGCACGCGATGTTCACGAAGACGCCGCACGTGTTCCAGAACCTGGGCGACGGCACCTACTACCACTCGGGCTACCTCGCGATCCGCCAGGCCGTGGCGGCCAAGGCCACGCTGACCTACAAGATCCTGTTCAACGATGCGGTCGCGATGACCGGCGGCCAGCCGGTCGACGGCGTCATCAGCGTGGACGCCATTGCGCGGCAGGTGGAGTCGGAAGGCGTCACCAAGGTGGTGGTCGTGAGCGATGCCATCCACCACTACGACGCCATCAAGAACAAGTTTCCGGCGGGCACCGAGTTCCATGACCGCGCCGCGCTCGACGAGGTGCAGCGCCGCCTGCGCGAGATGCCCGGCGTGACCGTGCTCATCTACGAGCAGACCTGCGCCGCCGAGAAGCGCCGCCGCCGCAAGAAGGGCGAGCTGGCCGATCCGCCCAAGCGCCTGTTCATCAACGAGGCCGTGTGCGAAGGCTGCGGCGACTGCACCGTGCAGAGCAACTGCGTGGCCGTGCTGCCGCACGAGACGCCGATGGGCCGCAAGCGCAAGATCGACCAGACCAGCTGCAACAAGGACTACTCCTGCGCCAAGGGCTTCTGCCCCAGCTTCGTGGGCGTCACTGGCGGCAAGTTGCGCCGCAAGAGCGGGGCGCTCGCGGCCGGGCGCGATGCCTTCCTGCACCGCGTGGCGGCGCTGCCGCATCCCGCGCCGCATGCGTGGACCGGCCCGTACGACCTGCTCGTGACCGGCGTGGGCGGCACCGGCGTGGTGACGGTGGGCGCGGTCATCGCGATGGCCGCGCACCTCGAGGCCAAGTCGGCCAGCGTGCTCGACTTCATGGGCTTCGCGCAGAAGGGCGGCTCGGTACTGAGCTTCGTGCGGCTGGCCGACACGCCCGAGCGGCTGAACCAGGTGCGCATCGACACGCAGCAGGCCGACGCCATCCTCGCCTGCGACGTGGCGGTGGGCGCCTCGGCCGACGCGCTGCAGACCGTGCGGCACGGGCGCACGCGCGTGCTCGCGAACATCCACGAGATTCCCGTGGCCGAGTCGCTGCGCAACCCCGATGCCGACCTGCACGTCGACCTGCTGCTGGAGAAGATGCGCTTCGTCGCGGGCGAGGAACAGGTCGAGACCTTCGATGCGCAGAGCCTGGCCGAGGAGTTCCTGGGCGACACGCTGGCCGCGAACATCGTGGCGACCGGCTATGCGTGGCAGCGCGGCCTCGTGCCGCTGAGCCTCGAGGCGCTCATGCACGCGATCGAACTCAACGGCGTGGCCGTGGCGGCCAACCAGTCGGCGTTCTCGCTGGGGCGGCTCGCGGCCGGTGACCCGGCGGCGCTCGATCAGTTGCGCGCGGCACCGGTCGAGGCTGCAGCGCACCAGGTCGACGACCGCCCGCTGGAAGCGCTGCTCGCCGATGCGCGCCGCCATCTCACCGGCTACCAGAACGCCGCGTGGGCCGCGCGTTTCGACCAGCGCATTCGTGCACTGCAGGCGGTCGAGTCCTCAATGCCGGGCGGCGATGCGAGCCTGCCCTTCACACGCAACGCGGCGCGCAGCCTGCTGAAGCTCATGAGCTACAAGGACGAGTACGAGGTGGCGCGCCTGTACACCGACGGCGCGTTCCTGCAGAAGCTGCAGGACCAGTTCGAAGGCGACCTGAAGCTCGAGTTCCACATGGCGCCGCCACTGCTCTCGCGCCCCGCGCACGGGCAGGCGCCCGCCAAGGTGCGCCTCGGTGGATGGATGCTGCCGGCGATGAAGTGGCTGGCCCACGGCAAGCGCCTGCGCGGCACGCCCTTCGACCTGTTCGGCCACACGGCGGAACGCCGCACCGAGCGCGCGTTGATCGATCACTTCGACCGCCTGCTGCAGGAGATGGCCACCGCGCTGACCCCCGACAACCAGCCGACCGCCGCGCGCATCGCGGCGCTGCCGCTGTCGGTGCGCGGCTTCGGCCATGTGAAGCTGGCGAACCTGGACGCGGCGCGCCTGCGCGAGGCCGAGCTGCTGCACCGCTTTGCGCCGTCGCGCTACGCGAAGCCGGTGGACGCGCCCGGCGCCGGGCAGATTCGCGGCATCGCCATCGTGGCAAGCGCGCGGTAGCGGGCGCGGATGGCGAGCGTGAGTTGCTCGGCTACGATCCTTGCCGAAGCACTCACCCCCGCCACACCCCGACGATCACAGGACCCATGCGCGCCTTCCTCTACTACGCCCTGATGCTCCTGCTCGGATATGCCTGGTACAGGTACGGACAGAAGCTGCTGCGCAAGGGCTATCGCGATGAGAAGGGCGAACTCACCCAGGGGCTCGTTGGGCCCGTCGGATTCCTGCTGACCGCTGGCGTGGCGTGCTACCTCTTCTTCGCGATGCTGCGCGCCCTGGTCCGGGGCGAGGTGCCGTGCGTCGGAAAGGGCTGCGTGGGGCAGGTCTACACGCTGGCGGCGCATGCGGGCGACTACTGGGCCAACATGTTCTTCCTGGCGTGGTGCGTGCTGGGCTTGGGCTACGCGATGTACGTGACGCTCAGGATCTGGTTCCGGGCTTAGCCCGCGCAGTGCGCGCAGCCGGTTCCCGCGCCAGCATCTCGACCACCAGGGCAATGAACCACTGGTGCAGCGCCGAGGTCTCGTGCCGCTCGTGCCAGACCAGTTCGACAGTGCGCGGCGGCGCCGCCAGCGGTGGGGCCACGCGCTTGAGGCCCGTCATGCGCATCGTCTCCAGGCCCTCGGACCAGGGCAGCACGGCGATCAGGTCGGAGCGGCGCACGGCCTCGTAGGCGGCGGAGTAGTGACTCACCGTGCTGACGAGGTTGCGCTGCAGGCCGCGGCTTTGCAGCACGCGGTCGTAGATGCCACCGACACGGCCCGCCAGGCTCACGTCGAGGTGGCGGGCGGCCAGGAATTTTTTCAGCGGAATCTTGTCCAGCTTCGCCAGCGGATGGTCGTTGCGCATGAAGCAGGCGAAGTCCACCGACCACAGCCGGCGTGAGCGCATGAAGCCGGGGCGCTGCGCGTCGTCGTTGTAGGCGCCGATGGCGAAGTCGGCCCGGTTGTCGTCCATGCCCGACGTGCCCACGGCGCAGGAGGCGGGGGCTGCCGGGTTTCGTGACTTCGGGATGGTTCGGGCTGGCCGCGCCCAAGGGCACGCCGCAGGCCGTCATCGACAGGCTCAACGTGGTGATCGTCCAGGGCATGGCGCGGCCCGAGGCGCGCCAGCGCTTGATCGATGCGGGGTGGATGCCGGTTGGCAGTTCGCCTGCTGAGTCAGCGGCGCGGGCCCGGTCAGACCTTGCGCGCTTTGGGCAGATTGCGCCGCAGATCGGGCTGAAAAAGGAGTAAAGGTCTGCTGGTGAGTTGACTTTCGTCACTTTCGGCCGGCGGCGCATGACCCTAACATGCGCGCCATGAGCATTCCTGTGTCGACCCGGGCATCAGCCATCCTGATCGTGGACGACCACGACCTGGTGCGCCTGGGCGTGCGTGCCTTGCTCCAGGCGCAGGCCTCGCCCGACGGGCCGGCGGTCGAGGTCTTTGAGGCCAGCAGCATGGCGCAGGCACTGGCTGTGTATGAGCGCTCTCAGGCGAGCATCGGGTTGGTGTTGCTCGATCTGGCACTTCCTGACACACGAGGCCTGAGCGGCGTGTCCGTTTTTCTCCAGCGTTATCCGCAGGCCCGCGTGGTCGCGTTGTCGGGCGCCGGCGCCACCGCGCTGGCCCAGAACGCCATTGCGCAAAGTGCGTTGGCTCAGGGCGCCAGCGCGTTCTTGCCGAAATCGGCCAACCTCAAGGAGGTGGTGAGCTTCATCCGTGCCTGCGGCCTGCTCGGGAGAGACGTTGTCGATGGCCTGCCAGGTACGTCCAGGTGGGTTGCGCGCGCACCCCGCCGCGCCGCCGGTGGCGCCCTGAGTTCGCTGACAGGAAGCCAGGCGCGTGTGCTGCAGATGATTCTCGAAGGCAAGTCCAACAAGGAGATCGCACTGTTGGCCGAGTTGCGCGAAGGCACGGTGAAGAACTATGTCTCGACGATCCTCTTGCTGTTCGGTGTGCAATCGCGCGCGGAACTGATCAGCAGCCTGCGTTGATTCACCGCAGGAGGTGCAACGCGATCGTCGAAGAAACAAGAACGAAGGGCCCAATTCATGAATGACGCTGCCCGGTCGATGCATCAGGCCCCGGCGGCCGCTGATTTGGACCATCGGGTGCTCCGCGAACACGTGGCCTCGGTGTATGCCGCGCACACGACGGCCACCTGTGCGCACATCGGCTTCGCCATTGCCATTGGCATCTTCGGCTACTTCAACATCGATTCGACCCACCACCTGCTGGTGATCGGCATGGTCGCCGCCGTCGTGTCGATGAATCTGTATGCCTTGCTTGCGCCGCGGTGGACGCCGGATGTCCCCTTGTCCGAAAGCCACCATTGGGCGCGCCGCTACACGTGGATCGTCACGCTGGTCAGCGTGACCACGGCGCTGCCATGCGCCTTGTTCCTCGTGCTCATCCAGAGCCCGGCAATGACGACCGTTGTGATCGTCGTGATCATGGTCAGCTGGACCCGGGCCATTCAGGCCCGTTGGCCGATCAAGGGGGCCATGTTCGGCTGCGGCATCCCCGTGATGGGCGGGCTGATTCTTGCCTTGATCTGGCACGGTGGCACGCTGCACTGGTTTCTGGCGCTCTTCAGTTTCGCCAATCTGGTACTGACACTGCACGAAGGGGTGAAGCAGAACAAGCGGCTGACAGCCTCCTTGATGTTGCAGTTCGAGAACGAGATGCTCGCCGCACAGTTGCGCGAACGCATCGCCGCCGTGGAGCGAGCCAGCGCGGAGAAGACCCGCTTTCTTGCCGCGGCCAGTCACGACCTGCGCCAGCCGATGCATGCCATTGCACTGTTCGGCGCGGCCATGGAAACCGCACTGCACGACCATCCTGAAAGAACGAATGCCAAACGCCTGATGCGCGCCGTCGACGCGCTCGGCGCGTCGCTGGACACGATGCTCGACGTGTCGCATCTCGATGCAGGCGTCGTCGTGTCTGAACCGCAGGCACTGGAACTCGATGCGCTGCTTCTTGTCCTCAACCAGACCTTCACCCCCTACGCTGAGCAGAAGGGTCTGCAATTGCGCATCCGTGCCAGCGGCATGTGGGTGCGCAGCGACATCCAGCTGCTGTTCCGCCTGCTTTCGAATCTGGTCGACAACGCCTTGAAGTACACCCACGAGGGTGGTGTGAGCGTGGTCGCGCGGCGGCGAGAAGACAAGGTGTGGCTGGAGGTTCGTGACACCGGCGTCGGCATTGCGCCTGAGCAGTTGAGCCGCATCTTCGAGGAGTTCTATCAGGTCGACAACCCGGGCCGCGACCGGGCGCGCGGACTCGGAATCGGGCTGTCGATCGTCCAGCGCCTGTCGCACCTGATGTCTCACCCGATCGAGGTGCACTCGCGACCGGGACGTGGCACGCATTTCCGCGTGGTCCTGCCGCAAGCCGAGGCAGCGATCACCGCACCGGCCGAACTGCTGCTCGATGAACTGGAGATGCCCGCGCATCGCAGCCTTGCTGCACCGAACCTGCCCGGGCCGGTGCTGCTGATCGACGACGAAGCGGAGATTCGCCTGGCCATGGCGGCACTGCTGCGCGCGCACGCCGTCGATGTGGTGGCTGTGACGGACGAATCGCATGCGGTCGAAGCATTGACGCACCCGGATGCGAAAAGCCTTCCGTTCTCGATGCTCTTGTGCGACTACCGGCTGGCCGACGGGGGGGATGGACTCGAGGTCGGCCTGCGCCTGCTCGAGCGCTTTCAGCTCGACATTCCCCTTCTGCTGATAACTGGCGAGACGGCCCCGCAGCAACTGCGGCGTGCACAGTCATCGGGGGTGCCGATGCTGTTCAAGCCGGTGAGCGCCGCTGCGCTCCTGCAGGCGATGGCGGACCTGACATCCGTCACCGGGAAGACGCGGATTTTTTCTCCAGCGACCCGGTACTTCAGAGACCCGTCGCCGGTGACCTGATTGTCTTCCTCGCCATTGCCACGGCGCTGTTCGTGGGGCGATTCTGGCTTCATAGACGTCTTGCCAAGTCGTTCCTTTTCAAAGTCAGATGAGAAGACTAGATCGGGAAGGAAAATCACGAATCGTCACGTACATATTCTCGATATTGGAAAGGGACGACGCCGTCTCTCTTCCAATCTCATGGTTCTAATTAGTCATAACTGCCTCACAACCAAATATCAATTTCCCATAGCTTTCAGGCTGTGTGACTTTCGGCATGGGGAAATTTCCGCCGCCAGCCATACAAACGTCGACGGCGATCTGACGGGCCACGCTGGGAGGCCCGATCGCCATGGACAACGTTGCCATATCGGCAGCATTGGCTTCGACAAAATTGAAAGGCAAGGGAATGAAATTCAGAAAATCTGCAGTGGCTGCTGCAACGGCAGTCGCCTTGATGCTTGCGGCATGTGGGGGTGGCAGCGGGGGCGGAGGTGGCGGTGGCTTCCCCGTGGGGCTTATCGGGCCTGGAACGGACGACCCCGGAACACAAGGGCCAGGAACACCAAGCCCTGGAACACCAGGCCCTGGAACGCAAGGGCCCGGGACGCAAGGGCCCGGGACGCAGGGGCCTGGAACGCCAGGCCCAGGAACGCAGGAACCTGGAACCCAGGAACCCGGAACACCCGCACCCGCGCAATATGAGACGCTCCCGTCCGCCTGGGACGGGGACAAGGATTCCTACATCGCATCCGTGCCGGCCGTCTTGCAGCAACTGAACGACCAGGGCGCCAAGGGCAGTGTCCGCATGCGCCCCGTGGGAAGCAATTCGTTGTATGTCAATCCGCAAGCCGCCAACGACAAATACAGCTACAAGGAATTCACGCTCACCTTCTCCGGTCGCGATGGCTGGGACGGGGCCAGCAACGCGCTGCTGCAGCGGTTGGAAGACGAGGGCGCCAAGGGCTATGTGCTGCACCACCTGGTGGGGGAGACGCATACCCTGGACGATTCCCTCAACGCCATCCGCAAGGCCAGCTTCATCCTGGTCAGGAACGAAAGTCAGCCCGTCACCTACACCTATCGGAAGTTCAGCTTCGATCTGATGATGCCGGCAGACTTCATCGCACAGTTGAATGCGTGGGGACAGGAAGGCTATCGCTTCCTGAATACGGAGTTGGGTCTCAGCCCGAGCGTGAATGCGATCGTCGTCAAAAGCTCTGCAGCCGCAGGGGCGACCTACAGTTACGCGTTCGAACCCATCGTCTCCGATCCCAAGCCGCAACTCACCAGCCGCGGTCAAAGCGGATTCCGCTACAGGGGCTATTTCGAGTACTTTGCGAACCGCAGCGGACAGCCCGTCCGAGGCGTTTTCAATACCTACGAACTCGACAGCAGCAAGCCCGCGGCGGTGGCCTATCGCTTCTCGGATGAAATGCCTGGAGGCCCGGTCGATATCAATACGACCGAAGGACTCGCGCGACTCAATGACCAGGCGAGCCAAGGATTTTTCTACTCCGGCCTGAGTGTTCCTACCGGAGCGAGCGGGGGCGCCGCGATGTTCTTCGCGGACTATGCGGTCTATGTTCAGGGCGCATTGCTGGCGGACCTCAATCGTGGAGGCGCCGTTCTTTTCCCCTAGGCATCTGGCAGGATGGCCGCCTGCCTGGGCAGGCGGCCATCCTGCCTAGAAGGTGCCGCGCAAGGTCACCATGGCGCTGCGCGGCTCGCCGTAGACATTGCCCCAGGCCGGCGCACCGACGGTCTGGTAGTAGGTCTTGTCGAACAGGTTGTTCACGTTCAGTGCGGCCGACCAGTTGCGGTTGATCTGGTAGGCAACGCGCGCGCTCCAGACCGCATACGAGGCCTGCTCCAGCTTGATCGCGCCCGTGGTGCGTGAACTCGCGGTCTGGAAGTTCACGCCGCCGCCCAGCGTCCAGGCGTTCAGCGCGCCGGGCAGGCGGTACTCGGTCCACACGCGCACCATGTGCTTGGGCGAATACGTGCTGGCGAAATCGATGCCGGCATTGGCCGTGTCGTTCAGGTACTTGAAGTGGTTGAACGTGTAGCCCGCGAACACCTGCCACCCGCGCGCCACTTCGCCGCTGATCTCCGCGTCGAGCCCCTCGCTGCGCACCTTGCCGGTGGACACGGAGCAGTAGGTGCTCCTCGTGCAGACATTGACCAGGTCTTCCTGCGCCCGGTTGTTCTGGTCGAGTCGGAACAGCGCCAGCGAAGCGTTGACCTTGCCGTCGAGCAGTTCGCCCTTCAGGCCCGCCTCGTAGTTGCGGCCCTTGACGGGCGGCAGCATGTCGCCGGCGGCGGTCATCGCGTTCTGTGGCTGGAAGATGTCGGCATAGCTCACGTACGCCGACCATTGCGGAGTCAGGGCGTAGATGAGTCCGCCATAGGGCGTCAGAACGCCGTTTTCGCGATAGGGCGCGGTCGCCGGGTCGCCGGTGATGCGGTCGCGATCGCTGGCCCGGTAACGCGTGACGCGGGCGCCGGCGACCAGCGTCAACGGATCGCTGAGGCTCAGGCGTGCGACACCGTAGGCGCCCGATTGGGTGATGCGTGTCTCGGTGTCGCCGCCGCGGTAGCGCCTGGCAACGAAGGTCGCGTCGCTCGGCTCGGCGATCGCCGAGACCGGTGCGAAGACGTTGTTGGCAACGCCCGCCAGTTGCATCAGCGAGAAGTCGCTGTGGTTGAACATGCGTCCGGTGTTGGCGCCGAAGCTCACCGAGTGCCTTCTGCCGAAGGCGTCGAATTTGCCGTTGACGGCGAGGTCGAGTGTCTTGTTGTCGGTCTTGAAATCGAACAGGCCGCCGTACATCACGTTGCCCGCCAGGGTCACCGGATTCACGGCACCCAGCGGGAAGGCGTACTTGATGTCCTGCTGCTCGCGCACGTAGCCGGCGGTGACCTTGAGCGACCAGTCGGCATCGAAGCGGTGCGCGAGTTCGGCGAACGCCGAGGTCTGCGCGCTTTTCCAGCGGTTCCAGTCGGCCGCCAGGTAGGTCGACCGGCGCAGGTGCAGGTCGGCGCCGTTGCTGTAGCTCGGCAAGCCCTGGAAGAATGGGGTGGCGCGCAGTTTTTCGTGGCTGACGCCCAGGGTGAGCACGGTCTGCGGCCCGATGTCGGCGGCGAGCACGCCGTACAGCACGCCAGTGCGGCTCTTCGCGGTGTCGTAGAAGTAGTCGCGGTCGTTGCCGCTCGCGACGACGCGGCCGCGCAGCGTGCCGGCTTCGTTCAGGGGGCCGCTGGCGTCGACCTCCGCGCGGTAGTTGTTCCATGAACCCGCGCTGGCCGAGAACTGCAATTGCTTGTCGGCCGTCGGACGCTTGCGCACCATGTTGATCGTGGCGCTGGGCGAGCCGGCCCCTTGCAGCAGGCCCGTGGCGCCGCGCACCACCTCCACGCGATCCAGCGTGGCGGCACTGCTCGTGAAGCTGTTGGCCTGGGGGTAGTAGAAGGCGCGGTTCACCCCGTCGTACTGGTAGCTGTCCACGCGAAAGCCCCGGGAGTAGACATAGCGCCCGCCCATCGGGCTGTCGTACATCGTGATGCCCGTGGTCTGCGCCAGCACGTCGTCGATGGTGTGCAGGTTCTGGTCGTCCATCTTCTGGCGCGTGACCACCGTGACGGACTGGGGGATTTCCTTGAGCGTCTGCTCGCCCTTGCCGACGGTGACGATGCGGCTGGCATATGACCCCGAGCCCTCGGTGATCGCACTGCGCTCGGCCTGCGCCGTGACGCGCACTTCGCTGAGCAGGTGGCTCTGCGCGTCCGCGGGTGCGGCCGGTGGGGTCGCGCCCGGTGCCGGATGACGCAGCGTGTAGCCGCCGCCTGCGCGTGCGACCGCTTCGAGGCCGGTGCCCGCGAGCAGTCGCGAAAAGCCGTCGCCGACCGCATGGGTGCCGCGCAATCCACCGGTGCGGCGGCCTTCTGTCAGCGAGGGCTCGAAGGACAGCGTGACGCCGGCCTGTGCGGCGAAGCGAGACAGCGCCGGGCCCAGTGCGCCTGCGGGAATGTCGTAGGCCTCGGTGGCGGCTGCCGGCGGGTTCGTCTGTGCGGTCGCGGCGCCTGAAGCGGCGAGCGCGAAGGCCAGGCAGAGGGTTCTCACGCCGTGGGTCACGGCGCTCGGGCGCGCGGGCACGCAAAGGGAAAGTGGCCGCATGGGCGCGGTGCGGGAGGAGGGCAATGCCATGGTTCGGTGGTCCTGTTCTTGCCGTACTCGCAGCACGGCTCCATGGCTTGCCCGACCAGGCTTCAAAAAGGGACAGGAATCAGCGAAAAAATTTTCGATCTCAGGCCGGCACCACCGTCACCCACCACCGCGTGCGCGTGAGCACCTGCACGGGCAGCGTGGTGGCCACCATCGAGAGCACGTAGTCGGTATCGCGCAGCTGGAACGCACCGGACAGGCGCAGGTTCGCCACCTCCGGGCTGCAGTGCAGCAGGCCGGGCCGGTAGCGCGACAGCTCGGTGCAGAAGTCGGCCAGGCGCATGTTCTCGGCGTAGAGCACGCCTTGTGTCCACGCCTGGCTCTCGGGTGAGACGGCGGTGAGGGCCGAGGCGCCCTGGGCGTTCAACACGGTCTGCCGGCCGGCCGCAACGATCCCCGCAGGCGACGACGCGCCGCGCAAGGTGACCTCGACCGCGCCTTCGGTGACGGCCAGACGCACATCGGGCGATGCGGTCTCGTGCGCGTCGTCGCCCAGGCGCACGGTGAAGCGCGTACCGAGCGCGCGCAGCCGGCCTTGCACCGTTTCCACGATGAAGGGGCGCGCGTCGGCCGCGGTCGTGACCCGGATGGCGCCCGCGCGCAGTCGTACCGTGCGCTGCGTGCCGTCGATGCGCACGTCGATCGCGCTGCCGGTGTCGAGCAGCACGCGGCTGCCGTCGGCCAGCCGCACGTCGCGCCGTTCACCGGTGGCGGTGGCGTGGTCGGCGGTCCAGCTGTCCCACGGCGCCAGGCGCCAGGCGAGCCAGGCGGCCGGCGCGGCAGTCGCCAGGACGGCCAGCGTGCGCAGTGCGGCCCTTCGGTTGCCGCGTGCCTGGCGCGCCAGCACCGGCACGCCGATGTTCGCCGGCACGGCGCCGAACTGTTGCGACAGGCGCTCGGCACGCTGCCATGCACGCTCGTGCGCCGGGTCCGCATGGCGCCAGGCCGCGCAGGCCGCGTGGTCCGCTTCGCCTGCCCGGCCGGAGTGCAGCCGCACCAGCCATTGCGCGGCCTCGCCCAGCGCGGCGCTGTCGGGTGCGGATGCGGGTGGCCGTGCGCTCATTCCACCAGCGCCAGGCAATGCGCGAAGCCCAGGGCCATGTGGCGCTTGACGGTGCGTTCGCTGACCGCCAGGCGCTGGGCGATCTGTGCGTAGGTCAGGCCTTCGAGCTGCGACAGCACGAAAGCCTCGCGCGCCTTGGGCGGCAGGCCGTCCAGCATCGCGTCGATGGCGTCCAGCGTCTGCAGCAGCTGCAGGCGGTCTTCGGGCGACAGCGCCAGCGCCTCGGGCACCTGCGCGAGCGCATCGATGTACGCGCGCTCCAGGGCCTGCCGGCGCCAGTGTTCGCTGACCACGCCCTTGGCCAGCGTCGTCAGGTAGGCGCGCGGCTCCCGCAACGTGGGCAGCACCTGCGGTCGCAGCAGGACGCGAACGAAGGTGTCCTGCGCCAGGTCGGCGGCGCTGTGCGCACAGCCCAGGCGCCGGCGCAGCCACGTGCTGAGCCAGCCGTGATGCTCGGTGTAGAGCGCGTGCACGGTGTGGGTGTCGGCGGAAAGCATGAAGAGGGAAGGCGATGCAATTGAGAATTACTCTCATTTTAAGAGCATCGCGGCCTGGTGCGCTGAGCGCAGCGTTCGGCGTTGCTGCGCAATGCAGCCAGACGCCGTCCCGGTACGGATCACGAATCCCGCAATCCGCGACCCCTCACCGCAACCCCGACTGCCGATCCGCCGCCTCCACCAGTTGCATCAACCCCGGCCCGATGGTGTCCAGCAGCTGCGCCTTTTTCCAGCGAAACCCCGGCACCGCGCAGTTGAACAGCAGCCGGCGCGGCCCGTAGCGGATGCGTGCGGCGGCGCCTGCGGCAAGCACGCCAAAACCTGAATCCCCAAGATTGATCGCGAAGCCGCGTTTGCCGTAGTGCGCCACGCTCTCGCGCACGCCTTCGAGGCAGCGCGCGTGCTCGTCGGGCCGCTCGTGCTTCACGCGGGCCAGGAACTCCTGGCGTTCGCCCGCGGGCAGCTGCGCCAGCCACGCACGGCCCATGGCGGTTTCGACGATGCCGCGCACGGCGCCCACGCCGGGGCGTTTGAGGGTGCCGCCCTCGTGGGCACAGGTTTCCAGGTAGACCACGTCGAGGTCGCTGGTCACGCCGACCGACACCGCGCCCTCGACGCGGTCGGCCAGCTGCTGCATGGCCGGGCGCAGCAGGGCCAGCATGGGCGTGTTGATGACGTAGGGGTAGCACAGCGCCACGGCGGCGGGGCCGATGAAGTAGCGGTCCAGGCGTTCGTCGTGGTCCAGGAAACCCATGGTCAGCAGGGTGCGGCACAGGCGCGAGACGGTGGGGCGCGACAGGCCCAGCTTGGCGGCGAACTCGCTGTTGGCGTGCGCGCGCGGGTCACCCACGAAGGTCTGCAGGATGAGCAGGCCCTTGGCCAGGGTGCCGGCGATGTACGGGTCTTCGTCCCGCACCCGGCGCAGGTCGTCGGAATGCTTCATGGGCTGGCGGCGATTCTGGACAGGGCGGGGCATGGGAGTGAATCGCAGTTTCAATGATTGAAATTCAGTGCCGGCAATTGTGGACCTGCTTCCTACAGTCGCGGCCACCATGATCCGAGACACTCCCCACTTCGAGGCCCTGCGGGCCGACATCCGCGCCTTCGTTCGCGAACGCTGGCATCCGCTGGAAGACCAGGTCAGCCGCGACAACGACATCCCGCCCGACGTGGTCGACGAACTGCGCCGCAAGGGCTACTTCGGCTGGAGCATTCCCGAGGCGTACGGCGGCCTGGGCCTCACGACCGAGGAACTGGTGCTGTGCGCGATGGAGCTGTCGCAGTCGTCGGTGGCGCTGCGCGCCCGCGTGGGCACCAACACGGGCATCGGCTCCGAAGCGCTGGTGGCCGACGGCACCGAGGCGCAGAAGCAGCGCTGGCTGCCGCGCATGGCCACGGGCGAGCTCACCGGCTGCCTGGCGCTGACGGAGCCCGAGGCCGGCTCGGAGGCGAGCAACGTGCAGACCACCGCGCGCCGCGAGGGCGACCACTACGTGCTCAACGGCAGCAAGCGCTTCATCACCAACGCGCCGGTGGCCGATGTGTTCACCGTCATCGCCCGCACCGAAGACGGCTCGAAGGGCAGCAAGGGCGTGTCGGCGTTCCTGGTCGAACGCGGGCCGGGCCTGACGACGGGCGCGCCCTACCGCATGATGGGCCAGGCCGGCTCGTTCGTGTCGGACGTGCATTTCGACGAATGCCGCGTGCACGCCGACCAGCTCATTGGCGGGCGCGAGGGCATGGGTTTTCAGACGGTGATGAAGGTGCTGAACAAGCAGCGCCTGCATTTGGCGGCGCTGTGCACGGGCCCGGCCATCCGCATGCTGGACCTGGCCATGGCGCACACCAGCGGCCGCAACCAGTTCGGCCAGGCCGTGGCCAACTTCCAGCTGGTGCAGGCCATGATCGCCGACAGCCGCACCGAGATCTACGCGGCGCGTTCGATGATCCTCGAGGCGGCACGCGCGCGCGATCGCGGCGAGGACGTGGCCCTGTCGGCCTCGATGTGCAAGTACTTCGCGTCGGAGATGTGCGGCCGCGTGGCCGACCGCGCGGTGCAGATGTTCGGTGGCTCGGGCTACGTGGCCGACTTCAGCCCCATCGAGCGCTACTACCGCGACGTGCGCCTGTTCCGCCTGTACGAGGGCACGAGCCAGATCCACCAGCTCAACATCGCCAAGCTGGCGCTGCGCGAGGCGGGCGCGCGATGAACGTGCGCACCGACCTCGTGCCACGGGTGCGCGACTTCGTCGAGCGGCATTGCATTCCGCTCGAATCGAATGCCCATGTGCACGACCCGCTGGCGCTCGACGCCGCGCTGTCGCAGCTGCGCCCGGTCGCGCGCGAGCTGGGCCTGTACCTGCCGCAGATGCCGTTGGAGGAGGGCGGGCTCGGCCTGTCGTCGGTCGAGCGCGCGGCGGTGTTCGAGGAGGCCGGCCGCAGCTACCTGGGCCCGGCCGCGCTGAACTGCGCCGCGCCCGACCAGCCCAACATGATCAGCCTGCTGCGCCAGGGCACGCCCGCGCAACAGCAGCACTACCTGCGGCCCTTGGCCGAGGGCCGCATCCGCTCGTGCTTCGCGATGACCGAGCCGGCACCCGGCGCGGGTTCCGACCCGTCGATGCTGCGCACCACCGCGCGGCGCGAGGGCGATGGCTGGGTCATCGACGGCCACAAGTGGTTCATCACCGGCGCGGTGGGCGCGGCCTTCTGCATCGTGCTGGCGCAGACGGACGAAGGACCCACGCAGTTCATCGTGAGCATGGACCACCCGGGCCTTTCGCTGGTGCGCGCCATCCGCGCCGTCGACCCCTTCGCCGTGGGCGGCCATGGCGAGCTGCGCTTCACCGCCTGCCGCGTGGGCGCCGACGCGGTGCTGGGCGAGGTGGGCTCGGGCTTCGTGGCGGCGCAGCAGCGGCTGGAGCCTGCGCGCTTGTCGCACTGTCTGCGCCTCATGGGCCGCGCGCGGCGCGCGCTCGAGATCGCGCAGGCCTATGTGAGCGAGCGCACGTCCTTCGGTGATCGGCTGGCCGACCTGCAGCAGGTCCAGGCGATGGTGGCCGACTGCCACATCGACCTGCATGCCAGCCGGCTCATGAGCCTGGACTGCGCGCGCCGCATGGACGAGGGCCTGTCGGTGAAGACCGAGTCGGCGATGACGAAGGTCTTCGTGTCCGAAGCCCTGAACCGCGTGGCCGACCGCGCGGCGCAGATGTGCGGCGCACTGGGCATGTCGGAGGACGCGCCCATCGCCCTCATCGTGCGCGAGCTGCGGCCTTTCCGTATCTACGACGGCGCCTCCGAGCTGCACCGCGCCACGCTCGGGCGCCGCTTCCTCACGCACTGACACGTTGAACACACAGAGAAACTGGAGACTGACGATGACGTCCTTGATCAAGAAAATTTCGCACGTGGCTGCCGGCCTTGCATTCGGCCTGGCCGGCTCGCTGGCCCTTGCCGCCTTCCCCGACCGCCCCGTGAAGCTGGTCGTGCCTTTCCCCGCCGGCGGCAGCACCGACCTGGTGGCGCGCGAGGTGGCGCTGGAGCTGGGCCATGCGCTGGGCCAGCCGGTCATCGTGGAGAACAAGCCCGGCGCCGGCAGCCTCATCGGTTCCGAGCTCGTGGCCAAGTCCGCGCCCGACGGCTACACGCTGCTCATGGCGGGCCTGACCAACATCTTTCTGCCCTACGTGCACAAGGGCCTCACCTGGAACCCGGTGGACGACTTCGTGCCCGTGGGCCTGGTGGCCGACCTGCCGAACGTCCTAGCGGTCAACGCGAAGACGCCGTACCAGAAGCTGCCCGAGCTCATTGCCGCCGACAAGGCCAAGCCCGGCCAACTCGCCTTTGGCTCCGCGGGCCCGAGCACGCCCTCGCACCTGGTGTGCGAAATGATCAACCACCAGGCCGGCATCAAGATGCAGCACGTGCCCTACAAGGGGAACGCGCCGGCGGTGAACGACCTGATCGCGGGCCACATCCCGGTGATGTGCAACAACCTCGGCGGCACGCTGCCCTACATGAGCAGCGGGCAGATCCGCATCCTGGCGCAGACCGGCCGCACGCGCTCGCCCTCGGCGCCCGACGTGCCCACCTTCGCCGAGCTGGGCCTGCAGGGCTTCGACAGCGGCCTGTGGGTGGGCATCGTCGCGCCCAAGGGCACGCCCGATGCGGTGACGCGTCCGCTGCGCGCGGCACTGGCCAAGGCCTTGCCCGCGGTGAAGGACAAGCTGGCCAAGCTGGGCGCGGCCGCGCTCGACCCGTTGCTGCCCGCCTACGGCCAGCGCATTGCCGCCGACCGCAAGCTGTGGGACCCCGTGCTCAAGCGCGTCGACCTGAAGGGCAACTGATGGGCCAGCCTGCCGACCACGCGCCCCTGCACGGGGTGCGCATTCTCGACATGGCGACCGTGCTCGCCGCGCCGTTCTCGGCCACGCTGTGCGGCGACATGGGCGCCGACGTCGTCAAGCTCGAGCTGCCGGGTGGCGGCGATCCGCTGCGCGGGCTCACGCCGGTGCACGAGGGCCACCCGCTGTTCTGGAAGACCGCGAACCGCGGCAAGAAGGGCATCTCGCTGGACGTGCGCAAGCCCGAGGGCCGCGCGCTGTTCCTGCGGCTCATCGCCGGCTTCGACGTGCTGGTGGAAAACTTCCGCACCGGCACGCTGGACGGCTGGGGCCTGGACATCGCCACGCTGCACACGGCCAACCCGCGCCTCATCGTGCTGCGCCTCACGGGTTTCGGCCAGACCGGCCCGTATGCGCGCCGGCCGGGCTTTGCGCGCATCTTCGAAGCGATGAGCGGGTTCACGCACCTGACCGGCGAGCCCGATGGTCCGCCGCAGCACATGAACTACCCGCTGGGCGATGTGGTGGCGGGCCTGTTCGGCGCTTTCGCCATCAGCACCGCGCTGGCCGAGCGCAATGCGTTGCCGCGCGATCGGCAGCGGGGCGCCGAGATCGACCTGTCGGCCACCGAGGCGATGTCGCGCCTGCTCGATCCGCTGGCGGCCGAGCACCGCATCGGCGGGGTCGTGCGCGAGCGCACGGGCTCGCGCGCCACCTACACCGCGCCGTCCAACGTGTTCCGCGCGCTCGACGGCGTGTGGTTCACGCTGGTGGGCACGGGTGGGCCGATCTTCGCGCGCATCTGCCGTGCCATCAACCGCGACGACCTGCTCACCGACGCACGCTTTGCCGACAACGCCGCGCGCATCCGCCACCTCGAGGCGCTGGACCGCATCATTGCCGACTGGTGCGGCAGTCTTCCATTCGCGGAACTGGCCGTGCGGCTGGACCGCGAAGACGTGCCCTACAGCAAGGTGTATTCGATCGCCGACCTGCGGGCCGATCCGCACATGCAGGCACGCGGTGCCTTCATCGACGTGCCCGACGAGCAGTTCGGCACCGTGCCCGCACCGGCGCCGGTGCCGCGCTTCGTGGGGCGCGAAGGCGTGCGCCCGGCCGCCACGGGGCCGCGCACGGGGCAGCACAACGCCGAGGTGTATGGCGAACTGGGCCTGGGCGAGGCGCAGCTCGAGGCACTGCGCGACGCGCAGGTGATCTGAAGCGCGCCTGCGCTTTCGCCTGCCCTGCGGGGTAGGCGTTTTGTCATGCCTGTCCCCGTGCCGTCGCGGGACACCTGACTCCCCCAGAAAAGGGCGCTCCGCTCATGTGCGAAGGCGGTGCGATTCCTACAGTCATCCCCATGCCGAACGCTTCTTCCCACACCGGGAAGGCCAGCGGTTTCGGCCGGCCACGACCACCGGGGACACCGCATGGAACCGCTCGAAGTTCTGCCGAGAACCGCCCTGAGCCTGCTGCGCGAAGACGCCGGCATGTCGTTCATGGAGGTTGCGCTGATCGGTGCGCTGGTGATGGTCGTGGCCATTTTGCTGGTGCTCGCCCTGCGGCGCAGTGCCTGAACACGGGGAGCCCGCCATGCAGGAATTCAACGCTGTTCTCGAACTGCTCGCGATGCTGGCGACCGACATCCGCATGCTGGCGCTCTTCGCGCTGCTCGGCGTGGCGGCTGTCAGCGACTGGCGCTCTTATCGGATTCCCAACTGGCTGACCTTCGGCGGCGCGTGCTTCGCCCTCATCTACGTCACGATGGCGGCACGCACGCCGGCGTCGGGCGCGGCGAGTGCATTCGGTGGCCTGGCCGTGGGCTTCGCCGCGATGCTGCCGTTCTATGCGCTCGGGATCATGGGCGCCGGCGACGTCAAGCTGATGGCGATGACCGGGGCCTTCCTCGGGCCCCAGCAGACGCTGATGGCCGTGCTCTTCACTTTCATCGCGGGCGGCGTCGCGGCGCTGGCCTTCGCGATCCATCGCCGCCGCCTGGTCCACATGCTTGGCAACGTCAAGGCCACAGCGCAGGGCATGGTCATTTCCACCATCGCAGGCATGCGGCCCGACGGGCGCCTGCAGGCGGGCCAGTCCGTGGGCAAGTTGCCCTACGGCGTCTGCATCGCGGCGGGCACGGTGGTCCAAGTGCTGGCGCACCAGCTGGGCTTTGTCTAGCTCCTACATGTTTCACCCCTGGCGGAGGTTCGTATGAAGAACATCAAGGCGATCGGGCTGATCTTTCTGGCCCTGCTGTTCGGGCTGGCGGCCGCGGTCTACGCGACCGGCTGGATCTCCCGACAAAGTGGCATCGCGTCCAACAAGGTCGTGGTGGCCGCCGTCGACATCGACCTGGGCAGCCGCGTCAATGCGCAGATGCTGTCCACGGTCGACTGGCCCAGCGGCTCGGTGCCGAACGGCTCCTTCAGCGACATCAAGGCGCTGAACGACCGCGTGGTGAAGGTCGGCGTGCTGCGCGGCGAGGCGCTCATGGAGGGCAAGCTGGCGCCGGTGGGCACGCAGGGCGGGCTGTCGGCAGTGATCGCCAGCGGCAAGCGGGCCATGACGGTGCGCGTCAATGACGTCGTCGGCGTGGCGGGCTTCGCGCTGCCGGGCAACTACGTCGACGTGATGGTCAACGCCCAACAGGACAAAGGGCGCGGCGAAGACGCGCTGCAGATCAGCAAGACCGTGCTCGAGAAGGTGCTGGTGCTGGCGGTGGCCCAGGAGGCCAACCGCGACGACACCAAGCCGAAGGTCGTGAGCGCGGTGACGCTCGAGCTCTCGCTCGAAGACTCCGAGAAGCTCGACCTGGCGCGCAGCGTGGGCACCCTGTCGCTCGTGCTGCGCAACCAGATGGACAAGACCACGGTCGCCACCCTGGGCATCACCAAGGGGCAGCTGTTCGGCGAGAAGAAGGACATCGTGCCGGTCTCCACCGCGGCGGCTCCGGATCGCCCGCGGGTGCGGCTGGCAGGTCCCGCCACGCCGCGAGCCACCGAATGCGTGGAGGTGATCCAGAGCGCCGCCCGTTCGGTCACCTGTTTCTGATCGTCCATCAGGAGGAACACCAAGTGCGCCCACTCACAACAACCATCGCCCGTCTGCTGGCGACCCTCGCGACAGTGGCGACCCCCGCCATGGCCGCGGAGGTCGTGGCAGCCGCCCCGGCCACGGCCGTCGCCATGCCTGCGCCTGCTGCAACCGCTGCAGCAGCAACTGTTGCGGCAGCACCCGCAGCCCCGGCCAGCCGGCGCTGTACTGCCATCATCCCGGACTCCGAGCCGACCTATGCCGTGCTCGGCAAGTCGGTGGTCATTCCGTTGAAGGCGCGCGTGGTGCGCATCGTGTTCGGCGGACAGCCGCAGGGCCGGGCGACCGCGCCAGCAGCACCGGCGCAGCCCGGAGCAGCGATGCCGGCGCCCAATGCGAACGTGGGCGACGGCGTAGCTGACATCGAGGTCACGCTGCTGAGTCCGACCGACCTGTTCTTCCGCGGCCGCCAGGCCGGCTCGATGAACGTGGTGCTGCAAAGTGCCGACGGCACCTGCTACATCAAGGATGTGGTCGTTACCGTCGACCCCGGGGCGCTGCAGTCCAAGCTGGCGGAACTGATGCCGGAAGAGAGCCGCATCCGAGTGCGCAGCGCGGAAAAATCCATTGTGCTCACCGGCGAGATCAGCGACGCGCTCAAGCTCGATGACGTGATGAGTCTGGCCTCGGCCTACGGCGCCGACGGCAAGAAGGTGGTGAACCTGCTGCGTGTCACTGCGCCACAGCAGGTCATGCTCGAAGTGAAGATCGCCGAGATCAGCAAGAACTTGCTGGACCGCCTTGGCGCACGCGTCGGGCTGGCCCGCTCCGGTAACGGTGGTCTCAACAGCTATTCGCTGATCTCCAATTTCCTGAGCGGCGGTGGCGGCCTGATCGAGGCGTTGAGGATCGGTCGCACGTCGATCTCCATCGACGGCCAGAAGGACGACGGCCTGGTGCGCATCCTGGCGGAGCCCAACATCATGGCCATCAGCGGCCAGCAGGCGAGCTTCCTGTCGGGCGGCAAGATCTTCATTCCGGTGGCGCAGAGCTCCTCCAGCGGCAATGGCACGAACATCACGCTGGAAGAAAAGGAGTTCGGCATCGGGGTCAAGTTCACCCCGACCGTGCTCAACGGCGGCCGCGTCAATCTCAAGATGGTCTCGGAGGTGTCGGACCTGTCGCAAACCGGCTCGCCTTTCACCACCATCGGCGGCGTGACCGCCGTGCTGCCATCGCTCACGGTGCGCCGTGCCGACACCACCGTGCAACTCAACGACGGGCAGAGCTTCGTCATCGCAGGGCTCATCAAGAGCAACGTCACGGAGTCCATCAAGCGCTATCCCGGATTGGGCGAAGTGCCGGTGATGGGGGCGTTGTTCCGCAGCACGGAGTTCCAGAACGACCAGACCGAGCTGATGTTCGTGATCACGCCCCGCCTGGTCCGGCCGCTGGCCGAGTCGCCTCGCCTGCCGACCGACAACCACGTCGTTCCCAGCCGTGCGGAGGTTTATCTGAACGGCAGCCTCGAAAGCGCCACCCCGGCACCGGCCGCACCGGCCACCAATACCCAGTGAGGAGCATCACCATGTTCATCAAGTCGACGACTCTCGCATTGACGCTGCTCCTGGGCACCGGATGCTCCCACGTCACTCCCAACTACGACGCGCGCTTCGGCGACGCGGTGCGCGACGCGAAAAGGAAGATGACGATCAATCCCGATGCCGGCAAGGACGGCAATCCGGTGGCGGGCATGGACGGCCGGGCGGCACGGGAGTCGATGGTGCAGTACCAGAAGTCCTACAAGGCGCCGCCGCCGGCGGTGAACGTCATCAACATCGGTGGCGGGATTGGTGGTGGAGATAACGGCGGCGGGGGTCGTTAGGCGGCCCTCGAACGATTCTTGAATTCGATCAGAAAGGAGTTGCCACGCAAAGATAGAAGTCAATCAACCCAAGAACCAACGCAAGATTTTTCTGTTTTCTTACTGCAATTCAAAGGTGAAAAAAATGAACCAACTTTTTGTCCGTGCCGGCAACTTCATGTCCTCGTTCGTCAAGGAAGAGGATGGTGCTCAAGTGATCGAGTACGCGCTCATCATCGCAGTCGTGTCGATCGCCCTGGTCATTGCACTGCAGGGCCTGACCACCGGAGGTTATTTCACAACCTTCATTAACCGCGTGGCCGCTTGCCTCCAGGGCAACATGGCCGTCTGCAACCCTTAAGCCCGGCAATCGCATCTATTGGAACGATGGCTATGGCGGTGGCGGTGGCGGGGCCGGCTTGTCCGTTGCCCGCCGCCGCCCAGTACAAAGCGAGGTACTCATCATGTTCAAGTCATTCTTGCGGGATGAGAGCGGCGCCCAAGTGATGGAGTACGCGCTGGTCATTGCCGTGATCTCGATCCTGCTGGCCATCGCGTTGCGGCCATTGGTGACGGACACCGACCTCAGCAATGTTGTCGATCTCGTCCGCACCTGCCTTGGCGGCGTGACATGTGGCTGAAGCACAGAGATTTTTCGAACCGCCACCCACACTCAGGAAGCCGATCATGAAAGCCCACACTTCCGGCCACAGCCAAGGCGGCGCGGTAATCGTCACCGTCGCTCTGGTCCTGCTGTTCCTCCTCGGGTTCATGGGCATCGCACTGGACTTCGGTCGCCTCTTCATCGTGAAAACGGAGCTGCAAACCGCCATGGACAGCTGTGCCCTGTCTGCCGCGCAGGAACTCGACGGCGCCAGCGATGCGTTGACGCGTGCCACCAGCGCAGGAAAGACCGCGGCCGATCTCAACAAGATCAATTTTCAGGGTGGGGCGACCGGCATCGCCCAGACCGATATCGTGTTCAGCGACTCGCTTATCGGCACCTACAGCCATACCTTTACGCCCGTAGCGAATGCCAGGTACGCCAAGTGCCTGCATACGAAGTCGGGCATCGCGCCTTGGATCCTCAATGCCCTTGGCGCGTTCAGCGGAAGTGCTACTTATGGGGCATCGCACAGCGTGGCCGCAGTCGCCGTTGCCACCAGGGCTCCGTCCCAGTCCAACTGCCTCATTCCAGTCGGTATCTGCCAAAAATCCACCGCCCCCGGCTGGGGGTTCACGCGGGGGGAATGGGTCGAGGGCGTGACCAATGACAACGACGATGTGGAGTCCGGTCAGTTTCACTGGGTGGATTTCACCGGCAGCGGCGGCGGGGCGCGCGAGATCAAGGATCTCCTGACCAGCAGCGGGCAATGCGGTCTTCCCGGTATGGATACAAACATCGGCAAGGCGGGCAAGACCAATGGAGCGGTTGCCGCGTGGAATACCCGCTTCGGCATCTATCAGGGCAGCCTCAACGCCGCGACTGCCGTTCCCGATCAGACCGGGTACGCCTGGTATGCCGACAGCGCTGCCGCCGTGAAGCCAGGCAGGTATGACGACCCCGGCTCGAACGGATTTGCTGCCAAGCGCAATTCATTCGCGCCTTACGAAGGGGACAACAAGAACCCCGACACCAAGAACCTCAAGACTCAGGGAAATTTCAATGCCACCGACTACACCAAGGGTGCCAATCGACGTGTGGTCACGACTGCGGTGGTCGACTGCCCGTCGATCACGCTCAAGGGTTTCGGCTGCATGCTGATGCTGCATCCGCTGGAAAAGAATGCGAGCGGAAAGAAGTCGAAGATGTGGCTCGAGTTCATTGGCGATGCGACGCTCGCCGGCAGTCCATGCGCCACTGCGGGTTTGGCCGGCGGCACAAACGGACCCCGGGTCCCGACGCTCGTTCAGTAGGAGCTGGCATGAAAAAGAAACAGAACGGCGTGGCTCTGGTCGAATTCGCCCTGATTCTTCCCTTGCTGCTCATCCTGACGTTCATCACGACCGAATTCGGGCGGGCGCTGTACCAGTACAACACCATCGCGAAATCGCTGCGCGACGCCTCTCGCTATCTGTCCGCCCAGGACCCGTCGATCGCAACCACGGATCCCTCCAAGATCACGACTGCCAGGAACCTGGTGGTCTATGGCAACCCGACCGGTGGCGGCTCGCCATTGGTCCTGGGCCTCGACACTTCTCACGTCCCCACCCCGACCTGGCAATTCAAGGGCAGTGGCCCGGCCATCAATACCGTGACCATCAAGGTCACGGGATACAAGTTCCGCCCGCTCCTCACCGGCGCGTTCGGGCTTGGTTTTGGTGATGCGAACGGAGAAATTCCCTTCGGGGATATCAGCGCCACCATGCGAGGTCAATCATGAATCGAACAAGACAGATGGGTGCGACCGCGGTGGAGTTCGCGCTGGTCCTGATGTTCTTCCTGACCTTCCTGCTGGGCATCATGGATTTCGTGCGCATGTTGTGGACGTGGAATGCAGCCGCCGAAGCGACGCGCTGGGGTGCTCGTGCGGCCGTCGTGTGCGACCGAAACGCCACGGTCGTACTTTCCAACATGCAGAAATTCCTGCCCCAGTTGACGGCAGCCAATGTCAGTGTCGACTGGTACGACGCGGCAGGCAGCATCAGCGCGACCTGTACTTCCGCCAATTGCAGCGGCGTGAACGTCCGCATCGTCGATCTCGACTACCAATGGATTTCGCCCATCGGATTCGGAACTCGTTCTCCGATCCCGATGCCGGGTTTTTCCACCTACCTGCCGCGCGAAATCATGGGGCAGGACCCGAACAGCAACGCCGTCTGCTCCTAGCAACACACCGGACACGACCATGACCATGAAGATCGCCATCGTTTCCCCCAATCCGAACCACCTGCAGGACATGCGCAAGGTGCTGGAGCCGCGCGGCCATGCCGTGTCGCTCTTCGAAGGCGGCAAGAGCCGGATGCAGGCGGTCGTCGACAAGGTCGCACCCGACCTGCTGCTGGTCGACGGCATGTGCTGCGACCCGCAGGAGCTCTCGCTGGTGGAGGCCCTGACGCTTCGGCATCCGGCGGTGGCGGTGGTGCTGCTGTGCGCGATGCAGACGCCCGAGTTCCTGATCCACGCGATGCGCGCAGGCGTGCGCGAGGTGCTGCCGTCGCCCGCCGACACCGCCGCGCTCGAGGCCACCGTCGATCGCATTGCGCTCAAGATGGCCGGCTCGCAGGCGCGCAGCCCCGGGCGGGTGGTGGCGTTCATGCCGTGCAAGGGCGGCAGCGGCGCGACCTTTCTCGCGACCAACATCGCGCACCAGCTGTCGCGCGAGCGCTCGGTGCTGCTGATCGACCTGAACCTGCAGTTCGGCGATGCGCTGTCGTATGTGAGCGACCTGCGCCCGACCGCGACGATGGCCGACGTGGCGCGCGACATCGGGCGCCTCGATGCCTCGCTGCTCGCAGCGAGCGTGGTGCGCGTGTCGCCCAGCTACAGCATCCTGCCTGCGCCCGAGGACCTGGCGCGCGCGATGGACGTCAAGGCCGAGCACATCGACGCCATCCTGCAGGTGGCGCTCGCACAGTACGACTTCGTGATCTTCGACCTCGGCCCGCGCATCGACACGCTCACGCTGCGCGTGCTCGACCGCGCGGAGCGCATCTTTCCCGTGATGCAGACCAGCCTGCCGCACATCCGCAACGTGACGCGCCTGATGCAGGTGTTCAAGTCGCTCGGCTACGCCGCCGGCAAGGTCGAGCTGCTGGTGAACCGCAGCACCGGCGGCGGCGAGATCGGGTTGTCGGACATGCGCCGGTCGCTGCCCGGCGCGACGTTCACGACGGTGCCGGACGGCGGCAAGGATGTCGACGCCTCCATCAACCGCGGCGTGCCGCTGGCGGAGATGTCGCGCGGCAGCGCGCTCGCCAAGCGCCTCGACGAGATTGCCCACACCCTCAGCCCGCGGCCGGAAACGACGCCCGGCTTCATGGGGCGGCTGTTCCGCCGTGCCTGAGACAGGGCGGATTCCCATCAATACCCAGGCGGAGGTGCCAACATGTCATTCAGGGAACAACTCAATGCGATCGACAGCGATGCCAGCGCGCGGCCGGCGGGGCCGGTCGTCGAGCTGACCGCGTCGCCTTTCGCCTCGGACACCTACAAGCTGCTGAAGGAGCGCATGCACCTGAAGCTGCTGGACCGCTTCGACCTGGCGGCGCTCGAAACCCTCCAGCCCGACGCGCTGCGGCAGGAAATCTCGACCATGGTCGGGCGGCTGCTGCAGGAAGAGCCCGAGGCGCTCAACGACATCGAGCGGCGCACGCTGATCCGCGACATCCAGCACGAGATGCTGGGCTTCGGGCCCATCGAGCTGCTGATGGCCGACCCGACCGTGTCGGACATCCTGGTCAACTCGCCCACCAGCATCTACGTGGAGCGGCGGGGCCGGCTGGAGCTGACCAACGTGAGCTTCACCGACGAGAAGCACCTGCTGCGCATCATCGACAAGATCGTCTCGCTGGTGGGGCGGCGCATCGACGAGTCCAGCCCCATGGTCGATGCGCGGCTGCCCGACGGTTCGCGGGTCAACGCCGTCATTGCGCCGGTGGCGCTGGACGGGCCGATGATGTCGATCCGCCGTTTCGCGAAGATACCGCTGCGCATGAACAACCTCGTGAACGATCTCAAGTCGCTCACGCCGCCGATGGCGCAGATGCTCGAAGGCCTGGCGCAAGCCAAGGTCAACATGCTGATCTCGGGCGGCACCGGGGCAGGGAAGACCACGCTGCTGAACATTCTCTCGGGCTTCATTCCGGAGTCCGAGCGCATCATCACCATCGAGGATGCGGCCGAGCTCCAGCTGCAGCAGCCGCACGTCGCGCGCATGGAGACGCGGCCGACGAACATCGAAGGCAAGGGCGAGATCACGCAGCGCGCGCTGGTGCGCAATGCGCTGCGCATGCGGCCCGACCGCATCGTGATCGGCGAGGTGCGCGGCGCCGAGGCGGTCGACATGCTGCAGGCGATGAACACCGGCCACGAAGGCTCGCTCACCACCATCCACGCCAACACGCCGCGCGATGCGCTGGCCCGGCTGGAAAACATGATCGGCATGGCCAACCTGAACCTGCCCCACCGCACCGTGCGCCAGCAGATCGCCTCGGCGATCACGGTGGTCGTCCAGGTGCTGCGGCTGATCGACGGGCGGCGCAAGGTCACCAGCATCCAGGAGATCACCGGCATGGAGGGCGAGATCGTCACCATGCAGGAGATCTTCACCTTCCATCAGACGGGCATGAGCCCCGACGGCCAGGTGCGCGGCCATTTCCATGCGACCGGCGTGCGGCCGAAGTTCATGGAGCGGCTGCACGCGTACGGCGTGGAGCTGCCCGACAGCATCTTCGATCCCGAAAAGCACTACGAATAGGAGCGCGCCATGTTCGACAACCTGGGGGGGAACACGCTGGTCACGGTCACGGTGCTGGTCTTCGTGACCGCGCTGCTCATGATCGAGGGGCTCTACCTGCTGTGGCGGTCTTACAAGGGGCCCGGCGCGCGCAAGATCGAAAAGCGCTTGCAGGCGATGTCCGCCGCGGTCGACCGCACGCCGCAGGCCCATCTCGCCAAGGAACGCATGCTCAGCGACATGCCGTGGATGCAGCGCCAGTTGCTGGCGCTGCCGCGGGCGCACCGGCTGGACCGCTTCATCCTGCAGGCGGGGCTGGACTGGACGGTGTCGAGCTTTCTGCTGGCCTGCGGTGCACTCGGTGCGTTCGCGTTCTTCGCCGTGTGGCTGGCGCACCAGCCCGTGTGGCTGGCGCTGCTGGCCGGGGCCGTGGCCGCGCTGCTTCCCATCCTGTACCTGCAGCATCAGCGCAGCCGCCGGCTGGATCGCCTCGAAAAGCAGCTGCCGGACGCGCTGGACCTCGTGACGCGCGCGCTGCGCGCGGGCCACTCCTTTGCCAGCGGCGTGCAGATGATCGGCGAGGAAATGCCCGACCCGATCGCCAGCGAGTTCCGCCTGGTGGCCGACGAGGTAAATTTCGGCGTCTCGCTGCAGCAGGCGCTGACCAACCTCAGCGAGCGCGTGCCGCTCACCGACCTGCGCTACTTCGTGGTGTCGGTGCTGATCCAGCGCGATTCGGGCGGCAACCTGACCGAGGTGCTGGGCAACCTGAGCCAGCTCATCCGCGCGCGCTTCAAGCTGCTCGCGCGGGTGCGGGTGCTGTCGTCGGAAGGGCGGCTGTCGGCCTGGATCCTGGGCATCATGCCGTTCGCCCTGGCGGCACTCATGAACATCTTCAATCCCGAGTTCATGTCGCCGCTGTGGACCGACCCGATCGGCCAGACGGTGCTGCGCTACATGCTGGTGCTGATGCTCGTGGGCATCGTGCTGCTGCGCAAGATCGTGAAGATTCACGTCTGAAGGAGAAGCGTCATGGCCATGTTGTTCCCCATCCTGGTTTTTCTGTCCGTGTCGCTGACGGTCATCGGCCTGGCGGTGTGGTTCTCCCCGTCGCGCACCGCGCAGCGGCTGCAGGCGGTGGCGATGCCGTCCGGCAAGTCGGCCTGGACCGAGACCGCCGTCAAGCTCGTCGGGCCGTTCGCGCAGCTGTCGTCGCCGACCGGCGACGCCGACCTGTCGCCGATGCGCGTGCGCTTTCTCAATGCCGGCATCCGCCACCCGGATGCGTACCTCATCTACTTCGGCCTGAAGACGCTGCTGCCGCTGGGCTTCGCGGCCGTCGCGTTCCTCATGCTGCGCGCGGCGGGTTCGGCGGGCGGCATGACGATGCTGCTGTGGCTGGCGCTGGCGGCGCTGGCCGGCTGCTACCTGCCCAACGCGCTGCTGTACCTTCGCATCCGCACGCGGCGCCGCGAGATCTTCGAAAACTTTCCCGACGCCGCCGACCTCATGCTGGTGTGCGTGGAGGCGGGGCTCGGGCTGGACGCCGGGCTGGCCAAGGTCACGGAGGAAATCCAGATCAAGAGCCGGGCGCTCGCACAGGAACTGCACTGGACCAACCTGGAAATGCGCGCCGGCGGCACACGCGAGAAGTCGCTGCGCAACCTGGCGCTGCGCACGGGCGTGGAAGAAATAGGCACCTTCGCCACCATGCTGACCCAGGCGGACCGCTTCGGCACCAGCATCGGAGAGTCGCTGCGCGTGTTTTCGGACGACCTGCGTCACAAGCGCCAGGTGCGCGCCGAGGAGCTGGCGGCGAAGGTGCCGACCAAGATGCTGCTGCCGCTGGTGCTGTGCATCTTCCCGTGCATCTCGCTCGTGATCCTCACGCCGGCGGCGATCCGCGTGATCCGGATGATCGGGCCGATGCTGACCGGGCATCAGTGAGGAGCCGACCGGGCCGGAAGGCCGGCTGGGCGCCGCTGCGGCGGATCAGGACGCCAGCGCGTCGAGCTGGTGCTTGATCGCGTAGATGTACAGCTCGAGCCGGTTCGTGACGCCCAGCTTCTGGTAGATCGCGCACAGGTGGTTGCGCAGCGTGTGCTCGGTGACGAAGGCACGCTCGGCGAGCGCCTTGTTGGAGGCGCCGCATCCGGTCGCGACGATGCGGATGATCTCGCGCTCCTTGTGCGTCAGCGTGGCCTGGCGCGCCGTGTCGGGGTCGGCCTTCGGCGGCTTCCTGGCCGACGTGAGTTCGGAGAAGACGCGGCCCATGGTCTGCGCGTCGACGCACAGCTCGCCACGGAACACGCGCTCGATGGCGTCGAGCAGCTGCTGCGCCGAGGCGTCCTTGCCCACCACGCCGCGCGCGCCGCGCAGTATGGCCAGGTCGAGCGTGCGCTGTTCTTTCTCGGCCGTCAGCACCATCACGCGCGACACCTCGTTGGTCAGCAGCCGGGGCAGGATGTCCAGCGCGCTGTGGCCGTCCAGGTCGAGGTCGAGCACGATGACATCGGGCGCGAGGCTTTGCGCCGTGGCCACCGCCTCGTCGCAACAGCTGGCCGTGCCGACCACCTTCATGCGCGGCTGTTCGCCGTCGATCAGCTTCGACAGGCCCCACAGCATGGTCTTGTGGTCGTCCACGAGCAGCACGGCAATGGGATGGTCGGGATGGTCGAGGGTTTGCATGACGGACTCCTTCCTGTGTCTGCGGCGGGCGGTCAGATCGGGATTTCGATCCGTACCGCCGTGCCGCCGTTTGCGCATCGGTCGACATGCGCCTGGCCGCCCAGGGCCGCGGCGCGCTCGGTGAGGGAGCGGGGGTGGAAGGCGGTGAAGCTTTCCTGGCAGGCGTCGTTCTCGATGCACAACGCCAGCTGGCCGTTCTTGTAGTCGATGCGCACGCTGCCGTGGCGCGCATGGGTGTGCTTGCAGATGTTGTTCAGCCCTTCGCTGACCATCTGCAGCAGCTCCGCGGTCACGCGGTCGTCCAGGTGCAGCGGGCCGTCGATGGCCATCACGATGTCGATGTCGATGCCGTACAGGCCCTTGATCCGCGCGGCCTGGCGCTCCAGGTGGGGCCGCACGAGCCCGCCGGGATCGTTCGTGCCGTGCCTGACTTCGCCGGCGTAGCGGCGCAGGTCGGCGATCACGCCGTCGGCCACGTCCGCGAGCTTGTCCAGGTCTTCGCGCAGCGGGTTGTCGGCGGCGGCCCGCTTGCGCAGCGCGCACAGGCCCATGCGCAGGCCGATGTAAGGCTGGATGGCCGTGTCGTGCAGGTTGAGCGCGATCTTCAGGCGCTCCGTCGACGCGGCTTCCGAGGCCATGCGGTCGAGCACCTCGATGGTCTCGATGACCGGGAAGATCTGTTCCATCAGGTGGGCAAGAAACAGCGCGTCGGACTTGCCCAGCCGCCCGTCGCGCGACGAGATGAACACCCGGCCTTCGCCCAGGCGCATCGGCAGCGGCGCGCTGATGAAGGCCCGCGCCTCCAGCAGGGCGGCGATGGTGGTGCAGTGCGCCGCGCCGGCTTCGTCGGCGCTGCGCCAGGCGGTCGTGCCGGCTTCGAAGACACGGTGCTGCGCGCGCAGGTGGTTCAGCGGCCAGGGCAGGCGGCTGCTCAGCACGACGCTGTCGGGCGCCAGGGCCATGAGCGGCGATTCCGCGAGGCGGCCGATGGTCTCGATGCTCACCTGCTCGCAGGTGTCGTCCTCGCGCAGCGTGCGCAGCAGCCAGGTGCCGGTGGCGAGGTCGCGCGTCAGCAGGATGCAATGGCTGGCCCGGAAGAAGGCCAGCGTGCGCTCCATCGTGCGGGCGATGGTGCGCCCGGCGCCGAAGCGCGGGTTCGACAGCTGGCTCACGTCGCCCAGCAGCGCCAGGCGCCGTTGCAGCGCCAGCTTGGAGCCGCCCCAGTACACGATCATGTGCCCGAGCGCGAGCAGGAAGGCGGTGCGCATCAGCAGCTGCGACGTGTCGCCCGTGCACGTGGCCAGCCCGCAGGCGGTGAACGAGGCGACCGAGGCGATCGTCACGCGGGCGCCTTCCTCGAAGCCCCAGCGGAACGAGGAGGTGAGGATGGCGAAGAAGTAGAAAAGGAAGAACAGGCTGTGGGTGCCGTCGGTCACCGCCACGATCAGCGTGAACCACAGCACGTCGGACCAGTGGATGGTCCGGCCCTGGAAGTAAGGCCGGCCCACCGCCGTGCAGACGTGGATCAGCAGGCTGTGAAGGATGTAACCGAGGAAGGCCAGCCAGACCGTGGCGGGAACCTGGTTGTGGCTATCGGCGGCGTCTACCGTGATCGCCAGCAGGGCCGAGATCGACAGCACGAGGCGCATGCGTCCCACCATGAGCGCATCCGCCGCCAGGCTGGCGTCGATGCTGGGGGCGGAGCCGCGCACTCGCATGGGGATGCATCCTGTGCATGGACCATGTCAGGCACCGCGAGAGATCGCGGTACGGACGGAAGCGCTTGGCAGTGACAGTTTGGAATACATTTTTCTTGCCAGAGACCACAACGTGTGACGAGTTCACATTACTACTTTGGTGTTCAGATGCAATTGAAATCTTGTTCCATTAACATTTGGTAACTATATTTGCATTAGATTTCATGCGGATAAATGGGCCACTGCACGAGGGTGGCGAGAGGTCATGGCGCCGGCAGGGGAGGCCCCGGAGAGGGTGAGGTACCTCAACGGGGGCGTCCGCCCGCCTTGGCAAAGGCGCAGGCCGCGGTGTAACCCGGTTGCGCGGCCTCAGGGCAGGAACAGCAGCATCCCGTACACCGCAAACAGCATCAGGTGCATGAGCCCCTGGATCGGCGAGGTGCGCTGCCCGTTGAAGCTCAGCAGGCTCAGCACCGCCGTCACCGCGAACAGCAGGGTTTCGGCGCCCGAGATGCCCATGAGCACCTGCTTGCCCGTGACCAGCCCGATGACCAGCACGGCCGGCACCGTGAGCCCGACGGTGGAGACGAAGGCGCCCAGGCACAGGTTGATGGCGCGCTGCATCTCGTTGTTCATCGCGGCGCGCACGGCGGTGATTGACTCGGGCGTGAACACGATGATGGCGATGAGCACGCCGCCCACGGCCGCGGGCGCGCCGGCGGCGGCAATGCCGTAGTCGGTGACCACCGCAAGGTAGTGCGCGAGCAGCACGATGGGCAGGATCATCGCGAGCAACAGCAGCGAGCGAACGACCACGGCGCGCTTGTCCAGGGCTTCGTGACGGGCCTGCACCGCAGGCGAGGGCGAGGTCGCCCGCACCGACATCCGCCCCGGCGCCGGCTGGATGAAGAAGCGCTGGTGGCTGCGCATCTGCATCCAGAGAAACGCGCCGTACAGCACGGCGGTGAGCACCGACATGCCGATCGCCTGCACCGGCGTGAACTCGCCCGCGCCCGAGGTGTGGTTGGGCAGCACCAGCGCCGTGCCGGTCAGCAGCACGATCATCGACAGGTAGGCGCCCGCGCCCTGTGCGTTGTACTCCTGGTCGCAGTGGCGTGCCGCGCCCGCGATCAGGCAGATGCCGATGACGAGGTTCAGGATGATCATCATCACGGCGAAGATCGAGTCGCGCCCGATGGTCGGAAACTCGCCCGGGCCCAGCAGCACCGAGGCGATGAGGATCACCTCGATCGACACGATCGAGAGCGTCAGGATCAGCGTGCCATACGGTTCGCCCAGCTGGTGCGCCAGGTGGTCCGCCTCGCGCACCACGCCGAACGAGGCGGCCAGGATGGTGACGAACAGTGCCAGGAAGACGCAGCCGGCCACCACGGGGCTGATCGGCGCGGCCAGCCAGCGGTCGCCGAAAGCCACGAAGAGCCCGACCACGAGCCAGGCGGCGGCGATCAGGGCCCAGGTGGCGGGCGGGACGAGGCGGGCGGGGGAAGGTGTTGTTGTCATGGGCGTTGTCACTCCGACATCAAGAGGGAAGCCAGGGCCACCAGGCCACTGCCAGCGAGGCTCAGCCCGCTGGCGGCCCACAGGGCTTTCACGTCGCGTAGCTCACAGCCTTCGCGGCGCGCATGCCAGGCGGCGTAGGCCAGGGCCCCCGCCATGGTCAGCGCGGGCCAGTGCAGATCAAGACCGTTCATCGCGCGGCTCCCGATGCGGCGCGTGCGCGAGGGCATTCGGCGCGGTACGACAGCCGGGTCGCGCCCGTGCGCACGTGCAGGCGCACGGCGCCGAGCGTCAGCCGGAAGGCATCCGGCACGGTGGCACGAGAAAGACGGAAACGGGAGAAGAAACGTTGCGCGGCGAGGCGCCAGGAAGGGAGCAGTGCGGCCATGTCGAAACTTCGCGAGAAGTCAGGAAAGGGCCGTCCCTTGCAAGGTGAAGGTGCAAGACCGAGGTCGTCCTCGGCCCGGTTCGCACAGGGCGCGCGAACGAAAAAATGATAGCAGGGAAATCGGGGTCGACGCCCTCAGCCCCCGCGTGCGCGCACCTGGGCCGCATGCAGGAGGCGGGCGCTGTCCACCTTCTGCTTGGACAGGAGCCGCATCTTGCTGCAACTCGAGCAGCGGTACAGGCGCAGCCAGGGCAGCAGGCGCATCCACCCTCTGCGCGGCTGGCGGTCCATGTCCTGAAGGTGGCAGGGGCAGGCGGAAACCGAATGAGTCGACGACATTTGTCAGAGTGACCATGCTGTCCAGATCCCACCCTGACCAAGCTCTGCGGCTCTTCGGCTACTGGGAATTGAAAGTATTCATTCTTACGACAAATGTAAACAAGCACACTCACCTGTTCTGGGTATTCGGTGGCCTTCCCCCGCGTGCTTGCCGGCGCGCCACTGGCAGCAGTTCGCATTGCAAAACGCGTTGAAAGTGTGGAGCGCCCCCTTGCGCAACACGTTCTCGTGCGCATCGAGGTCGTGTACAGCTGTCGCTACCAACACGCCCCGCTTTTACAAATTCGGCGAATTAGAAAGTTTGAACTTTTGGCTCAATTTATTTTTCACTCCCATGAATTGCCACCGGTTTGATCTCACACCTTAACAAGGCGTCATTTAAATCGGAGGCAGCCCGTTGCTCGATTGGAAAACGAATGGATTACTCTCAGTTCTCCTGTGAAAACTCCTCTGGCACGTGTGAGAAAATAGAGATCAAATAGAAAGAAAATTAACCTTCACATGATCAGGTAGGGAGCGTGCCTGATGTATTTGGATGCAATTGCGAAAGGCGGTGATTGCGCGCCTTTCTTGAAAACAAGAATCAAAGGGGGAGTCCGCGTGAACCACATCGTGGCGAGATTGTTCTTGCACGGTCGCATCCGATGAGCGACCCGTCGAGCCCTCATCTCGCGGAGCTTGTCGCAGACCGGCAGCACGACCGGCTGCTGCGACTGTCGTTCCCCCAGGGCGGGGAGCCCGCAGGTGGCGACCTCGTGGTCAACACACTCTCTGCGTCCGAAGGCCTGTCGCGCGACTTCGATTTCACGGTCGGGCTCCTGAGCAGCAATGCCGATCTGGCACTCAAGGATCTGCAGGGCAAGATGCTTTGCATCGAGCTGGTGCGCCCCGACGGAACGCTTCGCTATTTCACCGGCATCGTCTTCGAGTTCCGGCTCGTGCGCACGGACGGCAACCTGGCCTTCTATGAAGCCAGGCTCGGCCCGTGGTTGAAGTACCTGCGGCTGCGCGCGAACAATCGCCTCTTCCATCGCCAGACGCTGCGCGCGCAGACCGAGGCCATCTTCGGCGACTACGGCGTGCTGCCCCAATGGGAGTGGCTCGTTCGCGGCGACGACGCACCTCACACGATGGCCATGCAGGGCGGCGGGGCTGGTGGTGAGACCGACCATAACTACCTGCACCGGCGCTGGGAGGCGGCGGGCTACAGCTACTGGTACGAGCATTCGGCCGAGGGTCACACCCTGCATGTATGCGACGACAGCACGCTTGCCAAGGCCGTGGACGGTTCGGTGCCGGAGATCCGGTTCCAGGACGAAGGTGGCGCGCAAGAAGAGGATGGCATCGGTCAGTGGAGTGCGGTGCGCGAGCTGGTCTCGGCGCAAGCGGCCGTCAGCGCCTTCGACTTCAAGAACGCGCGTCCGCAGCATGCCTCTATGCCCAGTAACAACCAGCAGGGGGATGTGCCTCACCTGGAGGTGCATGAGTACGGTGGCGCGCGTCACTTCAAGACGTCGCTCGAAGGCGAAGGTGTGGCACGTCGGCGCATCGGCGAGATCGAGGCGAAGGCCAAGCGCTTCGAGGCGCAGGGCAACAATCGATTCGTGCTGCCCGGGCGCTGGTTCCGGCTGACCGACCACTTCGGACGCACGCAAGGCGAAAGCTCTGAAAGCGAATTCCTCGTCCTTTCGGTGGAGCATCGCGCGAGCAACAACTACCTGCAGGAGCCCGCCACCGCGGAGGGCAAACCCAAGGGGTCGCGGGCCGAGTACAGGAACAGTTTCGTCTGCAGCCGCCGCTTCGTCCCGTGGCGCCCTGGTCGCGGCTTCCACAGCGTGGAGCAGCGCGTCATGGCGCCACAGACGGCGACCGTGGTGGGGCCGTCTGCCGAGGGCAGCATCCACACCGACGAGTACGGCCGTATCCGGGTGCAATTTCACTGGGACCGCGAAGGCCAGAGCGACGAGCGCAGCTCCGCGTGGGTGCGTGTGATGAGCCTGTGGGCCGGCGGCGAGACCGGGGCGGTCTCCACGCCCCGCGTCGGCTCGGAAGTCATCGTGCAATGCCTGGACGGCAACCCCGATCACCCGATCGTCATGGGGGTGGTCTACAACGCGCAGCGCATGCCGCCGTGGAAGCTGCCCGAGCAAAAGGCCCTCACGGGTCTCAGAAGCCGTGAACTCGCGGGCGCCAGCGGCAACGAGGCCGGCGGCAAGAGCAACCACCTGCTGCTGGACGACACCGAAGGAAAGATCCAGGCGCAACTCAAGAGCGACCATGACAGCAGCTCTCTGAGCCTGGGGCACATCACGCGCATCGAAGACAACGCAGGACGCAAGGACGCCCGGGGCCAGGGCTTCGAGCTGCGCACGGACGGCCACGGCGCCATCCGGGCCCAGGACGGGCTCCTGATCAGCACCGAGGCGCGTGCCAACGCGCAGGCTCACATCACCGACATGGGCGAGACGGTGCAGCGCCTGACCCAGGGACGGGAGCTGCACGAGGGCTTGAGCGAAGCGGCGCAACAGGCCAAGGCACACGAGGCCGGCGACCAGGACGAAGTGACCCAAAGCCTGAAGGCGCAGAACGATGCGATCAAGGGCTCGGGCAGCGGCAACAAGGCCGAGGGCGAGTTCCCCGAACTCAACGAGCCGCATGTGGTGTTGGCCAGTCCTGTGGGAATCGAGGCCACCACGGGTGGTTCGATTCATCTGGTGAGCACCGAGCACCATGCGATCACCAGCGGGGCGCACACCAGCATTGCGGCGGGCAAGAGCTTGCTGGTCAGTGCCAAGGACGCGGTGCGCATCGCAGCCTTCGAGAAAGGCATGCGGCTCATCGCCGCCAATTCCGACATCGACATCCAGGCCCTGAAGGACAACATCAACATCCTGGCCAAACTGGACGTCAAGGCCGAAGCCAACAAGATCACGATCACGGCCAAGGAAGAAGTGATCATCAACGGCGGTGCCAGCTACACCCATTGGAACGGAGGAGGCATCGAGAACGGCACCACGGGCATCTGGCGCGAGCACGCGGCTTCCCACATCACGACGGGCCCTAAGAACCTGCCGGTGCCGGAGATGCGTTTACCTCAAGCCGTGTGCAAAGAGTGCATGGCAAAGGCTGCAGCGCGCGCTGCCGCAGTGGCACCTCGACAGTGACCGTGTCAGCGTATCCAACCCAACAAGCGATGCCGGTCGACGGCGGTCTGCAGCCGCACGAGCTCGTGGTGTTCAACAAGGAAGTCGCGCAGACACTGGTGCATGACATGGGGGTGCTGCTGGCCTGCAGTGCGAGCATGCCGCGCTATGCGTTGGTCGAACTCGGCCAGTGCGAGATGGCCGATCGCGGGGCCATTGCCCTCGGTGTCCAAACGCATGGGCTGGAGGTGGAGCGCTTGTTCGAAGGCACGCCCGAATCCGAACTGGCCGATCAGGGGCCGTGGTTGATCCGGTTTCCGGCACAGCCTGCGGGCACTCTGCTGGAGACGCTGGCCCTGCATGCAGGCGTTCATCATGCGTTGAGCATGGTGGCCTCACCCCTCGCTTTGGGCGATCTGGCGAGCCACATGAGAAGCTGGCTGGAGGGCCTGATTCCGCCGGACCCGATGATCGAGGGCGATGAACCCTGCGGTGCGGTGCTGCGCTGGTTCGACCCACGCATCGGGCTGGACATGCCCGGCTGCTGGCCTGCAGCGGATCGCCAGCAATTCATGCAGGCATTTCGTTGGTGGGCCGCCTGGCGTGCCGATTTCTCACCGCGCTTGATGCAGGGGCCCAGTTTCAACAGGGCAGCCCCGCGCGCCGAGCCGCTGCCGCTTGACCAGACGCTGCTGCTGGCACTCGACCAACTCAACACGGCAGAAACCATGCTCGCTTCCGTGCGTGAAAACGACATCGAGCCCGGTGAACTCGATCACATGGCGCCGGCGTTGCAACACCGCCTGGCGCATCAGTTGCGTGACGATGCCCGGCGTCTTGGCTTGGAGGACTGGGCCGATCAATACATGTTGCTGGCCATGGGGTTGCGCCTGCACCCCGACATTGCCGATGCACAGGCACTGCAACCCATCCTTGCCGCGGCGGCAACCGGCGAGCGGGGCCTCGGTGCCGCCATCGCGGACATCGACAACGCGGTGTGGCAAGACCTGGTCGAAGAGGCGCCGCAGGTGCTTGCGCTGCATTCGCACGCACTGCTCGAACCCCTGCGCCAACGACGTCTCGCTGCCGTATCCGCACACCCCTTTCACATCCCGCGCACCGAAGTTCGCTGAATCATGGCCACCGTTCCCAACCTCGGCAGCAGCGCTGCCAACGCGCAATCCGCCAAGAACCGCATCCCGGGCGTTTGTGATTGCAGTGACCCGGTCGACAAATCGGCGCTCATCCTTTATCCGAGCCTGGGAACGCCGTTGCTGCTCAAAGAAGGGCAGACCAAGTGCAGCATCTTCATCGTCGGCGAGTCGAGCTTGAAGGCGGCCTCGGGTGCAGGCGCTGCCATCCCCGCACCTGCGCCCAACCTGCATGTCTTCGTCGACCGTCATCTGAGGCTCTACTCCATCAAGGAAAAGGGCACCCAGACCGACACGACCACCGGCACGCTGTTTGGCGATGGCAACACCTGCGCAACGGCCCCGCAGCACATCAACGCCTGGCGCGTCGGTCGCTTCGGAGCAGGGGTACTGATCAAGGATCGCCACGGACGGCCCTTTGCCACTATCGCGTCGATGGCGGCACAGGTCTACAAGGATCTGCAAGGCGGCGACATCTACGAGATCGAGATCGATCTGAAGGCCGCGCCGTTCCAGGGCATCAATTCGGGCGACTTCATGAGCTTTGCCTGGATGGTCAAACTCAACGACGCCGGCAAGCAACTCCTGCCCAACGCCACGCACGCCGAGCCGCAGGACCTGATGATTGCCAAGTTCCTGCGCGAGCAATCCACCAAGGACCCTTTCCACTTCGCGAACCTCCACGAATTCGACCTGTCCAAGGGCGCCCGCACCACGGCCAACCAGTTGCCGCCGCAAAAAACCGGTGCAGGCGAACGCCTGCAAAGCTGGCACCCCGTGAAGTACATGCCCGCGCGTCCTTTGAAGCTGGGCCACCTGTCCGACGTGCATGTAAATGTTCGCCATACCGCGATGGGCAAGAGCATGGCCCAGGTGCTCGAAGGCGATGTGGCCGATGTGAAATGGAACACACCAGTCGGCACCAAGGTGTGCAACAGCTTCGATGCGCTGCGCGCCTTGTTCGAGAAGATGGCTTTGGGTGGTGACAAGATCGAGAAGGCCGACGCGGTGCTGCTTACCGGCGACCTGATCGATTTCAACCGCAACCTCAACCCGGCGCAGGTCGCTGCGGGAAAAGCAACGGGCAACAAGGCCATCGGCGAGCAATGGAAGAGCTTCAACCTGCTGGCGAACATCGATGACCCGAGCAACGGCAAGAGGCTGTACCCGCGCGGGCTGGACGACATGCTCGTGTTCAGCCTGGTGCGTGAGATGTACCGCAAGCACAGCCTGCCCGTCTTCATGACCAGCGGCAACCATGAGGCGTACCAGGTGCCCTACGGCATCAGTGCACGGGTGGAAGAAGGAAGTTGGGGCTATCAACTCGGATCTCTGGAAGTCAAGGCCGATCCCGAAAACCTCGCCGTAGTGGCTGGTCGCGGCGCCAGTGCCACAGCGGAAGTTGTCGCAGGCGTGGCCGGCGGCCTCAAGGCGAGCTTTTTCGGCGGGATCGGTGAAGCGCTGGAGAATCTCACGCGAAGACCGAAAGTCGGAGAGAAGCCGGAAGGCCTGGTCTCCCGGCTGACGGGGGGGAAGGCGGCACTCCAGAAACACCTGGAGAACAAGGAGGCCGCCAGCAAGTGGGTTCGAGGAAAAGCCAACGAAGGCATGAGCCGTGATCACAACATGACCATCTACGAGGCATGTCTGGCTTATGGTCCTACGTATGGCCAAGTGCTCAGCGGCTTCAACTTCAACACTGGGCAGTTCGATTGGTTCTATGCCCTTTTCACCCCTCTGGCCGACTGTGTGATCGCGTATGGCGCTGGCAGCGACGATGCAAGCGGCAGCAGCACCGTGCAGACGATTGCGGCATTGGGCTGGGGTGACAAGGAAAACTATCTGAACGCCTACGACGCCATCGATGGCAAAGGCGGGGGCGTGGATCGGCAAGGCACCGGTATTTTGCCCAGGGCGGTGGAGTCGTTCAGCAACGACCAACTCACTCTGCTGAAACAGGCAGCAAGCTACAAGGGGGCGAGCAAATCCACACTGACGGTTGCCAGCCATTTCACCATCGTCAGCTTTGATGAACCCGAGCCCTTCAGCAATGTCGAGAAGGCCAAGGATCGGTGCAAATTTGTGCCCTATAACGGCTCGACTGGAATGAATATGCGAGGCGCGTTCAACCAAGTCAATGTCGGCACTTGCGAGCGCAATCAGGCCACTTATCTGGAGCACTACGTCAACGTGGGGGGGCGTCGCGGCAGGGGCCCTGGTGCGGACTGGCATCTTTCGGGCCACAGCCACCGCTCGGGCGTGTACAAGGTGCGATGGCATCAGGACTACTCCAGTGCCGCTGGCAGGCAGTGGGTGCAAGTGCACAGTGCCAAGGACCCCGGCATCCACAAGGCCCAGATGGTGCCGCCGGATACCGAAGCAGCCCTGATCGTCAGCAGTTGCGGTGGTCCGATCGGCTACCAGAACCTGGACGGCGAGCTCAGCGCATGGACAGGGCGGCCCCCTGCGGGCACCTTGCTCGAGCCGGCCACGGGCAAGATCAGCCAAGTCAGTACTCGCCGCTGCCGCATCGAGGATGGACAGGCGTACAACGAGAAGCCTCGCCTGTGCGTGGCGCTGGACTATCTGCATGTGATGAACGGCTTGCCGGAGAAGGGCAACATCCACACGCCGCTCGAGTTTGGCGACATCTCGCCTTTCGCCCCGGGCAATACGCAGATCCCGCTTCGATTGAGTCGGCAGATGAAAAAGCTCAACTGCATCAAAAGCTTGACGCTGTGGGTGTTTGAGGGGGGAGGTCTCGATGAAGCCGATAAGCCTAAGCCAAACAAATGGCATCGCGTCGGCACCGAGCTGGACAAACCAGGCTCCCCCAGCAGTGTGACGATCAGCAGCGAAGGGATGGCGGCACTCGCAAAAGCCTTCGCAACAGGTGTGGTGGGCAGGCAGGCCAACTCGACATTCCGACGCATTCAGTCAGCCTTTTGCGAGGTGGGTCTTCAAAGGCCTGGCCCTACGGATGCTGGCGAAGACTGGGCCCTGCACATGCAATGCACCGATCCATGGGTTTTTCCGATCAGTGCGGTGAGCCTGAACGCAGGGGGAACAATGTCCAATCTTGTGCGTTTCGGCGGAGAGAAGGGGGAGGTGCCGGATTGGAAGTGGCTGGCCAAGACGTTCGAAGCCAACGGCTACATCAGCCCCGAGGCTGCTATCGCTGGCAAAGCCTCCGCCCCAGGAAAAACCAGGTCATGACCCGCAGGCGATTCCTCAAACTTGGCGCCGCGATGGCGGGCGCTGTTCTGTACGGATGTGAAATGAACGGCAAGAAGAACATCAAGGACTTCGGCAGGACCTTCGACTATCTGAGCGATCCGGTGCTTCGTAAGAAGGACCTGGGCGATGCGCAACTTGTGGTGGAGGGCGCCGAGTTCAGCGGTGTCAAGTTTCAGGGCCAGGAGTGGCGAAACATCAAGTTTGTCAACTGCGATTTCGTGGGTGCCTACGACATCAAGCAGGCGCTGATTGCGCAATCGAGCTTCGAAGGATGCAAGTTCGCAGGCATTTTCAATCTGGGCGTTTTGAAGCAAGTGCGGTTCGTGCGCTGCCTGATCAGCGGCACCAGCCATGTGGTCGGCGATACGGGCAGCCTGGACGTGACGTTCGAGCAATGCGAGCAGATCGGAAAAGATCCCGAGCCCAACCATTGGGGCAGCTTCGGTAGCTACGGTGAAGTCGCATTCATCAAATGCAAGGCCAAGTGGACGAACGTGACGGGCGAGACCAAACACTTGATTCGCGACTGCGACTTCGAGAGTGTCGATTGCAGCGTCAGCAAAGACGGCGGCGGATCGGCAGTGTTGATCGAGAACTCACGTCTTCTCGGGGGCTTTGACATGCGGCCGGCCACGCTGCTGTCCCTCACCATCCGAGACACCACCATCGAAGGCACCTTCGACATGACAAACGCGACGGTCAAGGGTGACATCCTGATGGAGCGAGTGACTGCCGGTGTGATCAAAGCCGGGATCAAGGAAGGTGCTCGTTCGTTTACCTTGCGAGACAGTCAAATCAAGGGTGATGGCCAGCGCGTATGCAACATCTATGCGGGTGCGTTCCAGCATGTGTTGATGGAGAACGTGGTCTTTGGCCGTGCAGAAGGTCAGCCCGTGGGGGTCGGAGGAGGTTACGAACCAGATGACAAGAAGCCGCAGCCGGTGCTTACGCAAAGTCTGATCCTCAAGAATGTCAAGGCTCCCTCTTGGCGTTCAGCGCGGCTGAATGCAGCCTTGGTCCGTGTGGAGCGCAGCGAGTTTCTCGAGAGCAACTTCAAAGAAGGTCGCATCAATACGCTTGAGCTTGTCGACGTCACCGTAGGTTCCAGCATCGATTTCACCGGCACTCAAGTCGGAGAGTTCAAGCAAAGCGGGACCACCGACCTCAAGAGGCTAGGGCGGGGCTTGAAGCTGGAAGGCTCCAACATCAAGCTGCCACGTTGAGGCGTGAGAGGGCTGCGGATGTCCGATCAATTTTCAGCTGACCATCGCGACGATGGTTGCATCTTCAGGGAGTAGAGCCAAATGGCCGAAGGTATCCAGAGCGGAGGGGCACTTCTCGACCGCCAGCACGACCGGTTGCTGCGCCTGTCGTTTCCCCAGGGCGGCGAACCTGCGGGTGCGCGGCTGGTCATCAACCGGCTAGACGCCCGCGAAGGCGTGTCGCGCGACTTCGAATACACGGCCGAGCTGCTCTCGAGCAATGCCGACCTGGCGCTCAAGGACCTGCAAGGCAAGATGCTGTGCATCGATCTCGTGCGTGCGGACGGCAGCCTGCGCCACTTCACCGGCATCGTCTTCGCCTTCCGTCTCGTCAAGACCGACGGCAACCTTGCCTTCTACGAAGCCCGGCTTGGTCCGTGGTTGAGATATCTGCGCTTGCGCTCGAACAACCGCCTGTTCCACCGCCAGAAACTGCAAGAGCAGACTCAGGCCATCTTCAACGACTACGACACCTTGCCTCAATGGAAGTGGCAAGTCCGCAGCGAAGACCTCCCCATCACCATGGCCGCTCAAGGCGGAGGTGCCCAAGGCGAGAGCGACCACAACTACCTGCACCGGCGCTGGGAAGCCGCCGGCTACAGCTACTGGTACGAACATACAGCCCAAGGCCACACCCTCGTTCTCGCCGACGACACCACACTGGCCGAAGCCGTGGACGGGCCGACGCCCGACATCCGCTTCCAGCGCGAAGGCGGCGCCCAGGAAGAAGATGCCATCCACCAGTGGAGTGCTGCACGCACCCTCGTGTCCGGGCACACGGCCGTCAGCGCCTTCGACTTCAAGAACCCGCGAGCCCAGCACGCCGATACCCCCAGCGGCAACCAGCAAGGCGACGTCCCTCAGCTGGAAGTGCACGAATACGGCGGCCACCGGCACTTCAAGACCAGCCGCGAAGGCGATGCGCTTGCCAAGCGGCGCGTCGAAGAGATCGAAGCAGTTGCGAAGCACTTCGATGCGCGCGGCAACAACCGGCAAGTACTGCCCGGGCGCTACTTTCGCCTCACCGATCACTTCGGGCGCACGCAGGGCACAGGCCCCGAGAGCGAATTCCTGATCCTGGAGATCGAGCACAGCGCGAGCAACAACTACCTGCAAGGCGCAGGCGAGCTTGCCCAGTACAGCAACCGCTTCAGCTGCAGCCGACGCTTCGTCCCGTGGCGCCCCGGTCGAGGCTTTCACAGCGTGGAGCAGCGCGTGATGGCACCACAGACGGCGACCGTGGTGGGACCGTCCGCCGAGGGCAGCATCCACACCGACGAGTACGGCCGCATCCGGGTGCAATTTCATTGGGACCGCGAAGGCCAGAGCGACGAACGCAGCTCCGCCTGGGTGCGTGTGATGAGCCCCTGGGCGGGTGGAGAGACGGGCGCCGTCTCCACGCCCCGCGTCGGCTCGGAAGTCATCGTGCAATGCCTGGACGGCAACCCCGACCACCCGATCGTCATGGGGGTGGTCTACAACGCGCAGCGCATGCCGCCGTGGAAGCTGCCCGAGCAAAAGGCCCTGACCGGACTCAGAAGCCGTGAGCTCGCAGGCGCCAGCGGCAACGAGGCCGGCGGCAAGAGCAACCACCTGCTGCTGGACGACACCGAAGGAAAGATCCAGGCGCAGCTCAAGAGCGACCACGACAGCAGCTCCCTGAGCCTGGGGCACATCACGCGCATCGAAGACAACGCCGGACGCAAGGATGCCCGGGGCCAGGGCTTCGAGCTGCGCACGGACGGTCACGGTGCGATCCGGGCCCAGGACGGACTCCTGATCAGCACCGAGGCGCGCGCCAACGCGCAGGCCCACATCACCGACATGGGCGAGACGGTGCAGCGCCTGTCCCAGGGACGGGAGCTGCACGAGGGCTTGAGCGAAGCGGCGCGACAGGCCAAGGCGCACGAGGCCGGCGACCAGGACGAAGTGACCCAAAGCCTGAAGGCGCAGAACGATGCGATCAAGGGTTCTGGTGGCGGCAACAAGGCCGAGGGCGAGTTCCCCGAACTCAACGAGCCGCATGTGGTGCTGGCCAGCCCTGTGGGAATCGAGGCCACCACGGGGGGCTCGATTCATCTGGTGAGCACCGAGCACCATGCGGTCACCAGCGGGGCGCACACCAGCATTGCGGCGGGCAAGAGCTTGCTGGTCAGTGCCAAGGACGCGGTGCGCATCGCCGCCTTCGAGAAAGGCATTCGCCTGGTGGCGGCAGCGGCGGACATCGACATCACGGCCCTCAAGAGTTGCATCAATGTCATCGCCAAGCTCGACATCAAGATGGAGGCCAATCGCATCACCATCACCGCCAAGGAAGAGGTTCTGGTCAATGGCGGCACCAGCTACACACGCTGGAACGCGAGCGGCATCGAGAGCGGCACCAATGGCATCTGGCGCGAGCATGCGGCCGTGCATAGCCTGGTCGGGCCGAACAGCAAAGGGTCGCCCAAACTGCCGGAGCCGGCCCAGCTGCCGAAAGGGCAGCTGGATCTGCACAACCACTACATCAAGAGCGATGGCACGCCGCGACAGGCCGTGAAGCAGGGCGAGTACACGGTGGTGGATTCGGAAGGCGGTACCCACAGCGGCAACCTCGATGCCAAAGGTTTCGCGACGGTGTCGGGCTTGCCGATCGGCGGCGCCAAGATCACCTTCGGTCCGGATCCGCGCGATCCCTGGGACGAGGGCAGTTACTTCGGGCCACCGCACGAATGGCCGCCCAAGCCGCTGGACGAGAAATCGACGACGAGCCCTGCAGGCGATGCAGGGGCCTTGCCTGCAGCGAACCTGCTGTCGGCCAAGGGCGTTCTGGGCGGAGCCAAGGGCGCGTTGGGACAGATCGGCCAGGTGGCCGGAACGGCGCAGCAAGCCGTTGCGGCCGTCCAGGCCGTGCAGCAAGGCGGCGCGCAGGCGTTGCTGGGGCAAGCGGGGCAGATGGCCTCTGGCGCAGCGACCCAAGCCATTGGAAAGGCCGTCGGCGGTGCGCTCGGCCCGATGGGTGCGCCCGCAGCAGGCGTGGCCGGCAGCGTGGTGGCCGGTGGCATGAATGGCGGGCTGGCGGGCGCGGCTGCCGCGGCGCAGAGCAGCGTGAGCGGTGCGGCGGCGTCGCTCGTTCCCAAGCTGCCTGGCGCATTGCCCAGCCTGCCGTCCTTGGGCGGCGCGAACCCTGCGACAGCCATGACTGGCAGAACGCCCGGTTTCGCAGGTTGACGGCGACACAGGCCCGCCGGTTGCGCGGGCCTGAAGAGAACAAATCAGATCGAGGAAGCACAAAAAATGGCAACGCAGGGACCGCAGGAAACCAAGCCGCGCGAGAAGCAGACCGCGGTCGCGCCGCTCAACGCCATCGCGCCGCAGGACATCGGTGCCGGCGCGGCGCGTTTCGACAAGTGGTTGCGCGACATCAGCAACGACTACGTCACGCTGGAACGCTTGAGCACCGTGGCGGGCAGCCTGCCTGTCATCGGCAACATCATGGCGCTGATCGACGTGATCATGGACATCGTCCTGATCAGCGGACGATTCATCAAGAAAGAGGCTGTTGACTTCCTTGCGTGGGTCAACCTGGGCATCAACCTGATCGGCATCATTCCTGCACCGCCGAGCATGGCGGCTGCCCGCATGAGCCTGCGCCCGGCACTGCATCTCGTCAAACAGCAGCTCAAGCACAGCGCCTCGAACATTGGCGACGCGTTGATCTCCGTGCTGGTGATGCACCTCAACGACAAGATCGCCGGCGAGATCGAGAAGTTTGTCGACGGTGCGATGAGCAAGCTCTCGGGCATCCTGAACAATTGCGCGGACAAGGCCGATGGCGTTGTCGATGACCTCATCAGCGTGTTGCGCCGCTGCACCGGCGGCGAAGACCTGTTCAAGATCGCGGGCCCCAAGCCGGAGAGGAACACCTACAACCCCAAGAAGGAGAGCATGTGGAACCGCATGCTCGCCGCAGCGGACCGCTATGCCAAACAGGCGGCCAACTACGCCGTCAAGGTGGCGGCCGCACGCCTGCCCGACAAGGCGAAGGCGGTGGTCAACATCGTCATCGGCAGCCTGACCGACTTCAAGGGAGCGCTGCGAGCCAAGTTGATGGCGCTGGCCAGCGCCGAGACCGAGCGCTCGATCATGTGGCTGCTCAAGCGCCTGTTTGCCGCCGTCAAGAAATTCAAGGCCAAGCGTGCCGCTGTCGTGCCGCCCACCAAGGGCGCCCAGGCGCAGGCCGCCAGGCCGGGTCACGAACTCGGCGCCGTGAACACCCAGGCCGGCGCCACGGGAAGTGGCAACTGCTGCAAGCAGGGCGCAGCCAAGGCCAAGACCCGCAAGTCCATCAGCTTCGCCACAGGAAGCGAGAGCTTCACCCACACGGATTTCGTGCTGCCGGCCACGCTGCCCATCGAATGGAACCGCACCTACAGCAGTGACCTTGAGGCCTATGACCAAGGCAGCTTCGGCGCGCGCTGGTTGATCCCGTACACGACGCGCGTCGACGTCGTCGAGTCCAGGGGCCGACGTGCACTGGTCTATCGTGCCGCCGACGGTCGCAGCCACGACATCCCCTGGCTGGCCGTGGGCCAAAGCCATCGCAACGCCATCGAGGAATTCAGTGCCACGCGTGTGAGCGACACGCTGCTGGTGCTCGATTTCGGCAAGCCGTTGCCCGCCGGTGAACCGGCCGACTGGCGCGAGAGCTACGAACTCGTCGACACGGTCAGCAGCAAGGCCGCCACCCAAGGCACGCAGCACTTCCGCCTGGTGGCTCAACATGCCAAGGACGGCGCCGCGATCGGCCTGCGCTACGACCATGCATTGCCTTCCGGCGAGCAGGTGCTGAGCGATGTCGTCAGCAAGCAGGGCGACGTCACGCTCGCACACGTCGGCATCCGGCCTCATGCGATCTCCGGGCGCATCGAATCCGTGTGGGAACTGAAAGACGGACAGGTCGTTCGTCAACTCGCCGCCTACACGCACGACGAAGCGGGCGACCTGGTCGCGGCGCAGGACGAGAACGGCGCCGCCTGGGCCTACCAGTACAGCCACCACCTCATCACCCGCTACACCGACCGCACCGGCCGCGGCATGAACCTGGCCTACGACGGCACCGGGGCGCAGGCCAAGGCGATTCGCGAGTGGGCGGACGACGGCAGCTTCGACACCCGCCTGGAGTGGGATGAGAACATCCGCCTGACCTATGTGACCGATGCGCTGGGCCAGGAAACGTGGATCTACTACGACATCCTTGGCTACACCTACCGCGTCATCCACCCGGACGAGAACGAGGAATGGTTCTTCCGCGACGACGCCAAGAACATCACCCGCCATGTGCACGCTGACGGCACGACCGACGACTATGTCTACGACGACGCTGGCAACCTGCAAACCCACACGCAGGCCGATGGCAGCCAGGTCCACTTCGAGTACGACAAGCTGAGCCGCCTGACCGGCGTGCGCGATGCCGAAGGCGGCGCCTGGCGGCGCGACTACAACCCGCAGGGTCACCTCATCGAGGAAACCGACCCGCTCGGCCACAAGACCCAATACGCCTACGACAAGGCCGGGCGGCCGGTGCAGATCACTGACGCCAAGGGCGGTGTCAAGAAGCTCGCCTACACCCCGACCGGCGAACTCGCCAGCTACACCGACTGCTCGGGCAAGACGACCACCTGGACCTACGACCCTCAAGGCCGCCTCGCCCAAAGCACCGACGCCGCCGGCCAGGTCACCAAGTACCGCTACACCACGCTCGACGAGCAAACGCTGACGGCAGCCCAGGCGGGTGCCAATCACCCCGGCCAGCTCGAAGAAGTGATCCACCCCGATCAGACCAGCGAGCGCCTGGCTCACGACGCCGAGGGCCGCCTGCTGACGCACACCGACGCCCTCGCGCGAAGCACCCGTTACCACTACGCCGACGCGGGGCTCATCGCTGGGCGCACTGACGCTGCAGGCCACACGCTGAGCTACCAATGGGACAAACTGGGGCGCCTCACTCAGCTCGACAACGAGAACCGCAGCCACTACAGCTTCAAGTACGACCCCGTCGGTCGCCTGCTCGAAGAAACCGGCTTCGACGGCAAGGTGACCCAGTACCGCTACGAAGCAACCAGCGGCGTGCTCACCGAAGTGGCAGAAGCAGGGCAGGTCACCCGACTCGCCTTCGACCCATTGGGTCGACTTGTCGAACGCGAGGCCGCAGCCCAAGCCGAAACCTTCGCCTACGACGGCAACGGCCGCCTTGTCGAAGCCCGGAACCAGGACGCCAAGCTCCAGTGGTTCTACGACCCCGCCGGCAACCTCACCCGTGAGCACCACGCCGATCTCGCCAGGGGGCACACCGCCATCTGGCAGCACCGCTACAACGAACTCAACCAGAGAGTCGGCAGCACCCGCCCCGACGGCCACACCCAGGAGTGGCTCACCTACGGCAGTGGCCACGTGCACGGCCTGCTGCTCAACGGCCAGGACATCCTGAGCCTGGAGCGCGACGACCTCCACCGTGAAGTCGGCCGCCAGCAGCACAACGGCCTGGCCCAGACGCAAACCTACGACCCCGCCGGGCGGTTGCTCGAGCAGCAGATCACGCACACGAAGCCGGCTCTCGGCACGACAGGCACCACCACCGTCGGCATCCGTCGCAGCTACCGCTACGACAAAGCCGGCCAGCTCACCGGCATCGGCGACAGCCGGCGCGGGCGGCTGGACTACCGCTACGACCCGGTCGGGAGATTGCTCGAGGCCCAGAGCCAACTGGGCAAGGAAGTGTTCGCCTTCGACCCTGCTGGCAACATCGCCGACCCGGTACTGAAGGAGCCCGGCACGGCAGCACTCGCGCGCGAACAGGGCGTGGCCCCCGGCAAGTTGCTGGACAACCTGCTCAAAGAGTACGCAGGCACGAGCTACAAATACGATGCGCACGGCAACCTCATCCAGCGGACGAAGAACGGGCAGAAGACCCTCTTCAGCTGGGACGGCTTCAACCGCATGGTCAGCGCAAAGAGCGAGGAGGGCACCACGACCTTCCGCTACGACCCGATGGGCCGGCGCATTGCCAAGACAAGCGGATCGAGAGAGACCCTCTTCGGTTGGGACGGCGACAACCTCGCCTACGAAAGCGCAACGCCGCTGGACCCCAGGGCCCGAGAGCAGGCGCACACCGTGCACTACGTCCACGAGAAGGACAGCTTCGTGCCGCTGGCGCAGGTGCGAAGACAGGCGCCCCTTCATCTGAGCCCCACCACCGACGTGAAGGCGCTGATGCAGGCCAACGGCGGGGCCTACGACATCGAGCAGGACCCGCTATGGAACGGGCAGGGACTGCAGCAAGCCAGCGCCGAACCGTTCAGGCCCGAAGAAATCGCTTTCTACCAGTGCGACCACCTCGGCACGCCACAGGAATTGACCGACTCGGAAGGCCAGGTCTGCTGGAGCGCGAACTACAAGGCCTGGGGCGAGGCGAAGCAGGCGATCAGCAAGGCGGCAGGGGTCGCGGGGATCACGAATCCGATTCGGTTCCAAGGGCAGTATTTCGACGAGGAAACGGAGCTGCACTACAACCGGTATCGCTACTACGATCCGCACAGTGGGAGGTTTGTATCGAGTGATCCGATTGGATTTTTCGGGGATTCGAATTTTTACGCATATACGAAAAACCCAGTTGAATGGCTTGACCCGCTTGGATTAAAGCCGCGCCGACCGCAAACAGGAGCACCGACACACGCAGGAGCACACGTCCGTCCAGTGAACGGCAGAAGGCCGCTTAATTACTGTTTCGCGGGCAAAACCATGACCGGCTCCGATCTGCCGGCCAGTGTTCGTGGCAAGTATCCGCATGGCGTCCCGTTTAATATGTTGGGGTTTCCCGATTTTTCCAGATATGCGGTGAAAAAAGTGAATGTTGGAAGTTTCAATAACGACGATGCAGACTTCAGGGCTGCAAATGATGCAGCATTTGGTGCAAATAACGGATTTGGATCAAAAGCGCCGCCAGGCTACCGCTGGCATCATACGCAGTATGATGGGCGCCTCCAGCTTATTCCCGCCGATATTCATGACGCGGTTCGGCACACCGGAGGTGCCGCTGTTTGTGGTACCAGGAGATAATTCATGGTCAATTTTAAATCGCTGGGCCTCAGTGAGGCTGAACTTTCAAAGTTCGAAAAACTTGGAATTCCGTATAAAAAATCTCTTAAAAAAGAGCTTCTTGCCGCATCGAAAATAGGGCCGGCGAGCGAGGCTGAAATAAATGAACTTGAAGCCGATTTTGGCCGTTTGCCAGAAGATTATCGAGAATTTTTGTCTACGGTTAACGGCGGGGTGCCAGATAGAAATGGATTTGTTTTGAATGGAAAAAAGATTTCACTGAGCGAATTTTTTGCTGTTGATGGTCCGAAAAATATCTCTCAAACCATTCGATCGAAGCTTGTCGGGTATGAAAATCGAATACCGTCAAATTCGATTCCTATTGGAGGAACGGTTGGCGGGGATTTGATTTTGATGTTTGTCGGAGGGCATAGTGGGTTCTCCGGAATATATCTTTGGAGACACGAAATCGAGGCGGAAAATGCAGGCAATGAATTTTATGGAAATGTCGAAAAATTGACGGAAGATTTTTCGTCCCTATTGGCCTCCTTGGTTTGAATTAAATGGGGTGAATCTGTTATCGATCCGAGGGGCGGGAACACGTGGTTCTGAGGGGATGCAAGCTGCGGTGGAAGCCTCTGCTGCGTCTATGTGCCTCAATTTCTTGCGCAACGAATTCAGGATGTTAGGAAGTATCGAAATTCCGTGACTCAAGCTTTTGGGCGCTTCGATGGAGAGGTGCGGAGTAGGGGCGGCGGCATGACATGCAGAGACAATCAGTGTGCGGCCGTGGCTGCTAGAGATAGCTCGAAAGAAAGCTCTCGCCCCAAAGCAAAAGGACGATACGGAAGATGACGAAACCATTCACTATTCATATTCCGATGCTCCGGGAAAAAGGAATGCTCGATAGGATGAGTGATTTCTATGAAGGTATTCTGGGTTATGAACGAGATTTGGAATTGAATATCCTGCGAGTGCCGAATCATTCAAATTTGGCAATTTGCTTTAAGTATTCAAATTTTGCCAAAGGAGGGGTGGAAGAAATAAAGAGTCGCTCTATGAATTTTTCGTCGAGAAGAGTTTTCCCAGTCTTTGCCGAAATTTGAAAGAAAAAGGGGTTGAGTTTGACATGCTTGCATGCACTCCTGGGTTCTATTTTGCGAGAATCATGGATCCTTCTGGAAATTTAATAGAAATAATCTCGGAGAGCTTCGAGGATGATCTGAATTTCGACATATCGAGTTGGGGCATCCATCAGGATGTCGGCTGAAATTTCGCGTTGATGGCGAATTAACTTGCAAGCTAGGGCGCCTATGATGAAGGAATTCCATGCACTTGCGATTGAGGAAGTTGAAGGATCGATTGATCGATTAAAAGCCGAGGGCCTTCTTCTTGAGGAGATGGTTTCTATTGCAGAGGCAGATGTGCTGCGTTGCCGATTTTTGGGGAGGCGTATTAATATTAGGATTGATCTTGCATATGGTGCGGAGATCGATCCGGTTGATTCGTTTTCTAGCAAGAAAATCGATGAAATTTCAAATCTAATCTTGGCGAAGTTGTGATTTGAATTTTTCAACAATCGCTAGGAAGGCCTCCGATTTTGCGCGACATTCGGTGTGAATAATCTTGGGGCTGTGTTGCTGATGGGAATTTCGTCGTCCTGTGTCGAAGGGGTGTTGAGAGATTTAAATGGCTAGAGTATTGATCCATCTTCATGCAAGCGACATTCCGGGCAGCATTGAGTTCTATAGGAATTTCGGATTTTCCCTTGCGACTGATGATGTTGATGGATCTGGACTCAGAATCGCAAGAATGACTCACAGCTCCGCACCGTCTCTGGTCCTGAATTTTCGTGACAACAACTCTTTGTTGCGCGCCTACAAGGAGGTCGATGGCGCGGACCTTCCCGTGGTGGCATTCGGTCTGATTTCTTCTTGGGATGAAGAGTTTTTCGGTTGGCAGGACTTGATATTCAAGAGCTTCAGTGATCTTGTTATAAGAAACGTTTCTCAGCCATACGGAGAGTGGATTTATTTGAAAGATCCTGCTGGAAATAACATCTTGTTTGCCAATTCTGATTTTTATTGAAATTCCAAATGTCTTGATGTGTTGCCATCAATGAGCCCAAGACCATGCCCTCCCAAGTGATCATCCAAAACCACAACCTCTGGCGCAAAGGCGCCGGAGGTGCCCCCGCAGGTCTTGCCGGCATGGCCGACAGCTATGCCTATGCCGGACTGGACCTGAACCTCGCCCAGTTCGCCAGCACTGTCTTCACCGGCACCAGCTTTGCTGCGTGCACGTTCAAGCAGGCCGGCTGGACCGGATGCCAGTTCTCGGGCTGCACCTTCACCACGTGCGACTTCGAGGGCATTTCCATCTCTGGGTGCACGTTCTCCAACTGCACCTTCTCGCAGTCACAGTTCCAGCAAAGTCGGCTCAGCGCTTGTCAGTTCAACAACTGCCAGTGGAACGGCTTGAATTTCGATGGAGGTCACTGGTCCGATGTCGCCGTGCTTGGATGCACGGGCACCACGGTTGAGGCCGATGGCCTGCGTGGGGAGCATGTGGACTTCACTGGCAGCTACTTCGAGCACATGGAGATGCGCAACACGCAGATCAATTGAGTTCGCAAAGCGGCGCGATCTTTCGGAGCATCCATGCCAAGAGGCACCCCCAACCCCAATCCCATGTACGGAATCTACGGCTACGACGACTATTGGAGCGTCGATATTCGCCGTAACAAGGTGCGCATGGTCAAGGCGTTCTACTTCAACACCCACGGCGGTCGCGAGGGTGCCTTGGCGCATGCCCAGGCGCATCGAGATCAATTCGTGCGCGAACACTTGCCGGTGTTGAAGCGCGAGATCGCCCAGCGCGTGCGGCGCGACAACAAGAGTGGTGTGGCGGGGGTGTATTTTCGGGAGGAGCCGGGCGGGAAGAATCCGATGTGGATCGCGATGACCAGAGTCAGCCCGGAGAAATCGGTCAGCAAGGCTTTTTCGGTCGGACGGTATGGCCCTCGCGCGCGAGAACTGGCGATTGCCGAGCGACAAAAGCAACTCGAGCAGATGACGGGGTATGCCTCGCGTCATCCGGCGGATGGGTCGACATCACCTTCGATCGCAAGGCCCCCGTCGAGCCCGACAGCGGCCAGCTCCAATCGCTCATAGACCGCCCAAAAGGGGCCGAAGGAACGGGGCGGGAAGGCCCGGATTTCCTCGACTTCTGTCACACCCCGTTTCACTTCTCCCGCGCTTCCTGTGCACCAGTTCACAGAGGGAAAGCCGCCAGTTGACCGGTGTAAACTGCCCGGTTTTCTCCCTCTCTCGCGGTATGGTGCAAGTGTCACGGCGCACAGGCTTCACCGGCTCGGCGCTCACTCGCTTGCTCGCTCAATTGAGTGACATCGACGTTCCCGAATCCAGGCAAGCCCTCGCGGATCGTTTGAGTCAGTGGTTCAGTTGGACCGACGCCATCTCCTTGTCTGCAGCTTTGGATTCCGATCTGGGCGTCGCCGTGTCCGGCGCCCGGGCGTCCGAGGGTGCCGAGGAGGCGCAGGAGTGCGCGCGCCTGAAGGCCGCGCTGGCCAAGGGCAATGCCGATGGCGGCGTGGCCTCGGTGCTGCCGGGCGCGAACGACGACTTTCCGCCGTACCGCCGCCGCTACTTCGCGCGGCAGCAGGCCATGGAAACAGCCATCGAACCGCTGCGCGCGCGCCTGCGGGCCCGGCTGGCCACCCGCTCGCCCGAGCTGGCCCGGCTGGCTGCGGTGGACGCCATCCTGGAACAGGTGGTGGGCGCGCGCGAACGCAGCCTGCTGGCGAGCGTGCCCACGCTGCTGGAGAAACACTTCAAGCGCCTGCGCGAGGCCCATCAGGCCGCGCAGGACGCCACCCCCGACAACCCCCAGCCGCCAGCGACCGCCGCCGCCGGCTGGCTGGACGTGTTCGGCCGCGACATGCAAAGCGTGTTGCGGGCCGAGCTGGACATTCGCATGCAACCGGTCGAAGGCCTGCTCGAGGCCCTTCGCGACCGCTAGCGTGCCGCCCTACAAGAGACAACAAGCTTCCATGAACAGATTTTTCCATTACGCCGTCTTCCTCGTGGGCCTGGCCGTCGTGTGCTGGGTCGGCGCCAGCTATGTCGGCCACAACCCGCTGGCCCTGGTGATCACGGCGCTGATCGGCGCGTTCTACCTGATGGGCGCGCTGGAGCTGCACCGCTTCCACCAGGCCACCGGCACGCTGTCGCATGCGGTGAACGACCTGTCGGCGCCGCCGGCGAGCCTCGGCGACTGGCTCGCGGGCCTGCATCCTTCGCTGCGCAACGCGGTGCGCCTGCGCATCGAAGGCGAGCGTGTCGGCCTGCCGGGCCCGGCGCTCACGCCGTACCTCGCGGGCCTGCTGGTGCTGCTGGGCATGCTGGGCACCTTCCTGGGCATGGTGGTCACGCTCAACGGCACAGGTCTGGCGCTCGAAAGCGCGACCGACGTGCAGGCCATCCGCAACTCGCTGTCGGCGCCCGTGCGCGGCCTGGGCCTGGCCTTCGGCACCTCGGTGGCGGGCGTGGCCGCATCGGCCATGTTGGGCCTGGCCTCGGCGCTGTGCCGGCGCGAACGCCTGCTGGCCGGGCAGTCGCTCGACACGCTCATCGCCACGTCGCTGCGCGGCCATTCGCTGGCGCACCGCCGCGAAGAGTCGTTCAAGCTGATGCAGCAGCAGGCCCACGCGATGCCCGCGCTGGTCGACCAGCTGCAGGCCATGGTGGCCGCGATGGACCGCCAGAGCCAGTCGATCAACGAACGCCTCGTGGCCAGCCAGGACCAGTTCCATCAGAAGACCGAAGCCGCCTACACGGGGCTCGCCGCCTCGGTCGACCGCTCGCTCAAAGACAGCCTGGCCGACAGCGCGCGCATCGCCGGAGAAACCATCCAGCCCGTGGCGAAGGTGATGCCCGAGCTGGTCGGCCAGCTGCAGACCATGATGGCCGCGATGGAGCGCCAGACCCAGACGCAGAACGACCGCCTCGTGGCCAGCCAGGACAGCTTCCACCAGAAGGCCGAAGCCGCGTACACGGGGCTCGCCGCCTCGGTCGATCGCTCGCTGAAGGACAGCCTGGCCGACAGCGCCCGCATCGCCGGCGAAACCATCCAGCCGGTGGCGAAGGTGATGCCCGAGCTGGTCGGCCAGCTGCAGACCATGATGGCCGCGCTGGAACGCCAGGGCCAGTCGCAGAACGACCGCCTCGTGGCCAGCCAGGACAGCTTCCACCAGAAGGCCGAAGCCGCCTACAGCGGCCTGGCCGCCTCGGTCGATCGCTCGCTCAAGGACAGCCTCACCGACACCGCCCGCATCGCCGGCGCGACGATCCAGCCCGTGGTCGAGGCGGCCATGCTCGGCATCGCGCGCGAAGCGGCCTCGCTGCAGGGCGGCATGGCGCAGGCCGTCGAACGGCAGCTCGAAGGCCTCACGGGCCGCTTCGAGGCGTCGACCGCCGGCGTGGCCGACACCTGGAAGGCCGCGTTGGCCGAACACGAGCGCGCGAGCGGGGCGCTGTCGAGCGACCTGCGCGACACCCTCGAGCGCTTTGCCGAAACCTTCGAGCAGCGCTCGGCCGCGCTGGTCGATGGCGTGTCGGCCCGTCTCGAAAGCACCGTGGGCAGCGTGTCCGACACCTGGGGCAGCGCGCTCGCGCAGCACCAGCGCGTCAGCGAAAAACTGTCGGGCGATTCGCACCAGGCGCTCGCCGCCGCGGCCGCTACCTTCGAACAGCATTCGGTGTCGCTGCTGCGCACCGTGGGCGAGGCGCACACCAGCCTGCAGACCGAACTGGCGGCGCGCGATGCGCAGCGCCTGTCGGCCTGGAGCCAGTCGCTCGAAGCCATGGCCGCATCGCTGCAGAAGGAATGGCAGCAGGCCGGCGCGCACACGCTGAGCCAGCAACAGCAGCTGAGCGATACGCTGGCGCAGGCCGCGCGCGACGTGTCGGCGCAGGCCGAGGCGCATGCGAAGCAGACCGTCGCCGAAGTCGCGCAGCTGCTGCAGGCCGCATCGGACGCACCCCGCGCCGCGGCCTCGCTGCTCGACACCGTGCGTGAGGCGCACGCCAACCTGCAGACCGAACTCGCCACGCGCGACGCGCAGCGCCTTGCGGCCTGGAGCGGCTCGCTCGAGACCATGGCCGCCTCGCTGCAGAAGGAATGGCAGCAGGCCGGCGCGCACAGCCTGAGCCAGCAGCAGCAGATGAGCGAGACGCTGGCGCAGACCGTGCGCGACATGTCGGCGCAGGCCGAGGCCAATGCGAAGCAGACCGTGGCCGAAGTCGCGCAGCTGCTGCAGGTGGCCGCCGAAGCACCGAAGGCCGCGGCCGACGTGATCGCCGAGCTGCGCCAGAAGCTGTCCGACGGCATGGCGCGCGACAACGACATGCTCGAAGAGCGCAGCCGCATCCTTGGCACGCTCGAGACCTTGCTGGGCGCGGTGAACCATGCCTCGACCGAACAGCGCAGCGCCATCGACGCGCTCGTCACGGCCTCGGCCGACATGATGGAACGCGTGGGCAGCCGCTTCACCGAGAAGGTCGAGAGCGAGACCGAGAAGATGGCCGGCATCGCCGCGCAGATCACCGGCGGCGCGGTCGAGGTGGCGAGCCTGGGCGAAGCCTTCGGCTTTGCCGTGCAGCGCTTCGGCGAATCGAACGACAAGCTGGTGGCGCACCTGCAGCGCATCGAAGGCGCGCTGGGCAAGTCGCTGGCGCGCAGCGACGAGCAGCTGGCCTACTACGTGGCGCAGGCGCGCGAGGTGATCGACCTGAGCATCATGTCGCAAAAGCAGATCGTCGAAGACCTGCAGCAGTTCGCCAGCCGCCAGACCGCCGTGGGCAGCGAGGCCTGAAATGGTGCGCGACGAGATCGACCTCGACGCCGGCCTGGAGCCGACCGTCCCCGTGTGGGCGGTGTTCGGCGACCTGATGGCGGGCATGCTGGGTGCGTTCGTGCTGATCCTGGTGTGCGTGCTCGGCATGCAGCTGGACCTGGCGAGCCGCCTCGAGACCGAGGTGCAGCAGCGCCGCGCCGAATCGCAGCGCCGCGAGGCGCTCGAGCAGGCGCTGGCCGGCCCGCTCGCCGCGGGCCGCGTGACGCTCAACAACGGCCGCATCGGCATCAGCGGCAGCGTGCTGTTCGCCTTCAATTCCGCCGACCTGCAACCCGGCGGGCGGCAACTGCTGAAAAGCCTGGCCGGCCCCCTGGGCGCCTACCTGAAGGCGCGCGACGAGATCCTGATGGTGAGCGGTTTCACCGACGACCGGCAGATGCGCGACGGCGCGCGCCTGTTCGCCGACAACTGGGAGCTGTCGGCCCAGCGCGCGCTCACCGTGACGCGCGCGCTGATCGAAGAGGGCGTGCCCTCGTCGTCGGTGTTCGCCGCCGCCTTCGGCGCCGAGCAGGCCGTGGCCTCGAACAGCGACGCCGAAGGCCGCGCGAAGAACCGGCGCGTGGAAATGGCGCCGACGCCCCGGCCCAAAAACGCCCCCGACGCTGCGAAGTCCCGTGAGTAACGACACGGCACCGGACGATCAGGTCGACGCGATCGCGGCGCTCGACGCCTGGCGCGCGCGCGGCGATGACCGCTTCGACCCGGTGCGCTTCCGCTTCATCGAGGCGATGGCGCTGCGCGCGGCGGCGCACGAGGGCGAGGCACGGCGCCTGCTCGATGCGCGGCTGGCCAGCCTCATGGCGACCTACCGCGCCGATCTGGAGAAGGTCGAACCCGAGGCCGAAGCGCCGGCCGAGGCACCGTTGCACACCGCGCTCGCCGAGCTGATGAACCACATCGCCCAGCTCGCGCCGCTGCCGCCCCCGCCCGACGCGGAGGCGACCGACGGAGACACCGTGCCCAGCCTGTCCACGGCACCCGAGCTCAAGACGCTGAGCTACTTCCGCGGCACCTGGTCCAAGCTCGCCGCCGACCAGCGCGTGACGCAGTCGCTCGCCAAGGTGCCCAAGAACGCCGGCCCGCTCAACACGCACCACCTGGTGCAGCGCGCGCTCACGCTGATGCGCGACCTGTCGCCGCAGTACCTGCAGCGCTTCATGGCGCATGTCGATGCGCTGCTGTGGATCGAGCAGGTGAACGCCGCCGCCGAGGCCGCGCGCGTGGCGCGCACCGAGAGCCCGCGCAAGAGTTCGCGCAGCCGCGCGAGCTAGAAGCTCAGCCCGCCGCGTCGTGGCACACGACGCACAGCTTGTTGCCGTCCGGGTCGCGGAAGTACGCGCCGTAGTAGTCGGGGTGGTAGTGCGTGCGCAGCCCCGGCGGGCCTTCGCAGCTGCCGCCGTGCGCGAGCGCGATGCGGTGCACCGCGTCGACCATCGCCCGCGTGCCGGCGGTGAACGCCGCCATCTGGCCGTTGCCCGCGTCGTGCGGCCGGCCGTCGTGGGGCTTGCAGATCACGAAGAAGGGCCGCGCGCGCCCCGCGCTGTGCCAGCCCGCCCAGGGTTTTGCCGGCTCGCAGAAACGGCGCTCCAGGCCGAGGCCGTCCATCACCGCGTCGTAGAAGACCAGCGCGCGGTCGAAATCGGAGACGCTGAAGAAGACATGAGAGAACATTTCGGCTCCTTGTGAAGCGGATGAACTTCCAGCGGATTGTCGTCAGCGCGGCCAGAGCCGCCAGGCCAATCCGGCCGCCACCAACACCCAGATGCCGATGACCAGCGCCATGCCGGCCTTGCTCGTCGGCTTGCTGCCCGTGCGCGCCATCCATTCCTCGGCCCGCACGCGGCTGCGCACGATGACCTCGGGCGGCAGCAGGCGCACCGCGAGCCAGATCAGCGCGGGCAGCAGCAGCACGTCGTCGAGGTAGCCGAGCACGGGAATGAAGTCGGGAATCAGGTCGATGGGGCTCAGCGCATAGGCCACGGTGAACCAGCACAGCGCCTTCGGCAGCCATGGCGTGGCGGGGTCGCGGCAGGCGAACCAGAGGGTGACGGCGTCGCGCTTGATGCGGCGCGCCCAGTCGCGCAGGTTCATCGTGATCACGCGCCTCAAGCTGCGCTGCGCGGCCCGAACATGATGATGCCCATGCCGACGAAGCACACGGCCACGCCGACCCAGTCGCTGGTGGACGGCGTCACCTTGTCCACGGCCCAGAGCCACAGGATGGCCACGCCGATGTAGACCCCGCCGTAGGCCGCATACACGCGGCCGGCAGCCGTCGGGTGCAGCGAGAGCAGCCACGCGAAAAGCGCCAGGCTCAGCGCGGCGGGCAGCAGCAGCCAGGCCGACTGGCCCTGCTTGAGCCACAGGTAGGGCAGGTAGCAGCCGACGATTTCCGCGAGCGCGGTCGCGATGAAGAGGCCGAGGGTCTTGAGCAGGTCCATGGCCGCCATTGTGGCGGCCGACCGTTGATGTCAGGGCTGTCGTCCGGGCCCGGTGCCCGGGCGCGACGAAGGCTCCCACACGTCGGGCGTGGTGGCGACCAGCGACTTGAAGTCTTTCCAAGGCCGCGCGCCCGGCACCGTGCGCCCGCCGACGATCACCACCTTCGCGTAGGCCACCATGCGCTCGCGCAGGTAGCGGCGCTCGGACTCGGGCCAGGTCTCGATGGCGTGCGGTCCGCGCGACAGCACGATCTCCTTCACGCCGCGGATGCGGTTGTAGGCGGCCACGGTGCCTTCGAGCGATTCGGCGCGGTCCCACAGGCCCTTGCCGAAGAAGGCGGCGGGCCAGCGGTCCATGCCCGCGAGCGTGGCGGAGTTCGGATAGAAAAGGATGTGGTGGTCCGCCGCCATGCCGCCCAGAAACAGGTTGCGGTCGGCCAGGTCGGGCGCGTCGGGCAGGTAGCCCGCGCCGCTGGCGAACGACGACAGCAGGATCGCCCCGCGGATGTTGCGCCAGCCGCGCGCCGGCGTGCAGTTGGGCACGGGCATGTCGAAGCTGCAGGCGGCCACGTAGTTGCGCGTCATGGCCCAGGCGGTCGACATCGAGCCGCGCGAGTAGCCGCCCAGCACCAGCGGAATCTCGCTGGCCTTCTGGCCCGCCAGCAGCCGGCCGCGCGCGGCATTGCCTTCGAGCAATTGGCCCGAGGGCGTGAGCAGCCGCAGGCCCTGGCCGTGTTCGAGCTGGGCGAGCACGCGGAACACGTCCTCGCCTTGCTCCAGCGTGTTGGTGTCGCTCACGCCGCCCGACAGGCCTTCGCCGCGCCGGTCGTAGGCCAGCACGTCGAAGCCGGCCTGGTTCAGCGCGTGCAGGTTCTCGCGCCACCAGCGCTGGCCCATGGCCTCGGTGGTGCCGTTGGGGAAAGACACCGGCACGGCCTTGCCGCTGGCGCCCTCGATGCGGTAGGCCACCTCGTCCGGATGCTGGAGCGCCGTGAGCTGCCCGCCGCCGCCCGCCGCCATGACGGCCAGGGCGCGCACCTTGCGGCCGCGCCCGTCGTCCACGCCCGCGCCTTCGAGGTACCAGCCGCGCAGCTTGATCGGGTCGGCGAGCTTCAGGTCGAGCCGCTCGAAGGTGTCGCGCGGCACGGTGAACTCGACGATATGGGTGCGCGCGTCGGCCTCGGCAATGCCTTCGCGGTAGGGCGCCTTCGCGAAGAAGGCGGGGCGGCGGATCTGTTTCAGGTCGACGTTCGGGCTGTCGGCATCGATGCGCCCGGCCGGATCGACCGCGCCCGTCACGCGCGTGGCGCGCGCCTTGTTGGGCGGCAGCCAGCGCTGCATCTGCGCGTTCACGCGCTCGAAGCAGGCCGGTTCGGCCTTGCAGGTGCGCCAGCGCGCCTTGAGCTGGTCGTCGGTGAACGCGCCCACGTGGTAGTCGCCGCCCGCATAGTTGGTGGGCACGGGGTAGGCACTCATGAGCACCGGCACGCACACGCGCGGGCCGCCGGCGTTCACCGCGGTGCCGGCCTGCGGCAGCAGGTAGCCGCCCACCCGCGCGTTGCGGTCGGCGCCGACCCAGGCCATGCAGTCGGTGGGCGGAGGCTTGCTGGCGGCGGCCTGGCGCTGTTCGGCGGTGGTGCCGGTGGTGCAGGCGGACACGCCCAGCAGGGCACCGAGCAGGGCGAGCGGAAGGGTGGCGCGGGAGGAACGCATGGGGCGGGAAACGCTCGCGGAATGAAGAACCATGTGATTGGAACGCAGCCGGGGCGCAAAAAGGGACCGCGCAGGACCAAGCGTGAACAAATGGATGCCGATACTGTTGCAGAAGGCGTGCCAGCGCAGCAGTTGTGAACGCCGCGTTCTGGCGCAGGAGGGGTCCTACTGCTTGTTGCCGGACACTGCCTCCCGAAGCAGGGGCTGGCGCGCCATCACCTCGTCGCGCGGGCCGTGGTCGCGCACATGGCCGGCTTCCATGAGGATCACCGTGTCGAAGCGCTCGAGCAGGCTCAGCCGGTGCACCGAGGCGATCACGCAGGCCTGCGGAAACGCCGCCGCGATGCGCCCCAGCACGCGCGCCTCGGTGGCGGCGTCGAGCGCGCTGGTCGGCTCGTCGAGCAGCAGCAGCGAACTGCCTTCGGCCGCGAGCACACCGCGCGCCAGGCACAGCCGCTGGCGCTGGCCGCCCGACAGGTTGAAACCGCGTTCCGAGATGGCGCTGTCGAGGTCGCCGTGCGTGGCCTTCAGCACCTCGTCGAAGGTGCTGGTGTGCAGCGCGGCGCGCAGGCGCTCGTCGTCGCAGGGACGACCGAAGGCCAGGTTCTCGCGCACGCTGGCCTCGAACAGCTCGGTCTCCTGCGGGATCAGCGTGGCGAGCTGGCGCAGCCGGGCCCAGTCGGTCCGCTCGCCGTCGAGCGAGAGCGTGCCGCCGTGCGGCGCATACAGGCCGGCCAGCACGCGCAGCAGCGTGCTCTTGCCGCCGCCGCTGGGGCCTACGAGCGCCACGCGCTGGCCCCGGCGCAGCGAGAGCGCCACGTCGTGCAGGCCGCTGCGCGTGGGCGCGGCCGGATCATCGGCGACGGCGCCGCGCGGGGCGTAGCGCCATTGCAGCTGCGCGACCTGCAGCTGCGTCCACGGCGCCTGCGCGTCGATGCGTTCGTGCGCCGGCACTGCCTCGGGCGGGGCCTCGAGCGTGGGGCTCGTCGGCGCGTGCCAGATCGGCTCGGCGCTGCTGTAGTCGGTGTGCATGCGCGCAAAGAAACTGAAGTTGGCCGCCACCGAGGTGACCACGCCCGCCGCTTGCTGCGCGTACTGGTAGATCATGAACACCGCGCCCAGCATCACGGCCTGGCCCGGTGCGCGCGCCTGCCACACGTAGATCACCACCAGGCCCCAGGTCAGCGCCAGCCCCATCAGGTCGACCGCGAACCACTTGCCTTCGTTGAGCACCACGGTGCGCTTGAGCGGCAGCGACACGGCCGCCATGCGACGGCGCAGCAACAGGCGCGACGCGCCCTGCAGCCGCAGGCCGATCACCGTGGAGGCGTTGCCCAGGAAGTCGAGCAGCGCGGCCACGTAGCGCCGGTCGGCGTCGTTCTCGGCGCGCGCGAGCTTCATGAGCGCGCGGTCGATGCGCACGATCACCACGCCGATCAGCACATAGCCCGCGAGCGCCGTCACGCCGCTGGTGCGCGACAGCAGCGCCAGCGCCACCAACGGCCCGACGAAGTTGACCGCGTTGGTGAGCCAGATGAACTGGTTCTGCGCGAAGTCCGCGAGCGCGCGGCTGGCCTGGTGCACGCGGTGCTGCAGCTCGCCCGAGTGGTGGCTGTCGTGCCAGGCGAGCGGCGCGGCGGCGATGCGCGCATAGAGCTGGTCGGCCAGCGTCTCGCGCACCTTCAGGCCCACGTTGCGCTCCAGGATGCGGCCCGGCCCGTGCAGCGCCCACGCGCCGACGTACACCCCCGCGAGCGTGGCGATCCAGCGGCCCGCCGCGGGCAGGTCGCCGCGCTGCAGCGCGTTGATGGCCTGGCCGGCGAGGTAGGGCAGCGTGAGGCGGATCAGCTGCGAGCTCGCGAGCAATGCGGTGGCGGCCAGCAGCTGCGCACGCGCACCGGCGGCGAAGTGCCACAGCGCGGCGTAGAGCGCACGGATCGCGCGGCCGGGAGATTCGGTGGAGGAGGTCGGCGGACTCGTCATGCGCGCATCAACCCGCCTTGCGGAAGGTGAGGTTGATGCGCTGCGCGCCGAGCCGTGCCTGCAGCGGATGCGGTGCGTCCTTGAGCGGCAGCACGCCATGAAAGCGCAGGCGGTCCACGCCGCCCCACACCACCACGTCGCCGTGCACCAGCGGAATGCGGGTGGTCTTGTCGGCGCGCGCGAGCCCGCCGAACTGGAACACCGCCGGCATGCCCAGCGACACCGACACGATCGGCGCGCCGTGGTCGCGCTCGTCACGGTCCTGGTGCAGCGAGAGCCGGCTGCCCGGCTGGTAGCGGTTGACCAGGCAGGCGTCGGGCGCAAAGCCGTCGAAGCCGGCCAGCGCCGCCGCGTCCCGCGCGAGCAGCGCAAAGGCCTCGGGCATCGCGGGCCAGGGCGCGCCGCTGTCGGGGTCGGCCGCGCTGTAGCGGTAGCCGCGCCGGTCGCTGGTCCAGCCGAGCGCGCCGCAGTTGGTGAGCGCGACCGACATGGTGAAGCCGCCCGGCGTGACCAGGTGGCGGAACGGCGCGCGCGCCGCCACGCCGTCGATGGCATCGAGCAGCGCCTCGGCGCGCGGCAGCGCAAAGCCCGGCAGCACGAAGGCGGCCGGGCCGATCGGCTCGCGCGCGGCGCGCGGCGGGGCGTCGAAGAGGTCGAACGTCATGGGGGCATTGTCGCCAGCGACAGGGGCGCTTCGGACCGTGGCCGTGGCTGCGATGCATTCAAGCTGTCACAAAGCGTCACTAGCATTCCGAGCACCAAAGCAGTACGCGGCACCGGCCCGGCGCCTGCGATTCCTCCTTCGTCACAGGACCCGGCATGTCTCGCGTTGCTCGGTCACGGTGGGTGTGTGTCTTGACCCTGATCCTCGGAATTCTGTCCCTCGCGGCCGTGTCGCATGCCGGCGAACCTGCGCCTTCGCCCGATGCGGCGGGGCGCATCGCCTTCGACCTGCCGGCCCAGCCGCTGGCCACCGCCGTGCAGGTCTACGCGCAGGCGACGGGGCAGTCCGTGTTCTTCGACGGGCAGCTCACCGCCGGCCTCAAATCCGCCGCGTTGCACGGCCTGTTCACTCCGCGCGAAGCGCTGCAGCGCCTGCTGGCCGGCACGCGGCTGGCCGCGCGCCACACCGACGCGCGCACCTTCACGCTGGTCGAGGCCGAGGCACCGCCGCCCGTGGTTGCGACAGCGCCGGCTGCGCCTGCCGCTCCCGCCATGTCTTCGCGCGACGCGCGCGTGGTGCAGCAGGCGCTGGAGCGCACGCTGTGCCGCTGGCCGCATGCGCGCCCCGGCACCTACCGCGCGCTCGTGCAGCTGTGGGTCGGGCCCGGCGGCCATGTGCGGCGCACGCGGCTGCTCAGTTCCACCGGCCTGGCGCAGCGCGACGCCGCGCTCGAAGCCGCGATGAACACGCTGGTGCTCGAGCGCCCACCCGAAGGCGAGGCCGACCAGCCGCTCACGGTGCTGCTGCTGCCGCGCACCGGCGACCGCCCCGACGTCTGCGACGCAGCGGTTTCTCCCTGAGCACGCCGTGGAACAGGACACCCCCGGCTTCCTGCGCAGCCTGCTGACCAGCCGCTACATCGACTTCCGCAACCGCCTGCGCCGCCGCCTGGGCTCGGAAGAGCAGGCCGACGACGTGCTGCACGAGACCTGGCTGCGCGTGCAGCGCATGAGCGACCCCGGCCCGGTGCAAAGCCCCATGGCCTACCTGCTGCGCATCGCGTCGAACGTGGCGGAAGACCGGCGCATCTCCCACGGGCGCCTGCTCGACTTCGTGGAGGTCGAGGAGCTGCTGCATTTTTCGGACGACAGCCACGACCCGGCCCGTGTCTCGGAGGCACGCAGCGAGGTGCAGGCGCTGGAGCGCGCGCTCGAGGAACTGCCGCGCCGCCGCCGCGACATCTTCATCGCCTCGCGCGTGGACGAGACGCCGCATGCCGACCTGGCGCGGCGCTACGGCGTGTCGGTGCGCATCGTCGAGCGCGAAGTGAAGGCCGCGCTGGTGCATTGCGCCGGCCGTTTGGGACGCGATGTGATCCAGCGGTTCGGTCCCGGCGCCGGAAAACAGTCTGAGAAGACATGATGGCCGCCCCCAACCCGATCCCAGACGCCGACCGCGCAGCCCTGGATACCCAGGCGCACGACTGGCTCGTGCGCCTGACCTCCGGCCGCGCCACCACCGGCGACGCGCAGGATTTCCGTCGCTGGTGCGCCCGCAGCCCGCAGCATGCGCAGGCCATGGCCGACGCGACGCGCCTGTGGGATTTGACCCGGCCCGCCGCCGAAGCGGTGGCACAACGCATGCCCGCGATGGACACAACGCCGCGGGCGGCCACGGCCATCGCCGCGTCGCGCCCGCCGATGTTCGGCCGTCGCCTGTTCCTCGGCGCCGCGCTCGCGGCCGGTGCCGCCGCCTTCGTGGTGGTGCGCCCGCCCGCCGGCCTGTGGCCCGCGCTGTCCGACATGACGGCCGACTACCGCACCGGCACCGGTGAGCAGCGCCGCGTGGTGCTGGCTGATGCAGCGGCGGTGGTCGAAATGAACACGCAGACCAGCCTCAACCTCGCGCGCGGCGCCGAGGGCGAGCCGCCCGTGCTCGACATGCTCGGCGGCGAGGCGCAGGTGCAGCTCGACGCGGCGCGCCGCGCGCCCTTCACCATGACGGTGGGCGGCGCGCGCCTCGTGGCCGCGTCGGCCAGCCGCTTCAACGTGCGTGCCACGGGCGGCGAGGTGTGCGTGACCTGCTTCGCGGGCTCGGTCGAGCTGCGCGACGGCGAGCGCGTGCTGGTGGCGGGCGAGGCGCAGCAGATCCGCTACGGCGGCCGGCGCGAAGCCGAGGTGGCGCGCGCGCCCGACCTCGCGGCGGTGGCTGCCTGGCGCGAGCGCGTGCTGGTGTTCGACGACACGCCGCTGGCGGCCGTGGTCGACGAGATCAACCGCTACCGGCCGGGGCGCCTCATCGTCACGCGCGCCGAACTCGGCCGCCGCAAGGTGCAGGCGCGGCTGCGGCTGGACGAGCTGCCGCATGTCGAGACGCTGATCGCCGTGAGCTACGGCGCGAAGCTCACGTCGCTGCCCGCCGGCATCGTGCTGCTGGGCTAGCCGCGCTGTGTGACGCGGCTGTGAAAAAAACAGTGCTGCGTCCGCGTTCGCAAATTCTCCCGAACTTTTGCAGCGCGCGTGTCGGTCGCATCCGGTGAGCCCGGTCTCTTCTCCAGAACGGTTTTTCTCTGGGGTATGACATGAGCAACAAGACATTCCGCCGCGCGCCGGTCGCGCACGCCGCCGCCCTCGCGCTGGCCATGGCGGGCCTGGCGGGCAATGCACAGGCGCAGCGCGCCTTCAGCGCCGCGTGGATGGCGCAGAAGAACGTGGCGCAGGGCACCGCCGTGGTTACGGGCTACCTGCCCAACGGCACGCCGGCCTCGATGCTGACGAACCCGCTGGCGCAGCAGCAGAAGGCCAACGAGCAGCTGCGCCAGTCGCTCGGCAACCTGGGCCTCACGGCGCAGGCGATTGCCGCGCAGCAGGCCGCACAGGCCGCCGCACGCGCCGCCGCGCTGAACGAGCCCTCGGTGCCCGACGGCCTGGCCGAAGGCGGCCTGAAGGTCGACACGAATTCACTCAGCGCCGGCTGGCTCAACGCTCGCGCGCTCCACCGCGATTCGCAGAAGCAGGTTGACGGCCGCACCGTCGTCACCGTGGAGCAGACCGGCGACAAGGCCATCCTGAACTGGGAGACCTTCAACGTCGGGCGCAACACCACGGTCGATTTCAAGCAGCAGGCCGACTGGGCCGTGCTCAACCGCGTGAACGACCCGAAGGCGCGGCCTTCGCAGATCCAGGGCCAGATCAAGGCCGACGGCACGGTGCTCATCGCCAACCGCAACGGCATCGTGTTCAGCGGCACCAGCCAGACCGACACGCGCAACCTCGTGGCCGCTGCCGCCCACATCGGCGACGACCAGTTCAAGGCGCGCGGCATCTACTCGAACGACACCGCGCCGAGCTTCACCACGCGCAAGGAAGACCAGGGCAAGGTCGAGGTGCAGGCCGGCGCACGGCTGACCACCAAGGAGCCCGCCTCCGTCACGCAGGGCGGCGGCTACGTGCTGCTGCTGGGCAAGGACGTGGCCAACGCCGGCGAGATCGCCGCGCGCAAGGGCCAGGCGCAGCTCGCGGCGGGCGACAGCTTCGTGATCCGCAAGGGCATGGGCACCGAGGCCAACGCCTTCTCGACCACGCGCGGCAACGAGATCGCGCCGCAGTTCGTGGCCGACAGCACGGCGGGCACGGTGCGCAACACCGGCCTCATCGTGGCGCGCGAAGGCGACATCACGCTCGCCGGCCGCGACGTGCGCCAGGACGGCGTGGCGCTGGCCACCTCCACCGTCGCCGTGCGCGGCACGGTGCACTTGCTGAACTCGGCCGCCGACACGCGCGGCAACGTGGCGCTGGGCCAGGGCGCGGTCACGGCCGTACTGATCGAGGACGACGGCAAGGCCAGCGCACTCGACAGCCAGCGCGACGCGCTCATCAAGGAATCGGCCGCGCAGGACGCCGCGCGCGCGCTCGTGCCGCCCGCGCTCTTCGACAACCTCTCGCGGCTGTCGGACCGGCGCGACCAGTCGCGCATCGAGATCGTCTCGGGCGGCGACATCCGCTTCGAGGGCGAGTCGCTCACGCTGGCCACCGGCGGGCAGATCGCGGCCAGCGCCACGCGCCGCAGCTTCGTGGCCGACAAGGCGCGCCTCGATGTGTCGGGCGCGGTGGGCGTGAACGTGACGATGGAATCGAACAACGTCAAGGTCAACGTGCAGGGCAACGAGATGCGCGACGCCCCGCGCAACCGCGAGAGCGGCAAGCTGTTCAACAACGACGTGTGGATCGACCGGCGCAAGCTGGTGCGCGTGGCGCCCGGCGTGGGCGGCTACGAGGGCGAGCGCTGGTACGCGGCGGGCGGCCTGCTGGAGGTCGGCGGCTACCTGGGCAACCAGGGCCACGGCATCGGCGAATGGGCCGCGCAGGGCGGCACGGTGGTGTTGGGCGGCAGCGAGGTGGTCACGCAGGCGGGCTCGACGGTCAACCTGTCGGGTGGTTCGCTCAACGTGCAGACCGGCAAGATCTACCAGACCTGGCTCAAGGGCAGCGACGGGCGGCTGTACAACCTGAACAGCGCGCCGTCGGACCTGCTGTACGACGGCGTCTACAAGGGCTTCGAGGCCGAGCACGTGCGCTGGGGCAAGGCGAACACCGACTATTTCTACAACCCGCTGATCGGGCCGCAGCGCAAGCTGGAGAACGGCTATACCGTCGGGCGCGACGCCGGCCGGCTGGTGGTGAGCGCGCCCACGGCGGTGCTCGAAGGCGACATCGTGGCCGAGGTGTTCAACGGCGCGCAGCAGACGCGCGCCCGCGACGCCGCGCTGGACGACGGCTACCGCCAGTCGCAGACGGCGGTGGCGCGCGGAGGCGTGCTGGCGGTGGGGCGCTACGGCGCGCTCGGCCGCATCGACCTGTTCGACACCGACGTGCGCTTCGGCGACGTGGCACCGGTCACGCAGCAGATGGCCGCAGCCGACGTGCTGGCCGACGAGCGCATCGGCACGCTGTGGCTCGACGCGGCGCACCTGAATGCGCAGCGCCTGTCGGTGCTGGACATTGGCACGCGCGGCAGCATCAACGTCGAGAAGGCGCTCACGCTGGCCGACGGCGGACGCATGGCCCTGCTCGGCGCGTTCATCGACATCGGCGCCGACGTCACGGTGCGCGGCGGCGCGCTGGAAGCCGGCAATGTCTTCACGTCGCCGGTGGCGGGCGCCCAGCCGCGCGTGCTGGCGAAGGACGCCGATTCGTCGCTCACCGTGCGCGACGGCGTCACGCTCGACCTGCGCGGGCGCCGCGTCGACATCGGCACGGCGCCTGAGGACTCGGCCACGCTCGCGGTCATCGACGGCGGCACGGTGCGCCTCGAATCGACGCACGGCGTGACGGTCGGGCAGGGCAGCCTGATCGACGTGTCGTCGGGCGCGGCGCTGCTGGCCAAGGGCAAGCAGAAGGGCGGCAAGGGCGGCAACGTGACGCTGGTGGCCGACTCGGCCGCGTCGCCCACCGATGCGAAGGGGCGCCTGTCGCTCGGCGGCGAGATCCGCGGCCACGGCGTGAACGGCGGCGGCACGCTGAAGATCGAAACGGGCCACGCGCTGCTCATCGGCCCAGACCCGGCGCTGTCGGACGCGACGCAGCTCGTGCTCGACGCGTCGCGCCTGCAGTCGGGCTTTTCCACCTACGACTTCAACGGCCATGCGGGCCTCACGGTCGCGCCGGGCGCGCAGCTCGACGTGCTCATGCCGGTCTATCGCATCGCGCCCGGGGCCGGTGCCGACCATGAAGCCGGCATCGCATTGCCACTGTGGACGCCGCCGCTGCTGCAGCAGGACACGGTGAACCGCCAGGCCGTGCAGCGCCAGGGCGCCGACCTCGTGCTGCGTTCGCAGCGCCGCATCACCGAAGGCGGCAACATCGCCATCGGCGCGGGGGCGGTGGTGACGGTCGATCCGGGCCGCTCGATCCAGCTGCTCGGCGGCGGCCTGAGCAGCTTCGTGGTCGATGGCCGGCTCAACGCCTGGGGCGGGCGCATCGCCATCGACATCGAGGCGCCGGCCTTCAACTCGCCGCTGAGCACGTCGTTGCAGCCGCACAACCGCTCGGTGTGGATCGGTGAGGGCGCGGTGCTCGACGTGGCGGCGCGCGCGCAGACCGGCATCGACGACGACGGCCGCCGCTACGGCACGGTGCGCAACGGCGGCACCATCTCCATCGGCGGCGCGCTCGACTGGGAGGCCAAGGGCGCTGCCAACGCGCCCGACCTCGCGATCGTCATCCGCCCCGGCGCGCTGCTCGATGCCTCGGGCAGCCATGCGCGCATCGACGTGCCGGCGGTCGGCGGCCTGTGGCGCGAGCTCGACGTGGTCAGCGACGGCGGCAGCATCGTGCTCAAGTCGGCGCACAGCCTGTACCTCGATGGCACGTTGCGCGCCCACGCGGGCGGCGCGAATGCGGCGGGCGGCACGCTCGCAGTGGCGCTCGAAGCGCCGGTGTTCTCGAAGATCTACACCGTCGACGACGCCGTGCGGCAGGCGCGCGAGCTGGTGATCTCGCAGGCGCAGCAGCCCAGCGGATTGCCGGCCACCCTCAAGCCGGGCCATGCCGACGCGGCACTGGCCTACGGCAAGGGGCGCCTGAGCGCGGACCAGGTGCGGGACGGGGGCTTTGGCAATCTGTCGCTGCTGGTCAACGGCCTGCTGAGCTTCGACGGCCACGTCGACCTCACGACCGCGCAGAGCCTGCGCCTGTACGCCGGCAGCTTCGCGCTGGCCGACAGCGCGGCCACCGATTCGCACGTGCGGCTCGCCTCGTCCTACCTGCGGCTGGCCGGCGTGACCGGTGCGCCCAAGCAGGACAACGAGGTGATCTACACCACCACCTGGCGCCACGGCGCATCGACCCGCGCGAGCGAGGCCACCTTCACGGCCGAGGCCGACCACATCGACATCCGCGACCGCGTGGGCTTCGGCGCGCACGGCGAGATCGCCATGAAGACCGGCCCCGCGCAGGTGGTGGACCGCCGCGGCTTCGACGCCGTGCACATGACCAGCCGCGGCGACCTGCGCCTGCTGGGCGGCACGCCCACGCTCGGCCTGCTCGGCGCGACCACGACCGAGCTGGCGACGCTGGGCGACCTCACGCTCACCGCCGCGCAGATCTACCCCGCCACCGGCGCCAACGCGCAGATCCGTGCGGGCTACGACGAGGGCCGCGTGCTCGACATCCGTCGCCAGGTCGAGGGCGACGTGGCGATCCCGCAGTCGGCATTCGGCACGCTCGCGCTCGGCGGCGGCACGGTGCGCCAGGGCGGCATCGTGCGCGCGCCGCTGGGCAACCTCATCGTGGGGCAGGACGGACGCAGCACCTTCGAGGCGCGCGCCAGCCTGCTCGAGCTGCTGCCGGGCAGCATCACTTCGGTCAGCGGCGCCGGCCTGCTCATGCCCTACGGCGGCACGACCGACGGCATCGGCTACAGCGTGGCCGGCGCGCCCATCGACAAGCGCGCCATCGGCAGCAGCGGCATCCTGCTCACCGGCGACAGCGTGGTCGGGCACCAGGGCGCGCTGCTCGACCTGTCGGGCGGCGGCGAGCTCACGGGCGCGGGCTTCGTGAGCGGACGCGGCGGGTCGGTGGACGTGCTGCGCACGCCGCTGGCCAATGCCAATCCGGCCAACACCTTCAGCAAGGCGGGCAACGGCGTGTACGCCATCGTGCCGGGCTTCCAGGGCGGCTACGCGCCGGTGTCGCCCGACGCGGGCGCCGGTGAGCCGGCCATCGGCCGGCAGGTCACGCTCGATCACGATGTGGGCGGGCTCAAGGCCGGCACCTACACGCTGCTGCCTTCGACCTACGCGCTGCTGCCCGGTGCCTTCCGCGTGGAAGTGGGGGCGCAAAGCGCGCTGCCCGCGACGCCGCTGCCGGCCGGCTACGGCTCGTACGTGGCGAGCGGCTACCTCGGCGTGGCGAACACGGCGGTGAAGTCGTCGCTGGCCAGCCAGCTGGTCGTCACGCCGGCGGCGCTGGTGAAGCAGCACGCCAGCTACAACGAGATGGGCTACGACGCCTTCGTGGTGGCCGATGCGGCACGCCGCGGCGGCGTGCGCGGCGAGATCGCGGCCGACGCCCGCAACCTGCTGCTGGACTACTTCTATTCCAAGCCGAAGGACGGCGTGTCGATGCTGCAGTTCGACGGCCAGGCGCTGTTCAACCCGGCGGTCGGCAGCGCGGGCTTCGGCGGCACGCTGTCGGCGAAGGGCATCGCCATCGAGGTGACGGCACCGGGCGCGCAGCGCACGGCCGGGTTCACGGGCGCGTCGCTGCAGGCCGACCAGCTCAACGCCTTCGGTGCACCACGGATGATCCTGGGCGGCCAGATCGACCTGCCGTATGCCGACAACTACGCAACCTTCAAGTCGAACACCGGCCATGTCGTCGTGCGCAGCGGCGCGACCTTGCGCGGCGCGGAAATCTTCCTCGTGGCCGGCGGCTACGGCGACGGCATCCAGGTGGAGCAGGGCGCGTCGCTGAACACGCTGGGCGCCGGTGCGCCGGCCTACGATTCCACCGACGGCGTGGTGTTCTCGGCGGGCCTGGGCGGGGTGCTGGGCCTGTCGAACGGCTGGATCAACCTGCTGCCGCCCGTCGCCGGAGGGATACCCGCCACGGTCCAGATCGGCGCGTGCCCCAGCGGCGCCTGCACCGGCCACACCACGCTGTACGGCGAGGGCACGCTGGCCGTGGCCACCAACCGCTCGTTCACGATGGCCGACAACGTGCGCTACGGCGCGAAGAACCTGCTGCTGGCGGTGTCCTCGGTCAACCTGGGCAGCGACGCGGCGCTGCAGCAGGCGGCGGCCAACGGCCAGCTGCCGTCGGGCCTGTCGATGAACCAGGTCATCCTGGCGAACCTGCTGGCCGGCAACAAGGGCGAAGGCGTGCCCGCGGTCGAGACGCTGGTGCTGAACGCGCGCGAGTCGGTGAACATCTACGGCGCGGTGTCGCTGGACACGCTCGACCCCGCCACCGGCGTGTCGTCCATCGAGCGGCTGGTGCTGGGCACGCCCGCCATCTACGGCTACGGCGGCGCGGGCGACACCGCGAAGATCACGACCGGCGAATTCATCTGGACCGGCCTCACGCCGCGCCCGCCCGGCAACGACGAGATCTTTCCCGGTGGGAACGCACCGGGCGGCGCCATCGGCAGCCTGCTGGGCCACGGCACGCTCGACGTGTCGGCCGCGCGCATCGTGCTGGGCCACGCGCCCCACACGCAACCCGACGCGGGCTACTCGGCGGACCGGCTCGCGCTGGGCTTCGGCACGGTCAACCTGAACGCGAGCGAGCGCATCACCGCCAACGGCAAGGGCACGCTGGGCGTGTACCACCAGCAGGGCGCGTACGTGACGGGCAAGGGTTACGACCACACGGGCGGCCAGCTGAACCTGCGCACCCCGCTGCTCACCGGCGAGGCCGGCTCGAACAACCGCATCACGGCGGGCGGCGACATCGTGGTGAGCGCACCGGCAGGCGCGCAGCCCGCCGGTGACGCGGCGCTGGGCGCGCAACTGGCGCTCACCGGTCGCAACATCACCATCGACGGCACGGTGGGCCTGCCCTCGGGCAAGCTGCAGCTCACGGCCAGCGGCGACGTGACGCTGGGCGCCGAGTCGCGCATCGACCTCGCGGGCCGCGCCGTGAAGTTCTTCGAGCAGACGCGCTACAGCCGCGGCGGCGACCTGGAGGTGACGAGCACGGCCGGCAACATCGCGCAGGCGGCGGGTTCGGTGATCGACCTGTCGGCCACGCACAACCGCGGCGGCTCGCTGCAGGCGACGGCGCTGGGCACTGGTGCGGGCCGCATCGACCTGGGCGGACGCATCCTCGGCACCGCGAGCGGCACGTACGACGCGGGCGGCACGGTGGTGCCCTACGACGCGGCCGAGATCAGCGTGCGCGGCCAGACCGTGGCCGACTTCGCGGGCCTGAATACGCGCCTCAACGAAGGCGGCGTGACGGGCGCGCGGCGCTTCCAGATCAAGCAGGGCGACCTCGCCATCGGCGACGAAGTGAAGGCGCGCGTGGTCGAGGTCACGCTCGACGGCGGCAGCCTCACGGTGAACGGCCGCATCGACGCCAGCGGCTTCCAGGTGGGCGCGATCCGCCTTGCGGCCAAGGGCGACCTCACGGTGAACGGCACGCTCGACGCGCACGCCACCGGCCTGCGCGTGGACAGCTACGGCAAGATCATCGACAGCCCGAACCGCGCCATCGTCGACCTCACGAGCACGCACGGCACGCTGACGCTGGGCGGCGGCGCGGCCATCGACCTGCGTGCCGGCACGGCCGTGAGCGCGGCACAAGGCAACGACGGCATCGCGCGCGGCACGCTCGCGCTGAACGCGCCGCGGCGCGGCGACAACGACGTGGCGGTGAACGTCGCCGGCACGCCCGCCATCCAGGGCGCGAAGAGCATCGCGGTCAACGCCTTCCGCACCTACAGCGACGCACCGCTGGCGAGCGCGCCCGACGTCACGGGCCACGTGCCGCAGCTCATCACGCAGAAGTACCTCGACGAGATCGACGGCCACAGCAGCGCCTTCATCGACAAGGCGCTGGCCAACACCTCGCTGTCGGCGCGCCTGGCGGGCCTGGGCAGCTACCACCTGCGCCCCGGCGTGGAGATCGTCAGCAGCACCGGCGAGGGCGACCTCAGCGTGGTCGGCGACATCGACCTCTCGGGCTACCGCTACGGCCCCGGCGCGAACCGCACCGACCCGGCGCGGCGCGGCTTCGGCGAGCCCGGCGTGCTGGTGATCCGCGCCGGCGGCAACCTCAACGTGTACGGCAGCATCAACGACGGCTTCGCGCCGCCGCCGGCCACGCCCGACGACAAGGGCTGGTACCTCACCGAGCAGCGCACGAAGTTCGGCACGCCGTTCACGCCCGACGGCGGCGACATCGTCGTGCCGATCGACGGCGTGGTGCTCGACAAGGGCACCGTGTTCCCGAAGGACGCGCTGCTGAACTACGACGTGCCCGCCGAAGCCATGGCGCTGCCGGCCGGCACGGTGCTGCCCGTGACCGTGACCTTGGGCGCGGCCTACACGCTGCCCGCCGGCACGGTGCTGCGTGCCAACGTCTACAACGCCGACGGCAGCGTGCGCCTGAAGGCCGGCACGGTGCTGGGCGAGGCCGTGGTGCTGGACAGCGGCATGAAGCTGGGCGCGGGCACCGCGCTGCGCGCCGAGGCCAGCGTGCAGGCGATGGTGTGGCCCAAGGGCGTGCGCCTGCCGGTCGCGATGAAGGCCGACGGCACCATCGCGCTGGCGCGCGGTGCGGTGATTCCGTCGCTGACCGATGTGCAGCTGCCGAACGACGCGGCCGTGAACCTGCGGCCCGAAGTCGACGGCGTGCAGGGCCGCAACTGGGCCGTGGCGCCGATGCTGGGGCAGGGCGCGACGAGCTGGAGCCTGCAGCTCACGGCCGGCGCCGACCTGGACTCGGCCGACCGCCGCGCGGTCGATCCGGCCAAGCACGGCGCGCTCATCCTGGCCGACAGCCACGCGATGTACAACGTCAAGCTCACGCCGGGCGGTAGCGGCTTCCTGTGGGGTCCGAACGGGCCCATGTGGGGCCACGACGAGGGAACGCCGATGGACCCGCTGGATTTCGAGGCGGGCTACTGCGACTGGGGCGGTGAGGGCACCTGCGTGGTCGACCCGGCGCGCCTTTCCTACTTCTGGGGCCCCAACGGCGACGACTGGGACCCGAGCTTCGTCGAGGGCACGCCGGTGCTGCCCGAATACGTCACGATCTGCGAGTGGGGGCCGGGCATCTGCACGACGGTCATCAACCCCGTCAAGGACGTCACCAAGTACACGCCGCTGTCGCCGATGTTCAGCGTGCTGCGCACCGGCACGGGCGACCTGGGCCTGGCGGCGGCGGGCAACTTCATCATGGAGTCGCCGTTCGGCGTTTACACGGCCGGCACGCGCTCGGCGCCGCTGCTCGACGCCAACGGCCTTGACCCCTTCAACCTCGCACGCGGCAAGGCCGTCGGCGGCTCGGTGATCGGCCCGCAGACGGCGGACTACAGCGCCGCGCTCGCGGCCTACCAGGCCTGGTACCCCGAGCAGGGCGGCAACCTCGACATCACGGTGGGCGGCAACGTCGTCGGCGACGTCTGGGGTCATTTCGGGGGCGAGCGCGGACAGGCGCCGAGCGCCGCGGTGGGCAGCTGGCTGTGGCGCCAGGGCTCGGGCACGGCCCTGCCCGGCAGCGACCGCATCGCGACGTCGTGGTGGATCAACTTCGGCACCTACGCGCTGCCGGCCGGTGCGCAGGTCAGCACCGACAGCAGCCCCGAGCCCTTCCTGGTGGGCTTCACCGGCATGGGCACGCTGGGCGGCGGCAACCTCACGCTGCGCGCGGGCGGCGACGCGGGCCTCACCACGCGGCTGGGCAACGGCCAGGTCTGGCAGCGCAGCGAGGCCATCGTGGCGGCGGTCGGCAGCACGGGCCGCGTCGACGCCAACGGGCAACTGACGCTCACCGGCGGCGGCGACCTGCAGCTGCGCATCGGCGGCGTCGTCAACCCCAACCTGGCCGCGGCGCAGTACGGCAGCTCTGGCACCAATACGCAGTACCAGGACCTCAACGGCGCCCTGGTCAACCTGCGCGGCGCGGCCACCGTGTCGGCCTCCGCCATCGGCGGCGTCGAGGTGCGCTACCGCAAGTACGCGTTCTCGCTGCCGGGCCAGGAGGGCGATGTGAAGGACACGCGCCCCATCGACCCCTTCACCCCGACCATCGGCGTCGGCAATGCCGGCATCGTGCTCGTGCCGGGCGATTCCGCGATGTACCTGGACACGCCGGGCGACCTGGTGCTCACCAGCGTGGCCGACGCGGGCCGCGCGCGGGTGCCGAACAGCTCGGCATTCAAGTTCGGCGGCACCGAGTACGGCATCGGCCAGGGCTGGTTCACGCTGTGGACCGATCGCACCGCGATCAACCTGTTCAGCGCGGGCGGCAACCTCACGCCCGGCACCGACCTGGCGAACCGGGAGGCCGCCGGCCGGTACCTGGGCAGCATCAACATGAGCGACAACGTCACGGTCTACCCGTCGATCCTGCGCGCGACGGCGGCCTCGGGCAGCCTGTACTTCGGCTTCTCGGCCACGCCCGCCACGCAGGCGCCCGGCCGCGCGCTGGTGCTCGCGCCGTCGCCATCAGGGGCGCTCGAGTTCCTGGCGGGCAACTCGCTGTTCGGCGGCGGCTATCCGGTGGGGATGTCGGGCGCGGTCACGCCGCTGCCCACGCCCTGGGCGCCCGCCTTCGTGGGCTACAACTCGCGCCAGCAGCCGGTGGTCTACAACACCAGCCCGGAGGGCTCGATGGTCGGATCGCCCGGCGTGCCGAACTACGGGGTGGTCGACAACCACCCTCTGTTCGCCTTCGGGCCGGACACGCTGGGCCCCCGCGCGCTGCACGCGGCCGATGCGCCGCCCTCGCTGTTCTACGCCGTGCGCGGCGACATCCTGGGCTTGGCCAGCGGCACGGCGCGCAAGGTGCAGGCCAGCGGCGAACCCGCGCCCGAGATCTGGTACCGCTCGGCCGCGCCGGCGCGCATCCGCGCCGGGCGCGACATCGTCGGCACCGAGGCGCTGATCGTGAACAACGACCCGCGCGACGTGTCGCTGGTGCAGGCCGGGCGCGACATCCTGTACGCGAACCTGCAGGTGGCGGGCCCCGGCACGCTGGAGGTGTCGGCCGGTCGCCACATCACGCAGGACGACCGCGCCAGCGTGGTGAGCCGCGGCGCGCTGGCCGAGGGCGACACGCGCCCCGGCGCGAGCATCGCGATGATGGCCGGCATGGGCGCGATGGGGGTGGGTGGGCCGGACTTCTCGGCCATCGCCGACCGCTACCTCGACCCCGCGAAGCGCGCCGAGTCGGGCCCCGGCCAGTCGCTGGCGAGCCAGCCGGGCCGCGTGGTGAAGACCTACGACGCCGAGCTGGCCGCATGGCTCAAGGAACGCTACGGCTTCGTCGCCACCAGCGCCGACGTGAAGGACCCGGGCAGCGCGCTCGCGTACTTCAAGGCGCTGGCGCCCGAGCAGCAGCGCGTGTTCCTGCGCGGCGTGTACTTCGCCGAGCTGCGTGCGGGCGGGCGCGAGTACAACGACGTGGACGGCCCGCGCTACGGCAGCTACCTGCGCGGGCGCGGCATGATCGCCACGCTGTTCCCCGACCTCGACGCGGCGGGCCAGGAGATCGTGCGCACCGGCGACATCATCCTGTACGGCCCCTCGGGCGTGCACACCGACTTCGGCGGCGACATCCAGATGCTCGCGCCGGGCGGGCAGATCGTGGTGGGCGTGCAGGGCGCGGTGCCGCCGGGCAGCGCGGGCGTCATCACGCAGGGCATGGGCCACATCCAGCTGTTCAGCGAAGGCAGCCTGCTGCTGGGCCTGTCGCGCGTGATGACCACCTTCGGCGGCGACGTGCTGGCCTGGTCGGAGCAGGGCGACATCAACGCGGGCCGGGGTTCCAAGACCACGCTGGTCTACACGCCGCCCAAGCGCGTGTACGACAACATCGGCAACGTGAAGCTGTCGTCGCAGGTGCCCAGCTCGGGCGCGGGCCTGGCCACGCTGGCGCCCATCGCCGAAGTGCCGGCGGGCGACATGGACCTGATCGCGCCGCTGGGCACCATCGACGCGGGCGAGGCGGGCATCCGCGTGTCGGGCAACGTGAACCTCGCGGCCCTGCAGGTGGTGAACGCGGCCAACATCCAGGTCAAGGGCGAATCGGCCGGCCTGCCGGTGGTGGCTTCGGTGAACGTGGGCGCGCTCACCAACGCCAGCGCGGCGGCCTCGCAGGCCGTGGGCGCGGCGCAGGAGGCGATGCAGCGCGAACGCGCGGCGGCGCGCCAGGCGCTGCCGTCGGTGTTCTCGGTGCGCGTGCTGGGCTTCGGCAACGAGGCCGCCGACGGCGCCGCCGCGCCGGCCGATGCGGGCCGCGCCGCTGCGCGCCCGGTGGGCTACGACGCGCACAGCCCGGTGCAGGTGCTGGGGCGCGGGCCGCTGGGCGACGCGCAGAAGACGAAGCTCACGGCGCAGGAGCGGCGTCTGCTGGGGCAGTGAGAGGGAAGGGCGGCAGATGAATTTTTTGTGACAAACGACATTCCGGGGCGCGCAGTTCCGTCTTTGTCTCAGAGCTTTCGTGACTGTCCGATGCCCCCTCTGCTGTTGTCTTCTGCCGGCCCCCGCCCGCGCCCGTGGGCGTCGTTCCTGCTGGCCATGGCGTTCGCCGCCCTGGCCGGCGCGGCGCATGGCACGCCGCCCGAGGCCAACGCCAGCGGCGTGTTCCTCAACGCCGCCGGCGACGTGCTGACCGCGCGCCATGCGGTGGCCGACTGCCGTTCGCTGTTCGCCCTCAAGGACGCGCAGGTGACGCAGGCCCGGGTGATCGCCGAGAGCGCCGAGCTCGATGTCGCGGTGCTGCGCACCACCCTCACGCCGTACCTGCACGCCACGCTCGCGGCGGACGCGCGCACGCCGGCCCCGGGCAGCGTGGGCGTGTTCACCGAGGCCTACGCGGTGCTGCAGCGCATGCCCGACCGCGCGGCGTTGCTCAGCAACGCCATGACCGTGCCCGGCGTGGAAGGGTTGCAGCTGCTGTCGGGCGTGCAACCCGGCGCCAGCGGCAGCGCGGTGCTGGGCGCCGACGGGCTGCTGCTCGGCGTGGTGGTCGAGCGTGTCGCCGCCGCGCCGCATGCCTCGGGCATGGTGCTCAGCCGCGCGGCCTCGGCCGCGGGCGTGGCGGGCGGCGTGACGCGGGTGCGCGCGGTGCCGGCGGCGCGCCTGCGCGACTTCCTGGACGCCCACGGCATCGCCTACACGCAAAGCCGCGAACCGCAGCTCGGCCCCCAACAGTCGCCCGCCGCGCGGGCCTCGACCCTGTCGGTCGGCGTGCTGTGCGGGTGAGCGTCCTTCTTCGATTTTTCATTGGAACTCCCATGACCTCTTCTTCCGGCAAGACCCGCGGCTGGCGCCGCCTGCGCCTGGCGCTCGGCGGGCTCGGCCTCGGGCTGTCCGCCGCCGCCGCGCCCCTGGCCGCATCGGCGCAGGCCCAGCCGCAGGTGCCGCAGCACTGGATCAGCTACGCCAACCTCGCCAGCAACCAGCTGCAGTCGTCGCTCAGCGACCCGGCCAGCGACACCGTGGTGCGGTTGCACACGTGGATGCAGGAACGCATGCTGAAGGAAGGCCAGCCCGTGCCGCCCGCGCCGGTGGTGGTGCGCGTGTGGGTCGCGGGCAGCGGCAAGGTCGAGCGCGTGGCCTTCGATTCGCTGGGCGATGCGCAGGCCGACACCGACCTGCGCGCGCTGCTCACCGCGCAGCCGCTGGCCGAGCCGCCGCCGCGCGACATGCGCCAGCCGATGGTGCTGCAACTCACGCTCAGCTTTGTCGCGCGCACCTGACCGATCGCGCCGCCTTTGCGTGGCGCTGCTGGGCCTGGCGGCTTCAGTACCGCTGCACGCCGCCATGCCCTGGCCCGTGCCAGGGCTCGCGGCATTGGTGAAGGCCTTCGGGCCGGCCGTGGTCCACATCGGCGTGGAGCGGCCCTCGGTGCCGGCGCGCCGCTTCAGCGACCGCTGGCTGCTGCGCGCGCCGCCGGCCGAGGCCGACGAGAGCAGCCTGGGCAGCGGCTTCCTCGTGAGCGCCGACGGGCTCATCCTCACCAACGCGCACGTCGTCGCGCACGGCACGCAGATCCGCGTGAAGCTGCCCGACCGGCGCGAGTTCCGGGCGCGGCTCATCGGCCTCGATGCACTGGCCGACGTCGCCCTGCTGAAGATCGACGCGACCGGCTTGCCCACGGTGCGCATCGGCGACCCGGCGGACGTGGAACCCGGCGACGGCGTGGCTGCCATCGGCTCGCCCTACGGCTTCGGCAACTCGGTGACGGCCGGCATCGTCAGCGCCAAGGGGCGGTTGCTGCCGGGCGCGGAGTCGATGCAGTTCCTGCAGACCGACGTGCCGATCAACCCCGGCAACTCGGGCGGGCCGCTGTTCAACCTGCGCGGCGAGGTGATCGGCATCAACTCGCGCATCTACAGCCGCAGCGGCGGCTACCAGGGGCTGTCGTTCGCCATTCCCATCGACGCCGCCATGCGCATCAAGGACCAGCTGCTGGCCACCGGCACCGTCACGCGCGGGCGCATCGGCGTGTCCGTGCAGGAGGTGGGGCAGGCGCTGGCCGACACCTTCCGCCTGCCGCGCCCGGCCGGCGCGCTGGTGACCGACGTGGAGCCGCGCGGCGCGGCGGCGCGCGGCGGGCTGAAGACCGGCGACGTGATCCTGTCGGTGCAGGGCCGCGAGGTGGTGCAGGCGGCCGACGCGCCGGGCTTCATCGCCGAGCAGGTGCCGGGGCAGCGCGCGCGCCTCATGGTGTGGCGCGACCGCGCCGAGCACGTGGTCGAGGTGAAGGTGGAGGGCTACGACACGCCGCGCCTGCAAGGCGAGGCGGCGACGGCGGCCTCGGTGCCTTCGCGCCTGGGCTTCGCGGTGCGCCCGCTGGCGCCGGCCGAGCGGCAGTTCCTGCGCGTGGAGGGCGGGCTGCTGGTGCAGCGCGTGAACGTGGCGGCGTCGCGCGCGGGCGTGCAGCCGGGCGACGTCATCCTGGCGCTCAACGGCCAGCCGATCGACAGCGCCGAAGCCCTGACCCAGGCGCTGGAAGGAGCCGACGGCACGGCGGCGCTGCTGGTGCAGCGCGCGGGGGCGCGGATCTTCGTGCCGATCTGCGCGCAGGCCGGGTCGCCGAAGTGCTGAGCAAGGCGTTGCGCTGACCGGCCGCGTCATTCGAGCGTCACGAAGCGAACCTAGCATCCGCTTCGACATGCCCCCCGGGCGGCGGCTTTCGCCGGGCGTATCGAACTCATGCGGCATGCACCTCCTTCCTTTCCTCTCGTCTCCCTGGTCGGCATCGCGCTGGTCGCCTGCATGACCGGGCCGTGGATGAGCGCCCGCGCGCAGTCCGACGCGGCGCCGCTTCGGCCGCAGGCCGCGCGCATCGCCTTCGACATTGCGGCCCAGCCGCTGGCCGCCGCGCTGGAGCAGTACGGCCGCGCGACCGGACTGCCCGTGTTCTTCGATGCCGAACGCGTGGCCGGACGCCAAGCCGCGCCCGTGCACGGCCTGTTCGATGCGCAGGCCGCCCTCGATGCGCTGCTCGCGGGCACGGGCCTGGTTGCCGACGACGCCGGCGTGGGGGCCACGACCGCCTTCGTGCTCCGGCTCACTCCGGCTGTGCCTGCGTCGGCACGTCCGACTGATGCGGTGCAGGCCGGGCCCGCCACCGCGCACCGCGGCTACGACGGGCTGGTGCAGACCCGCGTCTGGGAAGCCCTGTGCGCCCACCCGCGCTCAGCACCGGGCGGCTACCGCGCGGCGATGCGTTTCGTGATCGACGGCACCGGCCGCATCGCCCATGCCTTCCTGCTGCACACCAGCGGCGATCGCGTGCGCGACGAGGCCATCCTCGACACGCTGCGGCAGCTGCGCATCGATCGCGCGCCGCCGCCGGACATGGCGCAGCCGCTCACGATGCTGATCCTGCCGCGCTCGCAGACGCCCGGGCTCGAGTGCCCGGTGCGCCGCTGACGCCATCGCCATGCCCGAGAACGCGCTGCCCGCGTTGCGCGACTTCCTGGTCGCGCGCTACGACGAGCTCAAGCAGCGGCTCGCGCGGCGGCTGGGCAATGCCGAGCGCGCCGGCGACGCGCTGCAGGACACCTGGCTGCGCCTGGAAAGCCGCGACGACATCGACGGCGTGCACGACCCTGCCGCCTACCTGCTGCGCGTGGCCGTCAACCTGGCCTACGACCAGGTCGCGAAGCAGGGGCGCCTGGCCACGTCCGACGAGATCGAGGCGCTGCTCGACGAAACGCCCGACCCCGCGCCGGGGCCCGCGCAGATCGCGCAGGACCGCGCGGAGCTGGCCACGCTGCGCGCACTCATCGAGCGGCTGCCGCCACGGCGCCGGCAGGTGCTGGTGATGGTGCGCTGGCAGCACTTGCCGCAGCGCGAGGTGGCGGCGCGGCTCGGCATCTCGCTGCGCACGGTGGAGAAGGAACTCAAGGAAGCGCATGACCACATCGCCGCCCGCATGGGTCGAACGCCCGAAGCAAAGGAGCCGCATGAAAAATAAAGTGCGGTTCACCGCGTCGAGAGCCGTCTCATGGGTATGCGACATCTTTCAACGCGCACGGGTTGACGCCCCGATGACCCCGTCCGATGCACACGCCCAGGCCTTGCGCGAAGCGCAGACCTGGCTGCGCCGGCTGTCGTCCGGCGCGGCCACGCAGCACGACGTCGAGGGCTTTCGCCGCTGGCGCGATGGCAACCCGCTGCACCAGCCCGCGCTGGCGCAGGCCCGGCGCCTGTGGCAAGCGCTCGACCCGGCCATCGGCGGCATGCCGGCCGAAGTCCAGCGAGCTCCCGTGCTGTCGGCGCGGCCGGTGGCTGCGCGCCGCGCGTTCCTCGGCGCGGCGGTGGGCGCGGCCGGGGCCGCGGGTGTGGCGGTGGTCTCTCCGCCGCTAGGCCTGTGGCCGTCGCTCGGCGAGTGGAACGCCGACTACCGCACGGCCACCGGCGAGCAGCGCGCGGTGCAGGTGGCCGAGGGCGTCGACCTGGTGCTCAACACGCAGACCAGCGTGCAGCGCCGCAGTGTCGAGGGCCGCGTCGTCGGCATCGACCTGATCGCGGGCGAGGCGGCCCTCGACCTGGTGGCCGGGCCGCAGCCCTTCGGCGTCGTGGCGGGCGCGGCCCGCAGCGAGGCGCAGGCCGGTCGCTTCGAGGTGCGCTACCTCGCGGGCCGGGGCTGCGTGACCTGCCTCGAAGGGCGCGTGCGCGTCACGCACGCGAGGGGCACGCGCGATCTGCAGGCCGGCGAGCAGGTGCTGTACGACGCGGGTTCGCTCGGGCCGGTGGCAGCCGTGGCAACCCGCGAGGCCTCGGCCTGGCGCAGCGGCGTGCTCGTGTTCAGGCAGACGCCGCTGGCGCACGTGATCGAGGAGATCAACCGCTACCGGCCGGGCCGCGTGGTGCTGCTGGCGCAGCGCCTGGCCGGGCGCGAAGTCAGCGGGCGTTTCGCCATCGCTTCGCTCGACACGGTGCTGGTGCAGATCCAGCGCTCGTACGACCTCGAGGCGCGCGCGCTGCCGGGCGGCGTGCTGCTGCTTAGCTGATGAATGTGACAGCCTGATTGGCCCTCGCGTGCGCTCAGGATTGGTCCAGAAACTTAGCGGTTTTGTTTGCGTCTGTCGGTCTGTCCAGTAAGGGGCACGGATTCCGTGCCGGTGCATTTCATTCTTTACTGGGCGTCAGATGAACACACACGAGGGACACCGCAGCCGCCGCCAGGGCGCTGCCGTGCAGGCGAGGAGTTTCCGGATTTCGCCGCTGGCACAGGCCATGGCGCTGGCGCTGGCCGCCGGCGCGGCCGCCGCACCGGCGCATGCGCAGCGCGCCTTCAGCCCGACTTGGTTCAACGCCAAGGGCGCGGCGCAGGCCACGGCCACGGCCACCGGCCTGATGCCCAACGGGTCGCCGGCGGCGCAGCTCACGAGTCCGCTCGCGCAGCAGCAGCGCGCCAGCGAGCAGCTGCAGCAGTCCATCGGCAACCTGAACTTGGCGGCACGCGGCATCGCGGCGCAGCAGGCAGCACAGGCGGCCGCGCGGCGCGCCGCGCAGAACGACCCCTCGGTGCCCGACGGCCTGGCCGAAGGCGGCCTGAAGGTCGACACGAATTCGCTGACCGCCGGCTGGTCGAATGCGCGCGCGCTGACCGGTGATTCACAGCGGCAGGTCGATGGCCGCACGGTCGTCACCGTCGAGCAGACAGCCGACAAGGCGATCCTGAACTGGGAGACCTTCAACGTCGGCAAGAACACCACGGTGGCTTTCGCGCAGCAGAAAGACTGGGCGGTGCTCAACAGGGTGAACGACCCGCAGGCGCGGCCGAGCCAGATCCAGGGCCGCATCAAGGCCGACGGCACGGTGATGGTGCTCAACCGCAACGGCATCGTGTTCAGCGGCAGCAGCCAGGTCGACACGCGCAACCTCGTGGCCGCGGCGGCGCAGATCGACGACGCGCAGTTCCAGGCCCACGGCGTGTACGCCAACGGCAACACGCCCAACTTCAAGAACGCGCAAGGCCGCGTCGAGGTGCAGCCCGGCGCACGGCTTTCCACGCCCGCGCCGGGCTCGGCCACGCAGGGCGGCGGCTATGTGCTGCTGCTGGGCGCCGAGGTGCACAACGCCGGCGAGATCGCCACGCCCGGCGGGCAGACGATGCTCGCGGCAGGCGACCACTTCACCATCCGCAAGGGCGTGGGCACCGACGGCAACCTGGGCTCGACCACGCGCGGCAACGAAGTCGCGGTCACGTTGGACACGAACAGCCCGGCGGGCACGGTGCGCAACACCGGGCTGATCCAGGCGACCACCGGCGACGTCACGCTGGCCGGGCGCGAGGTGGTGCAGGGCGGCGTCATCCTGTCCAGCACCTCGGTCAACACACGCGGCACGGTGCACCTGAACGCGACCGGCGCCACGGGCCAGGTCCGGTTCGGCGAAGGCAGCACCACGGCCATCGTGCTCGACACCGGCGGCGCGACCGCGCTCGACAGCCAGCGCGCCGGGCTCATGGCGCCGGCGGTCCTGCTGGGCACCGGCAGCATCGTGCTGGCGGGCAACGACCGCCGCGACCTGTCGCGCGTCGAAGTCGCCAGCGGCGGCACGGTCGAGTTCCAGGCCGGCTCGCTCACGCTGGCCACCGGCGGCCAGGTGGTGGTCGACGCGAAGCAGCGCAGCCTCGTGCGCGAGGGTGCGCGCATCGACGTGTCGGGCGCGGTGGGCGTGAAGCTCGCGATGGAGTCCAACAACATCAAGATCAACGTGCAGGGCAACGAGCAGCGCGATGCGCCGCTCAACCGCGACAGCAAGAACCTCAACAACAACGACCTGTGGATCGACCGGCGCTCGCTGGTCTTCGTGCCCGGCGGCACCGGCGGCTACCAGGGCGAGCGCTGGTACACCGGCGGCGGCCTGCTCGAGGTGAGCGGCTACCTGGGCACGCAGGCGCACGGCGTGGGCGAGTGGATGGCGCAGGGCGGCGTGGTGGGCTTCAGCGGCGGCGAGCTGGTCACGCAGCGTGGCGCGAGCATCAACATCTCGGGCGGCACGCTCGACGTGCTCACGGGCAAGCTCAACCAGAGTTGGCTCAAGGGCGCGGACGGGCGGCTCTACGAAGTGTCGAAGGCGCCGGGCGACCTGCGCTACACGGGCGTCTACAAGGGCTTCGAAGACGAACACGCGCGCTGGGGCAAGAAGACGACGGGCTTCTTCTACAACCCGCTGATCGGCCCACAGACGCGGCTGGAAAGCGGCTACACCGTGGGCCGCGACGCCGGCCTGCTCATCGTCGGCACCCAGGCCGCGGTGCTCGAGGGCGCGATCGTCGGCGAGACCTTCCAGGGCGACCGGCAGACGCAGGCGCGGCAGGCCGGGCTCGATGGCTACCAGCAGTCGACCGGCGCGGTGGCGCAGCGCGGGCAGCTCGTCGTGGGCCGCTACGACGCCTACTACGACAAGACGGGCGGTGCGATCCACCGGCGGCTCGATGCTGCGGGCATCAAGAACGTGGTGCTCGGCGACACGGCCGAAGGCATTGCGGCGGGGCTCGACCTCTCGACGGTGTTGCCCGCGGAGCGCCGCGACACGCTGGTGCTCGATGCGGCGCAGCTCAGCGGCTTTGGCCTGGGCGCGGTGCGCATCGCGGCCACCGACAGCATCGCGGTCGACAAGGCGCTGCAGGTCGGCGACGGCGGCCACCTCGTGCTGTACAGCCCGAACGTGAAGGTCAACGCCGACCTCGTCGCGCGCGGCGGCGGCATCCAGTTGGGCAACGTGCTCGAACAGGTCAGCCTCAACTACCTGAAGGACACCAGCACGCTCACCGCGCCCGACGGCGGCACGAGCTCGGTGGTGCTCGCAGGCGGCGCGACGCTCGACACCCGCGGCCTGTGGACCCACCTGCTGACGAACCCGGCCGACGCGGGCGGCGTGGCCTACCGCAACGGCGGCAGCGTGTCCGTGCGCAGCACCGGCGATGTGGTGCTGGGCACCGGCAGCGTCATCGACGTGTCGTCCGGCGCGGCGCTGTTGTCGAAGGCCAAACAGCAAGGCGGCAAGGGCGGCAGCGTCACGCTCGAGGCGGACGGCTTCAACACGGGCAGTGGCCATGTCGCGCTCGACGGCGCGGTGCTGCGCGGCCACGGCGTGGACGGTGGCGGCACGCTGAGCGTGCAGACGATGCGCGTCGCCATCGGCGACACCTCGGGCACGGCGCAGGCCGACACGCTGATGCTCGACGCCGGTTTCTTCGACAAGGGCTTCAGCCGCTATGCGCTCATCGGCAACCATGGCCTCACCGTGGCCGACGGTGCGCAGATCGACGTGACGATGCCGGTGTACCGCTTCGGCGCCCACGCGCAGGACGTCGCCACCGGCAGCCGTCCGGCCGACGCGCTCGAGGTGTGGACGCCGCCGCTCTACCAGGAAGACGCCACCCAAGCGGTGCTCACGCAGCGCAAGGGCGCGAGCCTGTCGCTGCAGGCCGGCACGACGACCACGCTCGCCAAGGAGCTGCCGACGGTGCAGGCCGTGGTGGGCAAGGGCGCGGCGATCCATGTCGACCCGGGCCAGGCCATCGAGGTGCGCAGCGCCGGCCAGCTCACGGTGGACGGCACGCTGCGCGCGAACGGCGGGCGCATCGTGCTGAAGACGGTGGACATCACCGACCTCGAGGCCGACATTGCCAATGCAACGGCCCATGCCCGCTCGATCTGGATCGGCGGGCAGGCGGTGCTCGATGCGTCGGCGCACGCGGCCACCGCCACCGACACCACCGGCAAGCGCTACGGCCTGGTGCGCGACGGCGGCAGCATCGTGGTCGGCGGCGAGATCGATCCGGTGGGGAGCAAGGCCACCGCGTCGCAGAACTTCGTCGTCGTGCGCCCGGGCGCGCTGCTCGATGCCTCGGGCACGCATGCGGTGCTCGACGTGCCCGGCATGGGCGCGACCGATGTGAGCAGCAATGGCGGCAGCATCTCGCTCGCGTCGTACAACGGGCTGCAGCTGGACGGCAGCTTGCGCGCCGTCGCGGGCGGGGAGCGCGCGGCCGGCGGTACGCTGGCCGTGGTGCTCGGCACGCCGGGCCTGCGCCTGCACCTGGACCCGCTGCAGCAGGCGGAAGACCGCGTGCGCCGGCACCGCGTGCTGGTGCTGGGCGTTGAGCAGGGGGCACCGCTGGCGCCCGACACCCTGCAGGCCGGCGTCGACGACGGCGCGCTCGCCTACGGCCAGGGCCGGCTGGGCACCGACACGGTCCGGCGCGGCGGCTTCGACAGCCTCTCGCTGTTTGCCGGCTCCACGCTCGCCTTCGAAGACGGCGTCGACCTGCGCCTGCGGCAGGGCCTGCAGATCTATGCCGGCGGCCTTGCGCTTGCCAAGGACGCACCCGACGACGCGCACGTGGCGCTGTCGGCCGCGCACGTGCGGCTGGCCGGCGCGATGCCGTCGTTCTCGCGTGAAGTGCTGAGGGCGCCCATCGCCGAGGGCGGTGTGGTGCGCGTGCCGTCCGGCGCCCGCCTCGATGTGGCCGGCGACCTGATCGACATCCGCGACGGCATGGGCTTCGGCGTCAATGGCAAGGTCCCGATGCTCGACAGCGCGAGCGAAGCGCCCACGGTCGACCTGGCCGCCTTCGGCCATGTCACGCTGGCCAGCAGCGGCGACCTGCGCTTTCTGCAAGGCCGGCAAGACGTCGGCGTTTCCACGAGCCTCGTCGTGCCCGGCAGCCTGACCCTGCGCGCCGCGCAGATCTACCCGGCCACGGGCGTGGTGGCGCTGGTGTCCGCGGGCCTGGCGCCGGACGGCACCTACCGGCCCGACACGGTGCTGCGCATCGAGGGCACGGGTGCGAGCCCGCAGGTGCCGTACTCGGCCTTCGGTGACCTGTCGCTGCGCGCCGGCGTCATCGAGCAGGGAGGTGTGGTGCGGGTGCCGCTCGGCCAGCTGACGCTCGGCGACGCGCTCACCACGCAGGTCAGGCTGCTGCCCGGCAGTCTCACCTCGGTGAGCGGCGAGGGGCTCAACATGCCCTATGGCGGCACGGTCGACGGCATCAACTACCTGTACGACGGCAAGCAGGTCAAGCTCACTGGCGTGGGCGCGGGCGATACCTACAAGCGCAACCAGACGATCGGCCTCACGTTCATGGGGGCCAGCGTGCAGGGCCAGGAAGGCGCCACGCTCGACCTGTCGGGCGGCGGCAACCTCAGGGGCGCGGGCTTCGTGAGCGGGCGCGGCGGCTCGACCGACGCGCGCTTCAGCCCGCTGATGCAGGTCGGCGCCCGCGGCGGCTTCACGTTGCCGGGGCTCGCGACCAACCCGGTGTATGCCATCGTGCCCGGCGTGCAGCCGGCAGTGGCGCCCACGGGTGCAGAGAAGGGCGCGGTCGATCCGCTCGTGGGTCAGCACATCACCATCGGCGCTGGCGTGCCGGGCCTGCTCGCGGGCACCTACACGCTGATGCCCTCGACCTATGCGTTGCAGCAGGGCGCCTTCCGCGTGGAGCTGAACGGCGCGGCCGGCCTGGGCGCGCCCACCGGCACGCTGGCGATGCGCAACGGCTCGTGGCTCACGGCCGCGCAGCTGGGCGTGGGCCGCACCGGCATCGGCGACACGCTGTTCCGTCAGGCGATCGTGACTTCGGGCGAGGTGCTGCGCAGCTACTCGCAATACAACGAGATGGGCTACGCCGACTTCGTGCGCGCCGATGCGCTGCGCGTGGGCGTGCCGCGCGCCATGCTGCCGGCGGACGCGCGCAACCTGCACCTGAAGCTCGCACCCGGTGCGGGCGCCGAGGCCTTGCGCTTCGACGGCACGGCGCGCTTCCAGGTGGGCGAGGGCGGGCGGGGCGGTTCCGTGGTGGCCACGAGCAGCGAGGAGCAGCTCGGTCTCGAGATCGTCGCGGCCGGCGCGCCGGCGACGGCGGGCTTCCAGGGCGTCACGCTCGACGCCGGCGCACTCAGCGGCATGGGCGCGTCGCGCCTGGTCATCGGCGGCTTGCAAGGCGCCGACTACGGGCAGAGCGGCAACGTCATCCAGACCGGCGACGGCGGGAACAGCGTGGTGCTGCGCCAGGGGGCGGTGCTGTCCGCGCCCGAGGTGTTCCTGGCCGCGGTGGGCGTGACCGAGGGCACGCCGCTCGGCGTGGTGGTCGAGCAGGGCGCGCGCATCCACACCCTCGGCCGTGGCAAGGCGGCTTACGACGCTGGCGACGGCTTCGTCTACGCCGCGACCGGCCAGATGGTGATGGTTTCCAACGGCCGGGTGAGCACGCTGCCGGTGCCCCAGACCCAGGCCGCGTCGGACAACCGCAGCCTGCAGATCGGCGTGTGTGCCAGCGCGTCGTGCAGCGGGCAGACCGAGCTGTATTCCGAAGGCACCATCGCCATGGTGACGCCCGACCGCTTCGAGATGAACGAGGCGGTGCGCTACGGCACGCGCCACCTCACGCTGGCGGTGCGCGGCATCAACGTGGGCGACAGTGCCGCGCTGGCCGCCGCCGCACAGAACCACACGCTGCCGCCGGGACTGGCCATGAGCCAGGCCCTGCTCGACCGCCTGCTGCGCGGCGACCGGCAGTACGGCGCGCCCGCGCTCGAAACGCTGGAACTGAGCGCCAGCGGCGGCGTCAACTTCTTCGGCACCGCGGCGCTGGACACCATCGACCCCGCCACCGGCAAGGCGACGATGGCGCAGCTGGTGCTGGCCACGCCCGCCATCTACGGGCAGGGCGGCGCGGACGACGTGGCCACCATCCGCACCGGTCGCCTGGTGTGGCAGGGCGCGACCACGGCGCCTGCTGCCGTGGTGCGCGACGGCGCGGGCACCGGCAGCGGCACGCTGAACATCGAGGCCGAGCACATCGAGTTCGGCTACGGCCCCAACAGCCAGCCGAGCGGCCTGGAAGACGCGGGTCGCCTGGTGTTGGGCTTTGCCGACGTGAACCTCAAGGCCTCCGAGCGCGTGAGCGCGAACGGCAAGGGCAGCCTCTCGGTCTACCAGGCGCAGGGCGCGTACGAAGCGGGCAAGGGCTACGCGTACAGCGGCGGCAACCTGAACATCGTGGCGCCGCTGCTGACGGGCGAGGCAGGCTCGGTGAACCGCATCACGGCGGGCGGCACGCTGCGCGTGGCCGCACCCGCGGGCGCGCCGGCGGCGGCCACCGGCGATGCCGCATTGGGCGCCGAGCTGAGCCTGCGCGGACACGACCTGACGCTCGACACCGCCGTGGCGCTGCCCAGCGGCAAGCTCACGCTGAGCGCCGAACGCGACCTCACGCTGACCGACCGCGCGGTGCTCGACCTGTCGGGCCGCGAGGTGGTGTTCAACGACGTGAGCAGGTACAGCGCCGGCGGCGACGTGGTGCTCGAAAGCCTGCACGGCAACCTGCGGCAGGCGGCCGGCTCGGTGATCGACATCTCGGCGCAGAACAACCGCGCCGGCACGCTGAAGGCGATGGCGCTCGACGATGCCGCCGGCACGGTCGACCTGCAGGGCCGCATCCTCGGCGCGAGCAGCGGCCACTACGACGCGGGCGGCACGCGGGTGCCGTTCGCGGCGGGCAGCATGGACGTGCGCGCGCGGCAGTTCGGCGATGCCGAATTCGCGGCGCTCAACCAGCGGCTGAACGACGGCGGTGTGTTCGGCGCGCGCAGCTTCCAGCTGCGCCAGGGCGACCTCACCATCGGCGACGGCCTGAAGGCCGGCGAGGTGAACGTGTCGCTCGACAACGGCAGCCTCACCGTCACCGGCACCATCGATGCGAGCGGCGAGCGTGTGGGCCGCATCAGCCTGGCCGCGAAGCACAACCTCACGCTGGCCGGCAGCGCGGTGCTCGATGCGCACGGCCGCACGCTGCGCGTGGACAGCCACGGCCAGATCATCGATTCGCCGAACCGCGCGATGGTCGAACTCACGTCGAACGACGGCCAGCTCACGTTGGCCTCGGGTTCGCGCATCGACCTGCGCCACGGCACAGACGCCACGGTGGGCGGCGAACCGGGTCAGAACGACGGCAGGGCGCGCGGCACGCTGGAACTCAACGCGGGCCGCACCGGCGAGACCGTTGGCGACATCCGCATCGACGCCAGCGGCAACATCGCCATCGAGGGCGCGCGCTCCATCGCCGTGAACGGCATGTGGCGCTACGACGATGCCCGCTTCGGCACCGACGCGGCGGCCACCGGCCGGCCTTACCAGGTCATCGACCAGGCGTACCTCGACGCCAAGCACCTGCAGAGCACCGTCTTCATCGACAACGCGCTGGCCAACGGCGCGCTGATGAACGGCAAGCTCGCAGGCCTGAACAACGCGCGCTATGCCGATGCCTTCCACCTGCGCCCCGGCGTGCAGATCGTCAGCAAGACGCCCGACGGCGACCTGGTGGTGCAGGGCGACATCGACCTGTCGGGCTACCGCTACGCCAGCGCCAATCCGCACACGCAAAAGACCGGCGTGTACGGCTCGGGCGAGGTGGGCGCGCTGGCCCTGCGCGCGGGCGGCAACCTCGACATCTTCGGCAGCATCAACGACGGCTTTGCGCCGCCGCCCGACACGCCGGACGACGGCGGCTGGCTGCTGCTGCCGGGCGTCAACCTGCTGCGCGGCGACACCGTGCTGCCGCGCGGCGGCGTGGTGCTGGCCGACGGCACGACCTTCGAGGGGGGCGCCGGCACGCTCAACTACGACCTGCCGATCAAGTCGACGGCCTTCGGGGCCGGGCAGGTGATGCCGGTGGCCAGCGTGCTGGCCAAGGCGCTCGAACTGAAGGTGGGCACGGTGCTGAGCGCCGACGTGCGCGACGCCTCGGGCACGCTGCTGTTCGCAGCGGGCAGCATCGTGGGCGGCGCCAACGTGACGCTGCCGGTGGGCACGCGCCTGGGGGCCGGCATGCGCCTGCCGTCGGCGGCCACGCTGTCGGGCGTGGTGTGGCCCAAGGGCGTGCCGCTGCCCGGCGACGGCAAGAAGTTCGTGCTCAACGGCGCCCTCACGCTGCCGCTGGGCGCGCTGCTCCCGGCCGCGACCAACATCAAGCTGCCCGCCGGCGTGACCTCGGTGAATCTGCGTCCGGACGGTGCCGGCAGGCTGTGGGCCGCGGCGGCGATGCTGCCTGAAGGTTCGCAGTCGTGGTCGGTGCGGCTGGCCGCGGGTGCAGACCTGAACGCGGCGGACAACCGCATCGTGCAGGTGCATCCGGCGGCGGGCCGGGGCGACCTGCGGCTGGCGGACAGCCACTACGGGATGTTCGGCAAGCTGAAGCCCGGCGGCGCGTTGTGGAGCGTGGAAGGGTCCATCAACTTCGTGGGCGACGAGAGCATGGCTGGCAAGCCCATCGATTTCGCGGACATCCAGTACCCGGAGCTTTGCGTGGACCTTCCCAGCTATTGCGTCATCACCGCCCCGGAGTACAGCTACCTGCCGGGCAGCACGCGCTTCAGCGTGGTGCGCACCGGCGCGGCCGATCTCGACCTGCTGGCCGCCGGCAACCTGCGCATGGATTCGCTGTTCGGCGTGTACACCGCCGGCGCCTCGTCGCAGGCCACGCGGGCCGGCGACCCCTACAACCTGCCGCGCGCGGTGGGCGCCAAGGGCACGGTGCTCAACGACGCGAGCGGTGGCTACGAGAAGTTCGTCGATGGCGGCACGCAGAACCTGGCACGCGCCTGGTACCCCGCCTCCGGCGGCAACCTGACGCTCCAGGCCGGCGGCGACCTGACCGGCGACATGACGCTGACCGCCGGCGGCAGCGGCTATGGGCGGCCGAATCCTGCCGACAAGGGCTTCAGCAGCGGCGCCATCGGCAACTGGCTGTGGCGCCAGGGCACGGGCGACAGCTTCGGCGGCGCGCAGGACCAGCCCACGGCGTGGTGGATCAACTTCGGCTCGTATGTCGGCACGACCGGGGCGGCCGATAAGTTGCTCGGCTTCACCGGCTTCGGCACGCTGGGCGGCGGCGACCTGCGCGTGGACGTGGGCGGCAATGCGGGCCTGCAGGGACGGCGCGGCGCCAAGACAGATTCGTCCATCGACAGCCGGCGCAGCCAGGGCCTGGTGCTGGCGGTGGGCGGCACCGGCCGTGTGCTGGCCGACGGCAGCCTGAGCCTGACGGGCGGTGGCGACGTGCTCGTGCGCGTGGGAGGCGCCTTCAATCCGCTCCACACGCCCTACGTCGAGGGTGCCGGTGGCGACTCCGACGCCGGGCTCAACGGGGCCATCGTCAACCTTCGGGGCGACGTGCAGCTGCAGGCCGGCACCCTCGGCAGCCTGCCCCGGGTCTATGGGCTCTCCGAGCGGGCGCAGTCGCCCCGCGAGACCCGCGCCTACGACCTCTACACGGCAACCCGCGGCATGGCGCAAGGCGGCATCGTGTTGGCCCCGGGCGATGCGAACTACACGCTCGCCACGCGTGGCGACCTGGTGGTCAAGGGGGTGATCGATCCGACGCGCGTCGACCTCCCCAATGCCACGCCGTTCAGCGCCAACGGCCTGGAAGGACGGGGCCAGAGCTGGTTCACCCTGTGGACACCGCACACGGCCATCCGCCTCTTCGGCGCAGGCGGCAACCTGGTGCCGGTGACGGGTGGCGCGGGCGTACCCGTGACCGACTCGGCCTTCGTGTACCCCTCGATCCTGAGTGCGGTGGCCGCCAGTGGCAGCCTGTTCTATGGCGATGCGGCGACCTTCGACAACACCGGCACGGGCACGCCGCTGGTGCTGGCGCCCTCGGCCCACGGCATGCTGGAGTTCCTGGCCAGCGACTCGATCTATGCGGGAGGCAACACCGTGAGCCAGTCGGGCGCGGCGGCCTCTGCGCTGGCGACGCCGTTGCGTCCGGCCTTCCAGGGCACGACCGGCGATGGCACGGTGCTGGACAACCTGTCGGGCGGCAATCGCCTGGATGGCGGCGGTGTGCGTCCGCTGTTCGCCTTCGGCCCCAACACGGTGTCGGGCGAAGCGGTGGGCGAGCAGCCGGCGCGCTTCTACGCCGTGCATGGCGACCTGGTCGGCGTGAGCAGCGGGCGCATCCTGCGCTTCGGGCCTGACGATGCGACGCGTGCCGGCCAGACCTGGTACGAGGGCGCGCAGCCGGTGTGGATGATGGCTGGGCGAGACATCGTGGCGAGCGGCACGCCCATCGGGCAGGCCGAGGATTCGGGCGGCATTGCGCAGACCTACTTCGCGAGCAACGGCAACCTGTTCGCGCACCAGAAGCCGGGCGACATCTCGGTGGTCTCGGCAGGCCGCGACATCCTGTTCAGCACCTTCAACGTGGCCGGCCCCGGCACGCTGGAGATCACGGCCGGGCGCGACATCCGCATGGAGAACAAGGCCTCGGTCAGCAGCCTCGGCGCGGTGGTGCCGGGCGACAGCCGGCCCGGTGCGGGCATCGCGATGTTGGCCGGCGTGGGCGCCCACGGGCCCGACTACGCGGGCTTTGCGCAGCGCTACCTCGATCCGGCCCACCTGATGCAGAGCGGCCAGCCGCTGGCCGACCAGGCCGGCAAGGTGGTGAAGAACTACAACCGCCAGCTCACGCTGGGCGACTGGCTGCGCGCCGAGCATGGCTACAGCGGCGACGACAACGGCGCGGCGGCCTGGATGGCGCAGCGGCAAGCCCGTCTCGACGCGGACACCGGCACGCCGCGCCGCGTGCTCGCCAACGACTACCGGCAGGCGAGCCAGCTGTACCTGGTGAACTGGCTCGAAGCCTCGCAGGGCTACAGCGGCAAGGGCGGCGCACAGGAGGCGCTCGCCTTCTTCAACGCACTGCCGCCGGAACAGCAGCGCATCTACCTGCGCGGCGTGTACTTCGCGGAACTGAAGGAGGGCGGCCGCGAATACAACGACGAGGCCGGCGTGCGCTACGGCAGCTACCTGCGCGGGCGCAACGCCATCGCGTCGCTGTTCCCGGGAACGAGCTACAGGGGCGACATCACGATGTTCGGCGCGGCCGGCATCAACACGCTGTTCGGCGGCGACATCGCGCTGCTCACGCCGGGCGGACGCCAGGTGTTCGGCATCGAGGGCGCGGCGCCCCAGGCCGTGGGCACGCTGATTCCGGGTGTCATCACGCAGGGTGCGGGCGACATTTCTCTGTACGCGCTGGGCAGCATCCTGCTGGGCCAGAGCCGGATCATGACCACCTTCGGCGGCAGCGTGCTGGGCTGGTCGGCCGAAGGCGACATCAACGCGGGCCGGGGCTCGAAGACCACCGTGGTCTACACGCCGCCCAAGCGCGTGTACGACCGTTGGGGCAACGTGGTGCTGTCGTCGGACGTGCCGAGCACGGGCGCGGGCATTGCCACGCTGAACCCGATTCCCGAGGTGCCGGCCGGCGACATCGACCTGATCGCGCCGCTGGGCACCATCGACGCGGGCGAGGCGGGCATCCGCGTGTCGGGCAACGTGAACCTGGCGGCGCTGCAGATCGTGAATGCCGACAACATGGCGGTGCAGGGCAAGAGCACGGGGCTGCCGGTGGTGGCGTCGGTGAATGTCGGTGCCCTGACCAACGCCAGCGCAGCGGCGTCGCAGGCCACGGCGGCGGCGCAGGACGTGATGCAGCGCGAACGCGCTGCGGCGCGCCAGAGCCTGCCGTCGGTGTTCTCGGTGCGCGTGCTGGGCTTCGGCAACGAGCCCGCGTCCGGCGCGCCCGAGGCCCCCGAGGTGCGGCGCAGGCCGGCGGAGCAGGCGAGCTACGACCCGTCGGGCTTCGTCCAGATGGTCGGGCACGGTGCGCTCACCGACGCGCAGCTGACGCGCCTGAACGAGCCCGAACGGCGCGGCCTGCCGCGCGGCCGCTAGCCGGCGATGCACCATGTCGCACGTCTGCCTGTTGCCCCGCGGCGATGCCGCGGGAGCCGCCCCTGCGCCACCGGATGTCCAGCAACTGCTGGTGGCGCACTACGCGCAACTGCACCGGCGGCTGTCGCTGCACCTGGGGTGTGCGGACGCCGCCACCGAAAGCCTGCACGATGCCTGGCTGCGCCTGGGCGAGGCCGCCTTCACGGACACCTTGCAGAACCCCGTGGCCTACATCTTCCGCGTGGCCTGCAATGCGGCGATGGACCGCCTGCGCGCCGAGCGCCCCTGGCAGTACGCCGGCGAGGCGGAGGACACGCTCGCGCAGGTGGCCGATCACGCGCCGGGGCCCGAGCTGATCGCCGAGGCGCGCTCCGACCTGAAGGCGGTCGAACGCGCGATGCAGGGGCTGCCGCACCGTCACCAGGACATCTTTGTGGCCTTGCGCGTGCACGAGCTGACGCGGCACGAGGTGGCCGTGCGGCACGGGCTGTCGCTCCGGCGGGTGGATTCCACGCTGCGCCAGGCGATGCAACGCCTGCCGTCGGGTCGCCGGTCAGGCATGCATGTCTAGGCGGTCTCTTTTGTATGCAATGTTTGCAAATGAAAACTAAAGGCCTATGATGAATTCATCATGGAATCGGCCCGACTCGATCTCCACGTTCCAGACGGCTGGACGGGATGGTTCGAACTCACGCGCACGCCGAAGGGCACTTACGCCGGCATCGCGGCGCTGAGCCTGGACGGCATCACGCGCTGCGCCCTGGTCATCACGCAGCAGCTGTCGTGGGACTCGGCCGTGGCGCGCGCGAACGTGCGCGCGGAGCATTTCGTGCGCCAGTGGTCGCCCGAGCGCGGGCACTGACACGCACCGGCGGGGCATTGAAAGCGCGCCGGCGCCGCGCATGGTAGAAACCGCCACCCGTGGGCGCGGTCGTGCATCGCGCCGCGCGGCAGCGGTGTCTTTCTCCCTTCGCTCCGTGCCCTTGCCCTCCCCATTTCCTGTCGTTCATGCAGAACCTGTTTGCCCGGGCTGACGTGCCGCGCGCCCGGTGGTTCGCCTGGCTGCTGTGCAGCCTGGCGATGCTCGTGCTCGCCGGTTGCGCCGGCCTGCCGACCGAGGTGGTGCGCAAGCCCTCCAGTGCCATCACCGACGGCGCGGACACCGCGCTGGGCCGCCTCGTGCAGGCCGCCGCGCCGCCGGGCGAGCCGCTCAGCGGCTTTCGCCTGCTGCCGATGCCGCAGTTCTCGCTGCATGCGCGCATCGAGCTGGCGCGCCGCGCGCAGCGCTCCATCGACGTGCAGTACTACCTCGTGCAGAACGACGAGACCGGCCGCTACCTGCTGCGCACGCTGCGCGACGCGGCCGACCGCGGCGTGCGCGTGCGCCTGCTGGTGGACGACCTGTACACGGCGGGCGCCGATCCGCTGTTCACCAGCTTTGCGTCGCACCCGAACGTCGAGGTGCGCCTGTTCAACCCGTTCCCGGCCGGGCGTTCGCGCTTCGGCACGCGCTGGGCGTGGTCGATCCTGGACTTCGACCGCGTGCACCGGCGCATGCACAACAAGCTGTTCGTGGTCGACAACACGATGGCGGTCATGGGCGGGCGCAACATCGCCAACGAGTATTTTTTGCGCGACGGGGGCTCCAACTTCATCGACATCGACACGCTGGTGGCCGGTGCCGTGGTGCCCCGGCTGTCCTCGCTGTTCGACATGTACTGGAACAGCCAATACGTCTATCCCATCGAGTCGCTGGTGCCGCGCGGCAACGCGTCGGCGCAGGCGCTGCGCGAGCGCTTCGACCGGCTCACCACGGGGCCCGAGACGCTGCACCCCGAAGAGCCCGAATCGACCGACCTGCTGGGCCACAACCCGCTGGCCAAGGACCTCAACGCCGGCAAGCTCGCGCTGAGCTGGGCGCGCGCCGAGGCGTACGCCGACGCGCCCGCCAAGGCGCTGGCACCCACCGACGAAGGGCGCGGGTTGCCGGCCGACCAGGCCGCCGACAGCGTGCTCTACAACGTGCAGCGCTACCTGCGCGGCGCACAGCACGGGGTCCTGTTGACCACGCCGTACCTGATCCCCGGGCGGGGCGGCATGGAGACGATGCAGATCGTGCGCGGCAATGGCGTGGGCTACACCATCGTCACCAACTCGCTGGCGGCCACCGACGAGTCGCTGGTGCACATCGGCTACCGCCGCTACCGCGCGCAGATGCTGCGTCTGGGCGTGGAGTTGTACGAGCTGAGCCCCAAGCGCGTGGAGCAGACCAAGCGCTTCGGCATCTACGGCTCGGCCAGCGGGCGGCTGCACGGCAAGTCGGCCGTGATCGACGGGCAGGTGGTGTTCGTCGGGTCGATGAACTTCGATCCGCGCTCGGCGCTGCACAACACCGAGATCGGCCTGTTCATCTTCAGCCCGCAGATCGCGCAGCAGCTGACCAGCCTGATCGGTTTCATGCGGCTGGACGGCGCCTACCAGCTTCAGCTGGGGCCGCGCGGCGGCATCGAGTGGGTGAACCCGGCGTCGGGCGACGGGGCGGACACCATCCTGCACACCGAGCCCGAGACCCATTTCTGGGCCCGCTGGCGGCTGGAGCTGCTGGCGCCCCTGGTGCCCGAAAGCCTGCTGTAACGGCTTTTACGTTTACTGCTGCAAACGGCCGTTGAGGTACGGCTCGGGATCGACGGCGGTGCCGTTCTTGCGGATCTCGAAATGCAGCTTCACGCGGTCGGATTCGCTGTTGCCCATTTCGGCGATCTTCTGGCCCTGGCGCACCACGGCGCCTTCCTTCACGAGGATGGTCTTCGCGTGGGCGTAGGCCGTGAGGAAGGTTTCGTTGTGTTTCACGATGACCATGTTGCCGTAGGAGCGCAGCTCGCCGCCCACGTACACCACGCGGCCGTCGGCCGAGGCCACGATGGGGTCGCCCAGGTTGCCCGCAATGTCCAGGCCCTTGTTGCGCACGCCGTCGAAGCGGCCGACGGTGGTGCCGGCGGCGGGGCGGATGAAGAGCGCCTGGCGCGGTGGCGGCGGCGTAGCGCCTGGAACAGGCTGCTGCGGCGGCGTGGGGCCGGGCGTGGTGCAGGCGGCAATGCCCCCAGCCACGAGCAGCGTGGCGGCGGTTCGGAAAACAAAAGTCTGAAGGTGCATGACGCTGTTGGAACGGATTCGTTGCGGAGGGTTCCGTCGAAGGCCGACATCTCGGTGTCGGCCGCTCGGACGATGCTAGCAAACTCGCATCGCCGAGCCCTTCAGCAGCCCCTTCACTTGAGCGGGATCGGCGTGCCGCGATCGACCGGCACGGCCGTCACGCTGTTCTTGGGCGAGCCGTCGATCAGCAGGTCGGAGTAGGTCAGGTAGACCAGCGTGTTGCGCTTGGGATCGACCATGCGCACCACGCGCAGGCGCTTGAAGAGCACCGACAGGCGTTCGCTGTAGACCTCTTCGCGCTTGGGCAGCGGCTGCGTGATGCTCACCGGGCCGACCTGGCGGCAGGCGATGGAGGCCTCGGCCTTGTCCTCGGCCACGCCGAAGGCGCCGGCGATGCCGCCGGTTCGCGCGCGCGAGACGTAGCAGGTGACGCCGCTGACCTTGGGGTCGTCGTAGGCCTCGACCACGATCTTGTGGTCGGGGCCGATGAGCTTGAAGGCGGTGTCGACCTCGCCGACCGTGTCCGCCTTGGCCGCCGAAGCCGCGAGTGCGAAGCCGAGGCTGGCGCCACAGAGGAGGGTGGCGCGCAGGGTCTTGAGCATGGGGAAATTTTTCAAACGATGCTGAGTTCGTGGACGCGGTCGAAGCTGCCGCGCTTGCGGTCTTCGAAGTAGTGTTCGAGCGCCTGGCGCACGGTGCGAAAGGCGATCTCGTCCCAGGGAATCTCGTCCTCGGTGAACAGGCGCGCTTCGATCGTCTCGTGGCCCGGGTCGAAGCGGTCGTCGAGCAGGCGGGCGCGATAGAACATGTGGACCTGGCCCACGCGCACCACGCTGATCACGGCGAACAGGCCCTCGATCTCGAAGTTCGCGCCGGCCTCCTCGTCGGTCTCGCGGGCCGCGCCTTCGGCGGTGGTTTCCTCGAGCTCCATGAAGCCCGCGGGCAGCGTCCACTTGCCCCAGCGCGGCTCGATGTTGCGCTTGCACAGCAGCACTTTGTCGCCCAGCACGGGGATGGTGCCCACCACGTTCAGCGGGTTCTCGTAATGGATCGTGTGGCAGGCCGGGCACACCGCGCGCTGCTTGGTGTCGCCGTCGTCCGGCACGCGGTAGACCACCGCCGTGCCGCAGTTCTTGCAATGCTTGATGGGTACGCGAAGGAGCATGAAGCGGGACCGCGCGGGCGTCAGACGATCTTGACGGTCAGCGCGGGCAGGCCCGCGACCTGGCCCACCAGTGTGTCGCCGGCCACCACGGCCGCGACGCCTTCGGGCGTGCCCGTGAAGATCAGGTCGCCGGGCTGCAGCTCCCAGGCCGCCGACAGGTGCTCGATGGTCTCGGCCACGTTCCAGATCAGCTTGCTCACGGTGCTGCGCTGGCGGTCTTCGCCGTTCACCTGCAGCGAGATTTCCGCCTGCTCGGCGTTGCCGGCCTGCGCCACGGGCACGATCGGGCCGATGGGCGCGCTCTGCTCGAAGCTCTTGCCGATGTCCCAGGGGCGGCCCTGCTTCTTCATGTCGTTCTGCAGGTCGCGGCGCGTCATGTCCAGGCCCACGGCGTAGCCGTAGATGTGCTTGTGGGCGTCGGCGGCTTTGATGTTCTTGCCACCGGTGCCGATGGCCACCACGAGCTCGATCTCGTGGTGCAGGTTCTTCGTGAGCGTGGGGTAGGCCATGGTGCCGGTCTGGCCCGCATCGACCGTCACCAGCGCATCGGCCGGCTTCATGAAGAAGAAGGGCGGCTCGCGGCCAGTGAAACCCATTTCCTTGGCGTGATCTTCGTAGTTGCGGCCCACGCAGTAGATGCGGTGCACCGGGAAGCGTGCGGGCTGACCGGCCACCGGCACCGAAACGGTGGCCGGCGGGGCGAAAACAAACTCGGAAGCCATGGGAAGGTGTCCTTTTTCAGCGAAGCGGGAGGGGAGACCGGCAGTGTGCCAGAGGCGGCACGGGCTTGCCGGCACGCCGGACTCGGGATTTTGCGGCGGCCCACAATAGGCGCTTCTGCGCGTTTCCCCGACCCCTTTTACGACCTCTTCTCTCCCTCGCTCCACCATGCCCATCCGACTCGGCAAAGCCGGCAAGGCCACCGCCTTCAACGAACTCGGCCGCGAACGCGACGAGGCCGGCGACCAGGACGGCGCCCTGGCCGCCTATGCGCAGGCCAGCGCCATCCATCCGTACTGGTCGGCGCCCTGGTACAACGCCGGGCTCATCCACAAGTACCGCGGCGACTGGGCCGCGTCGTTGCAGGCCAACGCCCGCGCCGTGCAGTGCGAGCCGGGCAACGAAGGCGCGCTGTGGAACCTGGGCATCGCGGCCACCGCGCTGGGCGACTGGCCCACGGCGCGGCGCGCGTGGCGCCAGTACGGCATCGGCATCCCGGACGGCGAAGGGCCGGTCGACTATTTCGTCGGTCTCACGCCGATCCGCGTGCATGGTGACGAAGGCACCGAGGTGGTGTGGGCCGACCGCATCGACCCGGCGCGCGCCATCCTGCGCAACGTGCCCACGCCCGCCAGCGGCCACCGCTACGGCGACCTGGTGCTGCACGACGGCGCCGCCAACGGCTACCGCCGCCGCGGCGAACGCGAGGTGCCGGTGTTCGACGCGCTCGCGCTGATCGCGCCGTCGGACCATGCGACCTACGAAGTCTTCGTCGAAGAGGTGCAGGCCGAGGCGATCGATGCGCTGGTGCGGCGCTTCGAGGAAGCGGGCCTCAGCGCCGAGAACTGGACCAGCAGCATGCAGGTGCTGTGCAAGGCCTGCTCCGAAGGCCGCCCCGACGACCAGCACAACCACGCGCCCGGCGAACCGCCCGCGGCCGAAGGGCCGTGGCACCTGGGCATCGCCGCACGCGAAGAAGCCGCGGCGCGCGGCCTGCTCGATGCGTGGCAGCAAAAACACCCCGAAGCCCAGCTGCGCGACTTCCGCTGCGCGCTCCCGGCCACATCACGCTCCTGAGAGGGCGCTATCCTCGAGAAATCATGAAGCTGCATAACTATTTCCGCTCCTCCGCCTCGTTCCGTGTCCGCATCGCCCTGAACCTCAAGGGCCTGGACTACGACTACGTGCCCGTGCACATCGCGCGCGGCGAACACCGCACCGGCCCGTACTCGGCGATCTCGGCCGACATGCTCGTGCCGCTGCTCGAGGACGAGGGCGAGCGCTTCTCGCAATCGATGGCCATCATCGAGTACCTGGACGAAACGCACCCCGAGCCGGCGCTGCTGCCCAGCGACCCGGTGGGCCGCGCCCATGTGCGCGCGCTGGCGCAGTCGATCGCCTGCGAGATCCACCCGCTGAACAACCTGCGCGTGCTCAAGTACCTCGTGAAGGAACTGAAGGTCGACGACGAAGCCAAGAACACCTGGTACCGCCACTGGGTGCGCGACGGCCTGCTGTCGTTCGAGCGCCAGCTCGCGCAGCACCCGGGCGGCACCTACTGCTGGGGCGACACGCCCACCATCGCCGACTGCTGCCTCGTGCCGCAGATCTTCAATGGCCGCCGCTTCGACTGCGACTTCAGCGGCCTGCCGCGCACCATGGCCGCCTTCGACGCCTGCATGAAGCTCGACGCCTTCCAGCGCGCGCAGCCCTCGCAGTCGCCCGACGCGGAACCCTGAGCCGGCGCGTCGCGATGAATCCGCAATGGCTGGTGCCCGAATGGCCCGCGCCGCCGAACGTGCGCGCGCTGTGCACCACGCGCGACGGCGGCGTGTCGACTGGGCGCTATGACAGCCTGAACCTCGGCGACCACGTGGCCGACGACGCCGCGCACGTCGCCGAGAACCGCCGCCGGCTGCAGCAAGCGATCGGCACGCGGCCGGTGTTCCTGCAGCAGGTGCATGGCACGGGGCTCGTGTCGCTCGACGATGCGGTGCACGACGGCACCGTCGCCGATGCCTGCGCGGCGACGACTTCCGCGCGCGCCTGCACGGTCATGGTGGCCGACTGCCTGCCCGTGCTCTTCACCGACGAACGCGGCCACCGCGTGGCCGCCGCGCATGCGGGCTGGCGCGGGCTGGCCGGCGGCGTGCTCGAGCAGACCGTGCGCGCCTTCGCGCAGGATGAAGGGGCGCCGCGCCTCATGGCCTGGCTCGGCCCCTGCATCGGCCCGAAGGCCTTCGAGGTGGGGGCGGAGGTCAAGGCCGTCTTCGAGGCGCAGTCGCCCGAGGCGGCGTCGTGCTTCACGCCCGCAGCAGGCGAAGGCAAGTGGCTGGCCGATTTGCCTGCGCTCGCGCGGCAGCGGCTGCATGCGGTGGGTGTCGCGTCGCTTCACGGCAACGACAGCGGCGATGCGTGGTGCACCGTCGCACAGCCGTCACGGTTCTTTTCGCACCGGCGCGACGGCGTCAGCGGGCGCTTCGCCGCGCTGGTCTGGAAGGTCTGAAGCCGCAGCCTCCGCGGCCGCGCGACGGGCGGCTTCCTGGGCCTGCGCCTCGTGTTCCTTGATCGCCCGCCGGCGCGCCGGCGTGGCCATCAGGTAGATCACCAGCGCCACCGGCGCGAGGCCGTAAAGAAGAAATGTGAAGATGGCGCCCAGCACCGTGCCCGTGGTGTTGGTGGCTTCGGCCACCGCCATCATCACGGCCACATAGAGCCAGCCGATCACGATCAAATGGATGAACACAGGCGCAGACGTTTTGTTTCAAGGGATTAGTGAAAGCGCGGCGTTGTGAGTGCCTTGCGAATGCAGCATACTCAAAACACGCAAGCCATCCGTTCGTATCGACCCAGGCCACGGCCAGGAGACATGATGAAGCAACAAGACACGGGGGCCGATGCGTTCGCGCCCTTTCAAAAAGCCCTCACGCAGGGCTGGACCCAGGCCATGGAGGCTTTCCAGAAAGCTGCAGGTCCAGGAGGTTCCGCCGCTTTCGACGTCGGCGGCACGCCGCTATGGCAATTGCCACAAATGGCGCAATTTCCGGGCGCAGCCGCCATGCCCGAGCTGCCCAAGTTCTCCATCGATCCCGAGCAGCTGCAGTCCATCCAGCAGCAGTACCTGAGCGACGCCACCGACCTGTGGCGCCGCGGCTTCGGTGCCCGGCCCGAGGGCGACAAGCGCTTTGCCGCCGAGGCCTGGGGCAGCAACCCGCTGGCGGCCTTCTCGGCCGCGGTGTACCTGCTCAACGGCCGCACCATGATGCGCATGGCCGAGGCCATCGACGCCGACGACAAGACCAAGGCGCGCCTGCGCTTCGCGGTCGAGCAGTGGATGGCCGCGGCCTCGCCCAGCAACTCGCTCGCCTTCAACGCCGAGGCGCAGAAGAAAGCCATCGACACGCAGGGCGAGAGCATCGCCAAGGGCATCCAGAACCTGCTGCACGACATGAAGCAGGGCCACGTCAGCATGACCGACGAGAGCGCCTTCGAAGTGGGGCGCAACGTGGCCACCACCGAAGGCGCCGTGGTGTTCGAGAACGACTATTTCCAGCTGCTCGAATACAAGCCGCTCACCGCCAAGGTGTACGAGCGGCCGTTCCTGCTGGTGCCGCCGTGCATCAACAAGTTCTACATCCTCGACCTGCAGCCCGACAACTCGCTCATTCGCTATGCGAACGAGCAGGGCCACCGCGTGTTCGTGGTGAGCTGGCGCAACCCCGACGAGTCGCTGGCCCAGGCCACCTGGGACGACTACATCGAGAACGCCGCCATCAAGGCGATCCACACGGTGCAGGAGATCAGCGGAAGCAAGCAGATCAACACGCTGGGCTTCTGCGTGGGCGGCACCATCCTGAGCACCGCGCTGGCCGTGCTCGCGGCGCGCGGCGAGAAGCCGGCCGCATCGGTCACGCTGCTGACCACCTTCCTCGACTTCAGCGACACCGGCATCCTGGACATCTTCGTGGACGAGCCCATGGTGCAGTATCGCGAGATGCAATTGGGCAAGGGCGGCCTGCTGCCGGGCGGCGACCTGGCCTCGACCTTCAGCTTCCTGCGCCCGAACGACCTGGTGTGGAACTACGTGGTCGGCAACTACCTCAAGGGCGAGACGCCGCCGGCCTTCGACCTGCTGTACTGGAACAGCGACGCGACCAACCTGCCGGGCCCGTTCTACGCCTGGTACCTGCGCAACACGTACCACGAGAACAAGCTGGCCAAGCCGAATGCGCTCACCGTGTGCGGCGAGAAGGTCGACCTGGGCAAGATCGACATCCCGGCCTACATCTACGGCTCGCGCGAAGACCACATCGTGCCCATCGGCGGCGCCTACACCTCCACGCAACTGCTCACGGGCAAGAAGCGCTTCGTGATGGGCGCCTCGGGCCACATCGCCGGCGTGATCAACCCGCCCGCCAAGAACAAGCGCAGCCACTGGCTGCGCGAGGACGGCAAGTTTCCCAAGACCCAGCCCGAATGGCTGGCCGGCGCGCAGGAGCAGCCGGGCAGCTGGTGGACCGACTGGGCACAATGGCTCAAGGGCCACGCGGGCAAGCAGATCCCCGCGCCCAAGGGCTACGGCAACGGCAAGGCCTACAAGGCCATCGAACCGGCGCCGGGACGCTACGTGAAGGCCAAGGCCTGAACGGGCGCCAGCTCCCGCAAGATCGCAACCGATTTCAAATCACCTCAACGGAGAGAACCTCATGGAAGACATCGTCATCGTTTCGGCTGCGCGTACGGCGGTCGGCAAATTCGGCGGCTCGCTCGCCGGCATTCCCGCCACCGAGCTGGGCGCCCTCGTGATCAAGGAAGTGATCGCGCGCGCCAACCTCACGGCCGACCAGGTGGGCGAGGCCATCATGGGCCAGGTGCTCGCGGCCGGTGCCGGCCAGAATCCCGCGCGCCAGGCCTGGCTCAAGGGCGGCGGCACCAAGGAAACGCCGGCGCTCACCATCAACGCCGTGTGCGGCTCGGGCCTGAAGGCCGTGATGCTGGCGGCGCAGGCCGTGGCCACGGGCGACTCCGAAATCGTGATCGCCGGCGGCCAGGAAAACATGAGCATGGCGCCGCACGTGCTGCCCAACTCGCGCAACGGCCAGCGCATGGGCGACTGGAAGCTGGTCGACACCATGATCGTCGACGGCCTGTGGGACGTGTACAACCAGTACCACATGGGCATCACGGCCGAGAACGTGGCCAAGAAGTACAACATCGACCGCGCCTCGCAGGACGAACTGGCGCTGGCCAGCCAGACCAAGGCCGCTGCTGCGCAGGATGCGGGCAAGTTCAAGGACGAGATCGTCGGCGTGAGCATTCCGCAGAAGAAGGGCGACCCCATCGTCTTCAACCAGGACGAGTTCATCAACCGCAAGACCAACGCCGAAGTGCTGGCCGGCCTGCGTCCCGCCTTCGACAAGGCTGGCGGCGTGACCGCGGGCAATGCTTCGGGCCTGAACGACGGCGCCGCCGCCGTGATGGTCATGACGGCCAAGAAGGCCGCCGCCCTGGGCCTAAAGCCGCTGGGCCGCATCGCCAGCTACGCCACCGCCGGCCTGGACCCGACCATCATGGGCATGGGCCCCGTGCCGGCGTCGCAGAAGGCGCTGCAACGCGCCGGCTGGAAGGCCGCCGACCTCGACCTGCTCGAGATCAACGAAGCCTTCGCCGCACAGGCCTGCGCCGTGAACCGCGAAATGGGCTGGGACGTGAACAAGGTGAACGTGAACGGCGGCGCCATCGCCATCGGCCACCCCATCGGCGCGTCGGGCTGCCGCATCCTGGTGACGTTGCTGCACGAAATGCAGCGCCAGAACGCCAAGAAGGGCATCGCTTCGCTGTGCATCGGCGGCGGCATGGGCGTGGCGCTGACGATCGAGCGCTGAGCCTGATCACCGGGTGAACCGGTACGGGGAGGGGAGACAGGGGCTCGCAAGGGCCGCTGCCTCCCCTCCCTTTTTTGTGCGCGCTGTTTGCGGGTTTCGCCTGCGGATTACTTCGACCGGTCTGAGTCCACGAGGTCCCAGGCCAGGCCCGCGAGCCAGCCGATGCCCACCAGCCACGCGCCGGCGTGCACCGTGTCGATGTCCGTCGGTGCCAGCCAATGAACCCCCAGGGCGATCAGCAGCCCGGCAACGGCGCCGAGGCAGGACCAGGGGGAGCTGAGGGCTTCGAGCATGTCAGGGCGACTGTAGCGACCCTCTTTCGCGCCTCGCATCGACCCGATTCGGCGTGCTGAGAACCTTTGGATTCATTTGGGCGACGGTCACCCGACTGGCTGACGCTCTTGTTCACCGCTCAAAAATTGAGCAAAGTGTGGAATCCCTTTGTAAAACAACAACTTGCATCCGTTTTACAAAGCTCCACCCGAGTTACCCCCAAAGTTGCCCACAGAAAGTGGGGATTGCAGTGGACTTCTTCACAACCCGCCGCAAGTCGTTGGTTTCAAAGGGCGGCCTAGCACAGGCCACCCCCTGTTTTTCCGCTTGACTTTCCTGTTTTCAAGCGATTTTCAGGCCCCTCGGCGGCCTGACTTGTGCACTGCAAAATTTTTAAGCAGACTAACTATTCCCTTTATAAAACAACAACTTGCGTTCGCTTTACAACGCTGCCCCTGACTTACCCCCAAAGTTGTGCACAGAAAATGGGGAAGACATCGGGTTTCTCACAAGCCGCCTGCAAGTGCCTGTTTTTGGCCGGAAAACGAGCCGTCAGCCGGTTTCGGCCTGCGCCTCGGCGTAGTGCTTGCACAAGGTCTCGACCAGCGCCTGGGCGTACACGGGCAGGGCGGCGCGGTCGCGCACGAGCAGGTAGCGCTCGCGCACGCACCACGGGTCGCTGAGCTCGACCAGCGCGAGCCCCATGCTCTCCTGGTTGCGCCGCGCGGCCGACTCCGGCACCACGCCGATGCCCACGCCGCTGCCGATCATCCGGCACATGGCGTCGAAGCTGCCGAGCTGGATGCGCAGCTTCTGGCGCTTGCCCAGGTGGTCGGTGATCTGCCCCAGGAAGGCCTGCAGCGTGCTGCCCTGCTGCATGCCGATGGCGTCTTCGTCGAGCGTCTCGGCGAAGGAGATGCGGCGGCGCCGCGCAAAGCGGTGCTGGCGCGCCGTGACGAGCACCAGCCGGTCGGTGCTGAAGTGGATGGTGTCCAGGCCCAGCGTGTCCATCTGGCCCGCGACGATGCCGATGTCGGCGCGCCCGTCGCGCACGCCGCGCGGGATCTGAGCATTCGGTTTTTCCTGAAGGTCGACGTTGATGCGCGGGTTGGCGGCCAGGAAGCCGGGCAGGATCTCGGGTAGGAAGTCGGTCACCGCCGTGGTGTTGGCGAACACGCGCAGGTGGCCGCGCAGGCCGCCGCCGTACTCGAGCAGGTCGGCGCGCAGCTGGTCGGCCTGGTGCAGCACCAGCCGGGCGTGGTGCAGGAAGGCTTCGCCCGGCGGCAGCAGGCGCACGCCGCGGGCCTCGCGCTGCAGCAGCTGCACGCCGGCCTGGGTCTCGAGCGCCTTGATGCGCGCGCTGGCCGCGGCCAGCGACAGGTGCTGGCGCTCGGCCGCCCGCGTGAGGTTGCCGAGTTCGGCCGTGGCCACGAACAGGCGCAGGTCGGTGAGGTCGAAGAGCATGGGGCGATGGTAGTCAAGCCTTCGGAATTTCAGAAGCCTGGGTTCCGAAATCGCAGATTGCGCCGGCGGGGCGGGCAGATGACCATGCGGCCATGGAGACACACGACACCACCCCCGCCTTGCGGCTTCGCGCCAAGGCGCTGATCGCCTTCGGCCTCGCCGCCACCGCCTTGCTGGCCGCCAACCCGGCCACCGCCCAGACCTACCCCTCGCGCCCCATCACGCTCGTCGTGCCGCAGGCCGCGGGCGGCACCAACGACATCGTCGGCCGCCTCGTGGGCCAGAAGCTCGGCGAGGTGCTGAACAACGCCAGCGTGGTGGTCGACAACCGCCCCGGCGCGGGCGGCAACATCGGCACGCAGCTGGTCGCCAAGGGCCCGAAGGACGGCTACACGCTGCTCATGACGATCAGCAGCAGCCAGGCCATCAACCCCGCGCTCTACAAGAACCCGGGCTTCGACCCCGAGAAAGACTTCTAGCCCGTCGGCCTGATCGGCGCCGTGCCCAACGTGCTGCTGGTGAACCCGTCGTTCCCCGCGAAGAACTTCGCCGAATTCCTGAAACTGGCGCGCGCGAAGGGCGCCAGCTACCAGTACGCCTCGGCCGGCAACGGCACGCTCAACCACCTGCTGGGCGAAATGCTCAACAGCATGGGCGGCATCTCGATGCAGCACGTGCCGTACAAGGGCGTGGCGCCCGCGCTCAACGACGTGCTCGGCGGGCAACTGCCGATCGTGTTCGCGAGCCTGCCTTCGGCGCTGGCGCACATCAAGGCCGGCAAGCTGCGCGCGCTGGCCGTGAGCGGCGAAAAGCGCTCGCCCGTGCTGCCCGACGTGCCCGCCATCGCCGAGCAGGTGCCGGGCTACAACGGCACGCTGTGGATCGGCCTGTTCGCGCCCGCGGGCGTGCCGGCCGACGTGCTCGCCACCCTGCAGGACGCCACGCGCAAGGCGCTCGCGGCCAAGGACCTGCGCGAGAAGCTCGACCAGCAGGGCGTGGAGATCGCCGCGCCCACCTCGCCCGAGCAGTTCTCGGCGCTGCTGCATGCCGACCTCGCCAAGTGGGCGCGCATCGTCAAGGCCTCGGGCGCCGCGGTCGACTGATCCATCGATTCATTTCTCTTCTTGCCACTCACGCCATGACTTCTCCCCTGATCGACGCCGAAGCCCTCGCGCACCTGCAGGCCTGGCAGGGCCGCAGCGAAACACTGCGCGACGACCTCACGGCTGCGCCCGTGCGCGGCTTGTCCGCCACGCTCGACCGCGACGACCCGCTGCCCGAGGCGGGCACGCGCCTGCCTGCGCTGTGGCACTGGCTCTACTTCCTGCCGCACCACCGCCAGTCGGAGATCGGCGAAGACGGCCACGCGAAGCGCGGCGGCTTCCTGCCGCCCGTGCCGCTGCCGCGCCGCATGTGGGCCGGCGGCCGGTTGACGTGGGAGCCGGGCAATCCGCTGCAGGTGGGCGATGCGGTCGAGCGCACGTCGACCATCGCCTCGGTCACGCACAAGGCCGGCCGCACGGGCGAGCTGGTGTTCGTGCTGGTGCGCCATGAAGTGCGCAACGCGCGCGGGCTCGCACTCACCGAAGAGCACGACATCGTGTACCGCGCCGCCGCCGCACCAGGCGAAGCCACGCCGCCGCCCACGCCCGCACCGAAGGACGCCACCTTCAGCCGCGACCTCGTGCCCGACGACGTGCTGCTGTTCCGCTACTCGGCGCTGACCTTCAACGGCCACCGCATCCACTACGACCGCCGCTACGTGACGCAGGTCGAGGGCTACCCGGGCCTCATCGTGCACGGGCCGCTGATCGCGACGCTGCTGGTCGACCTGCTGCGCCGCAACGCGCCGGCCGATGCGCAGCTCGCGCGCTTCGAGTTCCGCGCCGTGCGCCCGACCTTCGACATCGCGCCGTTCCGCGTGCACGGCAAGCCCGCCGAAGGCAGCACCGACGGCAAGACCTTCAGCCTGTGGGGCGAAGACGCCGACGGCTGGCTCACGATGCAGGCCACGGCCGTGCTCGCCTGACGCAAGGAAAGAAAGAAGAAGCCCATGACCAGACCCCTGGACGGCATCACCGTCATTTCGCTCGAACACGCCATCGCGGCGCCGTTCTGCACCCGCCAGCTCGCCGACCTCGGCGCGCGCGTCATCAAGGTCGAGCGCCGCGGCGGCGGTGACTTTGCGCGCGCCTACGACGAGCGCGTGAACGGCGAGGCCTCGCACTTCGTGTGGGTCAACCGCTCGAAGGAAAGCCTCACGCTCGACCTGAAGCAGCCTGCCGCGCTCGCCGTGCTGCAGGAACTGGTGGCCGGCGCCGACGTGCTGGTGCAGAACCTCGCGCCCGGCGCCGCCGCGCGCATGGGCCTGGGCGCGCAGGTGCTGCAGGAAAAACACCCCGCGCTCATCGTCTGCGACATCTCGGGCTACGGCGAAGACGGACCGTACCGCGACAAGAAGGCCTACGACCTGTTGATCCAGAGCGAGGCCGGTTTCCTCTCGGTGACGGGCACGCCCGACGACCCGTGCAAGTCGGGCAATTCCATCGCCGACATCGCGGCGGGCATGTACGCCTACACCGGCATCCTGGCGGCGCTGATGCAGCGCGGCAAGACGGGCAAGGGCTCGCACATCGACGTGTCGATGCTCGAATCGCTCGCCGAGTGGATGGGCTATCCGATGTACTACGCCTACGACGGCGCGCCGCCGCCGCCGCGCAGCGCCGCCTCGCACGCGACCATCTATCCCTACGGCCCGTTCCCCGCGGGCGACGGCGGCACCGTGATGCTGGGTCTGCAGAACGAGCGCGAGTGGCGCGCCTTCTGCGACAAGGTGCTGCTGCGCCCCGAGCTCGCGAGCGACCCGCGCTTCGACAGCAACGCGCGGCGCAACGAGCACCGCGAGGCGCTGCGTGCGCTCATCGTCGACACCTTCGGCGCGCTGAGTGCGGCGCAGGTGCTCGAACGGCTCGACACCGCGCAGATCGCCAATGCGCGCATGAACGACATGGCCGGGCTGTGGGCGCATCCGCAGCTGCAGGCACGCGAGCGCTGGCGCCAGGTGGGCTCGCCGGCCGGCGACATCCCGGCGCTGCTGCCGGCCGGTCGTCAGAGCGCGTTCGACTACCGCATGGACCCGGTGCCCGCGGTCGGCCAGCACACCGACGCCATCCTGCGCAGCCTGGGCCGCGGCGACGACGCGATCGCGACGCTGCGCGCGGCCGGTGCGGTATGAGCGGGCCCGCGAACACCGCGCTCGCCCTGGCGCGCGCCTTTCTCTTCGTGCCGGCCGACCGGCCGGAGCGCCATGCGCGGGCATTGGCCACGGGCGCGGGCGGCGTGATCATCGACCTCGAAGACGCCGTGGCGCCCGCGCGCAAGGCCGAGTCGTGCGATGCGCTCGGCGCCTCGCTGGCGGCGTTGCCCGCCGAAGGGCGAGGGCGACTGCTCGTACGCGTGAACGCCAGCGGCACGCCGTGGCATGACGACGACTGCGCGCGCGCGGCCGGCTGGATCGCCGAGGGGCGGATCGCCGGCATCGTGCTGCCCAAGGCCGAGCACGCCGACGAACTGCATCGGCTGGCCGCCACGGTCGGACCGAAGGCCGTGCTGGTGCCGCTCATCGAATCGGCCGCGGGGCTCGCGGCGCTCGATGCCATCGCGGGTGCGCCGCAGGTGCTGCGGCTGGCCTTCGGCCATCTCGATTTCCAGGCCGACCTCGGCATGGCCTGCGATGCCGACGAGGCCGAGCTGGTGCCCGTGCGCCTCGCGCTCGTGCTGGCCTCGCGCCGCGCCGGGCTGGCCACGCCCATCGACGGTGTGTCGCCGGACTGGCGCGACGCGCAGCGGCTCGCCGCCGACACCGCGCGCGCCCGGCGCGGCGGCTTCGGCGCCAAGCTGTGCATCCATCCCGAGCAGGTCGCGCCCGTACAGGCCGCGCTCGGGCCCACGGCCGACGAGGTGGCCTGGGCGCACCGCGTCACCGAGGCCGTGCGCGCGGCCGGCGGCGGCGTCGTGAGCCTTGACGGCCGCATGGTCGACGGGCCCGTGGTGCGGCTGGCCGAGCGCTGGCTGGCGCTGGCCGGGCCCCACGGTCCGGGCGATTCATCCGTGACGCACTGATCCACAGAGAAACCACAAGGAGACAAAGAAGTGAACGCAACGAAGACCTGGAAACTGAAAGCCCTCATCGCCGCATCGGCGGGCGCCTGCTTGCTCGCCGCCGCATCGCCCGCCGCCGCGCAGGCCGCGTGGCCCGACAAGCCCATCGTGATGGTCGTGCCGTACTCGGCCGGCGGCCCCACCGACGTGGTGGCGCGCATGCTCGCCGTGCCCATGGGCAAGTCGCTGGGGCAGACCGTGGTGGTCGAGAACACCGTGGGCGCGGGCGGCACCATCGCGCCGACCCGCGTGGCCAAGGCCGCGCCCAACGGCTACACCATCCTCATCCACCACATGGGCATGGCCACCGCGCCCGCGCTGTACAAGAAGCTCAACTACGACCCGCTGAAAGACTTCGAGTACGTCGGCCAGGTCATGGACGTGCCGATGACCCTGCTGTCGCGCAAGGACTTCCCGGCCAACAACTTCAAGGAGCTGCTGGCCTACGTGAAGGCCAACAAGGAGAAGGTGTCGCTCGCCAACGCCGGCATCGGCGCCGTCTCGCAGCTGTGCGGCATGCTCTTCGCGCACCAGATCGGCGTGCAGCTGACGACCGTGCCCTACAAGGGCGCAGGCCCGGCGCTCAACGACCTCATGGGCGGGCAGGTCGACCTGCTGTGCGACCAGACCACGCAGACCGCGCCCGTCATCAAGGACGGCCAGCGCGTGAAGGTGTTCGGCGTGACCACGCCCAAGCGCCTGTCGAGCATGCCCGACATTCCCACGCTCGACGAGCAGGGCCTCAAGGGCTTCGACGTGAAGGTGTGGCACGGCGTGTACGCGCCCAAGGGCACGCCGCCGGCCGTGATCGAGAAGCTCAACGTGGCCCTGCGCGCCGCGCTGCAGGACGACAACGTGAAGAAGCGCTTCGCCGAGCTGAGCACCGAGGCCGTGCCGATGGACAAGGTCACGCCCGAGGCGCTGCGCAGCCACCTGGCGGCGGAGATCGAGAAGTGGGGGAAGGTGATCCGGGCTGCGGGGGTGCAGGCGGATTGAGCGCGACAGCTTGAGAGGTTCGGGGTCGGGGGCCGCAATGCCCCGGGCTCAGAGCTTCTTCTTCATGTAGGCGAGGTAGTTGCCGCGCGCGTAGTTGTCGATGCGGGCGAACTCTTCGTAGCCTTGCTTCAGGTAGAAGCCTCGCGCCTGCCACTCGAAGGTTTCGAGCGCGGCATTCCCGGCACCCAGCGCCTTGCCGCGCGCTTCCGCCTCCGCGAGCAGGCGACGGCCCAGGCCGGTGCGCCGGGCTTCCTCCTCGACGAACAGCACGTCGATGCGCAGCCATTCGAGGAAAACGAAGCCACGCAGCCCGCCCATCAGGCGGCCCTGCGCATCCTTCGCGTTCAGCCACACGGGTTGCGTATCGGGGTACTCGCCGACGAAGCCGTAGTTGAACTCGCGCAACCGGCGGCCCAGGACGCCGGAGCGAACCTCTTCTTCGGAGGCGGTCGAAATCACTGTTTCGGTCATGCGTCGCCGTTCGCCAGCAGCGTCTCTTCGAACAACTTCAGCAACAGCCGCGCGAACACATCCATGTTCCATGGCCGGTCGGTCGCGCCGGTCTCGATCGTGCGGCTGATCACAAGGCCGTCCGCGCCGGTCACGGCGATGCAGACATGCCCGGGCGCATCGCCGTACGGACTGCCTGATGGTCCCGCCGCACCGCTCTCGCAGAGGCCCCATTTCGAGCGGTGGGCATCACGGATGCGGCCCGACATGAAGCGCGCATAGGGCTCGGTCTCGCCGCGCATGTCGCCCATGTCCTCGGGCGTGAGGCCGAGCAGGGCCTTGCCGGCGCGCCGCGAGTAGATGACCGCGCCGCCCAGGAAGTAGGCCGAGGCGCCCGGCAGGGCGAGCAGGGCGGCCGAGACCAGGCCGCCGGCCGACGATTCGGCCACCGCCACCGTCTGGCGCCGCTCGCGCAGCGTCGCCCCCACGCGGGCGGCGAGCACGGAAAGCGGTTCGAGGTCGGTGAGGTCGGGCGTGGACATGGAGGTCGAAAGAAGTAAGAAAGAAGAAATGACCGACCGTTCGATCGATCAAGGGAACGCGTGAGCGAATGAACGAACGGTCAGGCGAGGCCCGCGCGCGAGCCCGGCCGCCGCACATACGATGGCGCGCGCTCATGGCTCGAGGTGTGGCCGTACACCGTGTCGGCCGGGTAGTACTCGGCCTGCAGCTGCACCTTGGCCGCGGCTTCCTCGCCCGCCACATGGGCGATGAAGGCCAGCATCAGGTCGGTGCCCGCCGAGACGCCGGCCGAGGTCCAGACATGGCCGTCCTGCACGAAGCGCTGCTCCACCACCTTCACGTCGCCGAGCGCGCGCAGGCGGTCGAGCGATCCCCAGTGCGTGGTCGCGGTGCGGCCCGAGAGCAGGCCGGCCGCATGCAGCACGAAGGCACCGGTGCACACCGACAGCAGCGCCTTGCAGCCGGGCGCCTGCGCGGCCAGGAACTGCACCATGGCGGGGTTGTCGACCTCGCGCCGCGTGCCCATGCCGCCGGGCACGAGCACGAAATCGAGCGGCGGGCAGTCGGCGAACGACACATGCGGGTTGATCGACAGCCCCTTGGCGCAGACGACCGGGCCATGCGTTTGCGCCACCACGAGGCAGTTCGCGGGGCCGCCGGCGAGCTTGCTCCACATGGTGAGCATTTCCCAGGGACCGACGAAATCGAGCTCCTCGACCTCGGGGAAGACGACGATTGCGAAATTCATGCGTGCGAACTCCTGGTGGGGTGGCCGGCAGGGGCCGTGTCACGGGCGCGAAGCCGCAAGCATATAGAGTGCCGGCGAGGTGATGTCCGTGACAGCTGGTTGCAAGCTTGGCTCAGTGTTCTCCCTCAGAGTTGTGTGGCCTGAAAATGGCTAGAGTGAAGGCGGCCGTTCAGGCTTTTTGCTAGCTTCAATCAAGGAAATCTCATGAGCAAGAAAGTTGCATATGTCACCGGAGGCATGGGTGGCATCGGAACAGCCATCTGCCAGCGTCTCTACAAAGACGGGTTCACCGTGGTCGCAGGTTGCGGCCCCACGCGGGACTACGCCAAGTGGCTGGCCGAACAGAAAGCCGAAGGCTTCGAGTTCCACGCGTCGGTCGGCAATGTCGGCGACTGGCAATCCACCGTCGAGGCCTTCTCCGCCGCCAAGGCGGCCCACGGGGCGATTGACGTGCTCGTCAACAACGCCGGCATCACGCGGGACCGCATGTTCCTCAAGATGACGCCCGAGGACTGGAGCGCGGTGATCGAAACCAACCTCAACAGCATGTTCAACGTCACCAAGCAGGTGGTGGGCGACATGGTCGAAAAGGGCTGGGGCCGCATCATCAACATCAGCTCGGTCAACGGCGCCAAGGGCCAGGCCGGCCAGACCAACTACTCGGCGGCCAAGGCCGGCATGCACGGCTTCACGATGGCGCTGGCGCAGGAGCTGGCCAACAAGGGCGTCACCGTGAACACGGTGAGCCCGGGCTACATCGGCACCGACATGGTCAAGGCCATCCGCCAGGAAGTGCTCGACAAGATCGTGGCCACGATCCCGGTCAAGCGCCTGGGCGAGCCGAGCGAAATCGCTTCCATCATCGCGTGGCTCGCCACCGACGAAGGCGGCTACAGCACCGGGGCCGACTTCTCGGTCAACGGCGGCCTCCACATGCACTGAGCATGCGCGCCACGCCCTGAAAACAAAAACCCGCTTCGGCGGGTTTTTTCATTTGGGCCGGAACCACTCCCACAGGACACACGACCTCAACCATCGAAAGCAACCCGACACGAACCCTTTCTTCTGCGTTTTCCTTCATCTTTTCAGGAGGCAGTCATGGCACATACAACAAGCACAGTACCCAGGAAGCTCCCCCTTTACCGTTCCCTGTACGTGCAGGTGATCACCGCGGTGATCGTCGGCGTGCTCCTGGGGTACTTCTACCCCTCGCTCGGCGAGTCGATGAAGCCCTTGGGCGACGGCTTCATCAAGCTCATCAAGATGATCATCGCGCCGATCATCTTCTGCACGGTGGTGGTCGGCATCGCCGGCATGGAAGACATGAAGAAGGTCGGCAAGACCGGCGGGCTGGCGCTCCTGTACTTCGAGATCGTGAGCAGCATCGCGCTGGTGGTCGGCCTCGTGCTGGTGAACCTGCTCAAGCCGGGCGCGGGCATGAACATCGACGCGTCCACGCTCGACACCAAGGCCATCGCGGCCTACACCGGCCCCGGCAAGATGACCGGCACGGTCGACTTTCTGCTCAACGTGATTCCCTCCACCGTGGTCGATGCCTTCGCCAAGGGCGAGATCCTGCAGGTGCTCCTGATCGCGGTGTTGTTCGGCTTTGCGCTGCACCGCTTCGGCGGGCGCGGCACGCTGGTGTTCGACGTGATCGAGAAGGGCTCGCACGTGCTGTTCGTGATCGTCAACTACATCATGAAGCTCGCGCCCATCGGCGCCTTCGGCGCCATGGCCTTCACCATCGGCAAGTACGGGCTGGGCAGCCTGCTGTCGCTGGGCAAGCTCATGGGCACCTTCTACCTGACCTGTCTGCTGTTCATCTTCGTGGTGCTGGGGCTCATTGCGCGCTTTCACGGCTTCAGCATCTGGAAGTTCATCAAGTACATCAAGGAAGAGCTGCTGATCGTGCTGGGCACCTCGTCCAGCGAATCGGTGCTGCCGCGCATGATGGAGAAGATGGAGAACCTGGGCGCCCACAAGACCTGCGTGGGGCTGGTGATTCCCACGGGCTATTCGTTCAACCTGGACGGCACCTCGATCTACCTGACGATGGCGGCGGTGTTCATTGCGCAGGCCACCAACACGCCGATGACGCTCACGCAGGAGATCACGCTGCTGGCCGTGCTGCTGCTCACGTCGAAGGGCGCGGCGGGCGTCACGGGCAGCGGCTTCATCGTGCTGGCGGCCACGCTGTCGGCGGTGGGACACGTGCCGGTGGCGGGGCTGGCGCTCATCCTGGGCATCGACCGTTTCATGTCCGAGGCGCGCGCGCTGACCAACCTGATCGGCAACGGCGTGGCCACCATCGTGGTGGCCAAGTGGACGAATGAACTCGACGAGGAGCGGCTGCAGGCAGGACTCAACAACGAAAGCTGGGTCGAGTCGCAGGAACCCGAGGAACTGGTGAACGCGCGCGAATCGAAGATGGCGCCGTAGCCGGAGCAGGGCGCCGGCCCGCGCGTTTGGGTGCGGTGCGGCGCGTTTCGGTGCGCTTCAGTGCGCGTCAGTGCACCAGGGCCACCGCGAGCAGCGGCTGCGCTCTGGCGTCGAGCTCGCGTTCGTACAGCGGGGCGGCCTTGGCGTAGGCGCCCTGGGCGCGATGGGCCGCGGCCAGGTTCTGCCGGCTGACCAGTACGGCGTGTGCGTCGGGGCGCCGCTGCTTCTCGTGGATCGCCAGGGCGCGTTCGTACAGCGCAATGGCCTGGTCGAAGGCCTCGCGGCGGTAGTGCAGGCCGGCCAGCGCGCTCAGCGTGAACGCCACCTGCGGGCTGTCCGGCCCGGCGGTCTTTTCCTGGATGGCGAGCGCGGCCGTGTACGACTGCGCGGCCCGGGTCAGCTGCCCCTGCCGCTGGTGGACATGGGCCAGCAGCACGAGGCTGAGGGCCGTGTCGGCGGACTCGGGCCCGCCCGTGCGTTGCGCCGTCTGCAGCACTTGCTGCGCCAGCTCGAGCGTGCCGACGTCGTAGCAGTTGGCGTTGATGCGTTGCACGAGTTCCTGGCGCAGCGCGCGCCATTCGGGGTTGCCGTCCTGCGCGTACAGCGCGCCGAACTGCGAGGCCGCCAGGACGACGCCGGCGGCAAGCCATGCCTTCGCGAATTTCATGGGGCCGAATCTAGTGGCCCGGCCCGAAAAACGAATACCTCGTTCATGGGAGTCCGCGCCCGCGGGGCAGGGCCCCGGGGCGCGGACGGCGTTGGCGCCCTGCCTCAGGCGAGATCGAAGCGGTCCAGGTTCATCACCTTGGTCCAGGCGGCCACGAAGTCGTCGATGAACTTCTGCTGGCTGTCGGAAGCGCCGTAGACCTCGGCGATGGCGCGCAGCTGCGCGTTGGAGCCGAACACCAGGTCGACGCGCGTGCCGGTCCACTTGAGGGTGCCGGTCTTGCGGTCGCGGCCTTCGTACTCTTCCTTGGCGTCCGACACGGCCTTCCACTCCGTGCCCATGTCGAGCAGGTTCACGAAGTAGTCGTTGCTCAGCGTGCCGGGCGTCTTCGTGAAGACGCCGTGGCGCGTCTGGCCGACGTTGGTGTCGAGCACGCGCAGGCCACCAACCAGCACCGTCATCTCGGGCGCCGTGAGCGTGAGCAGCTGCGCCTTGTCGATCAGCAGCGCTTCGCCGGGCACGCTGTAGCGGCCCTTCAGGTAGTTGCGGAAGCCGTCGGCCGCGGGCTCCAGCGGCTCGAACGAGGGCACGTCGGTCTGTTCCTGCGAGGCGTCGGCGCGGCCCGGCGAGAATGGCACCTTCACTTCACGCCCGCCGTTGCGCGCGGCCTGTTCCACGCCCGCACCGCCGGCCAGCACGATCAGGTCGGCCAGCGAGATCTTCTTGCCGCCGGTCTGTGCCGCGTTGAACTCGCTCTGGATGCCTTCGAGCACCTTCAGCACCTGGGCCAGCTGCGCGGGCTGGTTGACGGCCCAGTCCTTCTGCGGTGCCAGCCGCACGCGGGCGCCGTTGGCACCGCCGCGCATGTCGGAGCCGCGGAAGGTGGAGGCCGAGGCCCATGCCGTCGACACCAGCTGCGCGGGCGTGAGGCCCGAGGCCAGCACCTTCTTCGTCAGCGCCGCGACGTCGCTGGCGTCGACCAGCGGGTGGTCGACGGCCGGGATCGGGTCTTGCCAGATGAGCTCTTCGGCCGGCACCTCGGGCCCGAGGTAGCGGGCGCGCGGGCCCATGTCGCGGTGCGTGAGCTTGAACCAGGCGCGCGCGAAGGCGTCGGCGAGCTGGTCGGGGTTGGCCAGGAAGCGGCGCGAGATCTTTTCGTAGGCCGGGTCCAGGCGCAGCGACAGGTCGGTGGTGAGCATGGTCGGCGCGTGGCGCTTGGAACCGTCGTGCGCGTCGGGGATGGTGCCGGCACCGGCGCCGCCCTTGGCCACCCACTGGTGCGCGCCGGCGGGGCTCTTGGTCAGCTCCCATTCGTAGCCGAACAGGTTCTCGAAGAAGTTGTTGCTCCACTTCGTGGGCGTGGTGGTCCACGTCACTTCGAGGCCGCTGGTGATGGTGTCGCCGCCCTTGCCGGTGCCGAAGCTGTTCTTCCAGCCGAAGCCCTGGTCTTCGAGGCCGGCGGCTTCGGGTTCCTTGCCGACGTTCGAGGCCGGCCCCGCGCCGTGCGTCTTGCCGAAGGTGTGGCCGCCGGCGATGAGCGCCACGGTTTCCTCGTCGTTCATGGCCATGCGGGCGAAGGTGTCGCGGATGTCGTGGGCCGCGGCGATCGGGTCGGGGTTGCCGTCCGGGCCTTCGGGGTTCACGTAGATCAGGCCCATCTGCACGGCGCCCAGCGGGTTCTCGAGGTTGCGGCTGTGCGGCACCTTGCTGTCGTCGTCCTTCACGAGCACGCCGCGGTCTTTCTCGACGCCGGGCGAGCCCTGTGCGTAGCGCACGTCGCCACCCAGCCAGGTCTTCTCGCGGCCCCAGTACACGTCCTGGTCGGGCTCCCACACGTCGGGGCGGCCACCGCCGAAGCCGAAGGTCTTGAAGCCCATGGTTTCGAGCGCGACGTTGCCGGTGAGGATCAGCAGGTCGGCCCAGGAAATCTTCTGGCCGTACTTCTGCTTGATCGGCCACAGCAGGCGGCGCGCCTTGTCCAGGCTCACGTTGTCGGGCCAGCTGTTGAGCGGCGCAAAGCGCTGCTGGCCGCGGCCGGCGCCGCCACGGCCGTCGCCGATGCGGTAGGTGCCGGCGCTGTGCCAGGCCATGCGGATGAAGAGCGGGCCGTAGTGGCCGAAGTCGGCGGGCCACCAGTCTTGCGAGTCGGTCATCAGCGCGGCGAGGTCTTTCTTCACCGCGGCGAGGTCCAGGCTCTGGAAGGCCTTGGCGTAGTCGAAACCGGCGCCCAGGGGATCGGATTTGGAGGAGTGCTGGTGCAGCAGGTCCAGGCGCAGCTGCTCGGGCCACCAGTCGCGGTTCGTGGTGCCGGCGCCGGTGGCCTGGCTGAACGGGCACTTCGCTTCGGTTTTCTCGTTGCTCATGGGGAGGCTCCTGTTGTTGGGGGGACGGGGGGACCGCTCAAATTCTGGATGAGAAAGGTGTCGATGCGAATAGAAGTGCTTTATGCCTACGATAGTTCGCGTCGCTTCCGTAGGGGTGTAGACGCAGGCCCGTAGAAGCCTGCGGGCTTCAAAGGTTGAGGGCCGTTCCTGCAAAATGGACCGATGCCCCACAGCGTCTCCCTCATCAATACGATCGCCGCCGGCCTGGGGTTGGCGCTGGTGTTCGGCTTTCTCGCGGCGCGGCTGCGATTGCCGGCGCTGGTGGGGTACCTCCTGGCGGGCGTGATCATCGGCCCGTTCACGCCGGGCTTCGTGGCCGACGCGGGCATTGCCGCGCAGCTGGCCGAGATCGGCGTGATGCTGCTGATGTTCGGCGTGGGCCTGCATTTTTCGCTGGCCGACCTGCTTGCGGTGCGCAAGATCGCGCTGCCCGGCGCCATCGCGCAGATCGCGGTCGCCACGCTGCTCGGCGGCGGGCTGGCCATGTGGTGGGGCTGGAGCTGGGGCACGGCGCTGGTGTTCGGGCTGGCGCTGTCGGTGGCGAGCACTGTGGTGCTGCTGCGCGCGCTCGAGAGCCTGGGCATCCTCGATTCCTTCACCGGCCGCATCGCCATCGGCTGGCTGGTGGTCGAAGACCTCGCGATGGTGCTGGTGCTCGTGCTGTTGCCGCCGCTGGCGGGCGCGCTGGGCGGCACCAATGCCGACACCAACGGCGCGCCCGTCTGGCAGACGCTGGGCCTCACGCTGCTGCAGGTTGGCGGCTTCGTGGTGCTGATGCTGGTGGTGGGGCGGCGCGTGTTCCCGTGGATCCTCTGGCAGGTCACGCGCACCGGCTCGCGCGAGCTGTTCACGCTGTGCGTGGTGGCGGCGGCCGTGAGCATCGCGTTTGCCTCGGCGGCGCTGTTCGGCGTGTCGTTCGCGCTGGGCGCCTTCTTCGCCGGCATGGTGATGCGCGAGTCGCAGTTCAGCCACCGCGCGGCGCAGGAGTCGCTGCCGCTGCGCGATGCCTTTGCCGTGCTGTTCTTCGTGTCGGTCGGCATGCTGTTCGACCCCTCGGTGCTGCTGGAGCGCCCGCTGCAGGTGCTGGCCGTGGTGCTGGTGATCGTGCTGGGCAAGTCGCTCGCGGCCTGTGCGTTGGTGCTGGTGTTCCGCTACCCGCTGGCCACCGCGCTCACGGTGAGCGCGAGCCTGGCGCAGATCGGCGAGTTCTCGTTCATCCTGGCCGGGCTGGGGGTGTCGCTCGGCCTGCTGCCGGTGGAAGGGCAGAGCCTGGTGCTGGCGGGCGCGCTGATCTCCATCGCCACCAACCCGCTGTGGTTCAGCCTCATCGCGCCGCTGCAGAAATGGCTGCACGCGCATTCGAAGTTCGCACGCGAACTCGACGCGCGCAGCGACCCGCTGGCCGAGCTGCCCATGACCACCGAAGCCAAGTACCTGTCGCGGCAGGTGGTGCTGGTCGGCTACGGCCGGGTGGGCCGGCGCATCGCCGCCGAGCTCGAGACGAACGACATTCCCTACGTGGTGGCCGAGCAGAACCGCGAGCTGGTCGAGAAGCTGCGCGAGGCCGGTATCCCCGCCGTGTGGGGCGACGCGGCCGACCCGGCGGTGCTGATCCAGGCGCACGTGGCGCGCGCCCGTGTGCTCGTGGTGGCCACGCCCGACGCCATGAACGTGCGCCAGATGATCGAAACCGCGCGCACGCTGAACCCCACCATCCAGACCGTGGTGCGCAGCCACAACGAACAGGAAGCCCGCCTGCTGGCCGCCGAAACCGACGCGAAGGTGTTCCTGGGCGAACAGGAACTCGCCCAGGCCATGGCCCGCGATGTGGTGCAGCGCGCCGCTGCGATGGCGGTGCCGGCCTGAGGGCCGGTCGATTCCTCCTGTTGCAGGTCGCGTCGGCCGAGGAGCCGTTCCTCGGCCAAGGCATGCGCCCGCACATTTCATCGATTTCTCCTTTTTCTGATCCCATGTCACTGAAAGCCCGATGGCATTCGTTGCTCGGCGCGGTGCGCGAGTCCCTGGTCTGCCTCGCGCTGGCCTTCCGCTCCAGCCTGCGCCCCGGCATCGCGCTGCGTTCCGCGGGCCTGTGCCTGCTGGTCTTCACGGTGTGGAGCTGGGTGCTCTACCGCCACTTCCAGCCGATCGGAACGGCGGCCGGGGTGGTGTCGGTCTTCATCGTGATGGGCGGGGCGGTGCTCGGCCTGCTGCCCGGCACGGGAGGCAGTGGGGGGAGCATCGCGGGCATGGCGGGCATCGCCCCTGCGCTGGCGATGTTGCTGCTCTATGCGGCGCTGCTCACGGTCGTGGTGCTGGTGGTGATGTACGTCGGCGTCATCGTCGCCACCATCCGGCTGGCGTTGCGCTGGGTGGTGTTGGGCCCGGTGCGCGAGCGCGTGCAGGCGCGTTACCCGGCGCTGCTGCAGTCACGGCCCGAGTCCTCGGGCTTGCTGGTCGGCGTGCGCGGATGGCTGGGGCCCTGGCTGGGCGCGAGCCTGGGGATGCTGCTGTGCCTGCTGGTGCCGGTGATCAACGGCGTGCTGCTGTTCCTGCTGCTCGCCTACCTCAACGTGCGCTTCCTGCTGGCGCCCGCGCTCGCCGGCATTGCGAACGGCGAGGAGCGCATGCAGGTCGTGCGTCGCCAGCGCGGTGCGATGGTGGCGTTCGGCGTTCTGATCCTGCTGCTGGCGCTCGTGCCGGTGGTGAATCTGCTGCTGCCCGCCTTGCTGGGCGCAGGCACCTGCCACCTCGGCTGCCGAGGTATGGAGGCACAGCGCCGGGCTGACACCGACGCCTTGACCGACGCTTCGGCCGGCGTTCAAAGGTCCTCGATCACCAGCGTACGGTAGCGCTCGGCGATCGAGTAGGGCACGGTACGCACCAGTTCCATCACGCGCTCGGCGATGGCGCCGTCCTTGGTGCGGATCAGCAGGCCCGTGTGGCCTTCGTGGGCCAGCTGGATGAAGGCGCGCACCGTGTCGCCGTCGGTGCCGGCGGAGGGCAGGGGACTGTGCGAGGCATGCACGGTCGGCGCGATTTCCGCCAGGACGGTTTCGGCCGGTATCAGGTAGACCTCGTCGCCGCTCACGATGCCTTTCGCGATCAGCCCGTGGCCGATGCGGCTGGCGTCTTCGACGCTCGGAAACATCACCAGGGAGTAACCGGTCGGGTAGAACGCGCCACCGAAGGCGGCGCGCATGTTGGGTTCAAGCGTGAAATGTTTCATGCTGACTCCTTGTTCTGATGCAACTCCCCACCCCTAACATTAGGCCGCGCGGCGTCCATGCACTGTAGGAGAAGCCCTAGTACTGACAACCGCGCCGGCCCCTTGCCCGTTCAAAGGCGGGTTCATTCCCTGTTTCATTTCTCTGACCGTCATGCCTTCGCCGAGAGACATCGCACTCACCGTCCACGAACTGGAAGAAGGGGAGTTCTACTGGGTGCTGATGGAGGCCGTGGACGGCTCGCCCGGCGACTCCACCCATGTGTACGTGCCGCTCGAAGCCGCCCACGAGCCCTACGCCACGTATTCGAATGCGCTGGTGGCCGGCGTGGCGGTGCTGCGGCGGCTCTTCGGGCCCGACGGCAAGCCCGTCTGACGAGGCCCGCAAGGGCGCCGCCGCAGGGCGCTCCCTATAATCCCGGCGGTTGGAAACATTGGTTCACACCGGTGTTGTCCAACACCCCACGGTTCGAAGGTGCCCTGCACGACCAGTCACAGGATTGGCGGCGGGGTTAAACGGGAAGCAGGTGCGAGGCGTCGTTTTTTCGAACGACCCTTCCATTCCTGCGCTGCCCCCGCAACGGTCAGCGGACATCGACACCCTCAGGCCCCGGCGATCTTTCGCTTGGGCAGCCACTGCGCTTCGGCGTGGGAAGGCGAGGGCTTCGGCGCCGAGGTGCATGCATTGCATCCCGACGCACTCCGCGAGCCCGGATACCGGCCTTCGCAACCGCCTTCGGATGCTGCGGGAGTGCGTGTCCGGGCCTGCCGCTTTTCCCTCGCGCGAAACGGCACCGCCCCTCGTCTCTTCTCCCTTGGCGTCCGCGATCGGTCAGGAGCCTGCGGGGACGCAGGCCGGAGGAGAAGTCGGATGAATCGCATTGCATCGCCGCCGCGCGATCGCTCGGGCCCGCCCCTGCAACGGGCGCGCCTTTCGGGTCTTTCAGGTCTTTCACTGGGGCTCGGCCTCGCTTGCGGGCCAGTTCTCGCCCAGTCGGCCGACGCAACCGGTCGCCCCAGCCTCACGCCCGTGCAGGTCGAAGCCAGCCGCCACACGCCGCTGGCCCTGGACGAACCCACGCAGACCGGCAGCCGCCTGGGCCTCACGCCACTCGAAACGCCGGCCAGCATCGAGGTGCTCACCGGCGACGCGATCCGCGCGCGCGGCGACGTGTCGGTGGTCGAGGCCGCGAGCCGCGCCACCGGCATCACGGGCTCGCCCGCGCCGGGCAATGGCGGCTCGTCGCTGTCGGCGCGCGGCTTCAACGGCCACGGCTCGGTGATGCAGTTGTACGACGGCACGCGCCTGTATGTGGGCGCGGGCACCGTCACCTTCCCGTTCGACACCTGGTCGACCGACCGCATCGAGGTGCTGCGCGGCGCCGCCTCGGTGATGTTCGGCGAGGGCGCCATCGGCGGCGCGATCAACGTGGTGCCCAAGAAGCCCACGCGCGGCCCGATCCGCAACGAGGCGCTCGTGAGCGGGGGCTCCGACGCCACGCGCCAGGTCGCCTTCGGCAGCGGCGGGGCGATCAACGACATGCTGTCGTACCGCTTCGACATCAGCCACCGCAGGACCGACGGCTTCATGCGGCGCGGCGAGGCCGAGAGCCTGGCGGTGGGCGGCGCGGTGCGGCTCGATGTGTCGCCACGGCTGCAGTTCACGCTCTCGCACGACGAAGGTCGCCAGACGCCGCAGCGCTATTTCGGCGTGCCGCTCGTCAACGGGCGCGTGAGCAGCCTGAACCGCGAACAGAACTACAACCTCGACGACGCCGAGGTCAAGTACCGCGACCGCTGGACCCGCCTCGATGCGCAGTGGACGCCCAACGACGCCGTCACCGTGCGCAACCAGCTCTATCGCCTGGACAGCAAGCGCCACTGGCGCGACAGCGAAACCTACACCTACAGCGCCACCACGAACCGCGTGACGCGCGGCGACTACCTGGAAATCGGCCATGACCAGGAACAGATCGGCAACCGCACCGACGCCACCTTCAAGCACGCGCTGTTCGGGCTGAAGAACCAGGTGCTGGTGGGCTTCGATGTGAACCGCATCGACTTCCTGAATTCGAGCGACACGCCCTACGGCGGGCGCTCGGTGGTCGATGCCTTCGTCTTCAACCCCGGCTACTACGCTTCGCCCACGCCCTACCTGCCGCGCTACAAGACCAAGACCCGCACCTACGCCTTCTTCGCCGAAGACAAGCTGGCCTTCAACGAACACTGGTCGGTGGTCGGCAGCCTGCGCTGGGACCACGCGAAGATCGTGCGCACCGATCCGCAGAACCGCGCCCCGCGCCTGGACAAGACCTTCGAGTACGCCACCGGCCGCCTGGGCGTGGTCTACGCGCCCGACGCCGCGCAGTCGTTCTATGCGCAGGTGGCGCGCGCGGCCGATCCGCTCACCGGGCTCATCAGCACCTCGGCCACGCAGGTGCCGTTCGAGCTCAGCGTCGGCAAGCAGGTCGAGGTGGGCTACAAGCGCCAGCTTGCCGAGGGCCGCGGCGCCTGGAGCGTGGCGGCCTACCGCATCGAGAAGACCAAGCTGCTGTCGCGCGACGCGAACGACCCGACCGTCGTGCAGCAGATCGGCAAGCAGTCGTCCGAAGGCATCGAAGCCACGCTCGACCTCGCGCTGACCTCCACGCTGCGCCTCGAAGCCAACGCCGCGCGGCTGCGTGCGCGCTACGACGACTTCAACGAGGCGGTCGGCAAGTCGCTGGTCTCGCGCGCGGGCAACACGCCCGCCGGCGTGCCCCAGGTGGCGGCCAACCTGTGGCTGCACTGGCGCTTCCTGCCGCAGTGGGAGGCCGAGCTGGGCGTGCGCCACGTCGGCGCGCGGCAGGTCGATGCGGCCAACACGCGCCGCATCGGCTCCTACACCGTGGCCGATGCGGGCGTGAGCTGGCAGGCGAACCCGTCGCTCAAGCTCGCGCTGCGCGCCTACAACCTGGCCGACCGCAAGTACCCGGTCTCGTTCTCGAACGGCGGCAACCAGTGGCTGCTGGGCCGGCTGCGCTCGTTCGAGCTGTCGGCGTTCGTGACCTTCTGAGCATGGCCGCATGAGCACCGCATGGCAACGTACATGGCCCCCGCTGCGGCGGGCGCTGTACTGGACGCACCGATGGCTGGGCATCGGCGGCTGCCTGCTGTTCGTCATGTGGTTCGTCTCGGGCGTGGTCATGATGTACGTGGGGTACCCGAACCTCACGGACGAAGAGCGGCTCGCGGGGCTCGCCCCGGTGCGCTTCGAACAGGCGGTGGTCGCGCCGTCCGCCGCGCTCGAGGCGCTGCCGCAAGCGGTGCGCACGCAGCCGCCCCGGCGCATGGCGCTGGAGATGCAGGCGGGCGCCGACCCGCAGCCCGTGTGGCGCATCGTCGATGCGCGCGGCGGGCGGCATGCCGTGTCCGCGCGCGATGGCCATGTGCTCGGCCCGATCGATGCGGCGCAGGCCGAGGCCATCGCCCGCGACTTCTCCGCGCAGCCCGGCGCACGCTGGGCCGAAACGCTGGAGCGCGACCAGTGGACCGTGCCGCAGGGCCTGAACCCGCTGCGCCCGCTGCACCGTATCGAAACCGGCGACGCGGCGGGCACTGAGCTGTACGTGTCCTCGCGCACCGGCGAGGTGGTGCGCGACACCACGCGCACCGAGCGCTTCTGGAACTGGCTGGGCGCCGTGCCGCACTGGATCTACTTCACGCCGCTGCGCGCCGACCCGCCGCTGTGGCACGACGTGGTCGTGTGGCTGTCGGCCGCCTGCATCGTCTCGGCCGTGACGGGCATCGTCATCGGCATCCTGCGCATCCGGCTGCGGCGGCGCTTTCGCAGCGGCGCGGTCACGCCGTACACCGGCTGGATGGCCTGGCACCACATCGCCGGGCTGATCGGCGGTTTCTTCGTGCTGACCTGGATCGTGAGCGGCTGGCTCTCGATGAACCCCAACGGCTGGTTTCAGCGCGGGCCCGCCGATGTGGCCGCGATGGCGCGCTACACGGGCGCCGGTGCATCGCCTTTCCCCTGGCCGCCGGCCGTGCTGCCGGCAGGCGAGGGCGCTGTCACACCGCGCGAAGCGCTGCTGATGTGGTTCGACGGCAAGCCGCTGCTGCAACTGCGCGACGCGCAGGCCCGCGTGCAGGTGATTGATGCAGCGACCGGTGCGCCGGCCGTCATCGCTCGCGACGACATCGAACGCGCCGCCGTACGCCTGCGCCCCGGCGCCACCATCACGCAGGCCACCTTGCAGACGCACGAAGACTTCCACTGGTACGGCCACCACCGCACGCGCGTGCTGCCCGTGTGGCGGCTCGAATTCGACGACGCCGCTCGCAGCTGGCTCTACATCGACCCGACGAGCGGCCAGGTGGCCGGCAGCAACGACCGCAACGCGCGGCTGCGGCGCTGGCTCTTCAATGCCGCGCACAGCCTCGACTTCCCCTGGCTCATCCGGTACCGGCCCGCCTGGGACCTGGTGGTGTGGTTCCTGTCGGTCATCGGCGCGGTCGCTTCGGCGAGCGGCGTGGTGATCGGCTGGCGGCGGCTGCGGCGCAAGCCACAGCCTTCGCCTGTTCAGCGGGGGTTGCAAGGCTCCCGGGTTTCATGACGGGGACTTGCGCAAGCCGGTCCATCCCCCAACAATCAACTTTCGCACTTCGGTGCATTTCAGGAGGTGCGCGATGCACATCGAACCCGGACTCGTCGACGGATCCAAGATCTTCCTCAGCTATGCCACAGGGGCGGCTGCGCTGGCCTACACAGGCAAAGTCGCTTTCGACACCTTGCTGAAGGACGGCCCCGTGGGCCTGTTGCTGCGCTCCGCCTTCACGATCATGCTCGTGTTCTGCTTCTTCGAGGTGTTCCCGCACCATCCGGTGGGCGTGTCCGAGGTGCACCTGATTTTGGGCACCACGCTGATGCTGCTCTTCGGGCTCGCGCCCGCGGCCATCGGCCTGGCCGGCGGCTTGCTCATCCAGAGCCTGTTCTTCGCACCGCCCGACCTGCCGCAGTACGGCATGAACGTCACGACCTTGCTCGTGCCGCTGTTTGCGACCGCCGCGCTGGCGCGCCGCATCATTCCCGCGAACATGGCCTACGTGGACATCAGCTACCAGCAGGCCTTCAAGCTGTCGGTGGCCTACCAGGGCGGGATCGTGGTGTGGGTCGGCTTCTGGGCGCTCTACGGCCGCGGCACGGGCCTGGAGAACCTGGGCCAGATCGCCAGCTTCGGCGCGGCCTACATGACGGTCGTGCTGGTCGAGCCGCTGGTCGACCTGGGCGTGCTGGCCGCGGCCAAGGCCTGGCGTCGCCTGCAGGGCACGGCCCTCGTCGAGCGCCGCCTGTACAGCGCCGTCTGATTCGCGCCGGCAGCCCCCCTGAAGAGGGCGTGCCGTTCGCCGGCGCGTGCGCCACGCACGCGCCGCGCGCCCGATTCCCTGTGCGCCTTCTGCGCCTGAAAGCACTCATTCCATGACACAAAGCAACGCCAAGATCCCCGTCACCATCGTCACGGGCTTCCTCGGCAGCGGCAAGACCACGCTGCTGCGCCACATCCTCGGCAATGCCGAGGGCCGCCGCATCGCGGTGGTGGTCAACGAGTTCGGCGAACTCGGCATCGACGGCGACATCCTGCGCGGTTGCGGCATCGGCTGCGACGACGAGGGCAACGAGCGCGAAGGCGCGCTGTACGAACTGGCCAACGGCTGCGTCTGCTGCACCGTGCAGGAAGAGTTCCTGCCCGTGATGCTGCAGCTGGCCGAGCGGCGCGACCAGATCGACGCCGTGCTCATCGAGACCTCGGGCCTGGCGCTGCCCAAGCCGCTGGTGCAGGCCTTCCAGTGGCCCGACATCGCGAACATCTTCACCGTCGATTCGGTGGTCACCGTGGTCGACGGCCCGGCTGCTGCTTCGGGCCAGTTCGCCGCGAACCCCGCGCAGGTCGACGTGCAGCGCCGCGCCGACCCCAATCTGGACCACGAATCGCCGCTGCACGAACTGTTCGAAGACCAGCTCTCGGCCGCCGACCTCGTGGTGCTCAACAAGACCGACCTCATGGATGCCGCCGCGCGCGCACAGGTCGAGGCGCTGGTGCGCGAAGAGCTGCCGCCCGAGGTGAAGATCGTCGGCGCCACCGAAGGCAAGCTGCCGCTGGCGCTGCTGCTGGGCCAGGGCCGCGCCGCCGAAAGCACCATCCACCTGCGCGAGAGCCACCACGACCACGAGGAGGACCACGACCACGACGAGTTCGACTCGCTCGTGATCGAGCTGCCGCCCGTGGACCGCGACGGTCTCATCGCCGTGCTGGCCGCGCTGGTCGAGCGGCACACCATCTACCGCGTGAAGGGCTTCGTCGCCGTGCCGAACAAGCCGATGCGCCTGCTGGTGCAGGGCGTGGGCCGCCGCTTCGACCACCACTTCGATCGCCGCTGGCGCGACGGCGAGGCGCAGCGCACGCGGCTCGTGTTCATCGGCGAAGACCTGGATGAAGGCGCGTTGCGCAAGGCACTGGAAGGCGTGGCGGCCGTTCCCGCCTGACCGCATGCACCTGCTGAGCACCCAGCCCGGCCGCTTCGTCGAGGACGACCCGAGCGTCGTCACCCGGCTCGACCAGACGCCGGGCGACATCGTGGTGCTCAGCTCGGCCGACACCACGCTCGCGCTGCTCGCCGCCGCACGCACGGCGCTGGCGGCCACCGACCCCGGCTACCCTTCGCTGCGGCTGGCCAACCTCATGCACCTGCGCCAGCCCGCGTCGCTCGACCTGTACGTCGACGAGGTGCTGCGGCATGCGCGCGTGGTGGTGGTCGATCACCTGGGGGCCGAGTCGGCCTGGGCCTACGGGCTGCAGCAGCTCGAGAAGCTCGCCAAGCGCCAAGGCCAGCAGCTCGCGATGTTCTCGGGCGACCTGCAGGAAGACGAAGACCTGCTCGCGCGCGGCACCGCGGCGCGCGGCGTGAGCCGGCAGCTGTGGCAGTACCTGCGCTCGGGCGGCGCGGGCAACGCGGCGCAGTTCCTGCGCGCGGTGGCCTTCCACGGCCTGGGCCATGGCGAGGCGCCCTTGCCGCCGCGCAGCCTGCCGCAGGTCGCGCTGCATGTGCCGGGCGGCGTGGACGCGACGCACACGGTCGCGGGCATCGACGACCTGCGCGCGGGCTGGCATGCGGACGCGCCCGTGGTGGCACTGGTGTTCTATCGCTCGCACCTGCTGTCGGGTAACACCGAAGCCTTCGATGCGCTGGCCGCCGCCCTGCATGCGCAAGGACTGAACCCGCTGCCTGTGGCGCTCGATTCGCTGAAAGACCCGCTGTGCCTCTCCGCACTGCGCGCGCTGTGCACCGAGCACGACGTGCAGCTGGTGCTCAACACCACCGCCTTTGCTGCGTTGGGGCAGGGCGCTTCGGACGAGAATGGCGAACCCCTGGCGCTGGCCGGCGATGCCCCCGTGCTGCAGGTGATCGTGAGCGGCGGCAACCGAGAAGACTGGCTTGCCGACAGCCAGGGCCTGCGCCCACGCGACATCGCGATGCAGATCGCGCTGCCCGAGATGGACGGGCGCATCGTCACGCGCGCCGTGAGCTTCAAGGGCCTGTCGCACCGCTGCGAACTCACGCAGACCGAGGTGGTCGGCTACCGGCCCGAGCCCGACCGCATCGCCTTCGTGGCCGAACTCGCGCGCCGCTGGTGCAGCCTGCGCCGCCTGCGCACCGACGAGAAGCGCGTCGCGCTCATCCTGGCGAACTACCCCGGCAGCGAAGGCCGCATCGGCAGCGGCGTGGGGTTGGACACGCCGGCCTCGGTGATGGCCATCCTGCGCACGATGCAGGCCGAGGGCTACACGCTCGACACGCTGCCCGCGGACGGCGACGCGCTGATGCGCACGCTGCAGGAGGGCATCGCCAACGACCCCGCCCAATGGGCCGCGCGGCCCGCGTGGCAGAGCTACGCGCTCGCCGACTACCGCGCGCGCCTCGCGGCGCTGCCCGAGGGCATGGCCGCCGCCATCGACGCGCAATGGGGCCCGCCCGAGCACGACCCGATGCTGCGCCAGGGCCGCTTCATGATCGCCGGGCTGCGGCTGGGCCGCGTGTTCGTGGGCATCCAGCCCGCGCGCGCCCTCGGCCCGCTCGGCTTGGCCGACTACGCGAGCTACCACGACGCCGAGCTGGTGCCGCCGCACAGTTATCTCGCGTTCTACTTCTGGTTGCGCGATGTGTTCGCCATCGACGCGGTCGTCCACGTCGGCAAGCACGGCAACCTCGAATGGCTGCCGGGCAAGAGCCTGGCGCTCGCGGCCACCTGCTGGCCCGACGCCATCCTCGGGCCGCTGCCCAACGTGTACCCCTTCATCGTCAACGACCCCGGCGAGGGCGCGCAGGCCAAGCGCCGCACGCAGGCCGTGATCGTCGACCACCTGATGCCGCCGCTCACGCGCGCCGAGAACCACGGCCCGCTGCAGGATCTGGAGCGGCAGGTCGACGAGTACTACGACGCGCTGCTGGTCGACGCGCGCCGCGCCAAGGTGCTGCGTGCACAGATCCTCGCGACCGTGCGCGCCCAGCATCTGGTCGAAGAACTGGGCATGCCGGGTGCCGAAGACGATGCCGTGCTCGCGCGCGTCGATGCCTACCTGTGCGAGCTGAAAGAGACCCAGATCCGCGACGGCCTGCATGTGTTCGGCGATTCGCCACGCGCGCGGCTGCGGCGCGACACGCTGCTCGCGCTCGCGCGCTTTCCGGCCGGTGACGGCGCGGGCGAGAACGCCGGGCTGCTCGGCGCGCTCGCAGCCGACCTGCTGCCCGGCGAGGCCTTCGACCCGCTCGACATCGACGCGGCGAAACCCTGGCAGGGCGCGCGGCCCGCGCTGCTGGCGGCCGTGAGCGACGAGGCCTGGCGCCACCAGGGCGACACGCGCGAGCGGCTGGAGCTGCTGGCGCAGCAGCTGCTCGAAGCGGACGCCTGCCCGGCCGGACTGCCGCGCACCGCCGCCGTGATGGGCCGCATCGCGCACCGTCTCGCGCCCGCGCTCGATGCGTGTGGCGGGGAAGAACTGCGTCAGCTGTCGCGCGCACTGCAAGGCCGCTTCGTGCCGCCGGGCCCGAGCGGCTCGCCCTCGCGCGGCCGGCCCGATGTGCTGCCGACCGGGCGCAACTTCTACGCCGTCGACACGCGCGCCATCCCCACGCCCACGGCCTGGATGCTCGGGCTCAAGTCGGCCGCGCAGCTGGTCGAACGCCACCTGCAGGAGCATGGCGACTACCCCGTGGCGCTGGGCCTGTCGGTCTGGGGCACGGCCACCATGCGCACCGGCGGCGACGACCTGGCGCAGGCTTTCGCGCTCATCGGCGTGCGGCCCAAGTGGGCGCCGGGCAGCCAGCGCGTGGTCGATTTCGAGGTGCTGCCCACCGTGGGCCTCGGGCGTCCGCGCATCGATGTCACGCTGCGCATCTCGGGCTTCTTCCGCGACGCCTTTCCCAATGCCGTGCAGATGTTCGACGCGGCCGTGCAGGCCGTGGCCGCGCAGGACGACGAAGACGCCGAGCGCAACCCGATCCGCGCCCGCATCCTGCGCGAGGCCGCCGCGCTCGAAGCGCAGGGCCAGACGCCCGAGGCCGCGCGCCTGCAGGCCGGCTGGCGCGTCTTCGGTTCCGCGCCCGGCAGCTACGGCTCGGGCCTGCAGCCGCTGTTCGACCATGGCGACTGGCAGAGCGACGACGACCTGTCGAAGGCCTACGTCGGCGGCAGCGCCCATGCCTACGGCCAGGGCAGCGACGGCGTGCCGGCGGGCGATGCGCTGGTGCGCCGGCTGCGCGCCATGAACGTCGTGCTGCAGAACCAGGACAGCCGCGAGCACGACCTGCTCGACTCCAACGACTACTACCAGTTCCAGGGCGGCATGGCCGCCGCTGTGCGCCACCTGAGCGGTCAACAGCCCGCGATGTACCACGGCGACCACGGCAACCCGCAGGCGCCGCGCGTGCGCACGCTGAAGGAAGAAATCAGCCGCGTGATCCGCGCGCGCGTGGTCAACCCCAAGTGGATCGACGGCGTGAAGCGCCACGGCTACAAGGGCGCCTTCGAGATGGCCGCCACGGTCGACTATCTGTTCGGCTTCGACGCCACCGCGCGCGTGGTGGGCGACCACCAGTACGCGATGGTGGCCGACGCCTACGTGCTCGACGACGCCACCCGCGACTTCGTGAACGCGCACAATCCGCGCGCGCTGCAGGACATGCTCAACCGCCTGCTCGAAGCCATGCAGCGCGGCCTCTGGCAGTCGCCCGGCGACTACAAGGACCAATTGGAAAACCTGCTGCTCGACCACGAGCAGCAGATGGAAGGAAGCCCCCGATGACCACAGCCGCCCCGATGCCGGTGCCGTTCCCCTTTGCCGCGATCGCCGGCCAGCCGCAACTGCGCCAGGCGCTGCTGCTGGCCGCGGTCGATCCCGCGCTGGGCGGCGTGCTCATCGAAGGCCCGCGCGGCACCGCCAAGACCACGGCCGCGCGCGCGCTCGCCGAGCTGCTGCCCGGCGCGCCCTTCGTCACGCTGCCGCTGGGCGCGAGCCTCGAAAGCCTCGTGGGCACGCTCGACCTGGGGCAGGCGCTGGCCGGCCACGAACTGAAATTTGCGCCCGGCCTGCTGGCGCGCGCGCATGGCGGCGTGCTGTACGTCGACGAGATCAACCTGCTGCCCGACGCGCTCATCGACTCGCTGCTCGACGCGGCGGCCAGCGGCGTCAACGTGGTGGAGCGCGACGGCATCTCGCACCGGCATGCCGCGCGCTTCGTGCTCGTGGGCACCATGAACCCGGAAGAGGGCACGCTGCGCCCGCAGCTGCTCGACCGCTTCGGCCTGTGCGTGCGGCTGCGCAACCTGCAGGACGCGGCCGAGCGCCAGGCCATCGTGCGTGCGCGGCTGGCCTTCGATGCCGATCCGCAGGGCTTTCGCGCGGCGCATGCGAAGGAGGAGGCCGAACTCGCGACGGCGCTGGTGCGTGCACGCGCCCTCGTTGCGGACGCGGCGGCTCTGCCGTACGGCGATGCGGTGCACGAAGCCGTCGGCGCGCTGTGCATCGCGGCCGGCGTGGACGGCCTGCGCGCCGACCTCGTGATGCTGCGCTCGGCACGTGCGCTCGCGGCGTGGGAGGGCGCGGCGTCGATCACCGACGACCACGTGCAGCGCGTCGCCGAGGCGGTGCTGCTGCACCGGCGTCACCCGGCGGCCGAAGCGGCCGTGGCGCCTCCCATGCCGTCGCCCGCACCTCATCGCAATCCGGGTGACACGCCCGCACGCGATGCCGGCGACAGCGACTGGGGCGCGATGCCGCCCGAGCCTGTCGGCATCGAGCGCGTGAAGCCGCTGCGCCCGCTGATCTCCACTCAACAGGCCGCCCCAAAAAAAGCCTGAGCCTCCGGGACGCCGCACCCGCTGGCGCACGCCAGGGTGACCGGAGGCAGGGCACGCAACGGGACGCCTGGCACGGTGCCGCCGCGTCCGGCTCGGCCTTCGACTGGCCGCGCACGCTCGTGGCCCGCGGCGCGGACCGCCTGCAGGCCGCGCACCTGCGCCATCGCCCGCAGGAGGCGCGCAGCGGCGCGTTGCATTGCTTCCTGCTCGACTGTTCGGCGTCGATGCGCCACGACGGCCAGCTCGCGCGCGCCAAGGGCCAGCTGCTCGCGCTGATGCAGGAGGCTTACCAGCGGCGCGACCATGTGGCGCTGCTGTGCTTTGCCGGCGACGTGGTCGAGCTGCGCCTGCCGCCGCGCCGCGCCAGCGCCTGGAACGACGACTGGGTTGCGCCCATCGCGGCCGGTGGCGGCACGCCGCTGGCACTCGGCGTGCTGCGCGCGCAGCAGTTGCTGGCGAAGCACGAGGCCCGCCAGCGCTGGCTCTGGCTGCTGACGGACGGCCGCAGCAATGAAAGCCCCGCGCGCCCCGCCGCGGCGGACGTCGCCTGCGTGATGGACTTCGAGCGCGCCCGCACGCCGCTGCACCGGGCGCGGCAGCTGGCCGCGCAGTGGGACGCGCGCTACCTCAGCGCCTGAATCACAGGATCGAGGGGCGCGCCTCGGCGCTCGTGGATCGACTTGGGGCGAGAAGGGGCATCCGCCGCGCGCCGTACCGCTGCAGGCGGCGCCTTCGATACTGCGGCGCTCCCAACGAAACCCAGGAACCCCCATGTCCGTCACTCCCCGCCGCGTGGTGCGCGAAGGCGCGTTCAAGCACATCATTGCCGACGGCGTGCAGGTCGGCGACACCATTTACCTCTCGGGCCAGGTGAGCGTGGACGGCGAGGGCCGCACCCTCGGCGCCGGCGACATCGCGGCGCAGGTGCGGCAGGCCTACGCCAACGTGCGCAGCGTGCTCGCATCCTTCGGCGCCTCGATGGCCGATGTGGTGGACGAAACCCTGTTCGTCACCGACATCGACGGTTTCCTCGGTCAGGCCGAGGCGCTCTTCGCCCTGCGCGCCGAGATGTTCGGCGGCGAGCCGCAGGTGTCGCAGACGCTGGTGCAGGTGGCGCGGCTCGGCAGCCCGGACTGGCTGATCGAGATCAAGTGCATCGCCAGAACTACTGCGACCTAACAGCGTAAACAAGGAGGTGCCTAGCCTGTCAAGCGAGACATCGAAGCGCTGCGGGACTAGTGTCGATAGGTTTTCCACAGATTTAGATCGCTCGGCAATTGACAGATCGTTGGCAGGGGTGTTGGTCTCATTGCGGTAAGCCGGTAAGCTGAATCTTTCGAGTCACACGGGCCGCAACTAGTAAGGCAAGGCCACTTCAAGTACTAGTGAAAGTCCGCGAAGCGCGTGGCTCGACTATCCAGTACGCTTCCGCGCCAGGGAGAACGAATACCATGGAAATTGAAGATCTCGACCAGTTCATGGCCGATCCAGAATTGGCGCAGCTGCTCGAACAAGCCAAGATATCCGACGACATTTTTGACGTCGTAAAGCTAAGAGAGAACCAGCACTCTGACATGCTGGCCTGGTGTCTCAATCCGAACGAGGGGCATAGTCAAGGGGACGCAGTAGTCAAGGATTTCTTGGTCGCAGCGTGGGAAGAAAGCGCAAATGCCGCCTATGCGAATAGGCGCTTTTTTGAAGTTTGGCGGCCCGCAAAGATTCGTACGACGAGTTTCGGCTCTGCCTTCTTGACGCGAGAGTTGGGCGTTCATATCGATGGCGAAGGGACCAAGGGACGGCTGGATCTCTTTCTGGTGGACCCGCTGAACAAGATCGTTGTGACGATCGAAAACAAGGCGGGTCGCAAGTTGTCTGAAGATCAGTTGAAAGACTATTGGGATGCTGTCCGCCGGCAAGTCATGGCGCGGCCAGCTTTCAAGGACTACGAGTTCGCGTTTGTCTTTATCGACCGTGAACTTGACGAACATACTGATCGAACGAAGGCCGGGAGCAAGTGGGTGGTCCTTGACTATTCTTGGTTGAAGGCGTCCGCCGACCGAGCACGGCAGCATGTCGCGCGGTCTAATCAATCAGCCCAGTTGATGATGGCCTACTGCCAACGCCAGACTGATGATTGGCAATCGGACGATGAGCGCAAGCTGGTTGATACAGCGGCAAGCCTGGCGGCTAGGCACGAACGTGTCGTGACGCGATTGAAGCATCTCCGACGCACAAGAATCACGTCGTGGACACCCACATTGATGGCCGGGCCCGACGGCGATCTGCTCCGCTTCTTTCATCAAAACGAACATGCGTGCGACTCGTTGGTCGAGGGTAGTGGTATCGCCGCTGTTGCAGTGAAGCTCAAGAGGAAGCGCCCTGAGCTCGCCGCGCATCATATTGATGTTTTTCGTCGGTGGTTGGCACTGGGCTCCGACATGTCGGATGAGCTCATGAAGGAGGACGCTAAGCCTGAGTGGCCTGTCTATATCTCTATTCGGCGCGAATCTCCGGAGGAGAGCGACGAGCCACGATTCCAAGTTCGCTTGATTTGGACCAGGTCAGCATTTGCACCCCATCTTGACGAGGATGAAATTCGGAGTTGCTTAGAGGGCGACTTCCCGGAGCTGGCTAAGCGAAAAGCACGCAATGTTCGGCGGATCAAGATTGGCGGAGTGACTGGTGCAGGTACCGCCGTTGACAAAGCCCTTGAGGCCAGTGATCGACTTGAGTTGCTTCTTCGCGCATGTCCCGCTGCCCAAGGCATCTAAATTGCTGGGTTTTCGGACCGCGTGTGCAGCTTCGAGCGCTGTCTGCAAATAGTCGATGAACAGTTTGTCGCTTGTCTTCATCGCCTCCATCGCTTAGAACTTTGACGCCAGCTTGACCTCTTCGCAGTTGGACTAGCAAGCCCGGTGCAGGTGGCGCGCCTCGGCAGCCCGGACTGGCTGATCGAGATCAAGTGCATCGCCAGAACAGCTGCAGCCTGAAGGGCTGAAGGCCTGTTCAGCCAGGCAGTTCGGGTACCGTATGGCATGCGTCCGAAACCCCCTCTCCTGGCCCTTGCGTTGACCCTGGCCATGCCTGCCGCCTTTGCCCAAACCGAGCCGGCCGCGCAGCCCTTGAGTGCCGAAGAGTGCAAGGCGCAGGAAGCGGTGCTGGAGCGCGACATGGCCCTGGCCCGTTCGCGCGGCCAGATGCTGCGCCGGCGCGAGCTGGCCGACACCCTGAGCGCGCTGCAGCAGCGCTGCCAGGCGCTGGCGCCGATGAGCCGCGAAGCGCACATCGAGAAACTGGAACGCGAGATCCGCGCGCTGCGCACCGAGCTCGAACGCGCGGAGGCGCAACTGCGCAGCGTGAAGAGCGAGTCGCCCTGAGCTACGTCACCAGGGCAGCTCGCTGAGCGGTCTGCGCGGATCTGAAACAGCCGGCGCCACATCGGCGGGGGTGGCCGGCCCGTCTTTCTCCGCCACGGCCTCCACCGGCGCCAGCATCGTCCCGCGGCAGTTCGGCGAGCCGCAATGGCAGGGGTACTTCGATGGCGGCGAGCCGTCGTCGGCCGTCAGCGAATAGTCGATGAAGAGCTCGTCGCCGGCCTCCACCGCCTCCATCGTCTGGAAGCGCAGCACCATCTCGCCCGCCTCGTCGTACTCCTCGACCGCCTCGCAGTTCGGCTCGCACGAATGATTCAGGTGGCGCGTGGCGTTGCCGCCCTTGGCACCGTCGATGGTCTCGCCGGTCGTCAGCGTGAACAGGTAGGTGAGCTGGTCGTCCCAGAGCTTGGAGGCGACTTCCTGCTTGGTGTAGCGGCGGCCTTCGTACAGGCCCAGGAAGGCTTCGGCCGGCAGGTCGCGCGTGGCGAAGGCGCCCAGGCCATGCACGCCGCTGGGGCCCACGCGGATGAAGGGGGTGGACGAGGTTCGCTTGGGGGACTTCATGAACGGACGGGGCGCGAGGAATCGGAAGAAAAGGTGGGCTGGGGCTGGAGTGTCGCGGTCATCTCGATCTGGCGTATGACAACGGTGGCGCCGCGTGCGGCCATCGCGCGGTGCAGCGCGCTGCCCTCGGGCTCGTCGACCAGCCGCCAGCGCGCGCCGGGGCGTGCCTGCGCGAGCGCGTCGAGCAAGGCATGGGCCGAGGCGTCGTCGGGCGCGGCGGCGTCCAGCAGCATGTGCAGCGGCAAGGCCGGCGGCAGCAGGATGGCGTAGCCGCCCGTTGCCGCGCCGAGGGCTGCGGCGCCGTCGTGCGCGAGCGCACCTTGCACGGTCGGCCACTCGCGGCGCCAGGTGGGGCGCGAGAGGGCGGTGCAGGCCGCATGCAGGGCAGCGAGCGCATCGGTGTCGGGCGCTGTCGAGGCTGCCTCAGCACGAGGTTCGAAGCTGCCTTCGAGCACCTCGAGCGTGCGGGTTTCGACGAACCCCGCCTGCTGGTACAGCTGCCGCGCGGGGTTCTGCTCGATGACTTCGAGCTGCACCTGCGCGATGCCCGCCGCCGACAGGTCGCGCAGCTGCGCCTCGATGAGCTGCTTCGCCAGCCCCCGGCGCCGTTGTGCGCTCGCGATGCCGAAGCCCGCGAGGTAGGCGCGCGGTCCGCGCCGGCCGACGAGCGAGAGGCCGCAGGCGTTGCCGCCTGCGACGATCACGCGCGAGAGCCCGAGGTCGGCTTCGGCGCGCCGCACATGCCGCTCGAACATCGCGCGGTCGAACGCGATCGGCACGAAGTAGTCCTCGTAGGAACGGTTCCAGAGCGCGGTGAGTTCGTCGGTACCGAAGTTCGCGGCGGGAACGATGTCGAAATTCATGGGGTGTGCGAGTCAGTTGCGCGGCGCATCCAGCGACGCAAGGCAATTCACGATGGCATCGGCCGCCTCGTCCAGCCGGGGGCCGGGCCGCATCATCAGGTCGAAGCGCGCCGAGGCAAAGCTGCAGACGCGCCCGCGCTGGATGGCCGACATGGCCGACCAGCCGGGGCGCCCCGCCATGGCCGAGATTTCGCCGAGGGCCGAGACCATCAGCACGTCGGGGTTGGCGCGCACCACGAACTCGGGGTTCATCCTGGGGAAGGGGCCGAGCGAGCCCGGCACCGCGTTGGCCAGGCCCAGGCGCGCCAGGGTCTCGCCGATGAAGGAGCTTTCGCTCGCCGCCGCCACGCCGCCGTGCACCTCGAAGTACACGCGCCGCCCCTGCCAGTTCAGCGGCACGCGGGCGCGCGCTGCGTTCAGCCGGGCATCGAGGCTGCGCCAGAAGGCCTCGCCCGCGCCCGGCTTGCCGGTGGCGCGGGCCACGGTTTCCATCACGCGGCGCATGTCGGCATGGGTCTTGGCGTCGAGCGCCAGCACCTTGATGCCCAGGCGCTCCAGCGCTTCGGCGGCGCGGCTGCGCGGGCGCAGCAGCACGAGGTCGGGCTTGAGCGCGACGATGCGCTCGATGTTCGCGTCGTCCATGCCGCCGACCTGCGGCAGGCCCTTCACCGCCGCCGGCCAGTTGGCGTGGCGGTCGATGCCCACGAGCCGGTCGCAGGCGTCGAGCGCACAGACCGTCTCGGTGAGCGAGGGCATCAGCGACACGATGCGCCTGGCGGGCGCCTGCAGCTCGAGCACCCGGCCCCGGTCGTCTTCCAGCCGGATGGCGCCGGCGTGCGCGGCCGGGCCGAGGCCCAGTGCCACGAAGGCCGCAGCCCGGGCGATGTGGCGGAAGGCGGTTGAAAAGGGTGGGCGCTGGGGCAGGGCGTTGGAAGTCATCGGGGCGGGCGGAGTCAGCCCGCTATTGTCGCGGCGCTTGCATCCGCAGCTGGCGCGCCGCTTCTTCCGCCCGTGCGTCGTCCACTTCGCGCAGCACGTTGCTGAGATCGACCGGGCCGGTCTCGCGCACGAAGGTGCCCGTGAGCTCGGTCTCGGGCCGCAGCAGGCCGCGCTCGTAGAGCTGCCAGATCTCGTCGCCGTAGTGCGTCTGCAGCAGCGCGGGCGCGTACTGACCGAAGAAGTTGCGCAGGTTCTCCACGTCGCGCAGCAGCATGCGCTTGGCGTGGTTGTTGCCGGCCGCGTCCACCGCCTGCGGCAGGTCGATGATCACTGGGCCGTCTTCGGCCAGCAGCACGTTGAACTCCGACAGGTCGCCGTGCACGATGCCGGCGCAGAGCATGCGCATCACTTCCTTGAGCAGGCTCGCGTGGTGGCGCAGCGCATCGTCGGGCGAGAAGGCCACGTCGTTCAGGCGCGGGGCGGCGTCGCCGTTCGCGTCGGTCACCAGGTCCATGAGCAGCACGCCTTCGAGGAAGTTGTGCGGCGTGGGCACGCGCACGCCGGCCGCGGCCAGGCGGTAGAGCGCGTCGACCTCGGCGCTTTGCCAGATGGCCTCGGTCACCTTGCGCCCGAAGCGCGTGCCCTTGGCCATGGCGCGCGCCTCGCGGGTGTTCTTCACGCGCCGGTTCTCGGTGTAGTCGACGGCCTGGCGGAAGCTGCGCTTGTCGGCTTCCTTGTAGATCTTGGCGCAGCGCGTTTCTTCGCCGCAGCGCACGACGTAGACCATGGCTTCCTTGCCGCTCATGAGCTGGCGCACGACGCTGTCGATCAGCCCTTCGTCGACGAGGGATTGCAGTCTGGGGGGTGTCTTCATGCGTGCGCCTCCGGCACAGCCAGGGGGCGGGTCGAGAGGAAGGCCCTCAGGCTTTCCGTGCCGATCTGGTAGGCGCCATCATGCCTGTGCGCGGCAAAGCCCAGCTGGCGGTTGATGGCGAGCATGGGCGCATTGACTTCCGCGTTCTGCGTGACGGCGATCGCCACCTCGGGATGCCGTTCGCGCACGAGCTGCAACATGATCGCCTTCACGCCCTTGGCCAGTCCCTTGCCGCGCCAATGGCGGGCAACCCCGGTGAGGCGCTGGAACATGCGGTCGGGGTACAGCTGGTTCCAGCTGGCGTCGCATACGGCGGCCACCTCGTCGTTGGCATCGCGCAGCAGCACGAGAAAGTGCTCGCCACCGCGCCGGTCGATTTCGGCGTACCAGGCGTGGAAGCCTTCCAGCTCGAAGCGCAGGGGCGCGCGTTCCAGCGCGCTGGTGGGCGCGTCTTCGAGCAGCGCGGACAGCGGCGCCATCAGCGTGGCCAGCCGATCGAAGGGGACGCGGCCTGCGTGGATCTCCAGGCGCAGCCCGTGCGTGGGCGCGAGGGCGTCGGCGCGCCAGCGTGCGAGCGCCGACCAGTCGAGGCTGTCGAAGGCCATGCGGTTCTCGATGCTGCGGTGCTTTTCGGTCGCACCGATGGCCGCGAGGAACGCCCGGCCTTCCGGCAAGTGGGTCTTGAAGGTCGCGGTGGTGGGGTCGCGCGTCTCCATCAGCGCCAGCAGCCGGTGCAGCAAGGTGCTGGCCACGCCCTGGCGTTGGTGCGATCGCAGCACGCCGCCCCACACGTCGATGAAAGGCGCGAAGGTCGCGTAGTCGGGCGAGCCTTCGCGGCGCATGCCCATGTTGAGGCTGCCGACGATGCGCCCCTGTGCGTCCCGCGCGAAGGCGCGGTGCACCACATGCAGCGGCGTGTGCTGTTGCACGTTCTGCTGGGTGTGGGCGTCGTCGGGCTGCGGTTCGCCCGGAAAGTCTTCGTCGTGGCGCTGGCGCCAGTAGGCCAGCGCCTGCGCCCATTCTTCAGCGGACGCCCGCTGTGGATCGAAAGGAGAAGTCGTGAACTGCCGCGCATCGGCGGCACGGGTTTCAAGCATGGTGAGCCTTGATTCGAAAAGGGAACAGACCGCGCACGGCACTCGTGTGCCGGCGTGGCGTTGTTTGTCTGAATCGGACGGCGTGTCGCGGCAGGACACCGCGAGGGTCGAACGGGCTGGCTGGTGGTGCCTTCAGCGGCACCGGGTGCGCGGGGAGCGCTTCAGCAGCAGTTCGGATGCGACCCGACGAACCGTACGTGGGAGGGAGAGTGAATAGCAGTGTCTTCCATCGCGCACCTCCAGTCCGGTTTGTTGATCGAGGCGTCGAATGTAGCGAGGTTCGCGCGGTCTGTGAAGTGCAAGGCGCCTGGGGCAGAATCCAAAAACCAACAGGGAGATGCCATGAATCCGAAGAAGATCTTCGACGCGGCGCGCGAAGCCGATGTCGACACGGTGCGCGCCTGCATCGCGGCCGGGGCTGACATGGCCGCGGTGAACAAGCAGGGCTTCACCGCGCTGCAGTGCGCCGCGATGGGCACGAACGAATCCGAGCTCGAGCCGATCCTCGCCGTGCTGCAACTGCTGCTCGAGGCCGGCAGCCCGCTCGAATACATCGGCACCGATGGCCGCACCGCGCTGTACCTCACGGCCGAGTTCTCGCCGACCACGGAGCCGGTGCAACTGCTCGTCGACGCGGGTGCCAACCCCGACGTGCGCGACAGCCACGGCAACCACATCACGGAGAACGCGATGGAGGAAGAGGTTGCGCAGCTGCTGTCGCGCATCACCGGCCACGCGCTGCCTGAGCCGCCACCGCCCGAGCCCGACCCGGTGAAGATGAGCGCCGCGCAGTGGCGCGCCGCCGAGGCACGCATCGCCGAGGTGTTCGCCGCACTGACGCAGGCGGGCCTGGTCGCGCTGCAGGACGCGGGCGACACGCAGTCCGATGGCTTCTCCGATTGCTCCGAAGCGTTCCGCGAACGTGGCGGCAAGAAGGCCGGCGTGCACGGCTTCTGCTTCTACACGCGGCAGGACCAGAACCGCGCCAAGCGCACCAGCCAGCTCTCGCTCGCGTTCTGGGGTGCGCCCGAAGGCGGCGATGCCGACATGCAGCGCGTCGGCGAACTGGTGGTCGGCCAGTTTCGCGGCGCGGGCTTCGAGGTGCGCTGGAACGGCGCGTCGTCGATGCGGCCCGAAGTCGATCTGCGCGCCTGAGCTTCAGCCCAACGCCGCGCGCAGCCGGGTCGCGAGCTGGCGCGCCTGGGTGGGCGAGGCGACGTTGGTGAAGCCCATCAGCAGCCCCTGGCTTTCAACGGACGTGGTGCCCCGGGCCGACAGCGGCTGGCAGTTCAGGCCGGCCGCCTGTGCGCGGCGGGCCAGCACCACGTCGCTGTCGCGGTGCCCTTCGAAGCGCGCGATCAGGTGCATGCCGCCGGCCTGCAGGTCGATGCGCACGCCGTCGCCGAAGGCCCTGTGCAAGGCCTCGACCAGCAGGGCGCGGCGGCGCGCGTAGAGCAGGCGCATCTTCTTCAGGTGGCGCGAGAAATGGCCGTCGCGCATGAAGTCGGCCACCGTGGCCTGCGTGATCTGCGGGCAGCCGTTGGACGCGATGCGCGCCGCGTCCTCGAAGCGTTCACGCAGCGATTCGGGCACCACCAGGTAGCCCAGCGCGAGGCCCGGGTAGAGCACCTTGGAGAAGCTGCCCGCGTACAGCACGCGGTCGTGTCCGTCGAGGCTCTTGAGCGCGGGCAGCGGTGCGCCGGCGTAGCGGTACTCGCCGTCGTAGTCGTCCTCGACGATCCAGGCCTTGGCGCGCGAGGCCCAGTCGAGCAGCTGCAGCCGGCGCGCCAGCGACATCGACACCCCCAGCGGCGCCTGGTGCGAGGGCGTGACGACCGCCATGCGCGCCTTCGGCGAGCGGCGCACGCCGCGCGCGACCACCAGGCCTTCGTCGTCCACCGGCACGGGCACGATGCGGTGGCCGGCGCTGTGCAGCACGTCGCGCGTGGGCGCGTACCCCGGGTCTTCGATCCACACGCGGTCGTCCCGGGCGAGCAGCGTGCGTGCCACCAGCGCCAGCGACGCGCGGTAGCCACCGGTGACGAAGACCTGCGCCGGCTGGCAGGCCACGCCACGCGACACCCGCAGGTAGGCCGCGATGGCCTCGCGCAGCGGCGCATGGCCTGCGGGGTCGCCGTAGAACAGGTCGGCCGCGCCCATGGCGCGCGCACGGCGGGCCATCAGCCGCGCCCAGAGCTTGCGCGGAAAGGCATCGAGTGCCGGGATGCCGAGTTGCAGCGGTGGCGGGGCGATGGGGCCGGCCAGGGCCGGCGCGTCCGCGACGGGGCGCGAACCGGCGCGCACTGGCCGCTGCACCGGCAGCGACGGCGACACCACCGTGCCCGCCTGTCCCTGCGCGCAGAAATAGCCTTCGCCCGCGAGCTGGCTGTAGGCCGTTTCCACCGTGCCGCGCGCCACGCCCAGCTCGCTGGCCAGGCTGCGCGCCGAGGCCACGCGGTCGCCGGGGCGAAGCACGCCGTGTTCGATGGCTGTGCGAAAGCGCTCATAGACCTGGCGATGCAGCGGAGTCGCGGTCGAGCGGTCGATGCCGGGGAGGGCGTTGTCTGGCGGTTCGATCATGGCCCATTAATTTTGACGATTCTTGGTTCTTTCGTCTGGTGCATCGCGATCCTAAGCTCGAGCCTTCGAACAGCCAGCAGGAAAGAAGGACACGCAATGGGCGAGAAGGTATTCGTGGCGGGCGCGACCGGGGCCGTGGGCTCGGCGTTGATTCCGCTGCTGGTCGAGGCCGGTCACACGGTGTACGGCGCCACCCGCCGCGCCGAGCGTGCTGCGGCGCTGGAGGCACGCGGCGCCACGCCGGTCGTCGTCGACGTGTTCGACGCGCAGGCCTTGCGCGACGCGCTGGTGCGCATCGCGCCCACGGTCGTCATCCACCAGCTCACCGATCTGCCCCGGGACCTGGACCCGGCGCTCATGGCCGAGGCGGTGGTGCGCAATGCGCGCGTGCGCATCGAGGGCACGCGGCACCTCGTGGCGGCGGCGCTGGCGGCCGGTGCGAAGCAGCTGATTGCGCAGAGCATCGCCTGGGCCTACGCGCCCGGGCCGACGCCGCACACCGAGGACGACCCGCTCGACCTCGGGGCCGAGGGCGGTCGCCGCATCAGCATCGACGGCGTGGCGGCGCTGGAGCGCAGCGTGCTGGGTGCCGTCGGCCTCACGGGCACGGTGCTGCGCTACGGGCAGCTGCATGGGCCGGGCACCTCGAACGCGGCACCGAAGGGCGCGAGCCCGGTGCATGTCGAGGCCGCGGCCTGGGCGGCGCTGCTCGCGATGCGGCATGCGCGCGGCGGCATCTTCAACATCGCGGAGGACAGCGCCGAGGTCAGCAGCGAGAAGGCAAGGCGCGAACTGGCGTGGCATGCGGCGCTGCGGTCGTCGCAGGAGGTCGCGTCATGAAGGCCGCACGCTGGCATCGCACGCCGTCGATCGGCGCGGGTCTTGCAGGGCTGTCGCTGGTGCTCGCTGCCGGCTGGGTGCTGATGCCGCGCGCCGGCCAGCAGGAGGCCGTGCAGTGGTTCGCCGACGTGTGCAGTTCGGTGGCGCGGCCGATGTTCGCGTCCGCCCCCGTGCCTGCGGGCTCGGAGGCGACAGCGCGGCCCGCGACGCAGGTCAAGGTGCTGTCGTGCGAGGCACTGCCGCACGTGCCCGGCAAGTCGGTGACGACGGTGCTCGTCGACTTTCCGCCGCTGGCCTATTCGCCCGCGCACCGGCACCCGGGCTCGGTGACCGCGATCATTGTCGAGGGCACCATCCGCTCGCAACTGGGCGGCGGCCCGGTGGGCACTTTCAAGAGCGGCGAGACCTTCTTCGAGCCACCGAACACGCTGCACATGTTCGCGGAGAACCCCGACCCGGTGAAGCCCGCGAAGCTGATGGCGGTGTTCGTCACCGATACCAACTGCGGACCGTTGCTGCTGCCGCCCTGAGCGGCCCCGGGTCGCGCAAGGGTTCCGACGCCTGCCGCGCCGGGCGCGTTTAGAGTCCGGCGATGACCCTGACCTATGCATACCTCGCTGTCGCGATCGTCGTCGAAGTGCTCGCGACCAGCTTCCTCAAGGCCTCGGACAGCTTCACCCAGCTCTGGCCCAGCGTGGCCACGGTGGTGGGCTACGCCGTGTCGTTCTACTTTCTCTCGCTTGCGCTGCGCGTGCTGCCCACCGGCATCGCCTACGCGATCTGGTCGGGCGTGGGCATCGTGCTGATCTCGGTGGTGAGCTGGCTCTGGTTCGGCCAGACGCTCGATGCGCCGGCCATCGTCGGGCTCGGGCTGATCATCGCGGGCGTGGTGGTGGTCAACGTGTTCTCGAAGTCGGTGGGGCACTGAGGCATGGGCACGATCGAACAGCTGCTGCCCCGGTTGCCCGCCGGCACGACGTGGACACCGGCCAGCGAGGGCGAGTCGGGCGATGCGGTGTTCCGCCGCAGCGACGGCGCGGCCTTCGCGAAGGTGTCGCTCGGTGCGGGTGTCGGGAAGCTCGACGAGGAACGCCGGCGCACCGAGTGGCTCGCGCCGTACAAGGTCGGCTCCGCGCGCGTGCTCGACTGGCGCGCGACGCCCGAGGGTGCCTGCCTGGTCACGGCCGCGGTGCCGGGCGTGCCGGCCAGCGACCTGCCGGCGGCCGAGCTGCTGCGTGCCTGGCCGTCGATGGCGCGGCGCCTGCGCGCACTGCATGAGATTCCGGCGGGCGAGTGCCCGTTTGCGCGCCCGCTGTCGGCGATGTTCGACCGCGCCGCCGATGTCGTCGCACGCGGTGCGGTGAACCCCGAGTTCCTCGACCCCGACCAGCAGGACGTGCCGCCGCCATTGCTGCTGGCGCGGCTGCACGCCGACCTGCAGCACCGGCTCGCGCAGGAAGCGCAAGACTGCGTCGTGTGCCACGGCGATGCCTGCCTGCCGAACTTCCTTGTCGACCCACAGACGCTGCAATGCACCGGCCTCATCGACGTGGGGCGGCTGGGCACGGCGGACCGGTATGTCGACCTGTCGCTGCTGCTGGGCAATGCGCGCGAGAGCTGGCGCGATGCGGCCGACGCGCGCGCCGCGCATGCCTTGCTCTTCGCGCAGTTGGGCATCGACGCGCCCGACGACGGCCGGCTCGATTTCTATCTTCGGCTCGACCCGCTGACCTGGGGCTGATGGCCGCGCCGGCGCGCCGCATTGTTTCCTTTTCGGGAACGCCGTGGTTCTTTTTGCTGCGGGTTTTTACCTAAATCACGCCGCACAATTCATCTCACGGACCGGCCCCCAAAAGCCGGTCCGGATGAACAGGCCCCGAGCGAGTTGGCCGCCCTTCAAGAAGAGGGACGGTGACCCACCCAAGACCGGTTCAAACCATCCAAGCCAACACTTGTACTACTGAACTGAATTGAAGAAGGAAACCGCCATGAACGCCTCGAAGATCCTCTCCGCCGTTGCTGTTGCCCTGATGGCCGTCGCCGGTGCCGCCCACGCTGAAACCTACGAAGGCGTGCATCGCCTGACCTCGGCCGCCAGCCGCGCCGACGTCGCCGCACAAGCTGTCGTGGCCGCGCACAGCGCCGACCCCTATGCCACCGGCGCCGAGGCAGGCCCCGCCCAGGTGTTCGTGTCGACCGTAAGCCGCGACGCCGTGCGCGCCCAGGCCGTGGTGGCCGCTCGCAGCGAGAACCCCTACAGCGAGGCCGTGACCTCCCGCGTGGCCCCGGTGCTGGCCAGCGGCCTGGACCGCGCCAGCGTGCGCGCCGAGGCCCGTGCCGCCGCTCGCGGCGAGGCACTGCCGCTGTAATCGATCGATCTGACAGGCAGGCACGCGCACTCGGCCCCACGGGGCGGGTGTCGACGGGCCAGGGAAAGAAAAACCGGCCTTGCGAAAGCAAGGGCCGGTTTTTTCACGAACGGGGCGGGGCGGTTGTCAGAAGCAGCGTTCTTCGATCGTGCCCACGCGGTCCGGATAGAAGGCCACGTAGTCCTTGATCGGCGCGACCGATTCGTAGGGTGACTCGTAGGTCCACACGGCATTCACCGAGCGCTCGCCGCCGGCTGGAATGCTGTAGTAGGCGCACTCGCCCTTGTACGGGCAGTAGGTCGCATGCGTGGTGCGCTCCAGCAGCGACATGCGCACGTCCTTGCGCGGAAGGTAATGCACCGTGCCGAAATGCGACTCTCGCAAGGTCAGCGCCTCGCGCGAGCTGGCAATGACATGGCCTCCCACCGACACCACCACGCGCAACGGATTCGGCGTGATGGTGATCGCATGGTCGGGGCCCGGAATCTTGACGGTGCGTTCTGGCGTGGCGAACATGGACAAGCTCCTTCGGACGAATCGGCGGATGCGCATCTTGCTGCGTTGTCGCGACGATTTGAAGTCTCCCGCGAATCCACCTGTTCCCGGCGTGGTTAAAGGCGGCCCGGCTCGAAAACCAAAGTTTCAGATTCGCTGTTTTTGCGGTGCACACCGAAGCCCGCGCGGCCCGGCGCGATGTGTTCGCGCAGCGTGAGCGCCGGAATGTCGTAGTCGCCGCCGTTCTGCGGGCGGAACGCAATCGGGTCGGTGCTCCACAGCGTGTCGAGCCGCTCGCCCAGCTCACCGGTGATGCGCGCATAGGCTGTGGCATCGACCTTGCCCGTGCGGTGCACCACGAAGGGCGGCAGCACGTCGAAGCCGGGGTAGTAGAGGATGCCGTGGTGGATGGGAAACAGCAGGTCGTCCATCGGCCCGTTGATGCCGCGCGGGGCGTAGTGCGAGGCCCAGCCGCCGGTCGTCACCACCAGCATCGCGCGCTTGCCGGCCAGCGTGCCTTCGCCGAAGCGATCGCCCCAGTGTGTATCGGAATGTTCGCCCACGCCGTAGGCAAAGCCGTAGGCGTAGATGCGCTCGATCCAGCCCTTGAGGATGGCGGGCATCGAGTACCACCACAGCGGGAACTGCAGGATCACCGTGTCGGCCCACAGCAGCTTCTCCTGCTCGGCGGCGATGTCGGCGGTCTGCGTGCCGCCCTCGAAGGCGTGCAGCGAGTCGAGCACGGGGTCGAAGGGCGCGGCGGTGTCGCGCGCGGGAAAGTCGTCGGCGTCGAGCGCGGGCTTCCAGCGCATCGCGTACAGGTCGGACACGCGCACGGTGTGGCCCGCGCTCGTGAGGCGTTCGACCATGAAGCGATGAAGCGAGCCGTTCAGCGAGGCGGCTTCGGGATGGGCAAGGACCAGCAGGATGTTCACGGTGTCAAAGGGTTCGAGTGAAGATGCCCTCAGGTTAGGGATCGCCGCGCTATATTGGAAATGAATAGTTTGAATGCCAGGTATCGCCATGAACAATTTCAGCCGCCTCGACCTCAACCTGTTGGTCACGCTCGACACCTTGCTGGCCGAGCGCAACGTGACCCGCGCGGCCGAGCGCCTGAACCTTTCGCAGCCCTCGGTGAGCGTGCAGCTCGCCAAGCTGCGCGAGCTCTTCGACGACCCGCTGCTCGTGCCCGCGCAGCGCGGCATGCGGCCCACCGCACGTGCCGACGAACTGCGCGAGCCGCTGCGCGAAGCCCTCGCATCGCTGGGCCGCGCGGTGGCGCCCAGCCAGCCCTTCGATCCGGCCAAGGCAACCACCACCTGGCGCGTGGCCGCGGCCGACTACGCCGAGTCGGCCATCCTGCTGCCCGCGCTGGCCGGCCTGCGCGCGGCCGCGCCCAACACCCGGCTGGCCGTGGTCGAGGCCGTGCCGACGCGCATGGCGCGCCAGCTCGAGCAGGCGGAGATCGACCTGTTCTTCCACACCAGCGTCGGTGCGCCACCCGGCCTGCACCGGCGCGTGCTGTTCCACGAGCGCTACGTGCTGGCCGGACGGGCAGGGCACCCGCGCCTGAAGCGCCGCCCCACGCTCGCGCAGTTCTGCGCGCTGGAGCATGTGGTGGTGTCGCTCAGCGGCGGCGGCTTTGCCGGCCCCACCGACGAGGCACTGGCGGCGCAGGGCCTCACGCGGCGCGTGGCGCTGTCGGTGCCGCACTTTCTTTTCATGATGTCCGTGCTCGCCAGCACCGACATGGTCGCCATGCTGCCCGAGCGCCTGGCGCGCGGCGCGCCGGGGCTGCGCATGGTGGAGGCGCCGCTGGAGGTGCCGGGCTACGAGATGGCGATGCTGTGGCACGAGCGGCGGCATCGCGACCCGGGGCATCGGTGGCTGCGGGAGCAGATCGCCCGCAGCTTGTAGCGCCGGCTGGCGAGCCAGTCGCCCCCTTTGCCGGCATCGGCTTTTCGCCATGACGACGCAGAGCTTGCCGCTGCGGGCGTACAGTCGAAGCGTGGGCCTGTCGGGGCTCTCTCTGCACGAATGGAGGTCGAAGATGGCCCAGCACGCAATTACCGCGGTTCACTTCAAGGACGGAAAGGTGGACCTCGTCGCCATTCACCCGGTCGTGGAGAAGGAGTTCGGTTCGACGGAATTTGCCCTTGGCACGGCACAGCGCGTCAGCGTCGGCGAATGCGTCAAGCTCCTTGCGGCCGGCGAGGAGGTGTGCCTGGCCCGGCGCACTGAAAACCACGGCTGGGAAGTCATTTGCGACGCTCGGCTCTTGCCGGGCGGGACCGCTTTCGCCGGCGTCGACATCCTGGACCGTCCCACGGATGCCTTGCTGCAGCTTCCTGCGTGGGACTAGGTCACCGGGCGCCCGCGCTGGATGCACCTTTGAAGGGCAGCAAACGAGTCGTCGCCGATCGGGTCAGCCGGAGACACTCTTTGTGTGACGGAAGAAGTTCTCGGGGTCGTACCTGCGCTTGAGCGCCGCGAGTTTGTCCAGGTTGGACCGGCCGTACGCGGCTTCGATGCGGTCCTGACCCTCTTCCTCCGTCAGGAAGTTGATGTAGGCCCCGCCTGTCGAGCAGGCGCGCGTCGCTTCGAAGCAGTCCCGCGCCCACTGGATGTGGATGTGGTCGTCGCCCGGCTTCTCCCAGGAGCCCGCGATGTTCAGCACATAGGCCGCGTCCCGGTTGCCCGCCGGCGAATGCCCGGCAGGCAGCTCGCCCAGCGCACCCTGTATCTGGAACAGGAGGATGGCCGAATGGGGCGATTGAATCCGGCCCGCATGCGTCACGGCGAGGTCGATGGTCCGCTGATCGATGCCTGGCAGGTAGTGCGACTTCCAGTAGTAGCGCCGTCCCTTGGGCTGCGTGGCGTCGAGCAGGCTCTGCATCTGCGTGTAGGGCCGGCGCGTCACGATGTCGGCCACTGGCTGGCCAAGCCCGCGCAGCGGTGCGATCAATGCCTCTCCTTCTTCGACCTTGCCGGTGTAGCAGACGAAGATGGCCACGATCGGCTTGCCGTGTACCTCCTTCGGGAGCCAGGGGGCCGGCGGCGCGATCCGCAGAACCGCCACGCTGGTCAGTTCGCGCGGGGCCTCTGCGCTGAACGCACGGTAGGCGTCGAGAACCTGCCGGGCGTCGTCGCCGCTCCATGCGATCGCACCGCCCAGGATTTCGGGGCCGACGGGAAAGAGCCGGTACTCGAAGGAGGTGACGATGCCGAAGTTGCCGCTGCCACCACGCAGCGCCCAGAACAGGTCCTCGTTTTCGTCCGCAGACGCACGCAGGACCTCGCCGCCGGCCGTCACGACCTCCATCGAGACCACGTTGTCGCAGGTCCAGCCGTGGCGACGGGTGAGGTAGCCGAATCCGCCGCCGACGGTGAGGCCTGCAATCCCGGTGGCAGACACAAAACCGAGCACGGCGGCGAGCCCGTGCAGCTGTGTCTCGCGGTCGACGTCGCCCAGCGTGCAGCCCGCTTGTGCGCGCGCCGTGCGGCGCGCTGGATCGACCCAGACGCCTCTGAGCAGCGACATGTCGATCATGAGGCCGCCCTCGCAGACCGCAAGCCCTGCGATGTTGTGGCCGCCGCCGCGCACGGAACTCAGAAGCCCGTGCTGGCGCGCGAACCGGACGGCCTGCACGACATCGACCGTGCCGGTGCAGCGCGCCACCAGGCCCGGGCGGCGATCGATCATCGCGTTCCAGACCTTGCGCGACTCCTCGTAGGCCGGGTCCTCCGCGGTCAGCACCTGGCCTTTGAACGTGGCCTTGAACGACTGCAGGATCTCCGGCGAAAGGTCCACGGTCCCGCCGTCCATGCGTGTGAGTTGGATCGTCATGAGTCGTCTCCGAAAAGAGTGAGGAAGTCGGGGGCAGCTTGCGCGTGACCAGGCGGGCGAACAAGTCCAGAATCTGAAGCGTTGCCGCTCTGGAGACGAGGCGATGGAAAATACCTACGGTCAGTTCTGCACCGTCGCCAGGGGGGCCGAGGTGTTGTGCGAGCGATGGACGCCGCTGGTCGTGCGCGAGTTGCTGTGCGGCAGCAAACGCTTCAACGACCTGCATCGCGGCGTCCCGCGAATGTCCACCAGCCTGCTGGCGCAGCGGCTTCATCGCCTCGAGGAATTCGGTGTCGTGCGCCGCAACACCGTCGGCAAGGTGTGGGAATACAGCCTCACCGAGGCCGGCGAGGAACTTCGACCCATCGTCATGGCGCTGGGCCATTGGGGTGCGCAGTGGATCGGCAGCCGCCTGCGCGACGATGAACTGGATGCGGGCCTGCTCATGTGGGACATGCGCCGGTTCGCGTGCATTCAGGAGTTCCCGCCCCGACCCGTGATCATCCACTTCCAGCTGCGCGACGCACGGACGCGCGAGCGCACGTGGTGGCTCGTGGTGGAGGACGGCGTGGCCGATCTGTGCCGCGACGACCCGGGGCGCGAGCTGACGCTCGTGGTCGATGCCTCCGTGCGCGCCTTGACCGAAGTGTGGACGGGCGATCGCACGCCTGCGCAAGCGCTTCAGTCGCGCGAGATCCGTGTCGATGGGGCGAGGTGCGACGCGCAAGACCTGTGGCGGTGGCTGGGCACCAGCGTGTTCGCCTCGACGCGTCGCGCTGCGGGACGGAAGTTGCCGGACGGCCAATCTCTGGCGCCGTAGCTGCTCACGGCGAGCCAGCTACGCCGGCGCAAGGTCCTCGTGGATGCACAGGAAGTTGCCCTCCGTGTCCTTGAACCAGGCCGCCTTTTCCGAACCGAGCACGCAGACATGGTCGACCGTCTTCAGATCGGGAAAGTCGTAGTCCTCGAACACCACGCCGGCGCGCTTGAGCTTGTCGATGCTGGCGGCGATGTCCGGCACCTGGAAGCTGATCGCCGTGTGATCGGCCTTCGTGCCCTCGGGTTTGGGGAACAGTGCCAGCGTGCTGCCGCCCACCGTGTAGACGAACTTGCCGTCGGGCCGCAAGCCACCCGCCTTCAGGCCCAGGCAGCCTTCGTAGAAGGCACGCGCGCGGTCCATGTCCTTCACGGGAAGCATGGTCGTGACAGACGAGTCGGACAGCATGGTGGGTCCTTTCGCACAGTTCGGCGCAGCGGGTGCCGCTTGGCGGCATGGCCTTGGCTGGCCGGGTGGTGGTCAGCTTACGCCTGAGGCGGGTGCGATGCCAGTGCGGTGGGTAACCTGTTTGGTGATGCGAGGCCCTTCGCGAACTCGCCTTAGGTGTTCAGGAAGCAGCGCGTCGTCGCCATCATCCGCACGTTCTTCGTCGAGTTGACGGAGGGCGTGTGCAAGAGGCGCAGGTCCATCAGGAAGACATCGCCTGCGCGCCCTGACATCTCGACGAGGCCGAGGCCCAGTGGATGGAGGCTCTGCGCCAGGTCGCCGGTCGTCTTCAGAAGCTGCCGAAGCTCGGAGGCAGCAACCCGCCCCGGTGTGCCGACGCGATGCGATCCGGCCAATGCCAGCGTCGCGCCGCCGCCGGGTGCCACGTCGTCGATCAGGAAGAAGGCCTGGATTCCCGGCAGCGGATCTTGCGGTCGGGTCGAGACGTCGACGTGCCAGTTCAGGCCCGTGAGGGTCGAGGCGCCTTGAAGGGGCGGGGACAGCAGCAGCTGCGTGTCCTGGATGGCGGTCGGGGCACGTCCACCGAGTCGGGTGACGCAGTCGATCAGCGCCGGCGTCACCAGCGCTTCATGCACGCCGGGCACCTTGACGAGCGCCGACAGCTTGCCGATCTGCTGGAAGACGGGGAGTTTGTGCAGCGCGCCGGGCAGGCTCCTTCCGCCGGACAAGGCTTTCAGGCGCTTGATCTCACCGAGCAGCTTCTGCCGCAGGCCCGCGATCTGCTTGTGCGGATGGAAGCCTTCCAACCGCACATAGCCCTTGTCGGTGAAGAAGTCGGTGTGAGAGGGAGTCATGGCTTGAAGCGGCCGCGCAGTCCGCCAATGAACGTCGCGCGGCGTGGAAGCAAGAATACAAGAGCGGCTGCACAGGGCGAGCATGGCTAACATCGGCCGAAAGCAGATCAAGGAGGACGCAGGATGACGGTGGTGGCAGAGACTTTGCGGATGGCGACGCTGCAGCAGCTCGGCGCGTCCGCGCCCTTGGTGCAATTGGCGATGGGCGAGTGCCTCCATGAAGTGTTCCGCACGGTCTGCCTGGGGCCGCCGTTCCTTGCGTACCACGGCGCCCGCGCACCCGACGGGCCGCCATGGGTTCCGCTGTGGGATCGCGGCAGCCGGGTCACGGGTGTGCGCGCGCATCCGGGCGGCCTGGAGTTCGTCGAGTTCAGCGTGGAAGACCCTCGTGCGTTCGAGCGCATCGCGTTGACCGAGCAAGGCTTCTGGGTGACCCGCTTCGACGTGCTGTATGAAAACGATGTGCCCGAGAGCGTTCTGCACGAGGCCGCACGCCGGGTCAGGTTCCGGTATCTGGATCAGCACCTGGCTGCGAGGGAAGAGGCCGAGGAGCGACTGAGCACCTTCAGCGATCACCGCCTGTGGCTGCAAGGCCTCGTGGCGGACATCGATCGACAGGCCAGCGAGGCCTGACCGCAGTGTTCACACGAAACCTATTCTTTCATTGGTGCATCGCCCTCGCATCAGCTCTCATGCTCCACATGCCGGCGCACCCGGCCGAGGCCGAACCCGCTCGCGACACGACGTCCGCGCAAGCGCAGATCGCGTTCTTCGATGCCGTGGAGCGCGGTCGCCTGCGCGAGGTCGAGGCATTTCTTGCGCAGGGCTTTGGTGTCAACGATGTGCAGGGCTACGGTTTCAATGTGGGCGACTCCCCGTTGATGAAGGCCGCGCAGCAAGGCAACGCGCAGATGGTGAAGTTCCTGCTGCGTCGCCATGCCGATGTGAACTACCACAACGTCAACGACGGTGAGACGGCGCTGTTGCGCGCAGCCAAGTTCGCGGGCTCGGGCGGCGCCAGCGATACGCACGCCATCGACTTCCGCCAGACCCTGGCGCTGCTGCTGAAGGCGGGCGCGAACCCCGACACGCCCGATCGCAACGGCGGTCTTCCGTTGTTCTTCGCGCCCACGACCTGGGTCATCCAGGCGCTGCTGGCTGCGGGCGCGGACCCCAATGCTGCGACCAGTAACCCACCGCTGATCGAGCACGCGCATGACCCTGCGCGCGTGCGGGTGCTGCTGGCCGCCGGCGCGCGGCCGGATGTGCGCGATGCGCAGGGCGTGTCGGCGCTGGCGGTGGCGGCGGAGAAGGGCCGCCTCGAAAGCGTCCGGCAGCTCCTGGCGGTCATGTCGCCGGATGCGGTGCGGGGCACCGATGCCGACGGACACAACGCGCTCGATGCGGCGGCCAGGGGTGGCGATGCGGGGATCGTTCGCCTGCTGCTGGCGCAGGGCCTGCCGGCGACCGAGCGCGCCGTGCGTGCAGCGGCGACGCAGGGGCATCTGCAGGCCGCCCGCCTGCTGCACCGGGCCATGGACCCGCCGCAGTGGCCGACCCTCGAAGCGGGGGCACCGGCCGAGGCGCGGGTCTATCTGCTGATCCTGCAGCAGAGGCCAAAGGAGGCCCTGGCCGCCTATCGCGCCTTCGAAGCCGTCGCGTGCGGACGCATGACGCCGTTGGCGTCGGCGGTCGATGCCGGCAACGTGGAGGCCGTGCGCGCCTTGCTGGCCCTGGGCGTCGACGTGAACCACCAGACCCCCGCGCCGCTGCGCAGCGAACTGGTGCCGCAGCCGCAGACCTCGTCGGGGCTGCCCCGCCTTGTCCATGTGCTGCCGCCTCCTTGCAACGACGCTTCGCTCGCACCGCACGCAGGTTCACCGACGTTGCTGTAGGCCACGCTGCCTGTCGGCCGGTTGCTGTTCGCACCCGTGCCCGGCACTGAAAGCGCCTTGCCGCCGGCGGCGTTCTGGACGGACAACGCCTTGATGCGCGCCGTGGCGCGCAACAACCTCGAGATCGCGCAGCTGCTGGTGGCCGCCGGTGCCGATCCGACGCTGCGAAGCAACTACTCGCCGCACGCCTCGGCGCAGGCATGGCTGCAGGCGCACCCGCCATCGCGCGGCGCGTCGCTGGCCGCATGGAAGAAATTGCTGAAGCTGAGTCGGCCCTGAGATGCAAACCCTGTCGCTCGATATCCGAGGTTGGCTTTGGTAGATTCCGCCACTCCGACCTCCACCGACAGGAGCGCTTCATGAGTACACAAAAAGAATTGCATCGCGGCCGCCTGATCGACCACATCGGACTGGTCGTTCGCGATCTGGCGGCCAGCAAGGCTTTCTACAGCGCCGTCTTCGAGGCGCTGAAGATCCCGATGGGCGGCTCCGACGCGCGCAACTTCTGGGCCGACGAACTGTTCGTGTCGACGCGCGACAGCGACGAAGTGCAGGGCGAACTCACCGGGCGCCACCACATCGCATTCCAGGCGCAAGACCGGGCCATGGTCGACGCCTTCTACCAGGCCGCATTGGCGCATGGAGGCCGGGACAACGGCCCGCCGGGTGAACGCGCCTACCACCCGGGCTACTACGCGGCGTTCGTGCTGGACCCGGATGGCAACAACATCGAGGCCGTGTTCCACGGCGAGGCCGATCGCAGTGCGGCTTCGGTGCGGATCAGGTTCTGATCCGTTCGAGGTACGTCGTGACGGCGAGGGCGGTCGTCAGGCCCAAGGGTACTTTCCCTGCAGCGACGCCAGCTCGTCCTGTTCTGCCTGCGTAAGCAGGGCGCCGAGCCGCAGCTTTCGCTTGAGGCTGCGCAGGCGCTTCAGGTCGTGTCGGAGCCAGAAAACCGTGCCGCCCAGCAGGACCAGGAGGCCGATGGCACCCCCTACGAAGTTCAGTTTTTCACTCATGCGTGACGCGTCCAGCGTTCGCCCGTACCCACGCAGTCGTTTCGGGGTTACTCATCATCACGCGGCGTTCGTTGTGTCTCTCGCATCGGGGCCATGCACTGATCAAAGAGCCTGCCCGGAGCGAGGACGAGCCTTTTTGAACAGCACTGTCATTTCTTCGCTCGGGCTGCGATAGCCGCATGCCTCGAAGAATCGCTTCGCATTGCCCAGCGCCTTGACGTAGACAGGGACACCAGGAAACTCCGCTTCAACGGCGCTCAGTAGCGCCCGGCCGATGCCCGAGCCCTGGGCGTTCGGGTGGACAACCAGTTCACCGAGCATCGTCGTGAATGCCCCGTCGCTGAAGGCTGAGACATAGCCGAGAAGCGCACCGCTGTCTGCACGTGCGTGGACGACGAGCGGGTAGGCCCGATGGGAGCGTTCGAACGATGCTTCGTCGTACCCGCTGCCCCAACCGACCGACGCCATCAGATGGCCAAACTCCTGCCAGGTGACGGTTCGTTCGTTCGAAATCATGTAGTTCATGCCAAGGCGATTTTCCGCGCTTTGGTAGCGAGAGACCGAAAAAGGGCCACGCCAACCGCGTGCCCCTTCCCCACAACTCACAGCTTCGGCGTGTACTTCACCGTGAACAGCACGTTGCGCGGATCGCCGTAGTTGTTGTTCCCGTTGGCCTCGCTGTAGGCCGGGATGTAGTAGCGCTTGTCGAAGATGTTGTTGATGTTGACGGCCAGCGCCACCTCCGGCGTCAGCTGGTAGGCCAGGCGCGCGCTCCACACGGCGAAGCCGGGCACCTTGTACGTGCGGTCGTAGCCCAGCGTGTGGCTCTGGATGCTGAAGCCGCCGCCCACGCTGAGCCGGCTCCAGTCGCCCGGTAGCTGGTAGTTGGTCCACACGCGCAGCATGTGCTTGGGCGTCCACTGGCTGAAGATCTTGCCCTTGTTGTCCGGGTCTTCGAGGAACCGGGTGGTGTTGTAGGTGTAGCCCGCCGTGAGCTGCAGCCGCGGCGCGACCTCGCCGCTGACTTCGGCCTCGAAGCCCTGGCTGCGCACCTTGCCCGACGACTTGGAGCAGTACCAGCCATCGCACGCAAAGCCGCCATCGCGGTCGGTCACGGCGCGGTTGGTGTGGTTGTAGCGGAACACGGCCAGCGAGGTGTTCAGGCGGCCGTCCATCAGCTCGCCCTTGAGGCCCACCTCGTAGTTGCTGCCGATGATGGGCTTGAGCCCGTCGCCCGAGACGGTGCGCTCGGTCTGCGGCTCGAACACGTCGGTGTAGCTCGCGTAGGCCGACCATTGCTTGTTGAGCGCGAACACGAGGCCGACGTAGGGCGTCACTTCGCCCGACGTGGAGACGGTGCTCGTGAAGCCCGCGGACTGGCTCGAATAGAGGTAGTCGTACCAGCTCAGGCGCGCGCCGACGATGGCCGTGAGCGGCTCGGCCAACTGGGCCCGCCAGCTGCCGTAGATGCCCTTTTGCCGCACGTCGTAGTGCGTGTGGCTCTTTCCGCCGCCGGCGGCCATGATGGTGTCGTAGTTCTGCGCCGGGCGGTTGTGGTCGATGGCGAAGATGTTGCCGCCGCCGCTGAACCGGCGCGCATACCGGTCGGTCGACTCGAACTTCGAGTAGTTGGCGCCGATGGTCAGGTCGTGCTGCATCGACAGCGCGTCGAAGCGTCCGCGCAGGTAGACGTCGAAGCCGAGCTTGCGCGAATCGAAGCGGGTGTCCCAGTCGGCGAAGTTCAGCCCGCTGCCGTCGGCCGCGACGTCGCCGTGCATGCGCTGGTGCTGCGCGCTGTTCTTCTCGTTCATGCCGAGCGCGGAGAACTTCAGCTTCCACTTGTCGTTGAAGCGGTGCTCGGCGTCGACATACACCGTGGTCTGCTCGATGTCGCTGTGGTTCCACAGGGCACCTGTGAACACGGAGCGCGGCAGGCCGATGTCGGTGCCGTCCGGGTAACGCGGAAAACCGCGCAGCATCGGACGCCCCTTGGCGTGCGAGTGGCTCACGCCGAAGCCGACGGTGGTGTCGGGCGAAATGTCGTAGTCGATGGCGCCGTAGAGCGAGCGCGTCTTGCGCCACACGTAGTCGGTGAACGAGTGGCTGCGGTCTTCGTCGACCACCACGCGGCCGCGCAGCGTGCCTTCGGCATTGAGCGGACCGCCGGCGTCGAGCTGCGCGCCGTAGTGGTCCCACGAGCCCGCCTTGCCGGTGAGCGTGAGCGTCTTCTCGGGCTGGCCGCGCTTGCGCACGAGGTTGATTGCGCCGCCCGGGCTGCCGGTGCCTTGCAGCAGGCCCGAGGCGCCGCGCAGCACCTCCACGCGATCGAAGAACACCGTGTCTTCGGTGGCCCAGTTGCCCAGCGAGTACATGTTGCGCGGCACGGGCACGCCGTCGTATTGCCAGGCGTCGATCTGGAAGCCGCGCGACGTGAGGACCATGCCCGGCCCCACGCCCTTGACGCCCACCACGCCCGTGACGTTGTTGACCGCGTCGCGCAGGTCGACGAGGCCCTGGTCGTCCATGCGCTGGCGCGTGATCACGCTGACCGATTGCGGAATGTCCTTGAGCGCCTGCTCGCCCTTGCCGAGCGTCAGCGCGCGCGCCGTGTACGAGCGCGTGCCTTCGGTGGTGGCGCTGCGTTCGGCCTCGGCCGTGACGGTGACTGGTGCGAGTGTGGTGCTGCCGTCGGCGCCGGTGTCTGCAGGGCCGCCGATGCTCGAGCGGCGCAGCGCATACGAGCCGCCCGCGCCACCCGCCGCCTCGAGGCCCGAGCCGGCCAGCAGCCGCGCGAAGCCTTCGCCCACAGCGTGCTGACCCTGCAGGCCGGGCGAGCGCTTGCCCTGCGCGAGGGCCGGCGGGATCGTGATGCTCACACCGGCAGAGGCGGCGAAGCTCGACAGGGCCTCGTCGAGTGGGCCGGGCGCGATGTTGTAGGCCTTGCGTGTTTCGGCTTGCGTGGCCTGTGCGTTGGGCGTGCCCGGCATCTGCGCGGCGACCGTCCCGGCGGCGGCGCACGCCATGGCGAACAGCGCGCCATGCACGGCGATCGACAGTGCACGCAACGAGACGGCGTCGGAATCAAGGGGGGACGGTCGGCGAGGGGCCATGGGTTTCTCTCTCTCCTGCAAGGGTGTGAAGTTGCTGTTCCTCAAGGCTTCACACGCGAGGAAAGAAAAGGGGACAGGCCGCGACAGAAAAAATCGCAGCGGCCGAAATCGCTGCCAGCACCCGACGCCTCAACCGCCCGGCGCCACCACCGTGACCCAGTAGCGCGTGCGAAAGAGCACGTCCACCGGCAAGGCCTGCGGCAGGCTGTCGAGCACCGGGCCGGTGTCGCGCAGCTGGAACACGCCCGACACGCGCAGGTCGGCCACGGCCGGATCGCAGCGCAGCACCCCGGGCCGGTAGCGGCCCAGTTCGGCGAGGAAGTCGTGCAGCCGCATGTTCCTGGCGCGCAGGACACCGCGCGACCAATCGTCGGCATCGGCGGCTGCCGCCGTGATCTCGCTGATGGCCGTCGAAGAGAACATGGCCTGCTCGCCGGCACGCACCACCGCTGCCAGACTGCGCGCGTGGTCGGGGCGAACCTCGACCGCGCCGTCGAGCACCGTCAGCTGGCTGCGATCGCCTTCGTGCTGCCGGACCACGAAGCGCGTGCCCAGCGCACGCAGGCGCCCCTGCGCGGTCTCGACGATGAAAGGGCGGTAGGAGGCGTCGGAGGAGGGCACGGCATCGGGTGCCGTCTCGATGAGTATTTCGCCCGCATGCAGCCGCACCACGCGCTGCGTCGCGCCGTAGGCCACGTCGATGGCCGTCGCGGTGTTGAGCTGCACGCGCGTGCCGTCGGCCAGACGCAGTTCGCGGCGTTCGCCAGTGGCGGTGCGGTGGTCGGCCAGCCATTCGCGCGCCGGTGATGCGCGCCAGGCCAGCCAGCCGGCGGGCGCCGCGGTCAGCAGCACGGCGAGCGCCTTGGCGGCGGTACGGCGGTCGCTTCGCACCGCTCGGCCCAGCACCGGCATCGACAGCGCGCCCGGCAGCCTGCCGAACTTGCCACTGACTTGCTCGGCGCGCTGCCAGGCCGTTTCGTGCGCGGGGTCGGCCGCCCGCCAGCGCGTCCATTGCGTGCGATCGGCCGCCGTGGCCTCGCCCGACTGCAGCAGGACGAACCATTGCGCCGCCTGCAGGGCGACGGCCTTGTCGACCCCGACCGTCATCGTGCGTTGCACCGTCACGCGACCAGCAGGATGCAGCGGGCCATGGCCTCGGCCATGTAGCGCTTGACGGTGCGCTCGCTCACGCCCAGCTTCGTTGCGATCTCCGCATAGCCCAGCCCTTCGAGCTGCGCCATCAGGAAGGCCTGGCGCACCGGCGGCGCCAGGCCGTCGAGCATCGCGTCGATCTCCTGCAGGGTTTCGAGAATGATCGCCTGCTGCTCGGGCGAGGGCGCCAGCGGTTCGGGCAACGCGCTCAAGGCCTCGAGGTAGGCCTGTTCCAGCGAACGCCGGCGGTACAGGTTGGCCAGCAGCCGCTTGGCAACGACCGTCAGGTAGGCGCGCGGCTCCCGCAATTGCCAGTCGCACTGCTTCTCGGGCGTGTGGTCTGGCGCGGTGAGGATGCGCAGGAAGGTGTCTTGCGCGAGGTCTGCCGCATCGAAGGCATTGCCGAGCTTCCTGCGCAACCAGCCCTGCAACCACCCGTGGTGCTCGCTATAGAGGGTGTGGATGTGCGGGTGCAGAGCGGGATCGGCGGCCATGGCGGACGTAGTGCGGTGGCCAGGCCATCAAAATAAGAATTATTCTCATTGTATGACGAGTGTGCACCAATGGCTACGTTCGGGGCTGCTGCACCAGTTGAAGCTCATTGCCGGCGGGGTCGCGCAATGTGGCGAGGATGCCGCCCCAGGACTGCGGCTCGGGGAGGCCGCTGAAGGCGACGCCGCGTGACGAGAGTTCGGTGTACTTCGACTGGATGTTGTCCACGTCGAAAGACAGGCCTGTGAAGCGACCTACCAGGGCCAGGTCTTCTGGCGGGGCATCTGCTTCGACACTTTCGACCACCAGGCTCATGGGTCCTGCGTCGAACACGCAAAAGCCCTGATCGCGGCCGTCGGCCTTCAGGGGCAGGCCGAGGATCTCTTCATAGAAGCGGGCGGCGAGGGCGAGGTCCTGGACGAAGATGCGGGCGGTGTGAAGCTGCATGGTGTCTCCTGGCCAAGGGGGAGGCGCGTACTGCCGAATGGCGACCGTTCGAGACGCTCACTTGCCCTCGGATGACGGTGTCACGAAGGTGGCAATCGATGCCAAACCTCGTGCGTCCAGGTCCGTGCATTCGGTCCACCGACGACTTTCCGGATCGGTTCGGTCTCGGGTAGACATTGCAAGCGCGACGATCGGACCTCCAAGCGCGCTCGCAACGGCATTCGCTTTGGGGCTTGTCCCGAGAACACCCGAGATATAGAAGAAGCGGCGCTCACCCGTTCTGAGTTCGATATCAGCGGCGTGACTGCTGGAGGCCATTGTCGCGAGGCGATAGGTGCCGGGCGAGAGCACCAAGGCGGTGTACGCGCCCGACGGGAGCCTCGCCGCCGCAGTGCCATTGATGGCCGCAACAACCTCGGTGCTGTCGTGAGGTGCCCTCAGCAGATAAAGAATGGACTTATCGGGAGGAGCGTCGATCCAGGTGATTTCCTGGGGCTTCTTGAAGCTGGCGGTATTGGCGCACCCCGTGAGAAGCGCGAGTGAGGCGGCCAAGGCGATAAGGGCGCGCGGTGTTTGAGCGACCTGTGCACACGCACTGCTCGATGAAAGAAAACGCATCGTCGTCCAGCCGCGCCGCCATGAGCCGAAGGTATGCATGCTTGGCCTGCGGCGGGTATTACTTCTTCGCAAGAAACGCCGCAACCAAGGCATTCGCATGCCCATGACCCATCTGATGCTGGGTCTTGAGCTGGCTCACGAGCTCCATGTGCTTCAGCGGGCCCGCAGCCTGAAGAATGTCCATCCAATGCGCGATCGGCTGGCCGTAGGTCTTCTCGATGGAGGGGAAGTACGAGGCGGGTCCTTTTACCTTGGTGGTCTCGGTCATGGGCGGTTCTTTCGCGGGTGAAGAGTGAGGTTCGTGAAAGGGAGCGAGGCCATTCTTACAGCTGCCAGCTCCTGTTGCTGGCATTGGGCTGGATCAGGTCCCACATGTTTCCGCACAGGTCCTTGAAGACAGCCACGACCCCGTGCGGCTGCTCCTCCGGCGGGCGGACGAACTCGACGCCTGCGGCCTTGTACTTTTCGTAGTCGCGCCAGAAGTCGTCCGTGTACAGGAACAGGAACACACGGCCGCCGGCCTGGTCGCCGATGGCGCGTTGCTGTTCTGGCGCCGATGCTTGCGCCAGGAGAAGGCAGGCCCCTTCTCCGCCCTGCGGCTTGACCACGACCCAGCGCTTTCCTTGCGCAGGCACGGGCGTGTCTTCGACGAGTTCGAAGCCCAGTGTGCCGACGAAGAATTCGAGCGCCTTGTCGTAGTCGGGGACCACGAGGGACACCAGGCCGAGTGATTGATGCATGGGGTGCGATCGCAAAAATCAGCGATGGTAAATCGCCGAGCCACCGCGCGTGATGCCCGACCTCGCATGTTGGATCAGGATCGAAACCTAGTTGGCAGACGCGGTGGCCGCATTCGCTGCCGAAAAACAGGAGATGCTGAATTCGACGCCTACCTTGATATTCGTGCGCATCTCTGCCTGCGGGAATCGACCCGTTCGCATCACCCATCCCCTGAGCAAGAGGTCATCGACGCCGATATAGATATCGATTCGACGAAAGCCCCGGTGTATGGCTGCCACCCGATGACACCTCACACCATCGACGCATGCAAATTTGCGAAAGCGCGGCCGGGCGAGGGTCGAAAACAGGTCATCACCTTCTTCGCGGAACAGGAGAGACCAGATCGTGAAGGCCGATCCCCTGGATACGCCGGTCGTGCCCGCAACAGCCATGAGGAGCGATTCCTCTTGCTCCAGTTCCGCGGGCGAGCTGTAGTCCTGGCTCCAGTAGTACGGCTTCCCCGCATCCAAGCCAACTTGAGAGCGTGAGATCAAGTGCCGTTTCGGCCTGTAGGGATGCGGGCTGCTGAAGCGAAATTTGAAGTCTGCAGGGCGCCGAAAAGCTGTCTCGAATGACATCGGCGAAGACTTCGGCCGATCCAGCTCTTGGACGAAGCCCGAATCGGCATAGGAGTCCATGGCGCGGTATCGCGAAGCCACTTCTTCGAGAAGGTCTCGGGCGCTGGTGAAGCTTGTCATTGGGGAGCGTCGTTCGCGGGTCAAGTTGCAAAGGCGCCTGGGGAGAGTGCCGGACGCCAGTGGACGTTGTCCGGATACTTTCGACAGTGCTTGAAGCAGAGAAAGATTTCTACGACGGCGCTGGCCTGAAACCATTCATCGGCCATCAGCCTCAGTTCTCCAGCGCCGAAGGAGAGCACGGTGCCGTCGGGAAATATCGGGTTTGGTTTGTCATGGAATGCACGCACCATGGTCGAGGATGAAGCGTCGAAGCGTTCAACCATGCAGGTGACGCCGCCGCCAGCCACTTGAAGATAGTTGCCCTGATCGTCGGTCAGCGAAGCATACGAATGCCGACCGTAGCTGCGAAGCGCGAGCAGCCTGCTTTCCAACACACGGTCGAAAGGTGCGGTCAAAGAGGCGAAGTTTTGACCTTCAAATTTCATGATTCGACAGCTGGCTTGAATGTTGGTACCCGTCCGCTTCCTGGTGTAGCGAGGAGCTGCGTGGCCTTGTTTGATTTCTTCAGTGCCATTGCCGGCAAAGATTGATCGATTCCAGCGAACCGGCTCGCCACACCGCGTGGCCCTTGGTCTTGGCGGTGAACACGCCATGCAACAGGACATAGCTCCGATTTCGACAGGCAGAGCTTGCTGACCAATTGACCGGGACGACCAAGGCCACCGAGTTCAAGTGGATGCGTGCGTTCAGGTCTTCTTGATGCAAGTACAGCGCATCGCCGTCGAACTCGGTGTTCAGAAAGCCAACCACCGCAACTCGTTTGCCTTCGAAGGAATCCGGATTGGCAATCAACTGGACCATGGATACCTCGTACATTCCGCAATCGCCGTTTGCAGCTCGAGGAACCGATAAGGAGCAGTGCTGCTCCGCACTTGCCGTGTGGAGCGCAAGACCCATGAGCAATCCCGCAGCTGCCTGCTGGAGGTATTGGCCGCAACGCATCCGCTTCATGATGGTGCAATACTGGTTATCAAGTTACTTGAGCAAGCGACGTCCGCGAACGGCTGGTTTTGGCCGATTGTGTTGAAAAACTCGCCTCGAATCTTGCCTGCGTTGGCGATCGCACAGGATTCGCAATCGAGTTAACGAAGCGAGAGCGCGCAGCACGCCGCTGCGTTCACCTCACACGCTTTTCACGGCTGCATGTCCTTCAATTGGCATCAACCACTTGGCCATCCGCCGCAGATTCTGGGCTGTAGCCGCCAGCAGGAACTCGTCCTGCGCACCACTGAGCCCGCGAAGCCGGAGCCGATCCAGCTTCATGATGCGCTTGAGGTGCGCGAACAGCATCTCCACTTTCTTGCGATCCCTGCGTGACTGGCTGTACTCCGGTGTCCTTGCAATGGATCGTGCCGTCTCGCGTGCACCTTCATGGACGCTTCTCGCGATCTTGCGGAATGGCGTGTTCGGGCAGCACCGATCTTTCATCGCACAGCCGACGCAGTCTGACTGACTCGCTCGGTAGATCACCGTGTCGGCCTTCGTGACGTGGCTGCGCGGGATCGTGAATCGGCGTCGTTCATTACGCAGCGCATGGCCTTCGGGGCATACGTACTCATTGCGCTCTGGTTCCCACTCGAACTCGCCGATCGACAGGCTGCCGTCCTTGCGGGCCGTCTTGTCCCACACGGGCACATGAGGTTCGATCTGCTTGTCTTCAACCATCCAACCAAGCAGCGGTGCAGTGCCGTACGCCGTATCACCCACAAGCCGTCGCGGCTTGATGTCGAAGCGCTCTTCGACCCGATCGATCATGGTTCGGGTGGAGTCGACCTCCGGTGTGCGATGCGCAGGCGTGGCCTCCACGTCCATGATGATGCCGGCCGACAGATCGATCAGATAGTTGGTCGAGTACGCGTAGAAGGCCGGACCACCCGGTGCTGCGGTCCATTGCGCAGCCGGGTCGGTCGGAGAGATGTTCCTGGATGGTGCCTGCGTGTCGTGCGGCACCTCGGGCGCACCGTCGGCAACCGGATTAGTGGCGTCCAGCGCTTCGAGGTACTCGCGCACCGCACGGCTGCACTGGGTGCCTTGGCGCCACTGCGCAACCTCGGAGGCAGGAACATTGCGCGCGCGGTTAGCGTCGGCCTTGATGACGCTGGCATCGATGGCAAATCCCTCCCCTTGCACCAGCCCTTCGGTCATGCAGCGGTGCAGCACCGCCTCGAAGACGAATCGAAATGCATTGCTCTGGCGGAAGCGGCCATGCCGGTTCTTGGAGAAAGTGGAATGGTCGGGCACCTTGTCCTCCAGGCCCAGGCGACAGAACCATCGGTAGGCCAAGTGGAGATGGACTTCCTCGCACAACCGGCGCTCGGATCGGATGCCCAGGCAGTAGCCGATGACCAGCATGCGGATCATGAGTTCGGGATCAATCGATGGCCGGCCGGTGTGGCTGTAGAACGGCGCAAGATGTTGGCGTAGCTCGCTCAGATCGAGGAAGCGATCAACGCCTCGAAGCAGGTGATCACGCGGGACGTGATCGTCGAGGTTGAATGCGTAGAACAACTGATCTTGAGCGGTGCCTTGACCCATCATGATGCATACCTCCATCGATCACGAAGCGCATGCAAACTGCAAGCCAGCTACGGGGATTCGGGAGAGTTTTTCAACACAATCGGCCGACTGTAGCCGGTCGCGCTGTCGTCGCGAAGGGCCCCGAAGAGACATTCCAGGCTTCGTGTTCAGCGCTTTGAGGCGGTCGCTCATACGGGCAAGAAAGGCGCGCTCATGCTCGTTATGCCCTGGCGCGAACTACTCCCCCGATTGGAGCGCGTGCTCGAAGATGGCTTCGAGCGCCTTTGCCTCACCAGTGGTCAAGAGGGAAATGGGGTTCCCATTACCTTCACTGTCCGTCCAATCATCGTATTGACCTTCTCTGCCGTCCGCTGACACCGCCCTGTGGCAGTAGTCGAGGTGTCCTTCGAAATAGAACACGCTGACATGCCACCCACCAATTTCATATTGCATTTCACCTTTGTAGGGGCGGTGCCCTGAGGTAGTAGCGACCGGTATCTCGCCTCGGATGGCGTGCCGAAAATGCTCCGCGACAACTGTTGCTGACAAGACTCTCATGTGTCGTTCGAGGTGATTGGGAGCGGTCGCCCGTCAACGACCGCAGTTGGCCGATGTGCTCCATGGCCGAACGCTGACTTCATGGGCTGTCGGAGAAACACGCTCCTCCGGTTGCGCCAAGTCGCACTAGCAGATGTACAGGAGCAGCGCCCCGCCATCCGAACAGGTCGCGTTGTAGAACTGGCGCAAGGCTTCGTAGTGGTGGCACACGTATTGACGGTCAAGGTCCTCGCCGGTCCACCCCGGGTAGATTTCTGCGGCCTCGGCACGGTCTGCATCGAAGCGGCTCCACAGCGTCGATGCGTCTATGGAGTTCAGCGCGTCGGCCGCCGCGCACACCTCGTCAGGTCGGAGGTATCGGAAAGGGCCGTAGCCAGCATCTGTATCGGCAAGCGCCTCACCCCCGAGCACGGCCATGGCAAGGGGACCTTCGCCTCCCCATGCCTCACCTGTCAGGAGAAAGTGGATCAGATGCCAAGACTTGTCCAGATCGAAGCTGACCGGAGGCTCCGGAAACTCGCCGTCGTCCGGATACGCCAGTTCCGCAGCAAGGGCAGGCTGGTTGATGAGTGCGGTGAGTTGGTCGGGGGAGATTCGAAGGTAGCTGCCGATCATCGACATTGGTCGTCTCCTGAAAATGAATCCCTGAAGTGGGCCGACGAGGCCTGCCGAATTTTTCTTGGTCGCGGGCGATCACTCTTGGCCATGACCGGGCGTTGACGGGATGCTTGAGGACGGCCCTTCACGATGCCGCCGCGCACCCCTCAGGCTTGAACACCCGCGTGGTCGAACCCGGAAACTTCTCAAGCTTGGCCGCTGGCCGCGACGGGCGAGGGACCAACTCTCCGCCGCAGTTCGGGCACGTACCCGCAAGGCGTTGATTCGCGCAATCACTGCAGAACGTGCACTCGAAAGAGCAGATACGGGCATCGGCTGAATCCGGCGGCAAGTCTCGGTTGCAGCATTCACACCCGGGGCGCATTTGGAGCATGGCGAAACCTCAGAGAGCGTTTTGTCAGTTGAGCTTAAACGAAGGCAAGGCGGCCGATGGCGGAATTCAGTCCGTCGAGCCAACGGGCCCGAGTGCAAGGCTCATCGGCTGCACCATCAGATGCGAGTGTTCCCGCAGCGGCTCCAACGCACCATTGGGTCGGAAGCCGCACGCCGTGTACAGGCGCATCGCGGGTGTGTCTGCGACAGTGACACCCAGGCCCACGCGCTTCATCCCTGCGCGCGCAGCCCAGGAAACCGCCGCTTCGAGTAAAGCGCGACCGGCTCCCATTCCTCGTGATGCAGGATCGACCCACATCTGAAAAAGATGAGCGACAGCCGGTTCATCGCCGGACACCTTGCACCAGATCAGGCCGCAGGCGTCGTTGCGGTTGAACGCGAAAAGCACACGGTCTTTCCCGGATGAAGTTGCCGCGGCAATGCGGGCGGACCACATCGCATCGGTTCTCGTGGCCTCTGCTTCGTACGTGCTTCCGAAGGCATCGGGGGAATCGAGCAACGCCCGCAGGCGCAGGTCTCGATAGGTCTTCCATTCATCGGGTTTCGCTGGTTGCACCGAGATCTCTGCGGTCGGGTTCATGGACGATCGTTCATTCAAAAAAACTAGCGAATACCGCGACGCATGCGCTTCAAGCGGCTGCTCATGATCCACGCAACCACCGGCCCGAGCACCATGCCAGTCAGGCAGCTCCACACAACGACATGGCTCTTGAGCTCGAGCAGCCAGGTGAGCATCGGGTACTGCGGCCACGGCGTCCGGGAAGCTCCACCAATAGGAAGCGCCGCGGCTGGAGCCCGTGCGATGTTGGGTGCCGTCGAGCCAGTAGGCGGCCAACGGTGCAAGGCCCAGATAGGCAAACATCGCCGCCCAGGGGCCCAGCACGATGGCGCCCAGGAAGGCGTCGATGAAACGGGAGCGCATCGATTTACCGCTCACGCATGCGCCGCCAGATCAGGTCCGCCGCCTCGCTCGCACTCACCAGCGCCGAGTCGATGACCTGGCGGCTCGTGCCCCAGGCCTCGTAGTCATGCCGAAGCACAGCCTCCCAGCTCGGCAACGCGAAGCCCGCAATGTCGGCTTCCCGGCTCTCCACGCGCCTGCGATGCTCAACGACGTCAGAGCACACGACCTCGATCTCCACCAGATGCGACGACGTCTCTGCCGCCACGGCCCGCCAAGCCTCGCGCGTGACCAACAGCGGATTGACGCAATCAGCAACCACGGACATGCCGAGCGCAAGGTTGGACCGAGCCAGCGCGTAGGCCACGACGTAGCCCGCCGGGCCCACGTCGTCAGCGCGTCCGTTCGCGGTCTTCAGCGCATGCTCGATGGCGTCGATGCGCAGGTACACCGAAGGGACGCGCGTCACGAGTTCGCGCGCGATGGTGGTCTTGCCTGTGCCGGGCAGTCCGCTCAGGACGATCAGGGTTCGATGTTCCGAAGTCGATCTCATGGAAGGGGATGGCGTCTGCGAAGGGCCGTTCGTCGGCGATCGTACCCACCATTCGTTCATGCGGGCCCGTCGACCCGTCAGATCAGCGGCACCGTCGCTTCCTTCAGCACCCGCAGCACGAAGTGCGACTTGCTGTGGCGAATGCCGGGGATCTTGTAGAGCTTCTCGCGCAGCAGCCGCTCGTAGTCGCGCGTGTCGCGCACGGCGATGCGGATGTAGTAGTCGTAGTCGCCCGACACGAGGTAGGCCTCCTGGATCTCGGGAATGGTGGCGAGGGTGCGGCCGAAGTCGTACAGGGTTTCGTCGGTGTGGCTCTCGAGCGTGACCTGCACGATGACCGAATCGTGGTACCCCAGCTTGGCCGGGTCGACGTCGACGGTGTAGCGCTTGATGACGCCCGAGGCCTCGAGTTTCTTGATGCGCGTCCAGCAGCTGGTGGGCGACAGGCCGACCTCGTTGCCGATCTCTTGCAGGGTCTTGCGCGAGTCGAGCAGCAGCACCCGCAGGATCGCCAGATCGGTCTTGTCGAAAGATCCTTCGCTGTCTGACGGTGTTTGGCGATTGGTTTTCATGTTTCGGGCTTAAACAGCCAAAAGAAAGAAGCAAATTCTGCCTCAAGAGCGGAAGAATTGACGGCATGCGACTGCTCGACCTTCCCCCCACATCCTCGCCCTGCCTCTCGCCGGCCATGCCCGAGACCCCACCCCGCGTGCGCAACGGCGCCGAGGCGCTGCTCGACACGCTGGTCGAGTGCGGCGTCGACACGATCTTCGGCTACCCCGGCGGCGCGGCGCTGCCGCTGTACGACGCGCTGCACGGCGAACCCCGGCTGCGCCATGTGCTGGTGCGCCACGAACAGGCGGCGGTGCATGCGGCCGAGGGCTATGCGCGCAGCACGGGCCGCGTCGGCGTGGTGCTGGTCACCTCGGGGCCGGGCGTGGGCAACACGATCACGGGGCTGCTCGACGCGATGAGTGATTCGGTGCCGGTGCTGTGCATCAGCGGGCAGGTGTCGACGGCGGTGATCGGCACGCAGGCTTTCCAGGAAAGCGACGCGCTGGGCATGTCGCGCCCGGTGACCAAGTGGAACCGGCAGGTGCGCGCGGCCGACGACGTGCCTGCGCTGGTGCGCCGCGCACTCGACATCGCCACCACCGGCCGCCCCGGCCCGGTGCTGCTCGACGTGCCGAAGGACATCCAGCTGATGCGCCTCACGCACGGCGCCGCACCGGCCCCGCTGCGCGCGCTGCGCACGGGCCGCGCGCCGCTGCCGCCGCGGGCGATGCTGCAGCGCGCCGCCGACCTGATCTCGACCGCGCGCCGGCCGGTGCTCTACGGTGGCGGCGGGCTCATCAACTCGGGGCCGGCGGCCTGCGAGGCGTTCACGCAGCTGGTGCACCGGCTGCACGCGCCGTGCACGCTCACGCTGATGGGGCTGGGCGCGTTCCCGGCATCGGACCCGAAGTTCGTCGGCATGCTGGGCATGCACGGCATGCTCGAAGCCAACCTCGCGATGCACGAGGCCGACCTGGTGGTGTGTGTGGGCGCGCGTTTCGACGACCGCGTGACGGGCAAGCTCGACGAGTTCTGTCCGCACGCCCGCAAGATCCACATCGACATCGACCCCGGCAGCATCAACAAGGTGGTGCACGTCGACGTGCCGATGGTGGGCGACTGCGGCGCCATCGTCGAAGCGCTGTTGGGGCTGCTGCCCGACGATTTTGCGCCCGAGCGGCTGGCGCCGTGGTGGGCGCGCATCGAGCGCTGGCGTGCCGAAGACTGCCTGGCCTTCACGCCGTCGACCGAAGAAATCCTGCCGCAGCAGCTGATGTCGTCGCTGCAGCGTGCCATCGCGGGCCGCGACGCGATCGTCTCGACCGATGTGGGCCAGCACCAGATGTGGGCCGCGCAGTACCTGCGCTTCGACAGCCCGCGCCATTGGCTCACGTCGGGCGGCGCCGGCACCATGGGCTACGGGCTGCCCGCGGCCATCGGCGCGCAGATCGGCCACCCCGACGCGCTCACGGTGTGCGTGAGCGGCGACGCCTCGGTGCTGATGAACATCCAGGAGCTGTCGACGGCGATGCAGCACGGAACGGCCGTGAAGCTGGTGCTGAGCAACAACGGCTACATGGGCATGGTGCGCCAGTGGCAGGAGCTGAACCACGGCAACCGCCTGAGCCACAGCTGGAACGAGGCGCTGCCTGATTTCGTGGCGTTGGCCAAGGCCTTTGGCTGGGGGGCGCGACGCGTGTCCGATCCGGCGGAGCTGGAAGAGGCGCTGGCCGAATGCCTGGAGAGCGAAGGGCCGTTCTTTCTGGACGTGCAGGTGGCGGCGCAGGAGAACTGCTTCCCGATGATGCCGTCGGGGTGCGGGCATCACCGGGTGATGCTGGCGAAGGACAGGTGGTACGAGGGGGAGTGAGGGCGCGTTGGCCCGAGGCCTGCGGTCTTGTCCCCTCTCCCTTTGGGAGAGGGCCAGGGTGAGGGCAGGGGCCTGACACGCGGCGACGCGCTCGGCGCACGTCGCCGCAGCACGCCTCAGGGCACCCGAACCGGCGTGACCTTGCGGATCAACTGGCCGTAGGTGTCGGCGACATACAGCGTGCCCGCTGCGTTGATCGTGAGCCCTTGTGGCTGATTGAACCTGGCAGCATCGCCGATGCCGTCTTGGCTACCCGTACGACCCTCTTTGCCGGCGAGCGTGGAGACCACCCTTGCCGGTGTGATCCTGCGCAACAGGCTGCTCCCGAAATCGGCCACGTAGACATTGCCGTCCGCATCGACAGCGATGCCGCGGGGATCGGAGAAAGTCGCGGAGTCGCCGGGGCCATCGGTGGCGCCGGGCGTTCCCGTCCCTGCAAATGTCGTGACCACCCCGGTGGGGGTGATCTTGCGAATTCGATGGTTCTCGGAGTCGGCGACGTAGAGGTTGCCTGACGCATCGATGGCCATGTTGTAGCCGCGCCCGAATTTCGCGGCGGTTCCCGTACCGTTGGCAAAGCCCCGCGGGCTGCTGCCGGCCAGCGTGGTGACATTGAGGGCCGGGTCGATCTTGCGAACGACGCCGCCGACATACTCCAGAACGTACAGATTGCCGGCAGCATCCACGGCCACCGAGATGGGCATGTTGAAGGTGGCGGCGGTTCCGTTGCCATCGGCCGTGATGTTCGTGCCATTGCCCGCCACCGTGGTCACATCGCCCGTCGATGTGACCTTGCGGATTCGATGGCCTTGGGCGTCCGCGACGAAGGCGGTATCGGTCGCATCCACGGTGAAGCTGGTGAGGTCCTTGAACGAAGCGTTGAGGCCGTTGCCGTCCACCGACGCCAAGACTCCGTTGCCGGCAAACGTGGTGACGTCGGCCTCGGGCGAAATCTTGCGCAAGAGGTTGTTCGACCAGTCGCCGACGAGCAGACCCCCATTCTTGGTGAGGGCGATGCCGTAAGGGAGGTCGAACGATGCGGCCGTACCCTTGCCGTCGGCAGTGCCCGAGGTGCCGGTGCCGGCGAGCGTCTCGACCTTGGCCGCCGCGGCCGAGCAGGCCACCGTCACGTCGCTCACGTCGGCCGAGGCCTTGCCGGTGTCCTTGGTGACGGTACAGACCTGCCACAGGGGTTGCGTACGGATGCTGACCTTGTAGTCCGAGCCCTCGACCAGGGTCGTTGCAAAGGTGAACTTGCCATCGGCCGACAGCTGGAGGTCGTCGCCGGCATTGTTTTGCAGCACCAGGCGGCCTTCAAGGCCGGTGACCGTGCCGCCGATGGAATGCTTCACGGCGGGCGGCACTGTCGCCGGAGGGGGCGGTGCGACCATCGGCAGAAAAGTACCGCCACCTCCACCCCCGCCGCACGATGCCACCAACATGACCGCACCGGCCACGGCGCCGATTCGCGCGACCGAACTTGCTTGACTGAAAAGCATCTTGACTCCTCTTTATGGTTGTGTGACTCAACAAAAAGAAGCCCCCTGCCGACGGGCGTGCAGGGGGTTTCTAAATGTCAATCATTGTTAAAAAGAGTGTCCGATGACATCCCTGGAACTGGGTATTTTTTGCGGTCGGCCCTCTCATCTGGCGCCAGCAATGGCTCCCTGGTCCGCCAGCCAGGGGGGACCCGACAACATCGCGCGGCCTTCATCGCCGCTCACCTTCACCCCAACGCTCTCCCGCAAGCGGGAGAGGGAGTCATTCATTCGGGAGGCGTACGGGAGCCCCCTTCACGAGTGCCCGTCCACCCGCATCTGGAACAGGAAGTAGGGCGGAATGCACGCCCCGCGTCCTTCGGGCTGGCCTTCGGCTTGCGCGCAGATGTAGTCCTCGCGGCAAGGCTGTTGCGCCGAGCAGCTGCGCAGGTTGCCGGGCCGTGTGTGCTTGCTCAGGCAATCCCCGAAGGGTTGCTTGGCTGCCAGGCACTGGTTGAAGTCGCTGAGGATGGCGATGTCGCCGCAGGTGCCGTTCGGGTCTTTCGGATCGCAGCGACCCGAGCACATGCCGCCGGGGAAACCGACCGAGGTTTTCTCGCAGACCGAATCCGCGCCTTCGCAGGTCGTGGCGGCGGTGCGCGGCAGCTTCTGCGCGCGGTCGCGCCACGGGTCGGCCGAGGCGGTGATGCGCGTGGGCTCGCAGCTGGCGCCGACGGTGGCTTTGTCGGGCGCGGCGTTCGCATCGTCCGGCGAGGCCAGCGGGCGGAACGGGTCGGGCACGGGCGTCGTCAACGCGGCCTTCACATAGCGTTCGCGCCGCGCCAGTTCATCCTGCAGGTGCGGCGAATGCGGCAGCGCGAGCGCGTTGCCGGTCGTGAAGGTGCGCGAGGCGCCGCGCCGGTCCACACCCAGCAGGTGAAAGCCCGCGACCGCGCGGCTCTGGTGGCAGCCCGCGCAGCTCAGGTCGTCGAGCCGGCGCAGCACGGCCTGCGGTGACTGCAGCGTGCGGCTGCCGGGCACGGGTTGCCAGTCGCCGGGCGCGAACAATTGTTCGAAGGGGCGGTTCGCCAGGCGCTCGAGGCCGCGCGGCGCGACGGAGACCGACTCGGTCGCCAGGAAGCGATCGGGGATGCGCACGGTGGCACTGTCGAGCGCGCGCAGCGTGTCGGGCTGCTGCAGCCATTGCAGCAGCGCCTTGCGCAGCGGGGCGTCGGCCTTGAGCTTCGCGACGTCGGGCGTGTTCTCGAGCGGGCCTGCGTCGAAGCGCTGCGTGCCCGCGTTCCAGCGGAAGGCGCGCAGCAGGTACTCGGCATGGCCGCCGAGGTCAGGCCGCACGGCCGAGGGCCAGCGCGCGCTCTGCAGGTTGGTCGTTACCTGCGCGATGCGGGCCTGCGCGAGCCGCGGCGGGGCGAGCGGGCCGTCGGCCGACACGAGCCAGCGGCCGAGCGCTTCGTCCTTCATCGACGCTTGCGGTGGTTGCCAGCGGCGTGCGGCACCGGCGCAGCTGCCGTCGGCATCGGGCGCATCGCCGCGCAGCTCGACGGCGACGGTCATCGGCAGGCGCGACTGCATCGCGGCCGAGCGGTACGCCAGCCGGTACACGAGCCGCGTCTCGCCGCAGGCACCGGGCTGGAACGGTCGGCGGTCCATGCGGTTGGCCACGCCGACCAGCTCGAAGAAGGCGTCGGGGCTGGCAAGCCAGCGTGCGTCGAAGATCCGGTGCGGGTAGCGCGCAATGCCGACGCCGGCTTGCGGGTCGCGGCGCTGCAGGGCGGCGAGGCTGGCCTTCAGCGGGTCGGCGATCGATTGCCAGGCCGGCGAGCGTGCAAGTGCTTGATTGGTGGCGATGCCGCTGGCAGCCACGGGCACGTCGAACCAGCGACCGAAACCGGCGCCGGATTTCTCGGCAGCCTGCAGCGCGACGGGCGAGGTGACGAGCAGCACCGGGTCGGCTGCGTGGGCACCGAACGAGAGGGCCAGCGCAAGGCCGGAGGAAAGAAGGCGTAGGAGGCGTGGCACGCGGACGATTGTGCCGCCGCGAGTCAGCCCGCCACCGTCAACGCCATCTGCTGCCGCATGAGTCCGGCCACGGCCACGCCCTGCGGATCGCCCAGCCGCTCCAGCGCGGCGATCACGCCCTTGCGGTCGTCTTCCGAGCGGTCCTGGTTGAGCTTGAACTTGCCTTCGAGCACGCGCACGGGAATCTCGACCGCCGCGATCATGTCCAGGCGCGGCGCCACGAAGTCGAAGGGCATGGCGTCGAAGTCCCAGTTGCCGCCCAGCGGCGTGTCGTACAGCGCGACGGTGCGGCGCAGCACGGCATGGATGGCCATGCGGTCCTCGATCACGCGGGGCATGCCGCGCGCGTGGATCGCGGTGTAGTTCCAGGTCGGGAAGGTGCTCTGCTTCACGTACCAGCTGGGCGTGACGAAGGCATGCGGCCCCTGGAAGATGGCGAGCACCTCGGCGCCCGCACGCAGTTCGTCGAACTGCGGGTTCTTCTTCGACAGGTGCGTGGTGAGCAGGCCGGGGCCGTCGTCCTGCGCGTCGAGCAGGAAGGGCAGGTGCGTGGCGCTGGCGCCTGACGGGCCGACGGTGATGAGCGTGCCGAAGCTCCACGCGCGGATGCCGGCGTGCAGCGTCGCGAGGTCGTCTTCGATGTACGGTGTGGGCGTGTACATGGCGAGGACTTCAGCGCGCGGCCAGCGCGTGCATCCAGCGGGCGGCGTCGTCGAAGGCGCGGCCCGCCACGTCGGCGATCGATACGGCTTCGAGAAAGCCGTGGATCGTGCCTGGGTAGAGCACGTCGGTCACGGCCACGCCGGCTTCGCGCAGCCGTGCGGCCATGAGCACGCTGTCGTCGTGCAGCGGGTCGCACTCGGTGATCGCCAGGCACGCGGGCGGCAGGCCCTCGAGCCGGGCCGTGAGGCTGGCCAGGCGTGGGTCGCGAAAGTCTTCGGGCCGGCGCAGGTACAGGCCGTAGAACCACACCATCATGTGCAGCGACAGGCCGTACTCGCCCGCGCCGTAGCGCACCACCGACTCGCGGTACAGCTCGGTGCTGTAGGCGCCGTAGTTCAGCAGCATGCCCAGCGGCAGCGCCTCGCCCGCGTCGCGCAGCACGAGGCAGGCACCCACCGACAGGTTGGCGCCCGCCGAGTCGCCACCGATGAAGAGCTGCGCGGGGTCGATGTCGAGCGAGCCCGCATTCGCCGCGAGCCAGCGCATCACGTCGACGCATTCGTCGTGCGGCTGCGGAAACTGCGCCTCGGGCGCCCGCGTGTAGTCGATGCCGATGACGGCGATGCCCGCGCGGCCCGCGTACTCGCGCATCACGCGGTCGTGGGTGTCGAGGCTGAACAGCACGAAGCCGCCGCCGTGGATGTAGACCAGCGCGCCCTGCAGCCTGCGGTGCTGCGGGTAGTGCACGCGGATGCGCACGTTGCCGTGGCGCGTGGGCACCTGCTGTTCGACGGTGCGCGCCATCGTCGGGCCGCCTTCGGTCCACGGGGCGCGCACCTTCTCGGCGTTGGCGCGGCCTTCGGCAATCGGGATGGTGTGGCGCTTCGGATAGCGGCCGCCCTCGGCCGCCATGAGGCGCATGAACTCGACGATCTGCGGGTCGAGCGGAGGCGGGGCGGTGGGGTTCAGCCAGGTGGCGGGCAAAGGAGCGGCGGTCACGCAAACACTTTCTCGGGAGGGCAGGAGACAGAATCGGCCAGCGACGCGAGCGGCCGTGGCGTGGCCGCCAGCAGCGCCTGCGTGTAGGGATGGCTCGGCCGGTCGAACACGGCGTCGCGCGGGCCTTGCTCCACGATGCGACCGCGCTCCATCACGACGACGCGGTCGGCGATCTGCTCGACGGCCGCGAGGTCGTGGCTGATGAAGAGGCACGCAAAGCCGTGGTGCGCCTGCAGGCTCTGAAACAGGCGCAGCACCTGCGCCTGGATGGTCATGTCGAGCGCGGACACGGGCTCGTCGGCCACCACGAAGGCGGGCCGGCGCACCAGCGCACGCGCAATCGCCACGCGCTGGCGCTGGCCGCCCGAGAGCTCGTGCGGGTAGCGCGCGCCCAGGCCGTCCAGGCCGACTTCGTCGAGCGTTTCGTGCACGCGCTTTCCGCGCGCGGCGGC